>NZ_JBBOOW010000001.1:0-3696298 GCF_038003305.1 Bacillus sp. FSL K6-3459
ATGGAAAATATTTTGGATCTGTGGAATAAAGCACTTCAAAAAATAGAGACAAAGCTGAGCAAACCCAGTTTTGAGACATGGATGAAATCGACAAAAGCCCATTCTCTTCAAGGTGATACGCTCACAATTACGGCACCTAATGAATTTGCTAGAGATTGGTTGGAATCAAGATATCTTCACTTAATTGCTGATACCATCTACGAACTGACAGGTGAAGAGCTCAGCATTAAATTTATTATTCCTCAAAATCAGGATGAAGTGGAAGCTATGCCAAAGTCTCCAATTAAGAAAATGTCTAAAGAAGATCCCGTCGATATTCCACAAAATATGCTGAATCCAAAATATACATTTGATACTTTTGTTATTGGTTCAGGCAACCGATTTGCGCATGCTGCTTCACTTGCAGTTGCGGAAGCACCAGCAAAAGCATATAATCCGCTCTTTATTTATGGGGGCGTGGGTTTAGGAAAGACTCACTTAATGCATGCGATTGGTCATTATGTCATCGACCATAATCCATCAGCCAAAGTGGTCTATCTATCATCTGAAAAATTTACAAATGAATTTATCAACTCAATCCGAGACAACAAAGCTGTCGATTTCCGTAATCGCTATCGGAATGTCGATGTGCTTTTGATAGATGATATTCAATTTTTAGCAGGAAAAGAACAAACACAAGAAGAGTTTTTCCATACATTCAACACACTTCACGAAGAAAGTAAGCAAATCGTCATTTCTAGTGACCGGCCGCCGAAAGAAATTCCGACACTTGAAGACAGATTACGCTCTCGATTCGAATGGGGCCTAATCACAGACATTACCCCGCCAGATTTAGAAACGCGTATTGCGATTTTACGAAAAAAGGCAAAAGCAGAGGGATTAGACATTCCGAATGAAGTTATGCTCTATATTGCCAATCAAATCGACAGCAATATTCGTGAACTGGAGGGTGCTTTGATTCGTGTCGTGGCTTACTCTTCTTTAATTAATAAAGACATCAATGCGGATCTAGCAGCTGAGGCGTTAAAGGACATCATTCCTTCGTCGAAGCCAAGGGTCATTACAATTAAAGATATTCAAAGAATTGTAGGGCAGCAATTTAATATTCGATTAGAGGATTTCAAAGCGAAGAAACGTACGAAGTCAGTTGCTTATCCAAGACAAATTGCCATGTATCTCTCTAGGGAAATGACCGATTCCTCTCTGCCTAAAATAGGGGAAGAATTTGGAGGTCGTGATCATACGACTGTCATTCATGCTCATGAGAAGATTTCGAAATTAATCGTTGAAGATGAACAGCTTCAGCAGCATGTGAAAGAAATAAAAGAACAATTAAAATAACCTAGCTGATATAATAAGTACGGGAAAATGTGAATAACTAGAGCATAGTCATACACAGTCTGTCCACATGTGGATAGGCTGTCTTTCCTTTCTTTTCACTGACTTATCCACATATTCACAAGCCCTACTATTACTTCTACGATTTTTATTAATAAAATATATATACATGTCATTAAGAAAATTTAGGAGGACCACTATGAAATTCACGATTCAAAAAGATCGTCTTGTCGAAAGTGTCCAAGATGTATTAAAGGCCGTATCCTCTAGAACAACGATACCTATTTTGACAGGGATAAAAATTGTTGCATCTGATGAGGGGGTTTCTCTCACAGGAAGCGACTCTGATATCTCAATTGAATCCTTTATTCCTCAAAGAGACGGAGATTTAGAAGTAATCACGATTGATCGTCCAGGGAGTATTGTGCTTCAGGCTCGCTTCTTTAGTGAAATTGTGAAGAAATTGCCTATGGCTACAGTCGAAATTGAAGTAGAACAAAATCACCTCACCATCATCCGTTCTGGTTCAGCGGAATTTAACTTAAATGGTTTAGATGCTGAAGAATATCCGCATCTTCCGCAAATTGAAGAGCATCATGCATTTCAAATTCCGACAGATCTGCTAAAAAACTTAATTCGTCAAACTGTTTTTGCAGTGTCCACCTCAGAAACACGACCTATCTTGACAGGTGTAAACTGGAAGGTGGAAAAAGGTGAATTAATATGCACAGCGACGGATAGCCACCGTCTTGCTTTAAGAAAAGCGAAGTTGGATATTGACGAGGAAAGCTCATACAATGTCGTCATTCCAGGGAAAAGTTTAACAGAGCTAAGTAGAATCCTTGATGATGGACAAGATCTAGTGAGCATCGTGATTACAGAAACACAAGTTCTCTTTAAAGCGCAAAACGTGTTGTTCTTCTCAAGATTGCTGGATGGTAATTATCCAGATACAGCTCGCCTGATCCCGCAGGAAAGTAAAACGGATGTCGTGGTCAACACAAAGGAATTCCTTCAAGCCATTGATCGTGCATCACTTTTGGCAAGAGAAGGACGCAATAATGTCGTAAAGTTGTCAGCTGATCCTGAACAAAGCCTTGAGATTTCTTCTAATTCACCTGAAATCGGTAAAGTAGTCGAAACGGTTCAAGCAGATGACATTAAAGGAGAGGACCTCAAAATCTCCTTTAGTCCAAAATATATGCTAGATGCGTTAAAAGTATTAGAGGGAACAGAAATTCATGTAAGCTTTACTGGTGCCATGAGACCGTTTCTCTTGCGTACGCCAAATGATGATTCAATCTTGCAGTTGATTCTTCCAGTCAGAACATATTAATTCAATCTAAAATAGCTGCTGTGTGAGTGCACAGCAGCTTTTCTTCTCGTTTACCATGCTTTCTTTCATCCCAGTTCGCTTTCCCCCTTTCCTTCTTGTCTTGTTTTTTAGTACAATTAGATATTAGTGATATTGAAAGAGGTCGATACAATGCCTAATCCTATAACCATTGAGAAAGAAATGATTACATTAGGGCAATTTTTGAAATTAGCCGAAGTCATCCAATCTGGCGGTATGGCGAAATGGTTTTTAAGTGAACATGAGGTGTTCATTAATCAAGAGCCAGATAATAGACGGGGACGCAAACTATACCCAGGAGATGTTGTCGAGATAGAAGGTTATGGCACATTTCAAGTTGTGAATTAGAAACGGGTGACAATACATGTACATTCAAAGTCTGGCGTTAACTTCATACCGAAACTATGAACACACCGAGCTTCAATTCGACAACAAGGTGAATGTCATGATCGGTGAGAATGCCCAAGGTAAAACGAACTTGATGGAAGCGATCTATGTATTGTCGATGGCAAAGTCGCATCGTACGTCAAATGATAAAGAACTTATCCGATGGGACCAAGACTATGCTAAAATAGAAGGTAGAGTCATCAAAAAAAATGGTCCACTCCCAATGCAGCTCGTGATCTCAAAAAAAGGGAAAAAGGGCAAGGTCAATCACATTGAACAACAGAAGCTCAGTCATTATGTTGGTGCGCTAAACACCATCATGTTTGCACCAGAGGACTTAAGTCTTGTAAAGGGCAGCCCGCAAATCCGCAGAAGATTCCTCGATATGGAGATTGGACAAGTTTCTGCTGTCTACTTGCATGATTTATCGCTCTATCAAAAAATTCTCTCTCAGCGGAATCACTACTTGAAACAATTGCAGACTAGAAAGCAAACGGATCAAGCGATGCTGGAGGTTTTAACAGAGCAGTTGATTGATGCGGCAGCGAAGGTTGTCAAAAGACGACTGACTTTTACGAAACAGCTCGAAAAATGGGCACAGCCGTTGCATTTGGGTATTTCTAGAGAGCTGGAAACACTCACGCTCCAATACCACACGGCGATAGAGGTATCAGAAGCGTCAGACTTGTCGAAAATAAAGAATAGCTATGAAGAATCGTTTCAGAAACTAAGAGACAGAGAAATAGACCGAGGAGTGACGCTGTGGGGGCCTCACAGAGATGACCTTCTTTTCTTTGTGAATGGTCGGGATGTTCAGACATATGGCTCTCAAGGGCAGCAAAGAACAACAGCTCTTTCACTAAAGCTGGCAGAAATCGACTTGATACACGAAGAAATCGGAGAATATCCCATTCTTCTACTCGATGATGTTTTATCTGAACTTGATGATTACAGACAGTCTCATTTGCTCCATACCATTCAGGGACGTGTACAGACCTTCGTCACCACAACAAGTGTTGAAGGTATCGATCACGCCACCTTGAAAGAAGCGGAAATTTTCAGAGTAGCCAGTGGAAAAGTAATTGACTGATAAATGAGGTGTGGGTCTTGTATATTCATTTAGGTGATGATTGTGTTGTTTCTACACGAGAGATTGTCGCAATTGTTGATTACAAAATGAGGTCGTCTTCTGTTGTAGAAGAGTTTCTTCAAAAACAAGAAGGACAAATCATTTCGTTATCACAAGGGACACCCAAATCCATCGTCGTCACAACTAAATCTGTTTATTACTCTCCTCTTTCCTCAAGCACGCTCAAAAAACGTGCTTCATTTGTGATTGAAATTGAAGTCTAAAAGCTCAATTCATATAAATATATCGTTTAAGAAAAGTGTAGGTGAATGTACGTGGCAATGGAACAGCAACATAATAGTTATGATGAGAATCAGATACAGGTGCTTGAAGGACTAGAAGCTGTTAGAAAACGTCCAGGAATGTACATTGGGTCAACCAGTGCAAAAGGACTTCACCATCTTGTATGGGAAATTGTCGACAACAGTATTGATGAGGCTTTAGCTGGATATTGCACAGATATTACGGTGCAAATTGAAAAGGATAATAGCATTACAGTGAAAGATAATGGTCGCGGAATTCCTGTTGGGATTCATGAGAAAATGGGACGTCCTGCTGTAGAGGTTATTATGACTGTTCTTCACGCTGGCGGTAAATTTGACGGCAGCGGTTATAAAGTATCTGGCGGTCTGCATGGCGTAGGGGCATCTGTTGTTAATGCGTTATCTACGACCTTAGACGTGACCGTTTATCGTGATGGGAAAATTCATTATCAACAATTCAAACGCGGTGTTCCAGTTGGAGATTTAGAGATCATTGGTGAAACAGATGTTACAGGGACAACCACTCATTTTGTGCCAGATCAAGAAATTTTTACTGAAACCATTGAATTTGATTACGACACACTTGCTAACCGTGTACGTGAGTTAGCTTTCTTAACAAAAGGTGTTAACATCATTATTGAAGACTTACGCGAAGGTAAAGAACGACGAAATGAATACTGCTACGAAGGCGGTATTAAGAGCTATGTAGAACATTTAAATCGCTCAAAAGAAGTTGTTCATGAAGAACCTGTTTACATCGAAGGTGAAAAAGACGGAATTACGGTTGAAGTGGCATTACAATATAACGATTCCTATACAAGCAACATCTATTCCTTCGCCAACAATATCAACACGTATGAAGGTGGAACACACGAAGCAGGCTTTAAAACAGGTCTGACGCGTGTGATCAATGATTATGCTCGTAAAAATGGCGTATTCAAAGATGGAGACTCGAATTTGAGCGGTGAAGATGTGCGAGAAGGCTTAACAGCCATCATCTCTATCAAACATCCAGATCCTCAATTCGAAGGACAAACGAAGACAAAGCTTGGGAACTCAGAAGCAAGAACCATTACTGACTCCCTTTTCTCTGAAGCACTTGAGAAATTTCTCTTAGAGAACCCTGATTCAGCAAAGAAAATTGTGGAGAAAGGCGTGATGGCAGCTCGTGCAAGAATGGCTGCCAAAAAGGCACGTGAGCTGACAAGACGTAAAAGTGCACTAGAAGTCTCCAGTTTACCGGGGAAACTAGCGGACTGTTCTTCTAAAGACCCATCCATCTCTGAACTTTATATCGTAGAGGGAGATTCAGCGGGCGGATCTGCTAAGCAAGGTCGTGATCGTCACTTCCAAGCCATTTTACCGTTAAGAGGGAAGATCCTAAACGTTGAAAAAGCGCGACTAGATAAAATTCTATCGAACAACGAGGTTCGTTCAATGATTACAGCATTAGGAACTGGAATCGGAGAAGACTTCAATTTAGAGAAGGCTCGTTATCACAAAGTTGTGATTATGACCGATGCCGATGTGGATGGAGCGCACATTCGAACGCTTCTTCTAACATTCTTCTATCGCTACATGCGTGAAATCATTGAAAACGGTTATGTGTATATTGCACAGCCACCTTTATATAAAGTGCAACAAGGAAAACGTGTTGAGTACGTGTATAACGATAAACAGCTAGACGAGCTGTTGAAATCACTTTCTCAAACACCAAAACCTGGACTTCAGCGTTATAAAGGTCTTGGAGAAATGAATGCTGCTCAGCTTTGGGAAACAACAATGGATCCTGATGCGAGAACACTTCTTCAAGTGACACTTGAGGATGCAATCGATGCTGATGAGACATTTGAAATGCTCATGGGAGATAAAGTAGAGCCGAGAAGAAACTTTATCGAAGAAAATGCGCAATACGTGAAAAACCTCGATATTTAGATAGCTCCCTACTGAGAACAACCTTATTTCTTGTTTGGAATAAGGTTGTTTTTCAAGAAATAGGAGCGTGTAACCAATGTCCTGTTTTTCCGTGTTTTCGTTGATTTTCTAGTAAATAAATGTGTATAAAGACGAGATTATTGATATAATGGAGAATAGTCTTGTGAAGATAAATACATATTTTACTCCCACATAATTTATTTCATGTGATACGTAAAGGGAGGTTCTTATAGTGAGTGAACAACATACACCAAATGTACGCGAAGTGAATATTAGTCATGAAATGCGTACGTCTTTTTTAGATTATGCAATGAGTGTGATTGTGTCGCGTGCATTACCAGATGTGCGTGACGGATTAAAGCCTGTGCATCGAAGAATTTTGTATGCGATGAATGACCTAGGTATGACAAGTGATAAACCATTTAAGAAATCTGCACGTATCGTCGGTGAAGTTATCGGTAAATATCACCCTCATGGTGACAGTGCTGTATACGAAGCAATGGTTCGTATGGCGCAAGACTTCAACTATCGTTATATGTTAGTAGATGGTCATGGAAACTTTGGTTCAGTCGATGGAGACGGAGCAGCAGCAATGCGTTATACCGAGGCACGTCTATCGAAGATTTCTATGGAAATCCTCCGTGATATCACTAAGGATACCATCGATTATCAGGATAACTATGATGGCAGTGAAAGAGAGCCAATGGTGATGCCTGCAAGATTCCCTAACTTGTTGGTCAACGGAGCGACAGGAATTGCTGTAGGAATGGCGACCAATATTCCGCCGCACCAACTAGGTGAAGTGATTGATGGGGTATTGGCTATCAGTCAAAATCCAGAAATGACTACACAGGAGCTTATGGACATCATCCCAGGCCCAGATTTCCCAACAGCAGGTCAAATCATTGGCCGAAGTGGTATTCGGAAGGCGTATGAAACAGGACGCGGCTCTATTACTTTAAGAGCAAAATCGAATATTGAGGAAACATCTAGCGGTAAACAGCGCATTGTTATCAATGAGATTCCTTACCAAGTCAACAAAGCCCGTTTAATTGAAAAAATTGCTGATCTTGTGCGTGATAAAAAGATTGATGGCATTACAGATTTGCGTGATGAATCAGATCGTAATGGTATGCGTATTGTCATTGAACTGCGTAGAGACGCAAACGTCCATGTTCTATTAAACAATCTTTATAAACAAACGACACTTCAAACGTCATTTGGTATCAACTTATTAGCACTTGTTGATGGACAGCCGAAAGTCTTGTCCCTCAAACAATGTCTTGAGTATTATCTAGAGCATCAAAAGGTGATCATTCGCAGAAGAACAGCGTATGAGCTGCGTAAAGCAGAAGCAAGAGCACACATTTTAGAAGGTCTGAGAATTGCACTTGATCACTTAGATGAAGTCATTGCTTTAATTAGAGGCTCTCAAACTGCGGAAATTGCGAGAAATGGTTTGATGGAAAACTATAGCTTGTCTGAAAAACAGGCACAGGCCATTCTTGATATGCGACTTCAGCGTTTGACTGGTCTAGAACGAGAAAAGATAGAAGATGAATATAAAGGACTTGTTGAATTGATTGCTGAATTAAAAGCCATTTTAGCAGACAATGAGAAAGTACTTGAAATCATTAGAGAAGAATTAACAGAAATTAAAGAACGCTTCAATGATACGCGCCGTACTGAAATTGTGACAGCGGGTATTGAAACAATTGAAGACGAAGATTTGATTCCTGTTGAAAACATCGTGATTACGCTCACGCATAATGGTTATATCAAGCGTCTCCCAGCTTCTACATACCGCAGTCAAAAAAGAGGCGGTAAAGGTGTCCAAGGAATGGGAACCAACGAAGATGATTTCGTTGAACAGTTGATTTCAACATCGACCCACGATACGATTCTTTTCTTCTCTAATAAAGGGAAGGTTTATCGTGCGAAAGGGTATGAGATTCCTGAATTCGGACGGACAGCGAAAGGGATTCCGATCATTAACCTTCTTGAAGTAGAAAAGGGAGAATGGATTAACGCCATTATTCCTGTAAGCGAATTTGATGAAAATTCGTATCTCTTCTTTACAACAAGACACGGTGTATCAAAACGGACGACATTGTCTCAGTTCGCTAATATTCGAAACAACGGTCTTATTGCACTTAGCCTTCGTGACGAGGATGAACTGATGGCTGTTCGTTTAACTAATGGAGAAAAACAAATCATCATTGGAACGAAAAAGGGAATGCTGATCCGTTTTGACGAGACAGATGTTCGTGAAATGGGACGTACGGCAGCTGGAGTGAAAGGGATCACACTTTCCGAAGATGACATTGTTGTAGGTATGGAAATCCTTGAGCCAGATGCAAACGTATTGATTGTAACTGAAAAAGGATACGGCAAACTAACCCCTGAAAAAGAATACCGTGTTCAAAGTCGTGGCGGTAAAGGTCTTAAAACGTGCAAAATCACTGACAATAACGGCCCACTTGTCGCTGTGAAAGCAACGAATGCTGAAGCCGAAGAAGACCTGATGATTATTACAGGAAGCGGTGTAATCATTCGGATGGCCGTTTCTGACATTTCGACAACAGGTCGAGTCACTCAAGGTGTTCGCCTAATCCGTCTCGGTGATGAGGAACATGTCGCAACAGTGGCATTAGTTGAACAATCACCAGAAGACGATGAAGAAAATGAAGAGAACGTAGAAAATATAGAGACAGATCAAGAGCAATCTGAGTAAAAGTAAAGCCGGTTCTTCACCGGCTTTATTTTTTTTGAAAAAACATCACTTTTTTTGAAATTTATAATGCTTTTTTCATAGATATGTGTTAATCTTTCAAAGGAGCAAAAAGAGGCTCTATTTTTTATCTCATTCCCCAGTAAAAACTTCTTACAAAAACAAAATGTTTTTCAAGAAAAATGTTGACTGTTGATAGAGATATATGATATATTTAAGTGGTCGCTTTAAGAGAGTGACACACAAGTTCTTTGAAAACTAAACAAGACAAAACGTACCTGTTAATTCGAGTTTTTATAAAAAATCCTATGATGTTTCATAGGTAGTCAGTCAAACGCTGACGAAAAACAAAACTTCGGTTTTGTACTTTTTCGGAGAGTTTGATCCTGGCTCAGGACGAACGCTGGCGGCGTGCCTAATACATGCAAGTCGAGCGAACAGAAGGGAGCTTGCTCCCGGATGTTAGCGGCGGACGGGTGAGTAACACGTGGGTAACCTGCCTGTAAGACTGGGATAACTCCGGGAAACCGGAGCTAATACCGGATAGTTCCTTGAACCGCATGGTTCAAGGATGAAAGACGGTTTCGGCTGTCACTTACAGATGGACCCGCGGCGCATTAGCTAGTTGGTGGGGTAATGGCTCACCAAGGCGACGATGCGTAGCCGACCTGAGAGGGTGATCGGCCACACTGGGACTGAGACACGGCCCAGACTCCTACGGGAGGCAGCAGTAGGGAATCTTCCGCAATGGACGAAAGTCTGACGGAGCAACGCCGCGTGAGTGATGAAGGTTTTCGGATCGTAAAGCTCTGTTGTTAGGGAAGAACAAGTGCGAGAGTAACTGCTCGCACCTTGACGGTACCTAACCAGAAAGCCACGGCTAACTACGTGCCAGCAGCCGCGGTAATACGTAGGTGGCAAGCGTTGTCCGGAATTATTGGGCGTAAAGGGCTCGCAGGCGGTTTCTTAAGTCTGATGTGAAAGCCCCCGGCTCAACCGGGGAGGGTCATTGGAAACTGGGAAACTTGAGTGCAGAAGAGGAGAGTGGAATTCCACGTGTAGCGGTGAAATGCGTAGAGATGTGGAGGAACACCAGTGGCGAAGGCGACTCTCTGGTCTGTAACTGACGCTGAGGAGCGAAAGCGTGGGGAGCGAACAGGATTAGATACCCTGGTAGTCCACGCCGTAAACGATGAGTGCTAAGTGTTAGGGGGTTTCCGCCCCTTAGTGCTGCAGCTAACGCATTAAGCACTCCGCCTGGGGAGTACGGTCGCAAGACTGAAACTCAAAGGAATTGACGGGGGCCCGCACAAGCGGTGGAGCATGTGGTTTAATTCGAAGCAACGCGAAGAACCTTACCAGGTCTTGACATCCTCTGACAACCCTAGAGATAGGGCTTTCCCTTCGGGGACAGAGTGACAGGTGGTGCATGGTTGTCGTCAGCTCGTGTCGTGAGATGTTGGGTTAAGTCCCGCAACGAGCGCAACCCTTGATCTTAGTTGCCAGCATTTAGTTGGGCACTCTAAGGTGACTGCCGGTGACAAACCGGAGGAAGGTGGGGATGACGTCAAATCATCATGCCCCTTATGACCTGGGCTACACACGTGCTACAATGGACAGAACAAAGGGCTGCGAGACCGCAAGGTTTAGCCAATCCCATAAATCTGTTCTCAGTTCGGATCGCAGTCTGCAACTCGACTGCGTGAAGCTGGAATCGCTAGTAATCGCGGATCAGCATGCCGCGGTGAATACGTTCCCGGGCCTTGTACACACCGCCCGTCACACCACGAGAGTTTGTAACACCCGAAGTCGGTGAGGTAACCTTTATGGAGCCAGCCGCCGAAGGTGGGACAGATGATTGGGGTGAAGTCGTAACAAGGTAGCCGTATCGGAAGGTGCGGCTGGATCACCTCCTTTCTAAGGATATATGGAGCAGCGTGCGTTTTCGTCTTGTTTAGTTTTGAAGGAACTTGCAAAAGATCCTACAACATCATATCTTCGATATGAAAGATGGGCCTGTAGCTCAGCTGGTTAGAGCGCACGCCTGATAAGCGTGAGGTCGGTGGTTCGAGTCCACTCAGGCCCACCATCTTCTATTAAATCGGGGCCTTAGCTCAGCTGGGAGAGCGCCTGCCTTGCACGCAGGAGGTCAGCGGTTCGATCCCGCTAGGCTCCACCAACGTGTTCTTTGAAAACTAGATAACAATAAGTAATACATTCACATTGAATGCAATGCAAAGTTCATCACACATAGTGATTCTTTCTAAAGTAAGAAATGGTTAAGTTAGAAAGGGCGCACGGTGGATGCCTTGGCACTAGGAGCCGATGAAGGACGGGACGAACACCGATATGCTTCGGGGAGCTGTAAGCAAGCTTTGATCCGGAGATTTCCGAATGGGGAAACCCACTGCTCGTAATGGAGTAGTATCCATACTTGAATACATAGAGTATGAGAAGGCATACCCGGGGAACTGAAACATCTAAGTACCCGGAGGAAGAGAAAGCAAATGCGATTCCCTGAGTAGCGGCGAGCGAAACGGGAACAGCCCAAACCAAGAGGCTTGCCTCTTGGGGTTGTAGGACACTCTATACGGAGTTACAAAGGAACGATATAAGCGAAGAGGTCTGGAAAGGCCCGCCAAAGAAGGTAACAGCCCTGTAACTGAAATGTTGTTCTCTCCAGAGTGGATCCTGAGTACGGCGGAACACGTGAAATTCCGTCGGAATCCGGGAGGACCATCTCCCAAGGCTAAATACTCCCTAGTGACCGATAGTGAACCAGTACCGTGAGGGAAAGGTGAAAAGCACCCCGGAAGGGGAGTGAAATAGATCCTGAAACCGTGTGCCTACAAGTAGTCAGAGCCCGTTAAAGGGTGATGGCGTGCCTTTTGTAGAATGAACCGGCGAGTTACGATCCCGTGCAAGGTTAAGCAGAAGATGCGGAGCCGCAGCGAAAGCGAGTCTGAATAGGGCGCATGAGTACGTGGTCGTAGACCCGAAACCAGGTGATCTACCCATGTCCAGGGTGAAGTTCAGGTAACACTGAATGGAGGCCCGAACCCACGCACGTTGAAAAGTGCGGGGATGAGGTGTGGGTAGGGGTGAAATGCCAATCGAACCTGGAGATAGCTGGTTCTCTCCGAAATAGCTTTAGGGCTAGCCTCAAGGTAAGAGTCTCGGAGGTAGAGCACTGATTGGACTAGGGGCCCCTACCGGGTTACCGAATTCAGTCAAACTCCGAATGCCGATGACTTATCCTTGGGAGTCAGACTGCGAGTGATAAGATCCGTAGTCGAAAGGGAAACAGCCCAGACCGCCAGCTAAGGTCCCAAAGTATACGTTAAGTGGAAAAGGATGTGGAGTTGCTTAGACAACCAGGATGTTGGCTTAGAAGCAGCCACCATTTAAAGAGTGCGTAATAGCTCACTGGTCGAGTGACTCTGCGCCGAAAATGTACCGGGGCTAAACGTATCACCGAAGCTGCGGACTGTTCTAACGAACAGTGGTAGGAGAGCGTTCTAAGTGCTGTGAAGTCAGACCGGAAGGACTGGTGGAGCGCTTAGAAGTGAGAATGCCGGTATGAGTAGCGAAAGACGGGTGAGAATCCCGTCCACCGAATGCCTAAGGTTTCCTGAGGAAGGCTCGTCCGCTCAGGGTTAGTCGGGACCTAAGCCGAGGCCGAAAGGCGTAGGCGATGGACAACAGGTTGATATTCCTGTACCACCTCCTCACCATTTGAGCAATGGGGGGACGCAGGAGGATAGGGTAAGCGCGGTATTGGATATCCGCGTCCAAGCAGTTAGGCTGGGAAATAGGCAAATCCGTTTCCCGTGAAGGCTGAGCTGTGATGGCGAGCGAAATTTAGTAGCGAAGTTCCTGATTCCACACTGCCAAGAAAAGCCTCTAGCGAGGTGAGAGGTGCCCGTACCGCAAACCGACACAGGTAGGCGAGGAGAGAATCCTAAGGTGATCGAGAGAACTCTCGTTAAGGAACTCGGCAAAATGACCCCGTAACTTCGGGAGAAGGGGTGCTTCTTAGGGTGTTAAAGCCCCGAGAAGCCGCAGTGAATAGGCCCAGGCGACTGTTTAGCAAAAACACAGGTCTCTGCGAAGCCGTAAGGCGAAGTATAGGGGCTGACGCCTGCCCGGTGCTGGAAGGTTAAGAGGAGCGCTTAGCGTAAGCGAAGGTGCGAATTGAAGCCCCAGTAAACGGCGGCCGTAACTATAACGGTCCTAAGGTAGCGAAATTCCTTGTCGGGTAAGTTCCGACCCGCACGAAAGGCGCAACGATCTGGGCACTGTCTCAACGAGAGACTCGGTGAAATTATAGTACCTGTGAAGATGCAGGTTACCCGCGACAGGACGGAAAGACCCCGTGGAGCTTTACTGCAGCCTGATATTGAATGTTGGTACAGCTTGTACAGGATAGGTAGGAGCCTTGGAAACCGGAGCGCTAGCTTCGGTGGAGGCATCGGTGGGATACTACCCTGGCTGTATTGACCTTCTAACCCGCTGCCCTTATCGGGCAGGGAGACAGTGTCAGGTGGGCAGTTTGACTGGGGCGGTCGCCTCCTAAAATGTAACGGAGGCGCCCAAAGGTTCCCTCAGAATGGTTGGAAATCATTCGCAGAGTGTAAAGGCACAAGGGAGCTTGACTGCGAGACCTACAAGTCGAGCAGGGACGAAAGTCGGGCTTAGTGATCCGGTGGTTCCGCATGGAAGGGCCATCGCTCAACGGATAAAAGCTACCCCGGGGATAACAGGCTTATCTCCCCCAAGAGTCCACATCGACGGGGAGGTTTGGCACCTCGATGTCGGCTCATCGCATCCTGGGGCTGTAGTCGGTCCCAAGGGTTGGGCTGTTCGCCCATTAAAGCGGTACGCGAGCTGGGTTCAGAACGTCGTGAGACAGTTCGGTCCCTATCCGTCGCGGGCGCAGGAAATTTGAGAGGAGCTGTCCTTAGTACGAGAGGACCGGGATGGACGCACCGCTGGTGTACCAGTTGTTCTGCCAAGGGCATCGCTGGGTAGCTATGTGCGGACGGGATAAGTGCTGAAAGCATCTAAGCATGAAGCCCCCCTCAAGATGAGATTTCCCATTCCGCAAGGAAGTAAGATCCCTGAAAGATGATCAGGTTGATAGGTCTGAGGTGGAAGCGTGGTGACACGTGGAGCTGACAGATACTAATAGATCGAGGACTTAACCTATATTCTATTGTGAAGTTTGAACATTGTTATCTAGTTTTGAGAGAACATTCTCTCCATCAGGTTTGGTGGCGATAGCGAAGAGGTCACACCCGTTCCCATACCGAACACGGAAGTTAAGCTCTTCAGCGCCGATGGTAGTTGGGGGTCTCCCCCTGTGAGAGTAGGACGCCGCCAAGCTTCTATAAGGATCAGTTCCATTTGGAACTGGTCTTTTTTGTTTTTTCTTCTAATAGCATCATGATATAAGCTGGGAACTTCTCTTCGGCAATCTCCATGTAACGCTCAATCATGACGTAATCATCACTAATGTATTGAGACAGTAGCTCGTACCACCATTCCGTTTCATAGCGGGCAATCATACTAAGGTTATACATCAATAAGTAATGGCTGATGATCTCAGGAATCCCCAAAAATGAATCACGTGTTGACGGAATATACCATTGATTCATTTCTAAATCATAATGAAGATGAGTAGCGAACGCTGGATTTTCTTCTAGAGATACATCGAACGCCAGTTTTTTCGCTTCTCTCTGTTTGAGTTTCCAGCTTGTGTGGAACTCAAAATATTCAATAAAACGTTCAGCAGACATGTTATAAAGCAATGGAATATGATCTTGAATCATCATTCCATTGGCCTTTTCTACTTTAACTAATGTCGAAGGCTGCTTTTGAAACTCCAGAATATGACTCATTTCAGGTATCTTTGACAGGAGATGATTCATCGTAAATCGCTCATCTTCAAATCCGTTTAAATGAAATAGATGCTTTAACACATGCATGCATAGTCCATTTCGCTGAATTTTCACTTCATCTTCACTAAAACGGTAGTGCTGCTTCTTTCTCTTTCTCGATGTTACACCGTGTGCCAAAACAGAAGTTTGAGAAGGATAGTAAGGATCAACTGTCAGTAAACATGCTTTTAGCAACTGAGCCATTCCATAAAACAGTAAAATGGGCTTTAGTTCGAGTGGAGCGATAGCTGCTTGTTCATAGAACGTATGGCCATGCTTTAAAAAGTAAATAAACCGTTCACAGTTTTTATAGGCTTGCTGGTTTGCATCTTGAATGCTCCGTTTCTCATATTGTTGATATAGAAACTTTTGGGAAGTTTCGAGTGAGTAAAAACGTTTTAAATCCTTCCATCCTGAACTTTTCATCTTCTTCCTCAACTCTCTTTATATTTTCTAAAAATTGCAACTGTTTGTTGCTTCCTTGACATGCTGTTTGCTAGTTGATAATCTACATATAATATTTTGCCGAAAAGAGGGGGATTTACTAATGTGGGAAAGTAAATTTTCAAAAGAAGGTTTGACGTTTGACGATGTTTTGCTTGTTCCAGCTAAGTCTGAAGTACTTCCGCGTGATGTCGATTTATCAGTTGAGTTAACAAGCACATTAAAACTAAACATTCCAGTGATCAGTGCAGGAATGGACACGGTGACAGAGTCACAAATGGCGATTGCAATGGCACGTCAAGGTGGTCTCGGTATCATTCATAAGAACATGTCTATCGAGCAACAAGCAGAGCAAGTGGATAAAGTAAAACGTTCAGAGCGCGGCGTTATTACAAATCCATTCTTCTTAACACCTGAGCATCAAGTATTTGATGCAGAGCACCTAATGGGTAAATACCGTATTTCAGGTGTACCGATTGTAAATAACATAGAAGATCAAAAGCTTGTTGGTATTATTACGAACCGTGACCTTCGTTTTATTTCGGATTATTCAATGAAGATCAGCGATGTGATGACAAAAGAGGAACTCGTGACAGCTTCGGTAGGTACAACGTTAGAAGAAGCTGAAAAAATTCTACAGCAATATAAAATTGAAAAATTACCTCTTTTAGATGACGAAGGAACGTTAAAAGGTCTCATCACCATCAAAGATATTGAAAAAGTGATCGAATTCCCTAACTCCTCTAAAGATGCACATGGTCGTTTAATTGTTGGTGCTGCTGTTGGTGTCACTGGCGATACAATGACTCGTGTGAGAAAATTAGTCGAAGCCAATGTGGATGTCGTAGTCATTGATACGGCACATGGTCATTCACAAGGTGTTCTAAACACTGTATCGAAAATCCGTGAAACGTATCCTTCTCTTAATATCATTGCTGGAAATGTTGCAACAGCTGAAGCAACTAAAGCATTGTTTGAAGCAGGAGCAGATATTGTGAAAGTTGGTATCGGACCAGGATCTATTTGTACAACACGTGTTGTTGCAGGTGTTGGTGTACCACAAATCACAGCGATCTATGACTGTGCAACAGAAGCAAGAAAACATGGTAAAGCTATTATTGCAGATGGTGGAATTAAATATTCAGGTGATATCGTAAAAGCTCTAGCATCTGGTGGACATGCTGTTATGCTTGGAAGCCTTCTAGCTGGTACATCTGAAAGCCCAGGAGACACAGAAATTTTCCAAGGTAGACGATTCAAAGTTTATCGCGGTATGGGTTCAGTGGCTGCAATGGAAAAAGGAAGTAAAGATCGTTACTTCCAAGAAGATAATAAAAAATTCGTTCCAGAAGGTATTGAAGGCCGTACACCATACAAAGGACCAGTCGTTGATACAGTGTATCAACTAGTTGGCGGTATCCGTTCAGGTATGGGCTATTGTGGAACACAAGATTTACGCTCTCTTAGAGAAGAAGCACAGTTCATTCGAATGACTGGTGCAGGACTTCGTGAGAGTCATCCACATGATGTACAAATTACAAAAGAATCACCAAACTACACAATTTCTTGATAAATTGTGACAATCAAATTACATTTGACAGGGTCTATGACTCTGTCTATTTTTTTTGTCTTTATTGTGATAAAATTTATACTGTTGTGTTGAAATAAGCCCTTGTGGATTAAATATATATGAAATATGTCGAAAAAAGATGATAACGGAGGTATGACGATTGAACAGCAAGATATTGAAACAGCTTATGGTCTCTATCCTTGCACTGGCATTGATTGTGACAGCATTTACACCAATGTCCAAAGCAAAAGCAGCTGAAGATCCATTCAATGTGAATGCGAAAGCAGCGATCCTAATTGAAGCTTCTACAGGTAAGATTCTTTATAGTAAAAACGCAGAACAAAGACTGCCTATTGCAAGTATGGCAAAGATGATGACAGAGTATCTATTACTAGAGGCGATTGCTGAAGGCAAAGTGAAATGGGATCAAACGTATACGCCAGATGATTATGTATACGAAATTTCTCAGGACCGCAGTTTATCAAACGTTCCTTTGAGAAAAGATGGCTCGTATACAGTGAAAGAACTTTATCAAGCAACGGCTATTTATTCGGCAAATGCAGCAGCAATTGGCTTAGCAGAAGTGATTGCTGGATCAGAATCGAAGTTCGTTGAAAAAATGAACGCCAAAGCAAAACAACTAGGTTTAACAAACTACAAATTCGTGAATGCAACTGGTTTAGAAAATAAAGACTTACATGGCAAACAGCCAAAAGGTACAGGTCCTGATGAAGAAAGTGAAGTATCTGCGAAAGATATGGCATTGCTTGCACAGCATCTCATCAAAGACCATCCAGAAATTCTTGAAACATCAAGTATTGCGAAAACAAAGTTCAGAGAAGGCACAGACGATGAAATGGACATGCCTAACTGGAACTTCATGCTTAAAGGACTTGTGAAGGAATATGAAGGTGTAGACGGTCTAAAAACAGGTTCTACAGATTCAGCTGGTTCTAGCTTCACAGGTACGGCTAAACAAGGTGACATGCGCGTCATCGCAGTGATCTTGAATGCGAAAGGTAATCTTCATACAGCACGTTTCGACGTGGCGAAAAAACTGTTCGACTATGCGTTTAAAAACTTCACGATGAAAGAAATGTACAAAAAAGGTCAACAGATCAAAGGACATGAAAACATCGAAGTCGACAAAGGCAAAGACAAAGAAGTACCCGTCGTTACGAAAGAAGCATTCTCTGTGCCAGTCAAAAATGGCGACGAAAAGAGCTTTAAAGCAAAAGTAAATATCGAGAAAACGAAACTCGAAGCCCCTATTAAAAAAGGAACGAAGGTTGGCATGCTGACGACTTCTTACTCAGGTGATGAGAAGGACTACGGCTATTTGAATAAAGATCAATCAGGTGTTGAGCTTATAACGAAAACAGGCGATGAAAAAGCAAACTGGTTCATCCTTGCAATGCGTAGCGTAGGTGGATTCTTCGCTGGCATTTGGGGCGGAATCGTTGACACAGTAAAAGGTTGGTTCTAATAAAAAACTGCTCTCTATACATGAGAGCAGTTTTTTTATCGTTAAAAAAAAAGAGATTGTTTGTGATTTTGAGGAGTGGACAAGGCTTGCTGAAAAATACCACATAATTTTTCCACGCCCTCTGTCAGCGCCTTTTCATTCACATAAGAAAAGCTAAGGCGGATATAGTTTTGCTTCGGCTCTCCAGGGTAGCACACAGAGCCAGGCAGAAAGGTGATTTGCTGTTTGCGTGCCTCATGCAGAAGTGCACGTGTATCGACCCAGGAAGGAAAGCTAAGCCATAAATTGAGTCCACCCTGAGGAATTTGCCACGTCACATCTTTTGGTGCATGCTTCGATAATACATCTATCATTAAATCACGCCTCACCATCAAGGCGGTTCTCAGCTTTTTCGTATGATCAATCATCTTCTTTGAAGTCAGAAATGGCAAAATGGCTTTTTGTGTGAGAAGAGGGCTGCCTAAATCATTATTGGCCTTTGCAGCTAATAAACGATTAAATATCGAGCCTGAAGCAGTGATAATCCCAATTCTGCATCCTGGAGCAAGTGTTTTACTTAAACCTCGTAAATAAATGACGTGTCCATCATGATCCAGACTTTTAATAGGTGCTGGCGGCTTCTTTTCGAAATATAGCTCACGATAAGGATCATCCTCTACAATGAGACAATCAATACTTTGAGCCAGTGAGAGAAGTTGTTTTCTGCGTTTCATTGACATACTGGCGCCTGTCGGACTGTGAAAAGTAGGAATCGTGTAGATGAGCTTTGGTTTATACTTATCACAAATGCTTTGAAGCTGCTTCATGTTCATTCCTTCATGATCAACAGGGACTGTAATAATTCTTGCCCCTCTGCCCATAAAGACATCAATGGCGCCTGGATAGGTTGGTGCTTCCATGACAACTACATCATCAGGACCAATAAACGCACGTGCAACCAAATCAAGCCCTTGTTGAGAACCACTAGTTACTAGGATGTTCTCAGGAGTAGAAGGCACATCTAGCTTGTCTAAAAAAGACTGAATGACTTGTCGAAGCTGAAGATCCCCTTGAATTTCTCCATACTTTGACATGATTTGAGGATGTCTGGCTAGGACATGCTGCATTTCTTTTTCTAAATACCGGTTTGGCAAAAGCCCTGGATCGATCATAGAGGAAGAAAGGTTGATCGCTTCTTCGACATAGTGATACTGAGCAAATTGAGACCGTGGTAAATAATCCGGAATGGATAACTGCCAATCAAAAGAGGTAGATGACGGAACCGGAATTTCTGACTGCTTTTGCAGCTCATCCACAAACGTTCCTTTTCCTTGCACAGTCGTTAAATATCCGTCGTCCTTCAGCCGAGTGTATGCCTTTGCTGCCGTGACAAGACTGACATTCAACTGTTTTGCTAAATCACGTACAGTTGGCAGCTTATCTCCCTGTTGAAGCAAACCCGATTGGATATGATCAATGATTGAAAAGTAAATCTGATTTGAAAGCGATGTATCAGAATGTCGATGGATATCAATATGCATGAGAAACCTCCATTGCGTGCAAAATTGTTATACATGAATTTAAATTGTTATAGTTGCATTATAGCATGTAAATGACACTTCAAAGAAAGAATAACATATTTATAGCAGGTAATCGTTTATATACAAGGGTTTAAGCCTTTTTGTCGGCTGGTCGAATTGTTATACTATTCTCTTTGTTGTTATACTGTCTTGCTTGTATGATAAAGGGGTAAATCAATCGAATTGACAAATGGGAGGAAACTATTGTGAGTAATAAGGGAACTGAACGAGTGAAACGTGGAATGGCAGAAATGCAAAAAGGTGGCGTCATTATGGATGTCGTCAACGCTGAACAGGCAAAGATCGCAGAAGAAGCAGGTGCGGTGGCAGTTATGGCACTAGAACGAGTTCCAGCTGATATTCGTGCAGCCGGCGGTGTTGCCCGTATGGCAGACCCAAGAATCGTAGAAGAAGTACAAAATGCAGTAACGATTCCAGTCATGGCAAAAGCACGTATCGGCCATATCGTCGAGGCTCGTGTCCTTGAAGCACTTGGTGTTGATTATATCGATGAGAGTGAAGTGCTGACGCCCGCAGATGAGGAATTCCATTTAAATAAAAATGAATACACAGTACCTTTTGTCTGTGGTTGCCGTGATTTAGGTGAAGCAACCCGTCGTATCGCAGAAGGCGCTTCTATGCTTCGTACAAAAGGAGAGCCTGGAACAGGCAACATTGTAGAAGCTGTCCGTCATATGAGAAAGGTCAATGCTCAGATTCGTAAAGTAGCAGCAATGAGTGAAGATGAACTGATGACAGAAGCGAAGAACCTAGGAGCACCGTATGAATTATTGCTTCAAATCAAAAAAGACGGCAAACTCCCAGTTGTGAACTTTGCAGCGGGAGGCGTTGCGACACCAGCAGATGCTGCGTTAATGATGCAGCTTGGAGCAGACGGTGTATTTGTTGGATCTGGTATATTTAAATCAGACAATCCAGCGAAATTTGCAAAAGCAATTGTTGAAGCAACGACTCACTTCACAGATTACCGTCTCATTGCAGAGCTTTCAAAAGAGCTTGGAACAGCCATGAAAGGAATTGAAATCTCAAATCTACTGCCAGAAGAGCGTATGCAAGAGCGTGGCTGGTAATTAAGGGAGCGCAAACGAACATGCTAACAATTGGTGTACTAGGGCTTCAAGGAGCTGTGAGAGAGCATATTCAATCGATTGAAGCCTGTGGCGCAGAAGGGAAAATCATCAAACGAGCAGAAGAGCTAGCATCTGTTGACGGTCTTATTATCCCTGGTGGAGAAAGCACGACGATGAGAAGACTCATGGATACGTATCAATTCATTGAACCGATCAAAGCGTTCGCTGCAAAAGGGAAACCGATTTTCGGGACTTGTGCCGGTTTGATTATGCTGGCAAAGCATATAGAAGATCGAGATGATGCTCATCTTGGACTGTTAAATGTATCTGTTGCACGGAATTCATTTGGCAGACAGGTAGACAGCTTTGAAGCAGATTTAGAAGTCAAAGGACTGGATGCCCCGTTTACAGGAGTGTTCATCCGTGCGCCTCATATCATCAGTGCAGATGAGAGCGTAGAGGTCATGGCTGAATATGATGGTAGGATTGTGATGGCGAAAGAAAACAATATCTTAGGCTGTTCTTTTCATCCAGAGCTGACAGACGACCACCGGTTAACACAACTGTTTGTTGAAATGGTGACGACCTATAAAACGAAGCTCGCTGTATAAAACGGTTGAAAAGAGATAAAACTTATAGTACATTAAAATCACAATCAAAGATCGAAAAAGCGTTGACGGGAAATAGTAAGAAGCCCCTCTTTCTCAGAGAGCCGATGGTTGGTGCGAATCGGTGAAAGATGCAGTCTGAATCCATCCTTGAGCGAAATGCTGAAACACGAGAAGTAAGCATTTACGGTGATACCGTTACAGAGGAAAGAGGAAAGCGTGCTTCTGCATGTTTTCAATCAGGGTGGCAACGCGAGAGCTCTCGTCCCTTTCATGGGATGAGGGCTCTTTTTATTTTTCGATAAAAAAAGGAGTGTTACACATGCTGGATATTAAACAACTGCGCACGGACTTTGATCAAATCAAAGAAAAACTAGCACACCGAGGCGAAGATTTAGCTGATTTTGATAAGTTTGGTGAGCTGGATCAAAAAAGAAGAGAACTAATCGGAAAAACAGAAGTATTAAAGAGCCGAAGAAATGAAGTATCACAGCAAGTGGCTGTTTTAAAAAGAGAAAAGAAAGACGCTGATCACATTATTCAAGAAATGCGTGAGGTAGGAGATGAGATTAAGAAGCTGGATGATGAGCTACGAACAGTAGAAGAAAGTTTGCAGCATATCCTATTCTCTATACCGAATATCCCTCATGACACTGTCCCAGTTGGGGAAACAGAAGATGACAACGTGGAAGTGAGAAAATGGGGCGAGCAGCCGGCATTCTCATTTGAGCCAAAGCCACATTGGGACGTAGCGGATGAGCTAAACATTCTCGATTTTGAACGCGCAGGCAAAGTCACAGGAAGCCGTTTTGTTTTTTATAAAGGGCTTGGCGCACGCTTAGAGCGGGCACTATATAACTTTATGCTCGATTTACACGTAGATGAGTTTGGTTTTACTGAAGTGCTCCCACCTTACATGGTCAATAGAGCAAGCATGACAGGGACTGGGCAGCTTCCAAAATTCGAAGAAGATGCCTTTAAAATCCGTGAAGAGGATTATTTCCTCATTCCAACAGCTGAAGTACCTATTACCAACATGCACCGTGATGAAATAATTGAAGGCGAGCAACTGCCAATCAATTATGCAGCATTCAGTGCATGCTTTAGATCAGAGGCTGGATCTGCCGGCAGAGATACACGTGGACTCATCCGTCAGCATCAATTTAATAAAGTAGAGCTTGTGAAATTTGTTAGACCTGAAGATTCTTATGAAGAATTAGAGAAACTAACAAATCAAGCAGAAAAAGTCCTACAACTACTAAACCTACCATACCGTGTCATGAGCATGTGTACCGGAGATTTAGGCTTCACAGCTGCGAAAAAATACGACATCGAAGTATGGATTCCGAGCCAAGATACGTATCGTGAAATTTCTTCTTGCAGTAACTTCGAAGCGTTCCAAGCAAGACGCGCAAACATTCGATTCCGTCCAGAGCCTAAAGCCAAGCCAGAGCATGTGCACACATTAAATGGATCTGGTTTAGCAGTAGGAAGAACCGTGGCGGCTATTTTAGAAAACTATCAACAAGAGGACGGCACTGTGATCATTCCTGAAGTACTGCGTCCTTATATGGGAAATAAAGAAGTAATGAAATAAGATGCCGCTATGGCATCTTATTTCTTTTTACCAAAAGTCCTACAGTTTTCCTAAATTTAGCCGATAGAAATACTAAAAGCTTCTAGGAAAGAAGGAATAACCTTGAATAGGCTTGACTATTATGTTGAAATGGCACAATTAGTTAGAAAAGTTCTAGATGAAAGTATTCTTTTCGGCATCACTGATACAGAAAAGGTGCTTTGCTACTATCCGTCTAACACAATAGATTTTGGCATGAAGGTTGGGGACCCATTGAACCCAGAAGACCAAAATGTGGCGACGACATTAAGAGGACAAGAATATGACGGTCATTTACCAGAGTCTTTATATGGTTATGAAATTGCAGTAAAAGGTTACCCGATTTTCGATGAAAATAGAAAAGTAATTGGCTCCTTTTTAGTGGCATTTTCACATCATCGTGAAAAGAAATTAAGCGGTTATATGGAGCATATCAATGATGTTGCGAAAGAACTTCAAAGTGGAATCGAGCAAATTGCTGCGCATTCACAAGAGCTAGCTGCCACAAGTTTAGAAATAAGTGAACAGGCAGGAAGAGCGGAAGAGAAATCAGCAAACATTGAAGAAGTCGTCAAAACCATTGGCGGGATAGCTAGACAAACCAACTTGCTAGGGCTAAATGCTGCAATTGAAGCAGCAAGGGCAGGAGAGAATGGAAAAGGGTTTGCTGTCGTGGCTGATGAAGTTCGTAAATTATCAGATGGCTCAAAGGAAGCGGCTGAAACCATTAATACCTTTTTAAAAGAGATCCAAGACAGTATTGGTACATTGTCTGAAAATATCTCACAAATCAGCAGCTCAACAAATGAACAAGCCAAACAAGTGACAGACTTTACGAAAATTATCGAATCATTAAATGAGTTTAAAGAAGAGATGAATCATTTTATTGAAGAGATTAGACAGGATACAAAATAGATCAAGAGCAGCCGTCGATGGCTGCTTTTTTATGCTCAGATTTCATGCCAAAATAACTTATTGAAATTTTTTTCGAAAAGATGTTGACTTGAAAGAAAACGATATGGTATATTAATTCTTGTCGATACGGAGGAATACCCAAGTCCGGCTGAAGGGATCGGTCTTGAAAACCGACAGGGGTGTCAAAGCCCGCGGGGGTTCGAATCCCTCTTCCTCCGCCATATTGATTTTTTACCTTAGTTGAATTGCAACGCAAGCATAAAAATTGGAATTGTCAACCCGCTGCATTCGCGAAATGCAGCGGGTTTTTTTATTTCGTTTTAGAACGATTTTTTTGAATAACAGAAGCAATTTCATGAAGAATGGGATCAAGTGAGCTTTCATCATGAAGTAAGTCGTAATCTTCAATGTTAATTTTAATCACTGGACATAAATCGAATTGTTCGATCCATTCCGTGTATCGAGTGTACATTTCTTCCCAATAGGCTCGGTCCGTTTGAGTTTCCATCTCTCTGCCGCGTTCCTCAATACGATGTAAAATATGATCTAAATCCCCGTGTAAATAGATGAGAACATCAGGGTGAGGGAAGTAAGGTGTCATCACCATCGCCTCGAATAGACTCGTATACGTTTCATAATCTACTTCAGACATCGTACCTTTGTCCGCATGCATTTTTGCGAATATGCCCGTGTCCTCATAAATTGAACGATCTTGCACATATCCTCCACCAGATTCAAAAATCCGCTTTTGCTCCTTAAAACGCTCCGCAAGGAAATAGACCTGTAAATGAAAGCTCCATCTTTGGAAATCTGAATAAAAGGGCTCTAAGTATGGGTTATCATCTACCTTTTCAAGAGAGGTTTGAAAGCCTAGCTTGTCCGCTATCGTTTTAGTCATAGTTGATTTTCCGACACCAACAGTCCCGGCGATTGTGATCACTGCATCTTTTGGTATTTCGATATTGTTCATAGCACTTGCTCCTTTATGTTCTGTACAATTTGCTGGTAATCTTGCTGTGAGGAAACGAAGTCTGTATGATCTCCTTCAATTGTAATGATAGGAAGCCCTTGGTCAGTCTGTTTTAAATGTTCAATGGCCAGCTCATAATCTTCAATGAGTGTTTTTAAATAAGCCGGGTCAATGTCTTCTTCAAAAGAGCGTCCTCTCATTTGTATTCTTTCAAGTAAGGTAGGAAGACTGGCTTTTATATAGATGATGGCATTTGGTTTAGGAAGATCATCTGTTAACAAGTGATAGATCTTTCTGTATTTGTCCATGTGCTTTTTTGATAATGTTCTTTCTGCAAATATCATATTTTTATAGACATGATAATCAGTGACAATCGGCTGCTGTTGATTCACATAGTTTTCTTGAATAGATTCTAACTGTTTGAACCGATTGCATAAAAAGAACATCTCAAGCTGAAAGCTCCATTGTTCCATATCTTCATAAAATTTATTCAAGAATGGATTTTCTTCTACAATCTCTTTTACTAAAGGAAATTGAAATTCCTTCGCAAGCATTGTAGCCAAAGTTGTTTTTCCGGCTCCAATTGGGCCTTCCACTGCAATAAAAGGGGCAGGATACATAGGCGTTCTCCTCTATCTATAAAGTTGTCAAACCAATGTATATTGTACCATACCCTTTCCGAGAGATAGAGCGAACGGATTACGATGTCGTTCTTTTTTCAATATTAAATTGATCTGATAATAAGAGCCAATTTTGAGGGAAGGATAGACCTAATTTCCAATAAGCAATTCCGTTCAAGTTTAACTCTTTGATGAGGTTGAACTTTGCTTGAATCGATCTAGCATCTTCGAACCATACCTCGTGCTCTTTATTATTGGCATCTGTATAACGAAAATAAGGTGCTTGAGCTGTTTCGTCATATAGAATGGAGGCATTATTATTTCTAGCAATTGCAATCGCTTGTTGGGGACTGACAGCTTTAGCGATAGGCCCGCCTTGAACGTAAGGAAGCGTCCAATCATAGCCGTATAAGTTCTGGCCCATAACAATTTTATTGGCTGGCATAACGGTGAGTGCATATTCAATGACTTGGCGGACAGGTCCAATGGGAGAGACTGCTTGCGCAGGGCCGCCGCTGTATCCCCATTCGTAGGTCATTAATACAACATGATCGACGATCTTCCCAATGGCTTCATAGTCATGAGCCTCATACCATTTTCCCTTTTGCTGACTACTTGTTTTAGGGGCAAGTGCAACAGATATTGTCCATCCTTCTTGATGGAATCGGGTCGTTGCCTCTCTTAAAAATTGAATGTAAGCATCTTTATCAGCGGGACGTAAATATTCAAAATCAAAATGGATTTCTTTAAATTGATACTTTTTTGCAACACGAACGATTTCATTTAAAAATGTGGCTTTGACAGATTGGTTATTCAAAAGAATTCGCCCAAGTTCATCACTGAATTTATCATTCTCTAGGTTAGTCACCACCATGGATAAAACGGTTCTGCTCTGAGCGGCTATTTGAGGTAGCTGATCTAACGGTGGTTCTTTCAGTGCTCCATCTCTTTGCGCTTGGAAACTAAATGCGCCTAAATGCGTTAAATATGGAGAAGCCTCTCTAGCTGCTTGTTTTAAATTTTCACTCACTTGATTTCCCCGTGGTTCAATGTAAGCATTCGAATTAATGTTCCTTTTAGGTCTTTGAGGAATATAGAGCAAGAAGCGAATAGGAAGTATCGCTTCAGGCTGTATTCTATTCACACGTGCCAGCTCTTCCACTGAAATTCGAAAGCGTCTTCCAATTTGATAAAGTGTGTCATTTTGTTTGACCTCATAAAATTGTCCTCTAATTGGAATGACAATTGTTTGTCCAATGACGAGTTGATTTGGTGTTTCAATATCGTTGGTCCGGATGATTTCATTGACTGTTGTTTTAAAACGCATGGCAATTTCATTTAAAGTGTCTCCTCTTTTGACAACATAAATTTGAATAGTCAACGCCCCCTTTGTTATTGCTAACAATTTATGAGGGTTATGGATAAATCATGTTTGATTTTCATTCGTGATCTCTTTAGCAGTGGTGATTTTTGCAAGTAGAACGTTTTCCATCATCGTTAAAGCATATTCGTTGTCTCTGTCGTCATTTGATGCGATACAATCTTTAGGTACAATTAAGTTGTATTCTCGCATGTATGCGTCATTTGCAGTGAATAGAACGCAAATGTTTCCTGCAATTCCGGTCAATATGATGTCTTGTACACCTAATTCATTTAAGAGTGTCTCTAATGCAGTACCATAGAAGGCAGAATGCTTCGGTTTAATTAAGAAATAATCATCTTTTGATGGTGCCATTTTCTCTAAAATAGCGGCGCTTCTTTCGTTTTTGCATGTTTCCATCACAGCTTGAATATCAGCCTTCCAGAGACCATAGTGGTCGTTGATATAGATGATCGGCCAATTTTCCTTGAAAGCATGATCTTTAAGAGCTAAAATCTTATTGGTCATTTGCTCTGTTTTATAAGCGAGTACATGTCCCATTTCAAAGTCAAAATTATTAATCATGTCAATAATCAGCAGTGCCTTTTGGTGCTTTTGCAAAGTAAGACCCCCTTTAAAAGATTGTGCTAATATGTTAACCTCAATATCCTTTTAAAAAACATGAAAAGAGAGCCGTGCTATGACGAGAGATGAACAGTTTATGCAAGAAGCTATTTCTGAAGCCTTAAAAGCAGAACAAATAGGAGAAGTACCAATCGGTGCCATCATCGTTGTTAATGACCAAATTGTGAGCCGCGCTCATAATTTAAGGGAAACAGAGCAACGTTCAATTGCGCATGCAGAATTACTTGCTATTGATGAAGCGTGTAAAACGACTGGAAGCTGGCGTTTAGAAGATGCTGTACTTTATGTCACACTTGAACCATGTCCTATGTGCGCGGGAGCGATTGTCCTTTCTAGAGTGAAAAAGGTCGTTTTCGGCGCATACGATCCAAAAGGTGGATGTGCAGGTACTTTAATGAATTTACTGGATGACGAACGATTCAATCATCAGTCTGAAGTCATCGGTGGTGTACTTGAAAAAGAGTGTGGTGAGCTGCTAAGTCAGTTCTTTCGAAATCTCCGTCAACGAAAGAAACAAGCCAAAAGTAAATGAATGGATGTCGTTTGCAATTTCGACTATAAGAAGGTATACTTATGTCTGCGTCACTAACAATTTAATATTCATTTTGCCGTGCTAAGCGGGGAGGTAGCGGTGCCCTGTACTCGCAATCCGCTCTAGCGAGGCCGAATCCCTTCTCAAGGTTCGTTTACTTCAAGGTCTGCCTTAAATAAGTGGTGTTGACGTCTGGGTCCTGCGCAATGGGAATTCATGAACCATGTCAGGTCCGGAAGGAAGCAGCATTAAGTGAAACCTCTCATGTGCCGCAGGGTTGCCTGGGCCGAGCTAACTGTTTAAGTAACGCTTGGGGTAGCGAATCGACAGAAGGTGCACGGTAAATCAATATTAAATGTAACTCATCTAGTTAATCTAGGTGAGTTTTTTGTTGCTGTTTAAAGAATAGTTCAGCTGCTTTTTTTATACAAATAGCCAAAATAACATTTTAGAGTACTTTTTGTTTTTTATTTTCGGAATGGGAACGAGTGTTCTCGTTGGTTTTGTAGATCAATTCGAACATCTAAAAAACAGGTTTTTGATTCATAGAAAGTAGAAAACCTATAGTTGAAATCATCAATTTCGGTTATTAGAAAATAAAGGTGTGCTTTTGAATTGATCGGTGCATCATGTATAATAAAAAAGATGATAAATGGAGGAGGGCGTATTTGTGAGTTATCAAGCTTTGTATCGAGTGTTCAGACCTCAAGTTTTTGAGGATGTTGTTGGACAAGAACACATCACAAAAACGTTGCAAAATGCCCTTTTGCAGAAGAAGTTTTCTCATGCTTACTTATTTTCAGGTCCTAGAGGAACAGGTAAAACAAGTGCTGCTAAAATCTTTGCGAAGGCAGTGAACTGTGAAAAGTCACCTGTGAGTGAACCTTGTAATGAATGTGATGCCTGTAAAGGGATTACAAACGGCTCAATTTCAGATGTGATCGAAATAGATGCTGCCTCAAACAACGGGGTAGATGAAATCCGCGATATACGTGATAAAGTGAAATTTGCTCCTTCGGCTGTTACATATAAGGTTTATATTATAGATGAAGTACATATGCTCTCTATCGGGGCGTTTAATGCCCTTCTTAAAACGTTAGAGGAGCCGCCTGCTCATTGTATCTTTATTTTGGCTACCACAGAGCCTCATAAGATTCCTCTTACGATCATATCTCGTTGTCAGAGATTTGATTTTAAACGAATCACGACAAAAGATATTGTTGGAAGAATGCAGAAAATTGTAGATGCAGAAAGCCTAAATGTACAAGAGGGCTCGCTCGAGATTATCGCTAGTGCAGCTGATGGCGGTATGCGTGATGCATTAAGCCTCTTAGATCAAGCCATTTCGTTTAGTGGTGGGCAACTGACAATTGATGATGCGCTGCTCATTACAGGAGCTGTTTCTCAGCAATTCATTAGTCAGCTAGCAGAAGCCATTTTTGATCAAAATATTGCCGTGGCGTTAGATACCTTAAATGAATTACTTCAGCAGGGGAAAGATGCTGCTAAATTAATAGAGGACATGATTTTTTATTTTAGAGATATGCTGCTTTATAAAACAGCACCAGATTTGGAAGGGGTCCTCGAAAAGGTAAAGGTCGATGAAAATTTCGTGACGCTTTCGGATCGTGTGACACCTCAATTTCTATATGAAACAATTGAAGTGCTGAATAAAAGTCACCAAGAAATGAAGTGGACGAATCATCCAAGGATTTTCTTTGAGGTAGCTGTTGTCAAGCTATGTCAGTCAACGGCTGGAACACCACAAGCTCATGCTAACGCTGATTTAACGACGCTAACGGATAAAATAGACAGGTTGGAACAGGAGCTATCTAGGATAAAAGCTGAGGGTGTGCCAATGTCTCATTCTCAACATCCTCAAGAAAAAAAGGAAGCACCTCGACCACAAACGAGTAACAAAAATGGATATCGTGCACCTGTCGGCCGAATTCACGAGATTCTAAAAGAAGCAAAACGTCCAGAGTTAGAAAAAATTAAAGGCAAATGGGGAGAACTCCTGGCCCACTTGAAACAGCAGAATAAGGTGTCTCACGCTGCACTATTAACTGATAGTGAACCAGTTGCTGCGGCTACTCATGCCTTTGTTTTAAAATTCAAGTTTGAAATACATTGTAAAATGGTTGCTGAAGATAAAAGTGGTGTTCGAACTAACCTTGAGCAGCTACTAGAGTCTATGTTAGGGAAAAGAGTGGAATTAGTTGGCGTTCCTGACGCTCAATGGGGTAAAATAAGAGAAGAATTTTTAAGAGATCATCAGCCAGATGAACAGGCAGATGGTCAGGGGACTTCTGCTGAAGAGGATCCATTGATTGCAGAAGCAAAGAAGTTAGTAGGAAACGATTTAATTGAAATTAAAGATTAATAAAAATGAAAGAGAGTGGTGTTCATATGCGCGGTGGAATGGGAAATATGCAAAAAATGATGAAACAAATGCAAAAAATGCAAAAGGATATGGCTAAGGCTCAAGAAGAGCTTGCAGAAAAAGTCCTTGAAGGTACAGCTGGTGGCGGTATGGTCACTGTAAAAGTAAATGGACAAAAAGAAGTTGTCGATGTAGCAATCAATGAAGAAGTTGTTGATCCAGAAGATATCGATATGCTTCAAGATCTTGTACTTGCAGCGACAAACGATGCATTGAAAAAAGTTGATGAATTAACAAATGAAACAATGGGTCAATTCACAAAAGGAATGAACATGCCAGGTTTATTCTAGGGGGAATAACTGAAGATGCAATATCCTGAACCAATATCAAAGCTGATAGACAGCTTTATGAAATTGCCAGGAATCGGACCGAAAACTGCGGTTCGTCTGGCTTTTTTTGTTCTTAGTATGCAGGAAGATGTCGTACTAGATTTCGCGAAGGCGCTTGTTAATGCAAAGCGTAATTTAACTTATTGCTCGGTATGCGGCCATATCACAGATCAAGATCCTTGCTATATTTGTGAAGATACAAGAAGAGATCAATCTGTTATCTGTGTAGTACAAGATCCAAAAGATGTGATCGCAATGGAAAAGATGAAAGAATACAACGGCTTATATCATGTGCTTCATGGTGCTATTTCGCCAATGGATGGCATTGGTCCAGAGGATATTAAAATTCCTGATCTGTTAAAAAGATTGCAAGACGATCAAGTGACAGAGGTAATCCTTGCAACCAATCCAAACATTGAAGGAGAGGCTACAGCCATGTATATCTCTAGATTGTTGAAACCATCAGGAATTAAACTCTCTCGTATTGCTCACGGACTACCAGTAGGTGGAGACTTAGAGTATGCGGATGAAGTCACACTGTCTAAAGCTCTAGAGGGCAGACGTGAGATGTAGGAAGGAGAAGTACGGTACATGGGTTTTCTTCGCAGAAAATCAATTCGAAAAGAATTCGATGAGAAATTAATTCAACAGCTTTTTAAGCAAAAGGAAGAATGGAACAGACAAAAAAAGCTTGTCGCAAATAGCGTTGAGCCTTCACCGGACATTCTATTCGAATTAAAGCTTGCTCAAGCGAAGTACTTTTTCTATCTAAGAGAAGCGAAAAAGAGGAATTTACGTTTAAACAACTGGAGATAGCAGGTCTATTTTACATAGTCCTCTCATATGCTTGTACTATTCATATGAAGAGGAGATGAGAGGATTATGGAACCTGTTATTGTGATCGGGTCAATTTTGCTAGCTGTACTATTGTTGTTTATGTCAGGTGTTCAAGCGAACCCCTTCAAATGGTTAGGGCTAATTGGAATAAAGTTTGTGGCAGGTGCTCTTTTTTTATTTTGCCTCAATCTATTTGGTGAGAGTCTAGGATTACATGTCTCTATTAACCCTGTAACAAGTGGCATCAGTGGTTTATTGGGCGTACCAGGCGTAGCAGCTTTAGTTGTAATTGAAAAATTTATTATTTAATGAGAATTATTGTTGACTTTGATTCTGTATGGTGGTAAATTAATATACGTCGCTGATGACGAAGAAACGAAAAAACATGATAGCAAAAAAGTTGTTGACATCAACAATTTAAATATGGTATGATGTTCTAGTCGCTTCTGAAGCGGTAAACAAGTTCTTTGAAAACTAAACAAGACAAAACGTACCTGTTAATTCGAGTTTTTATAAAAAATCCTATGATGTTTCATAGGTAGTCAGTCAAACGCTGACGAAAAACAAAACTTCGGTTTTGTACTTTTTCGGAGAGTTTGATCCTGGCTCAGGACGAACGCTGGCGGCGTGCCTAATACATGCAAGTCGAGCGAACAGAAGGGAGCTTGCTCCCGGATGTTAGCGGCGGACGGGTGAGTAACACGTGGGTAACCTGCCTGTAAGACTGGGATAACTCCGGGAAACCGGAGCTAATACCGGATAGTTCCTTGAACCGCATGGTTCAAGGATGAAAGACGGTTTCGGCTGTCACTTACAGATGGACCCGCGGCGCATTAGCTAGTTGGTGGGGTAATGGCTCACCAAGGCGACGATGCGTAGCCGACCTGAGAGGGTGATCGGCCACACTGGGACTGAGACACGGCCCAGACTCCTACGGGAGGCAGCAGTAGGGAATCTTCCGCAATGGACGAAAGTCTGACGGAGCAACGCCGCGTGAGTGATGAAGGTTTTCGGATCGTAAAGCTCTGTTGTTAGGGAAGAACAAGTGCGAGAGTAACTGCTCGCACCTTGACGGTACCTAACCAGAAAGCCACGGCTAACTACGTGCCAGCAGCCGCGGTAATACGTAGGTGGCAAGCGTTGTCCGGAATTATTGGGCGTAAAGGGCTCGCAGGCGGTTTCTTAAGTCTGATGTGAAAGCCCCCGGCTCAACCGGGGAGGGTCATTGGAAACTGGGAAACTTGAGTGCAGAAGAGGAGAGTGGAATTCCACGTGTAGCGGTGAAATGCGTAGAGATGTGGAGGAACACCAGTGGCGAAGGCGACTCTCTGGTCTGTAACTGACGCTGAGGAGCGAAAGCGTGGGGAGCGAACAGGATTAGATACCCTGGTAGTCCACGCCGTAAACGATGAGTGCTAAGTGTTAGGGGGTTTCCGCCCCTTAGTGCTGCAGCTAACGCATTAAGCACTCCGCCTGGGGAGTACGGTCGCAAGACTGAAACTCAAAGGAATTGACGGGGGCCCGCACAAGCGGTGGAGCATGTGGTTTAATTCGAAGCAACGCGAAGAACCTTACCAGGTCTTGACATCCTCTGACAACCCTAGAGATAGGGCTTTCCCTTCGGGGACAGAGTGACAGGTGGTGCATGGTTGTCGTCAGCTCGTGTCGTGAGATGTTGGGTTAAGTCCCGCAACGAGCGCAACCCTTGATCTTAGTTGCCAGCATTTAGTTGGGCACTCTAAGGTGACTGCCGGTGACAAACCGGAGGAAGGTGGGGATGACGTCAAATCATCATGCCCCTTATGACCTGGGCTACACACGTGCTACAATGGACAGAACAAAGGGCTGCGAGACCGCAAGGTTTAGCCAATCCCATAAATCTGTTCTCAGTTCGGATCGCAGTCTGCAACTCGACTGCGTGAAGCTGGAATCGCTAGTAATCGCGGATCAGCATGCCGCGGTGAATACGTTCCCGGGCCTTGTACACACCGCCCGTCACACCACGAGAGTTTGTAACACCCGAAGTCGGTGAGGTAACCTTTATGGAGCCAGCCGCCGAAGGTGGGACAGATGATTGGGGTGAAGTCGTAACAAGGTAGCCGTATCGGAAGGTGCGGCTGGATCACCTCCTTTCTAAGGATATATGGAGCAGCGTGCGTTTTCGTCTTGTTTAGTTTTGAAGGAACTTGCAAAAGATCCTACAACATCATATCTTCGATATGAAAGATGGGCCTGTAGCTCAGCTGGTTAGAGCGCACGCCTGATAAGCGTGAGGTCGGTGGTTCGAGTCCACTCAGGCCCACCATCTTCTATTAAATTGGGGCCTTAGCTCAGCTGGGAGAGCGCCTGCCTTGCACGCAGGAGGTCAGCGGTTCGATCCCGCTAGGCTCCACCAACGTGTTCTTTGAAAACTAGATAACAATAAGTAATACATTCACATTGAATGCAATGCAAAGTTCATCACACATAGTGATTCTTTCTAAAGTAAGAAATGGTTAAGTTAGAAAGGGCGCACGGTGGATGCCTTGGCACTAGGAGCCGATGAAGGACGGGACGAACACCGATATGCTTCGGGGAGCTGTAAGCAAGCTTTGATCCGGAGATTTCCGAATGGGGAAACCCACTGCTCGTAATGGAGTAGTATCCATACTTGAATACATAGAGTATGAGAAGGCATACCCGGGGAACTGAAACATCTAAGTACCCGGAGGAAGAGAAAGCAAATGCGATTCCCTGAGTAGCGGCGAGCGAAACGGGAACAGCCCAAACCAAGAGGCTTGCCTCTTGGGGTTGTAGGACACTCTATACGGAGTTACAAAGGAACGATATAAGCGAAGAGGTCTGGAAAGGCCCGCCAAAGAAGGTAACAGCCCTGTAACTGAAATGTTGTTCTCTCCAGAGTGGATCCTGAGTACGGCGGAACACGTGAAATTCCGTCGGAATCCGGGAGGACCATCTCCCAAGGCTAAATACTCCCTAGTGACCGATAGTGAACCAGTACCGTGAGGGAAAGGTGAAAAGCACCCCGGAAGGGGAGTGAAATAGATCCTGAAACCGTGTGCCTACAAGTAGTCAGAGCCCGTTAAAGGGTGATGGCGTGCCTTTTGTAGAATGAACCGGCGAGTTACGATCCCGTGCAAGGTTAAGCAGAAGATGCGGAGCCGCAGCGAAAGCGAGTCTGAATAGGGCGCATGAGTACGTGGTCGTAGACCCGAAACCAGGTGATCTACCCATGTCCAGGGTGAAGTTCAGGTAACACTGAATGGAGGCCCGAACCCACGCACGTTGAAAAGTGCGGGGATGAGGTGTGGGTAGGGGTGAAATGCCAATCGAACCTGGAGATAGCTGGTTCTCTCCGAAATAGCTTTAGGGCTAGCCTCAAGGTAAGAGTCTCGGAGGTAGAGCACTGATTGGACTAGGGGCCCCTACCGGGTTACCGAATTCAGTCAAACTCCGAATGCCGATGACTTATCCTTGGGAGTCAGACTGCGAGTGATAAGATCCGTAGTCGAAAGGGAAACAGCCCAGACCGCCAGCTAAGGTCCCAAAGTATACGTTAAGTGGAAAAGGATGTGGAGTTGCTTAGACAACCAGGATGTTGGCTTAGAAGCAGCCACCATTTAAAGAGTGCGTAATAGCTCACTGGTCGAGTGACTCTGCGCCGAAAATGTACCGGGGCTAAACGTATCACCGAAGCTGCGGACTGTTCTAACGAACAGTGGTAGGAGAGCGTTCTAAGTGCTGTGAAGTCAGACCGGAAGGACTGGTGGAGCGCTTAGAAGTGAGAATGCCGGTATGAGTAGCGAAAGACGGGTGAGAATCCCGTCCACCGAATGCCTAAGGTTTCCTGAGGAAGGCTCGTCCGCTCAGGGTTAGTCGGGACCTAAGCCGAGGCCGAAAGGCGTAGGCGATGGACAACAGGTTGATATTCCTGTACCACCTCCTCACCATTTGAGCAATGGGGGGACGCAGGAGGATAGGGTAAGCGCGGTATTGGATATCCGCGTCCAAGCAGTTAGGCTGGGAAATAGGCAAATCCGTTTCCCGTGAAGGCTGAGCTGTGATGGCGAGCGAAATTTAGTAGCGAAGTTCCTGATTCCACACTGCCAAGAAAAGCCTCTAGCGAGGTGAGAGGTGCCCGTACCGCAAACCGACACAGGTAGGCGAGGAGAGAATCCTAAGGTGATCGAGAGAACTCTCGTTAAGGAACTCGGCAAAATGACCCCGTAACTTCGGGAGAAGGGGTGCTTCTTAGGGTGTTAAAGCCCCGAGAAGCCGCAGTGAATAGGCCCAGGCGACTGTTTAGCAAAAACACAGGTCTCTGCGAAGCCGTAAGGCGAAGTATAGGGGCTGACGCCTGCCCGGTGCTGGAAGGTTAAGAGGAGCGCTTAGCGTAAGCGAAGGTGCGAATTGAAGCCCCAGTAAACGGCGGCCGTAACTATAACGGTCCTAAGGTAGCGAAATTCCTTGTCGGGTAAGTTCCGACCCGCACGAAAGGCGCAACGATCTGGGCACTGTCTCAACGAGAGACTCGGTGAAATTATAGTACCTGTGAAGATGCAGGTTACCCGCGACAGGACGGAAAGACCCCGTGGAGCTTTACTGCAGCCTGATATTGAATGTTGGTACAGCTTGTACAGGATAGGTAGGAGCCTTGGAAACCGGAGCGCTAGCTTCGGTGGAGGCATCGGTGGGATACTACCCTGGCTGTATTGACCTTCTAACCCGCTGCCCTTATCGGGCAGGGAGACAGTGTCAGGTGGGCAGTTTGACTGGGGCGGTCGCCTCCTAAAATGTAACGGAGGCGCCCAAAGGTTCCCTCAGAATGGTTGGAAATCATTCGCAGAGTGTAAAGGCACAAGGGAGCTTGACTGCGAGACCTACAAGTCGAGCAGGGACGAAAGTCGGGCTTAGTGATCCGGTGGTTCCGCATGGAAGGGCCATCGCTCAACGGATAAAAGCTACCCCGGGGATAACAGGCTTATCTCCCCCAAGAGTCCACATCGACGGGGAGGTTTGGCACCTCGATGTCGGCTCATCGCATCCTGGGGCTGTAGTCGGTCCCAAGGGTTGGGCTGTTCGCCCATTAAAGCGGTACGCGAGCTGGGTTCAGAACGTCGTGAGACAGTTCGGTCCCTATCCGTCGCGGGCGCAGGAAATTTGAGAGGAGCTGTCCTTAGTACGAGAGGACCGGGATGGACGCACCGCTGGTGTACCAGTTGTTCTGCCAAGGGCATCGCTGGGTAGCTATGTGCGGACGGGATAAGTGCTGAAAGCATCTAAGCATGAAGCCCCCCTCAAGATGAGATTTCCCATTCCGCAAGGAAGTAAGATCCCTGAAAGATGATCAGGTTGATAGGTCTGAGGTGGAAGCGTGGTGACACGTGGAGCTGACAGATACTAATAGATCGAGGACTTAACCTATATTCTATTGTGAAGTTTGAACATTGTTATCTAGTTTTGAGAGAACATTCTCTCCATCAGGTTTGGTGGCGATAGCGAAGAGGTCACACCCGTTCCCATACCGAACACGGAAGTTAAGCTCTTCAGCGCCGATGGTAGTTGGGGGTCTCCCCCTGTGAGAGTAGGACGCCGCCAAGCTTGTATAAGGATCAGTTCCATTTGGAACTGGTCTTTTTTGTGTTTTAAGAAAAGGAACAAACACCCGATCTGACATGGATACATATACTAAACTACCATCTAAAACATTCTTAATTTTGTATACAATTGAAAGCGCTAGGGCATACTGAAGCTATAAGTGGAGGTGTCACAATGGACAAAAAAGAGCGAGAAGCGATTTGTTTGATTTGTGAAGAGAAAAAGACAAAAGGAATTTATTTATATCATCAGTTTTTGTGCCGAGACTGTGAGCGAAAGTTAATATCTACATCGACCTCGGATCCTAGCTATTCCGACTATGTGAGAAAGCTTAAAAATCTTCATACGCCGCCTTTGTATTCATAGACCACTAGATGGTCTTTTTTTATGAGCTATGAAGGATTGGGCCTGTTTTTTTGGAACTTAGTTTGGACATCATCCGTAATTCATAATAAGATAAACAGAGAGCCTGATTATTCATAGGAGTCGATAAACATGAAATCAATCTTTTATACTTTTATATGGGCCATCCTCTCTACTTTTTTTTCGCTTATGATTTTAACCGTCAGTATAGGGGTTTTCCATCATCATGCTGGATTATCGATACTGTATGCGATGATTGGGTGGGGTGTGATGTTTGCGGGGAGCAGATGGACTGCTTTCCAATTGTTTTTAAAGAAACACGGACTGTCTCGAAGTGATTATGTATATATCAAACAGCATTTAAAAGAAGCAGGGCAAAAGCTTGTGCGTTTAAAAAAAGCTTTATTTGCTGTGAAAAACGTACAAACGATCAAACATAATTATGAAGTTTTTCGGCTTGCACGGCGAATCTATACAATAACAAAAAAAGAGCCAAATCGATTTTATGATGCACAGCGCTTTTATTTCGAAAGTTTGGATTCCGTCGTTGAACTAACTGAGAAATATGCACTATTATATAATCAGCCTAATCGTAGCCATGAGCTGGAAATGACATTAAGCCAAACCCGAGTGACATTGACAGAGCTGCAAAAGCAATTGACGAATGATTTGCAACAAGTGTTAGGAAGAGATATAGAAGCTCTTCATATTGAACTTGAAGTAGCAGATAAAATGATGAAGAAATAGATGAAAGGAGTCAAACACGATGAAATCGGAAGGTCGCGCCACAACATCACCTGCCTCCACTACTGATCTTCAGTTTCGGGTGTTTGATACCTTATCTGATGAAGAGAAAAAGGAAGCCATTCAGCGTGCTAATCAGATCCCTGACAATCCGCAAAAGCTCCTTTTCTATGGTACACGTATGCAGGAACGATTATTGGAACAATCACAAAAGATGATGAAATATGTTGAGAAAAAAGATATCGATCAAATAGGAGACGTGCTTGAGGCCTTTTTGCAGCAGTTACATGTAGTGGAACCAGAGGATTTGGTGCCAAAGAAACAGGGCTTTTTTTTGAAATGGTTTCAACGCGATAAGCGATCTACTCAGGAGACCATATCACGTTTTCAACATGCAAAATCACAGATCGAGAGATTGTCAGCAAGGCTTCAATATGCAAGAGGCGTATTAATCTCGGACCATATGTTATTAGAGCGTTTATTTGAAGAAAATCAAACGTATTTCCAAGAGATGACGTTGCAGGTTGCAGCAGTTGAATCAAAAATAACCATGTTAGAGCAGCAGCCTCTTTCAGAAACGCAACTTTCTGTTGAACGGACGATAGAGGAGCAATTGATGAGTCAAGAAGTCAATGAAGAAGAGTATGTGGAGAGACTAAAGGAACGAAAGTATGATTTGCTGTTAAGCCGGCAGATTGCATTGCAATGTAATGCTCAAATTCGGATGATCCAACATACGAATCATACATTGGCCAATCACATTCAATCAACAGTTTCAGCCTCTATTCCTCTATGGATCAACCAAATGTCGATTGCATTAACGCATATACAGCAGCGGGCCAATTCAGCTCTTGAGAACCGAATTCAAAAAACATATGAAAATGTATCAAAGCAGCAGGGGCAGATTCTTGAAGAGGCATCTTTAGCTCCTATAGATACACTGAAAAAGGTTCAACATCAATTAGCTGAAACATTACAGGAAACGTTACAGGTGAAAGAGCATGGAAGCCAAGAGCGGGTTCAATTGAAAAACAGTATGTATGAGGCGGAGCAGCAGTTGGCAAATCCAATAAAGGAATGAGAAACCATCTTTCGGTTCACTTATTTGAACGTTATAATAGACATAAGATATCGTTAAAGTGAAAAGGATCGATTTGTTTGAAAACACCTTTATATACAGCGTTAGCAAAACATGCGGAAAAGAAGCCCTATTCTTTTCACGTTCCAGGACATCACAATGGAGATGTCTTTTTTGATGAGGCACGGTCTCACTATGCTTCAATCCTACAGCTGGATGTGACAGAGCTTGAAGGTCTTGATGATCTTCATCACCCGACTGGGGTCATCCAAGAGGCAGAACATTTATTAACTAAGCTATATGGTACAGATCAAAGCTTCTTCCTTGTGAATGGCACAACAGTCGGAAACTTGGCAATGGTGATGACAGCATGCAGCACGGGAGACAAGATTTTTGTCCAGCGAAATTGCCATAAGTCTGTCTTCCATGCGATCGAGCTTGCAGGTGCAACACCTATTCTAATAGACGCTGAGATAGACCCACACTTGCACGTTCCAACACATGTGACCGAAGATACAGTGAGAAAAGCCATAGCAAAACATCCTCATTGCAGGGCAATCATTTTGACTTATCCGAACTACTACGGACATGCAGCTGATTTATCAAAGCTGATTCACAGATGCCATGAAGCAGGTATGATTGTGTTGGTTGATGAGGCACATGGTGCGCATTTTGTATTAGGCGGCGGCTTTCCTCCATCGGCTCTTTCCTATGGAGCGGACGTGGTGGTACAATCAGCACATAAAACCCTTCCGGCAATGACGATGGGTTCCTATCTTCATCTTCAAGGGGACCGAATCGATGCGAAACGTTTGAAAACCTTGCTCACCATGCTTCAAAGTAGCTCGCCCTCTTATCCCATTATGGCCTCATTAGATGTAGCAAGAGCTTATGTCGAGGAGATCAAAGAAAAAGGGACATTGGATGTAATCATGAAAGAACTGACAGAGCTGAAAGATCAGTTCAACCGTCTGACTCACCTTGAAGTGGTTGAGCCTGAATCACTACATTCCGATCCTTTAAAATGTGTCATTCGATCAACAAAAGGACTGACAGGTTACGAACTAAAGCAGGTACTTGAATCAGTCGATGTTCATCCAGAGCTTGCGGACGAACACCAGGTTTTACTTGTGCTTAGCTTAGAACAGAGGAAGGACGTCCCTTTCAAGCAGATCGAGCAGGCTCTTAAGCAAAGTGATTCATTGCTCAAAGGGAAAAAAGATAACCAAAATGATACTGTACCTATTGAGACTGATATACTAAACCAAGACATAGAGGCTGTCCCATTTGAACATGCAGCAGGCAGGGTGAGTGCAGAATCCATTATTCCCTATCCACCTGGAATTCCTTTGATGATTAAGGGAGAGCGCATTGAAAAAGAACAAATTGAGGCGTTAAGCCGTTTGCTTGGTCACGAGGTTCATATTCAAGCAAGTCAGGTCATTCATCAGAGAAAATTATATGTTTATATAGAAGAGGAGACACTATGAGCGGTATGTTTATTACGTTTGAAGGACCAGAGGGTGCCGGAAAAACGACAGTGATACGAAAAGTGTACGAAGAAATGGAACGTCAAGGATATGCAGTGATGGCGACACGCGAGCCAGGCGGCATTGACATTGCTGAGCAGATTCGTGAAGTCATTTTAAATGAAAAAAATACAAAAATGGATGCGAAAACAGAGGCATTGTTGTATGCAGCAGCAAGAAGGCAGCATTTGGCTGAAAAGGTAGAACCGGCATTGCAGCGCGGAGAGACTGTCTTATGTGATCGTTTTGTTGATAGCTCTCTTGCTTATCAAGGCTATGCGAGAGGGCTTGGAATTGACCAAGTCAGATCAATAAATGACTTTGCTATTGATGGCACGATGCCGCAAATGACCATTTACTTTTCCATTACACCTGAGGAAGGGCTCAAGCGAATTCACGCCAATCAAGGAAGAGAAAAGAACCGATTAGACATGGAGACACTGAATTTTCACCAGTTGGTTAGAGAAGGTTATGAACTACTTATTGCGCAATCACCAGAACGATTCCGCGTTGTAGATGCTTCTCAGCCGATGCAGGATGTCTATGAAGAAGTACTTCGAGTGATTCAAGACACATTAAAGAAAAATCAAATATGACCTCATTCCCAATCGTTGTTATAATATAGAGGAAGACATCGGCATGTCACCTGTGCCTAAAACAAAGGAGGCCAATCAAATGAAATTAATTGTTGCCGTTGTACAGGACCAAGATAGTAGCAAGTTGTTGAAAATATTGACTGAACATCAATTCGGCGTGACAAAATTAGCTTCAACTGGTGGGTTTTTAAAGTCTGGGAATACGACTTTTATCATTGGTTGTGATGATGTCCGAGTGGATAAAGCATTACAGCTTATAAAAGAAAATTGCCGCAAACGTGATCAAATGATTGCACCTGTATCTCCAATGGGTGGTAACGCAGATTCATATGTACCATACCCTGTTGAGGTTGAAGTTGGTGGAGCTACTGTCTTTATTCTGCCAGTTGAACAATTTCATCAATTCTAAGGATGGGTTGCTGTGAAAATTAATCAAGATATGCGGTTGCTTTTAGAAAAGCGGGAACTCCAAGGCATTAAGGGAAGCCAAACATCTGCCTCCTTTAAAGCTTCGATGGAGACGCAAAGTGGCAAATTGCGCTTAGAGCAGCTGACGGTTATGCTGAGTGATATCGAAGTGTTCGGTAAAAAGCTGGCAAAGTCACGAAATTTAAAGGACTTGGCTAGGTTTAAAGGACTTGTGAAACGCTTTGTGAAAGAGACAGTCGATAATGGATTAAATATAGAAACATCAAGAAGCTTTGATATTTATGGCAACACGCGTACACTCGCTTTAGTCAAAGCATTAGATGAAAAGTTGATTGAATTAACAGAGGATATGATGGATCAAGAGAAACCATCTATCGATTTGCTTGAACGTATTGGAGAAATAAAAGGTTTATTGATTAACCTTTACACATAGAGAGTGATAACATGGCAATTAGCTGGGATGACATGAATGATTTGCAGCCGCGCGTCATGCGGCTGATTTTTAATAGTATTGATAAAGACCGACTTGCGCATGCCTACTTATTTGAAGGAAAAAAAGGGACCGGTAAGCAAGATGCTGCGATGCTACTAGCAAAGAGCTTTTTTTGCTTGGAATCAGGAGTGAAACCGTGTGAATCCTGCCAAAATTGTAAGAGGATTGAGTCAGGAAACCATCCCGATTTACATCTCATGCAGCCTGATGGTCTATCAATTAAGAAAGCGCAAGTACAGGCATTGCAAGAGGAGTTTACAAAAGCAGGTGTGGAATCTCACCGAAAAATGTATATCATTCTTCATGCGGACAAAATGACGGTTAACGCTGCGAACAGTTTATTGAAGTTCCTAGAGGAGCCTAACCGGGAAACGATGGCAATTTTAATTACTGAGCAATCGCATAAAATGCTGGATACGATCATTTCAAGATGTCAGATGCTTAGCTTTCAGCCACTGCAGCCTCAATCCTTGGAGCAGCAGCTATTACAAGAAGGCGTATCTCAGCATCTTGCAAGGCTTTTGTCGAATTTAACCAACAATTTAGCAGAAGCACTCGAATTAAGTCGAAATGATCAGTTTGCAGAGTCTAGAGCGAAAGTGATAAAATTGTATGAAGTCTTACACCAGCGAAAAGAACATGCATTTTTTTATATACAGGATCAATGGATGCCTTTTTTCAAAGAGAAAGACCTTCAAGAAACAGGTCTGGATATGCTTTTATTTATATATCGTGATGTATTGTCGATTCAAATAGGAAATGAAGATAAAGTCATTTATCAAGACTTATTCCAGACAATGAAGCAGCATGCGCTGCATTCCACACAGCAGATGGTGACGAACCAGATCCTTGCTGTATTAGAAGCGAAAAAGAGACTTCAATCCAACGTGAATGCCCAAGGGCTGATGGAGCAATTGGTGTTGATGTTGCAGGAGGGATAAGCTTGTACAACGTAATTGGTGTTCGCTTTAAAAAAGCGGGCAAAATCTATTATTTCGATCCTAATGGATTTCATATAGAAAATGATAGTTGTGTCATTGTAGAGACGGTCAGAGGAGTTGAGTACGGGCAAGTGGTCATTGCTAATAAAAAAGTAGATGAACATGATGTCGTTCTTCCTCTGCGTAAGGTGATTCGTGTAGCAGATGAAAGAGATCGGCTCATCGTTGAGGAAAACAAAGAAGCAGCGATGACAGCCTTTGATACATGTCTTCAGAAGGTAAGTGAACACGGTCTTGAAATGAAGCTAGTTGATGTTGAATTTACATTTGACCGAAACAAGGTCATCTTCTACTTCACAGCAGATGGCAGAGTGGATTTCCGCGAGCTAGTGAAGGATCTTGCATCGATCTTCAAAACAAGAATTGAACTTCGCCAGATTGGTGTAAGGGACGAGGCGAAAATGCTGGGTGGCATAGGACCTTGCGGGCGAATGCTTTGTTGTTCGACATTCTTAGGAGACTTTGAACCAGTATCCATTAAGATGGCAAAAGATCAAAACCTGTCGCTAAATCCTACAAAAATTTCAGGGCTTTGCGGCCGTTTGATGTGTTGCTTGAAATATGAGAACGATGAGTATGAAACGGCGAAAGAACAATTGCCGGATATCGGTGAAACGATTCAGACATCTAGTGGCTCTGCAAAGGTAGTAGGGCTCAACATTTTAGAACGAATTTTGCAAGTTGAATTAACCGGGCAAGAAAAAGTGATAGAATATACTTGGGAAGAATTATTACAAGAAGGCGTTGTATCTGCACAAACAACTGAGTAACGAGGTGTGCCACCTTGGATAAAAAGGAACTATTTGATACGGTAATCAATTTAGAAGAACAAATCGGTTCTCTTTATCGCCAGTTAGGTGATTTGAAAAATCATATCGGTGAAGTGATTGAAGAAAATCATCAACTGCAGATGGAGAATCAGCACTTGCGTGAACGTCTAGATCAGTCCGATCGGGACAAATCGTCTGAGACAGAGAATGATTCTGCTCAGAAACCAGGTCATTCTGATATAGGAGAAGGTCATGATAACCTGGCTCGGTTATATCAGGAGGGCTTCCATATTTGCAATGTACATTATGGGAGCATACGTAAAGAGGGAGACTGTTTGTTCTGTCTGTCATTTTTAAATAAAAAATGAGAAAAGGCTTCCGCTGAATCGGAAGCCTTTTTCACAGGAAAAGAAAGGATACATCATGGTTTCGTTAAGAGAAGATGAACGATTAGATTATTTGCTCGCCGAAGATATGAAGATTATTCAAAGTAAAACGGTTTTCGCTTTTTCATTGGACGCAGTCTTATTAGCAAAATTCGCGTATGTGCCCATTCAAAAAGGAGAGATCATTGATCTTTGTACAGGAAATGGCATTGTGCCATTGCTGCTTTCGACTCGATCTAAGGCTTCCATTACTGGAGTTGAAATTCAAGATCGGCTGTTTGATATGGCAAAAAGAAGTGTGGCGTATAATCAACTTGAAAAGCAGATAGAACTGATTCATGGTGATCTGAATGATATGCCAGCACGCTACGGCAATCACAAAGTAGATGTCATCACATGTAATCCGCCATATTTTAAGACACCTTCTAAGGAAGAGATTAATGAGAATGAATACTTGGCCATTGCTCGGCATGAAATTCATTGTACATTAGAAGATGTCATTCGCGTTTCTTCTACGCTTCTGAAGCAAGGAGGGAAACTAGCGATGGTTCATCGACCGGGCCGGCTGCTTGAGATTGTGGAATTGATGAAGAAGTACCGAATTGAGCCAAAAAGAATTCAATTTGTTTATCCCAAACAGGGGAAAGAAGCCAATACCATCTTAGTAGAGGGGATAAAAGATGGAAAACCGGATCTGAAAATTCTCCCGCCTCTTTTTGTTTATGGAGATGATCAAGAGTATACAGAGGAAATCAGGACGATACTGTATGGAGAAGCATAATCATTATTTCTATGTATTGAAATGTGCAGACGGCAGCCTATATGCAGGTTATACAAATGATTTACAAAAAAGACTGACGACCCACAATAGTGGAAAGGGAGCAAAGTATACAAGAGCCAGACGGCCGGTTGAACTGTATTATCATGAATGTTTTGCAACCAAAAAAGAAGCCATGCAGCAAGAATATCGATTCAAAACGTGGACACGGAAAAAGAAAGATCTTTATATAGAAGAAATGCGTATTGAAAAGGAGGCGACACATGAACACACAAAAAAGCTTTGATGGTCAATCAGATATGGGGATTCTATATCTCGTCCCAACTCCCATTGGCAATTTAGAAGATATGACGTTTCGAGCCATACAAACATTAAAAGATGTAGACTATATTGCCGCAGAGGATACAAGACAAACGAAAAAACTTTGCCATGTCTATGAAATTGATACGCCATTAACGAGTTATCATGAGCATAACAAAGACAGCAGCGGTCACAAGTTGATCGAATGGTTAAAAGAAGGAAAAAACATCGCACTCGTGAGCGATGCTGGTTTACCGACGATTTCTGATCCAGGTGCTGAAGTGGTCCGAGACTTTACTAATATCGGCGGTTATGTCGTTCCATTACCTGGAGCAAATGCTGCACTTACAGCACTCATTGCATCGGGGATTACGCCGCAGCCATTTTTCTTTTATGGATTTCTTGATCGACAAAAAAAGGAAAAGAAAAAACAGCTTGAAGCTTTGAAGAAACGTCAAGAAACCATCATTTTCTATGAAGCGCCTCATCGGTTAAAAGAAACGCTGACTTTGATGAAGGAAGTGTGGGGTAACCGGAATATCGCCATTACGAGAGAACTAACGAAAAAATTTGAAGAGTTTATTCGTGGAGATTTAGAGTCTGTGCTGACATGGGCGACAGAAAATCAAATCCGAGGTGAATTCTGTCTTGTCTTACAAGGGAACGATCAAGATGAAGAAGAGCTAAATGAAGAAGTTTGGTGGAAGTCCTTATCAGAAAAAGAACACGTGATCCATTACATAGAAGAAGGATTAACGTCGAAGGAAGCCATTAAGCGTACAGCCGTCGAACGTGGTGTACCCAAACGTACCATATACGATGCTTATCATATTGAACAATAAAGAAAGGTTCTTGCAAACGGTGCAAGAACCTTTTTTATATCAAACTTATTTTTGTGATTGAAGTTGGTTTTGGATTTCGTTAATGATTTGCTCTGCACCTTCACGGCTAAGAACTAATTTACCATTAGCAAGTTTAAGGTTATCGTCTGATACTTCACCTGTAACTTGGCAAGTCATGTTTGGTTTATATTTTTTTAGGATAATTTTTTCATCATCAACATAAATTTCCAAAGCGTCTTTTTCAGCAATTCCTAGAGTACGGCGAAGTTCGATTGGAATCACCACGCGCCCTAATTCGTCAACTTTACGTACAATACCTGTAGATTTCATCTTCATTCTCCTCCCAAAGAGTTCTTATTCTTAATATAATATTATCTTCGTCATTATTCGACAAATTCCTTACATTCATAGCATAACAAGGTTTCCATAAATCGTCAATCATTTTGTTTACTATTGTTTGTAAAATATGACTCTTAAAGTCAAAAGACCTTGAAACTACTGATTTATAAGGATTTTGAAGCTGTTTTCTAAGAAAATATAAGAAATGACGAACTCAGATTAACAAGACTTTTGCCCTAAATTAGACAATTGTAAATCTGGAAATAGATTTCATACGACAATATTCGACAAAATGTCGACAGGTTTGTCGTTTTTTTCGAAAAACTCATCTTTTTCGATCATTTCAACTTGTTCTATGTATATATGCTTGATCTTAAAGGCTAAGATGGTATCATAGAGAAAGCACAAGTGCAAAACTTAATAAATGGATCTAACACATTTTCATGTAACGATAATAACCGCTCTCGTCCATTGGGCGGGAGTTTTTGACATTTACACACACGCAGGAGGTCCCAACATGCCGGAAAAGAAAAAAACGTTCTATCTGACAACACCTATTTACTATCCGAGCGGAAAATTACATATTGGACATGCTTATACGACAGTAGCAGGGGATGCTATGGCTCGTTATAAACGTCTTCAAGGCTATGATGTGATGTATTTAACGGGTACAGATGAGCACGGTCAAAAAATTCAGCAAAAAGCTGAAGAACAAAACATCACACCGATCGAGTATTTAGATCCGGTCGTAGCAGACATTCAATCACTATGGAAGAAACTCGACATTTCCAATGATGATTTCATCCGTACAACAGAAAAAAGACATACGAAAATCATTGAGCAAGTGTTTCAAAAGCTACTTGATCAAGGTGATATTTATTTAGATCAATATGAAGGCTGGTACAGTATTCCGGATGAGACATTCTATACGGAAACACAGCTTGTGGATGTTGAGCGCAATGAAAAAGGAGAAGTCACTGGTGGGAAAAGCCCTGACAGCGGACATCCTGTCGAATTAATTAAAGAGGAATCATATTTCTTCCGTATGAGTAAGTATGCGGATCGTTTACTAGACTATTACGAAAAGAATCCAACGTTCATTCAGCCTGAATCAAGAAAGAATGAAATGATCAATAACTTCATCAAACCAGGTTTAGAGGATTTGGCTGTATCAAGAACAACCTTTGATTGGGGAATTAAAGTTCCAAACAATCCAAAGCACGTCATCTATGTATGGATTGATGCGTTGTTCAACTATTTAACTGCGATTGGTTACGGAACTGATCAGGATGAAAAATATAAAAAATATTGGCCTGCCAACGTGCATCTCGTAGGGAAAGAAATTGTGCGTTTCCATACGATTTATTGGCCAATTATGCTGATGGCACTCGATCTGCCGTTGCCGAAACAAATTTTCGCACACGGCTGGCTACTGATGAAAGATGGCAAGATGTCTAAATCAAAAGGGAACGTAGTAGATCCGGTCACATTAATAGATCGCTACGGTCTTGATGCCCTTCGTTATTACCTCCTTCGTGAAGTACCATTTGGTGCGGATGGTGTGTTTACACCAGAAGGATTCGTGGAACGTGTAAACTATGACCTTGCCAATGATTTAGGTAACTTGCTTAACCGTACAGTTGCGATGGTTCAAAAATATTTTGACGGGACATTAAGCAGCTATAAGGGTCCAGTTAATGAGTTTGATGAGGAGCTGAAAGCAGTAGCTGAGCAAACAGTCAAAGCCTATGAAGAAGCGATGGAAAACCTTGAATTCTCGGTGGCTCTTTCAAATGTTTGGACATTAATCAGCAGAACCAATAAATATATTGACCAGACAGCTCCTTGGGTGCTGGCAAAGGACGAATCAAAACGAAAAGAGCTGCATTCTGTCATGTATCATTTAGCAGAATCATTGCGCATCACGGCAGTGCTTTTAACGCCTTTCCTAACGAAAACACCTGAGAAAATCTTCTTCCAGCTTGGCATTGAAGAAGAAAAGCTTAAAAGCTGGGATAGCATTCTATCTTTCGGTGCGATTCAACAAGCGACGGTACAAAAGGGAGAGCCTTTGTTCCCGCGTTTAGAGGTTGAAGAAGAAGTAGCATATATTAAAGAGAAAATGCAGGGAAGTGCACCAAAGGTAGAAGAAGAGAAAATAGAAATAGAAGAAACAGAATTACCTGAGCTGGGAGAAGAAATTGCTTTTGATGATTTCTCAAAAGTTGACCTTCGAGTCGCACAGGTGCTGGAAGCAGCCCCAGTGAAAAAAGCAGATCGTCTCTTAAAGCTGCAGCTTGATTTTGGATTTGAAAAGAGACAAATTGTTTCAGGGATAGCCAAGCATTATCAACCTGAGGAGTTAGTAGGGAAGAAGCTCGTCTGTGTAGCGAATCTCACACCAGTTAAACTCAGAGGGGAAATTTCCCAGGGAATGATTTTGACTGGAGAGACTGGTGGGAAATTGCAGGTTCTTGAAGTGGATCAATCTCTAGCAAATGGAACAAAAATTTTATAAATCAACAAAGGTGTTCCACGTGTAACATTTCGTCGAACACCTTTTGTTTTTTAGAAGAATTGTCGAAAGGAGAAATCAACGATGTTATTTGATACACATGCCCACTTAAATGCGGAACAATATAATGAAGACTTAGAGCAGGTGATCGAAAGAGCGAAGAGTGAAAAAGTCGAAAAAATCGTGGTGGTAGGGTTTGACCGCCCGACAATTACGAGAGCGATGGAATTAATTGAAGAGTATGATTTCATTTATGCAGCCATTGGCTGGCACCCAGTCGACGCCGTTGATATGACAGATGAAGATTTGCTATGGATCAAAGAATTATCTCAACATGAAAAAGTCGTTGCGATTGGAGAAATGGGTCTCGATTACTATTGGGACAAGTCGCCAAAAGATGTGCAAAAAGAGGTCTTTAGACGCCAAATTGCTCTTGCGAAGGAAGTGAATCTTCCAATCATTATTCATAATCGTGACGCAACGGAAGATGTCGTGACGATCTTAAGGGAAGAGGGAGCAGCTGAAGTTGGAGGGATTATGCATTGCTTTACTGGTAGTCTGGAAATCGCAAAAGCGTGCATGGATATGAACTTTTATATTTCATTCGGTGGACCTGTGACATTTAAAAATGCAAAAAAACCGAAGGAAGTTGTTAAGGACATACCAAGTGACCGGCTTTTAATTGAAACAGACTGCCCATACTTAACGCCAGCGCCATTTAGAGGGAAACGTAACGAGCCGAGTTATGTGAAATATATTGCAGAACAGATTGCGGAGTTACGAGAAATAAGCTTTGAAGAGCTTGCTGAATTGACCACAAAAAATGCAAAAAAAGTTTTCGGTATAAACTGACAGTATATGATGTCAATCCTTGTTTAAGCTTGTCCATTTGTGAAACATAACGAAAATGTTCTACACGTTTACGCCTCTTCATAGGATAAGTTGTCGATAAGTCTTTCTTCCCTTCCTTCCATTAAACTCCCATAATAGGGGTACAATCGAGCATTTTTGTACAGTGGGTGGAAGGGTTGACAGGTTTTGAGATACTCTATATAATCTCTCCGAGGAGAAGGAGGCGTTTTTCATCGTACAAAAAATGAAAAATCTGTTTTCTGTAAAGCTAGGAAAAGGCAAGGTTTTATTACTAGTTGTTTGCTTGCTTTTAGCTGGAACTGGGACGGCTTACGGTGCGCATGAGCTCACTAAGCAGTCTATTACCATTTCAATCAATGGTAAAGAGAAGACAATTCGTACACATGAAGAGACAGTAGCACAGCTGCTTTCAGACCTTGGAATAAAGACCAAGGCGGAGGATCATATCTCTCCAAGTCTAAATACAAAGATTGAAGACAACATGAACATTGTGTATGATGCGGCTATACCGGTTCATCTGACCCTAGATGGGAAAGAGAAAACGATATGGACAACAGATCAGACGGTTGGAGCATTATTGAAGAATGAGAAGATAGATATTGGGAAGCACGATCAAGTAACTCCAGGAAAGAATGACAAGATTAAAAAAGATATGGATCTTGTGGTTGAGCAGGCCTTCCGGGTCAGCGTAAATGATGGAGGAAAAGAGAAAAAAGTGTGGACCACTTCGACTACGGTCGCTGACTTTTTAAAGCAACAAGAGCTGAAGCTCAAGAAGCACGATAAGATCAAACCTGCGTTACATAGTCATATAACTAAAAAAAGCGCAGATATCCAGATCACTCGGGTGGAAAAAGTCACCGATGTAGTGGAAGAGAAAATTGCTTTTGATACCAAACATAAAAAGGATCGTTCTCTTGAAAAAGGAAAAGAGAAGGTGCTTAAAAAAGGTGAAGAAGGTAAATTGAAGAAGCACTATGCCATTGTGAAAGAAAACGGCAAAGTGGTGTCTAAAGAATTGATTAAAGAAGTGACTGAAAAAGATAGCAAGGATCGTTTAGTGGCCATTGGTACACAAGAGTCCCAAAAAGAGCCTAAAGCGACACCTGCCGTTTCAAGAAACAATGAATCGTCAGGAAAAGAATTTTATGTGACGTCGACAGCTTATACAGCGAGCTGTGCTGGATGTACCGGCAGAACGTCAACAGGATATAATTTAAAATCAAATCCAAGTGCAAAGGTCATAGCAGTTGATCCGAGTGTCATTCCGCTAGGCTCTAAAGTGTATGTGGAAGGCTATGGATATGCCGTTGCATCAGACACTGGATCTGCTATAAAAGGGAATAAAATTGATGTGTTCGTCCCAAATAAGTCGGCAGCTTATCAATGGGGAAATAAACGAGTGAAAATTAGAGTACTCAAATAAACACATCAAATCATTTATATGAACAGAGGGCTTTGCGCACCCTCTGTTTTTTTGGTTATAATAGAAGCACTGTTTTCTAATTAATTAGACGCAAAAACAACATAAAAGGTTTCGTTTTTTAACCAAAAATTGTTTATTGTTTTTGCAAGCGGAGGAATACATGAAAATCAAAGAAATCATTGTGGTGGAAGGTCGTGACGACACTGCGAGAGTGAAGATGGCAGTTGATGCAGATACGATCGAAACAAACGGATCAGCCATTGGCGATACAGTTATTCAACAAGTGCGTCTTGCTCAGGAGACGAGAGGGGTCATTATTTTAACTGATCCTGATTTCCCTGGGGAGAAGATCCGGAAAACCATCGCAGAAGCGGTTCCTGGCTGTAAGCACGCATTTTTGCCAAAACATCTTGCGAAGGCGAAGCGGGACAAAGGAATTGGCGTCGAGCATGCTTCCTTGGATAGTATTCGGGAATGCCTTGCCCATGTCCATGAGGAAATGGAAGTAACGGAAAGTGACATTACAATAGATGACTTATTTGACGCAGGCCTTATCGGAGGCGAATCATCGAAACGTCGCCGCGAGCGACTAGGTTTGCTTTTAAATATAGGATATACCAATGCGAAGCAGCTGCATAAGCGCCTTCACATGTTCCAAATAACCAAACATGATTTTATTGCGGCCTTAAAGACCGTCATGCAGGAGGAAGCCGATGAATAAAGATATAGCGACACCCATCAGAACGAAGGAAATACTGAAGAAATACGGTTTCTCTTTTAAAAAGAGCTTAGGGCAGAACTTTTTAATTGATACAAATATACTTGATCGTATTGTCGATCACGCAGAGGTGACGGATGAGACCGGTGTGATTGAGATTGGACCTGGTATCGGTGCATTGACCGAGCAGCTCGCTAAGCGTGCAAAGAAGGTCACCGCTTTTGAAATCGATCAGCGGTTATTGCCCATTTTAAACGATACGCTTTCTCCATATGATAATGTGACGATCATTCATCAAGACGTACTAAAGGCAGATGTGGGAAAGGTCATTGAGGAAAATTTCGCTGACTGTAAAGAAGTGATGGTTGTCGCGAACCTTCCATATTACGTGACGACACCGATTATTATGAAGCTGCTTGAAGAAAACCTTCCATTGAAAGGGATAGTGGTCATGCTGCAAAAAGAAGTAGCAGATCGTATGGCCGCTGTTCCGTCATCAAAGGAATACAATTCGCTTTCTATCGCAGTTCAATACTATACAGAAGCGAAAACAGTGATGGTTGTGCCTAAAACGGTTTTCGTTCCACAGCCAAATGTCGATTCAGCTGTGATCAAGCTGACTGTTCGTGAAACGCCCGCTGTATCAGTAGAAAATGATGAATTTTTCTTTCAATTGATTCGTGCGAGCTTTGGTCAGCGCAGAAAAACGTTGATGAATAATCTCATGAACAATTTACCTGATGGAAAGCAACATAAAGCGATCATTGAAGAAGCACTTCAAACAGCAGACATTGATGGAAAGCGCCGCGGCGAGTCATTATCCATTGAGGAATTTGCCCGTTTGTCGAATGTTCTACAAAAAGCCCTGTCTTAAGGGCTTTTTTTGTTTTTCACCACTTCGCTTGTTCGGGCATAGGCTAGAAAGAACAGCATATATGAAAGACGAACATATTTAGCGCAAGACGATACCAACAGGATATGAGCCTGATTGTGGAGTGAAAAGCATGCAATTTCAAATAGGAGATATGGTGACAAGGGCATCCTATCAAATGGATATTTTGTTTCGAATCATTCGAATTGATGAGACCGATCAGCACGAAGCCACCGCCATATTGCATGGGAATGAAGTGAGGCTGATTGCTGATGCCAAGTTGTCAGATCTCGTCAAGGTTCAAAAAGAGGAACAGCTGACTAGAGAGAAAAATGACGAACGAAAAATCAATGAATCGCTGGACTTATTAAGACAGGATTATCAGTTGCTGCGGGAAAAACAAGAGTATTATACGTCAGGACAATATCAGCATCAGGAGCAGTATTTTCACATGCCTGGAAAGGTCCTTCATTTAGATGGAGATGCTTCATACTTAAAGAAATGCTTAGATGTATATGAACGAATTGGTGTACCTGTGTATGGGGTGCATTGCCATGAGAAGAAAATGCCAAGCATGATTGACTCGTTAATTGATCAATATCGACCAGATATATTGGTTATCACAGGACATGATGCGTATTCCAAGCAAAAGGGCGGTGTACATGATATCGGTGCCTATCGTCATTCTCGTCATTTTGTTGAAACGGTTCAAAAAGCCAGACGAAAAATCCCTCATTTAGATCAGCTTGTGATCTTTGCTGGTGCCTGTCAATCTCATTTCGAATCATTGATCCAAGCAGGTGCTAATTTTGCGAGCTCGCCTTCCCGTGTGAATATCCATGCGCTCGACCCCGTTTATATTGTTGCGAAGATCAGCTTCACTCCATTTGTAGATCGAATCAACGTGTGGGATGTGCTCCGTAATACATTAACAAGAGAAAAAGGCCTCGGAGGCATCGAGACGAAGGGTGTTCTAAGGGTAGGTATGCCATATAAAAGGGACCATGAATCGACATAACCCGACTGATTTCAGTCTGGTTTTTTTTATGTTCAAAAAGAAATTGCAAAAGGATACATAATTCACCGGAATTTGAGAAAAATAGGGAGAAGAAAAGGTAGAAGTTTGTCAAAATTATTTTGTTGACAATGGCTCGTGTTGGTTGATATAATTTAATTTTTATTTGACAAAAACGGGCCGTTGTTGTATAATTATCTCAGTGAGGTGGATGCAATGGCGAAGACTTTGTCCGACATCAAAAGATCGCTTGATGGTAACTTAGGTAAACGTTTGACGTTAAAGGCTAACGGGGGCCGCCGTAAAACAATTGAGCGTTCGGGCATTTTAGCTGAAACGTACCCTTCTGTATTTGTGATTCAATTAGATCAAGATGAGAATTCGTTTGAAAGAGTTTCTTATAGTTATGCAGATATACTGACTGAGACGGTCGAATTAACATTCGATGATACCGCTAGCTCAGTCGCCTATTAATGGGCAGTGAACTTTTTGTTTACTGCTTTTTGTTTTGCCTTTTTTTCTGAATGGGAGTCTGTCCATTTTTTGAAAGGGGTAAAAGAAAGGATTCGATACAAAATAAGAAAGCCACCCAAGCGGTGGCACTGATTCGAATTCTCGACTAAAGGGGCTGTTTCGTTTGGGTAGACGCCGAGGCATTATGTCAGATGAGTTCAAATACGAGCTGGCGAAGGATCTTGGATTTTATGATACCGTCAAAAATGGAGGCTGGGGAGAGATTCGTGCGCGTGACGCAGGGAATATGGTCAAACGTGCCATTGAATTAGCTCAACAGCACATGGCTCAGGATGAGAATCAACGATAGAAAAACGGTCAGGGATACCTCAGGTGTCTCTGGCCTTTTTTGATGAAAAAGTCAGTGTGCTCGGTGTAAAAGCCTATATTCATCAGATCCATCAAATGTGATACAATATTGATACTTATGTTTAGATGGAGAAGTAGGTGAAATGTTTGCGTATTTTAGAAAAAGCACCGGCAAAAATTAATCTCTCACTTGATGTTCATGGAAAAAGACCGGATGGATATCACGAAGTGGAGATGGTGATGACAACAATAGACCTTGCAGATCGACTAGAGCTGACGGAGCTGGACAAGGATGAAATCCGTGTATCATCTCATAATCGATTCGTGCCAGATGATCAGCGTAATTTGGCATATCAGGCGGCTAAATTACTTAAAACAAGGTATGGTATTCAAAAAGGTGTATCCATTGTCATCACAAAAACAATTCCAGTTGCAGCAGGTTTGGCTGGAGGCAGCAGTGATGCAGCAGCAGCACTTCGCGGCTTAAATCGTTTGTGGAAGTTGAACCTCACGTTAGATGAACTAGCTGAGCTTGGAGCGGAGATCGGCTCAGATGTGTCCTTTTGTGTACACGGAGGCACAGCACTAGCGACAGGACGTGGAGAAAAGCTGAAGCATATTGCGACACCGCCGCATTGCTGGGTGATTTTAGCGAAGCCGGTGATTGGGGTATCTACAGCTGAAGTCTATAGACAATATGACGCAAGCAAAGTAGATCACCCGAATGTAAAGCGTATGATTGAAGCGATTGAAGCGAAAGATTATAAAGAGATGTGCGGCTCGCTCGGAAACGTTTTAGAGTCTGTGACATTAAAGATGTATCCAGAAGTAGATATGATCAAAAGACAGATGAAGCGTTTCGGTGCTGACGCTGTTTTAATGAGTGGGAGCGGCCCTACAGTATTTGGCTTGATTCAATATGAATCGAAGGTACAAAGAATATATAACGGACTGAGAGGATTTTGTGATCAAGTATACGCTGTCCGCATGATCGGCGAACAAAATGCCCTTGATTAAATCCGTATATTAAGTTATATTTATCATAAATTATTCGGGTTCTGGGGGTAAGTTCATGAAGTTTCGTCGAAGCGGCAGATTGGTGGACTTAACAAATTACTTGTTAGCCCACCCGCACGTACTAGTACCGTTAACTTTTTTTGCAGAAAGATATCAATCTGCGAAGTCCTCCATTAGTGAAGACTTAACGATTATCAAACAGACCTTCGAACAGCAGGGGATAGGCACATTGCTTACTGTACCTGGTGCTGCTGGCGGAGTGAAATATATTCCGAAGATTCACCTAAAAGAAGCAGACGACGTAGTAAACGATATCGGAGAAGCTCTATCAACTCCTGAACGTGTGCTTCCTGGCGGTTATTTATATTTAACCGATGTTTTAGGTAATCCATCAATCCTTGCGAAAATCGGTAAGCTATTTGCGACCATCTTTGCAGACCGTGCGATTGATGTCGTCATGACTGTTGCGACAAAGGGTATTCCTATTGCCTATTCTGTTGCGGGTTATTTAAATGTGCCGGTTGTGATCGTTAGAAAAGATAACAAGGTAACTGAAGGATCAACAGTAAGTATTAACTACGCGTCAGGTTCGTCTAATCGCATACAAACCATGTCACTTGCAAAGCGGAGCTTAGATAAAGGGTCCAATGTCCTGATCATTGATGACTTTATGAAAGCTGGCGGAACCATTAACGGCATGGTGAATTTGCTTGAGGAATTTAATGCAAATGTTGCAGGGATCGGTGTTCTTTTAGAAGATGAAGGCGTAGATGAACGTCTCGTTGATGAATATGTATCGCTTTTAAAGCTTTCAACTATTGATATGAAGCAGAAGATCATTGAGATCAATGAAGGCAATTTCCACGAGTTTTTTCATTCGAAAGCTTAAGAATTGAAAACATGTAGTTGAATGGGAGAGATTGATATGACAAAAGTTGTTCAAACCAAACATGCACCAGCAGCCATTGGACCTTACTCTCAAGGAATTATTGTCAATAACATGTTTTACAGCTCCGGGCAGATTCCATTAACGGCAGATGGAGACTTTGTAAATGGAGATATTAAAGAACAAACTCATCAAGTGTTCCGTAATCTTAAGGCTGTACTTGAAGCAGCAGGTGCTTCCTTTGAGACAGTCGTGAAAGCAACAGTTTTTATCAAAGATATGGAACAATTCGCAGAAGTAAATGAAGTGTACGGTGAGTATTTCCATACACATAAGCCAGCTCGTTCTTGTGTGGAAGTAGCAAGACTTCCTAAGGATGCACTCATAGAAATTGAAGTGATTGCATTAGTTAAGTAAACAGGCAATCTTAACGAAAGCCGTTTGGTTTTATCATATGCAGGAAAAGACATCATCATGATGTCTTTTTTTCACGAAGAGAATGTAAGCGCCGTCACTAAAATGACAAAAAATGTATAAATATCCCGATATTTCAAAAAAAGTTTAAAAAAAGAGCAGGAGAATCACCACAATCGTTGAATACCTAAGTAATGCTTTTATATTGGGAAAAGGTGGTGAACTACTGTGGAAGTTACTGACGTAAGATTACGCCGCGTGAATACCGATGGTCGCATGAGGGCGATTGCATCCATCACGCTGGACCACGAATTTGTTGTTCATGATATTCGTGTGATTGATGGAAACAATGGCTTGTTTGTTGCAATGCCTAGCAAACGCACGCCTGATGGAGAGTTTCGCGACATTGCACATCCAATTAATTCAAGCACTCGGGGTAAAATCCAAGATGCTGTTTTAAATGAGTATCATCGCTTAGGTGAAGAGGAAGAGACAATTGAATATGAAGAAGCTGGAGCTTCTTAAAGATATGTGAACCTAAAAAGACAGCTTTAAGAGAAAATGAATGTTTTCTTTTAAATGCTGTCTTTTTTGCGTTTTTTCTCTTGTTCCTTATGTCTCTCATTCATTAGAAAATTAATGCACTTCCTCTTGTATCCTTGAAATCAGTCCTTATTTAGGATATATTTTTCTATGGATAATAGGGATATTGGAGGCCAATCAATGGATAAGCGGTTCGCAGTGATTTTAGCAGCGGGAAAAGGAACGAGAATGAAGTCAAAGCTATACAAAGTACTTCATCCAGTTTGCGGAAAACCAATGGTCGAGCATGTGGCAGACGAAGCGTTAAAGCTTTCTTTAGCCAAGCTAGTGACAATTGTCGGTCATGGAGCAGAGGACGTCAAAGAGCAGCTTGGAGACAGAAGTGAGTATGCACTTCAAGAAGAACAGCTGGGAACAGCACATGCCGTCAAACAAGCAAAGTCGTTCCTTGCGCAGGAAAAGGGAACAACCATTGTCATTTGTGGTGATACGCCATTATTGACAGCGGAAACAATGGAAGCTATGTTGAGCGAGCATCAAAAACATCAAGCGAAAGTCACTATTTTAACAGCACGTGCGGAAGACCCGACAGGTTATGGTCGTATTATTCGTGATGAAACCGGTGCTGTTGTGAAAATTGTGGAGCATAAAGATGCGAATGATGCGGAACGTCAAGTGAATGAAATTAATACAGGGACCTATTGCTTTTCAAATGAAGATCTCTTCCGTGTGATTGAGCAAGTATCGAATGAAAATGCTCAAGGTGAATACTATTTGCCAGACGTCATTGAAATTTTAAAGAATGAAGGGCAAACAGTTGCAGCGTATCAAACTCCGCAATTTGAGGAAACACTTGGAGTCAATGATCGTATCGCTCTATCACAAGCAGAGCAATTCATGAAGCGACGTATTAATCATCAGCATATGAAAAATGGTGTGACCTTGATTGATCCTGAGAACACGTATATTTCACCTGATGCAGTGATCGGTGAAGATACAATGATTTATCCTGGGACGGTCATCAAAGGGAATGTGAAAATCGGTGCAGACGCCATTATTGGGCCAAACACTGAAATTGTTGACAGCATCATCGGAGACCGCACAGTGATTAAGCAATCTGTCGTCTGCGATAGTGAGGTTGGAGTCGATGTGACAATTGGACCGTTTGCTCATATTCGCCCGTTGTCGAAAATTGGCGATGAAGTGAAAATCGGGAATTTTGTCGAAATCAAGAAAACGGTTTTCGGTGATCGCAGCAAAGCATCTCATCTTAGCTATATTGGAGATGCAGAGGTTGGAACTGATGTAAACCTTGGCTGTGGATCGATTACAGTCAACTATGATGGGAAGAACAAATTCTTAACGAAGATTGAAGACGGCGCATTTATTGGCTGTAATTCAAATCTCGTGGCACCAGTCACTGTCGGAAAAGGGGCATATGTTGCAGCTGGTTCAACGGTTACAGAAGATGTACCGCAGGATGCATTGTCTATTGCTAGAGCAAGACAAGTCAATAAAGAAGATTATGTGAAAAATATTCATAAAAAATAATCCAAATACCCGGAGGTTTACCATGTCTAATCGTTATGCTGATGCGAATTTAAAGATCTTCTCTTTGAATTCAAACCCTGAACTTGCTAAAGAAATTGCCGATCGTATCGGAGTTGATGTAGGAAAGAGCTCTGTTAAACGCTTTAGTGACGGTGAAGTCCAAATCAATATTGAAGAAAGTATCCGCGGCTGTGATTGTTATGTCATTCAATCCACTAGTGCGCCAGTGAATGAGCACATTATGGAACTACTCATTATGGTAGATGCACTAAAACGCGCTTCTGCGAAAACGGTTAATATTGTGATCCCTTATTACGGATATGCACGTCAAGATCGTAAGGCAAAACCTCGTGAGCCAATCACTGCGAAGCTTTTTGCGAACTTACTTGAAACAGCAGGTGCTACACGTGTCATTGCACTTGATCTTCATGCGCCGCAAATCCAAGGTTTCTTTGATATTCCAATCGATAACTTAATGGCTGTGCCAATCTTAACAAACTATTTCGAAGAGAAAAACTTGAATGATATCGTCGTTGTGTCTCCTGACCACGGTGGTGTGACACGTGCGCGTAAAATGGCAGATCGCCTGAAAGCACCAATCGCCATTATCGACAAACGTCGTCCAAAGCCAAACGTTGCTGAAGTCATGAACATCATTGGTAACATTGAAGGCAAAACGGCGATTCTCATCGATGATATTATTGATACAGCTGGTACTATTACACTTGCTGCAAATGCACTTGTGGAGAATGGAGCGGCTGAAGTCTATGCTTGCTGTACTCACCCAGTATTATCTGGACCAGCAGTAGAACGTATCACAAACTCTAAAATTAAAGAACTAGTTGTGACAAACAGTATTCACTTAACAGATGACAAGAAAGTTGGAAAATTCATTCCGCTTTCAGTTGGGCCTTTGCTTGCAGAAGCCATCATCCGTGTACATGAAGAAGAATCTGTGAGCTACCTTTTTAGCTAATTTTCTGTTTGAAAAAGGCCCTAGGCATCCGCTTAGGGTCTTTTTGCTATCATCATTCACGGTAAATAGGTTTAAAATGATTCGGTTATGGGTAATTATGAGAGTAGTGACAAAAAAGAAATAGGATGGTGCTGAATATGGCAACTTTAAAAGCAAATAAAAGAACTGATTTCAAACGTTCCACACTGCAAAAAATCCGTCATTCAGGACACGTTCCTGGTGTCATATACGGAAAAAATACAGACAACCTGGCTGTTTCACTAGACAGCATCGATTTATTAAAGACCTTACGTGATGAAGGGAAAAATACAATTATCACACTAGACGTGAACGGTGAAACAAAATCCGTGATGGTCACAGAATTACAAACAGACCCGCTGAAAAATGAGCTTGTCCATGCAGATTTCCAAGTAGTCGACTTACAGCGTGAAATTGAAGCGGATGTACCTGTTCAGCTGATTGGCGAATCTAAAGGAGTTAAAGATGGCGGTGTGCTTCAGCAGCCACTATTTGAACTATCCATTACAGCGAAACCAAAAGATATCCCTCAGCATATAGAAGCAGATATTACAAACTTAGAAGTGAATGATGTCCTAACAGTCGCTGATTTGCCTGTTCAGTCATCATATCAAGTGAATAACGATCCAGAAGAAGTCGTGGCATCCATTTTACCGCCTCAGCAATCAGAGGTTCCTGAACCAGATAGCGAAGAGGAACCAAAAGAACCTGAGGCCATTAAAGAAAAGGATAACGATGGAGAATAACTGGTCATTTAGAGACGTAACCCTCCCGCGGTTGCGTCTTTTGTGCTAGAATGAAAAGAATTCATACGTTTTACATGAGGCAATCCTATTGGCTCATTTTTTAGGCGTGTGCTTTGTGACAAAGGAGGTTTTTGGTTTCATGATTGCATTTGTTGGATTAGGTAATCCAGGAAAAGAATATGAAAAAACAAGACATAATGTCGGGTTTATGACAATAGATGAATTATCGAAAAAATGGGACATCCCTTTAAATCAATCAAAGTTCCATGGACAATTTGGAACAGGGTTTGTTTCAGGGCAAAAGGTTCTACTTGTAAAGCCGCTTACATATATGAACTTATCAGGAGAATGCGTGCGTCCGCTAATGGATTACTATGATATTCCCCTTGAACATTTGAAAGTCATCTATGATGATCTTGATTTGCCAACTGGCCGAATTCGTTTGCGTACAAAAGGAAGTGCAGGCGGACATAATGGAATCAAATCGTTGATTCAGCATTTAGGGACACCAGAGTTTGACCGATTCCGTATCGGTATAGGACGTCCTCAAAATGGCATGAAGGTCGTCGATTACGTGCTAGGACGCTTTTCTGAAGAGGAGCAGCCAGATATCGCATCAGTCATTCAGGCGTCTGTCGAAGCTTGTGAGGCGGCTTTAACAAAGCCATTTTTAGAAGTGATGAATGATTTTAACAAAAAGGTATAAGAATGATAAGCAAAGCACATACTGATCATAAAATCTCAGCATGGGAGGATCACGTATGGCTTTGCATTATTACTGCCGGCACTGTGGTGTAAAGGTTGGCAGTCTAGATGAATCTGCTGTTCAAAGTGAAGCACTCGGATTTCATCACTTAACAAATGAGGAAAGAAACGATATGATTTCTTATAGGGAAAATGGTGATTTACATGTACAAACCATTTGTGAGGATTGCCAAGAGGCGCTCGAAAGAAATCCTGATTACCATCAGTATCATACCTTTATTCAATAAAAAGCTTTGGTGTAGATAATAGACCAAAGCGTTTTTCTGTTTTAAACAAGCAGAGAGGAGGAGCCAAATGAAAAATATACAATCATTTATCAAACAAAGTGATGATTTTCAGTCCATTTTTAATGGGCTAAAGGAAGGTTTAAAAGAACAATTGCTCGCTGGACTATCAGGCTCCGTCAGATCATTATTTACAGCCGCTATATCAGACGAACTTAAGCGGCCGATGTTTATTGTGACTCACAACTTGTATCAAGCTCAGAAGGTAACAGATGATCTTGCCAGTGTGATGTCAGATCGCTCGGTCCTTCTTTATCCTGTGAATGAACTTATTGCTTCAGAAATTGCCGTTGCGAGTCCTGAGCTCAGAGCACAGCGTCTAGATGTGCTGAACCGGCTGGCGAATGGAGAGAACCCCATTATCGTCACCCCGGCTGCTGCGGTGCGCAGAATGCTTCCGCCAGTTGAGCTCTGGAAGGAGAGTCAGATCCATTTAAAGCTAGGTGAAGAAATTGATTTGGAGGCGTTTTCAAAACAGCTTGTACAAATCGGTTATGACCGGACGTCGATGGTTGCTGCGCCCGGAGATTTTAGTGTGCGCGGAGGAATCATTGATATTTATTCGTTAACGGAAGAACATCCGATCCGTATTGAGCTGTTTGATACAGAAGTAGACTCAATTCGAACGTTCCATTCGGACACACAGCGTTCATTAGAAACACTTCAAGAAATTAAAATCGGTCCCGCAAAAGAGCTTATTGTCAGAGGCCCTGAACGAGTGAGAGCCATTGAACAGCTTGATCAAGGACTTGCGAATAGCTTGAAAAAATTCAATTCAGACCAGCAAAAAGAATTGCTGCATCAACATATTACTGCTGATCGAGAGAAGTTACTAGAAGGTATCGTGACACAGGAAATGACGAAGTACCTGTCCTATTTCTATGAAAAACCTGCTAGTTTGCTAGATTACACTTCACAGGATACGATTATTATTTTAGATGAAATAAGCAGAATTCAGGAGATGGAAGAACAGCTTGAGCAGGAAGAAGCGGATTGGACCATTAGCCTGCTTGAAGAAGGCAACATTCTTCATGATTTATCCCTTTCTTTCCCGTTCCAACAATTGATCAATCAGCAATCGCGTTCAATTCTGTACTACTCCTTGTTCCTGAGACATGTCCAGCAGACAAATCCGCAAAATATCGTCAATGTATCTAGTAAGCAAATGCAGAATTTCCACGGGCAGATGAATGTGCTTGCAAGTGAAATAGAACGCTACAAAAAACAACAATACACAGTTGTTTTCTTAGGTGCGGATGAGGAACGGACAGACAAATTATCTTCTGTCTTACATGATTATGACATTGAAGCCGCTCTTGCTAAGCCTGAAGCGGAGCTTGTAAGCGGACAGGTGTATATTTTACAAGGTGAGCTGCAAACAGGCTTTGAACTACCGTTATCGAAAATTGCTGTGATTACAGAAGGCGAGCTCTTCAAAAAACGTGTGAAGAAGCAGGCACGTAAGCAAAAACTGACCAATGCAGAGCGAATTAAGAGCTATTCAGAGCTTCAAGTCGGCGATTATGTGGTGCATATTAACCACGGGATCGGTAAGTATTTAGGAATTGAAACGCTTGAAATCGGCGGCATTCATAAAGATTATTTAAATATTCATTATCAAGGAAGCGACAAGCTTTATGTACCGGTTGAACAAATTGATCAGGTGCAGAAGTATGTTGGATCAGAAGGTAAAGAACCAAAGCTGTACAAACTAGGCGGCAGCGATTGGAAACGTGTGAAGAAAAAAGTGGAGTCCTCTGTACAGGACATCGCAGATGATCTCATTAAGCTGTACGCAGAACGTGAGGCAAGCAAAGGGTATGCCTTCTCGCCTGATCATGAGATGCAGCGCCAGTTTGAATCAGCTTTCCCTTATCAGGAAACAGATGATCAGATCCGTTCGATTCATGAAATCAAACAAGATATGGAGCGGGAACGTCCTATGGACCGCCTGCTTTGTGGAGATGTGGGATACGGAAAAACAGAAGTGGCGATTCGAGCCGCCTTCAAAGCAATTGCTGACGGAAAGCAGGTTGCGCTACTTGTGCCGACAACCATCCTAGCACAGCAGCATTTTGACACGATTATGGACCGATTCCAAGACTATCCGGTCAAAATTGCCCAGCTGAGCCGTTTCCGTACAAGAAAAGAAACAACGGAAACGTTAAAAGGGTTGAAAAATGGAACGATTGATATGGTGATTGGTACACACCGTTTGCTTTCGAAAGATATTGTCTATAAAGACTTAGGTCTGTTGATTATTGATGAAGAGCAGCGTTTTGGTGTAACACATAAAGAGAAAATTAAACAGATGAAAGCCAATATCGATGTTCTGACATTAACGGCTACGCCAATTCCGCGTACGCTACATATGTCTATGCTTGGTGTACGGGATTTATCGGTTATTGAGACACCGCCTGAAAACCGTTTCCCTGTTCAAACCTATGTGGTCGAATACAATGGCGCTTTAGTCAGAGAAGCGATTGAGCGAGAGTTAGCTCGGGGTGGTCAAGTGTACTTCCTTTACAACCGTGTTGAGGATATTGAACGTAAAGCAGATGAAATATCTATGCTCGTCCCAGATGCGAAAGTCAGCTATGCACATGGGAAAATGAGTGAGAACGAACTGGAATCAGTGATGATCAATTTCCTTGAAGGTGAATCAGATGTATTGGTCAGTACCACCATCATTGAAACGGGAGTCGACATTCCGAATGTGAACACGCTCATCGTCCATGATGCGGATAAAATGGGGCTTTCTCAGCTGTACCAGCTAAGAGGACGAGTAGGTCGTTCGAATCGTGTCGCATATGCTTATTTCACGTATCGAAAAGATAAAGTTCTGTCTGAAGTAGCAGAGAAGAGACTTCAAGCGATTAAAGAATTCACAGAGCTCGGATCAGGATTTAAAATTGCGATGCGTGATTTAACGATTCGAGGAGCAGGCAATTTACTTGGTGCACAACAGCATGGATTCATTGATTCTGTTGGATTCGATCTCTATTCTCAAATGCTGAAAGAAGCCATTGAAGAAAGAAGAGGCGATACGACGGCTCAAGATAAATTTGAACCGGAAATCGATCTGCAAATCGATGCCTATATCCCAGACACTTACATTTCGGATGGAAAGCAAAAGATTGAGATGTATAAACAATTCAGAGCGATTGGATCCATTGAAGAGCGAAAAGAGCTTCAAGATGAAATGATCGATCGATTCGGTGAATATCCGCAAGAAGTGGCGGATTTGTTCACGATTGCGACAATGAAAGTATACGCAGTGCAGGAACGTGTCGAATTAATCAAGATGGAGAAAGGCATTGTCAGACTCACCCTTGAAGAGCAAGCAAGTGGTGAAATCGACGGTCAAAAATTATTTGCGCTCGGCAGTAAATATGGCCGTGATATTGGCTTAGGAATGGAAGGCAGTAAGCTAATTATTTCTGTACAGACGAAAGGCAAGAAGACGGAGGAATGGCTTGAAATCGTTCTGAATATGCTTCGAGGTCTTCAAGATGTGAAAAAAGAAACCATTCCATCTTCATAAAAATTTGTTTGTCTCTCGTGTATATTACGTTTGATGTGAAGGATACTAATCTCAGGGTCAAGTGGTGAATGTTGCATAAAGTGGACGCTTTTGTTCCATTCACCCAACACATCATCAAACGAAAGAGAGGCAGCAGTGAATGAAAGCAACTGGAATTGTACGCCGCATCGATGATCTAGGTAGAGTGGTTATTCCGAAGGAGATTCGCAGAACATTGCGCATCCGGGAAGGAGATCCGCTTGAGATTTTCGTCGACCGCGATGGAGAAGTAATTTTGAAGAAGTATTCGCCGATTAGTGAGCTAGGAGACTTTGCAAAGGAATATGCTGATGCATTATTCGACAGTTTGGGTCATTCCATCCTGATTTGTGATCGAGATACGTATATTGCTGTATCCGGCAGTTCGAAAAAAGAGTACTTAAATAAATCCATCAGTGATTTACTTGAACGAACAATAGACCAGCGTAATTCTGTATTAGAAGAAAGTAAAAAAGAAATTCAACTTGTCGATGGTATTGATGATGACGTATCTGCTTATACCATTGCACCTATTGTTGCAAACGGAGATCCGATTGGCGCCGTCGTCTTATTTTCTAAAGAGCGTTCAATGGGGGAAGTGGAGCATAAAGCGGCAGAAACGGCAGCTGGCTTCTTAGCCCGTCAAATGGAACACTAGGTCTAATAATTCTATATCATTTTGATAAAACGAAAGAATGCCGATGAAATCATTTGATTTTGTCGGCGTTTTTTATATGGGATGAAACAAAACGGGGAATGTGTCGTCTACTCCTTAGAAAGAAACGGCTTTTCATTCACGTATGATATAATGAGTGCGTTTAACTGTAGATCTATTTTTAAAGGAGTCATCCATGAAAAATACTGTGAATCAGCCGCATTGGCTTTTCCAGGGTGCGGTGATTTTGACCATCGCAGGCTTGTTATCAAAGGTACTAAGTGCCGTTTATCGTGTTCCGTTCCAGAACATTGTAGGAGACACTGGGTTTTATATTTATCAGCAAGTGTACCCTTTCCTTGGTATTGCGATCATGCTTGGCACCACAGGGTTTCCTGTCATGGTGTCCAAGCTTTTGAGTGAGCATGGGGAAGAGAATCGACGGATCATTACAAGGGTATCCTTGGTCTATATCACTTTACTGAGCCTGGTCTTGTTTCTTTGTCTTTACATAGGAGCAGGCAGAATTGCGAGCCTTATGGCGGACAGTCAATTAATTCTGCTCATTCAAATGAGTGCTTTCGTATTTTTATTCCTGCCGCTTACCGTGATGCTGAGAGGCGTTTTTCAGAGTGACGGTATGATGCTTCCAACGGCTGTTTCTCAATTGGTGGAGCAGCTTATTAGGGTAGGCGTCTTGCTTGTTTTATCCTTCTATTTCGTCAGGCACGGCTATTCGCTTTATGAAACAGGAGCGGGCGCGGTCTTCTCCTCCATAGCCGGAAGCGCGGCCTCGCTTATCCTGCTTCTTTTTCTTTGGTTCACTTACCGAAAACAGTCTTCTGCAAATATGACAGTTAAGCAGGCAACACTCCGGAAAAAGGATGTTTTGAAGAGTTTGGTGCTATATACATTCACGATTTGTGTCAGCGGACTGCTCATTTTATGGATGCAAATGATTGATGCCTTTCATCTGTATGCGTTGCTACGCAGTGAGGGTCTGAGTGAAGCCGCGGCAAAGGCGGCAAAAGGTGTGTATGACCGAGGGCAGCCGTTTTTACAGCTGGGGACGGTGTTTGCCATTAGCATCGGAACCTCTCTTGTGCCATTTTTATCTGCGGCCATGAGGAATGGAGAGCATGAAGCGATCAGGCAAAAAGTACGGACATCGTTTAAAACCACGTCGGTTTTAGGGATTGGTTCCGCAGTTGGGCTGATGTGTATTCTTTCATCAGTCAACATCATGCTTTTTCGTAATGACTTAGGTACCGATGCGCTGCAAATTTTCTGTATTTCCATCGCATTTACATCGATTACGATTACGCAAGCAGCTTTACTTCAAGGTCTCGGACATACTGTGTATCCGGCTGTGGTGGTGCTTCTTAGTGTGCTGGTGAAATGGATACTCACTTTTGCACTTGTGCCGCTTTTAGGGATCTACGGTGCGGCATGGTCAACCGTGTGCGGTTTCCTCGCTGCCGCTCTACTCAATGCCGTTTATTTGAGGCACAAAGGATGGATTTCGTTGAGAGAGCTGTTCCCAGTGAAAATTCTTTTATCGGCTACTTTCATGGGCATCGTCTTAATAGGGTATCAGGCACTGTTTTCTTGGATCATTCCCTTTGAAAAACGCCCTTTTTCCGTTTTAGAGAGCCTGACGTCAGTTTTTATTGGTGGTTTCGCCTTTTTATATAGTATTCTTAAGCTAGAAGTATTTACGGACGAGGAATGGAGACTCATTCCATTAGGAGAAAAGATTTTATATTTTAAACAGATGAGAGGGAATCAAAATGGCAGGTAAGATTACCGTCGTTGGTCTTGGGGCAGGCGACATGGATCAGCTGACGCTCGGTGTATACAAGCAGCTGAAGCAGGCGAAAGAAGTATTTATGAGAACGCAGGACCACCCGCTTACCGCAGAGTTGATGCAGGAGGTCCCATCACTGACTTTTTTTGATGAGATTTATGAAAAGCATGATCAGTTTGATTCGGTTTATCAGGAAATCACAGAAATTTTATTTAAAGAGGCAGCGGAAAAGGAGATTGTGTACGCAGTACCAGGTCACCCATTTGTCGCAGAAAAGACTGTTCAGCTATTAGTTTCTCAGCAGCAAGAGCGCGGGATTGAGGTGTCTGTTGCTGGTGGACAAAGCTTTTTGGATGCGACGTTTAACTCCTTGCAAATCGACCCAATCGAGGGATTGCAATTCGTTGATGCAGGAGATATGAGAGCGGACGATCTGAAATTGACCCAGCATGTCCTCATTTGTCAGGTGTATGATCAGCTCACCGCTTCGAATGTGAAACTCACGCTGATGGAAAAGCTTCCTGATGATTATGAAGTCTATATTGTGACTGCGGCTGGAAGCAGTTTGGAACAGATTACTGCCGTTCCTTTATTTGAACTTGATCGAGATGTGTCGATAAATAACTTAACGAGTGTTTATGTACCTCCGATTCAAGAAGAAAAGCTGCTTTACAAACAATTTGACACCTTCCGTGACGTCATCCGTACATTAAGAGGTCCGGGCGGCTGTCCATGGGATCAAAAACAAACCAATGAGTCACTTAAACCCTATTTAATTGAAGAATGCTATGAACTGCTTGAAGCGATAGATGAAGGTGATCCAGACCATATGGTGGAAGAGCTCGGAGATGTGATGCTGCAGGTGTTACTTCATGCTCAAATTGGTGAAGATGACGGATTTTTCTCCATTGATGATGTCATCCAGCATGTCACAGAAAAAATGATTCGTAGACATCCCCATGTGTTTGGTGACACAAATGTGTCTGAAGCAGAAGAAGTGGTTGTCAACTGGGAAAAAATCAAGCAGTTGGAGAAGCCGGAGCGGGCAGCCTCTATGTTGCAATCTATCCCGGCGACGCTTCCAGCATTAACGAAGGCATATAAGCTCCAAAAGAAAGCCGCAAAAGTAGGCTTTGATTGGACAGATGTGAACGATATTTGGAACAAATACGAAGAAGAAAAGCAGGAATTTCTCGTTGAAGTGGCAGAGAAGCCGGACGAAAGTGCAACGAAGCAGATGAAAGATGAATTTGGAGATCTTTTGTTTGTTCTCGTCAACATTGGAAGGTTCTATCAGCTAGAGCCTGAAACGGCGCTCGCTTCCGCCAACACAAAATTCATGCGACGCTTTCAGCATATTGAACAAAAAGCAAAGGACATGGGACGTTCATTAGAGGATTTAACGCTAGAGGAAATGGACGATCTATGGAACGATGCCAAACGTATAGAAAGAGGTGAGCATACATGAGATTAGATAAATTTTTAAAAGTATCCCGTTTAATTAAAAGAAGAACATTGGCGAAAGAAGTAGCTGATCAAGGCAGAATTTCTATTAACGGCACACAGGCGAAAGCCAGCTCTGACGTGAAAGAAGGAGACGAGCTTAAAATCCGGTTTGGTCAAAAGCTCGTGACGGTTCAAGTCAACGAGTTAAAGGACACAACGAAAAAAGAAGAAGCTGCTGGCATGTATACTGTGCTAAAAGAAGAAAAAACAGCAGAATAGGGCTTGTTCTAAATGATCCTCCTGTCACATACAATGCAGTAACAATGCAAGTATGAGATATGGGGGATGTATAAATGAATCAATATTATAATCAACCTCAAGGCACGAAGCTGTCATCAGAAGCGGAACACAATATCACAATGCGAAACAGAAAGCATTTAGATATTACCGGTGTCAAACAGGTGGAAAGCTTTGATAATGAAGAATTTCTGCTTGAGACGGTCATGGGGATTCTCGCGATCCGTGGAGAAAATCTGCAAATGAAAAATCTAGATGTCGAAAAAGGCGTTGTGTCGATTAAAGGACGTGTCTTTGACTTAATTTATGTAGATGAGCAGCACGGGGAGAAAGCTAAAGGATTTTTTAGCAAGCTGTTTAAATGACGCTGACAGTCCAGTTTTATACGATGCTTTCGATGGTAGCGATGGGCATCTGGCTGGGCGCATCGCTTGATACGTACAAGCTGTTTGTGAATCGGGAAAAGACAGCAAAATGGCTTTTGATCATACACGATCTCCTTTTTTGGCTCGTACAGGGTCTCTTATTCTTTTATGTTCTGCTGCTGACAAATGAAGGAGAATTCAGGATTTATATCTTTCTAGCCGTTGCACTAGGTTTCTCGATGTATCAGGCATTGATGAAACAGCTGTATATGAACATTCTCAAGTTTCTGGTAATGTGTGTGTATCAGGCCGCTCTCATTCTGAAACGGCTGGTCATGTCCATCGTCTTCCAGCCAATTCGCTGGCTGATTTCCTTCATCATAAGTGCTATTATGTTCTTGCTCCACTTGCTCTTACGTCTTGTTCATTTTACGTTTCGGCTCGTGTGGAAGGTGCTGTCCATTGTCTGTTATCCGCTCATCTGGTTACTCAATGTGACCATTATTCATCGGATTCCCGAAAAATGGCGAACATCAATGAGATTGTTTTTCTCTAAAGGAGCAGGAATTTTACAAAGGACCAAGAAATTATCTGGTACCATCAAAACGAAATGGAAACAATTTTGGACAAAGTAAGAGAGGAGGCCTTCAATCTTGAACAAGAGAAAAAGAAATATCGCACAAATTCAAAATGATTACCAAAAACAAATGGAACAGCAAGCACAGCGCTTAAAACGCAAACGCCGTGGACTCCTTAGAAGGCTGACCGTGTTTGGTGTGATCGCGCTCATGTTTGCTGTCTTGGTGACAAGTGCCCTCTGGTCGCAATCGTCCTCATTAAAGGAAAAAGAAGAGAAGAAGGTTGCGCTCGAAAAAGAATTGAAGCAATTACAAACAAAGCAGGAAGATATTTCTGATGAAATTAAAAAGCTGAAAAGCAAAGAATACGTACTCGAACTGGCACGACGGGACTATTATATGTCCAAAAAAGGCGAAAAAATCTTTGATGTGGGCAATAAGAGCGATTAGCCTTGTTGACACTTAAAATTCAGTTTATGTATAATTGAACAAATGAGATTTTTTTATAAGTCTAAGGAGGAGCACTTTTTTTATGTCGATTGAAGTTGGCAGCAAGTTACAAGGGAAAGTTACGGGCATTACAAATTTTGGAGCTTTTGTGGAGTTGCCAGGCGGTTCAACTGGTCTCGTTCATATCAGTGAGGTAGCCGATAACTATGTAAAAGATATTAATGAGCATTTAAAAGTCGGTGAACAAGTTGAAGTGAAAGTGATTAACGTTGAAAAAGACGGTAAAATCGGCTTGTCCATTAAAAAAGCAAAAGATCGTCCTCAACAACAACAATCAAGACCGAGCAGAAATGATTTCCGTCCGAAGGAATCGTTTGAGCAAAAAATGAACAAATTCTTAAAAGATAGTGAAGACCGCTTAACATCTTTAAAACGTAACACGGAATCAAAACGTGGGGGACGCGGAGCAAGAAGAGGTTAACTTGTTGCTGCTTTCTATATATCTTTCACAACAAAGCACCTGCTGTCCGCAGGTGCTTTTTTTCTTGACCCACACGACATTTTTTGAGATTTCGTCATTTAATTTAAAACTTCCTATTGACGGACAAGCGATTCCTTTGTATTATAGATCTTGTGCTTCTTAGCGCATTTTTATTATGGCGGTGTAGCTCAGCTGGCTAGAGCGTACGGTTCATACCCGTGAGGTCGGGGGTTCGATCCCCTCCGCCGCTATCCTTTTGATTAGAACATAAAAGCAAGGCCCGTTGGTCAAGCGGTTAAGACACCGCCCTTTCACGGCGGTAACACGGGTTCGAATCCCGTACGGGTCATCTTCGAAAACAGCTTTCTTTAGGAAAGCTGTTTTTTTGTGTCTTCGTAATATTCTGATGAAAGACATCGACTTTCAAGAAAGTATGCCTCTTTGACGAATAAAGCGTCGAACGTTTTATGGAAACGACAACTTCTTTTGACAAAATTTCTTTTTCACCTTCGCTATAATGACAAGCAACGAATATCAGGTGGGGGATGAAAAGATGGAAAAAATAGAAAGAAGAACTGATTTAACAGGAGCGGGGTTTGAAAGAATCAGTGCAGGGTTAAAGAAAATGAAAAACCTGTTTCTTCATCATACGCATTCTCTTTTTTTCTATAAAGGGTTTATTTATGTCGTTCTTGGTTTTTTATTAGGACGAGCCTTTATATTATCTGAAATCATGCCGTTTGCTCTGCCTTTCTTTGGATCCATGCTGCTTATCAAAAGAGACAAGTCCATGCTTGCTTGTCTCGCTTTACTTGCTGGGGCCATGACGATATCACCTCAAAATGCATTGTTTGTGTTTGCGTCGCTGATCGTATTTCTCCTTATGTCCAAGGTGGTTTCTTTCATCATCAAAGACCCAGTGAAAACATTGCCGGTTGTCATTGTGCTGTCAATGCTGATCACTAGAGGAGCATTTGTTTACCTAGAGCAAGGTGCTGTGCAAAGCTACGATTACGTCATGGCGGGAGTAGAAGCAGGACTTGCCTTCATTTTGACACTGATTTTCCTTCAAAGCTTGCCGATTTTTACAGTCAGGAAAATCAAACACTCCTTAAAGGTTGAAGAAATTATTTGTTTTATGATTTTGATTGCCTCAGTTTTAACAGGTCTGGCTGGGATCACATTTCAAGGAATGCAGGCTGAACATATTTTGTCACGATATGTAGTGTTGAGCTTTGCCTTTATTGGGGGAGCGAGTATTGGTTGTACAGTTGGTGTCGTGACTGGATTGATTCTCGGTCTCGCTAACATCGGAAACCTTTACCAGATGAGTCTTCTTGCCTTTTCAGGTTTATTAGGGGGATTGCTGAAGGAGGGGAAGAAAGCAGGCGCAGCCATTGGCTTAATTGTGGGTTCCTTACTGATTTCATTGTACGGAGAAGGATCAGCAGGACTCATGACCACGCTATATGAATCACTGATTGCGGTTGCGCTCTTCCTGCTCACGCCACAATCCGTAACCTCTAAGGTAGCGAAATATATCCCTGGTACGGTAGAGCATGTACAGGAACAGCAGCAATACGCCCGGAAAGTACGAGATGTGACAGCAAAAAAGGTAGACCAATTTTCTAATGTATTTCATGCGCTGTCTGAGAGTTTTGCGACATTTTACGAATCCATTCCTGAAGAAAAGAAACAGGAAGAGGATGTAGATCTTTTTTTAAGTACGATCACAGAACGATCCTGTCAAACGTGCTATAAGAAAAATAAATGCTGGGTGCAGAACTTTGATACAACCTATGAACTGATGAAACAAGTTATGCATGAATCTGATGAAAAAACCTACGAGCAAAACCGGAAATTGAAGAAGAAATTTAGCCAGCACTGCTCAAAATCAAAACATGTTGAGGAATTGATTGAAGAGGAGATCGCTTACTATAAAGCCAACCAGACCTTGAAGAAAAAGGTGCAAGACAGCAGACGACTTGTAGCTGAACAGCTGATGGGTGTCTCACAAGTGATGGAGGATTTTTCCCGGGAAATAAAACGGGAAAGAGAACAGCATTTTATTCAAGAAGAGCAGATGATAGAAGCACTTCAGCACTTTGGAATTGAAATTCAACAAGTAGAAATTTATAGCTTGGAGCAGGGGAATGTCGATATTGAAATGAGAATCCCATATTGCCAAGGACATGGTGAATGTGAAAAAATCATCGCCCCTATGCTCTCAGATATTTTAGAAGAACAGATTTTAGTCAAGGCAGAGCAGTGTGCAGAGCACCCAACAGGCTATTGCCACGTAGTATTTGGCTCTGCAAAGTCATATCGAGTGGCTACAGGCGTAGCACATGCAGCGAAAGGCGGAGGATTAGTGTCTGGAGACAGCTACAGCATGATGGAATTGGGTGCGGGGAAATATGCTGCGGCTATTAGTGATGGAATGGGCAATGGAGCAAGGGCTCACTTTGAAAGCAATGAAACGATTAAGCTGTTAGAAAAAATATTGGCGTCAGGTATCAATGAAAAAGTAGCGATTAAAACCATTAATAGTATTTTATCTTTACGAACGACAGATGAAATCTATTCAACATTAGATTTATCCATTATTGATTTACAGGATGCGAGCTGTAAGTTCCTCAAGATCGGTTCAACACCCAGCTTTATTAAACGTGGTGATCAGGTGTTGAAGGTACAAGCGAGCAATTTACCAATTGGGATTATTGATGAATTTGAAGTGGAGGTTGTGAGTGAACAGATGAAGGCAGGAGATCTGCTGATTATGATGAGTGATGGTATCTTTGAAGGGCCAAAGCATATTGAAAATCATGATCTCTGGGTAAAGCGTAAAATGAAAAGCTTTAAAACAGAAGATCCGCAGGAGATTGCTGATTTATTAATGGAAGAGGTCATTCGAACAAGGTCGGGTCAAATTGACGACGATATGACGGTTGTTGTCATCAGGCTTGATCACAATACGCCTAAGTGGGCATCTATTCCGACGGGTACATTCTATCTTGAGAAACAAGAGATTTCTTGAAATATCGTATAATATGAATTTCTTCTGGCGATGATGGGGATATAAAGCATTCAGTACGATCCCAGGAGGAATGAAGATGCGAAAAGGTCACGTAAACCAAATCTTATTGATTACAGATGGCTGCTCAAATCACGGGGAAGATCCACTTGCGATTGCCTCATTGGCAAAGGAACAAGGGATTACAGTCAATGTTATTGGCATTATGGAGGAAAACAGACACGACCATGAAGCAATGAAAGAAGTTGAAGGGATTGCTCTCGCAGGTGGAGGCATCCATCAAGTTGTCTACGTCCAGCAGTTATCTCAAACCGTACAAATGGTTACAAAAAAAGCGATGACACAAACCTTGCAAGGTGTTGTGAATAAAGAATTGCAGCAAATACTTGGCAAGGACACTGAAATTGAAGAGCTGCCACCTGATAAACGCGGGGAAGTGATGGAAGTAGTCGATGAGTTAGGAGAGACGGTTCATCTTCAAGTGCTTGTGCTTGTTGATACAAGTGCAAGTATGAAGCCGAAGCTTCCGACCGTTAAAGAAGCACTCATTGACCTCTCCATTAGTTTAAATTCAAGAATTGGTGAAAATCAGTTTGGAATGTGTATATTTCCCGGGAAAAACTCAGATGCTGAAATTGTGTTGAATTGGACGCCTCGATTCGATTCACTATCATCTATTTTCCCGAAACTGACCACGGGGGGAATCACCCCAACTGGACCAGCGCTTCGAGAAGCACTCCAGCATTTCAAATCAGTTCGTTCGCGTAAAGGGCTGCTTGAAGCAAAGGAAGAGTATGATGAATTCGGCTTCTAACATTCCGTTAGGCACGGTGATTCAAGGAAAATGGCATCACCATCATTACCGCATTGTAAAAGAGCTGGGAAAAGGGGCGAACGGTATTGTCTATTTAGCCGAATCGCCAAATGGTCAAGTAGCCCTTAAAGTGAGTGATGACAGTATGCTCATTGCATCTGAAGTCAATGTATTAAAATCCTTTTCTAAGGCTCCTGTGAAAACCATGGGGCCTTCTTTTTATGATATGGATGATGCGATTTATCCCGGCATGCTTCAAAAGCGTTCCTTTTATGTGATGGAATATGTCAGAGGCCCATTACTGCTTGATTTTGTCAAACAAAAAGGTGATGAATGGATCGTCGTTTTAATGGTTCAGCTTTTATCCAACCTAGCTCATTTACATCAAGAAGGCTGGATTTTTGGTGACTTGAAGCCAGATAATCTCATCGTGTCAGGTCCTCCGGCTGCGATTCGGTGCATTGATGTAGGGGGAACGACAAAAGCAGGCAGGGCAATCAAGGAATATACAGAGTTTTTTGATCGAGGCTATTGGGGATTCGGTACAAGAAAGGCAGAGCCATCCTATGATCTATTTGCCTTAAGCATGGTGATGGTGAATTGTGCGTATAAGAAAGAATTCAAAAAAGGAGCAGAACCGGAAAAGCAGCTTTACAGAGCCATTGAAGGACATCCTTTATTAAAGCGATATGAAAGGGTGTTAAAGGCTGCTCTACAAGGTAAATATCAATCAGCGGCGGCAATGAAGAGTGCGATGCTGAAAGAAGGACAGGTAATCGCTTCAAGAAAAGCGAGTCAAAAGCAGCAACAGAAAAAAAACGGGCAAAAGCCTGCTGTTCAAAAAAATCAACAGGTGACTTCACGATCGAGAGTTGCAACAGCAAAAAGAACACAAGTACGCAAAAAATCAGGTGGGCTTTTTGAAACGATTCTTATTGTGTGCAGTGTACTTGCTCTATACTGTGCATATGTCGTTTTGTTCCTGCTATAGACCTGTAAAAAAGCAGGCTTCATCTTTGCTTGGAGCTACTGAAAGTGATAGGATATGTATATCTTTAAATTACCTGCTCTTTGTGAGGAGGAAGTTGTGAATAGAATTGAATCATTTTTGAAAAAACATGATGTTTACCTTGAAAATACGACAGTCATTGTCGGGGTTTCTGGCGGACCAGATTCCATGCTCTTACTGCACGAACTCAACAAACGCCGAAAAGGTTCCTTTCAGCTGATTGCAGCCCATGTAGATCACATGTTCAGAGGAGAAGAGTCCTTTGCTGATTTGGCATTTGTTGAGGCTTACTGCAAGGAGCGAGGAATTCCTTTTGAATCGGCCCGCATCCAAGTTGCCCAATATGCAAAAGAAAACCACTTAAACAAACAGGCAGCTGCAAGAGAGTGCAGATATGCTTTCTTTCGTCAATTGATGGAGCAATACAACGCTCAATTTATAGCGCTTGCACATCATGGAGACGACCAAGTAGAAACAATGATGATGAGGCTTGTGAGAGGGACTGTTGGAATAGGACTTGCCGGTATCCAAGCAAAACGTCCTTATCAAGATGGATGGCTGATTCGGCCGCTCATTGGATATTCTAAAGATGACGTGCTGACCGCTTGTGAAAAAGCACATATTCCCTATGTCATTGATCAAAGCAATCACACAGATGACTACTTGAGAAACCGGATAAGAAGACACATTCTTCCTGTGTTAAAAGAAGAGGCACCTCATGTACATGAAAGCTTTCAGTTTGTAAGTGACATGCTGACTGAAGATGAGCAATACTTGCAGGCATTAACAAAGGAACAAATGAACCAAGTCATAACGAATCAATCGCCTAAGCAAATTAAGATTAAAACGAAGCCTTTGCTTGACCTGCCTTTGCCTTTACAAAGAAGAGGCATTCAACTAATATTAAACTATCTTTATGAAAACACTCAATCAGCGTTTTCAAACCAGCATATTCTAGGGACTTTGGACTGGTTATCTCATACCGAACAACCGTCTGGATCATTAGATTTGCCAAAAGGTTTACAAGCTGTCAAGTCTTATGATTACTGTATGTTTACCTTTGAACGATCGCTTGTACTAGATCAGTCTTATGCTCTTCACTTAAAGGGTGAGGTTGGAGAGGAGCTTTTCCTTCCAAATGGGCAGTCTATCGTGGTATCAAATCATGTTCCGAAGGGTGCACGGAACGGAAACCATTTTTTCTTGCTTAAAAAAGATCGTGTTCGTTTCCCTTTGATCATTCGCTCACGAAAAAATGGTGATCGAATCAAACTTAAAGGGATGAATGGATCAAAAAAGGTGAAGGATATATTTATTGATAAAAAAGTGCCTCTTGCAGAAAGAGACAGCTGGCCGATCGTCACTGACTCGGATCATCAAATCATCTGGATCCCAGGTCTGAAAAAATCCGTTTTTGAAGAAATTGATATGACAAACAGCGATCTCATTGTATTACAATATAGACAGCATGAAAATTTGTAGGGGGCAAGCAAAAGCATGAAACAAGATATTGAAAAGGTTTTGATCTCAGAAGAAGAGATCCAGCAAAAAGTGAAGGAACTGGGTGCAACATTAACCAGCGATTATGATGGTAAATTTCCCCTGGCTATTGGTGTTTTGAAAGGGGCTCTTCCATTCATGGCAGACCTGATCAAACACATTGATACATATTTAGAACTTGATTTTATGGATGTATCTAGCTACGGAAAATCTACCGTATCTTCAGGAGAAGTAAAGATCATTAAAGATCTAGATACTTCTGTTGAAGGAAGAGATATTTTAATTATGGAAGATATCATCGACAGTGGGTTAACTTTGAGCTATCTGGTAGAGCTTTTCCGATACCGTAAAGCAAACTCCATAAAAATTGTGACATTGCTTGATAAACCAAGCGGTCGTAAAGCAGACATCAAGGCAGATTATGTTGGATTTGAAGTACCAGATGCATTTGTTGTCGGCTATGGATTGGATTTCGCTGAACGTTACCGAAACCTCCCGTATATTGGAGTGTTAAAACCATCTGTTTACGAAGGCTAATCAGCATACGTATACATGAGGTTATTGGTTGTATTGGAATGATTTTCTATGATACTATTGAACATAGTTGTGCTTACTGTGGGAGGAGGTAAGGAATGAATCGGGTTTTTCGTAATACGATTTTTTATATACTTATTTTATTACTTGTGATAGGGGTTGTCAGTTGGTTAGGATCCCCTAATCAAAAGCCTGAGAACATGTCTTACAGCAAATTTTCGCAAAATCTAAGTGCGGGAAAAGTGGAGAGTATCTCCATTCAGCCTGTAAGAGGGGTTTATGAAATTCGTGGTCAATTAGATGGCGCGAAGAAAGATGAATACTTCATTACCCATGTTCCAGATGGTCAAGGTGTTGACCAGATATACAGTGCGCTGAAGAATACAGATGTAAAAGTAGAACCAGCACCTGAAACAAATGGATGGTTGCAAGTACTGACAACCATCATTCCGTTTATCATCATCTTTATTCTGTTCTTCTTCTTATTGAATCAAGCTCAGGGCGGTGGAAGCCGTGTCATGAACTTTGGTAAGAGTAAGGCGAAGCTTTACACAGAAGAAAAGAAACGTGTGAAATTTAAAGATGTTGCCGGTGCAGATGAAGAAAAGCAAGAGCTTGTAGAAGTGGTTGAATTCCTGAAGGATCCACGTAAATTCGCGGAGCTTGGCGCAAGAATTCCTAAAGGGGTTTTACTAGTAGGACCTCCAGGTACAGGTAAAACATTGCTTGCGAGAGCATCTGCTGGAGAAGCAGGCGTTCCTTTCTTTAGCATCAGTGGTTCTGACTTCGTCGAGATGTTCGTCGGTGTCGGTGCATCACGTGTACGTGATTTATTCGAAAATGCGAAAAAGAATGCACCATGCTTAATCTTTATTGATGAGATTGATGCAGTGGGTCGTCAGCGTGGAGCCGGTCTTGGCGGTGGTCATGACGAGCGTGAACAAACGCTTAACCAGCTTCTTGTTGAAATGGATGGTTTTAGTGCGAACGAAGGTATTATTATCATCGCTGCGACGAACCGTGCAGATATCCTAGATCCTGCATTGCTGCGTCCGGGACGTTTTGACCGTCAAATTACGGTTGACCGCCCAGATGTCATTGGCCGTGAAGAAGTACTGAAGGTTCATGCGAAAAACAAACCGCTTGATGACACAGTGAACTTGAAAGCCATTGCAAGCAGAACACCTGGGTTCTCTGGAGCAGATCTTGAGAACTTACTAAACGAAGCAGCACTTGTTGCTGCCCGTCATAACAAAAAGAAAATTGATATGCGTGATATCGACGAAGCGACTGACCGTGTCATCGCTGGACCGGCGAAGAAAAGCCGCGTCATTTCGAAGAAAGAACGTAATATCGTGGCGTACCATGAAGCAGGTCATACCGTCATTGGTCTTATCCTAGACGAAGCGGACATGGTGCATAAAGTAACGATCGTTCCTCGTGGTCAGGCAGGCGGATATGCGGTCATGCTTCCAAGAGAAGACCGTTATTTCCAAACGAAGCCAGAGCTTCTTGATAAAATTGTCGGCTTGCTCGGCGGTCGTGTTGCAGAGGAAATTACGTTTGGCGAAGTAAGTACAGGCGCTCACAACGACTTCCAACGTGCAACTGGCATTGCAAGAAGAATGGTCACAGAGTTCGGTATGTCTGATAAACTTGGTCCACTACAATTCGGTCAAGCACAAGGAGGTCAAGTATTCCTTGGCCGTGATTTCAACAACGAGCCGAATTATAGTGAAGCGATCGCTTACGAAATTGACCAAGAAGTTCAGCGTTTCATCAAGGAAAGCTACGAACGTGCGAAACAAATTCTCACTGAGAATAAAGATAAGTTAGAAATTATCGCACAAGCTCTTCTAGAAGTTGAAACGTTAGATGCTGAGCAAATTAAATCTCTTTACGAAACTGGAAAGCTTCCAGAGCGTGTATACGCAGATGACGAAGAGAAAAATGATGATGTGAAAGTGAACATCAAGAAAAAAGAAGAAGACGAGGAGATCTAATCTCCTTATGTGAAAGCTGCTGGGATCACCGGCAGCTTTTTTTTTATTTCAATTCCTGAATGGATCGGTTTCGAATTGTTTACAAATGGAACTCAATTCGTGTATGGTATGATAGAAAGTCGAAAAATGCTCTTTTTGAGAAACTATTCAAAGTGGTGATGAAGTTGTTACTCGTGATAGATGTAGGGAACACAAATACCGTTTTAGGTGTTTATCATAATGGCGATCTAAACTACCATTGGCGAATTGAAACAAGCCGTCATAAAACAGAAGATGAATTTGGTATGGCCATCAGGTCTTTATTTGATTATGTCGGGCTGATGTTTGATCAAATAGAAGGAATTATCATCTCGTCTGTTGTCCCGCCAATGATGTTTGCATTAGAAAGAATGTGCGAGAAGTACTTTCACATAACTCCCCAAATTGTAGGGCCTGGAATGAAGACTGGATTAAACATTATGTGTGACAATCCAAAGGAAGTCGGGGCTGATCGAATTGTGAATGCAGTAGCGGCGATTCACCTTTATGGGGCACCTCTCATTGTCGTAGACTTTGGTACAGCGACAACCTATTGCTATATCAATGAACAAAAACAGTACATGGGTGGAGCGATTGCACCTGGTATTACCATCTCAACAGAGGCTTTATATACAAGAGCGGCAAAACTGCCAAGAATTGAAATTGTCCGTCCAGATCACATTGTTGGAAAAAATACCATCAGTGCGATGCAATCCGGCATCCTTTATGGATATGTTGGGCAAGTCGAGGGAATAGTGAAACGGATGAAGCAACAAGCGAAACAAACACCGAAAGTCATTGCAACAGGCGGTTTGTCGACATTGATTGGAAATGAATCAGACTGCATTGATATTGTCGATCCGTTCTTAACATTAAAAGGACTTCAACTCATTTATGAACGTAATCGTGTCGGTGTACTATAGGAGGTTTAAAATCGAATGGATTACTTAGTTAAAGCGTTAGCATATGACGGAAAAGTTCGAGCATATGCTGCAAACACAACAGATACAATCAACGAAGCACAAAGAAGACACCATACATGGCCAACAGCATCAGCAGCGATTGGCAGAACAATGACTGCCACAGTCATGATGGGTGCTATGCTGAAAGGTGAAAATAAGCTAACGGTCAAAATTGAAGGCGGTGGACCAATCGGTGCCATCATTGCTGATGGAAACGCAAAGGGCCAGGTGCGCGGATATGTCTCAAACCCACAAGTACACTTTGACCTAAATGAACATGGCAAACTGGATGTTAGACGTGCAGTCGGGACATCTGGAACGTTAAGTGTTGTGAAAGATATCGGATTGAAAGATCACTTTACAGGACAAACGGAGATTGTTTCAGGTGAAATTGGAGATGACTTCACTTATTATCTTGTCTCTTCTGAGCAAGTGCCTTCCTCTGTAGGTGTAGGAGTTCTTGTTAATCCAGATAACTCGATTCTCGCAGCTGGCGGTTTCATCATTCAATTGCTGCCTGGAACAGAAGATGCTGTCATTGAAAGATTAGAAAAGCGTCTCTCAACCATTGAACCCATTTCTAAACTTATTGAAAAAGGAATGACACCAGAAGAAATTTTAGAAGAAGTACTCGGAGAAAAACCTCAAATTTTAGAAACTGTACCTGTCGAATTCTCTTGTAACTGCTCAAAGGAACGTTTTGCTAATGGCATTATCAGCCTAGGAAAAGCCGAAATTGACGATATGATTGAACAAGACGGACAAGCAGAAGCTCAATGCCATTTTTGTAACGAAACGTATGTATTTACAAAAGAAGAGCTAGAAGAGCTACGTGAAGAAATAACCCGCTAAGCTCTAAGCAGCGGGTTTTCTTTTTAGAATGGAAAGGAGACGAAAGATGAGACTGAAAGCAAGAGTGGTATGGACGTTTATTCTCGTGTTGCTTATGATCAATGCCGTTGTTATTGCATATGTATTAACAAAGTCGCAAATGTCGCAGGCTTCTTCAAACGGGAAGAGCGGTGAAGAAATTGCGTCGATTGGAAAAGAAAAGGTGACACGTCAAGAATGGTTAAAGAAGATGGAAGACCGCTATGGAAAGGCAACACTTGAGCAAATGATTAATCAGAAGGTGGTTAATCAGCTTGCGAAAGAAAACAAGCTTGAGGTGTCCTCAAAAGAAATCAATCGTGAATTGTTGATGCTTAAAGCAGTATCTAATAATTTCTACGAAGATGGACATACGAGTGAGAAAGACTGGACAGAACAGATTCGTTATCAAATTTTATTGGAGCAGCTTTTAACGAGAGATGCTGTTGTTTCTGAAAAAGAAGCGAAATCCTTTTATGAAAAAAACAAGGACTTATATCAATATGATGATTCATACCGTATTCGTCATATCGTCGTGAAGACAAAAGGCGAAGCTGAAAATGTATTGAAGGATCTGAAAGGCGGATCAAGCTTCGAAGCGGTGGCAGCTGAACGCTCCATTGACCGCTACACCTCTCCATATGGCGGAGATCTTGGATTTGTGACAGAAGAGCAAGAAAGCATCCCAGCCCTATACATACAGGAAGCTCAAAAACTTCAGCCAGATGAATGGACAAAAGAACCGATTGAGACCAAAAACGGGTATGCCATTATTCAATTGAAAGAAAAATTAGATGGCCGCTCCTTCTCGTATGAAGAAGTCAAAAATCAGATCAAAAGGCAGATTGCCATGGAAGATCTAGGTGAAAAGGCGAATGTCAAAACCCTGTGGAAAGAAGCAAAAGTCACATGGTTTTACGATGGCGAGCAGGACTAAAAGCATTGACAAAATTTTTCGAAATTGATAATTTAATATTAATACAATAAAATTACTCGGAGATAGAGGTGTTAGTGATGGCTCGTATTGCAAATTCAGTTTTTGAACTAATAGGAAATACACCAGTCGTTAAATTAAACCGTTTAGTAGATGAAGACAGTGCGGATGTCTACTTGAAACTTGAATATATGAACCCGGGCAGCAGTGTAAAAGATCGTATTGCGTTAGCGATGATCGAAGATGCTGAAGCGAAAGGTACTTTAAAAGCCGGCGACACGCTCATCGAACCAACAAGCGGAAACACAGGGATCGGTCTTGCAATGGTAGCGGCAGCTAAAGGAATTAACGCCATTCTAGTGATGCCAGACACAATGAGCCAGGAGCGCCGCAACCTTTTACGCGCTTATGGTGCAGAGCTTGTATTAACACCAGGTGCAGAAGGAATGAAAGGTGCCATCAAAAAGGCAGAAGAATTGGCAGAAGAGCACGGTTACTTCATGCCTCAGCAATTTAACAACGAAGCCAATGCGGAGATTCACCGTCGTACGACAGGAAAAGAAATTCTTGAACAGTTTGACGGCGAGCTTGATGCATTTATTGCAGGTGTAGGTACGGGCGGCACAATCACGGGTGCTGGTGAAGTCCTAAAAGAAGCCATACCATCGATTCAGCTTTATGCGGTAGAGCCTACTGATTCTCCTGTATTATCAGGCGGAAAACCAGGCCCGCATAAAATTCAAGGGATTGGAGCGGGTTTTATCCCTTCCATCTTGAACACGGAAGTATATGATGGCATTATCCAAGTGAAAAACGAAGATGCATTTGAGCTTGCAAGAAAAGCAGCGAAAGAGGAAGGAATCCTTGGCGGTATTTCTTCAGGAGCAGCCATTTATGCAGCACTTCAAACCGCGAAGAAACTTGGTAAAGGGAAAAAGGTTCTCGCAATCATCCCAAGTAATGGAGAGCGTTACCTCAGCACACCTCTTTATCAATTTGATTAAACCAATTACCCCAGCATTTGCTGGGGTTTTTTTATGAAATTTGTAGATGGAAAGCAAATACTATTTTCTAAATAAATTGGATTGCATTACAATAAGATTAATGAAAATGAAAAAGGATGATAACATGACACAACGCAGGCCGATGGGCATCAAAATTCCTTTTACGAAAGATGCATTCTTGAAAAGATACGAACAATTGACTGCTGGCGAAACGCACCATGTTCTGCTTGAAAGTGCTCGCGGTGGTTCCTACAGCATTGCTGGTATTCACCCAATTGCTAAAGCGAAGGGTAAAGACGGGATGACAACCATCCATTATCAAGATGAGGTGCTGTTCAAAGAAGGTGATCCATTCAGAGCGTTTACGGATTGGTTCCAAACCCTTCAAACCGAAACGAATGAGGAATACCCCGATTTTCAAGGCGGGGCGATTGGATTTTTAAGCTATGATTATGCTAGATATATTGAGCATTTTAAGATGTTGTCCATTGATGACCTGAAAACACCGGATCTTTATTTTCTCGTGTTTAATGATGTTGCGGTCTTTGATCATGAAGAAAACATGCTGTGGCTGATTACTCACACAGAGGGAGCGGAACCTGTGAGTGACACTCATCAAAGACTCGAAGATTTGAAGCAAAAGTGGACAAGCTCTGCAAATGAATCAGCGCAATCACCTGTTCATGAACCTTCTGTAGAATTTGTACCAGCAGCGCCTTTTACCGAGGAAACCTTTGGAGAAGCAGTAGAGAAGATTAAGCAATATATCGCAAGCGGTGATGTGTTCCAAGTGAATTTGTCCATCAGACAAGATGAACAGCTCCACACACATCCGTATGAATTATACAAAACGTTACGTCAAGTCAATCCATCCCCTTATATGTCTTATTTGCACACGCCTGATTTCCAGATTGTTTGTGGATCTCCAGAGCTGCTGATTAAGAAAAAGGGAACTCAACTAGAAACAAGACCGATTGCGGGTACAAGATCAAGAGGCAAAGACGAGGCTGAGGATCACGCGCTGGCAAAAGAGCTCATTGAAAATGAAAAAGAACGCGCGGAGCATGTGATGCTCGTGGATCTTGAGCGGAATGACCTTGGACGCGTGTCCACTTATGGCTCAGTAAGAGTGAACGAATTTATGGCGATTGAGAAATATTCACACGTGATGCACATTGTATCCAACGTACAAGGGGAACTGCGTGATGATTGTGATGCAGTAGATGTCATGAGAGCTGTATTCCCAGGAGGCACAATTACAGGTGCTCCAAAGGTGAGAACAATGGAAATCATAGAAGAGCTTGAGCCAACAAGGCGTGGGCTTTATACTGGATCTATAGGCTGGTTTGGATTCAATCAAGATATGCACTTTAACATCGTCATTCGTACGGCGTACTGCACTGAAGGCAAAGCCTTTATGCAGTCGGGTGCTGGGATCGTCATCGATTCTGTCCCAAAACACGAATACAAAGAATCGATTAAAAAAGCCTATGCAGTGAAAAAAGCATTACAGTTGAGCAAAGAAGAGACTATTTTGAGTTAGAGGTGAGCAGAGCATGATATTAATGATTGATAATTATGATTCATTTACGTACAACCTGGTCCAGTATTTAGGTGAGCTTGGAGAAGAATTGATCGTGAAACGGAATGATCAAGTAACCATTCAAGAAATCGAAGAACTCAAGCCAGATTTTCTCATGATTTCTCCAGGGCCATGCAGTCCTGATGAAGCGGGAATTAGTATGGAGGCAATCAAGCATTTTGCGGGAAGTATTCCGATCTTCGGTGTATGTCTAGGGCATCAATCCATTGCGCAAGTCTTTGGAGGGGATGTCGTTCGTGCTGAGCGCTTAATGCATGGTAAAACGTCAGAGATTCAACATGACGGAAAAGGTGTCTTCACTGGACTCCAAAATCCGCTTGTCGCAACGAGATATCATTCATTAATTGTCAAAAACGAGACGCTACCGGATTGCTTTGACGCAACAGCCAGCACAAAAGAAGGCGAGCTCATGGCCATTCGCCATAAAGAGCTACCAATTGAAAGTGTACAGTTTCATCCTGAATCGATTATGACGTCCTTCGGAAAAGAAATGCTTAAAAATTTCATTGAAACCTATCGTAAAAAGGGGCATGAAGTAAACGCATGATCATTTATCTGAACGGTCAGTATATAGAGGAGAAAGACGCGACTCTTTCTCCTTTTGATCATGGTTTTCTATATGGCATCGGTGTATTCGAAACATTTACCAGCCTGGCAGGACAAGTCTTTCTGTTAGATTGGCACCTTGAAAGGCTCAATCAATCATTGCGTGACCTTTGCATCGAATCCACAATAGAGAAACCATTTGTACTCGACATCATTCATACCTTACTAAATAAAAACGACATAGCCGGTGGACACGCGAGAATTCGCTTCAATGTATCTGCGGGCAGAGGCAATGGATTTTCTGCCGATCCTTATGAAGAGCCTGTCGTGTTTGTCATGATCTCTCCATTCCGGCCCGAATCTGTGTTAGATGAGAAACAGGGAGTCATTCTTCAAACGAGGAGAAATACCCCAGAAGGTCCGAGGCGTCTCAAGTCTCACCATTATATGAACAACCTGCTAGCAAAAAGAGAAGTGGGAAATGATCCGAAGTTAGAAGGTATCTTTTTAACAAAAGAAAATGATGTGGCAGAAGGAATTACCTCCAATATATTTTGGCGAAAAGGCGATGTGATGTATACACCGTCACTTGATACAGGCATTTTAAATGGGGTCACTCGTCGATATTGTATCGAAGCACTCCAAGCGATGGAGGCTTCACTAGAAGTAGGGCGATATCCAATCTCCCATTTGCTATCGGCTGATGAGGCATGGATGACCAATTCTGTTCAAGGGATTGTGCCTTTCAGAAGTATAGGAGAAATCTCCTTTACCCATAACAGCCGAATCTTCTCAACAAAATTGAGAACACAATATACAAAAGAACGTCTAGATTATAAAGAGTAGGTGGACACAATGACACAACAAGTGATAAAGCAACCTAAGGTCATACAAGCCAAGCACCACACCCTTAGTTATGAAGAAAAGACATTGGTCATGGGCATTTTAAATGTTACACCTGACTCTTTTTCAGATGGAGGAAAGTTTAATCAAGTGGATAAAGCGCGGGCTCATGCAGCACAGCTGATAGAAGACGGGGCACATATCATTGATATAGGCGGAGAATCGACTCGCCCAGGAGCTGCATTTGTTTCAGAACAAGAGGAGCTTTCAAGAGTCATTCCCGTCATCGAAAAGATCACAAAAGAATTGGATGTTCCGATTTCCATTGATACGTATAAAGCCCATGTGGCAGATGAAGCAGTGAAAGCCGGAGCTTCCATTATTAATGATGTATGGGGAGCGAAGGCAGATCCTCAAATGGCGGATGTAGCAGCGAAGCACAATGTGCCGATTATTTTAATGCACAATCGACCAGAGCGAAACTACACACATCTAATTTCAGATATGATCGCAGATTTGAATGAAAGTGTTCAAATTGCAAAACAAGCGGGTGTCCGTGATGACATGATCATATTAGACCCAGGTGTAGGGTTTGCGAAAAATAAAGAGGACAACCTGATGGTCATGAATGAGCTTGAACATTTTTGTCAGCTCGGGTATCCACTGCTCTTAGCTACATCTCGAAAACGATTCATCGGAGCTGTCTTAGACCTGCCACCGGAAGAGCGTACTGAAGGAACGGGGGCGACGGTCTGCCTTGGAATTCAAAAAGGCAGTGCGATGGTTCGGGTACATGATGTAAAAGAAATCGCAAGAATGGCAAAAATGATGGATGCCATGCTGAATAAGGGAGGCGCTTATTATCGATAAAGTATATGTAAATGGAATGGAATTTTACGGCTACCATGGCGTATTTGCAGAAGAAAATAAATTAGGACAGCGGTTCCGCGTGGATTTAACAGCTTCACTTGATTTAAGTAAAGCCGGACAAACTGATGACCTCAATGAGACCATTAATTATGCGGAGCTCTACCAAATCTGCAAAAGCATTGTAGAGGGTGAATCAGTCAACCTCGTTGAAACACTAACAGAAAGAATTGCAAGCCAAGTGTTAAAGGACTTTCCGACAGTTCAAGAATGTACTGTGAAGGTGATTAAACCAGATCCGCCAATTCCAGGACACTATCAGTCCGTTGCCATTGAAATGACGAGATCGCGCGCATGAACAATACCGCATACATTGCTTTAGGTTCGAACATAGGGAAAAAGGAAACTTATTTAAAAGAAGCCGTCAAAAAACTGCACGAACATCCAGAGGTTCAAGTAGAATCGATCTCATCTATATATGAAACAACACCTGTAGGTTACGAAAACCAAGATGACTTTTTAAATATGGCTGTGAAAATTTCCACCTCGCTTCGTCCAAATGAATTACTGGCACTTACTCAGAAAATCGAGCAAGAGTTAGGCAGAACAAGAGAAGTGAGATGGGGACCACGAACGGCTGACCTTGACATTTTACTTTATAATCGTGAAAATATTGAAACAGAACAGCTCGTAGTGCCACATCCTAGAATGTACGAACGTTTATTCGTTCTCGTTCCGATGAGTGAGATTTGCCCGGAAATCGGCGAAGTACAAATCAATGCCGTAACAGACCAAGAAGGTGTAAGCATATGGAAAAAGACGTGTGGGGTAGAAGAATTCGTGCATACCGAAAGCTAAAAGGGTATACTCAGGAAGGGTTCGCGAAAAGACTGGGCATCTCTGTCTCTGTCTTAGGAGAAATTGAGCGAGGCAATCGATTACCAACAAACCAATTGGTTGGTCAAATAGCAGATGCTTTAAATATAACGGTGGAAGAACTTTCACCAAATCTTGAAGAAGAAAGGAGGGGAAATGATGTTTAAAATCGGAGATATCGACATTAAAAACAAAGTGGTGCTCGCACCTATGGCTGGTGTGTGCAACTCTGCCTTCAGACTGACAGTGAAAGAATTTGGAGCAGGTTTAGTCTGCGCTGAGATGGTCAGTGACAAGGCAATCCTGATCAACAATGCAAGAACAATGGGTATGCTATACATTGATGAACGTGAAAAGCCTTTGAGCCTTCAGATATTTGGAGGAGAAAAAGACACTCTCGTTGAAGCGGCAAAGTTTGTAGACCAGAATACCACAGCGGACATTATTGATATCAACATGGGCTGTCCTGTACCGAAGATTACGAAATGTGATGCAGGAGCGAAATGGCTGCTTGATCCAAACAAAATTTATGAAATGGTCTCTGCTGTTGTAGATGCTGTAGATAAACCTGTTACGGTGAAAATGAGAATGGGCTGGGACGAAGATCATATCTTCGCTATCGACAATGCCCGTGCTGTTGAACGAGCAGGTGGACAAGCGGTGGCACTTCACGGACGGACACGTGTGCAGATGTACGAAGGAACAGCAAATTGGGATATTATAAAAGAGGTCAAACAATCTGTGTCCATTCCTGTCATCGGCAATGGAGATGTCAAAACCCCTCAGGATGCAAAACGTCTGCTTGATGAAACAGGTGCTGATGCTGTCATGATCGGAAGAGCCGCACTAGGAAACCCGTGGATGATCTATCGAACAGTTCATTATTTAGAAACGGGTGAACTGAAAGAAGAGCCAAACGTACGTGAGAAGATGTCAGTGTGTAAGCTTCACTTAGACAGACTTATTGATCTAAAAGGGGAGCATGTGGCTGTCAGAGAAATGAGAAAGCACGCAGCGTGGTACTTAAAAGGTGTCCGAGGCAATGCGGACGTGAGAAATCAAATCAATCAAAGTGAAACGAGAGCGGAGCTTGTACAAGTTCTTGATGACTTTACGATCGAAGCCGAGGCAAAAGAGCTTCAAAGTATAAAAGTAGGATAAGACTATCTTTCTTTTTGTAGCTCACTGCTAGTGCATGTACTGGCAGTTTTTCTGCTTTTCTCTGCAAAATACATTATTGGAGTGATATAAATGAGTAATGAAGGGCTTAATAACGAAGAATTAAATGACCAATTCCAAGTCAGACGTGACAAAATGAATAAAATGAGAGAAGAAGGTATCGATCCGTTCGGTGAACGATATGACCGTTCTCATCAATCTGCACAAATTATTGCTGAATACGATGAGTTTTCTAAAGAAGACTTAGAAGAAAAGTCTGCCCAAGTGACAATCGCTGGACGTATGATGACAAAGCGTGGAAAAGGAAAAGCTGGCTTTGCGCATATCCAAGACTTAGAAGGACAAATTCAAATCTACGTTCGTAAAGATAGTGTAGGAGAAGAAGCTTACGAATTATTCAAAAGCTCAGACCTAGGCGATATCGTCGGTGTAACAGGAACAGTATTTAAAACGAATGTAGGCGAACTTTCTATTAAAGCGACTAGCTTTGAGGTTCTCACAAAAGCACTTCGCCCGCTTCCTGACAAATATCATGGACTCAAAGATGTTGAACAACGTTATCGTCAGCGTTACCTTGACCTGATTGTAAATCCAGAAAGTAAGCAGACGTTCATCATGCGAAGCAAGATCATCCAATCTATGAGAAGATACTTAGATTCTAAAGGATACCTAGAAGTTGAAACACCAACAATGCACAGCATCCCTGGTGGTGCATCAGCACGTCCTTTCATTACTCATCACAATGCACTGGATATGCCACTTTATATGCGTATTGCGATTGAACTGCACTTAAAACGCCTTATTGTCGGTGGTCTAGAGAAGGTATACGAGATTGGTCGTGTATTCCGTAACGAAGGTGTATCAACTCGTCATAACCCAGAATTCACTATGATCGAGCTTTACGAAGCGTACGCAGATTACAAAGACATCATGAATCTAACTGAAAACCTGATTGCTCATATTGCCGAAGAGGTACTAGGAACAACCACTATTCAATATGGAGAAGATGAAATTGATCTGAAGCCTGAATGGAAGAGACTCCATATGGTTGAAGCAGTCAAAGAAGCAACTGGTGTAGACTTCTGGCAGGAGATGACTGTAGAAGAAGCACAACAGCATGCAGCTGATCACGGAATTGAAATTACGAAAAACATGACGGTAGGTCATATCATCAATGAGTTCTTCGAGCAAAAAGTGGAGGAAACATTGGTGCAGCCTACATTTATTTACGGACATCCAGTAGAGATCTCCCCATTAGCTAAGAAAAATCCTGAAGACCCTCGCTTCACAGATCGCTTTGAGCTATTTATCGTACGCCGTGAACATGCTAATGCATTCACAGAACTAAACGATCCAATCGATCAAAGAGAACGATTCGAAGCTCAATTAAAAGAACGTGAAGAAGGAAATGACGAAGCGCATCTAATGGATGACGATTTTGTTGAAGCATTAGAATATGGTATGCCTCCAACAGGCGGACTAGGAATCGGTATCGACCGGTTAATCATGCTATTAACAAATTCTCCATCAATCAGAGATGTACTGCTTTTCCCACAAATGAGAAACCGCTAATACACCAAGTAAAGCGCCATTTTAACTATGGCGCTTTTTATTTTTCATGAAATGAAACTTTTTTTAAAAAAACTATTGCAAGGAAAGATTCAAGATGGTATATTATTATTCGTTGCCGCAAAACAGCAACGAGGTTAAAAAAAGAAATTGAAAAAACTTCTTGACTTTAACCGATACGAAATGTTAAGATATTAAAGTCGCTTACGAGCGATAACGAAAATGATCTTTGAAAACTAAACAAGACAAAACGTACCTGTTAATTCGAGTTTTTATAAAAAAATCCTATGATGTTTCATAGGTAGTCAGTCAAACGCTGACGAGGCAGGAAATGATCACATGCTAAGTTCGCTACATCGTGTAGCAACGCATGTGTGATATGCATCCTGCATACCTCGGAGAGTTTGATCCTGGCTCAGGACGAACGCTGGCGGCGTGCCTAATACATGCAAGTCGAGCGAACAGAAGGGAGCTTGCTCCCGGATGTTAGCGGCGGACGGGTGAGTAACACGTGGGTAACCTGCCTGTAAGACTGGGATAACTCCGGGAAACCGGAGCTAATACCGGATAGTTCCTTGAACCGCATGGTTCAAGGATGAAAGACGGTTTCGGCTGTCACTTACAGATGGACCCGCGGCGCATTAGCTAGTTGGTGGGGTAATGGCTCACCAAGGCGACGATGCGTAGCCGACCTGAGAGGGTGATCGGCCACACTGGGACTGAGACACGGCCCAGACTCCTACGGGAGGCAGCAGTAGGGAATCTTCCGCAATGGACGAAAGTCTGACGGAGCAACGCCGCGTGAGTGATGAAGGTTTTCGGATCGTAAAGCTCTGTTGTTAGGGAAGAACAAGTGCGAGAGTAACTGCTCGCACCTTGACGGTACCTAACCAGAAAGCCACGGCTAACTACGTGCCAGCAGCCGCGGTAATACGTAGGTGGCAAGCGTTGTCCGGAATTATTGGGCGTAAAGGGCTCGCAGGCGGTTTCTTAAGTCTGATGTGAAAGCCCCCGGCTCAACCGGGGAGGGTCATTGGAAACTGGGAAACTTGAGTGCAGAAGAGGAGAGTGGAATTCCACGTGTAGCGGTGAAATGCGTAGAGATGTGGAGGAACACCAGTGGCGAAGGCGACTCTCTGGTCTGTAACTGACGCTGAGGAGCGAAAGCGTGGGGAGCGAACAGGATTAGATACCCTGGTAGTCCACGCCGTAAACGATGAGTGCTAAGTGTTAGGGGGTTTCCGCCCCTTAGTGCTGCAGCTAACGCATTAAGCACTCCGCCTGGGGAGTACGGTCGCAAGACTGAAACTCAAAGGAATTGACGGGGGCCCGCACAAGCGGTGGAGCATGTGGTTTAATTCGAAGCAACGCGAAGAACCTTACCAGGTCTTGACATCCTCTGACAACCCTAGAGATAGGGCTTTCCCTTCGGGGACAGAGTGACAGGTGGTGCATGGTTGTCGTCAGCTCGTGTCGTGAGATGTTGGGTTAAGTCCCGCAACGAGCGCAACCCTTGATCTTAGTTGCCAGCATTTAGTTGGGCACTCTAAGGTGACTGCCGGTGACAAACCGGAGGAAGGTGGGGATGACGTCAAATCATCATGCCCCTTATGACCTGGGCTACACACGTGCTACAATGGACAGAACAAAGGGCTGCGAGACCGCAAGGTTTAGCCAATCCCATAAATCTGTTCTCAGTTCGGATCGCAGTCTGCAACTCGACTGCGTGAAGCTGGAATCGCTAGTAATCGCGGATCAGCATGCCGCGGTGAATACGTTCCCGGGCCTTGTACACACCGCCCGTCACACCACGAGAGTTTGTAACACCCGAAGTCGGTGAGGTAACCTTTATGGAGCCAGCCGCCGAAGGTGGGACAGATGATTGGGGTGAAGTCGTAACAAGGTAGCCGTATCGGAAGGTGCGGCTGGATCACCTCCTTTCTAAGGATATATGGAGCAGCGTGCGTTTTGGTCTTGTTTAGTTTTGAAGGATCATTCCTTCAAAACATGTCTCTAGCGAGACAGGATTGTTCTTTGAAAACTAGATAACAATAAGTAATACATTCACATTGAATGCAATGCAAAGTTCATCACACATAGTGATTCTTTCTAAAGTAAGAAATGGTTAAGTTAGAAAGGGCGCACGGTGGATGCCTTGGCACTAGGAGCCGATGAAGGACGGGACGAACACCGATATGCTTCGGGGAGCTGTAAGCAAGCTTTGATCCGGAGATTTCCGAATGGGGAAACCCACTGCTCGTAATGGAGTAGTATCCATACTTGAATACATAGAGTATGAGAAGGCATACCCGGGGAACTGAAACATCTAAGTACCCGGAGGAAGAGAAAGCAAATGCGATTCCCTGAGTAGCGGCGAGCGAAACGGGAACAGCCCAAACCAAGAGGCTTGCCTCTTGGGGTTGTAGGACACTCTATACGGAGTTACAAAGGAACGATATAAGCGAAGAGGTCTGGAAAGGCCCGCCAAAGAAGGTAACAGCCCTGTAACTGAAATGTTGTTCTCTCCAGAGTGGATCCTGAGTACGGCGGAACACGTGAAATTCCGTCGGAATCCGGGAGGACCATCTCCCAAGGCTAAATACTCCCTAGTGACCGATAGTGAACCAGTACCGTGAGGGAAAGGTGAAAAGCACCCCGGAAGGGGAGTGAAATAGATCCTGAAACCGTGTGCCTACAAGTAGTCAGAGCCCGTTAAAGGGTGATGGCGTGCCTTTTGTAGAATGAACCGGCGAGTTACGATCCCGTGCAAGGTTAAGCAGAAGATGCGGAGCCGCAGCGAAAGCGAGTCTGAATAGGGCGCATGAGTACGTGGTCGTAGACCCGAAACCAGGTGATCTACCCATGTCCAGGGTGAAGTTCAGGTAACACTGAATGGAGGCCCGAACCCACGCACGTTGAAAAGTGCGGGGATGAGGTGTGGGTAGGGGTGAAATGCCAATCGAACCTGGAGATAGCTGGTTCTCTCCGAAATAGCTTTAGGGCTAGCCTCAAGGTAAGAGTCTCGGAGGTAGAGCACTGATTGGACTAGGGGCCCCTACCGGGTTACCGAATTCAGTCAAACTCCGAATGCCGATGACTTATCCTTGGGAGTCAGACTGCGAGTGATAAGATCCGTAGTCGAAAGGGAAACAGCCCAGACCGCCAGCTAAGGTCCCAAAGTATACGTTAAGTGGAAAAGGATGTGGAGTTGCTTAGACAACCAGGATGTTGGCTTAGAAGCAGCCACCATTTAAAGAGTGCGTAATAGCTCACTGGTCGAGTGACTCTGCGCCGAAAATGTACCGGGGCTAAACGTATCACCGAAGCTGCGGACTGTTCTAACGAACAGTGGTAGGAGAGCGTTCTAAGTGCTGTGAAGTCAGACCGGAAGGACTGGTGGAGCGCTTAGAAGTGAGAATGCCGGTATGAGTAGCGAAAGACGGGTGAGAATCCCGTCCACCGAATGCCTAAGGTTTCCTGAGGAAGGCTCGTCCGCTCAGGGTTAGTCGGGACCTAAGCCGAGGCCGAAAGGCGTAGGCGATGGACAACAGGTTGATATTCCTGTACCACCTCCTCACCATTTGAGCAATGGGGGGACGCAGGAGGATAGGGTAAGCGCGGTATTGGATATCCGCGTCCAAGCAGTTAGGCTGGGAAATAGGCAAATCCGTTTCCCGTGAAGGCTGAGCTGTGATGGCGAGCGAAATTTAGTAGCGAAGTTCCTGATTCCACACTGCCAAGAAAAGCCTCTAGCGAGGTGAGAGGTGCCCGTACCGCAAACCGACACAGGTAGGCGAGGAGAGAATCCTAAGGTGATCGAGAGAACTCTCGTTAAGGAACTCGGCAAAATGACCCCGTAACTTCGGGAGAAGGGGTGCTTCTTAGGGTGTTAAAGCCCCGAGAAGCCGCAGTGAATAGGCCCAGGCGACTGTTTAGCAAAAACACAGGTCTCTGCGAAGCCGTAAGGCGAAGTATAGGGGCTGACGCCTGCCCGGTGCTGGAAGGTTAAGAGGAGCGCTTAGCGTAAGCGAAGGTGCGAATTGAAGCCCCAGTAAACGGCGGCCGTAACTATAACGGTCCTAAGGTAGCGAAATTCCTTGTCGGGTAAGTTCCGACCCGCACGAAAGGCGCAACGATCTGGGCACTGTCTCAACGAGAGACTCGGTGAAATTATAGTACCTGTGAAGATGCAGGTTACCCGCGACAGGACGGAAAGACCCCGTGGAGCTTTACTGCAGCCTGATATTGAATGTTGGTACAGCTTGTACAGGATAGGTAGGAGCCTTGGAAACCGGAGCGCTAGCTTCGGTGGAGGCATCGGTGGGATACTACCCTGGCTGTATTGACCTTCTAACCCGCTGCCCTTATCGGGCAGGGAGACAGTGTCAGGTGGGCAGTTTGACTGGGGCGGTCGCCTCCTAAAATGTAACGGAGGCGCCCAAAGGTTCCCTCAGAATGGTTGGAAATCATTCGCAGAGTGTAAAGGCACAAGGGAGCTTGACTGCGAGACCTACAAGTCGAGCAGGGACGAAAGTCGGGCTTAGTGATCCGGTGGTTCCGCATGGAAGGGCCATCGCTCAACGGATAAAAGCTACCCCGGGGATAACAGGCTTATCTCCCCCAAGAGTCCACATCGACGGGGAGGTTTGGCACCTCGATGTCGGCTCATCGCATCCTGGGGCTGTAGTCGGTCCCAAGGGTTGGGCTGTTCGCCCATTAAAGCGGTACGCGAGCTGGGTTCAGAACGTCGTGAGACAGTTCGGTCCCTATCCGTCGCGGGCGCAGGAAATTTGAGAGGAGCTGTCCTTAGTACGAGAGGACCGGGATGGACGCACCGCTGGTGTACCAGTTGTTCTGCCAAGGGCATCGCTGGGTAGCTATGTGCGGACGGGATAAGTGCTGAAAGCATCTAAGCATGAAGCCCCCCTCAAGATGAGATTTCCCATTCCGCAAGGAAGTAAGATCCCTGAAAGATGATCAGGTTGATAGGTCTGAGGTGGAAGCGTGGTGACACGTGGAGCTGACAGATACTAATAGATCGAGGACTTAACCTATATTCTATTGTGAAGTTTGAACATTGTTATCTAGTTTTGAGAGAACATTCTCTCCATCAGGTTTGGTGGCGATAGCGAAGAGGTCACACCCGTTCCCATACCGAACACGGAAGTTAAGCTCTTCAGCGCCGATGGTAGTTGGGGGTCTCCCCCTGTGAGAGTAGGACGCCGCCAAGCTTGTATAAGGATCAGTTCCATTTGGAACTGATCCTTTTTGTGTTTTGAAAAATCACTTCTATATTAAATGGCTGTGTAAAATGAGAAGTGATGATGTAGTAAGACTCATTGATCAGCTAATCCTTCTGTTGGTCTCTCTTTCATGTATTTTAAATGAACAACGCAGGTGTTGTGTGGGTGGATCGTTCAATTGGTTTAAGATGAAGACAATAGAAAGCAGCCAATAAAAATTTCTTTGTCAGTCAGATAAAGAGGACTGTTTAGAGACACACTAGATAACTGAGTATCGCCAAAGAGCATAGAGCATCTCCAGTTAATTTTTACGCCCGCTCTAAGTAAGAGCAAGAAAGAATCAAGTTACCCTAATAAACTTTAATATTTAAGAGAGTAAAGAACAGCATCATTTACGTACGTTTTTACACGAAAATGATTTCTCAGAAAAATAAAATAATAAAAGGCTGCCTTCTCAAAATGATTTGTATGAGAAGATATATTGAAGAAAACAAGCATTTAAAAAGTATAAAAAGGGTGATTTCACACCAATAAAGCTTAATTAGAGAGCTTTTTAACAAAAAAACATAAAAAAATGAAAAAAAGACTTTTAAAATGATGAGACAAGTGGTAAACTTCTTTAGGTGCCTTAACGAAAAGATGAAAAAAATAACGTTAAAATAAATTCAAAAATTATTTTAAAAAAGTCTTTACAAACAATATCTTATCGTTATATAATACTATTTGTCGGATCGAGAGACATTCGAAATGACAACACAATATGGAGGATTAGCTCAGCTGGGAGAGCATCTGCCTTACAAGCAGAGGGTCGGCGGTTCGAGCCCGTCATCCTCCACCATATTTATTCTTACATAATGTTAGGATAGATAAAGCCGGTGTAGCTCAACTGGTAGAGCAACTGACTTGTAATCAGTAGGTTGGGGGTTCAAGTCCTCTTGCCGGCACCAGTTTCATATGGTAAGATAGACGAGTCGCTTTTAAAGCGAGCCATTAGCTCAGTTGGTAGAGCATCTGACTTTTAATCAGAGGGTCGAAGGTTCGAGTCCTTCATGGCTCACCATGTTTCATGCGGGTGTGGCGGAATTGGCAGACGCGCTAGACTTAGGATCTAGTGTCTTTATGACGTGGGGGTTCAAGTCCCTTCACCCGCATTGCCAAATAAAATAAAGAAATCCTGTAATGCGGAAGTAGTTCAGTGGTAGAACACCACCTTGCCAAGGTGGGGGTCGCGGGTTCGAATCCCGTCTTCCGCTTATACCATCCACGCCGGGGTGGTGGAATTGGCAGACACACAGGACTTAAAATCCTGCGGTAGGTGACTACCGTGCCGGTTCAAGTCCGGCCCTCGGCATTATAAAATAAGCGCCCGTAGCTCAATTGGATAGAGCGTTTGACTACGGATCAAAAGGTTAGGGGTTCGACTCCTCTCGGGCGCGCCATTAAGATCGGGAAGTAGCTCAGCTTGGTAGAGCACTTGGTTTGGGACCAAGGGGTCGCAGGTTCGAATCCTGTCTTCCCGACCATCTTTTATGGGGCCTTAGCTCAGCTGGGAGAGCGCCTGCCTTGCACGCAGGAGGTCAGCGGTTCGATCCCGCTAGGCTCCACCAATATGATCTTTGAAAACTAAACAAGACAAAACGTACCTGTTAATTCGAGTTTTTATAAAAAAATCCTATGATGTTTCATAGGTAGTCAGTCAAACGCTGACGAAAAACAAAACTTCGGTTTTGTACTTTTTCGGAGAGTTTGATCCTGGCTCAGGACGAACGCTGGCGGCGTGCCTAATACATGCAAGTCGAGCGAACAGAAGGGAGCTTGCTCCCGGATGTTAGCGGCGGACGGGTGAGTAACACGTGGGTAACCTGCCTGTAAGACTGGGATAACTCCGGGAAACCGGAGCTAATACCGGATAGTTCCTTGAACCGCATGGTTCAAGGATGAAAGACGGTTTCGGCTGTCACTTACAGATGGACCCGCGGCGCATTAGCTAGTTGGTGGGGTAATGGCTCACCAAGGCGACGATGCGTAGCCGACCTGAGAGGGTGATCGGCCACACTGGGACTGAGACACGGCCCAGACTCCTACGGGAGGCAGCAGTAGGGAATCTTCCGCAATGGACGAAAGTCTGACGGAGCAACGCCGCGTGAGTGATGAAGGTTTTCGGATCGTAAAGCTCTGTTGTTAGGGAAGAACAAGTGCGAGAGTAACTGCTCGCACCTTGACGGTACCTAACCAGAAAGCCACGGCTAACTACGTGCCAGCAGCCGCGGTAATACGTAGGTGGCAAGCGTTGTCCGGAATTATTGGGCGTAAAGGGCTCGCAGGCGGTTTCTTAAGTCTGATGTGAAAGCCCCCGGCTCAACCGGGGAGGGTCATTGGAAACTGGGAAACTTGAGTGCAGAAGAGGAGAGTGGAATTCCACGTGTAGCGGTGAAATGCGTAGAGATGTGGAGGAACACCAGTGGCGAAGGCGACTCTCTGGTCTGTAACTGACGCTGAGGAGCGAAAGCGTGGGGAGCGAACAGGATTAGATACCCTGGTAGTCCACGCCGTAAACGATGAGTGCTAAGTGTTAGGGGGTTTCCGCCCCTTAGTGCTGCAGCTAACGCATTAAGCACTCCGCCTGGGGAGTACGGTCGCAAGACTGAAACTCAAAGGAATTGACGGGGGCCCGCACAAGCGGTGGAGCATGTGGTTTAATTCGAAGCAACGCGAAGAACCTTACCAGGTCTTGACATCCTCTGACAACCCTAGAGATAGGGCTTTCCCTTCGGGGACAGAGTGACAGGTGGTGCATGGTTGTCGTCAGCTCGTGTCGTGAGATGTTGGGTTAAGTCCCGCAACGAGCGCAACCCTTGATCTTAGTTGCCAGCATTTAGTTGGGCACTCTAAGGTGACTGCCGGTGACAAACCGGAGGAAGGTGGGGATGACGTCAAATCATCATGCCCCTTATGACCTGGGCTACACACGTGCTACAATGGACAGAACAAAGGGCTGCGAGACCGCAAGGTTTAGCCAATCCCATAAATCTGTTCTCAGTTCGGATCGCAGTCTGCAACTCGACTGCGTGAAGCTGGAATCGCTAGTAATCGCGGATCAGCATGCCGCGGTGAATACGTTCCCGGGCCTTGTACACACCGCCCGTCACACCACGAGAGTTTGTAACACCCGAAGTCGGTGAGGTAACCTTTATGGAGCCAGCCGCCGAAGGTGGGACAGATGATTGGGGTGAAGTCGTAACAAGGTAGCCGTATCGGAAGGTGCGGCTGGATCACCTCCTTTCTAAGGATATATGGAGCAGCGTGCGTTTTGGTCTTGTTTAGTTTTGAAGGATCATTCCTTCAAAACATGTCTCTAGCGAGACAGGATTGTTCTTTGAAAACTAGATAACAATAAGTAATACATTCACATTGAATGCAATGCAAAGTTCATCACACATAGTGATTCTTTCTAAAGTAAGAAATGGTTAAGTTAGAAAGGGCGCACGGTGGATGCCTTGGCACTAGGAGCCGATGAAGGACGGGACGAACACCGATATGCTTCGGGGAGCTGTAAGCAAGCTTTGATCCGGAGATTTCCGAATGGGGAAACCCACTGCTCGTAATGGAGTAGTATCCATACTTGAATACATAGAGTATGAGAAGGCATACCCGGGGAACTGAAACATCTAAGTACCCGGAGGAAGAGAAAGCAAATGCGATTCCCTGAGTAGCGGCGAGCGAAACGGGAACAGCCCAAACCAAGAGGCTTGCCTCTTGGGGTTGTAGGACACTCTATACGGAGTTACAAAGGAACGATATAAGCGAAGAGGTCTGGAAAGGCCCGCCAAAGAAGGTAACAGCCCTGTAACTGAAATGTTGTTCTCTCCAGAGTGGATCCTGAGTACGGCGGAACACGTGAAATTCCGTCGGAATCCGGGAGGACCATCTCCCAAGGCTAAATACTCCCTAGTGACCGATAGTGAACCAGTACCGTGAGGGAAAGGTGAAAAGCACCCCGGAAGGGGAGTGAAATAGATCCTGAAACCGTGTGCCTACAAGTAGTCAGAGCCCGTTAAAGGGTGATGGCGTGCCTTTTGTAGAATGAACCGGCGAGTTACGATCCCGTGCAAGGTTAAGCAGAAGATGCGGAGCCGCAGCGAAAGCGAGTCTGAATAGGGCGCATGAGTACGTGGTCGTAGACCCGAAACCAGGTGATCTACCCATGTCCAGGGTGAAGTTCAGGTAACACTGAATGGAGGCCCGAACCCACGCACGTTGAAAAGTGCGGGGATGAGGTGTGGGTAGGGGTGAAATGCCAATCGAACCTGGAGATAGCTGGTTCTCTCCGAAATAGCTTTAGGGCTAGCCTCAAGGTAAGAGTCTCGGAGGTAGAGCACTGATTGGACTAGGGGCCCCTACCGGGTTACCGAATTCAGTCAAACTCCGAATGCCGATGACTTATCCTTGGGAGTCAGACTGCGAGTGATAAGATCCGTAGTCGAAAGGGAAACAGCCCAGACCGCCAGCTAAGGTCCCAAAGTATACGTTAAGTGGAAAAGGATGTGGAGTTGCTTAGACAACCAGGATGTTGGCTTAGAAGCAGCCACCATTTAAAGAGTGCGTAATAGCTCACTGGTCGAGTGACTCTGCGCCGAAAATGTACCGGGGCTAAACGTATCACCGAAGCTGCGGACTGTTCTAACGAACAGTGGTAGGAGAGCGTTCTAAGTGCTGTGAAGTCAGACCGGAAGGACTGGTGGAGCGCTTAGAAGTGAGAATGCCGGTATGAGTAGCGAAAGACGGGTGAGAATCCCGTCCACCGAATGCCTAAGGTTTCCTGAGGAAGGCTCGTCCGCTCAGGGTTAGTCGGGACCTAAGCCGAGGCCGAAAGGCGTAGGCGATGGACAACAGGTTGATATTCCTGTACCACCTCCTCACCATTTGAGCAATGGGGGGACGCAGGAGGATAGGGTAAGCGCGGTATTGGATATCCGCGTCCAAGCAGTTAGGCTGGGAAATAGGCAAATCCGTTTCCCGTGAAGGCTGAGCTGTGATGGCGAGCGAAATTTAGTAGCGAAGTTCCTGATTCCACACTGCCAAGAAAAGCCTCTAGCGAGGTGAGAGGTGCCCGTACCGCAAACCGACACAGGTAGGCGAGGAGAGAATCCTAAGGTGATCGAGAGAACTCTCGTTAAGGAACTCGGCAAAATGACCCCGTAACTTCGGGAGAAGGGGTGCTTCTTAGGGTGTTAAAGCCCCGAGAAGCCGCAGTGAATAGGCCCAGGCGACTGTTTAGCAAAAACACAGGTCTCTGCGAAGCCGTAAGGCGAAGTATAGGGGCTGACGCCTGCCCGGTGCTGGAAGGTTAAGAGGAGCGCTTAGCGTAAGCGAAGGTGCGAATTGAAGCCCCAGTAAACGGCGGCCGTAACTATAACGGTCCTAAGGTAGCGAAATTCCTTGTCGGGTAAGTTCCGACCCGCACGAAAGGCGCAACGATCTGGGCACTGTCTCAACGAGAGACTCGGTGAAATTATAGTACCTGTGAAGATGCAGGTTACCCGCGACAGGACGGAAAGACCCCGTGGAGCTTTACTGCAGCCTGATATTGAATGTTGGTACAGCTTGTACAGGATAGGTAGGAGCCTTGGAAACCGGAGCGCTAGCTTCGGTGGAGGCATCGGTGGGATACTACCCTGGCTGTATTGACCTTCTAACCCGCTGCCCTTATCGGGCAGGGAGACAGTGTCAGGTGGGCAGTTTGACTGGGGCGGTCGCCTCCTAAAATGTAACGGAGGCGCCCAAAGGTTCCCTCAGAATGGTTGGAAATCATTCGCAGAGTGTAAAGGCACAAGGGAGCTTGACTGCGAGACCTACAAGTCGAGCAGGGACGAAAGTCGGGCTTAGTGATCCGGTGGTTCCGCATGGAAGGGCCATCGCTCAACGGATAAAAGCTACCCCGGGGATAACAGGCTTATCTCCCCCAAGAGTCCACATCGACGGGGAGGTTTGGCACCTCGATGTCGGCTCATCGCATCCTGGGGCTGTAGTCGGTCCCAAGGGTTGGGCTGTTCGCCCATTAAAGCGGTACGCGAGCTGGGTTCAGAACGTCGTGAGACAGTTCGGTCCCTATCCGTCGCGGGCGCAGGAAATTTGAGAGGAGCTGTCCTTAGTACGAGAGGACCGGGATGGACGCACCGCTGGTGTACCAGTTGTTCTGCCAAGGGCATCGCTGGGTAGCTATGTGCGGACGGGATAAGTGCTGAAAGCATCTAAGCATGAAGCCCCCCTCAAGATGAGATTTCCCATTCCGCAAGGAAGTAAGATCCCTGAAAGATGATCAGGTTGATAGGTCTGAGGTGGAAGCGTGGTGACACGTGGAGCTGACAGATACTAATAGATCGAGGACTTAACCTATATTCTATTGTGAAGTTTGAACATTGTTATCTAGTTTTGAGAGAACATTCTCTCCATCAGGTTTGGTGGCGATAGCGAAGAGGTCACACCCGTTCCCATACCGAACACGGAAGTTAAGCTCTTCAGCGCCGATGGTAGTTGGGGGTCTCCCCCTGTGAGAGTAGGACGCCGCCAAGCTTGTACAAGGATCAGTTCCATTTGGAACTGGTCTTTTTTGTGTTTTTGAGAGGTTTGACACCATATAAATGTGGAAATAATATTCTTAGTTGAGCGATTATCTTGAAAAATCGACCGAAAAAATTTATAGTAAGATTAAAGTCAAATATAGTCAAAGTCAATGGAGGAGGAGGCGGAGTGGCACAAAATATTTCTGATATCATCGAGCAGTATTTGAAAGAAGTCTTGGATCAGAACGGTCGAGAAATATTAGAAATTAAACGCAATGAAATTGCAGATAAGTTTCAATGCGTACCTTCACAAATTAACTATGTAATCAATACGCGCTTTACGAGCGAGAGAGGCTATATCGTTGAAAGTAAGCGTGGCGGCGGTGGCTATATCCGCATCATTAAAGTCAAAATGAATGATGAAGTCGACTTATTGAATAACATTATTTCCCAAATATATCATCGTTTATCACAGGCTGCCTCTGATCATATCATTATGCGTCTTGTCGAAAATAACATTTTATCTGAAAGAGAAGCAAAGATGATGATCAGTGTCATGGACCGTTCTGTTTTGCACATTGATTTACCTGAACGTGATGAATTGCGAGCTCGGATGATGATAGCGATGTTAAATGCTTTGAAATTAAAGTAAAGCGGGTGAAAAGATTGATTTGTCAAGAATGCAATGAGAGACCAGCCACTTTTCACTTTACGAAAGTTATAAATGGAGAAAAACAAGAAATGCACATATGTGAACAATGTGCAAAAGAAAACAGTGATTCATATGCTATGAGTGGAAACCAAGGTTTCTCGATTCACAACTTATTATCGGGTTTATTGAATATTGATCCTAGCTTTACCACAAGTGCAAATAAGGGATCATCTATTTTTCAAGAAGCAAGAGAAGTGGATCAATGTCCTAAGTGTGGCTTAACCTTTCAACAATTCAGAAAAACAGGCCGTTTTGGCTGTGCAGAATGCTATCGTTCATTTGATCAGTATTTGAACCCTGTTTTACGGAAAGTCCATAGTGGAAATACAGTCCATAATGGAAAGGTGCCTAAACGGATTGCCGGCAGTCTTCATGTACGCCGGAAACTTGAGTTGATGCAGCAAGAACTGAAGCAGTTAATTGAACAAGAAGAGTTCGAAAAAGCAGCGGAAGTTCGAGATCAAATTCGTGCATTAGAGCATGAGCAATCTCAGCAGAGGGAGGGAGATTAACAACATGTCGCTCCAGCATTTTATTCAAGACGCTTTAAGTCAATGGATGAAACAAAAAGGACCCGAAAGTGACATTGTTCTAAGCAGTCGAATCAGGCTAGCACGAAACCTAGAGCATGTTCGTTTCCCAACTCAGTTTTCTCAGGAAGAGGCTGAAGCTGTTCTCCAGCAATTCGAGCAAAAGTTTGCTAGCCAGGAAGTGAAGGACATCGGAAACTTTGTTCTAATTCGAATGAATGAAACGCAGCCTTTAGCAAAGAGGGTACTTGTTGAAAAGCATTTGATCAGCCCAAACTTAGCAGAATCAAGATTTGGCGGTTGTTTGCTTTCTGAAAATGAGGAAATCAGTGTAATGCTGAATGAAGAAGACCATATTCGGATCCAATGCTTATTCCCAGGATTCCAACTAGCCAATGCATTAAAAGCAGCTAACCAGATAGATGACTGGATTGAGGAGCAAGTGGATTATGCGTTTTCTGAAAAGCGAGGATACTTAACAAGCTGTCCAACGAATGTAGGTACAGGTATTAGGGCATCGGTCATGATGCATTTACCCGCTTTAGCCCTCACAAGACAAATGAATCGGATTATACCGGCAATTAATCAATTAGGTCTTGTAGTCAGAGGAATTTATGGTGAAGGTAGCGAAGCAATAGGGAACATCTTTCAAATTTCAAATCAAATGACACTTGGTCAATCAGAAGAAGACATTGTAGATGATTTAAATAGTGTGACCGCGCAGCTCATTGAACAAGAGCGATCTGCACGAAAAGCGTTATATCAAACATCTAAAATTGAACTTGAGGACAGAGTGTACCGGTCCTTAGGGATTTTGTCCAATTGTCGTATGATTGAATCAAAGGAAACAGCAAAGTGTTTGTCAGATGTGCGTCTTGGAATTGATTTAGGTATCATTAAGGGGCTTTCAAGTAATATACTGAATGAACTCATGATTTTGACACAGCCTGGCTTTCTTCAACAATATTCTGGAGGAGCTTTGGAGCCAAATGAACGAGATATAAAACGAGCAGCGATTATTAGAGAAAGGCTGCGTTTAGAAATGCATAGGAATGGACAGGAGGATGAAACGATATGATGTTTGGAAGATTCACTGAAAGAGCTCAAAAGGTATTAGCACTTGCACAAGAAGAAGCCATTCGCCTAGGCCATAAGAACATTGGTACTGAACACATTTTACTTGGTCTAGTACGTGAGGGTGAGGGCATCGCTGCAAAAGCGTTAGAAGCACTGGGCCTTGTTTCAGATAAAATCCAAAAAGAAGTCGAAAGCTTGATTGGAAGAGGGCAAGAGGTGTCTCAAGCTATTCCTCATTATACGCCTAGAGCGAAGAAGGTCACTGAGCTTTCAATGGATGAAGCAAGAAAGCTAGGTCATTCCTATGTAGGGACAGAACATATTCTATTAGGTCTTATTCGCGAGGGAGAGGGTGTAGCTGCCCGCGTTCTAAATAACCTCGGAGTGAGCTTAAATAAAGCACGTCAGCAAGTCCTGCAGCTTCTTGGCAGCAATGAAACGGGTGCATCTGCCGCTGGCTCTAACAGCAATGCAAATACCCCAACATTAGATAGCTTGGCAAGAGATTTAACAGCGATTGCGAAAGAAGACAGCTTGGACCCTGTCATTGGACGAAGCAAAGAAATTCAGCGTGTCATTGAGGTCCTAAGCAGAAGAACAAAAAACAACCCTGTGCTGATTGGTGAGCCTGGTGTTGGTAAAACAGCCATCGCTGAAGGTCTGGCACAGCAAATTATTCATAATGAAGTGCCTGAAATTCTGCGTGATAAACGAGTGATGACGCTTGATATGGGAACCGTTGTAGCGGGAACGAAATATCGTGGTGAATTTGAGGATCGTTTGAAAAAAGTCATGGACGAAATTCGCCAGGCAGGTAATATCATTCTCTTCATTGATGAGCTTCATACACTGATTGGTGCTGGTGGAGCTGAGGGTGCGATTGACGCATCTAATATTCTAAAACCATCCTTAGCACGTGGAGAGCTTCAATGTATCGGGGCGACAACATTAGATGAGTACCGTAAATATATTGAAAAGGATGCTGCGCTTGAACGACGTTTCCAGCCAATTCAAGTAGATCAGCCATCAGTTGATGAGAGTATTCAAATCTTAAGAGGACTTAGAGATCGTTATGAGGCACATCACCGAGTGTCCATTACAGATGAAGCGATTGAGGCGGCGGTGAAGCTGTCTGACCGTTATATTTCTGATCGTTTCCTTCCAGATAAGGCGATTGATTTAATCGATGAGGCAGGTTCGAAAGTCCGTTTACGTTCTTTCACAACACCGCCTAACCTAAAAGAACTAGAGCAAAAGCTGGATGAAGTACGCAAGGAAAAAGATGCGGCTGTCCAAAGTCAGGAATTTGAAAAAGCAGCTTCTCTTCGCGATACAGAGCAGCGTCTACGTGAAAAAGTAGAAGTGACAAAGAAATCTTGGAAAGAAAAGCAAGGACAGGAGAATTCAGAGGTATCAGTAGATGATATCGCTATGGTTGTCTCTAGCTGGACGGGAGTGCCTGTTTCAAAAATTGCCCAAACCGAAACAGATAAGCTTTTAAATATGGAACAATTACTCCATTCTCGTGTAATTGGGCAGGATGAAGCGGTTGTCGCTGTAGCAAAAGCTGTGAGACGTGCACGTGCTGGTCTAAAAGATCCAAAACGTCCAATCGGCTCATTTATCTTCTTAGGCCCAACAGGGGTTGGTAAAACGGAGCTTGCAAGAGCACTCGCAGAGTCTATTTTCGGTGATGAAGAAGCGATGATCCGTATTGATATGTCAGAATACATGGAGAAACACTCTACATCTAGACTTGTTGGGTCACCTCCAGGATATGTTGGCTATGAAGAAGGCGGACAATTGACTGAAAAAGTGAGAAGAAAACCTTATTCTGTTGTGCTTTTAGACGAGATTGAAAAGGCGCATCCAGATGTATTCAACATCTTACTTCAAGTATTAGAAGATGGTCGTCTAACTGATTCTAAAGGGCGTACCGTTGACTTTAGAAATACGATTTTGATCATGACATCCAACGTTGGAGCTAGTGAACTGAAGCGAAATAAATATGTTGGTTTTAACGTGCAGGATGAAGGTCAAAATTACAAGGATATGAAAGGCAAAGTGATGGGCGAGTTGAAACGTGCGTTCAGACCAGAATTCATCAACCGTATTGATGAAATCATTGTCTTCCATTCACTTGAAAAGAAACATCTAAAAGAGATCGTGTCTCTCATGTCTGATCAATTGACGAAACGATTAAAAGAACAAGACCTTTCAATTGAATTGACAGAAGCAGCAAAAGCGAAGATAGCCGACGAAGGTGTAGACCTTGAGTACGGTGCGCGTCCGTTAAGAAGAGCGATTCAAAAGCATGTGGAGGATCGACTTTCTGAGGAGCTTCTGAAGGGTAATATTGAAAAAGGTCAACAAATCGTATTAGATGTGGAAGATGGAGAAATTGTCGTAAAAACGACGGCTGCTACGAACTAATATAGTAAGAAAAAAGTGTGAGGCATACCAGTAAGCTGTATGCCTCCCTTTACTTATTTTCTGACCAGTATAAGGAGTTGTATTCTTCAATCTATGGCTAAGACAAAATCAAAATTTATTTGCCAATCGTGCGGTTATGAGTCAGCCAAATGGATGGGGAAATGTCCAGGCTGCGGCACGTGGAACAGTATGACAGAAGAGGTCGTTCGTAAAGAGCCAGCAAACCGTCGAAGCGCTTTTAACCATTCTGTTCAAACCATTCAAAAACCTTCACCTATATCTGCAATTGAAACATCAGATGAACCCCGAATCAAAACGAATTTAGAAGAATTTAACCGAGTATTAGGAAGTGGAATTGTCAAAGGCTCTCTTGTTCTCATTGGCGGAGATCCTGGGATTGGGAAGTCCACATTATTATTACAAGTATCAGCACAGCTCTCAGATAAAAATCAGAATGTATTATACATATCTGGTGAGGAGTCCATTAAACAAACGAAGCTAAGAGCGGACCGCCTCGGCATAAAAAGCACCTCTTTACATGTTTTGGCTGAAACCGATATGGAGTATATAACGTCTGCTATACAAGAGATGAAACCCGCTTTTGTCGTGGTGGATTCGATTCAAACCGTTTATCAAAGTGATATAACGTCAGCTCCTGGGTCTGTATCTCAAGTGAGAGAATGTACAGCACAGCTGATGAAGATTGCCAAGACAAATGGGATTCCAATTTTTATCGTTGGTCACGTGACCAAAGAAGGCTCGATCGCAGGCCCACGTCTTTTAGAGCATATGGTGGACACGGTTCTTTATTTTGAAGGTGAGCGCCATCATACGTTTCGTATCTTACGTGCAGTCAAAAACCGATTTGGCTCGACGAATGAACTTGGGATTTTTGAAATGAGAGAGGAAGGGCTCACGGAAGTATTAAACCCATCCGAAATTTTTTTAGAAGAACGTTCGGCAGGTGTATCTGGTTCGTGTGTCGTTGCCTCAATGGAAGGAACAAGACCTGTTCTAGTCGAGATACAAGCATTAATTTCACCGACAAGCTTCGGAAATCCGCGTAGAATGGCCACCGGTCTTGATCATAATCGAGTGTCACTACTCATGGCGGTTTTAGAAAAACGTGTCGGACTGCTGCTGCAAAACCAGGATGCTTATTTAAAGGTCGCAGGTGGTGTGAAGCTTGACGAACCAGCAATTGACTTGGCTATTGCTGTCAGTATTGCATCAAGCTTTAAAGACGCAGCGCCGCATCAAGCGGATTGCTTTATAGGAGAGGTCGGTCTGACAGGAGAAGTCAGAAGAGTATCAAGAATTGAACAGCGTGTGCAGGAAGCTGCGAAACTAGGATTTAAGCGAATGTTTATTCCTCAGGCGAATATAGATGGATGGAAAAAGCCGAGAGGGATTGAGTTAGTCGGTGTAGAAAATGTAGCGGAGGCACTTCGAATTTCACTAGGGGGATCATAGAAATGGAAAAAGAGAAAAAAGGAGCGAGAGAACTCGATCTCTTAGATATCGTACAGTTTGTGGCACCAGGGACACCTCTTCGGGCTGGGATCGAAAACGTCCTGAGGGCCAATACTGGCGGACTTATTGTTGTTGGTTATAATGACAAAGTGAAGAGTGTTGTCGATGGGGGATTTCACATTAATTCTGCCTTCTCCCCAGCACACTTATATGAATTGGCGAAGATGGATGGAGCCATCATTTTAAGCGATTCTGGTCAAAAGATCTTGTATGCGAATACACAGCTCATGCCAGATGCAACCATCCATTCATCGGAAACGGGCATGAGGCACCGTACTGCTGAACGTGTAGCGAAGCAGACTGGCTGTTTAATCATTGCGATTTCTGAACGGAGGAACGTCATTACCTTATACCAAGGAAATCGTCGTTACACGCTGAAAGATATTGGCTTTATTTTAACGAAGGCCAACCAAGCCATCCAAACACTTGAGAAATATAAAACCATTCTAGATCACGCCATTTCTACGTTAAGCGCCCTAGAATTTGAAGAGCTTGTGACCTTTGGTGATGTATTATCTGTGCTGCATCGTTACGAGATGGTGCTTAGAATCAAAAATGAAATCAATATGTATATCAAAGAGCTTGGAACAGAAGGACATTTGATCCGTCTACAGGTCAATGAACTGATTACAGATATGGAGCAGGAAGCGGCTTTATTTATTAAAGATTACGTGAAAGAAAAGATTAAAGATCCATATGTTCTGCTAAAACAGCTCCAAGATATGTCTAGCTTTGAGCTTTTAGATGATTCCATTCTGTACAAGTTACTTGGTTATCCAGCTTCTACAAATATTGACGAATATGTGTACACAAGAGGTTACAGACTGCTTCACAAAATCCCTAGACTGCCTATGCCAATCGTCGAAAACGTGGTTGAAGCGTTCGGTGTGTTAGATCGAATTATGGAAGCAGATGTACAAGATTTGGATGAAGTAGAAGGAATTGGAGAAGTAAGAGCGAAAAAGATAAAAAAAGGATTAAAAAGGTTGCAAGAAAAACATTATATCGACCGACAGCTGTAAAAGAGAATTTTTCTTTAAATACGGTTAAAAATGGATGAATATGGGTATATTAATGATGGTTTTGTTTTCTATTGATCATGATAGGAAACTTAAACATATATCAATGTCAGGTGAGGGTGGATTGACAGATGAATAATAAAGGAGGTGAAGGTATGTTAAAAAGAATCGTTCAGGCGTTTTTTATCATTTTTGGTGCAGTTGTAGGGATTTTTATCATTCCAGAGGTATTTCTGCTGTTAAATGTAAAGGACATACCTTTCATAACAAATGCTTACTCTTCAGCACTAATAGGAGCCGCTGTATTCTTTATCATCGGCAAATGGTGCACAGGCTATGTGGTTAATTGGGTGAAATGGATCGAGGATTCTCTATTAAAGGCGCCTCTTCCTGATCTTATTTCTGGAAGTTTCGGATTAGTATTTGGACTTATTCTAGCATATCTTATTGTAAACGTGATTCCGCTAAACAATATCCCATATCATATTTTTGGTACCATTATTCCGATTTTCCTGGCTTTCTTTTTAGGATACCTTGGATTTCAGGTAGGGTTTAAGAAGAAGGATGAAATGATGGGGCTGTTCTCCCGATCTGCAAAGGTCACCAAGAAAAAAGGAGCAGCTGATGATGAACCTGAAATAGAAGATAAAAAGCTGAAAATTTTAGACACAAGTGTTATCATTGATGGAAGAATCGCAGATATTTGTCAAACTGGATTCTTAGAAGGCGTTATGGTCATTCCTCAATTTGTGCTCGAGGAATTACAGCATATTGCAGACTCTTCTGATGTATTAAAGAGAAATAGAGGCCGAAGAGGTCTTGATATTTTAAATCGTATTCAAAAAGAATTAGATATCAAAGTTGAAATTTATGAAGGTGACTTTGAAGACATTCAAGAGGTTGATAGCAAGCTTGTGAAGCTCGCTAAATTAACTTCAGGTGTTGTTGTGACAAATGATTTTAATTTAAATAAAGTATGCGAACTTCAAAAAGTAGCAGTGCTAAACATCAATGATCTAGCCAATGCGGTGAAACCGGTTGTGCTACCTGGGGAAGAAATGAAGGTACAGGTCATTAAAGATGGGAAAGAGCATAACCAAGGTGTTGCTTACTTAGATGACGGTACGATGATTGTGGTCGAAGAAGGACGCAATTACATTGGAAAAGACATCGATGTGCTCGTCACAAGTGTGCTGCAGACTGCTGCTGGAAGAATGATTTTTGCGAAGCCAAAACTTCTGGAGAAGGCGCTCTAAAGGGAGAACGAACATGTATTATGAAGTAGTTATTCCGGCTGCGGGGCAGGGGAAACGAATGAAGGCCGGCCGCAATAAGCTTTTTATTGAGCTGAAAAGAATGCCGGTCATTATTCATACACTAAAGGTGTTTGACGCTCATGCTCAGTGCAAGCGCATGATCCTAGCGATTAATGAAGAGGAGCGTCAAGACTTTGAAAGGCTACTCAAGGTACACGCTTTTCAAACGCCTGTTTCACTTGTCACTGGCGGTGAGGAACGTCAACAAAGTGTATACGAAGGGTTAAAGGCTGTGAAAGATGCAGACATCGTACTTGTTCATGATGGAGCAAGGCCTTTTATTAAGCATACTCAGATTGACTTGCTCGTTAAAGCAGCGATTGAAAAGGGCTCCGCGGTTGTAGCGGTACCAGTGAAAGACACAATCAAACGCGTTCAAGAAGGCAAAGTGGAACAAACCATTGAACGTCAGAGCTTGTGGGCAGTCCAGACCCCACAAGCTTTTCGTCATTCTATTTTAAAAGAGGCGCATGAATATGCAGAGCGGACCGGTTTCCTTGGAACAGACGACGCCAGTCTTGTGGAACAATTACATGGTGAAAACGTGTATATTGTCCAAGGGGATTACACCAATATTAAGCTGACGACACCGGATGATTTATTGGTTGCCAAGGCAATTATGGATGCGGAAAGAGGGTACTAGATCATGTTGAGAATAGGACAAGGCTTTGATGTACATCAATTAACAGAGGGGAGACCTTTGATTATCGGCGGGGTCACCATCCCTTATGAAAAGGGGCTGCTTGGGCACTCAGACGCTGATGTACTGCTTCACACAGTGGCAGATGCCTGCCTAGGTGCGATTGCTGAAGGAGATATCGGCAGACATTTCCCGGACACAGACCCTGAGTTTAAGGATGCGGATTCTTTTCAATTACTGCAGCATGTGTGGGCACTAGTAAAGGAAAAAGGCTACACACTTGTGAATATTGATTGCACCATCATGGCGCAAAAGCCGAAAATGGCTCCTTATATTCAACCGATGTGTGAGAAGATTGCAGAAGCGCTTGAGGCAGATGTCACACAGGTGAATGTGAAAGCTACGACGACGGAGAAACTCGGATTTACAGGAAGAGGCGAAGGAATTGCCTCTCAAGCAACGGTGCTTCTTCAGAAAAAGTAAAACTCATTTTGATGAGAATTGGATTTGATGATAAAATACGTTTATAAAAAATTGGTGTCAGGCAACATGATGCAGATGAAAGGAAGTTAAACTCATGGGAAATGAAGTGCGTGTTCGTTATGCACCGAGTCCAACTGGTCATTTACATATTGGGAATGCTAGAACGGCTCTTTTCAACTATTTGTTCGCACGCAGTCAAGGCGGCAAATTTATTATTCGAATCGAAGATACGGATCAAAAGCGTAATGTAGAAGGCGGAGAAGAAAGCCAGCTTCGCCACCTGCAATGGCTCGGTATTGATTGGGATGAGAGCATTGATAAAGATGGTGGCTACGGTCCTTACAGACAGTCAGAGCGTAATGATATTTATAAAAAGTATTATGATGAGCTGCTAGAGAAGGACTTGGCGTATAAGTGCTATTGTACGGCTGAAGAGCTAGAGGAAGAGCGTGAGGCACAAATCGCCCGCAGTGAAATGCCTCGATATTCTGGTAAATGCAGTCATTTATCAAAAGAAGAAGAGGACAAGCTGATTGCTGAAGGAAGAGAGCCAAGCATCCGCTTCCGAGTGCCAAAAGGAGAAATCATCAAATTTGACGACATGGTCAAAGGCGAAATTTCATTTGAGACAGACGGCATCGGTGACTTTGTCATTGTGAAGAAAGATGGTACACCAACTTATAACTTCGCTGTAGCAGTGGATGATCATTTGATGAAGATGACTCACATTCTCCGCGGAGAGGATCACATTTCGAATACGCCTAAACAAATCATGATCTTCAATGCATTTGGCTGGGATGTTCCGCTATTTGGACATATGACGCTGATTGTGAATGAGAACCGCAAGAAATTAAGCAAGCGTGATGAATCCATTATTCAATTCATCGAGCAATATAAAAACTTGGGCTATTTACCAGAAGCCCTGTTCAACTTCATTGCACTACTTGGATGGTCTCCAGTGGGCGAAGAAGAACTGTTTACTAAAGAGCAATTCATCGACATTTTCGATGTAAACCGACTTTCTAAGTCACCAGCTCTATTCGATATGCATAAACTAAAATGGGTAAATAACCAATACGTGAAAGCACTTGATCTTGATCAGGTTGTTGCGCTAACACTTCCACATCTTCAAAAAGCAGGCAAAGTAAGTGAGCAGCTGTCAGATGAAGAAAACACGTGGGTGCGCAAGCTGATTGCTCTATATCATGAACAATTAAGCTATGGAGCAGAAATTGTTGAGTTAACAGAGTTGTTCTTTAAGGAGCAAATTGAGTATAATCAAGAGGCAAAGGAAGTTCTAGCAGAGGAGCAAGTACCAGAAGTTATGGCATCATTTGCTGGTCAGCTTGAACGACTTGAATCTTTCACACCTGATGAAATCAAGGCTGCCATTAAAGCGGTACAAAAAGAAACAGGGCATAAAGGCAAGAAACTATTCATGCCAATTCGTGTGGCTGTCACAGGACAAACGCATGGTCCAGAACTTCCGCAAAGTATTGAACTACTAGGTAAAGAAACGGTATTAAACCGCATTAAACAAATATAAGGAAATCGTTGCGAGGGAGAAGTACAATGTTTTCGTCCATCACAGAAAGAGTCTTCATCGGCTGAAAGAGACTTATGGGCAGACGTTGGAAATGCACCCTCAAGACCCTTGAGGAACACAAGTACGTAAGTATGCAAGGGCGGTACCCTCCGTTATGGGATGAAGTTGAGAAGGCTGCGAAATGAGGGCTTTCTAAACAGAGTGGAACCGCGTTTTCAAAACGTCTCTGTCATATGGCAGAGGCGTTTTTTATTTGTCCAAAAAAGAGAGCAAGTCCGAAGAGAGATTGATGGGGAGAACGGGGGGAGCATGTGTTTTTCAAAATGCTGAAAGAAGATATTGATACTGTGTTTGATCAAGATCCTGCTGCTAGAAGCTATATTGAAGTAGTGCTAACCTATTCAGGGCTTCATGCGATTTGGGCCCATCGTATCGCGCATGCATTTTATAAGCGGAAGCTGTACTTTCTTGCGCGGATCATTTCTCAGGTCAGCCGGTTTTTCACAGGGGTGGAAATTCATCCTGCGGCAACCATTGGCAGGCGTTTCTTCATTGACCACGGCATGGGAGTGGTGATCGGGGAAACATGTGAAATTGGAGACAACGTCACTGTTTTCCAAGGCGTGACATTAGGGGGAACAGGGAAAGAAAAGGGAAAGCGGCACCCGACCATTTTAGACGATGCGCTCATTGCGACAGGTGCAAAGGTGCTTGGTTCCATTACAGTTGGAAAAGGAGCCAAGATTGGAGCGGGATCGGTCGTCTTAAAGGACGTACCTGACCATTCCACCGTTGTCGGTATACCTGGGCGAGTCGTCGTTCAAAATGGTAAGAAAATCAATCGTGATCTCAATCATCAAGATTTGCCAGATCCAATTTCCGATCGTTTCAAAGAATTGGAACGAAAAATGGAAAAGCTAAAAGGTGAGCTGGCTTCATTGAGCAGAAAGGAAGAACAATCATGACAATCAATATTTATAATACATTGACACGTAAGAAAGAAGAATTCGTCCCGCTTGAGACAGGAAAGGTCAAGATGTATGTGTGCGGACCAACCGTTTATAACTACATCCATATCGGGAATGCAAGACCTGCTATTGTTTATGATACTGTACGTAAGTATTTAGAATACAGCGGCTATGATGTGAACTTTGTCTCAAACTTTACAGATGTGGATGATAAACTCATCAAAGCAGCCAATGAACTTGGAGAAGATGTTCCGACGATTGCTGACCGCTTTATCCAAGCATACTTTGAAGACGTCAGTGCACTAGGCTGCAAAAAAGCTGATCTTCACCCGCGCGTGACGGAAAATATGGATGATATCATTGCATTTATTGCGACATTAATTGAAAAGGGCTACGCCTATGAAGCAGATGGCGACGTGTATTACAGCACACGCTCATTTGAAGGCTACGGGAAGCTTTCTCACCAGTCGATTGATGAACTGAAGACAGGTGCTCGTATTCGTGTAGGTGAGAAGAAACGAGATGCGCTGGACTTTGCTTTATGGAAGGCTGCAAAGGATCAAGAAATCTCATGGGATAGCCCGTGGGGCGAAGGACGCCCAGGCTGGCATATCGAATGCTCGGCCATGGTTAAAAAATATTTAGGTGATACGATCGATATTCATGCAGGCGGACAGGATTTAACCTTCCCTCACCATGAAAATGAAATCGCTCAATCTGAGGCTTTAACAGGCAAACCTTTTGCAAAGTATTGGATGCATAACGGATATATTAATATTGAGAATGAAAAAATGTCAAAATCACTTGGCAACTTTGTGCTTGTGCATGACATTGTAAAAGAACAAGATCCTGATGTGCTTCGTTTCTTTATGTTGTCGGTTCACTACCGTCATCCAATTAACTATTCAATGGATTTACTAGAGAGCACAAAGAGTGCGTTTAACCGACTCAAAACGTCATATGCTAATTTACATCATCGCCTCGAAAGCAGCACGAATATCACAGAAGACAATGCTGAATGGCTGGCGAAGGTTGAAGAGCAGCGAGCGACATTTATTTCTGAAATGAATGATGACTTCAATACGGCAAATGCGATCTCTGTTTTATTCGAACTTGCGAAACAGGCGAATTATTATATGGAAAATGATCATACTTCGGAGGAAGTGATCAAGGCATTTATCGGCTTGTTCCAAGAAATCACGTCTGTCCTTGGCTTCTCATTAGAAGAAAAGCATACGCTTGACGAAGAAGTAGAAGCGTTAATTGAAAAACGCAATGAGGCTAGAAGAAATCGTGATTTTGCACTATCTGATCAAATTCGTGACCAGTTAAAAAGCATGAATATTGTATTGGAAGATACTCCTCAAGGTACTCGCTGGAAAAGAGGAGAATAGGTTATGTTGAATTTTGAAAAGCTGAAAGACGGTAAACAGTTAAACGGACTTGCGCTTGCTTATATGGGTGATGCCATTTTTGAAGTCTACGTGAGGCATCACCTCCTCCAAACGGGGGCGACAAAACCAAATGAGCTGCACAAACGAGCAAGCAAAATTGTTTCAGCTAAATCTCAGGCAGCTATTTTATTTACGCTTCAGCAGCAAGGCTTTTTCACTGAAGCAGAAGAAGCGGTACTGAAAAGAGGAAGAAATGCAAAATCAGGCACAGTGCCTAAAAACACAGACGTTCAAACGTATCGTTATAGTACGGCGTTTGAAGCGCTCATGGGTTATTTATTTATTGAAAAGCAGGACGAACGCTTAGAAGAGCTGATTAGTCAGGCGATTGAAATCGGAACGTCAGGGAGGAAGACAAATGAGTCAGCAACATGATTATGTGATTGGGAAAAATGCAGTGATTGAAACACTGAAGTCAGATCGGGAGTTATACAAGCTCTGGATGGCAGAAAACACTGTAAAAGGACAAGCCCAGCAGGTCATTGAACTCGCAAAACAACAAAATATCACCATTCAGTATGTTCCGAGGAAAAAGCTTGATCAAATGGTCACAGGTCAGCACCAGGGAATCGTTGCACAAGTAGCAGCATATGAATATGCAGAATTGGACGATTTATATCAAATCGCTGAACAGCGGAATGAACAGCCATTTTTTCTTATCTTAGATGAAATTGAAGACCCGCATAATTTAGGTTCCATTATGCGTACAGCAGATGCTGTAGGTGCACACGGGATTGTGATTCCGAAAAGGAGAGCGGTCGGCTTAACGACAACTGTTGCCAAAGCATCTACTGGAGCAATTGAACATATTCCTGTTGCCAAAGTCACCAATCTTTCAAGAGCTCTTGATGAGATGAAAGAAAGAGGAATCTGGGTCGCAGGAACAGATGCGTCCGCCAAACAGGATTACAGACAATTTGATGGCACGATGCCGCTTGCTCTCGTGATTGGCAGTGAAGGAAAAGGGATTGGCCGATTGATCAAAGAAAAGTGTGATTTTCTGATTAAGCTGCCAATGGCCGGAAAGGTCACTTCGTTAAACGCGTCAGTTGCTGCTAGTCTATTGATGTATGAAGTGTATCGAAAACGTTATCCGTTAGGAGAATAGAGATGGACATCCTCTTAGTCGATGGATACAACATGATAGGTGCATGGCCACGGCTGCAGCACTTAAAGGAAAACAGCTTTGAAGAAGCCAGAGACATACTGATTCAAAATTTAGCTGAATATCAAGCCTACACAGGGTATCGAGTCATTGTCGTATTCGATGCCCATATGGTCAAAGGAATTGAAAAAAAGCGAATCAATCACCGAGTAGAGGTCATCTTTACGAGAGAGAATGAAACGGCTGATGAGCGGATTGAAAAGCTTGCCCAGGATTTGAATAATATTCGGACGCAGATTCATGTGGCGACCTCAGACTTTACAGAACAATGGGCAATCTTTGGACAAGGAGCTCTTCGGAAGTCGGCTCGAGAGCTTTTAAGAGAGATTGAAGTGATCGAACGAAAGATTGAAACGAGAGTTAAAAAGATTACTTCTGATAAACCAGCATCCAAGATAGAATTGTCAGAAGATGTATTGAAAACGTTTGAAAAATGGCGGCGTGGGAATCTAGAATAGCTTGACGATATTTCAACCATTAATGTATAATATTTCTATCTAGGTGCGGTCGGGGGGATCGAAGTGAATCTAAACAACAGCAAGGATAAATCCATCAGAGAGCAATTTTGCCAGTTGGAAGATGAACAAGTCATTGAAAGGGTTCATGTCGGAGATAGTGATGCGCTAGATTACTTAATAACGAAATACCGAAATTTTGTACGTGCAAAAGCAAGATCCTATTTCTTGATTGGAGCGGATCGAGAGGACATTGTCCAAGAGGGGATGATCGGACTTTATAAGTCTATTCGCGATTTCAGAGAGGACAAGCTTACTTCATTTAAGGCTTTTGCAGAATTATGTATTACCCGCCAAATTATCACCGCAATTAAAACAGCTACTCGCCAAAAACATATCCCGTTAAATTCCTATGTATCATTAGATAAGCCAATATATGATGAAGAATCAGACAGAACTTTGTTGGATGTCATTTCCGGTGCTAAAGCGCTTAACCCAGAAGATTTAATCATTAGCAAAGAAGAATTTGATGATATCGAAATGAAGATGGGTGAACTATTAAGCGAGCTGGAAAGAAAGGTTCTTGTGCTTTACCTTGATGGCAGATCCTATCAAGAGATTTCTGAAGATTTAAACCGTCATGTGAAATCAATTGATAACGCACTCCAAAGAGTAAAGAGAAAATTAGAGAAATATTTAGAGCTTCGCGAGATTAGTCTCTAATCAAACCTATATTGACAGCTTTTTCGACACTGTGATAAGGTACTAAGGAAATGATGTCGAGAAAATAGGTGTAAATATGAGGAAAAAGATTACTCTAGCCTGTAAAGACTGCGGAAGCCGCAATTATACGACAATGAAAAGTGATGCTTCAGCAGCTGAAAGATTAGAAGTTAAGAAATATTGCAAGACTTGTAATTCACATAAAACACATTTAGAAACGAAGTAAGATTTGCGTTCTTTAATCTGTGGAGGTCTTTTACAATGCGTATTATCAGTTTCTTAAAAAGTGTCGGGAAAGAAATGAAGAAGGTCAGCTGGCCAAAGAAAAACGAAATGATTCGTTACACAATCACTGTTATTTTAACAGTCGTATTCTTTGCAATCTTTTTCTCTTTTCTTGATATAGGAATCTCACAATTAATCGAATTAATTCATTAATACTTGAATAATGGTCTGCTGAACGTGCTATAATAGATCATAATATGACTTGCCAAAAAACCCGTTTTACGGGTTTTTTCAATTGCTTGAAAATATTTACCGGTACTCGAGATTCGTCAAATAGACATTACGAAATGTGGGGAGGGAAGGACTGAATAGTCCTGAACGAAATGGAAAAGAATTGGTATGTTGTGCATACGTACTCTGGCTATGAAAATAAAGTAAAAGCGAACTTGGAAAAGCGTGTTGAATCAATGGGCATGCAAGATAAGATCTTCCGCGTTGTCGTACCAGAAGAAGAAGAAACAGATATTAAAAATGGTAAGAAAAAAGTTGTCAAAAAGAAAGTATTCCCTGGCTATGTCCTAGTGGAAATCGTGATGACTGACGACTCTTGGTATGTTGTTCGTAATACACCAGGTGTCACAGGGTTCGTTGGATCAGCTGGATCAGGCTCAAAGCCGACAGCGCTGCTACCAGGCGAAGCTGAAACCATTCTGAAGAGAATGGGTCTTGAAGAACGCAAAACAGAAATCGACTTTGAATTGAAAGAAACAGTTAAGGTCATCGACGGACCATTTGCTAACTTCACAGGCTCTATCGAAGAGATTGATTACGATAAAAGCAAAGTCAAAGTATTCGTTAATATGTTTGGTAGAGAAACACCCGTGGAACTTGAGTTCACGCAGATCGATAAATTGTAATTCAAAAGAGCTTGAAATGAGTGTATAGAAGTGGTAATATAGCAAAGGTACGTCTTGAGTTCGCTCAAGATCGCTAGCTAGTTATTTCGTCATTCATATAAAGAATGAAGTTGTTGAGTGGGAGGGGGATTCCCCTATTACCACATCACGGACTTTAAGGAGGTGTGTCTCGTGGCTAAAAAAGTAGTTAAAGTTGTTAAATTGCAAATTCCTGCTGGAAAAGCTAACCCAGCTCCACCAGTTGGACCTGCACTAGGTCAAGCCGGTGTTAATATCATGGGATTCTGTAAGGAGTTTAATGCTCGTACAGCTGACCAAGCTGGTCTTATCATTCCTGTTGAAATTTCGGTTTTTGAAGACCGTTCATTTACATTTATTACTAAAACTCCACCTGCTGCAGTTTTACTTAAAAAAGCAGCTGGTATTGAGTCTGGTTCTGGTGAACCTAACCGTAATAAAGTGGCAACTGTTAAGCGTGATAAAGTACGCGAAATCGCGGAAACAAAAATGCCTGACTTAAACGCTGCTAGCGTTGAATCAGCTATGCGCATGGTTGAAGGTACTGCACGCAGTATGGGTATTGTCATCGAAGATTAATTTATTGTCTTGTTGGGTTGCGAGTTTGGTTTTGACAAGTTCGCAACCCTTATTCGTGGGAGGTTATTCCGCTAAAACCACATAAGGAGGATTTTTATAATGGCTAAAAAAGGTAAAAAGTATGTAGAAGCTGCTAAGCTAATCGAACGTACTAAAGCGTATGATGTAGCTGAAGCTGTTTCTCTTACAAAAAAAGCAAATACAGCGAAATTTGATGCGACTGTAGAAGTTGCTTTTCGTTTGGGCGTAGACCCTCGTAAAAACGATCAACAAATCCGCGGTGCAGTTGTACTTCCTAACGGAACTGGTAAAACTCAACGCGTTCTTGTGTTCGCTAAAGGCGAAAAAGCAAAAGAAGCAGAAGCTGCTGGAGCAGACTACGTTGGAGATTCTGATTACATCACTAAAATCCAACAAGGCTGGTTCGAATTCGACGTAATCGTTGCAACACCTGACATGATGGGTGAAGTTGGTAAGATCGGTCGTGTACTTGGACCAAAAGGTCTTATGCCAAACCCTAAAACAGGAACTGTTACATTCGAAGTAGAAAAAGCAATCAATGAAATCAAAGCTGGTAAAGTAGAATACCGCGTTGATAAAGCTGGTAACATCCACGCGCCAATCGGAAAGGTTTCTTTCGAGGACGAAAAGCTTGTTGAGAACTTTGCAACAATCTATGACACAATCCTTAAAGCAAAACCTGCAGCGGCTAAAGGTGTATACGTGAAAAACGTTTCTGTTACATCTACTATGGGCCCTGGTGTGAAAGTGGATCCATCTTCTTTCTCTGTAAAATAAATCTTGACTTATCACAATCATTTTGATAATATCAAAATGTTGTAAAATAGAATATGTCCATTTATACCGTAGACAGCAGGGGCCTTATGGCTTAATTAACCCGCCGAGGTGTATATGTCACAGTCTTACGTTAACGTATGCTTGTATATACAGCCTCCATGTCTTAATGGAGGCTTTTTATATGAAGAACCGTTCGTTAGGAACGTGATGGCCTGATCGGTATAAGTGTTACACAAACAATGTACAGGAGGTGTAACCATGAGCAATGCAATCGATACAAAAAAAGTTGTCGTTGATGAAATTACTTCTAAATTTAAAGATAGCATGTCTACTGTCATTGTAGATTACCGCGGTCTTTCAGTTTCTGAAGTGACTGAACTTCGTAAACAACTTCGTGACGCTGGCGTAGAATTCAAAGTTTACAAAAACACTTTGACTCGCCGTGCAGTTGAACAAGTTGAACTAACAGGTTTAAACGATTTCTTAACAGGTCCAAACGCTATCGCATTCAGTAACGAAGATGTTATCGCACCTGCGAAAATCATCAACGAATTTGCGAAAAGCCACGAAGCTTTAGAAATCAAAGCTGGTGTCATCGAAGGAAACGTAGCGACTGTAGAAGAAGTGAAGGCTCTTGCGGAACTTCCGTCTCGCGAAGGCTTACTATCTATGTTGCTTAGCGTTCTTCAAGCTCCAGTTCGTAACCTTGCTCTTGCTACTAAAGCAGTTGCAGATCAAAAAGAAGAACAAGGCGCTTAATGCGTACTTGACGTAAATAAACTTAAAATGGAGGAATTACAAATGGCTTTAAATATCGAAGAAATCATTGCTTCAGTTAAAGAAGCAACTGTACTTGAGTTAAACGACTTAGTAAAAGCAATCGAAGAAGAATTTGGCGTAACTGCTGCTGCTCCTGTAGCTGTAGCTGCTGCTGGCGGTGCTGCTGCTGAAGAAAAAACTGATTTTGATCTAGTACTTGCTGGTGCTGGAGACCAAAAAATCAAAGTTATCAAAGTGGTTCGTGAAATCACTGGTCTTGGCTTGAAAGAAGCTAAAGAACTTGTTGACAACACTCCAAAACCACTTAAAGAAGGTATTGCTAAAGAAGAAGCTGAAGAACTTAAAGCTAAGCTTGAAGAAGTTGGCGCTTCTGTAGAAGTTAAGTAATCTTCGCCTAATCTTTTGGGAAAGCTCGCTTTTACTGGCGGGCTTTTTCTTTTCTATTCTCCTGAAACGATTGAATCAAGAGGAGGTCCAATTCACCATGAGTGACCACTATTATACGGAAAAGCCATCAGTGAAAAGCAATAAACAGACATGGGACTTCACCTTGAGAAACCGTACCTTTACTTTTACAAGTGACAGTGGAGTGTTTTCTAAGAAAGAAGTCGACTTTGGTTCGAGGCTTTTAATTGAAGCTTTTGAAGAACCTGACGTGGATGGCGATGTCTTAGATGTCGGTTGCGGTTATGGACCGATTGGCTTATCGTTAGCAAACGAAATGACGAGCCGCACCATTCATATGATTGATGTGAACGAAAGAGCAGTCGAACTTTCAAAGGAAAACGCTAAACATAATCGCATTGATAATGTCCGCATCTATCAAAGTGATTTGTTCTCGAATGTTCATTCATCAGCTGCTTTTGCCTCTATACTGACCAATCCCCCAATACGGGCAGGGAAGAAAGTTGTACATGCGATCTTTGAAAAAAGTGCTGATCATTTATTGCCAGAAGGTGAGTTGTGGGTGGTTATTCAGAAAAAGCAGGGTGGACCATCTGCGATTGAGAAATTAGAACAGCTTTTTGGAGAAGTCGAAGTTGTATTGAAAAAAAGGGGCTACAATATTATCAAAGCTAAAAAAGTTTGACGCAGTTTCCTAGCTGTGTTAACATTATAAAATGCCAATGTGTATATTTTGCTTGATAGGCTTAAAAAACAACTATTTTGTATAAATTATGCATACTTGGGAAAACTAATAAAATCGGTATTTGTTTTTGGATGTGGTTTTCTTATTTTAGAAACCCTTTTTTCTTTTGTCTTGTAAAAGTATTTCTTTACTGACATTTGAAAGGCTGAAATACTTTTTACACATATAATACGCATGATTTGAGGGGTGAATCAGTTGACAGGTCAACTAGTTCAGTATGGACGACACCGCCAGCGCAGAAGCTACGCACGCATAAGCGAAGTGTTAGAATTACCAAATCTCATTGAAATTCAAACCTCTTCTTATCAGTGGTTTCTTGATGAGGGTCTTAGAGAGATGTTTCAAGATATATCCCCAATTGAGGATTTTACTGGTAACCTTTCTCTTGAATTCATTGATTACAGTCTAGGGGATCCTAAGTATCCTGTAGCAGAATCAAAAGAACGTGATGTAACTTACTCTGCTCCACTAAGAGTAAAAGTTCGTTTAATTAACAAAGAAACTGGAGAAGTAAAAGACCAAGATGTGTTCATGGGAGATTTCCCAATCATGACAGACACAGGTACTTTTATCATTAACGGTGCGGAACGTGTAATCGTTTCTCAGTTAGTACGTTCTCCAAGTGTATATTTCAGTGGTAAAGTAGACAAAAACGGTAAAAAAGGTTTTACTGCGACTGTCATTCCAAACCGTGGCGCATGGTTAGAATACGAAACTGATGCGAAGGATGTAGTCTATGTACGCATCGATCGCACACGTAAGTTGCCGGTTACGGTTCTTTTGCGTGCTCTCGGCTTCAGCTCTGATCAAGAGATTCTTGACCTCATTGGCGAGAATGAATACTTACGCAACACGCTGGAAAAAGACAATACAGAGAATGCGGATAAAGCACTTCTCGAAATCTACGAGCGCCTCCGTCCTGGAGAGCCACCAACTGTTGAAAATGCGAAAAGCCTGCTAGACTCTCGCTTCTTCGATCCGAAGAGATATGACCTGGCAAATGTTGGACGCTACAAGATTAATAAAAAGCTTCATATTAAAAATAGACTGTTCAATCAAAAATTGGCTGAAACGTTAGTTGACCCTGAAACAGGTGAAATTCTAGCAGAAAAAGGTCAGATTTTAGACAGAAGAGTTCTTGATAAAGTTCTTCCATACTTAGAAAACGGCATCGGATTTAGAAAGCTATATCCAAATGGTGGCGTAGTAGAAGATGAAGTAGAACTTCAATCTATTAAGATTTATGCACCGTCTGATCAAGAAGGCGAGCAAGTGATCAACGTGATCGGGAATGCATACGTAGAGGAAGCTGTGAAAAACATCACGCCTTCTGACATCATTGCATCGATCAGTTACTTCTTCAACCTTCTTCATGGTGTAGGTGATACAGATGATATCGATCACCTTGGTAACCGTCGCCTGCGTTCTGTAGGTGAGCTTCTGCAAAACCAATTCCGTATTGGATTAAGCAGAATGGAGCGTGTTGTTCGTGAAAGAATGTCTATTCAAGACACAAACACGATCACACCTCAGCAACTGATCAACATCCGTCCTGTGATCGCTTCTATTAAAGAGTTCTTTGGTAGCTCTCAGCTTTCTCAGTTCATGGATCAAACAAACCCGCTTGCTGAATTGACGCACAAACGTCGTCTATCAGCGCTTGGGCCTGGTGGTTTGACACGTGAGCGTGCAGGAATGGAAGTTCGTGACGTTCACTACTCTCACTATGGCCGTATGTGTCCGATTGAAACACCAGAGGGTCCAAACATTGGTTTGATCAACTCTTTATCTTCATTTGCAAAAGTGAATCGTTTCGGCTTTATTGAAACACCTTACCGTCGGGTTGATCCTGAAACAGGTAAAGTGACGCCGAGAATCGACTACTTAACTGCTGATGAAGAAGATAACTACGTAGTAGCACAAGCGAACGCTCTTCTAGCTGATGATGGTTCGTTTATCGATGATAATATCATTGCTCGTTTTAGAGGGGAAAACACCGTTGTTCCTCGAAACCGCGTTGACTACATGGACGTTTCGCCAAAGCAGGTTGTTTCTGCAGCGACAGCATGTATCCCATTCTTAGAAAACGATGACTCTAACCGTGCTTTAATGGGAGCGAACATGCAACGTCAGGCTGTGCCTTTGATGCAGCCGGAATCACCGATTGTTGGTACAGGTATGGAGTATGTATCAGGTAAAGACTCTGGTGCTGCTGTCATCTGCCGCTACCCAGGTGTTGTAGAACGTGTTGAAGCAAAAAATATTTGGGTTCGCCGCTATGAAGATGTCGACGGACAACAAGTCAAAGGAAACCTAGACAAATACAGCTTGCTGAAATTTGTCCGCTCTAACCAAGGGACTTGCTACAACCAACGTCCAATCGTAAGTGTTGGAGATGAAGTCGTAAAAGGAGAAATCCTTGCAGACGGTCCTTCAATGGAAAAAGGTGAATTGGCTCTAGGACGTAACGTCATGGTCGGCTTCATGACTTGGGACGGTTATAACTACGAGGATGCGATCATCATGAGTGAGCGCCTTGTAAAAGATGACGTCTACACGTCTATTCATATTGAAGAATATGAATCAGAAGCTCGTGATACAAAGCTTGGACCAGAAGAAATCACTCGTGATATTCCAAACGTTGGGGAAGATGCTTTACGCAACCTTGACGAGCGTGGAATCATCCGTATCGGTGCAGAAGTAAAAGACGGAGACCTTCTTGTAGGGAAAGTAACGCCTAAAGGTGTAACAGAACTAACAGCTGAAGAACGTCTATTACATGCAATCTTCGGCGAAAAGGCTCGTGAAGTACGTGATACGTCTCTACGTGTTCCACACGGCGGCGGCGGAATTATCCACGACGTTAAAGTCTTTAACCGTGAAGATGGAGATGAATTACCTCCGGGTGTGAACCAGTTAGTCCGCGTATACATCGTTCAGAAGCGTAAAATTTCTGAAGGTGATAAAATGGCCGGACGACATGGTAACAAAGGGGTTATCTCTAAAATCCTTCCAGAAGAAGATATGCCGTATCTTCCAGATGGAACGCCGATTGATATCATGTTAAACCCTCTAGGGGTACCATCTCGTATGAACATCGGTCAGGTACTTGAGCTTCATATGGGTATGGCTGCACGTTACCTTGGCATCCACATTGCGTCACCAGTATTTGATGGTGCACGAGAGGAAGATGTTTGGGAAACGCTTGAAGAAGCAGGTATGTCTCGTGATGCGAAAACAGTCCTTTATGACGGTCGAACTGGTGAACCATTCGATAACCGTGTATCAGTCGGAATCATGTACATGATCAAACTGGCTCACATGGTTGACGATAAACTTCACGCTCGTTCAACTGGACCATACTCACTTGTTACGCAGCAGCCACTTGGCGGTAAAGCACAGTTTGGTGGTCAGCGTTTCGGAGAGATGGAAGTATGGGCACTTGAAGCTTACGGTGCAGCATACACACTTCAAGAGATCTTAACAGTTAAATCGGATGACGTGGTGGGTCGTGTGAAAACATACGAAGCCATCGTCAAAGGGGATAACGTCCCTGAACCAGGTGTCCCTGAATCATTCAAAGTGTTAATTAAAGAACTTCAAAGTTTAGGTATGGATGTCAAAATCCTATCTGGCGATGAAGAAGAGATAGAAATGAGAGATTTAGAAGACGATGAGGAAACGAAGAAAGCAGACGGATTAGCGTTATCTAATGACGAAGATGCTGCAGACCTCGCTCCTGTCGATCTTGAACGTGACGCAGTCACAAAAGAATAGCAGAAACGATTAGAGCAAGTGACTAGGGTATAACCCGAAGATTAAAAGGGAGGTAGGCCCCTTGCTAGATGTGAACAATTTTGAGTATATGAACATCGGTCTCGCATCACCTGATAAAATCCGTTCTTGGTCTTTTGGTGAAGTGAAAAAGCCTGAAACGATTAACTATCGTACACTGAAACCTGAAAAAGATGGTCTCTTTTGTGAACGTATCTTCGGACCGCAAAAAGACTGGGAATGTCATTGTGGAAAGTATAAACGCGTTCGTTATAAGGGTGTTGTATGTGACCGTTGTGGTGTAGAAGTAACACGGGCAAAAGTCCGTCGTGAGAGAATGGGGCATATCGAACTGGCTGCCCCAGTTTCCCACATTTGGTATTTCAAAGGTATCCCAAGCCGTATGGGTCTTGTTCTTGATATGTCACCACGTGCGTTAGAAGAAGTGATTTACTTCGCTTCTTACGTTGTGACAGATCCGGGCAACACACCGCTTGAGAAGAAACAACTTCTTTCTGAGAAGGAATTCCGTGCTTATTTAGATAAATACGGTAATACATTCTCAGCAGCTATGGGTGCAGAAGCAATCAATAAACTTCTTCAAGATATCGATCTTGTCAAAGAAGTAGATACACTGAAAGAAGAGCTGAAAACAGCTCAAGGACAGCGTCGTACACGTGCGATTAAACGCCTTGAAGTGCTAGAAGCCTTCCGTAACTCAGGAAACAAACCATCATGGATGATTCTTGATGTACTTCCGGTTATTCCGCCAGAATTACGTCCAATGGTTCAGCTTGATGGTGGACGTTTTGCTACTTCTGACTTAAACGACCTTTATCGTCGTGTCATCAACCGTAACAATCGTCTGAAACGTTTATTAGATCTTGGCGCGCCAAGCATCATCGTTCAGAACGAGAAGCGTATGCTTCAAGAAGCTGTCGATGCCTTGATTGATAATGGGCGTAGAGGCCGACCAGTAACAGGACCAGGAAACAGACCATTGAAATCTCTTTCTCATATGCTGAAAGGGAAACAAGGACGTTTCCGTCAAAACTTGCTTGGTAAACGTGTTGACTATTCTGGACGTTCCGTTATCGTCGTAGGACCACATTTGAAAATGTATCAGTGTGGGCTTCCGAAAGAAATGGCTCTTGAATTATTCAAACCATTCGTGATGAAGGAGCTTGTTGAAAAAGGTTTAGCTCACAACATCAAGAGTGCGAAGCGTAAAATTGAGCGCGTGCAGCCGGAAGTATGGGATGTTTTAGAATCAGTAATTCGTGAGCATCCAGTTTTACTAAACCGTGCACCGACTCTTCACAGACTTGGTATTCAAGCGTTTGAACCTACACTTGTGGAAGGACGCGCAATTCGTTTGCATCCACTTGTATGTACTGCCTACAACGCTGACTTTGACGGTGACCAAATGGCGGTTCACGTACCATTATCTGCTGAGGCTCAAGCTGAAGCTCGTATCTTAATGCTTGCTGCTCAAAACATTTTGAACCCGAAAGATGGAAAACCTGTTGTTACGCCATCTCAGGATATGGTGCTTGGTAACTACTACCTTACACTTGAGCGTAAAGGTGCTATCGGAGAAGGTATGGTCTTCAAAGATACTAACGAAGCCCTTCTAGCTTATCAAAATGGGTATGTACATCTTCATACACGTGTAGCTGTTGCAGCTAATTCGTTGAAGAATGTGACATTTACTGATGAACAGCGTTCTAAATTGTTGATTACAACAGTTGGAAAACTGATCTTTAACGAAATCTTACCGGAATCATTCCCTTACATGAATGAACCGACAAAGAGCAATATTGAAGAAAAAACGCCTGACCGCTTCTTCCTTGAAAAAGGTGAAGATGTCAAAGCTACGATCGAGAAACAAGAAATCAATGCGCCGTTCAAAAAAGGTATTTTAGGTAAAATCATTGCAGAAATCTTTAAGAGATTCCATATCACTGAGACATCTAAAATGCTTGACCGCATGAAAAATCTTGGTTTCAAATACTCTACTAAAGCGGGTATTACGGTTGGGGTGTCTGATATCGTTGTATTAGATGATAAACAGAAGATCCTCGAAGAAGCGCAAGCAAAAGTAGATAACGTCATGAAGCAATTCAGACGTGGTTTGATTACTGAAGAAGAGCGTTACGAGAGAGTTATTTCGATCTGGAGTTCTTCTAAAGATGTCATCCAAGGTAAACTGATGAAGTCCCTTGATGAAGTCAACCCAATCTACATGATGAGTGACTCTGGAGCGCGTGGTAACGCATCTAACTTCACTCAGCTAGCTGGTATGCGTGGTCTGATGGCCAACCCGGCTGGACGTATCATTGAACTTCCGATCAAATCTAGTTTCCGTGAAGGTTTAACCGTATTGGAATACTTTATTTCCACTCACGGAGCGCGTAAAGGTCTTGCCGATACAGCCCTTAAAACAGCTGACTCAGGTTACCTCACGCGTCGTCTCGTCGACGTTGCACAGGATGTTATCATCCGTGAAACAGATTGCGGTACAGACCGTGGTATCTTGGCGAAGTCCATTAGAGAAGGCAATGAAATTATTGAGAAACTTGAAGAACGTCTCATTGGACGTTTTGCAAGAAAACCAATTGTTCATCCTGAAACGGGCGAAGTCATTGTTGGCGAAAACGAACTAATTGATGAAGATAAAGCACTTGAAGTAGTTGAAGCAGGAATTGAGGAAGTATGGATCCGTTCTGCATTTACATGTAATACGCCTCATGGTGTATGTAAACGATGCTACGGCCGTAACCTTGCAACTGGTACTGACGTTGAAGTCGGTGAAGCAGTTGGAATCATCGCTGCTCAATCAATCGGTGAGCCAGGAACACAGCTTACAATGCGTACGTTCCACACAGGTGGGGTAGCAGGAGACGATATCACACAAGGTTTACCTCGTATCCAAGAGCTATTTGAAGCGCGTAATCCGAAAGGGCAAGCGACCATTTCTGAAATTGATGGTGTCGTTGCTGAAATTAACGATGTTCGTGATAAGCAGCAGGAAATTGTGGTTCAAGGCGATGTTGAAACTCGTTCTTACACAGCTCCTTACAATGCACGTCTGAAAGTTGTTGAAGGTGACAAAGTCACTCGTGGTCAAGTACTGACAGAAGGTTCGATCGATCCGAAAGAACTTCTTAAAGTGACTGACATGACAGCTGTTCAAGAATATCTGCTTCATGAAGTACAAAAAGTATACCGTATGCAAGGGGTAGAAATCGGAGATAAGCACGTTGAGGTAATGGTTCGCCAAATGCTTCGTAAAGTGCGTGTCGCTGATGCAGGGGATACAGATGTATTACCAGGCACACTTCTTGATGTACATCAATTCACTGAAGCGAACAAAAAAGTACTATTCGAAGGCAAGCGCCCTGCAACAGGCCGCCCAGTTCTTCTTGGTATCACAAAAGCATCGCTTGAAACAGACTCATTCTTGTCTGCAGCATCCTTCCAAGAAACGACTCGTGTCCTAACAGATGCGGCGATCAAAGGAAAACGTGATGAACTGCTTGGCTTGAAAGAGAATGTGATCATCGGTAAACTTGTTCCAGCTGGAACAGGAATGCCAAACTACCGTAAAGTTAAGCCGGTTTCACAAGTGCAACCGTCTGATGATATGGTGCCTGTAGAGTAATCTTTCTCGTGAGATTCCTATAAAATCATCAAAAAATGGTGAAGGATGTCAAGATAATCTGTCATATGATATTGACATCCTTCTGCCATGATGATAATATAACCAAGGTGCTCAAAATAAAACCTGTTACTTTGGAGGATATTCGATGTCTTATGATAAAGTATCACAGGCTCAATCCATTATTATTGGTACGAAGCAAACAGTAAAAGCTCTGAAACGAGATTCAGTAAAGGAAATCGTCGTAGCGAAAGATGCTGATCCTGCTTTAACAGCTAGTGTAACAAAACTAGCGCAAGAGAAGGGTGTAGACATTTTAGTGGTAGATTCCATGAAAAAGCTCGGCAAAGCCTGCGGAATTGAAGTTGGGGCAGCAGCTGTTGCCATTATGTTATAGCGTACTTGTTTTGTTTTTGCATGTGTAAATGCAAAAGCATTGTTTTTTGCCTTTTAATGAACCACCTGGGTATGTGGGTTATAAAAAAAGCAACGAAGGGAGGAATAACAACATGCCTACAATTAATCAGCTAATACGCAAAGGACGCGTGAGTAAAGTTGAAAACTCAAAGTCTCCTGCACTTAACAAAGGATACAACAGTTTCAAAAAAGAGCACACTAACGTAACATCTCCACAGAAGCGCGGGGTTTGTACTCGTGTCGGCACAATGACACCGAAAAAACCAAACTCAGCACTACGTAAATATGCTCGTGTACGTTTGTCTAACCTGATTGAGGTAACAGCTTACATTCCTGGTATCGGACATAATCTACAAGAGCACAGTGTAGTACTTATCCGTGGCGGACGTGTAAAAGACTTACCGGGTGTACGTTACCACATCGTTCGTGGTGCGCTTGATACTGCCGGAGTTGACGGTCGTATGCAAGGACGTTCTAAATACGGAACAAAACGCCCTAAACAAAGCAAATAATACAAACAAACATAAGGGTTTTTAGAAGTTGATATCAGATCAGTGGAGTCAGGCAACTGACAATGATATTGAGATGAGAGACAGATAGAAATCCTTTTAAATGAGAAGGGAGGCTATCAGATGCCACGTAAAGGTCCTGTAGCAAAAAGAGACGTATTGCCAGATCCAATTTACAATTCTAAACTTGTATCTCGTTTGATCAACAAAATGATGATCGACGGTAAAAGAGGAAAGTCACAAACTATTCTCTACAAGTCATTTGATATCATCAAAGAACGTACTGGTAATGAAGCGATGGAGGTTTTCGAACAAGCCTTGAAAAACATCATGCCAGTTCTTGAAGTTAAAGCACGTCGTGTAGGTGGAGCTAACTACCAAGTTCCTGTAGAAGTTCGCCCAGACCGTCGTACTACTTTAGGTCTTCGCTGGTTAGTAAACTACGCTCGTCTTCGTGGAGAAAAAACGATGGAAGAGCGTCTTGCTAACGAAATCCTTGACGCAGCTAACAACACTGGTGCTGCTGTTAAGAAACGTGAAGATACACACAAAATGGCAGAAGCGAACAAAGCATTCGCTCACTACCGCTGGTAGGATTTATACCAAACTAAAAAAACTATTCCCTAATAAGGAAGGAGAAATTACCCAATGGCAAGAGAGTTCTCCTTAGACAAAACTCGTAATATTGGTATCATGGCTCACATCGATGCCGGTAAAACGACAACGACTGAGCGTATCTTATACTACACTGGTCGTATCCATAAAATTGGTGAAACTCACGAAGGAGCTTCCCAAATGGACTGGATGGAGCAGGAGCAAGAACGTGGTATTACAATCACTTCTGCTGCTACTACAGCACAATGGAAAGGTTACCGTGTAAACATCATTGATACACCAGGACACGTAGACTTCACTGTTGAAGTTGAACGTTCTTTACGTGTACTTGATGGTGCGGTAGCAGTTCTTGATGCACAATCAGGTGTAGAGCCACAAACTGAAACAGTTTGGCGCCAAGCAACAACTTACGGAGTACCTCGTATCGTATTCGTTAACAAAATGGATAAAACCGGTGCGGACTTCCTTTACTCTGTAAGCACATTAAGAGATCGTCTTCAAGCGAACGCTCATGCAATTCAATTACCGATCGGCGCTGAAGATCAATTCGAAGGAATCATCGACCTTGTAGATAACGTAGCATACTTCTACGAAGATGACCTTGGAACTCGCTCTGATGCACAAGAAATCCCTGCTGAGTATAAAGACAAAGCTGAAGAGCTTCGCAACAGCCTTATTGAAGCTGTCGCTGAGCTTGATGAAGAGCTTATGGAAAAATACCTTGAGGGTGAAGAAATTACAATTCCTGAATTGAAAGCTGCAATCCGTAAAGGAACGTTGAATGTTGAATTCTACCCAGTTCTTGTTGGATCTGCTTTCAAAAACAAAGGTGTTCAGCTTGTGCTTGATGCTGTGCTTGATTACCTTCCTGCACCAACTGATGTTGCTGCAATCAAAGGTATCCTGCCAGATTCAAATGAAGAGGTTGTTCGTGAGTCTACTGATGACGCACCATTCTCAGCTCTTGCATTTAAAGTTATGACTGACCCTTATGTTGGGAAACTAACTTTCTTCCGCGTATACTCTGGAACACTTGCTTCAGGTTCATACGTGAAGAACTCTTCTAAGAACAAGCGTGAGCGTGTTGGACGTATCCTTCAAATGCACGCAAACAGCCGTGAAGAAATCTCTACTGTATATGCAGGGGATATCGCAGCAGCTGTTGGTCTTAAAGATACATCTACTGGTGACACTCTTTGTGACGAGAAAGATACTGTTATCCTTGAGTCTATGGAATTCCCAGAGCCAGTTATCGATGTAGCCATCGAGCCTAAATCAAAGGCTGACCAAGATAAAATGGGTATCGCTTTAGCTAAACTAGCTGAAGAGGATCCAACATTCCGTACACAAACAAACCCTGAAACTGGTCAAACGATCATCTCTGGTATGGGTGAGCTTCACCTTGATATCATTGTTGACCGTATGAAGCGTGAGTTCAAGGTTGAAGCTAACGTAGGAGCTCCTCAAGTTGCGTACCGTGAAACATTCCGTTCTGGTGCAAAAGTTGAAGGTAAATTCGTACGTCAGTCTGGTGGACGTGGTCAGTTCGGACACGTTTGGATCGAATTCGAACCAAACGAAGAAGGCGCAGGCTTCGAATTCCAAAATGCAATCGTCGGTGGGGTTGTTCCACGTGAATACATTCCAGCAATTCAAGCAGGTCTTGAAGATTCACTTGAAAATGGTGTATTAGCTGGATTCCCATTAATCGACATCAAAGCAAAATTATTTGATGGATCTTACCACGATGTTGACTCAAACGAAATGGCGTTTAAAATTGCTGCATCTATGGCATTGAAAAATGCTGTCAGCAAATGTAACCCAGTTCTACTTGAGCCAATGATGAAAGTGGAAGTCGTTATCCCTGAAGAATACATGGGAGACATCATGGGTGATATCACATCTCGTCGTGGACGTGTAGAAGGTATGGAAGCTCGCGGTAACGCTCAAGTTGTTCGCGCAATGGTTCCACTTTCTGAAATGTTCGGATATGCAACTTCACTCCGTTCTAACACACAAGGACGCGGTACTTTCACTATGCACATGGATCACTACGAAGAAGTGCCTAAGAGCATCAGTGAAGAAATCATCAAAAAAAATAAAGGTGAATAATTGATTTTGCCTTTAAACTAAAGTATAACTACTATTGAAGATCAGAAAGTGACAGGTAACTCTTCACTTTCTATCACTCTATACCAAATACAATGAACCTTTAAGGAGGATTTTTAGAATGGCTAAAGAAAAATTCGACCGTTCCAAATCGCATGCTAACATTGGTACAATTGGACACGTTGACCATGGTAAAACAACTCTAACTGCTGCTATCTCAACAGTTCTTCATAAGAAATCTGGTAAAGGTACGGCTATGGCTTATGACCAAATCGATGGTGCTCCAGAAGAGCGCGAGCGTGGAATCACAATCTCAACTGCACACGTTGAGTATGAAACTGAAACTCGTCACTATGCACACGTAGACTGCCCAGGACACGCTGACTATGTTAAAAACATGATCACTGGTGCTGCTCAAATGGACGGCGCGATCTTAGTAGTATCTGCTGCTGATGGTCCAATGCCACAAACACGTGAGCACATCCTACTTTCTCGTAACGTAGGTGTACCATACATCGTAGTATTCCTTAACAAATGTGACATGGTTGACGATGAAGAGTTACTTGAACTTGTTGAAATGGAAGTTCGTGACCTTCTTTCTGACTATGACTTCCCTGGTGACGATGTTCCAGTTATCAAAGGTTCTGCTCTTAAAGCTCTTGAAGGAGATGCTGATTACGAAGCAAAAATCTTTGAACTTATGGACGCGGTTGATGAGTACATCCCAACTCCAGAACGTGACACTGAGAAGCCATTCATGATGCCAGTTGAGGACGTATTCTCAATCACTGGTCGTGGAACAGTTGCTACTGGTCGTGTTGAGCGTGGACAAGTTAAAGTCGGTGACGAAGTTGAAATCATCGGTCTTCAAGAAGAAAACGGTAAAACAACTGTTACAGGTGTTGAAATGTTCCGTAAGCTTCTTGACTATGCTGAAGCTGGTGACAATATCGGTGCACTACTTCGTGGTGTATCTCGTGAAGATATCCAACGTGGTCAAGTACTTGCTAAACCAGGTACAATCACTCCACATAGCCGTTTCAAAGCTGAAGTTTATGTACTTTCTAAAGAAGAGGGTGGACGTCATACTCCATTCTTCGCTAACTACCGTCCGCAGTTCTACTTCCGTACAACTGACGTAACTGGTATCGTACATCTTCCAGAAGGTACTGAAATGGTTATGCCTGGCGATAACACTGAGATGGAAGTTGAACTTATCTCTACTATCGCTATCGAAGAAGGAACTCGTTTCTCTATCCGTGAGGGTGGACGTACTGTAGGTTCTGGCGTCGTTTCATCTATCATTAAGTAATAAAACATATAAAAGAGACTCCTTGCAAAAGGGTCTCTTTTTTTGCTTTTCCAGATCAGAACGGCTACTATAAGCTATAGAATCTAAATGGAACCGAGAGGATCACTGGAATGGCGAAGACATATTTGAAGAAATGGTTAATCGGCGGAGTTGACCAATGGATTATGATCAAAAAAGATCACGCAAGTGAAACGAAGCCTGTTCTATTATTTGTACACGGGGGGCCGGGCTCTGCTCAAATCAGTTATATTAATTCGTTTCATGAGGAGCTTCATCGAGATTTTACAGTGGTTCATTGGGATCAACGAGGCGCGGGACTTTCCTATCAAAAGAATCTCCCCAAGACGTCCATGACCATTCAGCAATTTATTGAAGATACGATTGAACTGACAGAGAAAGTCCTTTCATATCTAGGTCAATCAAAGTTGTACATCGCCGGATATTCATGGGGGTCATTAATCGCCATACAAGCAGTACATAAGCGCCCAGATCTATATCATGCTTATTATGGAATTAGTCAGGTAGTAGATGTATTAAAAGAAGATATTGTGTCGTACGAGCTTCTTTTGAAGAAATACGATCGAAATCAGTTGTTTACTTGGTGTCTGCGAATACTGACGCCTCCTCCGTGGAAACGAATTTCAGCACATGCTCTGTTCTCTTTATATAAAGAGCTCGGAAGCGTAGGTCTCACACATAAGTGGAAGCCGCTCATTCAAATGCTGCGTGGGTTTCTTTTTAGTAAGGAATATCAGCTCAAAGATAAGTGGAAGTTCCTGAAAGGACAGAAAATTAGTCAGGACATGCTATGGGATGAATTGATGAATGAGAGCATTGAATACCGAGTTTCTACTATATTAATACCTTGTTACTTTATCATTGGTGAATATGACATGATTACACCAGCTGCTGTATCAAAACCATATGTTGAGCAATTAACAGCACCAATCAAAGAATGGTTCACCTTTAAAGAATCTGCACATTCCCCGCATCTAGAAGAACCAGAAGAATTTATTCGTACCATCAAAAAGACGGCTGTACATCATCTTCAGGGAAAGCTTGATTTATAGGCTCAACCCCTGTATAATATGAAAAGTGTGCAAATCATAAATTTATCCGATTTATTATTGCAACACGCAGACCAATTTGGTACAATAGTGCATGTTGGTCTTTGACTGCGATGAAGTGAGAGGTTGCTGACACACCCGGCCGCTTTGCCATGGCAAGGTGATCAGGTTTTTCTCACGGAGAACTGTCTAACGTAAGTAGGCGAAAAGGAGGGAAAATAATGGCAAAACAAAAAATTCGTATTCGTTTAAAAGCATATGATCATAGAATTCTTGATCAATCTGCTGAGAAGATTGTTGAAACGGCTAAGCGTTCTGGTGCTAGTGTATCTGGTCCAATCCCGCTTCCAACTGAAAAATCAGTTTACACAATCCTTCGTGCGGTGCATAAGTACAAAGATTCTCGTGAGCAATTTGAGATGCGTACTCACAAACGTCTAATCGACATCGTGAATCCAACTCCACAAACAGTTGATGCACTTATGCGTTTAGATTTACCATCTGGTGTAGATATCGAAATCAAACTTTAATTCAAATAGAAAACACATATTATAGGAGGTGTGACTAATGACCAAAGGAATCTTAGGTAGAAAAATTGGTATGACGCAAGTATTCGCAGAAAACGGTGATCTTATCCCTGTAACTGTTGTTGAGGCTGCTGCTAACGTTGTTCTTCAGAAGAAGACTACTGACACGGATGGCTATGAAGCAATCCAAATCGGTTTTGACGACAAACGTGAAAAGCTTTCTAACAAACCAGAGAAGGGCCACGTTGCTAAAGCGGAAACTGCTCCTAAGCGCTTCGTAAAAGAATTACGCGGTGCGGAGTTAGATGCGTATGAAGTTGGTCAGGAAGTCAAAGTTGATATTTTCGCAAATGGAGATATCGTAGATGTAACAGGAACATCAAAAGGTAAAGGATTCCAAGGGGCTATCAAGCGCCACGGACAATCACGCGGACCAATGACTCACGGTTCACGTTATCACCGTCGTCCTGGTTCAATGGGACCTGTTGATCCAAACCGAGTATTCAAAGGTAAACTTCTTCCGGGTCGTATGGGCGGAGAGCAAATCACTGTCCAAAACCTTGAGATCGTTAAAGTTGATGCAGAACGCAATCTTCTATTGATCAAAGGAAATGTGCCAGGAGCTAAAAAATCTCTAGTAACTGTAAAGAGTGCAGTTAAATCTAAATAACTCTCTTAGGAAAGGAGGAAACAAGTCATGCCAAAAGTAGCATTATTTAACCAAAACGGTTCTACTAACGGTGAAATCGAATTAAACGCTTCTGTGTTTGGAATTGAGCCAAACGAAAGCGTAGTATTCGATGCTATTCTTATGCAAAGAGCTTCCTTACGTCAAGGAACTCACAAAGTAAAAACTCGTTCTGAAGTACGTGGCGGAGGTCGTAAGCCTTGGAGACAGAAGGGTACTGGTCGTGCTCGTCAAGGTTCTATCCGTTCACCACAATGGCGCGGAGGCGGTATCGTATTCGGTCCAACACCACGCAGCTATTCTTATAAATTACCTAAAAAAGTTCGCCGCTTGGCTATCAAGTCAGTATTGTCTTCTAAAGTAATCGACAACAACATCATCGTTCTTGAAGATCTGACTCTTGATGCAGTGAAAACGAAAGAATTCGCAGGCATCCTTAAAGGATTATCTGTCGAGAAGAAAGCGTTGATCGTCACTGCGGATGCAAACGAAACAGTTGCTTTATCTGCTCGTAACATCCCTGGAGTAACAGTTGTTGAAGCTAACGGTATCAACGTTCTTGACGTTGTCAACCACGAGAAACTTCTGATCACTAAAGCAGCGGTTGAAAAAGTAGAGGAGGGACTTGCATAATGAAAGATCCTCGTGATGTTCTAAAGCGCCCTATCATTACTGAACGTTCTGCTGATCTAATGACAGAGAAGAAGTACACGTTCGAAGTTGATGTCAGAGCTAACAAAACAGAAGTGAAAGACGCTGTTGAAGAAATCTTTGGAGTGAAAGTTGAGAAAGTCAACGTTCAAAACTACAAAGGAAAATCTAAACGCGTTGGACGCTACACTGGTATGACTAGCCGTCGCAGAAAAGCGATCGTGAAATTAACTGCTGACAGCAAAGAAATCGAAATTTTTGAAGCGTAAATCTTAAAAAGAAGGAGGGAAATTCAAAATGGCGATTAAAAAGTATAAACCAACCAGTAATGGTCGTCGTGGCATGACTACTTCAGATTTTGCTGAAATCACGACTGACAAACCAGAAAAATCGTTGCTTGCGCCGCTTCACAGAAAAGGCGGACGTAACAACCAAGGTAGATTGACTGTTCGTCATCAAGGTGGCGGTCATAAACGTCAATACCGTATCATCGACTTTAAGCGTGATAAAGACGGTATACCTGGACGCGTTGCTACAATCGAGTATGATCCAAACCGTTCAGCGAACATCGCTCTTGTAAACTATGCAGATGGTGAGAAACGTTACATTCTTGCTCCGAAAGGAATCCAAGTTGGTACTGAAGTTACTTCTGGACCAGAAGCTGACATCAAGCCAGGTAACGCACTTCCACTTATCAACATCCCAGTTGGTACAGTTGTGCATAACATTGAATTAAAACCAGGTAAAGGTGGACAATTAGTTCGTTCTGCTGGTACTTCTGCTCAAGTTCTTGGTAAAGAAGGTAAATACGTTCTTGTACGTTTGAACTCAGGAGAAGTTCGTATGATTCTTTCTGCTTGCCGTGCGACTATCGGTCAAGTTGGAAACGAGCAACACGAATTAATTAACATCGGTAAAGCTGGACGTTCACGCTGGAAAGGCGTACGCCCAACAGTTCGTGGTTCTGTAATGAACCCTAACGATCACCCACACGGTGGTGGTGAAGGACGCGCTCCAATCGGACGTAAATCACCAATGTCTCCATGGGGCAAACCGACTCTTGGATTCAAGACTCGTAAGAAAACCAACAAGTCTGATAAATTCATTGTACGTCGTCGTAAAAACAAGTAACGGGGTTGTCTACGGTTCATCTAGGACCGTAGTTCAATCACGAAGGGAGGTTCCACAATGGCTCGCAGCTTAAAAAAAGGACCATTTGTTGATGATCATTTGATGGCTAAAGTCGAGAAATTGAATGAAACTGACAAAAAGCAAGTCGTAAAAACTTGGTCTCGTCGTTCTACAATTTTCCCACAATTCATCGGTCACACAATCGCTGTCTATGACGGACGCAAACATGTACCTGTTTTCATTTCTGAAGATATGGTAGGTCACAAATTGGGCGAATTCGCACCAAGCCGTACTTACAAAGGTCATGCTAGTGACGATAAAAAAACAAGACGCTAATGAGAGGAGGCTTTTAAATGCAAGCTAAAGCTGTTGCAAGAACAGTCCGTATTGCTCCTCGTAAAGCACGTCTAGTAATGGACCTGATCCGAGGTAAGCAAGTAGGAGAAGCAGTTTCTATCTTAAACCTTACACCTAAGGCTGCTTCACCAATTATCGAAAAAGTATTAAAATCTGCTATCGCAAACGCTGAGCACAACTACGAGTTGGACGCTAATAGCCTAGTGATTACTCAAGCATTCGTTGACGAAGGTCCAACACTTAAGAGATTCCGTCCACGTGCTATGGGTCGTGCGAGCGCAATTAACAAACGTACTAGCCACATTACAATCGTTGTATCAGAAAAGAAGGAGGGATAATCCGTGGGTCAAAAGGTAAATCCAGTAGGTCTTCGTATTGGCGTCATTCGTGATTGGGAATCTAAATGGTTCGCAGGAAAAGATTACGCTGACTTCTTACATGAAGACTTGAAAATCCGTGAATTCATCAGCAAGCGTTTGTCTGACGCGTCTGTTTCTAAAGTAGAAATCGAACGTGCTGCAAACCGCGTTAATATCACAATCCACACGGCTAAACCAGGTATGGTAATTGGTAAAGGCGGATCTGAAGTTGAAGCACTTCGTAAAGCTCTTAACAGCCTAACTGGCAAACGTGTACACATCAACATCCTTGAAATCAAAAGAGCAGATCTTGATGCTCAGCTAGTTGCTGAAAACATCGCTCGTCAACTTGAAAATCGTATTTCATTCCGTCGTGCACAAAAACAAACAATCCAACGCACAATGCGTGCTGGAGCACAAGGAATCAAAACAATGGTTTCTGGTCGTCTTGGCGGTGCAGATATTGCTCGTTCTGAATATTACAGTGAAGGTACTGTTCCGTTGCACACACTTCGTGCTGACATCGACTATGCTACTGCTGAAGCTGACACTACTTATGGTAAGCTTGGCGTAAAAGTATGGATCTATCGTGGAGAAGTCCTTCCAACTAAGAAGAATACTGCGGAAGGAGGAAAATAATATGTTATTGCCAAAACGCGTGAAGTATCGCAGAGAACATCGTGGAAAAATGCGTGGTCGTGCAAAAGGTGGTACTGAAGTACATTTCGGTGAGTACGGTATCCAAGCTCTAGAAGCTTCATGGATTACAAACCGTCAAATCGAAGCTGCTCGTATTGCTATGACTCGTTACATGAAACGTGGCGGTAAAGTTTGGATTAAAATTTTCCCTTCTAAGCCATACACAGCAAAACCTCTAGAGGTCCGCATGGGTTCCGGTAAAGGTGCTCCAGAAGGATGGGTAGCTGTAGTAAAACCGGGCAAAGTTTTATTTGAAATTTCTGGTGTGTCTGAAGAAGTTGCTCGTGAAGCTCTTCGTCTTGCATCTCACAAATTGCCAATTAAAACGAAGTTCGTAAAACGTGAAGAAATTGGTGGTGAATCAAATGAAAGCTAATGAAATTCGTGACCTTACCACTGCTGAAATTGAACAAAAAGTAAAGTCTCTTAAAGAAGAACTTTTCAATCTTCGTTTCCAATTAGCGACTGGGCAGCTTGAAAACACTGCTCGCATTCGTGAAGTGCGTAAATCAATCGCACGCATGAAAACTGTGATTCGTCAAAGAGAAATCGCTGCTAATAAATAATAATTAGAGGGGAGGCCCCGCAAACATGAGCGAACGTAACCAACGTAAAGTGTATCAAGGTCGTGTTGTTTCTGACAAAATGGATAAAACCATCACTGTTGTAGTTGAAACATACAAAAAGCATTCACTTTATGGCAAACGTGTAAGATACTCTAAAAAGTTAAAAGCACATGATGAAAACAACCAAGCAAAAATCGGAGACATCGTAAAGGTGATGGAAACTCGTCCTTTATCTGCGACTAAACGCTTTCGTCTAGTTGAAGTTGTCGAAGAAGCCGTTATTATCTAATAAAGTTCGGATTTCTTTTTCCGAAAGGAGGTAACATTAATGATTCAACAGGAGACTCGTTTAAAAGTAGCTGACAACTCTGGCGCACGCGAAGTACTAACGATTAAAGTTCTTGGTGGCTCTGGACGTAAGACGGCTAACATCGGTGATGTCATTGTTTGTACGGTTAAACAAGCAACACCAGGAGGCGTTGTCAAAAAAGGTGAAGTTGTGAAAGCAGTTATCGTTCGTACAAAGAGCGGAGCTCGCAGAAACGATGGATCTTACATCAGTTTCGATGAAAATGCATGTGTCATTATCCGTGACGACAAGAGCCCACGTGGAACTCGTATCTTCGGACCAGTAGCACGTGAACTTCGTGACAATAACTATATGAAAATTGTTTCTCTAGCACCAGAAGTACTTTAATGAATACAATCCGCGACTCAAGGAGGTGCGATTAAATGCATGTTAAAAAGGGCGATAAAGTAGTGGTTATCTCTGGTAAAGATAAAGGTAAACAAGGAGTCATCCTTGCTGCTTTCCCTAAGAATGACCGTGTTTTAGTAGAAGGTATTAACCTTGTGAAAAAACACTCTAAACCAACCCAAGCTAACCCTCAGGGCGGAATTTCTGAACAAGAAGCGCCGATCCACGTATCAAACGTAATGCCGCTTGATCCTAAAACGGGTGAAGTGACACGTGTTGGGTATAAAGTTGAGGACGGAAAGAAAGTCCGTGTAGCGAAAAAATCTGGGCAAGTTCTAGATAAATAGTAAATAAGGAAGGGAGGTCTTTCTCATGAACCGCCTTAAAGAAAAGTATGTAAAAGAAATTACACCTGCATTAGTTTCTAAGTTTGAATACAAATCAGTAATGCAAGTGCCAAAAATCGAAAAAATCGTGATCAACATGGGTGTTGGTGACGCCGTTCAAAACGCTAAAGCAATCGATACTGCTGTTGAAGAATTAACGTTTATCGCTGGTCAAAAACCTGTCGTTACTCGTGCGAAGAAGTCTATTGCTGGATTCCGTCTACGTGAAGGAATGCCAATCGGTGCGAAAGTAACACTTCGCGGAGAGCGCATGTACGATTTCCTTGATAAACTTATTTCTGTATCTTTACCACGTGTACGTGACTTCCGCGGGATTTCTAAGAAATCTTTCGACGGTCGTGGAAACTACACGCTTGGTATTAAAGAACAGTTAATCTTCCCAGAAATTGATTACGATAAAGTAACAAAAGTCCGCGGTATGGATATCGTTATCGTTACGACTGCCAATACGGACGAAGAAGCACGTGAGTTATTAACTCAAGTAGGTATGCCGTTCCAGAAATAATCAATGAAAGGGAGGCGAAATCGTGGCTAAAAAGTCTATGATTGCGAAACAACAACGCAAACAAAAGTTTAAAGTTCAAGAGTATACGCGCTGCGAACGTTGTGGACGTCCACATTCAGTAATTCGCAAGTTTAAACTTTGCCGTATTTGTTTCCGCGAACTTGCATATAAAGGACAAATTCCTGGCGTTAAAAAAGCCAGCTGGTAATCCCCATAAATGGGAAGGAGGTTATTAAATAATGGTTATGACAGATCCGATTGCAGATTTGCTGACTCGTATTCGCAATGCGAACATGGTACGTCATGAGAAGCTAGAAGTACCGGCTTCAAAAATCAAAAGAGAAATTGCTGAAATCTTAAAGCGTGAAGGTTTTATCCGTGACGTTGAATATGTTGAAGACAGCAAACAAGGAATTATCCGTATGTTCCTTAAATATGGCCAAAACAACGAACGTGTTATCACTGGTCTAAAAAGAATCAGTAAACCTGGTTTACGTGTATATGCGAAATCAAATGAAGTACCACGTGTACTTAACGGACTTGGAATCGCAATTATTTCTACATCACAAGGTGTTTTATCGGACAAAGAAGCCCGTGCTAAACAAGCTGGTGGAGAAGTACTTGCTTACGTATGGTAAAAAAAGTTTAAGATGAATGGAGGTGCTTGGTATGTCTCGTATAGGTAAAAAACTAATCGAGATCCCTTCAGGAGTTACTGTGACAAACAACGATAACACAGTGACAGTAAAGGGACCAAAAGGTGAACTAACTCGTACATTTCACCCTGATATGGAAATTAAAATTGAGGACAGCGTCTTAACTGTAAGCCGTCCGTCTGATCATAAAGAACACCGTGCTTTACATGGTACAACACGTAGCTTAATTGCAAACATGGTTGAAGGTGTATCTAAAGGTTTCGAAAGAGGTTTAGAACTTATCGGTGTCGGTTACCGTGCAGCTAAATCTGGAAACAAACTTGTTCTTAACGTTGGATACTCTCATCCAGTTGAAATCGTTCCTGAGGCTGGAGTAGAAGTTGAAGTTCCATCTCAAACGAAAGTAGTCATTAAAGGTATCGATAAAGAGCGTGTGGGAGCTCTAGCTTCTAACATCCGCGCTGTCCGTTCTCCAGAGCCTTACAAAGGTAAAGGAATTCGTTACGAAGGTGAATTCGTTCGCCGTAAAGAAGGAAAAACTGGTAAGTAAGATCGCTTAATGTGAAGAAAGGAGTGACTCGGATGATTACGAAAACTAGCAAAAACGCTACTCGTCTTAAAAGACACGCTCGTGTTCGTGCGAAACTTTCAGGTACTGCTGAAAGACCTCGCCTTAACGTTTTCCGTTCTAACAAGAACATCTATGCTCAAGTAATTGATGATGTTAACGGTGTAACACTTGTAAGTGCTTCTACTCTTGATAAAGATTTAAAGATCGAGAATAGTTCTGACGCTGCAGCTGCTACTAAAGTTGGCGAACTTGTTGCAAAACGTGCTGTTGAAAAAGGAATCTCTAACGTGGTATTTGACCGCGGAGGATACTTATATCATGGACGTGTAAAAGCTCTAGCTGAAGCTGCTCGTGAGGCTGGACTTAAATTTTAATAAAAGAAGGAGGGACACATCCGAATGAGTCGTATTGACCAAAGCAAATTAGAGTTAGAAGAACGCTTAGTTACGGTTAACCGCGTAGCGAAAGTTGTTAAAGGTGGACGTCGTTTCCGTTTTGCAGCTTTAGTTGTTGTCGGTGACAAAAACGGTCATGTAGGTTTCGGTACTGGTAAAGCACAAGAAGTACCAGAAGCGATCCGCAAAGCTGTTGAAGATGCGAAAAAGAATTTAATTGAAGTACCAATGGTTGGAACTACAATTCCACATGAAATCATCGGTCGATTCGGTGCAGGAAACGTTCTATTGAAGCCTGCTTCAGAAGGTACAGGAGTTATCGCTGGAGGCCCAGTGCGTGCGGTTCTTGAGCTTGCTGGTCTAGCTGATATCCTTTCTAAATCTCTAGGTTCTAATACACCGATCAACATGATCCGCGCAACACTTCAAGGTTTAAGTGAACTTAAACGTGCTGAAGACGTTGCGAAGCTTCGTGGAAAATCTGTAGAAGACCTGTTAGGATAAGGAGGGAACAATAATGGCAAATAAAGTAGAAATTACCCTCAAACGCAGTGTAATCGGTCGCCCAGAAGATCAGCGTGTCACTGTTCGTACTCTTGGTCTAAAGAAAACAAACCAAACAGTCGTACATGAAGACAATGCAGCGATCCGCGGCATGATTAACAAGGTGTCTCATTTAGTTTCTGTTAAAGAACAATAAAACATTTTTAATCGATAAGGAGGTGCCCAAATGAAACTTCATGAATTGAAGCCTTCAGAAGGTTCACGTAAAGAACGCAACCGTGTTGGTCGTGGTATTGGATCAGGTAACGGTAAAACTTCTGGTAAAGGTCATAAAGGTCAAAACGCTCGTTCTGGCGGCGGTGTACGCCCTGGTTTCGAAGGTGGTCAGATGCCTTTATTCCAACGTCTTCCAAAACGTGGTTTTACAAACATCAACCGTAAAGATTATGCGGTTATCAACTTAGACAGATTAAACAGTTTTGACGAAGGAACGGAAGTAACTCCTGAACTTCTTCTAGAGACTGGTGCAATAAGCAAGTTAAAAGCAGGAGTAAAAATTCTTGGCAACGGTAAATTAGAAAAAAAATTAACTGTAAAAGCCAATAAATTCTCTGCTTCTGCTAAAGAAGCGATTGAAGCTGCTGGCGGTACAGCCGAGGTGATCTAACTTGTTTAAGACAATCTCCAATTTTATGCGCGTGAAAGATATACGGAATAAGATTATATTCACTCTTTTAATGTTAATCGTCTTTCGTATAGGTGCTTTCATCCCTGTGCCTAATGTGAACGCCGAAGTTCTCCAGGCACAGGATCAAATGAGTGTTTTCGGGATCCTCAACACGTTTGGGGGCGGGGCACTTTTCCAATTCTCCATTCTTGCAATGGGGATTATGCCGTATATCACTGCTTCGATCATCATTCAGCTCTTGCAGATGGATGTTGTTCCGAAGTTCACTGAGTGGTCAAAGCAAGGAGAGGTTGGCCGCCGAAAATTAGCACAATTCACAAGGTATTTTACAATTGTTCTAGGTTTTATCCAGGCGTTAGGAATGTCATATGGATTCAACAATATGGCAGGAGGCATGCTGATTGAAAACCCAGGTGTTTCAACGTACCTCTTAATTGCGGTCGTACTCACTGCGGGAACAGCATTTTTAATGTGGCTGGGAGAGCAGATTACTGCTCACGGTGTTGGTAACGGTATTTCGATTATTATCTTTGCCGGTATCATCGCAGGTATCCCTCAAACATTAAAACAAGTGTACGCTCAACAATTTGTAGGTGGAGATGGACAGTTGTTCATGCAAATCCTGAAAATTGCCCTTATTGTTATTGCTATTCTTGTCATTGTTATTGGTGTTATTTACATTCAAATGGCAGTGAGAAAGATTGCGATTCAATATTCAAAAGGAACTGGCCGTGCACAAATGTCTGCTAGTCAAGCAACGCACCTTCCATTGAAAGTGAATCCAGCAGGGGTGATTCCAGTCATCTTTGCCGTTTCGTTCATTATTACTCCGCAGACGGTCGCATCGTTCTTCGGAACCAATAATGTGACAACTTGGATAACCAACAACTTTGACTATACTAAGCCAATCGGTATGACGATTTATGTAGCACTGATTGTTGCTTTCACATATTTTTATGCCTTTGTCCAAGTGAATCCTGAACAAATGGCTGAAAATCTGCAAAAGCAGGGTGGCTATATCCCGGGAGTTCGTCCAGGGAAAATGACTCAAGATAGAATTACGAGCATTTTGTACCGACTCACGTTTGTGGGCGCCATTTTCTTAGCCGTGATTTCAATACTTCCTATCTTTTTCATTCAATTCGCTGGATTACCTTCCGCTGCACAAATTGGCGGCACAAGTCTTCTCATTGTTGTAGGTGTTGCACTTGAAACAATGAAACAGCTTGAAAGCCAATTAGTGAAACGAAACTACCGTGGATTTATGAAATAAAACAGAGGGCTGGGCTCCTGCCCAACCTCTCTAAGTAAGGAAGGGGAAATCCGAAATGAACTTAGTCTTAATGGGGCTTCCGGGTGCTGGTAAAGGCACTCAGGCAGAACGAATTGTTGATGATTATGGGATCCCTCATATCTCAACAGGAGATATGTTCCGCGCTGCTATGAAAGAGGAGACACAACTTGGGCTCGAAGCAAAATCCTTTATCGATAAAGGAGAGCTTGTTCCTGATGAGGTCACAATCGGTATTGTTAGAGAAAGACTTGGCAAAAATGATTGTGAACAAGGTTTTCTTCTGGACGGATTTCCGCGAACAGTCGCTCAGGCTGAAGCTTTAGAAGACATTCTAAAGGACCTTGGCAGAACGATTGATTATGTCATTAATATTAAAGTCGATAAAGATGCTTTGATGGAGCGTCTGACTGGCCGAAGAATTTGCAAAAATTGCGGAGCAACATATCATTTAGTATTCAATCCACCTGCGAAAGGAAATGTTTGCGATAAGTGTGGAGGCGAGCTTTATCAACGTGCAGATGATAATGCAGAAACCGTTTCGACTAGACTTGAAGTAAACTTAAAGCAGACTGAACCTTTACTGAACTTCTACTCAGAAAAAGGATATCTTGCAAACATTGATGGTGCAAAACACATTAACGATGTATATGCAGATATCAAGGACCTGCTTGGGGGATTAAATAAATGATTATCTGTAAAACTCCTCGCGAGCTTGAGATTATGAGAGAAGCTGGACGCATTGTCGCACTGACTCATGAAGAGCTGAAGAAACATATAAAACCAGGTATTTCGACAAAAGAATTGGATCAAATTGCCGAACGTTTTATTACAAAGCAGGGTGCAATCCCATCTTTTAAAGGGTATAATGGTTTTCGCGGGAGCATTTGCGTTTCGGTGAATGAAGAACTCGTTCACGGTATTCCTGGTAAACGGGTTTTACGTGATGGTGACATCATTAGTATCGATATTGGCGCAAAGTTAAATGGCTATCATGGTGACTCTGCTTGGACTTATCCAGTTGGGGTAATCAGTGATGAAGACCGCAAACTACTGGAAGTCACAGAGGAATCTCTATATAAAGGCTTACAGGAAGCAAAGCCAGGCGAACGTCTGTCGAACATTTCCCATGCCATACAAACGTATGTAGAAAACGAGAATTTCTCAGTTGTTAGAGAATATGTTGGACATGGGGTCGGACAGGATCTTCATGAGGACCCTCAAATTCCTCATTATGGTCCGCCCAACAAAGGCCCGCGGCTAAAACCTGGAATGGTGTTGGCCATCGAACCGATGGTGAACGCAGGCAGCCGATATGTGAAAACATTGGCTGATAACTGGACGGTTGTAACGGTTGATGGGAAAAAGTGTGCTCACTTTGAGCATACGATTGCGATTACAGATACAGGTTTTGATATACTGACTAAGATTTAGGTCTTCACTGAAGCCTTTCAGGCCCAAATCGGGCAGGTTGTCTGTATAGTCCAAAGGTAAGAACAAGATCAGTATACAGGTGTCATCGGCATGTTCGGTGGCTGCCATGTACTAATCGCAGACGGAGAAAAGCGTAAATTTCATTCTCCTAAGAAAAAATATCAATCATATAACCTTTTATGGTTGCGTATCTCCGGAAGTTCAGAACAGTATATTCAAAACAGGTCGGGTGATGGATGGACAATTGAGATAAACTCATTTGGACATTTGTCAGAGAGCAAGTTACTGATTTGAAGAAGGGAGAACACTTGAATGGCGAAAGACGATGTAATTGAAGTGGAAGGTACTGTAGCAGAAACTTTGCCAAATGCAATGTTCAAAGTTGAACTAGAGAATGGCCATACAGTTTTGGCTCATGTATCAGGAAAAATCCGTATGCACTTCATTCGCATTTTACCTGGAGACAAAGTTACGGTAGAATTATCTCCATATGACTTAACTCGTGGTAGAATTACGTACCGTTACAAATAAAGCAACTCCGGAAGAAGGAGGTTGGAAACACATGAAAGTGAGACCATCTGTTAAACCTATCTGTGAAAAATGTAAAGTTATTCGCAGAAAAGGAAAAGTAATGGTGATCTGTGAAAACCCAAAACATAAACAAAAACAAGGCTAATAACAAGGAGGTGCCCAAATCATGGCTCGTATTGCTGGTGTAGATATTCCACGTGATAAACGTGTTGTCATTTCTTTAACATATGTTTTTGGAATTGGTCGTACGACTGCGCAACAAGTCCTTAAAGAAGCAGGTGTTTCTGAAGACACTCGCGTTCGCGATCTAACTGAAGACGAACTTGGTAAAATCCGTGATATCATTGACAAACTTAAAGTAGAAGGTGACCTTCGTCGTGAAGTTTCACTTAACATTAAGCGTCTAATTGAAATCGGAAGCTACCGCGGAATCCGTCATCGTAGAGGACTTCCTGTTCGTGGACAAAACACAAAAAACAACGCGCGTACTCGTAAAGGTCCGCGTCGTACTGTAGCTAACAAGAAAAAATAAGTAAAGGAGGTAGTTAAAGAATGGCTGCTGCTCGTAAACAAAATACGCGTAAACGTCGCGTGAAAAAGAATATTGAAGCTGGAATCGCTCATATCCGTTCCACTTTCAACAACACGATTGTAACGATTACTGATGTTCATGGAAACGCAATTTCTTGGTCAAGTGCTGGTGCATTAGGATTCAGAGGTTCTCGTAAATCTACTCCTTTCGCTGCACAAATGGCTGCTGAAACTGCTGCTAAAGGTTCTATCGAACATGGTCTTAAAACACTTGAAGTAACTGTTAAAGGTCCTGGTTCTGGTCGTGAAGCTGCAATTCGTGCACTTCAAGCTGCAGGTCTTGAAGTTACTGCAATCAGAGACGTAACTCCAGTTCCTCATAACGGATGCCGTCCACCAAAACGTCGCCGCGTGTAATTTGTTTGTATAGATTTTGTGTCCCTGTCAATAATGGGTTATGATACAGTTATTTATGAGACGAATACACGACTCGTTGCCTGAGCACATACGGGACTAAACAATGAGGAATTTCGGATGGAATCTCATATGATTCTATTCGAGGTTTCGACGTTTTGAAGGAGGGTTTTATTAGATGATCGAAATTGAAAAACCAAAAATCGAAACGGTTGAAATCAGCGACGATGCCAAGTATGGCAAGTTTGTCGTAGAGCCACTTGAGCGTGGATATGGTACCACTTTAGGGAACTCCCTTCGTCGTATCCTTTTATCCTCACTTCCTGGTGCAGCTGTAACATCGATCCAGATAGATGGTGTCTTACACGAATTCTCAACGATCGAAGGCGTGGTTGAAGATGTTACAACGATTATCTTAAACATTAAAAAGCTTGCACTCAAAATCTACTCTGAAGAAGAGAAGACGCTTGAAATTGATGTACAAGATGAAGGTACTGTAACAGCTGCTGATATTACACACGACAGCGATATTGAAATCTTAAATCCAGATCTCCACATCGCAACTCTTGGCAAGAATGCGAGCTTCCGTGTTCGCTTAACTGCACAAAGAGGTCGCGGGTATAATCCAGCTGATGCAAACAAAAGAGACGATCAGCCAATCGGTGTGATTCCGATCGACTCAATCTATACACCTGTATCTCGTGTGACTTATCAAGTGGAGAACACCCGTGTTGGGCAAATCACAAACTATGATAAATTAACACTAGATGTATGGACTGATGGAAGCACAGGACCGAAAGAAGCGATCGCTCTAGGTTCTAAGATTTTAACTGAACACCTGAATATTTTCGTTGGGTTAACTGACGAAGCTCAGCATGCTGAAATTATGGTTGAGAAAGAAGAAGACCAAAAAGAAAAAGTGCTTGAAATGACAATTGAAGAGCTTGATCTTTCTGTTCGTTCTTACAACTGTTTGAAGCGTGCGGGTATTAATACTGTTCAAGAGCTTGCTAACAAGACAGAAGAGGATATGATGAAAGTTCGTAACCTTGGACGTAAATCTCTTGAAGAAGTGAAAGCGAAACTAGAAGAACTTGGACTGGGTCTTCGTAAAGACGATTGACTAGTTTCATTGTGAACTAGGATTTTCGTGTGTTTTTTATTCATACAGCATTCTCTAACTAAGGAGGGAACATCACATGGCATACAGAAAGCTAGGACGTACTAGTGCACAACGTAAAGCAATGCTTCGTGACCTAACGACTGATTTGATCATCAACGAACGCATCGAAACAACTGAAACACGTGCGAAAGAACTTCGCTCTGTAGTTGAAAAAATGATCACTCTTGGCAAACGCGGAGATCTTCATGCTCGCCGTCAAGCTGCAGCTTACATTCGTAATGAAGTAGCTAACGCTGAAACAAACCAAGATGCACTTCAAAAATTATTCGCTGACGTTGCAACTCGCTACGAAGATCGCCAAGGTGGATACACTCGTATCATGAAGCTTGGACCTCGTCGCGGCGATGGCGCACCAATGGCTGTCATTGAATTAGTTTAATCACATAGCGTGTATCTAAGAAAGGGCGGGACAGTTCATAACTGGATCTATGCCCTTTTTTAGATACTACGGCTTTTTAGCAAGAAGCAAAGAAGAGGTTGAGCTGAGAGGAGGTCCGGTAGAGTTGGGGAAGACATTAATTGACGTAAAGGACATTGTATTTCGTTATCACAAGGATGCGGAGAAGCCCGCTTTAGATCAAGTGTCATTGCATGTGAATCAAAATGAATGGCTCGCCATTGTTGGTCATAACGGTTCAGGTAAATCCACACTTGCCCGTGTACTGAATGGGCTCATTTTACCGGATGCTGGAACGGTCAAGGTTGGAGAGATTGAGCTGAAAGAAGAGAGTGTCTGGGATATTCGCAAAAAGGTCGGAATGGTCTTTCAAAACCCAGATAACCAATTCGTTGGCTCAACGGTTCGTGATGATGTGGCTTTTGGTTTAGAAAATAACGGGGTTGAGCGGGAATTGATGATAGAACGTGTAGATTGGGCTGTGAAACAGGTCAATATGCAGGAGTTTCTTGATCAAGAGCCGCACCATCTATCAGGCGGGCAAAAGCAGAGAGTCGCCATTGCAGGTGTACTAGCCGCAAGCCCTGACATCATGATCTTGGATGAAGCAACATCAATGCTTGATCCGATTGGCCGTGAAGAAGTGTTAGAGACTGTTAGACTACTGAAGGAACAAGGAACGGTCACAGTCATTTCCATCACACATGATTTAGACGAAGCCGCCAAGGCAGACCGGGTCATTGTCATGAATGGCGGGAAAAAATTTGCCGAGGGAACCCCAGAGGAAGTTTTTGAATTAGACGAGCAGCTAGTTCAAATTGGACTTGATCTGCCATTCTCCTATCGGTTGAGCAAACAATTGAAGCAGCAAGGTGTACCGCTTGCAAATGCCCATTTGACACAAGAAGGATTGGTGAAAGAGCTATGGACATTACGATCAAAGAATTAGAGCATCGTTATCAAATGAAAACGCCGTTTGAGCGTCTCGCTTTGTATGATGTCAATGCTTCCATCCAAGAGGGCAGCTATGTCGCTGTCATTGGTCATACAGGCTCTGGCAAGTCCACGTTGCTGCAGCATTTAAATGGCTTGCTCAAACCAACGAAGGGGAGCATTGCGCTTGGGGATACCGTCTTACAAGCCAATAAAAAGCAGAAGGATTTAAAGTCTCTTCGGAAAAAAGTAGGCATCGTGTTTCAGTTTCCTGAGCATCAGCTCTTTGAAGAAACGATCCTTAAGGATATCTGCTTTGGTCCGATGAATTTCGGTGTTCCTCAAGAGAAGGCAGAAGCGAAGGCGAAAGAAATGCTGAAACTAGTTGGTCTTCCTGAATCCTTATTATCTCGATCTCCTTTTGAACTAAGCGGCGGTCAAATGAGACGTGTGGCGATTGCAGGTGTTCTAGCGATGGAGCCAGAAGTGCTTGTGCTGGATGAGCCGACTGCAGGGTTAGATCCACGCGGACGGAAGGAAATCATGGACATGTTCTATGAGCTTCATCAAAAGGCAAACCTCACCACGATTCTGGTTACACACAGTATGGAGGACGCCGCTCATTATGCGGATCAAATGATTGTGATGCATAAAGGAACGGTAAAGGCGACAGGTACGCCGAGAGAATTGTTTGCCAATCGTACAGACATGTCTTCATTTGGTCTCGACCTCCCAGAAACGATTAAATTCCAGCAGACTGTAGAAGAAAAACTGGGCATTACGTTTCCAAGGCCGCTTCTGACCATGGATGAAATGGCAGAAGCCTTAACAGCTCTTTATCAGGAGGATACGACATCATGATGGATAGTATGATTATCGGCAAATATGTGCCAGGTTCATCCTTTGTCCATCGTCTTGATCCAAGGACAAAGCTGTTATCAATTTTCTTTTTTGTCTTTATTGTCTTTTTTGCTAATAATTACATCACTTACGGGCTTTTAGGTATCTTTACCCTTCTTGTGGTGATGGTTTCTCAGGTGCCACTATACTTTATTCTCAAAGGAATGAAGCCGATCCTATGGATTGTCCTGTTTACCTTCATTCTGCATATTTTTATGACAAAGGATGGCGCCTTGCTATTTCACTTTGGTTTTTTAAATATTTATGAAGAAGGTCTAAAGCAGGGGATTTTCATTTCACTCCGTTTTGTCTATCTCATCATGATGACGACACTGTTGACGTTAACTACAACGCCAATAGAAGTGACAGACGGTATGGAAAAGCTGCTTCACCCATTCCGTAAAATCAAGCTGCCCGTTCATGAGCTTGCTCTCATGATGTCCATCTCTCTTCGGTTTATTCCAACCTTACTAGAAGAGACAGACAAAATCATGAAGGCACAAATGGCGAGAGGTGTTGATTTTACAAGCGGACCTCTTAAAGATCGCATGAAAGCCATCGTTCCCTTACTTGTCCCGCTTTTCGTCAGTGCGTTTAAGCGTGCAGAGGAACTAGCGACTGCTATGGAAGCGAGAGGCTATCGCGGAGGAGAAGGACGGACGAAATACCGTCAGCTTGTCTGGGGCATGAAAGATACGTTCACACTGCTCCTATTCATCCTGTTAACAGCACTCCTTGTGCTTCTGAGAAATTAGGTGAATCCTAGATGAAGGTTAAATGTACCGTATCCTACGATGGAACAAATTTTAAAGGCTATCAGGTGCAGCCTGGGCAGCGGACAGTTCAGACGGAGATCGAGTCTGCTCTTGCAAGAATGCACAAACAGGATGAACTGATTCCGATTGTGGCTTCTGGCCGGACGGACAGCGGCGTCCATGCGAAGGGGCAGGTCATCCATTTCGACACGCCGCTCTCGATTCCGATGGAAAGATGGCCTTTTGCCCTCAACAGTCTCCTGCCGGATGACATCAGGGTTCTAAAGGTTGAGGAAGTGGCTGAGTCGTTTCATGCACGTTTTAGTGTCGTTTCGAAGGAGTACCGTTATAAGGTCTCAACGGAAACGCACCAAAATGTGTTCACGAGACAGTATGCCTGCCACTTTCCTTACCGGCTGGATGCAGACAAAATGAGAGAAGCTGCTGGGCACCTCATTGGCACACACGATTTCACAAGCTTTTGTGCAGCCAATACAGAGGTTCAGGACAAGGTGAGGGAGATTTACACCCTCGAATGGAAAAACGTCTCAGACGGGCTTGAAATGCGCGTGAGAGGAAATGGCTTTTTATACAATATGGTGCGAATTATCGCTGGAACGTTACTTGAAGTCGGATCTGGTAAATTCCACCCTGATGAGATAAAAGCCATGCTTGCCGCCCGAAATCGCGAAGCGGCAGGCAAGACTGCGCCTAGTCACGGACTGTATTTATGGGAAGTTTTCTATGACAACTAAACCAGGTGTAACATGTTCTTGACACAGGAAGCAGAAAGTTATAAGATATCATATGGTATGTATTTCAACCCCACAAATAAGCCCCGGAAGACTTATCTTGTGTTTTGAAATAGAACGTAGCATTTGATTCAAGGAAAAATTATTGATTTATTTAGGAGGGAAATTCATGCGTACAACACCAATGGCGAACGCAAGCACAATTGAGCGCAAATGGCTAGTTGTTGATGCGGCAGGCAAGACTCTAGGTCGTCTTTCTACTGAAGTAGCATCACTTTTGCGCGGTAAGCACAAACCAACTTATACACCACACGTTGATACAGGTGATCATGTGATCATCATCAATGCTGAGAAAATCGAACTAACAGGTAAGAAATTGACGGACAAAATTTACTACCGTCATACAATGCACCCAGGTGGTTTGAAACAAAGAACTGCTCTTGAGATGCGTACAAACTACCCTGAAAAAATGTTGGAGCTTGCTATCAAAGGTATGCTTCCAAAGGGTCCATTAGGCCGTCAAATGTTCAAAAAATTAAATGTGTACCGTGGTTCTGAGCATCCACATCAAGCACAACAACCTGAAGTTTACGAACTTCGCGGTTAATTATAAGGGAGGTTAACAATTTGGCACAGGTTCAATATTACGGTACAGGTCGTCGTAAAAGTTCTGTAGCGCGCGTTCGCTTAGTTCCAGGTGAAGGCCGTATCGTCGTTAATAATCGTGAAATTACTGAATACATTCCATTCGCTGCTTTAATCGAAGACGTGAAACAACCTTTGAACATCACAGAAACAGCTAACAGCTACGATGTTCTTGTAACTGTTCACGGTGGTGGATTCTCTGGTCAAGCTGGAGCAATTCGTCACGGTATCTCTCGTGCTCTTCTAGAAGTAGATCCTGAGTACCGTACATCACTTAAACGTGCTGGACTTCTTACTCGTGACCCACGTATGAAAGAGCGTAAGAAATACGGTCTTAAAGGCGCACGTAGAGCTCCTCAGTTCTCGAAGCGTTAATATTACTTTGCATAAATCCTCTTTGCTCTCATGGAGCAAGGAGGTTTTTTTATGTCAAATTTAGTATTGAATACCCTTAACATAAGTTTCATGTACTTCTGGATCATAACGGCCGTTTTCTCTTTCACTTCATCGACCACATGAGTATAAATATCCACCGTGATTTTGATATCTGTATGACCGAGTCGAACTTGTACATCTTTTATAGAAACCTTGGATGCAAACAACAAACCGTCATGTTAAAGGCATAAGGTGTGATCTGTGGAAGTTCTGAATTCTTTAAATAAATACTCTTTAGCGTTTCATTTTTTATTTTTAAAGCTATTTCTACAAAGGTACTGATTTTTTTAAGAAGTAACATTTCTTTTAAGCCTATTAAGCTGATATTCATGTTTAAAATATTTTTTTCTTCGTCTACTCGGTAATTTACTGTAAGACCATTTTAAGGTTGTTTAATAACCTCATAATTGACCACATTTAATCACCCCACCAATATAATTTCATATTAATATTTAAAATCTAATAATAAAATAATGTCGAGGTTTACTACAGAAGTCTAAAAAACAATAATATTACGTTTAACATTAGAATATAGGTATTGAGTTTATATATATATTTTGAAATAATTGGATTAAAAAAGAAGGTGATTTATTAATGGAGAACAAACAAGCAACGATTGATCAATACTTAATTTCAAATTGTTTATTTATTATCGATGAATTTAATGAAAGATTTAATCAAGTTAAAGATAAAAGTGAATTGAAAATTATTGCAGACTCTGGATTTAGTGAAGCTGATTTAACTGTTCGATTAGGTTATCCATTTAGACAGATGGCAAAATTTAATATGCAAGGACCTGATACTAGAGATATTGTTGTTGACTCAAAGGAATTCTTAATTGAAGTAAAGTTTCTCCGTAATTTTCAAAGCGGTGGGGGGAAAGCAAATAAAATAACGTGGAAGGAAATAAAAAAAGACTTTGATTGGTTATATACTGAGATACGCAAAGGTTATAAAGGAAAACGAGCATTTATTATAGGTTGGTTTAATGCTGTCGATAGGTTAAGTCAAATAGTTCAGTTAGGAAAAGGTAAAGGTATGTATCCAGATATAGATGAAGAGAAAATGAAGCATTTCCCTTTTTTAAACAGAACTGGACTGAAGACAAAAGATATTTTCTATATGTACCCTTACGCTTATGAACCAATACCTATACAAATACCTGGGTATGCAGGTAAGGGTGCAAATTGTATGTTTTTTGGCAAGGAAGAAGATAAATTTCACATGGCTCTATACTGGTAAACACACTGTATTTATGCAGGATAACAATATTATAAAATGGATACGAATTGAATAAACGGAGGAGCTACTATGGAAGAACCTAAAAGACTGGCGCCAAAAAAAGACGTACTACGTGATTTATACCTTAAAAGAGATAATTGAAAATATGAGATTCTCACTGTTAGATTAATAAATTGACCTCTTTTAATGAACTAAGGGGGCTTTTTTATAGCTTGCAATCATATTTTTTAAATCCTTTTTAAATACCTTTACGAAAAACCAGTTGCAACCCCTCGAAATAAAAATGAATAAATCATTTGATTTTATAAGGGGCATCCTGCATAACGGTGATAACTCCATCTCTGAAAAAGCTTTAGAAATACGGTCTTAAAGATACAAAGGTTTGTTACAGACAAATCATATAACAAAAGCATTAGCATTTGCTGGTGCTTTTATATTTATGCCTTTTTATGTAGATAAATCATGACTGGTCTCTTCCTCTTGAATACGTATAAAATATGAGTATAGAAGTTTTCTGTTAAAAAAGATGGAGGTTTTCCTATGAATCTAACGACAGAAAGATGTCTCATTCGACCATTTACTGAGGATGATTGGCAGGATGTCTATGCCTATACATCTGATCCGGTCGTGATGAAGTATATTCCAGAAGATGTATTTTCTAAAGAAGATGCGCAGAATTTTGTCAAAGATAATCGTCATGAAGATGCTAAGTATGTCGCAGTTCTATTAAAAAAAGATCATACATGCATCGGGCATATCGCATTTCATCCTTACTTTGGTGATCACACGTATGAAATTGGCTGGGTCTTCAATCTTGCATATCAAAACAAAGGTTATGCATCTGAAGCGGCTTATGCTGTCCTACATCATGGTTTTCGCACACTGAATTTACATCGGGTCATTGCCACTTGTCAGCCTGAAAATGTGCCATCGTGGAGAGTGATGGAGAAAATGGGGATGAGAAGAGAGGGTTATTTTAAAAAGTGTATACCACAGGAAAATGAGTGGTGGGATGAGTTTTACTATGCCATCTTACGAGAGGAATGGAAAGCTTGATAAGTATTCATGATATGAAGTAATTCGTCATTCCAAATATCCCTCGACTTTCTCTATTGATATAATCAGATCAAATAAGCAGAAGAGGGGCGCGCGCATGAAGATCTTTGATGCACATTTTCATATCATTGATTTTAATTTTCCCATTCAAGAAAACCAAGGGTATATACCGCCTAGTTATGATGTGAATGATTATAAGAGAGAGACGGCTGATCTAGGGATTGTAGGTGGAGCCATCGTCTCTGGGTCATTTCAAGGCTTTGATCAAGGCTATTTGTTGAAAGCGCTAGATGAGTTGGGTCCCGCTTATTGCGGCGTGACTCAATTACCTTTTACAGCAACTGACGATGAAATTGTTCATTTGGATAAACATGGGGTAAAGGCCTTACGTTTTAATGTGAAGCGGGGCGGTTCAGAGGATATTTCGATGCTCGATTATTTTGCGAGAAGAGTGTATGAGCTGGCTGGGTGGCATAGTGAGCTTTACATAGATGCTAAGCACCTCCCTGAAATATCATCAATTCTTGAAAAACTGCCTGCTATTTCAATTGATCATTTAGGCTTATCGGAAGAAGGCTTGCCGCATTTGCTCAAGCTGGTTGATAAAGGGGTTCGAGTGAAAGCAACAGGTTTTGGACGCGTTGATTTAAACGTTGAACATGCATTGACGTCCATTTATCAAACGAATCCTGATGCATTGATGTTTGGTACAGACCTTCCATCCACAAGAGCAAAGCGTCCATTTGAATACGGTGATGTTGAGTTGATTCAACAGCTTTTTGATAAAAAAGCTGCTGATCACATCTTATATAAGAACGCACATCAATGGTATTTTGGTCAATAATTCATAGGAGGTGTGTTCAATGGGATTCAGTCAACTGACGTTCAGAGAAGCCAAGCTGGATGATCTCGACAAAATCGTCTTCATGCTCGCGGATGACATGTTAGGTCAAAAAAGAGAGCGTTACACTCAACCATTATTAGAAAGCTATATCAAAGTCTTTCATTCAATAGATAGTGATCCAAATATTGAACTCATTGTTGCGTGTGATCAGGAAGAAACTGTCGGTGTTCTCCAATTAACCATGACGCCATTTCTTACACATCAAGGAGGATGGAGAGCTTCAATAGAAGGAGTTCGTACGGCCTCGACTCATAGAGGAAAAGGAATTGGCACGATGTTGATAAAAAAGGCTATTCAACACGCAAGCGACCGTGGCTGTCATATGGTTCAGCTAACAACAGACAAACAGAGACCAGATGCACGCCGTTTTTACGAAAAGTTGGGCTTTGAAGCTACGCATGATGGGATGAAGCTGCAACTGCCTCATGAATAAAATCATCAAACGGAGGGGATTCACAAACCCCTTCTTTTTTGTGTCTTTATTTCAAATATTTGTTATATTAAATATATAAATCCTCTGTTATTTGGAAAGGAGAAACATGTTACTCAAAATCGGTCTAGTAGTCATAGGTGTGGTCATACTTTACGTTGTGGTTCAAGTCTTGCTGTATAAAAGAGATATGAAGAAAACGAAGGAAGACCTTTTGACATTTGTTACAAAAAACAAAAAGGACGTATCAGTGACAATCATTGAAAATGATGATGTGGTGTTAGAATGGAATGCTGATCAAAAAACACCACTTGCAAGTACGGTTAAATTAGTGGTTTTATTTCATTTTGTTAAGGTTGTATCCAGCGGGGGCATCAAGCTAGAGGAGAAAGTGGCATTGCCTGATATAGAGCGGTTTTACATTGATAGAACAGACGGTGGTGCGCACGTGTACTGGCTGGAGGTCAATGATTTTTCTGAGCATGCGACTTTATTAGATGTTGCCAAAGGGATGATGCAATTCAGTTCGAATGCTTGTACAGATTATTTGATTGACCGGCTGGGCTTAGAAAAGATCAAGGATCAGATGAAACAAGCAGGTCTTACAGAACATGATGAACTCATACCGCTGACTCCAATGCTTTTGTGGTCCGCTTATGTATCTGATCGTCGGCAGGATGCATACAAGAAAATGAGCGGTGTATCCGAAGAACAATACAAATCTCTAATGAATGAGATTTTTAATATCATGAAAAATGACCCAGAGCATAAAAAGGCGTTAGAAGAAAAAATGAAAAAAAAGAACTTATTAAGCTGGCGTATACAATCATTACTGACGCAAAAAATGACAAAGTCTACAACCAATGAATATACACATTTTATGAAACGTCTTCATGACGAGCTGTTAACAACAGAAGAAAAGAGTCTTTTTAGCCAAATCATACTGGGAGAAACATTGAAAAAGGAAACAGATCAATATTTTTGGTATAAAGGCGGAGCAACATTGTTTGTTTTCACAGGTGCTTTATATCGAAAAACAGATACATCATCTATATCCATTTCTTTTTTTATCAATGATCCGAAAGCGAATCATTCTCACTGGGTAGGAGAAGTATTCAATGAATTTATGCTTACTGTAGCAGTGGATCAAAACTTTCGACAACAATTAATTCAAGCTTTTACTAAATAATCATCAAAAAAACAGAGGGAGACACCCCTCTGTTTTATTATTTCTGCATGGGAAACACTCTATATACATCTTGCCGTTTCTCTTTTGACTTCACAACTCCATCAACCAGTTCCTTCTGCCAAAGCTCTACATTGTCTTGGTACTCTTTAAAGGAGTGAGGGAGCTTTTTTTCTAGCTCTTGTCTTTTAAATGTGACGGATTGTTTGTCGTTAGAGTTTATCTTGAGTGTCACTTGTTCAGCATTATTGATAAGAATAAAAAGTGCCAATGCATTATATAAGTAGTTTTTTTCAATGTTATCCTTCTTGTCAAACCAAAATGTATCAAATTGTTCTTCTATATCATTGGCATCTTTTTTCAAGCCATACGTCACTTTTAGCTCTTTTTCATCTACGATTTCATACTCACGAATCACGTTACCTGGAAGATCTGATAAAATAGCGCCAATTGCTCCGTTGTCTCCAATATAAGAATTTTTGTGTTTGGAGAGCTGTTTTAATGATATGTCTTCTATTCCTTTTATGTCGCTCTTCTGCTCTGTCGCTTGACTGCCGCATCCAGATAAGACGACTGTTAGTAGCAATAGGATATATATCCACTTCTTCATGAATTTTGCCCCTTTTCTATTCTTTCTATATATAAATGTTCATTTTATCACAATTTTCCAATCCGTTAGCTCATTGATTTCCATTTACTGAACTGCATGTTTTGTTCAAACCAACGAACAATACAAAGAAAAAAGGAGTTCAGTCCATGGCAGAGGTTCTTTCATTTTATCAATTGAAAACAAAACGAGATGTCACGCTTGAAAAGAAGCTGTTGCGTACATTGTCTCTTCAACAGGTGACGGATGCTTCCGAGAAATTCACGAAGAAGCTGTTCCCTTTTGCAGATGATCCAGCTGGGATTATGAGTGATGGCTGTATTGATTTCGCCATTGAGGCTTTTTTAGCAGGTGGGAGATACGGTGAGTCGAGTAAGTATGGTGAATCATTCGATGATATAAAGAAGCGGTCAGTTTATGAAGAAGATGAACTAGTTGAGGAGCTAGCAGGGTGTTTGCAGTCGTGGGGGAATATGTTCCGAATGGAGCGGAAGATGTCGTGCCTGTATCCATTTGCGAAGGATTTTTTAAGCATGTGGTGGCAGGAAGGCTTTCGAGAATCAGAAAAAAGGCATAAGCTTCGGCTGCACTAAGCATATTTCCAGCCCTTGTCCCATATCTATAAAATAATGGTGTATGGGAGGGACAGGGATGAAAAGAAAGCTGAAATGGACAGGGTTTTTAATCGGGTTTATTGTCCTCTTATTCTTATTCAGGTTTCAATTTCTAAATGATGATTCGTGGAAATCGTGGAATTTGCCTTTGAGCGGCAAGATCATCTATTTAGATCCGGGTCATGGCGGTCCAGATGGCGGGGCTGTAGGAGGAGAGTTGCTTGAAAAAGAGATTGCGCTGGATGTATCCATGAAGATACGTGACTATTTACAGGAGCAGGGAGCACTTGTTCTTATGACCCGCGAGGATGATTCTGATTTATCATCAAAGAACACAAAGGGATATGCGCGGAAGAAAGCGGAGGATTTAAGAAACCGTGTAAAAGCTATCAATGAGTCTGAAGCGGATTTCTATCTAAGTATTCATTTAAATGCGATCCCATCGAACAAATGGAGCGGCGCACAGACGTTTTTTTACGGGAAATATGAAGAGAATGAAAAGGCAGCGAAGTTCATTCAAGATGAATTGCGCAATAATCTTGAAAACACAGATCGAAAGGCGAAGCGGATCAATGGCATTTATTTAATGCAAAATGTGACGAAGCCAGGAGCTCTAGTGGAGATTGGATTTCTCTCCAATCCGAGAGAGGCCAGTCAGCTAGCAACACCTAAATATCAAGATCAAATTGCTGCCTCCATTTATAAAGGCATTTTAAGATATTTGACAGAGCAAAAAGAGCCACCTGAATAAGGGGCTTTTTCCTTTTGAACGCAGGCAAACAGGACAGACATTGTAAGGATATGTATGATATACTTGGATTGTAAACGAATTCAATAAAGGGTGAGGTTCTGCTATGATCGGACAAGATGATGTGAGAAAACTAGTTGGGAAGATGGACGAACCTTTCCTTCATATACCGCTTGGTGAGCTGGATGCCATCAAGGAAATCAGCCTAAAGCCTGAAAAAGAACATGTGAGCTTAAAGGTGGCTATTGCCAAAACGGGCACTGCTGAGCAGATGAAGCTGCAGCAAGACATCGTACAAGCCTTGAAAGCAGAGGGTGCTAACACAGTAGGACTTCGTTTTGAAGAACTGCCTCAGGAAACTCTTGAAAGGTTTATGCCGTCACAAGATGAGGAAGAAAACCTACTCAATTCTAAAAATCCGCCTGAATTCCTTGCGATTGCGAGTGGAAAGGGAGGCGTTGGGAAATCCACCGTGTCTGTGAACCTTGCTGTAGCACTGGCTCGTCTAGGAAAAAAAGTCGGACTGATTGATGCAGATATTTATGGCTTTAGTGTACCGGATATGATGGGAATCACCGTCAGACCAACGGTTAAAGGGGAAAAAATTATTCCTGTGGAACGCTTTGGTGTCAAAGTGATTTCAATGGGCTTTTTTGTTGAAGAAAATGCACCGGTCATTTGGAGAGGACCGATGCTTGGTAAAATGCTAAATAACTTCTTCCACGAAGTAGAGTGGGGAGAATTAGATTACTTACTATTAGACCTTCCGCCTGGAACGGGAGATGTGGCGCTTGATATTCATACAATGCTTCCAAGCTGTAAAGAAATCATTGTCACAACACCGCATCCTACAGCTGCCTTCGTTGCTGCTAGAGCAGGCGCAATGGCACTTCAAACAGATCACGAAGTGCTAGGGGTCGTTGAGAATATGAGCTATTATGAAAGCAAAAAAACAGGTGAAAAAGAATATGTCTTTGGAAAAGGGGGCGGGGACAAGCTAGCGGAAGAACTGCGAGTATCGGTCCTTGGTCAAATTCCTTTAAGGCAGCCTGACTGGAATGAAGATGATTTTGCTCCATCTGTCTATGATGCGAGTCATCCGACGGGAGAAGTGTATCAACACATTGCGAATAAAGTTATTGAACAATTAGCAGTAAAAGCATAATGAAAGCCCGAGCGGATGTATGTCCACTCGGGCAATGTTTAACTGCCGCTTTCTTCGCTGCCTTTTGATCCGGAATCATTGCTTTCAGATGCTGCTTTTTTAAGCTCATCTTCGAATTTCTTCTTATAAAGAGGACTGCTTAATGTTTCCGTAATCACTTTTTCTAAATGCTTTCTGAACTCTTTACTTTTTATCAGTTCACCGTATTTCTTTTCCATTTCAGGATCCTTGAGAATATCCATCATCAATTGCTGATAGTCAGGGTCCTTCATTAACTGTTTTAACATCTTTTCATGCTGTTGCTGCATGGATTTTGCGAAAGTCTCGGCAAATTTAGAATCCTCAAAGACCTTCTTCCAGAACTCTTTGCCTTTATCAGAAGTCAGTGTTTTCTCTATCGTTTTTTTCACAGTTTGTTCATCCATTACCAAAGCTTCATTCATTGCCTCGTCATTTAATAACTGTTGAATGGCCTTTTTACCGTCATCTGTCTTCAATATATCGACGACCATTTTCTTTGTTTCGTCATAGTCCATATTAGATGAGGATTGGGTTTTGGGAGCACAAGCTGTTAGAGATAAAAGGAGAAAACAGCTCATTATACGCAAGATGCCTTTTGACATACTGTGGCTCCTTTCGTTACATGTCTTACTTTTAATATGAATGTTTCACGTAAATTTATACATAACAAAAATAGGGGTTGGATCAATTCAATGAAAAGTCGGGATTTAGTTCGTTTTTTCTTCTCTGTGCTAGCTGTTGGAGCGGTCATTACAAGCGTGGTAGGCTTTGCGCTGGAGTGGGGAAAATATCAGAAGCTTTTTATATCGTTTGAAATACTAGAAATCGCATCTGTGTTGTTTTGGTTCATTGGTGTGGGGATGATTTTTAGTGTCATTAGCCAGATGGGGTTTGTTGTCTTTTTGACGGTGCACCGATTTGCCCTAGAGATATTCCGGTCACATTCTTTATGGAATACCATTCAACTGTTTCTGGTGATCTTTGTGCTGTTTGATTTAGCTTACTTGCGATTTTTGTTTTTCGGGGAGAATGAATCATTTCTTCCGTATGTATGGCTGCCTGTCTTTATCGGAGTGTTCGCATTGATCGTGGCTTACTTTAAACAGCAGCAGTCCTCTAAGAAAACATTTGTTTCCGCAATGTTTCTCATGGTTGTCATCACGTCGCTAGAATGGTTCCCAGCGCTCAGAGTCAATGAAGAGGACTGGCTGTATTTAATGCTATTCCCGTTATTAGGCTGTAATGCGTTTCAGTTATTAGCTATGCCTCGGTTTTCAAAGGCGAAAGCTACTTAACTTCCGATGACCTTGTTTTGGTATTGGAGATCAATTCGCCAACCGTTACATTTTTTAAATTCTTCTCTTTGATTTGTTTCAAAATAGCTGGTAAGGCTTGAGCGGTTTGGGTTGCTGAATCTGAGGCATGTAGGAGAACAATGTCTCCGCTTTTCATTCGATCATTTACATTTTGAACAATCTGATCGACGCCTGGATTCAGCCAATCCTGTGAATTGACGCTGTAATGGACAACGGTATATCCGTATTGTGTGGCAATTTTCAATGCTTTTTCGTTAAATTGCCCAGTTGGTGGTCTTAATAGTTGAATGTCATCTAGCCCAAGCTTTTGAAATGAATTTTGTGCCCGGACAAGATCTTGCTTGATTTCACTATCTTCAAGCTGGCTATAATTTTTATAAGCATAGCCAAGGCTGCCAATTTGGTGGCCGTCCTCTCTAATTTGTTTGACGATATCCGGATGACGCTCAGCCCAAGAAGCAGACAGAAAAAAAGTAGCGTTCTTTATATCGTACTCTCGAAGGACATTTAAAATAGGCACAGCCTTCTCATCTCCCCAGCCGATATTAAAAGTGAGGGAGACATGTTTTGAGGAAGTCTCGCCTTTATAAATGGCTCGGGGTCCGTGTTCTGTTTTAAATACCGACAGCGGCGGCGCCTTTTGTACATAAAAAAAGGTTGCAGCTGCTAGGGCTGCTACAAGAATAACGACAACTTGCTTCAGCCGTTTAATAGGCAACACATATAATCGACTCAATTCAAACACTCCTGCCTTGTCCGAGATTGTTAATTGATTGTATGCAGGACAAGGGTTTGAGATGCACAATAAAACTATTTCAAAAAAAGTTTTGAAAAGGCGTTGACCAATAGAATGTTTTCGTGATATATTATTAATCGTCGCTGACACACAGTGACAAACACAAAAACGCTTCGGGAAATAAACTTGAAAAAAGTTGTTGACATAAGATGAAGCGAAATGTTATATTATTAAAGCCGCTAAGAACGGCGAAGATGATCTTTGAAAACTAAACAAGACAAAACGTACCTGTTAATTCGAGTTTTTATAAAAAAATCCTATGATGTTTCATAGGTAGTCAGTCAAACGCTGACGAAAAACAAAACTTCGGTTTTGTACTTTTTCGGAGAGTTTGATCCTGGCTCAGGACGAACGCTGGCGGCGTGCCTAATACATGCAAGTCGAGCGAACAGAAGGGAGCTTGCTCCCGGATGTTAGCGGCGGACGGGTGAGTAACACGTGGGTAACCTGCCTGTAAGACTGGGATAACTCCGGGAAACCGGAGCTAATACCGGATAGTTCCTTGAACCGCATGGTTCAAGGATGAAAGACGGTTTCGGCTGTCACTTACAGATGGACCCGCGGCGCATTAGCTAGTTGGTGGGGTAATGGCTCACCAAGGCGACGATGCGTAGCCGACCTGAGAGGGTGATCGGCCACACTGGGACTGAGACACGGCCCAGACTCCTACGGGAGGCAGCAGTAGGGAATCTTCCGCAATGGACGAAAGTCTGACGGAGCAACGCCGCGTGAGTGATGAAGGTTTTCGGATCGTAAAGCTCTGTTGTTAGGGAAGAACAAGTGCGAGAGTAACTGCTCGCACCTTGACGGTACCTAACCAGAAAGCCACGGCTAACTACGTGCCAGCAGCCGCGGTAATACGTAGGTGGCAAGCGTTGTCCGGAATTATTGGGCGTAAAGGGCTCGCAGGCGGTTTCTTAAGTCTGATGTGAAAGCCCCCGGCTCAACCGGGGAGGGTCATTGGAAACTGGGAAACTTGAGTGCAGAAGAGGAGAGTGGAATTCCACGTGTAGCGGTGAAATGCGTAGAGATGTGGAGGAACACCAGTGGCGAAGGCGACTCTCTGGTCTGTAACTGACGCTGAGGAGCGAAAGCGTGGGGAGCGAACAGGATTAGATACCCTGGTAGTCCACGCCGTAAACGATGAGTGCTAAGTGTTAGGGGGTTTCCGCCCCTTAGTGCTGCAGCTAACGCATTAAGCACTCCGCCTGGGGAGTACGGTCGCAAGACTGAAACTCAAAGGAATTGACGGGGGCCCGCACAAGCGGTGGAGCATGTGGTTTAATTCGAAGCAACGCGAAGAACCTTACCAGGTCTTGACATCCTCTGACAACCCTAGAGATAGGGCTTTCCCTTCGGGGACAGAGTGACAGGTGGTGCATGGTTGTCGTCAGCTCGTGTCGTGAGATGTTGGGTTAAGTCCCGCAACGAGCGCAACCCTTGATCTTAGTTGCCAGCATTTAGTTGGGCACTCTAAGGTGACTGCCGGTGACAAACCGGAGGAAGGTGGGGATGACGTCAAATCATCATGCCCCTTATGACCTGGGCTACACACGTGCTACAATGGACAGAACAAAGGGCTGCGAGACCGCAAGGTTTAGCCAATCCCATAAATCTGTTCTCAGTTCGGATCGCAGTCTGCAACTCGACTGCGTGAAGCTGGAATCGCTAGTAATCGCGGATCAGCATGCCGCGGTGAATACGTTCCCGGGCCTTGTACACACCGCCCGTCACACCACGAGAGTTTGTAACACCCGAAGTCGGTGAGGTAACCTTTATGGAGCCAGCCGCCGAAGGTGGGACAGATGATTGGGGTGAAGTCGTAACAAGGTAGCCGTATCGGAAGGTGCGGCTGGATCACCTCCTTTCTAAGGATATATGGAGCAGCGTGCGTTTTGGTCTTGTTTAGTTTTGAAGGATCATTCCTTCAAAACATGTCTCTAGCGAGACAGGATTGTTCTTTGAAAACTAGATAACAATAAGTAATACATTCACATTGAATGCAATGCAAAGTTCATCACACATAGTGATTCTTTCTAAAGTAAGAAATGGTTAAGTTAGAAAGGGCGCACGGTGGATGCCTTGGCACTAGGAGCCGATGAAGGACGGGACGAACACCGATATGCTTCGGGGAGCTGTAAGCAAGCTTTGATCCGGAGATTTCCGAATGGGGAAACCCACTGCTCGTAATGGAGTAGTATCCATACTTGAATACATAGAGTATGAGAAGGCATACCCGGGGAACTGAAACATCTAAGTACCCGGAGGAAGAGAAAGCAAATGCGATTCCCTGAGTAGCGGCGAGCGAAACGGGAACAGCCCAAACCAAGAGGCTTGCCTCTTGGGGTTGTAGGACACTCTATACGGAGTTACAAAGGAACGATATAAGCGAAGAGGTCTGGAAAGGCCCGCCAAAGAAGGTAACAGCCCTGTAACTGAAATGTTGTTCTCTCCAGAGTGGATCCTGAGTACGGCGGAACACGTGAAATTCCGTCGGAATCCGGGAGGACCATCTCCCAAGGCTAAATACTCCCTAGTGACCGATAGTGAACCAGTACCGTGAGGGAAAGGTGAAAAGCACCCCGGAAGGGGAGTGAAATAGATCCTGAAACCGTGTGCCTACAAGTAGTCAGAGCCCGTTAAAGGGTGATGGCGTGCCTTTTGTAGAATGAACCGGCGAGTTACGATCCCGTGCAAGGTTAAGCAGAAGATGCGGAGCCGCAGCGAAAGCGAGTCTGAATAGGGCGCATGAGTACGTGGTCGTAGACCCGAAACCAGGTGATCTACCCATGTCCAGGGTGAAGTTCAGGTAACACTGAATGGAGGCCCGAACCCACGCACGTTGAAAAGTGCGGGGATGAGGTGTGGGTAGGGGTGAAATGCCAATCGAACCTGGAGATAGCTGGTTCTCTCCGAAATAGCTTTAGGGCTAGCCTCAAGGTAAGAGTCTCGGAGGTAGAGCACTGATTGGACTAGGGGCCCCTACCGGGTTACCGAATTCAGTCAAACTCCGAATGCCGATGACTTATCCTTGGGAGTCAGACTGCGAGTGATAAGATCCGTAGTCGAAAGGGAAACAGCCCAGACCGCCAGCTAAGGTCCCAAAGTATACGTTAAGTGGAAAAGGATGTGGAGTTGCTTAGACAACCAGGATGTTGGCTTAGAAGCAGCCACCATTTAAAGAGTGCGTAATAGCTCACTGGTCGAGTGACTCTGCGCCGAAAATGTACCGGGGCTAAACGTATCACCGAAGCTGCGGACTGTTCTAACGAACAGTGGTAGGAGAGCGTTCTAAGTGCTGTGAAGTCAGACCGGAAGGACTGGTGGAGCGCTTAGAAGTGAGAATGCCGGTATGAGTAGCGAAAGACGGGTGAGAATCCCGTCCACCGAATGCCTAAGGTTTCCTGAGGAAGGCTCGTCCGCTCAGGGTTAGTCGGGACCTAAGCCGAGGCCGAAAGGCGTAGGCGATGGACAACAGGTTGATATTCCTGTACCACCTCCTCACCATTTGAGCAATGGGGGGACGCAGGAGGATAGGGTAAGCGCGGTATTGGATATCCGCGTCCAAGCAGTTAGGCTGGGAAATAGGCAAATCCGTTTCCCGTGAAGGCTGAGCTGTGATGGCGAGCGAAATTTAGTAGCGAAGTTCCTGATTCCACACTGCCAAGAAAAGCCTCTAGCGAGGTGAGAGGTGCCCGTACCGCAAACCGACACAGGTAGGCGAGGAGAGAATCCTAAGGTGATCGAGAGAACTCTCGTTAAGGAACTCGGCAAAATGACCCCGTAACTTCGGGAGAAGGGGTGCTTCTTAGGGTGTTAAAGCCCCGAGAAGCCGCAGTGAATAGGCCCAGGCGACTGTTTAGCAAAAACACAGGTCTCTGCGAAGCCGTAAGGCGAAGTATAGGGGCTGACGCCTGCCCGGTGCTGGAAGGTTAAGAGGAGCGCTTAGCGTAAGCGAAGGTGCGAATTGAAGCCCCAGTAAACGGCGGCCGTAACTATAACGGTCCTAAGGTAGCGAAATTCCTTGTCGGGTAAGTTCCGACCCGCACGAAAGGCGCAACGATCTGGGCACTGTCTCAACGAGAGACTCGGTGAAATTATAGTACCTGTGAAGATGCAGGTTACCCGCGACAGGACGGAAAGACCCCGTGGAGCTTTACTGCAGCCTGATATTGAATGTTGGTACAGCTTGTACAGGATAGGTAGGAGCCTTGGAAACCGGAGCGCTAGCTTCGGTGGAGGCATCGGTGGGATACTACCCTGGCTGTATTGACCTTCTAACCCGCTGCCCTTATCGGGCAGGGAGACAGTGTCAGGTGGGCAGTTTGACTGGGGCGGTCGCCTCCTAAAATGTAACGGAGGCGCCCAAAGGTTCCCTCAGAATGGTTGGAAATCATTCGCAGAGTGTAAAGGCACAAGGGAGCTTGACTGCGAGACCTACAAGTCGAGCAGGGACGAAAGTCGGGCTTAGTGATCCGGTGGTTCCGCATGGAAGGGCCATCGCTCAACGGATAAAAGCTACCCCGGGGATAACAGGCTTATCTCCCCCAAGAGTCCACATCGACGGGGAGGTTTGGCACCTCGATGTCGGCTCATCGCATCCTGGGGCTGTAGTCGGTCCCAAGGGTTGGGCTGTTCGCCCATTAAAGCGGTACGCGAGCTGGGTTCAGAACGTCGTGAGACAGTTCGGTCCCTATCCGTCGCGGGCGCAGGAAATTTGAGAGGAGCTGTCCTTAGTACGAGAGGACCGGGATGGACGCACCGCTGGTGTACCAGTTGTTCTGCCAAGGGCATCGCTGGGTAGCTATGTGCGGACGGGATAAGTGCTGAAAGCATCTAAGCATGAAGCCCCCCTCAAGATGAGATTTCCCATTCCGCAAGGAAGTAAGATCCCTGAAAGATGATCAGGTTGATAGGTCTGAGGTGGAAGCGTGGTGACACGTGGAGCTGACAGATACTAATAGATCGAGGACTTAACCTATATTCTATTGTGAAGTTTGAACATTGTTATCTAGTTTTGAGAGAACATTCTCTCCATCAGGTTTGGTGGCGATAGCGAAGAGGTCACACCCGTTCCCATACCGAACACGGAAGTTAAGCTCTTCAGCGCCGATGGTAGTTGGGGGTCTCCCCCTGTGAGAGTAGGACGCCGCCAAGCTTTTTGTTTATATCCTTCCAATGGAAGAAGTTACTTTATCATTCCGCAGTAGCTCAGTGGTAGAGCTATCGGCTGTTAACCGATCGGTCGTAGGTTCGAGTCCTACCTGCGGAGCCATGCTTCCATAGCTCAGTAGGTAGAGCACTTCCATGGTAAGGAAGAGGTCAGCGGTTCGAGCCCGCTTGGAAGCTTTCCTCTAAATGTTGATCTGACAGGGTTTCTCGATGATGAGAAGGCTTTTTTTTATGCCTTTTTTTATTTGCTTTGAGACCACTAAAGTATTTGCTTCTCTGATCGTATGTTTAAACGGATTAAGAGTTGTTTTAACATCTGCATGACCTGAACGCTGAGAGATAGCCAGGTATATGCCGATTTGATTTATTAGCATAGTAGTATGAGTAAGACGCATATCATGCAAATGAATTTTCTTAATATCGTGCCTTTTTTCGAATCAATCCACCATGTATTTAAATTTGAAAAGGCAGTTGAGAACGTACAATGCTAATTCGTCAGCTGATCAATTAGCAAGGAATTCCAGTGGCCAACGTTGTGCCACATAAGAGATTGAATGGAACGAAGACAAAAGAAAAGCATTGAAAAATTGAAAGAAAGCCCCTGACCATAGAGAACAGGGGCTTTTTGATGTTTATTTTTCAACGTGTGAAAATCTGTGAAGCTGCAATTCTTTTGCAGTCGCAACTTTCATTATTCTTCTTTTCTCTGTTACTTTATCGAGTGATTCTAGGGTATACGAAAAGTGTTGTTTCCACACGGTTTTACACTAATCATGTTTCTCATCCTGTTTTCGTAATATGTCATTTTTACTTTACTCCATCAAACGCAGTGTATTGAATTTTATCTTCCTTATATGCTTGTTAAATGTGTCTAATTTGTGAAATCAACAAATTCCACAAACTAAAATATGTGGTAAGCCTGTCTATAGTAGGTAACACAATACTCTTTGTTATGGTGAGCATTAATAGAAGGAGATTTCATGATTATTGCCATAACTGGTGTTACATATGGTAGTGAAGTTAGAGAGCCAAAAGGTGCTCTGCATTACTACTATACACATGCCTTAGAAATCGGAAATTCTAAGGAAGAGCTTTTCATCCAAATGGACTTACAGATAAGCTCTCGAAAAAAATTACATGGAGGTAATAGGAAATGAGAATTAACCACAATATCGCAGCACTTAACACTTTAAACCGTTTGTCTGCAAACAACGGTGCGAGCCAAAAGAACATGGAGAAGCTTTCTTCTGGTCTTAAGATCAACCGTGCAGGAGATGACGCAGCAGGTCTTGCAATCTCTGAAAAAATGCGTGGACAAATCCGCGGATTAGAAATGGCATCTAAAAACGCACAGGACGGTATCTCTCTTATCCAAACAGCTGAAGGTGCATTGACTGAAACTCACTCAATCCTTCAACGTGTTCGTGAACTAGTCGTTCAAGCAGGAAATACTGGTACACAGGATAAAGAGTCTGACCTTCAATCTATTCAAGATGAGATTAAAGCTCTACAAGAAGAAGTAGACGGTATCTCAAACCGTACAGAGTTTAACGGTAAGAAATTATTAGATGGTACATTTAAAGCAGGAACTCCGGGAACTCCAGCAATTCCACCGACAGATCCAGATGATCCTGATACAGGTACACCTGCAGTCCCGGCAACTGGTGAAGATTTGGTATTCCAAATCGGTGCTAATGCAACTCAACAAATTTCAGTTAATATTGAAAAAATGAGCACAGATGCATTAGGAGTGAAAGACGCTGATGGAATTGTTGCAAATCAATCTTTGAAAGACATCGATGTTAGAAAATTTGCTGATAATGCAGCAGATGCTACTGATGTTGGTTTTGATACTCAACTAAGTATTATTGATGCAGCTATTAACCAAGTATCTGCTCAACGTGGAAAACTTGGTGCAGTGCAAAACCGTCTAGAGCACACTATTAACAACTTGGGTGCATCTGCTGAAAACTTAACTGCTGCTGAGTCTCGTATTCGTGACGTTGACATGGCGAAAGAAATGAGTGAGTTCACGAAGAACAACATTCTTTCTCAAGCGTCTCAAGCAATGCTTGCACAAGCGAATCAACAGCCACAAAACGTACTTCAATTATTACGTTAATAAACCAAAAGCCCCTTTATGTAGGGGCTTTTTTTGTTTGTCTTTATTCGGTTCGATGTCCAGTGATAGAACGTGTAAAGGAAAAGTATCATGCAGCTGGCGTACAAGTAGACATAGTTGGAATGGATACACAAAGTCGAAATCTTGTGAAACAGGTGAATGGTTCTTCATAAGTTCTTTCTGTTTGTTACAATAGAAAAGGTAAGAAAGTGAAGGATGGAGGTGGCCGGCATGCTTGTGCGTTTGAACCAAGTGCTCGGCCGTATGATGCCATTTATTACGCCTATTAGTGTATTACTTGGTGTTTTATTGGCGGCTTATTTAAAGGATTTTACGTTTATGGTACCTTGGGTATTTGCCATTATGACATTTTCAGGGAGCTTGTCGTCTACTTTTTCAGCTTTAAAACATACGGTGATGCATCCATTGCCTTTGATTTTATCGTTTATGATTTTGCATGTGTTGATGCCTCTGTATGCTTGGTCAGCGGGGCATTTGATATTTGCGGGTGATTCTATGACGATTACCGGTTTGACGCTTGCGATGGTGATTCCGACAGGTGTGTCTAGTTTAATATGGGCGGCAATGTATAAAGGAAATGTTGGATTAACGTTATCTATCATTTTAATAGATACATTGCTTTCGCCATTGATTGTGCCAGTAAGTTTGTCACTCTTCGTCGGTACACAGGTCCATATGGACATGGTGGCAATCATGAAAGGGCTTTTCGGTATGGTGGTGCTGCCCTCTATTTTAGGGATGCTCGTTCGTCAGTATGCAAAGCCATCGGTGACAAGAGCAATGAGCCAGACCTTGGCTCCTTTTTCAAAATTAGGCTTGTTTGTTGTCGTATCGATTAACAGTTCTGTTGTCGCACCCTATTTGCGTGAATTGGATGCTGCATTTTTTAGCAAAGCAGCGACTGTGTTTTTCATTGCGATGAGTGGGTATGCATTTGCGTGGTGGATTGGAAAGGTGATGAAATGTACTCAAGGGGAGATTGTCGCCATTGTGTATACGGGCGGCATGAGAAATATTAGTGCCGGAGCTGTACTTGCTATTAGCTTTTTCCCGCCTGCTGTTGCTGTCCCTGTTGTGATTGGTATGCTGTTTCAGCAAGTACTTGCTGCCTTGTTTGGTTACTTACTCAATCGTTTTGAGCTGAAAGCACCAGCTGTGACTAAATCTTTAACATGAAAAGACCTCCATTCTATGAGATGGAGGTCTTTTTGCGAATTAATAGATTAGATATTTCTTCCGTTTCTTTTCGAACGATTTGAGGTCGTGATGATAGCGCTTCATGATGTGTTTGACGGAAGTACCTTGATTGATTTCTTCTTTGATCCAACCATTCCCGATGAGTTTATCAAAGCTTCCTGTTTGAAGGAATTCAAAGTCTTTTGGATATAAATCATGTATGGCTTTGATGATGGATAAACCTGTTTTTACCGCTTCGAATGAAGAGCGGTCTGTGACGTATAGCTGCACACCGTGTGATAGTTTCCCTGCATGTTTAGAAAAAGTGGGGGTGAATGATACGGGTCTAAATTTCACACCCTTTAGTTTTAATTGATTTAAATGATCTGCTAGTTCATTGCTATTGATATATGGAGCGCCAATGAGCTCGAACGGTTTTGTTGTTCCTCTGCCTTCAGAGACATTTGTCCCTTCAATTAATCCTGTGGCGGGATATACAAAGGTACTATCCACTGTCGGCATGTTAGGCGAAGGAAGGACGAACGGCAGCTTCGTGTCATCAAACGTCATGGAACGCTTCCAATGTTTCATTTTGATGACTGTGACATCAGCATTGATATGAAACTCTTTGTTAAAGAATTTTGCTAGTTCACCAGTTGTCATCCCATGTCTTAATGGTATTGGATAGAGTCCCACAAATGAAGCGTGTTCAGGTTCTAAGACAGGACCTTCTACTTTTAGTCCGCCGATAGGATTTGGACGGTCTAGGACAACAAATGGAATGTTGTTTTCTTTAGCTGCCTCCATTGCATAGGCCATCGTGTAAATATAGGTGTAATAACGAGCGCCGACATCTTGGATATCAAACAGCAAGACGTCTACATTTTTGAGCATGTCAGGCGTTGGTTTTCTTGTTTTTCCATAGAGAGAGTAAACAGGAAGACCTGTTTTTTCATCGGTATAGGATTCGACCCCTTCTCCTGCTTGTGCATCGCCGCGCACACCATGTTCAGGCCCATAAAGAGCAGTAAGTTTGATATTTGGATGCTCAAATAGAAGATCGACACTGCTTTTCATATTTGCATCAATACCAGTTGGATTCGTAATGAGGCCGACCCTTTTCCCTTTTAACCATGAAAGGCTGCCTGAGAGTAGTGTTTCGATCCCTGTTTTGACTGTCGCTTTTTTTCCTTTTGTATCTGTTCGTTCTTGGTTTGCGGGGGAGGCGGCGGTCAATGTGCTCATCATGAGAATGCTTGCGAGTATCAAGCTTGCTGTTTTTTTCAAGAGAATCCCTCCTATTTGAACTGTTTCCCTTTCAAGTTAAGTCCATAGCCGAATGGATACAGGATTTGATTTTGATGAGTGACAGATGGGATATCTACAGGCAGTTTGCCTTTAGGTGATGCAGTGCCAAATATGACTTCTAATCCAGCAGGTATATTTGGCTGGTTGAATTGTCCGTTTGAGTAGCCTTTAAAACCGTAAACAGCTAGTAAGGCATCTGCCTCCTCAAAATTTGCTGCATCGTAAGGATTTCTTAGGCTCATGACGACCATTTTTTTGTTTTGTGCTGCAGCTTCTTTCATGACAGCACGTGGGAAAGCAGTCGCCCATTTTTTCGGGTCCTGTACGTTGTCATCAATCACACCATCATTCACAGCTGGGTCATTTTGTACAACGTAAGACCCTGTAATCACATAGTCAGCGTCTTGTATGAGTTTGGCTGTTTCTTTGTTGAAGAACTTATCCGCAAAAGCATATGATTGGATACGTACAGGCTTGATCTTTTTTTGTTTAATCAGAGAGTCAATTGTGACAGACATGGCTTTTGTCTGATCTTCGTAAGGTGCCATGACCAAGATCTTGTCATTCTTTTTAGGTTTGAAGGGTAGGGTCTTATTGTTGTTTTTAAGCAGGGTGATCCCTTCACGTGCCATTTTTTGTTCTGCTTTCCGGTGCGATTTTTTCCCAACGACTTGAGTGGCTTTTTTGATTTTTTTCTCAAGGGTCATAGGTTTTTTTGAAGAGATGATGTCACGTTTGATCTTCAATTGAAGAATTTTTTCAACAGATTCGTTGATTTGAGACATCGGGATTTCTTTTTTTACAATTGCCTGTTTTACCGCATTGAACACATTCTCAAGATTTTTCTCTGTTTTAAGAGAGGTGACTGGTGCTGGCATGAGGGCGATGTCGACGCCAGCCTTAATGGCCATCACTACAGCTTCCTCCTGTCCGAAGTTATCTGCAATCGCTTTCATGTTTAGGGCGTCTGTTACGACAACTCCTTGAAAGCCCATCTCTTCTTTTAATAAATTTGTGATGACTTTTTTCGATAAGGTTGCTGGAACCATAATGTCCTCGCCATCTTTTTTGCTTTTATACGTTGTATCATCAATAGCAGGAAATTGAACATGAGCGGTCATGACCATATCCGCACCAGCGTTGATCGCTTGATGAAACGGATACAGCTCCACTTTTTTTAGACGATCTAGATCATGTTCCACGAGCGGCAAGCCGTAGTGACTATCGACTGCTGTATCACCATGTCCCGGGAAATGCTTGAGTGTCGAAATCGTCTTCTCCTTTTGAAGTCCCTTCATGGTTTGAAGACCAAGCCTTGTGACAAGAGTAGGATCAGAGCTAAAGGAACGGACACCAATGACAGGGTTGTTTGGGTTATTATTCACATCTAGCACAGGAGAGAAGTTTGTATTGATCCCTAGTGCGTTTAATTCTTTACCGATGATTTTCCCTGTGTCGTATGCATTTTTCTTGCTTCTAGAGGCACCAATCGACATATTTCCTGGGAAATGTGTTCCCTTTTGTAATCTTGTGACGATTCCACCTTCTTGATCAATTGAAATGAGTAATGGAATCTTTGGTGATGCTTTTTGAAATTCATGGGTTAGTTTGACGGTTTGTTTCGTATCAACAACATTCTCAGCAAATAAAATGACACCGCCTAGATGATATTTTTCTACAAGGTGTGATACTTCTTTATTCATCTTAGTGAAGCCTGTAGGTGCGGATTCATCTTTTGTTTGCCAATTACGAAAGTCTGGCATGAGCATTTGGCCTATCTTTTCATCCAAAGACATGTTTTGTACCATTTGTTTTGCAGTTGGAAGAGGGGCAGAGCTTACCTTCTCCGTTGGAATAGAAGAGGTGAGCAGTGCTAAAACCAAAGCAGCGGGGAACAGTGCTTTTAACATCGAATTCCTCCTTTTACTTAAAAGATTCATAGATGGCTGTCATAATGCTTCCATAAGTGCCAGTTGGGAAAAGGTCACCTTCAAATTGATTTGGGTTGGTTTCAGGTGAAACGACAGGCGAATGTTTCTTATTTGTCAGTAAGACGATACCTAGATTATGTTTTGGATCAATCAATGTCATGGTTCCGGTCCAGCCAGTATGGCCATAGGCTTCGTTACTTGCATATTTTCCAAACATCCATTCCATGTCAGTATGACCGTTTTTACGCCAGCCTAGCCCGTATGTTGGGTTTGTATCAGATGAGGCTGTAAATAGATCAATAGAAGCTTGATCAAAGATGGTGGTTTTTCCATAGCCTCCTTTGTTCAGCATAAGCTGAAGTAGCACGGCCATATCGGATATGTTAGAGAAAAGTCCAGCATGACCAGAGACTCCTGCCATTGAGTAATATGCTTTCTCATCGTGTACTTCGCCTAGTAGGGTGTATCTGCGAATGTTTTCAAAATCAATGACACCATCTCGCGAATTACCTAAACGTTCGGTTGCGGCAAAATGCTTCGGTTTAAAACCTTTTTGTAGCGGATTGAACATGGTGTGTTTGAGACCTAGTGGTTGGTAGATTGTCGACTCTACATATTGATCAAGAGGCATTCCTGTTTTTTTCTCAATGATCATGCCTAACAGCATGTAATCAATGTCACTATAAATGTGCTGGGTGCCTGGTTTGTATTGCAAAGGGACCTTCGGTAGCCATTTCATCGTTGTTTTTCTATCTTGAGAGTAATAGGTGCCGGCTGCTTCTTTGCTATAAAACAAGACACTGGAAGGGAGTCCGGCTGAATGGGTCAGTAGATCTTTTACACGGAGTTGATCTTTGCCGATTACCTTTGCATCTGGTTCATCTTTAAAATCTGGCAGGATGGCTTGTATTTTTTCGTTCACATTCAGTTTTTTCTCGTAGACAAGCTTTTGCAAGGCATAGTTGGTCGCATACATTTTGGTGTTGGATGCTAAGTCGAACAGTGTATTCTTTTTCATTTTCTTATAGGATTTGAGTTCGGTTGTTCCTTCGTATTTTTGCCTGTAGCCATAGGCTTTTTGATGGACGATTTTTCCGTCTTTGATAATGATGAGTGCGGCTCCAGGAAATCCTGCTTTGATGTCCTTTTGAATCATATGATCAACCTTCCTAAGCTGCCTAGAAGAAAAACCAACTTGTTCCGGTCGTTTTGCCTTTTTTAAGACGGGATATTCTTCAGGTGCTGTTTTAGACAAAGACGATGCAGGATGGGAGCTAGTTGCAAATGTTTGAGCTGGTAATCCAAGGAGCATGAGCAGACTTGTTATTAAGAGAAAGTATTTCTTCAAGAGTTAGCCCTCCTATTGCTTATTTTTCCTCAAATTCAACAGCCATATCATCATGGAAACCAAATAAGTATGTGAAAATAAATCCAGCGACATAAGCAATAAAGAGTCCAATTAAGTAAAGAAGCATTTGATGTGTGTGAACAATAAAGGTTAATGGGAGACCTGATACACCAATCGCCTTCGTTGCAATTTGGAAGTATGCTTGAAATGCACCGCCAATTCCAGCGCCAAGACAAGCGGTGAGAAATGGTCGCCCCAGCGGGAGTGTGACACCGAAAATGAGTGGTTCACCAATGCCAAGCATCCCTGAAGGAAGTCCACCTGCGATGGCTCTTTTGAGTTTTTTCTTTTTTGTTTTCATATAAATGGCGATTGCCGCACCTACCTGTCCTGCACCGCCCATAGCGAGAATCGGCAAGAGCGGGTCATCTCCTATGGAATTGATGAGTTCCATATGAATCGGTGTCAGTCCTTGATGAAGTCCTGTTACAACAAGCGGAAGGAAGGTCGCACCAAGAACAAATCCAGCGAAGATGCCGCCCATATTTAATAGATAAGTTAATCCTGAGGTAATGGCATCCGATATAAATCCGCCGACTGGCATGAAGACAACGTACGTAAAAATGCCTGTAATAAGTAGTGTGATGGTTGGTGTGACGATGATATCAAGTGATTGCGGGACAAAGCGTCTGATTCTTGTTTCCACAAGTGCCATGAAGATAGCAGCTAGGAGAACACCAATAAGTCCGCCTCTGCCTGGTAGAATATTTGTGCCAAATAACATAATATCTGCGGAGGCTGGGTTAATAATGAGGATCCCAGCTAATGCGCCTAATGCAGGAGAGCCCCCGAACTCCTTTGCGGCGTTTGTTCCGACTAATATACCGAGATATGCGAACAACCCTGAACCAATAACGGTTAAAATAATCGCTGCTTGAGATTTTTCATCAAGCCAGCCTGCTTGCACGATTGCTTTTGTAATCCCTGTAATAAGACCTGATGCAACGAGTGCTGGAATGATAGGAATGAAAATGCTGGCAATTCGTCGTAAGAACAGCTTGAACGGTGTACGGTTCTTTTGTGAAATGGCTTGCTTGTTTTTTTGTGCTTCGTTGTTTAAATCATAAGTGCCAGAGGCATTTAGCAGTTGTTCAAATGCACTTGATACTTGGTTGACAACACCAGTACCTAAGATGATTTGCAGCGTTTCTGCCTCAACGACTCCAATAACGCCATCGAGTTCTTTGATTGCATTGATGTCAACTTGTTCATTGTCAATCGATGTAATTCGGAGACGCGTCATACAATGTGTATGGGAAGAGATGTTTTCAGAACCACCACAGAGAGAAAGGATGTCTTTCGCCAACTGTTGATATTTCGTTTGATGACTCATGTTGAATCCCCCTTTGATTTTCGTTTCATGGAGCGGATGGCATGTCTTGTCTTATCAATATATTGCGCTGTCTCTTCATATTGACGGGAAGCTAAGCTGAGGAACAAGACATCAATTAAGTATAGCTGTGCCATTCTAGAGGAAGTGGCTGCACTGCGAAAAGGTGCTTCGTTGGAACCGGACGTCGATAGGTGAACGTCACATAAGGCAGAAACGCTTGTATGGCCTGGGTGCGTCAAGGCAATGGTTTTCACTCCATTGTCTTTTGCGAGCTGTAGGGCTTGAATGATGTCTAACGTTTCTCCTGAAAAAGATATACCGAACACGATGTCATTCTCTCCTGCATTTGCGATGACCGTTGATGCGATGTGCATGTCAGTAAAGGCAGTCGCTGCATAATTGATTCTGAGAAATTTCTGCTGGGCATCCGCTGCGACGATGCCAGATGCACCGACGCCGATAAAATGGATTTGGTTTGCATGAAGCAGTAATTGAACAGCTTTTTCTAATGCATCTGCATTTAAGATAGAAGCAGTATCTTTAATTGATTGAATCGAGTTTCCTGCTGTTTTTTGAATAATCGATTGAATTGGTTCATCTTGTTCGATATCACGGTAGCCCTGTTTATCGCTGTGCATCAAGTCTCCAGCGATTCGCATTTTTAAATCGTGGTAGCCATCTAGACCGAGAGATTTACAAAGGCGAATGACTGCAGAACTGCTTGCACCGGCTGCCTGACTAATCTCGTGTACTGTGCTTTTAATGACTTTGTCAGGATGGGCAAGGATATAGTCTGCAATGATTTTTTCAGATTGGGGGAGCTTTGCTTTCATTGTGTGAAGTAGGGTGAGTCCACCTGCTGACATGAGCTCTGCCTCCTTTAGGATTGATGATGTGAGATGGCTTTGTCGATATGACCATTTGCTTTGTTGAGTAAATCCTTGGCTGTTTTCTTGTCTGTGTTTGTTTGAAGCATGACGATGGCTGTTTTGACTTCTAAGTCTGCCGCTTCAAGCGTTTTCACGGCTTGTTCGTAGGAAGCGTTTGTCACATGTTGAATGATAGTGATGGCGCGTTCTTTTAATTTATGATTGCTGACTTTCACATCAACCATCAAGTTTTCATATACTTTTCCTTGTCTGATCATGACAGAGGTGGAAAGCATATTTAAAATCATTTTATGAGCGGATGCGGCTTTCATTCGTGTTGATCCAGTAATGGCTTCTGGTCCTACAATGACTTCAATGGCGCAGTCTGCCAGTTCGCTGATTTTTGATTGTTCATTACAGCTGAGGGCTACTGTTTTTGCGCCGATGGATTTAGCGTAGTTTAAAGCACCGATGATGTAGGGTGTCCTGCCGCTGGCGGCGATACCGACGACTGTATCTTTTGATGTTAGGTGAATGTGTACTAAATCCTGTTTGCCGGCTTCTTCACTGTCTTCCACATCTTCAGCAGCATGTGAAAAAGCAGAGTCTCCGCCTGCCATGATGCCGACAATCACATCAGGTGAGACGCTATAGGTAGGGGGACATTCGACAGCATCCATCACGCCAAGTCTGCCGCTTGTCCCGGCCCCTAAATAAATGAGTCTGCCCCCATTTGAAATGGATTCATAAGCGAAGTCACTTGCGGTTTTGACATGTGGTAGGACGCGGTTTACTGCTTGAGCGACTTTCATATCTTCTTCATTGATCAGCTGGAGTATTTCAAGCGGATCAGCTTGTGATATTCCCATTGTGTTAGGGTTTCTTGATTCTGTTGTCAAAGAACGCAATTGAGATGGCTGCATGCGACATTCCTCCTTATTTCTTCATTTTCAGTATATTCAGTATGATATGAAATTTCAACATTATATTTAAATACTGAAATTATATTTCAATCAAAAAGTGGTGCTAATTGAAGGTAAATAGTTAGAAAATAAAAAAAATAAAAATCCCCTTTACAAAAGGGGGACAACCTGTATATAATAACTTTTGTCAGCTTCAAGGAAACAGTCAAACTTGACAAATTGGCCCGTTGGTCAAGCGGTTAAGACACCGCCCTTTCACGGCGGTAACACGGGTTCGAATCCCGTACGGGTCACCATAATGTGGAGGATTAGCTCAGCTGGGAGAGCATCTGCCTTACAAGCAGAGGGTCGGCGGTTCGAGCCCGTCATCCTCCACCATATGCCGGTGTAGCTCAACTGGTAGAGCAACTGACTTGTAATCAGTAGGTTGGGGGTTCAAGTCCTCTTGCCGGCACTGTTTTTTCTTTATCAATTCCATATGTGGAGGGGTAGCGAAGTGGCTAAACGCGGCGGACTGTAAATCCGCTCCCTCCGGGTTCGGCGGTTCGAATCCGCCCCCCTCCACCATTTTTGGGCTATAGCCAAGCGGTAAGGCAACGGACTTTGACTCCGTCATGCGTTGGTTCGAATCCAGCTAGCCCAGTTAAGACACCTTTTTCAAAAAGGTGTCTTTTTTTATGTGGTGAGGCAGAGTGTATAACTATTCAAAATATTGTTGAGTTGAGTCAGAAGGTATCCAGAAAGTAAACTATAAGCATGAACGGAAAGGGGATGTACATATGGGAGAGCAAAAGAAAGTCACGCTTGTCGGGGTTCCAATGGATTTGGGTCAAATGAGAAGGGGCGTCGACATGGGACCGAGTGCGATTCGATGTGCAGGCGTAAAAGAAAAATTGGAATCGCTTTCATTCGATGTGGAGGATCTCGGAGATATTCCGGTTGAACAAAGAGATGATGAAAAGGGTTTATATACAAGTGAAAAGCTAAAAAATTTAACGGAGAATGCTGGTGCGAATCAGCTGCTGGCTGAGAAGGTTGACAGTATTGTGCAATCAGGCTCATTCCCGCTCATTTTAGGTGGTGATCACAGCATTGCCATTGGCACACTTGCGGGAGTAGCCAAGCATTATGAAAACTTAGGTGTCATTTGGTATGATGCACACGGTGATTTAAATACAGAGGAGACCTCTCCTTCTGGAAATATACATGGTATGCCGCTTGCAGTCAGTCTCGGCCTTGGTCATGCTGATTTGACGAACATTGGTGGTTATTCACCAAAATTGAAGCCTGAGAATGTTGTTTTAATTGGTGCTCGATCTTTAGATGAGGGAGAGAGGGCATTGATTAGAGAGAAAGGCATTAAAGTGTATACGATGCATGAAATAGATCGTTTAGGGATGACAAGGGTGATGGAGGAAGCCATTTCTTATTTAAAGGAAAGAACGGATGGTGTTCACCTTTCGCTTGATTTAGATGGATTAGATCCAGCCGAGTGTCCAGGTGTTGGAACTCCTGTAGCAGGAGGCATCAGTTACCGGGAGAGTCATCTAGCCATGGAGCTTTTAGAGGAAGCGGGTATTTTGACTTCAGCTGAATTTGTTGAGGTGAATCCGGTTTTGGATGAAAAAAATAAAACAGCCGAAGCAGCTGTTGCGTTGATTGGTTCGTTAATGGGCGAAAAGCTATTGTAGAGCGGGACTTGTTCCCGTTCTTTTTTGTTTTGGATAAATTTAAGGATATATTAAGGTTTTTACTGGTGGATATGCGTAACACGCTGTCAAAAATTTGTTACACTATTTTTTAGAGGAGAATGAAACCTTTTGGAAAGAGGTTCGTATACATAAAGACCGGTGAAGGCAGAGGTTGAATATACTATGGACACAATGATTAAAAAGAGAATTAAGCAATTGAAAAAAGGCGACCAGAACGCATTTGCAGACATCGTAGACCTGTATAAAGACAAAATTTATCAGCTGTGCTACCGTATGCTTGGGAATGCACACGAAGCAGAGGATATCGCACAGGAGGCGTTTATTCGTGCCTATGTGAATATTGAAAGCTTTGATGTGAATCGTAAGTTTTCTACGTGGCTGTACCGCATTGCAACCAACCTGACCATCGATCGTATTCGCAAAAAAAAGCCGGATTATTATTTAGATGCAGAGGTGGCAGGAACAGAAGGATTGAATATGTATTCTCAAATTGCTGCTGATGGCATTTTGCCAGAGGATGAGGTGGTGTCTCTTGAATTATCGAGTACCATTCAGCAAAAAATTCTAAGATTACCCGATAAATATCGTTCGGTCATCGTATTAAAGTATATTGATGAACTCTCGTTAAAAGAAATTAGTGAGATCCTAAATATACCAGTTGGTACGGTGAAAACGAGAATACACAGGGGTAGAGAGGCTCTCCGGAAACAGTTGAGAGACCTTTGAGTGAGGTGATTTTGATGAGCTGTCAGGAAAAAATCGTCCTGCTTATGCATCAGTATTTAGACGGGGACATTGAGCCCCAAGACGAAAAAGAATTAAAAAGCCATCTGCAATCGTGTGAGGAGTGCCGTACTCATTATCAACAAATTGAGAAATCCATCGCGCTTGTGCAGAGTACATCTCATATAGAAGCACCAACTGATTTCACTGCAAAGGTGATGGCAGGTCTTCCTAAGGAAAAAAAGCGTGTGTCGATTCAAAGATGGATCAAAGCTCATCCGCTGATGGTGGCCGCTGCCCTCTTTCTCATTTTGATGGGAGGTAGTCTGTTTACAAGCTGGAATACCGATCATAATTTCAGTGTGTCAAAACAGCCGAATCTCGTCGTTGTAAATGATACAGTGACCGTACCTAAAGGGGAAACCGTAAAAGGTGATGTCACTGTCAAAAATGGCAAGCTGATTGTAGAAGGCAAGGTTGATGGAAATGTCACCGTCGTCAATGGGGAACAGCTGACTGCTTCTGCCGGACAAGTCACTGGTCAAATTAATGAAATTAACGAAGTGTTTGATTGGATTTGGTACAAAATGAAATCTACAGCACAAAATGTGATGCGGGTCATTGGACCAGAGGAGCAAAAGTAATCATACGGGTCGAGAGCAGTCTCTTTAGGGGCTGCTCTTTTTCTATATTATAGGTCAGAATGTAAGCGCAATAGCACGCCAGCCATATATGGCAACTGTTTTCCTTGCTGAAACAAAATGTGGTATAATAGCCACGCTATGTATTTACACATAGGTTCTTTTTTTATTAAAAATGCATCAAACGAAGAATAACTGAAAACTCTGGAGGACGAGGAAATGGCTTTAGGGGATATTCCTTTTTTGCAGTACCTCGGTAATGCTGTTGATATTCTCGTTGTTTGGTATGTGATATATAAATTAATGATGGTCATCCGCGGAACAAAAGCGGTTCAGCTTTTAAAGGGAATTGTGGTCATTGTTCTCGTCAGGATGGGAAGTGCGTATCTCGGTCTTAACACACTTCAATGGCTGATGGATCAAGCGATTACGTGGGGATTCCTTGCGATCATTATTATTTTTCAGCCAGAGCTAAGGAGAGCGCTTGAGCAGCTTGGGCGCGGCCGTTTCTTCTCAAGAAGCGGGACACCTGTAGAGGAACAGCAGCAGAAAACGATCGAGGCAATTACAAAAGCAATTAACTATATGGCAAAACGTAGAATCGGCGCGCTGCTGACAATAGAGCGTGATACTGGGATGAATGATTACATAGAGACTGGAATTCCTTTGAATGCAAAGGTGAGTTCAGAGCTGCTCATTAATATTTTCATTCCAAATACACCGCTTCATGATGGTGCTGTCATTATGAAGCGTGATGAGATTGCAGCTGCAGCTTGTTATTTACCGCTGTCAGAAAGTCCTTTTATCTCTAAGGAACTTGGGACGCGTCACAGGGCGGCAGTCGGAATTAGCGAAGTGACAGACAGCTTGACCGTCATCGTTTCTGAGGAGACAGGCGGCATTTCTGTCGCAAGAAATGGTGATCTCCACCGAGAATTGACAGAAGAAGCGCTTCAAGAAATGCTGATTGCTGAATTTAGTAAGAACAGCAAAGATGCTTCCTCGACCAAATGGTATTGGAGGGGCAAGAAAAATGGATAAGATTTTGAATAATCGCTGGGCCGTAAAGCTTCTTGCATTGGTCTTCGCTTTATTGCTGTATGGTGCAGTCAATTCAGCGCAAGCGCCCACGCCGAAAAAAATCGGTGAATCCTTTTTCCCAACATCGACGACAGATGAAGCAACCCTAACTGACATTCCTGTTAAAGCGTATTATGATGACGAGAAGTACGTCGTTACTGGTGTGCCGCAAACAGTCAATGTGACAATTAAAGGGTCAACGAGTGCTGTGAAAACAGCAAGACAAACAAAGAACTTTGAAATATATGCAGATATGCAGAATTTATCCACAGGTACTCATAAAGTGGAGCTGAAAGCAAGAGATGTATCAAAAGGACTCACACTATCGATCAATCCATCTGTGACGACGGTGACGATACAAGAAAAAACAACAGCAGAATTTCCTGTTGAAACTGAATTTTATAATCAAAATAAAATCAAAGACGGCTATTCACCTGAACAGCCTATTGTGAATCCAAAAAAAGTCACAGTTACAGGTTCTAAAGACGTGATCGACAAAATTTCTGTCATTAAAGCATTTGTGAACCTAGAGGATGTCGATCAGCAAATTGAAAAGGAAGCGAAGCTCACTGTGTATGATAGCAGCGGGAATGAGCTGCCAGTCGAATTGAGTCCGTCTGTGGTGAATATTACAGTTCCCATCTCAAGTCCAAGCAAAAAGGTTCCGTTTAAAATAGAGCGGACTGGCAGTTTGCCGGATGGGATCAGTATCTCAAGTATTGAGACAAGCCCGAGTGAGGTCACAGTATACGGCTCTCAAAAAGTGCTGGATTCGCTTGATTTTATTGATGGCGTCAAGCTGGACCTAAGCAAGATCAAAGATGATACGGAAATTGATGCCGACATTCCTCTGCCAGATGGTGTGAAAAAGGTATCGCCCGAAACGGTGAAGATCAAAGTGAAGGTTGCAACAGCGCAAGAAAAAAAGATCGATAATGTACCCATCTCTGTCGTAGGTCTGAGCAAGGATCTTACCTCTGATTTTGTGAGCCCAACTTCTGGACGGCTCACGTTAACAGCAAAGGGATCAAAGAGTGCGATTGATAAACTAAAGGCTTCAGATGTTGAAGCCTATATCAATGTCGGGGACTTGAACGAAGGAACACATGAGGTCACAGTTCAAGTGAACGGTCCTCAAAATGTGACGTGGACATTATCGAGATCAAAGGTCAAAGTGAAACTGACTTCTACTGAGGCAGAAGATCAGCCAGCGTCTACAAATGATCAGAAGAAGCCATCTTCTGATGACGATGAGCAGGAAGAGAAGAGTAAAGAAGAAACCACGCAAGATAAAGCAAAGAAAGAATCAAGTCAAAGACAGCGGATCAAAGAAGATAAAAAAGAGGACGAATCGTCCTCTTGAATGGTAAAAAAGGAGCGATTGAAACATGGGCAAGTACTTTGGAACTGATGGTGTAAGGGGTGTGGCGAATAGCGAATTAACGCCAGAGCTCGCATTTAAAATTGGGAGATTTGGCGGCTATGTGCTCACGAAGGATAAAGAACGTCCAAAGGTACTCGTTGGACGAGACACACGTGTATCTGGTCATATGCTAGAAGGAGCGCTCGTTGCAGGCTTACTTTCAATTGGGGCTGAAGTGATGCGTCTAGGTGTGATCTCAACACCTGGAGTGTCTTATTTAACGAAAGCAATGGACGCAGAAGCGGGTGTCATGATCTCTGCTTCTCACAACCCAGTTCAAGACAACGGAATTAAATTCTTTGGCGGTGACGGCTTTAAGCTGTCTGATGAACAGGAGAATGAAATTGAGCAGCTGATGGATCAGCCGGTCGATCAATTGCCACGCCCAGTTGGAGCGGATCTTGGCACGGTAAATGACTACTTTGAAGGCGGCCAGAAATACTTGCAATTCTTGAAGCAGACAGCAGACGAGGATTTCACAGGTATCCACGTGGCGCTTGACTGTGCACACGGCGCAACCTCTTCTCTAGCGACACATTTATTTGCAGATTTAGATGCAGATGTGTCCACAATGGGAACATCACCAAATGGATTGAATATCAATGATGGTGTAGGCTCAACTCATCCAGAGGCACTTTCTGCTTTTATGAAAGAGAAGGGTGCAGATATTGGTCTTGCGTTTGATGGTGACGGTGACCGTCTGATTGCTGTCGATGAAAAAGGTGATATTGTAGACGGCGATCAAATTATGTACATATGTGCACGTTATTTGAAGGGCGAAGGCCGATTAAAGGATGACACTGTCGTATCCACGGTCATGAGTAACCTAGGTTTCTATAAAGCGCTCGAGAAACAAGGCATTAAGAGCATCCAAACCGCTGTTGGTGATCGCTATGTGGTTGAAGCGATGAAAAAGGATGGGTATAATGTCGGCGGTGAGCAATCAGGCCACTTGATTTTCCTTGATTATAATACGACAGGTGATGGCATGCTTTCTGCAATCATGCTTGTCAACACACTCAAAGCAACAGGGAAAACATTGTCAGAGCTTGCAGCTGAAATGGAGAAATTCCCGCAGCTTCTAGTGAATGTGAAAGTGTCTGATAAATATAAAGTAGAAGAAAATGAAAAAGTAAAAGCAGTCATTCAAGAGGTTGAAAAAGAGATGAACGGTGACGGCCGTATTCTTGTTCGTCCATCTGGAACAGAGCCGCTTGTCCGTGTCATGGCAGAGGCGAAAACAAAAGAACTATGTGATGAATATGTGACTCGAATTACCGCTGTTGTGAAGGAAGAAATGGGTATTGAGTAATAGATGAAAGCAAATCGCTAGTAGCGGTTTGCTTTTTTTTCGAATAAACGTCATAAATGGATGGATTTGTACGAATCTTATACGCGAGGGCAATTTACTGTTGCCTTCATACATAGGAGAGCACATCAAAGGTAGAACGTGACAAGCCTCATCGCATATAGTGTATGGAGGTCTTACTTTCTCAAATGAAGGGGATCACCCCGCTACATTGTGATTGACGGAGGTCAGACCTTATAGTACAATCATCCTTGTGTTACTGGCTTTTTATTCTATCAGGAAAGGCAGGGTAGATGTTCAGCAACTCTCTTATAATTATAGCGCCCGAACTAAGCGATCGGACGAAAGATGCTTAGTTGACGAGGATGGAGGTTATCGAAATTTCGGCGGATGCCTCCCGGCTGATCAAAAAAGAGATCACAGCCGTAAGTGTTTCTTTAAAGCAAAGAGGTGACTCTTTGTACAAAGGGAATACACATGATCTCCCAAATTAAACATGTAGAGAGGGACGAAGAAATGTCCCTTCTATTGTAGTAGGCTTTCTTTGTCCCTTTCACATGATCGGGAGGAAGAATATTTATGTGTGGAATCGTAGGTTATATTGGTCAGAATGATGCGAAGGAAATCTTATTAAAAGGTTTAGAGAAGCTTGAGTACCGCGGGTATGACTCAGCAGGTATCGCTGTGGCAAACGAAGAAGGCGTGCATGTGTTCAAAGAAAAAGGACGTATCGCTGAGCTTCGTGAAGTTGTTGATGCAAACGTAGCATCTTCAGCTGGAATCGGACATACACGCTGGGCAACACACGGTGTACCAAGCCATCTAAATGCGCATCCGCATCAAAGTGCTTCTGGCCGTTTTACGCTTGTTCATAACGGTGTCATCGAGAACTATGTACAATTGACACGCGAATATTTACAAGACGTCACACTAAAAAGCGACACAGATACAGAGGTTGTTGTTCAAGTCATCGAACAATTTGTCAGCAGAGGTCTTGATACAGAGGAAGCTTTCCGTCAAACGCTTCTTCAACTAAAAGGCTCTTATGCAATTGCTCTTTTCGATAACGAAAACAAAGAAACAATCTATGTGGCGAAAAACAAAAGCCCATTATTGGTTGGTTTCGGAGAAGATTTCAACGTTGTAGCTTCTGACGCAATGGCGATGCTTCAAGTAACAAACGAATATGCGGAATTAATGGATAAAGAAATGGTCATTGTCACAAAAGACGAGGTTATTATTAAAAACCTTGACGGTGATATCATGACACGTCCTTCTTATATCGCTGAGCTAGATGCAAGCGACATCGAGAAAGGCACATATCCTCACTACATGTTAAAAGAAACGGATGAGCAGCCGCTTGTTATGCGCAAAATCATCCAAGAATATCAAGACGAAAACGGCAAACTGTCAGTCGCTGGCGATATCGCAAGCGCAGTAGCAGAAGCAGACCGCATTTACATCGTGGCTTGTGGAACGAGCTACCATGCAGGGCTTGTTGGTAAACAATATATTGAAGACTGGGCAAAAGTACCTGTAGAAGTCCATGTAGCAAGTGAATTCTCTTACAACATGCCGCTTCTATCGAAAAAGCCGTTGTTCATCTTCCTTTCTCAATCTGGGGAGACTGCGGACAGCCGTGCTGTACTTGTTCAAGTCAAAGAGCTTGGTCATAAAGCATTAACGATCACAAACGTACCAGGATCTACGCTTTCTCGTGAAGCGGACTTCACATTGCTTCTTCATGCAGGACCAGAAATTGCAGTGGCTTCAACAAAAGCCTACACAGCACAAATCGCTGTTCTTGCGATCCTTGCATCTGTTGCAGCTGAATTAAATGGTCAATCTCTTGACTTCGACCTTGTGAAAGAGCTTGGAATTGTAGCAAACGCAATGGAAGCCCTTGTCGATCAAAAGGATGAAATGGAACAAATCGCTCGTGACTTCTTCACAGTGACACGTAACGCATTCTTTATCGGAAGAGGACTTGACTACTATGTGTGCCTTGAAGGTTCACTCAAACTAAAAGAGATCTCTTACATTCAAGCAGAAGGATTTGCTGGCGGAGAACTCAAACACGGCACGATTGCTTTAATTGAAGAAGGCACACCGGTCATTGCCCTTGCAACGCAAGAGCACGTGAACCTCAGCATTCGCGGTAACGTCAAAGAAGTTGTTGCACGCGGAGCAAACCCATGTGTCATCTCACTAAAAGGCCTAGAAGACGAAGGCGACCGTTTCATCCTTCCAGCTGTACACCCAGCACTTGCACCACTTGCATCTGTTGTCCCATTACAGCTAATCGCTTACTACGCAGCCCTTCACCGCGGGTGTGATGTGGATAAACCACGTAACCTTGCGAAGAGTGTGACGGTGGAGTAGTAATTAAATAAAATCGGATTTTTGATACCCCTTTAGATATAATTGTCTAAAGGGGTATTTTTGAGTCTAAAGAGCTGAATAAAATGAAAGATAGATTCGATAAGATCGTTTATTTTCAAAGGAGCGGGATCATGATGAGTGATTATTTAAAACAAGAAAAACGGGGAATTATTTTTTTCTTCATCGTTTATATCGCATTGTTTATAAGCTCTTATTTGTTGATTGGCGGTCCTGCTACCGTCGAAGGACCGATTTGTGTATTTCTAGGATTCTGTTTCGTTCAATTTCATAAATATAGATCTTTCAAAAAAGATGCAGGTAATAAAAAGAGAATAGGCATACTAAGAGAGCAGCATATAGAGAAGGCCATACAGCTTGAATATTTTATAAAGAAAGAGAGAAAAACACATGACCAAACATAAAATTTACACAATGAGTTTTGCAAAAGTATATCCTCTCTATATCGCAAAGGCGGAGAGAAAGGGAAAAACGAAGGCTGAAGTCGATACGATTATTTGTTGGTTAACAGGGTACAGTCCAGAAGAGCTGCAGGAACAGGTAGATAAACAGATAGACATTGAAACCTTCTTTGCTGAGGCCCCTGAGTTTCATCCTTCCCGCAGCTTAATCAAAGGAGTCATCTGTGGTGTTCGAGTAGAGGACATTGAGGAAGAAACCATGAAAAATATTCGGTATCTAGATAAGCTGATTGATGAGTTAGCTAAGGGAAAGAAAATGGAAAAGATTTTGCGAGATTCGTCATGATCATCACAAGCAAGCCCAGTGAATAACCTTCACTGGGCTTTTTTATATTTATAGACCATTCGACCAATAAAAATAAAATCCATTTGAACGAATTCTCTCTTCATGTCGTCAAAAGAAGTAATACCAAAACAAATTGGCGTTTGAAAGGGAGTGGCGTGGATGGATATGAAGATGATTTTACCTCTTATTTTGCTGCAAGCGATTTTAATGGTGATTGGATTGTTTGATTTGCTGAAAAGAGATCCATCGAGGATCAGAGGAGAGGTGAAGTGGGTTTGGGCTTTGGTGATTGTGTTTGTGGCGAGTGCGGGTCCTATTGCGTATTTCATTTTTGGTCGTAAACAATCTTAGTAGGGGGGATTCGCTTGAATATGTTGGAGTGTCACGGGCTGACGAAATCGTATGGACGGCATGAAGTGTTAAAAGATGTTTCTTTTTCTGTTGGGGAGGTTGGATGTGTTGGCTTTTTAGGAGCCAATGGAGCGGGGAAGACAACGACGATTCGGATTTTGACGGGGCTTGCTCGTCCTACGTCTGGTGTCGTGAAGGTGGCGGGTATGGATGTGACAAAGGACATGGATGACATTAGTCATGTGATCGGCTATTGTCCGCAACATCCTGCATTTTATCAGGATATGACGGGGCAGGAGTGGATGCATTGTGTTGGCGGATTATTTCATTTAGAGAAAAACATTATTCGATCCAAAACAGAGGAGCTATTGAAGCTTTGCCGTGTGTATGAGGCGAAGGATCGTGCCATTGGCAGCTATAGTGGAGGCATGAAGCAGAGGCTTGCCATTGCACAGGCGCTTATCAATAGCCCGAAGGTTCTTATTCTAGATGAACCTGTGTCGGCACTTGATCCTATGGGGAGAAAAGACGTCCTGACTTTGATTGAGCGTCTAAAGCATGAGATGCTGATCTTTATGTCGACCCATATTTTAGATGACATTGAACGTGTGGCGGATCATATTATCATGATCAACAGCGGCAAAATTGAGATGTCCTCTTCGATGAAACAGATCAAAGAAGACTATATCCAGCCAGTGATTGAATTTCAATTAGAACAACAGAATACGACATTAGTGGCTTTGTTAAAAGAGCGGGATTGGATGGAGGAATGCATGGAGACAGGAAGCGTTTATCAGGTGCGAGTGAACGATCAACAAATAGCATTGAAGGAGCTGCCTCGTCTCATCACTGAATCTGGCGGTGTTCTCCTCCATTATCGACTATCTAAGCTGACGCTTGAAGATATTTTCATGAAGGTTGTGAGTGCATGATGATGTTGAAAAAGGAATTTAGGGAGTTAGTCACTAGTTATAAAATGTTGTTTGTACCAATCATTTTTACGATTTTAATGATCACACAGCCTATTACACTCAAAATGCTGCCAGATCTTTTGTCGAAATCAGCTAATTTACCTGAAGGATCTACATTTTATATACCAGAGCCTAGTGCAGGAGAGGCTTTGGCGAGTGCATTGAGTAAATTTGATTCGCTAGGCGTGTTTATCCTGATTATGATCGTGATGGGGACGATCGCTGGAGAGCGTGCCTCTGGTGTGACGGCCATGATTATGGTGAAGCCGATCAGTCGAATGAGTTATTATGCCTCAAAAATATGTGCCTATGCCTGTTTAACTTTGTTTAGTTTGGTGGTGGCAGTGCTTGCCTCCGTTTATTATGTGGACATCCAATTTGGGCATGTGGATTGGGTCAATGTGGTTAAAGGCACGCTTCTTTATTATCCAAACTTATTGCTGATTGTCGTGTCGACCATTTGTGCTTCGGCATTCTTTACGCGTTCCGTCACAGCTGGCGGTGTATCGCTTTTGATCAACCTTATTTTATTTACCGTTCCTTCATTTTATGAGGAAACATTAGGGAAGTTTGCACCTAAAGGCGTAACAAGTGCAGCTGAGGAGATGATTCATAGAGGGACTTATTCGGATCAGGCGCTTACAAGCTTGCTAGGTGTATCGGTATTGATTGGTTTCTTTTTTCTCATTGGATGGTTTCTTTTTAGAAGACAAGAATTATAGGTTGCAATTGCGATTGTTTCTTCAGGTTTACTATGGGCATAAAACTCTGATTACGGTAGATAGTTTGATATGATGGATAAAAATTGACTGTATTTTCAGAAAAGGGGTTTTTATTCATGAGAACATCACGTAATCCTGAGACCATTCACCCGCCAGTTGCACCCTATGCTCATCAAATAGAAACAACAGGACCACAACGGTGGTTAACCCTATCAGGTCAAGTGGGAATGGAGGTAGACGGGACAATTCCGGAGAGCCCGCTTGAGCAGCTCGAATTAGCGTTAGAGAATGTGAAACGAAATGTAGAAGCGGCAGATATGACGGTGGAGGACATCACAAAACTAGTATTTTATCTCGTAGGAGAGTTCGATGCGGAGAGCAGAAAGCGAATCATGGGGCAGTTTTTAGGCGATCATCTGCCTTGTATGACGATGATTTATGTAGTGGCTTTGGCTTCACCTTCTCTTAAGATAGAAGTGGATGCTTGGGCTTGTCAGGAGATTTAATGGGTAAAAGATTGAGTGGTTAGTTGATGCTCAATCTTTTTTGTTTTGTGAGATGTTAGGGGTTCTTGTTGAATAAATTATCTTCAACTTGAACTTCTTTATACGGTAATATAATATCAGGGCGAGCATCGAGCCGATCTTATTACATTTACATGTTATCGTAAAAAACATTCAATTAGTTAGTAAGTATCAGGGAGGAGAGCGTGTTGTTTTTATCAAATAAACGATTAAAAAGAAACGCCATTTTTTTCGCAGGTGTGGGGGCTGTTTTGCTCATTCTCATGATGCTGAAATGGCTGCCGATTTCTTCAGACTTGGAGTTGCCGTTGATTTTTTTCGGGTTAGGAATTTTGTTTTATTTGAAACGTGTATACGGAAAGAAGAAGAAAATCATCATTTATCAGTAAGATACCTAGAATGTATATTCTAGGTTTTTTTATTAAATTTACCTTAAAACGTATGTTTTTACATGGGTTTGGAGACCAATTTTTTGAAAGTATGGTAGGATAAATATGCTTTTATATTTTCCGAAGGAGCTGTCGTGTTGAAGGGATCTAGGGTTGAGTTAATTGATAGTTTGCGTGGTTTTAGTTTATTAGGTATTTTGATCGTGAATATGCTTAATTTTCAATATGATTATGATTTTGAGAAAATGTTTGATTCGAGCTTTTGGGGGCAGGAATTTGGCGTTTATGTAACGGAAATTTTGTTCCAGGGGTCGTTTTATCCGATTTTCTCCTTTTTGTTTGGTTATTCTTTTATCAAGCTGATTGAATCTACAAAAGCTAAGGGACTCAATACGAATGCCATTGTCGTTCGCCGAGGCTTTGGTCTGATTGTGCTTGGAATGCTGCATTATATCTTTATTTGGAATGGCGACATTCTTCTTTATTATGGAGCATGTACGTTTTTCTTGATGATGTTTTTGAGCAGCCGGATCAAAACAATGCTGATTTGGTCTGGTGTGTTAGGGGCGTTGTCATTAGTTGTTGTGCCATATATGATGAAACTTGTTTATGGGACTGATGAATTAATAACCGATGTGTATGCGAAAGGTGCTTATGGGGATATTTTACTCAGCCGGATTACGGTTGAAGACGATATGTTGATTGTGACCATTATTCTGGCGATCGTGAGCATTACGCTTATGCCAATATTAGGTTTTCTTTTCGGTACGATCTCGGTTGGTCCGTTTGCACTGCTTGGCATGGCGATCGGGAAAAAGGGTCATCTGACAGAAGAAGATCGAGGAATGGCCTATCGAAAAGGCTGGGTCTGGATGATTGTCGTTGGGCTTGCACTAAAATGTGCGACGTTTATTGATGCCCCTTGGAGTGAATTAGTGATTACGCTTGGTGCTTATGTGCTGGCGATCGGGTATATTCAAGCTTTTATTGTGTTTTACTATTCGAAGGCAGCCGAAGGCCTCAAACGTTTGCTTGCAGGGCTTGGCCGTTTATCTCTATCAAACTATTTGGCGCAGTCGATCATTTGTACAACAATTTTCTATTCTTATGGACTTGGTCTATTTGGACAGATGGGGTCAATGTTTGGGCTGCTACTCGCTGTCGGACTGTACACAGCACAGCTGTTCATCAGTTATCTCTATTTGAAAAAATGGAGAAGAGGTCCGGTGGAGTGGATGATGGGAAAATGGGTGTATTGGAGATAAATTTTTTTGGGAAGGCCGCATAGCTGAAGAGCTGTGCGGTTTTTTTAGTTGAGTTGCAATCAAAAAATGGTTGATTATTCTTTCAGTGTGTATATAATGTATATATAGTGTATATACAATATTTTGTTTCAAACACCAGTACAGAAAAAAGAGGTTTTTATATGCAAATTACGATTTCAAACCACTCTAAGGAGCCCATCTATGAGCAAATTACGAATCAAATCAAATCGATGATTTTAACGGGTGAGCTGGCGGAAGGCGCTGCGCTGCCGTCTATTCGAAAGCTGGCGAAGGATTTACAAATCAGCGTCATTACCACAAAGCGAGCATATGAAGAGTTAGAGAAGGCAGGATTTATTTATTCGATTGTCGGTAAGGGATCATTTGTTGCAGAGCAAAATCTAGAGGTCATGAGAGAGAAAAAATTGAAGGTGATTGAGGAACAGCTTGGAGCGGTTGTTACAAACGGCAAGGAATTAGGCTTATCTTTTGATGAATTGCAGCAGTTATTAAAGTTCTTGTATGAGGAGTGAGATGAGTGGAGCATGTAATTGAATTCAAAGGAGTATCAAAACGATTCAAGGACTTTTCTGTTCAGAATCTTGATTTACAGGTCAAAAAAGGCTTTGTTACTGGGTTTATTGGAGAAAATGGCGCTGGTAAGTCGACCACTATTAAAATGATCATGAATTTGTTAAAACCAGATTCGGGTGAGGTTAAAATTTTCGGATTAGATTATCACACCCATGAAAAAGAGATTAAGGAACGAATCGGCTTTGTTTATGATGCCAACGTTTTTTTCCCAGGATTGAATTTAAAAGATATCAAACGAATTGTGGCACCTGCCTATAAACGTTGGGATGACGAGCTTTTTTATCAATATATTGAACAGTTTGGTCTGCCGCTAAATAAAGCGATCAAAACATTTTCAAAAGGGATGCAGATGAAGGCATCACTTGCGATTGCACTGTCGCATCATGCCGAGCTGATTATCATGGATGAACCAACTGCTGGGTTGGATCCGGTCTTTAGAAGAGAGCTACTCGGCACGTTACAAGAATTGATGATTGATGGGAATCGAACGATCTTTTTCTCCACGCATATGACGACTGATTTAGACCGGATCGCGGATTATATTGCGTTTATACAAAATGGAAGACTGGTCTTTCAACAATCGATTCACGAGGTAGCAGAGAATTATGCGCTTGTGAAGGGGAGCCTGGATTTGTTGGATCGAGACACAGAAAAGTCATTTATCCATATTCAGCGTACGGCAGCCGGATTTGAAGCATTAACAGATCGAATTGATGAGGTGAAACTTATTTTTGGGAATGCTGTTGTGATTGAACCGGCGTCGCTTGAGGATATCATGTTTTATTTGAAAGGCGGGGTTGCGCATGTTTCATTTAATTAAGCGTGATGTGATTTTGCAAAAGAAGCAGTTACTTATTTTTATTCCGTTCATCCTATTTTTCATTTTCATGGATGTCCATCCAGTATTGACGTTTCTAGTCGCTAGTGTCTTCATACCATTTAACACATATGCTTATGATGAGAAGGCAGAAACGAATATTCTATTAAATTCCTTGCCCTATACACGTAAAGAAATTATCGCATCACGTTATCTTGGCGCCATTTTCTATATGAGTATTGCGATTGTGCTGACAAGTGCTGCATTATTTGTGTTTGGGAAGCTGTTTTCGCTGTCAGATATTGCGATTGGCAGCGGGTTGTTTTTATTGTTCGCAGCATGTACGTTTCCATTATTTTATATCTTAAAGCCTGGTTATATCACAACGGCAGTGATCATTGGATTTATCGTATTATCTGCTATGGGGCCGCCTGTTGTTCTTTATTTAGCAGAGCAATTCAGTGGGATCACTGATTTTATCATGAATTTATCGATCTCGATTGTATATACGGGGTCAACTGTACTGATTATGCTTATCTACTTGCTGTCTTGGGGACTTTCTACTGCAATTTACCAGAGAAAAGTGTTTTAATTCAGATGATCACATTATTTCTAGAGAATCATTCATTTTGAGGTTGGACTTTCAAAATGGATGATTCTTATTTTTTTGCATCCGATGAAATTGACATGCAGAAGAAAAGAGGTTATTATTACATAACATAATGTTAATTATTTTTAACATATTGTTAAATAAATCATCCTTTAAGAAAGGAATTTGAAATGGAGATTAAAAATAGAATTAAAGTATTACGGGCAGAAAGAGACTGGACACAAAAGGATTTGGCAGAGAAGTTAGGTGTGACTCGTCAAACTGTGGCAGCGATTGAAAATGGTAAATATTCTTTGTCTTTAAAATTAGCCTTTCAAATTGCTAGGACATTTGAAGTTGATTTGTATGACGTATTTCAAGAGGTCGACAAGGAGGAACAACAATGATAACGACGATCATACTTTATTCTCTGATTACCCTTTCTGTTTTAAGCACGGCCTTTCAATTTAAGAAAAACCGTGAATATAAACATGATGAACGAGGACAATTTATTTTAGCGAAAGCAGGAAGTTTTTCCATTATAGGTGTGGCTTTAGCCTATATATTGGTTGCTGTCGTTCAATCTTTGGTCCAACAATTCTCATCTCCAACAGAGTGGTTTTATATAGCGATTACTTTTATGTATGTATCAAGTGTTTGCGCAAATACAATTGGCATCATCTATTGTGAAAGGAAATATTAAATGCTCATCGAAAGCTAGAATTCTTCATCATGAAGGGAAGAGAAAACCATTGAAAAAAATATTGAAAATCATGCTGATATCTATATGTACAATTATCACGGTCATGGTTGTTTTTCTAGCTACTGTTTATTTTGTAAACCTCATTAGTAATGAACGGGAGAAGGGGAAAATAGAAGCTTATGGGCAAAAGGTCATGGTGGATGGGAAGCAAATGAATGTGCTCATTCAAGGCGATGGGAAAGAAACGATTGTCCTTCTCCCAGGCTATGGAACTGCTTCGCCAGTGCTAGATTTTAAGCCTCTAGTAAAAGAATTATCACCTTATTATAGAGTCGTAGTGATTGAACCATTTGGTTATGGTTTAAGTGACGATACAGATAAAGTACGGACAAGTCAAAACATTGTAGATGAGATTCATGAATGTTTGCAAAAGCTTAATATTAAAAAGTATACGTTGATGGGGCATTCCATTTCTGGCATTTACGGACTAGAATATGTGAATCAATATGAGAAAGAAGTTCAAGCTTTTGTTGGAATTGATAGTAGTTTTCCTAAGCAGGAGGACGCAGATGAATTGCCGGTTTCCAGCTTACAGCTGCTTCATCAATCCGGCTTTTACAGATTGATAGTGAAAATGAATCCAGATCAACTGGTGATGCCTAAAGTAGATGATCAAACGAAAGCTCAGATTAAAATGTTGACCTTCCGAAATTTCATGGATGAAAGCCAAGCTAGTGAGGCAGATAACTTTAGAAACAATTTTAAAAATGCTCAACGTCTACATTTTCCTCAGAAGCTCCCTGTTGTTTTCTATTTAGCAGATCAAACGGAGAAAGAAACACCAAACTGGAAACCAATGCATGAAGAGCTACTGAAAAATGTAGATCACGGCAAAGTAGTTACTTTCAAAGGCGGCCATTATTTGCATCATACGAAATCAAAGGAAATTGCAGCTGATTTTAGAGAGTTCCTTTCTGAAATTGAAAGTAACCGGTAGAGCGGTCAGTTTCTAAGTTTCACTCTTGATTTCAATATATCAATATAAAACAATTTGAGCATCTTTTTATGTCGGAATATTTTGATAATAGTGTTTCCCTCAAAAAAACAATTGTTTTTTAAGGGTAGATTTATTATGATAATATACATCGAAAGATTGATGTTTCTCAATCAGAATGATCATTCTGATTTTTATTTTTTATGTTGTTTGTTGATGAGGGGGAAGAAAAGTGGCTCAAAAGGAATTAAAAAGAGGGTTAAGTGCCCGCCATATTCAAATGATCGCACTCGGCGGCACGATTGGTGTTGGCTTATTTATGGGGTCAGCCAAGGCCATTCAATGGACAGGTCCATCGGTTCTTCTCGCATACGCAGTATGTGGTATCTTTATCTTTTTTATTATGCGTGCGATGGGAGAAATGTTATACGTTGAACCGAGTACAGGTTCATTTGCTACATTCGGTCATCAATATATTCATCCGCTTGCGGGGTATATGACAGCTTGGAGTAACTGGTTCCAGTGGGTCATTGTCGGGATGTCGGAAATTATTGCCGTAGGCGCTTATATGAAATATTGGTTCCCAGAGCTACCAGCGTGGATACCAGGATTAATTGCGATGATTATTTTGGGAGCGGCCAACTTGATTTCGGTTAAATCGTTCGGTGAGTTCGAATTTTGGTTTGCCATGATCAAGATTGTGACGATTATTTTGATGATCATTGCAGGTCTAGGCATTATTTTCTTTGGTTTTGGAAATGGCGGAACGCCTATTGGATTGTCTAATCTGTGGGCGCACGGCGGATTCTTTACAGGTGGATTTACCGGATTCTTGTTTGCATTGTCGCTGGTCATTGCTGCCTATCAGGGTGTAGAGCTGATTGGGATTACAGCAGGTGAAGCGCAAAATCCAGAAAAAACGCTAACCAATGCCATCAAAAGTATCATCTGGCGGATTTTGATTTTCTATATCGGTGCGATCTTTGTCATTGTGACAGTGTATCCTTGGGATCAGCTCAATACCCTTGGCAGTCCATTTGTGGCGACGTTTGCGAAAATTGGAATTACAGCCGCCGCTGGTATTATTAACTTTGTTGTCATTACAGCTGCGATGTCCGGCTGTAATAGTGGGATTTTCAGTGCGGGTCGTATGCTTTATACATTAGGTGTGAACGGGCAGGCGCCTGCTTTCTTCACCAAAATTTCGAAGAATGGTGTGCCGTATTTTGGAACATTCGCTGTGCTGATTGGTTTAGCAATAGGGGTTGTCCTCAATTATGTTGCGCCACCAAACATTTTCGTCTATGTGTATAGTGCGAGTGTACTTCCTGGTATGGTGCCGTGGTTTGTGATTTTGATTAGTCATATCGGTTTTAGAAAGGCGAAGGGAGCTGCGCTTGATCAGCATCCATTTAAGATGCCACTAGCTCCGTTTTCTAATTATCTGACAATCGGTTTCTTACTGATGGTGCTGGTATTTATGCTCATTAATCAGGATACGCGTATTTCTCTGATTGTGGCAATTGGGTTCTTAATTGTAGTAGCGCTTAGCTTCTATGTCTTTGGAATCGGGAAACGGAAACCGATTGAAACAGCTTCTTCTGATCAAACGGTAAAATAATCAAAGACCTTGCGGGATGGACCGCAAGGCTTTTTTTTGTTTAGATAGAAGCTTTTACACGGTTGAAGACATCTGGAAAGTTGGTGAAAAGTCCGGTGACGCCGTATTGCAGTAATCGGGTCATGTCTGCTTCGTTGTTGACCGTATATGGGTGTAGGAGGAGTCCATGGCTTCTGACCTGTTGCACGTTTTCAAGTGTCAATGCTCTAAAATTCGGTCCGACCCCCACTGCATAAGATTTGATGAAATCGAGCTGATCATCTGTGATGGACGTCATTTGGGTTCTGTCTAAAAGCTGTACTTTTGGAAGGCGCGGAGCTAATTTCTGTAGCTTTAGCAGGCTGTCTTGGCTAAAGGATTGAATGATGACCTGCCCTTTTCTTGTGTGTTTCCCGAGAAGATGATGTTTTTTTAGAGTCGCCAATAGCTTTTCTTCCATTTGCGGATAGATGTCTGGTTTTTTTGTTTCAATATAATAATTTTCTCGTTTGCCGAAATAGCGTAGCACTTCATCTAATGTGAGGACTCGCTGTCCGATATAGTTGGCATTTTGTCTGTCGGGATTGGCTTCGTTAAACCAAGTACCAGCATCAAGCTGTTTGATTTCAGCAAGTGTGAGGTCTTTGACCGAGCCCGTTCCGTTTGTGGTACGGTCTACGGTTTCATCGTGCATGACGATGAGGTGTCCATCCTTTGTCATTTGAAGGTCGAGTTCGAGGTAATCGGCATTCATCTTTGTGGCGAGTTTGTAAGAAGCCAGGGTATGCTCTGGTGCATACCCTGATGCTCCGCGATGTGCAACGGTTAGAATACGATCTGGAGATAAAAGATGTTCATGTGCCGATACGGTGGCCGGCACCCACGCAATAGACAGTAAAGCAAAAGAGAGCAACACGAAAGCAAGTAATCTACTTTTCTTCATATTTTATCCTCCTTTTACGGTAACTGCCTTCATCATAAGAAATAGATGTAAAGGGCATGTTGGGTGGATATGAATCTTTTATGTGATTTTCATTAAGCTTGCTCTACGCGCTTTCCTGTATTCCAAGTCATCGCTAGGAAGACAATCGCAAGCACACAAGAACCAACCAATAAAATAAATCCTCCTGTCCAGTCGTAATGATCGACGACAACGCCCATCATCGCATTGGCGAAGGCAGAGCCGCCAATATAGCCGAAAAAGCCGGTGAGTCCGGCCGCAGTGCCAGCTGCTTTTTTAGGAGCGAGGTCAATGGCTTGAAGTCCAATGAGCATGACAGGTCCGTAAATTAAAAAGCCGATGCTGATGAGGGCGATGTTATCGACCATTGGATTGCCAGCAGGGTTTAACCAGTAAACAAGCACCGCAATTAACACCCCAGCCATAAAGAGGACGCCTGCTGGTGCGCGGCGGCTTCTAAAGAATCGGTCACTAATCCACCCGCACAATAATGTGCCGGGAATGCCTGCATATTCATAAAGAAAGTATGACCAGCGGGAATGCTCTGGTGAAAAGCCCTTTGCTTCTGTTAAGTAGGTCGGCGCCCAGTCCACGACACCGTAACGGACGAAGTACACAAAGACGTTGGCAATCGCGATATACCAAAGGAATTTATTGTTGAGTACATACTTAAATAAAATCTCTTTCACTGTTAATTCTTTTTCTTGATCTTCATACTGCTGTGCCGGATAGTCATTGCGATATTCCTCGATTGGCGGAAGACCAGTGGATTGCGGTGTATCCCGGACGAGAAGAATGATCACGAAGGAGACGATAATGGCAATGATGGCAGGGAAGAAAAAGATACTTTTCCATGTTGCAAACAGCACGATCCCTAAGGTGATGAGCGGTGCCAGAATTCCCCCGCCGATATTGTGAGCGACGTTCCAAATGGACATTTTCGTTCCACGTTCACTAACTGAAAACCAATGCGCCATCGTCCGTCCACATGGCGGCCACCCCATGCCTTGGAACCAGCCGTTTAAAAACATGAATAAGAACATGATCCATACACTTGACGTCACCCATGGAAATGAGACAAATAGGATATTGATAAGGGCTGATAAAAAGAGTCCGGTGGCTAAAAAATATCTTGGGTTACAGCGGTCTGAGATCATCCCCATGATGAATTTACTAAAGCCATAAGCGATGGAGACAGCTGCGAGTACAAAGCCTAATTCACTTTTCGTGAAGCCTTCTTCTTGTAGATAAGGAATAGCAAATGCAAAATTTTTGCGCAGCAAATAGTAGCCCGCATATCCGATAAAGATGCCTAAAAAGACTTGCAGCCGCAGCCTCTTATAGGTCTCATCTGTCTTGGCATCATCGAGCCTGTCGATATGCGGAGCCGGTTTAAACCATTTGAACATAAAGATCCTCCTCTTGTCGTTGTCTGATTGACTGAAGCAAAAGTACGAGATCGGCGTTTGATCTTGTACTTTTTAAGAGACAAAAGAATTGATAACGCTTTCTTTTGTACTCCCATCATATCGGAAGGAAGAGATGTTTATGATGAGGCTTTTGTCATTATTTTGGAAAAATAGTTCATCAAGTAACGAAAAAAAATCCGCACAATGGCGGATTTAATTAGCTGTTATAGAGACACGTTAATTTTCGCAGATTTCTTTAGTTTTTCAATTTCTTTTTGAACTTCTTTCTGCTTTTCTTGAGATTCTAGCTGTTTTTTAATTTGTGATTTAACCTCTTTGTACTCTGGTGCTTTTTGCTTTTGTTTTTTCATTTCATCAGCGTATTGATCATAGTACGCTTTGACATCCTTTTCAGAGACGGACGCTGATTTGATTTCTTTGTCGACATACTGACTGTATTTGATACTATCGGCAATGTCACTTTTCAGCTGATCCATGGTGAGTCCGCTTTTCTTAAGGGCTTCTTCAAATTGAGCATTGTCTTTGAATTGTTTCTTTTCTTCTTTTAACTGTTTATCTACCTCTTTGTCAGAGGCTTTGATGCCCTTCTTCTCAGCATCTTGCAGGATGAGCTCTTGACCTACGAGCGCATCAATGGTTTGTTTCTTAACTGCTTTTGCGCCTTCTTTAGATGTTGGGTCTTGCCCAGATTGCTGAAGCTGTCCTTGAATGGTTGATAGAGCGCTATTATATTCATTACCTGTGATTTTGTCTTGGTTGACGGTCGCAACGACCTTTTGATCATCGATTTTTTGTGCGTCTAATTTCTTTTGCATCTCTTCCATTTGCTTTTGCTGCTTTTTTTGGTCAGCCTGTGTAGTTTCCTTGTTTTTGGCTGAATCGTTTTGCTTATCTTGTTTGGCATCGTTTGACGAGCAGGCTGCAAGCCCAACAGATAACAAACAAGCGATGATTGTGTATGATACCTTATTCATCATTTTCTCTCCCTTCGGTATGAGAACATCTAGTGCGCATTCTAACCCTTTTTTAGGAAAAATAAAACCGTACAGACAATTTGTTAGCGGATTGACATGTTTTTTATCTGTTTGTCCTCATTTTGTCTTCTCATAGTCATCTCATGACATACTCAATCGTGCCATTGCTTCGTCGATATCGGTGATTGGCTGGCGGCAACTGTAGTTTTCACAAATATACACGGTGGTTTTGCCATCAATTGTTTTGTAATCTTTTGTAAAGGGCGCGAGTTTTGCTAATTTCTGTCCTGTTTCGGCAGTCAATATGATATCAAATGGCATGAAGCGTTTTTGAAGCGCCTGTAAAAGCTGTTCTTTTTGAGGGTCGCCATTTTTTCCGAGAATGATGATTTCTCTTTTCGTTGCATATTGAGCGAGAAGCCCTTGCAGAAATGCTGTATGACCGCTTGGATAGGAAGAAATATCGACATAAAAGGCTTGGAACATCTGCTCTAATGTGTCCAACCAATCCTGACGTCCTGTCAGTCTGCTTAGCATGAGAAGGTACTTGAGTGCGGTGCTGTTGCCAGAAGGCATGGCACCGTCGTACACTTCTTTTTCTCGAACGATGAGCGCTTCCGCATCTGATCCTGAGAAGAAAAAGCCCCCTTTTTCCTTGTCCCAAAACAGTTCAAACATGTTCTCGGCAATGACTGTTGCCTTTTCCAGCCATGCTAATTCAAAGGTCGCTTCATATAAAGACATATACGCTTTTAGCATATGCGCATAATCCTCGATAAAGCCTAGATGCTTGACGTCACCTTCTCTATATCGGACCATGACACGATCATGTTGGACGAGGTGTGTTTCTAGAAAAGACATCGCCTGTTTTGCCATACGGATGGCTTCCTCTGCATCAAAGACCCTTCCTGCTTTGGCTAGAGCTGCGATCATCAGCGCATTCCAAGACGTGAGCACCTTGTCATCGACAAGCGGCGCGGGTCGCTGCTGTCTGACAGATTGTAAAATGTGCCGGGCTTCTTGCAGCTTAGACTGGAGCGTTTGGTCATCAATTGAAAAAGAGGCTTTGATGTCATCAAAAGAGATGGAAATGGTATGAGGGATGTTCTCCCCTTCAAAGTTCCCCTCATTTGTGATGTGGTAGACAGCGCAGAATAATGCGCCGAGGTCCTCGCCTAAATGAGTCATGATCTCATCTTTTGACCAGACATAATATTGTCCTTCTTTCCCCTCAGAATCTGCATCTATCGCTGAATAAAAGGAGCCATCCGGATTCATCATATCTCGCTTGATAAAGTGAATCAGGCGGTGGACAAGCTTTTCATATGTAGATTGTTGAGTGAGCTGATACGCTTCTGTGTAAGCCTCCATGAGCAAGGCGTTATCATACAGCATCTTTTCAAAATGTGGCACAAGCCATTTTTCGTCTGTTGAATAACGAGAAAAACCTGAACCGACATGGTCGTATATACCGCCATTTGCGATTCCATCTAACGTTTTCGTGACTGCATATAGCGCATTTTCCTGCCCAGTCCATTCGTAATAGCGCATCAAGAATGAAAGCATATGAGGTGCAGGAAATTTTGGCGCAGAGCCGAACCCGCCGTGCAGCGTATCAAAACTGCTCATGAGCTGATAATAGGCTTTGTGGATCGCCTCCTGGGTGAGCGTATTCTCTGTCTGCCCTGCTGCTTTGATCCGCAGATTATTTGTCGCCTTCTCTGCCAATGATTCGATATGATCGCGATCGTTGTGATATGCGTCTAGCAGTTGTGTCAGAGCTTCGATAAAGCCAGGACGTCCGTAAGCACTTCTTTTTGGAAAATACGTCCCCGCATAAAAAGGCTTTTGATCAGGCGTGACAAACACGTTCAACGGCCAGCCGCCTTGCCCTGTCATCATCTGACAAACAGACATATACATCGAGTCGATATCTGGACGCTCCTCACGATCGACTTTGATTGAAATGAAATGCTCGTTTAGGATGTCAGCGACTTGCTGATCTTCAAAGCTTTCGTGTGCCATGACGTGGCACCAGTGACAAGTGGCGTAACCGATGCTGACAAGCACAGGTTTATTTTCACGTTTCGCTTTGTCGAATGCTTCTTGCCCCCACGGATACCAGTGTACTGGGTTGTGGGCGTGTTGAAGGAGGTATGGTGATTTTTCTTTGATGAGTGGATTGGGTGTTTGGTTATTTGGCATGGGTCACCTGCTTTTTTCTTTTTTATAAGATCCCTCATTTGGAAGGAATTTATCATCTTTACTTCTTCACCAATACATATTGTAAGTTTTCTAATTCAAACATATCAATCAGTTCATCGATCCCTTTAAAATCGATATGTTTCCCAAACTGTTTTTTGCTTAGGTCAATTTCTACATCCAATTGATCATTCTTTTCTTTCGTTTCGAGTTCATTTAGACAAGAATAGATTTCGATGGTTTCTCCTGTTGACAGCTCTTTTTCAATGAATTGAAAAAGTGCACGAAGAGAATGAATGATGTCCAATTCATAAACAAAAGGATGCGTAAATTTGTTTCTTACCGTTTCATAGAAAGGATCTAAATAATCAATGTGAATGCCTTCGAAATCCTCTTCTGTTTCGAATACTTCTATCAAAGGATCTTCTTTTTGATAGGTTTTGTGCTTTTTTTGTTTTTGATCAAACAATTTGATATTGAGTTCAGAGAGTGGTTTATAGGTAGGATTTTGACCAATGGTCCCAAGCGGCAGTTCTTTGTTTGATCCAATATAATGCTGTAAAGTCATGGGTTGCCCTCTTTTCTTCAATGATTTCTCGTTCGTTGGTTATTTACTTTTTATCAATAAATGGTGGAATGTGCAATTCTTTTCACATTCGTTTTCTACAAAAGAAAAGGGCAAGTCGTTTGACTAAATACCTCTTAGGGTATACTATCTGTCATAGAAAGGAGTGCTTATTCATGGAATATAATCAACAGATGAAGAATCGTCTTCGCCGGATTGAGGGGCAGATTAAAGGGGTTCTTGCGATGATGGAGCAGGGAAAGGATTGCCGCGAGGTGGTGACGCAGCTGTCTGCATCACGCAATGCCATTGATCGGGCAATGGGTGTGATTGTGAGTACAAATCTTGAGCAATGTGTTCGTGAAAGTCTTGAACAAGGCAAGGATACGGAAGGTCTTGTGAAAGAGGCAGTTGAGCTATTGGTGAAAAGCCGGTAAGAAATTCCTCAGCCTTTGGAGGTTGACGGATTTTTTTACTTGATGTAATATACCCTTACCGGTATATGTATATATTTTTTAGTTTCTATATACCCCCATAGGTAATTGTTGAAGGAGGAGCAGAATGGAAGAACAGAAAAAACGCACGACGATTGTGTTATTTAGTGGAGATTATGATAAAGCGATGGCAGCTTACATTATTGCCAATGGTGCAGCAGCCTATGATCATGAGGTGACCATTTTCCATACATTTTGGGGGCTGAATGCCTTGCGTAAGGATGAGATGGTACCGATGAAAAAAGGATTTTTAGAAAAAATGTTCGGCAAGATGATGCCGCGCGGGGCTGATCGCATGGGGATTTCCAAGATGAATTTTGCGGGAATGGGGCCGAAAATGATCAAACATGTGATCAAAAAGCACAATGCCATGACCTTGCCGCAGCTCATTGAGATGGCGAAGGAGCAGGATATTAACCTCGTGGCATGTACAATGACGATGGATCTTTTAGGGCTGCAGGAGAAAGAATTATTGGATGACATTCAATATGCTGGTGTAGCGGCATATTTAGCAGAGGCTGAAATCGGACGTGTGAATTTATTTATCTAGTGAGGTGAAGCAAGATGGTGCAGACGATTTTACTCATCATCGTAATTGGATTACTCGTGAGCCGTTTTTTGCCGGTACGAGGTGTGAAGCAAATGGATGCAGTTCATATGAAAAAAAAGCTGAAAAGCAAAGGTCAACAGCTCATTGATGTGCGATCTCCTAGTGAATTTCAAACAAATCATATCAAAGGTTTTCAAAACATCCCGTTGTCTCATTTGAAGAAACGAGCTTCTCAGCTTTCTAAAGACAAAGAGGTCTATGTGATATGTCAAAGCGGAATGAGAAGTATGCAGGCAGCGAAAATATTGAAGAAGCAGGGATTTACTCAGATTACAAACATCAAGGGTGGCATGAATGCTTGGCATTAAATGCGCAACAAAATATACCCCCACCCCTATATTGAGGAGGACATGACATGCAGCAACCAACTGTCATTTTAGATGCAAAAGGACTGGCATGCCCAATGCCGATTGTAAAAACAAAAAAACAAATGAATGAGCTTTTACCAGGAGATGTACTGGAAGTGCAAGCTACCGATAAAGGATCAACAGCGGATCTAGCGGCATGGTCAAAAAGTGCCGGCCACGAATTTTTAGGAACAACAGTAGAAGGCCAGGTGCTCCATCATTTGATTCGTAAAGGCGGAGAACAACAGAAAGAAGGGAAGTCCATGATTTCGGAAATGTCTTTGGAGACTTTTCAACAGAAAGTAAAAGAAGATCCATCTTTGGTGATTTTAGATGTGCGAGAGCTAGATGAATACGAGGCGGGGCATATTCCAGGAGCTGTTCATATTCCTCTTGGTGAGGTGGATCAACGTGCGGAGGAATTGAGCCGGGAGACGGACATTTACCTGATCTGTCATTCAGGCAGAAGAAGTGAATTAGCTGCGCAAAAGTTAAAAGAAAAAGGATTTCATCAATTGACAAATATTGTGCCAGGCATGAATAGCTGGACAGGAGCGATTGAAAAATAGGAGCTGAATGAAACATGACGGTAAAAGCGATGACTGCAGAGCAGTTAACAAAAAAGATCGTGAACAAGGAACCGCTCTTTTTGCTAGATGTGCGAAATCAAGCGGATGTACAGGACTGGAAGATCGAAGGGGAAGCAATCGTTCATATGAATGTGCCTTATTTTGATCTCCTTGAAGGAGTAGAGAGCATTCTGCATGACATTCCTCTTGATCGTGAAGTATTGGTGGTTTGTGCCAAAGAAGGCTCCTCTATCATGGTTGCGGAGATGCTGTCAGAGGCGGGCAGAACGGTCCATTATTTAGAAGGCGGCATGAAGGCGTGGAGTGAGCATCTGGAGCCAGTGAAGATTGGTGATTTAAGCGGCGGTGGAGAGCTCTATCAATTTGTACGGATGGGCAAAGGATGCCTGTCTTATATGATCATGTCGAATGGAGAGTCCGCAATTGTAGATGCCGCTAGAATGACAGATGTCTATATCCGTTTTGCCAAAAAGCACCATGTCTCTATAACACAAGTGTTGGATACTCATCTTCATGCAGATCATATTTCTGGTGGGAAGAAACTGGCTGAACAGACGGGTGCTAGCTACTGGCTGCCGCCAAAAGATGCAGAAGAAGTGATCTTTGAATATAACCGTCTTGAAGAAGGAGAGCGCATCGCGATAGGAGCGGCTACCATTGATATTCATCCCCTTTACTCACCGGGGCATACGATAGGGTCAACATCTTTTATCGTGGATGATCAATATCTTCTTTCAGGTGATATTTTGTTCGTGGATTCGATTGGAAGACCCGACCTCGCTGGAATGGCGGAGGACTGGGTAGGTGATTTGAGAGAAACCCTATATGACCGATATGGCGCACTTTCGAAAGAATTGATTGTGTTGCCAGCGCATTTCATGATCATGGATGAAGTCAATGAAGACGGAAGCGTTTGGAAGGAGCTAGGCGTTCTTTTTGAAGAAAATCATGGGCTGAATATTGAAGATGAAGTCGTATTTAGAGAAATGGTCACGAAAAATCTACCCGCACAGCCAAACGCCTATCAAGACATTCGTCAAACCAATATGGGGAAGCTGAGCCCAGACGATGAAGCGCAGCGTGAAATGGAAATTGGTCCAAACCGTTGTGCGATTCGGTAATGTCCAATAAAATAAGAGGAGAGGAACAACGAAATGACATCAGATCAAATGTTAGACGTCACAGGGCTTGCATGCCCAATGCCGATTATTCGAACAAAGAAAAAAATGAACGACTTGGCGGAAGGTCAAGTGTTAGAAATACATGCAACAGATAAAGGAGCTAAAGCTGACTTAGCAGCATGGGCGAAGTCAAGCGGACATGAATTGATCACGCAGACGGAAGAAGGACATGTGCTGAAGTTCTGGGTGAGAAAAGGGTCCTAAAGGATGTAGGGGTATCTGCTGAAGATCCCCTTTTCCTTTTGCAAAGGAGGAGACCAGCGTGGATTTTGCGTTTTTGATTACACTTTTTATCATCGGATGTATTGGTTCCTTCTTATCAGGAATGGTGGGGATCGGGGGATCTGTGATCAACTATCCTATGCTGCTTTATATTCCGCCACTTGTCGGTGTGATGGCACTATCGGCGCACGAAGTATCAGGCATTGGCGCCATTCAAGTCCTTTTTTCGACGCTCGGTGGGGTATTAGCCTATCGTAAAAGCGGATTTTTACATCGGTCGTTGATTTTATATATGGGGAGCAGTATATTGGCGGGCAGCTTATTAGGCAGTTATGTATCTCACTTTATGCCAGAGAATGGGATGAATCTCGTCTATGGATTGCTTGCAATTGTAGCTGTGGTTCTCATGCTGATTCCAAAAAAGGGACAGCGTGCAGATGCAGAGGAAGAAGTCACTTTTCATAAAGGACTTGCGGCAGGTATTGCCTTTGTGATTGGTAGTGTTTCCGGGGTGCTAGGCGCGGGTGGAGCATTTATATTGGTACCGGTGATGCTGTCTATTTTAAAAATTCCTGTCAGGATGACAATTGCGTCCTCACTTGCGATTACGTTTCTTTCTGCGATCGGTGCATCGACTGGAAAGGTATTGACGGGTCAAGTCATGCTTCTTCCTGCGGTTGTGCTGATGCTGGCAAGTTTAATCGCCGCTCCGATTGGTGCTAAGGTCGGTCAGAAAATCAACGCCGTCTACTTACAATGGGTACTTGCTGCGATGATTACGGCGACAGCGGTCAAAATTTGGCTGGATTTATTATAAAGAAGAGACCAACAAAGCAAACGTGTTGGTCTTTTTTATTTGATGTCATCGTGCTCGATATATGTTTCAAGGGCTGGGTGATACTCTTTTTGATAATGAAGGTTGGGGCATGTTTTCACGACTTTGCCTTGCAGGGCATTGGACTTAGAGACTTCTAATGCTGTTTTACATTTAGGGCAGCGTTCAGCAAACAGTGAGGGCCAGCGCTTCATATATCACCACTCCATTTAAAGTCTTAAAAACCGATTATATTAATATGAATTATAGGGGATCGTGCTGATGAGGTCAATGGGTGTTTGGGTCTTTTTAACAAAAAAAGAAGCATCGTAAAGGATGCTTCTCTTTTGTTTCGATTCTCAATAAGATTTTGCCCAAAAGACCATATCAGATGCAGGCTTGCCGCAGCAGACACATGTTTCCGAAATGGTTTCCTGTTCAAATGGGATACAGCGTGAGGTCGCCCCTGTTCTTTCTTTGATGTCGTTCTCACAGGCTTCGTCACCACACCACATAGCTTTAATCAATCGGTTTTCTTCTGAAAGAATGTGCTCAATGTCTTCGATGGTGTGAGCTGTTGATGTTTTTTCATGTAATCGTTCTTTCGCCTTTTTGTACATCGTCCGTTGAATATCTTCAAGTGTGGATGTAATGGTTTGTTCAAGTGCATCTAAGGTGACAGCTTGCTTTTCTCCAGTGTCTCGTCTAGCGAGCATCACTTGTCCTTTTTCGATGTCCTTAGGTCCTACTTCGACACGTAGAGGAATGCCCTGCATTTCACATTCGTTGAATTTCCAGCCTGGCTGTTTATCGCTTGCATCGATGTCAGCACGTGCGATGCGGGTGAGTCGATCTTTTAATTCGTAGGCATGATCGAGCACACCTTCCTTGTGAGAGGCGATTGGCACAATTCGTACTTGGGTTGGTGCAATGTTTGGCGGAAGGACGAGTCCTCTGTCATCGCCGTGCACCATGATCATGGCACCGATGATTCTTGTCGTAAAGCCCCAAGAGGTTTGCTGGACATGCTCTAGCTTTCCTTCGCGGTTTAAGAATTCGATGCCAAATGCTTTGGCAAATCCGTTTCCGAAGAAGTGAGAAGTGGCTGTTTGCAGCGCTTTTCCATCATGCATCAGGCTTTCAACCGTATAGGTGAAGCGGGCACCAGCGAATTTTTCCTTCTCTGTTTTTCGCCCCTTAATGACAGGAATGGCAAGGAGCTCTTCGCAAAGAGAAGCGTAGATGTGAAGCATTCTTTCTGTTTCTTCAATCGCTTCTTGCTCTGTCTCATGACATGTGTGTCCTTCCTGCCAGAGGAATTCAAGCGTTCTAAGGAATGGACGTGTGGTCTTTTCCCAGCGGACGACATTCGCCCATTGGTTATAAAGCTTTGGTAAATCACGGTAAGAATGAATGATGTTTTTGTAATGCTCAGCGAATAGTACTTCAGAGGTTGGTCTGACGCAGAGCCTTTCCTGTAATTCGGATTCACCGCCATGTGTGACCCACGCCACTTCAGGAGCGAACCCTTCGATATGGTCTTTTTCCTGCTGCAGTAGACTTTCTGGGATAAAGAGCGGCATATACACATTCTCATGCCCTGTTTCTTTAATTTGGCGGTCAAGTTCGTCGCGAATATTCTCCCAGATTTTAAAGCCGTATGGCTGAATGATCATACTGCCTCTGACGCTTGAATAATCAACGAGACGCGCCTTTGTGACAACATCTGTATACCACTGGGCAAAGTCGTCTTCCATGCTTGTAATTTTTTCAACAAATTGTTTCTTTGACATTGCATATTCCTCCTTTTAAAAAACAAAAAAGCTGTGCTTTAAGTTAGGGACCATTCCTGGTGGTACCACCCTAATTTAAAGCACAGCTTTACACTCGATCATGATAACGGTATGAACCGCTGTATGAAACAGAACTAAATCGGCAGGTTCACTTGAAGATGTCAGTAGGAACTTCTCAGCACCGTTCCCTCTCTGTTAAAGATCGATTCAAGCTACTATTCCAGATCTACGTTGATGATGTTCGTTGATTTTTCATCAGTTTACCTGTAAATGGGGGAGAAAGCAAGTTGTACTGGGGTTTCTTTTCATGCTGTTCTGAGTGCTTTGTTTGATCGTGAATTTGCAGTCATTTCCTATTTTTACAGCTTGCCAGTTATGTAAGCATATGCTACTATATTTGAAGAAAAAAATAGACTTGTATAACCTCAATAATATGGTTTGAGGGTTTCTACCAGGATCCGATAAATCCTGATTACAAAAGCGTGCTTTCCTTTTTTGTAATCAGGGTTTTTTTGTTTGTCTTCACCCTGTATCAAAAGTGAAAGCGATGATATAGAGAAGGGATGTTAGACATGAACTGGAGAGTATATTTATTAGCCGTTTCTACTTTTGCAGTAGGATTAGTTGAGCTTGTGGTCGGGGGCATTTTGCCAAGCCTTGCAGAGGATTTGAATGTATCACTTGCGACAGCTGGGCAGCTTATCACCGTATTTGCCATTGTGTATGCCATTTCAGCACCTGTGCTGCTGACTGCCACAGCTAAAATTGAACGAAAGCGTCTTTATTTAATCGCTTTATTGGTGTTTACAATAGGGAATGTCTTCACATATTTTAGTTCGACCTTTGCCCTTGTCATGATCTCTAGGGTATTGATCGCGATGAGTACAGCGCTAGTGGTGGTGTTGTCACTGACGATCACTGCTAAATTAGTGGAACCAGCGCATCGTGCGAAGGCATTAGGGCTGATTTTTATTGGGATTAGTTCTTCACTTGTTCTCGGTGTACCGATCGGTATTTTTATTACAGAGAGCTTTGGCTGGAGAGTGATGTTTTTAGGAATCAGTATTTTATCAGCGATATCGATGGTGCTGATCTATTTCCTATTAGAGAAAATGCCTGTTGAAAAAGTGACACCCCTCAGAGAGCAAATTCGCTCTTTAGGGCATCCGAAAATTTTTAGTGCACACTTGATCAGTTTGTTTATGCTTGCAGGTCATTATATGCTGTATTCTTATTTCACTCCGTTTTTAATGGAAGTTCTGCATATGACCCCGTTCTGGATTAGTATTTGTTATTTGGTCTTCGGGCTTGCCTCTATTGGCGGGAATGGATTTGGCGGCTGGCTCAGTGACAAGCTAGGTTCAGGGAAAGCTATCTTGCTGGTGACAATCGCGTTTGCCGTTGTGATGTTTATCATTCCTTATACAGCGGGTGTGTTTGTTCTCTTTATGATCATGGTTGTCCTATGGGGAGCGCTTAGCTGGGCATTAACGCCTGCCTTGCAGAGTTATTTGATTCAAACAGATCCTGTCACGTCTGATATTCAGCAAAGCTTAAATACATCGGCCTTGCAAATTGGTATCTCAATTGGATCAGCGGTTGGTGGTGTCCTGTTTACGATGACCGGTTCATCTGTTGATCTGGCGAAATTCGGTGCAGTGTTTGTGTTGATTGCCTTTAGCTGTGCGGTGATTTCGTTGAAGAGACCACCACTTTATATGGATCGTCAGCATCGTGCTGAAATGAAGACAAAGGGCTAAAATAAAAATCATTTTAGCCCTTTGTCAACAATCTGTAGCTGCCTCATGATAGGCAGCTTTTTTTATGTTCTATTCAAAAACAACCATTTCGCCGATTGGTTGGAAGCCGGCGCGTTGGTAAATATTTTTGCCGTCAGCTGATGCTTGTAATAGAACGCACTTTTGTTTATTTTCTGTCTGGGTCAGAAGATAATGAAACATGTCGCTGCCAAGTCCCTTTCCGCGGTGCTCTGCCCTTGTGATGACATCATAAATTCCGTAGCTATCAGTGGCTTCGAGTAATAAGCCTGTTGTGACCGGCTTGTGGTCTACATATCCGACGAACATGCGAGCACGTGATTGTATAGCTTCAAGCGAAAAACGCTGGAAATAGATCTCTAAGGCGATGGCCTCCGGCGACTCTTTGAATAGTTCGATAAAGATATTTTTGTAATCAAGCAGTGTCCGCTGATCAAGTACTTCTTTGATTGTAAGCGGTGAAGATGTAGCTGGGTCAATGCCCTCTGTCTGCTCAAGTATCATGATCGTATTTCGTTCAACCTCTTCAAGCTGGTATTCCTTTAGTAAATTGGCCCAATCAGGATGAAGCAAACGATGATCTACCCACGTACTGAATGATTGTTTCTGAGATTGCAAGTGTTCGAGGGTTGTTTTCACTTTTTGCGGATCTTGAATGTGCGCTGATGTCGGTAATAGCAAATTGAATGTGTCTGTCGATATATGAGTATTAGATAGAACGAAATCGTCCGTTGTGAGGAAGGATCCGTTCACAGCTGAAGAAAACAGGTGGATCTTTTCTTCTAACTGACGAATGGCGATTTGTTGTTCGATTTTCATTAGCTCACCTTTTTCATCAAAAATTGGATGACATCCCCCATGAATTATAGCAAATAAAAGAAAGAGGAGCTGTGACATTATAGGTCATCTAGTAGAAAAGTACACACATCATTTTCAGGTCTGATGGCCTGTTCTTTTTATTACACTGACATTTCTTTTGACTCCTATCTTAATTATTAGTACCATTTTATTAACCAGTTAAGAGTGGAGGTATCAGATGGAGACTAAAGAGCAGATTGTATTAAAAGCGATTCAAGATCTGATAATTCATAGGGAAAAGAGAAGGAATGATCCAACAGATCCACTGATTACCACGACTGATACACTCAAGCAAGATTGGACACTCACACAGCTACACATTTTATCGATGATTCAAGCCAATCCAAACGAATCAAATAATACTTTTCTTTCTCAACAACTGAAACTATCAAAGCCCGCTATTACAAAGGCTGTGAAAAAACTAATTGATAAAGGCATGGTGGACTATTGCCACCGGCAAGGTGATAAGAAGTCGGTCTACTATTCATTGACAGAGAAAGGCACGCAATTGGCGGCACTGCATGATGAATTACATGAGAAAGCTGTCGCGTCCTACTTAGAATTTCTCCAGCAGTTTCATGAAGATGAATTACAAGTCATTGAGCGCTTTTTGAAGGCTTGGAAAGAAAAAATATAGATTGAAACAACCGAAACCATCGTAGAAAAAGAGATGATTTCGGTTTTTTATATGGTAAAATTAACATATATTGACGTTATTTGTGATCATGTGAAAAGGGAGGGAGCTTCTTTGGGGAAAGAAATGATGGAGAATTTTAAAAAGTCAGCAACCATCATGCCGTTCGTGGGATTGTTTGTCAGCTTGCTATTATTTGTTTACTTTTTTGGCATCACAGGAGTTGAAGAACCTGTTTGGGCGGCTGTTTTGTATTGTGCCCTGCCCTTTTTAGGGTACACGATCTTCTATCTGCCTGTATATATTTATTATAAAGTCAGTAAAAAACGCTCAATCCATAAAAATGAGGAACAGACGTGATTGTGGTCAGCGCTTGTCTTGCTGGATTGAAGATTCGGTATAATGGTAGCCATCGATTAGATCAGCGAATTGAAGAGTTTGTGCAGGAAGGAAAGGCTGTGACAGTTTGTCCTGAACTGCTTGGTGGCTTCTCTACGCCTAGACCACCGGCAGAGATCATTGGGGGAGATGGACATGATGTTTTACGGGGACAGGCTACTGTTGTCGATGTTCATGAAAGTGATGTCACAGAGATGTATGTGAAAGGTGCAAAAGCCACGCTGGAACAGGTTCAGTCTCTGAAAGCAACAGCGGTTGTGCTAAAAGAGTATAGCCCTTCATGCGGGAGCCGGATGATTTATCAGGGAGAGTTTAATGGGAAGACAAAAGCGGGAGATGGTGTGACGTCCGCTTTGCTGAAACAGCATGGGATTCAAGTGTTCTCTGAAGAGGATGATTGGATTTCGTTGTTTCAATAGGAATTGGTATTTATTTTATGAACAATGCTACATTCGATGATGTGGTCTCGATTGATCAAAATAAGGTGACTAAAATTCAAATTGAGCATGATCATAAACGTGTTGTTTTGGACAAGAAAGAAGACATTCAAAAGCTGTTGAAGGAACTTTTAGATGTGACATTAAAGAAAACCAAGGAAGCCACAAAAGAGTCTTATTGGATCAGAGTGTACGAGAATGAACAGGAAACTTATTGTCTGACTTTTTATGACCAAAGCTTTTTAGAGACATATAATTTTTCTAAAAAGAAAGATCAAACAAGCGAATACCAAATCGTTGACGCCAATCAGGTCGATATAGGACAATATATCAAATAACACCAACGAACATTCATGCATGATCAATAGAAAATTCGGGTATAGTGCTTGGTAAGCAAAAATGAAGCGGAGGTTTGTTTGATGAGTGGATTAACAGATACAGTCACATTAGCAAACGGAGTAAGAATGCCGAAGCTAGGCTTCGGCGTATGGCAGGTAAAAGATGGGGATGAGGCTGTAAATGCAGTCACAGACGCTCTTGAAGCGGGCTACCGTAGCATCGATACAGCAGCAGCCTATCAAAATGAAGAAGGGGTAGGCAAAGCCATTCAGCAATCAGGCATCTCTCGCGATGATCTGTTTATTACGACAAAGGTGTGGAATCGTGATCAAGGTTATGAATCAACACTTGAAGCCTTTGAAACAAGTATGAACAAACTTGGGCTAGATGTATTAGACCTTTATTTAATTCATTGGCCGGTTGAAGGTAAATATAAAGAAACTTGGAAAGCACTAGAGAAGCTGTATAAGGATGGACGTGTTCGTGCTATCGGTGTGTGTAACTTCCATCAGCACCATCTAGACGATCTATTAGAAGAAGCAGAAGTTGTGCCAATGGTCAACCAAATCGAGCTACATCCTAAGCTAACGCAGGAGCCTTTACGAGACTACTGCAAGGAGAAAGGGATTCATGTAGAAGCGTGGTCACCATTAGGCAGCGGGAAGTTGCTGAACCATCCTGTTCTTCAGGATATTGCGAAAAAACATGACAAATCCGTGGCACAAGTTATTCTTCGCTGGGACTTGCAGCATGGTATTATCACCATTCCAAAATCTGTGACGAAGAGCCGAATCATTGAAAACACACAAGTCTTCGATTTCGAGCTGTCCGCACATGAGATGGGCGTCATTGATCAGCTTAATGAAGATGAGCGCACAGGCCCAGATCCAGATAACTTTGATTTTTAATCGAAAGAAAAGCACAGGTGGCATGCCTGTGCTTTTTATTTAACGATTTTTTGAGGCTGATACGTTTTCAATGACTTGAATGGCGTCGACAATTTGCTCTTTGGAATAGTCACCAATTAAGCAAAAAGTTTCGCCTGCTCGTGCAGCATGGCTTGCCACTGTTTTTGCGGCTTCTTCCAGCTGAGCTGTGATGCCAAGCTCACGCATATTTCTAGGTAATCCGAGTGTTTCATAAAGTTCAAGTAGCTCTTCTACTTCACTCATTCGATTTTCCGCGGCAAGCTGAACAAGAATGCCATAGGCCACTTTTTGACCATGCAATACGTGATGTGTTTCTTCAATAAATGTCAATCCGTTATGGATGGCGTGAGCTCCTGCCATTCTGCCGTAGCGTCCCCCGTACCCGCCGACCGTGCCGGCTAATGTAATAATAGTATCCGTTACATCTGCAAATGCTTGCGAAAGCTGACCCATTTGCAAGCTGTGGACAGCTTCTTCACTATGGGAAACAAGAATATCCCTCACGTATACCGCCTGTTTTAGTGCAGCATGCACCATGAGCGGCAAGGAATTCTTTGCATTTCGAATAATGGCTTCTGCTTCATACCATTTAGCCAGCGTATCTCCAATTCCACTTTGAAGGTAGGAAAGAGGAGAAGAGAGCAAAAAAGTATGATCAATGAGGGTGAGGTAGCTGGACCGCTTATGGTAATCAACTCTCATGAAATTCCCCTTGTCATCATAAATAACGCTAAGCGGTGTAGATGCAGCACATGTCCCCGGGATGGTTGGAACCATGATGACTTCAATTTGAAGAGCCTCTGCTACTGACTTGGCGGTGTCTAAAATTGTGCCACCTCCAATCCCAATGATTACATCTGCCTCTTGCAGTTCTTCTGCAATTCGAGTGATGGCATTGGGTGAACTGTATCCTTTGTGCTGGACAACAGGCCAATGAGACGGAAGCTTTGTGTACTGTGAAAAAGCATGAAATGAATCATATCCTGTCACGACAGCGGGCGACTGGAAGGATGAAGAAACAAGTGAATCGAGTTCATGATAAATGCCTTTTTGAGAAATAAATTGGTTTGGACCGCTTCTGACGATATCTTCTGGCTGGATCATTGCGTTCTACTCCTTTACAACATCATATTTCATAGATCATCTCATTTTACAGAAAGTTCTGTCAAATATGAGAAGAAAGACCCTTCCGTTTTATGGAATTGAGCCGCTGTCATTGCCTTTAGGTATGTATTTCCTGTATGATAAAGAACGGTATGTTTTGATTAAATTTAAGAGGTGTTTATATATATGGAAAAACAATATCGTGTCTTACTTTACTATCAATATGTCCCCATCGAGGACCCAGAGACGTTTACAGCAGAGCATCTAGCATTCTGTAAGGAACTTGGTTTGTTAGGCCGTATCCTTATCTCAGCAGAAGGCATAAATGGAACGGTTTCTGGTACCATTGAGCAAACGGACAAGTACATGGAAGCATTAAAAGAAGATCCGCGCTTTGCGTCTATGCCGATCAAAATTGACGAAGCAGACGGTCATGCGTTTAAAAAAATGCACGTCCGCCATCGAAATGAACTAGTGAATCTGAGCCTTGAAGATGATGTGAACCCGTTAGAATTAACAGGTAAACATCTTAGCCCGGTTGAATTTTACGAGCAAATGCAATCACCTGATACTGTTGTGATTGACGCGCGTAATGATTACGAATTTGATGTTGGCCACTTTAGAGGGGCTGTTCGTCCTGATATTGAGACATTCCGCGAATTACCGGAGTGGATTCGTGACAATAAAGAGATTCTTGAAGGAAAAAAAATCCTGACGTATTGCACAGGCGGCGTACGCTGTGAGAAATTCTCAGGCTGGTTAAAGCGTGAAGGCTTTGAAGATGTCTCTCAGCTTGACGGCGGAATTGTCACGTACGGAAAAGACCCAGAAGTTCAAGGGAAGCTCTGGGATGGTCAATGCTACGTGTTTGATACTCGCTTAACAGTGCCTGTGAATCAAACAGAGCATGTGGTTGTCGGAAAAGATTTCTTCACTGGTGAGCCTTGCGAGCGTTATGTGAACTGTGCAAACCCTGCATGTAACCGCAAAATGATTGCAACAGAAGAAAGCGAGCATAAATATATGCGCAGCTGTAGCCATGAATGTCGTACGAGTGAACGTAACCTATATGTGAAACAGCACAACCTGTCTGAAGAAGAAGTGAAAGAAAGACTAGCTGTGATTGAACAAGAACAAGCAATCTCACAAGGATAGAGGACTCCTCTATCCTTTTTTCTATACAGAAGAAAGAGGGATTCATTTCCTCTTTCTTTTTTGTTTTGTTTTTTTCAAAATAAGGGTAAAGGTAGTTATTCAGTCTAATAGATTGAATCATTGAAAAAACGCTTTCTTGAGAAATAAGCATGTTCGACTATTTCAGAAAATGGAGAATTGAGAGATAATAAAACAGGCGAAAAAATGAACAAGGGTAAAGATTTAGTTTAAGAAATATTTGTCAATTGAATAAAAAGTGAACTGCAACGAAAGAAAGGTGCTTTCTTGGGCACATGCTTTGTAATTTAATCGAAAGGTGTTATGAACATGAATCAATTGCATCGTAGAATGGGAACTTTCGCTTTAATGATGGTAGGTCTTGGCTCAATCATTGGTTCAGGATGGCTATTCGGTGCTTGGCGTGCCGCTCAAATTGCCGGCCCTGCGGCTATTTTATCCTGGTTGATTGGGATGGTTGTGATTTTATTTATCGCTTTGTCTTATAGTGAACTTGGATCGATGTTTCCAGAGGCAGGCGGAATGGTGAAATATACGCAATATTCACATGGCTCATTTATCGGATTTATTGCCGCTTGGGCAAACTGGATCGCCATTGTCTCCGTCATTCCGGTTGAGGCGGTGGCTTCTGTCCAGTATATGAGTTCTTGGCCTTGGGAATGGGCAAAATGGACAACCCATTTGGTCACAAAAGGGGTGTTGACGACAGAAGGACTCATGGTCGCCAGTGTGCTTCTTGTGATTTACTTTCTACTTAATTACTGGACAGTAGGGTTATTTTCAAAAGCGAATACATTCATTACCGTGTTTAAAATTGTCATTCCAGGGTTAACCATTGGTGCGCTCTTATTCGTAGGTTTTCATAGTGAGAATTTTACTTCTGGAACCAGTATTGCTCCTAACGGCTGGGCGAGTGTGTTGACAGCTGTTGCGACATCAGGAATTGTGTTTGCCTTCAATGGCTTCCAAAGTCCGATTAATATGGCGGGTGAGGCGAAAAATCCAGGGAGATCAATTCCGATTGCGATTGTTGGATCCATTTTGATTGCGACTGTGATTTATGTGCTTTTACAAATCGCCTTTATCGGTGCTGTCGATCCGTCCATGATTGTGAATGGATGGGGTCATTTGAATTTCAACTCCCCATTTGCTGACCTTGCCATTGCGCTTGGGATTAACTGGCTTGTTCTGATTTTATATGCAGATGCGTTTGTATCCCCTTCTGGTACAGGGATTACGTATACGGCGACGACGTCTCGCATGATTTATGGAATGGAAAAAAATAAGTATATGCCAAGTGTGCTTGGTCGTCTGCATCCTATTTATGGCGTGCCTCGTCCAGCGATGTTTTTTAACTTAGCTGTCTCGTTTATCTTTCTATTTTTATTTAGAGGCTGGGGTGTACTTGCGGAAATCATATCTGTTGCGACACTTATTTCTTATCTGACAGGACCAGTAACGGTCATGACGCTGAGAAAGACAGGGACAGATTTATATCGTCCCCTTCGAATAAAAGGACTTAGCATCATCGCTCCTCTCGGTTTTGTCTTTGCGTCATTGACGCTTTATTGGGCGAGATGGCCGTTAACAGGTCAGGTGCTATTCATTATTCTCATCGGTCTTCCAATCTATTTTTACTATCAAGCAAAATCGAAGTGGAAAGGCTTCGGCCGCAACTTCAAAGCGGGTGCTTGGATGGTCGTGTACTTACTTGTGATGATGACCATTTCCTGCCTTGGTAGTGACAAATTCGGCGGTTATAATGTCATTCATTATGGTTGGGATATGGCTCTTATTACAGTGGTTTCCTTGCTATTTTATATGTGGGCACTCAAAAGTGGATTTGAAACAGAATTTCTAGAGGATGCGAAAAAAATCAATGATGAGCTGCGTACTTCTTCGCAAGAAGCCGCATCATCCAAAGAATAAAGGAACGGCTGCCTGAATATTACGGGCAGCCGTTTTATTTTGATAAATGATGCATCACATGCTGCCTGAGCCAAGTGGTCACACCGCGCAAAACAGCTGCTGTGACAAATGAGATGAGCACATACTTCCAAAGTAGATTCATACCTTGTCCACTAAGCAAAAACACGATTCCTAGAAAAACGAGTGTGAATAGAAGCATGAATAAAAATGATGCTGACCAGAAAAAAGCCTTCACTGAAGGTCACCTCCTTGGAGTATATTGTATGCAGTCAATTGAAGGATCAGACCAGCTATGAAAGGGTATAATCATGGTGAAATCTATTGCCAAAGTCAGATAAAAACACCAAGGGATTTGACAGTTATGTTAAGATGAGAGCATATTTTGAGTGAAGATTGTGGTTCATAGACGGAGGTGTTTGGGGTTGCAGATACAAAAAGTTCTAAACAATAATGTCATTAGTGTAATAGATGAACAAGGAAAAGAAATCGTCGTCATGGGGAGAGGTATCGCGTTCCAGCGACGGCCCGGGGACCCGGTAGACGAATCGTTAATCGATAAAGTTTTCCGCCTGGAGGATCATTCCGTTCATGAGCGGATGAAAATGCTGCTTTTGGAGGTTCCGTATGATGTGGTCAAGGTGACCGAAGAAATGATTCAATATGCACATACAAAGCTGAACCGAAGATTAAACGAAAGTCTGCATGTATCGCTGGCAGACCATATTCATTACGCCATCGAACGATTGAAGAAAAATCATCTGATTGAGAATTCGCTCATTTGGGAGATTAAACGCTTATACAAAGATGAATTTCTTGTCGCAAAGGACTGCCTTGAGATGATTGAAGAGCGTCTACATGTTGAATTGCCTGAGGATGAAGCAGGCTTTATTGCTATGCATATCATTAATGCAGAGCTCAATGAGGACATGAATACAACGGTCAATATCACAAAAGAAGTAAACGCCATTCTCACCATAGTGAAATATCATCTCAATATGGAATTTGATGAAGACTCACTCAACTTTTATCGTTTTCTCACGCATTTACGCTTTTTCGTCCAGCGTCTGATTAACGAAACAATGCTTGTCAGCGAAGATCAGGACTTGTATCAGCTGATCAAGGTAAAATATCCAAAGGCATATGAATGTGCAAAGAAAATCGCAGAATACGTCTATCAAACCTATCACCGAGACCTTACATCAGAGGAGATGCTGTATCTTTCTATTCACTTGAATCGATTGATCAAACGAGAAAATTAAAGATAGTTTTTAAAAGAAAGCGTTGACATGAGAAAAGTTGAGTGGTACTATTTGCTCATAAACATAAAAGAATACGGTTTCACAATGATCGTCTTAGAGGATTGTGACTGTTCGGCAGGCAAAACCTAAACGTTCACTGAAAAAGCGCAATAGCAAGTTGCGACTATTTTTGGTGCCCGTTTAGGTTTTTATTTTGCCCAAAAACGTATTTTTTTGAAAAAAAGGGGGTTTTTGTATGAGTTATCGTCAATTAGCAGAAGACATTATGAAACACATTGGCACAGAGAAAAACGTTCATTCACTGGTCCATTGCGCTACGAGACTTCGCTTCACATTAAATGACCGATCAAAAGCAGACAAAGCAGCCATTGAAAAATTAAATGGTGTTGTGACCGTTATGGAAAGTGGTGGTCAATTTCAAGTCGTCATTGGGAATACTGTACCAGAGGTTTATCGAGAGATTGGGGAGTTTACGAATCTATTAGAGGAGTCCACTTCTTCATCTGCAAAATCTGGTGGAGAGAGCACGAGCCTTTTCGGTAAATTCGTCGACATTGTCTCTGGTATTTTCACACCACTTCTCGGTGTTATGGCGGGTGCTGGTATTTTAAAAGGTCTATTAGGTATCTGTATCAATGCGAAATGGTTATCACCTGAGGATACGTCGTATCAAATTTTATTTGCTGCGTCTGACAGCTTGTTCTACTTCTTGCCATTACTGCTCGCATTCACTTCGGCGAGGAAGTTTAAAGCGAATCCATTTGTCGCTGTGACGATTGCTGGTGCACTTATTTACCCTACCATTCAAGAATTGTCAAAAGGCGGCGGAGATGTGACCTTCTTCGGTATTCCAGTCGTCTTAATGTCTTATACATCAACGGTTATTCCAATCATTTTGGCAGTGTTTGTCATGGGATATATCGAACGTTTCTTTAACAAAGTCATTCATGAAAGTGTCAAAAACTTTATTACACCATTGATCTTACTTGTCACGGTTGTTCCGTTGACACTCATTGTATTCGGACCATTTGGTGTGTATGCAGGGAACGGCATTGCCGCTGTCTTGCTGAAAGTATTCTCCTTTAGTCCTACACTTGCAGGTGCTTTAATTGCGATGGCATGGCAGGTTCTTGTGATCTTCGGTATCCACTGGGGTCTAGTGCCAGTCATTTTAAATAATATCGCCGTCCATGGAAAAGATCATATCAAGCCGGCGACTGCGCCAGCTGTATTTTCACAAGCTGGTGCTTCTATCGGGGTTATGCTGAAAACAAAGAATAAAAAACTGAAATCATTGGCTGGATCGACAGCGGTTTCTGCCGTGTTTGGGATCACAGAGCCAGCTGTATACGGAGTCACACTTCGTTTGAAAAAACCATTTATTGCAGCCGTTATCTCTGCTGGGGTCGGCGGTGCGATCATCGGTTATTCACAAAGTATTGCGATTGCGTCAGGACTTCCAAGTTTACTGACACTTCCGATTTTCTATGGACAAGGGTTTACAGGATTTATCATCGGAATCTCGGTCTCGTTTGTACTATCCATCGTCTTGACTTACTTGATTGGATTTAAGGATCCAGTAGATGAAGATGAAACGCCAGCACCGGTTGCCGCGCCAACAATGGAAAACGAACATGGGGTCAAAGCAGCTCATGTGAAAAGTCCTTTAAAGGGTGAGGTAATCAAGCTGGAGGAGGTGCAGGATAAGGCATTCTCATCCGGTGCACTAGGAAAGGGTGCAGCCATCATTCCATCAGAAGGCAAGCTGTTTGCACCAGTATCAGGAGTTGTGACAACGGTGTTCCCAACAGGTCATGCGTACGGTCTTACTTCTGAAAGCGGAGCAGAAGTGCTCATCCATATTGGGCTTGATACCGTACAATTAGGCGGTCAGCATTTTAGCCCGAAGGTCGTACAGGGGCAACCCATCACTGAGGGTGAGTTGCTTGCGGAGTTTGATATTGAAGCCATTCAAGCTTCTGGTCTATCCGTCACAACACCAGTGATTATTACCAATTCAGGTGAGTTTAGCGATATCATAGAAACAGAAGAAAAACAAATCACACCAGGACAATCATTTTTACATCTCGTTTAATCAAAAGGAGGAAAAAAATATGAGATATTCAACACTAACACCATTTCCAAAGGACTTTTTCTGGGGCGGATCTACTTCCGCTTATCAAGTAGAAGGTGCATGGAACGAGGATGGCAAAGGACCATCTGTCATTGATATGAGAGAAAGTTATCCTGAAGGGACAACTGATTTTAAAGTCGCAAGCGATCATTATCACCGCTATAAAGAGGATGTGAAGATGTTTGCAGAAATGGGTTTGAAGGCTTATCGTTTCTCTATTGCATGGACACGGATCATTCCAAATGGAGATGGGGAGATCAATCAAAAGGGGATTGAATTCTATCATTCTCTCATCGATGAGTTGCGCCGTTATGATATTGAACCAATCGTGACAATGTATCATTTTGATCTGCCTCATGCACTTCAAGTAAAAGGCGGTTGGTCAAATCGTGCGACAGTCGATGCGTTTGAACGGTATGCAAAGGTTCTATTTCAGGAGTATGGTCAGAAGGTGAAATATTGGCTGACCATTAATGAACAAAACATGATGATCTTACATGGATCAGCGCTCGGTACACTTGATCCAAATTTAGAAAATCCGAAAAAAGAACTGTATCAGCAGAACCATCATATGCTCGTCGCTCAAGCGAAAGCCATGACGCTTTGTCATCAAATGCTGCCTGAAGCGAAAATTGGACCAGCACCAAACATTGCGCTCATTTATCCGGCTTCTCCAAAGCCTGAGGATGTACTTGCTGCGGCGAACTACAATGCGATCCGCAACTGGCTGTATCTTGATATGGCTGTCTACGGCCGTTATAACAACCTCGCTTGGGCGTACATGAAAGAAAAAGACATTCTTCCTGTCATTGAAGAGGGAGATATGGATATTTTGAAAAGTGCGAAGCCAGACTTCATTGCCTTTAACTACTACACATCTCAAACGGTTGAAGCGAGTAAAGGAGACGGCAATGATGAATTTGCACGCGGCGGAGATCAGCATTTGAAATCTGGTGAAGATGGCGTATACAAAGGCGGCAACAACCCATTCTTAAGTAAAAATGCGTTTGGCTGGGAGATTGACCCTGTCGGCTTCCGATCAACGATGCGTGAGATTTATGACCGTTATCAGTTACCTCTTATTATCACGGAAAACGGATTGGGTGCTTTCGACAAATTAGAAGAAGATGGATCGATTCAAGATGACTATCGAATTGATTATTTAGAAAAACATATCGAACAAATCAAATGGGCGATCACAGACGGCGTTGAGGTCTTCGGATACTGCCCGTGGTCTGCAATCGATCTAATCAGCACACACCAAGGATGCTCCAAGCGCTACGGATTCATCTACGTCAACCGTGATGAATTTGACCTAAAAGACCTGAAGAGAATTCGTAAAAAGAGCTCTTACTGGTATGAAACATTAATTCAGCAAAATGGAGAGAACATCGGGGAGTAACAAACAAAAAAGCCAATCACCTTATGCGGGTGGTTGGCTTTTTTCGTTCACTTTATTGGCAAGATCATATTGTTCGAGTTGTTTTAAAAAGATAGCCTGATTTTAACAGCCTAATAAACTACTTTCTTTTATAATCCGAAGAAATTTTGCTGTTTCGAATGCTACATCAGGTGGAAGGCCTGCCTGTATAAACATTGCGTTACTTTGTAAAAAACTGATTTAGCTTTTTTTGCATATTTCTTGTCTATTACTTTCGATAAAGGATTTTTCTAAATATGTGCTTGACTTGCGAAAGAGCCTGAACAGGAAGTTTTTTGCTATTTTAGTAACGATATTTTTAGTTTGGGCTTCTTTAGATTGTGGTGGAAATACCTTACACCATTGTTTAGGAATATGCATTTTTGCTTATATCATTTGTCTACCACAGAAATTTTCATCAAAACGAAGTTCTAAAAAATAAAAAAATGATTGCGGACACCGCAACCAAAAAAGTAATTTTCAATTAAATCTATCTTAAATACATTGATACACTCATTTTGATATAATAACCTTGATTTTGGAATTTAATACAAAAGGAGGAATGTAAACAAAATGTTCAAAAAAACACTCTTAATCCTAATTACCCTAGCGCTTGTCATATCAATAGGGTCTCCATTTTCATCAGAAGCATCAGCAGAAACACACTCTATCCATTCACAAGAATTAGAAGCGTTAGTAACACCGACGGTTCTACAAAATGAACAAGCTAACAAAGAATTAGACGAACTTGAAATGAAAATGGGGGAATACATAGAAAGCCTTCCATTTACAGAAAAAGAATTTGAAAACATGACAGAGTCAGAACAAAATAAAGTGATCGATCAATATTTCAACAATGAAGAATTTTTAGCTTTAGAAAATCGAATGAAACAACTTGACTCCAAAAGTAGTCAGAGTGAAATCACAACACAAGCACTACCTATATTCTTCGTACCAATCGCAATGACCGTAGGAAGAGTTGCTTTAATGGCCATCAGATCAAAAGGCGCAAGAACGGCACTTAAATATCTAAAAAATCGAATAAAAGGATTCGGAAAAAATTACAAAATTAAATGGGATGTAAGAAATGATAAAGGACAACTTAGAAGTTTAGTTGTCGTCCTACACAAAGGAAAGAAAAAAACAACAAGAGTATTTGCTGTAGACAATGGAAAAATCCCTTTAATACCAAAAACTTCAACTTGGTATTGGCATTTCCATGTAGCCCCAAAAGATAAAATACACCATGCTCTAAGAGCATCAGTACCAAAGAAATACAAAGCAAGTCCAGGAGAAACAATATTACACTAAAAAACCCCTAATTTTTAGGGGTTTTTTTCTCTTCATGACTTGTAACTATATCAACTGGATGTATCAAGTTTTCATCATCATTATCCTCATCAATGTAAGGCATAATAAGTGAATCCAACTCTTCCTTGTCATCGACTAAAGCAACGTAAGTTGTATAATCCTCTAAATCTGATGGAAACAATTCAGCTTGACCAACATTACTTTTCAATGCTTGGTCAATAGCACTTTTTAATTCTATTAAACCCTCACGATTACCAATAATATAAGAATCCATATGCCAACTTTTTTGAGCATAAATATGACAAATCTTATCTCTATCTTTCATCATCTCATTACACCTTTCCTGAAAAATTTAATTGATTATGTTTTTTTCATCCTGCTTCGTTGCCGCAATTAATTTTTTAGTTTCTTGAGTTTCTCTTATGGCTTCTAATAGCTTTTTATCTATTTTAATAAGACTGCTTTTTATGTATTCTTGCTGTTTTTTAACTTTCTGGAGGTGACAAATCCCATCTTACTCTCTACTATCATTATACCCCGAATGTCATCTCATTTATAGACTGTTTTCTACCCAGATCAGGCCGTATACTGTTATACGCAAGTCAAAAACGATAAGGGGCGTGGCTGTATGAATGACAAGCAACAAGTTTTAGACCCTGGTCCATTTTTTCATGGGACGAAAGCAGAATTGAAGATAGGAGATCTGCTTGAACCGCAGTACTTATCGAATTATCAGGATCGAAAATCAAACCATATCTATTTTACCGGAACACTAAACGCGGCCAAATGGGGTGCTGAATTAGCAAGATCTGATGCGAGAGAAAGAATTTATCTTGTAGAACCGTTAGGCGAGTTTGAAAATGATCCGAATTTGACTGACAAAAGATTTCCCGGCAACCCAACACGTTCTTATCGATCGAAATCCCCTTTGAAAATCGTCGCAGAATTAGGTTCATGGGAAAGACATTCCGATGAAGAAATTGAACATATGCTGAGCTCTTTAAAGAAATTAAGTGAAGAAGGAAAAAATGTCATATACGATTGATGATTCTCAATCACACGAAGGCCGCCTCATCAACAACTGGGCGGCCTTTTGTTTGATCTTATTGAAACAACGCATTCATTAGCTCATCAAATGTTTTTGATTGATTCAGGGAGTGAATGCGGTTTGGATTGTCCAGTAAATCGACGGCCTGTTCAAAAAATTGATTCATGCAGGCTGCGTCATCTTTATGAATGGCTAATAAAAAGACAAGTGATACTTGGTCTCCCTGCCAGTCAATCGGCTGTTTTAAGTGTGCGATGGCTATGCAGGATGTGCCTTCATTTGTGATAAGCGGGTGCGGCATGGCAATGCCTCTTCCAAGATAGGTAGACGACATTTGCTCCCGTTCAAGCACTGAGGACCGAAAAGATGACGATACTAGCTGATGCGTTTCTAAACGGCTGCATAGTGTGTCTAATACCTCGTCCTTACTGGATAGTTCAGCATTCAATAAGGTTAATCGTTCTTGAAAAAACGCCATCAGTTCCTGCGTGGGAGTCCCGTGTCCATTTAATAAATGAATGACCTCATTCACCCGCTGCACATCATGTTTTTCAAAAAAGGCGCTGACCTGTATCACTGGTTTTCCCTTTGATGCGAGTGGGACGGTTGTAATGATGACATCACAGGGAAGGGTGGTGCTCATGAGATAATCCTGATAGGAATACAGCTCGACGATGTCCAGTTCGTGCTGAAAGGCTGTCTTCAATTTAATTTCAAGTAGTCTTGCCGTCCCTAAACCAGATCCGCACACGATAATCGCTTTCTTTTTTTGCGAGGTATCGAGCTGACTTCTTTCAAATGAAGCAGCGATATGCAGGGCAACATATGCCGCTTCATCTTCATTTGGCGTCCGCACCAGCTGTAAGGCATTCAGCCCGCTGACAGCCAAATCAAACGGGTATGGATAGGACGTTTTGATTTCATGCAACAGCGGATTTTGTAAGGATACGCCATGTTGGATTCGATTTAATAATGGTTTCATATGAAGCATCAAGTCTTGCTGCAGGATGTTGTCATCTGCAAATCGATGGCCGCTCATTTTCTCAATGTGCTGTAGAAAGACCGCAATCGCCTGCTGAACCTCCAATGTCGTCTGATGCTGGGCGGCTTCTTTCCACGTTTGATTTGCCAATAGATGCATGACTAAGTAATCTGTTTCATCCTCCGACAAGGTGACATGAAAGGTATCACTCACTTGTTGTATGATCTTTTGGGCAATTCTCATCAAGACGGGTAATCGTTGTGTACGAGTGGTACTGGCAGGTATCCGCTGGTTTTTTCGTGTCTGCTGAATCGCAATCGCTAAATGAATGACTAAGTTTTTTAAGGCAATGTCTTTAATGAGCAATGACTCTTGATGCAGATTCGTCAGGACAATCGATCGAATGGTTTCAAGAGAAATATCGGGAAAATGGAGCTGCTCGCGCTCGGTGATATGAGAAAGTGCAGGCTCTTCTTCAAGGAGTAAGTCTGCATAGCATGTTCTTTTTTGCAGTTCGTCTCCTTCAATTTTCAAGCCAAATCCAGGCTTTGACAGAAGGGACATACCGTAACGGGCTAACAGCTCTCGTCCTTTTTTCAAATCACTGCTGACCGTCATGCGGCTGATAAACAGTTCTTCGGCTAGCTGGTCAATTTTTAAGTAATCCTGTTGAAGCAATAGCTTCCTCATGATGAATCGTACACGCTCTTCTGGCATGACGGGGACGAGTGAGCGGGCAGGAAGTTTCTGCTGATGAAGCCAAAGCAGGAAGGCATCTTGGTCACTCGTTAATAGCGTGTATCCCTTTCCGCGGATCGTTTTAATCTTGGCTCCAGCTTCCTTTAATTGCTCATTTGCTTCTTTGATTAAATGACGGATGGATCGGTCAGATAAGCGAAAAGAGGCAGTGAGCTCCTCTAGCTTCACGAACCCCTTCGTTTCAAATAGCCGCTGAATCAGCTGATAGGTTCGAGGATCTGCCGTCATCATCATTGCGTGGCTCCTTGTGCTTGTAAGGCATCAGTACCAAGAGCGATGGCGCCCATTAAACCTGATAATCCATCAAAGGATGGCTTGGTGATAATTTGATTTAAAGGCTTTGGTAGTTGTAAATACCCATGAAGCCGCTTTTCTGTTTCCTCAAGAATGAGCGGTAGCATAGCAGGCTGTTTCATCACACCTCCGCCGAGAATGATGCGTTCTGGTGAAAGGGTGAGTAATAAATTGGCGGTCATCTGCCCGAGATAGTAGGCATGAAGTGACCAAGCAGGATGCTCTTCTGGCAGCATGGATGCCAGTGTATGATAGCGCCCTTCTATGGCAGGACCTGATGCCAGTCCCTCTAAACAGTCATGATGTATAGGGCAACAGCCACCATAGGAATCATGAGGGTGCCGCTGCACTGTGATATGACCCATTTCTGGATGCAGCAACCCGTGAATAAGGCGATGTTCAATATAGGCACCGCCACCTATCCCAGTTCCTACAGTGATATAGACCAAAGAAGCAGGCTTTTCTGCTTCAAGCGAAAAGCGGGCTTCCCCGAGTGCTGCACAATTCACATCGGTATCAAGCTTCATCGGGAGCCCAAGGGCTTGTTTTAAGGTAGAGAGGAAAGGGAACTGGCGCCAAGCTGTTTTGGGTGTCTCTAAAATCGTCCCATAGCTTGGGCTGTGCTCTTTTACATCAACAGGCCCGAAAGCCCCAATGCCAATGGCATCGACAGGATGCTTTGTAAAGTAATCGATCACTTGCTGGCATGTTTCAATTGGGTTTCCTGTTGCAAAGGAAGTCATGTGTTCAATCGTTCCGTCGGTTGTTCCGTAGCCGCAGACAAATTTTGTTCCGCCTGCTTCAATGCCTCCAATTCGCATGATCAATGCCCTCCATTAAAGAGGGGCGGAATCCAAATGGATCCCGCCCCTACATGTTCATTTTTTCTTTACAATGTAGGTTTGTACCTGACAAGGTGTGAGCGGTTCAATGTGTAATGATCCATGTTGTGCTTTGAGTATATGTCCTTCAGGTGTTTCGCCTAAATTCGCTGTTTCTCCGTGTTGTAGCGATGAACTATTGATTGAAGCGGCTGTTTGACGCGTCAAAAATGGATTGAAGAGACGAATGACAATGCCTGTTCCGTGCTCTTCTTTTTTCAGAGCGCTTAGAATGGCTCCGTCTGTCTCGATGTCAAGCAGGCTATAAGTAGATTGTAAGTCTTCTTTTTCATCTCGGAAAGAGAAAATTAAACGACCGTTTAAAAAGTCTGCCCGCTCGTAGCATTGAACAGGGGTGGTATACCGTTTGGCAAGCTGTGCTAAGTGTCCCTCGCTGACTGCGTCCTTGCTATAGTGCATACCAAACGAGAACGATAGTGCACCTTGCAGCTGAGCGTCAGGTGTCTCCACAATTTTTTCACCAGATGCACGGCCTGGACGGTAAAGGAGGTTTTCTTTCCCCATTTTTCCGAAACAGCGGAAGAGCGTATACGCAATCGTTGTGTAGTCTTCTCCTGTGATCTGGTATTCTCTCACGCAGTCTGTCAATAGAGCGACACCGTATGCTTCATCACGAAGTGAAGTAAAGGATTGCATCGGTTCAATGGTGATTGGTTTTTCTTCCCAATGTTCATTGCTCCACCATTCAAGCTCTTGCGTGAGCTCAGTTGGGCGTTCGATGGTTCCAAATTGCTGATCGCTCAGTGATACTTTTGATGCGATGCCTGTATCAAAGAGGACACGCAGACGATGGTCTAACGCATGATTGTCGACATCGACATGAAAACGGATGACAGGCTCATCTTTGTTTAATGCCACCTTCGCTGTGATCGGGAGTGAAGTCGTGACCGTTTGCTGAGAGCGCTCTTCTAAGTCATAGGGTACCGTAAGAGTAAGCTGGACAGTGAGCTCTTCCTGCAAGCCGCTTTTAGACACTGCGATGTCTGCTGAAGAAAGGTCCTTGGATGACACATACAAATCCTCGCGCGGCGGGGAATAGTTGTAAGAATCCCCATCGTCTCCATTGTCTTCAAAGATCATTTGCTCAGAGAATGTCCGGCCAGTTTGTTTATCTGTGATGTCCAATGATCCATTGTCGTTTGCTGTAATGCGGTAATACGCATTTTCAATCGCATGTCCTTCTGTTTGTTCCCATACAGATTCGCTCGATTCATCGAAGACCATGCTGACTTGTGTATAACCAACGGATGGTAAGCTGGTGGCTTCGATCAGCAGAACGGCTTTCCATACTTGCTTTGGCATGTACACTTCTTTACTTGGGTTAAGAGAAATTTGCTGTGCCAGCACATAATCTGTGACATCGGTTTTGCTTTTCACTGTGTAGTGAAGCGTTCTCCCATGTGCATCCTTTAGTGTAAATGGGCGTTCTGTGATAAAGGTTTCGACTTCAATGACTTCAGAACGTTTTGAAGGCAAGGTATTAAATAACGTGAGTGTGATGTCTTGCTCAGTTTGCAGTCGAATGGCAATGAGACGCATGTGTAGATCCACAAGGTTCTCGGCAATTTCCTTTGCCTGCTTGTAGCGGAAGAAGACGTCTTGATTCGTCGTGTCGCTATTACATCCGCCAATGCTGTCATGCGCTGCATTTTCAAACATGAGGTACCAAATATCACGAACCGTGTCATGCGGATAGTCGTGTCCGAGTGAATAGCTGATCGTGAGGATCGGCTCCATCACGTTGACGAGATAGTTTTCAATTTGATTGTTTAAGATTTTTAAATCAGCTCGTGTTGAAAAAATAGATTTGTGAATTCGCATGTGCTTCGCATGAATGAGCTCTCCTTGTAATGTTTCAAAAGATGTCCGCTCTTTTTTCACTGCTGCAATGTAATCTTCTAAACTGCTGATTTGATAGTGATGCTCGTCCAGTTCATTGGCTTTTTCTAATAAGTCAGGCAGATTTTTGCGAATGGGTGCCTGGTCAAAGCCATTTGGGAAATAGACATTCTTTGTGGTGGCCTTTGCTTGCAGCGCACCGATTTTTTCAGATAAAAAGGCTTGTAAGTCCTCATCCTTTTCAGGAATATTTCCACCGTAGTAGTAGCCAAATGGCAGGTTCACCGCAAAGACTTCACTTCCGTCAGCACCTTGCCAATTGAATTCGGTGTGATTCGTCATATGATCTGAAACGCCGCGCCAAAAAGCCGTATCCACAATGCCAAATCCGCGGTAAATTTGAGGCATTTGCGCGGATTGACCGAATGAGTCAGGGACATAGCCGACTTTCATCACATGACCGAACTGCTGACAGCGTTCAATTCCATATTGCAGGTTCCGTACAATGGATTCACCTGAAATGACGAGCTGGTCAGTTTGGGTATACCATGGGCCGATGATGAGACGTTTGGCTGTGACGAGCTTTTTAATTCGATTCTCATCCTCAGGACGCCATTTCAAGTAATCATCCAATAAGGATGCTTGGGCATCGAGCATGAAATAATGGAACCTGTCATCTGTTTCAAGGGTGTCTAAAATGTCCATTACGCTTTTCATTAAGTAGATACGGGAGCGGGAGGTGGTGAAATACCATTCCCGGTCCCAGTGAGTATGTGGAATCACATGTACATTGACAGTCATTGATCAACGACACCTTTCTATGTGCAAATTATCCTTCTAGTACAAGGTCAAAATCGTCTTCTTCTTTCTGTTTCTGATCATGCTCTGGCGTTTTTGGTTCTTTTTTCTCAGAGAAATTGACAAGCAGGTTGGCGCCAATACCGATGACGAGTGCGCCAGTGAGGGCTCCGATTAAATAGGCCCACCAGTTTCCGACGGAGAAGAATCCGTATAGCCCGCCAATTGGCGGCATGATGTCATGAACACCTAATAATGCAGCGACCCCGCTTCCAGCAGCACATGCGACAACATTGAGCGGAATCAATTTCAAAGGATTGACAAGGGTAAAAGGAATTGCCCCTTCTGTAATACCGATAATGCCCATGACAAGACCGCCACGTCCGGCTTCTCTAAAGGTCGGAGAGAAGTTGCGTTTTCGAATCAGTGTTGCAAGCCCGTATCCAAGCGGCGGGATGACAATCGCAATATTGACGAGAATGGCAGGGAGGTAGACGCCTGATAGGAAGAGCGCATTACCGGCCATCCAAGCCGATTTATTCACTGGTCCCCCAAGGTCAAAGCCAATCATCGCACCTAAAATGAGAGCGAGTGCGAGTGTGCTTGTCCCGTCAGCGACCATACCTTTGATCCATTCAATTAAAGCCGTGTTCAAAGCGCCTAATGGCCCGCCCAGCAGAACGGACATGAGAAGTCCAGTTAAGCCAACGGTAATAAGCGGTAAGATGAGCAGAGGAACAAGTCCGGCTGCGGAGCCTTGAATTTGAATTTTTCGTTTTACAAAAAGAGCGACATATCCTGCAAAGAAGCCTGCAATAACGGCACCGATAAATCCAGCATTCGTTGAGCTGGCAAGGGCACCGCCGATGAAGCCGGCTGCAAGCCCTGATTTATCCGCAATCGAATAGGCGATAAATCCAGCGAGTAGGACGTTCATTAAGCCAATGCCTGTCCAGCCAACCTGCTCCATTAAATAGGCACCGTGCAGTATGCCGCCAGCATCCTTATAGGCGTTTAAATCTGAAACACCAAATCCTAAACCGACTAATTTTGCTAAACCAACGATAAGGGAGGCACCAATGATCACAGGAAGAATATAAGAAATACCGGTCATGAGATGGCCTTCAATGACTTTTAATTTTGCTTTCATTTTGCTTTGCTCCTTTCTATATGGCATTGCTCACGTTTATTAAGATTCAGATTTTTTCTTTTCAACAAGTGCTACAGCTTTTGTGATGATTTGCTCGGCATTTTTTAAAGCGCGTCCAATCTCGACACGTACTGTGGGAATGCCTGAGAAACGTTCAGCATCGTTGATATGCTGATTGGAGGCAATGATGCAGAGGTCTGCCTGCTTTGCTTCCTCTGCTGTAATGCCGTTCACCTGTCCCATAATCCCTTGCTGTTCGATTTTGATCTCGTGTCCGAGCTGTTTACCCGCATTTTCTAACGCCTTTGCTGCCATTGGAGTATGAGCTAACCCTGCTGGACATGAAGTGACACCGACAATTTTCATTGTGTAATCCCCTCTTTCAATTGTTGTTCAATGACTTCGTAATAATAGTTAGCGGTTTGACCTGGCTGTATTTTTTCGATGAAAGCCGGTTCCATAAGGCTTGTCGCAATCCCTGACAGTAATTTCAGGTGTGTGACATTTGCCTCTTCTAATGGAACGAGCAGTGTAAATAAATAGCTTGTGGGCAAATCGTCGAAGCTGCCCCATTCAATCGGTTGTTCTAGCTCTAAAAAAAGAAGTGATGCCGTTTGTACAGCGGAGCTTTTTGTATGAGGAATGGCGAAGCCTTGCTGAAGTCCTGTTGAAACTTCGTCTTCGCGAGTCAACAAATCCGATAATAACCCCGCCTGATCGTTTGTAATCTGAAGGTCTTCAGCTTTCTCGGCAATGTATTGTAAAATCTCATTCTTTGATCGTCCGTTTACTTTTGTGAAAACATGATCTTTTTGGAACAAGCTGATCCCTTCTCTCTTGTTTGTTAAGCGCTTACAAGTTGATTGTAATGTACTTTTCTGCAAGGTTAAATAGCATCATTTTCCGTTTGAAATGGCAAAAAGTTTATGAAGCTATTTGTCTTGTACTCTGTTATCTCAAATCCTAGCTTAAAACGAGTTTAATTATGTAAAAAACAGATTCTACTAATTGCATTTCTGTGATATTCTTCCAAGGTGTGACAAAAGATAAGGGGGTCTTTTCATGTTCAAAAAGCAGGTCAAATCCTGTGTGATCGTACTCATGGCCATCATTCTCTGTATGGCGGCATTACCTGGATACGAGGCAGCAGCTGCCAGTAAAGGAACAAATGTCAATGAAGCCATTGGGTTAAAAAATGGTGAAGTCATCTCAGGGACATTACAGAATGAAATGGAAGAGTCATGGTACCAAATCACGCCATCTGCACAAGAGGTGGCAAAAGATACACATATGAAAATTTCTGTCAAAAGTAAACAAGTGTTATCCGTATCTGTCTATCCAAGTAAAGACAGAGCGATGAAGGATGACACTTATTCGAGATATCGTGTGGACACTGCAAGTGGAGAGACAGAGGTAGACTTCCCGCATGCATGGTCAGGTCCTTATTATGTCAAAGTGCTCTACTTAGGGTCGGAGGAAGACAGCCGTGATGAGGAAGAGGATGCAGCATATACAATCGGGTATAAAGGAGCTAACCTTCCGCCTTCTGAACCTGTTTTCCCAGAAGATGATGAGCCTGACATCATTATTATAGAGAAAAAATACGGGCGCGAAATTCTTCAATCGATTCGTACAATTGAAGATAAACGTTTTAATGAAACACCAAATGGTCAGAAGCTGAGCCGAGTGCTTCAAAAAACAAAGCCGTTTCTCAAATCGAAGCTCATCAAACAAAAAAATGAGCAACAAAAGGTATACAATTATCTACTGACATTAAAGTCACTGCTAAATGACGTAGAGAAAAATGGTGCATTTAGCGGTCATATTGTGACAGAGAAAGAACAACAGGCAATCCGTTCCCTTTTTGATATGCTCAAAGGAGCAAGTCCTGCCTATTTAAAGAAGGAATTAGAAGCAGTGAATCAACAGATTGGAATCGATCAGCTTGAAGGAAAATCGATCGGTTATGTATTAGAAAAGCAAAAGCTTGTAAAAGAAGAGAAAGTGAAGACGAATAAGATCATTTTTAAACTAAAGGATGGCCAAACGCTTCAATCGGCGAAAAAGAAGATGAAAAGCTATGGAATCCAAGAAAACCGCGTGACATCGCAGTCAGTAAGTCCTTTGTTTAAAGGAATGTATGTCTATGATGTGCCAGCAGGGCAAGAATCAGCTGGAAAGACTTTAAAAGCAGGCAAAGCTGTGATCAAAAGCACTGCGAGAAAGCTGTCCATCATGCCGAATGTTGAATTTGCAGAGCCTGTTCAAACGTATCGTGCACTGAGCAATGATGTGCAGTATGGATACCAGTGGCCCCTGAAAAACAGCGGGCAAAACAGCGGGAAAAAAGGCGCTGATGTGAAGTTTGAACAAATGAATACACTGATTGGCACAAGCAAAATGAAGCAAACATTGATTGCTGTAGTGGATACAGGTGTAGACAGTCGTTTGGCTGATCTAAGCGGGACTGTTCGTACGGACTTAGGTGCGAATCTCATTGGACGAAACAAAGATGCGATTGATGACAATGGACACGGTACGCATGTGGCGGGCATCATTGCCGCAAAAGCTGATAATCATTACTCAATGGCAGGTCTCAATCAACATACGGGCATCATTCCGGTGAAGGTACTGGATGCCTATGGTTTTGGAGATACAGAGCATATTGCACTTGGAATCAAGCATGCAGTGGATAAAGGCGCAAAGGTCATCAACATGAGTCTTGGCGGCTACTATAGCCGGGTAATCGAATATGCAATGAACTACGCGGCTCAAAGAAATGTACTAGTGGTCGTGGCGAGTGGAAATGATGGCGTTCCAGAAATGGGCTATCCTGCGACATCAAAGTACGCAATGGCCATTGGTGCAAGCAATCGTATGGATATTGCTGCTGAATTCTCAAGCTATGGTAAAGGACTAAGCATGTCTGCACCAGGATCTGATATTCCAAGCTTAATGCCAGATGGGAATGTCTCATACTTGAGCGGGACATCCATGGCGACACCATATGTAGCAGCGGCAGCAGGATTACTGCTTTCTAAAAATCCAACCTTAAAGCCGAATCAAGTAAGGAATATTTTGCAAAGCACAGCCGATAATATCTCCTTTACATCGGTTGATGGAGCAGATGACGTTTTCTATGATGAAAATGAAGAGCCAATTGTCGATCCGAAAATTCCAGGGATTGATTGGATGACAGGACATGGCAGACTGAATGCATTTGCTGCTTTAAGTGCTGTCGAACTAAATGCATCTATCAGCAAGGTGGAGGATCAGCATCAAAAGGTGACAGGTAAAGCAAAGGCTGGCGCTGCTATTTCTGTGTATAGAGGCAAAACTCTACTTGGAAAAGGCACAGCGGGCAAAAATGGAGCCTTTAGCGTGAAGATCAAGCATCAGAACAAAAACAAAGTCCTTCACATTAAGATTTCAAAAGGAAAGGCAGCAACAACGCTCAAAACAGTCGTCAAAAAAGGCAAAGCACCAGCTAAGCCGAAAGTTGGTAAAGTAACGGTCAAAAGTAAAACAATCAAAGGAACTGCGGGTGCAGGATTGACCATTAAAGTGAAAAATAAATCAAAGAAAGTCATCAAAACGGTAAAAACAAATAACAAGGGCGCCTTTACTGCCCAAATAAAACCGCAAAAAGCCAAAACAGTCTTGTATGTGACGGCTTCAGATGTGAGAAAAAGAGAAAGCAAAGCGGTGAAAGTTGTTGTTGTGAAAAAGTAAGAGGAGAGCTTCCCTTTGTCAAAAATCTGTCACTTCCCTTTCTAAAAAAGGGAAGTTTTTTGTTTTTTACTGGAAAACTACCAATTTCTGTCGATAGTAATATTGTAGGAAAAAAAAGGAGGATTTATCGATGAAAAAAATGATGTTTGCTTTCTTTCTATCATTGCTTCTTGTATTCCCAACCTTTGCACATGCAGAGGAAACAGGAGCAGTACCAGCATCTGTACAAGTAACAGGTGTCACAGCAAAAGACGGAGGTATAGTCGATTACGGGTCTGGCAGTAAATATCGAGTAGGTTCGTATTATTCAGCTACGTTTAAAGGATCGTTAGTAGATAAAAATGGAAAAGTGATGCCTAATTCGCCAATCCAGCTTTATTTTGAAGCAGCGATCAAACCATATGCTGAGAGAGCGACAGGCACAACAGACGAGAACGGACGATTTTCACTAACATTTCAAGTTCCTGCAGGTGCAGGCTATCGTACTTTTAATAATGCAGGCTGGTCTACACATTATTACGATATCGTTCCAATCACGTTCACTTCAAACGACATCAAGCTATCTTCAAATGTCACAAGTGTGTACCATTTGGCGTATACACTACGTAACTAATCTACTGGAAGAGGCTGCTTGGCGAAAGCCATGTTGTTTTCATAGAAAAAGGATGTCATCAGATGACATCCTCAGCTTGTAGAGAAACTCATGTTTTTCTACAGGCTTTTTTATTTTCATCGTAATTAGGATGGATGAGATTTAATGAAAAAGGCCTCCCACACACCTAGCCTAGCTTCGCTAGGTGTGTGGCAATCTTTTTCATGTTCTGACACGCAGCTGTGAGGAGAACTTGCTCACTCACATTTTGTTTCCCCCTTAACCGGCAGTAGCGAAGCCCATGCAGTTGTTTTGAATCTGCAAAGCTTCGCTCTATTTTTTCTTTTCTTTTTTTATATAGCTCTTTTCCAGAAACAGTTAGACGATTCTGTCTGATCTTTTCTTTATGTTCTTCCCATATGTGTCTTGAGATGACTCTTTGATGATTTTTCGACCTTGTGCATCTTTCAAGGAAAGGACACGATGCACATTTTTTAGGATCTGATTTGTAGAATCGATAACCTTTTCGATCTGTTGTCGTATATAAAAGCTTCTCACCTTTTGGGCATATGTAATGATCATTTTCAGAATCATACTGAAATTTCCACTTCTCAAATAATCCTCTTGTTGGATGAAAACGTCTATGGGCAATGACACCAAAAATATGTCGATCAGATAGACCTTTACAAATTGGTGTTGTCAAATAACCTGAATCAAGCGCAACAGCTTCTACTTGAAAACCAAATCGTGCGATTTGGTGATCTAACCGATCAAGATATGGAACAGAATCATGGACATTTCCAGGCGTGACATGAGCATCGGTGATGATATTATACTTCATATCTGTTGTCCGGTGGTCTAGGTAGAAAAAGCCTTCAGGCTTGTTTTCGCGATATAAATAGCCACTTTCAGGATCAGTCATACTTTGACGAATGTCTTTTTCTGTTTTCACCTCCTCTTTTACCTTTAAGGGCTTTTTTCCATGTGCCACCCGATCTTCTTGGACTGCTTCTTCTAAATCATTGATATAGTTCTGGGTATCTTGTTCAATCGTTTTTCTCGTATATTTATGTTTATTAGCATTGGCTTTAAGATGAGTTGAATCAGTAAAAAGAACGCGACCTCCTACCATATCATGATTGATAGCTTGAAGCACAATCTCATCGAAAATGTCTTGAAAAATCGTTGTATTTTTAAATCGAGTACGACGATTCCAACTAATAGTGGAGTGATGGGGAACGGGATCATTGATGTTCAAACCTAAAAACCATCTATACGCCATGTTATAGTAAATTTCTTTTTCGAGTTGTCTTTCAGAACGGATACCGTAAAGGTATCCGATAAACATCATTTTGAACAAAATAAGCGGATCAAGAGAAGGACGACCTTTATTCTCACTATAATAGGGTTTTACTTTATCTACGATAAATGAAAAATCAATGTACTGATCAATTTTACGAAGCAGGTGGTCCTCTTCGACCAGTTGATCTAGCAATACAAATTCGGCTTCGTGCTGAGAAGAATTTCTAGTGTGGAACATGAGAAAAACACCTTCCTTTAGAATGCTTTTCTCTATTATAAAATGGAGTGGTGGAAAATTTAAGGGAAAAATAAAGCTGCCGAGATTTTCTCGACAGCCTGAGGATGTCATCAGATGACATCCTTTTCTTTTTGTTAGCAAACCTGCTGGGCGGCAACCGAAAGAGTCGATAAACAAACACTCATGAGCCGTGACTCCCAGATTTGATCGAGCGTTTAACTTTTAATTCTGAGCTTTGATGGATAAGAACTTTCTCACTTGAACGTTGATCCTTGAACTTTCAATTTTGAGCTTTTATCAAGGATCATCCAGAGATGATCAGATGAGGAGGGAATAACCTTTCCCTCGGAGGTGTTTAGTTCTATCGATTTTCGGCTCACTAACAAAATTGATTAATCGATCTGTATTTTCGTCAGTGTATTGCTTTCTGACAAGGAAAAATCAACTTCCATTTGGAAATCCTCAATTTCGGTCGAAAGCTTTTCAATCTTCACTCGAAGATGAAGCGGATCGATGATCGTTGCCTCATTTTCAGCGAGAAACGACTTGACGATCTCTTGATTGGCAGCCGCTTGTGTTTTTCCGTCTTTTCCAAACAAGGTTTCTAAATGCTGGTCGAGCCTCTTCTTCACATCTGCATTGGTTTGTTCTGCTTTATCTACTAGCTCTGTGTACACCTTTTTCAATTTCCGTAAATAGCGAATATCGTATTCTATTGATGTCTTCCGTTCAATCGCTTCCGCCACTGTCATGCTGACACCCGCTACATCAATCGTTGTCGTCGCATTCGACACAACAATAGCAGATTTGATGGCATTCCGGCGTTTGATTAATGCTTGAATCGATTGGTCATCAGCCTTCGCTTTCTTTTCGATTTCTTCTTGATGTTGAAACCCATGCTGTATATGTTTCCCGATCATCAATCCACCAAGTACGGCTTCATCAACGGTTCGGTTGATTCTCTTATCTAACATTTTCAGTTCACTTAATGCTCTTGTAATAGTCATTTCCATAATAGTGACAACTCCCTTGGTTCATCCTGAAAATCATAGATTCCTATCATATACCAAAGTGTGCTTCTTTTACTAGTGATATCCTTTTTTGTCAGACTATTTTCATAGAAAAAACCTGGCGTTATACACCAGGTTCTTCACGTTTTTTCTGAATCCAAGCTGTTACATAATAGGCAGCATAGCAGAGCGCAATGAAAGGAATGCCGCAGATAAGGGCAATCCGCTGATTTGGATCAAAGGCAATGGCGATCACAGAGGCAAGACACAGGAAGAAGGCAGCAATCGGAACCACTGGATAGAGCGGGGTTCGAAAGGAAAGATCATGAAGCTTTCCGCCTGCCTGTAAAAAACGTTTCCGAAACATAAATTGTGAGGCAGCAATCCCCATCCACACGATCACAACGGCAAGCCCTGAGATTGAAACAAGGACAAGGTAAACCGTCTCTGGTGCGATGACACTTGAAAACAAAGAAAGAATCCCGCCGATCATACTTAAAATCAGTGCATTCAAAGGTATTCCTTTTGATGTTAGCTTCGCCAGTTTTTTAGGCAGGGTCCGTTCCTCAGAAAGTGACCAGAGCATACGGGATGACGCATATAGTCCAGAGTTTGCGGCAGATAAGATCGCTGTCAAAATGACAAAATTCATGAAATCTGCGGCATATGGAATCCCAATGCGATCAAACACCACAACAAATGGACTTTTGATCACCCCGGCTTCTTCTACTGGGATCAGGCCAGCTAAGACTACGATTGTTCCAACGAAAAACAAGACAAGCCGCAGTACGGTTGTGCGTATCGCTCTTGGAATGGTCTCGTCAGGATTGACGCTTTCACCCGCCGCAATCCCAATTAACTCCGTACCTGAAAAAGCGAAATTGACGGCAAGCATCGTCATTAAAATTGGTAAAAAGCCGTTTGGGAAAAGACCACCTTCCCCGGTGAAATTAGAAAAGAACGGAGCGGCTTCACCGCCTTTTAATGGAATCAAGCCAAACATCGCAGCTCCGCCAAGAATAATAAAGAGAATAATAGCCATTACTTTAATGCTGGAAAACCAAAACTCTGATTCTGCAAAAAACTTAACTGTAAACGCATTGAGTAAAAAGATAAGAAGAGCAAAGACGCCGCTCCACATCCAAACTGATGTGTCCGGGAACCAGCGCTGCATTAAAAGCCCTGCCGCTGTAAATTCCGACCCGAGTGCGACTGTCCATGTCAGCCAGTACAGCCAAGCGACTGTGTAGCCTGTGCCGGGTCCAATATATTTTGTTGCATACGTATGAAACGCCCCTGTAACCGGCATGGCAACAGACAGTTCGCCTAAACAAAGCATCACGAGGTACACAATTAATGCCCCGACAAGATAGGCAAGGATTGTTCCCGCGGGTCCTGCTTGATTGATAGTATACCCAGAGCTTAAAAAGAGCCCTGTGCCAATGACGCCGCCTAGAGAGAGCATGAACAGGTGGCGACTCGTCATTTTTCGTTGATATTGTTGTGACTGATCTTTTGCTTGTTCCATGTCTTCCCGCCCTTTTGCTTAGAAGTATGTGTGATGAATCATGGTGCTATGATGTGATAAGTTTTAAGATGTCCGTGATATCTTCTGGGGTCGTCCGGCAGCAGCCGCCGATGATATGTGCGCCGTCTTGATACCATTGATGCGCACATTCACCAAATGTATGCTGAGGCGTATCCCCGCTCCATACCTTTTCTTCAGGATCATATAGTTCCCCTGAGTTTGGATACACGACAATCGGCTTGCTTGTCCCCTTTTTCATCTCTTGAATGAGGGAAGAGATATATTGCGGCGGCGTACAGTTAACGCCAACAGCAGCTATTTGTTCATAAGGTTCTAGTGTTTGTACACATTCTCTGAGCAAATCTCCTTCACTAATATGAAGGTCGTCCTTCGCGCTGAATGTAATCCAAGCAGATACACCGCTGAATTCATCTTGCAGCAGCTTTGCGATGGCTGTTGCTTCCATGAGACAAGGGATCGTTTCACACGCAAGAATATCTGCACCAGCCTCTACTAATGCCTGAATCCTTGGTCTATGAAAATCAATGAGTGCCTGCTCTGTGAGTCCGTAATTTCCTTTATATTCTGAACCATCAGACAAATAAGCGCCGAATGGCCCCACAGATCCTGCGACAAATGGTTTTGTCCGCCCTTTACGACTAGCTTCATCCTGCCAGAAAAGATTGCGTGCCTCTTTTGCTAAAGTGACAGATCGTTTCATTAGTTCAATGGCTTCTTGTTTTGAATAGCCTTTTTCAGCGAATCCATCAATCGTCGTTTGGTAGCTCGCTGTTGTGGCACAGTCAGCTCCGGCTTTGAAGTAATCCAAGTGTACTTGCTGAATCAATTCTGGTTGTTCAATCAGTATTTTGGCTGACCATAAACTGTCATTTAAATTGCAGCCCTTTCGTTCAAGCTCTGTTGCAAGTGCACCGTCTAAAATTAAAGGTGCGTGAGCCTGTAAACGGCTTTGAATAGGATTCATCGAATGGAACACCCTCCTTTTTAGTCGGAAATGATGGATATGATATGAGGCAGTAGTTTAAATGACTAAAGTGTTTTTGTCAAGGAGAGGAAAAAGCATATGACCGCTAAAAAACCCTGAAAACATGCGGGTTTTCATGCATAAACATGCAGTCAAAATAATAGAAAACCAAGTCATTGACAGCCTCCAAAAAGAGATATATATTATGAAAAGGTTCATTTCAGAAAGCTTCATCAAAAGGCGCTGTCTTTTGATTTTTATTTTGTTCAACGACTGTCTTCTTTCGTGCAGAAAGAGGGTTTTTTATTTGCTTAAAAAAGGAGGAAAGAAGAAATTGAAAAAATGTGTAAAAGATATCGCAATGATTCTAATTGGTTCTTTTTTGTTTGCCGCCGCAGTAAATATGTTTGTCATTCCGCTTGAATTTGGTGAAGGCGGTGTAACGGGACTGTCCATCATTTTCTATTATTTGTTTGAAATTGCACCATGGCTGACGAACCTAGTCTTTAATGCCATTCTGCTGCTTGTAGGGTATAAATATTTGGACAAAAAGACGACGATCTATACTGTGGTTGCCGTCGCAAGTAACTCCCTATTCTTACACCTGACCACAACATGGGTCGTGAATGTTCACGAATTGATCATTGGGGCCATTTTCGCAGGAATCATAATTGGAGTTGGGATTGGTCTTGTGCTAAGAGCAGGTGGTACAACGGCGGGTTCTGCCATACTCGGAAGAATTGCCAACAAGTATTTAGACTGGAACGTGAGCTACGCCATCTTGTTCTTTGATCTGATCGTCGTATTTGCTTCCTACTTTATTATTGGTGCGGAAAAATTAATGTTCACGATTGTGATGCTGTATGTGGCAACAAAGGTGATGGACTTCGTGATAGAAGGGCTTAACACGAAAAAGGCAGTGACGATCATTTCTTCATGCAAAGATGATATTGCCGAAGAAATCAATCACACTTTGGATCGAGGCGTGACAATTTTAAACGGCCGCGGTCATTATTCAAAGGAATCAAAGGAAATTCTTTATGCTGTCATTCAAAAACAAGAACTTATGCGTCTAAAGAAAATTATTAAGAAAATTGATCGAGACGCATTCGTTGTTGTCCATGACGTGCGTGATGTGTTCGGAGAAGGATTTGTGAATATATAAAAACGAAAAGACCCCAAAAGGGTCTTTTCAGCTTGTAGACAAAGTCTACAAGCTTTTTTGTATAATAAGGGTAATAACAATAATCTGTGGGGGATAAACATGTTATCGAAACGTGAAGAAGAAAGACGGAATCAATTAGAAGTAGTGGCTTTAGATGAATTAGTGCCTCAAGATCATCTTGTACGGAAAATAGATCAAGCAATCGATTTTGACTTTATTTATGATCTTGTCAAAGATCACTATAGTTCCGACAATGGAAGACCAAGTGTTGATCCTGTTGTTCTCATTAAGATGGTCTTAATTCAATATTTATTTGGTATTCGCTCTATGCGTCAAACCATTAAAGAAATTGAAACCAATGTGGCTTATCGTTGGTTTATTGGATATGGGTTTTCGGAGAAAATCCCGCACTTTTCTACCTTCGGTAAAAACTACGTGAGACGCTTCCACGATACAGATTTATTTGAACAAATTTTCTACCGAATCTTAAGAGAAGCGATGAAAAAAGGGTTCGTTGACCCGTCTATTGCCTTCATTGATTCCACTCATGTCAAAGCGAATGCCAATAAGAAGAAACTTGAAAAGAAAGTCGTTCGAGTAGAAACGCGAAGTTATCAAAATCAGCTTCATGAAGAGATCAATATTGATCGTGAAGAACATGGAAAAAAGCCCTTACCCCTACAGAATAAAGAAGAAACAAAAGAAATCAAGGTCAGCACAACTGACCCAGAGAGTGGCTACTATGTAAAGGATGAACGTGAAAAGTCATTTGCTTATTCATTTCATACAGCTTGTGATTCAAAAGGATTTATTTTAGGCTCGCTGGTCACAGGCGGAAATGTTCATGATAGTCGTATGTTGGATTCACTCGTATCAAAGGTGACAGAGAAAGTCGGAAAACCAAATGTAGTCGCAGTAGATGCGGGATATAAAACACCTTACATCGCTAAGTTCTTAATGGATCAAGAGATAAGACCTGTCATGCCCTACACTCGTCCAAGAACAAAAGCTGGTTATTTGAAAAAGAATGAATACGTATACGATGCATATTTTGATTGTTACATTTGCCCCAACGGGCAAATTCTCTCTTATCGTACAACGACTAGAGAAGGCTATAAGCAATATGCGTCCGATTCAGAAGTATGTAAGTCCTGCTCGTTTTTAGATAACTGTACCCAAAGTCAAAACCACACCAAACAAATTCATCGGCATATTTGGCAGGATTACCTAGATGAAGCAGACAATCTGAGACTTACTGAAATAAATAAGAGCATCTACGCAAAACGGAAAGAAACGATTGAACGCGTTTTTGCGGATGCAAAAGAAAAGCATGGTATGCGTTGGACGAAACTTCGTGGGCTGAAAAAAGTTTCAATGCAAGCGATGCTTACTTTCGCTGCCATGAACCTTAAAAAGCTAGCAAACTGGACATGGAAAGTACCATGTCCAGCGTAAAACACGTGATGTTTTTTCAAAAAAATGTGAAAACCCCACTTTTACTTGAAGTAAAAGTGGGGTTTGTCTACGGTCTGAAAAGACCCCAAAAGGGTCTTTTTTTACTTTATACCTCTTGTCACATGATACTATGTAATGTATAGTATAAATGGTTAGGAGTTGTAATCATGAATGCACAATTAAAAAAAGGTTTACTGGAATTCTGTGTACTGGCGGTATTAAAGAAAGGCGATTCCTATGGTTATCAAATGATTAAAGATATGTCCCATTGTATTGAGATTTCAGAATCGACATTATATCCAATATTAAAGCGGTTAGAGCAAAACAATTATGTGGAGACCTATTCCCAGGAACATAATAGTCGATTAAGAAAATACTACCGGATGACACAAAGCGGCCGTGAGCATATGGCGCAGTTTTTAGCGGAATGGGATCAAGTGATGGCGATTTACGACTTTATTTCTGGAGGACAGGGCAATGAATAAAAAAGAATTTTTAGCTAGCTTAGAGAAGCACCTGCATCGTCTAGGCGAAAAAGAAAGTGATCGGTTCATCGAGTATTACGATGAAATGATCGAGGATTATCAGGAAGATGGCTACAGTGAACAGGAGGCAGTTCATCAAGTGGGTCAGCCTGCCATCATTGCTGAAGGGATTTTGAAGGAACAAGGAATTAAAACCGTTCAGGTGCCGACGTTTGGAGAAAAAGCTACAAGGCTTTCCATCCTCATTTTAGGTTTTCCATTATGGGGTAGTATTCTAGCCACAGTTTTTCTGCTAATTCTTTCTATGTATATGGTAATTTGGTGCATTCCACTCGTGACAGGTACAATGACGCTAGTTGGTCTGCTCGGCGGTTTTTGGAGCATCATTGGTTCTCCGTTTATCTTTCAGGACGGTTTGCATGTGGTGGTGACGCAGATTGGCGTTGGTATTTTTCTATTAGGTGTCGGATTATTATGCGGCATGGCTACGGTGTATTTGACAAAGCTATTTGTTCAAATGACTTTTCAAACCACTAAGGCATTCATGGGAATGTTTAAAAAGAAGGTTGTGAGAGTATGAACGTGAATGATTTAAAAAAACAATGCATCAAATGGGGGATCATCTTCACCGTTGCCGGAGGAATTGTCATGGCAATTGGTTTAGGACTATCAGGCTTTGATCTAGATGCATATGACAACAATGACCAGAACAATGTGTTCCGCACGATCAATTGGAGCAAGCCATAAATGAAAGACCCGCTTATGCGGGTCTTAGCGTGTAAACAAACCCTCGCATTGTTTGTCAGTCCTGCGTGCTGGTGCTCACGAATGACAAATTCGCTCCGCGCCAGTACTCGACCTTCCTAGGGCTGCAAAGGTTTTCTATCACGCTAAAAAGAAGACAAAGGGCTAAAATCAAGTTCATTTTAGCCCTTTGTCAACAATCGGAGACCCGCTTATGCGGGTCTCAGGCTGTCGAGAAAATCTCGGCAGCTTTATTTTTCCCTTAAATTTTCCACCACTCCATTTTATAATAGAGAAAAGCATTCTAAAGGAAGGTGTTTTTCTCATGTTCCACACTAGAAATTCTTCTCAGCACGAAGCCGAATTTGTATTGCTAGATCAACTGGTCGAAGAGGACCACCTGCTTCGTAAAATTGATCAGTACATTGATTTTTCATTTATCGTAGATAAAGTAAAACCCTATTATAGTGAGAATAAAGGTCGTCCTTCTCTTGATCCGCTTATTTTGTTCAAAATGATGTTTATCGGATACCTTTACGGTATCCGTTCTGAAAGACAACTCGAAAAAGAAATTTACTATAACATGGCGTATAGATGGTTTTTAGGTTTGAACATCAATGATCCCGTTCCCCATCACTCCACTATTAGTTGGAATCGTCGTACTCGATTTAAAAATACAACGATTTTTCAAGACATTTTCGATGAGATTGTGCTTCAAGCTATCAATCATGATATGGTAGGAGGTCGCGTTCTTTTTACTGATTCAACTCATCTTAAAGCCAATGCTAATAAACATAAATATACGAGAAAAACGATTGAACAAGATACCCAGAACTATATCAATGATTTAGAAGAAGCAGTCCAAGAAGATCGGGTGGCACATGGAAAAAAGCCCTTAAAGGTAAAAGAGGAGGTGAAAACAGAAAAAGACATTCGTCAAAGTATGACTGATCCTGAAAGTGGCTATTTATATCGCGAAAACAAGCCTGAAGGCTTTTTCTACCTAGACCACCGGACAACAGATATGAAGTATAATATCATCACCGATGCTCATGTCACGCCTGGAAATGTCCATGATTCTGTTCCATATCTTGATCGGTTAGATCACCAAATCGCACGATTTGGTTTTCAAGTAGAAGCTGTTGCGCTTGATTCAGGTTATTTGACAACACCAATTTGTAAAGGTCTATCTGATCGACATATTTTTGGTGTCATTGCCCATAGACGTTTTCATCCAACAAGAGGATTATTTGAGAAGTGGAAATTTCAGTATGATTCTGAAAATGATCATTACATATGCCCAAAAGGTGAGAAGCTTTTATATACGACAACAGATCGAAAAGGTTATCGATTCTACAAATCAGATCCTAAAAAATGTGCATCGTGTCCTTTCCTTGAAAGATGCACAAGGTCGAAAAATCATCAAAGAGTCATCTCAAGACACATATGGGAAGAACATAAAGAAAAGATCAGACAGAATCGTCTAACTGTTTCTGGAAAAGAGCTATATAAAAAAAGAAAAGAAAAAATAGAGCGAAGCTTTGCAGATTCAAAACAACTGCATGGGCTTCGCTACTGCCGGTTAAGGGGGAAACAAAATGTGAGTGAGCAAGTTCTCCTCACAGCTGCGTGTCAGAACATGAAAAAGATTGCCACACACCTAGCGAAGCTAGGCTAGGTGTGTGGGAGGCCTTTTTCATTAAATCTCATCCATCCTAATTACGATGAAAATAAAAAAGCCTGTAGAAAAACATGAGTTTCTCTACAAGCTGAGACCCGCTTATGCGGGTCTTTTTTTCGCTCGAACTACAAAGAAGAAATAACAGCAAAGTGCACCTAGTTCACAAATCATAATGATCAGGCCCATTGGAAAGGCTGTTTGGCTTCCGGCTAGTCCGACAAGAGGTGTCATGCAGGCGCCTAGTAGCATTTGTGCCACACCGATGAGTGCGGCTGCACTTCCTGCATGTGCGCCGTGATGCTGCATCGCAAGAGACGGGGCAGAGGTGCCAACAATTCCAACGCTTGAGACCACGAAAAAGAGCGGAATAAGAATGCCATACAACCCTGCATCAATGGAGATCATCAAAAATAAGGTGACGCCGCCTAAAGCAGCTATCAGCAATCCAATGCGAAGAACCTTCTCTTCGCCAATTTTCGCAGCGACCCTGGCAAATACTTGTCCAGCTGTGATGATCCCAAGACTGTTCACTGCAAAGGCAGCACTGAATCCTTGTGGAGATAGGTGAAAAAGTTCCTGAAGCACAAACGGTGAGCCAGAAATATAAGCAAACATCGCTGCGAATACAAGACCTTGCGAGAGGGCATACCCAACAAAGAGACGATCACTCGCTAAAATTTTCATGGCACTTACAATCTGTTGAAAGCCTCCTGTCTGTCTGCGCTCCGCAGGTAAGCTTTCTTGAAGTGAAAAAATGGATCTCAGCAGCATCAAGGCTCCGAGAATTCCTAAAAGAACAAACACACCCTGCCATGTGGTAAAGCGTAACATCTGTCCGCCCACGATAGGTGCCGCTGCAGGGGCAACCCCGTTGACCAACATGAGCAGTGCAAAGAATTTCGTCATTTCTGAGCCTTCATAATGATCACGTACAATGGCTCGCGCAATGACAATTCCTGCTGAACCAGCGAGTCCTTGAATCAATCTTAAGAGGATGAATGTCCAAATCGACGTGACCACTGTACATAAAAGGGATGCAGCGATAAAAATGATTAAGCCGATCATCAGCGGTTTTCTTCTGCCGATCGTATCACTGATCGGACCTGCAATCAGTTGTCCAAGCGCCAGTCCAATAAGACAAGCCATCAGACTTAATTGAGACAAAGCAGTGCTCGCTTCAAAATCGCGCGCAATATGAGGCAACGCAGGTAAATACATATCCATTGCAAGCGGTGCAAGGGCTGTTAAAGAACCAAGCAATGCGGCAAGGAGAAATCGTTTTTTTTTCGATTCTTGGGGATAAGATAAAGAACTCATATGACATTACACTCCTCGTATACTTCCTCAAAACAGCATAATGAATCAAGCGTTCCTTTTCAATGGAAATTTTCAAAGAGGATTCCGTGCAAAATAATTGATCTTTCGAATCAGACTCTTTACATTGAATGAGTAGAGAAAAAACAAGGTCATCGACATGCAGTATTTTCATGATACGTATATCTAGCAATAGAGAGCAGGAGGTGCTGACATGGAGCAGCAAGAGCTGATCATTCGTCAAGCAGTCAAAGAAGATCATGAGTACATTAGACACGTACTCATCAAATCCTATTCACAGTATGAGCCTCAATTTACAGAGGAAGGTTGGCAAAATTATTCTGCTGCGCTTGCAGCAGCTGTAGATAATCCCAACATGGAGCTGATGCTTGTGGCGGAGCTTGAAGGTCAGATCGTAGGAACACTTCAAATGTTCCGATCATCAGAGCAAGCGTATGACAAACCCGAAATGGGCATTACATCAGCCATCGTCCGGTTTTTAGGGGTAGATCCCGATGTCAGAGGAAAAGGAATCGCAGAGTCATTGTTACGTAAAAGTATTGAACTCACGCAATCATGGGGCGAAAATGTCCTGTACCTTCATACATCTGATAAAATGCAGGCTGCCATTCGCCTTTATGAAAGAATGGGCTTTGAGCGTGCACTAGATAAAGAATTTGTGAATCAAAATGGGACGCATGTCAAGAGCTATCAATATGTCATCCAGAAAGAACAGCCGGCACGTTCATCACATCACTCATAATAAAAGGAAGAGCATGTCCTCAATGGACAGCTCTTCCTTTTTCAATTTACGCCCACAGTACAAGCGCCCAATAGGATACTCCCCATGAGATTAAACCGAACATTACAAAGAACTTTAACATGCGCTCATAAGGAGAAAGCTTTCGTTCTCTCTTCGTTTTCACCAGCTGCCTATATAGGGCATAGCCGCAAAAAATGAGGATGATTTGTCCAAGCTGTGTCAGGTTTTCAAGAATCGTGATTCCGTTCATTTATTTCACCTCATCATAGGTCTTCCCTATGTGAATGCAGCAACCCTTTATTTTTTCATAAAAAAACGGTGTATACTGGAAAGAGAGAAACTAGATGCAAGAGGGAGTTGTGACATGTTGTTTTGGCTACATGTGGATCGGTGGGATGAAGTAATCGAGAGAAAAATCAAATACGATCAGAAGGTTGTGGAACATACGTGTCAGCTGTTAGACGCACAGGGACAGAAAATGGTACTTTTTCACAAAATTGAAGAGACGTTTACGATGAGTGCAGATGATGATACGCTGACGATTCCAAAAGGGAGCTATACGACCGCCTACTATTGGAAGGATCGCCCTTACAATATGTATTTCTGGAGAGATGATCAAGGGAAGGAACTAGGTTCTTATTTTAATATTGTGGGGAATACATCGTTCAACGGCCAGCTGGTTATGTTTGAAGACCTCATTGTTGATCTTCTCGTTCTTCCGAATGGTGATTTTTTTGTATTGGATGAAGATGAGTTGCCAGAGAGTTTAGTGGATTTTGAACAAGGTTCTGTGCGCCGAGCATTAGAAGGTGTGATGGCTTCGTTAGAAAGCATATTTGATCAAGTGAGGGCAGATGCCGATGGGAAATATCATCACAGCTTGTTTGCGCCGCTGTTGAAATAAAAAAACGATTCCTGTAAAGTGAGGAATCGTTTTTTATGTTACACCTTGATCCGGTTTAATCGTTTTTGTAAACTTGTTTTCGTTTTAGAAGCTTTTAGCTGTTTGACAGCACTTTGAGCCGATGCTTTATTTTTTTTCGTCCGTTTGGCTTCCGCTTTTTTGACCTTTTGTTTGGCGTCTGTCACTTTCTTTTGATAGGCGACCTGTTTTTTGACTTTGTCGAGCCGGTTTTGCAGGCTTGTTTTTTCTTTGCCTTTGTTTAGTTTTTTGATAGCCGTTTGGGCGCTTTTAATGGCGCCTTGTGTTTTGCTTTTTTCGGCTGTTTGAACCTTTGCACGTGCTAAGCGGATATCAATGGTTCCTTGTACCTTTTTCACCCGTTCGGTGAGTGCTGTTTTTTGTTTACTTGCAGTGAGCCGGCCAATTCTCGTTTTGGCTTGATTGACATCTGCCTGCTTTTTAGACGTCTCGGCTGTTTTGACAGAGCTAGTCGCAGCCTTCAAAAAGCTAGACTGCGGTATATATTGCACGCGGCCATAGCCGAATTGTGGATCCTTTCCTTTTGCGCCAAGGTCCACTGTATAGCTGCGCAATAAGGTGCGAAGCTGTACATTTGTTTTCTTCGGATGAAGCTGTTTCAACAGTGCCAGCATGCCTGTGACATGTGGCGCAGCTTGCGATGTACCTGTTGCATACCAATATTCATTTTTTAAATAAGTGCTAATGACGTTCTGGCCAGGGGCAGAAAATTCGATGCCTTTCCCTGTATTTGATATAGACGCGAGTTTGTCTTTGTCCGTCGTTGCAGAAACAGCAATGACGCTATTGTAAGCGGCAGGGTAGCTAATAGCATTCTTCTTCCCATCATTCCCGCTTGCAGCGACCACAAGCAGTCCTTTTTTGTATGCTTCATCCACTGCTGAGCGTAAAATAGGGATATTGTCTTCAAATCCTAGACTTAAATTCAGAATATCCATCTTGTTGCTAATGGCCCAATCGATTCCTCGAAGCAAACTGTACAAGTCGCCTTCTCCCTTTTTATCTAACACTTTCACAGCATACAGCTTCGCGCCAGAAGCGACGCCGACTGTGCCGTAATCGTTATTGAGGGCACCAATCGTTCCTGCTACATGTGTGCCGTGTCCTTCATCATCTTTATAGGAAGATGTGTACTTCACGAATGATTTACCGCCGGATATTTTTAAATCCTCATGTGGAGAAATACCAGTATCTAAAACGGCTACTTTCACATTTTTCCCCGTGACGCCTTCTTTTATCGCTTGTTTTACATTCAGCTTTTGCAGGTTGTAAGATTTTTGAACCAATGCATCCTGATTCGTAGAGGCAGCGGTTTTTTTCATCGTAGAAGAAGCGAGTTTGACCTTTATGTTTTTTGAGACATACGCGATGTTTGGATCTTGTTTGAGTGACGTGACCGCTTGTTCATCTGCTGTCACAGCGACAGCGGGAAGATGTATGTACTGTGCGTTCACTTTTTCACTTTCTTCAATAGCTGTTTGCTTTCCTTTTTGGTTTTTATAGACGATGATGACATCTGTTTCTTTTGGCGGTGCAGCTGCCTGCGAATGGTAAGGCAAAGCAGTTGACAACGCAAGAAGAAACGCGATGACTACGACGATTTTCTTTTTCAAGGCGATAGCCCCTTGCATACGATGACCTCCGTCTTTTTTTCTCTATTATATCGGAGAAATGAGAAGGATGGTTAGAAGAATCATAATGTTTGTCAGAAAGTTTTTTTACAAGTAATCTGAAATTGAAATTCATATAAAACTAGTAGACAATAGAGAGAACATAATAACAGAAAGTAGGATATGCTGATGAACGTAAACGAGTATATGACGTACGATGCGACAGGCTTGGCAGCACTTGTACGGAATAAGCAGGTAACGCCAGACGAGCTTGTACAAGCTGCATTTGCTAGATTGAATGAGGTCAATCCTGAACTAAATGCGTTGATTCAGACAAGGCAAGATCAAGTAGTAAAAGAAATGAACACATTACATACGAATCAGCCGTTTGCGGGCGTTCCATTTGTACTGAAAAATATATCGCAAGGGCTGGAAAATGAACCACTGACAGCAGGAGCTGCATTGTTAAAGGATGTAAAGGCAAAAACGGACTCCCATTTTGTCCAGCGATTGAAGCAGGCTGGATTTCTCATGGTGGGGCATACAAACACACCAGAATTCGGATTAAGAAATGTAACAGAACCTGCTTTACATGGTCCAACGAGGAACCCTTGGCATCCTGACTATTCCCCTGGCGGTTCAAGTGGCGGGACGGCAGCGGCTGTTGCAAGTGGTATCGTACCTGCTGGTGGAGCGAGTGATGGTGGGGGGTCCATCCGGATTCCAGCATCCTTTACAGGTTTGTTCGGTCTCAAGCCAACAAGAGGAAGAACGCCGGTAGGGCCAGGCGCAGGAAGGCAGTGGCAAGGGGCATCCATTGACTTTACACTTACAAAAACAGTGAGGGACAGTGCAGCCCTTCTTGATCTGCTTCAAGTCATTCAGCCTGAAGCGGCTTTCCAAACGCCATTATACGCCGGCAGCTATCAAGAAGATCTAGTGAAACGGACATCTTCTATGCGCATTGCTTACAGTGTAGAATCTCCAGTAGGTACGAAGGTCAGTGAAGAAGCGAAGCAGGCGGTGCAGCAAACAGTGAAATGGCTGAGTGATCAAGGGCACCAAGTAGAAGAAGCAAAGCCGGCAATCGATGGAATTCATCTGATGCAGCAATACTACGTCATGAACAGCGGAGAGATGTCTGCACTATTCACGTCCTTGAATCGTTCATTAGGACGTCCAGTCAATCCAGAAGAAACAGACATCGTGGCTTGGGTGTTAGCTGAGGCTGGCAAGAACGTAACCGCGGCTGCTTACACAGAAAGTCTTGATGCATGGGATATGGCGGCTGCACAAATGGCGTCATTTCATCAAACCTATGATCTCTATGTGACACCAGCGACCGCCTATTCAGCTCCTAAGGTTGGTGAGTTGATGCATTCGAAAGAAGAAATTACTGAGCTATTACGTGTGTCATCTCTCTCAATGCAAGCGCAGCAGGATCTTATTTATGACATGTTCTTAAAGAGTTTGACCTATACACCATTTACACAGCTTGCCAACTTAACGGGTCAGCCTTCTATGAGCGTTCCTGTTCATCTTACTGAGGCGGGTATGCCTTTAGGTGTACAGGTCACAGCACCTAAGGGGAAAGAGGATTGGCTGCTTCGGCTTGCAGCGGAAATGGAGACATCCTCGATTTGGAAAGGAACCAATCAACTCATACGTTGAAACGACATTTGTCTATGGAGGGAAAGGAGTGTCACACGTGAGTACGAAGGATAGAATTATTCAAACGGCCGCACTTCTTTTACGCAAACAGGGGTATCATGCGACAGGATTGAATCAAATCATTAGAGAGAGCGGCACGCCTAAAGGGTCTCTTTATTATTATTTTCCAAACGGAAAAGAAGAGCTAGCCATAGCAGCCGTTGAATATATTAGTCAAAAGGTTATCAATCGAATTGAAGAAAGCTTTGCCTATTCGGACGATCCTTATATCGCCATCGACCGTTTTATGTCAAACATCATCCGAGGATTTACGGAGCAGGAAAATGAAAGAGGGATTCCGATTGTCTTGCTGGCGGCAGAATCCAAACCAGAACATACGCAGCTTCATACTGCATGTAAACAAGAAATGATCCGCTGGCAAAAGCTTGTGAAAGAAAAGCTCATGAACAGCGGATATGAAGAAAACAAAGCGGATGAGTTGGCTTCTCTCCTTCATTCAATGGTGATAGGGGGTCTATCGATGACCACAGCACTCAAACAAACGACACCGTTAGAACATGTGAAATGTTACCTTAGACACTTATTTATGCGAGATGAATAAAATCTCTCGCATATTGTCTATCTATTATATCAATTGGTCTATATAATAAAGATAGTCAATTCGTCATGAGGAGTGATGGGATGTCGGAACAACCGCAATTGATCAAGCAATCCGAAGGTACCTCTTTTTATACCGTGTCTGGTTCAGGGAAGCTGTATGGGCTGGAAAATCAGCTTGTTCATGTGCTGGCAGAAGCAAATCAAACGAATGAGCTGTTTGAGCTTGTCTTAATCACAGGTGGGAAAGGAGCTTATTTTCCACTTCACTGTCATGAGCACTTATTTGAAACCATTTTTGTGCTGGAAGGAAAGCTTGAAGTGATCTTGGACGGTAAAAAATATATGGTCACAGCCTTCGATTATATTCATATCCCACCCAAAACGATCCATGGCTACAGAATGCATAGTCACAAAACAAGATTTATTTCATATACGTTGGGCGGACAAATGACAGATGTCTATCAGCAAATTGGAAAAAAGCTTCAGCGTAACGAATGGCCGATGACCGATCATGCTTTCGATGCAGCCAGCTTTGAACAAGCTGAAAAAGAAAGCGATCTCATATTGATGCATGGTATCCGGCAGCTGTCCAATACAACAAAGCCCTCCGTTTTATTTCATAGTCAGCTCCCTCAGGCAGTGCAATCCTACGTATTAGAGGCTGGTGAAGGGAAGCAATACATTATTGATGGTCAGCTTCATGAGCTGATCGCAACAACAGAAACAACTGGAGGCGCGTTCAGTCATTTTGTGATTGAAGGCGCGAAGGGAAAGTATTTCCCCCCGCATTATCATCAAGTACATACAGAAGCACTCTATTGCGTTGAGGGAAAAATGAATCTTCAGTTGAACGGAGAGGATATATGCCTGATGCCGGGTGACTTTGCCTATATACCGCGGGATACGATTCACTCTTATGAATTCGCGTCCCATTCTAATAAATTTTTGCTTTTGCTGCTCCCGGGAAAGATTGAGCAGGTGTATGAGCAGTTTGAAGAATCACAAAGCCCGAGTATATGTCCTTATTTTATTCAAGAAGGGAACTTGATGATCGATCGAGAGACCTCCTCTCAATATGATTTGGTCTTTATCGAAAAAGGATAAATATGTAACGCGTTACACATGATTAAATAAACGCCTGTCGAACCGATCGACGGGCGTTTTTGTTTTTCAAAAATTCCTGATCTGACGTATGAACCATCCATTCAAGGTGAAGCTATATACAGATGATTTTCGCTAAAGGAGGAAATGCATGTGAGAGCTGTTACGTACCAAGGGAAAAATAGCATCGCAGTGAAGAAAGTAGATGCGCCATCGATTCAAGATCGGGAAGATGTGATCATCCGAATAACATCAACAGCCATTTGTGGATCTGATTTACATTTGTATCAGGGGAATTTCCCGCTTCCAATCGGCTATGTGATTGGGCATGAGCCAATGGGGATTGTGGAGGAAGTTGGCCCGGATGTTACGGCAGTAAAAAAGGGAGACCGTGTCGTTATTCCATTTACCGTTGCATGTGGGCAATGCCAATATTGTCATCACCACTTAGAAAGCCAATGCGACAACTCAAACCCGCACTACGATTCGGGTGGACTTTTTGGATATAGTGAGAAATACGGCAACTATCCTGGAGGACAAGCAGAGTATTTACGTGTGCCTTTTGGAAATTACACGCCGTTTAAGATTCCGGATGATTGTGAGCTGGAGGATGAACAATTGCTGTTTTTATCGGATGTTCTTCCAACTGCTTATTGGAGCGTGGAGCACGCTGGTGTGAAAAAAGGTGATACGGTCATTGTGTTAGGCTGTGGACCTGTTGGGCTAATGGCGCAGCAATTTGCATGGCAAAAAGGGGCAGAACGTGTGATTGCGGTCGATTATATTGATTACCGTCTGCGACATGCAAAGCGGATGAGCGGCGTAGAAGTATTTGATTTTACAGAAGACCCTGACATGGGAGAAACGTTAAAGGAGCTGACCAAGGGTGGAGCCGATGTTGTGATCGACTGTGTGGGAATGGACGGGAAGAAGTCGCCGCTTGAAAAAATTGAGCAGAAACTTAAGCTGCAAGGTGGAACGATCGGACCGATTCAAATTGCCACAAAAGCCGTCCGCAAATGTGGAACGGTGCAGATGACAGGTGTGTACGGCGGCCTATACAATATGTTCCCATTAGGTGCCTTCTTCGCAAGAAACGTCACCCTAAAAATGGGACAGGCCCCGGCGAGAGGCTACATGTCAAAGCTTTATCAAAAAGTGACAACTGGTGAAATTGATCCTAGAGCGATCATCACACACCAATTGCCGTTAGATGATGCCGCTCATGCGTATCACATATTTAATGACAAAAAGGATGATTGTATAAAGGTCATCTTAAAGCCATAAAAAAGAAGGCTTAGGAATGTTCCTAAGCCTTTAAAGTGTGCTCGTCCACCATTTTTTCGATTAATTCAAAAAATGTTTTTTTATCTTCTTCTGAAAGGTGGTTGAACAGCTGATTAACAAGCAATTGGCGGTTGTCGATCATTTGTTTTGCAATTTGTTCACCAGATTCAGAGAGTTCAATCCATACAGTACGGCGGTCATTATTATTTCGAGAGCGGATAATCAGCCCTTCATCTTCTAAGTGATTGAGAGCGGTTGTTGTTGCAGAGGGAGATAATGAAACTTCCTGCAGAATATTTTTCACAGTACATGATTGATGACGATAAATGATGCGTAAAATAAACCCTTTCACATTCGTGACATTTTTCGGGATGTTCTCTTCATCTATTTGTTTCGTCGCCTTTAAATACTTTGTTAGCGCATGGTCTAATAAACTTGCCTCTAGCTCGAAATGTTGCATTCTCCATACCTCTTTTCCTATTGCATTCGCTTTTTCCGATCAATTACTAGGTCTATCTTATCATAATAGTTATCATCATTTAAACCAAAATGGAAGACGGCTATAAAATTACCTATATTATCAATTAATATAAAGAACAATTCCAAATTGAAATGATTTTACTTTCAGCTGGTTTTATTTTAGAATGTGAATGAGATAAAATCTGCCAACCCATTCACTGGAAATTGGCTATTGTAAATCAAACGTTTGGAGATGAAGATATTGAATACATTACAGGCATTACTTAACGACAGAATGGAACGCTCTTCACAAATTGAAGCGGTAACTGGCGGGGGTGTGTCTTATACATTTGAAGAATATGCAAAGCGTATTGACCAGCTTGCCCATTACTTACATCAAAAGGGGATTCGAAAAGGGGATCGTGTTTGCTTTATTTGTCAAAACCATCATCACTTTTCAACGATTATGCTAGCAGCCATCAAAGCAGGTGCAGTCGCAGTTCCGCTTAGCTGGCAGCTTACTTCCTTTGAGCTGGAAGGTATTCTGAAAAAAGCAGAACCAAAGGCTTTATTCTTTGACCGTGAATTCCGTGACATCATTGCGGCAGTGAATGTGTCTTTAGAAGATTGCCTGATGGTGGAATCCGGTGTCAATGCGAAAACAACACAGCTGTTTGAAGACATTTTGGCATCAAATGATGGAAGTAACCTTGCTGAAGAGGTATCAGAAGAGGATCTAGCGATGATTTTATTCACCTCTGGGACAACGGGCAATCCAAAGGGCTGTATGGTCGGACATGGACGAATCTATCAATTTTTAACAAGACATGGGAATCGAGGATTCGATCTGAAAGGAAAACGATACTTGGCGAGTCATCCTTTGTATCATATGAGTTCGATTAATCATCTGATCGCAGCTGCGATTGAAGGATATACGCTTGTCTTCTTACACGATGCAACACCGAAACGCATTTTAGAAACGATTGAGAAAGAAAGAATTACGTTCATGATGGCTTTCCCATCAGCTTACACGTACATGCTAGAAGAAATGAAACACGGTTCATATGATCTCTCATCTTTTGAAATTGCAATTTCTGGCGGAACGAAGGTGCCGGTACGCTTAATTAAAGATTACAAAGAAGTAGGCATTCAGATGATGCATGGCTACGGAAGTACGGAAGCATGGGTTGTGAGTGCTTGGCATCCAGCGATGGGCGAGGACAAAATGGGCTCTGCAGGTAAAGTGGATCCGGATGTAGAAGTGAAAATTGTGCATCCTGAGACAGAGGAGACATTGCCAGCTGGAGAAATTGGCGAAGTGGTTATGAGAAGCCCATTTTATTTCTTAGGCTACTATCATCAGCCTGACGCGACAGAGAAGGTACTGAAAGATGGCTGGTTTCATATGGGAGATGCAGGCTATCTAGATGAAGACGGTTTTCTTTTCATCACAGGCAGATACAAAGATGTGATTCTGTACGGCGGGGACAATATTTACCCTGACCAAGTAGAAGAAGTCATTGATCAAATTCCAGGTGTGATTGAATCAGCTGTCATTGGGGTACCGGACGAATTATATGGTGAAGTGCCAAGTGCGTATATCGTAAAAGACGATTCCGTCGATTTTTGCGAAGAAGATGTGGTGACCTATTGCCAGGAACGTTTGGCAGATTACAAAGTGCCCTCCATTCATTTCACAGAGGAGCTGCCAAAAAACAAGCTTGGTAAAATCATGAAGAAAGATTTACGTGAATTGGTTGTGAATGCGTAGTACCTATTCTGCTATAATGAAATTTGAATGATTTTTTGTTTTTCTAACGTTTTGGAGGGAAAGGGTTTGCGACATATTCTTCGTAAGAAACACATTCACGACTTGTTAGAACAGAGCAGGCAGCAAAAGGTAAAGAAAACGCTGGGCGGGCTCGATCTCACGCTCCTTGGTATAGGGGCAGTGATCGGCACGGGGGTCATGGTGTTAACCGGAATCACAGCGGCTAAGGATGCAGGGCCAGCTGTCATTTTCTCCTTTGCCATCGCAGCGATTGTGTGCAGTTTGGCAGCACTTTGCTATGCAGAAATGGCTTCAGCGCTGCCTGTATTCGGCAGTGCGTACATTTATTCATATACAACGATGGGAGAGCTTGTCGGGCATCTAATGGGATGGACGTTATTGTCCGTTTATATGCTGACTGCTTCAGCTGTCGCCAGTGGCTGGTCGAGCTATTTCAACAGCTTGCTTGAAGGGTTTGGAATTTCGATTCCCCATCAATTTTTAGCGGGACCAGAACAAGGTGGATATATGAATCTACCAGCCATTATCATTGCTTTGCTGATTGCGTGGATCTTATCTAGAGGAACGAAGGAAAGTAAAAAATTCAATAATATCATGGTGTTTGTGAAACTCGGTATTATTGTTCTTTTCATTGTAGTAGGCGGGTTTTATGTACAGCCAGCCAATTGGCAGCCATTCATGCCGTTTGGTGCAGAAGGTGTCATTGCCGGTGCTGCTGCTGTGTTTTTTGCCTTTTTAGGATTTGATGCGATTTCTGCTTCTGCAGAAGAGGTGAAAAATCCACAGCGGAACCTGCCAATTGGTATTATTGGTTCATTACTCATTTGCACGATCATTTACATTGTCGTTTGTTTGATTATGACGGGTATGGTGCACTATACAAAACTGAATGTCACAGAGGCTATGTCCTATGTCCTGCAAAGTGTACATCAAAATAGCGTAGCCGGTATTATTTCTGTCGGTGCGGTCATTGGATTGATGGCTGTGATTTTCGCCAATAATTATGCAGCAACTCGAATTGCCTATGCGATGGGCCGAGATGGTCTTTTGCCGAAATTGTTTTCGAAGACAAACAAAAGCGATACACCTGTTGCAAGCATATGGATGATTGGCGGCATGACAGCTGTTATTTCAGGGTTTATTGATTTAAAGGACTTGTCTAATTTAGCGAATATCGGTGCTTTATTGACGTTTGCGATGGTGAGTTTATCTGTGCTTATTTTGAGAAAGACCCATCAGCAGCTTGAGAGGGGATTCCGGGTTCCTTTTGTGCCAGTCCTGCCGATTATTTCAATGGGCTGCTGCTTGTTCCTTATGCTCAATTTACCAGGCCGCACGTGGCTTTATTTTGGTGTTTGGCTGTTAATCGGTGTCGTCATGTACGCAGCGTATTCAAACAAACATAGTGAATTAGCGAAATCTTCATGAGAAAAAGGTGCAAATCCGTTGACGATTTGTGCCTTTTTTCATACGATTTGGGATAAGCTATAAAAGAGAAGATGGACGGACAAGAGGAGGATGAGGGATATGATTAGTGTTAGTCCTTATATTGTGGTAGACGATGTGAAGGAATCTCTTCAATATTATCAAGGGATTTTTGGTGGTGATATTCATATTCTAAATGAACATCAAGACCGTGTGCTACATGCGGAACTGCACCTTGGAGAATCATTGCTTCACTTTTCAGATACGTTTGGCCGCACACCAAAGCCCGAACACCTCAGATTGATTATGCAGTTTGACAATGAAGAAGAACTAAAGGCTGTATATGAAGCGCTAGAAGCTGATGGAGATGTACTGGTCGAATTACAGGATACGTTCTTTGGGGCACTTCACGGACAAGTACAGGATCGCAAAAATGGGTTGATCTGGGTGCTGAATTATATGAAATAAACCAAGACCTTCACCTTCGTGAAGGTTCAGCGTGTAGACAAACCCTCGCATTCGTTGTCAGTCCTGCGTGCTGGTGCTCACGAATGTCAAATTCGCTCCGCGCCAGTACTCGTCCTTTCTAGACTGCAAAGGTTTTCTATCACGCTGAAAAGAAGACAAAGGGCTAAAATCAAGATCATTTTAGCCTTTGACATCAATCTGGACCTTCACCTTCGTGAAGGTTTTTTTTGGAGTGCTTTTATTTTCTGAAAAATGGAAAATATGCTATGTTGGAAGAATAAAAGAACAAGGAGAAAGGTGGCAAAGGGATGGAGCAAATTGAATTTCAATTAATTCAAACAAATGGTGTCACACTTCACACAGCAATGGCTGGACCTGAGGATGGACCGCTGCTTATACTGCTGCACGGATTTCCTGAGTTCTGGTACGGCTGGAAGAACCAAATCATGCCTCTAGCCGAAGCAGGCTATCGTGTCGTCGTTCCTGATCAAAGGGGCTATCATCTAAGTGATAAGCCAGAAGGAATCGAATCCTATGTATTAGATCAATTGAGAGATGATATCGTAGGGCTGATTAAGACGCTTAGTCCGAACCAAAAGGCGATTGTAGGTGGTCATGATTGGGGAGGCGCAGTTGCTTGGCATTTGGCATCCACACGTTCTCAATATGTGGAGAAATTAATTATTGTCAATATGCCGCATCCGCGGGTGATGATGAAAGTTCTTCCGTTTTATCCACCACAGTGGAAGAAGAGCTCCTATATCGCATTCTTTCAGCTTCCGAATGTGCCAGAGGCAGCACTTCAAGAAAACCACTTTCAAAAGCTGGATGAAGCCATTGGACTGACTGCAAGACCCCATTTGTTCACGAAGGAAGATGTATCAAGCTATAAGCTGGCTTGGACGCAGCCAGGTGCCATGACCTCAATGCTGAATTGGTACCGCGCCATCAAAAAGGGCGGCTTTGAAAAGCCAATATCAAAGCGCATTTTAGTACCTGTTCGCATGATCTGGGGGATGGAGGACAAGTATTTAAGCAGAAAGCTGGCGAAGGAAACGATGAAGATTTGCCCAAATGGACAACTAATTTTTGTCGATGATGCTTCTCATTGGATCAATCATGAAAAGCCAGAAGTGGTGAACAAACTCATACTCGAATTTTTGAAATAAAGAAATAGCTCTGATCAAAGGACCAGAGCTTTTTTGATTTAACCGATTTGATTCTTTTTCAACGAAGCAGGTTCGTCGTCCCAGCATTCAATTTTCTCATTGTTTGGAACGACATTTTTATAGAAGACAGGATCCTTGCCTTCTTTTTTCTGTCTCGTATAATCCTTCAATGCTGCAAAGGCGACTTTAGACAGCATGGTAATGGCGATAAGGTTGACAATGACCATGAGCCCCATGAAGAGATCGGCTAGACCCCACACGAGAGGAACAGTAGCAACTGCACCGAAAAGAACCATTCCAATAACGGCTATTCGATAGATGTTAAGCCAAATTTTGTTGGCTCCAAGGAATTCAATGTTCGTTTCACCGTAGTAGTAGTTACCGATCAATGTACTAAAGGCGAATAGGAAAATCATGATAGCAAGGAATCCAGAGGCCCATGGTCCAATGTGCTGACTGAGTGAAGCCTGTGTTAATTCAATTCCTTGCAGGTTCGTTGTTTTGTATGCATCAGAGAACAGGACAAGGAAGGCTGTGCTTGTACAAATAATTAATGTGTCTGTTAACACGCCAAACGCCTGAATTAATCCTTGTTTTACAGGGTGACTTGTCACAGCTGTTGCTGCTGCGTTAGGTGCACTACCCATACCAGCTTCGTTGGAGAAGAGACCACGTTTAATCCCTTGTAATAATGCGCCGCCTAATGTTCCACCAGCGAACTGTTCAAACCCGAAGGCGTGTTTCACAATCGTACTGATGACACCAGGAAGTTCAGTGATATTTGTCACAATGACAAAGAATGCAATTCCGATATAAGCTAGAGCCAGCACAACGACAATGTATTCAGATGCTTTTGCAATGGCTTGTATTCCCTTGAAAATAATTGCTGCAAATATAACAGCCATCACAATACCGACTGTTAAACGGTCTAATCCAAAGGAGTTTTCAAAAGCGACAGTGATTGTATTTGATTGCACTGCATTAAAGACGATTCCAAACGAAATTGTAATCAGAATCGCAAATAAAATTCCCATCCAGCGCTTGTTTAACCCTTTTTCCATGTAATAAGCAGGTCCTCCGCGGAATCCTGTTTTATCTTTCACTTTATACACTTGGGCTAACGTACTTTCAACAAAGCTTGAGGCAGAACCGATAATCGCTACGATCCACATCCAAAAGATTGCCCCAGGTCCACCAATCGCGATGGCGATGGCAATCCCTGTGATATTCCCTGTTCCTACACGTGCCGCCATACTAATGGCAAATGCTTGGAACGGTGATATCCCTTCTTTTTCTTTTCTTCCTTCTTTCAGGACACGCACCATTTCTTTGATCATTCTCACTTGCAGGAAGCGTGTTCTATATGTGAAATAGACACCAACTCCAAGTAACAGAGCAATGACAATATAAGTCCAAATAAAATCATTTGTATGTGTTAAATAAGATAGCAAAGCTTTTTCGTTCATAACATCACCTCTTCGAATTCATGACTGTTCATTTTAAAAAATACTGAGATCCCACTCTTTGGCGAGCTTTTTCAGCATCATGACACCGGTAATACTATTTCCACAATCGTCAATGGCGGGACCATAAATACCGATTCCGCAGCCGGTCTGAAATGGGAATTCTCTTCTTGCGCTTGGCGGAACGCAAGCCATAATTCCTCCAGACACACCACTTTTGGCTGGAACGCCTACGAAAGCAGCAAAATTACCAGACGCATTATACATGCCACATGTCAGCATCAATGCCTTTGTTAGTCTTGCGATATCTTTTGGAATGACTTGGACCTGTTTAAAGGGATGATAGCCATCACTTGATATAATCAGCCCAATCAAGGCGATGTCCTCTGTTGTAACCTCGATAGAACATTGCTTTAAGTACACTTCTAATGTGTCCTCGACATCTGATTCTAAGTAATTGGTTTCTTTTAAATAATAAGCAAGTGCTCGGTTGCGATGCGCAGTTGCCCATTCTGATTGATAAACCTCTTCATTAACAGAGGGACGCTTACCTATTAAGTTTTCGATTAAATCGAAAATATATGCTAGCTTTTCTGAAGAAGTCTTTCCGGGAAGGATGGAGGATACGGTAATAGCTCCAGCATTAATCATTGGATTAAAAGGCTTCCCTGGTTTATGCATCTCAAGACGGTAGATGGAATTAAATGCATCACCAGTTGGCTCTACATCTACCCGGTCCAAGACGTAAGGAACGCCTCTTCCTAAACAGGCAGCTATAAAGCTGATGACTTTTGAGATACTTTGCAGGGTAAAGGGAACGTCCCAATCACCATATCGTACAGATGATCCATCTGGGCCTATCACGCTGATACCAAGTTGAGAGGAATTCACTTTTCCGAGTGCTGGAATGTAGCCAGCGTTTTGTCCATTTTTGTAATACGGACGAATTTCTTCTGCCCATTGATCAACAGAAGACTGGCATGCGTGTTGTGTATTATTAGAAATTGCTGTTTTCATACGATTCCTCCAATCAAAAATCAAAAAGTACCCTATTGAATTGGCGGATGACAAAGAATGCGATCAAATAGGCACGAAAACATGTTACACATCTTCAAAGAACTTGTCATGCGCTGCTTGTACCACTCCTTTACACCTAAATATATGTTGAAATGAAGGCTTTGGCGGCGAAAAAACAAAAAGGGTTTTTAGTGAAAATTCAGAAAACGCTTACATATAGTTTCACTAAAATTGTTCATTCAATTTATCTTGGAAACTACACAATCTGACGAAAATCTACAGAAAAACTTACAAATAAAAATCGGCATGTCGATCATTGTCTAAACAATTCCCATTATTGTAGACAATATCCAAAATGCTGAATAGCTGAAAGGTCACCATACCGCCTCGGTGAATAGTCATAAAAAAAGATTTTGAGGAAAGAAGAAGTCGTGAAAATTATTTTTTTGCACATTGTGAAGAAAAGAGTCTCCTTGTATACTGTGGCTATGCAAAAAGGGGAAGGGATGTCAGTCATTTGAGTTTAAACCAGCTTGTTAAAAAAGACGCATTCATATTAATTTTTATGGTGGTGATTGTGCCGCTTGCAGGAGAACTGAAGTTTTATCCTGTGAATGAGACGTTTCGGATCAGCTTTGGCGCACCTGCGTTTTTCTTTTGTTTATTACTCTTAAGGAAATCTAGACCGTTCTTGCCTGGGTTTTTAACAGGCGCAGCCATTGTGCTTTTTCGGGTAGGTTTAGATCTGATGCAGCATCATGCTGATCTCGCTGCATCATTTTATCAGCAATTCCCAAGTTTCTTTTTCTATTTTACATATGCATTCCTGTTCTTTGCCGTCCGTACGGGACGTTTTAAACAGCGCTCTATTTTTATTGGCATCATTGGTCTGATGATTGAAATAGTGGCTGATTTTGTTGAGTTATTTGTACAATTTTTAGTGTTCGATACGACGATGACGCTATCAAAGCTGAGTGATATGTTTCTCATTGCGTTTGCTCACAGCTTTGTCGTAATCAGCTTTTTTAATATGATGAAGCTGTATGAGGCACAATCAAGAGAGAAGCAAATCATGAAACAAAATGAGCATATGATGATGGTCATTTCAAATTTATATGAAGAAACGGTTCATTTAAAGAAAACGTTAAAACATACTGAGCATATTACGCAAGAATCATACAGGCTTTATCGTCTCTTGAATGAACACGAAGCAGGGAAGAAAGTGAGTCAGGAGCTATTGAAGCTTGCAGGAGAAATCCATGAAGTGAAAAAGGATAATCAGCGTATTTATGCTGGGCTTTCGAAGCTAATTTCTAAGGAAAATATGCAAGACTATATGAAGGCAGAAGAACTCGTTCAAATTGTCCTCCGCATTCAAGAAAAGTATGCGCTCTCTCTAGGGAAAAACATCTCCTTTACATCTGATATAAGAGGCATTCATTTGCATGATTATCATGTGTTCATTTTCTTATCGCTCATTAATAATTTAATGGCAAATGCCGTTGAAGCTATAAAGGATGACGGATTGATCTCACTCGTATTGAAAGGAAGTCATGATAAAATAGAGATTCGGATTGAAGATGATGGTCCAGGGATTCCTGAAAAAATGAGAGACATAGTATTTGATCCAGGCTATACTTCAAAATTTGATGCATATGGAACACCATCAACTGGGATTGGATTGTCCTATGTGAAAGAGCTGGTTAAAGAGCTTGGCGGTCAAATTCAAATCGAACATAAAGACACAAAAGGAACAGCTTTTCAGCTACTCCTTCCTATACAAAATTTAATACAGAGAGGGTGAGTGTATGCGATTTTTCATTGCAGATGATGATCGTGCAATACGCTCGATTTTAGGACAAATCATTGAGGATGAAGATTTGGGAGAGGTTGTGGATGAAGCTGATGACGGAGTTGGATTAGAAGCCCATTCATTGAACCTAAAAAAAATAGACATCCTTCTGATTGACCTTTTGATGCCTGCTAGAGATGGCATTCAAACCATTCGTCATATTCACCCTGAATTCAAAGGCAAAATCATGATGATTTCCCAAGTAGAGGCGAAAGAGATGATGGCAGAAGCCTATGAATTAGGGATTGAATATTATATTCATAAACCTGTCAATCGAATTGAGATCGTCAGTGTGATCCGAAAAGTCATGGAGCGGATCAAGCTGGAGAAATCGATTTATGATATTCAAGCTTCCCTTCGCCATGTGCTGCCGCTAGAGCCTGTTATTTCACATCATACGACGGGTACTGGTTTGAAGAAAAGGACGATGAAAGAGGCGGGGGAATTCCTTTTATCTGAACTAGGAATTGTTGGAGAGAGCGGATCTAAGGATTTACTAGAGATCCTGATCTACTTACATGAAACGCAGTCAGCCAATTCTCATGAGGTCAATTTCCCGCCATTAAAGCAGCTCTTTATCAAAACGGCGGAGAGGAAGCTAGATCACGGGGCAACCGATGTCGAAGTGATGAGAGAAGTCAAAGCGGCAGAGCAGCGGATTAGACGTGCTATTCATCATTCCTTGAATCATTTTGCTTCACTAGGATTAACAGATTTCTCGAATCCTAAGTTTGAGCACTATGCGTCAAAGTTTTTTGACTTTACCGATGTCAGCCAAAGAATGAAAGAAATGCAGAAGACCTCTTCATCCGCAGGATCAACGGGCAGAGTCAATACGAAGAAGTTTGTTCAAATCTTTTATTTTGAAGCAAAGCAGTTATTTGAGGGAATGAGCTGAAGAAAATCTATTGGAATGATTGGAGAAAATAAACAGAAAAAGGCCGCTATACCTATGATCTATCGAGATCTTCAAGTATCTTTATTATTTAACTGATCATTCTGATTTTTCTTTTTTCTTGAAAATAAAACTCTCTTGTGCAATCGTTTGTTAAAATAGTGAGGTTAGACTAGAATGTCGGAGGTTTTATTTTGGGAAAAATTAAACGAAATGCGCTCTGCCCATGCGGAAGCGGAAAAAAATATAAACATTGCTGTGGTCAAAAGTCAGGCGGAGAACAAACTTCTGAGCTTGTGTTTAAGGAAGCTGTACAAGTTCAAAAGGATTTAATGAATTATGCATTCTCTAAACATCAGAGAGCCATCAACCAATTCATTAATGAGTTTTCTTTTCTTGCAGATATGGATAAAGAAACGCAACAAATCTCGGTCTTTCATTTGAGTGTATGGGGCATCTTTTTCCGACCATTAACAGATCAGAAAGAAACCATCTTCCAAGAATTCCTGACAAAGAAAGCGGAAGATATTACCCGTCCGAAAACAAAACAAGTGGTTCAATCATGGACAGACATGGAACCTTCTTTACTTTTATTAAATGAAAAAACGGACGAGTCTCTTTACTTTGAGAATATGGTGACAGCTGAAAAGGTTGAAGTAGATGTAAAACCAGATCAAACAGTGCTGCCTGAAAAGGGAAGTCTCGTGCTTGGATTCCCTGTTCAATTTGAAGAAAAAGCAGAGTTTTTCATTCAATATACGATGTTTGCGAAAGAGTTTACAGATACGCTTCTTCTTCAAGTTCGTCAGCTTGTTGAAGCATATGAGGCAAATGGAGGAACGCGCAGCACATTTATGAGAGAATCATTCCCTGACGTGTTGGAGTGCATGTTTGCGAAGCAAGAAGTAGAAGAATCAGAAACATCTGCTCAAACAGAAGGCGATAAGGGCCTAACAGCAGATCGCATGGACTGGGCAAGTGACGTTCAATTGGAAACAGCTAAGCTGATTGAAGACGGAATGAAGGAACACGGGGATCAAAGTCTGACTGATGGTGCGTTAACTGTATGGAAAGCCTATTGTGATCAGAAATCACCTGTGATCCGTAAAGCAGCATCATTTGCTGCGGGAATCGAATATTACATTCATTCACTTGCAAGCGATGCCCCGCTTTCTCAAGCGCAAATAGCGAAAAAGTATGGCATTAGTGCGTCTACTGTATCAAGCCGTTTTAAAGATATCGAAAAAGCGGTGAAAGAAGAACAAGAGGCGACGGTATAGCATAAGAAAAGACGCGGCACCTTCATTGGGCCAGCGTCTTTTTTTAGTTCATGATTATCTTGTTTTAATAAAACCGCTCATGTACTGGGATGTATTGTAATCGTTGAGGTCAATTTTCCACTGACCATCCCCATTACGTTTCATTTTCACTTCGTATTCAGCCGAGCTGGAGACTGGGGGGAGCTTCTCGAATTCAGATGCGTATAAGTTTAAGCTTTTCTTATACAATTCTTCTTTAGAGCGGATCTTGCCGTTGTAAAACTCATCTCTTTGCTTGTCTAGCTTGTCTTTTAAGTTAGTAGCATCAATGCCTGTTACTTGAGCGACAACCTTCGCCTCGTCATTAGAGATGGTTTTTACACTTGTTTCTACTTTGGTTTTATCCTTCATGGTGTCTTGAATTCGTTTGTACATCGAGAGAATATCACGGTCACTTACTTCATTGCCGTACATTCCGGCGGTTCTTTTGAAGTCTTTTACGAACATGTCGTGGTATTTATTCACGACATCGGATTGATTGTCGCCCGTTAAATCTGCAAATTGATCGTTCTTTTTGTCAAACACAATGATATCCGTATAAGCTGATAGCGCTTTTGCAGGGTTATCCAGCTTTTTTGCTGTATCCAATATTTTGTTTCCATCTAGGTTGATTTCGATCGAATCACTGTTTTTCTTGATGCTGTCTTGGTACACGAACTGATACTTTTTCCCTTTGTCTACTAGGAAATAAAGAGCACCTGATTGTGATTTTCCTTTGTTTAATGAACCAAGGTCAAGACGGTCTTTACTGCCGTAAAATTTTAAATCAGATACTTTGGCATCGTCCTGATAAAGAGAGAAGTCAGAGCTATATAATGATAGAGCTTTGTCGCCTTTGTTTGTAATCGTCAGGTTGACTTTTAGCACCAATTCATTGTCTCTGAGAGTAGTTGTTGAGTCTTCTGGTAACGTATATTCGTAGCTATCGACTTTTACCTCTGCTGTTTTTGTTGATTTTTGATCAGTGTTGCTTGATTTTGCTGAGCTCTGGCAAGCTGCAGAGATAATCATCACGAACGAAATCATGAGGAGTGCACTTATTTTTTTAAGATTCACAGTTGATGCTCCTTTGCTTTTCTTTTGTCATTTCATTCCCGCTATCTGACTATGAGAAAAGAAACAGATAGGATGGTATATTCGGGTGTTACAGGGGAAAATCTCCTTATGACGATTTGCACTTTTCATTCTATCGAAATTTAATCATGCTGAGGAATAGGTTTTAGTCCCTATCTTTGAAAGAAATTTACACAATAATCAATAATAAAAGGAAATTTGTAAGTCTAATATACCGGTCTATAAGAATTAATTTTTAGATTTATTATCGTTTTTAAATGTTTTTAGGTAAAAATCTTGATGTGAAGGTAATATTGCTGCAGAGAGCATGATACTTGAATGTTGAAAAGGATTCGTGGGAAAATAAGGATGATTAAGCAGATAAGGGAGATGAGCTTTTGAAAAAGGTAACGCTTGGACGAACTAATTTACAGGTGAATCCGATAGGGCTTGGTACGAATGCGGTGGGTGGACATAATTTGTTCCCGAACCTGAGTGAAGATGCCGGAAGAGAGCTTGTGGAGACAGCTCTTGATCAAGGTGTCAATTTCTTAGATTCTGCTTTTATTTATGGGCTAGGCCGTTCAGAGGAATTGATTGGTGAGATTATTGCCAAAAGAGGCGGTAGAGAAAACCTTGTCCTTGCGACAAAAGGGGCTCATAAAGAAGTAAACGGACAAATTGAATTGGATAACAGCCGTGATTTCTTAAGAGAGCAGGTCGAAAATAGCCTGAAACGACTGAAAACAGATTATATTGATTTATACTATATGCATTTCCCGGACGGCCGGACGCCGCTGGAAGAAGTAGCAGGCACATTAAAGGAATTGAAGGATGAAGGGAAAATCAGGGCGATTGGTGCATCTAACCTTGATTTTGAACAGCTTCAAGCCTTTAATCGAGATGGCTACTTAGATGTGCTTCAGTCGGAATATTCTTTGCTGAAACGTGAGGCAGAAAAGGATCTTCTCCCTTACTGCGTCGAGCATCGTATTTCCTTTATTCCTTATTTCCCGTTGGCGTCAGGTTTGTTGACTGGTAAATTTACGAAGGATGCGACATTTGATGATATTCGAGCAAAAGATCCGCTTTTCCAAGGTGAGGCGTTCCTTCAAAATCTCGAAAAAGTAGACAAGCTAAAGGCAATTGCACAATCTAAGAACGCCGAAACGGCACACGTCGCACTCGCTTGGCTTTTAGCACAGGACGGCATTGATGCCATTATTCCAGGTGCAAAACGAGCTGATCAAGTTCAGCAAAACCTCAAAACAAACGACGTTCAATTAACAAAAGAAGAAATCAATCAAATTGACCAGGTTTTCTCTTAATAAAAAAAGGTGCTTAGCTGCACCTTTTTTATGTCGTGAGGGGGATTTTGATGACAAGTCGCAAATATGGAGAACGGTAAGTGAAATCAAGAGTACCGTCTGCCTTTTCAACAAGCTGATGAATGATATACGTCCCCATTCCTTGATGATTACCGCCTTTTGTCGAGCGTCCAAAGTTTTTGAACAAATGGTCTAACACATGTTTTTCCATTCCTTTTGTGCTGTTCTCACAATGGATTAAAAAGAGCCCGCTCCGAATAGAGGTCGTAATCGAGATGCTACCCTCTTTTCCGGCTTGCTTCGCTTCAATCGCTGCGTCTAGAGCATTATCAAGCAAGTTTCCAGTAAAGCTAACCTGATCCGCCTTAGAAAAAGGAAGCGATGAAAAAGGCGCTTGAAGGTCTAGAGAAAGGTCGATGTCCTCTTTTTCAGCCCGTTGAAAAAAGGAATGCAGAGTTGAGGCCAAATAAGCATTTTCTCCTTTCATCCAAGGGAAATGTTTGACGTATTGCTGAATCAAATCCTTGATCTCATGCTCTTCGTTCGACGCAGAAAAGGCATTTAAATGTCTAGCTGTTTCATGATGTTTACTGCGCAGCTCAAGCAACAATTCATTGGTTCTTGATTCTGCGTTGATCAGCTCTTGAAGCCGCCCATTTAACCGTCTCTCCGTCTGCATCATCTTCAATGAAAGGATATCTGCTGTCATGATGATCACAAAAACCAAAAGAGAGCTCCATCCATTTCCTTGCGTCAGAAAAAGGGAAAGACCTGCACAGGTAAAGAGCACAAAAGCACCCAACATTACATAACGACTTACATGAGGCAAAAACCTTTTGTATATGAAAAATGTATAAAGACCAATGAGACAAAAAGTGAGCAGCCACAGCGCTCCTAATGATAGCGGCAGAAAAATTTCAGCTACTGCATGAAACGCGAGACCTAGCCATATGAGAGCATATATGCGGAATCCAAGATAGAAAGCGTTCACGATCGTTCTCCTTAAAAATAATATTTCTTAAAGTATTCTAATTGTTGCTTGGTCATCATGGCTTTTTTATCTGTACCTTCAAAAGACACGATAAATGAATTTTTGGCATACGCCGAGAAGTTCTTAATGTAATGTATATTGATGATAAACGATCGGTGAGAGCGGATAAAATCTTTTTCAGCTAGATCGCCCTTTAACTCGTTTAGTGTCTGATATGTCTGGATATCTCCTGTTGTTGTGACAATGGTGGTTGACCTGCCTGTTCGCTCAACAAAAATGACATCCTTCTTTTGCAGCACGTGAATATCTGACTGCTGCTTAATGAGAAGCCGTCCATGTATGCTTTTCTCCTGCTTGGTGGACATGTAGCGCTCTAAGGATTTGGCAATTCGATCAGCTTGGTAGGGCTTCATAATATAATCATGAACATTTAAATCAAACGCATGGACCGCATATCCGCTGTTTCCTGTCACAAAGACAACATCGACATTCAGTGCATGAGAGTGAATGAGATCCGCTAATTCATAACCAGACATTCCGGGCATTTCAATGTCTGCGAACAACAGATCAATATCTCCTTTTTTGACCTTCTCGTATGCATCCTCTGCTGACTGCGTGACAAAGACAATCTCCACAGCCTCCATTCTGCCTACAATGGCATGCAGCTTTTCTAAATCTACTCGGTAATCGTCAACGAGACCTACTTTTATCATAAAAATCACCTATGACTCTTCTTATTATTTGTCTATTTTACCATTTGTTTTTTAAAAATAGATCATTTCAAGACAGAAAAAGGACGTTTCGCGACATCTTTATGTCAAGCAAGCGTCATTTTTTCTATCATAGACTTAGAAAGTTGAAAGGGGCGAACCACATGATTACTCTCAGCGATTGCAGTTGCTGGTTTAAAGATAAGAAAAAGGTCGTAAAAGCGATGAAGCATATGACGTTCTCCGTGAAGGAAGGGGAAGTCGTTGGCATCCTAGGAGAAAATGGAGCAGGGAAAACCACTTTATTACGCGCCGTCGCCACATTATTAGAACCTACACACGGAACAGTCACCGTCGCAGGCTTTGATACGGTGAAAGAATCAACGGAAGTGAAAAAGCGAATTGGTGTCTTGTTTGGCGGTGAGACGGGGCTTTACGATCGTTTGACGGCACGAGAAAACCTTGAATACTTTGGCAAATTGTATGGCTTAGATCAGCATGAAATCAAAGCAAGAATAGAGGATTTGGCAAAGCGTTTTGGGATGAGACAATACATGGATCGCAAGGTGAAAGGATTCTCAAGAGGAATGAAACAAAAGGTGGCGATTGCCAGAACCTTGATTCATGATCCTGACATTATTTTATTTGATGAGCCGACAACAGGCTTGGATATCACATCAAGTAATATTTTCAGAGATTTTATTCATCAGCTCAAGCAGCAAAATAAAACCATCCTTTTTTCAAGTCACATCATGGAAGAAGTCAGCCAGCTTTGTGACAGTGTGATGATGATTCATCAAGGAGAGCTTGTGTATAAAGGGACACTTCCAGAATTATATACACAGGAACAAAGTGATGACTTGAACTATATCTTTATGTCGAAGCTCGCTAGGGGGATTTCATAATGTGGAAAACCGTATTTAAAAAAGAAATGACAGATGCGCTAAGAGACCGAAAAACGTTACTCTTAACAGTGCTGATTCCTCTTTTGACGATGCTTGGACTGGTGTTCTTTTATGAAAGCATGATTGCAGATCCAGGAGATGAAACCTATACGGTCGCAGTAAATGAACAGCTTCCAACGGAAATGAATCAAATGATCAAAGAGGTCAAAAACCTCACACTTGAAACTTTTGATGATCCGCAGCAAGCTGTCAAAGATGGAAAGGCGAATGCTTACCTGGAAATGCCGAAAGAGGCAGACGACATGCTTCAGCATCAAAAGTCATTTGCAATTAAAATTCATGGGTATACAACAGATGATGATTCGGTCATCACGGTTCAAATGCTGCAATCCTTATTGGAGCAGTATCAAAACCAAGTCGTAGAAAAGCGTTTAGCGGCTGATCAAATCAACACATCAGTTATTCATCCATTTGAGGTGCAGTCCGTTGATGTAGAAGAAGGCGATGAAGGAGAAAATGGCATGACCTCTATGCTTTTGTCGATTCTTCTTCCAATGATTTTGGTGACCTCCGTCATCTCAGGTGCTTTGCCAGCTGCGCTTGATATTGTAGCGGGTGAAAAAGACCGAAAATCCATTGAAGCGTTGTTCCTGACACCTGCAAGCAGACTCCAAATTCTCATCGGAAAATGGCTGGCTGTCTCCATGTTCGGGATTTTAAGTGGAATTGTAGCGATCGGCATGCTGCTTTTATCCACACTGCTCTTTACAGAAAAGCTAAAACAAGCACTGAACTTTGGTGATCAAATGTGGAGCATTATCGCCGTCATGTTTGCGGCGCTCATCATCTTCTCCTTCATGGTATCGATGATTGAACTGCTACTCAGTGTCGTTTCAAGCTCAGTAAAAGAAGCACAATCGTACATGTCCATGATCATTACACTAGGTGTGCTCCCAATGTTCTTTACCATGAGAGCAGGTGCAACGCAGCTAGATACGTATTACTTTGCTGTCCCATTCCTTAATATTCATGCGCTGTGTAAGCAATTGATGTTTGGCATCATCGATCCGATGGCCGTCACTCTGACACTAGGCTCCTCAGCCCTCGCAGTCGTCATCTTGTTTGTCATCGTGAGAAGCTTGTTTATGAAAGAAAAGTGGATGCTTGCCAAATAAAGAAAGTACAAACTTGTAGATTTTATCTGCAAGTTTTTTTATCCAGAGATTTATATAAAAGAGATTCACGATCGGGTGAAAGGAATGTCATAATGGAAGGGACAAATTACATTATTATCCTAATTTATTTTAAGAGGTGATTCGTTTATGTTTGATCAAACAGAAGACGATGATGTGCTAGAGCTATGTAATATATATGCTCAACAAACACACCATTTTGAAGCGTTTATTTTGGGAAACAGGAAAGGATTATTGGAATTAAGAAAAGCGATAGATGAGGCATTAGAAACGGGTAGTTCCGTTGCACATTTATATCCATCTGATTTTGAAGGATATGAAACGTATATTGCTTTAGTAGACGATGAGCAAAAGTTTGAGAAATTAATGGATCCTTATGTAGAGGAATATGCACAAGAGGAGGATGCGGTTGATCCGGTTGAGGTGATAAAAGAGTATGAAGCTGTAAAAGAAAATCCTTCATCATAGACGGTAAATGATAAGAAAAAACCCCCGGCATCGGGGGTTTTCCATTAGTTCTTGATGAACTTTTCAACTAATGAGCTTGTTTTGTAATCGTTCAAATCAAGTTTCCATTGGTCGATGTCATTTTTCTTCATGTTGACTTCTACTGTTTCTTCAGAAGATGAAGGTCCTAATTTTTTGAACTCTTCTGGGTAGATCGAGAGTAAATATTTTTGTGCTTCATCATAAGACGCTGAACGGTTTTTGCTGTAGAACTCAGTCGCTTTCTCTTTTAGACGATCGACAAGCGGGCTTGCATCAATTGGTGTAAGAGTTACAGTCACAACAGCTTTATCACCACTGATGGCTTTTGTTTTTGTTGAGACTTTTGATTTTTCAGCTAATGTTTCTTTTACAGCTTTTAAAAGCTTATCAAGGTTTTCGTCCTTCGCTGAGCTAGAAGAAATACCTGATGATGTGATGTAGCCTTGTTTGAATGATTTATCAAATTGGTTTACAACCGTTGATTTGTTATCACCTGTTAGTTTTTCGAACTCGTCGTTATTCTTACCAAAAATCATGACATCAATATAAGAAGAAAGGGCTTTTGCAGATGCTTGAAGTGTATCTGCTTTTTTCATTAAGTCTTTACCTTTAATATCGAATTCTAGTGTTTTGTCATCTTTTTTAGAACCACTACCTGGCTCATTGTACACAAGCTGATAGTCTTTTTCTTTATCAACAACAAAGAAAAGACCGCCTTTTGATACTTTGCCTGCATTTAGAGAGCTAGATGATAATACTTCGTTGTAATCATCTGGAGAGATCGTAGACACTTGTGAGTCATCTTGGTAAAGCGTGAAGTTGCTTTTATCAACATTTAGAGGCTCTTTGCTGATATTTTTTACAGATACGTTCACTTTTAGTACATACTGATCATCCTGTACAGATGTATCGTATTGAGGTGGTAATGTGTACTCAGCACTTTCTACCTTTACCTCTGCTGAATCAAGGGATTTTGTATCTTTTTCCTTTGCAGCTGACTTTTCTTTTCCACTACTACAAGCAGCAGCGACAACAGTGACACACAAGATTAGAAGAAACAGGGATAATTTCTTTTTAAACATGACGTGTTTTCCTCCTCGGGTTTATGATGAATTTCATTGGAAAGCTTTAGTTCATATCGTTCTTTTTGCACAAAAAGAAAAATACTGTATGTTTTTTACTGTAGAATGAAGCGAAAGTACTGTCAATACTTCAGTGCGTTTCTAAGTTTGCACAGCTTCAAATAGTAAAAATGACACTAAGTTGAGAGGAGAAACTTGTAAATTATGATTTGATGTCTCCTGTAAAAACTCAACATTTTATATTTTAAGGTTTTGAGTCGGATTGTTGAATAGGTTCAAATGACTGTTTTTGATAATGGTGTAGCAATTAGAAGGATTTTTATGACTTGTAAATGAGTCTATAGTAATGAATATTTTTTCCTGTAATGTGCATGATCACTAGGTTTGTGTGTTGTTGGCAGAGAGACACATGTCCAGCAAAATGTTGAGGTATTTAGACAAGCTCTCGACACGGAATGTGTCTTTTCCCTTCAAAATGGCAGTCATCTACACAGAAACCCCACATAAAATAAAAGAGAAACGAATGGAGGTGGATGTATGGCAGTGGTAAGAGCGACAAGCTCTGATATTGATCTCATGGCCAGACTGCTGAGAGCAGAGGCAGAAGGTGAAGGGAAGCAAGGTATGCTGCTCGTAGGAAATGTGGGCATCAACCGGTTGCGTGCCAACTGCTCTGACTTTAAAGGGCTGCGTACGATTCCACAAATGATTTATCAAGAACATGCATTTGAAGCAGTCACGCATGGTTATTTTTATCAACGAGCACGAGAAACGGAAAAAACACTTGCGCGGAGGAATATTAACGGAGAACGATTTTGGCCAGCAAAATTCAGCCTTTGGTATTTTAAACCGCCTGGTAATTGTCCACCGACATGGTACAATCAGCCGTTTGTGGCAAGGTATAAGTCGCATTGCTTTTATCAGCCAACCGCTGAAACATGTGAAAATGTTTATAACACCTTTTAGCTTGATGAACAGCACAATCCTCTTAGTCAACGATGGCAGAGGGTTGTGTTTTTCTTTTTTTCAAAATGGGTAACCATTGTGTATCAACTAGAAGAAGCACGTGATAGGAGGAAATAATGATGTATCAAGATTTAAAAGGAAAAACAGCCATTGTCACAGGTTCTTCAAAAGGAATCGGACAAGCCATCGCATTACGATTTGGACAAGAGCAGATGAATGTGGTTGTGAACTATAAAGGTGATGAAGAGGGTGCTGAAGAAACGGTACAAGCCATTCAGCAGAATGGAGGTAGGGCGGTGAAAGTACACGCGGATGTCTCCAAAGAGGATGGCATTCAAGCCATCATGGATACAGCCCTGGAGCATTTCGGTACAGTCGATGTGTTCGTCAATAATTCAGGATTTAATGGTGAAGAAGCGATGCCGCATGAGATGACGCTCGAGCAATGGCAAAAAGTTATTGATGTGAATATCACAGGCGCCTTTTTAGGGGCAAAGGCTGCAATCGCCTATATGATGGAGCATGACATCAAAGGGTCTATTTTAAATATATCCAGTGTCCATCAGGAAATACCGCGCCCGTTCAATGTCCACTACTCCACTTCTAAGGGCGGAATGAACATGATGACAAAAACGCTGGCTCTTGATTATGCGGAAGCAGGTATTCGGATCAATGCGATTGCACCAGGTACAATGGCGACCGAATCGAATGATGATTTGCAGGATGAACAGAAAAAACAAAAGCAGCTTGAAAAGATTCCAATGAGAACCTTTGGCGAACCGAAGGAGATTGGGTCCGCTGCTGCATTTCTCGTATCTAAGGAAGCATCGTATATCACAGGCACCACTTTATTTGTAGATGGAGGAATGACGCTTTACCCTTCTCAAATCAATGATTAATCCAAAAAAACATCCGCCCAATCAGCCGGCGGATGTTTTTTGTTCGTAGCGGTGTGCGGCTTTGGCTGGTTTGCCGAGTAGCATCGGGTATTTGCTTAGGAAGGAGATACACGGCACCATAAGCAGCAATGTTCCGATCGTGTAAAAGAGAGTCCAAGAGAGCTGCGCTGTATCTGCAATATTGATACCAAGTCCATAATAAACAAATGCTTTCATAATATCGATGCCGGCAAACTGCAAGACAAGAATGACAATGGAATTTCGTCCGAGATACGTCAAAATAGGGGACGTTTTGAATTTGAAACTTAAATAAATCACGGCAGCTGAACCAAGCAGTGCACATGCATAGAAAAGAAAAAGATCACCATAGTCATTCACGCGCATATCGATCCGCGAATTAAAGCTTTGCATGTAAGCCGTCAGTACAAGCAGACCTGTACATAGAAGAAGGGTTGGGTCTGTTTTTAATTCCACAAACCATTGCTTTGCCAAAAATCCGATTGAATAAAACACAACAGCCGTCAAGGCGACATTGGCATTCCACGGCATACTTTGGTCTAAAAGCAAGGTAGAGGCATATCCAGCACTTCCGCAAAGGACAGTCATTAAGATCAAAACAGCAGGTTTCCCTTTTGTCAGACGGTGCATAAAGAAAAAGATCAATTCCACTAAAAAGAGCGTTGTTAAAAACCAGATGGCTGGGTTATGCGTGAGTCTAGCTTCATCTGCATTGGATATAAAAATACCTGTAAACGGAACGAAAGGGTCAATATCCGTTTGTCCCTTAAAGGCAAAAAAACGAGTAACGGTGAACCAGAAAACATACGTAATGATGGAGAAATAGAGATAGGGCAAGAGTAAGCTTTTGGCTTTCTTCTGAATAAATGACAGAGCAGGGCGTGAGGATGATCGAAACATCATGCCGGATAGTAAAAAGAAAAGCGGCATATGAAAAGAGTAAATGAATTGCTTGAGCGGATCTGGGATGGGCACATGCGCCATGACCACGAACAGAATACCGATCCCTTTAGCCGCATCGACCCAGTCGAGTCTCTTATTCATGACCTGTCATCTCCTTCCTTCTAGCGTCATAAACGGTTCTTTTATATGTACCTCTACTATATAAAAGGTACACCCCTTATGCGTTTACAGTTCGCTAACGATTAGAAGACACATTTGCGATCAGATGACAGGCGGAAGCATTTTGACATCTCTATGTTACATTTCCCATTTTTATGACAATGTAAAAAAGAAGCCAAGGGGATTGGCTTCAAAATAGTTCTGCGATTCGTTTGAAGGAACGCTGTTTTTCTATCGGATCAAATGAATTGTTGAGAATCATGATGTCATCCGTTTGATAGCGGTCCATCAAGCGAAGTAATTCCCCTTTCACTGTTGCCTTTGAGCCGACGATCATCCGCTGACGGTTTTGTAACACTTTTTTCTTTTCCTGCGAGGTGTAGTGATAGGTACTAGCCTCTTCTATAGAGGGGACGCGGCTGTCCAGTCCTTTTTCAACTCGCAGCAGCCATAAATCTGTACTGCTGGCGATCCGTTCGGCCTCTTCATCGGTTTCACCACAAATGACAAACACGGCAAACATAGCGTGCGGCTGAGTGGAAAAGACAGATGGAGAAAAGTGAGACCGATACGTCTCAAATGCTTGTTTGCCGCGTGCAGGGTGGATAAAGTGACCAAAAATATAGTTGATCCCAAGCTCTGCTGCCTGCATGGCACTATTTTCTCCTAAACCAAGCAGCCAAACTGGCGGATGAGCATCAACAAGCGGAGCAGCTTTGACTCCTGCATGCGGGTGCCCAGAAGGGAGGCTGTCTGATAAGTAAAATAGAAAATCCTTCAGCTGTCGGTCGAACTGAGATAGATCTTTATGCACGCCGTCTGTTAAAGCAAGTCTCGTCCTTTCAATTCCGCCCGGAGATTTACCGACACCGATTTCAATTCGTCCAGGATACAGAGCCTCAAGCTGCCGCGTGACCTCTGCAACTTTAAAGGGGCTATACTGCGGAAGTAAAATGCCGCCAGACCCTGTACGTAAGGTCGATGTATGAGCAGCAATATGTGCCATTAATATTTCAGGTGCTGTACTAGCGAGCCCTCTTGTGCTGTGGTGTTCAGCAAACCAATAACGCTCATACCCAAGGGTTTCCGCAAGCTGAGCCAGCTGCGTTGTGTGAATCAATGTCTCTTGCGCTGTCTGACCTTTAGGAATGGCGACTTGATCTAATATGTGAAGTGATGGCATCATCAACATCCTTTCGATACTACGTTGGATATAAGTATAAAGAAAACCATGGATGGAAGGAAACGAAAGAGTTTATCCTTAGATCTCATGCTTTATCTTTTCTATATCAACATATAAAAACACATCAATACGTAATTTATCAGTAAGAGCTGTGGACAAGAATTTTCGACAATGTTTCACATGAAACACTTCATTTACGACATGAACCATTTTCAACATGGATCTTTCGTTAAAAAAATATCATCTGTTTGAAACCTATCTTGAACGTAGATCGTATATACTAGTAAATAGAAAAAAGAGTAAGAGGCTCCAATGTCATTTCATGAATTTTGTCGAATTTTCATGTATGATGATTTTAATAGGGTCCATCGCTTAATAAATAGATTTTTATTATGCTGGAGGAGTGATTGATTTGGCGATTACATTAGAAAAAGGTCAACGTATTGATTTAACAAAAGGCAAAGCAGGGCTAACGAATATTCTTGTTGGACTTGGCTGGGACCCTGTTTCACAAGGCGGCGGATTTTTAGGTAAGCTGTTTGGCGGCGGAGGCGGCGCTGATATTGATTGTGACGCTTCAGTGCTGATGCTGAAAAATGATAAGTTTGTTGAAAATAAAGATTTGATTTACTTTGGTAACTTGAAAAGCAAATGCGGCAGTGTTGAGCATACAGGTGACAACTTGACTGGTGAAGGAGACGGAGATGATGAACAAGTCCTCGTCAACTTAAGCAAGGTACCAGGCAATGTGAATAAATTGGTGTTTGTTGTGAACATCTATGATGCACTCAGAAGAAATCAACATTTTGGTATGATTCAAAATGCGTATATTCGCATTGTTGATCGTTCAAACAATCAAGAATTAGTGAAATATAATTTAAAAGATGAGTATGCAGGGAAAACATCATTAATCGTTGGAGAGCTATATCGTCATGAGAATGATTGGAAGTTTGCGGCTGTTGGAAACGGTACAAATGATGCGAAGCTTGCCGATATTACGAGAAACTATATCTAATCAGAAGGGAGAGATTCCTAGTGGGAATTTCTTTAGCGAAAGGTCAAAAAATTGATTTAACAAAAACGAATCCAGGTTTAACAAAAGTGGTCGTCGGTCTTGGCTGGGATGTCAATAAGTATGACGGCGGACATGACTTTGATCTAGACGCAAGTGTATTCCTTTTAGATGCAGCAGGGAAAGCAAACTCTCCATCTGACTTTGTTTTCTACAATCAAACAACTGGCGGTGGCGGAAGTATCGTACATACAGGCGATAACCGTACAGGTGAAGGAGACGGAGATGACGAGCAGGTCAATGTTGATCTTTCAACTGTACCAGCGAGTATTGAGAAAATCTCCTTCGTCATTACAATCCATGACGCAGAAGCACGCAGCCAAAACTTTGGACAGGTTTCTAACGCTTACGTCCGTATTTTAAATGCAGCATCAAATGAAGAACTCATTCGCTACGATTTGGCAGAGGACTTCTCTATTGAGACAGCGATTATTGTAGGTGAATTATACCGTCACGGCGGAGAATGGAAATTCTCAGCTGTCGGATCGGGCTATCAAGGTGGACTTGCCCGCATTGCAACGGACTTCGGCTTAGATATCGGGTAACAGCTCGTTTTATATTTTCAACGGACAGGAGAGATTCGAATATGGCGATTCAGCTATCAAAAGGACAACGTGTCGATTTAACAAAAACCAACCCAGGACTGACGAAAGTGATGATCGGTCTTGGGTGGGATACGAATAAATATTCAGGTGGAGCCGAATTTGATTTGGACGCTTCAGCATTCTTAGTGGATGCAAACAATCGTTGTCAGCAAGACACAGACTTTGTTTTCTATAATAACCTTCAGCATCCAAGCGGCAGTGTCACTCATACAGGGGATAACCGGACGGGTGAAGGAGATGGAGATGACGAGCAAATTCTCGTTGATTTCTCAAAAATTCCTGCTAACATTGATCGTATCGGAATTACAGTGACGATTCATGATGCAGAGGCGCGCAGCCAGAATTTTGGACAAGTCTCAAATGCGTTTGTTCGTGTTGTAAATGAAGAGGGCGGTGAAGAATTGATTCGCTTTGATTTAGGGGAAGACTTCTCAATCGAAACAGCTGTTGTGGTATGTGAACTATACCGCCACGGAAGCGATTGGAAGTTTAACGCGATCGGAAGCGGATTCTCTGGCGGACTTGCAGCTCTTTGTCAAAATTATGGGTTAGAAGTATAAACGAGAGAAATTAATCGATTAAAGAGGCGCTGCCAATGACTCATATGAGGCCTTTTCCAAAGTGAGAAAGAAACAGCGATCAAGAATAACAGCAGGCGAAAGCCTGCTGATGCTTCTACACTTATAGGAGGAAAACCAGTTGGACATTTTGAAACATATGTTGGACACCTATGCCTCGTTTTTTGATTGGCATATGTGGGCAGAGGTATTAACAAACCCTGTCTCTTGGGGACTCATTGGGACCCTTGTTGTGCTTGAAGGATTGTTATCAGCAGATAACGCACTTGTATTAGCTGTCATGGTGAAACACTTACCAGAAAAGCAGCGTAAAAAGGCATTAACCTACGGATTAATTGGCGCTTATTTCTTCCGTTTTCTATTCATTGGTGTAGGGATGCTGCTGATTAAGTTCTGGTGGATTAAGGTTCTCGGAGCTGCATATTTAGCATGGCTTGTCATTAAGCACTTCTGGTTAGGTGACGGCGATGACGAAGCGAAGGAATTGAAAAAAGAAGGCTGGATGATTCGCGTATTTGGCGTGTTCTGGGCAACCGTTATTTCTGTAGAGATTATGGACCTTGCCTTCTCGGTGGACAGTATTCTTGCGGCATTCGCTGTATCTGAGGAAGTATGGATTCTGCTTTTAGGCGGAATGCTTGGTATTCTCATGATGCGTACAGTGGCACAGTTATTCCTTGTCCTCATTGACCGTATTCCTGAGCTTGAGAATACCGCGTTTATTCTCATCGGGATTATTGCCATCAAAATGGGCTTAAGTGCTGCACTTATTGAAATCCCGCATCTTGCATTCTTTGCGATTATTATTCTAGCGTTTATCGGGACGTTTATTGTTCATAAAATCAATAAGAAGAAACATCAAGATGTAACAAACGAAGCTGCGGCTTCAAAAGAAGAATAGGATGATCAAAAAGGAATGGAGTTGACTAGCGGCTCCATCCTTTTTTGAATCATCAGGTTATTGAATTTCTCTAAACAACAGGAGGTGGCACAGCATGCGGTATTTTCGATTTTTATCAGAGGCGAGGCAGCACGATCTTTTTTTCAAGCGGCCGGGGGCGATGCATTCACTGACACCGAGGCACGTACTTGCGCATGCATTAGGTGCTACTTTGTATATGCCTGCGACAAGACAAGATATAGCAGATATGCTGCTGTCGCAGAAATATGAAGCGCTTTGCTCTGTTGTCTTTTGCTTGGAGGATGCCATCGGTGATCAAGAAGTGGACATGGCCGAACAGAATCTAGTGGCACAACTGGCCAGTCTCAAAGAGAAAGTCGCTCATGCTCCTGAAACGGCTGAACATTTGCCTCTTATATTTATTCGCGTTCGTTCGCCGAAACAGCTGCTCAAAATGGCAGACATGCTCGGTCCCTCGCTTCAATTACTTACCGGTTTTGTGTTCCCGAAGTGCTCCGTTCATAATGCGAAGGAATATTTGGACAGTCTGAAACAGGCATCGGCCAAAACGAATACAATCCTTTATGGGATGCCCATTTTGGAAACACCCGATTTACTAGAAAAAGAAACAAGATATACGGTGTTGTCAGAGTTAAAGCAGATTTTGCTGAATGACGAGGAATATATTTTGAATATTCGCATTGGGGCAACGGATCTTTGTGGTTTGTACGGAATTCGCCGTGATCGTGACACGACCATATATGAAATACATTTGATTGCTGACTTGATCACAGATATCATCAATTATTTTGGCCGTTCCTTTGTGGTATCAGGTGCAGTATGGGAGCATTTTGGTCCTGCGCGAAAGGAACAAAAGCCATTCATTCGGGCACTTTCTCATAAGAGTGATGAAGCGTCTTCGTCTGAATTTGATGACGTACAAGGTTTACTCAAGGAGACAAAACTCGATGTGGCTAACGGCATTCATGGGAAGACGGTCATTCATCCAACACATCTCAAGCCAGTTCAAAGCATGTATGTTGTGACGAAGGAAGAGTATATGGATGCATTAAGCATTCTTGAACATGCAGACGGCACAGTTGGCGTAATGAAGAGTACCTTCTCTAATAAAATGAATGAAACGAAGCCCCATTACAGATGGGCAGAGCACATTTTAATGAAGTCAGATATTTACGGGGTGTTTCATGAAAACAGAAGCTATATTGACATACTCACAGAAGCAGAAGCCGCATACGCTGAGCATCTTGGAACATATGGAAGTTGAGCTTGATCTCAAAGAAGGTGCGCTTCACCTAGAAAAAGAGCATCTTTTTGACATGGCAGCAAGGGTGAACAAAAAAAGAGCCTTTTTATTCGTTAGTAAGGTGCTCGGCAAGCACATTCCTGTTCATCCAGTCAAACCGCTCCTTGTCTCGGGTCTTTTAGCCATGGCGTATGCCAAAGAGCAAACAGGCAAGACGTCTCCGCATCAAGACCTTTTAGTAGAAGCACTCAAGACAGATGACCACGCGGTATTATCTAAAGCCTACGAAGCGCTCAAAAAAGAGAAGCTTTCAGGAGGAAAACAGCCGGTCGTGATCGGCTTTGCAGAAACAGCAACTGCTCTTGGACACGGTGTGTATGACGTCTTAGAAGGGGCATCTTACATTCATACGACACGTGAGCAGCTGCTGGATCTTGATCCTTCATTGGTCTTTGAAGAAGAGCATTCACATGCAACGGATCAGCTTTGTTATGCAGATGAAGCATTACTTTGTACAGACCGTCCCATCGTGCTAGTAGATGATGAAGTCACGACAGGCCGTACGAATATCAATATCATTCGGGATCTTCATGCAAAGCATCCGCGACATTCTTACACGATTCTTTCTATTTTAGACTGGCGAACAGAGGAGCACGAAAAAGCCATGTGTGAGCTTGAAGTGGAGCTTGGTATTCACATCACCTCATTGTCTTTATTAAAAGGGCAAATGGTCTTTCGAGGCAAAACGCTGGATGAACCAGCTTATTCGTATGAGATTGCTGAGCAAAAGGATCTGCCAAATCTCTCTTTTCACTCTCTTCAATCTTTCTTTCAGCAAGTGCCGTGTGCACGTTCTCATGCAACCAATTCGGCAGGTCATTCGCCATATATACATGAAACGGGTCGTTTTGGTTTAAACGCAGCAGATACGGCAGCCATCGATCAAGCAGCTGCAGAGGCTGGATTGAAACTGAAGAAGGAACGCAAAGGAAAGCAGACACTTTGTTTAGGAACAGGTGAGCTGATGTATGTGCCGATGAGAGTGGCTGTCCATATGGGAGAGGGCGTTCTCTTTCATTCAACGACGAGAAGTCCAATTCATCCCGTTGAAAAGGATGGATATGCTGTTCAAAATGGGTTCACCTTTGTGAGTCCAGAGGATGCTCGAATTCAGCACTACGTGTACAACATACCAAAAGGTCAATACGATGATGTATTTCTCTTCTTTGAGAAAAAGGTCTCTCAGGAGGCATTACTTCCGCTTGTTCATTTATTTGCCGAACGGCATGTGAAGCATGTGCATATTGTGACTTTATCAGACGAGGTGAAGGTGAATGGCTAATGTGTATACAAAGATGGGAAGCTATCCAGAGCAGGATGTAACCTTCTTACTCAAAGATTTATCATCCATTGAGATGGAGAAAAGCACAGAGGAGCGGGAGCGTTCGATTCAGAGTGGTGCGCATTATTCAGAAATGCTACCGATTGAATATAAACCAACGGAATCTTATATGGATTTATTCTATGAATCTCTGAAAGAAAGTAAGGAGAAGGTAGCAGAAGCTGTAGCTGTTGTAGCAGAACAGATTGTGAAAAGGCGAGGCTACCAAACGGTGCTTTGCAGTTTGGCTAGAGCGGGAACGCCGATCGGGGTGCTCATCAAACGATATATTCGAAAGACATATGGTCTTGAACTGCCTCATTACAGCATCTCAATTATTCGTGATCGAGGAATAGATGAAAATGCGCTGCATTATATGCTCAAGGAACATCCGGGCTATGAGATTGCCTTTATTGATGGATGGACCGGAAAAGGTGCGATTTCGAGAGAGCTCCAAAAAGCGGTGATTGATTTTGAAAAAAAGTACGGTATTCGTCTTTCTAGTGAACTGGCTGTACTCGCTGATCCAGGCTATTGTACACAAGTCTACGGAACGAGAGAGGACTTTCTCATTCCAAGTGCTTGTCTGAATTCGACTGTATCTGGACTTGTTAGTCGGACGGTACTAAACAACCGCTGGATCAATGCCGATGATTTCCATGGGGCAAAATATTATGAAGAGTTGCTTGATGAGGATGTGTCCAATCTGTATGTGGATACAATTGAAGAAGCCTTTTCTAACCTCGAACCAAATCTAGAAGAGAAAGCAGAGACCATCCTCACGCAAGGATTGCCTGCGGATTGGCGGGGTATGGCATCCATTGAAGCGATCGGTCAGGAGTTTCAAATTGAAAACACTCATTTGATTAAACCGGGTGTTGGTGAGACGACCCGTGTGCTGCTGAGAAGAATTCCTTGGAAAATCTTAATTCAGCCCGGGTCTCAGGAAAAGCTAAAGCATATTTTGCTTCTGGCAGAGGACAGGGGCGTTCCTGTCATTGAATATGCCAATATGTCCTATACGTGCTGTGGACTTATTCGTCCGCTGGAGCAGACGTCATGAAGACAAGTGCGTTTGCCAGTGATTTAGACCGGACGCTGATTTACTCACACCGAGTGCTAGATCAGTATGCGTATGAAGGAGATTATGATTTAGTTGAGATGCTGGATGAGCGTCCGCTTTCCTATATGTCGGTTGAAACGAAGAAGTCTTTGCAGATGATTCATCAGTTAAGCTGGTTCATTCCAGTCACGACAAGAACGACCGCTCAGTATGAACGGATCACCTTCTTTCAGCAAGAGCTCAAACCGGAGTATGCCGTCACGACAAATGGGGGCTGTATCCTTCATCACGGCAAGCCGCTTGAGGATTGGCATGTCATTGTTGATGAGAGGCTCAAAGCGTGTATGTCAGTCAGAGAGATGCTAAGAGCCATCTCCGAACTGCCAGTTGCGGCATGGGTGAAGCGTACCCGGACAGCAGAGGGAAGATTTCTTTATTTGATTATGAAAGATGAGTATCTGTCTCTCATTCCACTTACTGAATTGAAGCAATGGGGCGAGGAGAGAGGCTGGCAGGTGTCTCTACAAGGGCGGAAGCTTTATTTTATTCCGGCACCGCTCAATAAGTGGGATGCTGTTGCTTTTCTAAAGGAACGGCTGGCGCTTGAATATGTATATGGAGCGGGTGATTCCCTCTTAGATGCAGGACTCATTCGAGAGGCGGATATGGGCTTTGCCCCAAGGCATGGAGAAGTGCTCGACTTTGATCCGTTACTTGAGCCGACAGTAGCATCTGGCATGGCAGCAGCAGATGAAATCACCGCTTGTGTCATAAAGCAGATGACGACCGCAAAAAAGCCTTCGATTCGATAGCAGAAGTAGAAGGGTGAATGATATGATAGTAGTAGCTTTCGAGAAAATATAGGAGAAAGGAAGGAGCGGCGTGAGTTATAAAGAAATCATTGTTAACCAAACACGGGCGGAGCAGGAAGCCTGGAAAAACGTGCTGAAAAAGCCGCTCCCTGAAAGAGATGGTTATGTAAAGGACGAGCATACATTGTCCTTGCCGCGTCTCGCCGCCCGGGTCCTTGGAACTCCGCATGATGCAACCGATTATTTTATTTATTTACATGAATTATATGAAACAGATGGCATTCATATTTTAAGTGAAACGCTCAATCGTCATATTGAGCCGGAGCATTTTCAAGCGCTTCAACGCATTCATTTGATTAACCAAGAAGAAACGGGATTGTCTGTGAATCGCTTTGTGGCTTTCTTAGACGGTGAACAGCTGATTGTACGCCATCCAAACCTAGTGATGAACCGGCATATCCGTCTTTCATTGATCAAGGTGTTTGAGCATTTCAAACAGCTGCATGAAGGGGGATTTCAGCATCCCGATTTCCGCCGGGTTTTGCTGGATGTCGTAAAGTTCTCCAATAATCATCTAGGTCCATGGCTGAAGGAAGTCAATATAGAAGAAAAAATGCCGGCTGTTATTTGGTATGGAGAGGCGAATAAAAGTCAGCTTTATTTTCTTTACTATGTCATGCTGATTGGCTGTGATGTTGTGCTATTTCATCCAGAGGGCGAGGATTCGTTCCGCGAACTAGATCCAGAAGAAAAGCTGACTTTTATTGATCAGTATCCGGGGACTTCAAAGCTGGAACCGTTCCCTACTGAAAAGCCTGAGAGGAAATCAACGGTGGCGTACCGCTCGACAAGAGAGCTTGAAGAGGTGCTCCATACGGAAGATTCAATGCTGTATAAGCCGTGGCAATTCAGAGATCATACCCCTCATTCTATTACGCTGAAGACAACGTATGATGAGCTGTTTTTGATTGCAAAGGAACGTTCCTTTATCCGCCCTAATTTTCAAGCAGATCGGGACATGATACAGATTCCGAATCTCTTTGCGAAAATGATGGGGGTCACACGAGACAAGCGTGAATACTGGGATCGTATCCACACGTTAATGGAATGGAAAGAGACGAAGACCATTCGCCATTTTCCTTTTACGAAAGAAGTATCTTCGAATTATCAATTTCATTATCAGCATGCCCTTTCGTCTGCTGGAGAGATTGATCCTGAATTATTAATGAAAAGCAATGTGTGGCAGTTTTCTCATCTATATGAGGGGACGCAGCGTGCGATAGCAGAGGCGATATCTCGAATCTGTCAGCATCCGAAACTATTAAAAGAAGGCAATGAGACTGAATTAGATGTCCGTATTTATTTATTCAAACAGGTACTGCATATCGGCCAGGATCTCATTGAACTCATTCAAACCTTTGATTATGCCCAAACCGTACCGAAAGTGATTTTATATCATACGGAATATAATGGTGAGCTGACTCGTTCTGATGCGGCTGCCCTCATTTTTCTAAATGAAATGGGTGTGGATCTCTTCGTGTATCATCCGGCGGGATACCAGTGTATCGAGCGGTATATAGATGACCAATTATTTGATACCCATTGGCTTGATGAGATGGTCATGAATCAGGAATTTAAAGAGCCGTCCATCGTTAGAAAATTATTTCAATCCATTAAAAACCGATAAGGAGATCAAGCTTATGACAAATACAAACGGAAATGACATCATTTCAATTGATAAAGAGGAAATCTCCATTGAGAAGGCAGACGATATTCGCGTTCAGCTTCGAAATGAACCAGAAGTGCAAAATATTGCGAGACAGATCGATGCGAAAAATCAGCTAGAGCTGCTTGAATACGGAAAACAGCCGGCTGTAGAAATTTCTAAGTTCTCCGATCGTATTCTTTCAATGATGCGTTCAACAAGCGTGACTGATTCAGGGACGATGCTGACGCAGCTTGGAAAAATTATGGATCGTTTTGATAAAAATGATTTTGACGAGCCAAAGGGTGGTTTACTGTCAAAAATCTTTAAGCGCGGCGGCAGCATGATTGAAAAGATTTTCAGTAAATATCAAACGCTCGGTGCAGAAATTGAAAAAATTAATGTGGAAATCAGTAAATATAAAGACGAAATGACCAAATCGACTGTGACGCTTGAAGAAATGTATGAGCATAACATTCAATACTATATGGAGCTTGAAAAGTATGTCGTTGCTGGTCAAATGAAAATCGAAGAATTAAAGCAATTGGTTCCTTCTTATGAAGAAAAAGCGGCTAGTGGAAACCAACTAGCACAAATGGAGCTTGATACACTTCGTAACGGTATTCAAGCATTGGAAGAGCGTGTATATGACCTTGATATGGCACGGATGGTAGCTCTTCAAACGGCACCGCAAATTCGTTTATTGCAGCGTGGGAATACGAAACTCATCGGTAAAATCAACTCAGCGTTCATCATCACGATACCGATCTTTAAAAATGGCATCATTCAAGCTGTGACAGCGAAGAGACAAAAGCTTGTGGCTGATTCAATGAGTGAGCTGGATAGAAGAACAAATGAAATGCTGAAACGAAATGCTGAAAACATCTCAAGCCAAAGTGTGGAGATTGCCAAATTGTCTGGACGTCCAAGTATCGACATTGAAACGATCGAATCTTCCTTTAATACAATTGTACAAGGAATGAAAGAAACGAAACAGATCGAAGAAGAAAACAAACGATTACGCGAAGATGGAACAAAGCGTATGCTTGAATTGCAAGATAATATTAAGCGAGCTGCCCTAGAGTCCTAAAAAAACAAGCTGTCTGTAACTAAGGTTGCAGGCAGTTTTTTAATATTTTAATTAAAATTTGAATGAAAAAGGTTTCTATGTGACCATTTTCGGGTAAATTCTGTTCAGGGGAATGGTTCACCCATGTTTGAAAAAAGTCCGCTATGGTGAGGGTTTGGGTTATTTTTTAGCACAATTAGGAATTTCCAGTAAAATATTGTCTGATGAGAGGAAATACCCCGTAAATTATGTTGTTTATGAAGCATTCTATAGGATTTACGAGTAATACGGCGTATAAACTCTAATCACCAGACCTCTTATATGGAATTCATACATATTGTGCGGAAATAAGCGAATTCTAAAGATTGTTCGCATCATAACGCTTATGTTACGGTTATTAAGATGCTAATTTGGAGGGAAAATATGAATTCTGAAGAGAGAAATATCAAAATCAAGATAAATAATGTATCTAAAATTTTCGGTAAAAATGCTAAAAAAGCATCTCAAATGCTTGAAAAAGGGAAAACAAAAAGAGAGATTCTAAAAGAGACCGGCGCAACAGTTGGTGTCAATCGAGCAAATTTTGATGTGTATGACGGCGAGATATTTGTCATCATGGGGCTATCAGGGAGCGGAAAGTCCACACTTGTGCGGCTGCTAAATAGGTTAATCGAACCAACCTCCGGCGAAATATATATTGATGGGGATATGATAACAAATATGTCAAAGGATCAATTGCGTGAAGTTAGACGTAAAAAGATCAGCATGGTCTTCCAAAACTTCGCATTGTTCCCGCACCGCACCATTCTTGAAAACACAGAGTATGGTCTTGAATTACAAGGTGTAGACAAAGAAGAGCGCCGCTCAAAAGCGCTTGAATCTTTAAAGCTTGTTGGACTAGAAGGCTTTGAAGAGCAGTATCCAAACCAATTAAGTGGTGGGATGCAGCAGCGTGTTGGATTGGCACGTGCATTAGCAAATGACCCTGACATCTTATTAATGGATGAAGCGTTCAGCGCACTCGATCCATTAATTCGTAAAGACATGCAGGATGAATTGCTTGAGCTTCATACATCTGTAGGGAAAACGATCATTTTCATTACCCATGATTTAGATGAGGCGCTTCGTATTGGCGACCGTATTGTGCTCATGAAGGACGGGAATATCGTTCAGATCGGAACACCAGAAGAAATATTGATGAACCCATCGAATGAATATGTTGAACGTTTCGTTGAAGATGTTGATCTTTCTAAAGTATTAACCGCTGGTCATATTATGAAACGTGCAGAAACAGTTCAGATCGACAAAGGGGCTCGTGTTGCGCTTACGCTCATGAAAAACCTTGGGATTTCGTCAATCTATGCAGTCGATAAGAAAAAGCATTTATTAGGTGTTATTTCTGCACAAGCAGCGAAAAAGGCGGCAGAAACGAATACGTCGCTAGAAACTGTTCTTGATAAAGAATTTACAACCGTATTGGAATCTACGTATTTGACAGAAATCTTTGATGCGGTGTCTGATGCGGCAAACATTCCAATTGCCGTTGTCGATGAGAAAAACAGAATGAAGGGCATTGTGGTCAGAGGTGCATTAATTGGTGCGTTATCAGGTAATGATGAGTATATCAACATGTCTTCTAACAAGCTTGAGGAAATTAAAACACAAGAGCCTTCTGCACAGGAGGTAGAATAAGATGTTTAGTATGAGTGATTTACCTAGAATTCCGTTCGCGGATTATATCGATCGATTTGTTGACTGGTTAACATTAACGTTTGGTGGTTTCTTTGATGGCATCACAAATGGATTAGCAGGCACAGTAAATGGAATTGTGGCAGCACTTGGTGTGATTCCATCCATTATTTTAACCCTTATTTTTGCCGGTATTGCTTGGTGGATCAGTACAAGAGGAGTTGCTCTTTTCACACTTATCGGGTTTTTACTGATCGACTATTTAGGCTACTGGCATCCAATGCTTCAAACACTTGCGCTCGTTTTAACTGCTGTGGTCATTTCCATCGTGATCGGAGTCCCGATCGGTATTTGGGCATCACAGAAGGAAACTGTGCGTAAAATTGTAACACCTATTTTAGATTTGATGCAGACAATGCCTGCATTCGTTTATCTATTACCAGCCATCTTCTTCTTTAACATTGGGGTTGTGCCTGGCGTTGTGGCATCCGTTATTTTCTCTATGCCGCCAACGATTCGTATGACGATTCTCGGTATTAAACAAGTACCTTCTGATTTAATTGAAGCAACAGAAGCCTTTGGTTCAACGACATTCCAGCGTTTGTTCAAAGTTCAGCTTCCACTTGCAACAAAAACCATCCTAGCTGGTATAAACCAAAGTATCATGCTTGCTCTATCAATGGTTGTTATCGCAGCAATGGTAGGTGCACCAGGACTTGGTTCAGAAGTATATAGTGCGGTAACGCAGCTGAAAACAGGAATTGGTTTTGAAGCAGGGATTGCCATTGTTATTGTGGCAATTACACTTGACCGTATTACACAAAACATTAAAACGAAAAAAACCAGGGGGAATGCTTAATGTGGAAAAAGTCTCTCTACATTGGGATGACCGCCCTGCTTGTCTTTTTACTAGCAGCTTGTGGTGCAAAGCCGGATTCAAATGCGAGTGCGGCACAGCAGGTGAATAAAACCATTATCGGCATTGATCCTGGTTCAGGGATTATGGCGCTAACGGATCAAGCGAAAAAGGATTACGGCTTAGAGGATTGGACGGTCGTGTCTGCATCAAGTGCAGCCATGACTGCAACGCTCAAGAAATCTTACGACCGTAAAAAGCCCATCATCATCACTGGTTGGAATCCACACTGGATGTTTTCTCGCTATGATTTAAAATATTTAGATGATCCAAAAAAATCTTACGGTGAAGCGGAAGAGATTCATACGATTTCTCGTAAGGGGTTTGCAAAGGATGAGCCCGATGCAGCCAAAATGCTTGGTCAGTTTGAATGGTCTCAAGATGACATGGGCGAAGTCATGATCGATATCCAAGATGGTATCAATCCAAAGGATGCTGCCGTTAAATATGTGAAAAAACATAAAGACCAAGTAGCAAAATGGACAAAAGGCGTGAAAAAGTCGAATGGCGCCAAAGTCAATCTTGCCTACGTTGCATGGGATAGTGAGATTGCAAGTACCAATGTTGCTGCAGAAGTGTTGCGTGAGCTCGGATTTAAAGTGACTTTGACTCAGGTGGAAGCAGGTCCAATGTGGACAGCAATTGCAACTGGAAGTGCGGATGCATCATTATCTGCTTGGCTGCCAAATACGCATAAAACGTATGCAGCGAAGTTTAAAGGGAAATATGATGATCTAGGTACTAGTATGAAAGGTCTTCGCATGGGTCTAGTTGTTCCGACATATATGAAGAACGTCAACTCGATTGAAGATTTGAAAAAATAACCTATTATGATGCGGTTCCCTTATAATAGAAGGGAGCATATGAAAAAGCAGTCTGCTCAAAAAGCGGCTGCTTTTTTCTTATATAAGAAAGGTGGACGAGTTGTCGATGATGGTTAAGCCGATCATGATTTTCCTGCATGGCGGAGGAGTAAGCAGCTGGATGTGGCAGGAACAGATACAAACATTCAAGGAAACGTATGAATGCTATACGCCTGATCTCATTGGTCACGGGACAAGAGCAGATGAACAGTCATTTTCTATGCGAGAAAGTGCTCTTGAAGTCATCTCGTTGATCAAGGAGCATGCGCATGGCCGTCAAGTGATACTCATTGGCTTCTCGCTAGGTGCACAGGTTGCCGTTGAGGTGTTATCAAGAGAACCTAACATTGTAGACATAGCCGTCATCAACAGCGCTCTTGTGATGCCGCTACCATGGCTTTACTTGATGGTGAGACCTCTTTTACCTCTTACGTATCCATTATTAAAGAAAGATTGGTTTATCGAGCTCCAAGGTGAAAAGATGGGGCTTCCAAAGGATGTACTCAATCACTATATGGCGGATTCGAAAAGTTTGCAGAAGAAAACCCTTCTAACGATGTTTCAAGAAAATCTCCATTACAAGCTCCCAGACACGTTTCAACAAGCGAAGGCACGAATTCTTGTCACAGTGGGAGAAAAGGAGAAAGGCATTATGAAACGGTCAGCAAAGAAAATAACGAATTCACATCCGCAAGCAGCAGGTGTCATTGTTCCCGCTATTGGACATACATTTACGTTTGAAAAGAAAGAACTGTTTATGGATATGGTTCAATGCTATATAGAGGAACGTGCGTTACCAGTGGAGTTAAAGGAAATCAAGTAACCGAAAGTAAAGACAGGCATAAAAGAGGCAGCCAGATCTTGGAACCGATATGATAGAGGTATAAAACGCTTACTGATGAGCTGCTGTCTGACTGAAAGCTCATGAGACATAGAAGGAGGAGCTATGAGTAAAAACTATATCATATTCGGTGCAAGTCAAGGATTAGGGGATGCTTTTGTGAAGGGTCTTCCTTCGATCGGAGATACAGTGTGGATTGTGTCTCGAAGTGAACCGAGCAGTTTGAAATTAGATGACGGTGTACATAGAATTTGGCTGAAAATTGATTTATCAAGCCAATCTCATATCCCATACATGATCGAAGCATTGGGGAACAAAACCATTGATGTCCTCATCTACAACGTCGGCTTATGGGAAAAACGAGGCTTTGAAGATGATTATTCATTTGATCATGATCAGCCAGAGGATATTGCTCATTTAATCAATGTGAATGTCACCTCAACGATTACATACATCCAAGCACTGCTTCCAAACGTCAGAAAATCGAAGAATGGAAAAATCATTGTGGTTGGTTCAACGGCGGGACTCGATCATACAAATCTACCGCAAGTTTCATTTGTTGCCTCTAAATTCGGCCTTCGCGGAATTGTGAATGCACTAAGAGAGCATGTGAGAAAAGATAAAATATCCGTCACCTGTATCAATCCAGGAGAATTGGCAGCGGAGGTTCCATATGAAGATGGTGCCGAAAAAGCCATCGCTCTATATGATGAAACAAGAATTCCTGTACAGGATATTGTGGAGCTTGCGAGATGTGTGATTCATTTATCAAGGGTATCTTGTGTAAAAGAAATCAACGTCCCAGCCATGTCAGATTTGAATGCATAATATCAAGTAGACCACCCGCTAAAAAACGGGTGGTTTCAGCGTGTAGACAAACCCTCGCATTGGTTGTCAGTCCTGCGTGCTGATGCTCACGAATGTCAAATTTGCTCCGCGCCAGTACTCGTCCTTCCTAGACTGCAAAGGTTTTCTATCACGCTGAAAAGGAGACAAAGGGCTAAAATCAAGATCATTTTAGCCCTTTGTCAACAATCTGAGACCACCTCTAAAAACGGGTGGTTTTTTATTTTATGATGAATGCTGCTGAAGGGTTTGATAAACAGCTTCAGTCAAAATTTCAATGCCAGTAAAAATAGCAGAACGGTCGAATGTCATATATGGATGATGTAGACCAGGCTCTAGATCACAGCCTAAACCAAGCATCGTGGATTTGATATGCGGAAGCTTTGCAGCATAAAAGTGAAAATCCTCTCCACCTGTCGTTACGAGCGGCGGATCGAGCTGCTCTTTGCCTAAAACCTTTTCAATGGCTTGAGACATCATCTGGACGGCTTCCTCATTCAAAGTTGCGGCAGGCAGACGATGATCTGTTGAAAGTGAAATGGAAGCGCCAAAGGCATCCGCTACAGAATGGACGGCTCTTTCAATTTCTTTTTCTAGTTCATCCATCACTTCATTTGTTTGTGCTCTGACATCTAATGTAAAAGAAGCTTTGCCAGGGATGATGTTTGAACTGCCTCCGCCAGCATGTAGGTTGGTCATTTTCACAGAATGTGCAACTCTTGGGTCGACATGGATATGCGCGAGTCTTTGCACGAGGGTAGAAGCCACTTCAATCACGTTGACCCCTAGATGCGGGCGTGCACCGTGGGCTTCCTCACCGATAATTGTGCCGATGTAATGATTACTCGATCCATGCAAAATCGCAGGTGCGCAGCGTCCGTTTAATGTTTCTTGAATTGGGCGCACATGTACTCCATATAAGTAATCTACGTCTGCTAGCACACCTTCTTCAATCATTTTCAACGCACCGCCGCCTTTTTCCTCAGCAGGCTGAAAAATGAACCGGATGGTGCCGTTTGGGAGCTCTTTTTCTTTTAATGCCATGAAGGTGCCGAGAGCCATTGTCATATGTGCATCGTGACCACATGAATGATTGGCTTGAAATTCACCATCTACTTCCTGCCAAAGTGCATCAATATCGGCTCTCACAGCGACCACAGGTGAACCTTCTCCAATTTCACCAATCACTCCTGTACAGTCGTCAAATGTTCGAGTCTGACAGCCCATTTTCTTTAATAAGTCCTCAAGATAAGCCGTCGTATTCGTTTCTTCCCAGCTGATTTCTGGGTGAGCGTGCAAGTGATCAAAGATGTCTTTCACCGTTTGCTGCATGTCGTTTGTCAAAGTTGTCATGAATAGCCTCCTTGCTGACAGAAAATCTGTCAAAATATTCTTTTAGTGAAATAATATTGATCTTAAATATCATCAGTGTTTATAATATAACACATCATTTGATTATTCTGAAAATTAAGTGAAATTCCGATCGGGACAAAGGGGTTTTGACACATGAAAACAGCAGCAGTATCACCACCAGAGAAACAAAAAAGAAAACTTCAAATGCCGGATGCGTATGTTCTCTTATTTATCATTGCGCTCATTTGTACCATTGCCACGTATTTTGTGCCAGCAGGTGAATTTGACCGAAAGACATCAGGGGAAATTACAACAGCTGTTCCTGGCAGCTATCACCGGATTGATCAATCACCCGTAAGTCCAGTGGGCTTTTTTACAGCCATTCAGGAAGGGATGGTAGGGTCTTCTTCTATTATTTTTCTCATTTTATTTACTGGCGGAACCATCGCCATTTTGGAGAAAACAGGTGCCATTAACGGAATGATTCATCATGTCATCAGCAGATTTCAAACAAAGCAATTATTGTTTATTTGTATTGTTGGAGGATTATTTTCAGTGCTTGGAACGACCGGAATTGTCGTGAACTCTGTTATCGGATTTATTCCAATCGGGATCATTGTGGCAAGATCCTTGAAATGGGATGCTGTAGCAGGAGCGGCGGTTATTTATATCGGCTGTTATGCCGGGTTTAACGCAACCATTTTGTCTCCATCTCCACTGGGGTTATCTCAGACGATTGCAGAGCTGCCGATTTTTTCTGGCATTGGTCTGCGTGTCATTATTTATCTTTGTTTTCTTATATCTAGTATTGTGTACATCTATTTATATACAAGACGCCTAAAGAATAAAGAGAAGGGAAGTCTTCTTGGAGATCAATGGTTTCCTGCGAAGGGGCTTGGCGGATCTGATGCAGAATCCGTGGACAAGCCTGCATTTACCGGCAGACATAAGTTGATTTTAGCAGTGTGTGGATTGTCTCTTGGGGGCTTCTTATATGGCGCGCTTCAGCTTGGCTGGACCGATAAGGAAATGGCAGGAGTCTTCATTTTCATGGCGATTGCCGCTGGATTGCTTGGCGGATTAGCAGCCAATGATATTGCGAAAACGTTTATCGTCGGCTGTCAAAGTCTTGTTTACGGCGCACTCATTGTCGGAATGGCACGCTGCATTTCTGTCATTTTGGAAAACGGTAAGCTGCTTGATACCGTGGTGAATGGCTTGGCGAGTATGCTGACAGGATTTAGTCCAATTGCTGGTGCGATCGGGATGTATATTGCGAGTGCACTACTTCACTTTTTAATTTCGTCAGGATCGGGAGAAGCGGTTGTCTTTATTCCAATTCTTGCGCCGCTGGCTGATTTAATGGGTATCACAAGACAAGTCGCTGTAGAAGCGGTTATGCTTGGCGAAGGGGTGGTTAACTGTATCAATCCGACGTCAGGTGTGTTGATGGCTGTGCTTGCTGCAAGTGGTATTCCTTATGTGAAGTGGCTGCGTTTTATGGTGCCGCTTGCACTCATTTGGTTTGTCATTGGCCTTGTCTTTATTTGTATCGGCGTGATGATTAACTGGGGACCTTATTAATATATATAAAGCTGCTGAACATGGTTTGGCAGCTTTTTTCTTGTGGAAATATGCATGGGAACAGCGCTTTGAAAGTATAATAAGTGTGTTCACAAATTCGCTACATATTTTTTTTGAGCAACCCCCTTGCAAAAGTTTGTGAAGTATTGCACAATAAGAATGTGAAATACTTCACAAACATAAAACAACCTAGTTTTACTCAGGAGGATGAGATAAATGACAAACGAAAAAGTAAACAAAGTAGCACTTATTGGAGCAGGTTTTGTAGGTAGCAGTTATGCCTTTACATTAATAAATCAAGTGATCACAGATGAATTGGTTGTCATCGATTTGAATCAAGATAAAGCAATGGGTGACGTGATGGATTTAAACCACGGGAAAGCATTTGCTCCGCATCCAGTGAACACATGGTATGGAGATTATGAGGATTGTAAGGATGCAGACATTGTATGTATCTGTGCTGGAGCGAACCAAAAGCCAGGTGAAACGAGACTTGACCTTGTGGAGAAAAACTTAAATATATTTAAAGGCATTGTAGACAATGTGATGAAAAGTGGATTCGATGGTATTTTCTTAGTCGCCACAAACCCTGTTGATATTTTAACATATGCGACTTGGAAATTCAGTGGACTGCCAAAAGAACGAGTGATCGGCAGTGGAACTACACTTGATACTGCAAGATTTAGATACATGCTCAGTGAGTACTTTGATGCAGCGGCGCACAATGTGCATGCGTATATCATTGGAGAGCATGGCGATACTGAGCTTGCTGTTTGGAGTCATGCGAATATCGGAAGTGTACCGATTACAGAATTAATGAAGAAAAATGATCAATACAAACAAGAAGATTTAGATGAGATGATGGAAAATGTTCGTCATGCCGCTTATCAAATCATTGAGAAAAAAGGCGCTACTTACTATGGTGTAGCGATGAGTTTGGCCCGCATAACAAGAGCGATTCTGCACAATGAAAACAGTATTTTGACTGTCAGCACTTACTTAGATGGAGAGTACGGAGCAGAAGATGTCTACATTGGTGTACCTGCCCTTGTGAATCGAAATGGCGCAACAGAAGTGATAGAGCTTGCACTGAATGATACAGAAAAAGAACAATTCGCACACAGTGTGAATGTGTTAAAAGAGATTTTGGCTCCTCATTTTTAATCAAAAGCAACCTATCTGAGCAGAAAAGGATGAATCACTATGTGGCAGCAAATATATAATCCGTTTGGTAATGAGTTCGTGAGTGCATTGGTAGCCATGCTTCCAATTTTGTTTTTCCTACTTGCATTAACCGTATTTAAGTTAAAAGGTGTTTTAGCCGCTTGTTTTACCTTAATTGTCAGTTTTGTCACAGCGGTTTTCTTCTTTCATATGCCAATTGAAAAAGCGTTATCTGCTGTGCTGCTCGGTATATCTAATGGGCTGTGGCCGATTGGATATATCGTCATCATGGCGGTTTGGCTCTATAAAATTGCTGTAAAATCTGGTAAATTCGATGTTATTCGTTCTAGTATTGCAGGAATCTCTCAAGATCAACGTCTTCAGCTCTTATTAATTGGTTTTAGTTTTAACGCATTTTTAGAGGGAGCCGCTGGGTTCGGTGTACCGATTGCGATTAGTGCCGCTCTCTTAACAGAGCTTGGGTTTAAACCGCTGAAAGCTGCGATGCTTTGCTTAATCGCCAATGCTGCGTCTGGCGCATTTGGTGCTGTGGGTATCCCAGTCATTACAGGAGCGCAAATGGGCAATATGACGCCGCTTGCATTATCTCAAACCCTTGTGTTAACGATTCCGTTTATTTCATTCTGTATTCCGTTCCTACTCATTCTCATTGTGGACGGATTCAAAGGGATTAAAGAAACGCTCCCTGCCTTGCTTGTTGTGAGTGGAAGCTATGCCATTTTACAAGCTGTCACAATGGTGACAATGGGTCCTGAGCTTGCCAATATTATTTCAGCTTTAGCAAGTATGGGGATTTTGGCTTTATTCCTTCGAAAATGGCAGCCGAAACACATCTATCGTGAAGAAGGAGCACCAGCCGTTGAACAGAAACAAACGTATCGCGGGGTTGAAGTGCTGAAAGCATGGTCTCCGTTCTATATTTTAACTGCTGTGATTACGGTATGGAGTCTGCCAGCATTTAAAGCGTTGTTTGCTGTAGGAGGCCCGCTCAACTGGACAACCATTTTAGTGAAAATGCCATTTTTACATCAGCAAATTGTGAAATTACCACCAATTGCACAAACAGCAACACCTATTGATGCGATCTTTAAAATTGATGTGATCAGTGCAACGGGTACGGCCATTCTGATTGCAGTGATGCTGACAGGTTTGTTTAGCAGACATATTACATTAAAAGAAGGCGCTGCCTGCTTAAAAGCATCAGTGAAAGAGCTTTGGGTACCAGTTCTCACCATTTGTTTTGTCATGGGCTTTGCCAACTTGGCGAACTTCGCTGGTCTAAGTTCAGCCATTGGGCTTGCACTTGCCAAAACAGGCGATTTGTTCCCGCTTGTCAGCCCAGTGCTTGGCTGGATCGGGGTGTTTATTACAGGATCTGTTGTGAGTAACAATGCCTTATTCGGTAATCTTCAAGCGGTCACTGCTTCTCAAATCGGCTCACAGGCTGGTTTGTTAATCGGAGCAAATACAACGGGTGGGGTCATGGCGAAATTAATTTCTCCACAATCTATCGCCATTGCTACAGCAGCAGTTGGAGAAACAGGTAAAGAATCTGAGCTCTTCCAAAAGACTGTGAAGTACAGCTTTATCCTGCTCGGCATAGTGTGTGTATGGACATTCATTCTTGCTCAATTTGTATAGGTTGATAGACTAAAAAAGACTGAGACAGCTCTCAGTCTTTTTCTTTATGTCGATTCCCTTGTCACGAGCCGGGTAGGCAGCTGGATATGTTCACGCTGTAATGGTTTTTGGTCTTGCAGGAGCTCGATCATTTGCTGCACAGATCGCTGGCCAAGCTCTACGATCGGGATGTCAATTGTGGTAATCGTTGGAGCTGTCACCTCGCAAATGTCTTGATTGTCATAGCCGATCACCGCTAGATCCATAGGAATGTGATAACCGTATGAAATGGCTTGTTTAATGAGCCCAGCAGCGACTTGATCATTACCGGTGAAAATGGCATCGGGTGCATTCTTCATGTCATGGATGACATCCATTAAGCGAAAGCCGTCTTCAATGGTGAAGGCCTCGCCGAACAGCCAATCGTCATGTAGCGGCAATCCGTGGGCAGAAAGTGCGTCAAGATAGCCCTGTTTCCTCTGTTTCTGTGCTTCACTGCTTTCTGTATCAAAGCAAAATCCAATCGATTTCCGTCCCGACTGAATCAAGTAGTCAACTGCTTTATAGGCAGCTTCCCGCTCATCGTATCCAATAATCGGAATGTCTGCTGTTTGATGATATTCATTCGCCATGACAATAGGGCCGTTCGTTAAAAATGGCTTGATCTTTTCCCACGGATTTTCTAATGCCCCTAATATGACCCCATCTACTTCTCTTCTTTTTAATAATTGAAGCCCTTCAAGCTCTAAAGATTCCTGATAAAACGTCTGAAGCACGATGGCTTTATAACCTTGATCCAGTGCTTCTTTTGAAATGCCTTTAATCAATTGTGCAAAAAAAGGATGGTCCACAGCCGGGACAGACACAGCAATGGTTTTTGTCTGATGTGAACGTAGAGTGCGAGCTGCTGAACTCGGTGTATATTCCATTTCCTTCATCACCTGTAAAATGAGCTGGCGCTTTTCCTCTGACACATATGGATGATGATTCAGCACTCTGGAAACGGTGGTGGTTGAAACCCCGCAGCGTTTGGCAATTTCATAAATTGTACACATATTAACAAATCCTTTACACAAAGTTATTGTTCTGAAATCGATAACATCATTTACAATGTGAAACAAGTTAAATATTAACTAATGGAATTGATTAATTGGAGGGAATGGAATGCAAATATTGACGAAGATATCAGGTAAAAGCAAGGATTATCTTCCTTTGCTGGATATGATCAATCAAGGTGTTCAAGTAAAGTCTGATTCAGTTGAGAAGCACCTAGCAAATGAAAAGCTGGTGACGTTCCTTGAGCAAGATATAGGACGCACTGGCTTGGAAAAAATTCTCTTCCATTATAAACAAAATAAGGAAAAAAAGATACCGTTTCTACCAGTCGATAAACTGATTTCAGAGGATGAGATCGATGACATTATGCAGGTGCTGAAAGAAGTATTGAGCTCTGGCCGTTTTACTTCAGGACCATATATTCCGGCGTTTGAAAAGCAGCTCGCTGAGTATTTAGGGAAGAAATATGTTATTGCCACGTCAAGTGGAACTGATGCTCTAATGATTAGCCTTATATCAGCAGGCGTCCAATCAGGAGATGAGGTCATTTTGCCAGCGAATAGCTTTGCTGCAACAGAAAATGCAGTGCTTGCGATGGGGGCTGTTCCGGTCTATGCCGATATTGATCCAGATACTTACTGCATGGCACCGAGTGAAATAGAGAAGCATATCACAGATCAAACGGCATGCATTCTTCCGGTTCATTTATATGGAAAACAAGCGGATATGAAGGCGATCTCGGCAATTGCGAAAAAGCATGGGCTGAAAATCATTGAAGATGGCTGTCAGGCGATCGGCAGCACCGGCCTTGGCGCATATGGAGATGGGCTTGTTCTTAGCTTTAATCCATACAAAAACCTTGGTGTTTGCGGCAAGGCGGGAGCCATCGCGACAAATGATGAAGCCTTAGCAGAAAAATGCATGGAAATCAGCTATCACGGCTTTGAAGTAGGAAAGAAAAATGTCAAACGCAGTGACTATGGCTTTAATTCGAAAATTGATAATTTGCAGGCAGCGATCGGACTCGAACGCATGAAGTATTTAGGATTACAAAACTTTAAACGTTTCTACTTAGCAAAGCGCTACATTGACCAGCTGCAAACGCTAGAGGATGAAGGATACTTGAAGCTTCCGAAGCTGACAGATGATCATGTCTGGCATTTGTTCCCGATCAGAGTGCTGAAGGGAGAACGAGATGAGCTTGCCGCGAAATTGCTGGAAATGGGCATAGAGACAGATGTTTATTACCCAATCCTATCGCACCAGCATCATACAAAACTTGTTTCTCAAAAGTATAAACGGACGACACTTCCGCACACGGAAAAAGCAGCACAGCAATTACTTCACTTGCCGCTGTATCCAGGTATGCCGCTGCAAGATCAGGAGAAGGTCATCGAGGGGGTTCATCATGTTATCAAGTCTTCCATTCAATAAAAAACTGCTAAATCAGCCAAAAAATCCAAAGTGGATCGTCTTCTGTGACTTTGATGAAACCTATTATTCTCACGAAATGACAGAGGAGCAGCGTGAGGATGTCAAGCGGCTGGAGACTTTTGTGGCAGAAAAGAGCGAAGCAGGACAACTCATGCTTGGCTGGGTGACGGGGAGCAGCCTTGATTCCGTGACGAGCAAAATGGAAAAAGGCGGTTTTCATCAATTCCCGCATTTCATTGCGTCGAACTTAGGGACTGAGATTGTGTATACATCAGATGCTCATTTTGGACAGCCAGATGCTGAGTGGATGAAGCGTCTGGATGCGCAGGGATTCTCAGATGAAAAAATTGAAAGCATCCTCGAAACCATACGTGAAAAGGGAATTCATCTCAGGCCGCAAACGCAGCTGGGAAGCTCAGGATATAAGAAGAATTTCTATTATCAGGAGCAGGATGAACGGACAGATCTTCATCATCTATCATTCATCCAAACACTTGCCAAAGAGCGCGGGGTGGCGGTCAACATCAACAAATGCAATCCGCTTGCAGGAGACCCTGCGGATTGCTATGATGTCGATTTTTTACCAGTCGGCACAGGGAAGGATGAAATTGTCCGCTTTATGCTGAACCAATATGATTTATCGAAAGATCAAGGCTTTGCCTTTGGAGATAGTGGGAACGATTTGCGGATGCTTCAATCCGTCACGCACGGTTTCCTTGTCCAAAATGCGACGGCCGAAGCCAAGCGGCACCATCATCAAATTTGTCATCATGGGTATGCAAAAGGAATCTATGAAACACTGAAAACAGTGATGTATAAACATGAGGAGGCACATTCATGAAGAAAATTGGAATTGTTGGAGCAGGGAATATTGCAAAAGCACATGCAAGAGCATTATCAACGATCAAAGGTGCAGAGTTATCAGGTGTCTATGATTTACACGAGTCAGTTGCACAGGGATTCATAAAACAGTACGGCGGACGTGTGTATTCAAGTATCGAAACTTTAGCAGATGCATCCGATGGGTTGATCATTGCATCCCCGAATTTTTGTCACAAAGACCATGCCCTTCAGGCACTAAGAGCAGGACAGCCCATTTTATGTGAAAAGCCGATGGCTGTGTCGCTGAAGGAAGCGAAGGAAATGGTGGAGACAGCCAAACAGTTCCAGGTTCAAGCCAGTATGGGCTTTAACTATCGTTACTTATCCTTTGTGAATATTTTGAAGAACTTGATTGCAAATGATGAATTAGGCCGGATTTTGACGGTCAGGACTCATTTCAAGAAAAACAGTGCCCTCAGAAGAAAGACATTTTCATGGAGAGACAGCAGTGAGAGTCTTCGCACGAGCGGTGCATTAGGGGATCTGGGCATTCATTTAATTGATATGCTGTGGTACTTATTTGGCAGTGAGATGAAGAAAGAATCACTTAATACCAAGATGCTGACGCATGTAAAGGAAAAAGAAGAGAAAAAGGTACAGGTCGATGATCATACCGAAATTTTCGGTCAGATGGAGAATCAAGTGTTCTTTCACTTGGTCACATCCAAAAGCACGCAGCCCGAGGAATGCGGATTCAGTGTAGAAGTCGTTGGACATGACAAGGTATTCAAATACCATACGAACATGAAAAACGAATATGAGATCAGCGATGGCTTGTGTGTGGAGTGCCATCAAATGCCGCAAACCTTGCTGACAGATCCGCCAAATGAATTTTATGGATGGTCTGATACGTTCCGTGACCAGTTGATGCACTGGGTGAATACAGATCCATATCCATCTCATATGAAAGTCGCTGATTTTGTAGACGGGTATCGCGCACAGGCTGCGCTTAATACATGCTTCGAGAGGGAAGAGGCGGTCGAGTCTGCTCGGGCATATTAAAGAGGTGGAGCGGAGGATGTCAAAACTCCGCTCCTTTTTAGAGGAAGTGAAAAGATGAAAAAAGTATTTTATTTTGGCTGTGTCTTTTATTTTTTTATTGGGACCATTCATGTGTTTTTTGGCAGCTTAACTCCTTATTTACTGGCTAGTTACGATAAGGGTCCCGGGGAATTATCTTCTTTAATCTTTTTTCAGTTTATTGGTTTTTTGACAGGGGTTCTGTTATCCCCCATCCTTGTGAGGAAAAAAGGCTATGGCGCTGTTCTGACTATGGGTCTTTTGCTGATGATCGGGTCACTTCTGCTTGGGCTTTTGGTGCCGGGCTGGTCAACTCTTGTGCTGGCAGGGTTTTTTCTTGGCAGTGGTGCAGGCAGTCTTGAGACAACAGCCGGAGCGTATGTGATTTCGATGGCAAACAGTGCGAAGCGAATCAGCATCATGGAGGTCTTCTTTGGGTTAGGAGCGCTATTATTTCCACTTGTGATTTTACTGACTGTCAACGAACAGACGTGGCACTATGTGTTTTTATTTCAAGTTGGCGCACTGACTTTCTTCCTTATGCTTTGGATTGCTTTTATGAACAAATTGCCTCGTGGACAGATGATTTCTCCTTCCAATGGGGTGAAAAAACCGTCCTTACTTGTTGATCGAAACAATCGAATGATTGTGGTGATCATGATTTGTTTTGCCTTTTTCTACGCAGGGATTGAAACGAACTTTGCGAACTTTTTGCCGTCGATCATGCTGGAGAAGGGGGGAGACAATTGGGGTCTCTTTGCAGTCTCCACTTTCTGGACAGCCATTGTCATCGGCAGAACCGTGATTGCGAGAAAAGCAGATCAGCTGCACCCGCTGCGTTTTTTAAAGCTAAGTGCAGCACTCATGATTCTCTTGCTCGTGATCTTTGCGCTGACAACACACATCACTGTTCAGCTGCTTCTCATCTTTTTCATCGGTCTGTGTGCAGCTGGTATGTTCCCAATCGCACTGACTGCATCTGCTTTAATGATTGAAAATGCCATCGACGAGGCCACGAGTTACTTTATTGCAGCCGCAAGTTTAGGCGGAGCCTGCTTGTCCTTCTTGATCGGCTTTAGTCTTGAATGGGCAGGAGCAGCAAGTGCCATCTTTGTTTTTGCTTTCTTAGCTGTTCTTCTATTTACAGCTGCGATTCAAATGAATCGTGTGAAGAAAAAAGAAACCGTTCTCCCCAAGCAGTCGGCACTGAAAGCGGATCAGTAAGCGATATCCACTCTTTCCCCTAAGTCCGCCTGAAAAGATGACAAGGACTTGTACTAAACCACTAAGCGTTTGAATAATATGTACAAGTCAGCATCAAAAGGAGGACGTCTATGTGGCGGTGTTTTTTGGTTATATCTTTTTAGGGTTGTCACTTTCAGCGCCTGTTGGGCCAGTCAATGCAGCCCAAATTGATAGAGGGATTAAAAGTGGCTTTTGGCATGCGTGGATTTTTGGTGTGGGGGCAATGGCTGCGGATATTGTCTATATGCTCCTCATCTATTTTGGTGTCGCCCAGCTTTTGACTGCACCTCTTGTGAAAACCTTTTTGTGGCTGTTCGGCTTTTTCGTTCTAACTTATACGGGGATTGAAAGTCTGCGTAAAATCAATTTGCAGGAGAGCCCAAAAAAGGATGGTGGAAACACGTCGATTGGTCAGTCGTTCATGACGGGGTTTTTCATTTCTCTTTCCAATCCGCTCAGTATTTTATTTTGGCTGGGCATCTACGGCAGTATTTTAGCCAATACGATCGAAAAGTATGGGGCATCTCAAATGCTGATATACAGCATGGCTATTTTTATCGGCATGTTGATCTGGGATTTCAGCATGGCGCTGCTGGCTAGTTCATTTAGGCGCTATTTAAGTGAACGTGTCTTACATGGCTTATCCGTGCTTGCAGGCTTATCTTTACTTGGTTTCGGCGCTTATTTTGGGTATCAAGGGATCATGGCATTGATTGGGTAGAAAAGCAGACTGACATGTCAGTCTGCTTTTTTGTAATGATTAACAGACATAACACATTCTTGAATAATGGTCGATATAAAAGATATGCAAGGAGCTTTGCCATGCGTATGTTTCTTCCAGTATTCAACTATGTGTGCATGCTGATCTTATCAGTTATCACAGCAACATTCGTATATACCCTGCTATTTATCCCGGCTGAAGTAGGCTTTGGTTATGTGGAGATGACGAGTCTGCTCATTTTGATCGCCTATGTAGTTTTTGCTGCACCGATTCAGCTTGTTTTACACCGGCATCCTAAAAGGTTTCGAGGGCGAGACTTGCTTGTTTATTTTCTTGGGGCGTGGGTGGTTTGTTCTGCGTTAGCGTTATGGATTGATTATGGACTGGTTGTGTTCATTAGCTACAAAGTCTATCTGTTTAGCTTTTGCTCAGCCCTCATTTATTGGTGCTCGATTCTGTCTTTTTGATGAAGAACCGATCATAGGGAAGATACAAAAAACGCTCTATTAAAAGAAGCGGCATGGTGTGAAAGACACACATACATGCTCAATTTGAATGAGAACTTCCACCTCTTGGATGCGCATGGAAAGTCGCTTAGGGACAGTCACCACAGCCTTTTTTTCTCATAGGCTATGGAGAAGACGCTAAAACGAGGTGGAAGGAAATGGCCCAGTTGTATGCAAAAAGTTGCCTTGATCAAAATCTACGATCACTAGAAGAATGGAAGCAGGATGCTTTTACGCTATTTGGAGAGATGGTAGGAGATGAGGCAGATACATTCCCTTGTGTCCCAGGAAGACAGGGATTTTTTCTCGATCATTTACGCTATGGGTTTGTGGGTGATCCGAGGGAAGAGGAAGCTGTTGATGAATTAGCGCAACTGCTGAGAGAATATCAAAGCTGTGCGAAAGAAACGGGTCAATATGCTTCATTTATTTGTTTTTTTGAAACACCGCAGGATTTAAAGGGAAGTTCGCTTGAAGAGTTTGAGCAGCAGTTTTGGTCACTGCTTCAACGACTGCATCAGAAAGATGAAGTGCCATGGCCTGAGGATATTCCACTAGATGCTCATCATCATGAGTGGGAGTATTGCTTTCACGGGGAAGCGTATTTTATTTTATGCTCCACTCCGGCTCATAAGCTCAGAAAAAGCCGTCACTTTCCTTATGTCTTAATGGCATTTCAGCCTAGATGGGTGTTTGAGAAATTGAATGGATCGACCAAGTTTGGTCAAAAAATGAGTCAGCTCGTTCGCAAGCGGCTCAAAGCGTATGATGAGGTCGGCGTTCATCCATCATTAAAGTGGTACGGTGATCCGACCAATCATGAATGGAAGCAATACTTTCTTCCAGATGAAGAGGCGGAGAAACCAGCCTCCGCCAAATGTCCTTTTACTGCATTAAAAAACATGATGAAATTATGATGCGGTCTGATCCTGCTGCTTCCACTTTTTCCTCATAAATAGCACCATGATGGCAATCACTGCAATGATCCCAAGGCTAATAAAAAAGCCAGGTCGTCCGCTTGCCTCTGTTAAAGTGCCTGAAATGGCCGCTCCAATCAAGAGAAGCGCAAGAAACATTTCGCACGTTTGGCGAGTGGATGGCTTTGATAGTTTTTTACTTGAGAACAGAATGAAGACCCATGTGTACAGAAGGGTAAGGCCGGCTGCTGTTGTGAGATGCTCGTAGATGTGTTTGGACAAAAAAAGTGCAAGCAAAATCGATACAATTAATCCAGCAGCCGTTAAAATAATCGAAGGCCATCCGACATGAGATGGGTCTTTTTGTTTAAAACAAGCAGGTGCATCTTGATGCTCCGACATCGTGCCAAGTAACGTCGTGACTGCATAGAGTGAGGCAACCAATGTCGAAAAGCCGGCAATAATGAAAATGCCATTAAAGATATGAAGAAAGATCGATAAATGAAATGGATCTAATGATGTAATAAATGGGCTGCTGTTCTCGTTAAAGGCTGTTACTGGAACAAGCAAGAGAGCAAGTCCGATCGAGACGATATAGATGACCGCTAGAATGATCAGCATGACGCGTCCGGCCTTTGCTGCATCCTTCGGGTCTTTTAAATGAACCGCCATCAGCCCCATCACCTCAATTCCCCCAAATGCATAAAACGCGTAAATCAATCCATTCCAAAGACCAAGTGCACCGAGCGGCATCCATTCATGATCTTTGTTTGGTAGATGCAAGGTCGGTTTATGATCTGTCAGAATGCCGAATAACACCAGCACTGCAAGGATCATAAACAGAAAAATCGCCGCTGTCTTCAGTACCGCAAGGACATTTTCTGTCTTTTGAAAAGAAGAAAGGCCGATGATAATCACGAGCAGGGCGAGAGCGGAATAAATGGCAGAAAACACCCAGAGCGGTACAGATGGAAACCAGTGGCGGGTAAAAAGGGAAATCGCTGTTAATTGACTTCCAGTAATGAGCATTTCCGCGAACCAATACACCCAGCCATTGCTAAACCCTGCCCAGCGTCCATATGCTTTACGAGCATAGGAGCAAAACGACCCTTTATCAGGGTTATCAGCTGTCATCGCAGCCAAATGTTTAAAGACGAGATAGGTTCCAACCGCAGCAAGTAAAAAAGATATGCAGACGGAAAAACCGGACTTCGTAATGGCAATGCTGGAACCAAGGAAGAAACCAGTGCCAATCGTACAGCCGACCCCGATGAGAGAAAGCTGCCACCAAGATAAAGTTTGTTCTTCTTTCAATGCATGTGCAACACCTTTCTGTTTCAATGTCATTAGCTTGTGACCGCCGCTTTTTTTTATACATGATCAAGAGGACGTTTTGGGCATACTGTCAAGGAAAGGAGTGCATATGATGAACGGAGAACATGTCATCTTACCAAAGGGCAGACTCGGCTTTCGTTTAGGAAAAGGCCAGTGTATGCGGGTGGTTGATGTTGAAGGACAGCAAGTAGCAGATGTGATGGCCTATCACGAAAAGGATTTTTATGAAAAATTTGACCAAGGCGCGACAATGGACAGCCTATTTTCGTCAAAAGTAAAAAAAGGCGATAAGCTCTATTCTAACTTATACAAACCGATGTTTACGGTCATTGAAGACACAGTCGAATGCCATGATTTATACATGCCCGCCTGCCGGCAAGAAATGTATCAGCTTTTATATGGACGGACGCATTTAGAAGTCATGCATACATGCTACGATAATTTGCGGAATGCCTTTGAACCATTTGGGATTCCGAAGGAGGATATGTACTATCCTTTTAATGCCTTTATGAATACAGTCATTGATGAAAAAGGAAAGCTGTCTGTGGAGCTGCCAAAATCACTTCCCGGTGATTACATTCGTCTGCGAGCCGAAATGGATCTCATAGTGGCCGTATCCGCATGTCCTGCTGATATTGGGAAGTGTAATGGCGCAAGCTGTACATCGATACGGGTAGAAATTGATTGAAAAAGAAAAGGGCCAGTCCGTATAGACATGGTCTTTTTCATTTGTGAATGTTTGATCATGAATGTAATAGGGGAACGTTTAACAAAATGTTCTTCCTGAAAACATGGTATAATGAAGATTCAAAAAACGTTGTCAAATCAATGAATTCAGAGTAAAACCTGTTCTCTTCATGTAGAGGATGCTTAGGAGGAAAAGTGTATGAGTTTGCAGAAAAAAATCAGCCAAGAGTTGCATGTGCAGCCCTCAATTGACCCGAAGCAGGAGATCGAAAAACGGGTTGGATTTCTAAAGGACTACTTGAAAAAAACCGGCGCGAAAGGATTCGTTCTCGGCATTAGCGGAGGTCAGGATTCAACGCTCGCTGGCCGTCTTGCCCAGCTTGCTGCATCTGAGCTACGTCAAGAAGGAAAAGAAGAGGCTGTCTTTATTGCGGTGCGTCTCCCGCATGGTGTGCAGCAGGATGAAGATGATGCACAGCTCGCTTTATCATTTATTCAGCCGGACAAGTCGTGGAAATATGATATTGCGCCTGCCGTGACGGCATTCAGTGAACAATATCAAAAAGACACAGGCGGACCGTTGTCTGACTTTAATAAAGGGAATGTCAAAGCACGCATGAGAATGATCGCGCAATATGCTGTCGGAGGAGAAGAAGGATTACTTGTCATTGGTACAGATCATGCAGCCGAAGCTGTCACTGGGTTCTTCACGAAGTATGGTGACGGCGGTGCAGACGTTCTCCCGCTCACAGGTCTGACGAAACGCCAAGGACGGACGCTGCTAGAAGCGCTGCAAGCACCAGAGCGTCTATACTTAAAGAAACCGACAGCCGACCTGCTTGATGATAAACCTCAGCAAACGGATGAAACAGAACTAGGCATTACGTACAATGAAATTGATGATTACTTAGAAGGTAAGCCAGTGTCAGAACAAGCAGCAGAAGCGATTGAAAAGCGCTATGTTCAATCAGAGCATAAACGCCAAGTACCCGCTTCCATGTTTGATGACTGGTGGAAATAAAAAAGAGACCTCTCCAGAAGATGGAGAGGTTTTTGACTGTATATTTTTAAGATTGCCTATCTTTTCCCGCACCATTTATCATATAATAGAAACATTATGTAGCATTCCTTGTCGTAAGGAGGACGTGTCACGATCATGAAAATCAATAGAGAAATCCCTGTAAGACAACGGAATATTGTTCTCATTGGCTTTATGGGTGTTGGGAAAACAACCATTGGGCAGCTGGTTGCTAAAAAGCTATATCGAGATTTTATTGATGTCGATCAGGAGATTGAGAAAAAATACAACATGACGATTCCAGAGATGTTTCAGCAAAAAGGAGAAACATTCTTTAGACAGGCTGAAAAGGATTATATCGTCGATTTATGTGAACATACACAGCTAAAGATCGTCTCACTTGGAGGCGGTGCATTCAAACAGGAAGAAATCAAACGCGCCTGCTTGAAGCATTGTACGGTTCTTTTCCTTGACCTATCTTGGGAGAATTGGAAGCAGCGGCTTGATATTTTAATTGAAAATCGTCCTGTTCTTCACAACCGGACGCTTGATGAAATGAAAGAGCTGTTTGAAGAACGCCGGGAGATTTATTCTCTTCATAACTCCAGAGTGGAAACAGATCATTTAGAGGCTGAGGAAGTTGCCAATTATATTGTGGACACGCTCAAGCTTGGCTGGGATTTATATTCGAAATAAAAAAAGTCTACCGTTTAGGGTAGACTTTTTCTATTGATGCCTTTTTCTTCGTAGATATGATGATGTTTTGCTAATAAAATTTGATCCTTTTTTGGTGTGTGGCTGTTTGGAAAAAAGTGATTATACATTAAAGTATATCTCTTATTTTCTTTTTCGGAAAAATAAAATAGTATCTAAAATTTAATGATAGTATTTTGAATCATTACAATTTTTAAAAAATAACGTTGACATCTTTCACATTATCATTCTATGATAGTTTACGTAAACGCTTACCGTAAACGTTTACTATAACGAATGGGGAGGAATTTGTTTATGAAAAATAAAGAAAAATGGAGCGGTGTATTCCCGGCTGTCTTAATTCCTTTTAAAGATGACTATTCAATTGATGAACCTGCTTTTCGTAAGCTTGTCCGTTGGGTGGCGGATCACAAAGGGATTAACGGGATCGTTGTCAATGGACATACTGGCGAGATTATGACTTTACTGCCACATGAACGAGCTGAAGCAGTGCGTATTGCAGCTGACGAATTGAAAGGGGAAGTACCTGTCATTTCTGGGGTTTCTGCTGAAGGGACAATTGAAGCAATCCAGCATGCAAAAGCCGTTGAAGAAGCTGGTGGAGAAGGTATACTGCTCATGCCGCCACATTCATGGCTAAGATTCGGTATGCAGCCTGAATCACCTGTCCAATTCTTTAAAGATGTTGCAGAAGCGATTGATATTTCAATCATCGTTCATCAATATCCAACATGGACAAAAACCTCATATACAACCAGTCAATTACTAGAAATGTCGGAGATTGAGAATGTTGTTTCGTTTAAAATTGGTCAAAGGGACATGGCACAATACGAGGTCGATGTACGTGCATTGAAAAAACATGCACCAGATGTATCGTTACTCACATGTCACGATGAATATTTATTGCCAACATTGGTTCAAGGCATTGATGGAGCACTTGTAGGTTTCGGCTGTTTCGTGCCAGATTTAATCGCTGAACTTGTGAAATGTGTAGAAGAAAAAGACCTTGTAGCGGCCAATAAAGTTTACGATAGAATCTTTGAATTAAAGCATGCTGTGTATAAAATGGATGAACCTTCATCTACTTCTCATCTACGCATGAAGGAAGCGATGTATCAGCGAGGATTGATCAGCAGTTCGCTTGCTAGGAAGCCGGTATTACCTTTAACTGATGAGGAAAAAGAAGAAATTCGCCAAGGCCTTCAAAGTGTTGGTTTGCTTAAGGAAAACGTCGGTAGATAACAGACCATTGATTTCATGATGAAGGTGAGTCAGGTTATAATAGTGTATAAAACAACAGACTCCCGGAGGTATGAAATGTGTCAGTAAGTATTAAAGATGTCGCATTGAAAGCTGGAGTGTCTATCGCCTCTGTTTCCCGAGTATTAAGTGGTAAACCAGGAGTAGGTGCTCAAACGGCTGAAAGAATCAAACAAGTAATTGATGAGTTAGGCTATCGTCCTAATTTAGGAGCTAGAGGGCTCGTTAAAAGAAAGACTGGGAATATAGCGGTCGTCGTTCCGCGTGGTTCATATATTTTGAATAATCCATTTTTCTCGACGATTTTAGATGGTATAGCGAAAGAGTTAGATGAAACTGAATTCAATATGTTGATGTCATTTACATCTGTTCAGCAGCAGCGATTACTTGAAACACAAGCGGTAGATGGTGCCATTTTATTTTCTCCAAGAAATGAAGAATTGAGTATGGATTGGTTAAAAAGTTTAGCTATTCCCATTATTGTGGTTGGAAGTTACTTAGAGGAATCGCCTTTCCCATGTGTCAGACCAGATGATGAAGAAGGTGTGAGTCAATCTGTAACGGCCTTATTTGAGAAAGGTCATCGAACCATTGGGCTGGTCAATGGTCCAATGAGTTCGATGCATAGTGTAAGGTATTACAAGGGATATGAGCGCACACTGAAACATTTAGGGTTAACAATAAACAAAGAACTTGTATTTGAGCTAGATGAATTTGATGGGGGAAAAGTAGTAGAAGTGGTTTCTCAATTTCTTCAAGGAAACCAGCACATGACTGGAGTTGTTTGCTCTTCAGATTTTTTGGCGATGGGGGTCATGAAAGCTGCAGATCACGCAAATGTGTCTATACCTCATGACTTGTCAGTCGTTGGTGCCGATGATGTGCCCATTGCAAGTTTTCTAACCCCTTCTTTATCTTCAGTTCATGTTGATTTAGTTGGGATGGGAAGAAAAGCTGTTTCGTTACTAACACAGGTATTAGATGGAGATCAGTTAGAGGAAATGGAACATATCTTCCCTATGTACTATATAGATCGGGGCACCACGGGAACGCCAAAAAAGAAATGATAGATGCTGAAAACTCGTATGAACGCTTTAGAATGTCCCTTGATTTAAAATGTAAGCGATTTCTTTAGCGCTCTTCAGCATGTACTTTTGCATCATTTCCTCTAATAAGGAGGAGATATCATGACGTTAGAAGTCAGCGGAAATTCAAATTCTCATGATGGACAAGTTGTTGATAGAGCTTCACAACTATTGACGAGAATGGAAAGTGTACCTTTTTCTAGATGGCATTTAAAACCTCGTATCATTATGGGATCTGCCACCTTTTTTGATGCTTTTGATGCTCTGTCTTTAGCGTTTGTACTCCCAGTTCTCATCGGCATGTGGAGTTTATCACCTGCTCAAATTGGTCTTCTTATTGGGTCTGGTTATATAGGACAAGCGATTGGTGCCATTTTCTTTGGGTGGTTAGCAGAAAGGCGTGGCCGTGTTTTTAGTGCAAAGTGGACTGTACTCCTCATGTCTGTCATGAGTATTGCATGTGTGTTTTCAGGTAATTTTATGGCACTGTTTATTTTTCGTTTTATACAAGGCATTGGGGTAGGAGGAGAGGTGCCGGTAGCAGCCTCATATATCAATGAACTGTCCCGTGCTCAAGGGAGAGGTAGATTTTTTATGCTGTATGAGATGATTTTTCCTTTAGGTTTAATGATCTCAGCTCAAATCGGTGCATTTGTTGTACCTAGCTTTGGGTGGAAGTGGATGTTTTTGATTGGGGGCATCGGAGGGCTCATCGTCTTTGTATTCTTTTTTATGTTACGTGAATCTCCAAGGTGGCTGATTTCGAAAGGCAGACTAGATGAAGCCGAAAAAATCATTGAAGAAATTGAAGCTAGTACTGACAAACGAATGCCTGTAGCAAAGCAAGTATCTAGCAGTACTGAAAAGGGCGACTGGAAAGAGCTTTTTTCAACTTTTTATCGTAAAAGAACATTGATCGTATGGGGACTATGGTTTTCTGCCTACTTTGTATCGAATGGTTTAAATAACTGGTTACCAAGTCTTTATAATACGGTTTACAATTTGCCAGTTGGAGACTCATTAAGGGCAGCCTCTCTGACAAATATTTTACAGACCGTCGGTGTATTCGCTTGTGCATTTTTAATTGATAAAGTAGGACGAAAGCGCTGGGCAACCATTGCATTTATCGTAACAGGTGCTTTATTAACTGCTTTATGGATCAGCGGAGCAAGTTCTCCAGAAAGTGTGATCTATTTAGGGTCTGCTGCTTACGGAATGATGGGGACAATTACAGTTCTTCTCTATTTATATACACCTGAAATTTATCCAACACGTATGAGGGTAATTGGAACGGCATTTGCTACAGCTTGGCTTAGGCTGGCCTCAGCGATCGCTCCTATTATGATAGGCTTTATTTTAGAGGTAAGCGGTGTTTCAACTATTTTTATTCTTTTCGCAAGTGTGACTGTAGTGGGAGCAATTCTTGCTTTTAAAATGATCGAAACGCGAGAGAAAGTATTAGAGGATATTGCACCGTGATTGACGCACGCAGTGAAGAACTTATTCTAAAGAGGGTAGGTTCTTTTTTTATTCAGAGGATCTACGTACAATTTTTTGAAATGCCTAACCTATCTCCGTTCATGTATCATATAATAGAAACATGACCACGAACATGAAAAGTAATATCTGAGAGACAGTGAAGATGTATATTCGAAATAAAAAGTCTACCGATGAAGGTAGACTTTTTCTATCAGTTTAATTCTTGATTCCTTGAATGAGTGCAGCTTTTAAGCAGAAGGAAATAGGGTGCTGCTGTGCATCGAATTGAAGCTGAAAGATCTGCTTTGTATCAGGGTCTGCGTCTTGAAGATGAGAAACGATCTCCTTTTGCACATTCTCTGGTGTGCGTCCGCGTGTGATCCAGTCCTGATAATCAATTTGTAGATCCCAGTAACGAATTTCTTTTTGAGTCAGTTGGTTGGCAGCGAAAAGCTCTCCCCATTCTGATAAAGAGCTTTCTCGCACATGAGAAGGATCTCTGAGTCTATTTAAGTGATTAATGAATGAATCCTGTACCGCATTCTCAGGTGCATAATGATCGACGAGAAGAAATGCACCGCCTTTTTTTAAGACTCGGCTGATTTCAGACATGGCTGCGGGAAGGTTTGGAAAGTGGTGAGCGGCAAACCGGCACGTCACGATGTCAAATGATTCATCAGCGAATGGCAATGCTTCTGCGGCTGCCTGTTCAAAAGTAATATGTTTCAGCTGACGTTCTTTTGCAAGTGCTGCTGCAACCTCGATCATTTTTTGCGTGACATCAATGCCGATTCCTTTAGAAATGATGTCTGAAAAGGAAAAAACGGTATGTCCAGCTCCGCAACCGATATCAAGTAAATGCTCGTGTCCCTTCGTGTTTGCTGCCGCTTTTATCCATTCCAACTCTTCTCCGGCTGCAAATATAGGTGAATCGCGATAGTTCTCAGCATTTTGTGAGAATTGGTTTTCGGCTTTAGCATATGGATTCATTTTTTTCTCCCCCTTATGTTGTCTCTTTATCGTAAAATTCCTTTTGTTATTTGTCTAAGACCTAAAAGATATGACTTGAATAGTTAAAACCTATGAGGTGATGAAAGTGGATATACGAATGATGGAATATGTTATGGAAGTGTATCGGCAGAAAAGTTTTACAAAAGCAGCGGACCAGCTTCACATTGCACAGCCTTCTTTAAGCCAACAAATAAAGAAGCTGGAAGAGGAATTAGACACACCCCTATTTATTCGAAAGTATGGACAAGTCACACCCACACCTCAAGGGAGTCGGTTCATTAAAAGGGCTGAGAGCATTTTGAAGGAAAAAGAGGATTTGTTGCGAGAGATGGGAGAAGCAGCTTATGAGGTGGGGAAAGAGCTGAACATTGGAGCACCAGCCGTCACAGGGGGATATGTCTTGCCTGGTCTACTAAAAACCTTTTGTCAAACATATCCTCATGTTCACGTTCGACTAATAGAAGAATCACCTCGTGAGCTAGAAAAACTTCTATTGGCTGGTCAGCTGGATTTGGCTATTTTATCTATGCCGGTCGAGCATGAATCATTGAAAACGAAACACATGCTGACAGAGCCGCTTCTTCTTGCAGTTCCGCCATCTGCTCAACCTTGGTTACAAGCGGAATTGAACGATATCATCCATCAAAGAGATCAGAAAGAGACTGTTCCGTTTCGCCTTCTGGAAGACGCCGCATTTATTATGCTCAAAGAGGGATATGGCTTTCGGCAAGTGGTCACAGAACTCTGTTATCATCATGGCTTTCAGCCAAAGATAACCTTTGAAACAAGTCATATTCAAACAGCGCAGGCATTGGTCAAAAATGGGCTAGGTGTGACAGTGGTGCCGAAAATGGTGGCACAAGAGGAAAGGAACGAAGTCACTTATTTGAAAATTGATTCAAGTCCAACCCGCACACTTGTGTTTGCATATGTGGAAGAAAGGTATTTAACGAAAGCCGCTCAAGCCCTAATGGACCTTTATCAAAAAGCTTAAACAAACGTTTAATTAAATGCAAAAAGCAGGGGAGCACCCTGCTTTTTAATAAATATCCAGACGCTGATCTGTCATCACAGGAATCTGCTGTCTCACTTCATCCACTAGCTGAAGGTCAATGTCCGCATAATAAATATCTTCCTCATGGTTTGTTTCAAGTAAAATACGGCCAAGTGGATCAATCACCATGGAATGACCAGGGAATTCAGTGTCTCTGCTTGTGCCTGTTCTGTTAACAGCAATCATAAATGACTGATTTTCAATGGCTCTTGCGATGAGCAAGCTGCGCCAATGATCCAATCTTGCTGACGGCCATTGCGCCGTATTGATAAGCACCTTCGCCCCTTTGTTGACAAGTGTTCTAGAAAGCTGCGGAAAGCGAAGGTCGTAGCAGATCATCGCTCCGATCTTCACATCCTCATCATAGTCAAATAAACCAAGCTGATCACCGGCGGTTAAATAGTTGTGCTCATCCATTAAGCGGAATAAGTGAATTTTATCATAATCAACTAAAAGCTCCCCTTGGCGGTTAAAGATATACATTGTGTTGGTGATCTTCTCATCTTCTGTGCGCTTGTTCAATACACTTCCGGCGATCAGAACCACTTGGTGCTTACGGGCAAAGGAAGAGAAAAGTTGATTTGTGCGTTCACCATTTACATCCGCAAGCTGATCGGCTTGTTCAAGAGCGTAACCGGTATTCCACATTTCGGGTAAAATGATCAGATCAGGCTGCTGGCGGATCGCTTCTTCTAAAAATGCTTCTGCTTTCTGAAAGTTCACATCAGGTTCTCCAATTTGTACGTCCATTTGGACAAGGGCGATTTTCATACAGTTGCCTCCTTTATTCAATGATTGCGAATGTGAAATCCATGAATGGATCTGTTGATTTGTTTTGTCTAAGAATCTCTAGTTTTCAAGCCAGTTTCTTTATCATAAAGGTTTCAATCTTCTTTGCCAATAGTAATGTCAGAAGGTTTTGTCTTTTGTAGTGAAAATGGCTTTCTTCGTCAAGAAAACAGTGATATGATACACACAACTAATAAAACAAAGGGGGATAGTAGGATATGCAATTGTTTGATTTACCATTAGATGAGCTAAAAAAGTATAAACCGAAGAAAACAGCACGTCCTGATTTCTCAGACTTTTGGAAGGCGTCGATTGAAGAACTGAACCAAGTGGAGGCAGAGCCAGCACTTGAACCTTATGATTATCCAGTAAAGGGAGTGCAGGTGTACCGCCTGACGTATCAAAGCTTTGGACATTCTCGAATTGAAGGTTGGTATGCAGTACCAGATCAAGTAGGTCCGCATCCAGCACTCGTTCGTTTTCATGGTTATAATGCCAGCTATGACGGGGACATTCATGAGGTCGTCAATTGGGCACTGCATGGCTATGCGACATTTGCTATGCTCGTCCGTGGTCAAGGCGGCAGTGAAGATAAGACAGTGACACCAGGCGGGCAAGCTTTAGGGTGGATGACCAAAGGCATTTTATCGAAAGAGACCTACTATTATCGGGGTGTTTATTTAGATGCGGTTCGAGCGCTCGACGTGATTCAATCCTTCCCAGAAGTGGATGAACACCGGATCGGCGTGGTAGGCGGAAGCCAGGGTGGTGCACTAGCGGTTGCAGCTGCAGCACTTTCAGACATTCCGAAGGTCGTTGTGGCAGATTATCCGTACTTATCGAATTTCGAACGTGCAGTAAATGTGGCATTGGAGCAGCCTTATTTAGAAATCAATTCATACTTTCGCAGAAACAGCGATCCAAAAGCGGAAGAAAAGGTGTTTGAGACGTTAAGCTATTTTGATTTGATCAATTTAGCCGGATGGGTGAACCAGCCCACATTAATGGCCATCGGCCTGATCGATCAAATCACCCCACCATCTACTGTGTTTGCAGTATACAACCATTTAGAAACAAATAAAGATTTAAAGGTGTATCGTTACTTTGGACACGAGTACATCCCGGCTTTTCAAACAGAGAAGCTTGCCTTCTTACAAAAGCATTTAACGATTTAAATGAAAAAAGAGGCCGCTCTAGGAGGGCCTCTTTTTTAATAGCTCGTATTCTGTCTCGTTTTTTCATCAGGCACTAACGCGGTGATAATGAGGGCAAGGGCAGTGATGATATGAAGAATGAATCCGAGAATCGGAATCCATGCAAGGCAGGATGTGACAATTCCGATGATACTTCCAATCATTGGTCCCTGGTCTCGCTTCGATAAGACGAGTGTGATAATATGCAGAATAAGCATGACCATAAGCGGTGAATAGCCATTGCTAATAACGAATAGACCTCCGATCACAGGGATGGCAAGGCAAGCTTCAAAAATCCCAGTGATCCATTTCATAATGCGAGATATAGACATCAGATCCAACTCCTTTTTCATATATGTCTTATTCGTATTTTCCCAAAACGTGAAGAAGTCATGCAGAATTCTATAGAAAGAGTTGATGAACGCTTGAGAGAGAGAATTAAGGAAGAACTGAAAATCATCGAAGAAACGTATGATGTAAAGATTTGTCTTGCCGTCGAATCAGGCAGTAGGGCATGGGGATTCCCCTCGACCGATAGTGATTATGATGTTCGCTTTTTATATGTTCCCCGGAAAGAATGGTATTGGGCGATAGAAGAGCATCGTGATGTCATTGAACGACCGATTGATGACATGCTTGATATCACCGGCTGGGAGCTGAGAAAGGCGCTTCGTTTATTTAATAAATCAAATCCGTCTATTATGGAATGGTTGTCTTCTGATATCATCTATGCTGAATCTTTCTCTTTGGCAAAGCAGCTAAGAGAATTAAAGGATCGAGCGTTTTATCCTGCGGCTTTAATGTATCATTACCTCAATATGGCGAAGCGGAATGAGAGCCGGCATTTACGAGGGGAGCAGGTGCGAATCAAGAAGTATTTCTATGTACTTCGTCCGCTTCTTGCCTGCCAATGGATTGAACGTTACCGAACAGTTCCACCAATGGATTTTCATGACTTGCTCAAGGAACTAGTGGAGGAAGGACCGCTTTTAACAGAAATTCACGAACTGCTCAAACGTAAAATGGACGGAGAAGAAATGGATGTAGAGAACCGTCTCGCGCATGTCCATCCATTTATCGACAAAGAACTAGCGCGTTTTGATGAATTGGTGAAAAGCTACAATCAGCCAAAAGACAATCTGATGCAAGAATTAAATGAGCTTTTGCAGTCTACCCTTGATGAGGTGTGGGCGTAGGAGGGAAGAGTCAGCCGGATAGCGGCAGGCTCTTTTTTATCTCTTATTGTGATAAAACCACAAAAAAAGTCAGAATTTTTGTCATCTTCAAATATTGTAGCGGACAGCTTATGAGCCTTACAATAAAGACATAGCTTACAAAGAGTGGGAGGTGCCCTTTATGGAGTCGGTCACAAGAAATTTCTTCTTGTTTTTGTCAAAGAGCAGTCTCTTGAACCATATAGCTCGTAATTGGGGAAGTGCTGTTGCATCTAAGAAAATCATTGGTGGGAAAGATTTTGAGAGCGCTATCTCTGTCATTAAACGATTAAATGATCAAGGAATGGCTGTAACAGTCGATCACCTTGGTGAGTTTGTCACAAAGGCAGAGATTGCAAATGAGCGGACGGATGAGTGCATTCAAACCATTCAGCGGATTGCAGAGGCCAAGCTCAATTCCCACGTGTCACTCAAAATGACATCACTCGGTCTGGATATTGACGATGACCTTGTGTATCGCAATATGAAACGTATTTTAGATACGGCAGAAAAACACCGTATCATGGTGACAATCGATATGGAGGATGAACAGCGCTGTCAAAAAACGCTGGACATTTTCAAAGAGATGAAATCTCAATATGAGTATGTCAGTACGGTCCTGCAGGCGTATTTGTACAGAACAGAAAAGGATCTTGATGACCTCAATGAGCTGCAACCATTTTTACGACTTGTAAAGGGTGCCTATAAGGAATCCGCCGAAGTGGCGTATCCAAACAAAAAAGACGTTGATCAGAATTACAAGAAACTGATCGAAAAGCAATTACTCACAGGGAACTATACAGCCATTGCGACGCATGACGATCAAATGATTGAGTTCACGAAAAATATTGTGAAAAAACACAATATACCGACAAATCAGTTTGAATTTCAAATGCTGTATGGCATGAGATCGGAAACGCAGCAGGCGCTTGTGAAGGAAGGCTATCAAATGAGGGTCTATACCCCGTATGGACGAGAGTGGTATGGCTACTACATGAGACGTCTTGCAGAACGGCCGGCAAACATTGCCTTTGCTTTAAAAGGAATGACGAAAAAATAATTTGAAACGGGAGCGTGACAAAGATGACAACACCTTACAAACATGAACCATTCACGGATTTTAGCCAGGAAGAAAACCGCAAAGCGTTTGAACAAGCATTAGCAAAGGTAACAGAATCACTGGGTCAAACCTATCCGCTCGTAATTAATGGAGAAAGAATCGAAACGAAAGACCAAATTGTCTCGATCAATCCAGCGAAAAAGGATGAAGTCGTTGGAACCGTATCAAAGGCAGGAAAAGAAGAGGCAGAACAAGCGGTTCAGGCTGCGGCGAAAGCATTTGAAACTTGGCGCTATACGTCTCCAGAAGAAAGAGCGAGCGTCATCTTCCGTGCTGCGGCAAATATTCGCCGTAAAAAGCATGAGTATTCAGCCCTTCTTGTTAAAGAAGCAGGTAAGCCTTGGAATGAAGCGGACGCGGATACAGCAGAAGCGATCGACTTCCTTGAATATTATGCTCGTCAAATGCTGGAGCTGGCGAAAGGCAAACCAGTGAACAGCCGCGAAGGAGAACACAATCAATACGTATACACACCAACTGGCGTGACCCTCGTCATTCCGCCGTGGAACTTCTTGTTTGCTATTATGGCAGGAACAACAGTAGCACCAATCGTTACAGGGAACACAGTTGTCTTAAAACCTGCAAGTGCAACCCCTGTGATTGCGGCACGTTTTGTGGAAGAGCTTGAGCAAGCAGGTCTTCCAAAGGGTGTGGTGAACTTTGTTCCAGGAAGCGGAGCTGAAGTTGGAGATTACTTAGTCGATCACCCGAAAACAAGCCTGATTACATTCACTGGCTCAAGAGAAGTAGGGACACGTATCTTTGAACGCGCAGCAAAAGTACAGCCAGGTCAGCAGCATTTAAAGCGTGTCATTGCTGAAATGGGCGGTAAGGATACAGTGGTTGTAGATGAGGATGCAGACGTCGAATTAGCGGCTAATGCTATTTTCACATCAGCCTTCGGTTTTTCAGGTCAGAAATGTTCAGCTGGATCTCGGGCTGTCGTCCACGAGAAGCTGTATGACCAAGTGATCGAGCGAGTGAAGGAAATCACAGAAACGAAAACAACAGCGAACCCTCTTTCCGCGGATGTCTATATGGGACCTGTCATTGATCAAGCGTCCTTTGACAAGATCACAGATTATATCGAAGTGGGTAAGCAGGAAGGCCGCTTAGTCACTGGTGGAACGAGTGATGATTCGGAAGGATACTTCATTCACCCAACCGTTTTTGCAGATCTTGAGCCAACATCTCGCTTGATGCAAGAAGAAATCTTTGGACCTGTCTTGGCCTTCTCGAAAGTGTCTAGCTTTGATGAGGCACTTGAAGTAGCCAACAACACGGAATATGGTTTGACAGGTGCTGTCATTACGAATAATCGGGATCACATCAACCGTGCGAAGCAGGAGTTCCATGTAGGGAACCTCTACTTTAACCGTAACTGCACAGGAGCCATCGTGGGATACCACCCATTCGGCGGATTCAAAATGTCAGGAACCGATTCAAAAGCAGGCGGTCCAGATTACCTAGCTCTACACATGCAGGCAAAAACGATTAGTGAAATGTTTTAAGTTGGAAAAGCATGAACCTGTACACACGGGTTCATGCTTTTTTTGCTTGTCTACGACTTGTTTCTATGCAAATCTGTCCGGAAAGAAGTATGATAAATGTATTACTTAATCAGGGAGCAATCGGGATGGAAGAGATATTAGAAAAGCTTCATACATTTTTTGATGTCGATAAGTTAATTGCATTTATTAGCGGGTATTTAAAAAAACCAGTCATTTTAGAAAGCACAGAGTGCCAGCTCCTTGCTTATAATTCTTACAGCATTCAGCAGTTTGACCCAGTCAATCAGCAAACGATTTTCTCAAAAGAATGTCCGGGGTCTGTTGTCGATTGGTTAAAGAAAACAGGGGTCATTGAGCGGCTTCACAAGGAGTCAAAGCCTTTTTATGTGAGCGGTCATGACGAGCTCGGGTTTAATCGGCGGGTGGCTGTGAGCGCCAAGCATAAACAAGAGGTTGTCGGCTTTATTTGGGTGCAGGACATTGAGGATTCCCTCTCGCAGGAGGAGCTGCAATTTTTGCACGAAGCTTCCTTTCAAGTGGGAAAAGTGATTTATAAAAATAAGAAACAGCTGGAGAAAAAGGAAGGCAAGATTGAAGAGTTTTTCAAAAAGGTCATGGATGATCATTTTTATACAGAAGAAGAACTGAAGTGGGAGGCTGAGAATTTAAGCATCCCGCTGCCAGCTGTATTTACTGTCATGGTCGTACACGCTGCCGATAACAAAAGTGAGACGGCAGAAGATGTGAAGGACGTCATCCGGACGTATTTACAGCTAGAAGACAAGGTGAATCACGTATACTCCGTTCAAGCCGACATTGTGGTGATATTGGGCAGCTTGTCAGACCGGCACTCACCGAAAGCGACTGCGGCTGACGTCATCGCTCATCTGCAATCGAAAGCGCATGCCCATCCTTCCCCGTTGTATATTGGGATGGGAAGAGAGTATCGGGATGTCATGAAAATGAGCACAAGTCGATTTGAAGCGATAGAGGTCGTGAAGGCTGTGAAGATTGTGGGAGGACAAGAGCTGATTCCATATGATTACGAAAATCTGGGGGTTTTCCGATTCTTAGACTCGATTTACAGCCATCAAAAAAAGAAAAATGATTTCAATCCAGATTTGTTACGTTTGAAAGAAAAAGACCGTGACAGCCAAACCTCATTTTTAAAAACGCTTGAAGTCTACTTATTGAATAACTGCAAGCTAAAGCCAGCCGCAGAGCAGCTGTTTATTCATCAAAATACATTAAACTATCGAATGAAACAAATCTTTGAGATGACCTCAATCGATTTAAGTCACTTCAGCCAGCGATGTGAGTTATTTATTGAATTAATGCTAATGAAAAAAGATCAATAGTCATCGAATCCGCAGGTGTCCGGGATCACCTGCGGGTTTTCATGTGAAAATGGCATACAACGGCTGTGTTTCGTTGTATGATAAATAAGGATTTTATGTGAAAGTGAAAGGGGGGCCACCTTTGGGAGCAGTCACCTTGGCCATTTTGATTTTCATCCTGACCCTCGTCCTCGTCGTTTGGCAGCCAGGACGTTTAACCATTGGATGGTCAGCATGTGGAGGCGCTATTCTTGCACTTGCCTTTGGTGTCGTTCATCTGGGCGATGTGTGGGAAGTGACGCAAATAGTATGGAACGCAACCTTTGCGTTTATTGGTATTATTATGATTTCGTTAATTTTAGATGAAATCGGCTTTTTTGAATGGGCTGCACTGCATATGGCAAAAGCCGCAAAAGGGAACGGTGTCCGCATGTTTATTTATTTAACATTGCTTGGCGCTGTCGTGGCTGCTTTTTTTGCGAATGATGGAGCGGCACTGATTTTAACCCCGATCGTCTTGTCTGTAGTGAGAGCGTTAAAGCTGGATGAGCGGATGATCCTGCCTTTTGTGATGGCGAGCGGTTTTATTGCAGATACAACCTCTTTGCCATTTGTCATTAGTAACTTGGTCAATATCGTATCAGCCGACTATTTTCATATCGGGTTTCTAGAATATACAGCAAACATGTTCGTACCAAACCTTGTGTCGCTTGGAGCGAGCATGCTAGTGCTTTATGTGTTTTACCGAAGGCTCATCCCAAAAACATACGATCTGTCACAAGCGAAGGAACCGGCTTCAGCGATCCGAGATATCCGCATGTTCCGCTTGTCTTGGTATGTGCTTGGCTGTCTGCTTGTCGGTTATTTTGGAGGGGAACTCATTGGCATTCCAGTATCCATCATAGTGGGCGGTATTGCTCTTGTTTTCTTGTGGCTGGCAAGAAGAAGTCCGCAAGTGGCGACAAAACGTGTCATAAAAGAAGCGCCGTGGTCGATTGTTTTTTTCTCAATTGGCATGTATGTCGTCGTATATGGACTGAAGAATGTCGGTCTCACAGAAATATTGGCGGCATGGATCGAACAAGGAGCATCGCATGGCTTGCTTGCGGGAACGATGTTTATGGGCGTGATTGCCGCAGTGCTGTCCTCTGTCATGAACAATCTACCTACTGTGTTAATTGATGCGATTGCAATCGGACATACAGACACAGCAGGCGTCATGAGAGACGGACTGATTTATGCCAATGTCATCGGCTCAAACCTTGGTCCGAAAATGACCCCAATTGGCTCATTGGCGACATTGCTGTGGCTTCATGTTCTGAAGAAAAAAGGCGTCCATATCTCTTGGGGTGCATACATGAAAGCCGGAATCATCCTGACTATCCCGACCTTGATTCTTACTTTATTAGGGTTATATGCGTGGTTATGGCTGATACATTAAAGCTGAATATCAAAAAGAGCAGGTCGCTTGGATCTGCTCTTTTTTGTTACAGATATTTTGCATAGCGTTTTTCTAAAAAGTCCTGAAGCAATGAGACTACGCTGCAAATGCCCCAGTAAATGAGGGCGACCAAAATATACATGGTCATATAATCGAATTCGCGCCCACCTACGATTTTTGCTTGCTGGAATAGCTCGGGTACAGTAATCATTGCAGCCAGTGAGGAGGCTTTGATTAAATCGAGCATGACATTAGCTAATGGCGGCAGTGCGATGCGAACGGATTGAGGCAAAATGACACCGCGCATCGTTTGCCAATAGCTGAGACCTAGTGACTTGGCAGCTTCTACCTGTCCACTTGGCACAGAGGAGAGAGCCGCCCGATTGATTTCTGCAATATAGGCAGCGCTATTGAAGCTAAATCCAATAATGGCAGCAGTGACCGCTGTAAACTCAATCCCGATATAGGGGAATCCAAAATAAAGAATAAACAAAATCACCAGAATAGGCACGCCGCGCATGAATGAGATATATAGCCGTGCAGGCAGCCAAAGCATCCACGTATTCGCCATTCTGGCAAGCGCAATAAAAAAACCAAGAATGGTACCAAAAAACATGCTCACAAAGGAAATGAGCAGCGTCAGCCAGATGCCTTTCATGACAAATGGAAATGACGCCTTTGCCAGTGCAGGATTAAATATATATTCTAAATGAATATCTCCCACGCTTTCGGCTCCTTATTTCGAAATGTCGACATTTTCGACATCAGCATCTATTTTCTTTGAGACGTCTGCATGATTAAAGAATTTTTCGGAAATCTTTTTCATGGTTCCGTCTTTTTTCATGTCCTTTAAGACACGATTTAATTCTTTTTGAAGCTCTGTGTTGTCTTTCTTCATCACAAAACCTTGTTCGTTTGGCATGTATTTTAAGTCAGGGTGAATCGTAATATTTAATTTCGGGAATGCAGCTAGCGCTAGTGTCTGCAAGTAATAATCATTTAGAATGACATCTGTACGACCGTTAGCAACATCCTTTAAGTATTGCTCGTTTGTCGCATTGTCATAAATGACTTCCTTCGCACCGTACTTGCGAGCGACATCCATGTAAATCGTTGTGGCAGCACCAGCTGCTTTCTTTCCTTTTAAATCTTTTAACGTTTTAATGCCAGACAAATCGTCTTTTCTTACGATCGCCGTGCCATATGAATATTTATAAGGAGTTGAAAAGGCGAACTTATCTTTTCTGTCATCGGTGATATCAATGTCATTTGCAGCCGCATCCACTTGACCAGAATTAATGGCGCTCAGCATGCCATCATAGCCCATTTCTTTAAATTCTACTTTTACATTAAGGCGTTTAAATGCTTCTTTGACTACTTCCACTTCATAACCAGTCAATTGATCCTTGCCATTAGCGGTATCGTGATATGACGTTGGATAAAGGGTGCCTGAAGTAGCAACAACAATTTTCCCTTTCTTTTGAATCTTATCCCACTTTGAATCTCCAGACTGAGAAGAGCCTGATTGACTGCAAGCAGACAAGACAAGTATGAAAGCAGACACAACAAGCATTACCCAGATCGATTTTCTATGATAAAAACGACTCATTTAAGAATCCTCCTCTATTTTTTATACAAAACAAAACATAGCACGCTTTTTCTGTTAGGACAACGTTTTCAGAAGAAAAGCGAAAAAGTAAGAATATTATGTGCAATTTGAGTGGTGAAATAATGTATAAAAAAGGAAAGTGCGTACAAAATAAATGCGAATAAAGGAGGGAAGAACATGATGAAAAGAATAAGTGGCTTGATCATATTATCGGTGATGCTGTTGTCCGGTTTTTATATGGAAACAGCTCATGGAGAAACACCCCAAATGGAAAAGCGTCCAGTAACGCATCAAGTAAAACTAACGAGAGAACAACAAAAACAAATTGAAACGCTTGAGCAGCAAATTCTTTCTAAACGAAAAGAAGTGATTGAGAAGTACGTCCAATATGGTGTGTTAACAAAGGAACAAGGTACACATATTACGAAACGAATGGATGAACATTACAATCATTTGAAAAACAACGGATTTGTCCCATTGCTGAAAAAACCACAGCACCATCGACCATAAGCATGAAACCGGCAGTGAGATGCCGGTTTTTTTGTTTAAGATTCTTTTCAGAAGGTGAGACTTTCACCATCTTTAGGAACAAAAATGGCTTTTTCTGCTTGATGCTCTTGAATGTAAGCTTGTAAAGAAGCTCTTGTAAGCAAGCAATGATTCACTGCCTCAAGGTGACAAGCGACAATTTGTGCAGTTGGATGAGAACGGTGAACGTCTAAAATGTCTTCCTTCGTCATCGTAATCGGATCGCCTTCTAAAAATTGAGCAGCTCCGCTATTGACCACAATGACATCTGGCTTGCAAGTATTGATAACCTCCTTCGGTTCATCACACCAAATGGTATCACCTGCAATATAAAGGGTAGGTTCATCAGGGTGAGAGAAAACAAAACCGCTGACCTGTCCCATCCGCTTTGCAACTTCTCCCGTCCCATGCTGTCCACCTGTTCGCAGGATATGAACACCACAAATGTCTATTTCGTCTTCAATACATGTGACATGCTCGAAACCGGCTTCTTCAACTTCTTTTTTGTCATTCTCCGATTGAGTGTAAATGGGTTGGTCTTGGGCTAATTTTTGTTTTGCCTCGTCATCAAAGTGATCCACGTGCAAATGAGTGAGTAGGACAGCATCTGGATGTAGCATGTGGTCTATGTCAATGTTTACAGGCAGATCAACAATCGGATTGTTCAAATGTTGATTGGCTGTATGAGGGAACGGTGGATATGTTCCTTTTGCTGCTAAAAAGGGATCAATGAAGAAAGTTGCCTGACCATATTCAAGGTATAAAGTAGCATTCCGAATGAGCGTGATTTTCATGAAAAGGCCTCCTTTTTTTCTGATTAAGTTTACAGTATATTAAAAGAGTTCCATGTGACAGAGGGTAATGAAAGTCTTTTATCAGAAGGACTTGATTTTTGAAAGAGGTGAGCCAATGTTAGACCAAACCGATATGGATATATTAAAAGAGCTCTCTAAAAACAGTCGGTTGACCATGAAAGCGTTAGGTGAAAAAGTTCATTTAACCGGGCAAGCTGTTGCGAATCGTGTGTTAAAGCTTGAAGAAGAGGGTGTGATTGAAGCATATACCATTTCGATTGACTGGCGGACGCAAAAGACCATCCAAACATTTATGCAGCTCTATACCCGAAGTCATCATCACGAACCACTTCTGTCATTTCTCGACCGACAGGAAGAGATCAAGAATTTATTTAAAATAAGTGGTGAGGGCTGCTATATGGCTGAAGGCCATTTCTCTAGTCATGATGAACTGGATCTGTTTTTAACGAAGCTGACAAATTACGCAAATTATAAACTGTCTATTGCGGTTAAGCGTCTCATTCATCAGTAAGAGAAGAGATGCAGGAGGAAAAGGAAACGATGAAAAAATTAATCGAAAATCAAGCTGAACCGATGACAAAGGAAAAAATCAAAGCAGACTTGGTTCAACTTGGTGTGAAAAAAGGCATGATTTTATGTGTTCACTCATCTTTATCATCTATCGGCTGGGTAAACGGAGGCGCTGTAGCCCTCATCCAAGCATTGATGGAAACCTTAACAGAAGAGGGGACACTGATCATGCCGGCACAAACGTTAGAGCTTTCTGATCCCGCTGATTGGATCGATCCGCCTGTTCCTTTTTCATGGTGGAAATCGATCAAAGACACGATGCCTGCATTTGATCCAGCTTACTCGATGCCAACCGCAATGGGAAAGGTAGCAGAAGTATTTTGGAAATACCCAGGCGTGGCGAGAAGCAATCATCCTCATTTTTCATTCACGGCCTGGGGGAAAAGGAAACATGAGCTTCTGAAACACCACGCACTTTCTTTTGGACTAGGGGAACATTCTCCTCTAGCTCGCATGTATGATGTTCAGGCTCAGGTGCTGCTGATTGGTACGTTTTTTGAGAGTCTGACAGCTTTCCATCTAGCTGAATATCGCATACCTCAACGAGACCTCATGACAAGAGGAGCTCCCATCTTAGAAAATGGGTGGAGGATTTGGAAAGAGTACCAAGATATTATCACAAGAGAAGAATTATTTGAGCAGATCGGCCGTGACTTTCTGAAATCAGGAGGCACTCATCATCACGGTCAAATCGGACTTGCCAGTTCATATTTATTGCCAGTGAGAGAATCGGTAGACTTTGCAGAAAAGTGGCTTGATTTGTACGATCAGTCGTGATCTACACTGTTTGGAAATGGATATGATAAAGGTCTTCATCAGGCTGCTGTGAAGTATAGCAGGTGAGCTGATAGTCTCCCTTTGGAATAGGGAAAGACAGCACCTGAGCCATGACGCTTGTGATATAAACTTGATCACTTTCATGCGTAAAAGGTACTGTGACCGTTCTATCAGCCGACGCTGGAGAGATATCGCTATTTAAAGTTACGGTAACAGAGGCTTTTCCGTTGTTGACCCCTTCAAAGGATACACCATGATCTCCCATGGCGAATCCTTGAAGAATGTCATCATCTGACCAGTCAATCACAGGTGGTGTTTTGCTTCCAGTGTATACGGTGATTTGGTGATAGGAGATAGATAGGGAATAGGCTTGGTTTAAGTTATTCATTTAAAAAACTCCTTTATACATAGATTTCTGTTGGAATGTAAATGGTTGAAAGAGTGTTTCTTGAAGAGAATGTTAGGCAGCAAGACGATTGTGGCCGTCTTGCGCTTCTATATGAGGAATCTAGATGTGAAATTGTGAAACCATTGTTTTTAAATCTCCTGCTAAATGGGCAAGAGCTTCTGATGAAGCAGTTACTTCTTCCATTGCAGCAAATTGTTCTTCTGTTAAACCGGCTACTTGCTGTGAATGTTCACTTGTTAATTTTACCCCTTCTGTAATAGTGGCAAAGGATTGTTTCGCATCGTTTGTATAAGCTGCGATTTTTTGTGATGCACTAGATAAATGCTTAATACCATCTGCCATTTCTCTCATTGACTGCTGAATATCAATAAATGATTCTTCTGCATGAGAAATAAGTACAGTCCCTTGAGCCGCTTCCTCTCTTACTCGTTTGATCGCACTTGTTGAATGAGTCATCTCTTTTTGGATTTCAGAAATGAGATGGGAAATCATATTTGATGATGCTTGAGATTCTTCAGCGAGCTTTCTCACTTCGTCTGCAACAACCGCAAATCCTTTCCCATGCTCACCGGCTCGTGCTGCTTCAATTGCTGCGTTAAGAGCAAGTAGGTTGGTCTGGTTAGCGATGTCTGTAATAACGTGGGAAATATGATCAATTTCAGCCGAACGTGTCTCTAAAGCTTGAATGGCTGTCCCATTTTCCTCTATTGATTTTGCAATAGATGTCATTTGTGAGTTTACTTCCCCAATATTCTGTACACCTTTTAGGGCCATTTCTTGTGCATATTGACTTCTTGAAGCCATTTGCCCTGCATTTTCCGTGATGTTTGCCAATTCGTTAGATACTTGAATCATTGTGTGCTCACTTGTTGTCATTTGAGCAGACTGTTCTTCTGATGAATGAGCGACTTCTTGAATACTATGGGTGATTTTTTCTGATGCTGCACTTGTTTCTTCTGCACTAGCTGATAGCTGTTCAGATGAAGTTGCCACTAATTCGGACGTGTTCATCACATTAAGAATGGTGTGATTTAATTTTTCTCGCATCTTATTGAAATGATCAGCCAAATCAGACAGTTCATCCCCTGTTGTATCTGTCACATTGATGGTTAAATTGCCTTCTCCTGCACTCTTAATGGCAGAAGCCATGCGCTTGAGACGGGTTTGAATCCGCTTCGTGAAAATAGAAATAATGATTACAGCAACAATTAAGCTTAATAACAGAACAATGAAAAATTGAATGTAGAATGACTGAAGCATTTGTGAAATCATGCTTTGGTTTGCGCCCGTATAAAAAATGCCGATCGTTTCACCTGCATCATTTTTGATTGGCATATAAGCCGTTTGATAATCTTTCCCGGCTACATTTGCTGTGCCATAATAGTTTTCGCCTTTATCTAATACAGTGGCCTTCACTTCTGGTGAAACTTGTGTACCGACAGCTCGTTTGCCGTTTAACATGACATTCGTTGCGACACGGGTATTTCCTTGGAAAATTGTGATCGTATCATCGGTGTATTCTGCTAAATGATCGACCAATGTATCATGATCATTGATTTGGGTATTCCCTTTGTAAAGCTTTCCATCTTTTATCTGCCACGAGCCTGCTACTTTTTCATCTAGGTAGGCATAGCCTAGCCTTAAATCCCCTTTTGCTTTTTCAGTGGCCATGTGCTTGATGTTTTCTGTCATCTCAAGATTCACCACATAACCAACAATTGCGGAAAAGATGATGATGACACTTAAAAAGATCAGCAAAATTTTGGCACCAAGCCTCAGTTTTCCCTTTTTCTTCATGCTTTTTGACTCCTTTAGGTATAAGGTAGGATAAACCTCCTTAAGGATTATCGGCATGAAAAAAATGTTTGAAATACCTGTATGCAGTTACGAGAAAATTTTTTTAAGATAGAAAAGGGAAATGGCGTTAATCGATGATAAATTGTATTCTTGTGCCATCGGGATCATCCGATAATTGATGACCGACCCATGAGCCTGCTCCTCTATTATCTGAAGGACTAATATACTTGACTGAAGCCCCTGTTCCTCCTTCCTTACACATCGCCATAGGCCATTCATCACGATCATATCCGCGCTTTGTTGGAATGCCATGAAGTGATTGTTCTCTTTGTTCATCGCTATGTTTACGGTCAATCGTACATACGGATGAATGGCCTTCATCAATTGCCTCTTCTATGTGCTTCGCGGTTTCGGGATAACGATCTGATGGGAAGTGAATCGTTTTGTCATAAGATGAATTCGTCGTCTCTTGTTTACTTTGCTCCAGCTGAATATAGCCTGTTGCTACACCAATGACGATCAGTAAAAGCAAGAGAATAATTTTAAGAAGTTTCATAGATGCTAGCTCTCTTTCTTGTTTGCGTATTTTGTAAACAGAAGTATAGCAGAATTACTTACCAATTTCTCCTGGTTTTGAAAAAACGCCTTTTAAAGTTCGAAAAACGTTTTTTATCCGTTTTCTTGCTTTTCGCATGTGTAGAAATTCATAAAAATTTTAATTTTTCAGTTCATAAAAAGATTGTGCTTTATCAAAATGGCTTTATCACTGCTTTTTGGGCTAATTTCAAGAATTTAACACACAGAAAGTTTAAAAAAATAAAATTGACTAGACCGATATGCTTTAATATTATGGAGTCAAATATCAAAAAATGTCGTAATTTATCAAAATATCATTCTATTTACATTGTAGGAGGGAAGTACAAATGGCGGATGTCTCTTATCGGCTTGGCATAGACATAGGCGGAACATTTACTGACTTATCGCTGATGAATGAAGCAACAGGGGCGCTAACTGAACTCAAAACACCCACAGTGACTGATGACCCAGCTCAGGGAATTATCAATGGGCTAAAACTGCTAAAAGACAGAGGTGTTGATTTATCTAAAATCCAATATCTCGTACACGGCATGACAATCGGTCTTAATACATTGTTGCAGAGAAAAGGAGCAGATTTGGCCCTTTTTGTGACGGAAGGCTTTCAAGACATATTGTCAATTCAACGTTTAAGATTACCCATTCCTTATGACTTCAATTCTCGTTTGCCAGAACCATTGATACCACGAAAGCATGTATATCCAATCTCTGAAAGGTTGATACACGATGGTACGATCAAAAAACCTCTCCATCTGCAGCAATTAGATCATGCTGTCCAGCAGGTCATGTCTAAAGGGCTAGCAGGTATTGTCATTTCTTTTTTACATAGCTATCAAAATCCAGTTCATGAATTACAGGCAAAAGCCTATATCAAACACCATTATCCGCAATTAGAAGTCCTTACTTCATCTGAATTATGGCCTCAAATGAGAGAATACGAGCGTACCGTGATGTCTGTTGTTAATTTGTACATCCAACCAAAGGTGAAACAGTATTTACAAACATTGAAAAGCCGTTTGAAAGAAGAAGGTGTACCAATTTCTCCATACATTACACAATCAAATGGTGGTTTAATGGATGCAGAAAGTGCAGCAACTTCACCTGTTAAAACACTTTTTTCTGGTCCAGCAGCTGGTGTCATTGGTGCCGCAAGAATTGCAGCCTCTGCAAACGAATCCAATCTGATCACGTTTGATGTTGGGGGGACGAGTGCAGATATCTCCATTATTCAAAATGGACAGCCGACGATGGCTCAGTCAAATCAGCTTTCAGGTTTCCCTATCATTCTTCCATCTGTTGCAATGTATTCAATAGGGGCAGGCGGAGGTTCTGTTGCATGGATTGATCAGGGCGGGCTTCTCAAAGCAGGACCAGAATCAGTTGGCTCACAGCCTGGACCAGCTTCGTATGGTAAGGGGACGAAAGCCGCCTTAACTGACGCGTTCCTCATATGTGGTTATCTCAATCAAGAGCGTTTTGCCGGAGGACATTTACAACTACAGCTGTCCGCGGCGGAAAAGGCCTTTCAGCCAATTGCTAACCAGCTCAACAAAACGGTAGAAGAAGCGGCCGACCAGCTAATTCAAGTAGCTGTCGCCAATATGTACACAGAATTAAGCAATGTCATGGAACAGCAAGGGTTTGACCCAAGAGATTTTAGTTTACTAGCGTTTGGTGGAGCAGGACCGGTTGTAGCGAATTTCCTTGCGCGAGAAATTTATGCGAAAAACGTAGTCGTTCCTCCAAGTCCAGGAACATTATGTGCATTAGGTGCCCTGACCGCTGATTTTATTCATGATGCAGTACTGTCGAAGAAAATATGCTTACAAAACTACTCGATAGATCAACTAAAACAAGATTATGAGGTGCTTTCTCGAAAAGCGATTGATTGGTTCAGCCAGCAGAACATTCAGCATATTAAACAGACATCCATTCTATTATTGGCAGATGCACGTTATCAAGGACAAGCCTTTGAGATTGAATTACCATTATCAGCTGAATGGCTGAAGCAAGAGAAAGACATCCATCAACTCGTTGAAGCCTTTCACAAACTACATCAACGTCAATATGGTCATAGAGATGATCAGGCAAACATCGAGTTCACTCATTTACGAGTTCGAGTCATAGGCGAGACGCCGCCACTGCCTTTCACACCTGTTCATGAAAACAGTGGACATTCTTTGACGCCACATGAATTCAGGCGAATCTTTATAGAAGAAAAAGAATATGAAGCGGCCATTTATTACAGAGATACTTTGTCAGTAGGATCTGTCATGAATGGACCTGCCATCATTGAGCAGGATGATACGACAACATTGATTCTGCCAAATTGGGCAGGCAGCATTGCTCAATCAGGGAACTTGGTGATTTCTAGGGAGGCGGCTTTACATGAGAACTGATCCAGCAAAACTTGAGATGATGCGCAGTTATTTTAATGCAATTGCAACTGGCATGGGACATGTCATTGAGAGGACGTCTTTTACGACTTTCGTTAAAGAATCAGCTGACTTTGCGACAGCATTAGCCACGCCTTCTGGAGATTTCTTTGTATATCCAAAGACAGTGGGTGTCACGATCTTTTTAGGGCTGAGTCTTAAAAAAGCAATTGAAGAAAGCGGACCGATGCAGCCAGGAGATATTATCATCACAAATGATCCTTATACGACAGATGGTTTAGCTACTCACCTGCCGGATGTCCATATCATTAAGCCGATTTTTGTAGATGGTGAAATTGTCAGCTATGCTTGGTCTTTTGTTCATGTAAGTGATGTGGGCGGACTTGTGCCCTCGAGTATTTCACCGACAGCGACAGATGTTCATCAAGAAGGATTAAGAATACCGCCAGTGAAAATTTATGAAGGCGGAATAGAAAATCAGGTTGTTCGCACTTTTTTAAGAGCTAACAGTCGAGCTAGTCATTTAAATGATGGGGATATTAATGCGATGATTGCTGCAGTGAATACGGCAGAAATTCGGTTAAAAGAAATGATCGGCAAATTTGGAATAAATGAAGTGAAACAAGGAATGATGGATCTCCTGAAACAAGCTGAGGATCGTGCAGGAAAGGTCATTGAAGCCATTCCGGACGGAACGAGTGAATTCGCTGATTATTTAGATGATGATATGATCTCGGATGTGCCGATCCGGTTGAAAATCAAGTTAACGGTGATAGGAAAACGACTGACACTTGATTTTTCTGAGTGTGACCCGCAAGTGAAAACAGCTTTTAACCTTGTTACTAATGGTCAGAAGCATTCCTTCCTATATCAAGGATTGATTAACTACATTATTAGTAAAGATCCCTTTATACCGATTAATGGCGGAATCACATATCCGATCGAAGTGATTTCCCCTAAAGGGACGCTAGTGCATCCAGAATACCCGGCTTCTGTTGGTATTCGGCATTCGATTACGATGAGGCTGTACAATGTCGTACTAGGTGCCATTGGTAAGCTGTTACCTGAGGCGGTGCCGGCAGCAGGTGCCGGTCAATCTGCTATTGTTGTTCTCTCTGTTCCTGATAATCAAACAGGTGGCAGGAAAATGTCTGTTGTCGAACCATTAGGCGGAGGCGGTGGTGCCCAAAATGGAACGGACGGAGTAGATGGTATTGATCATTCGTCTGGCTTTTTGAAGAATACACCCATTGAGAGCTTAGAACAGCATATTGATATTCATGTTCATCGATATGAGCTTTTGCCAAACACAGGCGGAGCAGGAGAAAATAGAGGCGGACATGCGATTGGTTTGGAATTTGAAATGATCAAGCCTGAATCTATGGTGACCGCACGAGGTATGGAACGGATGAAGTTTCAGCCTTGGGGATTAATGGGCGGCCGAGCTGGAGCTATCGGTGAGGTCAAGCTAGTCACAGCAAAAGGTGAAAAACAAGACCAGCCGAAAATAGATGTTCTGCGTCTTGAAAAAGGCGATATTGTGCAATTGACATCACCAAGTGGAGGCGGCTGGGGAAATCCATTTGCAAGAGAGAAAGAAAAAGTCCTTCATGAAGTGGAAGCAGGTTTATTAAGTGAAGAAAGAGCGCTGCAACAATATGGCGTTAAAGTGTATGTAGACCAAAATGAATGGAAGATTGATGAGGAGCAAACGAATCAGCTTCGTGAAAAGAGTAATCATCCTGCTAATATCATGTGGGATTTCGGAGAACACAGAGAAGCTTATGAGAAAGTATGGACGGATGAAGCCAGTAGCGAGCTTGCTGTGCTCCTGCGTTCTTATCCAGCCAATGAACGTACACATTATAAACATGCAGTTCATCAATATTTCAGCCATAGAATTGAGCCGTTAACAAAGAAAGATATTATTCAAGCACTTCGTCATATGGATGGACAAAAAGGGGGAAATGAATCATGAAAAGAAGATTAATCACTATTTTTGCAGGTGTTCTGTCAATGATTCTACTGCTATCAGCTTGCGGTGGGAATGGACAGGATCAAGGTAAACAGCAGCAGACTGTGATCGTTGGCGTATACGGAGGCGATTGGGAAAAGAATATCAAACCGATTCTTGAGAAGTTTGAAAAAGATACGGGAATTAAAGTCCAAACCGTCTCTGGTGCGGATTCTGAATGGTTTACAAAATTAAAAGCGTCAAATGGCAAAAATCCACCATATGACCTGCTTATTTTACAGCCTGATACGATTCAAAGAGGCATTGCAGCAAACGTTCTTGCACCGATTGACGAAGGGAAAGCACCAAATGTCAAAAAGCTTTACCGTTCTGTTCAAAAGAAGCTCACTGTTGATGGAAAACAATATGCAGCAGGCTTTAGTATGGGTCAGCTTGGAATTGCTTATAGAAAAGACCTCGTAAAGCAGGAACCAAACAGCTGGACTGACTTATGGAGCAGTCAGTTAAAAGGGAAGGTAGCCATTTCATCTCCGACTTATTCAGCTGGGTTACAATTTTTCTCTGCGCTTGTCCATGCTCAAGGGGGGACAGAATCAAATCCTAAGGATATCGATAAAGCCTTTAAAAGTCTCGCGCAATTAAAAGGGCATGTAGCTGCTTTTCCCGATAACCCCGGGTCTATTCAAACTTTATTAGAACGTGGTGACGTTGCAGCAGTTCCTTATTGGGATGGACGAGCATTTGCACTTGAAGAAGAAGGAATGAATATTGGTTTCTCATATCCGAAAGAAGGCGCTGTTGCAGCAGTTGCGAGCTGGGCTTTAACGAAGGGAAGTCAGCATGAAGAAGCGGCTTACAAACTATTAAACTATTTAAGTGGAAAAGAAGCTCAGGAAGCCTTCTCGGAAAAATCTTATTATGGTATGTCGAATTCTGATGTGAAATACGGTGACAAGATTAGAGGGAAGGTCAAGGTTGGAGAGAATTATTATAGCAAGCTGACTTGGGTAGATTACGAAACAGCGACTTCAGAGCTGGGCAATTGGACAAATCGATGGAACGAAGTATTAGGCGGAGGAAAATAGGTGATCGTATGAGTGGAATCCAACTAGAACATATCAGCCAGCAATTCGGCGAGCAGATTGCTCTTAACGATGTCAGTCTTACGGTGAATGAGGGAGAGTTTTTCTCCCTTCTTGGTCCTAGTGGCTGCGGGAAATCAACTTTGTTAAACATCATTGGTGGTTTTTTAGAGCCAACAAAAGGTGTCGTCTATATTGGGGATCAGGATGTGACGAATTTACCGCCTTATCAAAGAAAAACGGGTATGGTTTTTCAAAGCTATGCACTCTTTCCGCATTTGACTGTCTTTGATAATGTGGCGTATGGGTTAAAGGTTCAAAAGAAAAAGAAGGCAGAAATCAAAGAGAAGGTAATGGAGAGTTTGTCTCTTGTTCAATTAGAGGCGTTTGCGAAACGTATGCCGCATCAATTAAGTGGTGGACAGCAGCAGCGGGTAGCGATTGCAAGGGCGCTTGCGATTCAGCCGTCTGTTCTTCTTCTTGATGAACCGCTCAGCAACCTAGATGCAAAACTAAGAAAAAATATGCAGACAGAGCTTCGAAATATTCAAAGGAATGTCGGGATTACTACCATTCTCGTGACCCATGATCAAGAGGAAGCATTAAGTCTTTCTGATCGGGTTGGGATTTTAGGAGAGGGAAAAATCCAGCAGATTGGGACGCCTTTAGAGGTGTACCGCCAGCCAAACAATCGATTTGTGGCTGAATTTATCGGGCAAGTGAACCTATTTGAGGCAATCTATGATGAAACAAGTGCTGCATTTATCGTTCCTCATTTAATCCAGTCAAACAGGCAGCAAGTGCAGTTAAAGGCAGCGGCACATCAAGAGAAGAAGGAGAAGCATTTACTCATGCTCCGTCCAGAAAGAATCAACATATCTTCTGAGCGGGGAGACATTCAGTCTAACCATGTATCAGGCGTGCTGACAGATGTCAGTTATATTGGTCACTCATTGCGTTTGGTGGTGGGGCTCGATAGCGGTGAAATGATTGTTCATGCATCTGATGCAGCGTTTCCAGAGCTTCCTAAAGCTGGAGAAGCTATTCATATCAATTGGCAGTCTGAAGATATTGTTTTCCTAGATTCGAAGGTGCATACGTGATGCGTATCAAGAAAAAGAATCAGCGATTTCATTGGTTCATGCTGCTGCCAGCGTGTTTGTTTCTTGTTGTATTTCTTCTAGCGCCGCTCGTGATGATGTTCGTCCTTAGTTTTCGCGATGTGGATTCAATGATGAATACATTACAAACGTATAGCTTTTCTCAATATATTCATGTGTTCACGACAGATGCGTATGTGAAGGCGATTGGAAGTACAGTATGGGTCGCCTTGCAGACAACGGTGATTTGTCTATTGATGGCATACCCTGCAGCATACGTGCTCGTCAAGGCACCTCATCCGCGTCTGAGGGCATTTTTCTATATCTTACTTGTCTCGCCGCTTTTGACAAGCGTTGTGATTCGGACCTTTGCATGGATTGTCCTTCTTTCACAAAATGGTTTGATCAATGGCATGTTATTAGATTTACATGTGATTGAGAAGCCGCTCTCTATGCTGTGGAATATGAATGCGGTGATTATTGCTTATGTTCAGGTCATGCTACCTTTTGCAGTGTTGCCTATCGCGACGAGCTTAACTGATATGGATCGGCATTTACGACCGGCTTCTATGAGTCTAGGAGCTGGACGAATTCGAACCTTCTTTCATGTGACCTTTCCATTGACTATTCCAGGGATGGTGACTGGGGCTATTATTGTCTTTTCACTGGCGGCTGGGAGCTATATCACTCCTCTCTTAGTCGGCGGAAGAATGCAACCATTACTGCCGCTGTCTATATATCAGCAAGTCATGCAGGTGTATAACTTACCTCTTGCTGCAGCGATGTCCTTTACGTTATTGGTTTGTGTACTTGTGGTGGTCAGTTTATTAAGCTATCTATTGAAGCGTTGGGAGGCGAGGATGCATGCGTAAAAAACCATTTGGTGATCGCTTGCTTTCCATCCTGATATGGACTGCTGGGTCATTGGTTTATCTCTTTTTGACCATACCTGTTCTTGTCATCGTCTTATCTGCTTTTAGTCCAAATGCCTTTCCTGAATTTCCACCGACTTCGTTCTCTGTTCGTTGGTTTCAAGAGGTCGTGTCGAATCCAGAATGGATGGAGTCTCTGCGTATCAGTGTAATTTTGCTATTCATCGTAACGCCTCTCACGGTTCTTTTAGGCACGATGGCTTCGTATGCTTTAGCAAGGCTTTCCTTTAAGGGAAAGGAGGCAATTCAAGCCTTCATTTTGTCACCTCTGATGATTCCTCAAGTAGTGTTAGGGATTGCCATGCTTTATTTGTTTACAGCTATGGGTTTTACAGGATCTGTGTGGGCGCTTGTCATAGGTCACGTCATCATTGGCTTTCCCTATGTGGTTCGAACAGTAGGTGTCAGTGTCTCGAATTTGGACCCGAGGCTTGAGCTAGCTTCAATGAATCTTGGCGCAGGACCTATTCGCACATTCTTTCGAGTGACGCTGCCTTTGATAAAACCAGGAATAATTGCAGGCGGGGTATTTTCTGCCGTGACGTCATTTGGGGAAATATCGATCAGTTTGTTCGTTTCCTCTCCTCAAACGATTACGATTCCCGTTAGGACGTTTAATTACATTGAGCAAACCTTTGATCCGAGTGTCAATGCGATATCTGTCATATTTATTATCATTTCTATCATTGCGTTGCTCATTATTGAGAAAACGATTGGCCTGTCTAAGGTGATGTAAATATAATGAAGAAACAAGGGAGTTGTCATTTGAAATGGCAGCTCTTTTTGTGTTGATTTTACGGTAAATATTTTCAATTTTTTAGGGAATGTAGTTCTTAAGATTTAAGAAATTGTGGAGGATGGAAGGAGACCTCTATCCTACATTTTCGGTTATATTTTCAAAATTCAAGGAAAAACATGAAATTTTTGCGGTATTTAGTCGATTATTTTCGGTTGAACGCAACTATTATTAGTTATTTTCGGTAAATATCGTAAATTATTATGTGATTCATTCGGCATAACGCATGAATCTTTACACCCATTTTTCGGTGAAAAAAACAATAATTTCATATAAAGTGGACGTAAATAGAAAATATTTAAAAAGAAAAGAAGAAAAAGGCAAATCTATGGAAACGTAGAGACGCAAAGCCATGTCCTAAGGTAAATGTTGCTTTTTTACTATGGTCGCCAGGTTACCGAATCAAAATGGGAGTCCCTCCGTTTTATTCGGGGTGGGCTTCTTTCCGTATTCTGTCTATTTTAATGAAATAGACTTGGTTCTTTTGATATAGAGGGTGCAGGGTTGTCACAATGGTGGAGAAAACATAAAAGAGGCGGAGGATGAAAATGAATACAGTTTATTACCCCTTAACACATGCGCAAAAGCGAGTATTCTACACGGAAAGATTTTATCCAGGTACAAGTATTTCTAATTTGGGTGGATTCGCCAGATTGAGATCGGTATCAGGTTTAGATCCATCTTTGGTCGTTGACGTGCTTCAAGTGTACATTCGTCAAACTGACTCCCTTCGGTTGAGACTGGTGTATCAACATGAGCAGGAAGAGCCTGTTCAATATATCAAGCCTTATGAAGAACAGCCGATTCGCATGGAGAAGGGCTGGAGTGAAGAAAAAGTAAGAACTTGGGCGAATGAGCAAATCCGTGAGCCGATGCCGTTAATTGACAGCCCCTTGATTGAATTTACGGTCTTTCAAATCAGTGATCAAGAGTGCTGGCTGTTTTGTAAAGCACATCATATTGTGGCGGATGGTATCTCCATTATCTTAATGGGAAATCGCATCATCGACTTATACCAGGACATGCTGCACGGGGTAGACATCTCACCGGTTGAGGAGATTTCCTTCGTTGACCACATCATGAGTGAGCAAAGCTATGAAACTTCTAAACGGTTTCAAAAAGACCAAGCTTTTTGGAACGAGCAATTTGCCAATATTCCAGATTTCGCTTCTTTAAAATCGCATAAGGGATACGAGATGAGTTTACATGCAGAGAGATTTTCAGGGGATATTCCAGATTCTTTGAAGGAGAAACTTCGCGCGTTTTGTGAAGAGCAGAAAGTCAGTATGCTCTCGATGTTCATGTCTACTGTTTATATGTATTTGCATCGTTTTAGCGGTATGGAAGATGTTGTCCTTGGAACCTTTATGGGCAATCGAACAAATGCCAAAGAAAAAAAGATGATTGGTATGTTTGTTTCCACGATTCCGATGCGTGCATCTGTTCAAGGGTCGCAATCATTTCTTGATTTCGTCAAACAGGTCATGGCGGATCAAATGAAGATCTTGCGTCACCAAAAGTACCCTTACAATCTTCTCATGAATGATTTGAGAGAAAGAGAAGGATTTACAGGACGCCTTTTTGATATTTCTTTAGAATACCAGGTCATGCAGTGGCAGAAAAAAGAGAATCTCTCTTTTATTACTGAACCGATCTTTAGCGGGAGCGGAATGAATGATATTTCCATTCATGTAAAGGACCGCTGGGACACAGATACATTGACCATTGATTTGGACTATCGTACAGATGTATTCACCGAAGAAGAAATCAGTCAGATGTTTAAACGATTCTTGATCATACTAGAAGCGGCGGTCTCCCAGCCTGACCAGCTGATCGGGAAACTCCCTTTACTTCCACCAGATGAACAAAAGGAACTGCTGCAATTATCTGAGAGAAAACCGTTTGAAAAACCAACCGAAAAGCCGATTCATCACATGTTTGATGAAACAGCCAATAAGTATGTAGAGCGGACAGCCGTTGTAGCGGAAAATGGAGCAATTACTTATGGAGAGCTGTATCAAAAGGCAGAAAAGCTGGCGCGTTTTTTACAAATGAAAGGTGTCTCTCGTGATGTGCCGGTTGCTGTCCTAATGGATCGGAAGGCAGAGGCGATGGTGGCGATCTTCGGCATATTAAAGGCAGGAGGGGCGTATGTACCGATTGATCCGGCCTTACCTGAGGAGCGTATTCAATATATTGTAGAGGATTCTGGTGCATCTATTGTGTTAACAGAGGAATCGTTCGTTTCAACATACCATGCCCTTTCGAAAAAAATGGTCGTGCTGCAGCAAATCGCATTAGATGATGAACGGTTGCCTCAGCTTGTAGATGAGTCGGTACCAGAGGATTTGGCTTATATGATTTATACATCTGGGACAACTGGGAAGCCAAAGGGCGTCATGATTGAGCATCTTCAGCTGCATCATTTGGTTCATGCCTTGCATCATGAGATTTATGAAGAGGCGAGTGAGCTTCAAATGGCGCTTCTTGCACCATTCCATTTTGATGCATCGGTGAAACAAATTTTTGCGGCTCTTTTATTTGGGCATACGCTTCACATCATCCCACGAGAAACAACGAGAAATGGTGTTCAATTAGCGGCTTATTATAGAAAACATCAAATTGAAGCAGCAGACGGAACACCGGCGCATGTGCAGCTTTTACTTGCAGCTGAATTAGACGGGCTGTCACTCTTGCATATGTTAGTTGGGGGAGAAGCATTGCCTGCGAAAGCAGCACATTCTCTTATCGAAGCGGTTCGTATGAGTGAGCCGGATTTTACTTTGTGGAATGTGTATGGACCGACTGAAACATGTGTTGATGCGGCAGTTCATCGCCTAGAACTAAGTGAGCTGCCCGAATTCTCTGAACAGCAGCGTTATTTGTCGATCGGAAAGCCGCTCGGTCATCATCGTCTTTATATTTTAAATGAACATGATCAATTACAGGTACAGGGCGCTCCAGGAGAACTGTGCATTGCAGGGATAGGTGTTGGACGAGGCTATGTGAATCAGCCTGAATTGACGGAGAAAGTATTTACGGCAGATCCATTTTCTCCAGGTGAGCGGATGTATCGAACAGGGGATTTAGTCAGATGGCTTCCGGATGGCACAATTGATTATCTTGGCAGAATGGATGATCAAGTGAAAATAAGGGGTTACCGCATAGAAGTAGGCGAAATTGAAGCAGTGATGGAGCAGGTAGATGGAGTGGATCAAGCTGTCGTACTTGTTGTGGAAGAAGCGGACGGGGAAAAGGCGTTAAGTGCTTACTATCAAGCTCGTCATGCAGGTGTGTCAGTTGATATGTTGCAAGCCTCTATCAAAAATCAGCTACCAGCTTACATGATGCCGCTCTATTTCAAAGAGCTTGATGCATTTCCACTCACAGTCAGCGGCAAAGTTGATCGTCGTGCACTTGCTGCCTTAAAAGGTGATAAAGCCGTTCAAGCTGTTTATGCTGCGCCTAGAAATGAGCTTGAAACGAAGCTTGTCCGTTTGTGGGAAGAAATTCTTGGCCAAGAGAAGATTGGTGTATATGATTCTTTCTTCGAACGAGGGGGGCATTCGCTGAAAGCAATGACTGTACTCACACATGTGCAGCGAGATTTTCATGTGGAGGTGCCGCTGTCTATTTTATTTGAACAGCAGACCGTTGCTGCTTTGGCTGCCTACATTGAGCAAGCGGAAACATCTTCTGAAACGGTGATACCTAAAGCACCTGCTTTAGACCATTATCCATTGTCACCTCCACAGCAGCGCGTTTATATGGTGAGTCAATTGGAGCAAAGCACTGCATATCATATGCCAGCTGTTGTGAGGTTAAAAGGAACGCTGCAGCAAGAGAAGTTGACTGAAGCTTTTGAAACACTCATTACACGTCATGATATGCTGCGTACGTCTTTTCATACGTTGAAAGGTGTTCCCCGTCAGCGGGTAGCTTCATCCGTGTCATTTCAAATCGAACAGCTGACAGGCAGTACGATGGAAGAAAATATGCAGCAATTTGTCAGACCCTTTGACCTTGAGTGTGCACCACTTCTTCGCATTGGCTTGAAGTCATTACATGATCAGGAGCACCTGCTCTTTTTCGATATGCATCATCTGATTTCAGATGGTCTTTCGATTGATTTGATGCTGCGTGAGCTGTCGGATGCTTACGAGGGATCGGTCAAAGATCCATTGAAGCTTCAATATCAGGACTATGCTGTTTGGCAAGAACAACAAGATTTTCAAAAAGAAGAGGCATTCTGGCTACAGGAATTCTCGGGTGATCTTCCTGCTTTACAGCTGCTGACTGATTATCAGCGCCCAGCAGTCCAATCATTTGCAGGAGATCGTGTGATCAAAGAAATAGGTGAAACGTTAAAGGGACAATTACAGGAGCTAGCGGCAAAACACCATACGACACTGTATACGGTTCTGCTTTCTGCTTACTATACATTGCTTGCGAAGTACACGGGTCAAAAGGAATTCGTGGTTGGAACACCGGCGGCGGGGCGTGTGCATGCAGATTTGGACGACATGATTGGTATGTTTGTCCAGACACTTGCTTTGCGGTCAGAGGTTGACTCAAATGCAACCATGTCGCAGTTGATCGAGCAAGTGAAGGAAAAGACGATGCATGCATTTGAGCATCAGCAATATCCATTTGAACGGCTGCTTGAAAAACTGAATGTGCCAAGGGATTTTAGCCGTCATCCATTATTCGATACCGTTTTTACACTCATGCCAGATCATGGATCCGCCCAGCATATTGGAGATATGCAAGTTGAAATTGAAGAAACCAATTTCCATATTGCAAAGTTTGATTTAACGCTGCAAGCGATGGAGTCAGATCAAGGGTTATCTTTTGTCCTCGATTACAGTACGGCGTTATTTAAACGAAGTACAGCCGAGCAGATGCTGCATCATTATATGTATTTGCTGGAGCAGATGGTCCAAGCGCCAGAGGAAGCGATTCGATCTTATCGATTACTCACTGAACAAGAAGCAGAAGCTCAGCTGAATCTGTGGAATCCGTTACCGTCGCCTTATCCGGCAGAAGAAACCATTGTGACGCAGTTTGAAGCACAGGTGCAGGCGCACGGTCATAGGCCTGCACTCCAATGTGAAGGTGTCATTCTTTCTTACCAAGAACTAAATGACCGTGTGAATCAGCTGGCTCATTATTTGCGTGAACATGGGTTTGAAAGAGGGATGAAAGCAGCCTTATTCTTTGAACGATCTAATGAGATGGTACTCTCCGTTCTAGCTGTACTTAAGTCGGGCGGCGTCTATGTACCAATTGATCCTGATTTCCCTGATGAACGAGTGAAGCACTTTTTAACAGATAGCGGTGCGCAATTCTTATTGACACATCAAGTGCTGCGCCAACGCTCGGTGCTCGCTTCTTTTGAGGGAACCATCATCGAAACAGAAGATCAAGCAATTGATCAGCAATCAGACAGCAATATAAAGATTCGTCTATCGCCAGAGGACTTGGCGAATTTGACCTATACATCTGGTACAACTGGAAAACCTAAAGGGAATATGGTGACACACCGGAACATTTTGAGAACAGTGAGGCAATCAAATTATCTAGCCATTCATCAGGAAGACACAGTGATGAGCCTATCAAACTATGTATTTGATGCTTTTATGTTCGATGTGTTTGGTGCTTTATTAAACGGTGCGAAACTGATTGTTCTGCCAAAGGATCATATCTTAAATATGAATGAGCTTTCCGGAGCGATTGAGAAGGAGAAAGTCAGTATTTTAATGATCACGACAGCTCTTTTTCACTTACTGATTGATATGAAAAAAGACAGCCTGAAGAACATCAGAAAAGTTCTATTTGGCGGAGAACGTGCTTCTGTACCTCATGTCATGGCTGCGCTTGAAACGGTAGGGGAAGGCAAACTTGTTCATATGTACGGTCCTTCTGAAAGTACGATTTTCACAACGTATTATCCAGTGAATCACATTGAGGAGCAGGCGTTATCGATTCCAATTGGAAAACCAGTGAGTCAAACGGCTGTTTATATTGTAGATGAATTTGGACATGTGCAGCCGCCAGGTGTAGCAGGAGAGCTATGTGTCTCTGGTGATGGACTGGTCAAAGGATATTATGGGCAGCCAGAACTCACAAGCGAAAAATTCGTGAAAAATCCTTTCCGCCCTGGTGAGGTCATGTACAAAACAGGTGATCTTGCACGATGGCTGTCAAATGGAGAGATTGAATTCATTGGACGAATCGATCATCAAGTGAAGATTCGAGGTCAGCGTATTGAACTTGGAGAAATTGAGCATCAGCTGCTTCGCCATCCGCAATTGAAGGAAGCCGTCGTCATTGCAGCTCCAAATGACACATTATGTGCGTATTTTACAGCAGAAGGGTCCGTCTCATTAACTGATTTGCGCGAGCAAGCAGGGCGTGAACTGCCTGTGTACATGATGCCGTCATTCTTCATGCAATTAGACGAACTTCCGCTGACGAATAACGGCAAGGTAGATAGGCGTGCGCTACCTGTGCCTGATCTAAGTGAGCAAGGGGTAAATGAGTACACCACTCCTCAAACAGAAACGGAGCGTCTCGTGGCGCGCATTTGGGAGGAAATTCTTGAAGTGCCGCGGATCGGCAGGCACGATCATTTCTTTGAATGCGGTGGTCACTCGCTGCGAGGCATGAAAATGCTGAACAAGCTGTATGAAGAGATGCATGTGGAGCTCACTTTGAAGTCTTTATTTGAATCCCCAACATTAGAGGCGTTTGCCTTTGTAGTTGATCAAGCGGATCAAACGGAGTTCAAGCGGGTGGAGGTTGCAGAAGAAGCGGCCTATTATCCAGTGACATCTGCTCAGAAGAGGTTGTTTGTATTGGAGAAAATGACCGATGCAGAGCAGAGCTATCATATGCCGGCTGCTTTAAAGCTAAAAGGTGCTTTTGATGAAAAGCGATTTAAAAAAGCGATTGAACAGCTTGTCCAACGTCATGAAGCATTCCGAACGAGCTTTGATTTTGTTCAGAATGAACCTGTTCAACGAATTGAACCAAACATCTCCGTACCTATTGAGACAATCGAAGGGAACGGACGAGACATACAGGAATTGATGAATGACTTTATCCGTCCGTTTGATATAGAAAAGGCGCCTTTACTCAGAGTAGGTCTAGTTTCTGCTTCCGTAAATGTCCATTATTTATTGATCGATATGCATCATATCATTTCAGATGGTGCATCTGTGGGCATTTTAATTGAGGAGCTTTCAGCGTTGTATCGAGGGGACAAACTAGAGGAACTACCTGTTCAATATAAGGATTATGCGGTTTGGTCAAAAAGCGAGACGTTTGCTGCACAAATAGAAGCTGAAGAGGCGTTTTGGCTGAAGCAATTAGATGGAGAACTGCCTGTACTGGCACTGCCAGAAGATTTGCCAAGACCAAAAGTGCAAACGTTCGCAGGAGATCGCGTCTCATTTACCATCAATGGACCGCTTAAAGCGAAATTGGATGAGCTTGTCAGAGCGCTCAACAGTACGACGTATACAGTGCTACTCACTTGCTATAGTACCCTTTTAAGCAAGCTATCGAGACAAGAAGATATCATCATCGGTTCACCGATTGTGGGCAGAACTCATCCTGATATTCAATCTGTCATTGGTATGTTTGTGAACACGCTGGCACTTAGAACAAAGCCAGCAGGACATTTGACAGCTGCAGAATTTGCGTCAAATGTTCATCAGCTTGTGTTAGAGGCAAATGAGCATCAGTTGTACCCATTTGAAGAATTGGTAGACCAAGTACAAACGGTTCGAGACACTAGCCGTCATCCAATCTTTGATGTGGTGTTCTCAATGGAAAATGCGGATATTCGTGATTTAACGATGGATGGACTTCACATTGTTCCAGAGCCCTTCGAAGAGAATATCGCAAAATTTGATTTGACCTTAACTGGAAATGAATCGGTTGATCACATTGAGCTTGTGTTCGATTTTAATACTTCTATCTTTCAACAGTCATCGATTGAAAAGTGGAAGGAATTTTTCCTTCATTTATTGGAACAAATGGTATCAGCGCCAGATCAATCGCTAGATCAAATGCAGCTATTATCACCGAAGCAGCAGCAAAAATTGCTCAACGAATGGTCAGGTCCTGTCCTAGACGTTCCATCAGATCAAACGATTCATGAACTGATCAAGGCTAAGGCATTTGAAGCACCTAACCAAAAAGCGGCAACCTTCTGCGGAACGAGCTGGACGTATGAAGAACTGAACAGCCGGGCGAATACAGTCGCTTCAAGACTCATTTCAAATAGTATAAAACGAGGAGATCGCGTCGGCATTCTCACTCGTCCGTGCCTTGACATGACGGCAGCCGTTCTTGGCGTCCTTAAGGCAGGTGCGGCATTCGTTCCAATTGATGCGGATTATCCAGACCAGCGCATTGTCTACATGCTGGAAGACTGCGGGGCAGAGATTCTTCTCATGCAAAAAGGACTCACTGCACCAGCTTCCTTCACTGGTCATGTCCTATTGATAGAAGATGCCATAGAAGGCGAAGCGCAAGAAATGCAGGTTCATGTCAAACCAACTGATCTCGCTTATATGATTTACACGTCTGGAACAACAGGACAGCCGAAGGGTGTCATGGTTGAGCACCAGTCCCTTGTGAATCTGGCGTTCTGGCACAATGATGCCTTCCAAGTGACCAATGCGGATCGAACCGCTAAATATGCCGGCTTTGGCTTTGATGCCTCCATTTGGGAAATGTTCCCGACATGGATCGCCGGCGCAGAGCTGCACATCATTGATGAAGCGATTCGTCTCGATATGATCAAGCTCAATACGTATTTCAATGACGAAAATATCACCATTGCGTTCCTGCCAACACAGCTATGCGAGCAGTTTATGTCAATGGACAATCATTCACTCCGTTACTTACTAACGGGGGGAGACAAGTTGAAACAGGTAAAGCCTGTTCCTTATCAACTCGTGAATAACTACGGTCCAACCGAAAACACAGTCGTGGCGACAAGCGGGATCATCAACCCAGATCAAGGCACGCTTCCGATTGGAAAAGCGATTGCCAATACCCGTTTTTACATTATTGGTTCGTTATATGACCTTTCGCCGCCAGGCGTACCGGGTGAACTTGTGATTGCGGGGAAAGGACTGGCAAGAGGGTACTGGAATCTACCAGAAGAAACAGAAAAACGCTTTGTCCCAGATCCATTTTATCCAGGGGAGCGCATGTACCTGACAGGCGATTTGGTGAAATGGACAGAGGATGGCGAGCTGATCTATCTCGGTAGAAAAGACCATCAAGTCAACATCCGTGGCTTCCGGATTGAGCTGTCAGAAATTGAAGCGCAGCTCCTTGGGCTTGCGGAAGTCAAAGAAGCAGTCGTGACAACGATCAAAGATGCCAGCGAACAAGACACCCTTGCCGCGTATGTCATCACGGACAATGAAACAGAAGACTTAAAAGAAAGTTTAAAACGCATATTGCCAGACTATATGGTCCCTTCATGGATCATCAAGCTAGACCACCTGCCGATGACGGCAAATGGCAAAGTCGATCTAAAAGCATTGCCAGCACCAGATATGGAAGCGAACCAAACAGCATACGAAGCGCCAAGAGATGAAGTTGAAACACTTCTATGTGGCATTTGGGAAGACGTGCTTGGCGTGAGCCAAGTCGGCATTCACGATCACTTCTTCTTCCTCGGAGGAGATTCAATTAAAGGCATCCAAATGGCAAGCAGACTCACACAAGCAGGCTGGAAGCTTGATATGAAGCTATTGTTCCAATATCCAACCATTGCGGAACTGCGCTCATATATCGAAGAAGCGGATCAACTGACGGCTGACCAATCACCTGTCAAAGGAGAAGTCATTTTCACACCAATTCAGCGTTGGTTCTTTGAAAGAAACTTTACAAGTAAGCACCATTGGAACCAATCGATTATGCTGCAAGCACCAAATGGTTTGGATGAAACGATCGTTCAGCAAGTGTTGGAGCAGCTCATGATTCATCACGATGCCTTGCGAATGGTGTATCCACTCGAAGAAGGTCGCGTAATCCAGCGTCATCGGAAAATCGAAGAAAACTTGGTAGCTGTTGATGTGGTAGAAGTACAAGGGGAACTGTCGGAGCAAATTCAGCAGGTTGAAAAGCTGGCTAATGAAGTGCAGGCTAGTATATCGCTAGCGGAAGGACCTTTAGTAAAGCCGGCCATTTTCCGAACGGATCAAGGGGATCATTTACTGCTCGCTGTACATCATCTTGTCATCGATGGTGTGTCATGGCGTATTTTCCTTGAAGATTTTATGGCTCTTTATGAACATTCGAAGCGCGGGGAAATCCTGACACTCCCTGAAAAAACACACTCTTTCCAAGAATATGCCCAGAAGCTGACGGAATACGCGATGTCAGATGAGCTGCTGTCAGAAAGAGCTTATTGGAAAAAGGTAATTGCGCATTCCGCTACGCCGCTTCAAAAGGATCATGTGACAGAGGATCAGCGCATGCTTCATACACAGACCATTCGTTTCACATTGTCTGAGGAGGAAACACGTAGTCTGCTGACAGAGGTACATGAAGCATATCAAACAGACATGAATGATATTTTGCTGACAGCACTCGGATTGTCCATGAAAGAGTGGACAGGTGAAGACAGACACTTTATTCATCTTGAAGGACACGGAAGAGAGGACATCCTCCCTGCAGTCAATGTCTCAAGGACGATTGGCTGGTTTACAAGTATGTATCCTGTGTTACTAGATATGTCGCATGCAGACGATCTTTCTTATCAGATCAAGTATTTAAAAGAGGAACTCAGGCACATCCCGAACAAGGGAATTGGCTATGGCATATTAAAATATTTAACCCCTGACAAGATGAAGGATGGTATCTCATTCGATCTCGCGCCAGATATCAGCTTTAACTATCTTGGACAGTTTGATGAACAGATCACCGGTGAGTTAAGCCGCTCGACATGGGATTCAGGACAATCGCTGAGTCCAGAATCAGAGAAACCTCATGCACTTGATATTGTTGGTTTCGTCGAACAAGCCAAGCTCCATGTGACGATTTCTTATCATCACCTTGAATTTGAAGAACGTACGATGGAACAATTCAAGGACCTTCTTGAAAAGAATGTGAAGACGCTGATCTCACATTGCGCATCACAGGAGGAGACCCAGATGACACCTAGTGATGTAGGTGATGAGGATCTCACGATGGATGAACTTGAAAAGCTAATGGATATATTTTAAGCAAACGAAGAGGTGGACATATGAGCAAGCAGAAGATTCAAAAGGTATATCCTTTAACACCCATGCAGGAGGGCATGCTGTATCATGCCATGCTAGACCCTAATTCCTCCTCTTATTTTACACAGCTTGAACTTGGAATAAGCGGAGAGTTTGATCACGCTGTTTTTGAAAAAAGTCTCAATGAGCTCATACAGACATACGACATTCTCCGTACAGCCTTTGTTTATCAACAATTACAAAAGCCTCGTCAGGTTGTACTAGCTGAACGTCATCTTGATGTGTATCGAGAGGATCTATCTCATCTGAATCATCAAGAGCAGCAAAAGGCACTGGATCAATATAAAAAACAAGTGAGAAAGCAAGGATTTCACTTAACAAATGATCTGTTATTGAAGGTTGCTGTTTTTCAATTAAATGAAACAAACTGGCATCTGATTTGGAGCAACCATCACATCATCATGGATGGTTGGTCCATGGGTGTTTTAATGAAAAAATTGTTTCATTACTATGAATCTTATCGGAACGGTCGAACGCCGGATCGCTCACAGGGAAAGCCTTATGCAGATTATATCCAGTGGCTTGGAAAGCAAAATAAACAAGAAGCGGAAAGCTATTGGGAGGAGCGTCTAGACGGATCGGTTCAGCATCAAGGGCTGCTAGAGCAAAAAGAAGCGAATGGACAATACGACCATCAGGAATGGACGTTTACATGGGATGCTCAAACGGTACAAGCCATTCAAAATGTAGCAAGACAATGCCAAGTGACAGCCCCGAATCTGTTTCAGGCTGTCTGGTCCGTTCTTTTAGGCACCTATCATGCAACTGATGATGTCACATTCGGCACCGTTGTATCGGGCAGACCTCCAAGTGTATCTGGAATTGAGCGCATGGCAGGGCTATTTATCAATACGATACCCGTTCGAGTGACATTGGATCAGAAGCAGACGTTTAAGCAATTGTTTCAAAAGGTTCAGCAGCATGCACTAGAAGCGGAAAACTATGATTTTATGCCGCTTTATGACATTCAGCAGAAGACAGCTGCTGGAGGGCAACTCTTTGATCATTTGGTTGGGTTTGAGAACTACCCTTTAGATCAGGAGCTGTCTGGTGGCACCATGTCTGCACGTCTTGGTTTTTCCATTGATGTAAAGGACGGATTTGAACAAACGAATTTTGACCTAAACGTCCTTGTGTATCCAGGTGAAACGTGGACATTGAAAATCAAGTACAACGCCATAGCTTTTGAAGAAAAGGTCATTGAAAACATATCAAAACATCTGACCAATCTCATGAAGCAAATCATCCAAAACCCTGATGCATGCCTTCATAACGTGACGTGTATCACGGAAGAGGAAAAGCAGCAGATAAAAGCGTGGAATCAGACGGAGCGAGATTATCCGAAGCATCTGTCTATTCCTGAGCTGTTCAATGAACGTGTGAAGACGCAGCCTGACCATCTGGCACTAGTTGAAGGCGACCGAACATTTACGTACGAGGAGCTTGGACAAGAAATCCGTCGTTTAGCTGGCAGTCTCATTGAAAATGGCGTACAGCCAGGAGATGCTGTGGGAGTGTATATGAACCGATCAGCTGATGCGGTGATCGCCATCTTAGCAGTTGTACACGCAGGGGCAGCTTATGTGCCGATTGATCCTTCGCAGCCTGAAGAAAGAATCCGATTTATGCTTGAAGATAGCGGCGCAACCATATTGCTTCATGCTGATAGTCCGCCGCCAGTTGCTGAGCAGATCAAGGCAGTACATGTAACGAGTAAGCCTCATCACTCACACATGGAGGTATCAGTCAGAACGTCTCCATCTCACTTGGCGTATATCATGTATACATCGGGATCAACTGGACAGCCAAAAGGGGTTCAAATTGAGCATAAGCATATTGTGAGATTGGCTTGCTCTCAGGAAAAATTAGGCTTGACCAAGTCGGATCGTATGGCGCATACAGGAGCCGTCAGTTTTGACGCCATTACCTTTGAAATCTTTACCACACTGCTCGGTGGCGCAACGCTGTATCCTGTTGCTCGCGATACTTTATTGGATATCCATCGATTCGAACAATTTATCCAAACACATCAGATCACGACGCTCTTTTTAACGACTGGATTATTTAATCAGCTCGCTCAGCAGCGGCCGCAAATGTTCAAAGGATTAACCACATTAATTACAGGCGGTGACGTGATCAATGTGAAGAGTGCGGAGCTTGTGAAACAGCATCATCCAGCACTTGTCTTGCTAAATGCCTATGGTCCAACAGAAAATACAACCATCTCAACCATTTACGAAGTAAGGGGAGATGAAACGGGCCCGATCCCAATTGGTCAGCCGATCAACCATTCGTCGGCTTATATTTTAGATGATGATCAACGATTGCAACCAATTGGAGCGCCAGGAGAACTGTATGTTGGTGGAGATGGTGTCGCAAGAGGATATCTCAATCGTCCAGACTTGACCAATCAAGTTTTCATGGCAGACCCATTTAAGTCGTCAGGCCGTTTGTATCGAACAGGGGATTTGGCTCGGTATGGCGCAGATGGCCAGATCGAATTCCTCGGACGGACAGATGATCAAGTGAAAATTCGAGGCTTCCGTATTGAGCTTGGTGAAATTGAAACAGTGCTTCAGCAAAAAGCGGGCATAGATGATGCGGTTGTGCTTGTCCATTCGTTTTCCACAGATGAAAAGGAAATCACGGCTTACTTTACAGGGACAATGACAGAAGAAGAAGTGCGAGATGTATTTAATCAAGAGCTGCCAGCTTATATGGTGCCGCACCATGTGATGAAGTTGAATGCTTTTCCGCTCACATCGAACGGCAAGGTAGATCGAAAAGCTTTACCAAAGTCGGACGAAGCGCATCAGGAGAAAAAGGAAATCATTCCGCCTGAGACGGAGACAGAAAAGGCACTCGCTCAAATTTGGGAGGAGCTCCTTGGAAAAACGGTTGGAGTAGATGAACATTTCTTCATGGCTGGCGGGCACTCTCTCAAAGCGATGATGATGTCTGCGAAGATTCAAGAGGTGCTTCAAAAGGAAGTGCCGATTCAAGTGATTTTTGAGAAGCCGACGATTCGTTCATTAGCGATATATATCGATCAGGATGGTCAAGAAGAAACGATGCACCCGATTTTACCAGCAGAGCAGGTGGATGAATATCCGGTATCACCAGCTCAGCGCCGTTTATACATTTTGCAGACTCTTGAACCAGACAGCACGAATTATCATATTCCCATCGTCTTAACGCTTGAAGGAACACTCGAATATCAGCGGCTCAAATCAGCGTTTGATCAGTTGATCCAAACGCATGAAATTCTAAGAACAAGTTTTCATATGAATGGAGAAGACATTGTTCAAAGAGTGAATGATTGGACGGCATTTGATCTTCCTGTTCATCACATCAAGGAAGAAGAGGCGGAGGCATTTCTTTCTGAACATCAATCTCCATTTGATTTAACAGCTGCGCCTTTATTACGAGCTCAGTTGTTAAAGGTCAGTGAAAACCGTCATCTTCTCGTCTTGGAAGCACATCATCTCATTACAGATGGCAGCTCCATGAAGACGTTTATTCAAGATTTGGCGAAGGCCTATGATGGCGAAGCTCTTACAGAAAGAGCCATTCATTATAAAGATTACGCTGTCTGGCAGTTAAGTGAAGAAGAGACGGAGAAACAGAAGGAGCATGAAGCCTATTGGCTAAAGCAATTCGAAGGAGACTTGCCAGTCTTAGAGCTGCCAACGGATTATTCTCGTCCAGTGGAACGTGATTTTTCAGGAGAACGATTCATGTTTGGCTGTGATCAAGCGACGACTCAGCGGATTCATGACCTGCTTCAGAAAACTGATACGACCATGTACATGTTCTTGTTATCTGCTTTTCAAGTTCTGCTTGCCACATATAGCGGTCAGGAAGATATCATCGTTGGTTCTCCTGTTGCAGGACGGACACACCCTGATATACAGGACATGCCGGGGATGTTTATCAATACTGTTGCAATGCGCGGAAAACCGGTGCAAACAAAGACATTTTTACAGCTACTTGAAGAAATAAAAGAAACGAGTGTTGACGCTTTTGCTCATCAAAGCTATCCGCTCGAAGAGTTAATTGCCCGTCTTCCGTTAGATCGTGATACAACCCGAAGCCCGCTCTTTAGCGTGTCATTTAACATGCAGAACATGGAGGTTCCGGCGCTAAAGCTCGGTGATCTGCACATTTCGCCTTATGCCATCCAGCATCACTCAGTCAAATTTGACTTGTCTCTAGAAGTATTTGAACGAGAGGGAGCATTAAAGCTGAGCTTTGACTATGCAGCGGCGTTATTTAAAGAAGAGACGGTCCGCAGATTCGGAACTCATCTTCTGGCGATTATTCGTGAAGCGGTCCAACACCCAGAGGCACAGATCGGCTTGCTCCCTATACTTGATCAGCATGAGCAAATAGAGCGGTTGGAGAAAAAAGACGAAGTGCAAACAAATTGTCATGAGCCTTTCCACGTCCAATTTTCACGTCAGGCAAAGGAAACACCAGATGCCATTGCGGTGATGGATAATCAACGGAAGCTCACTTACCGCGAGCTAGAAGAGATGTCAAATGCACTCGGCAGTGAACTGAAGGTACGAGGCGTCGAGAAAGAAAAGACTGTAGCGCTGATTCTTGACCGCTCCGTCTATGTCATCGTCTCAATGCTTGGTGTGATGAAAGCAGGAGGTGCATTTGTACCAATTGATCCGGCCTTCCCTGCGGAACGTATCAATTACACATTAGAAGATTCAGGTGCACAAGTGATCGTAACAAATGAGTCTCTTGTAAGTTCCTATCAACATCACAAGTCGATTCAGGTCGTGCAGGTTGAAAAGGCAGTACGACAAAGCCGAACGCTAGATTTGCCGGAAGCATCACCCGATCAACTGGCGTATGTCATTTACACATCTGGGACAACAGGAAAACCGAAGGGTGTACAGCTCACGCATCGTAATCTATCACACTATGTGAACTGGCTGACAAATGAGGTGACATTGCAAGAATGCGATCGGACGGCACTGCTTTCTTCTTATGCATACGATCTGGGTTACACAAGCATTTTCCCTGTCTTAAAGGCAGGAGGGACACTATATGTGCCTCGTGAAAATGTGTATACAGACCCGGTTCGACTCATGCGTTTTATTGATGAACAAGAGTTGACTTATATCAAAATGACACCGTCCTTATTTCATATGATGGCAGATTCGAAGGATCATGCATTTAACGCTTTACGCCTTGTCATACTTGGAGGGGAGCCGATTGTCTCTGAGGATGTGGAGACATTTATGGAGCAGCACCCGTGTGTGGCAGTTATGAACCACTACGGTCCGACTGAGACAACCATTGGGACTGTGACTAAGGTGATTACAAAGCAAGAGTTAGGCGCTTTGAAGGATCGCTCTGTGATTGGGCAGCCAATTGCTCATACAAGAGCGCTCGTACTCAATCGTCAGCAGCGCCTCGTTCCTTATGGCGCACCTGGAGAGCTTTATATATCAGGGGAAGGCGTATCAAGAGGATATTTGAATCAGCCTGAATTAACGGCAGAGCGTTTTCTAGAAAATCCGTATTTTCCTGAAGAGCGGATGTATCGTACAGGAGATTTGGTCAGACAGCATGCAAATGGAGACATTGAGTTTCTTGGAAGAATAGATGATCAAGTAAAAATTCGCGGCTATCGTATTGAGAAGCAAGAAATTGAGCATGCCGCACGTGCACAATTATCTATTCAAGAGGTGTATGTCAAAGTCCTTCATATGTCCCGTTTACCAGAGCTTGCACTTTATTACACTGCGCCTGAACCAATTGGAACACTGACGTTTAGAGAAAAGCTTGCGGAGACACTGCCGGATTATATGATTCCAACGTACTTTGTCAAAGTCGATCACATCCCGCTCACGCAAAACGGAAAGGTAGATGCGAAGTCCCTACCGCTTCCACACGAAGTGCATATGAATCGTGCGGTGCATACTGCACCAGAAACGGAACTTGAGCAGACGCTTTGCGATATTTGGTCAGAAGTACTTGGGGTTGAACAAATAGGTGTTCATGATCACTTCTTTGAATTGGGAGGCCATTCCCTCAAAGGCATGGTGCTCATATCGAAAATGCAAGCCAACCTGAACAAGCATGTGCCGCTCAAAGTCCTTTTTGAAAAGCCAACGATACGCGAGATGGCAGCTTATTTAGAAAAAGTGGGTTCCTCGGACATGACATCCATTCATCCGGCGGAGAAGCAAGATTTCTATCCTGTCTCTTCTGCTCAAAAGCGGATGTATGTGTTGCAACAGCTGCATCCAGAAGCAGTGACTTACCATATGCCTGCCGTATTGATGATGGAAGGCAGTCTTGATGTAAAGCAGCTAGAAGAAGCGCTGCAAGCCTTGATCGAACGACATGAATCATTGCGTACAGCCTTTGTAGAAATTGACGGCGTACCCGTTCAAAAAGTCTATCGTCGAGTGCCGTTTACGTTAGAGATGGTAGAAGTAGAGAACGGTCATGAGCAACCTGTCATAGACGCATTCATCACCCCATTCTCATTACATCAAGCACCATTAATGAGGGCAAAGGTGGCGAAGCTTTCTGATGAGAAATATGTGTTCATGATGGATATGCACCATATCATTGCAGATGGTGTCACACGCAGTCTGCTTATTCAAGAATTGGCGGAGCTGTATGAGAAAAAGACGTTACCGCCAGTTCAGCTGCACTACAAGGATTATGCGGTATGGCAGCAGGAAGAAAAGCAGCAAGCGCTGCTCGAAAAACAGCGTCAATATTGGCTGGAGCAATACGCAGAGCCACCTGAAGATTTGGCACTGCCACTTGATTTTCCGCGCCCTCATGTACAGTCATTTGAAGGAGATCGAGTCGACAGATGGTTATCGCCTGAAAAGGTGCAGACCATTAAAGCACTCATGGCTGAAAAAGGTGTGAGCATGAACATGGTCATGCAAACGGCATTTGCTATTTTCCTTTCCAAATTAACTGGGCAGACAGATATCGTCATAGGCGCTGTCACAGCGGGACGTACGCATGCTGCAATCGAACGGGTTCCAGGCATGTTCGTCAATACATTGGCTCTTCGACAAGAAGTGCAGCTCGACGAAACGACAGCACAATTGCTTGAAAAAATGAAAGATCGAAGTCTATCAGCCTATGAACATCAAGATGTCCCGTTTGAGGAATTGGTCGCACAGTTAGATCTGCCGAAAGACACGAGCCGCAATCCATTGTTTAGTGTCATGCTGACAACGGATGACCGTGACATGACGTTACCGAATCTAAATGGACTCAAGCTTTCGCAAAAACAGCAAGAGACAGTTCATGCAAAATTTGATGTAACGCTCGGTATATTCGAAGAAAAGGACCAAGTGGGCGTACGCTTTGAATATGCAACGGCGCTGTTTAAAAAGAAGACCATTCAGCGTTGGAGTCGATATTTTGAACAAATCATAGACGAGATGCTAGCGAAGCGAAATGAGCCAATTTCATCGCTTTCGATCTTAACGGAAAATGAAAAAAAAGAGCTGATCAATGAATGGTCAGGGCCTGTATTAAATGTACCGTCAGATCAAACCGTTCATGAACTGATCAAGGCTAAAGCATTTGAATCACCGAAACAAAAAGCGGCAACCTTCTGCGGAACGAGCTGGACGTATGAAGAACTGAACAGTCGGGCGAATAAAGTCGCTTCAAGGCTCACCTCAAACGGCATAAAACGAGGAGATCGCGTCGGTATTCTCACCCGTCCGTCCCTTGACATGACGGCAGCCGTCCTTGGTGTTCTCAAGACAGGAGCGGCATTCGTTCCAATTGATGCAGATTATCCAGACCAGCGCATTACCTACATGCTGGAAGACTGCGGGGCAGAGATTCTTCTTATGCAAAAAGGACTCACTGCACCAGCTTCATTCACAGGGCACGTTCTGTTCATAGAAGATGCGGTAGAAGGCGAAGCGCAAAACATTCAGGTTCATGTCAAACCAACTGATCTTGCTTATATGATTTACACGTCTGGAACAACAGGACAGCCGAAGGGTGTCATGGTTGAGCACCAGTCCCTTGTGAATCTGGCGTTCTGGCACAATGATGCCTTCCAAGTGACCAATGCGGATCGAACCGCTAAATATGCCGGCTTTGGCTTTGATGCCTCCATTTGGGAAATGTTCCCGACATGGATCGCCGGCGCAGAGCTGCACATCATTGATGAAGCGATTCGTCTCGATATGATCAAGCTCAATACGTATTTCAATGACGAAAATATCACCATTGCGTTCCTGCCAACACAGCTATGCGAGCAGTTTATGTCAATGGACAATCATTCACTCCGTTACTTACTAACGGGGGGAGACAAGTTGAAACAGGTAAAGCCTGTTCCTTATCAACTCGTGAATAACTACGGTCCAACCGAAAACACAGTCGTGGCGACCAGCGGGATCATCAACCCAGATCAAGGCACGCTTCCGATTGGAAAAGCGATTGCCAATACCCGTTTTTACATTATGGGTTCGTTATATGACCTTTCGCCGCCAGGCGTACCGGGTGAGCTCGTAATCGCAGGAAAAGGACTAGCAAGAGGGTACTGGAATCTACCAGAAGAAACAGAAATACGCTTTGTCCCAGATCCATTTTATCCAGGGGAGCGCATGTACCTGACAGGTGATTTGGTGAAATGGACAGAGGATGGCGAGCTGATCTATCTCGGCAGAAAAGACCATCAAGTCAACATCCGCGGCTTCCGGATTGAGCTGTCAGAAATTGAAGCGCAGCTTCTTGCACTTTCGGATGTCAAAGAAGCAGTCGTGACAACGATCAAAGATGCCAGCGATCAAGACACCCTTGCCGCGTATGTCATCACGGACAATGAAACAGAAGACTTAAAAGAAAGCTTAAAACGCACGTTGCCAGACTATATGATCCCTTCATGGATCATCAAGCTAGACTACCTGCCGATGACGGCAAATGGCAAAGTCGATCTAAAAGCATTGCCAGCACCAGATATGGAAGCGGGCCAAACAGCATACGAAGCACCAAGAGACGAAGTTGAAACGCTTCTATGTGACATTTGGGAAGACGTGCTTGGCGTCAGCGAAGTCGGCATACACGATCACTTCTTCTTCCTTGGTGGAGACTCGATTAAAGGCATTCAAATGGCAAGCAGACTCACACAAGCGGGCTGGAAGCTTGATATGAAGCTATTGTTCCAATATCCAACCATTGCCGAACTGCGCCCATATATCGAAGAAGCGGATCAACTAACGGCTGACCAATCATCCATTGAAGGGGAAGTGATGTTGACTCCAATTCAACGCTGGTTTTTTGAACGAACATTCACTGACCAGCATCATTGGAATCTTTCGATGATGCTCCATGCGCCAAATGGGTTTGACCTTTCCATGACAGAACAAGTAATGCAGAAGTTACTTTCACATCATGATGCACTGCGTATGGTGTACAGGCAAGAAAATGACAGCATCCTGCAATACAATCAGCGGGAACTTACAGAGCCGATTGCGATGATTTCTCATGATGTCTCTAAAGAGCACGACGTGAAAAAAGCCATTTCCACCTATGCTAACGAGTATCAGCGTCAGTTGAATCTCGAAACAGGTCCGCTCATGAAAGTGATCTGTTTCCGTGCAAAAGATGGCGATCACTTACTCATCGTGACACACCATCTTGTGATTGATGGTGTCTCATGCCGAATTTTACTAGAGGACTTTATGTCTCTTTATCAGCAGGCAGCTCAAGGACAAACGCTCGTCCTGCCGCCCAAAACCCACTCTTTTAAAGAATGGGCAGAGGCGATTGAACGATACGCACAGTCCAAGCCATTAAAAAGCCAAAGTGAATACTGGAATGAGATTGACAGGATGCCAATGACCACTTTGCCTGTTGATCATGAAGTAACGAAAAGAAAAGTTGCGCAAACAAAAGCAGTACAGATGCAGCTTTCAGAGTCTGAAACCGAGCACCTCTTAACAGATATTCATCTACCGTACACAACGGAAATGAACGATATTCTTCTATGTGCGCTCGGTCTTGCCGTTCAGGAGTGGACAGGTGAGTCCCATGTACATGTGCAGCTTGAAGGTCATGGAAGAGAGGATATTTTATCAGGACTGGATGTCTCCCGCACGGTTGGTTGGTTTACGAGTATGTATCCAGTCGTACTGAAAGCAAAGCCGGATCAGAGCATAGCAGAGGCGATTAAAGACACGAAAGAAATGCTACGGCGTGTCCCGAATAAAGGGATCGGCTACGGGATTTTAAAATACCTCACAGCTACTGAGTCGTCAGGACAGCACGTACAACCTGAAATCAGCTTGAACTATCTTGGGCAGATTGATCAGGAAGTGACGACAGAACTCTTTGGACCATCCGCCTATGATATGGGACGACAAGCAAGCCCTGATTCAGAAGCTGTCTATAAGCTGAACCTCAGTGGCCTTGTTCAACACAATCGATTCAAGTTGTCTTGTTCATATTGTTCAGATGAATATGAAGAAGAGACGATACAGAAATTCATGGCATTGCTAAAGGAAAAAATCCAATCTATCATAACGCATTGTTTAGCGCAGCACGAGCGAGAATTTACGCCAAGTGATTTTTCTGCTGGTGACCTTGAAATGGATGAAATGGACGATATATTTGACATGCTTGAGGAGAAATTGACCTAACAACATGAGATCAGTCATAAAAACGGGAAGGGAGGATGAAATAGATGAGTTCATTTAAAAGGGATCAAGTTCAAGATATGTATTATCTGTCACCGATGCAAGAAGGCATGCTGTTTCATACCCTCCATCACCAAGAAAAGGGCTTTTATGTAGAGCAAATGGACATGAATGTAAAGGGCACACTGCGTCATGACTTACTTGAGAAAAGCATGAATGTCATCGTGGAGCGGTACGATATTTTTCGTACCGTATTTCTCCACGAAAAAGTGAAGCGCCCTGTCCAAGTGGTACTGAAGAAACGTCCTTTTACGCTTGATGTGGTGGACATGCAGGATCTTTCTGAAGACGAACAGTTTGTACGTATTGAGACATTTAAACAACAAGATCAGCGGAGAGGATTTGACCTTTCAAAGGATGCGCTCATGCGGGCAATTGTTTTCCAAACGGGCCCTACAAGCTATCGCTGGATATGGAGCTATCACCATATTCTTCTTGATGGCTGGTGCTTTGGGCTTGTGGTGCAGGAGTTATTTGCGATGTATCATGCCCTTTTGCATGACATCCCTTACAAGCTGGAACCGGTTAAGCCGTACAAAGAATATATTCAATGGCTTGAAAAACAAGATAAACAAGCATCACTTCAATACTGGCAGCAATCATTAGCCGGGTTTGACGGACAATCCACCTTTAAAGAACAGAGAAAACAAACGAATGAACATGAATTAGGCGAAATGGAATGGTCGATGAGTAAGGAAGAAACAGCTGCTTTATCAGAGTTAGCATTCCAGCAAAATGCGACGTTAAGCAGTGTCCTTCAATCAGTCTGGTCAATTTTATTGAGCAGATATCAACGTTCAAATGATGTGCTGTTTGGCACGGTTGTGTCGGGGCGTCCGGCAGATTTGGCTGGCGTTGACAAAATGGTTGGCTTGTTCATCAATGTCATCCCAAGAAGAATTCAGCTGACAGATGACATGACATTCCGTACTCTTCTGTCAGAAACGCAGCAGCAGTCACTTGCGGCCGAGCCGCATCAATATATTCCGATTTATGATATTCAGGCAAAGACAGGTCATCAGCCACTCATTGATCATATCGTCGTGTTTGAAAACGTCCCGACTGCAAAGAAGGACGAGCAAGAGACGCGATTAGGGTTTACTGTGGAAAACATGAATGTGTATGAAAAATCGAACTATGATCTCAATTTGCTGGCATCACCAGGAGAACAATTGCAATTAAAGCTTGCCTTTAACAAAAAAGCATTTGATCCTCAATTTGTTCAACGGTTAAAGGAACAGCTGAGTCTATTGATAAGTGAGGCGATCAAGCATCCTGATCAATCGATTCATACCCTCACGCTCGTCACGAAACAGGAAAAGCAGCTCATTCTTGAGGAATGGAATGCGCCTGAACTTGAGCATGACCAGCTATATTTGTCGAAATGGTTTGAGCATAATGTCCGCAAACAGCCGAATGCGGTCGCATTATCAGCAGGTGAGCACACGATGACATATGCGGAGCTGAATGAACAAGCCAACCGATTGGCAAGACATATGCAAAAAAATGGGGTCACGCATCAAACGGTTATCGCCATTTTAGCCGACCGCACGTCTGAACTGATTGTCAGTCTAATGGCTGTCTTAAAAGCAGGTGCAATCTATGTGCCAATTGATCCCGATTATCCAGAAAGACGCATTCAATACATGCTTAAAGACAGCGGGGCAACGCATCTTCTGACTCACTCATCTTTTATCAGTCAGGTGAAAGCACTTGCGTTTGATGGTACGTATCTGTTTGCAGATGATCAAGAAATTTCACTGATGAGCGCAGAGAACCTGCCGCTTGAAGCAGGCTTACACGATACGGCTTACATCATGTATACGTCCGGTACAACAGGTCAGCCAAAAGGCATCATGACGACCCATTCGAATATTGCCCGGGTGGTCAAAAATACGAACTACTTAACCATTTCAGAAACAGATACATTGCTGTCCCTATCCAACAGCGTATTTGATGGTTTTACATTTGATGTGTATGGCGCCCTTTTAAACGGAGCGAAGCTTGTCTTGCCGAAAAAAGAGACCATTTTAAACATGGGCGAGCTGACGGGATTGATTAAAAGGGAAAACATTTCTGTCATGTTTGTTCCGACAGCATTATTTAATCTTCTCGTTGATGAAGACACCGACTGGATGCGCAGTGTGCGCAAAGTGCTGTTCGGAGGAGAGCGAGCATCGGTACAGCATGTGAGGAAAGCCTTTGCTGTTATGGGGAAAGGCAGACTCATCAATGTCTACGGCCCAACCGAATCAACAGTATTCGCCACCTATTATCCAGTCGATGAGGCTCTGCCGGTAGAGACGCATTCGATTCCAATCGGAAAACCGCTCAACCAAACGGGTGCTTATATACTGAGTCGGCACGGGCAGCTTCAGCCGATTGGAATGGTTGGAGAGCTTTGTCTGAGCGGCAAAGGACTTGCGAAGGGGTATTTGAATCGTCCTGATCTGACAAAACAAGCTTTTATTACGCATCCATTCGCTGCGGGAGAAAGGCTGTATCGTACAGGAGACTTGGCTTATTTTCGAGCGGACGGTTTGATTGAGTATGCAGGTAGAGTCGATGATCAGGTGAAAATTCGTGGTCACCGCATTGAACTGACAGAAATTGAAGCCCACCTTCTCATGCATCCAGGTGTCAAACAAGCGGCTCTTATAGCTGATCAGCATAACACGCAGCATACAAGGCTGCTCGCCTATATGACGTGTGAGGAGGAGTGGGAGGATAAACTCGATGTGATCAAGTCAGGGCTAAAGGAAAAACTTCCGGCTTACATGCAGCCTCATGAACTGATCAGACTTGAGAAAATGCCACTTACGCCAAATGGAAAGATTGATAAACGTCAGCTACCAAAGCCAGAGGCGCCTCAAGGAAACCGTCATGTGAAGCTTCCGGTAAATGAAGTAGAACAAAAGCTGCTTGTGATGTGGCGGGAAGTACTTGAACGAGAAGATATTAGCACAGATGACCATTTCTTTGAGCTTGGCGGGCATTCATTGAAAGCGATGTCGCTTTTATCCAAGGTGTCAAAGGAATTCGATGTTCAAGTGCCTATTCACTTGCTGTTTGAGACGCCTACCATTGAAGCAATCAGCCGTTATATTCAACAGCAGGATCAGGAAGCCGCCGGCTATCTTGTATTCAATGAATCTCAAACGCCAACAGTCTTTGCTCTACCGCCATTACCAGGCTATGGCTTTATCTATCAGGAAGCCGCAAAAACACTCGATGGTGTTCGTTTGATCGCCTTTGACTTTATTGAAGCTGATCACCGAATCACGCAATACGTTCAGCATATCCAGCACCTTCAGCCTGAAGGGCCGCTGACTTTGATGGGTTACTCTGGCGGGTGCTACCTAGCCTTTGAGCTTGTTCAATCACTCGAACAAGCAGGGCGGACCGTCGAAAAGGTCATCATGATCGATTCCTATATGAAAATAGGAGAAAGTGATTTAGAAGGACGATCCATTGATGACGATATCGCCGCGATCGTCCATCAGTCGAAGCAAAGTGAACTGGCCCAAGCGGAGCTCATTCAAGACGAGCTTGCTCAAAAAACGAGGGCTTACTATGAAACTTTTGTTAAGGGGGTGAATCAAGGAGAGATACAAGCAGACATTGATTTCATCCAATCCGAAGAAAACATTGCGATACCAGAATGGATGGCTAAGTGGGAAGCTGCGACGACTGGCGCTTATCGACAATATCAAGGCTATGGTCAGCACGCGGACATGTTCAAAAACAAAGAATGTACCGCCCGAAATGCACAGCTCATTAAAGAAATCGTTCATCATAAAAATAGAGAAACAGTCTTGTAAACTTTAGATGAGGCAGGGTGCACACTGGTAGCCCTGCCTGCCAAAAAAGGGAAGGAACTCATATGAAACCATCAACCATTAATCAATCGAATGTACATGAATCAATGGATACGATTTTACAAAATGTACAGAAAACCATTTTACAAACCAACGAAATCGAACGCTTCGCTGTTTTTTCTCGTGAAAAAACCATTCGACCTCGGCCATATCACCTCTCTCATTTATTTCTAGACCATCACTTGGAGCAGGAGGCCGCAGTTGAATCGCAACAGATGCAAATGGCTTCACCTGCATTAGCAGATATGCCCCCAGCCATTTCCTATGGAGGGGATATAGATGTTCGTGTAGGAGCTCAAACCTTGCAGGACGCTCTAACTGAGGCAGCCAAAACAACAAATGGGCTGACTTATATCATCAATAGTGAAAATGAACTCACGCAATCCTATGCGCAGTTAAAGGAGGATGCCGAACGAGTTCTGACGGGTTTAAGGTCACTAGGCCTTGAGCCAGGAGATCCTGTGTTCTTTCAATTTTCATCGAATCATGCGATGGTCACGGCTTTTTGGGCATGTGTATTAGGCGGATTTGTCCCAACTCTTGTATCGGCAGCCCCGACCTATCGGGAAATGAATGCCTCAGTGAAGAAGCTTCATCACGCTTGGAACCTGCTGGAGCATCCGCTCATTCTCACGGATGACTCGCTGATTGATGAGGTGCAAGGATTAGCTTTACTGTGGCATACAGATCAATTACGTGTTGCAGCCGTTGAACCAATGCTTACTTTAGAAAGAGATCTAGAAGCACATCCAGTCATGCCCGATGATTCTGTCTTTTTTATCTTAACGTCTGGAAGTACGGGGATGCCCAAATGCGTAGAGCATTCTCATAGAAGTGTGTTAGCGAATGTCAAAGGAACAGTGGCAGCCAATGGGTTTACACAAGATGACGTCTCATTAGACTGGATGCCATTAGATCATATTGGCGGCATTGTCATGTTCCATCTTGTCAATGTGTATACAGGCTGTGAGCAAATTCGGGCAAGAACAGATGACTTCATCGCTCAGCCGCTGCGCTGGCTTGACTGGATGGATCGCTATCGTGCAACAAAAACATGGGCACCTAACTTCGCATTTGCGATGATCAATGATTATGAGAAAGACATTTCTTCAGGGTCTTGGGATCTTTCTGCTATGACTTGTATGATCAATGGAGCAGAAGCAGTCGTACCGAAGACAATCCACCGGTTTTTACACTTGCTTGCTCCGCACGGTTTAAAAGGAGACGTCATCAGACCGGCATTCGGCATGTCAGAAATCTCATCAGCCGTTGTTTTCTCTTTTGCGATTGAGCGGGGAAATGAAAACAGCGGGGTTCTGACCTTTGAGGAAACGTCACTGACAGAGCAGTTAAGACCAGCGGAGGCACGCGAAACTGGAACCGTCAGCTTTACAGAGCTGGGGAAACCGATTCCAGGTATCACGATTCGTATCGTCAACCATGAGCATGAGCTTCTTCCTGAGGATCATATTGGCAGCGTGCAAATCAAAGGGCCAACGACAATGAAGGGCTATTACAAGAATGACGAAGCGAATCAAGAGGTTTTTCAAGCAGAGGGCTGGTTCCACACGGGTGATTTAGGTTTTCTGCATGAAGGAAGGCTGACATTAACCGGTAGAGAAAAAGACATGATCATCATCAACGGGAAAAATTATCACAACTATGAAATTGAAGCCATGGCAGAGGAAGTACCCGGCGTAGAAACAAGCTTTGTGGCAGCGTGCTCCGTGCGAATGGAGGCATCTGCATCCGATGAGCTGATTCTTTTTTTTACACCGAAGCTGTATGAGCCTGCTTATATCATGAGGGCTAGCCAGCATATGAAAACCCATATTGCGACAAAAATGGGTCTTTATGCATCGAGGGTTATTCCTGTCCAGAAGCATGCCTTTCCGAAAACAAGCTCTGGAAAAATAGAAAGGGCACAGCTCAAGACAAGGTGGCAGGAAGGTGAATTCGACGAAATCATCAAGGAACTGGATATCAGACTTGAAAATGAACACACTTTGCCTGATTGGAGTTATCAAAAGAAGTGGACACCTGCTCCGCTTCATGAAGCTGAAAAGCAAACAGCAGGGGATATGGTGATCTTTGCAGATGCATTAGGGCTGGCAGATCAATTGAAATCCCTCACAAACAATGAACAAACCTATATTACGGTTGAACCGGGTCAAGCATTCACACAACTCACACATACTCACTTCATCATCCACCCGAATCGGCCGTCAGACTACGAACAACTCTTTGAGACGCTCCGTTCGTATGGCGTTTCGGTGAAACAAATCATTCACCTTTGGAGCTACACAAACAAGGAAGACACACTTCAAGCGGCATTGGCGAAAGAAGCACAGAAAATAGGTAGCATGAGTGCATTATATACAACAAAAGCGATGGCCGCTTATGAGAAACCTGTAGAGATTACCTTTGTCTCCGCTCATGCAATGAATTTGCCAGAAGATCAAACACATCATGTGGAAAAAGCCACGACAGCGGGATTGATGACAGCTGTACAGCATGAATGGCCGTTTATCAAGGTGCGGTGTCTTGATTTTTCTCTAACAGAATCTGTTGACCATTCCCATGCATCAGCGATTATGACAGAGCTTACTCAGGACACAAGCTATCAAGTTGCTGCTTACCGGGAAGGTGTTCGTTATATTCCTCTTATAACGCCGCTTCATCTGGAAAGAGAGCAAAAGAGGAAGACGCCGCCATTTGAATCATCCGGTCTTTACGTGATGACAGGCGGGCTTGGCGGAATAGGACGGATGCTAAGTGAACATCTTCTGACATCCTATCAAGCGCATCTTGTTCTGCTTGGAAGAAAGGCACGAAAGGCTTTATCTGCGGAGCAGCAAGACGTATTGATCTCACTTGAGAAACAAGCGGAAAAACGCGGCGGCACTGTTCATTATGAAGAAGTGAACTTGACGGATGCAAAAGCCCTTGAAGCCCTTATCTCAAGACGAGAGGTGGCTTATGGAAAAAGGCTGCATGGCGTGATTCATTTTGCTGGCATTATTCAAGAAGAACTACTTGCGGACATGACGTCTGTGTCTTTACATGCGATGTACGAAGCAAAGGTATATGGCACGATTGCCCTTCATGAAGCGGCTTCTAAACGGCAGAACGTCTTATTTCTTTCTAGCTCATCAGCACGAACGTTAAAGGGCGGGATGACTGTAGGCGCTTATTGCGCTGCCAATGAGTTCGTTGAACAATTTGCTCATTATCAGAAGCTGACATCTACCGTGAAGCCGTACTGCTTTAGCTTTAGCATGTGGGATGAAACTGGCATGAGCGAGGGTTCGATGATCAAAGGCATCTTAAAAGAAAGAGGCTATCTTCCGATTCCGAAGCGGGCGGGCTTGCAGACGATGCTGGCATGTTTAATGACAGATGCACCTCTCATTTATATGGGATTAGATCGGTCGAAGCAGGACGTTCAAGAGATGATTCATGCGGAGGGTCGAACAGAGAAAGAGGTGTATGTCTTTTTCAAAACCGACAAAACAAAAGCCATTGAAGAACGGCTGTATCAGTCCATTTATACGTCTTTGCAGTCTCATCTATCTGGTGAATATTCCGTCCATCTATTTCCTGAGGAATACTGGAAAGAATCAGAGGATGGCATGCCTGATGAAGCGTATTTCAAAGCACTCATTGAGGAAAGTGGACAGGATGCCGAGGACAGAGCGCCTCAAACGGAGACGGAGAAACTTTTGGCAAGCATTTGGTCCGAACTGCTTGATGTCTCAAATATCAGCTGCGGTGATCATTTCTTTTTACTCGGGGGTCATTCGCTCAAGGCAACGCAAATGCTGTCTGCGGTGAGACAAAGAATGGGATTTGATGTGCCGCTCGCTGTTCTTTTTGAGCATACGAGACTGGGGGAACTAGCGTCATGGATTGATTCGCATGCAAAAGTGGATGAAGCGGTACAAATGCGAAAAATAGCAAAGGGTCAGGAGATTCCGATGTCCTATGCCCAGCAAAGACAGTGGTTTCTCTATCAATTACAGCCTGATCTGCCGTTTTACAATAATACCATTTCCTTTCGGATGAATGGAATTTTAGATGTGAAGGTGCTTCAGCGCAGTCTTCAGCAAATGGTGCAAAGGCATGAGTCGCTTAGAACGTCCTTTACAATGAGCGGCGATGAACCAGTTCAGATCATCCATGAGCATATGACCCTTCCAGAGCTTGAAGTGGTGGATCTATCAGATTTGACATCTCAGGAAGAAAAAGAACAAAAAGCGGCTGAATGGGCAAAAAGAGAGGCAAATACACCTTTCCGCTTAGAGCATGATCCGCTCTTTCGCGCGAAACTGATTCGATTGTCGGAAAGAGATCACTTGCTGCTGATGTCCATTCACCACATTGTGTCAGATGGCTGGTCGGTTGGAATTGCCGCAAGAGAGCTGTCTGAATGGTATACAGCGATGATCGACCGGCGAGAACCTGATCTTTTACCACTGCCGATTCAATATGCGGATTACGCCCTATGGCAGAAGGAGTATTTGACTGGAGAGACGCTGGAGAAGCAGCTTTCCTATTGGAAAGACCAATTTGCAGTCCCTGTAGAAGATTTGGTTTTGCCGTATGACTACCCGCGGCCAGCCGTTCAATCCTACAAGGGAAAAACGAAAAAATACGACCTATCGAAGTCGCTATCAGATCAGCTTGTTGAGATTTCTAAAAAAACCGACAGTACCCTTTATATGACGCTACTGACCGCCTTTTCTACATTGCTGCACCGTTTGTCTTCACAGGATGAGTTTGTGATTGGATCAGTCATTGCTGGGAGAAATCGGACGGAGATGGAGCATCTCATCGGATTTTTCGTTAATACACTGGCACTTCGGATTGATCATAGCGGGAACCCTGCTTTCACTGAATTATTAGAACGGGTGAAAGACACAACTATGGGCGCCTATGCGCATCAGGATGTGCCGTTTGAAATGGTCTTAGATGAGCTGGATATTGTACGTGAGGCTGGCAAGCAGCCGCTGTTTCAGGTCATGTTTGTTTTGCAAAATCTGCCGCTTGAGGCTTCTTCGATGGGGGAAGCGACATCTGTTTTAGCCATTGAAGATAACGATACCGCCAAATTCGATCTATCTCTGTTTGTTTTTGAAGGAGCGGAGGGTCTTCAATTAAAACTGGAGTATGATGTGGACTTATTTTCTGACGATACGATGGACCGGTTCCTTCGGTATTACGAGCAGTTACTTGAGCGTATTTGTGAACATCCAGCACAGTCGATTAGACAAATGAATTACCTGCCAGAAAAAGAGAAGCATCAACTGCTCTATGAATGGAGCGGCAAAACAGATCAGCCTGCAGGTTCGCTCCTCATCACGGAACGGTTTGAAGCGCAGGTGAGAAAGTCACCTGAAGCCATCGCTCTCGAATTCGGGGGAGAGCAGTGGACGTATCGCGTGTTACAAGAGAAAGTCGACCGGCTTGCGGCTTCTCTGCAGCAGCGAGGTGTGACGCCACATGAACCAGTAGGGCTGCTCATCGACAGGTCGCCTGAAATGATCCTTGGGGTGCTAGCGATTGTGAAAGCAGGAGGCGCCTACGTGCCGATTGATCCCGAATATCCAGATGCACGCATTGATTATATGCTGAGGGATACAGGGATTCAGCTGTTACTGACAAAAAATGAATGGCTGAAAAAGGTATCCATCAGTCAAACCGAACTCATTTGTCTTGATGATGGATATGAAGAATTTTTATCAGAAGCAGAACTCATACTTCCTGCCCTAAAACCTGATGGACTCGCTTATATCAATTACACTTCAGGATCAACTGGGCAGCCAAAAGGGGTTTTAATTCCGCATCAAGCAGTCATCCGGCTTGTGTGTGAAACAGATTATGTCACCCTTGATGAACATACACGCATTTTACAAATGGCCAGCTTCTCCTTTGATGCCTTTACGTATGAAATATGGGGAGCTCTATTAAACGGGGGAAGGCTGATTCTCACCCATCGACATACGGTTTTATCAATGGATACACTGGCTGACACGCTGACATCATACAAGATCACTACAGGATTTCTGACAGTACCGCTGTTCAACCGATTGACAGAAGAACATCCAGAAGCTTTATCTGGATTCGATGCATTATTGGTCGGTGGTGATGCGCTCTCAGCTGCTCATATTCGTAAGGCACTGCCCTATTTACCTGAAGGGCTTTTAAATGGCTATGGACCAACTGAAAATACGACGTTCTCTTGTGTGCATCATATTCGTTCATTAGACGAAGAGCAGACGACCGTTCCTATCGGTCGGCCAATTGCTTATTCACAAGCCTATGTATTAGACGACCAGCTGCAGCCAGTTCCGCAAGGTGTCATTGGAGAGATTTATGTTGGCGGAACAGGGCTCGCACTAGGTTATCTTGGAGATGAAGAAAAAACATCGCAATCATTTATCCCGCATCCTTTCCATAAAGGAGCGCGTTTATATAAAACAGGTGATATGGGCCGCTGGCTCCCAAATGGCATCATCGACTGCCTTGGAAGAATCGATCATCAAGTGAAAATACGCGGACATCGCGTCGAATGCGGCGAAATTGAAGCCACTATGCTGAGTGTTGAAGACATCATAGAATGTGCGGTCATTCCGCATCAGCACGAGAGTGGTCATAAGCGGCTCATCGGTTACTTTGTTCAAAAAGGTACCTGGACCCAGCAAGACCTTCGCCGAAAATTAAAGGATAGATTGCCAGATTACATGGTACCGAGCCTATTCATAGAGCTCGAGGAACTGCCGCTCACGCCAAACGGTAAGGTAGATCAAAAGCGTCTCCCGCCGCCAGTGTGGAGACAGGAAGAAGCAGACAAACCGACAGATCAAGCGCTCAGTAAGGAAGAAAGAGTGCTGAAAAAAGTGTGGACTCAGCTTCTTGGCACTCCTTCAATCGGTGTTCATGATAACTACTTTGAGCTTGGTGGAGATTCTATTATTGTCATACAAATGGTGGCGCGCCTAGCACAGGAAGGCTATATCATACAGCCGAGAGATGTATTTGAAAAACAGACCATTTCACAGCTGGCACACGCTATGAAAAAAGCAGATGTATCTGTGTCTTATGATCAATCACCTGTTACGGGAGATGTACGTCTGCTTCCAATCCAATCTTGGTTCTTTGAGCAATCGATGACAAATCAAGATTATTGGAATCTATCAGCGCATATTGAATTCAAGCAATCTATACAACCCGAACAGTTAACGCAAGTTCTTTCAAAGCTTGTCGATCATCACGATATGCTGAGAGCCATTTATACAAAAGATGTAGACGGCACATGGATTCAAACCATTCGCGCGCCTGGCATTATCCCTTGTATCACTTTCTTTGATTTGACGGATGTTTCTCACGAGGAAGTACTAGAGAAAATCCGTATAGAGACAAGCGCTTGTCAAGGAACATTGTCATTAGAGCGGGGAGAAGTGATCAAAGCCATTCTTTTTCAGACAAGTGATTGCACGTCTGAACTCTTCATCGCAGCCCACCATCTTGTGATGGATGGAATATCGTGGCGCATCATACAAGAAGATATCTTAAACGGATTGAAGCAGGTTGCGGCAGGGCAGGAGATCACGCTGGCAAAGAAAACCGCTTCCTATCAGCAGTGGGCAGAGGCACTTGATCAATATGCACAAACCGATCAATTACAAGAGCAGGTTCCGTTTTGGGAAAAGATCATCGATCAAGAGGAAGAAGGTTCTCCTTTTCAAACGCCTGCGCTTTTCAATATAGAAGAACATGCAGAGATCCTGACTGTTCAATTGACGAAGGACCAAACAGACATTTTACTAAGGCATGCATCACAAGCGTACCGAACAGAGGTAAACGATTTACTCTTATCAGGACTTGCGCAAGCGATTGGAAAGCCACTACTGATCACGTTAGAAGGGCACGGACGCGAGGATTTATTTGAACAGATGGATTTGTCACGGACAGTCGGCTGGTTTACAAGCTCTTATCCTATTTTTATTCCTTTTATTCAAACCGATGTTGAGAGACAAATTAAAGGTGTCAAAGAAACCTTAAGAGCTGTGCCTCAAAAGGGGATCGGCTATGGCTTACTTCAATACATGACCGCATCACGTTTACTTAAAACGGTAGCGCCTCAGGTGAGCTTTAATTACCTTGGACAGCTAGATCAAATAGATGGAGAGGCAAATCTGTATATAGCTGATGAGAGAAATGGACATGTACATGATCCAAAAGCAGAAAGACAGCATTTGATCGATGTGTATGGATACGTTATCGGTGGTCAGCTTCAGATGAATTTTATGATCAATCGTGAACTACTTCGGGAGGAAGAAGTGTGTCAGTTACCTGAACGATTTAAAGAAAAAATGGAGGACATTCTGACGCATTGTGTAGAGGCAAAAGGCGACTTTACGCCATCTGATTTTCCAATGGTCCAGCTGACGCAAAAGCAAATAGATGAGCTTCCAGACCATGTGGTAGATGTGTATCCACTATCTCCGATGCAGCAAGGGATGCTGTTTCATGCCCTGTTAGATCAAGCATCACAGGCGTATTTTGGTCAGGTGCATATGACACTCCAAGGCTTAACGGACGGCGAAGCCTATGAAAAAGCATGGAATCTGCTTGTGGAACGTCATTCGATTTTACGGACAAGATTTGCTTGGGAGGGGCTAAAGGAGCCTGTCCAATTGATTCAATCAAAAGGAAGCCTTCACCTCACTCAGCACGATGTGCGCCACCTGAGTGAAATGGATCAGAAGAAAACCATCGAGCAGTATTTACAAACCGATCGTTCAAAGGATTTCGAATTAGAAAAGGCGGCTGAACCGCTCATTCGTATCGCTTTATTCCACCGTGATGAGAAAACATGTACGTTTGTTTTTAGCTTTCATCATATTTTAATTGATGGCTGGAGCCTGTTTGGCTTGATTGAGGAGTCCCTTTCAATATATCGCTCGCTTGTGGATGAACGAGAGATCAATCTTCCTGCTGTGCGTCCATATAAAGATTTTATTGATTGGCTGCAAAAGCAAGATCAAGAGAAGGCGCAAGAGTTCTGGAAACATTACATGTCAGGAGTAGAGGAAGCCACACCACTACCAGGAGACGGAGAGCAAGCTTCGGATGAAGGAGCAGGTATTGATCAGATTAGTATCAAACTGACGCCTGAAATGCAGCAAAAGCTGGAGAAAATGACAGGGGCACAGAAGGTCACGATGAGCACACTGATTCAGGCGGCATGGGGTCTGCTCTTGCACCTTCATTCAGGCTCAGAGGATGTCGTGTTCGGTGTCACAGTATCTGGCCGGCCGGCGGACTTAAAAGAGGTTGAAAGCATGACAGGTCTCTTTATTAACACTTTGCCGCTTCGTTTGCCGATTACATCAGATAGGACCATTGCCGAGCTTCTGGCACAAACGCAGGAAACAGTTTTTCACATGCGAGAATTCGAGTATACCGTACTCCCAGATATTCAGCAGATGACCCAAATTCCGAATGGAGAATCATTGTTTCATAGCATTGTTGTGTTTGAAAACTACCCGATTGAATCAGTGGAGCCTTATGGTGTACGGATCTTAGACATAGCCAGTCATGAAGAAACAAACTATGACTTGACCCTTGTGGCTGTCCCCGGAGATACGCTGGAGCTTCGGGTCACATACCGCTTCAATCAATATAAAGAAAAACAAATACAATCGCTGATGCAACAGCTGGTTCACACACTTGAAGCCATGACAGAACAAGTGGAGACACCACTCTCTTCCTTCACGATCGTGACAAATGAAGAAAAAGGGCGGATGATCACCGATTGGGCGAAAAACGCACAAGTCAGCGTGCTGTATCCAGATCAAGAAGAAGTCTACTCAGGTGTGCATGATCCTTCGTGTGAGACAGAAATCTATGTCCTGAGCGAGGAGCATCAGCTCATGCCGGTAGGGTTCCCAGGAGATATTTATATCTGTGCAGAGGATATCAAGGCACTTTGCGGAGAGCTTGCCGATTGGATGGAGACGCATAAAATTCAACATCCATTCAAACATCAAACAGGCGAATACCTCTATCCGACAGGGGATGTCGGCGTTTGGACTGAAAAAAACAAGATTCAGATTTTGGATTGGGTGTAGGGGGAGAAGAACGATGTTAATGAATAGAAGAAAAGGACTTGTAGCAAATCATATCGTCAGAATCAACGGAAAACGAATTGATCTTAAAGCATTGGAACAGGTCATGATGCTGCATTTTCCGCTGAAGGAATGTGCATTCATCCCGAAGAAAAATGAAGAAGGCAGCCTCTCGCTTGTGCTATTTGCACAGGCGAAGGACCCTTCGCTGACAAGAGAGGATTTGATGACAGGCGTACTTCATCCTGATGAAGTGCCCGCCGCTCTCATCTTATTACCTTCCTTGCCAAGGACAGAAAGTGGAGCGGTCGATACAGAAGCGTTGCTTTCGATTGACATCATCGATGAAGAGAGTTTGAGAAAGATAGAAGATCGTACGAAAGCTATAGATGGAGTAGAGGAAGCGGCTGCTCTCGTAGAAAGTCAGACAGAAAAACAAACGCCTTATCACCTAGATGATCTGTTTCCTAATCGGCAGCGGGCGCAAGAGAATGTATCGATCTTAAAGGATGATGCGGGCGAAACAAAGCCAGCATCCACTCATGAAAAGCCGCCTGCACTTGTGTATGGCGGGGATGTCATCAAAAAACAAGGCACACCTGTCACACTGACAGAGGTGCTAATTCGATCAGCCTTTATGTCACCGGACCGCGGGGTGACCTATATTAAAGAAGGCGGGCGTACGTTGACCCAAACCTATCCTGAGTTACTCACAAACGCAGAACGGGTTCTGTCTGGTTTAAGGAAAGCAGGGCTGACAAACGGCGATCAAGTGTTACTCCAATTGAAAGATCATCAAGATTTCATCACTGCGTTTTGGGGCTGTATTCTCGGTGGCATCATTCCGACTCCGGTCTCTGTACCGCCTGTTTATGATGAAACGAATCAAGCTGTGAACAAGCTGAAAGGCGTGTTTCAGCTGCAAAATGAACCGTTCATTTTGACGAATGAAGCAAGTGCTGAGGACATTGCTGGGCTGCGTGAGGCATTTGAGGCAGAAAACATACCCATTTTAACTATCGAAACATTGCTCTCGTGCGAACCGGATGAACAGCATTATGAGCCAGAGCCGGATGAGCCTGTGCTTCAGCTGCTCTCTTCGGGAAGTACGGGTGTGCCAAAGTGTATCCGACACAACCATCAAAGTATTTTATCTAGAATCATCTCCTTTGAGCAGACAAATGGCTTTACGCATGAGGATGTGTCGCTTAACTGGATGCCGCTTGATCATGTAGGAGGCATTGTCATGTTTCATGTACATGATGTCTACTTTGGCTGCCAGCAGATTAGTCCATCCATCGATCAATTTATCGAGCGGCCGATGGTGTGGCTAGATTGGGTAGAAACATACGGCGTCACAAGGACATGGGCACCGAATTTTGCTTTTGCGATGATGAATGAATATGAGGACGACATTCGCAAAGGGAGCTGGGATCTCTCCACACTGACGTATATCATGAATGCAGCCGAAGCGGTTGTGCCAAAAGTGACGCAGCGCTTCATGCATATGATGAGTCAGCACGGATTAAGCCGTCATGCGATGGTGCCAGCGTACGGCATGTCTGAAACATCCTCAGCCATTGTCCAATCTAAGAAATTTATGAGGCATGGTGATCAAGATGGACAGCTGACGATTGATCAGACTTCTTTAACAAGTGAAATTCAATACGTAGCACAAGATCATCCTCACAAAATGACGTTTACAGAAGTCGGCGCACCGATTCCGTCTGTATGGATTCGGATTGTAGACGAACATCATCATGTGCTGCCAGAAGATCAGGTTGGACGATTGCAGGTGAACAGTCCGACGATTATGATGGGCTATGATCAAAATGAGGAAGCCAATCAAGAGGTATTTGCGGAAAATGGTTGGTTTCACACCGGGGATTTAGGATTTATTCACGAAGGGCGTCTTGTTCTGACAGGTCGAGAAAAGGACATCATCGTTATCAATGGAGCCAACTATTTGAATTATGAAATTGAAGCAGTTGTGGAAGAGGTGGACGGGGTTGAAGTCACTTTTGCTGCTGCGTACGGCATCTACAATCCCGAATCAAGCAATGACACGCTTGCCGTCTTCTTTGTCACACAAAAGGATTCGCTAGAGGAACAAGTCACGATGATTCAGCAAATTAGAGAGGCCATCATCCGTAAAATGGGCATAGAGCCCGATCACATCATCCCAGTGAAAAAAGACCAATTTCCGAAAACAGAAAGCGGAAAGATCCAACGTGCTCAGTTAGGCGCGGCACTAAAAGAGGGTGTGTTCCGTGACATTGAAAGGGCACTGGACCTTGCTTCTGAAAATGAACAAACACTGCCAGATTGGTTTTTCAAACGCACTTGGGCAAAGGAGCATATTGGTCCGTCTCAGCCTGCTGCTGATCAGATACTCGTTTTCGAGGATGAAAAAGGGCTTTACCAATCACTTTACGCCCAATTTGAACAAAGAAATCAGCCCTATGTTTCTGTGAAAAAAGGACATGAATTTTTGCGTCTCTCCAAAGGGATGTACCAGATGAACCCGAGAATTAAGGGGGATTATGTCAGGCTCGTTGCAGCACTTGAAGCAGATGAATTAAAGACAGGATGCATACTCCACTTGTGGAATGTGACAGACAAAGAAGCCATCGTTAAGCCTGCGCAGTTCACAGAAATGCATGCGAGGTCCAATCAATCGATTTTGTACTTGTATCAAGCATGGAGGCAAGAAAACAAAGAGCCTCTCCGGCTTGTTGTCGTGACAAAGGGTGGTCAATTTGTGAATGCTGAAGAAGATCTTCATGTGGAGAAAACGTCGCTCGTTGGTTTGTTAAAAACCATCCCGCAAGAATGGGAAGGAGCAGAAGTGTCACATATTGATATTGAAGCGGAGCAAGTAGAACAAGATGCAAAGCACATTGCTGATGAGCTGTCGGTAATTCATATCAAAGCAGAGGTGGCATACCGAAAAGGGCACAGGTTCGTACCAAAGCTTGAAAAAGTCGATATGATGAGCGTACCTCAAACAGAAGGATTTTTAGAATATGAAGGACTTTATTTGCTGACTGGAGGACTTGGTGGTATTGGGTTTGAACTGTCTAAGCAGATGCTCCAATTTGGCTTAAAGCTTGTCTTGATTGGAAGGTCTTCTCTGGAAGACAACCTTGAAAAGAAAGAAGCATTCTCACAGCTAAAAGACCTCGGTGACGTCATCTATGTCCAAGCGGATGTGACGGATTTAGCTGACGTGGAGCGGACGATTTACAAAGCAGAAAAACATTTCGGTCAATCCATCAGGGGTGTGCTGCATTTAGCTGGAGCAGGCAATGTGTCAGAGCATTTTCAGCAGGCAGATAAGTATACATTGGCTCATACGTCAGAAGAGGATTTTACAAAGGAACTGTCAGGGAAAGCGGACGGTGCGTTTGTCCTGCAGGAAGCCTTCAAGCATGATCCGGCAGTACCACTCGTCTTTTTTGGATCAGTAAATGGCTTTTTTGGCGGTACAACATTCGGGGCTTATTCTGCGGCCAATAGCTTTTTAGATGGGCTTGCACACACGCTCACCTTTCAAGAAGGAAGACGGGCGATCTCTTTAAACTTTAGTATGTGGGATAATCTCGGTTTGTCTAAGGGACATACCGGCGCAGCCCTTACCGTCCGCAAGGGATTTCAATTGATTGGAAAGAAGCAAGGTCTCCATTCATTCTGTCTAGGTGCTCGGCTGAATGAAGCGCATCTATTTATCGGCCTAGACGGAGCCAATCCAGAAATCGCTGCGTATCTTCAGCCAGCGCAAATCCCGACTTTTGAGAAAAAGCTTTTTTATACAGCGATGCCTGGAAAAGAAGTGCATGTTGAAGAAATCGCAAACATAACAAAAGATGGCTGGGATATTCAGCAAGTACAGGAAATACCGAAAAGACAAGATGGGTCTATTGATCATGAAGCCCTCAAGCTGAATCATCACAAACATGGACAATCCTTTGAAAAGCAATTGCCAGAAACGGAAACAGAGCAGGTGCTTGCTACCATTTGGGAGGACATTTTAGACGTTGATCGTGTGTACAAAGAGGATCAATTCTTTGATCTTGGCGGACATTCATTAAAGGCGACTCAAACCATTTCAAGGATCAATCATGAGTTTTCAATCAAAGCGCCTTTAAAAATATTATTTGAAAGCAAGCATCTGGCACATTTGGCGCAATTGATTGATGACATCAAAGAGGTACCGGCTGGTCAGGAAGCCAAGATTCCAAAGCTGGAAAAGCGAACAAGCTATGAGTTGTCACATGCTCAGAAACGTATTTGGTTCTTATCTACATTGGAAAAGAGCCATCATTACAATATATTAGGTGCTTGGAAGCTGACAGGACAACTGCACATTCAAGCGTTAACAAAAGCGATTGGTCTCTTAACGAAACGTCATGAAGCACTGCGCGCAACCTTTCAATCGCTTGGCGGCAAGCCAGTTCAACTAATACGTGAAGATCTTCCGCCATCCGTTACAGTTGCGAATTTCTCATTATTTAATGAAAAAACAAGAACGAGAAGGCTCAAGCAGCTTATTCAGCAAGAAGCGAACCGCATGTATGATTTGGAAAGAGGGCCTCTTGCGCAGTGGACGATTGTGGATATGGGCAATGAAGAATGTTATCTTCTTTGCGCGCAGCATCATATCATTTCAGATGCATGGTCGCTCAGTCTGCTCATTCAAGAATTAGAAGTGGCTTATGACGGGCTGCTTTCAGATGAAGCGCCACAGCTCCCAGCACTGGAAATCGAGTGGACCGATTATGTTCATTGGGAAAATGAGCAAGTAACGCATCATCAAGCAGACCAAACCTATTGGCTCAAGACCTTGCAAGGTGAACTCCCAGTGCTAGAGCTGCCGTTTGACTGCCCTCGTCCGCCAGTTCAAACATTTAACGGCGCTACAGAGCAAATCGTCTTGGAAGATACGCTTATTCGCCGTTTGCAGGCTTTGTCCAAACAGCAGGGCACAACGCTGTTTATGACGATGCTGTCGGCGTACTACGTCCTGCTTCACAAGCTGTCTGGACAGACAGATATCATCATTGGCTCGCCGATCGCAGGGCGAGATACCGAGCAATCAGAGAAGCTTGTTGGAATGTTTGTGAATACACTCGCGCTCAGACAGGATATCTCCACAGCAGCTACGTTTGCTGATGTCATGGAAAACGTGAAGGAGATGACATTAAAAGCATTTGAGCATCAGCGTTATCCATTTGACAAGCTTGTCGATGATCTTTCGTTAGATAGAGATTTAAGTCGATCGCCTATTTTCCAAGTGGCGATGGGGTATGTAACAGATTCGCTCCATATCAATCTCAAAGGGCTGACAAGTGAGCATGTGATGGTTCATCATACAGTGTCTAAGTTTGATCTCACCTTACATGTATTTGAACAGGGAGATCAGCTGTCGATCCATGTGGAATACAATACAGATTTATTTGATCAAGAAACCATTCATCGTTATATGAATTATTATCTTCGTTTGCTAGATGGTATGACAGCTCAGCCTGAACGTACATTTTCTGATTATTGCTTAATGGACAAAGCGGAGCAGGCTGCGATGATCATTGGGAAAAACCAAACGGCTACGCCTTATCCAAAGCGCACCATTCAAGAGCTGTTTGAAGAACAGGTGCAGCGTGATCCGCACCGCATTGCCTTGTCTTATTTGGAAGAGTCCATGACGTATCAAGAGTTGGATGAGAAGGCAACAAAGCTTGCTGCTTACTTGCAGTCAAAGGGAGTTGGACCAGGTTCACTTGTACCGATGCTCTTTGATCGTTCCTTTGACATGATTGTTTCAGTGCTAGGCATCGTCAAATCTGGTGCTGCATATGTTCCGATGTCACCAGAATATCCAGATGCGCGAATCCGTCTCATTGTTCGCGATACGCAAAGTGATGTGGTCATTACGCAGTCTCATTTAATAGAGCGTCTAGTAGACTTTACAGGTACAAAGATTGACATGGACAAGCCATTACTAGAAACAGATGCAGGGTATCAAAGAGAACAATCAATCATTGGAGAAGACCAGTTAGCCTATGTCAATTACACATCAGGCTCAACAGGTACACCAAAAGGCGTTATGCTCCCCCATGCAGGAGTTGTCCGTCTAGTGAGAGAAACAAATTATATGAAACTAGGTCCAGATGATAAGATGCTTCAGCTCTCAAACTATGCTTTTGATGCCTTTACATTTGAGTTGTGGGGTATGCTCCTGAATGGCGGTCAGCTCATTCTGATTCCGAAATATGCCGCGCTAAATATGGATGAATTATCACGGCTGATCAAAGCGCATGAAGTGACAGCCAACTGTCTGCCAACCGCCTTATTCAATCGGCTGGTGGAACACGATCCAAAAAGTGTAGCAGGCTACCGCACATTACTCGTTGGCGGAGAAGCGATGTCCAGCGAGCATGCACGAAAGGCACTGCCGCATATGGAGGGTGTACTGATCAATGCTTACGGTCCTACAGAAAACACGACCCTAGCCACAACACACCAAGTCACGCACGTGCCAGAGGGAGCAAGGTCAGTTCCAATTGGTGTCCCAGTATCGAATTCAACTGTCGTCATACTAGATGATGCGCTCAATCCAGTGCCAGCAGGCGTCAAAGGAGAAATTTATATCGGCGGCACAGGTCTGGCAAAAGGCTACCTTCATGATCTAGAGCGGACGCAGGAACGGTTTATAGACAATCCATTCCCTGAACTAGAGGGAGAAAGGCTGTATCGTTCAGGTGATCTTGGTACATGGCGTTCAGATGGCACCATTGAATATCTCGGCCGAAAAGACAACCTCGTGAAAATTAGAGGCTACCGGATTGAATGTGGAGAAATAGAGACAGCTCTCCTCAAGCATCCACAAGTAAAAGAATGTACAGTTATCGCCAAAACATATGGCAGCTCAAAACGGCTGGCGGCCTACCTTGTCACAGACGGAGAGAATCCTCATCCAGGCTGGAAAGCATTTTTACAGGAAAGTCTGCCAGGTTACATGATTCCAAGTTACTTTATTGTAATGGACGAAATACCAGTCACAACAAACGGAAAGGTTGATCAAAAAGCATTGCCAGACCCAGCTGAAACGATCTCTCTTTCTCAAGGGGCTGACAAACCAGTCACCGAAACGCAGGAACAAATTGTCACAGCTTTCAAGAACGTACTTGGTGTCAAACAAGTAGGCATACATGACTCATTCTTTGATTTAGGCGGCGATTCAATTATGAGTATCCAAGCCGTTGCCAAATTAAAAGAACAGGGGATTCGGGTTGATCCAAAATGGATCTTCATGCATCCAGCACCGGCTCAACTAGCCGCACATGTGGACGCAATGCCAGAGGCCGCGGAGCACATCGAAAGATCTCCAAAGGACTACGTGATTGAACTGAAAAAAGGCGATCCAGCCGAGCCGAGGATTTTCTTTGCACCGCCTGCCGGTGGAACGGTAATGGGCTATATCGATGTGGCTAAGCTGATGACCCATCAAGGCGCTGTGTACGCCGTGCAGTCTCCTGGCTTATATGAGGATGAAGAACCGCAATTCCTCCATTACACAGAGCTTGTGTCCATTTTCGTTGAAGCCATTGAGACCTTCTATCGACCTGGTATTGACTATCTAGCAGGACATTCAATGGGCGGGCACCTTGCCTACGGAATGAATCAGCGGCTCTGCCATGCAGGAAAAGCGCCGAAAGGACTCATCATTTTAGATACGGTCCCAGTGTTAAGGGATGAGGCGGATCAGGCACTCCATGCAGATATGAACGAAGAAGAAGTGAAAATGCTTGCGCTTGTCCTTGGAATGGGAAATCTCGTCGGTATCCAGCCAGAAGCATTACAAGGGCTGAGCTTCCAAGAAGTGAAGCAAAGAATACTAAAAGAGGCAGAAAAGGATGAAGTGGTTCATCAATTTATGAATGATCAGTATTTAGATAAATATTTGCAAATGCAAACGCATAATACGATCATGTCACAAGCCATTGAATTAGAAAAAGAACCATTCGATGTGCCATTTTATATTGTACAAAGTAGTGATCACGCCATTGATTTCCAGAAGAAGTTCTCAGACTGGGAGGCTTATACGAAAGGATCGTGCTCGTATTATCACATCAAAGGAGACCATGTCACCATGATGAAAAGGCCGCAGGCAGATGAACTGGCACGGATTCTTCAAACGATGATAAAGGGGTAAGAACGTATGAATCATTTATTTAAAACCTTTGAAAAAAAATCAGATCTTATTCAACTTATTTGTTTTCCTTTTGCAGGCGGTTATTCCGCCTCGTACCGCCCGCTTTTTGAACAACTAAAAGGCACTGCCGAAGTCACAGCAGCAGAGCCCCCAGGTCATGGAACCAATCTCATGCCGCTCGAAACGAGCATTGACCGATTGGCTGAGCTATACAAAGAAGGGCTCATGGGCAACCTGAACCGTCCATTTATCCTGTTCGGACATTCCATGGGAGGACTTGTCGTGTATAGATTGACACAGCTATTAGAAAGGGAAGGGGTTTATCCTGTAGCAGTCGTGATTTCGGCTATTCAGCCGCCGCAAACAAAACGACAGATCCTGACCCATTTATCGAATGAGGCATTTGTTCAGCATATTGCCGAAATGGGCGGGATACCAAAGGAATTATTAGAGAACAAACCAATGATGGATTACTTTACGCCGTCCTTACGTGCAGACTATCAGGCGCTGGAAACCTTCCAGCACAAAGATCAATCCATCATCGAAACACCCGTTTATTTATTCAATGGAACACAAGATGAAAAATGCATGCAAGATGCAAACGGCTGGCTACCATGGGCAAAAACCATCGAACGCACCAATTTCGAAGGAGGGCACATGTATATCAACACACACCTCGAATCCTTCGCAGAACAGATGAGACATGTGATCGACCTTGCAAGCAAACAACAATTCATGAAACATTAAAAGAAAGCGGTCCTTCTGAAAGGGACCGCTTTTTCTTATGAATTCCGCTTCTTTACTACATTCCCGCCAATCACTCCGCCAATGACCAGAACACCTCCAATGAGATGATACCAATCGATTGTTTCATGTAAAATGAGAACCCCAGCGGCGACTGTAATAAACGCAGATAAATTGTTAAAGATGCTGACCTTTGCCGCTTCAAGCTGAGAGAGGGCATAGTTTGATAAATATGCCGTGAGAAGTGAAGAAAGAATGCCTAAAAAGAGCATTGACCATACAAAGGACGGTTGTGTAAATGGGCTGAAAAATTGCAGCGTTGTTCCGTTTACTGAATGCCGGATAAGCGCAGCGGCGTTGAAGAAGACAAATCCAAAGAATGTCATCACGAAAGTGAGTTCAATCACATGGAAGCGCCGTGTAATGACCCGGGCAAATACACTGTATGCACTGGAGGATAAGGCTGAAAGTAATATTAGTACATAGCCGATCATGTGTGAATGCTTCACATCAATTCCCTTCATGACGAAAAGAAGCATCACTCCGCACACAGAAAGAATGGTAAACAGCACTTGGATCCATGTCGCGCGTTCCTTTAAAAACCACGCGGCCAGCACCATTGTCAGAATAGGAATCGTTGCCTGAATAATACCAGCCTCTGACGAAGAGGTATACATCAGCCCCCATACTTGAAAAGCAAAAAACAACACAGGATAAAGCAAGGAAAACGGTACGATGTAGAGAAGATCACGCCATTGAATGGAGAGGCGGATTTTCTTTCGTAAAAATGGAAACAGCAATAGTGCGGCTGCAAAAGAAACCGTAAAGCGGTGTGCCAATAAATCAATCGGGTTTGCTGATTCTAATGCAATTTTGACAAACAAAAATGAAAAACCAATGATCGTCGCGTAGCCTATCGCGGCAGCATACGCTTTCTGTTTTGAATAATTCACAACGTGACTCCTTACACGAGCATGCATGCTTCAGATGAATTGACCGGTTCTGTTCTTCTATCGTAATCGGATCATCTAAGGTGTACAATAAGAGAACATGATATCTGTACCGGTACAAGGAGGAAGCAGGGTGAGGAAATATGATCAGCTTGTTCTTAGCTTAAAAGAGAAGATGACGTCTGGTGAATACCATGCGGGCATGAAGATCCCTTCCATTCGCCATTTGGCGGCACAATATGCAGTGAGCAAAAGCACAGTTATTAAAGCACTAGACACATTAGAACGAGAACATCTGCTGTATTCTGTAGAAAGAAGCGGCTATTATGTTGTGAAAACAAAGCAGTTAGCGGGGAAAGAGGATAGCACATGGATTGATTTTGCTTCATCTGCACCTGATCCCATCGTGTTTCCGTATGTTGATTTCCAGCACTGCATCAACCAAGCCATCGATTTGTATCAAAATGACTTGTTTATTTACGGCACAACCAACGGATTACCATCGCTGCTGCCAGTCATTTCTAAGCGATTAATGGATTATCAAGTGTTTGCTAATCCAGAGCAGATCGTTATGACCTCTGGTATTCAGCTGGCGTTATCCATTTTAAGCACCATCCCTTTTCCGAATGGCAAACAGACCATACTAGTCGAACAGCCAGGCTATCACCTATACCTTCAATATTTAGAAAAAAATCATCTGCCTGTGATGGGGATTCAGCGGACGGAAAAGGGAATTGATCTTCAAGAATTGGAGCGCATCTTTCGAGAAGAGGAGATTCGTTTTTTCTATACGATGCCAAGGTTTCAAAACCCGCTTGGAACGAGCTTGTCAAAACAAGAGAAAAGAGCGATTGCAGCTCTTGCCAAAAAATATGACGTCTATATCGTTGAAGATGATTATATAGCCGATTTAGAATTCGATGCAAAAAGAGACCCGATCTATTCATACGATCAGGCGGGTAAGGTTATTTATTTAAAAAGCTTCTCCAAAATCATCTTTCCAGGACTTCGAACAGGAGCGGTCGTCTTACCTGAGGAACTAATTAGACCTTTTAGCGAGCACAAACGGCTCATTGACATCGACAGCTCCATGCTGTCACAGGCAGCCTTAGAAATATACTTGAAAAGCGGGATGTTTGAACGGCATCGAGAAAGAATGCAGACAACTTATCGCAACCGATCCAAACAGCTAGTGACATGTCTGAAAAGCGATCAAATCGCTTATCAACTAGGAGAAGAGGAACCAGCTACTCATACACATGTACGGCTCGATCGGTCAATTCCGATGAACCAGCTCATTCAGCAGCTGAAAAAGGCATCTGTTTCCATTCAGCCAATTGACCGCTATTACCTGTCGACCTATCAAAAAGACCCCATTTTTCAACTGAACATCTGGCAGGTGAAAGAAGAGCAAATCACACGTGGAGTCGATTTGTTAAAGACAACATTTCAGCAAATTGGGCGATATTAAAGACGAGACAGCACATCACGGCAAGAGAGTCTCTCAACTCCTTCAGCTGCAGAAGGCTTTCGTGTACACACCGCCATTTGGTAGGCAGGGTCAAGTGAATATGTTTGAACAAAGCAAGGCGCTTCATGATCAGGTAATGCAAGCGTCGCCTGTCCATCATCTGAAAGGCGGGCTGTAAAGGAAGAAAGACCATAGGATAATCCCTTTCCAGTCAGCTTGATAAAGGCCTCCTTCATTGACCATAAATGAAAGAAGTAGGCTTCCTGCCGTTCTGCCGGTTGTGTAAGTAAATCCTCATACTCATCTGCTGAAAAAAATCGTTTAGCAATCGCTAGATCAATCGGTTTGATCTCTTCAATATCAATCCCTACAGGTGCATCATCTATTGCGCATACGACCCAATCACCAGAGTGAGAAAGATTAAAATGAAAAGAAGGAATGTGCCGGACGACAGGCTTGCCATTGCCCTCTGTTTCAAAAACGATCTGATCAAAAGGCAGATCGTACATATCATGGATCACCTGACGAACTAGCACCTCACCTAACAAGGTCCTTCTTGCATCGACCAAAAAGCGAAAGCGCTCAGCCGCAACACGCTTTTCAGCTGAAACAAAAGGTTTCAATTGATCGATTTGTTTTCGTGCATGGATGTCATCTAAATGTTGTAATTGGATAGCGAAAATCTTCATCATGAACCTCTAATTTTTTACATTGATTGTACCATTGTAGAGCGCCGTACAAAAGGGAAATCCTGCACAATCTTCTACGTCTGTTTCAGGATATGAACCCCATTCGGATCTTTTGCATCTAATCCATCGCAATCAGTCATGATCACGTGAAGTAAAGAGAGGCGTTCTCCTTTTTGCCAGTGAATGGGCTGATTCAAGGAAGAGAGCAGTTGATCCACTTTAGACGTCTGTGACAAATCAGGAACAGCAATTGTCATGGCTTGAAGCGTATCGTTCCCGGTCTCAACGACATCTGTACGCCGCTGTAATTCAAGCCTTAAACGAAGAGGTGTTGAAAGAAACGTTCTTCGTTCTCCTTCTTGAACCGGCCAGTTGAGCTCTTTTACCTGTGAAAGCAGCTCCCCATATTCTTCATCTGAGACAAGAAAGCCAATGTGATCAAAAAGGACTTTTTTACTATAACCGAATGTGATATTGATTTGTCCCTTTCTCATTTCGACGATGCGAAAGGTCGGCTGCTCTTCTCTAAAGTCATCCCATGTGAGCGGCGGATGAAAGGAGCCATCCTTTGTGAAACGCGCCTTTACTTCAAAGCCTAGCGAGCGATACGCCTGTTCAGTCTCTTCAACAAATGGTGTCCAGTAATGATAATGAAAAAGCTGCATGAGGTCTCATCTCCAATAATAGAATATTCTGTTTATTTATTTTAACACAAGAAAAGCCATTCTTTTTGTAGAATGGCTTGTTCTTATCGGATAAGCGTCTGAACAGGTTTCTCTGCTGTTTTTGTAATAAGCAGCTCTAGGAGCCGTGTCGATTGTGGCAAGGAGAATCGAAGGACGAGACCTGTGAAAATAGCTGTCAGAATCGTGCCAACGCCGATCGGTCCGCCGAGCATCCATGCAAATAAAAGCACTGTTAACTCAATACCATTTCGCACCCACTGCACGTTCAATCCTGTTTTCGCTGAGATGAGCAGCATTAATGAATCCCTTGGCCCGGCGCCAAGATTCGCTGAGACATAAATGCCAACACCATAACCTGAAACCACAACGCCCGTAATAAACACATATAAAGCGGGTAAATACCCATGTGGTGCAGGCAATATCGCATTAAAGAAATCTATAAACATACCAATCAGCACCATGTTCAGTAATGCGCCGATCTTTGGAAATGATTTCGTAAAGACAGAAGTTAGTGTCACAATGAGTGCACCAATAATGATAGACCATTGTCCAATCGTCAGTCCAAAATGCTGAAACAGTCCGTAATGGAAAGCGTCCCAAGGGCCAATCCCAAGAATCTTTCCTTTCACTGTCAGTGATAGTCCAAAAGCTAGTACGATCAATCCAACAAAATAAAAAAACCAACGTAAAAGATGTTCCCGCTTCAAAAGCTTTCCCTTCTTTCTTAAACACTCGAATTCAATCGTAACATACTCCCACGCCCCTTTAAATGGCTTTGCTTAATTGTAATCGCTTACTTATGAAAAGAATTTTTTCGATTCGTAAAGGTCAAAACATCAAAACAAATAGCAAGACTTTTGGATTGTTTTTTTTGACAAAGTGACCCAATCATTCCCTTTTTTTAAGAGAAAAAGAAAAAAAACCAATATATGCTGACAAAAAATCATCATTATCCAATTAAAGATTATTTATCTTTAAATAGAAAGGATTGTATGTAATACACATCATAAGACCTGTTTGGGAAGATAGATAGATGAGGAAATTTGAGATGAAAAAAGGTTATTTTATTGGAAGAACACAAGTAAATCAATCATTTGGAGATATGTAGTTCAAAATGTCTATTTTTGTCGAAAATAGTTATTTAGTCCTGTTGAGACTTTTGAAATGTTACTGATATTCTTTACCAAAGTGTGGGAGGTGAACTGGTACATACCATTATGATTTAAAGCAAGTAAAAGGGGATGTCAAAAATGAACATATTTAAAAGAACGAGTCAATTATTTCTTATATTGGTGCTGATTGCTGGAAATTTATTAACCGTCTCACCACCTGTTACGAAAGCCGCTGGGACAGTAGTTGTGAACAATACGGATTCCTATATGATTGGGACTAGGCCACTAGTTCTACAACAACTCGATGGAAATGATCCAACAAATGTTAAAGCTAGTGTAGAGGTAAAAGGAATCGATATAGGCGCAGTGAATGGTGTTGCTGTTAGCGATCAAGAAAATGTAGTGTATGCAACTGCAAATGGCACTAGCCTTACTCTATATAAAATAAATGCGACATCAGGGCAAGCACAAGTCGTAACGAAACTACCTGAAGGCGCTACTAATGCCGTTGTGCATCAAGATAAATATATTTATTCTTATTTTTCTAATGGTGATTCTTTCCTTGGAACATACGATTTAGTTACAGGTAAAAAAACGTCCAAAAAAATCGTCGGTTATGACGCTGGCTCTGGCATTGGCGGAGACATTGGTGGAGACCTTGTTGTCGATAAGGATGGCTATCTTTGGTTTGCATCTAATAACAGTGGAGCCATTGCGCAAATGAATCCTGAAACAGCTGAAGTCATTCGTGTCATTCCGATTACAAATGCGGATGGTAAAACGATTGACGGAGGCGTGCGGGGAATTAGCTTCTTGCCAAATGGACAAATGCTATTACAGTCAGGATTAAACGAATCCATTGGTCATTCCACTCTATTTACACTTGATGCGAAAACATTAAGTACAACATATTTAGGCATTGCGGGTGATTCATTATCTTACGACTTAGCTTCACGTGTGAAGCCCGAATTCGATCCATATCCACCTAACCTTGAATCAGAAAAATCGGTTGCTTTACAGAAAAAAGCAGAAGGCAACACAGATGAAAAGAATCCAGAAGTAGGCGACACTTTGCTTTATACAATTAGAGCAAAAAATACGGTGCAATACGGCGTTCTTAAGAATCTGACCATATCAGATAATCTTCCGAGTAGTTTAACCTATGTTTCTGGATCTCTTAAGGTAGACGGTACAAGCGTAACCGATGCCAAAGATCAAGACAAAGGTGATTATACAAACGGCACTGTTACAGGTCAAATAGGTGATGTGAAAGACACTGATTGGCACACCGTGACATTTGAAGCGAAAGTAGCAAAAGGTCAAGCTGGCAAGGATATTCAAAATACAGCGAATGTCGAAGGGGATAATACACCACCAGACAAACCAACAACAAACATAGAAATTTATCCACGTGATCCAAAGCTTGAATCAGAAAAATCAGCGGTCTTACAGAAAAAAGCAGATGGTAATACAGATGAGAAACATCCAGAAGTAGGCGACACATTACTGTATACCATTCAAGCCCGTAACGCTATTGAAGATAGCGTGATTGAAGATCTTATGATTTCTGACAAATTACCTCAAGGGTTATCATATGTACCAAACTCACTTCAGGTAGATGGAAATCCAGTCACAGATGCAAAAGATGGCGACAACGGTGATATAACAGATGGAACTGTCACTGGAACGTTCGGTGAAGTAAAAGATGTGAAATGGCATACCGTGACGTTTGAAGTCACAGTTGAAAAAGGTCAGGCAGGCAAAGACATTCAAAATACAGCTAATGTCACAACCGGCAACACACCGCCCGACAAGCCGACAACGAATATAGAAATCTATCCTCGTGACCCGAAGCTGACTTCTGAAAAATCAGCCGTCTTGCAGAAAAAAGCAGATGGTAATACAGATGAGAAGCATCCAGAGGTCGGTGACACCCTTCTTTATACGATTAAAACAAAGAATACGATAGAAGACAGTCTCGTTGAAAACTTAGTGATTTCGGATGAATTGCCAGAAGGATTAGCATATGTGCCGAATTCACTTAAGGTAGATGGACAAGCGGTGACAGATGAGCAAGATCAAGACAAAGGTGATGTCACAAACAGAACTATTTCAGGACAATTCGGTGACATTAAGGATACCGATTGGCATACCGTGACGTTTGAGGTCACGATTGAAAAAGGACAGTCTGGTAAAGACATACAAAATACAGCGAGTGTCACAGGTGAAAACACGCCGCCAGACAAACCAACAACAGAAATAGAAATTTATCCGCGTGATCCAAAGCTTGAATCAGAAAAATCAGCGGTCTTACAGAAAAAAGCAGAAGGCAACACAGATGAGAAGCACCCAGAAGTAGGGGACACCCTTCTTTATACGATTAAAACAAAGAACACGATAGAAGACAGTCTTGTTGAAAATCTAGTGATCTCAGATCAATTACCAAAAGGGCTGGAGTATGTTGCTGGTTCTCTTGAGATTGATGGAGAATCCGTCACAGATGTGAAAGATGACGATAACGGTGACTACACAGATGGAAAGGTTACAGGTTCTTTTGGTGATGTGAAGGATACGGACTGGCACACTGTTACGTTTGAAGTAAAAGTTGAAAAGGGACAGGCTGGTCAAGACATACAAAATACAGCTGAAGTAACCGGCGAAAACACGCCGCCAGATGATCCAACAACGAAAACAGAAATTTATCCTCGTGAACCAAAACTAGCATCAGAAAAGGATGCAAGCATTCAGAAAAAAGCAGAAGGTAACACAGACGAAAAGACACCTCAGGTAGGCGATACTCTTCTTTATACGATCAAAACGAAGAATCTTGAAGAAGACAGCATCGTCAAAAATCTAATCATCACAGATCAACTACCAGAAGGTCTTGAATACGTCGAAGGGTCATTAAAAGTAGATGACCAAGCCGTCACAGATGCAAAAGATGACGACAACGGAGACTACACAAAAGGCACAGTAACCGGTCAATTTGGTGATATCAAAGACACCGACTGGCATACGATTACTTTTGAAGCGAAGATCGCTAAAGGTCAAGCGGATAAAAGTATTCAAAACACAGCGAAAGTAACAGGCGAAAACACGCCGCCAGATGAGCCGACAACCGAAACAAAAATTGATCCAAAGGATCCAAAGCTTGAATCAGAAAAAACATCTAAGATCTCTCAAAAAGCAAAAGGTAATACAGATGAAAAACAAGTTCAAGTAGGCGATACCCTTCTTTACACCATCAAAACAAAAAATAGTGTAGAAGACAGTGTCATCAAAGATTTAGTCATCACAGATCAACTGCCAGAAGGTCTTGAATATGTCGAAGGGTCATTAAAAGTAGATGACCAAGCCGCGACAGATGCAAAAGATGACGACAACGGAGACTACACAAAAGGCACAGTAACCGGTCAATTTGGTGATATCAAAGACACCGACTGGCATACAGTGACGTTTGAAGCGAAGGTCGCTAAAGGCCAATCAGGTAAAAATATTCAAAACACAGCGAAAGTAACAGGCGAAAACACGCCGCCAGATGAGCCAATAACTGAAATAACCATTGATCCAAAGGATCCAAAGCTTAAATCAGAAAAAACATCTAAGATCTCTCAAAAAGCAAAAGGCAATACAGATGAAAAACAAGTTCAAGTAGGCGATACGCTTCTTTACACCATCAAAACAAAAAATAGTGTAGAAGACAGTGTCATCAAAGGTTTAGTCATCACAGATCAACTGCCAGAAGGTCTTCAATATGTCGCAGGGTCATTAAAAGTAGATGGACAAACCGTCACAGATGCAAAAGATGATGACAACGGAGATTACACAAAAGGCAAAGTAACCGGTCAATTTGGTGATATCAAAGACACCGACTGGCATACAGTGACGTTTGAAGCGAAAGTCGCTAAAGGCCAATCAGGTAAAAACATTCAAAACACAGCGAAAATAACAGGCGATAATACACCGCCAGATGAACCAACAACCGAAACAAAAATTGACCCAAGAGATCCAAAGCTTGAATCAGAAAAAACATCTGAAATCCATCAAAAAGCAGATGGCAATACAGATGAAAAACAAGTGCAAACAGGCGACATCCTTCTTTACACCATCAAAACAAAAAATAGTGTAGAAGACAGTGTCATCAAAGATTTAGTCATCACAGATCAACTGCCAGAAGGTCTTGAATACGTCGAAGGGTCATTAAAAGTAGATGGACAAACCGTCACAGATGCAAAAGATGATGACAACGGAGATTACACAAAAGGCAAAGTAACCGGTCAATTTGGTGATATCAAAGATAACGATTGGCATACCGTAACGTTTGAGGCGAAGGTTGCCAAAGGATATGAAGGTAAAACCATTCAAAATATCGGAGTCGTGAAGGGTGAGAATGTAGATGAACCAGACAAACCTGAAAACTCAACGACAGTAGAACCGCCGAATGTGCCAGAATTGCCAGCAAATCCAGATCAACCTTCTGAGCCACAACAGGATACACCTGGTCATCATCTTCCGAACACTGCAACAGCGATGTACAACTTTTTACTAGTCGGATTTGCACTCGTATTAATAGGTGCGGCCCTTATTGTATGGAAAAGAAGAAAAAGAAACGGGTAATCGTCCATGGTTCAAAAAATCATCTCAGCGACACTGATCACAGCAGGTATTTGCCTTGTGATGATAGGATATATGACAATCGTTGATGGGCAAAGGCAAGTAGATCAATCTTTCCAGTCTGCACAAGCAGCCATCCAGCAAAAGGGGGATACGGATTCCCCTTTTGTGCCAAAGGCTGGTGAAACCATTGGGCTCTTGCACATTCCAAAGTTAAATGCTGAGTTACCAATTGTAGAAGGAACGGATGCGGAGGATTTGGCAAAAGGTGTTGGTCATTACCACGAGAGCTATTTACCTAATGAACAAGGACAAATCGTTTTATCTGGGCATCGTGATACTGTGTTTAGACGAACAGGAGAACTTGTGAAAGGGGATCAACTCGTCATTGAGCTTTCATACGGTCGATTTACCTATGAAATTGAGAAAACAAAGATTGTGAAAAAAGATGATCAAAGTATTATTACGCTTCAACAGGAAAAGGAAGAACTTATCCTCACCACATGTTATCCTTTTTCTTTCGTTGGTCCTGCACCAAATAGATATATCATATATGGGAAGCGTGTTTAGCCACTGGATCAGCCTGCAACTTATCCTTTCTCTAACCGATTGAAGCGCTTCATTCCTTGATAAAGAGGGAAATGCCTATATCTAGAGATGCAGGAGGGGGTCAATTTGTTAAATCAAGACTATGTAAGATATATAGATAACGTCGGAAGAGTTGTACTGCCGACAGATATAAGAAAACGGTTGAAAATTCATCCGCGCGATTTTATGGAGATTTATCGAGAAGAAGACCAAATTGTTATAAAGCCGTATTGGCAGGACAAACCTTGTATCGTCACAGGGGAAGTAACAGGCTCCAACAAAGTACTATCGGGTGGAGTGGTTATCAGTCCAGAGGGAGCGAGATTGCTCTTACAAGATTTACTGGCACTTCGCTTGCAAAAGGAAATATAAAAAAAGGCTGTTCTCATCACGTGAGAACAGCCTTTTTTCATCATACTGGATTCAAAATCCGGTTTAAGAATTGTTTTGTTCGTTCTTCCTTTGGTCGTTTGAAGATTTCTTCTGGAGGACCTTGTTCGACGATGACGCCGCCATCAATAAAAATCACTTCGTCTGCCACTTCTTGGGCAAACTTGATTTCATGTGTAACGACCGCCATGGTCCAGCCTTCTTTCGCTAAATCCTTCATGACCTTTAAGACTTCCCCGACAAGTTCAGGGTCAAGTGCAGAGGTTGGTTCATCAAAAAGCATGAGCTCTGGCTGAATAGCAAGTGCACGGGCAATGCCGACACGCTGCTTTTGACCGCCTGACAGCTGGAAGGGATACAAATCTTTTTTATCCTCAAGTCCTACCTTTTGCAGGAGCTGAATCGCTTCTTTTCGCACCTCTTCTTTTGGCCGGCGCTGCACCTGAACAGGACCTTCCATCACATTCTCAAGCACTGTACGGTGAGGAAACAGGTGATAATCTTGAAACACCATGCCTGATTTCCGGCGAAGCTTCAGCAGATCAGCTTGTTTATTTTTTTTAGAAAAATCAATCGAGAAATCATCGAAGGTAAAGGAGCCGGCATTTGGAATTTCAAGTGCATTTAAACAGCGAAGCATCGTTGTTTTTCCTGAACCTGATGGACCAAGAATCGCCACAACCTGCCCTTTGTTGATCGTAAAATCAATCGACTTTAAAATCTCATTTTCACCAAAGGATTTGTTTAAGCCTTTGACTGTTAGCATGTCTTTCCCTCCTTACCTTGCGACATATCGATCAAGTCGTTTTTCAATTTGATGCTGAACGAGCGATAGAATGAAGCAGAATACCCAATAGATCAGGGCTGCTTCCATATAAATGAACAAGATCTGATCCAAGTTCGCCGCAGCAATTTCCTGAGATTTACGGAACATCTCTGCCACGAGGATTTGGGAGGCAAGGGATGTATCCTTCACCAAGCTAATGAATGAATTAGATAGTGGCGGAATCGATACACGCACAGCCTGTGGTAAAATCACGCGTACGAGCGTTTTACGATGCGTCATCCCAATTGAATAACCAGCTTCCCATTGTCCTTTAGGAACAGACAGGACGGATGCACGGATAATTTCCGACGCATACGCACCTACGTTTAATGAAAAAGCAATAATGGCACTTGGATATGGATCTAGTGTGATATTAAATGTCGGAAAGAAATAGAAAATAATAAACAATTGCACAAAAAGCGGCGTTCCACGAACGGCCGACACATAGATGGAAAAAATCCATCTGAGGGCTTTGATTTTAGACATTCTAGCAAGAGCTGTGACAAGCGCGATAAAAATACCAATAATAAAGGCAATGATGGCAAGGGGGATTGTATAATAAATCCCCTGCATCACCATTGGCCAAAAAGATTGCTGAAGAAGATCCCAAGGAATGACGACTCCTAGGGTATTACTTTGTAACATCTTCACCAAACCATTTTTTAGAAATCTTAGCAAGTGTACCGTCTTTTTTCATTTCTTTTAATGCGCCATTCACTTTGTCAACGACTTCGCCGCTGCCTTTTCTGAATGCAAAGTAAGTTTCTTGAGGATCTCCTGTTTCAAATGCAACTTTTAGGTTTTTGTTACCGCTTGTTTTCAAGTAATTCAATACAGCTAGCTTGTCATTGAATGTCAAATCAGCACGTCCTTGCTGAATCAATTGAATCGATTGTGCAAGACCTTCAACGCCTTCGATTTTAGCACGAGCATCTGTAGCTAGTTTATTGTAGTTACTTGTTAATGATTGTGCTGCTTTTTTGCCTTTGACATCAGATAGTTTCTTGATGTCATTGTTATCTGATTTTGTCACAACAATCGCTTGAGACGTTGTGTATTTATCAGAGAACTCGTATTGATTTTCACGGCCAGTTTTACCAACTTGGTTCGCTACCACGTCAAAACGTTTTGAATTCAGTCCAGCAAACATGCTGTCCCATTGTGTTTCTTTGAATTCAGGTTTTAAGTCAAGACGTTTTGCTACTTCTGTGATGACTTCTACATCGTAGCCAGTTAACTTATCTGTTTTTTTGTCATGGAATGTGAAAGGAGCATAAGTACCCTCTGTTCCGATCGTCAGAACACCTTTATCCTGAATGGATTTCCAAAGGTCACCTGATTCCTTAGACCCAGATTGTTTATTCGCGTTGTCGCTTGCACCAGATCCACATGCCGTGATCAATGCAACACAAGCGCCTAACATAATGGCAAAGAACATTTTTTTCATTTTATTCCCCACTTTTCTTGTTGGTATTTACAACATATGATCTTACAGAGAAGCAACCTAAAAGTAAAGCATTTGAAACTAGCTTGAGCGAATCTCACCAACTTTATGCCCTTAAATGGTTGGACGGACAAACGATTGAACTATACCCAAAACAAAAGGTGGTTAAAACCCAACACATTTTCAAACGATAATGAAAATTGTTCGATTAATGAGAATGTTAGATAGACTATTTAATGGAAAAATATGCTATGACCATCACATCAAAAGATGGTTATGTTGTTGTATATCAGTCGATTCATATGACTTTTTAAGAAAATAAAGTAAACGATATTCAGTGAACAAACGTAATATAAGGGAAGTGTGGTCATTTGCATATATCGAAACAAAAACCCGTCATGATCTTAATACACGAAATATACGGAATAAATGATCATATGAAGAGTGTCATTTATCATTTTGACAAAGCTGGCTTTGAGGTGTATTGTCCTCATTTATTAGGAAAGGTTAAAAACTTTCCTTATGTCAGTGAGAATGAGGCATACGACTACTTTATGAATAAAGTTGATTTTGATGAATCGGTAAAGATCGTATTGAATGTGGCAAAAGAGTTAAAAACGAAAAATGCATTGAGAGATATATTTCTCATAGGTTTTAGTGTGGGGGCAACAATTGCTTGGAGATGCAGCCAATATGATAAGTTGTTTACCGGAGTTATTGGGTTTTATGGTTCAAGAATCAGAGATTACGTCCATCATGCACCTGCTTGCAAAACTCTTTTATTTTTCCAAAAGATCGAAGCATCTTTTAACCCTCTAGAGATTGCGGAAATTTTGAAGAAAAAGGACAATCTATGCGTGAGAATAGTAGAAGGAAAGCATGGATTCGCCGATCCATATTCTACGGCTTTTCACGCTGAATCTAAAAATAGCTGCTTTCAGGATATAGATGATTTTATCAAAATGTGTTTGCTGGAAGAATAAAGATTTGTGAATGTGTAAACAGTGAACGGTGTCTTACAATTGATCATAAGAGAAAAGAAACCAGTATGTAAATGGAGTTCCATACTGGTTTTTTGTGCGAATATTTTGGTTATACGGCATCCTATCAAATGATAAGATCCACCGCATATTTGTGCGAACATTACTAAAATAAAGACTTTAAGACAGTGACCATAGAAGGAAGCATAATTATTATAAAAGATGTATAATTAGTAGGTTGTTTTAAAAATGGAATGAATCACATGGAGACATGTTTTGATAATAGAACATCTTAGAAGAAGGAGGGCATCATTGTGGATGTTGGACAAAATCAGCCTGAGCAGTTGAAAAGGGCGATGACCTCCCGTCATTTATTTATGATTTCACTTGGCGGTGTCATTGGGACAGGCTTTTTCTTAGGAACGGGCTATACGATTGGACAAGCAGGTCCAGTTGGAGCCGTTCTTTCATATATTGTGGGCGGATTCATTATGTATTTAACCATGCTGTGTCTTGGAGAGCTGTCGGTTGCACTTCCTGTGTCCGGATCGTTTCATACGTATGCGACGAAATTTGTCAGCCCTGCAGCTGGTTTTGCGGTTGGCTGGATTTATTGGCTTGGCTGGGCAGCAACGGTCGCCCTTGAATTTTTATCAGCAGGACAGCTAATGAGGCGCTGGCTGCCGCAAGTGGATGTGTGGATTTGGTGTCTCATCTTTGGATTGTGTCTTTTCTTATTAAATGCCCGGTCGGCGAAAGCGTTCGGGGAGTCGGAGTTTTTCTTTTCAACCATTAAGATCATTGCGATTTTACTCTTTATAGGTGTAGGCGGAGCGGCGATGTTTGGTTTTATTGAAACAACGAGCGGTGAACCTGCTCCTTACTTCAGTCATTTTGTGAGTGATGGGCTGTTTCCAAATGGATTGCTTGCCGTTGTGGTCACGATGATCACCGTGAACTTTTCATTCCAAGGAACAGAGCTGATCGGGATTGCGGCAGGAGAAAGTGAAAACCCTGAGAAAACCGTTCCTCGCTCCATTCATCAGACTGTTTGGCGTACGCTCGTCTTTTTCGTCCTATCTATCTTCGTCTTAGCAGGCATGGTGCCTTGGAAGGAAGCGAGTGTACTGCAAAGTCCGTTTGTTACTGTATTTGAGAGAACGGGCATTCCTTTTGCGGCAGATATCATGAACTTTGTCATTATCATCGCTTTATTATCTGTTGCCAACTCTGGCTTGTATGCATCGACGAGAATGCTCTATTCCTTATCGAAAGAAGGAATGGCAGGAAAAGCATTTAGACGCGTGAACCAGCGCGGTATTCCAATGAATGCCTTACTGCTCACGTTCCTGTTTACAGGGATTTCGCTATTATCCGGTTTCTTTGCAGAAAAAACAGTATTTGCCTGGATCGTGTCCATTGCCGGTATGAGTGCCCAGACTGGCTGGATCACTATTACCTTGTCACAAATGCTTTTCCGCAGAAGATATCTGAAAGCAGGCGGAAAGCTGGAAAACTTAAAATTTAAAACCCCCCTCTATCCGGTTCTGCCGATAATTGCGATTACGCTCAATACCATCGTGTTGATCAGCCTTGCCTTTGATCATGAGCAGCGCATCGGATTATATGTCGGCGTCCCTCTCATGATCATTGGGTATGTCGTCTATCATCGATATGTAAAAAAGCATCAAGCGAAAAGTGAATCGCTCAAGCTGCAAATTCATGGGGATGATGAGATCCGGTTTTAAACTATAAAAAAGAAGCCAACCCTATGGGGAGGCTTCTTTTTTTATTTAATGAATCCCTTTCATCGCTTTCTTAATCACTGGTGTTAAGAGTAGCATCACACCACATAAAACGATGGCAAGCAATCCAATGATACCGAAATAGACGGTTTCTGGCACTTTATCAAACAGTTTGACCACTTGCGCGTTGATCGCCTGTGCCATTGCATTTGAAAGGAACCAAAGGCTCATCGTTTGCGCTGAGAAAGCAGCAGGTGCAAGCTTTGTTGTCGCTGACAGCCCAACAGGTGATAAGCAGAGCTCTCCGATCACGACAAGGAAGAAGCTCAGAACGAGCCATAATGGGCTCACAAGTGTATTCGGACCAGACATGTAGGCAGGAATGATCATGATGATGAAGGATAACCCTGCAAACAGAAGGCCAAGTGAGAACTTAATCGGAGTAGACGGCTGTTTCTTTCCAAGTCTAATCCACAACCAAGCAAACACAGGAGACAATAGCACAATAAAGATTGGGTTCAATGATTGGAACCACGAAGAGGCAAGTGTCATCCCGAGGAAATTCAAGTTTGTTCGTTGATCAGCATATGTGGCTAAAATGTTTGAGCCTTGTTCTTGAATCGCCCAGAACATCACCGCAGCAAGGAACAATGGAATATAAGCGAGAACTCTGGATTGCTCAACTGGGCTCGTCTTTTTACTGAAATACATGACGATGAAATATACAATCGGAATGAGCACCCCAAGAACACTGACAAACCAAGTGAATAGATTAATCGTGAGTGCGCCTGTTTGAATGCCGATGACGACAAAAACAGTAAGCACAATGGCAACTAATGTTCCGAAAATTTTGAAGTTCTTGCGTTCAGTAGCTGATAGTGGATTTGTCACATAAGTACCGGCGAGACCAAGATTCGGTTTTTTCGTGATCACAAATGTAATCAGACCAACAAGCATCCCAACGGCAGCAAGTGAGAATCCAAGGTGGAAGTTCACTTTTTGACCGAGTGTTCCGACAATTAATGGAGCAATAAAACCGCCCATGTTGATCCCCATGTAGAAAATACTAAAGCCAGAATCCCTGCGTGGGTCTGTTTTAGAATACAGGTCGCCCACAATGTTTGAAACGTTCGGCTTCAGAAGACCTGTCCCAATAATAATCAGTCCCATACTAATAAAGAGCGCTGTTGCACCGCTTGGCAAAGCCAAAATGACATGTCCAAGCATAATGAACACCCCGCCATAAAAGACCGTACTAGACGAACCGAATACCCGGTCGGCGAGCCATCCTCCAATAATGCCTGACATATAGACAAGCGCACCGTAGACAGACATGATCGAATTGGCTGTCGTCTGATCAAAACCAAGACCGCCTTTTGTCACCTCTGTGTACATATAATAAATAAGCAGTGCACGCATGCCGTAATAGGAGAAACGCTCCCAAAATTCAGTGAAGAACAGTGTGTAAAGTCCTTTAGGATGTCCAAAAAACCCTTTTTGAGGAACACTTTTAACAATTTTATCGTGGTCAATTGTAGACATGGCATAGATCCTTTCTTAAAAAAAGAGATATGAGAAAAATGATATTCTTGTATAGTTCTTGTGTCAATATAAAACTATTCTAAAACAGGAAAATGTTAGTTCAATAGGCGTAAAGTCTCAAAAATATGAAAAATTCTTTCAAGTGAGAATGGTCTGAAAGTTATATTGAAAGAATTTATTTAAAATTTGAAGGAATGTCCAAGCAAGCCTTTCACACATGCATAGGATGACAAGAGGACCTGTGTGAAAAGGAGGGGTTTAGGTTGGGGGAATTAAATGAATCTGATCTGAAAAAGCCTGTTGTCAATGTACAAGATTTTGGTGTGGTGGCGGATGGGAAAACGGATTGTACAGCGAAGCTCAATGAATGCTTAGAATGGACGAAAGCGCAGGGATATTCTCATGTCTGGCTGCCGAGCGGCACGTATGTCATCGATGCAGTGTACAGAGGAGATCAATTTTTTCCTTTCCGGGGTGCAGGTATACGTGTGCCAAGTCATATGACGATTGAGATGGCGCCAGATGCCGTCATTAAGGTAAAACCAAATGATTCTTGGGGGTATGCGGCCTTTTATATAGGAAAGGTTCAGCATGTGACCATCCAGGGCGGGCGAATCGAAGGGGATCGTCATGAGCATGTTTACAAGTCGCTTCCTGCTGAACGAAAAACCCATGAATGGGGTTTTGGGATATGTATTGAAGGGGCATCTGATGTAGAAGTGAATCGTGTGCAAATCAAGAATTGTACGGGAGACGGCGTGATTGTCAGTCCCCACGGTATATTATCACAAGCTGATTCGTACTCACCTGCTTCATCTATTCATATTTCTGGCTGCCACATTACAGATTCAAGGCGAAACAATATCTCGATCACAGGCTGTGATGGGGTCATTGTGGAGGACTGCCTGCTGGAGAGAGCAGGAGTAAACGGAGTCGAGCCAAGAATGGGCATTGATATTGAAGGCTACGGAGAAAATGCAGTGAATATGGAGGAACCGCTGAATATTCAAATTCGAAACAATATTGTAAGAGGTGGTGCCGCAAGCTCCATTTATAACTTCAATGGATATGGTGTCATCATCGAAGGCAACCATACGGACAGCAGTATTTCCTATGGATTTGCCACTGAAACCATCATTGCTAACAATTTGATCCGTGCAGTAGGAGGAGGCGTCACAAAAGCAGGAATTACGAGCTTAGGTGTCTCTCTTGGTCAAACAGAAAACAATGTGATCATTATTGGCAATATGATTGAAGGGTTTGAAAAAGGGATCGATGTGAGGGGCGATAGTGTTCACATTACAGGGAATAAGATCAGTCTATTTGAAGATGCGGCTTTGTCCGTTTATATGGCGAATCGTATTCTAATAGAAGGAAATCATATTGAATCGGGGACGAATACAGGGCAAAGAAGTGCAGCACTGCGTATCTATCAATCGGATAGCGTTGTCTTTTCCAACAATACCATTTACTCGGTGATTGATGGGGCGATGGTAAGAGGAACGAATATCCTGATCCAGCACAATCAATTCAAAGATTTCAGCAGAGGGATCTGGGTGCAGGAAGGGGAAGCTGGAATCAACGGCAATCACTTTATTCAAGAAGGACATCCAGAGCTTGGGTCTTCGTATACGATCAGTGTCACTGGAAATGCAAAGGCTTTCATTTGGCATAATCGCTTTAAGCACTACCAAAACTACGCCGTATACAGCAACACGACGGGGCCATTAGAAATCAAAGACAATTCCTTTGAAGAATCATCTTTATATGTCGTGATGTATATTAAAAACGGTTCACCACAAATCGGAGATAACCGCTTCTATTTAAATCGTTCGTTCGGACAGCCGACAGCGATCTTTATCGATCAAGCGGCTTCAGCCCGTGTACTGCGGAATAACATCATTAATTTATCTCCTCAAAAAGCAATTGCTGTCCGCACCATATCGTCTACTCATTCCGTGATCGCCCATAATATGCTCGAACGCAGCCAATTGACGACACATACGACCGACCGGATCATTGGAAATATTGAAATCGATACACCGTAATGAATGAGAGAAATCTCTAATTTTGGAGGTTCAGAAGGCGGTTGACAATCCTGTAAAAAGGGCATATAGTAATAATTATTTTTCATTTTTCGCAACATTTGCCCTTTTTTTATTGATAAAACCGATTAATTCAATAAGAAAAATGTATCTTCTGAGGACTTCAGTTTGATATATGAGGATATAGAAAGGATGAAGAACAAGTGTCACAGCCGAAAAGGAAGCTCAAGCTAGGCGTATTCATCGCAGGAACTGGACATCATGTTGCCTCTTGGAGACATCCGAATGCCGTATCAGATGCAGCCATGAACATGGAATATTTTAAACAATTAGCGAAAAAAGCAGAGGAAGGAAAGCTAGATTTACTCTTTTTAGCTGACAGCTTATCCATTAACCAAACCTCTCATCCGAATGTACTTACAAGATTTGAACCGCTCACCCTGCTTTCATCCATTGCTGAGTCTACTTCATCCATTGGATTAGCAGCAACAGCATCCACTACATACAGTGAACCTTTCCATATTGCTAGACAGTTTGCCTCCCTTGATCATTTATCAGGCGGAAGAGCGGCATGGAATGTGGTCACATCTTCTATTGAAGAAACAGCGAAAAACTTTAGCGGAGAAGAGCATTTAGCCCACCATAAACGATACGAGCGAGCAGAAGAGTTCGTCGAGGTCGTCAAAGGGCTGTGGGATTCTTGGGAAGAAGACGCCCTTGTCAGAAACAAGGAAACGGGAGAATTTTTCGAATCTAGTAAGCTTCATGAGCTCCAGCATAAAGGGGAGTTCTTCTCAGTACGAGGTCCACTCAACGTATCACGTACGCCTCAAGGGCAGCCAGTGATTATTCAGGCAGGGTCATCCGAAGATGGTCAAAAGCTTGCAGCGAAAACGGCTGAACTTATTTTTACAGCACAAAACGATCTCGAAAAAGCGAAGGGATTTTATCAAAGCTTAAAGGAGAAAGTAGAGGCTGCTGGTCGTGCTAGAGAGGACGTCAGCATCATGCCGGGGATCTTCCCGATTATTGCTGGTACAGAGGAAGAAGCCAAAGCGAAATATGAAGAATTACAGGAGCTGATTGTTCCTGAAATTGGGCTGAGCATTCTGCAAAACTACTTAGGTGGGATTGATTTGTCTCAGTATCCTTTAGACGGACCGCTGCCAGAGATTGATCCAAGCACGTCAAATGCGGTAAAAAGTCGTTTTGATCTCGTGATGAATATGGCGAGAAAGGATCACCTGACCATTCGCCAGCTCTATCAATCGGTTGCCGGCTCTCGTGGTCATAATATTTTCATTGGTACACCGCAGCAGCTCGCAGATGTGATGGAAACATGGATCAATGAAGAAGCAGCAGACGGCTTTAACGTCATGCCGCCACTATTGCCAGAAGGGCTGGACATGTTCGTAGACTGCGTCGTCCCAATCCTTCAGGAAAGAGGCTTATTCAAAACAGAATACACAGGACAAACCTTACGAGAAAATCTAGGGTTAGCACAGCCAAAAAATCGCTACACGACATAAAGATGAGGTGACTAACGTTGGGATACACGTTTCGTCTGGCAACAGAGGCTGATATAGAGGCGTTGCTTGAACTAACAACAAGAGCTTATGAGCCAATTCGTGAACTCGGCATCCAGTTCCAAGCAGCACATGCTGATTTCGCTCTCGTTCTGAAAAATGTACAAAAGAATCTTTGCTATGTGATGGAAGAAAACGGAGAGCTTCTATCCACCTTGTCGCTCCGTATGCCTTGGGGAGAACAGCCAGGTCCGTTCGGTGTCCCTCACATTTGGTGGTTTGCCTCAGAACCATCCGCCAAAAAAGGGACAGGCTCTATCTTGCTGGAATGGGTGGAAACCGAAGTGCTAAGAGATACCTTAAAGGTGCCATACGTATCTTTAGGTACAGCTGATAAGCATCCGTGGCTCATAGACATGTATGAGCGCAAAGGCTACGTCAGAGCAGGAGAAAAGGATTTAGGCAAGGGTCATATCACGGTTTATTTCAAAAAACAACTAAGGTCAGATATTACACAACCATAAGAGGAAAGAAGGGTATACGATCATGAAAAACAAAAAGTGGCTAGTCGTTCTATTTGCAGCAATGCTGGCAGTTTTAGCAGCTTGCGGCGGCAACAATCAGAGTGAAGGAAAAGACGAAAAAGTATTAAAAGTAGGCGCCACAGGGCAAAGCTATCCGTTTGCTTATAAAGACAATGGCAAGCTTGTTGGCTTCGATGTTGAAGTCACTGAAGCCATCGCAAAAAAACTAGGCTACAAACTAGACTGGCAGCTGAGTGAATTCAGCGGACTAATGGGGCAGCTGACATCCGGTAAGCTGGATACAGTGTCAAACCAAGTCGCAGTCACAGATGAGCGTAAACAAACGTTTAACTTTACTGATACGTACGCATATGCAGGAACACAAATCATCGTGAAAAAAGACAACAACGACATCAAAGGTCTTGATGATTTAAAAGGAAAAACAGTGGCGGCAGTTCTTGGCTCTAACCACGCCAAAAACTTAGAGAGCAAAGATCCGGACAAAAAAATCAATATTAAAACATATGAAACGCAAGATGGTGTCTTAAATGAAGTGGCAAATGGCCGTGTAGATGCGTATGTTAACGGACGCAGTGTATTACTGGCTCAAATTGAAAAAACAGGTCTGCCGCTCAAAATTGTTGGCAACCCAATTGTGTATGAAGAAGTAGGCTACCCATTTGCCAAAGATAAAAAGCATGACAAGCTAAGAGAAGAATTTAACAAAGCGATCAAAGAATTAAGAGAAGACGGGACACTGAAGAAATTGTCTGAGAAGTATTTCAAAGACGATGTCACGGTGCCAATTAAAAAATAACGACAGCGGCGGTGAAGAGCAGACATGAACAAAATTGATTGGCAGTATATGGTGACGGTTTTTCCGACATTGATTCAATACTTGCCGATAACGATCTTCATGGCGATTGTCTCCATGGTATTTGCCATTATCATTGGTGTAGTATTCGCTCTTATTACGAAAAACCGGATACCTGTTTTATACCAATTTGCCAAGCTGTATATTTCTTTTTTCAGAGCGGTTCCAACCTTGGTTCAGCTCTTTCTCATTTATTTTGGTCTTCCGCAGCTATTCCCTGCGATGACTTCAATGGATGCCCTAACAGCGGTCATTATCGGATTAAGTATTAAAAACTCAGCATACTTAGCAGAAATTTTCAGAGCGGCCCTCAACTCTGTAGATGAAGGGCAGCTAGAAGCTTGTCTATCTGTCGGCATGACAAGATGGCAATCTTACGTCAGAATTATTTTCCCGCAGGCAATTAGAAATGCGATTCCAGCGACGGGGAATACCTTTATCGGTCTTTTAAAAGAAACATCTCTTGCCTTTACGATTGGTGTGGCAGAAATGTTTGCACAAGGGAAGATGATTGCGTCAGCGAACTATAAATACTTTGAAACCTATTTAGCTGTAGGGATTGTGTATTGGGTGATGACCATCATTTATAGCTTCCTTCAAGACCTATTTGAACGAAAACTCAGCAAACCTTACCGGAATTAAGGAGGTGTGGACATGATCAAGCTCACCAATTTGAAGAAATCATTCGGCGACCTTGTCGTCTTAGACGGAATCAATCTTGACGTGCAAAAAGGGCAGGTTGTGGCCATTATCGGACCTTCTGGCTCCGGTAAATCCACGTTGCTGCGCTGCTTAAATTTATTAGAAATACCAGATGAAGGCACGATTGAAATTGGCGATGCGAAGCTCGATGCGTCTAAATATACACGAAAAGAAGCCCATCACCTGCGTCAACAAACAGCTATGGTGTTTCAAAACTATAATCTATTTAAAAACAAGACAGCACTGCAAAATATTACAGAATCACTGCTTGTGACGAAAAAAATGACGAAGCAGCAGGCAAATGAGATTGGAATGAAGCTGCTAAACCAGGTAGGATTAGAGCAAAAGGCTAACAGCTATCCAGTCACGTTATCTGGCGGACAGCAGCAGCGAATCGGGATTGCCCGCGCATTAGCGGTTGACCCACATGCAATTTTACTCGATGAACCAACATCAGCACTTGATCCAGAGCTTGTCTCAGGTGTGCTTCAAGTGATTAAATCCATTGCGATTCAAGAAACAACGATGATCATCGTCACACATGAAATGGCGTTTGCAAGAGAAGTAGCAGACCATGTGATTTTCATGGCGGATGGTCATATTATTGAACAGGGCACACCAACTGAGTTATTTGATGAAACGAAGAATGAACGGACAAAACGATTTATCCAAAAAGAAGCAGCGGCTGAAGAAGCATAAGCTGCTTTTTACTCTTTAGAGGGGTGAGTATCATTGAAATCATTAGGAAATGAAGCATTAAACAAACGTTTAATTAACATTCGCCGCGCGCTTCATGAACATCCAGAGCTGGCATTTGAAGAATATGAAACGACTAAAAAACTGCGCGGCTGGTTAGAAGAGGAAGGGATCACCATACTCGATTTTCCAGCTCTTCAAACAGGAGTTGTTTGTGAAATCAAAGGAGAACAAGAGGGACCAACGATTGCCCTGAGGGCTGATATTGATGCACTTCCGATTGAAGAAGCATCTGGCGAACCATTTTCCTCAAAGGTACCAGGGAAAATGCATGCTTGCGGTCATGATTTCCATACAGCTTCTATCTTTGGAGCGGCTCTTTTATTAAAAGAACGGAAACACGAGATCAAAGGAACGGTCCGTATTTTGTTTCAGCCGGCTGAGGAAGTCGCGCAAGGAGCAAAGCATGTCATAGAGGCAGGCGTTTTAGATGGAGTGGATGCCATTTTTGGTATGCACAACAAACCTGACCTGCCAGTTGGCACCATAGGCGTTAGAGAAAAAGCATTGATGGCAAGTGTAGACCGGTTTGAAATCGATATTAAAGGAACGGGTGGTCATGCAGGTATTCCGAATCACACGGTAGACCCCATTGCCATCAGCGGGCAGATCACAAGTGCTCTTCAACAAATCGTCAGCCGCCGAATCAGCTCATTGCATCATGCAGTCGTCAGTATCACACGTATTCAAGGCGGTACATCATGGAATGTGATTCCTGATCGTGTTGAGATGGAAGGAACCGTTCGGACGTTTGAGCCTGAAGTGAGAGCGATAATTCCAGAGCTCATGAAGCAAATCGTGAGCGGGATTGCAGAAGGGTTTGGGGCAAAAGGCGAAGTAAAATGGCATCCGTATTTGCCTTCTGTGATGAATGACGAGCGTTTGACAAAGGTTGTTGAAGAAACGGCAAGTGCGCTGGATCTTACAGTCGTTCAGGCAGAGCAGTCACCGGGCGGAGAAGATTTTGCCCTTTATCAAGAACACATTCCAGGCTTTTTCGTATGGATGGGGACAAGCGGTACCGAGGAATGGCATCACCCCGCCTTTACACTAAATGAAGACGCACTCCCTGTTGCCGCTGCATTCTTTGCCGAGCTTGCTGTACAGGCATTGGAGTCAAGATCATGGAACTAACAAAACAACTGGCAAAGGCTGTACTATCTGCTGATCCACTTCAAGATCATCGGGCGGTAGAAATGGCTCGACATGGTCTGTTAGACGCTGCTGCGGCGGCGCTTGCTGCGAAAGAGGACGAAGGAATTCAAAAGCTCATGGCACTTGTGGAACAAGAAGGCGGAGAAGCTCAAATTCCTATCATCGGACAAGGGAAAAAGGTCAGCCGTCAATCCGCAGCGATGCTGAACGGCTACTTGATCCACGCCCTTGATTATGATGATGTGCATTCAGACGTGAGGGGACACCCAAGTGCGGTGATCATTCCAGCATTGCTATCACAGCTATCAGACGGAAAAGGGTTTGGCGATCGATTTTTAGCAGCCTACATCACAGGCGTTGAAGTGATGGCAAGGCTTGGCGAATCCATCGGCAAAGCTCATTATGAGCGAGGCTGGCATAATACCGGAACCCTTGGAGCCATTGCGGCAGTATGTGCCATTGGGTATTTAAAAAAGGTCCCACAGGAAGAGTTAATGAAGGCAATCGGCTTTGCTGGAGCGCAATCTGCCGGCATGAGAAAGCAATTCGGCTCTGATATGAAACCATTACAAGCCGGATTAGCGGCTAGAACAGCTGTCTGGTCTATGGATTTAGCTTGTTCAGGTTTTGGCGGGAACGAATCGATTCTTGATGGCACGCTTGGTTTCTTTTCTCTCTATGGAGATCAGGAGCGTGCGGAAAGTCGTTTTCTAGATGGGTATGGTACAACATGGCGTATTGTCTCGCCAGGGCTGTGGTTCAAAGTGTATCCGTTCTGCTCAGCGGCGCATCATGCTGCCGATGCAATCCTATCCTTAATGAAAGAGCATCCTTTCTCACCGGAGCAGGTGAAACAAGTAGATGTCCTGTTCCCGCCTGGCGGAGATGCAGCGCTTATTGAGCGGACACCTTCGACTGGAGAAGAAGGGCGATTCAGTGTCGAATACGTGATTGCACTTGCCGCGTTTGGACAGATGCTGACGTTGGATGCCTTTACGAAAAAACCTATTTCATCACAAATCCGCACATGGATGAAACGGGTGAAGAGAGAATATGATCAAACGATAGAGCCCCATCCAGACGCTGTTCCAAAAGGACGCTTTACGATTGTGAAGCTCACCTTATCTGATGGCACCATCATTAGCAAACGAGTCGATATTCCGCGGGGCGCACCAGGCCTTGCCTTATCGAAAGAAGACATTATGCAAAAATTAAACAGTGTCACTGATGATTCGCACGCACAGAAGATTTTACGAGTTATTGAAGACGGAAACGATTCTTCTTATTTGCAGCTGTTGGCATGTTTTAACAAGAAGAAAAAGGGCTAAAATCATTTAGCCCTTTTGTGTCTCATTCCTATTCCGTTTTAGTAAACGTCAAGCCAATATGAGCAAGTGCCTGCGGCAAGTCTTTCCGAATGGTGATGTCTTTAAAGGAAATATTCGATTGGATCGCACTTAAAGCAAGGTCCTGTTTAATTCCTGTTAAAACAGCCGAAATTCCTAAAAGTCTCAGCGTTTGCGCATAGCTGACCAAATATTGAATGCTCTGTTCATTCAGGCGTTTTGTTCCCGATACATCAATGACCAAATGAGAGAGCGACAGCCTGTAGCTTTCCTGTAAAATGGTTTCTAATATATGCTGAGCACGTGTCTCCTCGATATCACCAAGTAGAGGAAGCACAGCGACACCGTCAACAACTGGGACGATCGGTACAGATAATTGCTGAATCTGACGGTTGGCACGGTCTAGTTCAAGAACGTAGCTTAATAGAGAAGCCATCGTTTCAAACATATGCACATGCTCATCTGTGAATTGCTGCGGTCTGAGATCAAGCCCGCAAATTGTTCCGTAGTTCGTACCATCTGTAAAATCAATCGGCACTCCGATGAATGATCCGCCTTGGAGACGTTTCGTGACCTCTAAGGATTTAGAACGGTCATCCGATGATATATCAGGGATCACAAGCGTAGCCTGATGATCGACCGCCAGCTTGCAAAATGTCTTCTCGTAAGGAATTTCTTCCCCTTCTTCAAGAAGCTGCTCGTCATGATTTAGCACCTTTACAATCTGATTGGTGGTTTGATCGTTTTTAGCAATAAACAGTGTATTCACATTAGTGAATTGACTCATCATATTTAAAATACTCGTAGAAGCATCATGAAAATTGCGAAACTGTTTTAATAGTTGTTGACGAGGCATTGTTTTAGGACTCCTTGTAGCTCCGATCATATATCGGAACAATAGTTGGTTTGTCTCTATCATACAAAATCAAACGAGAAATAGATATACTTTAATGCGTAAATCCATGTGAATCGGCTGAGAACAAAAAAGACTGCCGATCCTGAGATCTGGCAGTCTGCTGATTATAGAGAGACAGGGACAGTAGACATGGAGAAAAATTCCTCATACAACGCTTGAACGGCTTCTTTTTCTTGAGCCGCTTTGACGCCAAACATCATGCTGACCTCTGAAGAGCCTTGATTGATCATTTCAATATTGACCTTCGCTTTTGACAGCGCCTTTGCTGCTCTTGCTGTGGTGCCAACATTATGACGCATCGCTTCTCCTACAATCATAATGAGGGAGAGATTCGGTTCTAACACGACCTCATCTGCATCAAGCACAAGCTTCAAGCGTTCGAGTAGCTCTTGTTCAATATGCTGTTCCTCTAGCTGATCCTGCCTTAAAATAATGTTCATATCATCAATGCCAGAAGGGACGTGCTCATACGTAAGCCCATATTCCTCTAACGTTTGCAGCACCTTACGCCCAAAACCGACTTCTCGGTTCATTAAATATTTGCTAATATAAATGCTGCAAAATCCACTGTCTGAAGCGATTCCGACAACGGGTCCATTGGTATGATCCCGCTGGTTCACGATTTTTGTGCCTTTTGCTGAAGGATTATTGGTGTTTTTAATCTGCACAGGAATGCCTGCACGGAAGGCTGGAATGAGTGCTTCATCATGGAACACGGAAAAACCAGCATAGGATAGCTCGCGCATTTCCCGGTATGTTAGCTCTGTAATCTCCTTTGGCTCATGAACGATCGTTGGATTGACAGCATAAACAGCATCCACATCTGTAAAGTTCTCGTACACATCTGCCTTCAAACCGTTTGCCAAAATAGAACCGGTAATATCGGAGCCGCTGCGAGAAAAGGTAACGATATCTCCCGATAGACTGAATCCAAAAAAGCCAGGGAAGATGATGATGCCAGAGCGCTCTCTTAATTTATACAAATGATCATATGACTCCGGAAGGACTTGCGCTTGACCAGGCTCATCGCTCACAAATAAACCAGCTTCCTTTGGGTTCACATAGTGAGCTTCGACACCTTGATGGGTGAAATAGGCGGCGATGAGCTTTGCGTTATTGTCTTCACCGCTTGCTTTAATGGCATCAAGATATCGCTCAGGATGAGACGTATCTGCCTGTAAGAGGCTATCTAGATCTTGCCGGATGGTGTCAATCACGTCATGGCCTAACCCGAGTTCATCGGCAATCGAGGCATACCGTTCGATAACGGCTTCCTGTAAATCGTGTGCTTCGCCTAAACGTAAATATTGCTCACCACAGCTAATTAATAGATCGGTGACCTTCGTATCCGTTGAATGCCGTTTTCCTGGTGCGGAAACAACGACTGCTTTTCGAGCTGGATCTGCTGTTACAATGTCAAATACCTTTTGCAGCTGCTTGCCAGATGCAAGTGAACTGCCACCAAATTTAACGACCTTCAATGCATACATCTCCTATAGTAAAAATTTTCTCACAAATTGAATAGTTCCTATTATCAACTCTTTTCTTTAAATTATCAAGGTTTTTCTTCATGGAAAATACAAATGTGTTTTTGGAGAGGACGATAACGTGAGTATATGAAAAAAGAGCCGGCGATATGCCGAGCTCTTTTTCTTATGAAGAAGATGAGGAGGAAGATAGCTCCTGCTTCATCACTTTAGAATTGCGTTTTTCCTTTAAGAAAAAGGAGAGGACGAGCCCAAGGACTGCAATCAGACCAGAAATGAAGAATGACGTATTCATTCCATGAACGGCTGATTTTAAGGGGCTGGCCAATTCTGCATTTGCAGCAGAGCTGCTCATGATGGAGACAAGCACAGCTGTCCCAATGGAACCACCCATTTGTCTCATCGTGTTATTCATCGCTGTCCCATGCGGGATCAAATGAGGCGGTAAAGAGTTAATACCTGCTGTTGTCAGCGGCATCATGATCATCCCAACACCGATCAAGCGAAGTGTGTAAGCGACTGTAATGAGGGCGATGGATGAATCAAGGGTGAGCAGCATAAATGGCAAGGTCGTCACGGTAAGTATCGTAAATCCGCCTAATGCCAGCCCTTTTCCGCCGACTTTATCAAAAATCCGTCCAATAATTGGTGAGAGGAGCCCCATAAAGAGAGCACCAGGCAATAAGATCAGCCCTGTATCAAGAGCAGACAATCCTCTCACATTTTGCGTATAGAGCGGCAAAATCGTCTCTGTCCCAATCAATAAAGCAAAAACAAGCATCCCAAGGAAGGTCGTTAAGCTAAAGATCGCAAACTTAAAGACGCCAAACTCAAGCATCGGTCTTGTCAAATTCGACTGACGCAGAATAAAGAAGAACAAGCTCACAGCGCCGACAATCAGCGAAATGAGGACAGTGGCGCTCGTCCAGCCATATGTGCCAACACTAGAAAATCCGTAAAGCAGTCCGCCGAAACCGAAGGACGACAAGATGACTGATAACACATCAATTCGTGTTTCTCTTTGCTGCGTTACATTTTTCATTAAGAAGAAAGCAAGAATGAGATCAATGATACCGATTGGCAGAACAATATAGAACAAGAACTTCCAGCTGAAGGAATCAACAATCCAGCCGCCAAGTGTTGGTCCAAGAGCTGGTGCGAAAGATATGACAAGTCCGACCATACCCATTGCCTGGCCACGTTTTTCTTTCGGGAAAATGGTTAAAAAGATCGTTTGCATCAGCGGCATTAAAATCCCTGCGCCGGCTGCCTGCACGATACGCGCTGCAAGTAATACAGGGAAATTTGTTGCAAATGAAGCAAGAATGGTACCGGCTGTAAAGATGCTAAGCGCCGTTAAAACTAAAGAACGGCTTGAAAATTTCTCGATTAAGAAAGCCGTGATCGGAATGAGAATCCCGTTTGTCAGCATAAAGGCTGTGGTGAGCCACTGTCCTTTGCTGACATCAATATTGAATTCCTCCATGATATGTGGGATCGCTGGAATGAGCAATGTTTGGTTTAAAATGGCAACGAATGCCCCAACGAGGAAAATCCCCACAATCACAGATCGATTATACGATGTTGTAGATTGATTCATGTTATCCCTTCTTTATCTATAAGATGATGCTTTTCAGCTGTGACACGTTTTGTGATAAAACGCTGTTTTTGCCTAAATAATCGAGTAGTGAACTGATTAAAAAGGTTCTCGGTTGGTCCTTTGATAATTCTTCACTTAGCAGTTCAAACGCAGAGAGGAGATCGTCCTTTTCTTCTCCGTTTGACAGTGTGTGAAGCTCTTGTTTGATCTTCGTTAAGTACGAGATGACAAGCTTTTCTTCATCATATTCATCCTGTGTGGAAAGCAAATAAGAGTCCATCAGCTCATCTGTTAGCACAGGCTCAATAGAGCAAGGCTTTTTCGATACACGGTCCATCACACCAATAATCATTTCAGCGGCATTTTCTAATTGGATGTTCTTGCGCTCAATTGCCAGCATTAAAATGAATTCTCTCATTAATCCGTTGAGGACAATAACAAGATCCCAGACGTAAGGCGCAACAGATTCACCATATGTGCTTAAAATAATGTCTCTGTGCCGCTGCATGATAATGGTGCGTGTCTCACGTAAATGCTTAATGACAATGGGCGAATGCTGTGAAAAAGCTTCAAAGGACAGCATATTCAAAAATTTATGATTCTCTTTAAACTCTTCAAGCTCAAGCTTGATCTTCTTTGTGAATTTTTCCTTTTTGGACAGCGTCGTTTCTGAATGAATGATCTGAGAAATCTCTCTCATTTTGCACTGATTGTATTTAATCAGTTCTAATAGAAGAGCTTCTTTTGAATCAAACAGTTTATAAATAGACGCTTTTGATATTTTACAGGCATCGGCGATTGACTGCATGGAGACACTCATATAGCCTTTTTGAGAAAATAATTTCTTCGAAACCCGCAAAATCTCTTCTTGCTTTTCGTTCATCTTCATAAGTCCTTTCCGAATCGGCAAAACCATATGGTCACAATGGAAACCGAGTGGTCACTTTTGCAATGATAACAAAACCAATGACCTATGACAAGAAAAGAAACTTAAAAAAATACCTATCTGATGACAGGTATTTTATCCTTCTGCATGTGCGGCATATATGATGATCTGTCCGTTAAGTTCGGCAATCAAAAGGTCGTTTCGCTCCTTGACAGAGTAAATCGCTGTCCCTTTTTTCAAATGGGTAGCCGTGCCATGATGAAAATGTTTGGCAGCAGTTTTCTGAATCACACCTAATTGCTGATCTTTAGTGACGGTTAATTGATGGGTCCAATCTACATTTGCTTCATAGACCGTTTTTCCCCATTGAAATAAATCTGCCTGTTCATCGAGAGCTAATACCTCTTCTGCACTAGGTCGTTTTGACTCAAATTGCTGAACAGATTGGCAAGCGCATAAGCTCGTTGCCAATAAGAGCATGAATAAGCAAGTCCATATTGTACGTGTCAAAAAGGTTCTTCCCTTCAAAATAGTGTCTATAAGTCATAGTCGTTTCCAAAGGTTGTCGCGTTACAATGTCATAGGCGAGTAATGAGATTGTATGTTGGCACAAAATACGATACATTTATCGTATGAATAATCCAATCCATCCAACCCAAGAAGACATGAGACTGATTTCGGTGTTGCACGCATTGGCCGATCCAATTCGGTTAGAAATTGTCCGCTGCTTAGCAGAAGCAGGCGAGAGGACATGCGGCACGTATGAAATGAATATCGCCAAATCCACGCTGTCACATCACTTCAAAGTGCTGAGGGAGGCAGGCATTGTGAAAGTGAGAATTGACGGAAAACACCGCTACTATTCTTTAAGAAAAGAAGACATCGAGACCGCTTTTCCTGGGCTCATGTCATCCATTCTAGCCGTAGATAAAGAGTGGTGGTAAGCCAGCTGTCTAGTAAAGCAGCTGGCTGTTTTATTTCCCATAAATCGCCTCATACAGACGTTTTACCGCCGGCTCAATATCCTCTGGTCTCATATGAGAGAAGCCGAGGACGAGCGGAACAAAGCCTTCCTGGTGCCCCGGTAATTGCTCATCAAGGGTAAAACGGTCCATCCCATACATTTTCAGCTTTCTTTCTTTGGCTCGCTGTAAAATCTCATGCTGCGTGCGGTTTGAGCGGAACTCTGCGATAAAATGAAGTCCAGCATTTTCCCCAATAATCCGCACATTGTCAGCAAACACCGTGTCGAGCTCTTCAATGAGTTGCTTACGCTTTTCCTCATATAAACCATTCATTCTTTTAATATGCCGCTGATACGCCCCGTCCTTTATAAAATGAAGAAGGGTGTATTGTGTAAAAAGGTTGGCTGTTTGAATGAAGAAGTGCTGTTCTTCCTTATAACGTCTCAATAAATGCTGCGGGAGCACCATGTAGCTTAGCCTTAAGCCTGGCAACAATGATTTTGAAAAGGTTCCCATATAAATGACTTTGTCATATCGATCCAAACTTTGCAGCGCTGGAATGCTGTCAGTTCCGTACTTGAATTCACTGTCATAATCATCTTCAATAATATAACGGTCTTGTTGATCGGCTGCCCAGTTTAAGAGCTGAATCCGCCGGGAAATTGGCATAATCACTCCTGTTGGGAATTGATGTGAAGGAGTAATGATCAATACATTTGGCTCTTTCTTCTGAATGTCATTCATCCGTACTCCTTTTTGATCAATGCCAATCGTTTCAATTTGATGATGATTGCTTTTCAGCATTTGATAGAGCCGGCGATAGCCAGGGTTTTCTAACCCGTATACTTGATCGGCTGGAAGAATGCTTGATAACGAATGAATAAGTGACTGCGTGCCTGCACTTAAAATGAGCTGTTCTGGATAGCATTTGACTCCCCGTGCAAGCCCGATTAACCGGGCAATTGTTTCTCGAAGCTCGTATACACCTTGTGGATGGGGAAGCTCACCAAATGCTTCTTGGTGGAGACTGATCGCCTTTTGTTCACTTTTCAGCCAGCTTTTAAAAGGAAAATTGGCTGTATCAACAGAGATATGTGAAAAGGAATACCAATCGTCTCGTGCAATCGGTTCTTCCTTTAAATCTGCTGGGAGAGTAGAGGGTTTCAGCTGACCTGACTCATGAAACGTTTCAATTGATTCCACGAAAAAACCTTTGCGTTCAACCGAATATAAATATCCTTCGGCAAGTAGCTGCTGATATGCGCCATTCACTGAATTGACGCTGACATTTAATGTATCGGCTAACTCTCGTTTTGAAGGTAATTGATCGTGCGGCTGAAGGTTCCGATTTAAAATTTCACCTTTAATTTTCGTGTAAATTTGATGATAAATAAATCCGTTTGCCCCTGTTTGATCTAGTTGAATTGTCAGCATTTTTTCATTCCTTCCTCTCTGGTACCATGAAAAAAATGATATTGGTACTTTCTATCATACCAAAAAATATTCAGAATAATAAAAAAGACATAAAGGGGATGGATGACAATGAGTCAAACGACAACAAACCGTTTTTCAACTGAGGAATGGCAGGGGAAAAGAGATCAATACGTCGCAAGAGGCGTAAGTAATGGCAACCGTCATCTTGCAGCAAAGGGGAAAGGTGCCGAGCTATTCGATATCGATGGGAAACGTTTTATCGATTTTGCTGGCGCAATTGGTACGTTAAATGTAGGCCATTCACATCCAAAGGTTGTGGAAGCCGTCAAAGCACAAGCAGACAGTCTAATTCACCCAGGTTTCAACGTGATGATGTATGAATCGTATATCGAATTGGCAGAGAAGCTATGTCACCTCACACCAGGTGACCATGACAAAAAAGCCATTTTCCTTAATTCAGGTGCAGAAGCTGTTGAAAATGCGGTGAAAATTGCACGTAAATATACGAAAAGGCAGGCTGTTGTGTCGTTTACAAGAGGCTTCCACGGCAGAACGAATATGACGATGAGCATGACGAGTAAGGTCAAGCCATATAAATTTGGGTTCGGACCATTTGCATCAGAGGTGTATCAAGCGCCGTACCCATATTACTATCAGAAGCCAGAAGGATTAAGTGATGCAGCCTACGATGAGTACATCATTGATCAATTCAATCAATTCTTCATCGCTACTGTTGCACCAGAAACTGTTGCGTGTGTGGTCATGGAGCCAGTCCAAGGGGAGGGCGGATTCATTGTACCATCGAAGCGTTTTGTTCAGCATGTTGCTTCATTTTGTCAACAGCACGGGATTGTGTTTGTAGCAGATGAAATCCAAACAGGCTTTGCAAGAACAGGGAAATATTTTGCCATTGAGCACTTTGATGTGGTGCCGGACTTAATCACTGTGTCAAAATCTCTTGCTGCTGGGTTACCGCTAAGCGGCGTTGTCGGCAGAAAAGAACTGCTTGATGCGGCAGACCCAGGGGAATTAGGGGGAACGTATGCAGGAAGTCCATTAGGCTGTGTGGCAGCACTAGCGGTTCTAGATATTATTGAAACTGAACAACTGAATCAACGATCTGAGCACATCGGACAAGTCATTGAGGACAAAGCAAATGATTGGAGAACAAAATATTCATTCATTGGGGAAGTCCGCCGGTTAGGGGCAATGGTGGCAATTGAAATTGTGGAAGATCAAACAACGCGTACACCAGATAAGAAAACAGCCGCAGCGATTGCATCATATGCAAACGAGCACGGGCTGCTCTTATTAACAGCAGGGATTAATGGGAATATTATTCGCTTCTTAACACCACTTGTCATCACAGATGAGCTGCTTCATGAAGGACTAGGGATCATCGAGGACGCCTTCAAAGCACGCTAAACAACAAAGGGGGATGGTTGTATGCAAAAACAACAAATGGCAAAAACCATGTCGCAGTCTGACGTACTGTTTTTATCCATTGGTGCAATGCTTGGATGGGGCTGGGTTGTACTTTCGGGAGATTGGATTTTAACAGCTGGGTTTTTAGGCAGTGTGATTGCCTTCGTGATAGGCGGTATTCTCGTCATCTTTATTGGACTGACATATGCTGAGCTTTCGTCTGCGATTCCAGAGACAGGCGGAGGGCTCGTCTTTGTCCAGCGGGCATTTGGGATGAAATCAGCGTTCGTCTCAGCATGGGGCGTATTGTTTGGTTATGTGTCCGTCATTACGTTTGAGGCTGTTGCCTTGCCGACAGTGATTGATTATGTCATTCCAACACAGCATGTTGGCTTCCTATGGAACATAGGGGGATGGGACGTTTATTTTACATGGGTGTTGATTGGATCTGGTGGTGCATTGTTTTTAACAGCACTGAATTACATTGGGGCAAAGCCTGCGGCCATTTTTCAGTCTGTGTTCACAGTAGCGATTATTCTGACAGGTTTTCTCCTTTTAGGCGGCGCGACATTTAATGGAGATTTTGCAAATCTTGAGCCGATGTTTCAAGGTGGGGTTGGCGGTCTCATGGCAGTTTTAGTCATGATTCCCTTTTTATTCGTTGGCTTCGATGTCATCCCTCAAGTGGCGGCGGAGATCAATGCGCCAAAGAAAATCATTGGGAGGATTCTCATTATCTCCATCGTGAGTGCGGTCGTATTTTATCTGCTTATTGTCTTTGGGGTAGCTGCGGGGCTTTCAAAAGGACAGCTTGAAGCCTCTTCCTTGGCGACAGCAGATGCGATGGTGCAACTTCTCGGTCATCAAGCATTTGGGACAGTACTTGTCATTGGTGGTGTAGCAGGGATTGTGACGAGCTGGAATGCTTTTATCATCGGTGCAAGTCGTATTCTATACGCGATGGCGGAAAGAGGCATGATTTCCAAATGGTTTGCGTATATTCATCCAAAGTATAAAACGCCGACAAATGCCATTTTATTTCTTGGTGCTTTGGCTTTTTTCGCTCCATTATTAGGGCGCCCTGCCCTTGTATGGATTGTCAATGCAGGTGGTGTCGGGATCATTGTCGGTTACTTAATTGTGTCCATTGCCTTTATGAAACTTCGTAAAGCAGAACCAGAACTTGAGCGTCCATACCGCATTAAATATTGGCGGACGACAGGCGTTTTAGCCATCGGGCTGAGTCTCCTTTTTCTTTCATTTTATTTTCCGGGGATGCCGGCCTCCTTATCATGGCCAGCTGAATGGATATTGCTTTTAGGTTGGGCACTCATTGGGTATATACTATATGTAATGAATCCTAGAACGAAGGAGACGGTAGGGCATGACAAACGAACTCAAAGTGTATAATCCTGCAACAGGAGAAGAAATTGCTTCAGTTGCTCAGCATACAAAAGAACAAATTGAAGACGCCATTTCGCGCTCACATCAAGCATTCAAAGCATGGGCAAAAACGTCAGCGCATGAACGTGCCAATATCATTCGCAAGTGGTTTGATCTCATGATTGAACATAAAGAAAGGCTCGCAAAAATCATCACGGAAGAGAACGGGAAGCCATATCAAGAAGCATTAGGGGAAATCGTTTATGCAGCTGGATATATAGAATGGTACGCAGAGGAAGCCAAACGTATCTATGGTAGAACCATTCCGTCACATACGACGAACAAACGCCTTTTTGTCACAAAGCAGCCAGTTGGACCTGTTGCGGCCATTACACCGTGGAATTTCCCAGCAGCCATGATCACGAGAAAGGCAGCACCTGCACTTGCAGCGGGCTGTACCTTTATTGTGAAGCCTGCTGAAGACACGCCGCTGACGGCTATTGAACTTGTGAAATTAGGCCACGAAGCCGGAATCCCAGAGGATGCCCTGCAATGGGTAATCGGAGATGGAAAAGAAGTCGGTGAAATATTCACAGATAGCCCACTGATTCGCAAAATCACATTCACAGGCTCAACGCCAGTCGGAAAGCATTTGATCAAAAACAGTGCAAGTACAGTCAAGCACGTATCAATGGAGCTTGGCGGTCATGCCCCGCTCATCGTAGACAAAGATGCCAATCTTGAACTAGCTGTCAAACAAGCAGTGGCATCTAAGTTCCGTAATGCAGGACAAACCTGTGTCTGTGCCAACCGATTAATTGTGCATGAAGACATCCATGAAGCATTTGCTCAAGTCTTTAGCAAAGAGGTCGAAAAGCTGAAAGTGGGAAATGGCTTTGAAGAAGGCACATCCATCGGCCCAATTATCAACAAGCGCGGCTTTGATAAAATTGTCAGCCAAATTCAAGATGCAGTCGATAAAGGGGCGAAAATCCTTGTCGGCGGAGATACGCATTTCGATGATGACAAGTCGTATTATTTTGTCCAGCCAACGGTTCTCACACATGTAGATCCTTCCATGAACATCATGCATGAAGAAACCTTTGGACCAGTGGCACCGATTACGACGTTCAAAACGCTAGATGAAGCAATTGAATTAGCAAATGATACACCTTTTGGTCTTGCAGCTTATTTCTTTACAGAAAATTATCGAAACGGCCTCTACATCTCAGAGAATCTTGATTACGGGATTATTGGCTGGAATGATGGCGGCCCATCGGCTGTCCAAGCACCATTCGGAGGAATGAAAGAAAGCGGAATTGGCCGTGAAGGCGGCATCGAAGGGATCGAGCCTTATTTAGAAACCAAATATGTATCTATTGGTTTAGACGAATAAACGTGAAAAAGACTGCCTGAGGAATCTTGGCAGTATCAGCGTGTAGACAAACCCTCGCATTCGTTGTCAGGTCTGCGCTTCGGTGCTCGTCCTTCCTAGACTTCAAAGGTTTTCTATCACGCTGAAAAGAAGACAAAGGGCAAAAATAAAGGTCATTTTCGCCCTTTGTCAACAATCTGTGACTGCCTGAGGAATCTGGCAGTCTTTTTATATTAAACAGCCGGCGGAAAAAGTTGCTCCACCGTTTCTTTTGTTTCTTTCAGAATTTCATGAATGTAATCTGCTGGTGCCTGCTCCATGCTACTGAATAAAAGTCGTTCAACAGGCTCAATACCAATATAATTGAAGACTTCTGTATCTGCTGTCATGCGATGGGAGGCGGAAAAGATCAGGTTAGAGTCAAGAAAGGTCCTTGGTGCATCGTGCGTGTTGATAATAACACCTTTTTTATGTCGTAGCAGGTTTTCAATAGCCCCATGCTCATTGATTTGATAAGCGAAGCCCTCAGAAAAAACACGTTCTACATAGCCCTTTAACATAGCGGGTAAGCCTGTCCACCAAATAGGAAAAATAAACGTTAGGACATCTGCTTGCTGAATCAGCTTCTGCTCTGTTTGAATGGCCTTTGGGACATCCCCCTGTTTGATCGCAGCCTTTTCCAAAATGCTTAGTTCTGGCGAAAAACCAAGAGCATAAACATCGCGAACAGTCACTTTATGACCATTGTTCAAAAGAGTGCTGACAACAAGATCTAATAAGGTTTGATTTAAGCTTTGCTGGGGATGAGCAAATATAATGAGATGGTTCATCTTAAAGCCTCCTAGGTGGTCATGTCTCTCATTATGGCATGCGCGTTAATCCTATTCAATCCTATAATGGTAATAATAGGTTGGGAAAATGGCCTCGTGCTCAAGGTGAAAAGAAACAAAGCGATCGTTTCCAATGAAAACGATCGCTTACGAATCAATTATTTTTTTCTCAAAGCAAGCCCAAGTGCAATGAGTGCTAAGACTAGAGCCGCAATGGACAACCCTAGCACAAGTGGTGAAGAAGAATTGGAGGCTGTTTCTGATGCCTTTTCTTCTTTAGGTTTTTCTTGACCATGGGAATCCGTTACCGTATTAGATGCGACAATATTTGTGATTGAATGCGGCTTATCAGCATCTTTATCACCTGTCCATTCAACGACCGTTCCATCCTTATAATATTGATATGCATCCCATGCAGCTTCGCCTGCTTTTTCAGGGTTTTTCGCTACAAAAACGAATTGCTGGAACTGTCCGGCAAGCACACCTTTACCCGTTGCTTCCCAAGTTACTCTTGTCACCTTGCCATCTTTTTCTTCAGTTGACGTTTTCCAGCCGGGTACTGGCTCGTATTGCTGGAATTCTACGCCCTTAGGCATTGTGATGACAACCTTTGTTGTTGGACTGTCACTTTCAGAAGGTACTTTCAACGTGTATGTTTCCCACGCATTTGTCGCAGATGTATCCGGTTTAACCGTGACGTGCGCGCTCACAGGAATCGCCAATAAAAATGAAGCGAGAAGCATTGGTAATAAAGCTTTAACATATTTTTTCATATGGTATGAACTCCTTTTAGTTTCTTCTAATAAATGTGGTATCAATATTTTCAAAAGAACCAGTTAACGCATGGATTTCAATTTTCCAAGTGCCTTTTTCATTTAACAAGAGGTTTTCAGCAGAGTAATGACCATTTTTTAAGCGTTTCAGCTGAAATTCACTCGGTTTCTCTTCACCGAATAAGGCGACTTTATGGATCTTGGCTGACACAGATTGGATATCAGTGATCGTTTGTCCATCCTTTTTCGTAAATGCGACCTCGAATGTGTTTTTCCCCGGGGCATTCGGGGTGATGCTCATGGACACAATGTCACGATGCTCCACTTGGTTTGCGCCGAAGAACGGCTCAGGTGCAGGGGGAGGAGGGCTCGGAATATTGGTGAACACAGCTGTTAATAACAGAATAACGATTCCGATGATCCACTCAGCTCGTAACGAAACGTTTTGTTTCTGTTTCTTTTCCCATCTCAGCATCAAGTAATGGACAAGCCCAAGAAGGCCCATCAAGATAAATAAACCAAGCTTGATTAAAAAGGTGCGTCCGTATGCTGATTCGAAAAGAGCATCAAACGATTGCAAAATAAAGATTGCATTCACAAATCCTGAAAACACAATGAGTCCAACAGAGAGCAGTGCCCAAGGGTGAAACGCCTTTAACGTATTCCTGATGAGCGGCTGATCTTCATTTGGCAGCTTCTTCAACAATAAAAGCACAATGGCTGTTAAACCACCGACCCAGATCGATGCAGAAACGAGATGGATAAAATCAAGTGACGTTGTCAGTATTTTATTATCAGTTGCCGCTGGATGTCCGATTTGTGCCTTCAGCCAGAGAAGTACTGCGAATAGGAGCAGTGGAAACAACCATACCCGAAAAGAAGTGAAATCCCCTTTTTTCATCGCAACGATGCTCCAAATGGTCAGAAGAACAAATGACACCATGAGCATCATCCACAGACTACCGCCAGAAGTCGACGCAATGGTTTCTTGCAGAAGCGATGGCTGAAATGCTCCCAAAAAGGACACGTCTGCCGCTGATTTTGTTTGAATCGGCAGCTGGAACACGAGAGCTCCGCCCATCATGATCAGTGACAATGTCAAAAGCCGTTTCATTCGTTTCGCTAATACAGGTGAAATGGCTTTTTTAAACCAAAACAGTCCAAACAAAATGGTCCCGAGAAATAAGCTAAACGACGTATAAAGAAAGGCTTTATCTATGGTCGAGGCAACATCAATAGATTCATTCGGTTGACCTTGATCTAATTGGTCAAACCCGCCATCCGCTTTGCCAATACTAAACGGGATCATGCCAGAGACAGAGTGACCGTCTGCTGATACTGCATTCCACTGAATGGTATAAATCCCCTTTGGTAAATCCTTTTTTAAAGCAGCTTTCATGATTTTTTGATCTTTAATGACCGTATCTCCTTGATCCACACGATCCCCTTTTGCATTGAGCACCTTAATGGCATGAAATCCACTTTCGATTCCTTCACTAAATGTGATAGAGACCGAAGGAGGCTGCTTCTCCAGCTCTTCGTTTGCTGCTGGACTCGAACTGACGACGTATGCATGGGCAAATGCTTCCTTTGGAATGAAAAAAGCGAACGTGATGATAAGAAGCAGAAGCCACTTACTATGTTTCAACAAGGTAATAACCGCCTTTCTACCTATGAAAATGTCTCATGTATCAGAAAGAAAGCGGCAGTAAACTGTGAGTCACAGAAAAAACCGCTCCTCCTATTGTGCCGCTCACTCTAAAAGGTAAACGAAACAAACAGCAAGATGGTTCACTTTTTCTGTGTCATGTCTGCGCAGACATTTCTTAATTAAATAGGTTTGATCATGTATAAGCCTATTCGATTTAAGAAGAGGAAACAAGAAGTGACGATTTAAAAGTTGTGAAATTCCGATGAATTTTGCGTCAAAACCACAGCACGTCAACCTTTTCAACCCATTTCCCCTATGCTCTGACAGAGAATTCACATCATATTTCAATTTTGTCACACACTCAGTGACAAAGTGACATTTAGTTTCAATTGAAGGGAAAGTGAAAGCGTTTTACGATAGGGGTAAGGGCTTCACTGACACTTGTTCTTATATCTTTTGACCTATAAAGCCCTCAATAAAGGGAGAGAAGAAAGGAGTTTTCATAGATGCAGGAAAAAAGCGGATTTCGCGTAAAAGTACAGCGCTTTGGAAGCTATTTAAGCGGCATGATTATGCCGAATATTGGCGCATTTATCGCATGGGGACTCATTACGGCACTGTTTATTCCGAGTGGCTATTTGCCAAATGAACAGTTAGCTACACTTGTGGGCCCAATGATCAACTACTTACTGCCGCTCTTAATCGGTTACACAGGCGGTAAACTCGTATACGACCATCGAGGCGGTGTACTTGGTGCAACCGCGACGATTGGGGTCATTGTCGGTTCGGACATTCCGATGTTTTTAGGTGCCATGATCATGGGACCACTTGGCGGTTACTTGATTAAGAAAATTGATCAGCTCTTCAAAGATCGAATCAAATCGGGCTTTGAGATGCTTGTGAATAACTTTACGGCAGGGATTCTAGGTGCCATTCTTGTCGCGATTGCCTTCTATGCTATCGGCCCAGTTGTACTTGGTCTAAATAAAGCCCTTGCGGCAGGTGTAGATATCATTGTGAATGCACATTTGCTTCCGCTGGCAAGTATTTTCATTGAACCAGCGAAAGTCTTGTTCTTAAACAATGCGATTAACCAAGGGATCTTAGGTCCGTTAGGGGTAGAGCAAGCAGCGAAGACAGGGCAGTCTGTTCTGTTCTTACTTGAAACAAACCCAGGACCAGGTTTAGGTGTTCTACTTGCATACATGTTCTTCGGAAGAGGGAATGCAAAGCAGTCTGCACCGGGTGCGATTGTCATTCAATTTTTAGGCGGTATTCATGAGATTTACTTCCCGTACATCTTAATGAAACCAAAGCTTATTTTAGCGGTCATTGCAGGGGGAGCGAGCGGCGTTCTGACCTTTACCCTGTTAAATGCAGGCTTAAAGGCTGTGCCGTCACCAGGAAGTATTATCGCCCTTATGCTCATGTCACCAAAAGGCGGACATCTTGCTGTTCTAGCAGGTGTCGTCGTGGCAACCGTCGTCTCATTCCTTGTCGCATCTGTGATTTTAAAAGCCTCTAAAGCAGTTGACGAGGATTTAACAGCAGCAACAGAAAAAATGCAGGACATGAAAGGGAAGAAAAGCGCAGCAGCGGCTGCTCTTACAGCTCAAAAAGAAGGTGCTGAAGCAAACGAACAAGCAGCATCTCCAAGTGATGTGAATCCAGATGACGTGAACAAAATCATCTTTGCCTGCGATGCAGGAATGGGCTCAAGTGCGATGGGCGCATCCATCTTAAAGAATAAAGTCAAAAAGGCAGAGCTTGATATCGATGTGACAAACACATCCATCAGCAACATTCCGAATGACGCTGATGTGGTCTTTACTCATAAAGATTTAACAGACAGAGCGAAGGCGAAATTGCCAGGCGCTGTGCATATCTCAGTAGATAATTTCTTAAATAGCCCGAAATACGATGAGCTGATTGAGAAATTGAAAAAATAACATGATGAAACGGGGTGAGTTCAATTTTTCTTCATTGAACTCCCCGTTTTGGTTGTTTTCCCGATTTTCCATTCTAAAAAAGGTGTGTGATCTTTCATGAAACAAGTACTTTCAAAAGACAATATTTTTCTAAACGAACAAGCAGGATCGAAAGAAGAAGCCATCAAAAAAGCAGGAGAAGTCCTAGTGGCAAATGGCTATGTTACAAGTGATTATGTTGACAAAATGTTTGAAAGAGAAAATATCTCGTCTACATTTATGGGCAATGGGATTGCAATACCTCATGGAACAGAGGATGCAAAAGCAGCTGTCCTTCATTCTGGGATTTCCATCATTCAAATTCCAGATGGTGTTGAATACGGCGAAGGAAATATCGCCAAAGTCGTTTTTGGCATCGCTGGTAAAAACAACGAGCATCTCGATATTCTTTCTCAAATTGCGATTGTCTGTTCAGAAGAGGAAAATGTAGAACGCATCATCCATGCCAAGGATCAGGATGAACTGATCGCCATCTTTAACGAGGTGAACTAACATGAAGGCACTTCATTTTGGAGCAGGGAATATTGGTAGAGGATTTATCGGATCTTTGTTAAAAACATCAGGTTTTGAGCTTGTCTTTACCGATGTAAATGAAGCGGTCATCAACGAGCTGAATGCACGAGGAGAATACACGGTTGAACTCGCAGCACCAGATCAGAAGCAAGAAGTAGTCGGCCCAGTGAGAGCGATTAATTCTGCACAAGATCCAGCGGCATTAACAGAGGCTGTGGCATCAGCCGATTTGATTACAACAGCTGTTGGACCAGCTGTTCTGAAGATCATTGCTTCATCCATTGCAGAGGGACTAAAACAGAAAAACCCTAACCATATTATCAACATCGTGGCATGTGAAAATATGATTGGAGGCAGCTCTCATTTAAAAGAAGCTGTTTTCTCTCATCTCACAGAAGAGGAACAAAAGACGCTGTCACAAACAGTTGGTTTTCCAAACGCTGCTGTGGACCGCATTGTACCAATTCAGCACCATGAGGATATTCTAAAAGTATCAGTCGAGCCTTTTTTCGAGTGGGTCATTGATGAGACTGGCTTTATTGGGGAAGTTCCTCAAATTGATGGAGCAACCTTTGTACAAGATTTGACGCCGTATATTGAGCGCAAGCTCTTTACTGTCAATACAGGACATGCGTTAGCAGCTTATGTCGGGTATCAGCAAGGTGTTCAAACGATTAAAGAAGCCGTCGATACACCAGAGATTCGTCAGGTAGTTGAAGGTGCACTTCACGAAACGGGCAGTTATTTAATCGACACATATGGCTTTGAAAAAGAAGAACATGATGCGTATATACAAAAAATCATCAAACGATTCGAAAATGCTTTTATTTCCGACGAAGTCACGCGAGTCGCACGTTCTCCTCTTAGAAAGCTAGGAGCAGATGACCGTTTAATCGGTCCTGCGAAAAAGATGAAGCAGCCAGTGTACTTAATCAAAGGCATTGCTGCAGCTCTCGCTTATGACTTTGCCGAAGACGAAGAAGCGGTTCGTTTGCAGAAATTAAGAAAAGAAAAAGGCATTGAAGGTGTGCTAGAAGAAGTATGTGGCCTCACGCCAACAGATGATCTTTATCAAGCCATTCTAAAAGAAACATCTCGATAATTAGAAAAATCCCTTTCCAACGAGTGAAAGGGATTTTTTGATGACTTTTTTAATACTTTACCCCGTTTGACGATATATGAAGTAAGGGGGAATTTGTATATGAAAAGGAAAATGTTTGCATCAAGGAGTGTCTTTTTTCAATTAATGTCTGCCATTATCGTCATCACGATCTTAACCGGCGGACTTGTTGGGACAACCGGGTATTTGTTAGCGAAACATGTCTTAATTGATGCGGGGAAAGCAGATTTAAAGCACATCGTCAGCGGCGCAATGGCAACGCTTGAACAGTTGAATGATCGTGTAGAGAAAAAAGAACTGACGCTTGAACAGGCGCAGGAACAAGCCCGTATTTACTTGAGCGGGCCCAAAAATGACAACGGGAAAGGGTACCAATTTCAAAAATCAGATTTTATCTATAAAAATAAAGGCTATCTTGTCGCATATGGAGCAGATTACTCCTCTCAAGTCCATCCTGTCAATGACATTGGCGTCATTCCAGATAACACGACCAATCGTGAAAAAATGGTCGCTGGAGCCAAATCAGAAGGCGAGGAAGGACACTATGTGACCTATTTAGATAAGGACGATGCCACTGGGGAAGAAAAGCAAAAGCTTGCCTATATGAACCAGTTCGCGCCCTGGAACTGGAGTATCGGCATCGCCGTCTTCCAAGATGAATTTTATAAAGAATTAGAGCAGATGAAGCTCTATATCATGCTCATTACAGCAGGTGTCGCTCTTTTTAGTCTCGGCGTCTTTTATTTAGCTGCTCGAGGAAAAGTCAGACTTCTCAAGCAAGTCACTGCTGCTTCAAAAGAAATTGCCGCGGGGAATCTTGAACGTACAAGTTTAAAAGAAACAACAGATGAAATTGGCCAGCTGGCAAATGGCTTTAATCATATGTCAGGAGAACTCCGGACACTTGTCAGCGGTCTACAGGAGACGAGCAGTCAACTCGTCGAATCAGCGACAGATTTATCAGCGATATCTGAAGAAACCTCAGCCAGCAGTGAAGAGATTGGACGAGCGATTGGTGACATATCGACTGGAACACTTCATCAGGCATCTGACCTTGATGTAGCCAATCAACAAATGAACCAGTTCAATCAATCCATTGAGAACGTCAAAGAACAAAGTGACCACATTAAACGAATCTCTGACCAATCGAGTCAATCGTCGCAGCAGGGTCAGCAAATTGTTCAGCAATTAAAACAATCAAATGAACAATCTATACAAGCGTCTCAAGGAATTAGAGCAGGCATTGAGCAATTAAGTAGAAAAGTACAGGATATCTCTAAAATTACAGATACAATTGAAAGCATTTCAAATGAGACGAATTTACTTGCGCTAAATGCCAGCATTGAAGCAGCGCGCGCTGGAGAGCACGGCAAGGGCTTCTCGGTGGTGGCGAGTGAAGTGCGGAATTTAGCTGAACAGACAAAACAATCAGCGGTGCAAATTCAGCAAATGGTACAAGGTATTAAAGAAGAAACGACGGCAACTGCCGGCATGATGTCAAACACAATGGATCGTTTTGCTGAGCTAGATAAGGCGGTACATGCGACAGAACATGAATTCAATGCCATCTCTACGTCGATTTCACAAACCATCGTTGAAACAGACGCCATGGCAAAAGAACTGAATGCATTGCTTGAGCAAAACGACCTCATCACTAAAGCCATGCAAGGTGCAGCCCATATTTCTCAAGAAAATGCCGCTGCAATTGAAGAGATCACCGCATCCACAGACGAACAAGTGACAGCGATCTCCAATGTGGCAAAAGCAGCAGAAAGACTCAATGAACTAAGCATCCGATTGAATCAGGATATTGCGCGTTATCGTCTATAAACGATTTTGACTGAACGTCTCTTGTCAGGTACTATATAAAGAATCAAAACCTTGCTCACGCAATCAAAAGGAGTGGTCCGGTCATGAAAAAGAAAATATTGATGTTCTTACCTTGTGGCTATGGATACTCCACTGCTGTTTTCTTTTAGGATTGATAGAAATTGGTGAAGTCTGTCTACATGAAGAGAAATCTAGCAGAAAAACAAAGTGAGTGAGGGAAATCACATGGAAAAAATCACGAGGAAAAACCCAGAAAGTATGCCCAAGCCCGTTGGCAACTATAGTCATATCACACGAGTACCAAAGGGCGCGGGTTTATTTGTTACATCCGGTCAAGTCGGAACAGATATCGATGGACAGGTACCATCAAGTTTAAACGACCAGGTAACCAATACGTTTGAAAATATCAAAAAAATCCTTGAATCAGAAGGATTGAATGAAGAGCATGTCATCAAGGTCAATATATGGGCTACGGAAGAAATCGACTGGGATCATCTATATCCTCAGTGGGATACGATCTTTAAAACAGCTTACCCATCAATGACGGTTGCTTATGTATCAGCTTTAGGATGGCCTGAGCTGAAAATTGAAATTGAGCTATGGTGCGCCGATATTTGATCAAAAAAAGAACAGTGCAAACTGTTCTCAGCGTGTAGACAAACCCTCGCATTCGTTGTCAGTCCTGCGCGCTGGTGCTAACGAATGTCAAATTCGCTCCGCAAAAGTAGCCGTTCTTCCTAGACTGCAAAGGTTTTCTATCAAGCTGAAAAGAAGACAAAGTGCTAAAATCAAGATCATTTTAGCACTTTGTCAACAATCTGAGAACAGTGCAAACTGTTCTTTTTTTACTTGAGCCGAAACCGCCTTGTCATCCATGCAGCGATATACGTAAAGACGGTGTAGATGATGACCCAAATAAGAAAGGATTCATTCCCGCCAATGGATGTGTACATGAGAATGATGCTGGCTAACAGGACAATCAAAGTCGGCATCCAAACATTCTTCAAAAGCATTGTGCCAAAAATGCCAATCAGCACAGAAAGAATAGGGAAGCCAAATACAACGAATAAAATAAAAACAGCCATATGACGAACTCCTTTGAACAAGTGTTTACATGAAAAAATAAAAGATCGACACTGCCATGTGCGTAAGTGCAAAGATCATCATGAGAAAGGCCGTATCAAGACGCCACATGCGGTGCTCTTTCGTTTCAGAATGATAGGCAGCTCTTGTCTCATCTCCGCTTGTCCAAGCCCCCATTAGAAGCCCAGATATCATAACTCCGATAATAGAGATTCCACCACTGATCCATTCTATCCACTCATGGTGCTGCAAAATCATAGCGGCACTGCAAATGACAATCATTGAGCACGCACCGGCGATAAAGGCATGTTTTTTTCTCATGTTGTTCACACCCTTCAAAGAAAATTAGGAGACGGCATCACATATTTCAATGAAATGACCATCAGGATCAGCGACATAAGCGACGGTTTGCCCCCATGGTTTTTTTTCAGGTTCTTTAATGATTGAAACCCCTTTTTCCTTCATTGATGCAATGGTTTGTTCCACATCATCCACAACAAACCCAATCTCAAACGTTTGAGAGGATTGATTGGCTTCTGGGACAGGCAATCCAAGCGCATCTTTGACATCCTGACGTGAGTTAATTGATAAGGTTACATCGCCAGTATCAAACTCAACATAGGATTCAACTCTAAGTTTCATAGGAAAGCCAAGTACATGTTGATAGAAGTGAATACTTGCCTCAACATCGTTTACATATAGAATGGTATATTTCATTTTCATGTGAAAAACTCCTCTCTTGATATACGTGTCAAAAACGGAAAGGTTTCCCACTCAGTGTACCATATAGGATATAAAGCATGTTTCATTCCAAAAAAATCTATTTTTTTAGCACAATAGTCTTGAAAAACAAAAAGTGGTGACATATGATAAAAATGTAAAAATAGAAAAAATAGGGGGATTATTCATGTTGAAAAAAATCATGGTGGCTGTCTTGTCTTTAGGTCTTTTACTAAGCTTTACACAAGTCGACAGCCATACAGCAGATGCAAAGACCGTGAAGTATAAAAACTGCAAAGCGCTGAACAAAGTCTATAAAGGCGGCGTGGCAAAAAGCAAAAACACGAAAAACAAAGGCGGCAAAACAAAGTACAAGCCGTATGCATCAAAAGCGCTTTATCTCAAAAATAAGCACCTTGACCGTGATAAAGACGGCATTGCGTGTGAACGCTAAGCCTATGTAAAGAGACCTGCAATCAGGTCTTTTTTCTATGGGATCAAACTCGTCCCTTTGTGCCATCTTCCTCTTTATATTAAAATAAAGATAGTTACAAAAAATGATACAAAGTGGGGTACTCAATTTGTCCATACAAGCTGATAAGAAAGACATCCGATTGATTGCCATTGATATGGATGGCACGCTGTTAAACAGTGAACACGTCATTCCAGAGGAAAATAAACAAGCCATTAAAGATGCTGAAGCAAAAGGAGTCCATGTGGTGATTAGCACAGGGCGCACACTGATGACATGCCGAGAGCTCGTTGAGCCGCTTAAGCTGTCTTCTTACCTTGTGACAGCAAACGGAAGTGAAATCTGGGATTCAAACTTCCAACTGATCGAACGAGATCTGCTGCATCCTGATCATGTCCAAATGATGTGGGATCTAAAAAACAGGTACGAAACCGATTACTGGGCTTCCACTGTGGATAAGGTGTGGAGAGGTGAATTCCCAGAACGAATTCATGACCATGAATGGTTGAAATTTGGTTTTGATATTCATGATGATGACGTTCGTGAGGAAGTACTGAATACATTGAAAACAAACGAGCATCTAGAAATCACAAATTCAAGTCCGACCAATATCGAAGTCAATGCAGCGGGCATTAACAAAGCGGCAGCTCTTGCAAAAGTAGCAGAACGCATTGGCTGTACGATGGACAATGTCATGTCACTTGGCGACAGCCTAAATGATATGGCCATGATTCAAGAAGCCGGATTAGGCATTGCGATGGGAAATGCGCAAGAAGTGGTGAAAGAAGCCGCCGATTGGATCACAGCTCCTAACACTGAACACGGTGTAGCAAAAGCGATCCAGCATTGGGTGCTGTCTAAATAAATAAAAAAACGAGAGGTGATATCCTCTCGTTTTTTTAATTTCTCCTAGTTCTATTGTTATGTTTTCTAACAATATCATGTGCAATCTAACCAAAATTGATATAATCAATATAAATTCGAATATTCGGACTTTAAGTTCCGTTATTCGGAACGACAAGGAGGGGTCCTATGTATCAAGTAGATATCAACTGTGATTTGGGAGAAAGCTTTGGTCAATATACAATCGGTTCAGATCAACAAATTTTAGAATATGTTACCTCAGCCAATATCGCCTGCGGTTTTCATGCAGGAGATCCAACGGTGATGAGAAAAACCGTCAGAATGGCACTAGATAAAGGAGTACAAATTGGTGCGCATCCGGGTCTGCAAGATTTAGTCGGCTTTGGCAGACGTCCAATAGCGATTTCAGCAGAGGAAGCCTATGATCTCGTCGTCTATCAAATCGGCGCTCTATCAGCCTTTCTCAAGGCAGAAGGCGGCACCATGCAGCATGTCAAGCCGCACGGCGCCCTGTACAACATGGCAGCTAAAAATACTGAATTATCTGAATCGATTGCGAAGGCTGTGTATCATGTCGATCCAAGTCTTATATTATTCGGACTTTCAGGCAGTGAACTTGCGTTAGCAGGTGAGAGAATAGGTCTTCAAGTGGCTCATGAAGTATTTTCTGATCGGACCTATCAATCAGACGGGATGCTGACATCCCGCCGTGAACCAGACGCACTCATTGAAGACGATGAACTGGCAGTTCAGCAGGTCGTTCGGATGGTGAGAGAAGGGAAGGTTCATACCGTTCAAGGGGAAGACATTTCGCTTAAAGCAGATACGGTCTGTATTCATGGAGACGGGATCCATGCGCTCCAATTTGCTAAAACCATTACATCGAAGCTAAAAGAAGCGAGCGTTCATCTCAAAGCCTTTCAATAAAAATCGTCATCAAAGGGGGAAACAGCATGAAAAAAGAGGAAGTCAAGCACGCGAAGGCACCAAAGGGGAACCGGTCTATGCTCATGGGCGCAGCCTTTTTAATGGCGACGTCCGCCATCGGACCGGGATTTTTAACACAAACGACTGTCTTCACGCAGCAGCTTGCGGCTAGCTTTGGGTTTGTTATTCTCATCTCTATTTTGTTAGATATTTTTGCGCAAACCAATGTATGGCGCATCATCGCCGTGTCAGAAAAGCGAGGGCAGGATATTGCAAATATGGTTCTGCCGGGTCTCGGATATGTACTGGCTGTTTTGATTGTCATGGGAGGGCTTGCCTTTAACATCGGAAATATCGCTGGTGCTGGTCTCGGTTTTCAGGTGATCACAGGAATTGATCCGCGAATTGGAGCAGCTATCAGTGCTGTCATTGCTATTCTGATCTTTGTGATCAAAGAGGCTGGAAAAGCGATGGACCGTTTCACACAGATAGCGGGCTTTGTCATGATTGGCTTGATGCTGTATGTGGCGATTTCAACAGCACCGCCAGTTGGAGAAGCGGCAGTGAGAACATTTGTCCCAGAGAAAATTGATATTTTATCCATTGTGACACTTGTAGGCGGAACAGTAGGCGGCTACATCGTCTTCGCTGGAGGACACCGCTTACTGGATGCAGGTATTAAGGGGAAAGAAGCATTGCCCCAAGTGACGAAAAGCTCTATTTTCGGTGTCCTCATTACGTCCATCATGCGTGTAGCACTCTTTCTTGCCACATTAGGAGTTGTCGCAAAAGGCTTGCAGATTGATCCATCTAACCCGCCTGCCTCTGTATTTCAACTAGCTTCAGGAAATATCGGATATAAAATGTTCGGGATTATTATGTGGGCTGCGGCGATTACGTCCGTGATTGGAGCAGCCTATACATCAGTTTCCTTCTTTAAAACCTTCTCACCAAAAATTGAACAAAATCAACGTGGCATTATTATTGGCTTTATTGCCCTCTCGACCATTTGTTTTATTACGATCGGAAGACCTGTGAACATATTGATATTAGTTGGCGCGATCAATGCTTTGATCTTACCTCTCGCACTTGGCACCTTGCTGGTAGCGGCTTATAAGAAAGACATTGTCGGGGATTATCGACACCCATTCTTTTTGACAGTATCAGGCGCATTTGTCGTTGTCATCATGGCATTGATGGGCGGGTATACCATTATCAATGAAATTCCAAAACTATGGAGCTGAATCGAATGAATATCTACCAAACATATGAGCCTTCACAGATCAGAGAGTTGATTCGTAAAAAAGAAATCACAGGACCAACGGCTGGTTTAGCAGAGGGATATGCTCAAGCCAATTTAATGATCGTCAAAAAAGAACTTGCCTTTGATTTTCTGTTGTTTTGTCAGCGTAATCCGGCTGCATGCCCCTTGCTTGATGTACTGGAGCCGGGTGATCCTGTGCCGAGAAAGTCAGCGCCCAAAGCGGATATTCGTACGGATTTTCCTAAATACCGTATTTACAGAAAGGGAATTCTTCAAGAAGAGGTGTCAGATATCTCTGCATATTGGGAGGATGATATGGTTGCCTTTCTCATCGGCTGCAGTTTTACGTTTGAGCATGCGCTCATGCTGAATGATATCCCTGTTCGCCATATTGAAAATGGTCATAACGTTCCGATGTATCAAACGAATATCGCTTGTGAAAGGGCGGGGGTATTTCATGGCCCGATGGTTGTCAGCATGAGGCCCATTCCGGCGCATCAGATCACAAGGAGTGTACAAGTGACATCTAGATTCCCATCAGTTCACGGCGGTCCCATCCATATAGGTGACCCAGCGATGATTGGAATTGCTAATGTGGATCAGCCGGACTTTGGAGAACCATCTGTGATCAAAGAAGGAGAGGTCCCGGTGTTTTGGGCATGTGGTGTGACGCCGCAAGCCATCGTCATGCATACAAAACCAGAGATTGCGATTACCCATGCACCTGGCCATATGTTCATCACAGATCAACGAGATCAACAGCTCGGTGTGCTTTAGAAAGAGAGGGATCCTCAAGTGGCATTTTCAACGATAAAAGATTCTTTCACCTTTCACCCGCTAGGAGATGCAGCGATCGTGATTCAAGCAGGAACAGACATATGTGAAGAAATTCATGAGCGCGTTGTGCAGTTGTTTTCATGTATTGAACAACATCCATTTGACGGATATGTGGAAGCTGTTCAAGCCTTTACAAACGTGACTGTTTTTTACGAGCCGTATACCGTTTATCAATCGGCGCCTCTTCAACAACAAGACGTATCTCCTTATGAATGGGTGAAAAGCTATATTGAAACACTCCTTGAAGAGAAATGGCAGGAAGGGACTCAGGGGAAGCGTCGCACCATCGACATACCGGTCTGTTACGGAGGAGAGCTGGGCCCTGATTTAAAAGAAGTCGCCCGGATCAATCGTTTAACACCAGAGGAAGTCGTGCGTATTCATACCGCAGGGAAGTATCTTGTCTATATGATTGGGTTTGCCCCAGGGTTTCCGTTTTTAGGCGGGCTGTCTGAAAAGATCGCAGCCCCGCGCAGAGAAACACCGAGAATGTCCATTCCAAAAGGATCTGTCGGCATTGCGGGAAAGCAGACCGGCGTTTACCCGATTTCCACACCTGGCGGCTGGCAGCTCATTGGACAAACTCCGCTGCCACTCTTTCGTCCAGACGAAAAAGTCCCAAGTTTATTGAGAGCAGGAGACGAAGTCAGATTTGTCCAAATGTCTGAAAAGGAATTTTTCAGCATGAAGGAGGCAGAACGTTGAGTATTCATGTCATCAAGCCAGGAATGTTCACAACCATTCAAGATAAAGGACGGAAAGGCTATCAAAAGTATGGCGTCTTAACGAGCGGCGGTATGGACCCGCTCTCACTTAGAATTGCCAACATTCTCACAGGCAACGAGGAAAGCGAAGCCGTATTGGAAATCACATTAATGGGGCCGGGGCCTGTGTTGACGTTTCAAAAGGATGCGCTTATTGCAGTGACTGGCGCTGATGTGGAGATCGATATTGATGGAGAGCCAGCTCCTTTATGGAAACCATTCTTTGTTCGATCAGGAAGCACGCTCACCTTTGGGCCTTGTAAGAGGGGCTGCCGCTCTTACCTTGCTGTGGCAGGTGGATTTGATGTGGAGCCGATCATGGAGAGCAAAAGCACCTACGTGAGAGCAGGAATCGGTGGGCTGAACGGACGCCCGCTTGAAAAAGGAGACACCCTATCTATTGGAAAGCCTTCACTCGTAGCGAATCGATTGTCTAATAGACTCAAAAGCCATCTGAAACAGGCGGCGTACAGCGCACCTGATTGGACTGTCAGTCATACGCATTTTTTACCGCTGCGAAAATCGCCCGTGATTCGTGTGCTACCAGGGAGACATTTTTCTTTTTTTCAAGAATCATCTCAAAGCACCTTTTTCGAACAGCCTTTTCAGGTCACGCCTCAATCAGATCGCATGGGCTGTCGTTTGAAAGGGGAGCCAGTTCAATTAAAAGAAAAGCTTGAATTGATTTCTGAGGCAGTTGCCTTTGGTTCTATTCAAATTCCTCCTGACGGGCAGCCGATTATTCTGCTGGCAGATCGGCAAACAACAGGCGGATACCCGCGGATTGGAGAAGTTGCGACGGTTGATCTATCGCTCATTTCACAAGCGATGCCTGGTGCGAATTTGTATTTTAAGCGAATCGATCATCAGGATGCAGAGCAGGCGCTATTTAAGCAAGAAGCAGAACTGAAGGAACTGGCTGCCAAAATCAAGCTGGAAGCATTCGTTTAGAAAAGGGGATGCACATGCAAAATACAAATAAAACCGTCGTGAAATCAATGGAGATTTTGCGGCTGTTTATCACACGTGATGAATTAACATTAAATGAAATGATCGAGCTAACCGGCATGCCGAAAACGTCTGTGCACCGCATGTCGAGCTCGTTAACCGATATGGGATTATTAGAAAAACATGATTCAGGTGTTTATCGGTTAGGTCTGATGTTTCTAGAATACGGTCAGCTTGTGGCGGACCGCCTTGATATTCGGAGAATTGCAAGACCATTTATGGAAGGCTTGCGGGATGAAGTGGGAGAAGCTGTCCAGCTCATCGTTCGTGAAGGAGATGAAGCCATTTACGTGGATAAAATTGAAGGGACGCAGCCTGTTCGTCTCTATACCGCCGTCGGCAGGCGCTCTCCTTTATATGCAGGTGCTTGTGCAAGAAGTATTCTCTCCTTTTTACCAGAAACAGAGAGACTTGCCTATATCGATTCGATTGAACTAGGGAAAATCGGAATCGGGACCATTACAGATAAAGCGGTTCTTCGAAACATACTGGAAGAATCAAATGAGCGGGGATATACGCTAAGCTATTCGGAGCTTGAAAATTATACAGCTGCGGTTGGAGCCCCTATTTTCAATCACCTTGGAGAAGTCACAGCAGGTATTAGCATTGCAGGGTTTGAAGCAGGTTATCAAAAAGAACGTCTTCCATACTTAATTGAACAAGTCAAAAAAGCCGCAAGCGGTATCTCCAGAGAATTAGGCTTTCATCTAAACAAATAAAAAGCCAATGACCGTAAAGATCATTGGCTTTTTGCGTGCAGTTTATTAGAAAGTTTTTCCTAAAGCTTTCGCACGTTCGATTGCATCTGCTTTAATTTGCTCTGCTTTCGCAGGCTCAGCATTGTGACCTTCAACGATAAGACCTTCGAAAGAAGGAATTCCGAAGAAGCTCGCGATTGTACCAAGGTAACGGTGACCTGCTTCAAGTTCAGCAGCAGGACCTTCAGTGTAGTATCCGCCACGTGCTTGGATGTGAAGAGCTTTTTTGTCTGTTAATAATCCAACAGGACCTTGCTCAGTGTATTTGAATGTTTTACCAGCTACAGCAACAGAGTCGATGTATGCTTTAAGAACTGGTGGGAATGAGAAGTTCCAAAGTGGTGAAACAAATACATATTTGTCAGCAGAAACGAATTGATCGCTTAATTCGTTTAGACGAGCAACTTTCGCTTGCTCTTCAGCTGAAAGTGTATCGAAGCCAGCACCTGATTGCAGTTTGCCCCAGCCAGCGAATACATCTGCATCAATGTGAGGGATGTTTTCTTTGTACAAGTCGATATGTACAACCTCGTCACTTGGGTTTGCTTCCTTATAAGATTCGATAAATGCTTTAGCAGTAGCCATACTGTAAGATACTGTTTCATCATGCGGATGTGCAGTGATGTATAAAACTTTTGCCATGTTTATTCAATCCTTTCTGTTTCAGTGTTTTTTTTAGTGTATCCCAAAGATACACTGAATATGTGGCATCTTTAATCATAGTGGAATGCTATGAAAAAGATGTAACAAGCACAGTTACATAAAAACTGATATTTTCATTGTAATCACAATGTAGTTTGAAGTCAAGGTATAAAGTCTCGAAATCAAGATAAAAAGTTTGTAAATTTTTCTGAAACGCATACAGGTGCAAATTTCATCATCTAAACCTATTCTTATTGAACAAAACATGAGTCGATCTCGCAAGTAAAGAGTTTGTAAAGACGTCTCATGAAAAAAAGATGAATGCCACTAAGTCATCTGCTACAAGCATCTGTTCTCCGATGTCGTATATATAAGAGAAGGCAGGAGAGAGTGAGGGATAAGAGTGGGACGATCCTATGTTGCAATTGGAGATTCCTTAACGGTTGGAGTGGGGGCGCGTTTATTTGGCGGGGGATTTGCTGAGCGGTATCAGAGGATGCTTGAAAAAAAGACACATGCGCCAGTCGAGCTGTCTGTATTTGCAAAGTCAGGGTTAACAACAGATCAAATTTTACAGCTGTTCAAACGATCTGATGTGAGACGTGCTATTGCAGCAGCTAATATCATCACCATCACAGGCTGTGGGAATGATCTTGTTCAAGCGATTCAGCAGTATGAAAAGGGTGAAGATGAAAAGAAACTGCTGCAAGCGACGCTGCATTGCCAAGCAAATTTCAGCAAGATGATTCAAGAAATCGCTCAGATCAAAAGAGGACAGAAGCAGCCTTATTGTGTGTATCTCATGAATTTATATAATCCTTTTCCGCAAATACCTATAGCCGGTCGATGGCTTCAGCAATACAATCATCAGCTGGGCTCGCTTGCGGCAAATCTGCATGTAGAGGTCGTGGATGTGTACCGGGCGTTTGAAGGACATGAACATGAGTACTTATCGATTGATCAATTTCATCCAAATCATAAAGGATATGAAGCAATGGCAAAAACATTGTTTCAACAATCCTGTAAACAGCTGTAATCCATAGGGGTTGCAGTTTTTTTCATTCTTTTAAATAAAGGAGGGTTTCGATATGATAAAAGAAACGAAGGCGAAAGAGGTGTGCATGAATGGAGGAAATCAGTGCATATTTTCATGAAATGACAGGAACCGCTTATGAAGTGGGGAAGCAGCAGGCTGTCTGGATGAAGAAGCAGCAATGGCTACAGACACAATACATTCGCACAGAACCGCTTGAAAAAGAAACTGTGAAGGAAACGAAGCAGCTGATGCGCCCATATCTTCCTCAGTTAGAAGAAGAGATTGCAGGTTTTTGTGATGAAATGCAACTGGAGGAGCGTTATTTGACCTTTTTCTATTCATCTCATCTACAGCCAGGCTGTTCCCATTGCGTGAGGCAGGGAAATATGGCGGCAGGTCAACAAACGGTCATGCTGCGTAACTATGATTTCTCCCCGATATTTGATGATATGCGTCTTGTGACGACCCATTTGAAAGGCTTGCCATATCATACAGGCTCGTCGCTGCTCTTGTTTGGCAGATCTGATGGGATGAATGAGCATGGTCTTTCTGTCACATTCTCTGCATGTGGTCCGCCGGTTGGAAATGAACCAGGTTTAAAGCCTCCAGCAGTTGCTGGTTTGCAAGTGTATCATGTGATTCGGTCTGTTCTGGAAACCTGTCAATCGGTTGAGGAAGCCATTATCTCTATTCAGGAAATGCCGGTTGCCTCTAATGTTCACCTCATGCTTGCCGATCGAAAAGGAGAAGCGGCTGTGATTGAAATCATTGATGGCCGCAAAATGGTGAGAAGACCAGAGACAGGTTATATTGCAGCCACAAATCATCCGCTTGCTGATCAAACAGCAAAAGGAATGACGAAACAGCATTCTGTTGTCAGATACGACATGTTAATAGAGGCTTTAGTACAAAGACAATCAAGTAATGCTCTTGTGAAGCTATTCCAGACAGAATATCCTGATGGTCTGGCTGTGCACAATTATGAGGAGCTGTTTGGAACAATGCGAACCGTCATCTTCCGCCCGGAAGAAGGAACGATTGATTATTGCTTTGGCTCTCCAGTATACAATCCGACGTATTCTTTAAAAGCTGGGGGTTCACTGCCTTTTCATGAACAGAAGGTTCAATTTCATCAAAAGGATTATGGACCGTCATTTTGGAGAAACGTATGACCAGACATTGTATTTAATTTTGTCATAGCCTATGTGCCAAAGTCAGATCAACTTAAGATTGCATCGTTTGTTGAAAGCGTTTTATATTAAGGTGTGACAATTGACCTATTTTTGCAGAAGGAGGCATTTCATGTACATAACGGCACGAGAACAGAAGATCATCAAATACATCATTCAACAAAATCGTTATGTCACCATTCGTGAGATAGCCGATTCTGTTCAGGTGAGTACAAGAACGATTCATAGAGAACTAAAATCGATTAAACCCATATTAAAGAATTATGATCTTTCACTAGATAAACAGCCGGGGAAAGGCTTGAAGGCCGTCGGTGAACAGGAGGATAAACAGCGGCTTCTTGCTCATATGTCAAATGAGGATCAAATTGAATATAGCTCTGACGAACGGAAACTCTTAATATTATGTGCGCTGCTTGAAGCAAAAGAACCGGTGAAATTATATACACTCGCTGCCGATTTACAGGTTACAAATGCGACCATCAGCTATGACTTAGATGAACTGACGGAATGGATCGCGCCTTACGGTTTGCAGTTGATCCGAAAACGCGGGTATGGCATTGAATTAAAAGGACCGGAGGAAGCGAAACGAAAGATTGTCGGCAACCTTATTGTCGACCGGCTCGATATTCAATTGTTTTTAGAAACGATTGAAATGAATATCAAGCATCGAACGAAAGCGACGGAAAAAGTGTTTGGCGTTGTGAGCAGAGGGCAGCTGCTTAAGGTAGAACGACTGCTTTTTCATTTGAAAAATAGACTGTCACTCTCTTTATCTGATAGCGCCTATATTGCGCTTGTCGTTCACTTAACCTATGCCATTGAACGGATTCAGCTTGGCGAAACCATTCGAATGGAAGAGGAAGAGCTGCTTGAACTAAAGCGGACGAAAGAATTTGAATCATCATTGCGAATCGCTAGAGCACTTGAACGCATGTTTAATGTCGAGATCCCCGAAGCAGAGGTTGGTTATATGACCATCCATCTGCGCAGTGCAAACCGCAGCTTTGGGGCAGAATACCGTATTGATGAAATCGAGCTGGATATCGCGATTAGAACGAAGAAGCTCATTGATTTTATTTCAAATAAAACCGGCTATCATTTAAATGAGAACGATTCATTGTATGAGGGACTCGTGTCTCATCTCGAACCCGCCATGAACCGTTTAAAGGAAAAGATGAGAATCTATAATCCACTTACACAACAAATTAAAAAGGACTACTTTTTACTTTTCATGGCGATTGAAGAAGGAGTCGAGCGTTTCTTTCCAGAGATTGCATTTCCAGAGGATGAAATCGCCTTTATTGTGCTTCACTTTGGCTCAGTGCTTGAAATTAAAAAAGAAGAAACGAACATTCATGCATTGGTCGTGTGCTCAAGCGGAATCGGTTCGTCCAAAATGCTCGCTTCTCGTCTAAAAAAGGAATTGCCAGAAATCGCTGAATTCGATCTGTCTTCCTTGATTGAGCTAAAAGAAATTGATGCATCAAGCTATGACATGATTGTCTCGACCGTCCCTATCCCATATGAGCATATCGATTACATCATGGTCAGTCCGCTCCTAAACGAGGATGATGCCATGCGTGTGAAGGCTCATATTAAACGTAAGATTCCTTATATCATTGAGAAAAAAAGGATGAAAGAACCCGACAAAGAATCGGTGCAAGAATCCGTGAATATGCTGGTGGTAGCAGAGCAAGTGACGAATTACATGTCTGTAATTCGTAGCATTTTGTCCCATTTTACCATCGAAAATAAAAAGGCAATGCCGCAGCATGAGGCAACCATCAAGCAGCTGCTTCGTCAGCTTGAAGAGGAAGGATTTATCACACATGCAGATGAGGTAGCAAGTGGTTTACTAGAACGTGAACAGCAAGGTGGTTTAGGGATTCCTGGTACCGAATTTGCTCTTTTTCATTTAAAGCATGCATTCATCAAGGAACCAATCTTTCATATGTATGATCTTGATCAGGCTTACGAGGTGAAAAGCATGGATGGCGGGCAGCAGCAGATGTCACGAATGCTCATGATGCTGGCGCCGCAAGAGCTAGGCAAGGAAGGATCAGAAATGTTTAGTCTGATCAGTTCATCCATCATTGAAAGTGAGGAAAGCATGACGCTTTATGGTCATGGATCTAAGGAAGATATAGAACAGAAATTGCATCAGCTGTTCTATCAATTTGTAAAAGAAGCAAAATGGTAAGAAAAAAAGCTGAGAGCTTATTCGCTTCTCGGCTTTTTGGCTGTGACACAGACAGCAAGCGTTGGACGAATTTCCTCATACTCAACAGAAAAATGGTCAAACCCCGCAAACTGTAGATCATTCAATATGTTTTCACCCATCTCTTTTGTCCGACTGGCATCAGCACCTTTTTCTCTTGGCTGCATCACAATGACGAGTTTTCCGCCGGGTTTCAACGTGTGATAAAGGTTGAGCAGGCCAGTCTTTGGATCATCCCAAATCGTAAAGTTGTTCACAGACAGTACTTTGTCATACTGTTCTCCCGGCAAACGTGTTTTCTCAATTTTTCCTACATATAGACGAACTTGTTTGTCTTTTGACCGTTTTTTGACGCGGGACTGTGCTTGCTCCTGCATGGTGGAGGAAGCATCCAGCCCATCAATGTGGAGATCTTCATAATGCTTAAGCATATGCTTGATGCTGTAGCCGGGCCCATAGCCGATTTCCAAAATGTTTTCACCATCTGATAAATCTAAATGCTGGATCGCCCACTGATTCAACGCTTTATTTTCATTTGCCATAATGAAACCTGCGATACTTCCGAGCCAGCCTTTTGGTTTGCTAAAGGTTTTCGAAATGGTTGACAGCATGTGAGAACGCTCCTTTTTATTGATCATGTAACCGATTTTATCCATCTTGAAACATGTCAATTTTCAAAACGCATCTGTGCCACATAGGGATGTTTGAGTGAAAAAATGAGGTGGTAATGAAAGGATACATCAACAAAACAAGGAGGAGCTTACTCATGGATTTACGTGAATATTTAACAAATGGCATTCCGCGCCAAACACAGGATCAGCAGCCAGGCAGTGAAAGGGACATGAATCCTGCGCCGATCTTTGAGGATGAATCATATCGAGGGTCTGGCAAGCTTAAAGGGAAAGTGGCATTGATTACAGGCGGAGATAGTGGAATTGGACGTGCTGTATCTGTTGCCTATGCAAAAGAAGGGGCACATGTCGCCATTGTGTACTTAAATGAACATGAGGATGCAAAGGATACGCAAAAGCGCGTAGAACAGGAAGGCGTCAAATGTTTAACGATTGCAGGAGATGTCGGTGACGAAGCCTTTTGCGAGAAAGCGGTAGAAAAAACAGTTGAAGCCTTTGGGCAATTAGATATCTTAGTGAATAATGCGGCTGAACAGCACCCGAAAGAACGGATTCAGGATATTTCTAGTGAACAGCTTCACCAAACGTTTAGAACGAACTTCTACTCCTATTTTTATTTTACGAAGAAAGCATTGGATTACTTAAAACCGGGAAGTTCAATTATTAATACAACATCCATTAACCCATATCGAGGCAACAAAGTGCTGATTGATTATACGGCGACAAAAGGGGCTATCAACGGCTTTACGCGTTCTATGGCACAATCGCTTGTGAAAGATGGAATTCGGGTGAACGGAGTAGCGCCGGGCCCGATTTGGACGCCGCTCATTCCATCTACATTTGATGAGGATAGTGTGGAAAGCTTCGGGGCAGAAACACCGATGGGAAGACCAGGACAGCCTGTAGAGCATGTTGGTTGCTATGTGCTGCTTGCTTCTGACGAATCGTCTTATATGACAGGACAAACACTTCACGTCAACGGCGGTTCCTTTATGAATACATGATCAATAGCGCACCGCCCACTTGATTGGGCGGTGTTTAGTATTTCTTGCGATTCTTCTGCACAGATGAGACAGACCATACGATAATGCCCACAACAACTGCCGCAATGACAAGTGAACTTATATGGAACATTGTTTCATGATGCATGTTCAACTTCTCCCTTCATTGAGCCTGTTTTCTATAGCATCAGCCAGAAGATCTCTTTTTATGAAAAACACATTTCTTTGTTTAATGAATGGCTTGTCGTGGAAACCTAAGAGTACGGATGAAATTTGAAGGAGTGATACGATATGTCACAAGAAGAATTAAAACAAAAGGTATTAAGCCTATTAGATGAACAAAAGGTCGGAACACTAGCGACCGTTGAACAGGATAAGCCGCATACCCGCTACATGACTTTTTTCCATGAGGGACTGACATTATATACACCAACAAGTAAAGAAACACATAAAGCAGACGAAATTGAAAAAAACCCGAATGTCCATATTCTCATTGGGTATTCAGGTGAAGGATTCGGTGACACATATGCAGAAATCGCAGGTACCGCCACATTAACCGACGATCCAGAACTGATCGACCGCCTTTGGTCTGAGGAAATGGAGAAATGGTTTAAAGGAAAAGATGATCCGAACCTAGTGATTCTGAAGATTGATCCAACCTCCATTCGTTACATGAATGAAGGAAGCCGTACGCCAGCAGAATTATCACTTTAACACTTGCGTAAAATGGGGGAACGTGTTATAGTTTGATATTAAGTGTTGAAATAAGCAAATAAATAAAGAAAGTAAACTTTCTTTTTTCTATGACATAATAAGAAGCAATAGAGCTTCTACTAGATAAGAACGAGACGCTGTTAAAGCGAACAAACTTATTCTTTTCCTTCTGCACCCGCCCCCTATAAAAGCGGAAGAGTGGAAAAAAGACGTTTTGATTTACAATTCACACTGGCACGGCTTCGGAGCCGTAAGGACGAATGAGAGGTAGGGCTTTCGTTGTCTTGTTATCCAGAACTTCCATGGCGTTTACTTTCAAACGTAGGTTCATACGGAACACATATGACACACTGATATGATCGAATCTTAATTCATACACTCCGTAACGGAGATCACACATTGATTATTTATTTGCATGATAAAAACAAGGAAAAGGCTGCCATCTATTTGGCAGCCTTTTTCATTGAGTTAAATAATAAAGCCCCGAAACCAACAAGCCCAAGAAAAGGGAAAATGAAGGTAGAAACCAAACGCATAGCGTCCGCTTCAAAAGGCTTTGACATCAAAAATAGGCCAATGATCGTACAAGTGACAGTGAACAAGGCGAGTTTCATGATCATTCACTTCGGCCTTTCTTCTGATACTGCCAAATCCTCCGAATAAAGAAGAACATCACCGCAAACAAAATAGAAAAGATGAACATGTCTAGGAGTGTCACGCCTTTATTTGGGTGCACGATGCCAAACCAAACCCATTGCAGAACAAAAGAGATAGCAAAATAACTGATGGATTCTTTCATAATTTTCCCCGTTTCACTTATTTTTTTGACCTTTTCGCCACAACATCCAAATGAAGAAGGAACCGATGACACATGATAGTAAAGTGACAGGCGGTAAGGTATGCCAGCTAGTCAGCCCCTTTACAAAACACATATAAAAAAAGAAAATGGAAATGGATACAAGCACCCATTGCTTGAACCAAAGAGGAACACGCAGCCAAGCCGCTAGAATGATCGATGATAGCTTATCCATTGAGATAACATCCTTTTTTCGAATCTGATTGGATTTTATCGCAAACAACCAAGTTTGTAAAATATGGATTTGGAAAGCTGGAATGGTATTCTTCTAGCATGAAACATTTTCGCTGCACTAACGTATAAGGTAAAGGAACCTCATGAAAGGAAGCGATTAAGTGAAAAGAATACCAGTGATTTTCCTCAGGTATATTGTCTTCTTTATTCCAGCAATCATTCTTAGTGTCTTGTTGTGGAACCATTACCAAGATGATTTATCAGCAGGGAAAGCGACGCAATATGACGTCAAACAAATATTTACATTTGATGAAGGGAAACGAGTGGTGAGTGCTGTATCAAAAGACCAGCAACTCCATTTTGGAATGTATGATCCTCAATCAGGAAAAAGAATCAGTGAATGGACCACGGAAAGCGATACGTTTAATGAAATGCTGCCATCCATTCAAGGTAACAATCTCTTACTTGCTTTAAAAAATAAAGAGGGGCAGCTATTGATCGAGAAACTAACGCCGAGCGGAGAAAAGAAAGAGCTCATTAAGCAAAACTTGCAGATACCCTCGTTTTTAAAAACGAATACATATCAATGGAATGGACGGCTTGTGTTTACAGGAGAAATGGAAGGTGCCGCTGCGGTCCTTGGTGAGCTAAAGAATGGTCAGTTTCATGTGCACAATCTCAACAAACTGAAGCTGCCAGCAAGACCTGTTTCCATCGATGCCGTCATGAACTCCTTTAGAGGCCAGACGCCTATACCTATATTTGAATTGACTTTAAAAAATGACCAGAAAGCATATGTCAGCGGAGTCTCAAACGATAAGCATCAGCTTGGGGTCTATGTCTCCAAAAACGCTGAACCGTTTAGCCTCATTCAAGATAAAGTGGAGAAGCAGCTAGAAAAAACGATCGGAACATCCCAAAACTTTGCCGTCGCTGTCGAATCTAACTATCCAAAAAGACCAAGGAAAGTGAATGCAGAGGGAGGGCTTGGGGAAGTCGTCCCAACACCAAAACCGATTTATCAAACCTTTATCTACCAGCTTAATGAAGAAGAAGTGCTTCTTGTAGGCTCTACAGCAAAGGACGAAGCAAAAGGCAAGCTGACTGGTTATATTTACAACCACCGCACGAATAAGACGACGTCTGTCAGCAAGCTTTTTCAGTCGTTCTCATATGAAAATTTACAAAGAGAAGGACTCTCTTTCAATAAAAATGTGAAAAGTGATTGGATCTATTATTCATTCGAAAATCAATTAACAGGTGCATTTGAGACGAAAAGCAAACAGCTAAAGGAATTTCCTTTGCAAAAAGTCATCTCAATCGAAAACGCAAGCCCTGCTCACCAAACATCGTTTGACACCTTTATACAATATGTCATGAAAGGCGGACCGCTTATTCTCAACTGGGCGATATGGTTGTTTATTCCACTACTGTTATTTGTACTAGCCATCTTCCTGCCGCCGATTTTGAGATTGGTGAGAAACAACAAAATCAAAGACAGTGTCACATTAGAAGCCAATATTGTATCTGTCAAAGAAACAGGCACCTACATCAACGAACAGCCGCTTGTTAAAATGCAGCTACAATTTCAATATGATGGGCAAAACATCGAGAAGACGGTTAAAACAGTTGTATCCTATACCCAGATACCACAGCCGGGTCAGCGTATCGCCATTCTCTATAATCCGCAGAAGAAAAAGGCGATGCTCTTAAAAGAGGGAGACTTCTCCCAGACAAGTGAGCCAAAGTTCATCAAAGGCGCTGTTTTAAGAAACATAGAATCATATGGAACCGTAGGACGAGGCACGGTCTTATCGCTTACATTTGAAGCAGGTCAGAAAAGGTATACCATTCCGATGATTCAAGCCGATGGTTTTGAATATAGAACAGGAGAAAAAGCCGATCTTGTCGACATCAGCGGTCAGTTGAAAATGGCAGCCTATGGCCATGAAGTGCGGAATCGATCGGGGAAAGACGTGACATTAACAGGAACCATCCAGCGGGTGAAGCAATATCCAGTCACGATTCATAATCAGAAACCTATTATGATGGATGTGACGGTTTCTAGCGGAGATCAGTCCATTACAAAAACGGTCAGTCAATTCATCCCTGATCATATGGAGGTCGCACCAGGAACTCAAATCACGATGCAGACAAAACAAGAAGAGCTGGATAAAGAAATCAGTCTTATGCAAGAGAAACAAGGAAGTGCAAAAGTGACCCATGTCGCATTTTCTGGTGTCATCGGCAACCAGCCGTTAGCGACCATTCAGATTGAGAGAGATGGCGTGATGTATGAAGTGAAACAGCCAATTGATCCAATCACTAGCGTACTGCCAGGTGATGAATTATGGGTGGCTTATCACGAAATGACACGTCAAGCAGCCATTGTGAAATATGCATCAATTTAAAAAATACTTTAGCGTGTAGATAAACCCTCGCATTCGGTTTCAGTCCTGCGTGCTGGTGCTTGCGAATGTCAAATTCGCTCCGCGCCAGTACTCGTCCTTTCTAGGGCTGGAAAGGTTTTCTATCACGCTGAAAAGGAGAAAAAGGGCTAAAACGGATTTCGTTTTAGCCCTTTTTGATTAAGCTTTTGTATCATACTGGCGAAGCACCTTATCATAGGCGAAGTTGCCGAAAGGAATGAAAGCCGCAAAAAATCCAGCGATCGACCATTTCAAATGCCAGCGAACTTTAAAGGTCACATATGCCAAAATAAGCATATAGATGACAAACAATGCGCCATGAAGAGAGCCTACAATGGTGACTGCCATCGGAATATCCGCAAAATATTTCAGAGGCATGGCAATTAAAAGAAGGGTTAAAAGAGACATACCCTCAATAAAACCCGCCTGTCGAAGGCGGCTAATACTTGTATGCATATACAAATCCTCCTGTATAAAAGCTAGTTTCTCATCTTCTAATATAAACGAAAGAACGTCTGGACATGCTGAAATCTACGAAAAATTCAAAATATGTTCATGTAATGCTTAAAAAATGGGAAAAAGGAAAAATCATTTAATTCTTATTTGTTTCAGAGAGTACTTGCTTTAAGTGCATCACATCATGTAACAAATGATTTGTCATCGCTGGAACGGCTTCTGTGGAGCGGCGCTCTTTCATTTCAGAATAAATGGCAGCATGCTCAGTTTGAATCGTCTCAGCACGCGCCCCGCCGCTAAAATGAAAGATACGGCAAAAATGAATGAGTGCGTTCACATGATTCAATTGTTTATATAAGCGGTGATTGTGGCTCGCTAGAATGATTTTTTGATGAAAGGCTTCATGTAACTGAACGATGTCTTTAGATGGTAGTTGCTGTTTGATTGCTTCGTCTGCCTGCGTGAGGACCTGCTCAATTTCATCGAGTTCTTTTTGCGTGGCTTCCTTGCATGCAAGCTCAACAGCAAGCGTTTCTAAGGCAATTCGAATTTGATAAAGCTCCTCGACATCTTCTTTCGTTAACGTATAAACAGAGTAGCCCGACCGGTGATCAGCGATCAAGAGCTCATCTTTTTCTAAAAGCCTCATCGCCTCTCTCACCGGTGATCGGCTTACACCAAATTGCTTAGCAAGCTGTGTCTCATTGATCCGTTCCCCTGGCTGAAACTGTCCATCAAAAATCATTTGCTTCAGCTGTTCATAAAATTGCATATGGTATGGTGCTGGTCTTTCCATCTCGAATGAATTCATTCTGTCATTCCCTCATTTACACATCATCTTTTGTCTCATGTTATCCAAGTTTTTCCCTCTAGGCAAGCCTGTCTTGGAAAAGTCAATATCGTACAATTCAAGACAAAAAGTGTGTTCAGTGAAACGAGTGTATATATTTATGGCGTTCCGATTATTACGATGGTCATTTCAATGATCGTTCTTCATGAAAGATTGACCCTCATGTCAGCACTCGGTATGGTACTGACCTTAGGCGGGCTGCTGCTTTCAGATAAAAAAAATGCGAGGAGGAAGAAGGAGAAACCCTCGATATTTTTGCCGGATAAACAGGCGCTTTGATCAAAAAAGCGCCTTTATCCATTGAAAGAACATGCACTCTCTAGTAAACTCAAATTTAAATGGTCGACCGTCGACCGACAATAAAGGGGGAGAAATGAATGAAGCATGTTTCAATTGCGGCGATACCAGGTGACGGGGTTGGGAAGGAAGTTGTACCTGAAGCGATACGAGTTTTGGAAGCGGTGTCAGAAGTGCATGGTGGTCTGTCGTTTACTTTTCAGGATTTTCCGTGGAGCTGTGAATATTATTTAGAGCATGGCGAGATGATGCCAAAGGATGGATTGGACCAATTGAAAGCCTTTGACAGTATTTTCTTAGGGGCTGTCGGAGATGCCAATTTAGTGCCAGATCACATATCGCTTTGGGGATTGCTTATTAAAATTAGGCGTGAATTTGAGCAGGTGATTAACGTCAGACCTGCAAAACAGCTGAACGGAATACGCTCACCGCTTGCGCAGCCAAAGGATTTCGACCTTCTAGTTGTCAGAGAAAACGGTGAAGGTGAATATAGTGAAATTGGAGGGCGTATTTATCAAGGAGAAGATCAGCTTGCTGTTCAAAATGCGGTGTTCTCAAGAAAAGGGACAGAACGTGCCATGCGTTTTGCCTTTCAATTAGCAGAAAAAAGGCGAAAGCATGTGACGAGTGCAACGAAATCGAATGGAATCGTTCATACCATGCCTTTTTGGGATGAAGTGTTTCAAGACGTAGCAAAGGATTATCCAGAAGTGACAGCAGACTCTCAGCACATTGATGCGCTCTCAGCCTTCTTTGTTACTAGACCTGAGAAATTTGATGTCATTGTGGCCAGTAATTTGTTTGGTGATATTTTGACGGATCTTGGGGCAGCCATTATGGGGAGTATTGGCGTAGCGCCTGCTGCCAACATCAATGTGAATGGAAAATACCCATCCATGTTTGAGCCTGTACACGGATCAGCTCCAGACATTGCGAGAAAAGGAATTGCTAACCCGATCGGTCAAATCTGGACCGCTAAACTCATGCTGGATCATTTCGAAGAGGAAGAACTGGGCACTCATCTGCTCGAAACCATCGAATCAGTTACAGCAGACGGCTTTTTAACGGCAGACATCGGCGGCGCCTATCAAACGCAAGAAGTCACAAACGAAATCATCAAACGATTGAAGAAATAATCCGTCATTAGAACCGCATCTCCACGTCTGCTATAATAAAAGGATGGATAGAAGAAAGAGATGTGAAATTTAGTGTCAAAAACAGTTGTATTAGCAGAGAAACCTTCGGTCGGACGTGATCTTGCACGTGTGCTGAAGTGTCATAAAAAAGGAAATGGCTTTTTAGAAGGAGATCAATACATTGTGACATGGGCGCTTGGCCATTTGGTCACACTGGCTGATCCAGAAGGCTATGGAAAAGAATTTCAATCCTGGCGTTTAGAGGATTTGCCGATCATTCCAGAGCCGCTCAAGCTTGTCGTCATGAAAAAGACAGGGAAACAATTTCAAGCAGTGAAAGCACAGCTTGCGAGAAAAGATGTCAAAGACATTGTCATCGCAACAGATGCTGGACGTGAAGGGGAGCTTGTCGCACGATGGATTCTTGAAAAAGCCCATGTGAAAAAGCCTTTGAAACGACTATGGATTTCATCTGTCACGGACAAAGCCATTCAAGAAGGCTTCAAACGATTAAAAGACGGCAAAGAATATGATAACTTGTATCGCTCAGCCGTTGCGCGCGCAGAGGCAGACTGGATTGTCGGCATCAACGCAACAAGAGCGCTGACAACGAAGTTCAATGCACAGCTTTCCTGTGGACGGGTGCAAACACCAACGATCGCCATGATATTCAAACGAGAAGAAGACATTCAGCAATTTCAGCCGAAGCCGTTCTATGGATTGATTGCACAAGTAGATGGACTGACTTTGACCTGGCAGGATGCCAAAACAAAGCAAAACCGGACATTCCAAGAGAATGTGATCAAAGAGCGCTTGGCAGCCTGCAAAGGCAAACCAGCAGTGGTTGATGCGTTGAAAAAAACAGCGAAAAAAGCTTTCGCGCCGGGACTGTACGATCTGACTGAATTGCAGCGTGATGCACATAAACGCTATGGCTTCTCAGCCAAAGAAACATTATCTACGCTTCAGCGATTGTATGAGCAGCATAAGCTCGTCACATATCCACGTACAGATTCACGATTTATTTCAGCGGATATCGTTCCTACATTAAAAGATCGTTTAAAAGGAATGAACGTCAGACCGTATGCGCAGCATGTGAACCGGATTTTACAATCAGGTGTAAAAGCGCACAAAGGCTTCGTCAATGATGCCAAAGTGTCAGATCACCATGCAATCATTCCAACTGAGGAAGAGCTGTATCCAGGAGTACTAAGCGATAAAGAGCGTAAATTATATGACCTCATTGCCAAACGATTCCTTGCTGTACTCATGAATCCTTTCGAGTATGAAGAAACAACGGTCATCACCAAAATAGGCAGTGAAACATTCACAGCAAAAGGGAAAACTGTGCAAGCAGCTGGCTGGAAAGCCGTGTACGATGACTCATATGAAGAAGAGGAATCTGCCGAGGCAGATCAACATTTGCCGCTGCTTTCAGAAGGACAGTCACTAGACGTACGACAGCTGAAAGAAACAAGAGGAGAAACGAAACCTCCTGCACGTTTTAATGAAGCGACCTTATTATCTGCTATGGAAAACCCAGCGGCATTTATGCAGAACGAGGAAAAAGACTTAGTGAAAACCCTTGGTGAAACAGGTGGTCTAGGAACAGTAGCAACAAGAGCGGATATTATTGAAAAGCTGTTCAATAGCTTCTTAATCGAGAAAAAGGGCAAAGACATTTTCATCACATCGAAAGGAAAGCAGTTGCTCTCGTTAGTGCCTGAGGACTTAAAGTCTCCTGCATTAACAGCAGAATGGGAGCAAAAGCTTTCTAAAATCGCCAAAGGACAATTGAAGGCTTCTCAATTCATGAGTGAAATGAAATCGTATGCCAAACAAGCCGTATCTGAAATCAAACAGACGAACCAGACCTTTAAGCATGACAATGTCACTGGTACCCATTGTCCAGACTGCGGTAAACTCATGCTGAAAGTGAATGGAAAACATGGCACAATGCTCGTCTGTCAGGACAGGGAATGCGGCCATCGTAAAAATGTGGCAAAGAAAACAAACGCACGCTGCCCGAACTGTCATAAAAAGCTCGAGCTGCGCGGAGAAGGCGATGGCAAAATCTTTGCTTGTGTATGCGGCCATAGAGAAAAGCTGTCTGTCTTCGAAAAACGCAAATCTCAATCCAATCAAAAGAAAGCCAGTAAGCACGATGTGTCTAAATATATGAAGAAACAAAAGAAAGTGGAAGAACCCATTAATAACGCACTTGCTGAACAATTAAAGAAATTAAAATTAGATCAATAGTTCTATATAAACCCATGCGGAAACGCATGGGTTTTTCAATGTTATCAAGCATATTGGCATGTTGTTTTTCTGAAAATGGGAATAAATATGCGAAAAGACTCGTAATTTGGTATAAAATATTTATTTAAATTTAAACAAAAACGCTCTATAATAAATCGTTAGATGTTTAGAGAACGGGGAGTTGAAAGGGGACACGAATGCATACACGCATATATCGTACAGCAATTGTTTTACTCATTGTCATTCTACTAGGCGGATGTACCTGGAGGCAGCAGAAAGAATCAGCTGATCCAGTATCACCTCAGCCCGTTTTACCTGGAGAATATTTTATCACTCACCACTTAATGACAGATCAAGGTTTGATTCGTACCTCCTTTGCAGAGGAGCATATCTACTTATCTGAATCACTTGGGCTTTGGATGGATTATCTTGTTCGAAAAAAAGATCAAAATTTATTTGACCAACAGTTGGGTGTTTTGCAAGATCAATTTTTACTAGACCATCATCTTCTCAGCTGGCAGATTGAATCTGAACAAAAAAATAAGGCCAATGCTTTAGTTGATGATTTACGTGTAGTGACGGCACTTCAAAAGGCAAATCGTTTGTGGAAGAAGCCAGCGTATCAATCGACAGCAAAAGAAATTGCTCAAGCGTTAAAAGAAAAAAACATGTACAAAGGCATATTGTCCGATTATTATGATGCATCAACAAATCGTACTTCACACACAATCACACTCTCTTATATAGACCCAAAAGCAATCAAAGAATTGGAATCCCTCCACATATTCACGAAACAAATGACCAGCAACCAATTAGCCATTCTAAAACAAGCACCGAGAAAAAAAGGATTCTTTCCTAAGTCCTATGACATAAAGAAAAAAACCTATTCATTCGATCAAGAAATCAATATGATCGATCAACTTTATACAGCTCTACATGCACACCATGCAAAGGTAAATACGTCCGCGATCATGAAATGGCTGAAAACGTCGTTTAAACAAGAAGGTAAACTGTACGGGAGATATAAGCTGAGCACTTTGCAACCATCTGTCACATATGAATCGCCTTCGGTATATGCTCTCGTTATTTTGTATGCCCTTAAACAAAACGAGCGGAAATTCGCAAAGACGGTCTATCACCGCATGAAAGAATTACAAACCCAAGATCCTCTCAAGCCTTATTACGGAGGATACATGAACGAAAAAGAGACACACTCATTTGATAACTTATTGCCTCTAATTGCAGAAAGGGAGCTTTTAAATGAATCGGTTGTTCAGTAACACGTATCGCTTGTACTATTCTCTGCTCCTCACGTTTGCAGGCCTTATTTTGTTTATGGGCTACCTCAACGTACAAGATGCGGAGAGCTTTATGATCATCGCACTGACATTTGTCGTGTTAGGGTGCGGTATTTTATTTGGTATCCTACCAGCATTAATTTTCACCTTGTTGATTTTGTTCTTTATAGGAAGCGCCATGTTCTTTACAGAGCTTGGTCATGTAAGTCCTCTTTTTTCAAATCAAACATTGCAAGATGTAGTGATTTGGGGCGTAGCACTTCTTTTCTTCGCGATCTCAGCGGGAAGCTTGCATGAACGGATCAATACGCTACGTCACACCATTGAACAACAAAAGCAAGCCATCAAACAATTTGTGGCGATTGACTCGACAACGGGATTTGACAATGCTGAGCGGATGAAGCTCGAATTGTCCGAGGAAATGAAACGGGCAGAACGGTACAAACAGCCATTTGTCTTTATCCTTCTTCATATGAATTACGCAGCAGAATTCAAATCGTTATATGGAGAAAAAGAAATGCAGCACCTATTTCAGCAATTAAGTCTCAAGATCCGTGAAAGCGTAAGAGAAACCGATAAGAAATTTCGGTTATCTGAAGAGCGAATGGGCTTGCTGCTAACCCATACACCAGAAGAAAATGTGTCAGTTGTCCTTGATAAGCTAAAGGATAAATTGCAGACGCATGTCTTATTAAACGGTCGTGAAGTGACCTTGACATTTCATGTCTGCCATTTAACAAGCAGCTCGGATTATCGTACGCCAGAGCAATTTTTAGAAGAACTAGAAAAAGAGATGATGATGAATGAACTGTAATTCTTTGATGAAATGTTGTTTGATGATCACGCTTTTTACGATTCTTTCTTTTAAACACATTGCTTCAGTCGATGCAGTTGTCACTCAGCCAAATACACTGATCGTTTATTCCACACCATCGGGGGAAGTGACTCCAGCCGTTCATATGCTTGATCTACTCTCCGGTCATTTTTCAAAACAGACGATAATTGTATCCGATGAACATTTGGCTGAAAAGAGGATCAATGAATTTCAGCAAGTCATTTATTTTGGTGAAATAAAGAGAACCTTGTCAAAACAAACCATTCGTGCGATGAACGAATCACAGCGATTCATCGCCATTGGCTACAATGCGGAACAGTTTCGCCCATTCTCCAAGCTTACTTTTCACAAACAAGATCATACCAGTCAAATAAAACATACACATGATCAGACATACAGTCAGTTAGAGAGAAGTATCAATGTGTTAACGGTTCGAGGGGCAGAGTTGAAAAATGAATTTTTAGTGAAGAAACGTCAATCTGATCTGCCATTTGTGATTCAAACAAAAGAAGGTGCGGCATATATCGGTATTTTAGATGTCATGCAGCACAACAAACTTCTTGCAGAAGCGCTAGAAAAATACATGCCACCTTCTGTGCAAATGACGACAAAATACTTAATGCTCGGGAACATCAGTCCAGCAAGTGACGAGAAAAAGCTGCTTGAACTTGGACAATACGTATCCGCACAGCATATTCCTTATCAGATTGCAGTGACCCCTGCTTGGATAGATCGGGCAACAGGTGATGAAGTCACACTAAGTGACCGCCCGAAACTTGTGAGTGTTTTAAAACAATTGCAAGGCAATGGCGCGAGTATTATTCTTCATGGCTTTAGCCGTACGTATCGAACGGAAGAATCTGGTCAGGGATTTGAGTTCTGGGATGCAAAATATGATCAGCCCATCGCGTCAAATGACCCCAAAAAAGATGAGAAGAAACGAATGAAAAGTCAATTCCCAAATGAAAAAGACTTTCATACGTATACCAAATCGAATCAGGAGCAAGAAATCGCCTATACAGAAGAAAAACTGACAAAGGGCATTGAGCTTCTTGCTAGTCAAGGCTTATATCCTCTTGGGTTCGAGGTGCCGCATGATGCGACATCACAACAAGGGTATGAAGTAATTTCAAAGCATGTGTCCAGTCTATTTGGGCAGGTGCAGCTGTCAGACCGAACTTGGAAATCAGTCGGCGCATCGCCGCTAGTGACGTCTCCTGCCATGTTACACGGTATGACCTTATATCCTCAGCAGCAAGTAGAGCAAGCGTCTGACAAAGAGGGTTCAAATGTTTTAACTGAACAGACGATTCAATCCGTGCAGCATTTGCAATCAGCCGCAACAGGGCTGTCCTATGACACGGAGTTGGGGATAGCAGGGTTACAGGATTTAATCACACAGATGGAGGCAATTCCTTCTAGCGAATGGCTGGATATAAAGAAAACAAAACAGACGGTCCAAACTGCACATGTCAAAATCCAAACATCAGGGAATGGACATATTCAAGTAGAACAATCCAATATCGCCGAAACAAAAACAGTCAAACGAAGTGGCATGGAAAATATGCTGAGAATTCTCACGGTCGTGGTCATGCTGTTTATTGCGGCATTTGCTTTATACACATTGTATTTAAGACTGACAATGAAAAAACGAATTTTTAAGGAGAGAAAATTAGGTGGCTGATATCTTATTCTATCTTTCATTAATGCTCATTTGGATCATGCTCCTATACCACATGTTTCTTATGCAGGGCGGCTTTCAGCATTACCTGACCTATGAAAAAGTGCTGCCTAAATGGACAAAACAAGGGAAGGATCTGCCAACCGTCAGTATTCTGATTCCTGCTCATAATGAAGAGGTCGTCATTCGGCAGACTTTAAAAGCGATGGTTCAGCTATCTTATCCTAAACACCTCCTTGAAATCATTGTGATTAATGACAATTCCTCTGATCGCACAGGAGAGATTGTGCAATCATTCAGTGAGCAATATGATCATGTCCATATGATTGAAACGAAGCCACCATTTGCAGGGAAGGGAAAATCCACTGCGCTGAATGAAGGTTTGAAAGCTTCAACAGGAGAAGTGATTTGCGTTTACGATGCAGATAACATGCCTGAACCAAAGGCTGTTTATCATCTGGTTCTTGGGTTATTAAATGACCCAAAAGCAGGCGCTGTTGTCGGGAAATTCAGGGTGATCAATGCAGCCCAAAATTTGCTGACCAAATTTATTAATATTGAGACCATCTGTTTTCAATGGATGGCGCAGGGCGGGAGATGGAAATGGTTTGGTATTGCGACAATACCAGGTACCAACTTCGCCATCCGCCGGCACATTTTAGAAGAGCTCGGCGGCTGGGATGTCCAAGCTTTGGCCGAGGATACCGAATTAACGATTCGTGTGTATAACCTTGGGTATGTGATTCGATTTTTCCCAGCGGCGATCACATGGGAGCAAGAGCCCGAGACATGGAAGGTCTGGTGGCGGCAAAGAACGCGCTGGGCTAGAGGGAATCAATATGTTGTTCTTAAATTTTTAAGGCAGTTTATGAAGCTGAAACGAAAACGAATGATTTTCGATTTGTTTTATTTCTTCTTTACGTATTTCTTATTTTTCTTCGGTGTTCTGCTCTCAAATGGCATTTTTATTGTAAACCTATTTGTTGACCTCCACTTATCTGTAGGGGCTGTTGCACTGATCCTTTGGGGATTAGCATTCTTCCTCTTTCTAACAGAAGTGATGATTACATTAAGTATTGAGAAAACAGAGCTCACCAAACAAAATATTCTCATAGTGGTTCTCATGTACTTCACCTATTCTCAAGTATGGATTGCGCTTGTCGTGTACTCCTTATGTGTAGAGGTGAAGAGCCGATTATTGAAACAAGAAGTGAAATGGTACAAAACAGAGCGTTACGATCAACAACAAAAGAAAAGCGGGTGACAAATTGAAATCGGTCAAATGGATGTTTTTAATATTAGCGCTATCTCTTGCCATTCAGCCTTTTTTCATGGCAAGTCAAGCAATGGCGCAATCCAATCGAGTACAAGTGAAAGACGATTGGGTTCACTCATCAAAAGGAAATCAAACCGAAACGCAGCATCTATCAGAAGATGTGGTGACCTTGTATGGTCAAGAAGACCGCACTGAATTTTCCTATCAAATGGAGAAAGAAAAAGTAGAGTCTAGCACTCTTACATTAAATATAGAGGCTTCACCATTACTCATATCGCCATCGTCTTTCACAGTGATGATTGATGGAGAGATTGAAAAGACGATCCCTGTATCAGGAAAAAATGCAAAAAAATCGATTGAAATCAAATTGAACAAAGCGCAATTGAAAAAAGGATCTCATCAAATTCAGCTCGCATTTTATGGTGTGTTAAAAGAAGGTGTGTGTATCAACCAAGAGACGCCTGCCAATTGGCTGAAAGTATATCCAGAAAGTGAGCTGGCGTTCAAAGGAGTTCAAACGAAAGACGTGACGTTAGACAGTTTCCCTACACCTTTTATTCAATCAGGTGATCAGAAAGAACAAACAGATATTGTGATTCCAAATAAACCGAATGCGGCTGAATTAGAAGCGGCGATGAAAGTATATCGTACGTTGAAAAACAAAGACCGCCAAGCAGACCTCAAACTCGTTCAAGAAAAGAATATCGAGCAAATTGCGCATCCAACCATTGCTGTGGGAGCAGAAGGAAGCTGGAATGGGCGAATGAAATCAATCGAGCAAACGGCTGGAATTAAAACAGAAGGCGATCAACTTACGTTAGCGGTAAGAACCTTGACAGCAAAGAAAAAAGAACAGCCCGTTTTATTTGTCACTGCTAAGCAGCCAAAGACAATTGCTGAAAAAATCAATGTTTTGACTCAACCAGAACTGACAGGTCAGCTCACTGGTACCGACTTGCTGCTGCAAAAAGTGACAGCTAATGTGTCTAAGCCATCGCATCATATTCGTTTAATAGATTTTGGCGGAGATGATATCAAAGTTGGGACCAAAAAGACAGCATCTGATCACTACTATTATCCGAAAGCATTAATGGCTCAACAAAAAGCAGGTGCAAAATTAAATCTATCATTTAAAAAATCAGATCCAGCGAATAAAGCGGAACGTCTAACAGTGATGATCAATAACGAACCACACGACGTACCGTTAACAAAACTAGGAAACAAAGATGAAAATGGCTTCTATCATGTGTCGATTCCAGTAGATTCACAAGTACTCCAAAAGAACGAATATGTGGACTTACAGTTTGTCACAACAGGTTTTAAAAACATGGAATCTTGCAGACATACGGATGAGGAAGGCTGGATTTACATTGATAAGAACAGCTCTCTTCAAATACCAGAAGGAACAACTAGTGATACACCGGACTTAGCCGCATGGCCGCTTCCTTACACTTCGGAAACGCAGAAAGGAAACACATTGATCATTATGCCAGATCAAATCACTCAAGCCTCAATCAATCAAATGGCAATGCTAACAGAATCATTTAGTCAACCGGAAGCTACTCACTATCATTTGGTCGAAGCATCAAATGTGACAGATGAACAATTGAAAAAGAACTCTCTCATTTTCATCGGGGGCATCCAGACTTTCTCTCTTTTAAAAGAAAAAGCAGACGATCTTATCGTTCCAGCGAAAAAGGATCAATATGATGTATCCTCATTTGGCATGATCAACGAAACAACAGCTCGTATTGTATGGACGCAACCATCCGTATGGAATAAAGAACAAACCATGACCGTTTTTTCAGGAATGACAGCAGCTGACGCTAATATATCAAATGAAGTGATACGTTTTCTTCAAACAAATACGGAAACCGCAACAGTTGCAATAGAAAGTAAAAACAAAGATATGTTCTCTAATCACCAAACAGTCAGCAATGAAAAAAATGATCTTAAAAAAGGTGAAAAACAAGGCGGCGGTGAGTCTTGGATTTACTTTGCCTGTATCGCTGTATTGATCATTTTTGTCGCAGTGATGATTGTTTATTTCGTACGGAAAAACCGCAAAAAGACTGATTAATAAACGGTCAAAAGACCTCGAAAAAATCTCTTTACTTTGGTGTCAAACGGGAGTATGATCTCTTTTATAAAAGACCAATCGCTGAATCATTTCGATGAGCGGGGGAACCAATTGTGGTGGTAAAGCACCACGTGGGGTGAATCCTTTTTAGGTAGGGCAAAGTCTCATGCGCCCGAATCCGTCAGCTAACCTCGTAAGCGTTAAAGAGAGCAAAGACCAACCTGTGATCTAAACAATAGACACAGGGGCATTCTATTGCCTCTGTGTCTTTTTGGCGATCCATCTTTTGTAACTTAAATCGTTTGACACTAAAGGAGCGGGCATCATATGTACAGTTTGATGAAGCGTATTTTAATTGGTAAACCATTAAAATCACAGGCAGCAGGAGAACAAAAACTATCAAAAATCAAAGCGTTGGCATTATTGTCATCAGACGCATTGTCATCAGTTGCATATGGTACAGAACAAATCTTAATTGTTCTTTCTGTCGTTAGTGCAGCAGCATTTTGGTACTCACTCCCGATTGCAGGTTGTGTATTAATTCTTTTAATGGCGTTAATTCTATCTTACCGCCAGATCATTTATGCTTATCCAGAAGGCGGCGGGGCATATGTCGTCTCTAGCAGGAACCTAGGTGAAAAACCAGGTTTGATCGCTGGTGGATCATTGCTTGTAGACTATATTTTGACTGTAGCAGTGAGCATATCAGCTGGTACTGATGCCATCACATCGGCTTTTCCAGCACTATATCCATATCATGTCTTGATCTCAATTGTATTGGTCATCGTGATTATGGTGCTCAACCTTCGTGGATTGACAGAATCGGCATCTATTCTCGCTTATCCTGTCTACTTGTTTGTATTTTCACTTCTTATCTTAATTGGAGTAGGCGGCTTTAAATTATTAACAGGAGGCGTACCGCCAGCACCTGAGCATACTGCGGTAGGCACGCACGTACAAGGCATTACACTATTTCTTTTATTAAAAGCTTTTTCATCTGGCTGTTCTGCTCTGACTGGAGTAGAAGCTATTTCAAATACGATTCCATCTTTTAAAAAACCGGCTGCACAAAATGCAGCAAGAACATTATTGATGATGGGTGGATTACTAGCTGTTTTATTTGTGGGTGTCACATTGCTTGCGTTTGGTTTCGGCATCTCGCCAAAGCCAGAAGAAACGGTTGTATCACAAATTGCATCAGACACTTTTGGTCGTACATTTTTCTATTACGTCATTCAGGCAGTCACAGCGCTCATCCTAATATTAGCGGCAAATACCGGCTTTTCAGCCTTTCCGTTATTGGCTGTCAATTTAGCAAAGGATAAGTATATGCCGCGTATGTTTACTGTAAGAGGCGACCGTCTTGGTTACTCTAATGGCATTATCTTTTTAGGCGTAGCTTCCATGCTGCTCATCTGGTTGTTTGATGGAAAAACAGAACATCTTATCCCGTTATATGCTGTTGGTGTGTTCATTCCGTTTACCCTGTCGCAGACCGGCATGTGTGTAAAGTGGATTCGTGAAAAACCGCAAGGCTGGAAAACGAAAATGCCAATCAATATCGTCGGAGCACTGATTTCTTTTACAGTTTTCATGATTCTCATTTTGACCAAGTTCCATCTCGTATGGCCAGTATTTGTTTTCCTGCCGATCGTACTATTGATCTTCCATTCCATTAAAAAGCATTACCTGTCTGTGGGAGAACAATTACGTTTATTGAATGAAACAGAGCCTGTTGAGATGAAAGGAAATGTGGTCATCGTACCAATAGCGGGTGTGACGCGTGTTGTCGAACAATCTCTTCAATATGCAAAGTCTTTGTCAGAGCAAGTCATAGCAGTGCATGTATCCTTTGATAAAGAGAAGGATAAGAAAATTGAAGAGGATTGGGAAAAACTTAATAGCGGCGTACGACTTGTGATGCTTCATTCGTCCTATCGAAGCCTCATACACCCGCTTGATAAATTTCTTGAAACTGTTGAGGCAAAGGCATATGCGCATCAATATAAAGTGATGGTGCTTGTGCCTCAATTTATCCCGAAAAAAAGATGGCACACCATTTTGCATAATCAATCTGCCTTTTTATTAAGATTCCGCCTATTATGGAAGCGGGATATTGTGGTAGCGACCTTGCCTTATCATTTTAAAAAGTAGCAGAAACAAGTTGAAACGTTTGATCAAAAGGATGCGGTGGTATGGAGTAAGAAAAAAGGAGTTTTCTCACATGCCGCAAAGAACCGCAGGAAAAGAAGTAACAGCGCTACTGGAAGAGTGGGGCGTGAAACATATTTATGGAATGCCCGGCGACAGCATAAACGAATTGATTGAAGAACTTAGGCATGAATCAAGCCAAATACAATTTATCCAAACGAGACATGAAGAAGTGGCAGCACTCTCAGCGGCAGCTGATGCGAAACTAACAGGTAAACTCGGTGTCTGCTTATCTATTGCTGGGCCGGGTGCTGTCCACTTATTAAATGGACTGTATGATGCCAAAGCAGATGGTGCACCAGTTTTAGCAATTGCAGGGCAGGTTGCTTCGGCCGAAGTAGGCAGAGACGCATTCCAAGAAATCAAATTGGAGCGGATGTTTGACGATGTCGCTGTCTTTAATCAGCAGGTACAGACGGCAGAGGCGCTGCCTGACTTATTGAATCAAGCCATCAAAGCAGCTTATACCCATAAAGGTGTAGCAGTTCTTACCGTATCAGATGACTTATTTTCTCAAAAAATAAAGCGCAAACCCGTCTATACATCTCCTCTTTATGTGGAGGGAGAAGTACGACCGAAGAAAGATCAACTGCTAAAGGCGGCTCAGCTGATTAACAATGCGAAGAAGCCAGTCATCTTAGCAGGTAAAGGATTAAGACATGCAAAAGAAGAGCTTCTTTCATTTGCAGAAAAGGCAGCTGCTCCTATCGTCATCACACTCCCTGCAAAAGGGGTTGTACCAGATAGGCATCCATACTTTTTAGGTAACTTAGGTCAAATTGGAACGAAGCCGGCATATGAAGCGATGGAAGAATGTGATCTCTTAATTATGCTTGGCACCTCCTTTCCATATAGAGACTACTTACCAGAGGACACGCCAGCCATTCAACTGGATATTAAACCAGATCAAATCGGTAAAAGATATCCAGTAGATGTGGGAATTGTGAGCGACAGCAAGAGTGGTTTGCATGAATTGACTTCGTACATTGAATATAAAGAGCAGCGTGGATTTCTCGAAGCTTGTACAGAGCATATGATGAAGTGGCGAGAAGAAATGGATAAAGAAAAATCTGTTGCTACTTCACCGATTAAACCACAGCAAGTCATTGCTAGACTAGAAGAAGCAGTTGAGGACGATGCCATTCTTTCAGTTGATGTTGGAAATGTGACGGTATGGATGGCACGTCATTTTGAAATGAAACAGCAGGATTTCATTATCTCCAGTTGGCTTGCCACAATGGGTTGCGGTTTACCTGGTGCGATTTCTGCTAAATTGAATGAGCCGAACCGACAAGCCATTGCCGTATGTGGTGATGGAGGCTTCACAATGGTCATGCAAGACTTTGTGACAGCTGTAAAATATAAGCTCCCGATCGTTGTCGTGATTTTAAACAACAATAATCTAGGAATGATTGAATATGAACAACAGGTAAAAGGAAACATGAATTATGGTATAGAGCTGGAGGATATTGATTTCGCCAAGTTTGCAGAAGCATGTGGCGGCAAAGGAATCTCCGTGTCATCACATGAAGAATTAGCTCCAGCCTTTGATACAGCCCTTCAATCCGATAAACCAGTCATTATCGATGTCGCTGTAGACAATGAACCTCCGTTACCTGGGAAAATCACTTACACCCAAGCAGCAGGATTCAGTAAATATTTATTGAAAAAATTCTTTGAAAAAGGTGAGCTGGATATTCCTCCACTCAAGAAAAGCCTCAAACGCTTTTTCTAAACACAAGGTAGTCGGTCTTCTGAAAAGAAGGCTGACTTTTTTTGTGATGATTAGGAAAAATCATTTCAATTGTCACTTGCCGTCATGGCTATTAAAATATTTGGAAATTATTTTTGTAACTTAAAGCCTGTTTTTCCAATTCAATGAGAAAGGTAAAATAGACTTTATGATCAATAATGGAAGGAGTGAATTCTTCTGGGCAAGATACTTGATGCAAAAGCACTAACAAATGCCATGGACGCTAGGGCAAAACACTACCAGGAATTACGAGAACAAATGGTCGATTTAAAAAAGACACTTCAAGGTATGGCAAACCTCGGTGATGACTTCACGGGAAAAGGTGCCGATAACATTAAAAGCTTCTACAAAGAGCTCGCCGGAAATGTAGACATGTTTATTAGCTTCATTGATAAGCAAAAAGCCTTTCATGAAGGTGTCTCTGGAACACTGGATGATACAAACTTTGGCGGTGATACCTTTATAGAGGAACACTTTTTAGATAACGCAGTACATATGGGCATCAAAAACGCCAAAAGCATTGTAAAGGATCAAAAAAAGGCGCTTAAAACGATTTTTCAAGACATCGACGACCTCCTTTCACTAGAAGTATTTGATAGCCAAACCTTTGATGAAAAAATTGCAGATGCGGAAGACGAGCGAAAAAAGACAGTAAAAGACCTAAGAGAACTTGATCAAAATTTAAAAGATGAATATGCTTTGTCAGAAACGGAGCAGCAAGCTACAATGGCATTGTACGCAGAAATGATGAATGCCACAAATGACGGAAAAGCGATTTCGCCAATGAATTTTGACAAGAAAGCGTATCAAAATAGCGAAATCTACAAGGCAAAAAGTGATATTGAAAAGCAAACTTCTGAATATCTCAACATTAAAAAAGAACAACAGGAAGCCCGCGAGATCACAAAGGAACAAGAAGCACTTGCCAACCGTCCTTGGTATGAAAAAGCACTCGATTATGGCGGGAATATTGTGAATGAACTGACTGGTGTGAACGATGCAAAACGCGCCGCAACAGGCGTTGACCCGATCACAGGCGAAGAACTTACCGCAGGACAGCGCGTCGCCGCAGGCGGCATGGCAGCCGCAGGCTATATCCCAATCGTCGGCTGGGCAGGACGCATTTTCAAAGGCGGAAAAGCCGTCTATAAAACGACCCAAGCCTCCTCAGCCGCAGTCAGAGCAGTCGACATCTACAAGACATCGCAAAAATCCTTTGACGCCTTAAAAACATCGCAAAAAGGCTTATACGGCCTCACTGCTACAAACGGCTTCAGCGAAGCAATTACAGGTAGAGACATGTTTGGAAATAAGATCTCGAAAGAACAACAGGAAGCGAGTATGAATGCGGCGCTGGGAATGCTTTTACCGTTTGGGGCGAATGGGTTTCATGGGAAGATGGGGGTTAAGAAGACCAGAGAACTTAAGCATCCAGTTTTAGAAAATCCACGAGCAGGTAGTGCATTGAAAGATGATTTTTATCATAGCTTTAATGATATAATTGACAACTATGCAGTTCATTCTAAGAGATTTGATTTACCAAATAGAAAAGGCCATATGGATTCGTTGTATCAAATAGAGGGCTCAGTGGTTAAGTACGAAACGAAATATGTAAAAGTAAAGAACAATGCCCCTGAAATGGTACAGTCGAAAGAAATAAAGAATGGCGTGTTTGAATGGGTGGTAGATCCAACAACGAATACAGTAACCCATAGAACTTTTATACCTGGTGGCAAAGTGACAGGAAAAATAAATCAATGGGAGAGATAGAAAATTGTATAAAACAGAAATAATCACAAAAAATGGTTTTGATTGTAACTGGTCTACGCTGTTTATTGGTAGGCAGTTTAATTTAATATCTGCTTTAGAAGTAACAAACTATGCTGTTAAATACTTAGAAAATAATCCTAATGCTAATAATGAATTAATCCTTGAATTAGCTTGGGAACAAGAAGAAGTGAAAGTAGATAATATACTTGAAAGCATAACCTCTGACAGTTCTTCGGAAGACATGAAAAGAGAATATCATAAGTGGCTATATAGCACTGTGAAAGAGACGTATAGTCACTCAAGTGATGAAGATATCTTTGAAGAAATTGAAAATATTTTTTCAATCTTTAATACACCGGAAAATATGTATGACTTCTTTAGAAAAGTTTCAGACGCATTTTATTACCCTCATGATTCAAAAAATACAATTAAAGAACTTGTAGAAGAGTTTTTAGAGACAGAAAAGGAATTAATTTTTAAATAACTAGAGAACGTAAATGGAACGATGGACTAATTGTCCATCGTTCTCTTTCAAAGCATGTAAAGATTGATATGATAAAAGAATAAAGTGAATTTGTTTTTTTAAAAGCAATGGAGAAGAAAGCATTAAGTGACCATAAAATAAGTATCATGTTCGGGAAATTTGAAAATATGGGCGAACTTTCTAATAAAAAGCAAACAAAATCACCCCAAGCATAATTGGAAATCATATGTTAAACTAATCCAACCACCAAAAAAAGGAGAAAAACCCATGCTACTGATCCTCACACAAAATCAACAAACTATCATTCATGTACAAGAAGTCTCAGTAAGCGGCAAAAAAATTGAAGGGATGATCTTGGGGAGTACTGCTTGGGCAAAGCTACTCGGCAAGTATGACTCAAATGAACGCGCAGCCGAGATCCTTCAAGACATGATGAAGACGATTGAAGAACATCCAAATGCCACAATGACATATCGAATGCCGCCTCAATAAAAATGAAACCACCTTTCCATTGCGAAAAGGTGGTTTTTGTTTAGGATGGTGTTTTTCCAAAGGCTAAGAATAAGGGGATGCCTGTGCCAACAAGGGTGGTGGCAAATAGGAACATACCGCAAATAAATAGAAAATGGCTGGCTGAAAAGACGAGTGCCAGAATGAGAAAAACGATGCTGAGCCCTATCATGCTATAGGACGGGACAAAGCGGCGTTTGTAGGTGGCTTTCTTTGTTAGGAATGAGAAGAAAATACCAAATACTAAAGGGACAATCCATAAGTAAAATAAAATAATAAGAGACATACATCATACCTCGATTTTTCCTTCTATTTTATCAGATGCGGATCACAACGGATACTACAAAGCTTCACTTTGTAAAATAATTCATGCAATCGACACAATTAAGTGGGCTGATTCATCGCATTCGTTTTTTGTTTCATATATTCAGGCTGTAAAAGGGCGTACACACAATGATCAGTAAAGCGATTGCCCAACCATTCACATTGTCTCAACACTCCCTCAAGAGAAAAGGATAACCGCTCTGGGATGCGTCTGCTTTTCTGGTTATCGACAGCAGCCCTAATCTCAATACGATGCAGTCCGCACTCTTCAAATAAATAGCGAATGACCGCTTGGCATGCTTTTGTCATGATGCCTTTTCCTTGATAGCCTTCTCCGAGCCAATAGCCGATTGAAACGGTTTTATTGATCCAATGAATTTGATGGGTGCCGATGATGCCTACAAGTTCTCCATGTGACCAGATGCCCGCTTGAAACCCGTTGTTCTGCGTCGCCTGCTGCATCGCACCTTGGATAAACATCATACTGTCTTCCTCTGTCTGCGTTGAATCCACCCAAAGCATCCATTCACGTAAATGCTCTCTCGACCGCTGGATGAGCAAATACAGACTTCTTGCGTCTCTTGGCTCAAGCAGCCGCATGGATATCTCTTGATCCTGATAAACAAACATGTACCCACATCCTCTCAGGGGAATTCTACCATAACCAATTGGAAAGAAAAAGACAGCTCAACACTGTCTTTTACATAAACGTATCTACAATTAAGAAAAGATTAAGTGCTACAACAAGAGCTGCTATCACCCAAGATATTCCTGTCACCCAGCGGGCATTCGTTAATTCACCCATAATTCGTTTTTTACTTGTAAATAAAATGAGCGGAATTAAAGCAAAAGCAATCCCAAACGATAAGACGACCTGACTCATCACAAGTGCGGAGGTCGGATTCACTCCAGATGCAATAATCGCAATAGGAGGAATGATGGTAATCAGCCGGCGAACATACAGCGGAATTCGGTATTGAATAAACCCCTGCATAATGATATCGCCTGACAATGTACCGACAGAAGAGCTGGATAGTCCGGCTACAAGCAGACCTACACCAAATAAGATGGCTGATACAGGCCCTGCGAGTGTACCAAAATGCTGAAACGCAACATCTAAATCTTCAACAAAAAGGCCATTTTTATAAAATAAAGCGGCAGCCACAATCAACATGCTGGCATTGATGGCTCCGGCGACGATCATGGCAATGAGAATATCTAAAAACTCAAAACGGAAAATTTGCTTTTTCTCCTTCTCCGTTCTACCAACGACTCTTCTTTGAGTTAAAGCTGAATGTAAGTAGATTGCGTGAGGCATCACAGTGGCACCTAAAATTCCAGCGGCAAGCAGCACGCTGTCTGCGCCATCAAATTTTGGAATGAACAGTCCGCCAGCGACACTTGCGATATCGGGTTTAGCGACAAAGGTTTGCACAGCGAAAGCGATCACGACAACGAACAGCATACCTGTAATACCTGCTTCTAAAGCTCGATATCCTCGTCTTTGCAGCTCCAATATCGCAAATGATCCGATAGCCGCGATAATAGATGCTTCGAGCAGCGGGATTCGAAAGAGCAAGTATAAACCAAGTGCCGCCCCGATAAACTCAGCTAAATCCGTGGCAATAATGACGAGCTCTCCTTGTATCCATAAACCGATTGAAACAGGTTTTGGAAACTCTTCACGTGCGATTTCAGGTAAGTTTTTACCTGTCGCGATTCCAAGCTTTGCGGATAAGGACTGAATGAGCAAAGCCATGAGATTTGATATGAGAATGACCCATAAAAGGAGGTATCCATATTTGGAGCCAGCCGCAATGTTGGTGGCGAAATTTCCTGGATCAATATATGCAATAGCTGCGATAAAAGCAGGGCCGAGAAAAGGAAGGAGTCTTCTAAATCCTTTGACTTTCCCTTCAAGTGCACGCTCAGCTGCCTCTGACATGTGTGCCTGTGCCTCGATGTATTTGTTTGTCATATGTCATCACCTAGATTCTACAAAGTTTTGCTTGGGCACAAAATGTTTCCTTGATGCAATTTTTAATCATCATATGCCCATCTTCATGAAAAGTCAACTATCTGAACTAATAGGTTTGTTTATCTTATGTAAGTGAAAAAAATAGATACCTTGTCAATCCAACACATAAAAAACACCGCCTTTTAGACGGTGTCCCTACTGCTTCCTCTGCTATTTGTTTTTTTATGAAACCCTTGATCCCACACTACGGAAGATCAGGCTTAAGATGATGACAAAGATCGCTGCGCCTAAGATGGCTGGAATGATCGCAAAGCCGGCCAAACTAGGACCCCACGTTCCAAGCAATCCGTGACCAATCCAAGCACCTGCAAGTCCTGCAATCATTGAACCGATCCATCCTCCTGGTACACTACCTCCAGCGAGTGCACTACCAATAAGGCCGATGACAATCGCCACAACTAATGAAATTAGAAATCCTAACATGTTGATCACTCCTCTTTTTTGTTTGTATTAAGCAATAACCGTTTTGAAAAAGTTTCAAACCTTTCGAAACCGCTTCAATGTTCTATACGTATGATGGGAAAGGATTGTGTATAATAACAGACAAATACTTGAGCGGCATCTAAGGAGGCAATTACATGGAGGAAAGAGAGTGGCTAAAAGCACAATTAAAGCAGATTGAAAAGTGGGAGAAAGATCAGCAAAAGGTATGGTTTTGGGAGAAACTCAGCCGTTTGCCATTTCAAATGCTGGACAAGCTGACGCCTGCCTTTATCCAGAAAAAAATCGGTGTGCTGCTAGATGAAATGGGGCATTACATTCAATCAGGCGGTACCTATTTGACATCAGAAAAAGGCATCATCCATCAATTTCAAAAGAAATGTGCCGATGATTCCATTCAGCGTATAGAAGATATAGAAAAAGCGCCAATTGAAATCATGGATGCCATTAGTGAACATATGGGGAAAAATAGGACGAATCTCGCCACGGTACAAGGGGCGACAACGGGTGTCGGTGGTATGTTTACACTGGCTGCAGATATTCCTGCGGTACTTGGCCTCTCCCTTAAAACATTACAGGATATTGCCGTCACCTATGGCTATGATCCTAAAAACAAAGAAGAGCGGGTCTTCATCATAAAATGCTTACAACTGACCTCTGCTGATGTGGTTGGGAAGAAATCGATATTAAAGGAGCTCAGAAGTTATCATGCTTTCGAAGAGAAACACGAAAACATGTTCTCGCAAATCCAAGGATGGCGTGAGGTAGTCTATAATTACCGAGATTCATTTGGCTGGAAGAAACTATTTCAGCTTGTTCCCGTAGCAGGGATTTTATTTGGCGCAGTCTCCAACCGCTCACAACTAAAAAATATTGCCGAAACAGGCATGATGCAATATCGAAAACGAAGAATTGTCTCAAGATTAGCAGAGCTCACGCAGCAAGAACAGAGTGAATCCGGTGCATAACGCGGCGTGTAGACAAACCCTTGCATTCGTTGTCAGTCCTGCGTGCTGGTGCTCACGAATGTCAAATTCGCTCCGCGCCAGTACTCGCCCTTCCTAGACTTCAAAGGTTTTCATGTCACGCTGAATAGAAGACAAAGGGCTAAAATAAAGATCATTTTAGCCCTTTGTCAACAATCTGAAATCCCTTACTCAAAGGGATTTTTTATTTGGTCTTATCCTCTTCTTGAAAAGCTTGGATCGGAGAATGTTCATAACGCGCACGCAGCTCACGAATCTGTTTGATTAGGGGAGAACCAATGGTTTTTTCGGCTTCCTCATACAAAGGATCGAGGGCTTTTACCCATTTTTGTCTTTCTGCTGGCGTCAATTCATGAATGGCAATTGGCGATTCCCGTTTAATGTCCTCCAGTTGATCTTTGTTCATCTGTTCTGCATGTTTCTCATTCCAAGCGGTTGTTTCTTCCATCGCTTCAAGTAAAATTCGTTTCGTTTCAGGTGTCTGGCGATCAAAGAAGGATTGATCTGTTAAGACCACATAGCCTAAATACCCGTGATTACTGATCGTCATATAGTCTTGTATATGATAGAATTTTTTTGAATAAATATTTGAAATGGTATTTTCTTCACCATCTACCTTTTTTGTTTCTAATAGCTGAAACGTCGAATTAAACGATTCCTGATAGGGCTTTGCGCCAAGAAGTTTGAATTGCTTTTCAATCATGTCGCTTTGCATAATGCGGAGAGACTGGTTTTTTAAATCACTAGGCTGTTTGATTGGTCCTTTATTAGAGGTGATTTGCTTAAAGCCATTTGTCCAATACGCCATTCCCTTTAGACCGTCTTTTTGCAGGGTGCCAAATAATCTTTGTCCAATTGCACCGTGCAAGCCTTCTTGAACTGCATCGTAATTAGAAAAAGCAAAGGGAAGGTCAAGTGCCAGCCACTCAGGGGATAGCATGCCGAGCTTCGAGGTAGACGGTGCGATAAATTGAACTTGATTCTCTTTGAGTGCATTAATTTCTTCTATATCAGAATAAAGACTTCCGTTGGAGAAAATTTGAATGGTGATCTTGCCATCAGATTTTTCGTGCACAAGCTCAGCAAATTTCTTTGCGGCAAGTCCTTTTGGTGTATTATCTGCCACGACATGGCTAAATTTGAACACAAGCTGATCCTTCAGTCCTGTCTGTTCATCGTCAAAGGTCGTCGCTGCTTTTGGCATCATATGATAAAAACCAAAGTATAAAGCGGTTACAAAACCAATCAAGAGCAATAGTGTATAGGCGAGTAAATTCTTCATGCGTCCGATCCCCCTTATGTCAAGCATACTTGACCGAGGAAGAATTCGTAAAGATACAGGTGGAAAAAAATGATGAGAAATCGATTGAAATTACAACAATTATCTATTAGATGGAAGCTCACCATCCTCACATATTTCGTTGTCATTTTCGCCCTTTTAATCGGAGGAATTGTCCTTGTTGGGGGAATCCAGCAAACAGAGGAACGGGAGCTTCGAAAAAGGCTCATGAACACAGCGAGAACAGTGGCTGAGATGAATGAGGTAAAGCAGGCATTAGCTGATCAAACAAAAGAACGTGACCGATTACAGCATGCCATTGAAGAGATTCGGATTATTCAAGATGCTGACTACATTGTCGTCATGGATATGGATCATGTGAGATTAACGCATCCAGTAAAAGCGAGGATTGGGCAGCGCTCGGAAGGGACAGATGAAGAGCCTGCTTTTGCCGAGCACATTTATTTCTCAGAAGCAGAGGGAGAGCTTGGGACTGCCATCAGAGCCTTTTATCCAGTGAAGGATGATCAATTTAATCAAACAGGGGTTGTCCTTGTTGGGAGAACACTGCCAAGTATGATCGATATATTAGGAGAAATGAAGCGGGATATCCTCATGATTCTTTTGCTCACGCTCAGCTTTGGGCTTGTCGGTTCATTTTTACTTGCTCGTCATATTAAACAGCAAATGTTTAAGCTGGAGCCGCATGAGATTGTCAGAATGCTAGAGGAGCGCACCGCAACCTTTCACTCTATTAATGAAGGGGTTATCGCCATTGATAATCAGCATATGATCACCATTTTTAATGAAAAGGCGAAGCAAATATTTGGCGTGACAGGGGATGTCGTAGGCAAGAATATTTGGGCTGTGCTGTCTGACACAAGGCTTCCAGAGATCATTGATCGCGCGGAGCCCGTCTATAATGAAGAAATTCATATGAGCGGAAAGCGGATCATGAGCAGCCGAATTCCGATTGTCATGAAAAAGAAAATTATCGGAGCGGTCGCTATTTTTCAGGACCGGACAGAAGCGGCAAAATTGGCAGAGGAGTTAACTGGGGTTAAGAACTTTGTTGATGGTCTGCGGGTACAAAATCATGAGCATATGAACAAGCTTCATACGATTGCTGGGCTAATTCAGCTTGGTAAACCCGATCAGGCACTAGATCTAGCCTTTCAAACGACGGAAGAGCAAGAACATGTGCTGGACTTTCTTCACCGCGTCATTCAGCATGATGCCGTTGCGGGTTTATTGATGAGCAAAATCAGAAGGGGCAAGGAGTTAGGCATAAAGGTCGAAGTAGACGAACATAGCTGTCTACGTGATTTCCCTGAGCGACTAGATCAACATGATATGACGAAGCTGCTTGGCAACCTGATCGAGAATGCCTTTGCTTCTTATGATACTGTAGAAAGAGACACAAAATGCATTTCTATTAGTATTGATCAAACCGAGGCTGTCCTCGCGATTTTAATTGAAGACAATGGCTCCGGGATTGAAGAGGAAATGATTCCTTATATTTTCGATAAAGGTTTCACACATGGCAAAGAAGGCGGAACAGGCTATGGTCTGTATATTGTAAAAACGATTATCGACAAAGGGATGGGAAATGTAGAAGTCACATCAAGCATCGGCATTGGTACCACCTTCTCAATCGAATTCCCAATGATCATAGAGGAGAGAGACAGATGACTCAGATAAAGGTGCTATTAATTGAAGATGATCCGATGGTGCAAGAAGTGAATAAGGAGTTCATTAAGAGTGTTCCTGGCTTTCAAGTGGTGGCAATCGCAGGTAATGGGGAGCAGGGCATCCAGCTCCTCAAAGAAATTCGTCCAGACCTTGTTGTCCTCGATGTATATATGCCAAAAAAAGATGGCGTGAAGACGCTTCAAGACATTAGAAAGCAAAAGATACAGGTGGATGTGATCGTGATTTCTGCGGCAAAGGACAAAGAGACGATTGGCACCATGCTTCAAAATGGTGCACGAGATTATATCATCAAGCCATTTAAGTTTGAACGTATGAAAGAATCACTTGAAACCTATAAAGCGTTTAAGTCCAAAATTCGCACAGCAGCAGAATTTTCTCAGGAGATGTTGGATGATATCATACGAAAGCCTGCTGTTAAGCAGGAGGATACTTGGCTCCCTAAGGGGCTGAATGTGCATACGATGAATGAAATTAAAGCCTATATGAGCTTGCAGGAAGGATCGCAGTCTGCAGAAGAAGTGGCCAATGCACTTGGCATTGCCCGTGTCACGGCACGCCGGTATTTAGACTTCTTAGTGAAAGAAGGCGAGCTGAAATTAGATATGCAATACGGCGGAGTTGGGCGGCCTGTGAATAAATATATCGTACATTCTGACTAAGAGACCAAAAAGACCAAAATGTACGATATGTCCATAAGCTTCACAGCCTTTGTTGAAATCGCTATCATTTAGCTACAGATAACAGTTAAGCGTTTACATCAAAGGGTGAGGGAGTTGATTTTTTATGAAGAGGCTTTTGAAGAACCTGACATTTCAGGTGGTTGCAGCTGTCATTATCGGGATCATTGTCGGAATGGTTTGGCCAAACGTCGGAAAAGAAATGAAGCCGCTTGGTGACACCTTTATCAATGCCGTTAAAATGGTCATTGCACCAATCATTTTCTTAACCATTGTTCTTGGTATTGCCAAAATGGGGGATATGAAAAAGGTTGGAAAAGTTGGGGGAAAAGCATTTATTTATTTTGAAGTCGTCACGACGCTTGCCTTGGTCATCGGACTTTTTGTCGTAAATATCATGAAGCCAGGTGCAGGTTTGGACTATAGCAAGCTTGAAAAAGGAGATGTATCACAGTATACCCAAAATGGGGGTCAGGGTATAGACTGGATGGAATTTGTTACACATATCGTACCATCTAATATGGTAGATGCTTTTGCAAAGGGTGATATTTTACAGGTCTTATTCTTCTCTATTTTATTCGGTGTTGCGCTTGCTGCACTTGGAGAGAAGGGGAAAGGAATCATTGAGTGGCTTGATAAGCTGTCACTTGTTTTCTTTAAAATCATTGGATATATCATGCGTGCAGCGCCGCTCGGTGCATTTGGGGCAATGGCGTATACGATCGGACACTTTGGTTTGGCGTCGATTAAACCGCTCGCAAGTCTGATGCTCTCCGTTTATTTGACGATGTTCCTGTTCATTTTCGTTGTGCTGAACATCATTTGTAAAATGTATGGCTTCAGTCTGCTTGGTTACCTACGATTTATCAAGGATGAAATTTTAATTGTTCTTGGCACAAGCTCATCAGAATCCGTGTTGCCAAGAATGATGGATAAAATGGAACGCTACGGGTGCTCTAAGTCTGTTGTGGGCCTTGTCATTCCAACAGGGTATTCCTTTAACTTAGATGGAACCTCGATCTACTTATCGATGGCTGTGGTCTTCTTAGCGCAAGTGTTTGGTGTAGACTTGTCTATCGGTCAACAGATCACTATTATCCTTGTTCTGATGCTCACATCAAAGGGAGCGGCTGGGGTGACAGGAAGCGGATTTATCGTACTGGCTTCTACACTCGCTGCACTACAGGTCATTCCGCTAGAGGGGCTTGCACTTCTGCTTGGAGTCGATCGATTCATGAGCGAAGGAAGAGCCATCACAAACCTCATTGGAAATGGCATCGCGACAATTGTTGTGGCGAAAAGTGAAGGTGAATTTGACGAAGCGAAGAGCAAAACAGCCCTTCAAGAAATGCGCAATATGAAGCAAGCTGTATAGTATAAAAACAACCAAAAACCGATACCTTATGTTCTACATGGGGTTCGGTTTTTTCTTGTGTAAAAAAGAAAAAACATTAAAGCTTGATAAATTTAGGGCGAATCGTAAGACCTCACTGACCTTTTATTATATAATTTACAGAAAGATCCGATATAATGTATATCAGATCCGATAAAAATAGACTTTAGTCCTGGCAGGTGTGTAACGTAATGACGGCATTTTTAAAATTGTTCGAAAAACCCGGTGTTAAGAGGTTTTCTGTATTTGTAGTATTAGCGACAGCCTTATATCTATTAAGAGGAATGATGAATTTAATTCTCTTGACCTTCATATTCACCTTTTTGATGAATCGGTTAGAAGAGGTCATTAGAGGCTTTTTAAGTCGCTTCCTGAAAATAGGGCAGAAATCGGTTATTACCCTTTTGTATATTCTTTTGGCTGGTGGATTGACGTTTGGCGGATTCGTGTTTGTGCCAATCATCGCCAAGCAGGTGGAGCAGCTATTTCATTTAGGAAAGAAAATTGCAGATCATCCACAAGATTTACCCTTCATTGATGTCATCACGAACGTATTCGGAGATTTTAAAATATCAGCTTACTTTGAGAAAGGGTTTAATTTCCTCTATACATACTTAACTGATTTCAGTACGTTCAGTATCCAGGTCATTATGTCCTTAATATTAAGCATGTTCTTCCTGTTCGAAAAGGAACGCCTCATTCAATTCATGAACAAGTTCAAAACGAGTAAAATCTCTGTGTTCTATAACGAAATCGCCTTCTTTGGACGTAAATTCTCCAGAACGTTTGGAAAGGTACTCGAAGCACAGTTTATTATTGCAACTGTTAACTGTGTCTTAACAACCATTGCGCTAGGCATTATGGGATTCCCGCAATTATTTGGATTAGCGGTCATGGTCTTTTTGCTAGGCTTAATCCCAGTCGCAGGTGTGGTTATCTCACTTATTCCACTCAGCATCATTGCGTATACGCTTGGGGGCGGGATGTATGTCCTGTATATCGTGCTTGTGATCGTTATCATTCATGCGATTGAAGCCTACTTCTTAAACCCGAAGCTCATGTCAGCAAAAACAGAACTCCCTATTTTCTTCACATTTATTGTGCTGATCTTCTCTGAACACTACATCGGCATTTGGGGACTGATTATTGGTATCCCGATCTTTGTGTTTATTTTAGATATTTTGGAGGTCACGAATAAGGAAGAAAGTAATTAAAAAGTTCATATGAACCTGTTTACAATTTTCCGAAAATAAGGTATAAATAGTATGAAAATATCATATTACCACACGCTTAATCCTTCTAAAGGAATGGGGGACCCAAGTTTTTGGGGTGAATTTTTCTCTGTTGAGAAAAAAGGACATCTCTTCGTCCTAACCCGTCAGCTAACCTCATCGGCGTGAAGAGAGTAAACAGTGGTACGTGTATGGAAACAAAGACCCACGAGAAAACTCTCTCGTTGGTCTTTTTTGATGAGGAAGGGGAGATTTTATTGAAGCTAGCGACGAAAATTATCATTGCCTTGTTTGTAGGTGCAATCACAGGACTATTGCTTAACATTTTTGCTCCAAATGTATTCAAAGTGTTAGACCCTTATCTATTTACGCCTCTAGGTCAAATCTTCTTAAACCTGATTAAAATGTTAGTGGTGCCGATCGTATTCTTTTCCATTACACTAGGTGTAGCAGGTCTAGGTGATCCGAAAAAGCTTGGCAGAATCGGCGCAAAAACCATTACTTATTTTCTACTGACTACTACTTTTGCCATTATCATTGGCATTTCATTAGCCTTATTAATCAAGCCGGGAGCATTCGGTGATTTTGATACGAAAGCGGCTGATTATTCCGCAGAAGAAGCCCCATCAATGGCAGAAACACTACTTAACATCATTCCAACCAATCCAGTCCAATCTTTAGTTGAAGGAGACATGCTCCAAATCATCGTCTTTTGTGTATTTTTAGGCCTTGGCATTGCCATGCTCGGGAAGAAGACAGAAGGTTTGCTGAAGCTGTTTGAACAAGGAAATGAATTAATGATGTACCTCGTCGGCATCGTGATGAAGTTCGCACCGTACGGAACATTCGGTTTGATCGCAACTGCCATTGGCAGCCAGGGATTTGATGCGATGAAAGCGATGGGTCTCTATTTCTCGGTCGTGTTAGTGGCGCTCGTGCTGCATTTCTTCCTGACTTATGGGTCAACTGTCGCCATTTTAGCGAAACGAAATCCGATGGCATTTTTCAAAGGATTTTCTCCAGCAATGGTTGTCGCATTTAGTACGTCAAGCAGTAACGCAGTCCTTCCAGTCTCGATGGAAACAGCCCAAAAACGTTTGAAGGTGCCAGAGCCGATTTCAAGCTTTGTACAGCCGCTTGGGGCAACCATTAATATGGATGGCACAGCGATTATGCAAGGGGTCGCGACTATTTTTATCGCGCAAGTGTATGGGGTTGAACTGACGCTTGTCCAAATGCTGACGGTTGTCTTAACGGCTGTTTTAGCAAGTATCGGTACAGCAGGCGTGCCAGGAGTTGGGCTCATCATGCTCGCTATGGTACTGAACTCTGTGAATCTGCCGGTTGAAGGCATTGCGCTCATCCTAGGCATAGACCGCTTATTAGATATGGCAAGAACCGTTGTCAATATTACAGGTGACGCCGCATGTGCAGTGATAGTGACAGAAACGGAGAAAAAGCACGAGAAAGACGCAGCATCACCGAATCTATCCATGTAATGTAAAAGAAGGGCTGACTCAATCAGCCCTTTTTTTCATGGAGTCCCTTGTCTTGCGTGATATACTTTTAACAGAATGAGCGGCCTTATTTGAGGCCAAAGGTTTTACATCAGAAGGAGGAACTACGTTGGAGTCTGCTGTTTTAAAAGTAGAGAAAGTCGATAAACGAATTGGCCGGAAAATGATCTTACAAGATATATCGATAGAAATAGGAAAGGGAGAAATCGTCGGCTTACTAGGGCCAAATGGCTCTGGAAAAACAACCTTGATTCGTTTGATCGTTGGCTTGATGAAAAAAAACAACGGCCAAATCATGATCAATGGGTATTCACAGGATGAGGATTTTCGACATGCGATGTCATCTGTTGGTGCAATCATAGAAAATCCCGAATTTTATTCTTATTTAACAGGCTTTGAAAACCTTGAACTGTATGCGGATATGCATGATGGAGTGACAGAGGAACGAATGCAGGAAGTGGTAAAAAGAGTTCGTCTTGAGCACGCCATTCATCAGAAGGTAAAGACATATTCACTTGGTATGAAACAAAGACTTGGGATTGCACAAGCCATATTACATCAGCCGAATTTGCTTATTTTAGACGAACCGACAAATGGACTTGATCCTGCAGGTATGAAGGAATTCAGGGAGCACTTGCAATCGTTAGTACGAGAAGAAGGAACGTCCGTATTATTCGCCACACATTTATTGCATGAGGTTGAAGAGCTATGCGACCGCATGATCATCATTCAAAAAGGACAGATCAAAGCCAGTGCCATGATTCGTGACATTGAGGGGAAAGAACAGATGCTCATGAATATTCAGCCAGTGGAAAAGGCGGCTGCGTGGCTCGAGACACATGACTATACATATGAACGAAAAGGTTCGCATGTTTTACTTCAATTGAACAAAGAGCAAGTGCCTAAGCTGAACAAACAGCTTGTACTGGCTGGATTTGATGTGCTTGAAATGACACCTCAAAAGCCATCAATTGAAGAGGCGTTTATGAAATGGACGGAAGGCGGGACGGCAGATGCTTCAACTCATCAAGAATGAGCATAAAAAAATGATGAAGAAAAAGATTACGTTCATCGCACTTGGACTGATCGTTGTGTTTCAATTGGCGATGGCCCTAGCATTGAAAAGAGTCATTTCTAGTTTTGGTGGACAAGACACTGTCGCCAACTATTTTGCTTATTCCACAAACGTCGTATTTATTTTACAGGTGCTTGCAGTTGTCATTGGCGCGACCTTGATCTCAACAGAATTTCAAAAAAGAACGATCAAGTTTTTATTGATACGGCCCAAAACTAGGCTGCAAATTTTCTTGTCAAAATACATCACACTTGTGATGACGGTCATCTATTTGTTTGTTTTTTATTATGTACTTGCTTTCCTATTTGGCCTTATTTTCTTTGGTACTGCTTTTGATGAAAGTACGGGACGCTTATTTCAGCATACGTTTGCTGTGATCGGATCTCAGTGGGTGGAAGTGTTGATGATGGCAAGCTTCGCTTTTATGTGTTCCAGCTTGTTTAGGAACAGCCTTGTTGCGCTTGTGACCTCGTTTTTTGTTTTATATGCGGCTAAATCACTTGTGCCTATTATGTCTCTTTTAGAAAATCAGTGGGGGAAAATCCTACTTTTTGCTAATACGGACTTTACTCAGTACAGCTTTCAAGGACCGCCGCCCTTCCATGGCATGAGCCCTTTGTTTTCTCTATTTATAGTAGGGGCGCATTTTGTTTTCTTTGTTGGAACGGCTTGGGTTCTTTTTTGGAAGCGCGATGTAAATGTGTAAAAATTGTGTCAAATAACAAGGAAAATTCGTGACATCTTTGTGAAAACGAGTCTGCATTTCACGATAACCGGCTGATTTTGTCTTATAATAAGAGGGACTCTTGGAGGTGGCACTATCGTGAAAAATTTCATTACGGCTTTACCCATTTTGTTGTTGCTGTCGTTTTCGTTCGTGTCTTTTGCCTTCCAGTTTGATCATCTTATTTATTTCAGACTAGCGCTGGGGATCTTTTCGTTAGCGGGTCTTTTCTTTCTGTATACACTTAAAAGAAACATGAAATGGTTCATGGTTTATTTATATGCGAGCTGGATCATTCTTGCTGCTGTCACAACATTTGAGGAGCCTGTCTTTTCTCAGTTCTTCTTCGGTGGTTTAACAATGACAATGGGTTATCTCACATATATGCTCATTTATTTAGGAATGAAGCAGGACCGTGTAGCGAAATCACATTAAAACAAAAGCCGATAAAATCAAAGTATAGATTTTATCGGCTTTTTTTATTGGAAAAGACAAAAAAGAGAAGCAGCCAGCTTTGACTGCTCCCCCTTTTATTTATGATTCACGTCCAGCAGCTGCAAGCTGTTTCTGATGCTTTTTGTCGATGGTTTCGTATATACTTTCCATCATTTTAGGATCGCCCATGATGGCTTTCTTGTTCTCTTCAATCAATTGCTGATACGTTTTGATTTTCTTCTTAGACATGTGACTCATCGCTCCTTTATAAGAATAGACGTCTATAGGATTCCACACAGATGAAATTGATAATCATTTTCAATTAGCATCTCCATTATACAAAGTGCAATGCTGGAAGTAAAGATTATATTCAGAAAATTCACGTAATCGACAAATTTGAAGACTAGTCGACGCACATTCTTTCCCAGGAAATAATTGCTGTCATTTCTTGTCGTAAGAGAAACACTATATAAAACATTCTTTCGCTCATTGAAACGTTTTGACTGAACAAATCGTCTTATGAAGAGATTTGATGTAAGGAATGGAGAAAAAAAGACACCAGCAAGTGTTTGCTGATGTCCTCCGTTTCACGATTTAAGAAATGTGCCCTTGAAGAAACTCTGTCACTTCTTCAGGTGATTTTGCGTTTGCACTGTGTAAATGACCTGTTTTTTCGCCATTTTTGAAAATTAACAGGCTTGGAATACCCATGACCTGATACGATTCTGCTAATTCAGGGAAATCATCTTTGTTTATTTCAAACCATTCATGGTGAGCATATGCCTCTAAGATGTCTGGAATGAACATGTCCATTCTTGTACAGTCAGGACACCATGTTGCAAAGAATTTAACGATGACTTCTTTGTCAGATTGAATGATTTCATTGAATTGTTCAGTACTTGTGATTTTTTTCAATTTGTCACAACTCCTTTTCAATGTCATTTTAATATAAAATAAAGGCGAAAGACATACAAATGCTCGGGAGGCGCTTACAACTTTACAAATCATTTCAATTCCGTAACAACAAAAATTAATTAGAGCATTTTTGCTTGAAAGTGATAAGATAGTAAAGATGAATTTTAGTGGGGGGAGTATCCATTGAAAATAAGTTTAGGATTGATTTACGGCGGAAAGTCAGCCGAACATAATGTATCACTGCAAACAGCCCTTGCAGTTACAAAAGCACTTAACACTGAGAAGTTCGATATACATCCAATTTATATTACAGAAGAGGGCGAATGGCTAAGAGGAGAAAAACTCACTGAGCCAGTATCAAACGTCAGAATGCTTCAATTTGAACAGAATGCAAAGACGTTTTTACCCACTTCTTTAAACGAGAGCATGTTTCCACAGCCTGCATCTGCTGATGAGAAGATTGATGTTGTCTTCCCATTATTGCACGGGCCAAATGGTGAAGATGGAACGATGCAAGGATTACTTGAACTGCTGAATATCCCGTATGTTGGCAATGGCGTTCTTGCTTCTGCCGCGGGTATGGATAAAGTCATGATGAAAGATGTTTTTGCTCAAGCAGGACTTGCACAAGCAAAGCACCTTTCCTTCAATAAAAAAGACTATGAGAAAGCCACACCAGACAGCTTAGAACAGGTGGAACAAGTACTTGGCTATCCATGCTTTGTGAAACCTGCCAACATGGGGTCAAGTGTTGGAATAAGCAAATGTCGCAGCAAAGAAGAGCTACAAACCGCATTCGACTTAGCTTTCCAATATGATCGTCGTGTGGTCGTAGAAGAAGGCGTCATAGGAAGAGAAATCGAGATTGGTGTATTAGGAAATGACGAGCCGAAATGCTCTGTCGTTGGTGAAATTGCACCTAAAACAGATTTTTATGACTACAAAGCAAAATATGAAGATGGCGATACAGATTTGATCATTCCTGCAAGTGTGTCAGAGGATGAGTACAAGACGATTCATGATATGGCGATTAAGGCATTTAAATCCCTAGATGGTTCTGGTCTTGTACGTGCAGACTTCTTCCTAACAGAAAAAGGCGAAGTGTTGATCAATGAAGTGAATACAATGCCTGGATTCACACCATTCAGTATGTTCCCGCTGCTTTGGAAGCACACTGGTGTAGAGTACCCAGAGCTCATTGAAAAGCTAGTGTCACTTGCAATTGAACGCCATCAAGAAAAACAAACCATTAAAACGACTTTTTAATGTGAGCAACAAAGCAGACACTATCCTTAGGTAGTGTCTCTTTTCCTTCAAACGTGAAATGAGAAAGAGAGGCGAAAAAATCATGATCAAACGTACAGTGAAACAAATCGCCCAAATGGCTGGTGGGATACTATCTAATCAAGCTTTTGGCGAAGAGCAAATTCACGGAGTGACGACAGATACACGAAAAGTATCAAAAGGTGCATTGTTTATCCCCCTAATTGGAGAACATTTTAATGGTCACACATTTGCTTCTAAAGCAGTGGAGCTTGGAGCGGCAGCTGTTCTTTGGAATCAAAAAGAAGCCAATCCACCAGAAGGCGTACCTGTCATTCTTGTCGACGATACACTGGCAGCACTTCAGCAATTGTCAAAATCGTATTTAAAAGAAGAAAACCCTCGTGTGGTCGGTATTACAGGAAGTAACGGGAAAACGACGACAAAAGATATGATTCATTCTGTCTTACAAACAACGTATCAAGTTCATAAAACAGACGGTAATTTTAATAACCATATCGGTCTTCCGCTCACTATTCTTTCGATGCCAGAAGGTACAGAGATCGCTGTATTAGAGATGGGGATGAGTGCAAAAGGCGAAATCGAGTTCTTGTCCAACCTCGCTGAGCCGGATGCAGCAGTCATCACCAATATCGGAGAATCTCATATGCAAGATTTAGGATCAAGAGAAGCCATTGCCGATGCAAAATGTGAGATCACAAAAGGGCTAAAAGAAGATGGTACCTTTTATTATTTAGGAGATGAACCTTTGATCCGCGAGAGAGCGACTGCACTTTCACAGCAAGTGAAAACCTTTGGAGAAGCAGAGGACTGTGATATCAAGGTAACGCATATTAACCAGCTTGCAGAAGGAACTGAATTTCAAGTTGAAGGGTATGCTCAAGGGTTTCTCATTCCTGTATTAGGGAAACATAATGTAAAGAATGCCCTTGCAGCCATTGCCATAGGTCAGCATTTCGGACTGAATGAAAGACAAATCGCACAAGGACTCATGCAAACAAAGTTAACAGGAATGCGTCTTGAACTGTTTAAAACGGAAAAAGGAATTACTGTTATCAACGATGCATATAATGCAAGCCCTACTTCCATGAAAGCTGCCATTGATCTTGTAGGAGATATGGACGGTTTCGCAAATCGCATTCTTGTCCTTGGAGACATGCTAGAGATGGGGAGCGAAGAAGAAACGTATCATTATGAACTTGGTCGCTACATCAAGCCTGAATTTATTGATCATGTGATGACGTATGGCCGCCTAGGTGCATTCATCGCTGAAGGAGCAAAGAAATCATTCGGTGACGCGCATGTGTTCTCATTTATGGACAAAGAGGAACTGAAGAAAAAACTTGCTGACGTAGCAGGTCCTGACGATGTTGTTCTCGTCAAAGCCTCACGCGGTATGAGATTAGAAGAAGTCATTACTGCACTATAAAAAGCGAGCGGCAAAGAAGGTGACAGAATGATTGGCTGTCTATGTATACATGGATTCACTGGCGCCCCCTATGAAGTGGAACCGCTAGCGCAATATTTAAAGCAGAAGACAGATTGGAACGTTCAGTCTGTCACGCTGCCGGGGCATGGAGATGAACTTCAGCTAAAGGGTATTCTCTATCAAGAATGGATTGCGACAGCTGAATTAGAACTTCTTTCTCTTTACCGAACATGTGAGACGATTTTTTTAATCGGGTTTTCTATGGGAGGAATGATTGCTTCTTATCTTGCAGCGAAGTATCCGGTTGCTCGTCTCGTCCTGTTAAGTGCTGCGGCGAAATATGTGAATCCAAAACAAGTGATTCAAGACACAAGGCAGATGGTGAAGGAATCATTGTCTGGGCTAATTGATACGAACCCTTTGTATGATAGATACCGTCATAAGCTAACGAGCACACCGCTGTCAGCCGCTGTAGAATTTATGAAGCTGGTGAAGCAAACGAAGAGCTCCCTTGAGAAGCTTCACCTCCCTGTGTTAATTGTTCAAGGGGAAAGCGATGGGATTGTCCCAGCTTCAAGTGCACAATTCATTGATCATAAAATCCCGTCTCGTCAGAAAGAAATGTTTTATTTACCTGATTGTAAACACCATGTTTGTCACGAGCCATGTGCGCAGCAATTGTTTGAAAAAGTAGAGGAATTTCTTAAAAAAACAATTTAATCTATAGAAAAGCGAAAATGTGGCTAAACTAATATAAATTGAATCCCACTTGTTAAAAATTGCATCATTTTTGTCGAATGAGTGACAAGCCTATGGTACAATAGGAAAGAAAAGGTGGTTGATTCGGTTGTTTCAATATGACGGAAAAACCTTTGTCCCGCAGTCTAATTCGAGTAATGGAGAAGTATCGGTAGCCACCGTATTTCAATATCGTCAGGACGGGAATATATTAACGGGCACGTATCAAGGCGGCAGTATTGTATCTGGTGTACTTGTAGGAACTGTAAATGAGGATGGAACACTTCATTTTAGGTACCACCATGTCAGCAAAGACGGCAGCATGAGAAGCGGGTCTTGCAATTCTACACCAAATCAGTTGGATAACGGAAAAATCCAACTGTTCGAAAAGTGGAAATGGATGGATGGCGATCAAAGTGATGGTGAATCTGTCATTGTGGAACAGTAGATATATCCATTTCTGTCTTGTTGAAAAACAAATAGTGTAATGGTAAGATATAAGGTAGGGTAATTCGGGCTTTGTATATAATGGACCTGTCCTTTCGGAAAAGGGCAGTTTTTAATGATCATTCACGAGATTACTGAAACAGCAATTAGAAGGAGTTTGAATAATTTGACTATAACGTTTCAAGATTTTCAATTAAGCGAAAGTCTCATGAAAGCTATTAACCGCATGGGATTTGAAGAAGCAACACCGATTCAAGCGGAAACAATTCCTCTCGGTCTTCAGAATAAAGATGTCATTGGACAAGCACAAACAGGAACAGGAAAAACTGCAGCGTTTGGTATTCCTCTTGTAGAAAAAATCGACCCAGCGTCTCCAAATATCCAAGCGATTATCATTGCGCCAACAAGAGAATTAGCGATTCAAGTATCTGAAGAGCTATACAAAATAGGCCAAGACAAACGTGCGCGCGTACTTCCGATTTACGGTGGACAAGATATCGGTCGCCAAATCCGTTCGCTCAAGAAAAATCCTCATATCATCGTAGGGACTCCAGGACGTTTACTCGATCACATTAACCGTCGTACAATGCGTCTTCAAAATGTTGAAACTGTTGTGCTTGATGAAGCAGACGAAATGCTAAACATGGGTTTCATCGAAGACATTGAATCGATCCTTTCAAATGTACCAAGTGAACACCAAACACTTTTATTCTCTGCGACAATGCCTGCACCAATTAAGCGCATTGCAGAGCGTTTCATGACAAATCCAGAACACGTAAAAGTAAAAGCGAAAGAAATGACTGTCTCTAACATCCAACAGTTCTACTTGGATATCCACGAGCGTAAGAAGTTTGATACATTGACTCGTCTTCTTGACATTCAATCACCTGAGCTTTCAATTGTCTTCGGCCGTACGAAACGCCGCGTTGACGAATTGACTGAAGCACTTAACCTTAGAGGTTATACAGCTGAAGGAATTCATGGTGACTTGACTCAAGCGAAACGTATGGTTGCGCTTCGTAAATTCAAAGAAGGTTCAATCGATGTGCTTGTCGCAACAGACGTTGCAGCACGTGGACTTGATATCTCAGGTGTAACACACGTGTATAACTTTGACGTACCACAAGATCCAGAAAGCTACGTACACCGTATTGGACGTACTGGACGTGCTGGCCGTACAGGTATGGCGATGACATTCATCACACCACGTGAAAAAGATATGCTTCGTGCGATCGAGCAAACAACTAAACGTAAAATGGATCGTATGAAAGAACCAACACTAGATGAGGCAATCGAAGGACAACAACAAGTAACTATTGATCGCTTGCGCACCATCATCAGTGAAAACAACTTAAACTTCTACATGACAGCAGCTGCTGAATTGCTAGAAGATCATGATTCTGTTACAGTGGTTGCGGCTGCCATCAAAATGATGACAAAAGAGCCGGATGCAACGCCTGTTCGTTTGACAGATGAAGCACCAATGGTTTCAAAACGCAATCGTAACAACCGCAGCTCTTCTAAACGTAGAGACGGTGGCGGCGGAGGCGGCTATCGCGGAAAAAGCCGTTCATCTTACGGAGATAAAAAGCGTTCTTCAAATGACCGCAATCGTTCTTCTAGCGATCGTCGTCAAAAGAAATCTTATAACAACTAATTCAAAAGCGAATCCTTTGCAGGGTTCGCTTTTTTTAACAGGTTTTCTGAAACTTTTTAGGCTTTCTTTCGTAATATATTGATAGAAAAGTAAGAGAATGGGGGAAGAATGTGAGAAAACAGCCGCAACGTCAAATTAGTTTAAATGGTTTAAAGGTATGGCGTCTTCAAAATGGAATTATCTCATTGATTTTCTTACTCATCATCATTGGGGTATTTGTTGCTAGTTATTATCTACATTGGCCATATTGGATTGGCGCCATCCTTGCCGGTTTATGGGTCTTACAGGTTATTTTTGGCATTTGGCTTATACCGAAAATCCGTCATCGCATCTGGCGCTACGAAGTATTCGAAAATGAAATCGAAATTCAGCATGGGCTCATTCGTGTCACACGTGTGATTGTACCGATGGTGCGTGTCCAGCATGTCGATACATCACAAGGGCCGCTCTTAAGGCGCTACCGTTTGGCATCTGTTCAAATATCGACTGCTGCCACAGTTCATGATATACCGGCGCTAGAATTAGAAGAAGCAGATGAGCTTCGTGATTACATATCTCGTTTAGCAAGGGTGACGGAAGATGATGTCTGAACCAAAACGTGTACATCCAATCTCGATGTTCATTGATTTTATATCAGATGCCGTATCCATGATCAAAAACTTCATTATCCCTTTTTTCGTGCTTATTTTTGTGAACTCGAATTCGAGCATTCGTTTTTATGCATTTATCATTCTTGGTGTGCTCCTTTTATGGAAAGCTGTTTTAACCGTTTTAGCATGGAGGCGCTTCACCTACCGGATGGAAGAGGATGAATTTCGCGTAGAATCGGGCGTCATCACAAAAAAGAAAAAATATATTTCGTTAGAACGAATTCAAACGGTGAATACAAGTGAAGGTATTTTCCAGCGGATTTTTGGTTTGGTGCGGGTTCAAATCGAAACAGCTGGCGGAACAGACGGTCCAGAAGTGAGTCTGACGGCGATTACAAAAGCAGAAGCAGAACAATTAAAGCAATCAATTTTCAACCGAAAGAAAAGCTTGCAGCAAGAAGAAATGGTGGATGAAAATGGAGATGTCCCGCATGATCCTCTAACAGCGCAGCAACCTGTAGAAAAAGAAATCAATGTTTCCTACCGGATGGGGATACCAGAGCTGCTTTTGGCTGCGACCACTTCAAGCGGGATCGGCGTCATTATTTCTGGGTGTCTCGCCATTTACACACAAATAGATGAAATTCTTCCTTTGGACGGATTCATCAAGCGGTTTTCTTTTTTAAGTCATGCGAGTGTTGAGATTTATGCGATTCTCATATTTATTGCCGTATTGATTGCATGGATACTTAGTGTTGGGGTAACAGCCCTTCAATATGCGAATTTTAACGCAAAACGAAAAGGGAAAGACATCATCATCACAAGAGGGCTCATCGAAAGGCATCAAATGACCATTCCGCTTGCGAGAATTCAAGCAGTAAAAATCAAAGAAAATATTCTTCGTGAACCCTTTGGTTTTGCGACGGTGATGCTTGTGAGTGCAGGAGGTTCTATTACAGAAAAAGAAACCTCTTCCGTCTTATTTCCACTGATTCGGAAGAAAAAAATCAACGAACTGCTCTCTCAATTCACGGATGATTATCATTTGGAGCCAGAATCTGAATTGAAAAAGGTACCAAAGCGTTCACTCAAGCGCTACCTGATCTCCTTCGGTTTTGTGCCATTACTTGTCGGCGTGATCCTATCTGTTCGTTTTCCGCCATGGGGGTATTTGGCACTCATTCCGCTTCCTCTTGCTTTGGTTTTTGGTTATTTAGCTTATAAACAATCAGGCTATACGATCAAAGATCCATTGATTCAACTGACATCAAGAGGCATTGGCAAAACCACTGGTATTGTCTTGAGAAAACGAATGCAAAACTATACGATGACGCAATCATTCTTCCAAAAGAAAGGCCGAGTGGCGAGTATTCACACCTTTGTGAAATCCTCTGCGTTGCTTGATTCCTTTGGTGTACATCACCTTGAGGAAGAAGATGCAGCACGTGTAATGGATTGGTATTCGTATGAAAAAAATAAATCTTCTTAAACAAAAAATGTCGATCCGCTTCCTGTTCATAGGAGTGATCGACATTTTTTATGAGGTTAGTAGCGTCTTTTTTTTGAATGGAAAACTAGCGTAAGAGGTGCTAGGAGCATGCCACCGATCAATCCAAATAAGTGAGCCATGATATTGATGTTTGAGTTGACGAACGTCATAATGACAGAGACGGCAAGAATGGTTAAGATCACCTGAGAATTGCCGCGATCCATCATATGCGGTTTAAATAGAACAAGGTATAAATAAACGCCAAACAAACCGAAGATCGCACCAGAGGCGCCGACATGTACATACTCTAAAGGCTCCACCCAATAGGTTCCGAGGTTGCCAATGAATCCTGTACCAAGATAGATAATGAGAAATCGAACCTTCCCAAGCAAATGCTCAAGTGCTGGAGCGAATAAGAACAATGACATAGAATTGAACAAAATATGGGTCAGACTTCCGTGAAGAAAAACAGGTGTGATAAGTCGCCACCATTCTCCAGCAGCTACACCATAATTGAAACCGACGAGATGGTCGTGACCAAGCTGGATAAGAGGGATAGGAAGCGCAAATAGAAGCCATAGACCAAATTGCAAAGCAAGGATCGTTGTGACGATTGGATACGATCTAATAAATTGTTGAAAGCTCTCCGTTCGAATAAACATAACAAACCCCTTTTGACTAGATAATGGTAAGTTTATAGTAACACGTTTATGAAGAGAACATCCAAATTAGTACGAGTATCATAGGAGGTACCTCATGATCAAAGGAATAGGCATTGATATATTAGAGATCAACCGGCTCGCGCATGTGCTTAGCAGACAGCCTCGTTTACCAGAACGGATTTTAACGTTAAGTGAACAAGACATCTTTTACGCCCTTAGTGGAAAGAGGCAGCTGGAATTTTTGGCAGGACGTTTTGCAGCAAAGGAAGCTTTCGCCAAAGCATACGGAACGGGAATCGGAAGGCATTTAAGCTTTCATGACATAGAAATCCAGAAAGACGAACATGGAAAACCTTTCATCAAAAGCGAAAAGGCGAAGGGCGATCAGGTACATGTGTCTATCACTCATGCAAAAGAATATGCTGCGGCACAAGTTTTAATTGAAAGGTTGTCAAGCTAGTCTGCATATTGTTTGTCCCCCCTTCATATATTGGGTAGTGCGATAAGGAAGGGCGAGTTGCTAACAGGCTTTGATGGTTCGCGGTACGCAGTTAACTCTTGAGGCGTACTGTTAAAGTCAAACAAGCGGTTTCTTCCTTTTAACACAATTAACGAAGGGGTTGAAAAGGGTGAGAAAAAGCTTTGTTTTGCTTGTAACGGGAATCCTTTTTGTACTGATTCTCTCCGCATGCGGTCAAAAATCTCAGAAGGATATCGTTGGAGATTTAAACAAAAAGGCAGAGGAAATGACATCATACAAAGCCAAAGCAAAAATGACCATTGAGACAGGAAATGACCCGCAGGAGTATCAAGTGGAAATTTGGTACAAAAAGCCGGAACTTTACCGTGTCTATTTAGAGAATCCGAAAAAGGATCAGAGTCAAGTCATTTTAAGAAATGGCAATGGTGTGTTTGTGCTAACACCTTCATTGAACAAGAGCTTCCGTTTTCACAGTGATTGGCCAAATAATAGCAGTCAGGTCTACTTATTTGAGTCACTCGTGAAAGACATTAAAAATGACAGTGCTGCTCAGTTCAAAGCGAAGGATTCAAAGTATGTGTTCGAAACCAAAACCAATTATCAGCACAACCAAATGCTGCCTACCCAAGAGATTACCTTTCATAAAAAAACAATGGCGCCTGCCAGTGTGAAAGTGCTGGATAGCGATAAAAAGCCAATGGTGAAAGTGGAATTCTCTCACTTTGAATTCAATAAATCCTTTGACAAAGATGCATTTGATGAGAAGAAAAACATGACACTCTCTCAAATGGATGTTGCCACAAGTGCAGACCCATCTGACAGCTTCGCAGTGAAAACGCCAGTTGACATGCCAGAGGGTGTGAAAAAGATGGAAGAGAAAGAAATGATGACGGATGCTGGGAAGCGTTATGTGATGACGTACGGCGGAAAGAAATCCTTCACACTCATTCAGGAAAAAGCGAGAGTCGCTGAAGCATCTACGCCTGTGACAATGAACGGCGAGCCAGTCGACCTTGGCATGACAGTTGGGGTTCTAACAGATCAATCCCTTTCATGGACATCTGATGGAGTGGACTACTTGATTTCTTCAAGTGATCTATCGAAGGAAGAACTCTTAATGGTTGCAAAGAGTGTAGAAGGCCAATCAGCTAAATAAATATCTCAGGCGAGAGCCTTAGAAATTGAAAGATCAGCCCTATTGCAAGGGCTGATCTTCAGCGTGTAGACAAACCTTCGCATTCGTTGTCAGGTCTGCGCGCCGGTGCTCACGAATGTCAAATTCGCTCCGCGCCAGTGCTCGGCCTTCCTAGACTTCAAAGGTTTTCTATCACGCTGAAAAGAAGACAAAGTGAGACCAGTCCTATTGCAAGGGCTGATCTTTTTTGATTTGTTTCACTTTATTCTTGATTTTTAGTATCATATGAGAGGATTGAATCATTCAATAGGGAAGTGTGATGGATGGACACAAATGCCTTTTATAGAGACACATGGGCAGAAATTAATTTATCAGCAATCAAGCATAATGTTTCACATATGAAAGATCATATCGGTCAAAGTGTTCAACTAATGGCTGTGGTGAAAGCCAATGCATATGGACATGGAGATATAGAAGTGGCAAGAGCTGCTCTCAAAGCAGGAGCAGACGTATTAGCCGTCGCCTTTTTAGATGAGGCCGTTTCTTTAAGAAATAAAGGCATCAAAGCACCAATACTTGTACTCGGCGCCGTACCGACTGAATATGTCAAAGTTGCTGTTCAATACAATGTCATCATGACCGCTTACTCCATCGATTGGCTGAAAGACGTCACCAACATGATGAGAGGGCAGGTGGGACAACTTATACAATTTCATCTGAAAATAGACAGCGGAATGAACCGATTAGGTGTGAAAACGATAGAGCAAGTGAACGAAGTGAAAAATCTTGTCAGCGAGCACGATTATTTACAGCTGGAAGGCGTATTTACTCACTTTGCGACAGCAGATGAAAAGGATGAGGCCTATTTTGATCGCCAGGTTGACACCTTTCAAACACTGCTTGAGCCGCTTCATACGGACAAGCTTCTCGTTCATTGTGCCAACAGTGCAGCAGGTTTAAGGTTTAAGGACGTTTTGTTTAATATGGTTCGCTTCGGCATCAGTATGTACGGGCTGTCACCGTCAGAAGAAATCAAAGATGAATTGCCTTTTAAGCTCGAAGAAGCCATGTCCCTTCATACGAAGCTTGCCCATGTGAAGCACATTCAAAAGGGTGAGAGTGTCAGCTACGGGGCAACGTATACAGCCAATCAAGATACGTGGATCGGCACGGTTCCAGTTGGCTATGCAGATGGATGGATTCGGAAACTGGCAGGAACGGAAGTACTTGTTGGCGGAAAGCGCCGGAAGATCGCCGGAAGGGTTTGTATGGACCAATTCATGGTTGAACTGAAAGACAAGCTTCCAGTGGGCGAGCCGGTCGTTTTGATTGGTAAGCAAGGAGAAGACATGGTACCAATTGATGAAATCGCCAAAAGACTTGAAACCATTAATTATGAAATCACGTGCTCGATTGGTCACCGCGTCCCGAGAGTGTATATAGAGGACGGCAAAAGAGTGCAAGTGCGGAATCCACTCCTTCAAGGTGGACCAAGTTTATGATAAAAAACATTCAAAAGAACGATAGTCAAACTGACTTCGTTCTTTTTTATTCGACAAAAGTAGGGTAAACATTCTCCCTTTTTTAGAGATTTTGGAAATACCGTATGATTTTCGGAAAAAAGCGTATAATGGGAAGGAGGAACTCCATTATCATCTTGATTTACGGGTGGCGAGCCGCTTCATGTTCTAATAAGAAATCATGAAAAAACAGCTTTGCTTGTGCATTGAATAATGGTATGATTAGTCTTGGAATGGATCGATACGGTATCCGTAAGTTTTGTGGAGGTGTATGTTTTTTGTCTGAATCCAGCGCAACAAACGAAATGAAGATTCGACTGCCGGAGACTTTAATGTCTGAGATCGAACGAGTAGCAGAGCAGGATAAGGTAACAAGAAATGAATTGATCTACCGAGCGACAAAAACGTATATTCGTGAACGTAATATTCGACAAAATCGTGAATCGATGAGACGCGGCTACATGGAGATGGCGAAAATTAATCTGAATATCTCTTCAGAGGCACAATACGCAGAATTTGAGGCTGAGAATACAGTTGAGCGATTAGTCAGCGGGGGTTAAACATTTGATTGTTAAACGCGGTGATGTTTACTTTGCTGATTTATCTCCTGTTGTTGGCTCCGAGCAGGGCGGGGTTCGCCCGGTATTGGTGATTCAGAATGACATTGGAAATCGCTTCAGCCCGACTGCTATCGTTGCAGCCATAACAGCCCAAATACAAAAAGCGAAATTACCGACTCACGTCGAAATTAATGCAAAGCGGTACGGCTTTGAACGAGATTCTGTCATTCTTTTGGAACAAATTCGTACAATCGATAAACAAAGACTGACAGATAAAATCACACATCTTGATGATGAGATGATGGAGAAGGTTGATGAAGCCTTACAAGTTAGTTTGGCTCTTATTGATTTTTAATATGGTGAGATATGGTTGCTCTACTGGGAGCAACTTTTTTTGTGTTCAATTTTTATTAACGTTATAATGAAGAAAGACTAAAGAAGAGCTTTAAATGTAAGTAGGGGGTAAAACATGTCGAATCATATCGTGTTAGCTTTTGCAAGAAAGCATCAAAAGGAATTAGAAAAAGAGTGGACGGACATTTTAAAACGACTCGGAGAAAAAGAAACGGACATGATGCTGAACGACAAAATGTATGAAACCATCTGTTCGGAATATGTTCAACTCATCATTACATCTCTTTCAGAGGGGGATAATGAGGATTTTGAAGAAAAAGTGCAAAATTTTGCTTTAAAAATTGTTCAAATGGGTATATCACTTAAGTTACTGGCAAACGGTCTAACGGAAATCCGTACACATTTATATGAAAAAATGAACGATGACAAAGATACAACGCAAGAAAGTCATGACCTCATCTGGCAAATTGATCGATTCATCACACCCATCCATAACGAGATCTTAAACCAGTATTCCATCTCATGGGAAAAAACCGTCAGTCTTCAAAAGATTGCACTGCAGGAACTTTCTGCCCCGCTAATCCCAGTATTTGAGCACATCACCGTCATGCCACTTGTTGGAACAATTGATACAGATCGTGCGAAAAAAATTATGGAGAACCTGCTCAATGGTGTCGTCAAACATCGCTCACAGGTCGTCTTAATTGATATCACGGGTGTACCTGTCGTGGACACAATGGTGGCCCACCATATCATTCAAGCGTCAGAGGCTGTGAGATTAGTAGGAGCGAAGTGTTTACTTGTTGGTATTCGCCCAGAAATAGCCCAAACGATCGTTAACCTTGGAATTGATTTATCTCAGGTTACAACAAAGAATACCCTTCAAAAAGGAATTCAAACTGCTTTGGAAATGACAAATCGAAAAATTGTTTCATTGGAGGGATAACCAATTGAGAAATCACCCGAAGATTCCAATCTTAAAACTATATAACTGTCTTCTGATTTCAATACAGTGGGAGCTTGATGATCAAACAGCTCTTCACTTTCAAGAAGATTTACTGAATAAAATTCATGAAACAGGAGCAAACGGTGTTGTCATTGATTTAACATCAGTCGATATGATTGATTCATTTATCGCTAAGGTATTAGGCGATGTGATCACCATGTCTAAGCTCATGGGGGCAAAAGTTGTATTAACAGGAATACAACCGGCAGTCGCTGTGACGCTTATTGAACTTGGTATATCGTTGGAAGAAATTCAAACAGCACTAGATCTTGAACAAGGGCTTGAGACACTGAAGCGGGAATTGGGGGAATAGATATGAAAGACCAATCCTGTGTAAAAATATTGACGGAATGGGATATAGTCGCAGCAAGACAATTGGGGCGCAATGTTGCAAAAGAACTTGGTTTTGGAACAGTTGACCAAGCAAGAATTACGACGGCCATTTCAGAATTAGCTCGAAACATCTATTTATACGCTGGTAAAGGTCAGATTTGTATAGAAGAAGTGATGGAGCGCGGAAAGCGTGGACTTAAGGTCATCGCAGCCGATGAGGGGCCTGGCATCATGGATATACGTAAAGTGATGGAAGACGGATTTTCTACATCAGGCGGACTCGGAGCAGGCTTGCCAGGCGTCAGAAGACTGATGGATGAATTTAAATTAGATTCTGCACCAGAACAAGGAACGGAGATACAAGCTGTTAAGTGGCTTCGCTAGGAGGGAAACCATGGATTTTAAGGAGGTAATGGAGCAGCGGTACCATCAGCTGCTCAGTCGTTATATCAGTGATTTAACTGAAACATCGCTTTATCAAGCTCAAAAATTTAGCCGTAAAACCATTGAGCATCAAATACCTCCTGAAGAAATAGTGAGTGTTCACCGAAAAGTGATTCAGGAGCTTTACCCTGATTTGCCGGAAGATGTTTTTCATTCACTAGACTTCTTAATTGAAGTCATGATTGGGTACGGACTTGCCTATCAGGAACATTTAACACTTAGAGGCATCCAGCAAGAAATTAAATCAGAAATTGAAATTGCTGCAAATGTTCAGCAAACCCTTCTGGAAACGAAAATTCCAGAAGGAGATACGTTCGATATTGGGGCGATCAGTGTACCGGCAAAACAGATGAGTGGAGATTATTACCACTTTGTGACGGATCACGATACGATTAATATCGCAATCGCAGATGTCATTGGAAAGGGAATCCCGGCTGCGCTTTGTATGTCGATGATTAAATATGCGATGGATTCCTTGCCAGAGTCAGGGAGCGGCCCAACTAAAGTGCTGAAAACCCTAAATCGTGTTGTCGAGCAAAACGTAGACCCAAGTATGTTCATCACTATGTTTTATGGCAGCTATAATAAAGAAACACATGAATTTAAATATGCATCGGCTGGTCATGAGCCGGGCTTTTTCTATTGCAATAAAGAGAATCAATTTTACGATTTAGATGCAAGAGGGCTTGTCCTTGGAATTGCACCAGATTTTGATTATAAGCAGTATGAGAAGCATTTGGACGTAGGAGATATGGTGATCTTATTTTCTGATGGTGTCACAGAATCTAAATCAGAGGACGGTTTCTTAGAGCGTGAGGATATCAAAGCGCTCATATCAGAGAACCTATCCTATTCAGCTCAGGAAATGGTGGATGCCATCTATGACAGCTTACTTAAGCTGCAAGAATTCCAGCTGCATGATGATTTTACGTTACTTGTCCTCAAAAGGAAGGTTTAGAAAGTGCATAGACGGGTATATAAAATTCAAGGAAACAAGAATTTCGAGGTGAATGCATAATGAATATGTCTGTAAAAGAGCATCAAATAGATCAAAAAACGAAAATTAGTGTAAGCGGAGAAATCGATGTGTACTCTGCTCCTCAGCTAAGAGAAACACTCATGCCTAAAGCCGAGGCGGGAGAGCATCTTGAGATCTGTTTGAAGGATGTTACGTATATGGATAGTACAGGATTAGGTGTATTTGTTGGGCTGTTTAAAGCAGCTCAAAAAGCAGGCGGAACACTAAAGCTTGAGAACTTGTCAGATCGGCTTGTAAGGTTGTTTGAAATTACTGGATTAAAGGACATCATTGACATTTCTGCAAAGTCAGAGGGTGGGGTACAATGAACGAAACAGTAGATCTAATCGAGATGAAAATACCGGCGAAACCAGAATATGTAGGCATCATTCGCCTGACTCTTTCAGGCGTAGCGAGCCGAATGGGCTATGTCTACGAAGAGATTGAAGACTTAAAAATTGCCGTCAGTGAGGCTTGTACAAATGCAGTTCAGCATGCCTATAAAGGAAAAGACGGTGAAGATGGAGAGGTAGCTGTTCGCTTTCTTGTCTACGAAGATCGTCTAGAAATCATTGTCGCTGACAAAGGCGGTAGCTTTGACTTTAAGCAAAAGCAAGAAGACCTCGGACCGTATACAACTGCTCATACGGTGGATCAATTGGCAGAAGGAGGTCTTGGTTTATACTTAATGCAAACATTGATGGATGAAGTCGAGGTGCAAGCAAACTCCGGAGTTACCGTTGCGATGACAAAGTTTTTAAACAGGGAGCGAGTTGACCATGACACAACCATCCAAAACTATGAAACTAACTAAAGATGAAGTGGATCGCCTTATCCAAAGCTATCAATCCAATCAAGATGAGCAGGCGCAGCTCACGCTGGTCGAATGCTATACAAATTTGGTCGATATGCTGGCAAAAAAATATTCAAAAGGAAAAAGCTTTCATGAGGATCTCAGACAAGTTGGAATGATTGGTTTACTTGGCGCCATTAAGCGATATGATCCGCTCGTCGGTAAATCATTTGAAGCCTTTGCGATTCCAACCATTATCGGGGAAATCAAACGCTTTTTACGGGATAAAACATGGAGTGTCCATGTACCAAGGCGAATCAAAGAACTTGGACCAAGAATCAAGATGGCCGTTGATCATCTAACAACAGAGACGCAAAAGTCACCGAAAGTCCAAGAAATTGCAGAATACCTAGATGTGACAGAGGAAGAAGTTCTGGAAACGATGGAGATGGGCAAAAGCTATCAAGCACTGTCTGTTGACCAAGGCGTAGAGGCTGATTCTGAAGGAAGTACAGTCACCATTTTAGACGTTGTCGGCTCACAAGAAGAGGGCTACGAACGTGTAAACCAAAAAATGATGCTTGAGAGTGTGCTTCATGTTCTGACGGATCGAGAAAAAGAGATTATCAACCTGACTTATTTGCAAAATAAGAGTCAGAAAGAAACAGGCGATTTATTAGGGATATCCCAAATGCATGTATCGAGACTGCAACGGAAGGCAGTTAAAAAGCTACGAGATGCATTATCAGAAGATGCGTCTATGGAGCTAGGGTAATGAAGCAGATTGAACAGCATGAGCATGTGAATACCATTATCTATCAATCGAATAAAGAAGGGAAATCATGCTGCGGGGACAGTTTTTTTATTAAAGCAGATGATGAAGAACTAATTTGTGCTGTGGCAGACGGATTAGGCAGCGGTCAGTTCGCCAATGAATCATCTTCTTTAGTCAGCGAAATTGTCGAAGAATATGGACATGAGGATATGACGACCCTCATTGACAGATGTAATCAGGCGATGAAAAATAAACGCGGAGCCACAGTTGGGATCTTAAAGGTGAATTTTTCCCAGCAGCAGTTTACCTATTGTTCGGTTGGTAATATTCGGTTCATCTTGAATGCCCCTTCTGGCGACTATATTTATCCACTTCCGACATCAGGATACTTATCAGGGAAACCTAGAAAATATAAAACATACACCTATTCCTACGAAAAAGGATCGACATTCATTATGTATTCAGACGGACTGAATGTGCCAAACATGAGAATGTGTTTAAAGCATAGTCATTCAGTTGAAGATATTGCCAAACAGCTTGAAACATATACACAAGACAAGAAGGACGATCTCACCTATGTACTTGGTCAGCTCACGTAAAATAGCTGACCTTTTTTCTGTTTTACCGATTTTTTTGATACACTAAAAGAGAAGACACAGTGAGAGGATGCAAAGTATGAAGACATCTGACTTTTTATTGAAACAAATTGCAACAGAATTAAAGCTTTCTACAAAACAAATTGAAAGTGTTATCAAGCTCTTAGAGGATGGCAACACCGTCCCGTTTATTGCCCGTTACCGGAAAGAGCAGACAGGCTCACTAGATGAGGTGCAAATTCAAACCATTTCAGAGCGCTATACATATATCCAAAATGTCATGAATCGAAAAGAAGAAGTCATCCGGTTAATCGCAGAACAAGACAAACTGACGGATGAATTAAAACAAAAAATTGAGCAGGCTCATAAACTGCAAGAGGTCGAAGATTTATACCGGCCATTCAAACAAAAACGTAAAACAAAGGCGAATGTAGCCAAAGCAAAAGGGCTTGAGCCGCTGGCAGAATATATACTCACGCTGCCAAGTGATGAGATCGAGAAGAAGGCCGTTTCTTTTATCAACGAAGAAAAGGAAGTAACAAGTGTAGAAGAGGCACTAGAAGGCGCGCAGCACATCATTGCTGAACAGCTGGCAGATGATCCTGATATGCGGAAATGGATTCGCAGCGAAACGTACCAAAAGGGTAGTCTAATCACATCAGGAAAAGACATCGAAAACGATGAGAAAAACGTCTATGAAATGTATTACGATTATCAAGAGCCCATCAAAAAGATAGTGCCTCACCGTATACTAGCGGTTAATCGCGGAGAGAAAGAAGGCATCTTAAAGGCAGCCATCGAACCACCTGCTGAAAACATTCGTTTCTATCTCGACAAACAAGTGATAAAAGGCAAACAGACGACGGCGAGACCGTTTATCGAAACGTCAATTGATGATGCGTATAAACGTCTTATCCAGCCTTCCATCGAACGAGAAATCCGAAAAGAGCTGACAGAAAAAGCAGAAGAACAAGCGATTCATATTTTCGCTGAAAACTTAAGAAAACTGCTGCTTCAGCCGCCGATGAAAGGGAAGCGTGTACTTGGAGTCGATCCTGCATTTCGTACAGGCTGTAAGTTAGCCGTCGTCGATGATACAGGAAAAGTCCACCATATCGGCGTCATTTACCCGCATCCGCCAGTGCAGAAAAAAGCGGAAGCGAAACAAAAAGTGAAAGAGATCATTCAATCATCAAATATTGAAGTCATTGCGATTGGAAACGGAACAGCCTCAAGAGAGACTGAACAATTCATTGCAGACCTCATTCAAGAGCTGGATCAGCCGGTCTCCTATTTGATTGTGAATGAAGCAGGAGCAAGTGTATACTCTGCGTCTGCACTGGCGCGAGAAGAGTTTCCAGACCTGCAAGTCGAAGAACGAAGCGCTATATCCATTGCTAGAAGATTACAAGATCCTTTAGCAGAGCTCGTGAAAATTGATCCGAAGTCTGTCGGGGTGGGCCAATACCAGCATGACGTGAGCCAAAAGCAATTAAACAGCTCGTTAACCTTCGTGGTGGAGACGGTCGTCAACCAAGTCGGTGTGAACGTCAATACGGCCTCACAGGCGCTGCTGCAATATGTGTCAGGTCTTTCAAAAGCTGTCGCAGGGAATATCATCAAGCGCCGCGAAGAGATTGGAAGATTCACAAGCAGAAAAGAGCTAAAGGACATTCCAAGACTTGGGGCTAAGACTTATGAGCAGTGTATTGGTTTCCTACGCATCGCAGATGGACAAGATCCACTCGATCGGACAGGCATTCACCCAGAGAGCTATAAAGAAACAAAACAGTTCTTACGCATGATCAAGATGACGCCAGATGATCTTGGCACAGAGCAGTTAAAGGAGAAAATCGCAGAGGTCAAGCTGGATGAAGCGGCAGAGCAGCTTGATATTGGTATCATTACACTACAAGATATCGTCGATCAGCTGACAAGACCTGAGCGAGATCCGCGCGATGAAGTACCAAAACCTCTTTTGAAAACAGATGTGTTGAAATTGGAGGACTTGAAGCAAGGAATGGAGCTGCAAGGAACGGTAAGGAACGTCGTAGACTTCGGTGCATTCGTTGATATTGGTGTCAAGCAGGACGGGCTTGTCCATATTTCCAAGCTCAGCAACCGTTTTGTGAAGCATCCGCTTGACGTTGTATCAGTTGGTGACATTGTGACTGTATGGGTGGACTCCGTTGACCAGGCAAAAGGCCGCGTTGCCCTCTCCATGCTGAAACCAGAATAAACAAAAAATGAGGCGCACCTCAGGATGGGGTGTGCCTTGATGCGACTGAATGTTTTTTTCTGTAGAAGTACCAGCATTGATTTAGCAACTTGATTTGGTAATGATTTTTTTCAAAAAAAGCCTTCTGCATCTGATTTTTCAGCCAGTTGGGCATCGCCCATTCCTCCTTTGATCGAAACAGTGGGTGTACCTTCAATGTATGCAAAGGGGAAATTGTCCTGTTCGAGGTTTTTATAGAAAGGAACGATCTTGATTGAAGGAGAGCGAGTTACAGCAGTTAACAGAACATATTTCTGAGCAGTTCTTTGGGAAGGCATTCCGCCATCAGGCTGTTTTTAATGACCGTCTCAAAACGACAGGCGGGCGGTATTTACTTGGAACACACAATATCGAACTGAACCGTCGATACCTAGAGGAACATGGACGAGAAGAATTAATCGGAATCATTAAGCATGAGCTGTGTCATTATCATCTGCATCTTGAGGGAAAAGGCTATCAGCATCGTGACCGTTCCTTTAAAGAGTTATTAAAACAAGTAGGAGCCCCGCGTTTTTGTACACCGCTAAAGACCTTACAAAATAAACGACGTGTACAGAAGCGGCAAGAATATGTTTGCACAGGATGCGGTCAGTATTTTATCAGGAAAAGACGAGTTGATACCTCTCGTTATGTGTGCGGCGTCTGCAAAGGAAAATTAAAATGGCAACGTACAATCGATTCAGAGTGATAAGCATTCCTTTATGGGATGCTTTTTTTGTGAGATGAAATGGACATATTGAGACAAATTGAGACGCAAGTCTCATTTTGTCTCTTTTTTGATCGAAGTGATTCGCTCAAAACTTAAGTTTTCAAGTGCCGTGATGTTGGCACGCTTTTTGCTTGTATAGAAGTGCAAGCAAAAAAGATAGGAGGTTTTATCATGGAAATGGCACTCACAAAAGAAAAAGCCGTTTGGATGTATCAAAAAATGCAGGAAATTCGCCAATTTGAAGATCAAGTACACACGCTTTTTACAAAAGGGATCTTGCCAGGATTTGTCCATCTTTATGCTGGTGAAGAAGCTGTTGCTGTAGGTGTTTGCGCTCATCTAGATGAACAAGACAGTATTACAAGTACACACCGCGGCCACGGTCATTGTATCGCGAAGGGCTGTGATCTAAAAGGAATGATGGCAGAAATTTATGGAAAAGCCACAGGTCTTTGTAAAGGAAAAGGTGGATCTATGCACATTGCAGATTTTGATAAAGGAATGCTCGGTGCCAACGGAATTGTTGGAGGCGGCTTTCCACTTGCGTGTGGGGCAGCCCTCACGGCTAAATATAAAAAGACAAATAATGTAAGCGTTTGCTTTTTTGGGGACGGTGCTAACAATCAAGGGACTTTTCACGAAGGAATCAATCTCGCCGCCATCTGGAAACTTCCAGTCATTTTCATCGCAGAAAACAATGGTTACGGGGAAGCGACGCCATTTTCTTATGCTTCGAGCTGTAAATCGATTGTGGATCGAGCTGCCAGTTATGGTATCCCGGGTATTCAAGTAGATGGAAAAGATGTGACAGCCGTTTATCAAGCAGCAGAACAAGCGATAGAACGAGCAAAAAATGGAGAAGGTCCGACACTGATTGAATGCATGACATATCGGAATTATGGTCATTTTGAAGGAGACGCTCAGCGCTACAAAACCAATCAAGAAAAAACCGAACATCAAGAAGAGAAAGATGCCATTACTCTTTTTAAAAATGAATTATTAAAGCAGCAGCTGCTAACGGATCAAGAAATATCAAGTATTGAAGCGTCTGTAGCAGAAGCGATAGATGAAGCCGTTACATTCAGTGAAGAAAGTGAATATCCAGATCATACGGAATTGCTGACTGATGTGTATGTTTCGTATCAATAAATCTGAAAGGAGAGAGGGAAATGACTAGAGAAATCAGCATGTCTAGTGCTTTGAATGAAGCGATTAAACTGGCAATGAGAAGAGACGATGATGTCATTTTAATGGGGGAAGATGTTGCAGGAGGCGCTCATGTAGTTCACTTACAGGATGATGAAGCATGGGGCGGTGTTCTTGGTGTAACGAAAGGAATTGTCCAGGAATTCGGACGTGAGCGTGTCCTTGATACACCAATTAGTGAAGCTGGCTATGTAGGCGCAGCCATGGCAGCTGCTTCAACAGGGCTAAGACCAATTGCGGAACTTATGTTTAATGATTTTATCGGTACTTGTCTCGACCAAGTGCTGAATCAGGGGGCAAAATTTCGATACATGTTTGGCGGAAAAGCAGAGGTGCCAATCACGATTAGAACGACACATGGGGCGGGTTTTAGAGCAGCAGCTCAGCACTCGCAAAGTTTGTATGCGCTATTTACAAGCATCCCAGGATTGAAAGTAGTTGTACCTTCTTCACCTTATGATGCCAAAGGGCTGCTGCTGGCAGCGATCGAGGATCAGGACCCTGTCATCTTTTTTGAAGACAAGACGCTTTACAATATTACAGGAGATGTGCCGGAAAGGTATTACACACTGCCGCTTGGGAAAGCAGATGTGAAGAGAGAGGGATCTGATGTAACCATCTTTGCAGTAGGCAAACAAGTGCATACAGCACTCGAAGCGGCAGAGCAATTAGCTGCCCAAGGTATTGAAGCGGAAGTGATTGATCCAAGAAGCTTGTCGCCGCTTGATGAAGAGGCCATTCTGACTTCAGTAGAAAAAACAAATCGACTTGTCATTGTCGATGAAGCAAATCCAAGGTGCGGAATTGCCGCAGATATCTCTTCTTTGGTTGCGGATAAAGGATTTGATTTACTTGACGCGCCAATCAAAAAAGTGACGGCTCCTCATACGCCGGTACCATTTTCACCACCTCTTGAAGATATATATCTGCCAACACCTGATAAAGTTGTGAACACTGTATTAGAGATGATTGGCAAGAGTCATGACAAGATCTTGAACTAGAGAAAGGAGAGAGGGAGATGGCTGTCGAAGTTGTGATGCCTAAATTGGGCATGTCGATGAAAGAAGGTACGGTATCTGTCTGGAATAAAGAGGTCGGTGAGACCGTAAATAAAGGAGAAAGCATTGCAAGCATCAACTCAGAAAAAATTGAAACGGAGATTGAATCACCTGCTGAAGGAACCATATTAGATATAAAAGTGGCCGAGGGAGAAGGTGTACCGCCTGGCACGGTCATCTGCTATATCGGTGAAGGAAATGAACAGGTCGAGGAAAAGAAAGAAAAAGGCCTGCCGCCAAAACAAAAGAAAGAGAGAATTAAAATCTCCCCTGTTGCACGTAAAATGGCGAATAGCGCAAACCTAGATATTGATACGCTGGTGGGGACAGGGCCAGGTGGAAGAATTACGAAAGAGGATGTGCTAAATGCCCTTCCTGAACGGAAAGAGAAAAAACAAAACGAGACAGAGCATCAGCCAATGAACATGATGCGGAAAACAATTGCCTCAAGAATGATGGAAAGCCTGCAAACAAGTGCACAATTAACCATTACGATGAAAGCGGACGTGACAAAACTGACAAACTTACAACAACAGCTGAATGAAACAGCCATCGCACGTTACGAGACAAAGTTGACCATCACCGATTTTGTCGCCAAAGCAGCGATCCTTTCGTTGTTAGAACATCCTGCAATGAATAGTCAATATCATAACGGAGTTGTGGAAACCTTTGAGAATGTTCATCTTGGGATTGCTGCTGCGTTAGATAACGGATTGGCTGTACCGGTCATTCAGCATGCGGAGCGGTTAACGCTGATAAAGCTGGCGAAGAGCATTAAATTGTATGGCAAAAAAGCACGTGAAGGAAAGCTTCTTCATGACGAAATCAGAGGTTCTACCTTTACCATCACCAATCTTGGAGCGTATGGCGTAGAGCATTTCACGCCAATTCTGAATCCGCCGGAAGCGGGGATCCTTGGCGTCGGCACAATGTATGACACCCCTGTTTATCGAGAGGATGAATTGTGTAGAGGAACCATCTTGCCACTCAGTCTTACGTTTGACCACCGCGTGCTGGACGGGGCACCTGCGTCTGCATTTTTATCAACAGTCAAAGCACACTTAGAAGAACCAATATCCATTCTTTTATAGGAAGAAGGTGAATGTACCATGACACTGGTCATTATAGGAGGCGGACCAGCAGGTTATGTGGCGGCCATAACAGCCGCCCGTTTTGGCAGGGAGGTTGTGTTAATTGATCAAGATCAGCTGGGAGGTACCTGCCTCAATGAAGGCTGTATCCCGACCAAAGCACTTTTGCAAAGCGCCGATATGTATGAGCATGTGAAATCGGCTGTACATTTTGGCATTGAGCTTCCAGAACATGAGCCTATCATTCAATGGAATACTGTTCAAAAGCGGAAACAGTCTGTCGTCAAGCAGCTCACTGATGGTGTTCGTTACTTGATGAATAAAAACAAAATCACCGTGCTAAATGGGAAGGCTTCATTTCTATCAGCACATGAGCTATTCATAGAAAATGAAGGAAAGTCTGAAATCATTCAAGCAAAACAAATCATTATTGCAACAGGGGCTGCGCCTGCTGCTTTACCGTTTGCACCTTTTGATGGCGAATGGATCATTCACAGTAAGGATGCCATGTCACTTTCTTCGATCCCAGACTCACTTTGTATCATTGGGGGCGGGGTGATCGGCTGTGAGTTTGCGAGCATCTTTAGCAGAATGGGATCAAAGGTTGTCATGATTGAACGGGCTCTGCACATTTTACCCGAAGAAGATCGGGAAATTGCACAATGTCTTCACGAACAGCTCGAAGAAACGGGTGTAGACATTTTAACGGCCGCCGCAGTTAAACAGCTTGATTCCACTTCAAGAAAAGTAGTGGTAGAGAATAATCAAGGAGAGCGGTGTGACATCCAGTCGGACCTATGCTTAGTGGCGATTGGCAGAACTCCGCAACTTGAAGGGTTGAATCTTGATCAGATTGGAATTGAATTTGATAGAAACGGAATCTACGTCAATGAACATATGCAAACCAATCTCCCGCATATTTATGCGTGCGGTGATGTGACAGGTGGTGTACAGCTTGCTCATACTGCCTTTCATGAAGGAACAGTTGCGGCATCCCATGCAGCAGGTGAACATATAAAGGTCAATGAACAAGTGATTCCAAGGTGCATCTACACCTCACCAGAAATCGCCAGTGTTGGTTTAAATGAAGAGAGTGCTAGAAAACAATATGAGGAGATTCGTATCGGGACATGTGCTTTTTCTGCAAATGGAAAGGCATTGATCTTAAATCAACCAGCCGGTCAAGTAAAGGTCATTGTAGAACCGCAATATCAAGAAATAGTAGGTGTTTCAATCATCGGACCGCATGCAACAGAACTGATTGGACAAGCGGCGGTGATGATGCATACCGAGCTGACCGCTGATACATTAGAGCAGTTTATTGCGGCACATCCGACACTGTCAGAGGCAATACACGAAGCCTTGCTGCAAACCATTGGCCGAGCGGTGCACTGTTGAACAAGACTCCTTTTCTATCCGATTGACTTCTTGGGTTAGCCAATGATAATTGAAAGCGCTTTTATATTTATCTATAATGAATAAAAAGCCCCCAGAGGAGAGGATGGAATGAATCCGACGCCTTGTTATTTAAATACGTGGAAACGTTTTGTTCGTGAAGGTTTGCTTGATCAGTCTCGTCTGAATAAGAGAGTGGCAGAATCATGGCACAGGTGTAAACAGGCAAATGTGAATCCGTATTTAGATAAAGGACGGTCGTTGTTAGAAAAGGAATTATTCAGTGCCCAAAAAAAGAAATATTCATTATTTCTAAATGCGGCTCTTCCTTACTTAAATAAAATCAGTCAGCAATTAAAAGAATCTGACATGTTGGCCTTACTCATCGATGCAGACGGTTATGTGCTAAGTCTGGCAGGAAGCGAAAGAACGATGGTGGAAGCAAGAAGAATTAATTTTATGGAGGGGTCGCGTTGGACCGAAACGGATGTAGGGACAAATGCGATCGGAACGGCACTCGTCATCGGAGAAGCGGTGACGATCAACGGAACTGAGCATTTTTCTATCGCCTCTCATCATTGGAGTTGTTCAGCTGCTCCAATTCGCGATGCAGACGGTACAATCATAGGGGTGATTGACATCTCCTGTATGACGGATAACAAGCACCCTTTTATGCTTGGAATGGCTTCAACGGTTGCTTATGCCATCGAGAGAGATATTCAAGCCCAGCAAAAAAGGAGAGAGATGGAGCTGATCACTCATTGTCTCCAGCAGGTGGAAGTAGACAAACCGTATGTGGTCTGTAATGAAAAAAAGCAAATTGTTTCTGCCAGCAGGTCGATTAGAGACCAATTTTCAGACTGGTATGGAATGGATGTCGAGCGGCTTAAGGATCATTCATTTGTTATCTGGGGAAAGCAGGTCATTCATTCAGAGCAAGACGGGAAGGTGCTAGGTATATCCTTTTCCTTTGAAGAAGCAGCGAAAAATGACATCACCGTTTCATTTGCTCAATTTCCCGGGGAATCAGGAACAAGTAAGTTATTTCAACAAACACTTAGTCAGATGAAGAAAGCGGCACAAACAGATGCTCATGTATATATTTGGGGAGAAACAGGGGCAGGGAAGGAGCTTGCCGCTAGAGCCATTCACTCCGCCAGTGAAAGGCATAAAGGGCCGTTTATTGCTGTTAATTGCGGGGCCATTCCTGAAAGTCTGTTAGAAAGTGAGCTGTTTGGCTATGCTGAAGGGGCTTTTACAGGGGCGAAACGTCACGGAGCTAAAGGGAAATTTGAACAAGCCAATAAAGGAACGCTCTTTCTAGATGAAATTGGCGAAATCCCATATGCGATGCAAGTAGCGCTTCTTCGGGTGATAGAAGAAAGGGCAGTCGTACCGCTCGGCGGGACACACGAAATCCCTTTGGATATTCGGATCATCACAGCGACTCACCGCAATATGAACGAACTGCTGAAGGAAGGAAAAATACGAGAAGACTTGTATTACCGTCTTCATGTCTATCCGATCAACATCCCGCCGCTTAGAGAAAGAAAAGAAGACATTCATGATTTATATCGTTATTACCAAAAAAAGCACCACTGGAATGCAGCATTTCCTGAATCATTTTTTCAGAAATTGCAGGAGTATCACTGGCCAGGTAACATACGAGAGCTTTTTAACCTGTTTGAACATTTAAGGGTTCTCTTTCCGAATGGTGGATGGATTGGTGAATCGCAATATGCTTCAGTATTAGAGTCGATTGATCATAATAAGCAGAAGCTTCATCTAGCGGAGTATACGAAGACTCCAAAAGAACTCACATTCAGGGAACGGATTCAAAAGCAAACAGTGGTAGACGCACTGCATAAAACGAAAGGTCATGTGTCAGAAGCAGCGAGGCTATCAGGAGTGCCAAGAAGTACTTTTTATAAGTGGATGCGAAAGTTTCATCTGTCTTAATCTCATGGAAGGCCGCATCAAGGCCCTTGGTCTACGTGAAGAGGCCCGGGGCTTTCTGCCATGTTAAACAAATGGCATGGAAAAAGGCTTGACTGTTATATTAGTATATGTTAAATTATAAAAGCCGTCGCAAATGAAGCAGGAATGAAAAGCTTAAAAATTCTTGACACATTTTTCTGGCATATATATAATGAAACATGTCTTATTATTCCGCAGTAGCTCAGTGGTAGAGCTATCGGCTGTTAACCGATCGGTCGTAGGTTCGAGTCCTACCTGCGGAGCCATAATGGAGAAGTACTCAAGTGGCTGAAGAGGCGCCCCTGCTAAGGGTGTAGGTCGCGTAAGCGGCGCGAGGGTTCAAATCCCTCCTTCTCCGCCATTATTTTATGGCCCGTTGGTCAAGCGGTTAAGACACCGCCCTTTCACGGCGGTAACACGGGTTCGAATCCCGTACGGGTCATGTTTTGTTATTTTTGATTCGTTGGGCTATAGCCAAGCGGTAAGGCAACGGACTTTGACTCCGTCATGCGTTGGTTCGAATCCAGCTAGCCCAGCCATTTTTTATATGTTTTTCTGCATAGCAGATGAGCCATTAGCTCAGTCGGTAGAGCATCTGACTTTTAATCAGAGGGTCGAAGGTTCGAGTCCTTCATGGCTCACCATTGTCACGCGGGTGTGGCGGAATTGGCAGACGCGCTAGACTTAGGATCTAGTGTCTTTATGACGTGGGGGTTCAAGTCCCTTCACCCGCATTGTTTTTTCAAACAGTGCACTTATGAATATATGAGCACATCATACACGCGGTCGTGGCGGAATGGCAGACGCGCTAGGTTGAGGGCCTAGTGGGTGAATAACCCGTGGAGGTTCAAGTCCTCTCGGCCGCATCTAAGAAACCAAAGGTTGTAGACCTTTGGTTTTTTGTGTGTTCGAAGTAATTGAACCTTATTTATGACAGTTTACGATGATGCTAAATTCAGTGGAACAAAGAATATTGCTAAAATTGTGATAAAATATTGAAGGGTAGGAAAGGGGAAAAATACATGTCAATTTATCATAAAGTCATTGGAGAAGGATTTCCGATCGTTATATTGCATGGTTGGACACTTGACCATCAAGTGATGTTACATGCATTGGAACCGGTATTTGAAAAACAAAGCGGTTGGAAAAGAATATACATAGACTTACCGGGGATGGGACGTTCCGAGGCGAATCCATCTATTCAGAACTCTGATGATATGTTAGAAGCGGTATTGCGTCTTTTGGACGAGATTATTCCTGATGAACAGTTTATTGTTTGTGGTTATTCATATGGAGGGTACATAGCTAGAGGGATCGTTCATTCACGCCGGGAAACCGTTCGTGGATTACTGCTTGTAGCCCCAATGACTATACCTGTATTCGATAAAAGAGTCGTGCCAGAGAAGATCGTTCTAAAAAGTGACAACAGCTTCATATCACAGCTCTCTTCAGAGGAGACGGATGAGTTTTGCTCCATGGCAATTGTGCAAGGAAAAACGGAATGGGAAAGATTTCGAGATGAAATTTACCTTCCTTCTAAACAAACAAATCATGAATTCATCAATAACATTCTTCAAAATGGGTATGGCTATACCTTCGACATTTCATCTGAATTTCAGTATCCCACGCTCATTATCACAGGGCGTCAAGACAATGTAGTCGGATATCACGATGCGTGGCGGCTGATTGAAGACTATCCAAGGGCAACTTTTACAGTGCTTGATATGGGTGGCCACAACCTGCAAATCGAACAACCCGATGTATTTAACTCATTAGTTTATAACTGGTTAAAGAGACTTGAGTCGGAAAATATGTAGTTGTACACCTTTGTATAAATAGAAGTTTTCTTGATTCGGGTTCGTGCTGTATTAATGATTTTTATAGTTTCTAAAAAAAGTTCACTCATCTTATGCGAGTGGGCTTTTTGTATGAGTTATCATATAATAAATGTCATTCTAATCGATCGAAAGGCTTCAAACTATTGAAAATTCCAACTAAACAATGAAATGATAAGGTGGGGTTGAGCTTATGCTTGGATTGCCAAGAGGAGAAGTTTTTTTAGTTCCTTGGTCTGCTGAATGGGGTAAAGAATTTGAAAGGGAAAAGAAACGAATAGTAGGGGTCATTGGTCAGTACACGGTAAATGTGCATCATATTGGAAGTACAGCAGTAAATGGTTTGAGTGCAAAACCCATTATTGATATTGCGATTAAAATAGATTATTTTTTTGACGGGACACAGTGCGTAACAGCTTTGCAAGGGCTGGGTTATTCATATAGAGGGACCAATGTTTTACCTGAGAGACACTATTTTAACAAAGGAGAACCTCGCACTCACCAAATCCATATGTATCAAACAGGCAATAGATATTTACTTGAACAGTTAAATTTCAGGGATTATTTAAAAAGTAACGAATTAGTAAGAAATGAGTACGAACAGCTCAAACTGAACTTATCTAGTTTGAATAAAAATGACAAACACAAATATGCCGAGGGAAAAACTAACTTTGTTCAGTCGATTTTAGAGAGAATTTAGATAAAAATTTCTTTTCATGCTGAAAAAACTGGTTTTATGGAAAAATGATTTAGCATAGCTAAATGAACATTTCATCAATAAAATCCTGTCTTTGTAGTGTTACCATAGTGTATTTGGTGCTCTTTTAAATCCTAAATTGCAATTATTTCCGCTTCATGTTACAATAAGAATAATTATTTTTGTTCGGCGTAAAGGATAGCATGAAGAAAGACTTTTCGTCTTGAGGATACTTTGGGCAAGGATAGTATAATACATTGTGTGATAACGCACTAGGAGGCAACAAACATGGAACAAGGTACAGTAAAATGGTTTAACGCAGAAAAAGGTTTTGGATTTATCGAACGTGAAGAAGGCGACGATGTATTCGTACATTTCTCAGCTATCCAAGGCGACGGATTCAAATCTTTAGACGAAGGTCAAAAAGTATCATTTGACGTAGAGCAAGGTTCTCGTGGAGCTCAAGCTGCTAACGTTCAAAAAATTGCTTAATCTTCATTCTATCAAAACAGGTTCTCTGTAGAGAGCCTGTTTTTTTGTGCTTTCATTTATTTCTGCAATAAAAAACCCTACTCAACGTACAAGTAGGGAGATGTTACAAGGTAATCGTAAAAAAATTCATGCTTCAAAGGTTTATCAACAGTATAGCATATTGGATTTACAATATGCGGAATTTGCCTAAATAAATTCTTTTTTCTTTAATAAAATTGAAGGATGGATTGGTTCGAGAGAACATGTATTCAAAAATGGTGAGGGATACCGTAAAGAACGGCATAGTTCTTAACAGAAACTTTTGATTTGTTTTTCTGTAATCCCTTCGATGACTTCTAATTCACTTAGTAAAAATTCATGGGCTTCATCTAGCATTTTCTTTTCACTTGCATTTAGTGCTTTCTCTTTCTTCATCCGCATTAGATCACGCACAACTTCTGCACCGTCTTGGATGTCACCCGTTTTTATTTTGTTTGTATTAATTGTATGGCGTTCTTTCCAAGTCAGTAATTGATCTGATTTGCCATGCTGGAAAACGTGCATCACATTGTTTAACGCCAGTAGATCTGTAACAGGTCTAATACGTGAACACGATATTTTCCGTGTCGGAATCATCACTTTCATATGACTGATTGACATTTTGATTACATAATACTGTTGCTTTTCATCAGAGAATTCTTTTTCTTCAATGGCTTCAATTATACCTGCTCCGTGCATTGGATAAACAATGTTATCACCAATTTGAAACATATCATCCGCCTCCATATCATGTATCTACTTTAAGGGTACCACACTTGGATCTAAAATAATCAAATTTTTAATAATAACATGTTTATTTATTTTTTGTCAATAAAATTAGTTCTAAAAAAGAGAGATTTTTTTATGGAAATTTAGGTGGGTTTTTGATCATATTCTCAAGAATTCTTGCTACAAGAAAAACAGAATATTCACCATTAAAAAAAGACCAGCCATTGAGCTGATCTTTCCAATAGAAACCGATCATAGTGTCGAAATATCAATCACAAACCGATAACGCACATCACTTTTTAGCACACGTTCATAAGCTTCATCCACTTGACTTGCGTTGATTACTTCAATTTGTGGTGCGATTTTGTGAGCAGCTGCGAAATCGAGCATTTCTTGTGTTTCTTGGATGCCGCCAACGAGTGAACCTGCAATGCTGCGGCGGCCGGAAAATAATGAAAAGACGTGGAATTGATCTGGATTAGGCGGTGCACCGACATTCACTAAGGTTCCATCCACGCGAAGTAAGGACAAATAGGCGTCTACATTGATATTGGCAGAGACTGTATTGAGAATGAGGTCGTATTGACCGGCTAATGTTTTAAATGTATCGGGATCACTTGTAGCAAAATAGTTTTTTGCACCAAATGACAGTGCCTCTTCTTTTTTATTCATCGAGCGGCTTAATACCGTGACTTCAGCGCCAAGTGCACGTGCGAATTGAATGGCCACATGACCGAGCCCACCCATCCCGACGATGGCGACTTTTTTACCGGGGCCTGCCTTCCAGTGCTTTAACGGAGAATAAGTGGTAATACCAGCGCAGAGGAGAGGACTTGCGGCATCAAGGGATAATTGATCTGGAATGCTGACGACAAAACGCTCTGTCACGACAATCTTCTGACTATAGCCGCCATAAGTTGGTTCCCCGTCATATTCAATGCTATTATAGGTTTGGACGACTCCTTTCGTGCAATATTGCTCGTCTCCATTTTGGCAATATTCACAGGTGCCGCAGGAATCCACAAAGCAACCAACGCCTACACGGTCTCCAATCTGAAACTTCGTCACATCATCACCGACAGCCGCAACAACTCCAGTAATTTCATGACCCGGAACCATTGGGAAAATACCGCCGCCCCATTCATCAAAGGCGCTGTGGATATCTGAATGACAGATTCCGCTAAATTGAATATCAATTAAAATATCATGTGGACGAAGCGCTCTTCGTTCAATGGTTGTCCGTTCAAAATTCGCTTTTGCATGTGAAACACTTAAAACGTTTGATTGGTGCGTCTGACACATTCTGGATCATCCTTTCAAAAGTAAGATTCTGTTCTACTTCTATACTGTACGTCTTAAAGTGAACTCTAAGTCAATAGAGAACCCTCTTAAGGCTTTTCAACATCCTTAAATAAAGAATTGAGCCAAAAGCATCTTGCGTACTCTATCAAATTGGAGATGATAAAAAAGAAGGGATTTCATTTTTCATAAGGTGAGAGAAGAAGAGAAGGGTGAAAACAATGAAAATAGCACAAGCCGCCAAGCAGCTCGATTTATCTACTGCTACGCTCAGATACTACGAGAATATTGGGTTAATTCGACCGATCCGTCGTGATGAAAACGGTGTTCGTGATTATGCAGAAGAGGATATTCAGTGGATTGAATTTATCAAATGTATGAGAAATGCGGGTCTCTCAATTGATGCACTTCGAGAATATACGGCTTTATTTATCGAGGGCGAGGATCATACCCTGTCCTCACGGAAAAGTATTTTGGTCAATGAGAGAGAAAGACTTGTAGAAAAGCAAAAGGAAATCGAAGAGACGATTAAGCGATTAGATTACAAGATAGAAAGTTATGAAGATATTATCCACAGTTATGAACAAAAGCTCGTTCATCAACTAAAAACCAATTCCATTTGAATGAAGAAAAACCTGTGACAAGTCACAGGTTTTCTGATGTGGTTATCTTTTTGTGTAACGCACCCAATTATAATGTGCGTGGAGTGGTGTAACACCGTTATAGGAGCCGAGCCATTCATCGACACCTGCACCATTCCACAGGTTCATCATAATTTTTCCTGGCGTTTGAGGGATTTGAGTAGTGGCAGTATGTTTTAATTGTCCGTCTACATACCATTTAATCGAGTTAGGCTGCCAGTCAAATGCATACGTGTGATAAGAGTTTGCTGCATCAAAACCAAGATTGACGATCTTTTCGTGGTTTCCTACACCATTGGTATAGTAGTTAAACTGAACCTTGGTTGTATCTTTTCCTAGAAATTCGATGTCAATTTCATCCCAAGGCGTACCATCCGTCGGTCCTGTATAAGTAAAGAACGAAGACACGATCCCCACATTTTTGGCTGGTTTCATGCTGACTTCATAAAGACCGTAGCCATATGTTTGAGTGGAACGGTTTTCTCCGCAGTCAAACTTATTATAGGAAGGACTTGTGAGCGATAATCGCATTTCACCTAACGACGTCATCGAGACATTGTTTGCACGCCACGTACAGTTAAACATGTTTCCATTCGAGTACCCATCCGCTTTTTGCCATAACCCCGTATTATAGTTGTTAAAAGGCTCATAAAACGATCCACCCGTTTGGGCAGAAGCACCCGCAGTAAATGTGGATAAACTCAAGACGATTCCAGTGACAAGCAGCATCAACATTCGTTTCACACGGTAAGACATGTAGGCATTCCCCTCTCTTTTTTGAAAGCGTTTTCTTAATTGATCATACATGATTCTCTCGAAATGGAAAATCGGTCTAATATATGATATTAAGGAGGGTTTTTTACTAGATTCTTCTCTTATTTCATAGGAAGTTATGAAAGAAAATCATCTTTTTTAAGCTATTTACTAAAGAATGATTGACAAAGCGGACAGTTGTCCGTAAGATAATACCGGTACAATTGTCCTAATGAAAACAAAAAAATTTGATTGAACACATAGAGAGAAGTGCAATTTGGATGAAGGTAAAGAAGGTGAAGCATCATGGAAAAGGATATTGGGAAGGAAATTGAAGAAGTCGCTTTTTCTTTGTTTCAGGAATTTGGCGTGGAAAATGTCAGCATGCATAAAATTGCCAAAACAGCTGGTGTTGGACAGGGTACTCTTTATCGTCGTTATGCCAATAAAAGTGATTTGTGCCTTTCTATCCTTGGAGAAAAATTTGAACAGCTGATCCCTGCTTTGCATCTTTACTTGAGCAAAATCAGTGACCAGCCGGTTCGTGAACGTTTGCGTTATGTCCTCGAAGAAATTCACCTCATTGTCGGTCATCATTTAGACTGGATTCGGATGCTGACGATATCTGGGAATTTAGAGCAGACGAGTAAAGTGTATGATTGTCATTACAGTCAATCACTTAGGCAAATGATTCGTGATTTGCTAGAAGAAGCAGATGAAAAAGGGGAAGCGAACATACAGGATATTGAGCTGACCGCACTTTGTATGTCCTCTCCAATGACACCTGAACTGATGTTTTATATTCATGAATCTGGTTATTCGATCGAAAAAATCGCTCAATTCGCTGCAGAAAAACAGATTTTATCTGTTTTCAATAGACATTGAAGTGGCTCATTTCTGACCATCCTCACTTCCTATGAATGATTTAAATTGAAAAGAAAAGGAGCCAACCTACTATGAACAAACAGCAAGCAGCAAATTCTCATATTCGAACGCTGCCCATTATTATCTCATTTATCACAGCTGGTTTTATTGGCCTGTTCAGTGAAACGGCACTCAATATGGCACTAAAAAGCTTAACGTTAGACTTTGGAATTGAAGCGACGACAGCTCAGTGGCTAACAACAGGATATTTATTAACACTCGGTATTCTCGTACCAATTTCGGGACTTATTCTTCAATGGTTTACAACAAGACAGCTTTTCATGACGTCGCTCGTCTTTTCGATCATTGGAACTTTTATCGCAGCAGTTGCGCCAGTCTTTAGTATTTTAATGGTGGCACGTGTCGTACAGGCTGTCGGAACAGCATTGCTTCTTCCTTTGATGTTCAATACGATTTTGGTGATCATCCCTCCTCATAAACGAGGCAGATCTATGGGGATTATAGGTCTTGTGATCATGTTTGCACCAGCTGTTGGCCCAACAGTTTCTGGTCTTATTTTGAAATCGTTGACTTGGCATTGGATTTTCTGGATTTCACTTCCGCTATTAATTGCTGCACTCGTCTTTGGTTTTATTTTCATGCAAAATATTACAGAACCAACAAGACCGAAAATCGACATTTTATCGATTGTGCTTTCAACCATTGGTTTCGGAGGAATTGTGTACGGCTTTAGTAGTGCCGGTGAAGGCGGTGGCTGGAGCAGTATGCATGTGATCGTTGCAATTGTAGTAGGTGTCATAGGGATTCTTGTATTCTCACTCAGACAGTTGAATATGAAGGAACCGATGCTGAACTTAAGCCCGTTTAAATATCCGATGTTTGTCATTGGGTTACTGCTAATCTTAGTGTGCATGATGGTGATGTTGTCTGCTATGATGATTTTGCCATTGTATTTGCAAACATCCTTGGCCCTAACAACCTTTACAGCAGGTTTAATGCTATTGCCAGGTGGAATTATCAACGGTCTGCTATCTCCAATCATGGGTGGATTATTTGATAAGTTCGGACCGAAATGGCTTGTGATTCCAGGGCTTGCGATCGTTGCAGCAACGATGTTAGGTTTCACCAATCTAAGTGTGAATACATCGATTGGATACATTGTGACCCTTCATATTACGTTAATGGTCGGAATCGCGATGATTATGATGCCTGCACAAACAAATGGATTAAATCAGCTTCCGCCAGAGCTATATCCGCATGGTACAGCGATTATGAATACATTGCAGCAGGTGTCAGGAGCCATTGGTACTGCCATCGGTATTTCAATCCTTTCATCAGGAACCCGCAGCTTTATGGAAAATGTGGCTGATCCTGCAAATCCGATGAATCAGCTGCTCGCCTTTACAAATGGCGTCCAGCATGCATTTATCTTTGCTGTGATCATGACCGTCATTGGCTTAATCATCGCTTTCTTTATTAAACGAGTGAAGGTAGAACAGCAAGTTTCATAAAATAGATGAAAAGCACTGAGGACTTAGCGCCGCAGTGCTTTTTTGATCTAACTTTTATAGATCTATGAATCTGCATTTTAAAACAAAATAATAGAACACGATGCCTATGGAGCAAAACACACGATTTAAATATTCGAAACGACTTCTATTTTGATTCTTTCTCAAATTGGTGTAGTGCCTTTTCTAATTTTGAAAGTCCATCGTCAATCTGTTCTTTTGTGACTGTCAGAGGAGGGATCATTCTCATCACTTCTCCTTCGTTACCGCATAAGTAAAAGAGAACTCCCTGCTCAAGGGAATAATCTAAAATCTTCATGACGGCGTTCCCGTCCGGTTTTTTTGTTTTTGGGTTTATCATTTCGATTCCAATCATTAAGCCTACCGAGCGTACCTCTCCAATGACGGGGTGATTTTTTTTCATTTCTTTTAGTTTTTCAGTAGCATATTGACCAACCACTTTTGCATTATCTAGTAATCTTTCTTCTTTCATGATTTCGAGAGTGGTCAATGCTACCGAACAGGCAATTGGGTTTCCACCGAACGTTGTTCCATGACTTCCAGCAGGCCATTTGCTCATCAGTTCTTTTGAAGCTACTGTGGCACTTAAAGGTAGACCAGAAGCTATTCCTTTAGCAATCGCCATAATGTCTGGAGTGACTTCAAATGTCTGAGCAGCAAACCACTCTCCTGTGCGTCCAAAGCCAGTTTGTACTTCATCAAAAATAAGCAGTATACCATGCTGATCGCATATGTCGCGGATCTTTTTCAGCCACCCTTTAGGGGGGATGATGTAGCCGCCTTCTCCCAATACAGGTTCTAATATGACGCAGGCTACTTCTTCAGGTGTCACTTGGTGTTTAAATAATTCTTCAAAATGTTTTTCTAATTCGTTGATGCAGAAAGTTTCTGGGTCTTTGCCTTCGGGGCACGCCTGCATATTAGCGTAGGGCAGATGATAAGTCAGGTGAGATGGATTTACATATTTTCTATATTTACTTTTTGATGTCGATACGCTTAAAGCACCTAAAGAACGACCATGAAAGCACCCCGTAAAAGAAATAGCATAAGGTCTCTTTGTTGCATATTTAGCCAATTTTAAAGCTCCTTCAATTGCTTCAGCGCCGCTATTGGCAAAGAAAAAACAATTTAAATCTCCTGGCAGAATTTCACCTAGAGATTTTGCCAGTTTTAAAATGGATTCATACATAATGACTCCCGAAGGGCCATGCATTAATTGATCTGCTGCATCCTTGATACTTTTTACAATTTTAGGATGGCGATGTCCTGTATTAGCGACTGCAATCCCGGAAGTAAAGTCTAAATAGGTTTTCCCATCTAGCCCGTAGTAATAACAACCTTCTGCTTTTACCACAGGTAAGTTTGGATGATCTTTTGCCATGCTAGGTGCTAAATAATCACCCATGTTCTCAACTAAGGAACTCCAGTTGTTGCTCATAAAATCTTACCTCTCCCATCTTCTTGAGTGTTGTTTAAGCTTGTGACATCTGTTGCAGATGTAGAATAACGAAAATAATGAACTCAAAATTTGAACTTCTTTATGGTAACTATTGAAATGAATGATGTAAGATAATCCGACAAGATATTGCAATGTCTTTAGGGGGTTAAATATCCTGATTAACTTTACAAAAAAACGAACTAACCATTTGGCAGTTCGGTTTTCTGTACGATCAGATGTTCCAAATATCTATCTTAATGGTTGTTCATCAGCTGTTTACTTTAAGGGTACGCAGATATTCAGAGAATTTTTCAAGACCTGCTTTTAATACATCTGTTGAACATGCGTAACCGATACGAACATATCCTTCCATATCAAAGCAAGAACCGGGCGTTAAGAATGTGCCATTCGTTTTAAATAGGTCAACGCAAAATTCTTCTGATGAAACAGGGTAATCGTATTTCAGCATAGATGTAGTGCCTGCGCGTGGCTTTACGTAGGAGATTGAAGGTTCGTTTTGAACCCACTCATCTAAAATAGCCAGGTTATCTTTGATAATTTTGCGGCTTCTCCCCAGGACTTTGTCATAGTTTTTAAGAGCATGAACGGCTAACATATCGTCAAGCACACCACAGCTGATGGTTGTGTAATCACGGTGTTTTATGCATTCAGCGATCACATCACTTGGACCTGCAATCCAGCCAAGGCGCAAGCCGGCCAATGAAAATACTTTTGACATACTTGACGTACTAATTCCTTTTTCATATAAATCAGCAACAGATGGCACTACAAGGTTATCTTCCTGTAATAGGTTTCTGTATACTTCATCGCTCAGCAAGTAAGCATCACATGAGCGTGCAATGTCTACAATCTCTTCAAGCATTTCTCTCTCAATAATAGCACCTGAAGGATTATTCGGATTGTTGATAATAATCAATTTTGTTTTTTCGTTCATCAGAGACTTTAATTCGTTTAGATCCGGCAGGAAGTTATTTTCTGGTCTCAATGGCAGCAGATCTACATCCGCGCCAAATGAAGCCGGCACATCATATAACTGCTGGTATGTTGGGTGTACAGCAATTACATGATCTCCTGGCTCAATAAGTGAATAGAGCACTAAGAAGTTTGCACCGATTGCTCCATTCATGACAAGCACATTATCAGCTTCAACTGTCTCATACAGGCCAGATACTAAGCTTTTAAACTCTGGAGATCCTTCAATATGTCCGTATGTTAATTTTTTCTTTCCGACTTCATTGAAAAAGTCAGCTGGATTTGTGCCATCCATTCCAATCAACTCATTTACAGTGAAAGATTCAACACATGTTTCCGCGATATTATAAACGGCCTCTTGCTCGTATAAATTCATCCAATGTTCTACAGCAAATGTTTTAATTTTCATCCTATTAACTCCTTTATAAAGAATAATTTCTAAATCTGCTTATTTAATAAGTTATCGATTCATTATAGCTTTGTCGACATCCCAATTTGTTTTTCTTCTGCTTGTTCTAGAACATAGTTCGCTGTCAATAGATCTTGAAGAGAAATGCCTGTACTGTCAAAAACAGTGATGTCTTCTGGAGAAATGCGTCCTGGTGCTTGATTTGTAATCACTCCTCCAATTTCCGAAATGATGCTATCTTTTGTAATGATGCTTTTTTTGAATGCAGTTTCAAATTCTCCTACCGTAACAGACTGTTCAAGGTCATCAACGAATATGCGAGCATCAGTTAAAATATTTTCATCAATTTCCTGTTTTCCCGCCATGTCTGCACCCACACATGAAAAGTGAGTACCCGGCATTACCCATTCTTTTTGAATAATTGGTTGGCGTGCTGGAGTAGCCGTAATAATAATATCTGCATTTCTAGTAGCTGTTTCAATATCATTAACTGGCGTATACTCAATCTCTATCTTTTGAAGCATTTCTTCATAAACTTCCGGGTTTTGCTCTTTAGTTTGAGCTAACAGCTCTTTTAACTTGCCTTTGATGTCTGCACAAAACTGACCAGCCTTGTCAAATGAATGGGCATTATACACTCGAACTCGTTTGATATGATTCATTGTCATTAAAACAGCTAAGATTTGATAAGCCGCAACATGACCTGATCCTACCATCAGCAATTCTTCTGAATCTTTTCTTGCTAAATATTTAGCTCCAATTCCACCAGCTGCTCCGGTGCGCATCATGGTCATATACTCACCGCTCAAGATGCCGATCGGAAGACCTGTATGGCTGTCAAGAACTAAGACAGTACCAACAACAGCAGGAAGATCTTTAGAAGGGTTATCCCCGAACCAGGAAACAAGCTTTAAACCGAAAATGCCTGCTCCTGACAATTCTCCTGATTTAATATCCATGTCCGCTTTACCAGGTTCGAACTCGTGAAATACCATTGGGAATAAAGAAGCTTCTTTATTTTCTTTTAACACGTAAGCTTTTTCTACGATATCAATTACATTTTGCATATCAAGAATAACTTTGATATCTTCATGATTTAACACTTTAAATGGATACATAATAACCTTCCTTTCCCTTACCTCGTTCTGCTCTTTATCCAATCTATCACAGGATGAAAAAAGCTAAAAATTAATTAATTTAATAGTATGTATTAGAAAACTTTAGCGATACATTATAACTTTAAGAGTAAGGAGATGATTTGATTTTTATTGGTATTTTATAGAAGGTAATCCATTTTTGTTTTATATACATTCGATAAACTGCTTTCCTACATCGTTAACATTTTTGATATAATGATTTGATTGCTATTCTTTTCAGTGCATCTTGTCTATGGGGTTATATGGTTCACCTTATATCAGATGAATTTTTTATACTTTTGGTTAGTAGTTTTTGTAGGCTATAAAAAATATAGATAGTGAGATGAAGGTTAAATGGAACTCAGAAATCTAAAAACTTTTCAAGTAGTAGCCAATGAATTGAATATGACCAAAGCTGCAAAGATCTTAAAATATACTCAACCCACTATTACTTTACAAATTCAAGTATTAGAAAGGGAAATAAATCATTCTCTATTCACCCGTATTGGAAAAAAAACGTTTTTGACGCCTGCTGGAAAAAAATTAAAGCAACATACAGATAAATTATTTAAATTAATGGAATATATGGAAAGAGACATGGAAGAGTTAAATGGTCCTTCCGGAAGTCTAACTGTTACAGCTTCAGAATATTATTGTACGAATCACCTTTCCTTACTACTTAGTTCTTATACAAAATTGCATAAAAAAGTGAAGCTACGTCTCATGCCAGCGAACAGCCTTATAGCTGTCGATAAAATTTTAAATAATGAAGCAGATATTGGGATTGTTGCAGGGGAAGTTGATTCCTCAGAATTAGAAAAGTTTGTTTTAGAAAGGGAAAAGGCGGTGTTGGTTGTCTCCGCCGATCTTGCCAAAAACCGCTCTAAAGAAGAGGTTATAGAATCCTCTCCGTTTCTCGCTTATCATGAACATTGCGGCTTTAGCTCAATTACAGAGCAGTGTTTTTCTGAAATTAACACCCGTCCAACTTCTATCATTGAATGCGGGGGAAGCGATGAAACGATTAGACGGGCAGTTTTAAATAAAACCGGAATCGCCTTGCTTGGAGAAAATATGATTAAAGAAGAATTAGCAGAAGGTATTCTTCTCCCTTTGCATGACTGTGAAAAACCAATTGAAACATCTGTAGTATATTTAAAAAGTCGTTCAGAAGGACCAACCGTTCAATCTTTCTGTGAATTGCTCAAAGACACTTGGTTTGCAGTGACAGATTGATCCTTTTTTCTTAAACATTATTTATTTTTATAGGTTTTCTGCTGTGATATAGAGTAATATAAAACGAGTTTTTCACGTTTACGATAAACATGGAAAACTCGTTTTCTTCTTTTTTATTTTCTTAGTATCGTGTGTTATATTCAGTGTGTTACTTAGCTTTATTGATTAGTTTAGCTAATAAACGTATACCATCTTCAATGTCTTCTTCGTCAATTCCTTCGAAACCAACTAAAAAAGCGGGATGATCTTTTTTATTTTGATGAATCCAGTAAGGTGCTGCTGATTCAGTAGAAGGAAAAGAGGAAAAAGGAACGAATGAGTTAAGAAGAAATGAATAAGATAGGAGACTGAGATCATGAACTTACAAGAGCAAATCAAAATCGCAGCGTCATTACGTCAACCAGCTGAAGGTTCATTACCGAGTCAATCGGAACTAAAACCAGTCCATCCTCCCGAAGTGAATAAAATGGAATATGACATTCCAACAAGTGCTGGCGAAACAAAGGTATGGGTATTTAAGCCGGTCAACACATCAAAGCAGCCGCTTCCCGTTTTTGTGAATTTACATGGCGGAGGATTTATCCTAGGCAGTGCTGAAATGGATAACCACTGGTGTCCGGTCATTGCAGACAGGGCGCAATGTATCGTCGTCAATGTCGAGTATCAACTTGCCCCAGAGCACCCTTTTCCAGCCGCTCTTCATGAATGCTACGATGTCCTGAAGTGGCTGTATGAACACCCTGATGAGCTTCAAATAGACCCCAAATCAATAGCCATTGGCGGACATAGTGCAGGAGGAAACCTGGCAACAGCTGCTTGTCTCTTAAATATTCAAAAAGAGAATCCACTCCCGATTGTCTATCAAGTGCTTGATTATCCGCCACTTGATTTAGCCACTGATCCAGCAGAAAAGCCAGCATTTGAAGAAGCGATCCCAGTTGAAATGGCGAGACTCTTTAATGCCTTCTATCTGCAAGGCCAAGATCCGTACAATCCGCTCGTTTCTCCAATCTTTGCCGATCGTTCATCCTTGGCACAATTGCCACCAGCTCTCATTATCACAGCTGAAAGAGATTCGCTAGCTCAAGAAGCCGAACAATATGCGGAGAAGTTAAAAGAAGCAGGGGTAGACGTCACGTACAGACAGTTTAAAGGAGTTCCTCACGCCTTCACGCATGCCGGAGATTTAGAAATAGCTGAAGAAGCTTGGCATCTGATGAGTGACCAATTGAAGAAGGCGTTTGAATAAGAAAGAAACATGGAGAAAAAAGCACAGAACCCAGCGGGTCTGTGCTTTATTGTTGTGAAGTGAATGAAAAAGATCAGATATCTGCCTTTATAGTCGATATAATAGAAAGAATAGAAGACGACTTAATAAGGAGAGAATCTAATGGAAAAAGAGAATCTACAAGCATTTTGTCATTCTTTAAAAGGAGTCACCCATGATTATCAGCCAGAATGGCAGGCAGATCGTTATCATATTGGTGGAAAGATGTTTGCTATGATGGGCGGGGATGCGAATCGAAAGCCTGTTATCACATTAAAATGTGACCCTCAACGTGCTGAAGAACTAAGAGAGATGCATGAGGGGATTATCCCAGGCTATTATATGAATAAGACTCATTGGAATTCCATCTACCTTGATGCAGACATTCCATCATCATTTGTAGAGGAATTAATCGAACATTCCTATCAATTGGTTTTCCGCAAATTAACAAAAAAATCTCAACAAGACATTCTCCAACAAGATAAATGAAGCTAGACAAGTGAAGAACCCTGAGAATCTCTTCAAAATTGACTAGAGCGAAATGGTGTCGTTATAATTTAACCAGTGAGAAGACGTGAATAGGGGGATATCAAATGGGCTATACAGTCATTACAGGAGCAAGTTCAGGTATTGGATATGAGGCGGCACTGGCCTTTGCAGCACGAGGCAAAAATCTTATTTTAGCTGCACGCCGGCTCGAGAAACTCCAAGAACTGAAGAAAGAGATTCTTGATCAATATCCCGATATTAAAGTACACATACAGTCTGTCGATTTAACTGACATGGAGCAAGTGAATTCATTTTATGAATCATTGGCTGAATATGAGCTCGACACCTTCATTAATAATGCCGGATTCGGCCATTTCGGCTCGATTGGAGAACAGGATTTAAGTAAAATTGGGGATATGCTTCACCTAAATATCGAAGCATTAACGATTTTATCCACTTTATTTGTTCGTGATTATGAGCAAGTAGAAGGGGCTCAGCTGATCAACATTTCTTCAAGAGCGGGCTATACAGTCGTCGGCAATGCCGTCACCTATTCGGCCACGAAGTTTTACGTGAGCGCCTTTACAGAAGGGTTGGCATTAGAGTTGAAAGAAAAGGGAGCTAAGTTACAGGCGAAAATATTAGCACCTTCTGCAACAGAATCAGAATTTGCAAAGCGTTCATTAGATGTCGATCAATTCGAATATGAAGGCAATATCAAGAAATATCATACATCAAAAGAAATGGCAGCCTGTCTGCTTGAGCTGTATGATCATGAAAAAACAGTCGGTATAGTTGACGGCAAGACCTTTGATTTTGAATTAAAAGATCCGATTTTTTCACATGCTGGCTCAAGTATGAAATAGATATGACACATCACTGAGGGAAGATGCCCTCGGTGATTTTTTTATGGCATGATTGACTGTGTGGTAACCACATGGTTTAGACTATGTACAAAAGGAGGGAATCTAGTGACGTATGTAACAAGCGGAGAAGTATGTAAACTATTAAACATCACAAAGTATACGCTTCGTCATTATATAGAAGAGGATCTCGTCCGCCCCGCGAAGGTCGCTCAAAATGGGTATCAATTATTTGATGAAAAAGAGATTTACACTCTCTATCAAATCCTCTTCTTAAAAAAAGCGGGCTTCTCTTTAAAAGATATCAGCGAGACCTTTTCGAAAGAACCAGGTATCAATCTGTCCTATCAAGGTATGCTGGATCAGGTTGAGAAGCAATTACAGGAATTGAGCGAAGTGAAACAGCGCCTGGAGCATATGCTGTCGATTCAAAACAATCTTCAGCTTCATCAAACAACCACTCAAGATCGGCCAATTCGTTATTTAAAACAGATCCCAGATCATCTTCTAAAGAGTGAAACAGAACTCGACTTTAAACAAATCGTTCAACAAAAGGAGCTGGATCTATCTCTTTTTGAGGAGAGGTATTATGTGATCAACCTGCAAGATGACTCAACCATTTCTTATTATGTATCAAATGAACATGATTACGATATGAAACTGGATGCAGGTTCTTACACGGTCAAAAGTTTTTTAGCCGGGGATGAAGAGAAAGTCATTGAAGAAATGGAGGATTTTCTACACGAAGCCCCGTTAGACGATCCATCTTATCTGATCTTATATGAGAATGTTCCAGTCTCTGTCACGTACCAAGACTCCATGGTGTATACAGTTGAACAAAGAGCGGGGGATAGAACTTGAAAAAAAGGATTTGGCTGATCATCGTAGCAACGGCATTCATTTGTATTGCAGCATTTGTATTTTATGAAAACAACTTTGCTATGAATGTAAAGGAAGTCGTCATGGAGACTGAGAATGGGGCATTATCAGGTATCATGACCACGCCTAAGAAGGCGCCAATCAAAGGAATTGTGCTTTTTGTACACGGGGATGGTCCGCAAAATGCCACATATGACGGAGGATACAGACCGTTAATGGAACGCTTTGCAAAGCAAGGTTATGCGTCTATATCATGGGATAAGCCCGGGGTGGGTCAATCAGAAGGAAACTGGCTGCATCAATCCATGGATGATCGTGCAAAAGAAGTAGGGAATGTGATCAAATGGGCGAAGAAAGAGCCTGATCTTCAATCAAAACAAATCATCTTATGGGGAGCAAGCCAAGCAGGCTGGGTGATCCCGAAAGTAATGGCAGATCGAACTGATATCACAGCATCCATCCTTGTCGGGCCTGCTGTCAATTGGATGAGACAGGGAAGGTACAATACACTTCAAACATTAAAAGAAACGAATGCATCTCAAGAACAAATTCAAAAAACAATCGAAAAAGAAGATGAGCAAAACAAATTATTAGAAGAAGGCGCAGCATTTCGCACCTATCATAAGAAAACGAGCGATCAAGAGATGATAAAAGATCGTTATGAATTCATTCAAAAGAACATGAAAGCCGATGCCACTTCAGATATCAAGCGCATCCAGTCACCGATCTATTTGGTTTTGGCACAAAATGACCGAAACGTAGATTCTGCTGAAACAAAAAGGATCTACGAGAAAGAAGTAGCACCTAAGTGGTTGCATGTTCAAACAATTAGAGGAGTAGAGCATTCAATGCTGAATCCGCTCATTCATCATTCAAATGCTCTGATCACATTAGCTGCGATCGCCGCACCGAAAGACTTCTTGCTTAGCCAAGCGTACTTGGATCATTGTGAACACATACTAGAGCAGCTAAAAACACCTTCACATTAGGTGTTTTTTTCATATGTTCTTTGATAAAGCAAAGAATCAAAGATCCAATAGATGAGACTGCTCATGATGACGAGAGGTATAGATGCTGAATTCCCAATACCATCAATCACAAAAAGCATGACAACCATAGCAATCATTAAATAAGCAGCAAGATAAAGTGGATGGAAAGCTTTTGGCTGTAAAGAAAATAACAACTGCAAAGGAACCGCAAAGACGATATAACAAACAAAAAAGATAGGAACGTAAAATACCAAGAACGCAGGCTCACCCTGAATCGGTGGATAGAAGCATACGAACAGACTGAGTAAAATCGAACTAAGGAATAGTGTGATTAGGATTTTGTGAAATGATTGAAGCATTTTCAATAGATAGGCTCCTTTTTTGTAAAATTTACTATTTTTTATCATAAATTGAGGATGTAGTATCGTTTACTATTCTTGATTGAACGCCCGCAATACTCCTTTTTAGAAAGTAAAGTTAGGTATTTAGATGTAAATAAACAATTGTAATAATACCCTTTTTACCTTTATTTGGTTCTGTATCTTTCGCCTCATGCTGATGAATGAAGGAATGGTATAAAGTAAACCCTATAGAAAGAGATCTAGCTTTGAATCCATCACAATTTAAGAAAAGAGATGATCAAATGAACGTAACAAAATGGTTAGGTGCTGTCTTTCTTTCTGTTTTATTAATGTTGACAGCAGCTTGTGCCAATACAAGTACCCAAGAGAAAAAGCAAAGCGAAAACGAAATCGCATCTAATGAATCAAAGGACAAAACGACAGCCGTAGAAACAGGGAATAAGTCCTTATCTAATATTAAGGTCTTAGCAACTGGCGGGACAATTGCCGGCAGCTCAGACAGTGATACAGATACGACGGGATATAAATCTGGTGCACTAGGTATCGATAAAGTCATTGCCTCAGTTCCTCAACTAAAGGATATTGCAAACGTAACCGGTGAGCAGGTGGCGAATGTAGGCAGTGAAAATGTGGATGATGCTCTTCTTTTAAAATTAGCCAAACGAGTGAATAAACTCTTAAAAGATGACCAAGTCGATGGGGTTGTCATCACACATGGAACAGATACTCTTGAAGAAACCGCTTACTTTTTACATTTGGTTGTCAAAAGTGATAAACCAGTTGTAGTCGTTGGCTCAATGCGTCCAGCATCTGCTATCAGTGCGGATGGCCCGCTAAACTTGTATCATGCGGTGAAAATTGCATCCACAAAAGAAGCCAAAGGCAAAGGTGTCATGGTCACATTAAATGACCGAATTGCGTCCGCTCGATTTATTACAAAGACAAACACGACCACAACCGATTCCTTCAAGTCTCTTGAACATGGCTACATTGGAGAAGTTACTGGTGAAGTGGTTTCCTTTTATAACGAACCGACCAGAAAACATACATCAGAAAGTGAATTTGATGTATCAAACATAAAAGAATTACCACAAGTCGATATTTTATACGGCTATCAAAATGATCAAAAATATATGTATGATGCAGCAGTAAAAGCAGGAGCGAAAGGGATAGTCGTTGCCGCAGCAGGCAATGGAACGATGTCAACAGAAGCCATCAAAGGGGCAACAGATGCCGTGAAGAAAGATGTAGTCGTCGTGAGATCAAGCCGTGCAGGCAATGGGATTGTGACCCATGAAAAAATGGATGATGAGCAACACTTTGTCTCATCAGATTCATTGAACCCACAAAAAGCACGTATTCTGCTAATGCTCGCTCTAACAAAGACAAAAGATCCAAGTAAAGTGCAGACATTTTATGAAAAGTATTAGAAAGGGACCCGAAGCTTCGGGTCTTTTTTTATGCGTGCTCTTGATGATGCTCTTTTGCACGTGTTTTTAAAGAGAGTAAAATATCTCGCCAAATATCGTCTACATCCGTAAGAAAATGTCCCGCTTCATCGATATAATTGGTTTTGACGTTTGGAATGCGAGGCGCCATTTTTTCTATTTCGACAAACGGAGCCATCGAATCTTCCTTTCCATGCCATACATCAACAGGGATTTGAATATCTTTCATATCGAATGCCCATGGACGCGAGAGCAAATTTGGTTCACGAATACATTCATCCACCGATTGACGAGTCGCTTCGTGTAAATGTGTCATCATCATCTCTAACTGCTCATCGGTTTGAAGGAATTGACGATCCCAAGGATGTAAATGTTTGTTCCCGTTTTTGGCCAGCTTTTTAAATTTCTCTGGTTTGTTCTCAATCATTTTTTTTTGAGAACGATAGCTTGCTTTCAATAGCCAAGGGAATTTCTGACTGAGGAAAAAAGCCAATTTGTTTTCTTTGAGCATACTTTTAGGCGGCTTTCCGTCCTGAAATGGCGTTGTACTTGAAATCAGAGCGGCTGAAACAACTCGATTCGGCAATTGATAAGCACAGGCAGCAGCGAATGCGCCGCCTCCAGATACACCCATCACTGAAAAATGGTGAATGCCGAGATGATCTGCTACCTCTAGCACATCTTTTGCCCAATCTAAAATCGTGCGTTCAGGTTGAGGGGTAGATAAACCGAATCCCGGTCTGTCTAAACAGATGAGACGAACACCGAGTTCCTTAGAAATGGGATCATCATCTAAAAACATGACTCTTGATCCAGGGGTTCCGTGAAAAAAGAATACTGGAAACCCAGGTAGATCACCGTATTCACACAAACCAATATGACGTCCATCTTGTAAAAGAATGCTATTCATACTTTCATCCCCTTAATAGTTTAATTAACTTAAATGTTGGGTGAAGAAACACCGGATCAAGGCGCTTCTTTCGCAATCTGATAGATTTTTTCGTATAGAGATAATAATGTTTTTAAATCGTCTTTAGGAAGCTTTGCATAGTATTTTTGAATGAGGTGCAGTTGAATTTCTTCTGTATTCTTGTGAAAGTCATGACCCTTTTGAGCAAAATCAACAATGATTTCTCGTCGGTTCTGCGGATTAATTTCTCGTTTGACATAGCCAAGTTGTTCAAGCTTTGATACAAGCTGGCTAGCGGCACTTGCGGAAATCGAAAAGTAATCAGCTAGTTCGTTGATGGTTCTTGTTTTTGTTCGTAATAATTCAAGTGTCAGCTCTTGTTTGGCTGATAAATCTGCATACTCATGTTTTAAAAATCGTTGATACTCTTCTACATAGATGGAGCCTAGAGCATTCGAGTATTCAATGATTTTTTTACCGTAATGAATGATTTCCTCATCCAATGACATCACCTCTATTTCATTATAGGTGATGATTATAGTTAAGTGAATTTAAATATTAAGAAATGTTAAATAAGAAGATGTGAATGAGAAGAAAATCACCGGTTTAGCCATTTTTTCATCAAAAAAGGACAAACAATACTGCCCATAACCCCCACACATTCATAAAACGTGGTTGGCTTAAATTTGAACACATAGTAGGCCGAAGTAGCAATGAAAAGATCGTAAAAGAAAAACACATACAAGTCCTTTTTTGTGATGGCATAAAAGATCGTGTTGTGTGCTTTCACATCGTTTCCCCCTTTTAAATTCAATGACTTTTTCATTGTATTTTTAAAAAAATCCATTTATAATAAAAAAATAAACCAACTGGTCGGTTTTTGTTTGTCCTGACGAAGAAAAGCAAGGTGGAAGGGATTGTGAAAGATGACAAGTATACAAAGCGGGGCTGAAAAAAGCGAGAAGACGAAGCGAAAAATCGTCACCGCTTCACGTGATTTATTTGCAAAAAAGGGGTACTCAGAAACTTCTGTGCGAGATATTCTAGAGGCGGCTGAAGTGAGTAAAGGCAATCTCTATCACCATTTTAAAGGAAAAGAGTTTTTGTTCCTTCATATCATGGAAGAGGATCATCTTTTGATGATGGAGACGTGGCATCAGGAAAAACAAACGATGCATAAGGCCATTGATCAGCTCGCAGGATTTGCAGAACTGCTCAGTCAAATGGCCATTAATTATCCATTAATGAGAGCAAGTGAGGAATTTTGTGCAAGTGCCTTTACATCAGACGAGGTCATGGAACGGCTGAACAAAATTGATGCCGACTTTGATGATGTGATGAGAGACATCATACTTGAAGGTAACGAAGACGGCAGCTGGTCAATCCAGCATGTGGAGTCAACAGTGAAAATATTATTATCTGTTTTTTACGGATTAGATGTGCTGTATAAAAATGATCCAATCGAAGAGAAAAAAGAATTACAAAAACAAGCGATCTCATTGATTATTCACGGAATCAACCATCATGAGTAACAATTGAATCAATAAAGGGGAAACAAACATCATGCAAAAACCGATTCGTGAGCAAAAAGCTGTTCTCGTTATTTTATTAAGTAACATATTTATTGCCTTTTTAGGCATCGGTCTCATCATTCCTGTCATGCCGCTATTCATGAATGTGATGCATCTAACGGGGAGTACGATGGGATACCTTGTAGCGGCGTTTGCTGTGGCTCAGCTCATTGCATCACCTATTGCAGGGAGATGGGTAGACCGCTACGGAAGAAAGATTATGATTGTGTCAGGCCTGTTTCTATTTGCGTTATCAGAACTCGTTTTCGGTCTTGGGACACACGTGTATGTGCTGTATTTTGCAAGACTACTAGGCGGTATTAGTGCGGCATTTATTATGCCAGCTGTCACTGCTTATGTCGCAGATATCACGACCGTTCAAGAAAGATCAAAGGCAATGGGATATGTGTCAGCGGCCATTAGTACCGGCTTTATTATTGGTCCTGGGATTGGCGGATTTATCGCAGAATACGGCGTCCGTTTGCCATTCTTCTTTGCAGCAGGGATTGCCTTTATAGCCGTCATTTCGTCTATGCTTTTACTGAAGGAACCATTAACAAAAGAAGAGCGAGCGAAGCAGATGGATCAAGTGAAGGAATCGACCTTCTTTAAAGATTTGAAAAAATCGATTCATCCAAGCTATCTCATCGCTTTTATTATTGTGTTTGTTCTCGCTTTTGGACTGTCTGCGTATGAAACGGTCTTTAGTCTTTTTACAAATCATAAGTTTGGATTTGGTCCAAAAGATATTGCAGTGATTATTACGGTCAGCTCGATTGTGGCTGTTATCATCCAAGTGCTGGTGTTTGGGAAACTTGTAAATACCCTTGGGGAAAAAAGAGTCATTCAGCTCTGCTTGATCGTTGGAGCGGTGCTCGCTTTTGTTTCAACTGTCGTCTCAGGCTTTATGGTAGTCCTCATTGTCACCTGTGTGATTTTCTTAGCGTTTGATTTATTGCGTCCAGCCTTAACGACCTTTTTATCAAAAATCGCTGGCAATCAGCAAGGATTTGTCGCAGGGATGAACTCTACCTACACAAGCCTTGGTACGATTTTCGGCCCAGCTCTTGGCGGGATTTTATTCGATCAAAATATACACTTCCCATTTCTATTCGCAGGTGTTGTCTTGTTTCTCGGATTAGGGTTAACCCTTATTTGGAAGGGGAAGGCGGAAGAGCCTGCGGCATAATAATAGAAAAGAGACCTTGATTGAGGTCTCTTTTTTTATGACTACGGCTTCAGACGATTCAATGCTTGTGCCATTTTTTGATTTTGATGCATAACAGTTTTTGTTGCAAAGAGTCACTGCATAAGCGGAATATCTTATATATAATGGAAGGAAAGAATATGTTTGGAAAAGGGGGGCGCCATGTATCTTTTGGAGAAGCAAAGGACAGCAGCGATAAAAGAAGGAATTCGTCAGATCGATCCGGCATATCCAGTGTTTGTAGATGCGGTCATGGACGGTTTCGTACAAGGGAATCTTTATGTAGATGATACCTTGCACCCTCGTATTTATTTTCTCGAAACAGCATGCGGCATTTATTATGTTGCAGGCAAGAGGGAAGAAGAGCTGTCACACTGCTCGGCGTTCATTGTAGATGTTTACGAAAGGCAGAAAAGACAAAACGGCCGGTTTACCGTATTTTCAGCAAATCAATTAACAGATGTGATGATGAAAAAATATCTTGGATCACATTTGAATGAGATGGAGAGGCATGCGTACGTTTTTTCGGAGGTCCATTCTTATGTTCCTGCGTCTCATTCAGGCTACAGAGTAGAGCGGACAAATGAACAGGTGATCAAGGCAAGCAAGGCTTTCACGCCTAGCTATTACGAAGCCTATTGGGGGAGAGCGGCGCGCTTTCTATCAAAAGGAATTGGAGTCGCTATCTTAGATGGTGAGGACGTCGTGAGTGAATGTGTCTCCATTTTTTCAAGTGAAGATCGTGTGGAGATCGATATTTGGACAGAGGAAGCCTGCCGGGGAAAAGGCTTAGCACAGCTGGCGGGTCAGCATATGATCAGGAGTTGTCATGAAAATAAAAGGACACCGCATTGGGATTGCGATGTCCAACATCTAACTTCAATCAAATTAGCAGAAAAGCTAGGCTTTCAGCGGACAAAAACCTATCGATTGTTTTACAGCTCATGAGAAGGTTTTGAGATACCAAGCATCCATTGCAGAATGCTCAGAGCCTTCAATCGGCTCTGAAAGAAGAGAAAAGCCATATCGCTGATAAAGGCCAGTCGCGGCAGTTAATTCTTGGCGGGTTTCTAAATAGCATGCTCCATAGTATGTAGAGGCGTAGTGAAGTGCTGTATCCATCAGTTTTTTGCCAGCACCTTTTCCTTGTGCTTTTGGGCTCAAATACAGCTTTTGTAATTCACATATGCCGTTCGAAAATGGAGCAATGCCTACGCCGCCCACGATGTCACCATTCTCTTCAGCAACCCAATAGGCTGCATGAGTCAATGTTTGATAGTATTCATGTAGCTGGTCAAGGTGGGGATCAGTGTAGGCTGTTCCTTCAATCGCCAGATTCGCTGATTCTAGTGACTGACGGATAATCGCTGCGATATACGGACTGTCTTTTTGTTCAATTGGTCTAATGTTCATTGAAAGTACCTCCATCGTCATAAAATAAAAAGAGAAAGTGAGTTGAAACAACATGTTTTGGCTGCAAACTGCTATTTTTACAATGGTTGTATTGTGTCTCTCATGGTGGGCAGGGAAAAGAGATAGAAACCGTCATGCGGGGCTGATCCTCCCTGTATGCTTCATTCTATTTGGATTGGTTTTATTGATATCCAGTTTCTTCATTGGCAGATGGGAAGGCATGGCGCTTAGTATATCAAGCGTCTCGATCGTTCTCTCTTCCATGATTTGTTTGATCATCGTCACAGCGATTCAATTTTTAAAAAAAGATGTCCCTTCTTAAGCAGGCGCATCTCCACTGTTCATCTGATTGTATTCTTCACGAAGGATGCCCATGATGATCACATCTGAGTAGGCACCGTTGAAATAGAGTGCTTGGCGCCTTTTTCCTTCATATTGAAATCCGGCTTTCTCATAGCTTCTGAAGGCTCTCGGATTGTGGGAAAAGACTTCGAGCTCAAGGCGATTGAGTTCTAATGTATCAAAGGCGAATGCTTGAACCATTCGGACCGCTTCAGTGCCATACCCTTTTTGGAAATGCTCTGGCCCATGAAGCGCAATGCGGAAGCTTGCCGTATGATTGATTGGATCAATATCCACAATCGCCGCATCCCCAATCATTTCTTGCGTGTCTAAAAGACAAATGGCAAAATCTCGTCTGCTGTCATCTTGTAAAAATCGGGTATAGGCTGAACGAATTTCTTCTAGTGTGAACGTTTTTCGTGTTCCCGTCATGTAAAGTGTTTCTGCATGCTGGCATCCTCTTTGAATCCCCGGATAATCCTGTTCTTCAATCGGTCTCAAAAATAAGCGGGTCATGACGGATCACCCTCCTCTATATATCGAGATATTTCAATTAAATTCAGATCAGGATCACGGATATAAACAGATTCAACCGGACCTAATGTACCTGTGCGCTTAACGGGCCCCTCTTCAATAGGAACCACTTGCTTGCGAAGGTGCAGCAGCAAACTGTCCATATCTAAATCAGTAATAAAGCACAAATCACTAGAGCCTGGAAGTGGATGAGCCGCTGCCCGCTCACATTCATGACCAGCTTCATGAAGGTTGATCTTCTGTAAACCAAAACGAAGCGCTTTATGGCCTTCTCCAAAGGTTTCTTCCTTCATTCCTAATACGTTTGTATAAAAGTGAATGGTGTCCTCTATATGTTGTACAGTCAACACGATATGATCAAGTCGTCGTATCATCAGTCTCTCCTCCAAGTATGATCATTGATTGAACTGATTTTATTATATCATTCTCTGAAGAGGATACCTTATTGAATCACGGTTTTATAACTCCAGCTTTGTAAGGACATTTCTTTTCCGCGCAATACCCTTTCATCAAACTCTACCCATCCATTTTTTCGATAGAAATGACGGTTCGCTTCATTGTGTGTAATCAGTGTGAACAGTCCCCCGCCTTGCCGGGCGATAAAGGGAAAAAGACATTGCTTTAACATCCGGCTTCCAAGTTTTTTTCCTTGGTGATTTTTTGCGACGACAAGTGCTTCTAAATACCAAAAAGGCTTGTTTAAGGAAGAACACGCTTTTTTAGCTTCTTTTAATATATGGAACACATGCTGAATGGCCGATATACCGCCAGTGAAGAGGAGCTTTAATCCGCCTGACAACACATAATCCATGAAACCTGGCTCAGGAAAACGTGGATGCTTTAACAGGGCGGCAGACACAATATGACCGTTCTCAACTCCGACTAAACAGATTTGATGCTGGAAATATACCTTTGTGTTGACCAAATGCAGCTCGCGAGCGAAAGCAGAACGCTTTGATACCTTTTCACATAATAAATCAAAAAATGAATAATCCCGAAACGAATCTTCTAACAGATCTGCCACTTGTGGCAGTTCGTCCTCTCTAGCAAGTCTGAAATGAACCATGTGCTGGCCCTCCTTTTTTGAACAGATATAGATTATTGAACATGTGTTGATTATAATAAGAAGTAAACGATACGAACATCGGCAATGAATGATAACCTGTTCATAAATAGACAGCGTGTGCCTGATTGTTCAAAAACGGAGGGGACCTCATGCAGGATAGACGAACAATCAAAACAAAAAGAGCCATTCGGGAAAGCTTTCTTGAGCTATTACAAGAAAAAGAAGTGCAGCAAATAACGGTATCAGAGCTCTCAAGGAAAGCAGATTTAGGCAGGGGAACCTTTTACTTGCATTATCAAGATGTGTTTGATTTATACGAACAGCTGGAGAAAGAACTATTCGATCAGCTTGGCGGGTTATATGACGAAACCTTTCCGAGTCAGGACCCTCTTGAAATGCTTTCCTTTTTAAACAAAACCACAGAGTACTTGAAAGAGAATCAATCTATGTTGACGTTATTTGTAAAACCAAATGGTCCCACGACCAATCAATTCAAAGCGTTTTTTAAAGAAAAAATCATGAAAGAGTGGCGGCTTGTAGAGCGGCCCATTACAGAGAAAGAACAAATTGAGGCTTCTTTTGTCGTGTCTGGTGTTGTTGGCGTACTTGAAGAATGGATTCATAAAGACATGTCAATTGATGCCGGAAAGCTAGCGCACAAATTATATGAGCTTCTCGTCAAAGTGGAGCACGAATCGTAAAAGGTGGAAAACCATATATCCTTTATCTTTCCTTTCTGATACAATCAAGATAGAATATATGTTCTTATATAGGGTGAGGAGTGATGAGGTTGAGTCAGAAAAGGAAACTGCTTTTTTATGGGGCAATGAGTATCGATGGCTATTTAGCGAGAGAGGATCACCGGCTCGATTGGTTAATAGGGACAGAGGGCGAAGAAGATACGAACTATGATGACTTTTATGCGTCAGTTGATACGCTGATCATGGGACGCAATACATATGAACAGGTTCTTCAGCTGTCACCAGATGAGTTTCCTTATGAAGGAAAGACTTGTTATATCATGTCACGTACTTTACAAGACAGTCTGAAAGGAACTCAAATCATTCGCGAAGATATCTTATCATTTGTGAAAAAACTTAAAAATGAAACAGGTCATCATATCTGGATTGTCGGCGGCGGGGAACTACTGCAATCTTTCATAAAAGCAGGATTGGTTGATGAGCTTTACCTTCAAATCGTACCTGTCATGATTGGGAGAGGCATTCCTCTGTTTTCCCCGGCGGATATGGAAGCCAAGTTTTCATTGAATGAAGTACGACAATATAAGCAAATAGCTGAAATGCATTTTATCTTAAAACAAGAGGATCACTGACTAGAGGTGGTCTTTTTTTTTATGAAACAAACTCGTTGACAATAAAATATCCTAGTGTTAGGATAAATTTATCCTAGTTTTAGGATTTATTGAAAAAGGAGAAGTTGCCATGGTGCAGCATGAACATGAATTAGACTTAAGGCTATTCCGTGTGTGGATGAAAGCCTATCAAGCTCTTTTTACAAATATCCAAAAAGACATAGAACGTTATGATATCGGATTTGAAAACTTTCAGATCCTTGAATTGCTCTATAGTAAGGGACCGCATCCCGTCCAAAAAATCAGCGACATCCTGTCAATCCCAAGTGGAAGCATGACTTATGTCGTGAACAAACTAGAAAAACAAGGACTCGTGATAAGGCAATGTGCGCCCTCTGATAAACGTGTATTTCATGTTTTGTTGACTGAAAAAGGGAAGCAATTGTTTGACGATATTTTTCCTAAACACACAGATGTCATTTCACAAAACCTATCCTTTATAGAAAAAGAAGAAAAAGAACAGCTCATTGAATTACTAAAAAAAGTCGGATTAGGGGCGAAACAACTTCATGAAAAGGGGAAACAAGATGACACTCAGCTTTGATACATTGGTACGTGAGAGAAGATCCGCATCAAATTTTTTGCCAAATATCTCGATTTCGAGAGAAGAGCTTAACAGTATATTTGAAGAAGTCAAAATGGCACCATCTGCTTTTAACTTACAGCACACACGATATGTTGTCGTCCAAACAGAAGGTCTTAAAGAACAAGTAAGAGAAGCCGCTTTTGGACAATATAAAGTGCATTCCGCCTCAGCAGCAATTATTGTACTGGGAGATCCAAAGGCTTATCAGCAAGCGGGGAACATCTATGAAGGTTTGAAGATGCTTGGCATTTTAAATAAGCAGCAATACGAAGAAATGGTCAGAGAGACGATGAGCTTTTATGAAAAGCGAGGAGCGGATTTTCAGAAAGAAGAGGCAATTCGCAATGCATCATTATCTGCGATGCTATTTATGCTCGCCGCTAAAAATAAGGGCTGGGATACGTGTCCAATGATCGGTTTTGACCCTGATGTCATGAAAAAGGTGTTAAACATCGAGTCGGATTTGGTTCCTGTGTTAATGATCACACTCGGAAAAGAAAAAGTAGAGAGCAGACAAGCGAGAGGCTACAGAAAACCAGTCTCTGAATTCGTAACATACTTATAAGATAGGGGGTTCCACTCATGGAACTAGGAATTAGTACATTTGTAGAAACAACACCTGATTTTCAAACAGGAAAAACAGTCAGTCACGCACAGCGTATTCGAGAAGTAGTCGAAGAAATTATTTTAGCAGACCAAGTTGGTCTTGATGTATTTGGAGTAGGTGAGCATCATCGACAAGATTTTGCTGCATCGAATCCCGCTGTCGTCTTAGCGGCTGCGGCAACACAGACAAAGAATATCCGTCTGACAAGTGCAGTGACAGTCCTTTCATCAGCAGATCCTGTTCGTGTCTTTCAGGATTTTGCCACATTAGATGGACTATCAAATGGGCGTGCAGAGATCATGGCAGGTCGTGGTTCATTTATTGAATCATTCCCGCTGTTTGGCTATGACTTGGATGATTATGAAGAATTATTTGAAGAAAAGCTTGATTTACTGCTCAAATTACAGCAGTCCGAGCGTGTCACATGGAGCGGAAAGCATCGCCCAGCTATTCAAGATGTCGGCGTATATCCAAGACCTGTTCAAGATCCACTTCCAATTTGGATCGGCAGTGGAGGAAACCGTGAATCTGTCGTACGCGCTGGATTATTGGGACTGCCTTTAGTGCTTGCCATCATCGGCGGAAGTCCTAGACAGTTCGCGCCACTTGTACAGCTTTACAAGCAAGCGGCAGCGCACGCTGGACATGATCCTGAGAAATTAACCGTGGCATCACATTCGCATGGATTTGTTGCGGAAGAAACAGATCTTGCAGCAGATCAATTCTTCCCTTCCACACAGCATGTGATGAACACATTAGCAAGAGAGCGAGGCTGGGGGCCATATACTCGTTCTACATTTGATGCAGCGAGAACGTTAGAAGGCGCGCTGTATGTAGGAGATCCAGATGCAGTGGCAGAGAAAGTGATTCACCTTAGAAAAAATGTGGGAATTACTCGTTTTATGCTTCATGTACCGGTTGGTTCAATGCCGCATGATCAAGTATTAAAAGCCATTGAGTTATTTGGTAAAGAAGTCGCTCCTAAAGTTAGAGAAGAGATTGCCCGCTGGGAAGCAGAGCAAGCATAACGAAAAAGGTCGATCAAGTGAATAGGCTTGATCGACCTTTTTGATGCTTAAGGATCAATAACACATGGTTTCACTGTAGGGCATGAAGCAGCAGAAGCAAGTGGTGTGGTCGTCAAGGTGAAGAGGAAAACAAGTTGAAAACAGATGAGCCATTTTTTCATGAAATCACCTCCGTTCACAATTGTTTGACGGAATGAGATGAGGAAAAAAGCATAGAAGTATAGAACACTCTCTATCCAACATAAGACAATCATATCATAATTTTCAAAAAAATGAAAAAATAACTTATAAAAGGACTAAATTATGGTATGGTTAATATGTTCAACAAAAAAAGGGAGGGATTTTTTTATGAAAAAGGTCATGTCTTCTGTTTTGGTTGGAGCAATTGTCTTAACGGGTGCTGGGGTCACAACTGCTCCAGTGGAAGCAAAGGAACAAACAAAAAGTGAAATAACGGTTCAGGCAAGTCGAACTGTCTCAGAAACAAGAACGTATACGACATCAAACATCCCATCAAGTATTACATATGCAAAGGATGGCTGGGTCGGTATTTTAAAACAATCGTCTATTGAAGAATTAGGATTAGGCAAATACAGAGTCACATTTACTGGAACGGTTGTACGTGATCCGGGATTTAATTAAATAAACGAAAAGCTGACAGGTGGACAAGCCTGTCAGCTTTTTTATTGCGGATAATAAAGGATCATTTGCAGCCTGACCATTTGTTCTCCAATTTGTTTATATGTATGAGTACGGTCTGCTTTAAAACGAATGGAGTCGCCTGTTTTTAAGCGATACTGTTCATCTCCAATGGAGATATCAAGCGATCCCTCAAAAACGGTAATCAATTCCTCTGTCCCGCCAATGTGTTCATTTGCATGTAGCGACCCGCCAGGATCAATTTCTACTCGGTACACTTCAAATTTCCCTCGATCATCAAAAGGAAAAGTCGTATATACGCGATATCTCCCGTCATCTTCCGTTAAAATCTGTGCATCCTCATGGCGTACTACTTTGATTTCAGGCTGTGGTGCATGAATGAGCTCACTAAAAGATACCTTTAATCCGTTCGCGATTTTCCACAAAGTCGTGATGGTAGGGGTTGATTCTCCTCTTTCAATTTGTCCAATCATGGTTTTGCTGACACCAGTTAATTCTGCCATCTTTTCGAGGCTTAATTTCTTTTGGTCTCTAAGAAGCCTCACATTTTTAGAAATAATCGATTGTACATCTTCCATGAAAAAAACTCCTTTCTCTATTTACTTTATAAAGACCAAACGTTACAATAAAGCGTAACATGCGCAATAAAGTAATTAAAGTCTTAATAACGTACAAGGGAGGCGGCAACTTTGATTCTTTCTATGTTGATCTATGCTTTTGTAAGTAGCTTTACCCCAGGGCCAAACAATATCATGGCCATGGTCTTTACGAATAAATATGGGATTAAGCAAACATTTCGTTTTTGTTTAGGTGTGGGTATCGGATTTCTCGTTATTTTGTGTTTGAGTTGCTTTTTTAATATCATTCTCTATCAAGTGATGCCGAAAATAGGCTGGGTCATGGCGTTCATCGGAGCTGCATACATGATTTATTTAGCGGTCAAAATCATGAAAAGTAAAGGCGGGGATGACGAAACACTTGATCGTTACAATCATTTTGTCCCTGGTATGATGCTGCAATTTATCAACCCAAAAGCGATTTTGTATGGATTGACCGTGATTTCAACATTTGTTTTGCCGTATGGACAATCTAATATGCAGTATGTCATATGGACGCTGATTCTCGCACTTATTGGTTTTCTCGGTACATTCAGCTGGAGCCTATTTGGCTCTTTGTATAAGCGGTTTTTGACTGCTTACGAAAGACCGTTCCAGTATGTCATGGGGCTGCTTCTAATTTACAGTGCGGTTTCAATGGTATGGGGCTATGTCATGTAAGGCGTCAGAAGCTTGGCCGCTGCCTGCCCATCACAACAGTATTGTAATAAAGTCCATCTGCCAGACGTTTATCATTTTTTAATACCCCTTCAATCAGAAAGCCATGGTGCTCATATAAGCGAATGGCTTTTTTGTTCGTTTCCAGCACTTCAAGTGACATCTTCTGAATGCCTTGCTGATCTGCCCAGTCAATAGAAGCGGCTAAAAGCTCTTTGCCAATGTGATAGCCCCAAACATCCTTTTGAATGGCGACGCCAAAAGTCACTTTGTGAGCAAAGCGTTTGAGTGAATGTCCCTCACATCTTGAGAAACCAACAATGTCTCCTTCAATATCAGCGACCAAAAATAAATGCCTGCTTTGTTTGGTATCCTCTTGAATCAACACCTCGAAATCTTTTTCATGAAGAAAGGCTTCGCCTGGTTCACGGTCCAAATATTCTGTTTCACCATCAATTTTCAGCCTGAGCGCTGATAACTGCTTGGCATCGCCAATTGCAGCAGACCGAATACGATAGGTCAAGTCACGAACAGTAAATATGTTTTCAGTGATAATCATAGAACACAACCCTTCTTTTCGTTATGTCTATCATACCTGAAACGTGTACATAGCAGGTGAAAGCTTTTAAGCCTGTCTTATAAAACATTATTTTTTAATCCAGCAGGCTCTGGCTGGATTCTCATGATTTAGACTGAGAAGTTAAATAAGCTTCTCTCACAACTGTTAAAAAGTGCTCAGCGACGGTTGACGTTTCATCATGTCTCCATGAAACATATAAATTTACTCTTGGTGTCGTTTCTTGGATTTTTCTATAAACAACCCCTGAGCGTTTTACGCTTTCTACTGAGGATGGAACGACAGAGATTCCCATTCCTGCAGCAACTAAATTTACAATCGTATGCATTTGAATAGCTTCCTGAACTACGTTTAAACTTATGTTATTTTCCCAAAAGTAACTGATAATTAAATCGTAAAATGCAGCACCTAGATGACGCGGAAACATAATAAATGGTTCATTGGCTAATAAATGAATTGGAACTTTGGGAAATGAAGCTAAAGGATGGTTTTCTGGCAAAACCAAGCTTAATGATTCCTCACAACAGATTTCTGAGGTGAGTATCTTATTATTTTGGTTAGAACGAATAAATCCTATTTGAATTTCTTTCTTATGTAGTGCTTTTAACTGCTGTTCTGTAGCCATTTCGCATAAGACAAGATGAATGTTAGGGAAACTTTCTCGAAACCTTTTAATAATATCAATCACAATATCAGTAGAATCAACGAAACCGATCGTTAAATGCCCTATTTTTCCGTCATCTGCAAGTTGTGTTGCTTTAATCGTTCTATCTACTTGAAGGAGCGTACGGCGGGCTTCTTCTAAAAATACTCTCCCCGAATCTGAAAGTTCAACCTGTCTTCTCGTTCTATGAAAAAGCGTAACACCTAACTGTTCTTCTAATTTGCGAATTTCTTGACTTAATGGAGGCTGTGCCATTTTAAGACGTTCAGCTGCTCGGCTAAAATTTAGTTCTTCAGCAACCATTATAAAATACCGTATTTGTCTCAGATCCATCTTTAAGCCCCCAGTAAATTTCATACTTGCTTATTGTGTAAAATGATGAAGAAGGATTGTTATTAAACAGTCTTGCGCTTTTTAATGGAACTATTTTAATTATATAAAATATATATATATCTATCCAAATATATATATTATACATATTAACGGCCTCTTTTTATAATGAAAGTATTCTTTCAAAAGGGGGACATTGTTATGAAGTATAGTAAACTTGGAAATAGTGGATTAACAATTAGTAAACTTGCATACGGCAATTGGATTAATCATGGTGGTAAGATAAATGAAGAAACTGCCCATGATTGTGTGAAAGCTGCTCTTGATGTTGGTATTACGACGTTTGATACTGCTGATGTTTATTCAGACACCAAGGCTGAAGAGATACTAGGCAGGTCTTTAAAAGGGATCCGGCGTGAAAGCATTGAACTTTGTACAAAAGTATGTCATCCAACCGGTACTGGGAAAAACGATAGAGGATTATCACGCAAGCATATCATGGAAAACTGTCATGCCTCTTTGCGACGTTTACAAACGGATTATATTGATATTTACTATGCACACAGGTTTGATCCAACTACGCCTCTGGAAGAAACGATGCTAGCTTTTGCTGATCTAGTAAGACAGGGAAAAGTGAACTATATTGGTGTAAGTGAGTGGACAGCAGAACAAATTACTCGAGGGGCAGTGCTTGCCCGAGAGCTAAATGTTCCTCTAATCGCCAGCCAACCTCAATACTCCATGTTATGGAGAATCATTGAAAGTGATGTAATACCGACCTGCCAGCGTGAAGGACTTGGGCAGGTCGTATGGTCGCCTTTGGCCCAGGGAATCCTTACTGGAAAGTACCTCCCTGGAAAATCACTTCCGACTAATTCACGTGCTAACTCAACTGCTGGAAAACCTTTTTTTAAAAACCTTGCTCAACGCTGGATGAATAATAACACCTTAGAGGCGATCCAAAAGCTTAAGCTTGTCGCACAAGAGGTTGATCTTACTCTCGCTCAGCTTGCGATAGCATGGGTACTGCAAAATCAGAACGTTTCTGCAGCAATTATCGGTGCTTCTAGTCCAGAACAGGTGAGGGAGAATGCTTTAGCATCTGAGGTGAAAATTGAAGCTGAATTGATGAATCAAATTGATGAAATTCTAGGTGATCTGGTCGAGTACGATCAGAGTAAAACAGGTTAAAGCTTTTAAGTCTATCTTATAGATCATTATTTTTTAATCCAGCCGACCTTGGCTGGATTTTCTTGTTGCTGTAGTTTCATGGGATCGCACATTCAGATGTTTTGTATTTGTCAAAAAGGCTAAATGAATAGTATCAAATGTGGAGGTGGAACAAATGAGTGAAGAAAAAGGACATATGGATAAAGCAAAAGGAAAAACAAATCAAGCCAAAGGTCAATTGAAAGAGAAGCTTGGCGAAGCAACAGATCATCAAAAACTGAAGTCAGAAGGGAAAAAGGATCAAGCCAAAGGAAAGCTTCAAGATAAAAAAGGGGATTTGAAAAATCACCTGAACGAGTAAATTCGAAAACATGACACAGCTTCATGTCTCCATCATGACATGTCTTTCATCAATAAAATGAATAGATGTGTGAAAAGAATTGATTATACGCGCTCACTATCATCATGTAGACTTATAACAGAAGACATGATCAAGGGAGATGGATGAGATGAAGCAAGTGTGGGAGAAAGTTGACGAGTATGTCACAGACAAGTTGATTCCTAAAGATGATGTTTTGGAGCAAGCTCTTACTCATAATAAGCAAGCAGGTCTGCCAGAAATTGATGTGTCACCAGCTCAAGGGAAAATGCTTTATTTATTAGCAAAAACCAAGAATGCAAAGCGTATTTTAGAGATCGGGACACTCGGTGGATATAGTACCATTTGGTTGGCGCGTGCTCTTGAAGAGGATGGAGAACTCATCACATTAGAGGCTGTCAGCCATCATGTACAGATCGCGCAGCAAAACATCAGCAGAGCGGGCTTATCGGAACGGGTAAGCATTTTGCAAGGAAAGGCATTGGATACGCTACCTCAGTTAAAAGAGAGGGATGTGCTTCCATTCGATTTGATTTTCATTGATGCAGATAAACCGAACAATCCGAAATATCTAAAGTGGGCGTTACATTTTTCGAAAAAGGGAACAGTCATTATTGCAGACAATGTCGTGAGAAATGGAGCAGTCCTTCATGACTCTGATGAGGATGAACGAGTGCAAGGAACTCGTGAACTTTTCAATTTACTCAAACAAGAGTCAAGAATAGAGGCTACAGCCATTCAAACTGTTGGTGAAAAGGGTTACGATGGATTTGTATACGGAATCGTAAAATGAAACAAAGCTTAACCACATACGGTTAAGCTTTTTCTTTTAGAAAAACCATCTGGCAGTTCCCATCAGCATGACGCCTACAAGAACAGTAAGTGACAAGCTCTTTGTCCAAACAGCGATCACGACAGTCGGAACCAAGACAGCAAGGTACATCCAGTGAATGGTGACGCCCGTTGTGGTATGAATGAACAAATGCTCTGCAATCAAAGCCGTAAAGATACAAATGGGAATAAACGATAACCACTTAAGCACCACTTCAGGCAGCTCGATACTTCGAACAAATATAAAGGGAACGACCCTTGGAATCACGGTGACAACCATACAGCCGAGAATGAGCCACATCATAAAACTACTAATCATTTATCTGTCACCACCCCAATGGTTGCGACAATCATGGTGGCTAACAGCACAGCCACGTGTGAGGGAACAAAGTGAAGCAGGACAAACATCGCAACGACCATATACAAAACAAGTGACAGACGATGGGTTAACTTACTTTTAGGCACAGTTTGTAAAGAAAGAACCAGCAGTGCAGCAAACATAGCGGAAAGGGCAAAATCAAGACCAAGTGCTTCAGGATTTGAAATCCAATGTCCAAAAATGCCGCCAAGTACACAGGCAGCAATCCAGCACAAATAAGCTGTTATGTTCAGCCCGTGCATCCACCGGTTATTTAGCTTTCCATGCTGAGCTAATTTATTCATGGCTACGCCAAAGGATTCATCAGTCAGCAATAGACCGAATCCGATATTTTGTTTTAAAGAGTAGCGTGTAAAATGAGGGGCCAGCGTCAGACTGAGTAATAAATGACGCAGATTCACAATAAATGTAGTGAGAATAATAGCGGAAAGGGGACTTCCCGTGACAAGCAGTGCACAGATAATAAACTGTGAAGCACCTGCATAAATAAAGATTGCTAGAAGTGCAATGTCCCATAAGCTCAACTGTGCACTAATTCCAACAATTCCAAAGGCAAACCCGATACTCATATAACCAAGCAGGGTTGGCACACAATCTTTTATTCCCTCGAGAAATGGTTCATGTTCCGTGCGGGGAATAGGTTTTCTAGCTTCAATATCCAACGACCTCTACTCCTTTTCTGCATGACGACCTATAGTTTTAATTACTATATGAAAACGAATTCAGCATGTCAATAGCCGATTATCTTCTATTATATGAAGAAAAAAGGTACAAAAAGGATTGAAGTCAACCAGAATTTGTTATAAAGTATCAGAAAATAAAAATAATTGGAGTGACGACAATGCTGTGGAAACCTTTGTTTGAACATGATGTTCCAAATGCCCTCCGTCCATAACGGAGAGTGATCTCCGTTTGTGGATATGTTACTCAAAATATCCAATAACGGAGGGAAAATGATGAATGAAAAATATATAGGCGCCCTTTACCTAGCAATCGCAGCAAGTATTTGGGGCGGCATGTATGTTGTTGTCAAAGTAACAGTAGCGGTTGTCCCGCCACTTGAGCTCGTCTGGATGAGATATGCTATAGCAGGAATCGTTTTGGTGTTTACCATTTGGCGCTTGGGCTATTCCTTTCAATTAGATAAAAAAGATATCCCGCTTATGGTGTTGATTGGGCTGATCGGAAATTTCCTTTCAATCGTGACCCAAGAAATTGGGACGATGTATACCTCTGCACAAATGGGGGCTGTTATTACATCTGCAACTCCTGCGTTTATGGTGCTGTTTGCTTTCTTTCTATTAAAAGAAGCGATGACTGTTCGAAAGTGCGCATCCATCCTGCTTGCTACAGCAGGTGTATGGCTCATGATTGGACCAGTGGCAGTACAGACAGATGAATTTGTCGGTGGTCTTTCATTGGTCTTCGCTGCTTTAACATGGGCGCTGATGTCTGTTTTGCTCAAACGTGTTCCAGGAAAGTACCCTCAGGTGGTGACAACCACATATGCGATCATCATTGCATTCATTGTTTTAACACCGCCTGTATTATTTCGTTTACCTCATCTAGATGTAGAACAGATGGCAAGGCCGGAGATTTGGGGCGGTATTCTTTATCTAGGTATCATCTCAACCGCTTTAGCATTCTTTTTATGGAATAGAGGGCTTCAATTAATGGATGCCTCAAGCGGTGGGCTGTTCTTTTTCTTTCAACCGATCGTAGGTGCCATTCTTGGCTGGCTGCTTTTGGGAGAAGAAATGGGTTTACGCTCATTCATTGGCATTCTATGTATCTTCGCAGGTGTCTATACTGTGCTGCGTCAAAAGGAATAAAAGGAGATGTCCCTTGTAATAGGGGCATCTTCTTTATAAATGAGAGATTGAGAGAGGATGGAGGGAAATAGGATGATACAATTTCCACAATTACAAAAAGGACAAACGATTGGCGTCACAGCACCGTCCTCAGGTGTACAGCCATCTTTGCATGACATGTTTCGGCTTTCATGCGAACGAATGGAAAAAAGAGGATATGATGTCATGTGTGGAGAGACGGTCTGGAAGCAGGAAAAGGCGAAATCTGCACATGCGGTAGAACGAGCAAAGGAGCTTCAGTACATGATGACATGTGATGAGATTGATCACATCATCCCGCCATGGGGAGGGCAGCTCCTGATGGAAGTGCTAGAGCACCTTGATTTCTCATCAATGCAAAAAAAGTGGATTCTTGGTTATTCAGATACGAGTGCACTCCTGCTCGCGTTGACATTAAAAACAGGCATTGCTACTGCGCATGGGCCGAACCTAATAGACCTTCGGGGAGAAAATCTTGATCAAACGACTGTCATGTGGGAAGAAGTACTTTCAACAAAAGGGGAAATGGACATCAACCAATATTCTTCATCTATGTATCAAAAGGAATGGCAGTTCGACAATCCGATTGAACATGTTTTTCATTTAACAGAACCGACCGCATGGCATACGGTTGATCGACAAGAAAAAATGGTAAAGGGGAGACTGATGGGCGGCTGTATTGATGTCATTCGCCACTTAGCGGGGACGCCTTTCGGAGACGTTAAAGCCTTTCAAAAAACATTCTTAAAAGACGAACCAATTCTCTGGTACTTCGAAAACTGCGAATTAAATGCTGCAAGCGTGAAGAGATCACTTGTTCAATTAAAACTAGCAGGATGGTTTGATCACTGTTCAGGTATTATGTTTGGGCGAAGTGCAGTAGATGTGCCTGTGCAAGGGTATCAGTATCAGGATGTATATGAAGAATTGCATAAGGAATTACAAATCCCCATTTTTTACGATATAGATTGTGGGCATGTCCCGCCGCAAATGACGCTGATTAATGGCGCATATGCAGAAGTACAGTTGCAACCTCAAGGCAAAGCGGTCTTAAAGCAAGCATTTTTATCATAAGAAAAGGAAAGGGGAGAATCCCTTTCCTTCATATAACATTACATCCCTTTTGTTTCCTCACCTGCTTTTGGAACTTCCCAAGCAGACTCGCGGAATACTTTCTCCCATTTCGATACGACAATACATGCAACGGCATGACCTGGAACATTCACACCTGTTCGTGCCATATCCATAATTCGATCGACACCGGCGATAATGGCGACGCCTTCTGCTGGAAGACCTACTGCATGGGCGGTTGCCAAAAGTACGACGAGTGAACCGGATGGCACCGCTGCAATCCCTTTACTCGTTAACACAAGAACGAGCATCATCAAAAGCTGCTGTGACAAACTCATGTCGACACCAAACGCTTGTGCAAGGAACACACAGGAAACTGATAAATATAAACTGGATCCATCACAATTGAGAGAAAGACCAGATGGAATGACAAAGGAGACAATTCTTTTCGGACAGCCGTATTTCTCCATTCGCGACATAAGCTGAGGAAGGACAGTTTCTGTGCTTGTAGTAGAGAAGGCGACCAAGAACAAATCCCAAATCATTTTTAAAACTTCGAAGTAGTTAAAACGGAAGATCAGTGCGACTAGAGGGAACAAAGCAAAGAGAATAATGAATAATCCTAAAAATACAGTCCCAACAAGCTTCATCATTGGGATTAATAACACAATGCCATATTGACCAACGGAAGCAGCCATTAATGCAAGCACTCCAATAGGTGCTGTCACCATGACCATCTGCGTTAGTTTAAACATAATTTGTGCGACTGATTCAAAGAAGTTGAGAACAGGAGCGGATGTCTTACCGATGCCGCTTGCGGCTACACCAAATAATATGGCGAAGAAAATGACAGCAAGTAAATCATTTTGAGCCATGACATCGACGATATTCGTTGGAATGATATCGAGTACCATTTGTTTAAAGTCGACCACTTTCTGTGTATAGCCATCTAAATCACCAATATCTTTCTTAGCTAATTTAGAGAAGTCGAGGCCAACGCCAGGCTTTAGAACATTGGCCAGCAATAGCCCAATTCCTAGAACGATGGTTGTGATGACCTCAAACCAAATAATCGTCTTTAATCCTAGGCTGCCCATTTTCTTCATACCACCACTGCCAGCTGCACCAATCACAATGGTAGAGAAAACGATAGGAACAACGATCATTTTAATTAATCTGATGAACCCATCTCCGATTGGCCTGAGGGCCATCCCGAAGTCAGGAAAAAAATGGCCGATAAGAGCTCCTATCACCAAAGCGATCATGATTTGAAAAGCGACGAACTTTTTCATCATCTCCTACCCCCTTTAAATGCTTGGAAAATTTTAAGAATTTTCCAATAAATAAAAATTCTATGTGACCATGTTTTGTCCTCCTTTGGATTTAGAAAGATTTTATTTAAGAATCATTAGAATTATGAAGAAAGAGAAGAAAATAGGGCTATCGCATCTCTATTTATCTAAGAAAAAACAACTTCTTAAAAAACATGAAACTTTTTAGAAAAATGTATTGACCCTTTTATGTGATCCATGGTATATTTTTATTCGTCGCTGATGACGTATTTGAAACAAAGACATTCAAACACATGCGACAAACAAATTTCAAAAAGATGTTGACTTGATAAAAACGATATGTTAAGATAATTAAGTCGCCTGATTAAGCGCCCGTAGCTCAATTGGATAGAGCGTTTGACTACGGATCAAAAGGTTAGGGGTTCGACTCCTCTCGGGCGCGCCAATACAAACCACGCGGGTGTAGTTTAGTGGTAAAACCTCAGCCTTCCAAGCTGATGTCGTGAGTTCGATTCTCATCACCCGCTCCATTTTTTGAAATATGATCTTTGAAAACTAAACAAGACAAAACGTACCTGTTAATTCGAGTTTTTATAAAAAAATCCTATGATGTTTCATAGGTAGTCAGTCAAACGCTGACGAGGCAGGAAATGATCACATGCTAAGTTCGCTACATCGTGTAGCAACGCATGTGTGATATGCATCCTGCATACCTCGGAGAGTTTGATCCTGGCTCAGGACGAACGCTGGCGGCGTGCCTAATACATGCAAGTCGAGCGAACAGAAGGGAGCTTGCTCCCGGATGTTAGCGGCGGACGGGTGAGTAACACGTGGGTAACCTGCCTGTAAGACTGGGATAACTCCGGGAAACCGGAGCTAATACCGGATAGTTCCTTGAACCGCATGGTTCAAGGATGAAAGACGGTTTCGGCTGTCACTTACAGATGGACCCGCGGCGCATTAGCTAGTTGGTGGGGTAATGGCTCACCAAGGCGACGATGCGTAGCCGACCTGAGAGGGTGATCGGCCACACTGGGACTGAGACACGGCCCAGACTCCTACGGGAGGCAGCAGTAGGGAATCTTCCGCAATGGACGAAAGTCTGACGGAGCAACGCCGCGTGAGTGATGAAGGTTTTCGGATCGTAAAGCTCTGTTGTTAGGGAAGAACAAGTGCGAGAGTAACTGCTCGCACCTTGACGGTACCTAACCAGAAAGCCACGGCTAACTACGTGCCAGCAGCCGCGGTAATACGTAGGTGGCAAGCGTTGTCCGGAATTATTGGGCGTAAAGGGCTCGCAGGCGGTTTCTTAAGTCTGATGTGAAAGCCCCCGGCTCAACCGGGGAGGGTCATTGGAAACTGGGAAACTTGAGTGCAGAAGAGGAGAGTGGAATTCCACGTGTAGCGGTGAAATGCGTAGAGATGTGGAGGAACACCAGTGGCGAAGGCGACTCTCTGGTCTGTAACTGACGCTGAGGAGCGAAAGCGTGGGGAGCGAACAGGATTAGATACCCTGGTAGTCCACGCCGTAAACGATGAGTGCTAAGTGTTAGGGGGTTTCCGCCCCTTAGTGCTGCAGCTAACGCATTAAGCACTCCGCCTGGGGAGTACGGTCGCAAGACTGAAACTCAAAGGAATTGACGGGGGCCCGCACAAGCGGTGGAGCATGTGGTTTAATTCGAAGCAACGCGAAGAACCTTACCAGGTCTTGACATCCTCTGACAACCCTAGAGATAGGGCTTTCCCTTCGGGGACAGAGTGACAGGTGGTGCATGGTTGTCGTCAGCTCGTGTCGTGAGATGTTGGGTTAAGTCCCGCAACGAGCGCAACCCTTGATCTTAGTTGCCAGCATTTAGTTGGGCACTCTAAGGTGACTGCCGGTGACAAACCGGAGGAAGGTGGGGATGACGTCAAATCATCATGCCCCTTATGACCTGGGCTACACACGTGCTACAATGGACAGAACAAAGGGCTGCGAGACCGCAAGGTTTAGCCAATCCCATAAATCTGTTCTCAGTTCGGATCGCAGTCTGCAACTCGACTGCGTGAAGCTGGAATCGCTAGTAATCGCGGATCAGCATGCCGCGGTGAATACGTTCCCGGGCCTTGTACACACCGCCCGTCACACCACGAGAGTTTGTAACACCCGAAGTCGGTGAGGTAACCTTTATGGAGCCAGCCGCCGAAGGTGGGACAGATGATTGGGGTGAAGTCGTAACAAGGTAGCCGTATCGGAAGGTGCGGCTGGATCACCTCCTTTCTAAGGATATATGGAGCAGCGTGCGTTTTGGTCTTGTTTAGTTTTGAAGGATCATTCCTTCAAAACATGTCTCTAGCGAGACAGGATTGTTCTTTGAAAACTAGATAACAATAAGTAATACATTCACATTGAATGCAATGCAAAGTTCATCACACATAGTGATTCTTTCTAAAGTAAGAAATGGTTAAGTTAGAAAGGGCGCACGGTGGATGCCTTGGCACTAGGAGCCGATGAAGGACGGGACGAACACCGATATGCTTCGGGGAGCTGTAAGCAAGCTTTGATCCGGAGATTTCCGAATGGGGAAACCCACTGCTCGTAATGGAGTAGTATCCATACTTGAATACATAGAGTATGAGAAGGCATACCCGGGGAACTGAAACATCTAAGTACCCGGAGGAAGAGAAAGCAAATGCGATTCCCTGAGTAGCGGCGAGCGAAACGGGAACAGCCCAAACCAAGAGGCTTGCCTCTTGGGGTTGTAGGACACTCTATACGGAGTTACAAAGGAACGATATAAGCGAAGAGGTCTGGAAAGGCCCGCCAAAGAAGGTAACAGCCCTGTAACTGAAATGTTGTTCTCTCCAGAGTGGATCCTGAGTACGGCGGAACACGTGAAATTCCGTCGGAATCCGGGAGGACCATCTCCCAAGGCTAAATACTCCCTAGTGACCGATAGTGAACCAGTACCGTGAGGGAAAGGTGAAAAGCACCCCGGAAGGGGAGTGAAATAGATCCTGAAACCGTGTGCCTACAAGTAGTCAGAGCCCGTTAAAGGGTGATGGCGTGCCTTTTGTAGAATGAACCGGCGAGTTACGATCCCGTGCAAGGTTAAGCAGAAGATGCGGAGCCGCAGCGAAAGCGAGTCTGAATAGGGCGCATGAGTACGTGGTCGTAGACCCGAAACCAGGTGATCTACCCATGTCCAGGGTGAAGTTCAGGTAACACTGAATGGAGGCCCGAACCCACGCACGTTGAAAAGTGCGGGGATGAGGTGTGGGTAGGGGTGAAATGCCAATCGAACCTGGAGATAGCTGGTTCTCTCCGAAATAGCTTTAGGGCTAGCCTCAAGGTAAGAGTCTCGGAGGTAGAGCACTGATTGGACTAGGGGCCCCTACCGGGTTACCGAATTCAGTCAAACTCCGAATGCCGATGACTTATCCTTGGGAGTCAGACTGCGAGTGATAAGATCCGTAGTCGAAAGGGAAACAGCCCAGACCGCCAGCTAAGGTCCCAAAGTATACGTTAAGTGGAAAAGGATGTGGAGTTGCTTAGACAACCAGGATGTTGGCTTAGAAGCAGCCACCATTTAAAGAGTGCGTAATAGCTCACTGGTCGAGTGACTCTGCGCCGAAAATGTACCGGGGCTAAACGTATCACCGAAGCTGCGGACTGTTCTAACGAACAGTGGTAGGAGAGCGTTCTAAGTGCTGTGAAGTCAGACCGGAAGGACTGGTGGAGCGCTTAGAAGTGAGAATGCCGGTATGAGTAGCGAAAGACGGGTGAGAATCCCGTCCACCGAATGCCTAAGGTTTCCTGAGGAAGGCTCGTCCGCTCAGGGTTAGTCGGGACCTAAGCCGAGGCCGAAAGGCGTAGGCGATGGACAACAGGTTGATATTCCTGTACCACCTCCTCACCATTTGAGCAATGGGGGGACGCAGGAGGATAGGGTAAGCGCGGTATTGGATATCCGCGTCCAAGCAGTTAGGCTGGGAAATAGGCAAATCCGTTTCCCGTGAAGGCTGAGCTGTGATGGCGAGCGAAATTTAGTAGCGAAGTTCCTGATTCCACACTGCCAAGAAAAGCCTCTAGCGAGGTGAGAGGTGCCCGTACCGCAAACCGACACAGGTAGGCGAGGAGAGAATCCTAAGGTGATCGAGAGAACTCTCGTTAAGGAACTCGGCAAAATGACCCCGTAACTTCGGGAGAAGGGGTGCTTCTTAGGGTGTTAAAGCCCCGAGAAGCCGCAGTGAATAGGCCCAGGCGACTGTTTAGCAAAAACACAGGTCTCTGCGAAGCCGTAAGGCGAAGTATAGGGGCTGACGCCTGCCCGGTGCTGGAAGGTTAAGAGGAGCGCTTAGCGTAAGCGAAGGTGCGAATTGAAGCCCCAGTAAACGGCGGCCGTAACTATAACGGTCCTAAGGTAGCGAAATTCCTTGTCGGGTAAGTTCCGACCCGCACGAAAGGCGCAACGATCTGGGCACTGTCTCAACGAGAGACTCGGTGAAATTATAGTACCTGTGAAGATGCAGGTTACCCGCGACAGGACGGAAAGACCCCGTGGAGCTTTACTGCAGCCTGATATTGAATGTTGGTACAGCTTGTACAGGATAGGTAGGAGCCTTGGAAACCGGAGCGCTAGCTTCGGTGGAGGCATCGGTGGGATACTACCCTGGCTGTATTGACCTTCTAACCCGCTGCCCTTATCGGGCAGGGAGACAGTGTCAGGTGGGCAGTTTGACTGGGGCGGTCGCCTCCTAAAATGTAACGGAGGCGCCCAAAGGTTCCCTCAGAATGGTTGGAAATCATTCGCAGAGTGTAAAGGCACAAGGGAGCTTGACTGCGAGACCTACAAGTCGAGCAGGGACGAAAGTCGGGCTTAGTGATCCGGTGGTTCCGCATGGAAGGGCCATCGCTCAACGGATAAAAGCTACCCCGGGGATAACAGGCTTATCTCCCCCAAGAGTCCACATCGACGGGGAGGTTTGGCACCTCGATGTCGGCTCATCGCATCCTGGGGCTGTAGTCGGTCCCAAGGGTTGGGCTGTTCGCCCATTAAAGCGGTACGCGAGCTGGGTTCAGAACGTCGTGAGACAGTTCGGTCCCTATCCGTCGCGGGCGCAGGAAATTTGAGAGGAGCTGTCCTTAGTACGAGAGGACCGGGATGGACGCACCGCTGGTGTACCAGTTGTTCTGCCAAGGGCATCGCTGGGTAGCTATGTGCGGACGGGATAAGTGCTGAAAGCATCTAAGCATGAAGCCCCCCTCAAGATGAGATTTCCCATTCCGCAAGGAAGTAAGATCCCTGAAAGATGATCAGGTTGATAGGTCTGAGGTGGAAGCGTGGTGACACGTGGAGCTGACAGATACTAATAGATCGAGGACTTAACCTATATTCTATTGTGAAGTTTGAACATTGTTATCTAGTTTTGAGAGAACATTCTCTCCATCAGGTTTGGTGGCGATAGCGAAGAGGTCACACCCGTTCCCATACCGAACACGGAAGTTAAGCTCTTCAGCGCCGATGGTAGTTGGGGGTCTCCCCCTGTGAGAGTAGGACGCCGCCAAGCTTGTTATATTTATATCGTCGCGGGGTGGAGCAGTTCGGTAGCTCGTCGGGCTCATAACCCGAAGGTCGCAGGTTCAAATCCTGCCCCCGCAACCAAATTGGTCCGGTAGTTCAGTTGGTTAGAATGCCTGCCTGTCACGCAGGAGGTCGCGGGTTCGAGTCCCGTCCGGACCGCCATTTTTATGACTTGTAAACGAAAACGTATAGTTTCGTTTTTTTTTATGTCTTTTTCTTTTCATATGTATCCAAGATATATTAAATGGCTTTGTGTTTGGCTACATGTTATGTAAAAAGAAAAGATAGATCACTTCAACCCAGCCTGGTTTTTTCATACCAGGCTTTCTTTATATCATTTTCCATTGGAACTGAAACTCATATTGGCTTACACTAATACTAACTATGTCTGACATTGTGTCTACTCAATCATTTGATTGCATGAAGGGGCTGTCTTTTTATGGATGAATTTGATCTTATTCGCCGAATTACACCAAAAGAAACACATCAGCGTTCTTTGATTATGGGCATCGGTGATGATGCAAGTGTTTATCAACCTCATTCACATTGTGAAGAGGTCGTTTGTGTTGATACAATGGTGGAGCATGTTCATTTTCGCTTTGATTTTTCCACACCTTTTGAGATTGGCTTTAAAGCACTAGCGGTCAATGTCAGTGATATCGCCGCAATGGGAGGAACCCCAAAGTATTATCTTGTATCAATTGCAATCCCGCCTCATGGTGATGAGACGGTGGTGTCAGCTCTTTACGAGGGAATGAAAGCATTGGCTGATACTTATCAAATGGATTTGATTGGTGGAGATACGGTTGCCACTCGCAGTGACTTTGTCATTACAGTGACAGTCATTGGCGAGGTACCAAGGGGGAAAGCTTGTTATCGACACAGTGCTCAGACAGGAGATATCGTCTTTGTTACTGGTGAGCTTGGTTCATCCGCTGCGGGCTTATCACTTTTAATGAACGAAGTAGACTCTCCCAAGGCAGTGGACACAGCCTTTTTTCTTGAACGTCATAAAAAGCCTCAGCCTCACATTGCTGCTGGTCTTATTTGCTCAAGTTTCCCGCGGGTCACCTTGAATGATGTGAGTGATGGAATAGCGAGTGAGCTGAATGAGATAGCCGAAGCGAGTCATGTGACGATAGAGATAGAAACAAATAAGCTCCCCATACATTCAGATTTACCCATGCTGCGTAAAGACTGGCTGGAATGGGTGTTATTTGGCGGGGAAGACTTTGTATTAGCTGGTACGATTCCAGAGGCTGATTGGGATAGCTTTGAATTGCAATGTAGAAAAAAAGACATTCAAGTCAAACGCATTGGTCAAGTCAAAGGTGATCAAGCAGCAAGCGTTCTATTAAAAGACAATGAACAGCAAACAATGTTATTGAAAAACGGATATAATCATTTTAAGAAATGAGGTGACATCCACTGTGAAATTAATGTGGACGACAAAAGGTGCGGATGAGACGAAACGAATTGCCGCTGCTTTGGCCAAACTTGTGATGCCGGGTGATGTTTTGACATTAGAAGGGGATTTAGGCGCAGGCAAAACGACTTTTTCAAAAGGTTTTGCAGAAGGCTTAGGGATTACCCGTATCGTCAACAGCCCTACCTTTACGATTATTAAAGAATATACCGATGGCAGACTGCCACTTTATCATATGGATGTGTACCGCATGGAAGATGCGGAAGAAGATATCGGTCTTGAAGAATATTTTGAGGGCGAGGGTGTATGCTTGGTTGAGTGGGCACATCTCATTGGACCTCAATTACCTTCCTCCTATTTAAAAATAGAAATGCTAAGAACAGAACGTGAAGAAGAACGTCATCTCACGTTTAGTGCAAAAGGGGAACGCTATGAAACCCTTTGTAAGGAGATGAAAGAATTTGACCATACTGGCAATTGATACGTCAAATCATACACTAGGAATTGCCCTTGTCAAAGATTCGACAGTGATCGGTGAGAGTATTACGTATTTAAAAAAGAACCATTCCGTTCGAGCGATGCCGACTGTTGAGGCATTGATGAAAGAATGTGATGTAGCGCCAAGTGAACTAAGTAAAATTGTTGTAGCAAAAGGACCTGGTTCCTATACTGGCGTTCGAATCGGTGTGACCATTGCAAAAACACTCGCATGGACGCTGTCTATCCCGATATCGGCTGTTTCGAGTTTAGAAACACTTGCGGCAAATGGTCAATACTTTGATGGATGGATCTCACCCCTATTTGATGCGAGAAGAGGACAAGTTTATACTGGGCTATATATGTTTGAAGAAGAAAAGATCCAAGAGATCAAACAAGACCAAAATATCTTGCTCACGGATTGGCTTCATGAACTGAAACAGACAAGAAAGCCTGTCCTATTCCTTGGACAGGATGTGCATCTTCATGAAGAGAGCATTCGCCCCATTTTAGGAGAAATGGCTGTGATCGCAGAGGGAGCTTTTCATAACCCAAGACCTTCAATGCTTGCGTTTTTAGGGGCAGATCGTCCTGCTGAAGATGTCCACCAGCTTGTTCCTAACTATATTCGTATGGCAGAAGCGGAAGTGAAATGGCTTGAAGGACAAAAATAATCTCAACATAACAGAGATTCGAAAAATGACGGTAGCGGACATTCCAGAGGTGTATACGATTGAAGTGCATTCGTTTACTGCCCCTTGGAAAAAAGAATCATTTGTCTATGAGATTCTTCATAACCAGTACAGCCATTATTTTCTCATTGAAGAAGATGAGCAACCTGTTGGGTATTGCGGAGTCTGGATCGTCATGGATGATGCACAAATTACGAACATTGCAATTCTCCCTGAGCATAGAGGAAAGGGTTACGGGGAAGCATTGCTACGATATGTAATGGAATTTTGTAAAGAAAAAAAGACAGATCATCTTTCTTTAGAGGTGCGGGTTTCAAATACACCTGCACAATCCCTTTATGAAAAGCTTGGTTTCAGACCAGCTTCTATTCGAAAGAATTATTATACGGATAATGGGGAAGATGCATTGGTCATGTGGGTGAATATAAATGAGTGAACAAACAGATCGATTCATATTAGGTATAGAGACTAGCTGTGATGAAACAGCTGCATCAATTGTGAAAAATGGGAAAGAAATTGTAGCGAATGTGGTCGCGTCGCAAATAGAAAGCCATAAACGATTTGGCGGAGTTGTCCCAGAAATCGCTTCAAGGCATCACGTGGAGCAAGTGACCATCGTGTTAGAAGAAGTGATGGCAAAGGCTAATATGAGCTTTCAGGATTTAGATGCTATTGCTGTCACTGAAGGTCCAGGCTTAGTTGGTGCCCTTCTGATTGGTGTCAATGCAGCCAAGGCACTGAGCTTTGCTCATCAAATTCCTCTTGTTGGTGTACATCATATTGCGGGGCATATTTATGCCAACCAACTTGTAGATGAATTACAGTTTCCGTGCTTGGCTCTTGTTGTTTCTGGAGGACATACTGAGCTTGTACTAATGAAAGAACATGGATCATTTGAGGTAATCGGAGAAACATTGGATGATGCGGCTGGAGAAGCTTACGATAAAGTGGCCCGGACGATGGGTCTCCCGTATCCAGGCGGACCTCATATTGATCGGTTAGCACATGAAGGAGAGCCAACGATTAAGCTTCCGCGTGCATGGCTTGAAGAAGGTTCTTATCACTTTAGCTTTAGTGGATTAAAATCAGCTGTTATTAACACACTACACAATGCCTCTCAAAAAGGTGAAACAATTGCTCCAGAGAATTTGGCAGCAAGTTTTCAAGCAAGTGTCATTGAGGTGCTCGTTGGAAAAACATTAAAAGCGGCAGAGGCCTATGGCGTCAAGCAGGTTGTCCTAGCTGGTGGCGTCGCTGCCAATAAAGGGCTGAGAGAAGCCTTAACGACAGCATTCACAAAGCTTCCTGACGTGAAGGTCATTGTTCCTCCGTTATCTCTTTGCACAGACAATGCAGCCATGATCGCTGCTGCTGGAACCATTGCGTTTGAAAGAGGAATAAGAGGCGATATGGCGATGAATGGCCAGCCGGGTTTACCACTTGTCTCATATGAATGAAAACGCCTGTGGATACACAGGTTTTTTCATTTTTTATGAAAGCGATTTATTCACAAATAAACGCGATATATCCACAATTGTTAGAAAATTTAGTTATAAAATGATGTGGATGTGCATAAATGCGATCTTTTATGTGGATATGTGATTAAATATCTGTGGATAAAGTGGATAAGTCCATTTTTTAAAAGAATAATAAAGAAGTTGTTGTGGATACTAATGTGGATAAGAAATCTCTACTAAAAGAAAAAAGAGCACCCGTTAGGGCACCCTTTAAGATTCGGATAGCTCTTCCCACTCTGCGAAAAGGGATTCAAGCTCTTGATGAAGTGTATCATTTTCTGTTTGAATGTTTTGGACCTTCTCGTGATCTTGAAAAATAGCAGGATCACATAGAAGTTCTTCATTTTCACCAAGCTTCGCTTCAATGACAGCAATCCGTTCTTCAATTTCCTCGATTCTGCGCTGCTTTTGTCTTTCTTTCTTTTTCAGTTCTTTTTCTTCCGCATAAGAAAGCTTTGCTGTTTCAACTGGCTTTGCTGCTTGTTTTTTAAGCGCCTCATTTTCTTGAATCGCATCAAGCTCTAATTGTTCATTTTTCTTTTCAAGATAGTAGTCATAATCACCGAGATACTCTTTTGTTTCTGTTGGTGACAGCTCGAATACTTTCGTTGCCAGACGGTTGATAAAATAACGGTCATGCGAGACAAATAAGATGGTTCCTGGATAATCAATCAGCGCATTTTCTAAAATTTCCTTACTATCTAAGTCCAAATGGTTCGTAGGCTCATCAAGTATTAGGAAATTGGCTTTTTGGAGCATTAGCTTTGCCAGGGCAAGGCGTGCTTTTTCTCCACCGCTTAATGCATGAACGGGCTTTAAGACGTCGTCACCGGAAAAGAGGAAATTCCCTAAACATGTCCGAATGTCTTTTTCATTCATATGAGGATAGTCATCCCAAAGCTCATTGAGCACTTTTTTGGAGGATGTCAGTTTGGCTTGTTCCTGGTCATAGTAGCCGATCGTGACATGAGATCCAAAGGTGATGTCGCCTTTTACAGGCTTTAATGTGTTCGTTAACGTTTTTAAAAGGGTTGATTTCCCGATCCCATTAGGACCAATGAGTGCCACGCTATCCTCGCGTTTGATCTGAAAAGAAAGAGAGGATAGAAGCGGTGTTTTTTCATCATAACGAATATCGAGATCATGTACCTTCAGCACATCATTGCCGCTTTGTCTCGTAATATCAAAATGAAAGTTTGCGGATTTTTCATCACCTAATGGTTTATCTAAACGATCCATTCGTTCCAGCTGCTTGCGTCTGCTCTGAGCGCGCTTTGTGGTTGAGGCTCTTGCTAGATTGCGATCTACGAAATCTTGAAGCTTTGAGATTTCTTCTTGTTGCTTTTCGTAAAGCTTCATATCACGCTCTAGCTGCTCAGCTTTCAGATCAAGATACTTACTATAGTTGCCTGCAAACTTTTTCATAGCCGTTCTTGAAACTTCATATACATGATTCACCACTTTGTCTAAGAAGTAGCGGTCATGGGACACGATCAGAATAGCGCCTGTATAATTTTGCAAATACTGCTCCAGCCATGATAAGGTATCAATATCTAAATGGTTGGTCGGCTCGTCCAGAATTAAGAGCTCCGGTCTCATTAATAAGAGCTTTCCAAGTGCTAGACGGGTTTTCTGACCGCCGCTTAAGGATTGAACGGTTGTCTCATCTTCAAAGTGACTAAAGCCGAGCCCATGAAGAATGGAGCGGACATTTGCTTCGTATTGATAGCCGCCTTGATCTTTAAATTCCTGCTGTAGCCTGTCGTAGGTTTTCATGAGGGAATCCAGCTCAGCACCTGTGGAAGAAGCCATTTTCTCCTCGATGGTTCTCATCTCTTGTTCCATCTTTTTCAAATGATCAAAAACCGATAATAATTCGTCTTTTAACGTACGAGTAGACGTCACATCGGTATGCTGTGCTAAATAGCCGATTGATAGGTCTTTCGGTTTGATAATCTCACCTTGCTCGTAAGACAATTGACCGGCAATGATTTTCAAAAGGGTGGATTTGCCTGCGCCGTTACGACCTACAATGGCAATCCGGTCCCTTGCTTTCACTTCCAATTTTATATTCGTTAAAACGGTATCAGCACCAAACGATTTGGACAGCTGATTCACTTGTAGAATCATCATGTAACTTCACCTCTGCTATAATATGTTAAGTGTAGCTTATCAGCAGTAAACCGGCAAATGTTACATACAATCGCCATATTCAAATGAAAGACAGATAGGAAAAAATAGTGTATCATTTGAGTGAGGGAGCGTTGAAAAAGATGAGTCAATTTAGCCACTTTAACGAACAGGGAAGAGCAAAGATGGTCGACATCAGTGACAAATCGTCTACCGTGAGAACCGCCGTTGCTGTTTCAAGTGTTCGTATGATAAAAGAAGTGTTTCATAAAATAGAGCAACGTGAAATTGGAAAAGGGGATGTGCTGTCGGTTGCACAGGTTGCTGGCATCATGGCAGCAAAGCAAACATCTACCATTATTCCAATGTGTCATCCGCTTGCATTAAAAGGAGTGGATATCTCCTTTGATTGGGAGGAAGACGGAAATGCGCACATTCTGAACATACAAGTACAGGTGAAAACAAAAGGAAGTACGGGTGTGGAGATGGAAGCGCTCACCTCTGCTTCAGTATGTGCACTGACCGTTTACGACATGTGTAAAGCGATTGACAAAGGCATGATCATCGGTCCTACCTATTTAATTGAAAAGACAGGCGGGAAAAACGGTGATTTTCACAGAGCATCTGATATTTAAGTTGGAGGACCTTATATGAATATAGATCAGTCAAAAATTCCACAAGCGACAGCCAAACGTTTGCCGCTATATTACCGTTTTTTAAAAAATCTGCATGCATCAGGAAAACAAAGGGTGTCATCGGCAGAGCTTAGTGATGCAGTCAAAGTGGATTCTGCTACTATTCGCCGAGATTTTTCATACTTTGGTGCACTTGGCAAAAAGGGGTATGGCTATAATGTCGATTACCTTTTGACCTTCTTCAGAAAGACACTTGACCAAGATGAAATGACCAATGTCATGCTCATCGGTGTCGGGAATTTAGGGACTGCTTTTTTACACTATAATTTCATCAAAAATAATAATACAAAAATTTCAATGGCTTTTGACGTCAATGAGAGTAAAATAGGAAGTGAGATAGGCGGCGTGCCTGTCTATGATTTGGATAAGCTTGAAGAGCATGTTCAAGAGGTAGGAGATATTCCTGTAGCCATTTTGACAGTACCTGCCGTAGCAGCTCAACCCATTACAGATCGTTTGATTGCCCTTGGCATCAAAGGAATCCTTAATTTTACGCCGGCTCGATTGAATGTGCCGGAACACATTCGAATTCATCATATAGATTTGGCGGTTGAACTTCAGTCACTTGTGTATTTCTTAAAGCATTACTCTGTTACACAGGAGGATTGACGAAAAGGGGTAAAGGGGGTGGAGCAAATGGGTCCGATCGGTCCTGGAAGTTTGGTTCTGATTGCGATTGTTGCGCTCATTATTTTTGGGCCGAAAAAGCTTCCTGAATTAGGAAGAGCAGCAGGAGATACATTACGTGAATTCAAAAATGCCACAAAGGGTTTAGCTGATGATCAGGAAGAAAAAAAGAAAAAAGAAGATCAGTAGAATAGGATGAGCTTCATGAATGTCAAAGATATGCCGCTTATGGAGCATATTGTGGAACTGCGAAAACGTTTAGTGATCATTGCGATGTTTTTTGTCGCTTTTATGGTGGCTGGTTTTTTTCTTGCTAAGCCAGTCATTGTGTATTTACAAAATACCGATGAAGCGGCCACACTGACACTGAATGCATTTAAGCTCACAGATCCGCTGTACGTGTTTATGCAGTTCGCATTTGTCATTGCTTTGGTTTTGACGTGTCCCGTGATTTTATATCAGCTATGGGCATTTGTGAGCCCAGGCTTATATGATAAAGAAAGAAAGGTGACACTTGCTTATATTCCGATTGCACTGCTTTTATTTTTGAGCGGTGTGGCTTTCTCTTATTTTATTTTGTTTCCGTTTGTCGTTGATTTTATGATACGGATGTCGAATGATTTAAATGTAGAGCAAGTCATTGGGATTCATGAGTATTTTACATTTCTGATGCAGTTAACACTTCCATTTGGCTTTTTGTTTCAGATGCCCGTTGTGTTGATGTTTCTCACAAGACTTGGCATCATCACACCGATGTTTTTATCAAAAATACGGAAGTATGCCTATTTTGTCCTCCTTGTCATTGCCGCACTCATTACACCGCCAGAGCTTGTTTCTCACCTCATGGTCACCTTGCCAATGCTCGTTTTGTACGAAGTGAGTATTGTCATTTCAAGAGTGACCTATCGCAAAATGCAGCAAACAGAGACAGAGGAGAAAGAAAATGATGTTGTCTCATAAAAAAGCATCGTGATCCGAATAAGGGTCACGATGCTTTTTCTATTTTGACAGGAATTGATTGATTGCTTGGAATAGATACTCATAATAGGCGGGTTCATGCGGGACAAAATCTTGTACACAGACTATTTTGCTTTCCTTACGTCGTTCTCCGGCTTCATCAACTTCAAAGCCCTCCAGCTGCATGTTGTCAATTTTTCTAGTGAATAGCTGCTGTGCATCTATTAGCTTTGCTTTGTAAAGTCCAGCGACTTCTTCTTTTTGTAATTGAATGTTCATCTGTTCTTTTGGATGAACGTAAAGATAGACATGGCAAAATTCTCGATCAGTAAAATTGGGTAGCTGGATTTCATCCTGTATAACACCTGCAAAGGCTAGATCTTCAAAAGGGATAGTAAGACCAAGCTCTTCTTCTACCTCTCTCACACCGTCAAAAGGCTGTTCATTTGCAAGAAGATGACCTGCTGCGGTGATATCAAACAGAAAAGGAAAATCCTTTTTTGCAGGACTTCTTAGCTGAAAATAGAGATACATAATGTCATGTTCCTTTTTAAGAAGCCAGAAGTGAAAGGTTTCATGCCAAAGGCCTTGGGCGTGGATATCTGATCGGGCAGCGACTCCAATCGTTTCATGCTGCTCATTTAAGATGTTCAGTTTTTCCTGTTCCATGAAAACTTGTCCTCCATAAAAAAACCATTTTCCACGTGCGGAAAATGGTTTTTGATTTATTTTTGCTGCTGTTTTTTGAGTTTGACAGAGAAGGCAAACATTTTAAGTGCGATATTGATATTATAGGCCGCAAACACCATCAGCAAAATGCTGTAAAATGACCACATGTCACCTGGATTTTGAATGGCCATATAGGTGAAAGCCACACCTACGGCAAAATAAATGATGCCCCATACAACAGGGTTTCTCATGAGAAAAAGCCTCCAATAATCATTTGCATTGTTTGAGATTGTTCTTCAATCATTTTTCTTATTGGCTCAATCTGCACAAGAATGACGAGCGAATTCATCAGCATATGAGCACCGATTGGCACAATGATTCGTTTTGTTTTCGCATATAAAAAGGCAAAGGTAAAGCCCATTGCGGTATAGAGCAAGATATGGGGGAAATCATTGTGTACAGCAGCGAAAACCACTGAACTGACAAGTGCTCCAATGAAAAAATTCGTTTTTTCATAAACCACACCAAAGATGATTTTTCGAAAAATGATTTCCTCTAATATCGGTCCAATCAGGGCGATGACGATCACAAGCCATGGAACTGCATCCATAATGGATAAGATGTTTTGAGTATTTTCAGATTCTCTGCCAATGCCAAATGCATATTGTTCAATCGCCCCCGCAATTGATTGTGCAAAGAGTGAAAGAAAGAAACCGACAATGATCCAAACGATTGCCGTGCCGACTGAAGCCGGTGCTTCATTTCGAAGTGAAGCTTTTGGCACAGTCCGAAGAATGAGCAGAATAATGATTAATCCGACACAGAAACTAATGATTGTCCATGTACCTGACAATTTAGAGAGCTCTGCTTGTGTCATCGGTGTCTGAATGTAGCCTAACCATTTCATGATGAACACATACGGAAACGCAGAAAGCTGCACCAATATATACGTTAAGATGATGTACCAATATTGTTTTTTCAAGTAACGAAAACCCCTTTACTAAAAGAACTAGATTTATTGTAACACAAGTCTTCTTTTTCGATGAAAAGGAAAGAATTTGAGTTGAAAAAAGATCATGAAAGCGTAAAAATTTTTAAAGGTTTTTACTTGAAATTGCAGAAGACATTCTTTATTATAATAAATGTGTTAGCACTCACTGGTGATGAGTGCTAAAAAAAGACTACATATAAAAATTGAGGAGGTTGTTTCTTATGTTAAAGCCATTAGGCGATCGCGTAATCATTGAACTCGTTGAATCTGAGGAAAAAACCGCTAGCGGTATTGTGTTACCGGATTCTGCAAAAGAAAAACCGCAAGAAGGTAAAATTGTTGCAGCAGGTTCAGGTCGTGTACTTGAAAGTGGTGAGCGCGTTGCGTTAGAAGTAAACACAGGCGACCGCATTATCTTCTCAAAATATGCAGGCACTGAAGTGAAATATGAAGGCAAAGAATATTTAATCCTTCGTGAGAGCGACATTTTAGCTGTTATTGGTTAATCACATAAAAAAACTTTGAAATAAATTTTTAAAAAGACTGAGGAGGTTTCGTTATTATGGCAAAAGATATTAAGTTCAGTGAAGAAGCACGTCGCGCAATGTTACGTGGTGTAGATGCACTTGCAGATGCTGTAAAAGTCACTTTAGGACCTAAAGGACGTAACGTAGTTCTAGAGAAAAAATTCGGTTCTCCACTTATCACAAACGATGGTGTAACGATTGCAAAAGAAATCGAATTAGAAGATGCATTTGAAAACATGGGTGCAAAACTTGTGGCTGAAGTTGCAAGCAAAACAAACGACGTAGCTGGTGACGGTACAACGACTGCAACAGTTCTAGCTCAAGCGATGATCCGAGAAGGTCTTAAAAACGTAACAGCTGGTGCAAACCCTGTTGGCGTTCGTAAAGGGATCGAAGAAGCAGTAAAAGTAGCTCTTGAAGGCTTGCACGAGATTTCTAAACCAATCGAAGGCAAAGAATCAATTGCTCAAGTTGCGTCTATTTCTGCAGCAGATGAAGAAGTTGGAAGCCTAATCGCTGAAGCAATGGAGCGTGTAGGTAACGACGGCGTGATCACAATCGAAGAATCTAAAGGATTCACAACTGAGCTTGAAGTGGTTGAAGGAATGCAGTTTGACCGCGGATATGCTTCACCATATATGGTGACGGATTCTGATAAGATGGAAGCGGTTCTTGAAAATCCTTACATCTTAATCACTGATAAAAAGATCACAAACATTCAAGAAATCCTTCCAGTACTTGAGCAAGTTGTACAACAAGGAAAACCATTATTGCTCATTGCTGAAGATGTAGAAGGCGAAGCACTTGCAACTCTTGTTGTGAACAAACTTCGTGGAACATTCAACGCAGTGGCAGTAAAAGCACCTGGATTCGGTGATCGTCGTAAAGCTATGCTTGAGGACATCTCTGTTCTAACTGGCGGAGAGTTAATCACAGAAGACCTAGGACTTGACCTAAAATCAACTGAAATCGGTCAGCTTGGCCGCGCGTCTAAAGTCGTTGTGACAAAAGAAAACACAACTATCGTAGAAGGCTCAGGAGATTCTGCTCAAATCGCAGCACGTGTGAACCAAATCCGTGCACAAGTTGAAGAAACAACTTCTGAATTCGATAAAGAAAAATTACAAGAACGTCTTGCTAAACTAGCTGGTGGCGTCGCTGTCATCAAAGTTGGTGCTGCAACTGAAACAGAACTAAAAGAGCGTAAACTACGCATCGAGGATGCACTCAACTCAACTCGTGCAGCAGTTGAAGAAGGTATCGTTTCCGGTGGTGGTACAGCACTTGTGAATGTATACAAAAAAGTCGCTTCAATCGAAGCAGATGGTGACGTTCAAACAGGTGTGAACATCGTTCTACGTTCTCTTGAAGAGCCAATTCGTCAAATCGCTCACAACGCAGGTCTTGAAGGATCAGTCATCGTTGAGCGCTTGAAAAACGAAGAAATTGGCGTAGGCTTCAACGCAGCAACAAACGAATGGGTAAACATGATCGAAAAAGGAATCGTTGACCCAACAAAAGTAACTCGCTCTGCACTTCAAAACGCAGCTTCTGTTGCAGCAATGCTTCTAACAACTGAAGCAGTCGTTGCTGACAAACCAGAAGAAGGCGGCTCAGGCGGCGGAATGCCAGATATGGGCGGCATGGGCGGTATGGGTGGAATGATGTAACACCCGCGAAAACCCCTTGAAATATAGGGGTTTTTGTTTTGTCTTCATTTGGTCAGAAATATTGATGAATTGAAACCTTCACCGCTTCTCAATCGTTTACATAAGAGACAGTGTTTTTATGAATTTTATCTAGAATGAAGAAATGAGATGATTTTAAAAAGAAAAGCGGTGATCACATGGGTTTTACTACTTGGGTAGCGATTATTGTTGCACTGGCCGTCGTGTTTGGATTGTTTGGATCGAAAAAGCGTGATAAATAAAGAAAGAGTGAAATTCCACTTCCAAATAGGGAGTGGGATTTTTATTGCTATGTGTAATACGTTTGAAGAGAAAGATGAACAATCATGCTGTAAACATTCGAAAGCTACAGAGAAAGCACTCTTATGATCGGAACTGACCCCATAAGATGAGACAAATAAAAAACACCTTCAAGTTTGAAAACGGATCGTTGTGATCCGAAATAAAACATGGAGGTGTTTTTTCTATGGGGACAAGAGTGAGTTATCCGGTTGAAGTCAAACAGAAGGCTGTGGAAATGAGGTTGGCAGGCGTACCTATGAAAGAGATCATGCAGGAATTGAATATCAAGAATAAGACGCAGGTTCAGACATGGGTGAGATGGCATAAAGCTGGGGATACACACAGGTTCGAACAACCTGTTGGAAAACAATATACCTATGGAAAGGGTCCCGAGTACTCTTCTGAATTAGAGAGACTACAGGCAGAAAATCGCTATTTGAGTCAACAGAATGAAGTTTTAAAAAAGTACAACGAATTGGAAAGGAAGTTGATAAGGAAACGTCAATCAAACTGGTAGAAGAATTGTGCAAAACGATGACGGTACAGGACATCTGTGTCCATTTAGGTATCTTACGTACTTCGTATTATAGATGGAAAAAGGATTTGACTCAGACTCATTCTAAAAGACAACTAGAGAAACAGGTCGGCACGTTGTGCCGAAAGCACAAATATCGATATGGTTATCGGAAAATCACAGCCATACTAAAAATGAGAATGCGTATTAACCATAAAACTGTTCAACGTATCATGCAGAAAAACCAGTGGCAATGCCGGGTTAAAATGAAAAAGCGTAAGAAGAATGGGCAGCCTTATGCCGTAGCCGGTAATATACTGGATCGGAATTTTCAGTCTGATCGCCCTCTTGAAAAACTAGTAACGGACATCACGTATTTGCCTTATGGACAGAAACAATTGTACCTTTCCAGTATATTGGATTTATATAATGGAGAAGTGATTGCTTTTACGATTGGTGATAAGCAGGACACAGACTTTATCTTAAACACACTTAATCAGCTCCCAGCACTTCCTGAGAATTGCGTGTTACATAGCGATCAAGGTTCTGTGTATACATCTTACGAGTATCAGAAAGCGGTTCATATAAAAGGCATTACCATGAGCATGTCCCGTAAAGGGACGCCCGCTGATAATGCCTCCATCGAATCGTTTCATTCCTCACTAAAGTCTGAAACGTTCTATCTTAACAGGATTGATCGCACTACAACCACCATCGTAGAACGCACTGTCAAAGAATACATTTATTATTATAACAACATTCGTATTCAAACGAAACTAAACAACCAATCACCGATAAACTATCGGCAATTGGCTGTATAAAGGTGTTTTGATTCCTGTCTCAAAAACGGGGGTCAGTCCCGTCCCATCAAGGGTGCTTTTTTATTTGAGAGATATAAGATACCTTGGCTTATAATGTCACATTTTCTTTAAAATTACATAAAAAAATCCACTATTTCCATAAAAAATCAGATCAATTCCTTATAATAAAAGTATCTGAGAATGGGGAGTGAGTCGAAATGGACCAAAACTTGCTGCAAATGAATCAAGTGAGATCAGAGGATGAATTAGCGGTTGTGAATATATCTTCTACAGAAATTGGGGCGCTGTCAAAGGAAGCGGCTGAGCGGATTTTACAAGCGAAGGATACGGATTATATTCATCAAATCATGTATGTTCCGATTGAAAAGAAAGCAGATTTGCATTGGCTGATTCAACGTATTGGACAGGCGTTAGAAGATGAGGATAACGATATCGTTGCGCTTGAATTGGCTGATTTGCTCTATTTCTTTGTCATTCCATTTTATAAGGAGTATATTTTGAGGGAACGTCATTTGTATGAGTGTATAGATGATTTGTTGGCACGATTAGCATCATGGGCTCACTCAGATATTCACACACTGGTCGATGCGATGAGAGACGATTTGTTTGTATAAACTTGAAAAAAGCTTGTAGAGTGATCCTCTACAAGCTTTTCTAAATTATTGGGCTCTTTCCCAAGTAATTTTTGTTTCATTTGTTTTTTTTGTTCCCTTTGCCAGCACTTTGCCGTTTTCTTGTTTCACGGTGATGTTTAGGTCGTAAAAAGAATACAGAGCGCCAAGACTGTCATTTTCGGGTTTATGAAGATTGTTTTCTTTTTCAGTTGAAGCTCCAATGGCAAGCGTTTTGGCAAAGTTTAAACCGATGACTTCAGCGTAATCACTATTGGTATCAGGGGAAGCTGTTACGTTTAAAGAAATGATTTTTTTCTTTTCATCAACGGTGATGTCCGTGTCTTTTATAAGTTTAGACTGTTCCATGACTTCTTTCGTTTCTTTTTGAATGCGTTCATTGATCGTTGGAAGTGCCTTCGTTTCTGTTTTTTGTTCGTTTGTCGTATTTGAGCAAGCTGCTAGCATGAAGAGACTTGCAACTAGGCTCATGAAAACAAGTAGACTTTTTTTCACGTTCGTTCTCCTTTTTTCTTCGAAGTATGTATGTTTATGTTACCACGAATCCTTGATTTGATTAAAAGAGAAGTGTTGATAAGCTGTGAACAATAAAAAGCACCCTCTATCGGGCGCTTTTTTTCTTATTGTGCCGAAAGGCTTGTACTTAATGGAACAGAAGAAATGACAGTGAATTTTGGAGCCGCAGCACCAGACTCTAAATTCTTACGTAAAAGCGATGATTTGATGGATCCATCCCAATTTTTATAGACACTACCTGAAGTATTCGCACGAAGCTGTACATTTGAGAAGCTTGCTTGTGAGTAGCTGTTTGTTCCATTATCTTGTACGCCATGTACCATTTTGACGACATCGAGGTTTTTCAAACGGCTAGGCTTGTAAATAGGCTGTTTATAGCGCAATGTCCCATTGACGTATAGTGACACTGTGCCATCACCATTATTGATGAGCTTTAAATTGACACGTGCGCCATCTTTAATGCTCTTATCGTATTTACTGTTCCAGTATTGACTGCCGCCTTGTGAGCCGCTACCTAGAAAGACCTTATAGCCAGAAGGCGTTTTTGAAATACCACTTTCTATAACGGCAGAGCCGAGACCGAGATACCAGTCCGCATAGCCATTTTTAATGGTAGCTGTTTTCGGCAAGACAATATCAGCCGAGATACCCGACCATTTGGCCTCATCCGTTTGTGTCACAATCGCGCCATGACGAGGGCTAGCTGCAGATGCGGGGATACTTGATAGCATCAAAACGAAGGCCAGACTTACACTCAAAACGATAAACCACTTTTTCATAAAAATTCCTCCTTAAATTTGATTCACTTTCATTATATAAAATGAAAGAGGGGGGCTACTTACAATGTTCTGGCTGTTTTTGGTCGTATTTATGTAAAAAAACGGTCAAAAAGTGGTCAACTTGTATTTGAATTGTAATGTGTCTGTAAAATAACTGGGTGCATCTTCATGTATAATGAATGCAGAAACCAAATACGGAGGATTTTTTAATGAATAAAAAGCTTATCGCGACAATCGTAACAGTAGCTAGTTTATTTTTGGCGTTTAGTTTCTCACATGGAGCAAGTGCAAAAAAAGTAAGCGGCAATATTACTTGGTATAATGGTGTCGGTAAAAAAGGCGCAGATGGAAAAAAACTCGGTCATTGGGATGCAGCAACGAAAATGGGATTTGACGTACCGAAAAAAGGTACAAAACTAAGAGTGACAACAAAAGCGAAACCACATAAAGTGATTACAGTATATAAATATGATGTAGGTAGAATGCCAAACGCTGTATTAGACGTCAGCCCAAAAGCATTCAAAGCACTAGGGTATAAAACAAGTAAAGGTGTCGTAAAAGGACATTACACTTATTAATACATAGGCATGCAAAGAAGCGGGAAAAGTTCATTTTCTGGCTTCTTTTCTTGTAGAGAGGGTCTGAAAGGCAATGAAAAAATCAACATGGTGGATCATCACAGTCATCGGAGTCGTAGTGATTGCGGCCGTCATTTTCTTTATGATGAAGCCGGGGCAAGAGACGAAGCATGCGGGAAAAGTGAAAACAAATCAGGATGCAAAGGACGAATTACTCGTTTCATTTACAGATCAACAGTTAAACAATACGTATTATCTGCATGACCGGGCGCTTCATACGGAGAAACTAACAGCCTATCCTTCGATTGCTTATGATTCTACGAAACAGCTTTTATATTACACGTATACGGATGAGGACACGCAAAAAGTGAGTATTCGAGAACTGAATGTAAAAAAGAATGAAGAAAAAACGCTTTTTACGAGTGATGATTCCATCGACAGTATGAGGCTATCTGGAGACGGGAAACAGTTATATCTTAGATATAATAAGGATTCTGGGGAACAATTTTATGTCGCTATGTTTGATGTAAACACACACAAAGTGAAGGTATTATATCCAGAGAAAAGTAAGGATGACACGGTGAGTTCTTTTGCTTATGATCCGGCGTCAAACCTTCTGGCAATCCAGCATTATTCCTTAAAAGAAGATTTCAAGAAAACCGATGAAGCGAATGAAAAGGGAAGAGACCCTGAACCAACAACCATGAAGATTACCCTTCAAAAAGGCGCAAAGGGGAAGCGAATTGCACGCATTTCGCAAACGATCAATGATATTTCATTTTCACCAGATCATAAGACATTGATTTATACAGAAGTGAAGGTGCGAAACGAAAAAGAAGTATCCTCTATTAAAATGCTTGATGTAGAAACAGGGAAAACAACGACACTCATTAAGAACAGTGAGAATGTGCATATTTTAAGTGCCGCACAGCCGCAATTTTCTACGGACGGGTCTTCTGTTTATTTCTTAGGTGTTGCTAAAAACGCAAAGGAATTAAAGGATGATACAGGGCGTAAAGCAAAGGTAAGAACAATATTTGAATACAATATCAAGAAGAAAACAGTGGATGCCGCTTGGGAGAAGGATGGCGGAATCGTTAACAATTTCACTGTCAATCGATAAAAGGTACGTCCAGTTATTTTGATATAACTGGACGTTTTTTTATTTTACCGTTTGACATGTTGCAGAAATTAAGGAATTTATGTATGAGAAATCAGTTTTTAAAGTGGGAAACGTGTGGTATTTTCATATTTTGCTTATGTGACAGAGGAAAGGAAAGAGAGTAATATGAATGAGCATAAAAAAACGAGAGGACAGATGGCTTCTCGTTTTCACTGATTTATTTGGTGTTATTGTCTAATAAGTTTTGAAAAATAAACAAGGCATTAATGGAGTGAGGGAATCCAGCAACTTTTGTACAGTGCTTAATAATCTCCATGATCTCTATGACAGAAAGTCCGATATGTAATGCTTGTTCAAAATGAGTCTTTAATTCTTCATCACTATCGCCTTTTGTAATGAGGGCAGATAATGTGATGATGGCCTTTTGTTTTTCATCTAAAATGAAGTGGTTGAATTCTTTTTGTTCACCGAGTTCAATTGTTAGCTGTTCAATATTTGACCGAATGCTCTCGTTTTTCTGAATTGAAAGCTCCTCTATGTTACCTGCCGCTGTTTCTTGTGTGATCTGGCAAGTCTCTTTTTCTTCATTCAAATTGAACTCCTCCGTTTTTTATCGCAATTTTCCATATGTTCGTTCATTGTGGTAAATGTGCCTTATGATAGATGCAATAGGTATATAGTAGTATTATCGGTTTGATGCGCCAACTTTTTAAGTGGTGAATGTACAAATAAATGTCATTTTGAGTCATGCATTGTTTTATTTTAGAATGATTCAATGAAAAGGAAGGAAAGGGCTAATATATTGTTGTCTGTTAGCCCTTTGCAATGATTTACTCAATACATGTGTTTACGCATGTGATGGGAGATCGGTTTCATGTTACTAAATAATATCCATCGGCCGCATCATGTCATAATCTTCGTGCTCTAATATATGACAATGCCACACATACCTGCCGCTGTATGGAACAAAGCGAGCAATGATCCGAATGACTTCACCGGCATGTGCTTGAATGGTGTCCTTGTAGCCTTGTTCGTGTAAAGGAGGGGCTTCGTTCGGTCCTGTATACACAATGTCCCCTGTCGATTGATAGATCTCTGTATCAAATGGTCTTCTGTCTATCACCCTAAATTGAACAAGATGTAAATGAATAGGATGTGTACCCCTTGTTGGATTGACGATGGACCAAAGCTCTACACTGCCAAGCCGAGGGTTTTCCGTGACAGGGTCATTCCAAAAATGGTTATCAAGCAATAAAATGGGGCGACCGTATTTATCCTGTGTACCGGTAAGAGTGAGCGTGCGCTCTTTATCAGCTCGACTAGGCCGAAGTGGTGGGAGTGGTTTGAAAATAGGCCGTAATGTTTTAGGTGCTCTTCCTTTTAACGGACGTGTGACTTTAAATTGCATAATGTTCGCATCTGTTTCAGGATTCACTTCCTGACCGCAGCCGGCTTTATTTTTAAGGATAATCGTTTTGTTTTCATAAGCTGAAAAATCGATGATGACATCAAATCGCTCAGCCGGAGCAATGCTAAAGGATTGATGGTGAACAGGTCTTGGTAAAAAGCCGCCATCAGATCCAATTTGCAAAATCGTCGCATCGTTGTCTAGATGCAGCTCGTAAGTTCTTGTATTAGACGCATTTAAAATACGAAAACGGTATTTTCGTGGCTCCACTTCTAAATATGGCCATACTTTGCCATTGACCAAAATGGTTTCTCCGCAAAAGAAGGGCACGATAGACGGATCTGGTAGATCGCTGTCTTCTGGCGTGTTGTTTGGTCTGCTTGGATAAAACAGCGCGCCATCCTCTTGAAACGTACGGTCCATAATCATTAGCGGAATATCATACTCATCCTTCGGTAATTCTAGCGATTTTTCAAACGCATCTGAGATCAAATAAAATCCAGCTAATCCGGCGTACACATTTAATCGTGTCAATGCCATCGCATGATCGTGATACCACAATGTGCAGGCTTGCTGATGATTTGGGTATTCGTACACCTCCCGTTCAAAGAAGGGGCCGGTTGCTTCAAAGTCTCGTGAAAACCAAGCCTCTGGATAGCCGTCACTGCTTGCTGGTGTGACGCCACCATGTAAATGAACGACGGTTTTGACTTCTGGTTCATCATGATGGCCTTCGTGAATGGTGTGATCGACCGGTAGAAAATGCTTAAGTGGCAATTTGTTCATCCATTTCACTTTGACCTTTTCATTTCGATTCGCATGAATGGTTGGACCAGGCAAACTGCCATTATAGGTCCATAGCTTGGTTGGGGGGAGGTCTCTATGAACTTTTAGAAATACCTCCTCCATAGTGATTTCATAATACGTTTGTCTTGGGTTCTTTTTGACGGGCTCCGCAACTTCTGGAATTGGTAGCTCGTCAACAAATTTTTCTAGGTTCATGTTATCTAATCCTCACTTAAAATCCAATTTGATACAGTATAAGTGCGGACATGAAAATAGGTGAATAAAATAAAAAACCCGCTTTTCAGCGGGGACATTACGGATGTTTATTTTCAAGCGCTGCATTTGCAGGCACTTTTTTATTCGGTTTAAAGATGAAATAAGCGGCAAGCACACTGAAGGTAATGATACTCGTCAAAATGAGCTGTGGTCTCATTGATTCAATAAACAGCATGGATGCCAAGATGGCGCAAATGACCAAAATGGTAAAGTACGTGAGATATGGGAACAGCCACATTTTGATTTTGAGCTGTTCTGGATTTTCTTTTTCGATTTTACGGCGCATTCTTAATTGTGAAACAGCAATGACCAAGTACACAAGAAGGGCAATCGCGCCGGATGCATTGACTAAGAACAAAAAGATGGTTTCAGGATAAAAGTAGTTCATCATGACGGCGATATAGGAAAAGAAGGTGCCTGCAACTGTAGCCGCTACAGGAACGCCACGTTTGCTGATTTTCATAAAGCGTTTCGGTGCTTCGCCTCTTTCTGCCAATGAATAAAGCATTCTGGAGGTGGTGTATAATCCGGAGTTTAAGCAAGATAGAACGGCTGTTAAAACAATGACGTTCATGACTTGAGCTGCTGATGGGACGCCGATGTATTCTAATACCGCAACGAACGGGCTTGTTAAAATACTTGCTGAATTCCACGGAAGCAAGGTCACAACGACAGCGATAGAACCGACATAAAACACGATGATACGCCATACAACAGAGCGGGTAGCTGTTGTTACAGACTTGACCGGGTCTGCTGATTCTCCGGCCGCTATTGCCACAATCTCGGTTCCCATGAAGGAAAAGATGACGACGACAATTCCGAGTAAAACAGAGCTGAATCCATTTGGAAGGAAACCCCCGTTCCCCGTTAAATTGGAAAGACCTACAGTATGATGACCACCAAAACCAAAGATAAATGCAAAACCGATGAGTAGAAAGAGAATGATGCTGACGACTTTGATTAATGAGAACCAATATTCAAATTCGCCAAAAGATTTAACAGAAAAGATATTTGTTAATGTTAAGAGGATAGTGAGGATAAGACTTGTGAGCCAAACAGGTGCATCTCCATACCAATACTGAATAATGGCAGCACCGGCAATGGCTTCGATGGCGATAACGATCACCCAGAAGAACCAATAAAGCCAGCCAATTGTAAAACCGGCCCATGGACCGATGGCATCGCTCGCATATTGTGAGAAGGAACCGCTTGTCGGATAGGCGCATGCCATTTCCCCAAGCATTCTCATAATAAAGATCACGAGAAGTCCGGCAAAAGAATAGGAAAGAATGGATCCAGGCCCTGCAGAATGAATGACAGCGCCGCTACCAACAAATAGCCCTGCGCCAATAACCCCAGCAATGGAGATCATGGAAATATGTCTTGTTTTAAGATTTTTTTGAAGACCGTTTGTCATGTTGGACATGTCTTTACCTCCAAACATTTCTCCTTATAGAGAATTTGTTTTTAGAATATTTTAAATTTTATCATACTGAATTGTCATTCAGCATTGGACAGGTTATCAAACTGACATTTCAAACCTCTTAACATGATGTTAAAAAGTATAAAGGATTTGAGAGATTATGTTCCCTCTTTTTCCTCTGTTCATTCTTAAAAATAGCATAAGATCGGATGAAGAGAAGTTGTGTCTTAAAATAAAATTATTCTGAAATTTTACTAGTAAGAGTGAACTTGCCCATATGATCCTCACAGAGTGAATGAGGAAAAGGTTGATGGGAGTAGGTCTTGAGGTCAATTGACCTTGTAAAAATAAGTTTACTTAGGTCAACACATTTCTATGTATCCTATTTTGCTGACACAAGCGAATCATGTTGCTGTAGACCCACACGGGCTTTGCTTTGTAAGATAAATAATAGAAAAGTGATGTGTGAGGAGGCGCGGTTCGACATGGAGCGCTATAACGAATTAAGACAAGGTGAAACAGGTGCTTGGGTCAGCATCATTGCCTATGTGATCTTATCTGCAGTGAAACTTCTGATTGGGTATACGTTTCATTCAGAGGCTCTTTCGGCAGATGGATTGAATAATACGACGGATATTATTGCATCCCTTGCAGTGTTGATTGGACTTCGTATTTCTCAAAAGCCGCCTGATGAAGATCATCCATACGGTCATTTTAGAGCAGAGAACATTGCGTCTCTTGTGGCGTCCTTTATTATGATGCTTGTTGGACTTCAGGTTTTACTGAGCGCAGGTCAGTCGCTCTTCTCATCTGAGCATCAAACGCCTGATATGATCGCAGCTTGGACGGCAGCAGGAAGTGCTGTGGTGATGTATGGTGTGTATATTTACAACCGCAATCTGTCCAAACGGATCAATAGCCAGGCTCTTCATGCAGCAGCAGCTGATAATAAATCAGATGCGTATGTGAGCATCGGAACATTTGTAGGGATTATCGCCTCTCAATTTCAGCTGGCATGGATTGATACGCTTGCAGCGTTTGTCATTGGCCTCATTATTTGTAAAACGGCATGGGAGATTTTCAGAGATGCTTCTCATTCGTTAACGGACGGTTTTCATATAAAAGATATGTCCAAATATAAAGAGACCATTGAAGCAACACCTGGGGTGGGCGATTTGAAAGATATTAAGGCACGCTATCTCGGAAGCACGGTCCATGTGGATGTAGTAGTGGAGGTCGAGCCGCACTTGAACATAGCAGAAAGTCATGATATTGCAGATGAGATTGAACGTAGAATGAAGAAGGAACATGATATTTTACACTCTCATGTTCATATGGAGCCAGCAGGTGAGCCAAAAGAACAGAAGAAGTCTTTTCCATCGTGAGAAGGCTTCTTTTTTTCACGTGTTGATGTTTTATGCAAATGCGCGTTGTATGGTAAAGTTAGACTATATGAAATTTAACGGAAACGTGATAGGAGGATCAGGATGGCATTTGATGAACCAATGCATTCAGATTTACAAAAAATCGTAGATAACATCAATAAAGTCATGGTTGGGAAGAAAGACATTGCGATATTAAGCCTTGTTGCGATTTTGGCGAAGGGGCATGTGCTACTAGAGGATGTGCCTGGTGTTGGGAAGACGATGATGGTTCGTGCTTTGGCAAAATCGATTGGCTGTGAGTTTAAGCGAATTCAATTCACTCCTGACCTTTTGCCATCTGATGTAACAGGTGTGTCGATTTATAATAAAAAAACGAATGAATTTGAATTTAGGCAAGGCCCCATTATGGGACAGATCATTTTGGCTGATGAGATCAACCGTACCTCTCCAAAAACACAGTCTGCATTGCTCGAAGCGATGGAGGAAGGCAGTGTCACAGTGGACGGAGAAACAATGCTGCTTGCTGATCCTTTTTTCGTCATGGCTACGCAGAATCCAGTGGAATATGAAGGGACTTATCCGCTACCAGAAGCGCAAATGGACCGTTTTTTATTCAAGCTACAAATGGGGTATCCGACCATGCTAGAGGAGCTGGAGGTACTCAACTTGCAGGAAAAACAGTCCCCAATTGATACGCTCCAAGCAGTGATGACAAAGGATCATATCCATGCGTTGCAGCAAGCGGTTCAGACCATTCATGTGGATGCATCCATTAAAGAATATATTGTGGAAATTGCACAAGCGACGCGTCAGCATCCATCTGTCTATCTAGGTGTGAGTCCAAGGGGATCGATCGCCCTTATGAAAGCGGCTCAGGCATATGCACTGTTGAACAGGCGAGATTATGTGATTCCTGATGATGTACAGTATTTGGCGTCTTATACATTACCGCATCGAATGATTTTGACATCAGAAGCGACGTATGAAGGGAAGAAGGCGGAGACACTGCTGCGACAAATGCTTGAACAAATTGGCGTGCCAGTTCAAAAGTCGATGACTCAATGAAATTAGGTCATCGTTTCGCTTTTTCATTATGGTTACGGGTGATGATGCTCATCATCCTCACTGCGGCAGTTTTTTGTTATGCCATGTTTCAGGGAGGGTTTGTGAGTTGGTTCCTTTTTTATGCATTTTTACCATATGCGTTGTATGCTTTGCTGTTTGCGCTCGTGCCGCTGAGAGTGACAGCGAAAAGGACTTTACAACAAACCCGCTTGAAGGCGGGAGACGTGCTGTCCGTTGACCTTGAAATCAAGCGGACAAATCCATTTCCATACGTTTACGTCTTGATTGAGGATGATCCTCCAGACTCCTTTCATTTAAAAGAACAAATTGAAATGAAGCAAATGCTGTTTCCTTGGTTTCAGAAAACGTGGCGTTTTTCCTATCAATTGAATGATGTCATGCGCGGAGAACATCATTTGTCAGCGGTTCGAATCAAAACAGGGGATATGTTTGGTTTTGTGGAGAAAGAAGTCATCATCCCGTTAGAAAAAAAGTTGCTTGTTTATCCGAAAATGCTCGATCTTCAGGTTGAGTCTGCTGAGTCATTGAATGAAAATGGAGGCAAAGCGGTTCACTCTTGGTTAAATGAACCGACCCATGTGACAACAGGTGTAAGGGAATACCAGCAAGGAGACCGTTTTGCATGGGTGGACTGGAAGACGACAGCTAGAAGAGGCCAGCTGATGACGAAGGAATTTGAACAGAATCAAACAAAGGATCTTGTCGTTTTTGCTGATTTTACAGATGAAGCGGCATTTGAGACCGTCGTTTCAATTACAGCTTCAGTTCTCCAATTTGCAGTGAAAAAAGGAGTTCCGGCAGGCCTTGTCCCACTTGGTGATCAGCATGCCTTTCGAGTGGACCAAGGAGAATCTCATTTGCAGGACATGCTTTATTTTTTAACAAGGGTGCAGCATCATCCTTCTCGCACACCTGAATATAAAGCGTTCGCAGCGAGTAAGTACCAATACGCTGGAAAATATGTCGTTACGGGTCATCTACATGAAGAGCTTGCTGAGAGCCTCTTTGGAAATCGGAATAGAAAGAACATCACTGTTCTTTTAGTGAAGAGAGCCGTGGATCGATACACGGCAAAAGAAAAACAGCTTGTAGGCCGGCTTAAGGCATCGGGAATACGCACGACCGTTTTATTTGAAGACCGTCTGCACGAAAGAACTGTGAGGTGACAAACATTTATGCTGCATACGCATCAGCGGCAAAGCCGTTTTGAGTTGTTCATCTATTATGCTGTAGCATTTCTGCTGCTTTGGGAGTGGCTTCGACCGCTTCAAGATTTTACAGAGACGAGTCATACGTCTTATTTCATCATTTTTATAGGGCTTACATGTTTGTTTACATTCTTTCGTTTGAAGTGGTATGTGACGTTTCCTATTTGTACTGGCTTGATTTTGCTCGCCTTATATTTGATCTTTTATCAAGCAGAGCCAAGCTATCCGGCTGCATTATTTGGTGATATTAAAGATAATATCACCTTCATGAGCACAGGCATGTGGAGTGACATGTATCCCTCCTTCCGCACATTATTGTTTTATATTTTGCTATGGCTTCTTGTTTACTTGCTTCATTATTGGGTGGTCTATCAGCAGCGTATCTTTTTCTTTTTACTCATGACGATTGTATATGTCACGATTCTGGATACGTTTACGCCGTATGATGCAACCTTTGCGATCATTCGCATTATGGTGTTTGGTTTTTGTTTGCTTGGGTTGCTGTACTTCGATCGACTGCGTTCGGCTGAAGGCATTCGGGTATCACAGAAGGCGCGTCTAAAGTGGTTTTTGCCTATGCTGGCACTCGTTCTTCTGTCAGCAACACTCGGCGCTTCTTTACCAAAGTCTGATCCGAAATGGCCTGATCCAGTCCCGTTTTTTAAGGCGGTGACGAATCAAGATGGCTCTGCCGGACAGAATAAGGTGGGATATAGTACAGATGATTCATCGCTTGGCGGACCGTTTAGTGAGGACCAAACACCGGTCTTTAAATGGAGCGGAAAGGAGCCGTCCTACTTTCGTGTCGAAACAAAAAGTATCTACACCGGAAAGGGCTGGGAGGACGCTTCAAATGATGCGAAGCCTACTCGGCTAAAAGAGGACAGTATACCGAATCGTTGGTTTACTGAGCGTGTAAAAACAGAGATGCACGAAACGAGAATCGATATGGAATCGAATTATCGTTTCAATCATGCCGTCTATCCGATTGGGACGATCATGCTGACGCCAATGGATAACATTCCGATGCAAATGATGGGGAAAACGGAGAAAATTGTCCCGTCCATTCAAAATCCGCCGAAAAATTTAGGGAACTACCAAGTCACCTTTTTGTCTCCTACATTTATCCTTGAGGATTTGCAGAAAATCAAAGTACCGACAAAGAAGCAGGTCAATCAGGAGGTTGGCCGTGAATATTTGCAGCTTCCTTCCTCATTGCCAGAGCGAGTGAAAACATTGGCAAATAGCTTAACGGAAACGAAGGATAATATGTACGATAAGGCTAAAGCGATTGAGGATTACTTAGGGTCTGCGAAATTTTCATATGAAACGCAAAATGTCGCTGTGCCTAGTCGTCAAGAAGATTATGTGGATCAGTTTTTGTTTGATACGATGATCGGCTACTGTGATAATTTTTCAACCTCGATGATTGTGCTGCTTCGTTCGATTGGGATTCCGGCGAGATGGGTGAAAGGCTATACGTCAGGTCAATTATATGAAACACAGATGGATGGAAACAATGTGTATGAAGTGACCAATAATAATGCGCATTCATGGGTAGAAGTGTATTTTCCAAACAGAGGCTGGGTAACCTTCGAACCGACAAAAGGATTTACGAACCCAGAGACCTTTACAAATGAGTCGGCTTCAAGTGATCAAACAGATGATGATCAAAAGGAAGAAGATCAATCTAACTCTGATGCAAGCCAAGATCAGCGAGCAGAACAGCCGCAGCAGCAGGAGACAGCGCAGCCGGCTGAATCAAAGAAACAAGCAGTGCAAGCGAAGCCTAATATGGTACATGTTGGTTCAATCTTAGGTTTCACAGCAGGAGCTATGATCCTTCTAGGATTGATAAGCTGGATGCTTTATCGATTCAGAGCAAGATGGCTACCATTCTTTATTGTAAGAAAGGTGAAACGTCTGCCAGAGGAGGAAGTATTCTTCTATGCGTATGCTGCGCTATTAAAGCAACTAAAGCGCAGGGGAATTGAGAAAAAACCTGGCATGACGCTAAGAGAGTTCGCCTCTTTGATCGATGACAAGGATGGAGATCATCAGATGTCAGAGCTGACGCAGCTCTATGAGCGCGCACTCTATCGACGAGAGGATGCGTCGATGCTTTGGGGGCAATCGGCAAAGTTATGGGAAAATTTAATAAACAGGAGATAGTCTTGACCCCGTACCTTCCTGTTGTTAGAATAGGTGAATATTAAAACCTTCTAAAATACATGAAATTGAAGCGTTCGGATGTGAGTCTGGGCGCTTCAAAAGCGTGATTCACACTGAGAGCAGGTTTTCTCCTCTCATTTTTTCTGTGCGTTTATAAAAAACTATATTGGACATAGAGGTGACACCATGACAAATTTAGTAAATGAAATGATTTTGGTTCTAGATTTCGGCAGTCAGTACAATCAGTTGATCACACGCCGTATTCGTGAATTTGGTGTGTACAGTGAGCTTCATCCGCACACTTTAACTGCTGAAGAAATTAAAGAAATGGCGCCTAAAGGAATCATCCTTTCTGGCGGACCAAACAGTGTTTATGATGAAGGATCTTTCCGCTGTGATGAAAAGATTTTTGATCTAGACATTCCGGTTCTAGGCATTTGCTACGGCATGCAGCTCATGACTCACTATTTAGGCGGGAAAGTAGAAGCGGCAAGCCAGCGTGAATACGGAAAAGCGGATATCCACATTAATGGAACGCCTGCTTTATTTAAAGACCTTCCGACTGATCAAGTCGTTTGGATGAGCCATGGTGACCTCGTTGTTGAAGTACCAGAAGGCTTTACAGTTGATGCAACAAGTGCACATTGTCCAAACTCAGCGATGAGCTTAGCTGAGAAAAATTTCTATGGCGTTCAGTTCCACCCAGAGGTTCGTCACTCTGAGTACGGAAATGACCTATTGAAAAACTTTGTCTTCGGCGTGTGTGAATGCGATGGCAAATGGTCAATGGAGAATTTCATTGAAATCGAAATGCAGAAAATCCGTGAAACAGTAGGGGACAAACAAGTACTGTGCGCACTAAGCGGCGGTGTGGATTCATCTGTTGTGGCGGTATTGATCCACAAAGCCATCGGTGATCAGCTGACATGTATTTTCGTTGACCACGGTCTTCTTCGCAAAGGCGAAGCAGAAGGGGTTATGAAGACATTTAGCGAAGGTTTCAACATGAACGTGATTAAAGTAGATGCAAAAGATCGTTTCTTAAACAAGCTAAAAGGTGTGTCTGATCCTGAGCAAAAACGTAAAATCATCGGTAACGAATTCATCTATGTATTCGATGATGAATCGGACAAGCTAAAAGGAATCGACTATTTAGCACAAGGAACACTCTACACAGATATCATTGAGAGCGGAACAGCAACGGCACAAACAATCAAATCTCACCACAACGTAGGTGGTCTTCCAGAAGACATGCAGTTCGAATTGATTGAGCCACTCAACACGCTATTCAAGGATGAAGTCCGTGCCCTAGGTTCAGAGCTTGGTATTCCTGATGACATCGTCTGGAGACAGCCATTCCCAGGTCCAGGACTAGGTATCCGTGTACTAGGTGAAATTTCTGAAGAAAAACTAGAAATCGTCCGTGAATCGGATGCAATTCTACGCGAAGAAATTGCCAACTTCGGCCTTGAGCGCGACATCTGGCAATACTTCACGGTTCTCCCAGACATCCGCAGCGTAGGTGTCATGGGTGACGCAAGAACATACGACTACACAATCGGCATCCGTGCTGTTACTTCGATTGATGGGATGACGAGTGACTGGGCAAGAATCCCTTGGGATGTCCTTGAAAAGATCTCAACTCGTATCGTCAATGAAGTGAAGCATGTGAACCGCGTGGTGTATGATATTACGAGTAAGCCGCCTGCTACGATTGAGTGGGAATAGTTATAATAGAGCTAAAAACCTTTGTGTATCAAGGGTTTCTAGCTCTTTTTATTTTTAATTGCACTTTTTCCTTTCGTTTTAATTTGTGAATTCATCATTCCATCCTTTACACACATCAATCCATTGTGAATAACCGGAGTATTTTTCTAATTGTTTGATTGTGAGTTCAATAGCGCTGTTACTGCTCCCGCAAGCCGGATAGACTGTTTCAAAACGTTTGAGTGAATGATCTAAATAAACAGATACGCCATTCTTTATAGCAAAAGGACATACTCCGCCAATTTCATGACCGACCAAGTCAACGACCTCATGAGGAGAAAGCATTTTAGCTTTTGTTTTAAAATATTCTTTGAATTTTTTGTTATCCACTTTTGCATCGCCAGAGGTCACAATTAAAATAGCTTGTCCATTTACTAGAAAGGAGAGTGTTTTTGCGATTCTTTCAGGATCGCAGCCCAATGCAGATGCAGCCAAGTCTACGGTTGCACTAGATACTGAAAATTCCTGAATCCGATGATCCATATCATATTGTTTAAAATAATCTTTTACTTTCTCGATCGACATGATGATTTCTCCTTTTTATTAGTATTGATTTGATGTTTGCTCGACTTTATTATTTAAACGATATTGATGTGGTGTTAGGTGATACTTTCTCTTAAATAAACGAATGAAATGCTCTACATTTTGATAACCAACGGTTGTCGCAATATGATCTACTTGCAAATTGCTACAAGTGAGCATTTCACACGCTTTTTCTAATCTTATTTCTTGTCGAATCTCACTAAATGATTTGCCAAGCTTACGAGCTATATATTTAGACAGATAAGATTGTGAAAGGTTAAATTCCTCTGCTAGCTCCTGGATTGTTATATGCTCACAACATTGCTGAATATATTGGAGCATTTGAATCATACGTATATCACTATATTGTTTGACCTGGTTTACGTTCAAATGACTTGGTTTGAATCTTAATAAGAGACATAATAATATCTCAAACAAATTATTCATAATCAACTGGTAACCAGGAAACCGATTATAATTTTCTGTAAAAAGTTGAAGGGAGCAGTCTAGCAAATTTTTATCCAAGCGACTATGGAAAATAAGAATATTTTTATTTTCTTTTCTATACAATGCATTCAAAAAGAACTCTGAAATGACATGAGTGCCTTTTAACATTTTAAAAAACACTTTTTGAAAAGTACTTTTACGGATCATGATTTGGATTGCGATTGTATTCTCCATTACAATTGGCTTGTGTATGGTGTTAGGTGGAATAAAAGCAATATCTCCTTGTTGTAAAGCCATTTTTTTGCCTTCCACTTCTACATACATTTCATTTTCCAGAACATAGATCATCTCAAAGAAATCATGGATAGCCGACAATTGAGGCATAAAACGGCTATACTTTCTCACTTCAATATCTTTCTCCTGACTTAACCACATGGTATCCTCTTTTTCAAATTCATTCTGCCCTTTTAGCAAAAATTCTTCTATATATATTTGCTTTTGCATGAAATTGTTTTGATCATAATCCTTCAAAAATAATTGCAATGATTGATTGTCATGCTTTTTCTGTTGGTATTGTTGATAAAAGATTTCTTGCTCGTTGTATTCTCTTAAATATTGCATCGCTTCATGTTTTTCAAGTTTATCTTTTTCCATCTACATCCAAACCTCTAGCCTATTTACTGCAACCACAAGGGCTTTCACGGTTGCTTCTATAATATCTTTATCAATCCCAGCGCCCCAATGCATTTTTCCTTGATATGAAATTCCAATCTGTGCACAGGCTTTTGCTTGAGAATCCTTGCCCAAAGAATTCTGTTCATAGACTTCCAAATCATACTCGAGATGAAAATATGCTTTTAACGCATTACTGATCGCATCTAAACTTCCAGTGCCAGTTCCTTGTATTTCAATTTGTTGATGATCTCTCAGCAAAGTTAAGGTGACTTCCTGCTTTTCTCCTTTATGAAATTGATAATCAAGCAGCTGGAAATGAGGGTGAAAATCAACATACTGCTTTTCAAAAACATGATATATTTCTTCGACAGACAATTCCCTATTTGTCTGATCAGATACTTTCTTCGCTTCATATCCCATGGCTTCATTCATTTGATAAGGAAGTTGAATGCCATAATTTGTTTCTAGTATATAACCTATGCCGCCTTTTCCAGACTGGCTATTGATTCGAATCACATCCGTTTGATAATTCCTCCCCAAGTCAACTGGATCTACTGGGATATACGGAACGTCCCATTTATCAATATTATTTTCCTTTCTATATTTCATCCCTTTAGATATCGCATCTTGATGTGACCCAGAGAATGCGGTGAATACCATCTCGCCAGAATATGGCTGTCTCTCATGAACAGTAATGTTGGTTAGTTTTTCATATTGTTTGCGAATCGCTTCTAGGTTATTGAAATTCAATTTTGGATCATAACCTTGTGAGTACATATTCATCGCCAAGGTAATCAAGTCTACGTTCCCTGTACGTTCACCGATACCAAATAATGTACCTTCGACTCTTTCTGCGCCGGCTAGCACGCCAAATTCTGCATCACTCACCCCAGAACCGCGGTCATTATGTGGATGAACAGATAATGTCACACTGTCTCGGTAAGTCAGATTTTTGTGTATATACTCAATTTGACTTGCGAAGATATGAGGCATTGAATATTCAACTGTTGTCGGAATATTGATGATTGCTTTATGATTTGGAGTCGGTTTCCAAATATCTAAAACACTGTTACAAATATCTAACGCATAATCAACTTCTGTTCCTGGAAAGCTTTCAGGACTATATTGAAAATAAATATCGCTTTCTGTTTTTTCGGAAAGTTCCTTTACTAAAATAGCTCCATCCATTGCCATTTGTTTCACTTCATCTTTTGTTTTCTTAAATACTTGTCTGCGCTGCGCTTCTGAAGTCGAATTATATAAATGAACAATCGCTTTCGGTACCCCCTTAATGGCTTCGAAGGTTCGGCGGATAATATGCTCTCTCGCTTGCGTGATCACCATAATCGTGACATCGTCTGGAATCATATGATGATCAATCAGTGTCCGTAATAGCCTAAACTCCGTATCAGAAGCAGCTGGAAATGCGATTTCAATTTCTTTAAAACCGATCTCTACTAGTAACTGGAACATTTCCAATTTTTCTTCTAAGTTCATAGGAATAGGTAATGCTTGATTTCCATCCCGTAAGTCCACACTGCACCATATCGGAGCACTTTCTAATGTTTCGTTCTTCACCCAATCATAAGTAAGGTTCGGTGGCAAAAAGTATTTCTTTTCGTATTTTTTGTGGTTAAACATCATCCATTCCTCCTGTAATTGGAATATAAAAAAAGCCTATCATCTCCAAGATTGAACTTGGAGACGAAAGACTTCTTCTTACGCGGTACCACCCCTGTTTCATGATAACCTTACATTATCATGCCCTTATTCGGATACAGATTGTTATATCTTATATCCTTCCCATATAACGGTGGGGTGCCGACCTTAACTACATCAATCCTTTTCATTTCACTAAGGCTACTCTAAGGTGAGTTCCCTGCCTTTTTGTTATTGCTTCTCATCAACCAGCAACTTTCTGAAAACATTTAGGCAAGTACTATTCCTTATCATCGCATTCTCATTTTTCTGATTTTTTCTATTATACCAAGATGACAAAAAAGAGATAGTGGTAGGGATGTCTTTTTCAATTGATTTTTTTTGTCCTATGGGTGTTTATCTTCATTTTACTTCTGTTTTAATGTGGTATCCTCCTCACCAAATAAAAATCCAAGGCCACAAATAAAGGTGAGTGAATTCAAAGCGAACAATAAAATCGCGCCCATTTTTTTCATATCAATTAACCTCCTCTTAAATTCAGTCTGTTAGCCTTCGAAGTTTAAATTCACTGGTTCATCCTCTAAATGATCCACAGTATTTTGTTCTGTCACTGGCACACTTTCATCTACAATTTTAAAACTAAGTTCGTCCATCCAAATGTGACCTGGACCTTGTAGTAATATGCCAAACGCAATGACTTCACTTTTTACTGGAACATCTAGTACGACACTAAAATGATTCCATCCATTTGTTCCTGTAATAGGACGGTTCATCATGTTGTCAAACGCAAGAATTTCACCTGAAGAGTGGTCAATTCTCATCCATAAACCAGCTGAGCCTTGCACATCTTCGCTTTTAACAAAAGCGGAAAATTGAAGACGTTCCCCTTTGTAACGCTCAGACTTAATTTGCTGCATCAATGTTGCGAAACCTCCAGCTTTTTTATCTTTTGATTTTAAATAAGCGGAGTTAGTCCCACTGTGTACAATTTTGTTATCCAGACCTGTTTCATAGTCAGATGGGGTATCCCCCGTCATAATCCAGCCAGTAGGTGTGTTCTGATGATCAGCCATATTTGTTTCCTCCTCATTAATTACATTCCTTAATAATTTCCGATAACGTGCGGGTGACATGTCATATATCTTCTTAAAGGCTCTAGTGAAGGATTCCTGTGAACTAAATCGATACTGCAATGCGATGTCAATCGCCCGTTGGTCTGTATGAATTAAATCCTTCGCCGCTTGGGTCATCCGTCGTTCCCGTATATAATCAACCACTGACTTCTTAATCACTTTTTTGAACATACGGTGAAAGTGAAACCTAGAATAACCAGCGTGTTTCGCTAGAGTTTGAAGCGGTAAATCGTCTTTCAAATGTTGTTCAATATAATTTAATGTTTCCTGAATCGTTTTCTCATGTTCTTGATAGGACAACCGAGCACCTCCTTGCCTTGTGAATTTAGTATAGCGGAAATCTTCTTTTAGAAACTTGACTTTTTGTGCTATGTTGCAATTTCAAAGAATAGAGGAAAAACATTTTAAGAAATAAATAAGTGGAAGTCTATTAAAAATCAACAATTAGCACAAATGATCAAAAAAAAGAGGAGGGAAGTAATAAAATAAAAGGTAGAGGGGGGAGAAACAATGGATTACTATGAGAGAATACAGCATTCAATTGAGTTTATTGAGGAGAACCTCCAAAACAATATAAGTATAAAGGAGATTTCCTCGAAATCCTGCTTTTCAGCGTTTCATTTTCAGCGATTGTTTCAAGCCATTACAGGTTTTTCTGTGCAAGAGTATATCAGAAATAGAAGGCTCTCTGAGGCTGCTAGATTATTAAAAGAAACAAAGCAGAATGTCTTACACGTAGCGATTGCTTTCCAGTATGGATCTCAAGAAGCGTTTACTCGTGCTTTTGTACAATTCTTTGGAGTGACACCAGGCAGGTTTCGAAAAGAGGGAGTGATGTTAAAGAAACAAAACAAAATGGATTTTTTAGCGTACCAATATGCGTTAGAGGGTGAACTCAATATGAATAAACCCGTTATGACTCAGTTAGATAATTTTTATATCATTGGTTACGAGTATCAAACTAACCTTCAAAATGAGGATTATTTTACGGACATTCCTTTGTTTTATATGGATTTTGGAAGAAAGAAATATTATCAACAGATTCCAAAAAAAATAGCACCTCATATGGCTTATGGTGTATCTACTTCTTTTCAAGATGATGGCCGTTTTTCGTTTGTGGTAGGGGAAGAAGTGGTAGAATCCGATATAGATTTAAATGAAGGGTTTGTAAAAATAGTGATTCCTGAGGGGAGATATGCAGCATTTAAAGTGAGTGGATCTCATGAAATGGTGCAAAACACTAGAATATATATCTATGGTAGCTGGCTTCCAAATTCTAATTATGAAAGAACGAGTGGGCCAGATTTTGAAATAACAGATGTCTTACATTCGAATGGCCCGAATGTTATCAAAATGAAAATCTATATTCCTATCGAGAAGGGGGAGTAAGAGATGCAAATAGAAAGTCTTTTTGGCACTTTTCCTGTAGTTGCGTCAAAGAATGTATTGTTAAAAAAGGTGGAAGAGCATCATCTGCCAGAGCTATTTTCAATTTATGATAATGACACGGTCTTTCAGTATTGTGGAATCATTCCCAAACATAACCCCCAAACGGTAAAAAAGATGATTGGTCATTTTGAACGAGATTATGCGAAGAAAAGCAGAGTGAAATGGGGAATCTTTCAAAAGGATATGCCTCATACGCTAGTTGGCATCATTGAAATAATGGACCTTAATCAAAAAGTGAATGCGGTGACGATTGGCTATTTCTTGGCAGAGGAACATTGGGGCAAGGGCATCGCAACAGAAGCTGTCTCTACACTTGCGACATTTCTTTTTGAAGAGGTTGATATTAATAGAATTCAAGCAGAGGTCATGCCAGCAAATGAAGCATCAAAAAAAGTCCTATTGAAAAATGGTTTTATCAAAGAAGGGCTGCTCAGACAAGCTGTTTTATGGTCCGGCAAAGGAGTTGTTGATTTAGAAATATACAGCATGTTGAAAGAGGATTACATGAGTGAATGAGCACGAGAACATGATGATGCTTATATGGCGTTTAGGATATCAGCTTTTTGTTAAGATCTTATTTTTCTGTATTTGGGAACTCCTTTTAGAAAATAAAAAAGCGAACACTGAGCTCGCTCATTAAGGTTTATTTCATTTCGTTTGAAAATCGAATTTGTCTATCTTTTAGTTCATCATAAAAAGTGAAATGTTGTAACTTCAATTCTTCACAGACTTTTTTGATGATCCATTTGCCTCGTTCCTCAATCCTAAGATTTACTTTATGTAGGTACTCACTTAATTCTTGTTCATTTTGAGGTTTTAATTGATTGTAATTTCCTATGCTTTCAAAATGTCCTTCCCAAAATTCACTCACTGTCCATTCTTCATCATTATTCACATAAGGTTGAAGGAAATATCGTTCGACGAACTGTTTCCAACATCCTAATGGTTGAAAGAATTCAAATAGTGAATACATCGTAACATCCCAATAATCTTGAGAAAATAAATACCGGCCCGAATTCATCCAATGTGGTAATACGGTGAAATTTCCAATGCAGTGGGTGGAAGTAGCGAATTTTTCAAACTCAAGTTTGAGATGACTATCCGAATTAATTTTTTTAGAATGATTGAAAGTCGTAATGAACGAATTCATTGTTTCTCCACGGAGCGAATTGTGACGATCTAAAGAAAGCTGAGATTTAAGCTTTGGCTCATATTCAGTACTCCAAAGTAATTGATAAATATAAAAAGGTTCTTTATCACAGTCAGCTTTACGACCAGTTTTTTTAGTGACATTACAGATTCCGATTTCTTTCAGTGTACGGCTTTTATAATCTAATATTAATTCAATTGATGATTTATCTTTCGGTATGGGCTCTTTGATATAGCTTTGCTTAAAATCCCATTCCCAAGGCTTGATTTTAAGTTCTTCACACTTTTCAAACCAGCCTTCTATCCATGTGTTCCCCTTCATTTCTTTCCTCCTCTTTTCATTCTTAATCTTCTCCACAACACCACCGCAAGAACAAGCAAAATGACACATTGAATCGAAAGTAAAAGCATTTGTAATTCCACATGCGTTTGCCCATTTGTGGTTTGATCCACGATATTATGAACGGCATGCCATAAGATCACCCATTGCAGGCTGTTAGTGAGTGCCACAATTTCAGCTGCAACGAATCCAAATAAAAAGGCGAAAAAGATTTGCGCCACTGTTAATGCGAGGCTTTTTCCGCTTAGTAGATTAGCAGAATGACCAAGGCCGAATAGTACGGCAGATCCCCAGATGGCGGTACTCAGATTGATCTGTTTTAAATATTGGAACAGGATGCCTCGAAAGATTCCTTCTTCAAACAGACCGACACACACCATGAAGAAACAAAGCGACATGAAAGAAGATAGTGATAAGTCCTTGTTTAATCCAGCGATAAACGGGATGGTCTCGATGATAAGGATGGGAATGACCCACATTCCGAGAGTCCCTTTTCGAAACCCTATATCTTTCAAGTGAAAACGACTTTTTTGAATAATGAATAGAAGTAAAAGACACCCCGCCAGCATGGCACAGCCATTGATGATATAGATGGTCATTGGGTCGGTTACTTCTTTGATGGATATATAGACACCTGCACTTGTTGGGATGATTAAAGAAAACAGCAGTAGAAGCACAGCTTTTCGAATGATTGTCATTGGTTTCATTGTTGATTCCTCCTCTAATGTCAGAGTAGTGGAATCAAGCAGGAGCCTCAATCAAATCTTCCTAACATGTCAATTTATCGCCCTAAGATGCATATTAAGATGTTGTTCGTTTTTTTCGCTGCTGTAAAAGTTCATTGATTTCAGCAGCGGTTGCCTGATCTTTTTTATACAAGATGTACTTAATCAAAAAGAATAAAGCCATGACCACAAGAAAATTCACAATGATCGTAGGGAGACTGATTTCACCACTGACGATGATGATGGTTGTCATAATCATACACATCACAAGGATGATATATAAGATTTGTTGAAAAAGAATCCGATTATGACTGTACGTATGTTTAGGGTATAGCAAGAAGGTCAGGGCACTGGAAAAAAAGGAACTGAACATGATTGCTTGTAACATGTAAATCGGCATTGATCCAAATGTGAAACAATAAATCAGCACTAATACCGTAAAGATCATACAAAATGTGATTAAAAGATTAATGATATAACGTCTCATCCTGTTCACTCCCTCCGTAACCCAAGCTTCTCTTTTAATGCTTGAATATAAAAACGTGAAATCATCACTTTTTCTCCATTTGTCAGGTTTGCTTCGAAACGGCCACTCGTTTTAGGAGAAATAGCGGTAATAGAATCAATATTAAGAATCATTGATTTCGAAATCCTGACATAGTCATGCTCCTCAAGCTGTTTTTCGAGTTCAAATAACTTTTCTTTTATAAGAAACACTCCATCTGTCGTATACAAAAACGATCTTTTATCGACACTTTCTATATACAAAATGTCGTGATAAGAAATCTTTTTCATGTTTTCTTTCTCAGGGTCTTTTGCTAGGAAGAATGGGGCTGATTGCTCCACCTGCTGGATCAGTTTTTCAATCGTCGAGTTGAGCTCATAAATGTGAAAAGAAACATATTCTACTTGTGGCTTTTGAATGAAATGGATATCTGTTTTCATTTATTTTATTTGTAATCCCGCTTCAAAATGGAATACATAAACACATCATCAAACCCATGTTGACCAAGATCATACTCTCTCAATAAACCCTCTCGTACAAAATTAATCTTCTCCAATAATTGAACAGAGGACGTATTAGCTGGATCAATAATCGCTTCAATCCGGTTCAAGTTCATTTCCTGAAATCCATATCGTAACACCGCAGCAATCGCTTCCTTCATAATGCCTTTTCTCCAATGATCGTGGTGTAATTCATAGCCAATTTCGGTGCGGTAGTGCTGTTTTTCTAGATTGAGAAAGCCGCAGCTGCCGATAATGGCTGGATTGTCTTTTAGAGAAATGCCCCACCGGATGCCTGTTTGTTCTTTGAAGATATTGTCATACCACTTGATTTCTCCTTTTGTGTCCTCGATGGATTCATGAGCATCAATGCCCATGTAGCGGCACACGGTTTCATTGGATAAATAGATGTGCATATCCTCAGCATCTTCGATCGTTGCTTGTTTTAAAATTAGTCTTTCGGTATGTATTGTTGGAAATGTTTGTGGAAAGTTGATTTTGTTCATTTAGTTATCCTCCATGAGATGTCTTTTGTTCTGTACATGCCTTACAATAAAAAACCCCTTCATTCCTCAACCAAGCCTTCACCTCTGTCATCCCTTTTCTCTTTGGATAGACCAGCTTGACGTACACTTCTTCGTTTCCTTCTATTTTTTTCTGACAGTTAGCACACGTGGGTTCTTCGAATCGAAACAATCGACATACTCCTTTTTGTAGATATTTCTTCCATTATATCAAATATCCAACTTGTTCTTTCGACTCTATTCTTCACTTTCTCTATTTTTATCCGACATATGCTAAGTAAAATAAATTTCTATTTGTTGAAACCGTTTGAGAGAAAGCTTGCTCTAACAGGTGTAGGAGGTGTGAGTGAGATGAAGCAAGTGCGTCTAATCAAAAAAGCACAAAAAGGGTGACCAATTTAAAGACAGCTTCTATGCAATCCACCTTTGAATTTGATAAGAAGAAGTTAGATTCAATATCATCTAAGGATTATGGGCTTTATCTTGATTTGTCAGAACTAAATATGTTGGCGCCACACAAAGAAATAAAGGTCACCATTCCAGTAAAAAAGAAACGTCAAAAGCTAGTCAATAAATAAAAGAGCGAACATGGTTATACATGTTCGCTTTTTGTCCGCTTTTGGTCCAACTGATTGCGATGGAACGAGTACCGAATCAACATGAATGCCACAAAACTAGCTATCCCGCCAATCCAACTTAAATTCGTTACATTTGTATACTGAATAATCACGCCGCCCATTGATGATCCGAGCATCATGCCGATATTCATAATTGCTGTATTAAAACTCAGCACGGTTTCTGATGCTTGAGGTTTTAGAGAAATGAGATAAAACTGCTTCGCTGGCGTTGTCGTCCATGTTGCGATGCCCCATATGGCTAGTGTGATCAAGACGCTAATTGTAGAAAATTGTGTGAAAAATAGGGTGAATAGAGTGACCATCTGGATCATGATGCTGATCGAGATGGTTCGGTTTGGTCCCCATTGATCAACGGCGAAGCCGCCAAAGCGTGAGCCAATAAAAGCAGCGATTCCTAAAATGAGTAAGGCGATACTTGTCATTTCAAGAGAGAAGCCAGCGGTCTGTCGTAATAAAGGCGAGATATAGGCGAATACCATTGTGTAGCCTAAGATCCAAAAGACGGTTGTGGCTAATCCGCTGATCACTCTGCTATCTTGAAGGAGATGTAATTGCTGCTTCAATGGCAGATGTGAATGTCCCTCCATGCGTGGCAGTAATTGATAAAGCAGGAATAAAAGACAAGCAGTACCTAGTGCAATGATGAGAAAAATATAGTGCCAATCCACATGACCTGATAAAAATGTGCCAATCGGCACACCAAGTACGAGTGAAACGGTAAAACCAGTAATGACCGTTGCCATTGCGCTTCCCTTTTTTTCTGGCGGGGCGATCTGCGCTGCATAATTCGTGGCGACGACAATATATAAGCCGCCACTCATCGCCATGATGACTCGGGATAGCAGGAGCAGCATAAAGTGATGGCTAAAAAAGGCGACCACATTGCCTAAAATAAACATAAAAATTGCCGATAACAGGACCTTTTTTCGGTTCAATTTCGATGTTGCCATCACTAAAAAGAGAGCACCTACTGCATAAAAGAGAGAGTAAACGGTAATAAGCTGCCCGGCAACAGGAATGGAGATATTTAGATCAACAGAAATAATATCTAGAATGCCTGACACGACGAATTCTGACGTGCCTGTGACGAATGAACCGACAGCTAAAAGAATAATCAATAGCTGATGTGATGTGTTTTTCATTTTTGAACCCTTCCTTCAATTTGATACGTTGTATTTAGTTTAAATTCCGTGCTAACATAAGTAAAATTGATGTTTTTCATGAAGGAGATGAGTGAATACTCATGAGCTTTGTTCGCTTTGATATTGTTGCAAAAGTGGTCGAGCTTGGCAGTTTTACCGCAGCAGCTGAAGCATTAAATATGACGCAGTCCGCGGTCAGTCATGCGGTGGCGAGTTTAGAAACGGAGTGGGATGTGTCTTTATTCATTCGTGATCGAAAAAAGGGCATTATGCTAACGGACATTGGTCAAACGCTTCTCCCGCATATTAGAGAAGTGTTAAATAGATTGGAGAAAATCCAGCAAGAAATTGCGTTAACGAAAAATATCGAAACGGGCTTGATTCGAATCGGAACATTTGCCAGTGCATCAGCTTGTTTATTGCCTAAGCTGCTTGTGAGCTATCAGAAAAAACATCCGAAAATCGAATTTAAATTTTATGAGGGAACGTATGAAGAAATATTGGAGTGGCTGGACTCTGGCATCATTGATGTTGGTTTTGTTGTGAAAGGCCATGCAGATGAAGCTTTTGACTTGCTGCCGCTAATCAAAGATGAGATGGTGGTCGCCTATCATCCAAATCATCGCTTTCACCAGCAGTCCATTGTAGATATCACAGATTTGGCGGATGAACCGTTTATTATGCCGACTGGCATGTATCAATCACATGTAGAGGATATTTTTGCTGAGGCTCAATTGAAGCCAGCTACTTTATTTGAAGTACACGATTGTACGACCATTGCTCGTATGGTTGGGGAAGGGCTTGGTGTTACGATAGGTCCTGAGCTGTTTTTAAAAACGCAGCAGCTTGTGCACATTCGACAGTTGAATGTCTCTCATCACCGCCAGGTTGCGCTCGCCTGTCCGTCTCTCTCTCAAGCTTCTCCAGCTGTGAAAGAGTTTTTCCATATAGCCGAGGCAGTTTTTGCAAAAGAGAAGGGTTTGGAGAAGGGTGTATAAAGAACTAGATGAGATTTTCCAAATTCGTGTAATAAGCCGAATGAAGCGGACATTTTTTTGAAAAACGTTCGCTTTTCGTATTGTGTTTTAAAAATGAAGTTGGTACAATAGACACAGAAATCAAATAGATAGAAGTCGTATAATAGCGGGGATATGGCCCGCAAGTTTCTACCAAGCTACCGTAAATAGCTTGACTACGTCAATTCACACTCGTTTGATATAAATCATGCATTGTTCTTGTTTTATGTCACGGTCTGAATTCACATATGTAGTCAAGCGTCCCAAAAGTGTTGGGGCGTTTTTTATTTGACTTGTGAATGGGGCAGACTAAAGCAAAAGGACATGAAGGGAGTCAGTTGGCTTGAAACAGTTTTTTCAGTTTGATGAATTAGGAACGAATTACCGCAGAGAAATCATCGGTGGTTTAACCACATTTTTGGCGATGGCTTACATTTTGTTTGTCAATCCGATCACACTTGCTTTAGTGTCGGTACCGGATTTTCCAGATAAATTACGAATTGATCAAGGCGCTGTCTTTACAGCGACGGCGCTAGCCTCTGCCGCAGGGTGTATTCTGATGGGGCTAATTGCTAGGTATCCGATTGCGATTGCTCCAGGTATGGGCTTAAATGCCTTTTTCGCCTTCTCGGTTGTTCTTGGCATGGGCATTACATGGGAAGCAGCACTTTCTGGTGTGTTTGTATCAGGATTGATTTTCGTTGCCCTTTCTTTAACAGGTTTCCGTGAAAAAATCATCAATGCCATTCCGGCTGAGCTAAAGCTAGCGGTTGGTGCGGGTATTGGTCTATTCATTACCTTTGTCGGTCTGCAAGGATCTGGTATTATTGCTAATAATGATAATACGCTCGTTTCGATTGGAAACATTCATAGTGGTCCTGTCTTATTAACGGTGTTTGGTATCGTGGTGACTGTTATTTTAATGGTTCTGCGAGTGAATGCAGGGGTCTTCATTGGGATGCTTGTGACAGCTATTGCAGGAATGATTGTTGGTCTTGTCCCAGTACCGACGCAAATTGTGGGAAGTATTCCAAGCTTGTCTCCAACCTTTGGTCAAGCCTTGATTCATTTGCCAGACATTTTCTCAATCCAAATGCTTGTCGTGATTTTGACGTTCTTATTCGTTGGGTTCTTTGATACAGCAGGAACGCTTGTGGCTGTTGCAACCCAAGCTGGTCTAATGAAAAATAATGAGCTGCCGCGTGCAGGAAGAGCACTTCTAGCGGATTCATCTTCAATTGTTGTCGGTTCTATTCTTGGAACATCGACGACAACATCTTATGTTGAATCTAGCTCAGGTGTTGCAGCAGGTGCACGTTCTGGATTTGCATCTGTCGTGACAGGTATTTTCTTCTTGCTTGCGATGTTCTTCTCGCCGCTTTTATCCATCGTTACAAAGAATGTGACAGCACCTGCTTTAATCATTGTGGGGGCACTGATGGTCGCTCCGCTTGCGAAGATTGCATGGGATCGTTTTGAAATTGCTGTACCAGCGTTCTTAACGATGATTATGATGCCACTCACATACAGTATTGCAACAGGGATTGCGGTTGGCTTTATTTTCTACCCGATTACGATGATCTTTAAAGGGAAAGCCAAAGAAATACATCCGATTATGTATGGATTGTTTGTGATCTTTATTCTCTACTTTGCTTTCTTAAATCATTAATTGTTGACAAAGGGTTAAAACGATCTTTATTTTAACCCTTTGTCTTCTTTTTTTCAGCGTGATAGAAAACCTTTGCAGTCTAGGAAGGACGAGCACTGACGCGGAGCGAATTTGACATTCGTGAGCACCAGCGCGCAGGACTGACAAAGAATGCGAGGGCTTGTCTACACGCTGAAACAGCAGCTCATGCAAGCTGCTGTTTTTTTGTTTTGCCTTATTTTCTTGCCAATTTAAAACCTCTGCTACCCTTTATCCGTCTATTCGTATGAACGTCAAGGAATCTTGACGGAACAGAGAGACTCCGCTACTTTAAGAGGAGTCATCCGGATAGGTCATTCGTATGAACCTGTCAGGATTGTGCTGGATAGGAGTTGATATGAGATGTTAGAAAAAGATGAAGAGCAAAGTACATCAGACTTAAAAAATGAAGAGCCATCAATAGATCAAGAAACTAGGCAATCCCGCCTTAGTAGAAGTGCCGCAAAACGTGGAAGAACGTCGAAAGCGAAAGCGACAGCGGATGATGAGCGTTCTACCATTCAACGTATGCTGCAAGGTGTAGGAGGCGCGTTTAAGCGCTATAGCTCATATGGACTTGCGATGTTAAAATCACCGAGCCAGGCCATCAATCAAGCGGAAACATTACGGATGAAGTATGCTTGGATTTCAATTGTGTTATTCAGCGTGTTTTTTGCTTTAGGCAACTATGTTCAATTAAAGGCGTCAAAGACTCGTTTATTAGGCTTTGGCATTCATTACTCTTTTGGTGACGCCTTTTTGAGGGTAGCGGTCTTTACACTCATTCTGCTCACACTGATGATGCTCACCGTCTGGTTACTCGGAAAGTACATGCTAAAAGGAAACATATCACTGAAAGAAGTGATCATGAAGTTTGGTGCCGCACTTGTACCGGTTTTGGTTTTATCGATCCTTTGGCTTGTATTTGCCATGCTGAATATTCCATATGTGACGGTCATTTTATCTGTGATGATGTTCTTTGGTCTCCAGTTGATTGCGGTCGTATTGTTTCGCTCGATTCAATCGGATCATGAAGCGGCGCGCGGTGATTTGATTTATACCGGCTGGGTCTTTTTATTGGTGGAGCTTGTCATCATTGCACTGCTCTGGGGCATTGTTGGAGAGTATTTGATTCCTTCGCTTGTGCCTGTTCGATTTGGATAATATATACACTGAAAACCTCCTTTTTTTAAAAAGGAGGTTTTCATGTTGAGAAGAGGAAAAAACGGGTAAACTCTTGGTAATAAAGACCACCGTTCTTGTCGAAAGATATATGTGTTTTTCTCGCGCAAATTTGATTGTATCAAGGTATGTTCTCTAGTAGAATATGGGGTGCTTTATTTGATTTTTTAGTGCAGGGGGTTCGAATCGTGCTTCAACAACTTTTATCCAATGCGTTCACCATGGTTTTGATCATTTTAGTGATTAATATTGTCTATGTCTCTTTTTCCACCATGCGTTTGATTTTAACAATGAAAGGCAGACGGTACGCAGCAGCTTTTGCTGGTACGATTGAAATGCTGATTTATGTGATTGGATTAAGTATCGTGCTTGATAACTTAGATCAAATCCAAAATGTTATTGCGTATGCGTTAGGTTATGGGATGGGGATCATTGTCGGGATGAAAATTGAAGAGAAGCTGGCACTTGGCTACACAACTGTTAACGTGATCACAAAAGAATTAGATGTCGATCTCCCAAGACAATTGAGAGAAAAAGGATATGGTGTCACCAGCTGGGTAGCAGGCGGTCTTGAAGGAGACCGGACAGCATTGCAAATTTTAACACCGAGAAAATATGAACTGCAATTATATGAAACGATTAAAACGCTGGATTCAAAGGCATTTATCATTTCATATGAGCCCAAATCGATTCACGGCGGCTTCTGGGTGAAGGCTGTGAAGAAAAGGAGAATTAAAGAATGACCGCAAAACCAAAGAAGAAGAAATTCTATGTGGAAGACAACATGACGATCGATCAAGTGTTGTCCCAGATGGCAGCGGAAGGCTACTCGCCTGTCCGACGAATGGAGGAGCCCATTTTTCAGGAAAAGAAGGAAAATGGGTCGATTCAGATCATTCCGATTGGGAAAAAAATCGTATTTGAAGGAAAAATAGTCTAAATCCGAACATTAAAACGACGACTTCATAGATTGTTCGATAAATCCGTTGACATCATGAACATCCGTTGTTAAGATAAACATGAAATCAAAACACGAACCTCATATAATCTTGGGAATATGGCCCATAAGTTTCTACCCAGTTACCGTAAATGACTGGACTATGCAGGATAGTGAACAAAACTGACATGGCAATTCAAAAGCGAACAGCGCTTACCATGGCCCGGTTTGTGTTGCTTCCTAACAATGCAATGCAAATCGGGTCTTTTTGTTCGGCGTTTGACAAGCTACTTAGGTTTGGGAAGCGTGTCAAACGATACAAAATCGAATATCAGCTTAAAGGTGGGGACAAAATGAAGCCGCTTGTAGGTGTCATCATGGGAAGTACATCTGATTGGGAAACAATGAAAAATGCGTGCGATATCTTAGAGGAATTAGACATTCCGTATGAAAAACAGGTCGTATCCGCACACCGGACACCTGACTTGATGTTTGAATATGCGACAGAAGCAAGAGGTAAAGGACTAAAAGTCATCATTGCCGGTGCTGGAGGCGCAGCACATTTACCGGGGATGGTCGCAGCAAAAACGACACTGCCGGTCATTGGTGTGCCCGTACAATCAAAAGCACTAAATGGGCTGGATTCCTTATTATCCATCGTTCAAATGCCAGGCGGTGTACCCGTTGCGACAGTAGCGATTGGCAAAGCCGGTGCAACAAATGCAGGTCTTCTAGCTGCACAAATGATTTCAGCATTTGATGAAACAATCGCTGCTCGCCTTGAGGAAAGAAGAGAGCAAACAAAACAGACTGTACTAGAAAGCAGTGATCAGCTTGGCTAAGCAGACCATTTTTCCAAACGCAACCATCGGTATTATCGGCGGAGGTCAGCTTGGTAGATACATGGCCGTCAGTGCAAAGCAAATGGGCTACCGGGCAGCTGTCTTAGACCCAGTCACACAATCTCCTTGTGGACAGGTTGCTGATACAGAAATCACAGCTGCATATAGTGACCTGGATGGAATCAGACAGCTCGCAGAAATTAGCGATGTCGTGACCTATGAATTTGAAAATATTGATTACGATGCACTTAATCAATTGAAGGAAGAGGCCAATTTACCGCAAGGAAGTGAACTTCTTCTTTTAACTCAAAATCGTGAAACAGAGAAAAAAGGGATTGTAGATGCCGGCTGTGAAGTCGCGCCTTATCGCATCGTTCATGATGAAAAAGAGCTTGAAGACGCAGTAACCGTGCTTGGTTTGCCAGCCGTTCTGAAAACATGCAGAGGCGGTTACGACGGAAAAGGGCAGTATGTGATCAAGGAAAAAGGACAGCTTCACGAAGCATCTGCATTGCTCACACATGGAACTTGTATTTTAGAAAGCTGGGTCCCATTTCAAATGGAGCTTTCGGTGATCGTCACTCGTTCTATTCATGGGGAGATCGCGGTATTCCCAGTCGCTGAGAACATTCATAAGCACAACATTTTGTTCCAGAGCATTGTGCCTGCAAGGGTAGATGAAAGCATTCAGGAGAAGGCAAAAGCACTGGCAACGACACTGGCTGAGAAGCTGGGGCTAGTGGGTACACTTGCTGTAGAACTGTTCCTGACAAATGAAGGAGAGCTACTCGTCAATGAACTGGCGCCTCGCCCGCATAATTCTGGTCATTATACGCTCGATTTATGTGAGACGAGTCAGTTTGAACAGCACGTTCGTGCGATATGCGGTTTACCGCTTGGCGGCACAGCCCTTTTATCAGAGGGCATGATGGTGAACTTATTAGGCGATGAAGTAGACATCCCAAAAGAGCATCCCGAACTTCTCAAAGAAGCGAAGCTTTATCTATATGGAAAGCATGAAGTAAAAGCCGGCCGCAAAATGGGGCATATGACATTTATGAAACAGCTCGATGATGAATGGATGACAAACATCACAAAGATATGGACTGAAAGAGATGGAGGAAACGGGAAATGATCGAACGTTACGCACGACCAGAAATGTCAGCAATCTGGACAGAGGAAAACAAATTTAATGCATGGCTTGAAGTAGAAATTCTCGCTTGTGAAGCTTGGGCAGAGCTTGGTGTCATTCCGAAAGAAGACGTTGTGACTATGCGTAAGAATGCAAGCTTTGATATTGATCGTATTCTAGAGATTGAACAAGACACGCGCCATGACGTGGTTGCCTTTACGCGTGCTGTATCTGAATCTCTAGGAGAAGAAAGAAAGTGGGTTCATTACGGGTTAACCTCTACAGACGTAGTGGATACGGCGCTTTCATATCTATTAAAACAGGCGAACGATATCTTGCTCAAGGACATTGAGAGATTTGTTGACATCCTAAAAGAAAAAGCGAAAGAGCATAAATACACGGTCATGATGGGCCGTACACATGGTGTACATGCTGAACCGACAACATTTGGTCTGAAGCTTGGTCTTTGGTACGAAGAAATGAAGCGTAACCTAGAACGTTTTAAACAAGCGAAAGCTGGCATCGAATTCGGCAAAATTTCTGGAGCTGTTGGCACATATGCGAACATCGACCCGTTTGTTGAGCAATATGTATGTGAGAAGCTTGGCATCAAAGCTGCACCAATCTCCACCCAAACCTTGCAGCGTGATCGTCATGCAGACTACATGGCAACTCTTGCACTCGTCGCAACAAGCATTGAGAAATTTGCTGTTGAAATTCGTGGTCTTCAAAAGAGTGAAACACGTGAAGTAGAAGAGTTCTTTGCAAAAGGACAAAAAGGATCATCAGCAATGCCGCATAAACGGAACCCAATCGGCTCTGAAAATATGACGGGAATTGCCCGCGTCATCCGTGGATATATGCTGACAGCTTATGAAAATGTACCACTTTGGCATGAGCGTGATATTTCTCATTCGTCTGCTGAACGCATCATTTTACCAGATGCAACGATTGCACTGAACTACATGCTAAACCGTTTCTCAAACATTGTGAAAAACTTGACGGTCTTCCCTGAGAACATGAAACGCAACATGGACCGTACACTTGGCTTGATTTACTCACAGCGTGTTCTTCTTGCATTAATCGATACAGGCATGGCACGTGAAGAGGCATATGATACGGTTCAGCCAAAGGCAATGGAAGCGTGGGAGAAGCAAGTGCCATTCCGTTCATTAGTAGAAGCGGAGGAAAAAATCACATCACGCTTAACACCTGAACAAATCGCTGACTGCTTCGATTACAACTATCACTTGAAAAATGTCGATATGATTTTCGAACGTCTAGGTCTTGCGTAAGAAAAGGGTCACCTGCTCGCCAGGTGCCCAATCCTGAAAATTGCCAACATTCAAATTAGGAGGCCAACCTGAATGACTGTGAAACAAGAACTTCTCTACGAAGGCAAAGCGAAAAAAATCTATCAGACCGATGACGAGCATATTTTATATGTCGAATATAAAGACTCAGCGACAGCATTTAACGGCGAAAAGAAAGCTGAAATCGAAGGCAAAGGCAGACTGAACAACGAAATTTCAAGCTTAATCTTTCAAATGCTGCATGAGAAAGGGATCAACAATCACTTTGTGAAACGCCTTTCTGAAACAGAACAGCTCATTCAAAAGGTGCAGATTGTACCGCTTGAAGTGGTTGTGCGAAATGTGGTAGCAGGCAGTATGTCAAAGCGCCTAGGCATTCCAGAGGGAACAAAACTGGATACACCATTGATCGAGTTTTACTACAAAGATGATGCACTCGGCGATCCGCTCATTACAGAAGATCATATTCGCATTTTAGATGCAGCGACACCAGAGCAGGTCGAGGAAATGAAACAAATCACAAGACAAGTAAATGAAGAGTTAAAGCAAATCTTCTCAGACTGTCATGTGAATTTAATTGATTTCAAGCTTGAATTCGGAATAGATCACGAGAATCGTATTTTGCTAGCTGATGAGATTTCACCTGATACGTGTAGGCTTTGGGACAAAGAGACAAACGAAAAGCTTGATAAAGACGTGTTCAGACGAAACCTGGGCGGCTTAACAAATGCATACGAAGAAATTTTCAAAAGACTTGGAGGCCATAAACATGTATAAAGTGAAAATTTTTGTCAGCTTAAAAGAGAGCGTTCTTGATCCACAAGGAAGTGCCGTGCAGCACGCTTTGCACAGCATGTCTTATCAGGAAGTAAAGGATGTCCGTATCGGGAAATACATGGAGCTTGTCATTGAAAAATCAGATCGTGATTTAGACACAGTCGTCAAAGAAATGTGTGAAAAATTACTGGCCAACACGGTGATTGAAGATTACCGCTATGAGGTGGAGGAGGTTGTCGCACAGTGAAGTTTGCAGTGATCGTCTTGCCTGGCTCTAACTGTGATATCGATATGTACCATGCGATTCAAGATGAGTTAGGTGAACAAGTTGAATATGTATGGCACGACGAAACGAGTCTAGACGGATTTGACGGTGTACTCGTACCAGGCGGTTTCTCTTATGGGGATTACTTAAGATGCGGTGCGATTGCTCGCTTTTCAAACATCATGCCGGCGGTGAAAAAAGCAGCTGCGGAAGGAAAACCTGTTCTTGGTGTTTGTAACGGGTTCCAAATTCTTCAGGAGCTTGGCATTCTTCCAGGTGCGATGAGACGAAATAAAGATTTAAAATTTATCTGTCGTCCAGTGGAACTCATTGTAGAGAACAACGAAACGCAATTCACAAGCGGCTATCAAAAAGGCGAATCCATTTCGGTTCCTGTAGCGCACGGTGAAGGCAACTTCTACTGTGATGAAGACACTTTAGCAAAGCTTATTGAAAATAACCAAATCGCTTTCACTTACGGAGACGATATTAACGGCAGTGTCAATCGAATTGCAGGTATTACGAATGAAGAGGGCAATGTACTCGGCATGATGCCGCACCCTGAGCGCGCGGTGGATTCATTACTAGGCAGCGCAGACGGACTTAAATTGTTTCAATCTATCGTGAAAAATTGGAGGGACACTCATGTCACTACTGCTTGAACCAAGTCACAAGCAAATTAAAGAAGAGAAATTGTATCAGCAAATGGGGTTGAGTGATGAAGAATTCGCTTTAATCGAATCCATTATTGGCAGGCTGCCAAACTACACAGAAACAGGTATTTTTTCTGTCATGTGGTCAGAGCATTGCAGTTATAAAAACTCAAAGCCTGTTTTAAGCAAATTCCCGACAAAAGGAGAGCATGTTCTTCAAGGTCCTGGGGAAGGCGCTGGAATCGTTGATATTGGAGACAACCAAGCGGTTGTATTTAAAATCGAATCACATAACCATCCATCTGCGATTGAACCGTATCAAGGAGCAGCTACTGGTGTCGGCGGAATTATCCGTGATGTATTCTCCATGGGTGCGCGTCCAATTGCTGTACTAAACTCTCTTCGTTTTGGTGAACTGACTTCACCGCGCGTGAAGTACTTGTTTGAAGAAGTAGTGGCAGGGATCGCAGGCTATGGAAACTGTATCGGAATTCCTACAGTCGGCGGAGAAGTTCATTTTGATCAAAGCTATGAAGGCAATCCGCTCGTGAATGCGATGTGTGTTGGATTAATCAACCATGAGGACATCAAAAAAGGGCAAGCAAAAGGTGTCGGCAACACGGTCATGTACGTTGGTGCTAAAACGGGACGTGACGGTATCCACGGTGCAACATTCGCATCTGAAGAATTTTCTGATGAATCAGAAGAAAAACGTTCAGCAGTTCAAGTCGGCGATCCATTCATGGAAAAACTTTTGCTTGAAGCGTGCCTTGAAGTCATCAAAAACGATGCGCTCGTTGGGATTCAAGATATGGGAGCGGCTGGCTTAACAAGCTCAAGTGCGGAAATGGCGAGTAAAGCAGGGTCAGGTATTGAGATGAATCTAGACCTCATTCCGCAGCGTGAAACAGGTATGTCCGCATACGAAATGATGCTATCTGAATCACAAGAGAGAATGCTTCTAGTCATTGAAAAAGGCCGTGAGCAAGAAATCATTGATATTTTCGAAAAATACGATCTTGAAGCAGTATCAGTCGGTCATGTAACAGACGATAAAATGCTTCGTTTACTTCATCAAGGTGAAGTGGTATGTGAGCTTCCTGTTGACGCTCTTGCAGAAGAAGCACCGGTTTATCACAAGCCGTCAAGTGAGCCTGCATACTATCGTGAGTTTTTAGAAACGAAAGTGGAAGCTCCAGCGATTACAGATGCTGCACAGACATTAAAGCAGCTCCTTCAGCAGCCAACGATTGCGAGTAAAGAATGGGTCTATGATCAGTATGACTACATGGTTCGGACAAATACCGTCGTTGCACCGGGCTCTGATGCGGGCGTACTAAGAATCCGTGGAACGAAAAAAGCCCTAGCGATGACAACAGATTGTAACGCACGTTATCTTTACCTTGATCCAGAGGTCGGCGGGAAAATCGCCGTCGCAGAAGCAGCACGTAACATTGTCTGCTCAGGCGCTCGTCCACTTGCAGTGACAGATAACCTAAACTTCGGTAACCCAGAGAAACCAGAAATTTTTTGGCAAATTGAAAAGTCTGCTGACGGGATTAGCGAAGCATGCCGCACGCTAAGCACACCAGTTATCGGTGGAAACGTCTCTTTATATAACGAATCAAATGGAACAGCGATTTACCCAACACCAGTCATTGGAATGGTTGGTTTGGTTGAAGATACTGCTCATATTACGACGCAATCGTTCCAGCAAGCTGGCGATGTGATTTTCGTCATTGGTGAGACGAAGGAAGAATTTGCAGGCAGTGAGCTTCAAAAGATGACAGAAGGCCGTATTTACGGAAAAGCACCAGAAATTGATTTGGACGTAGAGCTGGCGCGTCAAGAAGCTCTGCTCGCTGCGATTCAAAACGGTCTCGTTCAATCAGCACACGATGTGTCTGAAGGCGGACTTGGTGTAGCACTTGCTGAAAGTACATTTGGAACTGACGGACTTGGCGCAGATATCCAAATCGATTTAGACAGCGAAGCTTCATTATTTAGTGAAACACAGTCACGTTTTGTTGTCACAGTGAAACCGGAGCACCGCGAAGCGTTTGCTGCGGCTGTCAAAGATGCGAAAGAAGTCGGTACGGTGACAAATGATGGTGTGTTTACTGTCAAAAATCAAGAAGGACAACAATGGATTCATGCAGCGGTCAACGAGCTTGAACGTGCATGGAAAGGAGCGATCCCATGCTTGCTGAAATCAGAGGCTTAAATGAAGAGTGTGGTGTCTTTGGGGTTTGGGGACACGAAGAAGCCCCACAAATCACATATTACGGATTGCATAGTCTTCAGCACCGAGGACAAGAAGGTGCGGGAATCATTGCAACAGATGGTGAGAACCTGACGTCACACAAAGGCCTTGGACTGATTACGGAAGTCTTTCAAAACGGTGAGCTAAAGGATTTGAAAGGAAAAGGTGCGATTGGACACGTTCGGTATGCGACAGCAGGCGGAGGCGGCTTTGAAAATGTGCAGCCCCTCTTCTTCCGTTCGCAAAACAATGGTAGCCTTGCCCTTGCCCATAATGGAAACTTAGTGAATGCAACGCAGTTAAAACAGCAGCTAGAAAACCAAGGGAGTATTTTTCAGACCTCTTCTGATACCGAAGTGCTCGCTCATTTAATTAAGCGCAGTGGGCATATGGAATTAAAAGAGCAGATCAAAAATGCACTGTCCATGCTTAAGGGAGCCTATGCTTTCTTAATCATGACGGAAACAGAAATGATCGTGGCGCTTGATCCGAACGGTTTACGTCCGCTTTCACTTGGTATGCTTGGGGATGCTTATGTTGTCGCTTCTGAAACATGTGCATTTGATGTTGTCGGTGCCACATATTTACGTGATGTGGAGCCTGGCGAAATGCTCATCATTAATGATGAAGGCCTCAAATCTGAGCGCTTCTCGATGAACATTAACCGCAGCATGTGCAGCATGGAATACATTTATTTCTCAAGACCTGACAGTAATATCAATGGTATCAATGTGCATAGTGCGAGAAAGAGTCTTGGCAAAAAGCTTGCTGAGGAAGCGCATGTCGAAGCAGATGTTGTGACAGGTGTACCAGATTCCAGTATATCTGCAGCGATTGGATATGCCGAAGCAACAGGTATTCCGTATGAGCTTGGTTTGATTAAAAACCGTTATGTCGGGCGGACGTTTATTCAGCCGTCTCAAGCATTGCGTGAGCAGGGCGTACGGATGAAGCTGTCTGCTGTACGGGGTGTAGTCGAAGGAAAGCGTGTTGTGATGGTGGATGATTCCATCGTACGCGGTACAACAAGCCGCAGAATTGTCACGATGCTCAGAGAAGCGGGTGCGACGGAAGTTCATGTACGCATTAGTTCACCGCCAATCGCACATCCATGTTTTTATGGGATTGATACATCCACACACGAAGAGCTGATTGCTTCTTCTCATTCAGTGGAAGAAATTAGACAGGAAATCGGTGCAGACTCCATTGCATTTTTATCTGTAGACGGTTTAATGGACGGGATTGGCAGGAAGTATGATGATCCGCAGCGCGGTCAGTGTTTAGCATGCTTTACTGGAAAATACCCGACTGAAATATATGAAGATACGGTTCTTCCGCATGTGAAGGAAACGGTCCTGACGAAATAATCGAATAAAGGAGCAGCAGTCAAGATGAGTTGATATGCTGCTCTTTCATTCTGCCGAAAATACATGGAAAGCAGCAGCTAAAAGGAGTGAATGGGATGTCAGAAGCATATAAAAACGCCGGTGTCGACATCGAAGCAGGGTACGAAGCCGTCAAACGAATGAAAACACACGTTGAACGTACAAAACGAGCAGGAGTTATGGGTGCACTAGGTGGATTTGGCGGTATGTTCGATCTATCTGAGCTGCCATACAAAAAGCCCGTTCTTGTTTCAGGAACAGATGGTGTCGGAACGAAATTAAAGCTTGCCTTTTTAATGGATAAACACGATACGATCGGCGTCGATGCCGTGGCTATGTGTGTCAACGATGTGCTTGCACAAGGGGCAGAACCGCTCTTTTTCCTAGATTACTTAGCCGTTGGAAAAGCAGATCCGGTAAAAATTGAATCCATTGTTAAAGGTGTGGCTGACGGATGTGAGCAGTCTGGTTCAGCACTTGTCGGCGGTGAGACAGCCGAAATGCCAGGTCTTTACACAGAAGAAGAATATGATATTGCTGGTTTTTCAGTAGGTGTCGTTGAAAAAGACGAAATCGTGACAGGAAACAGCATCAAAGAGGGACATTTGCTGATTGGACTCAGCTCAAGCGGAATTCATAGCAATGGATATTCTCTCGTTCGTAAAGTCTTGCTGGAAGATGCTGGTCTTGATTTGCATCAAACGTATGAACCTTTTAAAAGACCGCTCGGTGAAGAGCTTCTTGAACCAACAAAAATTTATGTAAAGCCTGTTCTCAAACAAGTAAAAGCCGGCAAAGTTGACGGCATGGCACATGTGACAGGCGGCGGTTTTATTGAGAATTTACCACGTATGCTGCCTGAAGGTCTTGGCGTTGAGATTGATAACGGCTCATGGCCAGTACCACCCATTTTCTCCTTTATTCAAGAAAAGGGTCAGTTAAAGGCAGAAGAGATGTTCAACGTGTTTAATATGGGCATTGGCTTTGTCCTAGCTGTAAAAGAGGATGACCTTGTGGATGTGATTAGAGAGCTTGAACAAGATGGAGAGAAAGCATTTCTCATCGGACGTGTTCAAAAAGGAGAAGGTGTCACATTCGGCGGTGGAAGCCTCTCATGAAGAAGTTTGCGATCTTCGCCTCTGGAAGCGGGACGAACTTTCAAGCCATTATAGATACGTTAAAAGAAGAAGGGTGGCAGGCTGAAGCCGCCATTGTGATTTGTGATAAACCGGGTGCAAAGGTGCTGGAGCGTGCTGAGAAAGAAGGCATTCCCTCCTTTGCTTTTACCCCGAAGGCTTTTCCGAATAAAGCCGCTTTTGAACAAACCATCATCGAACAACTGAGGCTTCATGAAGTAGAATGGGTTTTCCTTGCTGGGTACATGAGACTGATCGGGCCGACATTACTTGAAGCATACAAAGGGAAAATCGTGAATATCCACCCATCCTTGCTGCCAGCTTTCCCAGGTCTTGATGCCATCGGACAAGCCTATCAAGCAGGCGTCAAAGTGGCAGGCATCACTGTCCATTTTGTTGATGAAGGGATGGATACAGGTCCGATTATTGACCAAGCCGCGATCTATATTGAACAAGGCGAAGAGCTTGAATCGATAGAAAAAAGAATGCATGAACTAGAACATACACTATATCCAAAAGTGATCAAATCACTTTTAGAATTATCTTAATGAGGTGACGAAGGCATGACGATCAAACGCGCATTAATCAGTGTTTCCGATAAAACGAATCTTGTACCTTTTGTGAAAGAATTAACAGAACTTGGCGTTGAAGTGATTTCAACTGGAGGTACACATAAGCTTCTTCAAGAGAATGGCATTGATGTCATTGGGATTTCTGAAGTCACTGGATTCCCTGAAATCATGGACGGACGACTCAAAACGCTTCACCCGAACATTCATGGTGGATTATTGGCAGTGAGAGAAAACGATGAGCATATGGCACAGATTGAAAAGCATGGCATTCAGCCGATTGATCTTGTTGTCGTGAATCTCTATCCTTTCAAAGAGACGATCTCAAAAGACGATGTAACGTATGAAGAAGCAATTGAAAACATTGATATTGGCGGGCCGGGGATGCTTCGTGCGGCATCGAAAAACCACCAAGACGTCACAGTCATTGTCGATCCTCGTGATTATGATTCAGTCGTTCAGCAAATCAAAGAAGGCGGCGTGTCACTCGAGAAAAAACGTGAGCTCGCTGCAAAGGTATTCCGTCATACGGCTGCATACGATGCTCTGATTGCGGATTACTTAACAAACTTTGTGGGCGAAACAGAGCCAGAACAGTTCACCGTCACGTTTGAGAAAAAACAATCCCTTCGTTATGGAGAAAACCCGCATCAAGCGGCGACTTTTTATGAAAATGCTCTTCCAAGAAAAGGTTCTTTAGCTACTGCAACGCAATTACACGGAAAAGAACTTTCCTACAACAACATCAAAGATGCAGATGCAGCTCTTCAAATCGTACGTGAATTTACGGAGCCAGCAGCTGTCGCTGTAAAGCATATGAATCCATGCGGTGTTGGTACAGGAGAAACGATTGCAGAAGCGTTTGACCGTGCATTCAAAGCAGATGAAACTTCTATTTTTGGCGGCATTGTGGCGCTTAACCGTGAAGTAGACAAGCAAACGGCTGAGGTGCTGCATACGATTTTCTTAGAAATTGTCATCGCTCCATCGTTTAGCCAAGAAGCACTTGACGTGTTAACAGCGAAAAAGAACCTTCGTCTATTAACATTAGATGTAGAAGCGGATCTTGGGAAAAAAGAAAAGCAGCTAACAAGTGTTCATGGTGGACTGCTTGTGCAGGACATTGATACGTATGGCTTAGAGGAAGCAACGATCTCTATTCCTACGAAAAGAGAACCTACAGAAGACGAATGGAAGGACTTAAAGCTTGCATGGAAAGTCGTCAAGCATGTGAAGTCAAATGCGATTGTCCTCGCGAAAGATCAAATGACAGCAGGGATCGGCGCTGGTCAGATGAACCGCGTCGGCTCAGCAAACATTGCGATTGAGCAAGCAGGTGAAAAAGCGAAAGGAAGCGCACTAGGCTCTGATGCGTTCTTCCCGATGGGCGATACAGTGGAAGCTGCTGCAAAGGCAGGCGTCACAGCAATCATTCAGCCAGGTGGTTCCATTCGTGATGAAGAATCAATCCAAAAAGCAGATGAATACGGCATCGCCATGGTCTTCACTGGCGTTAGACATTTCAAACATTAAGGGGATGACAGTGTGAACGTATTAATTATCGGCAGAGGCGGAAGAGAGCATACCATCGCATGGAAAGTGAACCAAAGTGAACTTGTCAGCCAAGTATTTGTCGCACCGGGCAATGATGGAATGACAGATGCTGCAAAGCTTGTCCCAATTGACGAAGGGGATCATGAGGCATTAATTCGTTTTGCAAAAGACAATAAAATCGGCTTAACGATTGTCGGTCCAGAGGTTCCTTTAATTGCAGGTGTCGTCGATGCATTTGAAGAGGCAGGTCTAAAGGTATTTGGACCAAATGCAAAAGCTGCGGTGATTGAGGGCTCAAAAGAATTTGCAAAAGACTTAATGAAAAACTACGATATCCCGACCGCTGCTTATGCCACTTTCACATCGTTTGAAGAAGCGAAGGCATATGTGGAAGAAAAGGGTGCGCCGATTGTCATTAAAGCAGATGGTCTCGCAGCAGGAAAAGGTGTGACCGTTGCGATGACACTTGATGAGGCGATCAACTGTTTGCACGACTTTTTAGAGGATGAAAAGTTTGGCGATGCAAGTGCTTCTGTCGTCATCGAGGAATTTTTAACAGGCGAGGAATTTTCACTGATGGCCTTTGTTAATGGAGAAAAGGTGTACCCAATGGTGATCGCGCAAGATCACAAACGGGCATTTGAAGATGACAAAGGACCGAATACCGGCGGAATGGGCGCTTATTCACCAGTTCCGCAAATTTCAAATGAAGTTGTCCTAAAAGCGGTGGAAGATGTCGTCAAACCAGCGGCACGCGCAATGGTGCAGGAAGAGCGTCCGTTTACTGGCATTTTATATGCAGGCTTAATGCTGACGCCAGAAGGCTCAAAAGTCATTGAGTTCAACGCACGCTTCGGTGATCCTGAAACGCAGGTGGTTCTCCCTCGTCTTGAATCAGATCTAGTCCAAGTCTTCCTCGACATTCTGGACGGAAAAGATGTGGACTTACAGTGGAAAGACACTGCCGCTGTCAGTGTCGTTCTTGCTTCAGAAGGATACCCGGAGGACTACGCAAAAGGCACGCCGATCGGTGCTTTGCAAACAACGGTGTCTGATGTCGTGACCTTCCACGCAGGAACAAAAAAAGAAAATGACCAATTCGTCACAAATGGCGGACGTGTAGCAAATGTGACGGCGTTTGACGACACATTTGAAGCGGCAAGAACAAGAGTGTATGAAGCGGTTGAAGAAATCATTCAACCCGGTTTATTTTACCGCCGTGACATTGGCGCCCGTGCGCTGAAAGCTGCGGGGAAATCCGTTTAATTAGAACACCTTTCTATCTGATGAGATGGAAAGGTGTTTTTTGTTCTTTTGATGATTAGAAGGGATAAAGCCCGAATATGGAGAAATGTTATAGGATTACCTATTCATAAGGAGACAACATGGAAATTAAGGCTATTATAATCTTTGCTATATTCATGCACATTTTATTTCTCATAAACATAAATAGCATCATGCTGTTTGCAATGAAGCGCAATAAAATGAAAAAAGCTTCAACCATTTGTTATATGATTATTTCAATTTTTTCTGGCATCGCTATTTCGTCATTTCTAATTTGGACATTCTTTATCAACTAATTATGAGAGAGGAATGAGTGTATGGTGCAATTGAAGAAACTTGCAAACGAGCGTTTTTCTGCCCTCATCTGTATTGATTCATTTAATGAGCGAATCCGTTTAGATGATTATAGCGGCAGGGTGCGGGATGTCATTCAATCCGTTCTTCAGGAAGCCTCAGACTGTAAGGCTTCTAAGGTCATTGTGAAAGTAAGGCGTGAGCATGTGCCGCTTTTTTTAGAAAAAGGCTTTCGGCTTGAAGGGGTGTTTTCTCATTATTTCCTTGGAAGTGACGCTTACGGTATGTCGCTTTTTCTCACTGAGGATCGAATGAACAGTTCGTATTGGTTGGAGGAAGATGAGATCGTCGCATCCATTCAAGCAAAAGAAATCAAAGAAGACCAAAGCACATGGCAGGATGAGTACGTGATGAGGAAAGCCGATCCGAAAGATATCCACAAGCTGGCAGCGCTCTATGATACGGTCTTTGAAACGTACCCTACGCCAATGAACGAGTCAGATTATATTGAAAAGGTAATGGAGGAAGGGACCATTTTTTATGTTGTTGAACATGACGGACACATTGTAAGTGCAGCATCCGCTGAAATCAATGCGCCGTATGGTCATGCAGAATTAACAGATTGTGCGACCCTTCCTTCATATAGAAAATTGGGATTCATGCATCATTTAATTCTAGCACTTGAAAAAGAACTCCAGTCGATGCATATCTTTGTCTTTTATTCACTTGCCCGTGCACTGTCCTATGGAATGAATCAAGTATTTTATCAGCTTGGTTATACGTATACTGGGCGATTCCAAAACAACTGCTATATTTTTGACAAAATTGAAGATATGAATCTATGGGTCAAAACGCCGAATGAATCATGAAATGGTTCTCATCTGATCAAGCAAACCAGAAAGGCGGTAAGCCATGATACTGAGCTGCAGCTTCATCCGATCATCTGTTGATTTGAGGCTGCAGCCTGTTCTCGTTTCAATTTGTTTCAGCCGGTAGCTTAACGTATGTCTGTGAATAAACAATTCTCCCGCAGATTTTTGAATATTTTCATTGTGTGCCAAATACACTTCGAGTGTATGGATCAGGTCAGCCCCTTGTTTTTTCGTATAAAGCAAAGGGCTTAACAGCTCCACGTAAAAATCATGCAAATTCATACCTGCTTCATTCATTTCAAGGAGCATGCCATATAAGCCGAGCTTTTGATAATGAATGATGCTTTCGTCTGTTTTCAAAAGCGGAAGAAGCCTTGCTGCATACTGCGCTTCCTTCGCACTTTTTGCGAAGAGACTGATCTGGTCATAGGCTCTTCCGATACCAATGACAATCGGATGCACGGGGAAAAAATAAGACCAAGTGCTCCGGCACTCCTCTGATGCGCGATACCACTCCGCTTCTTGAAACGCTTTTTTTCCTGCTGGTGTAAGGACAAAAATGGAATCGAGTCTCGTCTTTAGTAAAAAAGAAATATGTCTGCGTTCAAAGATCGAGGTGAGTAATTGCGATAGACGCTGCATCATTTGGTGATCGAGCTGTGTGTGCTGATGCTGGAATTGAAAGTAGATCACCACTTGTTCATCGCTCATATCATATTGCAGTTTTGTTGCTTGTTCGACCACGTAGCTTTCTTCTGTATATTGCTGCTGCAAAATATCATCTAACAAATGTCCTTGCATTTGGTTTTCTGTATCTTGAATGGCTTTTTGCTTCAACCATTCAATCGCATACACGGCCCCGGCATGCTCGATGGCAATCGCGTCGAGGTGATGCCACGTATCCTTTTTCTTTAAAGACACAATAAACCCAAAAATATCGCCCATTGCAATCACCGGACATGCGGCGAGGACGAACGCTCCGCACGTGTCATAGACGAGCCGCCCTTTCTCCTCTGCCTGCTTGAGAAGAGGCATGGTTTCAATGGGTTCATGATCTGTCAGAAAGCCAAAAGCAGGAGAGTACGTCACTTCATCTTTTATGAGATGAGCCGCTGTTTGATGTAAAAAGACATCAAGAACGACAATGTTCGCTGCAGTGAGATGTGCCAGTTCCTCTGTAATTTGCGTCACATTTTTATTCCTTACATTTAATTGGGTCAGTCTTTGATGAATTGCGGATGAATATTTAAGCTGATGAAGCTGACTACTCACGATTTGTTCTAAGACGGCTTTTGTAATATCTGAGAAATTGATGTGCGGCGGAATCTCGATGAGCGGAATGCCGCTATTTTTCGCCGCATGAATGAGTGACGGTGGAATGTCGCTTAAGTACACACCTTTATAAATAGCGATGGCTGACAGCCTTTGAGATTGAATCAATTCCTCAAGCCGCTCGCGTCTTTCTTGATTGTCAGAAAGTCCGAATCCGGTTGTGACGAGCAATTCTCCTTCGGAAAGTCTTGACGTGTCTTCGATGATTTCCACGATGGTCACCCACTCAATGAGTCGATCCAGTCCATTTTCTCCAGCGAGCAACTTTGTTCCCTTCATGATATCGAGCGAAAGTGCATCTTTGACGAGGATCGCCATAGACTCATGACCTCCTTTTGAACTCTCTTATACACGATGTATAAAAAATGAGTCTGAAATTCGGGCATGTGGCGAATGGAGGATGACTGCCCTCTTGATTAAGCTAATCTTATAACAAGTATACAAAATTTTCTTGCGATTCATGAAAAAGAAAGAGACAGCTGCTGACGAGAGAGGGAGGAATGGCAAAGTGGAGACCCGGGATTACTTAATCAAACCGATGTTGAATCAGCATTATCCTGTGGCTGTGAAAGGAGAAGGAATTTATTTATATGATCGGGACGGAAAAAAATATATAGATGGCTCTTCGGGGGCTGTCACGGCAAGTATTGGACATGGCATAAGTGAAATCATTGATGCCATGACCGAGCAAGCGAAAAAAGTGAGCTTTACGTACAGATCACAATTCACAAATGAACCAGCAGAAGAACTTGCTTATGAATTGAGCAAGCTTTGTCCAGGTAGCCTGAATTGGTCTTTTTTTGTCGGAAGTGGATCAGAGGCAACAGAAACGGCGATGAAAATTGCTATTCAGCATTGGCAGGAGCAGGGAAAGGCGGAGAAGAATCACATTATTTCTCGATGGATGAGTTATCACGGCATCACCCTCGGTGCGCTGTCGATGTCAGGACATATTGCAAGGAGAGAGCGCTTTGAACCATTGCTCGAAAAGAATCCGGTGCTGTCTCCGCCATATAGCTATCGTTCATGGCTGCCGAAGGAAGAGGGCAAGCAGGTTGAATGGTATGTTCAGGAATTTAAAACGGTCATTCAGCGTATAGGAAAAGAGAGGATTGCCGCTTTTATTGCAGAGCCGATTGTCGGGGCATCGGGAGCGGCGCTAGTACCGCCAGACGGATATTTTGAAGCAATGAAGCGTGTCTGTGAGGAAAACGAAATTTTAATGATTGCAGACGAAGTCATGACAGGCTTTGGACGAACTGGGAAAATGTTTGCGATGGAGCATTGGGGCGTCGTGCCAGATATTATGGTTCTCGGCAAAGGGATGAGTGCCGGCTATTCACCGATTGCGGCAGCCGTCTCAGCGGATCATGTCATCGCGCCGATTCTGAGCGGCTCCGGATCTGTGATGGCAGGTCATACCTATAGCGGCAATCCGCTTTCAGCCGCCGTTTCACTCGCTGTCATCCGTTATATGAAGAAACATCAGCTTCCTGAACGAGCGGATCTGTCTGGTCGCTATTTAATGAATGCCTTAAAGGAAGTGCAAACAAACCATTTCATCATAGGAGATGTGAGAGGAAAGGGACTGCTCATTGGCATTGAGTTTGTCGCAGACCGCCTTTCGAAAACACCATTTCCTGCTCATGCTCAAATGACGCATTTAGTCGTTGAGACAGCGAAGCAAAATGGCTTGCTCGTATACCCAGCAAGTGCCGGTGAGGATGGAGTGGGAGGTGCAGCGATCATGATTGCACCGCCGCTTTCCATCACGCAGCAGGAGATGGATGAACTCATTCAATTATTTGAGCAGACCATCACGCAGGTCGAACAAGAAGTCATCAACCGAGGGTTTTTCCCATCTGCGATGTAGGGAGGAAAGATGATGAACAAAACAGTGAATGTAGATGAAGTGATCACGCATTTTAGGGATGGCATGACCATCATGTTTGGCGGGTTTGGCGGCGTAGGATCGCCGCCATCATTGATCGATGCCATTCTAGAAGCCAATATTAAAGATCTGACATTAATCGGAAACGATGCAGGTTTTCCGCAAATAGGTGTTGGACGACTGATCACAGAAGGAAGAGTCAAGAAGATCATTGCTTCTCATATTGGCTCAAATCCAATAGCCGGACAGAAAATGCAGGCAGGTACACTAGATGTTCATTTTTACCCGCAGGGCATTCTTGCAGAAAAAATACGAGCAGGCGGGATGGGTTTGGCAGGCATTGTGACAGATGTCGGCATGGATAGCCTCAATCTCGATAAGAAGCAGCTCGTGCCGCTAAACGGAAAGACATATATCCTTGAGCCTGCGCTAACAGCGGATATGGCCATTGTGAATGCCCTCAAAGCAGATGAAGCAGGAAATCTAATATTTGATAAAAGTGCTCGGAATACAAACCCGATTGTGGCGATGGCAGGAGACTGGACCATTGCGGAAGTGGAAGAGATTGTGCCAGTGGGTAATCTTCATCCAGAGGAAATCGTGACACCAGGCGTATTTGTGAACCAGATCGTGCAATCAAAAGGAGTGAACTGGACATGGGCATGGGAGACATCGATTTAAGACACCGCATAGCCAAACGTGCGGCGCAGGAAATTGAAGATGGCATGATCGTCAATCTTGGGATTGGTATCCCGACACTTGCAGCGGAATACATTCCAGCGAATTACAACGTATGGCTTCATGCTGAAAACGGCATTATGGGGGCAGGCGCCTCACCAGCACAAGGAGAAGAAGATCCAAATTTGTGCAACGCCGGCGGCTTTCCTATTACATTAACAAAAGGCGGCTCATACATGGACAGCACGACTGCTTTTGGCATTATTCGAAAAGGCATGCTAGATATGACCATTTTGGGTGCACTTGAAGTAAGCAGTCAGGGTGATCTTGCGAATTGGATTGTGCCGGGCAAACGAGTACCCGGGATGGGCGGAGCGATTGAGCTTGCACAAAAGGCGAAAAAGGTTGTGGTGGTGATGAGCCACCTCGATAAACACGGACAATCAAAGGTGAAATCTGCCTGCACATTGCCCTTAACGGCGAAGTCTTGTGTGGATCTGATTATTACGGATATGGCCGTCATTGAGGTCAAATCACAGCTGCTCATTTTACGTGAAGTCATGCCACCGTTTCAGCCGGAGGATGTCATAAGGGCGACAGAGGCACCCTTAATTTTAGCGCCTGATGTTAAATCTGTTGTGTAGAAAGGATGACTGACTTGCAGCCAATCACACGTATCAGAAGCTGGATGAGAGAGCACCAAGATGAAGCGATTGCGCTTCTTCAGCAAATGGTGCAATGTGAAAGCACCCAAGGGAACGAACAAGAGGTGCAGCAAATTGTAGCAAATAAGCTGTCCGCCATTGGTTTTGATGTAGATGTATGGGACATTGGCGGAGAAGACCTGCTCGAACACCCGTATTTCTATTCCCCGAGGCGATCTTTTAAAGGAAGTCCCAATGTCGCCGGTCGATTAAAGGGGAAAGGGGACGGCAAATCCATTTTATTAAACGGGCACGTCGATGTTGTGCCTGCAGGAGATACGAAACAATGGACATATCCACCCTACAGCGGGCATATCATAAACGGGAGACTTTATGGACGCGGGGCAACAGATATGAAAGGCGGAAATGTTTCTTTACTCTTTGCACTAGAGGCACTGCATGCGCTTCAGATTCCGCTAAAAGGAGATGTCGTGTTTCATAGTGTCGTCGAAGAAGAGAGCGGCGGCGCCGGTACCCTTGCAGCCATACTGAGAGGGCATACAGCAGATGCGGCCATCATTCCAGAGCCAAGTCATATGAAAATCTTTCCGATTCAGCAGGGATCTAAGTGGTTCAGACTGCATATTAAAGGAAGGGCAGCTCATGGCGGAACAAGATATCATGGCGTTTCCGCTATTGAAAAGAGTATGGTCGTTCTTTCGCATGTAGCGGCACTTGAAGAAGAACGAAATCAACGCATCACCGAGCCGTTATTTCAGCATATCCCGATACCGATCCCTATCAACATAGGGAAAATTCAAGGCGGTGATTGGCCGTCTTCTGTAGCGGATCTAGTCACAATGGAGGGAAGACTTGGTGTGATGCCAGGTGAGACGGTTGAGCAGGCAGAGAAGGAACTAGAAAATTGGATGATGGGACTTGGGGAAAAGGATGAATGGTTCAAAGAGCATCCTGTCGAAGTCGAATGGTTTGGTGCTAGATGGCTTCCAGGCTCAATCGATACGAACCATCCACTTTTAGGTCTATTGAAGGAACAATATGAGGCGGTCAAGAAGGAGCCCCCAAAGATCGAAGCTGCTCCTTGGGGAACAGACGGAGGATTACTGTCACAGGCGGCAGGTATCCCGATCATCGTATTCGGACCTGGAACAACAGAGCTTGCCCATTTTCCGAATGAATCCATCGACATTGAGCATGTCATTGAAGCCGCAGAAATTATCGCAGGTACGATGGTGGAATGGTGTGAAGCAGCGGAAGCGGAGTGATATAAAAATGATCACAAAAAAGAAGGCTGTTCACTCAGCCTTCTCTCAGCGTGTAGACAAACCTTCGCATTCGTTGTCAGGTCTTCGCTTCGGTGCTCACGAATGTCAAATTCGCTCCGCTCCGGTGCTTGTCCTTCGTAGACTTCAATGGTTTTCTATCACGCTGAAAAGAAGACAAAGTGCTAAAATCAAGATCATTTTAGCACTTTGTCAACGATCTAAAAGAAGGCTGTTCACTCAGCCTTCTCTTGATGTGTGTCCTGCTGTTCACACATATACGTTACTGGACAAAAACGAAGAATGCCAGATCCAAGCTTCATCCCGCCGAACATGATGCCCAAAAGCAGCATTTTGCTCCATGGTTTTCTAGCATATAAAGAACCAGCCACAGTACATATTGTCATTCCACAGGCAATTCGAATGAGCGCTTCCATTAAGCCGAGATTAGGTTTCATTGAAGGTAAATCTCCTTTTTTAAATATTTTAAGTGTGATTTCAAGAAATTGTAACGTTTCATTAATGCGTAACGTGGTTCGTTATGTTACGATAGGGCTAATACAAATGAAGGAGAGTATGTGAATGTCCGAACGTACTTTTAATTGGAGAAACAATGACATCCGCACACAAATCGATGTAGTCGACTCAAAAATAGTTCCAACACTCCTTTTAACGAATGGACTCGTGCTAAACCCGTTTTTAAAACAATGGGTGAAGGCAAATATTTGGATACATGATGATCGAATTGTTTATGTCGGAGCAGAGCTTCCTCAAAATAAATCAGCTAAACGTGTGATTGATTGTGAAGGGAAATACATTGTGCCTGGGTATATAGAGCCTCACGCGCATCCGTTCCATATTTATAATCCCCAATCACTTGCAGAATATGTGTCTCAATTTGGCACAACAACGATGGTAAGTGATAACTTATTTCTTCTTTTGCAGAGCAATGAAAAGAAAGCGCTTTCCGCTTTGTGTGAATTAAAACAGCAGCCATTTCAGTATTTCTGGTGGTCTAGATACGATCTTCAAACCGAAGTCAGATATGAAGATGAGATGCTTCCTATCAACTATCGCAAGGAATGGATTGATCATCCAGATGTCCTTCAAGGCGGCGAATTAACAAGCTGGCCAAGATTGATGGACGGAGATGATCTCATTTTATATTGCATGCAAGAAACGAAGAAGCAGCGGAAACGAATTGAAGGGCATTTTCCTGGCGCTTCTGAGAAAACGCTAACAAAAATGAAGCTGTTTGGCGCGGACAGCGATCATGAAGCGATGAATGCAGACGATGTGCTCAAACGCTTGTCCCTTGGCTATCATGTCTCACTTCGTCATTCTTCCATCCGCCCAGATTTAGTGAACATTTTAAGAGAGCTGCATGAGCGTGATTTTAGACACTATGATCACTTTTTCTATACAACAGATGGAGCAGCGCCTCATTTTTATGAGGAGGGTATGATTAATCGTTTGATTGCAATTGCCCTTGAAGAAGGCGTGCCTATCATCGATGCATACAATATGGCGACCTTTAACATTGCGAAATACTATCAAATTGATGACTTATTAGGTGTTGTTGGTCCAGGACGTCTGGCTTCTTTGAATGTGTTAGATGATCCAATGAATCCAAATCCTGAAACGGTCATATCTAAAGGAGTCATCCTCAAATTAGATGGAGAGAACCAGCATCAATTTCAAGAAACAAAATGGGAAAATGGCGGGCTTGTTCCATTAGATCTAGGCTATGATCTGACGACGAGTGATTTGCAATTTTCCATGCCACTAGGTGTCAAAATGAGAAATGCTGTCATCATGGAGCCTTATACAGTGGAGATTGATAACTCTGTGAATCAGCTGTCATGTGATCATGATCAAAGTTTCTTTAGCCTGATTGACCGAAAAGGCAAGTGGCGTGTAAACACGATGCTCAAAGGGTTTGCAAACAAAGTGCAAGGGTTTGTCAGCTCATTTTCACTCACGGGTGACATTTTAGTGATCGGGAAAAATAAAGAAGATATGATGCTGGCACATAAGCGAATGAAAGAAATTGGCGGGGGGATCGTCCTTACAGAGAATGGGGAAATTCTACACGAAATCCCGCTACAACTATCAGGCTGTGCCTCTGCTGAACCGTTCGAGACAGTCCTTCAGCAAATACAAACCTTGCGAGAGCTGCTCATTGAGAGAGGCTATCCATTTGATTGCCCAATTGATACACTTGTCTTTTTCCAAAGTACACATTTGCCGTATATTCGAGTGACACCAAGAGGAATATTTGATGTCATGAAAAAAACTGTACTCTTTCCGTCTATAATGCGTTAAAATATAACAGAGTGGAGCTGTATCATCTTTGCTAGATTTCTGACCGCTGTTATAGGGCAGACGTGAGCAATGGATCTCTTCGCTGCCATGTAGGTGAAAATGCTTATGTGGAGTTGTTGAAGCAGAGGGCTTTGACATGACGAGTGAAATGCCCTAATGAAAAAATGAATCTGTCGGTTACGCTGGCCGACCAACATATTTTGAATAATTGAGCGAGGCGGGGCGCATGTTTGTGGTCTCGCTGAGCTTTCCGTACAACCTGTATTTTTAGGGCAGACCTAATGAAGCAGAAGTGATCTGGATATCGGAAGCAAACAAGTTTGTCAGATTGTCGAACAAGGAAAATGACAGAACTTGTCGAATTTGTATACGATAAAGAAGCTTCGGCTTACGAAAGAACTGATGACGGCATTTCCAGCGTATAAACAAACCTGTCATGATTCGTTCAAAGCTCATTGCTGAGGTTGAAAAAAATTAGTCAGGAAAGATACCGCTTTCTCCGAAGAATGTCGTGCGAAGCGGTGCCAATAGTAAAGGAGAAGATGTATAACGATGCAAATTGATAAATTAAGGGGCAAAAGCTTAGATCAGTTATTCAACTCCATCTTATCCCTTAAAGACCTGGAAGAATGCTATCGATTCTTTGATGATTTGTGTACCATCAATGAAATTCAATCTTTATCACAGCGTCTTGAAGTAGCACGTATGCTTCGCGAGGGGAACACGTATCATAAAATTGAGACGGAGACAGGTGCAAGCACTGCAACGATCTCACGAGTCAAACGTTGCTTGAACTACGGAAACGATGCCTATACAATGGCACTTGACCGCGTAGCAGAACAGCAGGCAAATGACGAAACAAAATAAAATAGCTTTCACTGTAAACAATCCTTTTCAACAAGAATGGCGTTGTTTACAGTTTTTTTTATATGAAGAGCGCTGAAAAAACAAGCAAGGACTGGCTGAAAAGCGAGTCCTGTTTTTTATTTTAGCTTGCCTATAAACCATCTTTCTCCTTTCTTGTCACCATCTCATTCGTCTTCCGTCTCATTCCGCGAACCTTTTTCTCTCGCATCCTCCATCTCTCCACTTCTTGGTCATTTGTCTAAGTTATGTATACGCGACTGAGCCAAAATGTCAATTGAAAAAAAGGTGCATAAACGCACCTTTTCTCAAACTAGACAGACCGCTGTGTCCCTGAAAAAATAGGCACTTCACTTGTCTGACCATTTTCTTGTCTGTAGACAATATGTTTCTCATTAAAATGAATGGGAGATTCAATGCCTGCGGCTGCGGATAAGTTAAACAAACCTTCTCTTAGAGAAAGGATATAATTGCAGACTCGGTATTTCTTTTCTTCAATTGATAAACCTTTTTGCAACTTCGGATCAGTTGTGGCGACCCCGACTGGGCATTTATTCGTGTGGCACACTTGGGCGCGAATGCAGCCGACTGAAAACATGAGCCCCCGTGCGATATTGACAAAGTCAGCACCCATGGAAAGGGCAATCGCAATTTTATCAGGTGAGAGAAGTTTGCCAGAAGCAAAGAGTTTTACCTGATCTCTGACACCGTATTCCTTTAATATTTGATGGACCATTGGGAGTGCCGTGAAAATCGGTAGACCTGCGGAATCTGCCAATTCATGAAAAGATGCACCAGTGCCGCCTTCTCCACCATCTACTGTAATGAAATCAGGATGCTTTCCGCTTTTTTTCATGTACGCTGCAAGTTCCTCAATGTTTTCTTTATGTCCGACCACAAGCTTGATGCCGACAGGCTTTCCACCTATACTTCTAAGCTGTTCAATGAAATCAAACATATCAGGAATGGAGTGGAACATCTCAAATCGGTTTGGGCTGTCAATGGATTGGTGGGGCGGCAATTTACGGATGTTTGCAATTTCTTCGGTGACCTTTTCACCGTCAATATGTCCGCCGCGTGTTTTAGCTCCTTGAGCCAGCTTCAGTTCAAAGGCTTTGACTTCCTCGTGCTCGCTTTTTTTCTTAAATTCTTCAAAGGAAAAAGCGCCATCCTCTGTCCTCACGCCAAATAGACCGGGCCCAATCTGGCATATGATATCGGCTCCGCCTTTAAGGTGATAGGGAGAAAGCCCGCCTTCACCCGTGTTCATCCACGTGCCGCCAGCCATCTTTAATCCTGAGGATAGTGCTGTAATGGCTCTGTCGCCTAAAGATCCGTAGCTCATGGCAGACTGTCCAATCAGACCTTTTACACGGAAAGGCTTTTGACATGTGTGCTCACCAATCACTTGTACATCGTCTTGATGGAGATAGTAAGGTTTTGCTTCGACCTCTTTGGTATGTTCACTTCTTCTCAGTAAATTGTCTTGATCGATCTGATAAACTTTTGTTTGGATTTTTTCAGATTGATCGATGCGTAACTCATCTCGCTGTTTTGGAAATAGGACGTTACGAATGTAGTAGCCAGGCTTGTCAAAATCACGTTTTGATCCAAAGCCCATCGTCCGGCTTTTGTACTTCCCAGACATGACAGCTTGCTCGTATTCTCTTCTTGAGAAAGGAAGCTCCTCCCGATCATTTAGAAACAGATATTGGCGAAGCTCAGGTCCTATTTTTTCAAAAATAAACCGTAGCTTTCCAATGACCGGATAATTTCGCAGGACAGAATGCTCTTCCTGTTTTTCATCTCGCATCCAAATCCAGATGAATAAAATGATTGGTATGATGAAAAAAATCACTAATAGTGCGCCAATGACAATGAAAGTTGTTGTCACGATAATCCCCTCTTTTCTCTATCATTGCTGTTGTTATTCCACTTTTCATTGAAAGAGAAACCACTTCAACAGATTGTGACGTTTAGAAATGAAAAGGCGGGGTAACTTACAAATAAGATCATAAGGGGAGGGAACATACATGAATAAGCGTCCGAATGCGTATGTACTTGCAGGATTAGGGGTTGGTGGTGCAGTGTTATTAGCAGTGAAAAATAAACAGCATCTCAAAAAATGGGCAAGCATGTTCCGCTCAGATGAAAAGATTCCTGAAAAAGCTGGACACCCTGATCCATTAGATATTCAAGACAACAAGATGGTCGATGAAGGGGCCATGACATCCGTCCATTATTTCAATGAAGCGAGACAATAGTTTGGAAAAACCGTTTTGACCATTCAAAACGGTTTTTTCTTGTCTTTTTTTTGATGTTATATCGAAGAGGATCGACAATCGTAAAACCGATCAACCCTTCGTGATCAGGCGTCGAGAAATGAAATTCAATGCCTGATAAATGATAGGTTGAGAGAACTTCTTGATCTGTAAAACGTAACGAAAGTTCATCCTCATAAACGGGTGCATGCTTTAAAACCTTGGCTTCTTCTGCAAATAACTCCAAACCAGCTACTCGGCCCTCTTTGTCAATATCTACGTTCACACATTCATTTACATCTAATTCCATGGTTTCTTTGATTGTCCCAATTCCCACAGGCAGGAGATAGATGTATCCGATGTCAATCGTTTGATCATATGTGATGGTTCTTTTCAAGTGGGTCACCTGCTTTATGTATGTTTTTTTGATCAATAGTAAAAAGTCCCTTTATTGTATAATAACATGTGGTGATACAAAGCTTTCCTATCAGTGAACGGCCAAAGATCAGCCCTCTCAGCTTCTAGATGTTTTCAGCATTCTAACTTAAAGTCATGAACACCATTTTCAAAAGAATGAAACTTTTAGCTGAAGGAGGTTACCCATTTTTTGCGGTCACTGATTTTGTTATAATATTTAAATGGAATGAAACGAATGGAGGAACATTTTTCATGTATGATGTTACCGAGTGGAAGCACGTCTTTAAACTCGATCCAAATAAAGAAATATCCGATGAACAGCTAGAGGCGATTTGCGAATCTGGTACGGATGCGATATTGATTGGCGGCAGTGACAATGTGACAGAGGACAACGTGCTCCAGTTGATGTCAAAGGTCCGCCGGTTTCTTGTGCCATGTGTGCTTGAAATCTCAACACATGAAATGATTGTGCCGGGCTTTGATCTGTATTTCATCCCTACCGTCTTAAACAGCTCTCATCCTGATTGGATTGTTGGGCTTCACAAGGACGCGATGAAGGAATTCGGTGATTTGATGTCAATGGAAGAGATCGTGCCTGAAGGCTATGTGATTTTAAATGAAGAATGTAAAGCGGCCAAGCTTACAGAAGCAAATACAGCACTGGACATCGATGACGTAAGAGCATATGCAAGAGTGGCAGAGCATTTGATGAAGCTGCCCATTTTTTATCTAGAATACAGCGGAACGCTTGGAGATATAGAGCTAGTGAAAGAAACGAAAGCAGTGCTTTCTGATACGGTTCTTTTTTATGGCGGGGGCATTGAAAACGCAAAACAGGCAGAAGATTTTGCGCAGCATGCGGACGTGGTTGTTGTAGGAAACGTCATTTATGACAATTTCAAAGAAGCATTAAAGACAGTGAGTGCAGTCAAAAAATCATCATAGTCAAATAAGACGAAACGGGTTAAAATAGAACATAAGTTCGAATTGGCGGTGAATGGAATGAATGAAATATCGAATCATCTATTAGAAGGGCTGAATGACGCGCAGAAAGAAGCGGTCAAAGCAACAGACGGCCCCCTACTCTTGATGGCAGGAGCAGGAAGCGGAAAAACACGGGTGCTCACACATCGAATTGCTTATTTAATGGCAGAAAAGCATGTGGCTCCGTGGAACATTTTAGCGATTACGTTTACAAATAAAGCAGCACGTGAAATGCGTGAGCGTGTACAAGCCATTTTAGGGCCTGGTGCGGATGACATTTGGATCTCTACGTTCCACAGCATGTGTGTGCGCATTTTACGACGTGATATTGACCGTATTGGTGTGAATCGCAACTTCTCTATATTAGACACATCTGATCAGCTTTCAGTCATTAAAAACATTTTAAAAGAACGAAATATCGATCCTAAAAAGTTTGATCCACGTAGCATTTTAGGTTCAATCAGTAGTGCAAAAAACGAACTCATTGACGCAGAGGAATACGCAAAAACAGCTGGTGATTTCTATGATCAAGTGGTCAGCGATGTCTACACAGATTATCAAAAACGATTACTCAAGAACCAATCACTTGATTTTGATGACCTTATTATGATGACGATACGTCTGTTTGAGCGGATCCCTGAAGTATTAGAACACTATCAGCGAAAATTCCAATACATTCATGTAGATGAGTATCAGGATACAAACAGAGCGCAGTACATGCTAGTGAAACTGCTCGCTCAACGTTTTCAAAATATATGTGTGGTCGGTGACTCAGATCAGTCCATCTATCGCTGGCGCGGAGCGGATATTACAAACATTCTCTCCTTTGAAAAAGATTATCCGTCCAGTGAAGTGATTTTGCTTGAGCAAAATTATAGATCGACTAAACGTATTCTGAATGCCGCAAACACGGTGATTCAAAACAATTCAAACCGTAAGCCGAAAAATCTTTGGACAGAAAATGATGAAGGAGCGAAGATTGCCTATTACCGTGCAGATAATGAATTCGGTGAAGGACAATTTGTTGCTGGAAAGATTCATCAGCTTCATCAGAGCGGCAAGCGTAAATTATCCGATTTTGCGATTCTTTATCGGACCAACGCCCAGTCTCGTGTCATAGAGGAAACACTATTGAAGTCGAACATTCAATACAACATTGTCGGCGGCACGAAGTTCTATGACAGAAAAGAGATTAAGGACATTTTGGCGTACTTACGCCTAGTAGCTAACCCAGATGACGACATTAGCTTTGCACGAATCGTTAACGTACCGAAGCGCGGAATCGGTGCAACTTCTGTTGATAAAATCGCAGCATATGCGGAGATGAATGACCTGTCTATGTTTGAAGCACTTGCTCAGGTAGATTTCATTGGACTTAGTGCAAGGGCAGCCAATGCGCTTGATGAATTTAAACAGCTCATTGATCAAATGACAAATATGCAGGATTATTTATCTGTCACAGAACTAACAGAAGAAATTCTAGAGAAAACAGGCTACCGTGAAGCACTAAAGGTTGAAAAAACGATTGAAGCACAAAGCCGTCTAGAAAATATTGACGAGTTTCTCTCTGTGACTAAGAACTTTGAAGAACAAAATGAAGACAAGTCTCTTGTGACTTTCCTGACAGATCTCGCCCTTGTCGCAGACATCGATAAGCTGGATGAAAATGAGGAAGAAGATCAGGATGCGGTCATTTTAATGACGCTTCACGCCGCAAAAGGTCTAGAATTCCCGGTTGTCTTCTTAATGGGTATGGAGGAAGGTGTCTTCCCGCATAGCCGCTCATTAATGGAAGATGCAGAGATGGAAGAAGAGCGCCGCCTTGCTTATGTAGGCATCACACGAGCGGAAGAAGAGCTTTATTTATCAAGTGCCAAGATGAGAACACTCTTCGGCCGGACAAACATGAACCTTGAATCAAGATTCATTCGAGAAATACCTGCCGATTTATTGGACAACCTAAATGAGAAAAAAGAAACGAAAACACCATTTGGTCAAAAAAGAGAAAGACCCCAAAGACGGGGACCTGTCTCACGTCCGCAAACTCAAACCATTCAAAACACAGGCGGTGGAAGTATTGGCTGGGCTGTGGGCGATAAAGCGGCCCATAAAAAATGGGGCGTTGGAACGGTTGTGAGTGTAAAAGGCAGTGGAGACAGCACAGAGCTTGATATTGCCTTCCCAAGTCCTACAGGCATAAAGCGTCTTCTCGCAGCGTTTGCGCCAATTGAGAAGCAATAAACTGGTAGGACTTATAAAACGGATGAATTGAAAGGAAGAAGCAGATGGATAAAGAAGCAGCGAAACGCCGGATCGAGGAACTGCACGAGATTTTGAACCAATACAACTACGAATATCATACACTGGATCGTCCAAGTGTTCCTGACGCTGAATATGATGCGCGAATGCGTGAGCTGATCTCTTTAGAGGAAGAGCACCCTGATTTAAAAGCAGCGGATTCTCCCTCACAAAGAGTAGGAGGCGCTGTGTTAGATGCCTTCCAAAAAGTGCGTCACGGCACACCGATGCTCAGCCTTGGGAATGCGTTTAATGAACAGGACCTTCTTGATTTTGACCGCCGGGTTCGTCAAGCAGTCGGTGACGATATCTCATACAATGTCGAGCTGAAAATTGACGGACTCGCTGTTTCTCTCCGTTATGAAAATGGCGTGTTTGTCCGAGGTGCCACACGTGGAGATGGGACAACGGGTGAGGATATTACAGAAAACCTCAAAACCATTCGATCCATCCCGCTCAAAATCAAACGTCCTTTGTCTATTGAAGTGAGAGGCGAGGCATTTATGCCAAAACCTTCTTTTGAAGCATTAAACGAAAAAAGATTACAAAACGAAGAAGAACCGTTTGCAAACCCGCGTAATGCGGCGGCAGGCTCGCTACGTCAGCTAGATACGAAAATTGCGGCGAAACGAAACCTTGATATCTTCGTCTACAGTATAGCGGAGCTTGATGAAATTGGTGTTGAATCGCAAAGCGAAGGACTTGATCTTCTCGACGAACTTGGCTTTAAAACGAACAAAGAAAGACGGACGTGCCAAACAATTGAGGAAGTGATCGAGCTCATTGAGACACTGAAAACGAAGCGTGCCGATTTTTCATATGAAATTGATGGAATAGTGATCAAAGTCGATTCGTTAGCTCAGCAAGAAGAGCTCGGCTTTACAGCAAAAAGTCCCCGCTGGGCTGTTGCGTACAAGTTTCCAGCTGAAGAGGTCGTGACAAAGCTACTTGATATTGAGCTAAGTGTTGGGCGTACAGGTGTCATCACACCAACGGCGATCCTTGAGCCTGTCAAAGTAGCAGGAACGACAGTACAACGAGCCTCTCTTCATAATGAAGATTTGATCAAAGAGAAGGATATTCGCCTTTTTGATCAGGTAATTGTGAAAAAAGCGGGCGATATTATTCCAGAAGTCGCAGGTGTACTGATCGATCAGCGTACAGGAGAAGAAAAGCCGTTTCACATGCCGACGGAATGCCCAGAGTGTCATAGTGAGCTGGTGAGAATTGAAGGCGAAGTGGCTTTACGTTGCATCAATCCTGAATGCCCTGCCCAAATTCGTGAGGGACTCATTCATTTTGTTTCCCGCAATGCAATGAACATTGATGGGCTTGGCGAGCGGGTCATTACACAGCTTTTCAAAGAACAGCTTGTCTCTCGTGTGTCCGATCTTTACCGATTAACGAAAGAAGAACTCATTCAACTTGAGCGAATGGGCGAAAAATCTGTCGACAATTTACTGCGTTCGATTGAGCAATCGAAAGAAAACTCTCTAGAGCGTTTATTATTTGGACTCGGTATACGATTTATTGGCTCCAAAGCGGCAAAGACCTTGGCGATGCATTTCGGTGATATCGATCAATTAAAGCAAGCGACGAAAGAACAATTACTCGAAGTTGATGAAATCGGTGAAAAAATGGCTGATGCTGTTGTCACGTACTTTGAAAAAGAAGAAATTCTCAATCTGCTAAATGAACTAAAAGAGCTTGGGGTCAATATGACCTATACAGGACCAAAACCGGTGAAGGTTGAAGAAAGTGATTCCTATTTTGCAGGCAAAACCATTGTGCTGACAGGGAAATTAGAAGAAATGGCACGAAACGATGCAAAAGCAGCGATCGAAGCATTAGGTGGTAAACTGGCAGGTAGTGTGAGTAAAAAAACAGATTTAGTCATTGCCGGAGAAGCAGCGGGAAGTAAGCTGACAAAGGCAGAAGAACTTAATATTGAAATTTGGGACGAAGCTAAAATGCTCGAGGAGCTAAAGAAATAAGAGGAGTGTTTTCTATTGAAAAAGTTGTTATTGCTGCTGACAATGCTCACACTGGTATTGTCAGCGTGTGCACCTTTTGGGGGAAAGGAAGAGGAAGAGGTCACACAAAAAACGGATGAAACGAAGGAAACAGCTATCATCCCGATGTACAATATCTCTGACTCCTACTACAAAATGGTGCTGCCGTTTAAACAAGGGGCTGCGAGAGGGTTAACAGCAGAGCGTCTCAACACACGCTTGGACATCGATGAATTTGAAACAGGACTCATGCGTCTCGCAACAGAGTCATTTAATACAAACGACTACCTTTTCCAAGAAGGACAGCATTTAGATGAGGACACCGTTCTAGGCTGGCTGGCGCGCAAAAAAACAGGCAGTGATTTGAAAAAAGCAGAAAAAGAAGATAAGGACTTTAAGAATCTAGGCTTAAATCCTGCTCTTCCGAACTCAGGTTCAACAAAGTCTAAAAATGAAAATAGTCCAATTTACTTAGCTTCAATGTTAGAGCATAATTACTTAATTCGAAAAGATAAAAACAGCTTACAGCTTGGCGGAGTTGTCATTGGACTTGCGCTGAATTCTGTTTATTATTACCGTGAAAATATCGGTGATCCTCAGCAAGAAGTGACGATCGATTCTTCGAAAAACTCAAAGAAACTACTGTCAGAAGGCGAAAAAATTGCTGAACAAGTGATCAAACGAATTCGTCAAATGGACGGATTGCAAAAAGTGCCTGTCATGATTGCCCTTTATAAGCAAGCACCAAAATCATCGATCGTGCCAGGAAACTTTATCGCCAAAACAGATGTGAAAGCAGGCTCAGCTGATATCGGCAATTGGGATACGATCAAAGAGGAGAATGTCTTCTTCCCCTCAGATAATGCGAAAGGCAACTACAAAGATGATTCCGAACGATTTGACCGCTTCAAAACAAAAGTCGAAGACTATTTCCCGAATTACACGGGTGTCGTAGGAAAAGGGTTTTACAAAGACGGCAACCTGCAAAAAATGAAAGTCGAAATTCCAATGCAGTTCTACGGAAAAACGGAAGTCGTAGCTTTCACGCAATATTTAACAGGTGAAGTGATGGATTACTATAAGAGTACCAATATCGAAATTAACATCACATCTTCAGATCAACAAGAAGCCTTGATCACGAAAAATGCTGAAGACAAAGAACCAACCGTCCATATATATGACTAAATAAAAACCGCCTTTTGGCGGTTTTTTAAATTAGTTAAAATGTATCAATTTATGAAAATATTGTTATAAAAAGTAGAAGTGTAGAAATTAATGTATTATTATGGGTGTTAATGAAGAGAAAATGGAGATAAATATGAAAAACAAATCATTTTACTTTTTATTAGGGGGGCAATCCCTAGCTAATTTTGGGGATTCTTTGTATGTCCTCGTTCTAACCATTCTGACATATCAATTAACAAACTCTACACTCATTGCTTCAATGGTGGCTGTCTCACAGTTTGTTGGACAAGCACTTGGCGCAGTACTCATTCCTTTCTTTATGTATCAATTTAAGCTGAAAAGACTCATTATCTATTTGCAAATTTGTCAAATTGCTTTCTTCGGTTGCTTGATTTTCATTTATATTCTACAACTATCAACTTTTACTATTCCTCTCTTTTTTATCATTGTATTTTTCCTTTCTTTGATAGATGGAGGAACCATTCCTGTTCGAAATTCGATGATCCCACGTTTAGTAGAAAAGAACTTTTTACTAAAAGCTAATAGTTATATCTTAACTTCTGACCAATTGGTCCTTTTACTTGGCTGGCTTTTAGGAGGGCTGTTTATAGGCATTCTTGGACCACAGTTTCTCCTATTGACGACACTTGTTTTATACAGTTTGTCGCTCATATCTATGCTCTTTATCATTGATACTGGGGCCGCCGCTAAACAAGAGCAACAGTCTGAATCAATTGCTACAAGGGTCTTTTCAGGTTGGAAGCTCATGTATGAAAAGCCTACTATTCGAACATTAACGATTTTAGAAATGCTGTCCATGAGCGGTAGAAGTATATGGACTGGTGCCATTATTCTTGTGTATGTCACAGAAGTCTTACACCAGCCAGAAACATGGTGGGGCTTTATTAACGCAAGCTATTTTGGCGGAACTATTCTAGGCGGCCTGCTCGTACTGCGGTTCGCAAAGCATGTAGAACAGCGTTTGTTTGACCACATTTTTTACAGTTCTGTGATCGTTGCTGTGCTCACCCTTTGCTTAGGATTGAATCATTCCGCATGGATGAGTTTGTTGTTTGTCTTTTTATTAGGACCAGCCTTTCAGCTTCGCAGTATTTCCATTCGTACCTATGTACAAGATACACTGAGTGAAATTGAATTGCCCAAAATTCTATCAGCTCAACATACACTATCAACTTTTATATACGGAATGTCCATCCTTGTTATGAGCACCATGACCGATCTCTTTGGGGCAAGAGTCGTCTTTTTTATCAACGTGGCTCTGTTTACTGTGTCGGCCTTCCTAGCGTCTAGATTAAAAAATGAACATATTTAGACAATTTATCTCAATTATTTACAAAAATACCATTGTGTGATTTAATATGTTCGTAGAAATGTTAACTATATGAAAAGTAGAGGTGGCGTAATTGACTAGTAGTTTAGTATATTGGCCATTAACACATCCGCAGCGGCGCGTGATGAACATGGAAACATTTTATCCAGGAACACCGATCAATCATATTGGCGGTATCATTTTCGTCAATGGACCGTTGCAGCTCGATAAACTGAAGCAGGCCATTGCATCTTGTATCATGATGACAGAATCACTTCGTCTCAAGCTAGTAGAGAAAGATGGTGAAACGCTTCAATACGTTGACCCAAACGCCGACAGCTCTATTCCTACCTATGAGTTTTCCACACATGAAGACATGCTAGAATGGGCCGAAAAAGCCTTTAAAATACCATTTCAATTAACAGAAACCTCTCTCGCCGAATTTGCGGTACTAAAAATCGGTGAACAACAATCCGGTTATTTCATCAAATGCCATCATACAGTAGCAGATGGATGGTCGATGAAAGTAATCATCGATAAAATTAGCCAGCTTTACACTGCTCTTACCCAAAGCTCCTCTATCGAACAAGAAGCAGACAATCACTCTGTATTTATTGATAAAGAATCAAAATATATGAACTCCCCAAGATTTAAAAAAGATCAGCAATTTTGGAAAGAAGCATTATCTGATGTGTCTGATAGTTATTTCGTAAAAGGAACTGACCAAATCAAAGGCCATCGGCAAAGCCATTATCTTGATCGACAACTCTCAGAAAAAATCTATGAATTTATAGATACCTATCATTGTTCAATCAACTCTTTATTTACTTTAGGACTCTTCGTTTACTTGAATAAAAGATACCAGCAAAAAGATTTTATTATTGGGACGCCAGTTCTCAATCGTTCCGGACAAAAGGAAAAGGCCACGTCCGGTATGACCGTGAGTACAATGCCATATCGAACGAAGATTGATCCTCATCTATCTTTGTTAGAAAGTTTAACAGACGTTCAAAAAAGCTATAAGGCTTACTTCCTGCATCAGCGTTATCCCTATGATGCACTTGTCAAAGATTTAGAGCTTGCAAAAGCAGGGTATGATCAGCTTTTTCAAATCTATATCAACTCCTATAGCACAAATATGGTGCAGGAGATGGAAGGATACAAAGTTGAATACATAGAGCTTTACAATGGCTTCCAGCCCTATGGCTTACAAGTTGCTGTGAAAGAATGGGATGAAAAAGGGCAAATCGAGCTTCAATATGACTACAAGCTCTCAGATTACAGCAATGAAGACATCGACTTTTTACACGAAAGAATGCTTCTCTTTGTCGAAACCATACTAGCCCAGCCAGAGCAGCTGTTAAAAGACGCACTTCTCATGACAGAAGACGAGCAACATCGGGAGCTATATCAATGGAATGACACAGTCGTCCAATTTCCACAGAAACAAAAAATCCATGAGTTGATCACAAATATGTCAATGTCTTCTCCTGATCGAATGGCACTTCAGGACGGATCTCATAGCATGACATACGGTGAACTTGAGAGAAAAACCAATCAAATGGCTCATTTTCTTCAAACACATGGCTTACAAAGACATGACTTTGTTGCCGTATGTATGAATCATTCACCAGAACTGATTGTGCTACTACTGGGGATTTTAAAAGCTGGAGGCGCATATGTGCCGATTGATCCTGAGTATCCAGAGGAACGCATTCAATTTATTTTGAATGACAGTCAGGCAAAGCTGTTTTTCACAGATGACGCATCTGCATACCAATTTAGTGGAGATACGTACAATATCGACAACGTATGGGATCAGCTCGCTCAGTATAATGAGGAACATTCATTCACTGGGAATGATGAAGATGTCGCATATATGATTTATACGTCTGGCTCTACAGGACAGCCAAAGGGAGTCATGATTGAGCACAGAAGTTTAGTGAACTATATTATGTCTGCCAAAACACACTATACTGATTCTCCAGATGATCATTTTGCCTTGTATTCATCCATTGCATTTGATTTAACAGTGACATCTATTTATACGCCATTGGTCATTGGTAGTACAGTGGTGATCTATCGTCAAGAGGATCAGCCAGGCTTTTTATTAGAACATATTTTGCTTGATCAAAAAGCAAAAGTCATCAAGCTGACACCAGCTCATATGGCACTGTTAACAGATGCTACACTTTCTCAATCAGTTGTGAAACGGATGATTGTGGGCGGAGAACAATTATCGACCGCTTTGGCCAAAAGAATCACAGAGGAAAGTGAAGGAAGGATATCCATTTTTAATGAATATGGACCAACTGAAGCAACTGTTGGGTGTATGATTCATCAATTCCATCAAGATGATGGAGGGACATCGGTGTCAATTGGTGTGCCAATGCCAAATACAGAGATTTACCTTTTAGATGAGAATCAGCAAGCTGTGCTGCCTGGGACAGTAGGAGAAATCTATATTTCAGGTGCAGGTGTTGGCAGAGGGTATTGGCAAAGACCTGATTTGCAGGAATCACGCTTTTTGCCCAATCCATTTGTAAACGGTCGCCGCATGTATCGAACAGGTGATATCGCCAAACGAGCAAATGATGGAAAGATTGATTACATTGGCCGAATCGATCATCAAATCAAACTGCGAGGCTACCGCATTGAGCTTGGTGAAATTGAACTTGCCCTGATGGCACTTGAAGAAGTTGATAAAGCGGCTGTTATTGATCTCACCGATGAATCTGGAGACAAACAGCTGGCTGCCTATATTGAATTAAAAGAAAAAAACATGACGTCCTTTTTACTTAGAAAAAAATTATCAGATCAGCTTCCAGCTTATATGGTACCAGCCTATTTTGTTGTACTAGACGAGCTCCCGCTCACTCAAAATGGAAAAATCAATCGGACGGCACTGCCTGATCCATTGCTGTCTCAAGTGGAAACAGCTGTTGAGTGGTCCAAGGAAACAGCGGACATTGAAGAGATCATATTAGATACAGCAAAAGACATCTTAGGGCATGAAACAATCGAACCGGCTGATCATTTTTATCAGCTTGGCGGAGATTCTATTAAAGCGATTCAATTTATAGCGAAGTTAAAAGACAAAGGACTCTATTTAAAAACCAAGGATCTTTTTACTTATCCGATTTTTAGAGAAATGGCACAAGTCGTTCAGCAGGAACCTGTCATACATATCTCACAAGAGCAAGCTGTGGGTGATGTGAAATCGATCCCAATTATCGAATGGTTCTGGTCCCAGCAGTTAAAAGATGAACATTTCTGGCATCAATCCATCATTGTTCATTCAAAGAAAAAGATGGATGAAACCATCTTGCAGGAGGCTTTCAAAGAGCTCGTCATTCACCACGATGGACTAAGGTTAAAAGTACATGAGGCAACAAACACACTCTATTATGATAAAGACATTCAAGAGATTCCACTGATGATACACGATTTCACGGCGCTGTCAGAAGAGAATGTAGAAGAAGCGTTACAAGAAGTGGGATATCAGATCAAGCAAAGGACTCATCTTTATCAGGGACCGTTGATTCAGGCTGCGCTTTGTCAAACATATTCTCAATCACATCTCATCATTGCTGCCCATCACCTATTAGCTGATGGTATGTCTTGGCAAATACTTGTAGAGGACTTGATTCAATTATTGCATGCAGAGAACGTAACGGCAGAAGTGCTGCCGTCTAAAACCCATTCCTATCAAACATTTGCTGAGCAGGTGAATCAGTATGCAGGATCAGAGGGTGTACAAGAGTCGATTAGCTATTGGCAAAAAACGGTGCAGAATATTCAGCCTCTGTATCCAGTTTCCTCAAATGAGGGATATATCAGGGACGAAGTCAAATTAAACAAGGCATTATCAGTAGAACTCACAAATCAATTGCTCAATCAAGCGAATCAAGCGTATCAAACGCAGCCGCATGAACTGTTAATCTCAGCTTTGACGCAAGCCTGTTATCAGCAAACGAATCGAGAATGGATTTCTTTGGAATTAGAAGGTCATGGACGGGATGCAGTAGAGGATGAGATCGATGTATCTAGAACGTTCGGCTGGTTCACCACCATGTATCCTGTGAATGTCCATGTGTCTGAAACTCTTTCCGATCACATACGAGCTGTCAAAGAAACGATACGTGAAGTGCCGAATAAAGGTGCAGACTATGGGCTGTTGTCACTCATTAATAGACAGCTTCCTCATTCAGCACCACAATTACGTTTTAACTATCTAGGTGAAATTGATCAAGTGCTTAAACAATCTTCTAATTATGAGATGTCTTACTTTACATCGGGGATTGACTCGTCATTGGATAATCCATTAACTACCGTCATCGATTTGGTCGCCACCATCAAGGGTGGACAGCTAATTTTCCATCTTTCTTTCAGCGAAAAACAGCTGTGTGAAACAGACATGACGCAGCTATTGCAATCGGTAGAACAGCAAATTGAGCGTCTTGTACAGCATTGCTTAGAGAAAGAAGGAATCGAATTTACACCTTCTGATTTTGAAACAGTGGATATGTCTCTTGAAGAAATGGATTCATTATTTACATGAGGAAAAATCAGCGTGTTATCTATCTTTCATTTTTAATAGCAATCTTATGGATATCCAGCTTTGCTGGGGAGATATATGCAAAAGAAGTGATTTCGCCTAAAGCCATTGATCAAGTGATAGAGGAACAGATGGAACTTGGACGCATTCCAGGCATGTCCGTGGTGGTTGTGAAAAAAGACGAAGTGGTGTACCAAAAAGGCTTTGGTTATGCCGATCGAAAGAAAAAGAAGCAAGTGACAGCCAGCACTTTCTTTGAAATTGGATCTACATCCAAGGCATTTACCGCTCTTGCGATTGTGGAGTTAGAGAAGCAAGGAAAACTTCATGTGAAAGATCCGGTGAGCAGCTATATTCCAGGTTTTTTTCCAACATACAATGGAAAGCCTCAGCGTTTAACGGTGGAGCAATTAATGCATCACACAAGTGGCATTCCCTTTCAATCCATTGCGCTTATCCAGCCTGATACGACAAAGGATGCGTTGAAAAAAACAGTTGATCAACTGAAATCAATTGAGCTTAATCGTAAGCCAGGCAGTTCCTTTGAATATGCAACCATCAACTATGATGTCCTTGGTCTCATCATTGAACATGTAACCGGAACATCGTATGAGGCTTATATGAAAGAACTGTTTAAAAGGCATCATCTTGACCAAACGGAGGCTGGGCTAAAACGGATGAAATCCGGTGCTGTCTCAGAAGGATTTAAACTGCAATTTCTTGCTCCGCATGCTTATAAAGCACCTGAATATCGAGGCAACACCCCGGCAGGCTATATTGTGATGAATAGTCAGGATGTGGGGACTTGGCTGCAATATCAATTGACTGATTCACCTTGGTCCCGTTTTGTAAAAAATCCTGATCACTTAACTGTGAATGTCCCAGAAGAAGGGAAGCATGTCTATTACAATGCCGGCTGGTATATAAAAAAGGCGGATAAACAGGTAGACTCGCTTTTTCATGCAGGCTCTAACCCAAACTATTCATCATTTTTTCTGATCCAGCCAAAAGAAGAGATTGCGATCGGAGTGTTAGCAAATATGAATAGCAGCTACACAGAGCAAACGGCACGTCTTATTGCAGAAACGATCACAGGTACAAATGAAGAAGTGGCGTCATCAATGGACCCTTTTCAGCTCATTGATCAGTTAAGCCTTGGTGCCACATGTCTTTTCATTTTGCTGCAAATAGTGTCTATCGTTCGTTTTATGAAGTGGAAAAAGCGTGTGAAAAACGGCGCTTTCGTTCGCAGGGACATGTCACTTGGCGTCTGGCTGAAAAGTAGCGGCTGGGTGCTGCTGCTAATTGGGATATTGCTCCTGCCAATGATAGTTGCGCAGCTAGCCTTTAACGGGCTGCCTTGGAAAATGACTTTTGTATGGGGCCCTTCCTCTCTCATTGAATTAGCAATTGCTTATTATTTGTTTTTCATATGGTTTTGTACGATTGGTTTCATCAAAGGATTTATGGTGACATCTCCTGCTGGAAAGAGAGGAAAAAAAGATGACCGTCAAACAGATTTCTGGCATTCATCCTTATAACGATTTGTTTTATCGCAGCTGTTTCTTCAATTGCTTTTTTCCAATTGTGAAGCTGTATGATCAAGAAGTTGCTCCATACTTATTAAATGATCAATTTGCCTACGGGCTTACAGAGAATGGCTTGTTACACATTGACTGGATGTCGGCACACGATCCAGAAAAGATTATGAATTTACAAGGCATTCAAGTAGAAAAAGTGACGTATTGTCCCAACCTCATTGAAAAGGTCAAGCAAGATGTGGCGTGTGACCGCCCGATCATTGTATGGGTAGATCCTTACGTTCAGCGAGGCAGAAAAGAGTATTTGACAACCCATAGCCGTCATTCCATTTTAATTACGGGTTTCGATGAAAATCAGCAAATCTTTCATGTATTAGAGAATCGGCATTTAGATAATTTATCTTATGAGCATCAAGTGCTGTCATTTAAAGATGTACAGAGAGGGTATGACACCTTTCATGAGCATTTTCAGCCGAATGATCAATTTCATTCTTATGCGGCCTTTTACTTTGATCCAGACAAGCTTTCGACTGAATTATTTGATCAAAAAACGACTTATTTCCTGAGAAATATGCATGGTCAGATAGACGTATTAGAAAAAGGAATCACAGCTCTTGAAACATTTTATGGGCAGTTTTCGCAATGGGATGATATCGAGAAGCTCGTGGCGTCTTTCAATCAGATCATCAATACGAAGAAAGTGGAGCTGTATCGATTGAACCTCATCAAAGACGATCTACCTGAGCTGGTGGGATGGATGGAACGTATTTTAGCAGAATGGGAGAAAGCAAGGCATCAGGCAGCAAAACTCTTTTTTTCAGGTGAGATGTCTAATAGGTACCAAGCCAATATGAAAGCTTCTTTAGAACAAATCATCCATGACGAAAAACATTGGCTAGAAGCATTGGCAATCAAATGCAAAAGGGAGTGTGGCGTATCGTGAAATTATTTTGCTTACCGTACGCAGGTGGAGCAAGTACCGTATTCAGTACGTGGAAATCTTATATAGACCGGTCGATAGAAATTCATGCCCTTGAACTCCCTGGGCACGGAACAAGAATGACAGAGTCTGTGCTAACCGATTTACAGCAGGTCGCAGATGATCTATATGACCAGGCATCCTCCTCTTTAAAAGAAGGAGAGCCCTATGCCATTTTCGGTCATAGTATGGGAGCCGTCCTTGCATATGAATTACAAAAAAGAATGAAAACAAGATTAAACAGAGAGCCTGTCCATGTCTTTTATTCAGGGCGCTTCCCACCACATATTCCAGAAAAGAAAGTCTATCATCAGCTGTCAGATTCCAAATTAAAAGAGGCGATCATTGCGATGGGGGGCGTTCCTGAGGAACTTGCTGATAACCATGCAGTGCTTGATTTCTTTCTGCCGATTTTAAGAGCAGACTTTCAGCTTTTGGAGACCTATTTGTGTGAAGATGTCGTTCCAGCTGCTTGTCCAATTTCTATTTTTTATGGTACGCGTGATTTGCCTTCTGTGCTGTTCGATTTAGACGATTGGGATCAATATACAAGCGAAGATTGTGCGTTTTTCGAATTCGATGGAGATCACTTTTTTATTCATTCATTAACAAATGAAGTCGTAGAAAAAATCAATGTCATTTTAAAGCGAATTGGAGTGTTGGAAAAATGAACACGAAGCACGTAGGCGTGATTGGAGCAGGTGTCATGGGGGCTGATATGGCATTAGACCTTTCAGCAAATGGCTATCAAGTCACATTAGTTGATGTTACAGAAGAAAAGTTAAACGAAGCACTGGAAAAAATCAAGAAGACCTATCAATTGGTTCAATTTGTGAGAAAGAAGAAAATCTCATTTTCTTTAGAAGATGTATTGTCTCAAATCCAGCTGTCAACTTCACTTGAAGGCTTACATGACGCGCATATCGTCATTGAAAATGTGACGGAAGATTGGGAGATTAAAAAACCTATTTATGAAGAGCTACGAGATATTTGTGCGAAAGAAACCATCTATTTTGTAAACACAAGCTGTATCTCCATCACAAAGGTAGGGTCTCTTATGCATCATCCTGAGAATGTGATTGGGGCGCACTTTATGAACCCTGTTCCTCTTAAAGCGTTAGTTGAAGTCATTAGAGGAAAAGCCACTTCTGATGACACAGTGGAAACGGCAAAAGGTTTCTTGAAATCGTTCGATAAAACACCAGTTGTGGTGCATGATTTTCCGGGATTTGTTTCCAACCGTGTGCTGATGCTGACAATCAATGAAGCGATTTGGGCGGTGCAAGATCAAGTCGCCACGCCAGCAGATGTCGATAAAATTTTCCGCGGAGGTTTCGGTCATAAAATGGGACCACTTGCGACAGGAGACTTAATTGGGCTTGATACGATTTTGAATTCATTGCTTGTTTTATACGAGAGCTATAAAGATCCGAAATTCCGTCCATGTCCTCTGCTTGTCAAAATGGTTGATGCAGGCGAGTACGGTAAAAAATCAGGCAAGGGCTTTTTCCAATATGACATGTGAGAGGAGAATAACCAATGGCTAAGCAAATCAAGTGTGTTGTCTGGGATTTAGATCATACATTATGGGATGGAATTTTACTTGAATCAGATGAATTGACGTTAAAACCATCGATGAAGGAAGTACTAACAGAGTTAGATGAGCGAGGCATCCTTCTATCTATAGCAAGCCGGAACGATGAAGCAGCCGTGAAGGAGAAACTTTCTGCCTTCGGAATCGACCATTTCTTTCTCTATCCAGAGATTCATTGGAATGCCAAATCTAGTTCATTACAGAGAATCAGCGAGCGCCTAAATATTCATAAAGATACCATTCTCTTTATTGATGATCAGCCATTTGAACGAGAAGAAGTGAAGGCTGTTCATCCTGAAATTACGTGCTGGGATGCAGTGGATTATCTGTCATTACTCACTGATGATCGCTTGCGTCCAGTCTTTATCACAGAAGATGCGAGACGACGCAGAAGAATGTATTTAGAAGCGGACAAAAGGCAGCAGGAAGAAGAGAAATATGAAGGACCGCCTGAGAAATTCTTGGCGTCTTTACAAATGAAATTCGTGATATCGGAAGCAGGAGAACAAGATCTCCAGCGCGCTGAAGAATTGACCGTTCGTACCAATCAATTAAATGCGAGCGGGAAAACCTACGATTATGAAGAGCTTGATTTCTTCCGTCAATCAGATTCCCACTTGCTGCTTGTCTGTGAACTTGAAGATAAATTCGGTTCCTATGGGAAAATTGGACTCTCATTAATAGAAGAAACAGGTGACACATGGCATGTCAAACTGCTGCTGATGTCTTGTCGCGTCATGTCTCGTGGTGTCGGGACCATCTTACTCACTACGATTTTGCAAGAAGCGAAAAAGCGAGGTAAGCGGCTTGTCGCTGATTTTAAACAAACTGATCGAAACCGCATGATGTACATCACATATAAGTTTGCGAATTTCAAAGAGATTGAGAAGGGGGAGGATGGCTATATCTTGTTTGAAAATGATTTAAGCATGATTCAGCCTTTCCCAGAATACGTAGATGTCAATATTGAATTAAATCAGAAAGACCCAGCCAAACAATAAAAAAGCGAAAAGCGAGGAGATTAAATCATGAACCTACACGAACAAGTAAGAGCCTATATCGAGCAAAACCTAGTGGTATTTGATGAGGAAATTGAGCTTGGAAATGATGATCATATTTTTGAACAAGGCTTTGTGAATTCTCTATTTGCGATGAAACTAGTGAACTATATCGAACATGACTTTCAATTCCAATTAGATAACGAAGACCTCGACATTGCTCATTTTAGTACGGTCAATCGCATTGTCGCCTTAATTGAGAGAAAACAACAGGGGGCGGCTCTTCATGAAAACAGCTGAACAAACGATCAATGCCGTGGAAGACATTCGCCAGTATTGCGATGAACATATCCGTCCGTTTGCCAATGAATTCGATGAGACGGAACATTTGCCAGAGTCACTGATACGAGATATGGCGAAACGAGGCTACTTGGCAGCAGGTATCCCGTCTTCCTATCAAGGGCTAGGGCTTGATCCAATCGCATATGGACAGTTCACAGAACAAGTGGGAAAAGCTTGCTGTAATGTACGGACATTATTGACAGTGAATTCACTTGTAGGAGAAGCCATTCTTCGTTATGGAACAGAAGATCAAAAACAAGGCTGGCTCGTTGAATTAGCCAAAGGAGAAAAAATCGGTGCCTTTGCTTTGTCAGAACCGAATATTGGTTCAGATGCCAATCATGTTGAAACAAGCTATCAAAAGGAAGGACAATCCTATGTATTAAATGGGAAGAAAAAGTGGATTTCCTTTGGAGCGATTGCCGATTTCTTTATTGTAATTGCAAGAGACGGTGAACAAGTCACGGCATTCCTTGTCGATCGAGATCAGCCGGGTGTAGAGATTGAGAGGATTACAGGAATGATGGCGAACCGAGCATCATATTTAGCGGAAATCACCCTCGATCATGTCGAGGTGCATGAAGACTGTGTCTTAGGACCAGTTGGGGGCGGATTTAACCATGTGGTGTCACTCGCATTAGACCATGGAAGATACAGTGTCGCTTGGGCAGGCCTTGCCATCGCACAAGAAGCCGTTGATTCTCTTGTCACGTATTCACGTAAAAGAACACAGTTTAATGAAAAATTGTACAAGCATCAAATGATCAAAGGCATGATCGGAGATGCGGTGACCCAGCTCCATGCAGCGAGAGCCTTATGCCTAAAGGCCGGAGAAATGAGAGAAGCGAATCATCCGGATGCGATCACAGAAACATCTATTGCAAAATATTTCACCTCTAAAATTGCCGTTGACATTACAAATACAAATGTCCAAATTCATGGCGGAAGTGGATTTAGCCGGGAAAACTCAGCTTCAAGACTATATCGCGAAGCGAAGGTGCTAGAAATTATTGAAGGGACTTCGCAAATTCAACAGCAGGTTATTGCCAACTATGGTTTACGCCATTATTTCGTGAAACATTCTTAGAGAGAAAGGAGATGATCCCATGGCTTTACAGCCGCAGAAGCTGGATAAACAGAACATTGAAAATATGTTAGGTATCACTACGATCCAAGAAGGACTGCTGTTTCACCATTTAATGGAACCGAACGGAACAGCTTATTTTGAACAACTGCTGATCGAAATAGACGGACCGATAGATCGAGACATTTTTGAACAATCATGGATGAATGTCACCAAACAGCATGAAATGCTTAGAACATTGTTCAGATGGCAGGAACTCGCAAGACCTGTACAAATTGTGCTGAAAGAGCATCAGCCTGACATTCGATATCGTGATTTGACACAAGCGAAGGAGCCTCTTCATGTGCTGAAAGAAGAGGTGACGGCACAGAACCGAGAAGAACGCTTTGATCTGCAGGAAGTCCCATTTCGCCTGACGTTATGTAAGGTGAATGATGAAGTCAGCTGGGTTCTCATTAGCTTCCACCACATTTTATTGGATGGATGGAGCCTTGGGATTGTATTAAGCGATTGGATAAGTGCATATGAGCGCTTATCGAATGGGGACAAACCTCTTCTGGAACAAAGACCGTCCTACCAATCCTTTGTCAAATGGCAGCAGAAAAACCTTCAACAGACAGAAGCACAAGCCGCCTATTGGAAAAATGTTTTCAACGGTTGGAGTTATGCAGAACTGCTTCCAAAGTCAAGCAGCGCACATGAACATTCAGAAGTGTTTCATAAATATGAACATCAAGTGGATACTTCCATTGCGGAGAGCCTGAGCAAATTCACGAATCAATATGACGTGACGCTGGCATCTGTGATGTATACGCTGTGGGGTGTTCTGCTATCTAAGTATGCGAACCAAGATGATATTGTCTTTGGGACAACAGTATCAGGGAGAAATGCAGATGTCCCTCATATTGAAAAGATGACTGGATTGTTCATTAACACATTACCGCTACGAGTCTCATTCGAACAGGAGCGGCCAATCCTTGAACAGATGCAGGAAGTGAGCCGTGAGATCGCTGTAAGGAATGAATATGAACATACCCCGCTATCTGATTTAAAGAAATACGCAGGAATGACTGCAGAGCAATCATTATTTGATTCAATCGTCGTCATTGAGAACTATCCACTAGATCAAATGCTTACGAAAAACGATCAGCCAATTCGTATTCGTGGATTTGAGATGACTGAGCAGACAGAGTTTGACCTGACGCTTAGTGTTCAGGCGTTTGATGATCAGCTGCTCTTTTCATTGGTGTATAACCCCGTCAGCTTTTCAGCTGAGCAAATCGAAAAGTGGTGTCAGCATTTTCTTCATCTCCTGTCTGATGCATGTGCTCATCCGCACAAATCTGTTGCTCAACTACAGCTGCTATCACAAGAAGAGAAAGAAAAGCAGTTAGCTGCCTTCCAGCAATATGGCGGAGCAACCTCTAGCAATGAGCCAACCGTGATTGACCTATTTGAAGCACAAGTAGAGCGGACGCCGGCGGCAGCCGCAGTTGAGTTTGGCGATACGACGGTTACATATGAACAACTCAATAAGAGAGTGAACCAACTCGCACATTATTTGCAAAATAAAGGGGTCAAACAGGAGCAGCGTGTCGGCATTTTAGCAGAGCATTCCATTGAAATGGTCATAGCATGCTTAGCGATTTTGAAAGCTGGCGGTGCATACGTGCCGATTGATCCTGAATATCCGCAGGAACGAATAGAATATCTATTAGAAGACAGCGGAGTAGAATGGCTCTTAACTCATCCAATAAAAGGGCTCACCTATGCCTATCATGGAGAAAAAATTGATATCACGCAGCCGGATCTATACACCGGACCATCAGACAACTTGGCAGAAGCCATCACCTCAGACCAAACAGCCTACTGCATTTATACATCAGGAACGACCGGAAGACCAAAAGGAGTACTCATTCATCATCTTGGCTTAGCCAACTATATTGATTGGGCGAAGCAAGTATATGTTCGAGGAGAAACAAGGCATTTTGCTTTGTATACTTCACTGTCCTTTGACTTGACGGTTACTTCTATTTTCACACCGCTCATTTCAGGAAATACCATCATGATTTATCACCATGAAAACAGGCAGTTGCTTGTGGAAGACATCATAAAAGACAATCGCGTACATGTGATGAAACTGACACCATCTCATTTACAGTTTATTAAGCATTTGTCTTTCCCAGACAGCCGAATGAAATGTTTCATTTTAGGCGGAGAACAGCTGGAAACATCTTTAGCGAAATCCATTCAGCAGTCCTTCCCGCAGCCAATTGAAATTGTGAATGAATATGGACCAACTGAAACGGTCGTTGGCTGTATGATTCATCGATATGACCAAGACCTTGATCAAGACGTGTATGTACCGATTGGAAAGCCTGCACAGCATACAGATATTCTTCTGTTTGACAGACATATGAATCTTATGCCGGAAGGAGCCGTCGGTGAATTATATATTGGCGGAAAAGGTGTCGCAAAAGGCTATTTGAATCGCCCAGAACTAACCGAAGAAAGGTTCGTCGATCACCCTTTTCAGCCAGAGGAAAAAATTTATAAAACAGGTGATGCAGCCCGCATACTGCCTAATGGGCTCATTCAGTTTTTAGGTCGAAATGATGATCAAGTGAAGCTGAGAGGTTACCGGATTGAAACAGGTGAAATTGAATTTTGGCTGAATGAACAGCCAGGAATAAAAGCAGCAGCTGTTGTTGTAAAGCCAGATGCTTCGGGTACACCATGCTTGGCCGCATATGTTGTCACGACAGCCATACTTGATCAAGCGGCAATAAAACAAGCGTTGACTGATCAGTTGCCGGATTATATGATCCCTACTCACTTTGTTCAATTAGACGATATGCCACTGACTGCTAATGGCAAACTAGATAAACGAGCTTTACCTGCGTTGAAACAAGCGCAACAAACGAAAAAACAGGCGGGCTCTGACCATCTTTCTGATACGGAGAAGGTCATCCAAGACATTTGGAAAAAAGTCCTCGGCTTAGATGAGGTAAGTGTCCATGACAAATTCTTTGACATTGGCGGGCATTCACTCAATTTGATTCACGTCAATCAACAGCTCGCTAAGCAATTGAATCAAAGCATTCCAATGGTCGAAATGTTCCGCCGTCCAACGATTAGAGAGCTTGCCGCATATGTAAGCGGCGATTCAGAGCAGGAAGCGGCAGACGCGCAGCCTGTGAAACAAAAGACAAGAAAAGCCAATGAGCCGATTGCCATTATTGGAATGGCTGGTAAATTCCCTGGCGCGAAAAATGTTGAGGCATTCTGGCGAAATTTGAAGAATGGAGAAGAATCAATTTCCTTCTTTTCCGATGAAGAACTGCTTGAAGCTGGTATTGACCGTCAAACCTTCGAACGATCCGATTATGTGAGGGCAAAAGGTGTGATTGATGGACCTGATTTATTTGATGCTTCCTTCTTCGGCTATTCGCCAGGTCAGGCAGAAATGATGGATCCACAAATACGCCTCCTGCATGAGTATGCCTATAAGGCGCTGGAAGATGCGGGGTATGTCCAAGAAGATTATACGGGTAAGGTCGGCTTGTTTACTGGGTCCACATCGAACTTCCAATGGATTCAGCGTTTTGCCTCTTCCCTTGATAGCAGTATGTCAGAGCTGTTTGAAGTGGGTTCACTCAATGATACGTATACCGTAAGCACAAGAATTGCCCATAAATTGAATTTGAAAGGACCGGCGCTTACGCTGCAAACCGCTTGTTCAACTTCTTTGGTCGCTTTGCATTTGGCCTGTCAATCCATTGCGAATGGTGATTCAGATGTAGCGCTTGCGGGAGGTGTGTCGATCCTGCATCCAGTGAAATCAGGCTATGTTTATCAGCAGAACATGGTGAAATCAAGCGATGGCCATTGCCGCGCCTTTGACGATCAAGCGGATGGAACTGTTGGCGGAGATGGTGTTGGTCTTGTTGCTTTAAAAGCACTTAATGAAGCCATAGAAGATGGTGACCATATTTATGCGGTCATTAAAGGCTCTGCCATCAACAATGATGGTGATCAAAAGGTTGGTTTCAATGCTCCAAGTGTGGAGGGACAGACACGTGTCATTCAGGATGCCCTCCATCAAGCAGATGTTACACCAGAGACGATTGAATATGTGGAAACACATGGAACTGGCACATCACTTGGTGATCCGATTGAAATAGAGGCGCTCACAAAGGCTTTCAATACAGAGAAAAAACAATTTTGCCGTATTGGGTCTGTGAAAACCAATATTGGACATTTGGATGCAGCAGCAGGAGCAGCTGGCTTGATTAAAGCTGTGCTTTCGCTTCAGCATCACACATTTGTACCAAGTCTTCACTTCAAAAAAGCCAATGAAAACATTGTATTTGAACATAGTCCTTTCTTTGTCAATACTGAGCTGACCGACTGGAAGCAGCCAGCTTCCCATTTACGGCGGGCTGGGGTGAGCTCATTTGGAATGGGTGGGACGAATGCACATGTCATATTAGAAGAAGCACCACAACGAGATCGTCAGCAAATACCTCGTTCTGCTGAGCTTCTTGTTCTTTCAGCAAAGAGCAAAACGAGCTTGGAACGAATGAAAGAAAAACTCGCAAGTCAGATAGAAAACACGCCTTCTATTAATTTGGCAGATGCAGCTTATACGCTGCAAACAGGAAGACAATCCTTTGGTTTCCGTCAGACATTTGTTGCGGCAAGCAGAGAAGATGCTTTGCGCGTTTTAACAGAAAAGCAAGGCAAGGGCATTGGAAAGCTCATGCATTCGCATGTGGAAAAACAAAAAATTATTTTTATGTTTTCTGGACAAGGCAATCAATATCTCAATATGGGATTAGATTTGTACCGGGAAGAGCCTTATTTTAAGCAGCAAATGGATGCTTGTTTTCAAGCATATGAAGAAGCAACGGGGCGAAGTCTTGCTCGTATTCTGTACCCATTAGCGGCTGAAACAGAAAAGGCACGTGAACAATTGGCAAGTACTCAATATGCACAGCCAGCGATTTTTGCCATTGAATATGCTTTATCCATGCTTTTCATTGAATGGGGCATTCGTCCTGATGCAATGATCGGCTATAGCTTTGGCGAATTAACGGCAGCCGCCATATCAGGGCTATTCAGCTTAAAGGAAGCGATGTCTATGGTTGCCTATCGTGCGAATGCGATGCAGTCGTCACCAGCTGGCGTCATGATGAGTGTTCCATTATCTGAGGCAGAGTTAAAACCGATGCTTCCAGAAAATATTTCTCTTGCGGTTGTCAATGATTCATCATGTATCGTGTCAGGTCTAGAAGAGGCGATAAGTGAATTTGAACAAGAGCTGAAAAGCAACAGATTGATGTGTATGCGGTTAGGTGGAACCATTGCTGCCCACTCACATGTTATGAAAGAGGCAGCGGAGCAATTCGGAGAAAAATTAACGCATATGAAAGCCAAGTCGCTTCGTATTCCATTCATTTCGAATTTGTCAGGAGATTGGATGACAGATACGAATGCGAAAGATATGTCTTATTGGAAAAGGCATATGACCGATACAGTTCGCTTTGCTGAAGGCATCACAAATATTTTACAAGAGGACAATATTCAATTAATTGAGATTGGCCCAGGACAAGATTTAAGCGTGATGGTCAACCGGTCGCTGAACGGATTGAACCAGCATGTATGTCATGTGTTAAGGCATGCAAAACAAGATGTGACGGATACGGAATTTTTACTTGGTCAAATGGGACGCCTCTGGACAAACGGATTATCCATTGATTGGGACAGGTTCCATCTAAACCGTCAGCCGTGGAAAATACCGCTGCCAACGTATGCGTTTGATCAAACCTCCTATTGGTATGATGCAGCAGATCGTGTGAAACAAGAAAAACCAAAGCAGTCTGGACGAAAGCAGCAAATGGATGAATGGTTCTATACCCCTCATTGGGAAGCGGATCTTTTACCTTGCGTGCCATCAGAAGATACGTCTGACGGAGCCTTGCTTTTGTTTGCAGATCGATCTGCTTTTGGAGAGAAGGTTGCGGCTGAGCTCCTGATGAAACGGAACGAGCTCGTAGTGGTTCGTAAAGGAAATGAATTTACGAAGCATGACGAAAAAAGCTATACCATTCGGTCACATGAGCCATCTGATTATGAAAGGCTCATATCAAACCTGGCAGATGATGAAATTAACGTGTCAAAAGTTTGTCATCTATGGGGGCTTTCAGAAAGACTGCCATCTCAAACGGAAGAAGAATGGGTGAAACAAACGCAGCAAGATAGTTATTACTCCTTGCTTTATATCGGCCAGGCACTGAAAAAATATGTACTGGACCAAAAGGTATCGATTACAGTTCTTTCCTCATTGACGTATGCCATTGGCGGTGAGCCTGTACTTTATCCTGAAAAAGCGATCCATCTAGGGCCTGCCATGGTGATTTCACAAGAAACACCGAACTTACGTTACCACATTCTTGATATTGATCGCCCAGTGGAAAATGGGGTTCAAGAAAAGAGATTGCTAAAGCAAATAAGCGATGAGCTAGATCGAGCGTATGGACAGCTTCTCACGGTCTATCGACGAAATAAACGATATGTGAAAAAGTATGCGAAAGGTTCAGTTCCCGAAATGGGACATGCTCAGTTGGCTAAAAAAGATGGTGTGTACATTTTAATTGGCGGACTTGGGTTTATTGGATTGAATATCGCCCAGACTTTAGCTGAACAAACTCAGGGAACATTGGTCTTAACAAGCAGGTCTGGACTCCCTGATAGAAGCAAGTGGCAAGAATGGCTGTCTACACATGATGATCAGGATCCAACAAAGAAAAAAATACAAAAAGTAATGGCACTGGAAGAGACGGGTGCTAACGTTCTGATACAGAAAGTAGACGTTCGTCACAAGGAAGATATCCAGCAATTGATCCACACAGTGGATGCGTCATATGGGCAAATCGATGGTGTGATCTATGCAGCTGGAGTGACAGGCGACCAATCTTTCCAGGTGATGGAGCAAACAGATGTTACTTTTTCGGAGCCGCATTTTGAAGCGAAGATGAATGGTGTACTTCATCTTGATGCTGCCTTAGGTGATCGATCCCTTGATTTCTGTTTTGTCCTATCATCTTTGTCACCGATCTTGGGTGGACTCGGTTTTACAGCCTATACAGCTGTGAATCATTTCATTGATGCGTACGTGTATGAACGCAATCTACGTTCAGAAACACAATGGTCTGTCATTAGCTTTGACGGCTGGGAATTTGAGCAGGGGAAGCAGCTTGATCTTCCAATCGGAGATGATGTCACGGAAGCGTTAATTACAGAAAAAGAAGGAAGAATGATCTTTGAACGATTGCTTTCACTGGATCAAGTGGAACAAATGGTGATTTCAACAACATCTTTACATGATCGTATTCACCGATATGTAGACCGTTTATCGCTTGAGGAAGAGAGCGGCAGAGAGCATGAACAAGATGGTAACTTGTACTCTCGACCAGCGCTTTCCACGAATTATGCGGCGCCAGAAACGGAGCTGGAGAAAGCATTAAGTCAACATTGGCAAGCTTTCTTTAAGATTGATGAAATTGGCATAGATGATCACTTTTTTGAAATGGGTGGAGATTCTCTAAAGGCAATTACCTTTATTGGCATCATTCATCGTGCATTTAGTGTAGAGCTGACGCTGCCACAATTTTTCCAAATACCTACAATACGATTAATGGCAGCATACATCGATCAAGCAGATACTGCTGCCTATCATGCGATTGAAAAAGCCGAAGTGAAGGAGCATTATCCTCTGTCGTCTGCGCAAAAACGGTTGTATCTCATGCAGCAAATGGATGTAAACAGCACGGGATACAACGAGTTTAAAGCGGGACGAATCAAAGGGAAACTCGATATTAGCAGGTTGGAATGGGCATTTCAGCAGCTTATTAAGAGACACGAAAGTTTGCGGACTGCGTTTGTACTAGAGAATGGCGTCCCTTATCAAAAGATTGAAGAAGAGGTACCATTTGCAGTCACCTTATTTGACCTCACTAACGGATCAACACAAGGATCAGAGGAAGAGCAAAAACAAGTGATTGAACAATTTTTAACTGCCTTTACGTTAAGTGAGGCTCCATTGATGAGAGTCGGTGTGATGAAGCTAGCAGAAGAGGAATTCGTGCTTATGTTGGACATGCACCACATTATCTCAGACGGTCTTTCTCAAGATATTTTGGTCAATGACTTTATGCAATTATATGACGGCAGGACGCTTGAGCCTCTCGCTCTGCAATATAAAGATTTTTCAGAATGGCAAAATGACATGTTAGCATCAGAAGCGCTGAAAGAATCGAGTGATTACTGGAAAGGTCGCTTAGAGGGTGCCCCGCTACTTGATCTGCCAACAGATTTTGGTCGGCCAGAGGTGAGACAATTCCGCGGCGGACATTATACGTTCCGTATAGAAGAAGCGGAGCTGAACGCGTTTAAGCAGGTGATTTTAAAGGAAGACGCCACACTGTTTATGGGCTTGTTAAGTGTATATCAGATTTTGCTTCATAAATTAAGCGGACAATCAGATATCACGGTCGGGGTTCCGGTAGCAGGGAGAAAACAAGAAGAGCTACAGCAAGTGATCGGTATTTTTGTCAATATGCTGCCACTTCGTTTGTATCCTAAAGCAGAAATGACGTATCAGCAATTCTTGCAGGATGTGAAAACGCATGTGATTGATGATTTCGGACATCAAGACTATCAATATGAACAAATGGTTCAAGACCTCCAGCTAAGCCGGAGTGTCAGCCAAAATCTATTGTTTGATGCTGTGTTTGCCTTGCAAAATATGAATCAGCCAGAACTGAAGGTAGGCGGCTTAACCTTTAGTGATTATCCGTATGAGACAGGAACGTCACGCTTTGATTTACTGTGGATTGCGTATGAGCAGGAAGACGGTCTTTCTTCAACGATTGAATATAATACTGAGCTTTTCTCAGTAGAAACCATAGAACGGATAGCGGGCTTGTTGAAAGACATCATGCGGGCTGTTTCAGTAGATGCTGTAAGAATAGAGGAGATCGAACTGGCTTCTTCATTCCAGCAATTAGATGACGTATCTCTTTTCGAATTAGATGACTTGAAAATATAAGTAAAGAGGTGAATGGAAGAGTGATTGAACATGATGATTTTCAACTAAAAGCAGCGGCGAAGGAAAGGGTGAGGGAAAGAGCCTACTGGACATCAATTTTATCAGGTGTCCAGCTTGATGGCCGTATTCCTCATACAGTTTCACAAGCCAAGCCTGCTGCAATGAACCGATCGCTTCATTCGTCCTTCCCTGTGGCTATGAATCATGCGTTAAAGCAATTATGTGGAGATTCTGATTTGCGCCTGTTTATCGTGCTAACCACAGCAGCTTTTGGCTTGCTTCAACGATATAGCGGAAAAACTGAGTTGATGGTGACTGTTCCTACAATGGAACAGTCTGCTCATCAATCCGCCATCAATCATATGCTACCGCTTAAGGCAGAGATTGAGCCTCATATGAGCTTTAGCGCAGGGCTAGAGGCAGTGAAACGATCGTTTCAGGAGGCAGTGCGTCACCAAAACTATCCTGTTCATATATTAATGGATGAGCTTTGGCATTCAGTTGGAGAAGACAAGAAACGTGTCAATCTGGCATGTGCATTTGAGCCATTGCATGGGCAAGCTGACAGAGAGCAGCTGCATGCGGATGTGCTCATTGTTTGGAAGAAAGAACAAGATCACCTTCATGCTGAAGTTCACTGGGATGCTTCCATTTATGATGACAAAATGATGGAGCAGTTCTCCAATCATTTCATGAGATTCACAGAGCAATGTCTCGAAACGTCTGGGCAAACGATGAGCACACACTCATTTTTATCTGACATGGAGAAAAGTCAGCTGTTTGATTCGTTTCAAGGGGAGTCGCTCCCTTATCCAGTGGATCGTGATATTGTGTCGTTATTTCAACAACAAGTCCAATTGCATCCAGCACGAACGGCTGTTGTGTTTGGCACCACCTCCTATACATATGAAGAGGTTGATCATTTATCAGATCGCATTGCGTGTAGACTATCTCAAAGTCAGATAACACGTGAGACTCCAGTTGGACTCAGAATGTATCGATCTGCTGAACTAGTCATCGCCATTCTTGGCATCTTAAAGGCTGGTTATGCTTATTTACCAATTGATGTCCATCTACCGATCGAAAGAATTCGGTATATGCTCAAAAACAGCGGCGCAACAGCTATTGTCTCGGATACAGAAGGACACGAAGGATTGGATGTCGAGGTTCATGTGATTCAAGACATGCTTCAAGAATCATCAATAAAAGAGAATTTGACTAGGGCTATCTCGCCTTCGGATATGGCGTATGTCCTTTATACATCAGGTACGACAGGGCATCCGAAAGGTGTCGTTATCGAACATCGTCATGTCATTAATTTGGTATATGGAATGAAAACGCGCTTTTTTGAACTGCTCCCTGATCCTTTGCAAGTAGGGATGCTGGCTTCACACATTTTTGATGCGTCCGTTCAAACATTGTTCCCGGCATTGCTCCTTGGCCATACGCTGCATATTGCCCAAGATGAAGTCCGTATGGATGGGCATGCGTTATGGTCGTTTTACCAAGAACATCACATTCAACTGTCTGATGTGACTCCCTCTCACTTAAAGCTGATGAACAAGGCAGCAGCGCAATCAAAACAAGACTTGCCAGCGTTGAGGATGATGCTGGTGGGCGGAGAGGTGTTCACAAAAGAGCTGATGGATCAATTTTTACAGCATATATCAGGTGAAAAACCAATCATGATTAATGCGTATGGGCCGACTGAATGTACGGTTCAGTCATCATCTTTTTTGATTCCCCAAGACTGGGATGAGCAAGTCATTCCTATTGGGGAGCCGATGCCGAATGAGCATATTTTCATATGTGACGCGCAAGGAGAGCCAGTTCCGATTGGCGTCTTTGGAGAGTTATATATAGCAGGCGATGGTGTAGGTCGTGGATACATCAATCACCCTGATCTGAGCAAGGAGAAATTCATCGAAAAACCAGAGCTGAGCAACGGGGTGTTATATGGCACGGGAGACCTTGCAAGATGGCGGTTTGATGGTTTATTAGAATTTGCCAAGAGAAACGACGGCCAAGTGAAAATTAGGGGATATCGAGTTGAGCTAGAGGAAATCCGCAGAGCGATTCTTGATGACCCGCATATGCAAGGATTGATTCAAGATGTCATTGTCATTCCTAAGGAAACGCAGGATCAGGATCAATACATTTGCGCATACATCATGGCAAAACAAGTGATAGATCAGCGTGCGCTTCGTCAATCTTTAAGTGAAAGATTACCAGGTTATATGGTGCCGAGGCATGTCATTCAAATAGAGCAATTTCCTTTGAATCTATCAGGGAAATTGGATATTCAAGCACTGCCGAATCCAGAAGATCAGCTTGCGGACCATCAAGAGCCTGTGACCATTCAAGCACATAATGAAACAGAGCAGAAGCTTGTTCGCATTTTCGCCTCTATTTTACAAGTCCCTGCTTCGCAGATTCATATAGATGAACCGTTTTTTGACTTAGGGGGGAACTCTTTTAATATCGTTGAGCTGTCCAATAAAGTAAAAGAGGAATTTCAGCAGGAGCTGACAGTGATGGAGCTGTTCCAATATACAACTGTTTCGCAAATAGCTGCTCACTTAAAAAACAAAGCATCAGGGCAAGAGAAACAGATTGAAGCTGATGGAGAAAATGAAGCGGATGACTTAGAAAGTGCCGCTCAACTGTTAGGCGGGATGATAGATGAGTAAGTTCACAGGATTAGAGGTTGCAGTGGTTGGAATGGCCTGTCGTTTTCCGAGCGCAAAGAATATTCATCAATTTTGGGACAACCTTTCAAATGGAAGAGAATCTATTACGTTCTTTTCGAAGGAAGAGCTGCTTGAGGCAGGGGTTGAGAAAGAAGCATTGGATCATGAGCAATATGTACGTGCCAAAGGAGCAGTCGATCAACATGACCACTTTGATGCAGATTTCTTTGGTTATTCACAGCGTGAAGCAGAAGTCATGGACCCGCAAATCCGCATGTTTCATGAGGTGGCGTGGGAATCTCTTGAAGATGCAGGTTATAACCCTGAAACCTATCAGGAACCGATTGGTTTATTTGGAGCCGCTTCTGCTAATTTATATTGGCAAGCTGCTTCCATGTTGATGAGAACGAATCACTCATCCGAACAATTTGCGGCTGTTCAGTTAACAGATAAAGATTTCATGAACACAAAAGTATCCTACAAATTGAATTTGAAGGGGCCGAGCGTAGCTGTTGACACAGCTTGTTCCTCCTCTTTGACTGCCATTCATATGGCGGCGCGCGCGCTGATTACTGGAGAATGTAAAATGGCTCTCGCAGGAGGCGTCACGATTACGACCCCTCACAAAAAAGGATATATGTATCAAGAGGGCATGATCATGTCGCCAGATGGGCACTGCCGGGCTTTTGATGAACAGGCAGAAGGCACCGTTGGTGGTGAAGGCTGCGGTGTTGTTGTGCTCAAATCATTAAAGCAGGCACTAAAAGATAAGGATCATATCTATGGCGTGATTAAAGGTTCAGCCTATAACAATGATGGTGGGCGGAAGGTTGGCTACACAGCACCAAGTATAGAAGGACAAAGCGAAGTGATTAAAAAGGCTCTCAGCATCAGTCGTGTAGAGCCTGAGAGTATATCTTATATTGAAGCACATGGCACAGGTACAACTCTTGGAGATCCGGTTGAAATTGAGTCACTAAAGAAAGCCTTTCAAACGGATAAAAAACAGTTTTGTGCGATTGGGTCTGTGAAAACCAATATTGGCCATCTTGACTCAGCGGCAGGGGTTGCAGGTTTTATCAAGACAACGCTTAGTCTGTACCATCAGATGCTACCGACTAGCCTTCATTATAAAAAACCGAATCCGAAAATTGATTTTGAATCAAGTCCATTTTATGTCAATACAACACCTGTACCATGGACGAAAACAGAGCATCCTTTGCGAGCCGGAGTTAGTTCATTTGGAGTCGGTGGTACGAATGTACATCTGATCATGGAAGAGGCACCCGCATCCGACAAACCTTCAGTAGAAAGAGATCATGAACTAATGGTGATTTCGGCAAGATCGAAGCAGGCGGTTCAAAAATCTGCTGAACAAATGACATCTTATTTAAAAGAACAAAAGCGTGTCACGCTATCAGATGCTGCATTTACGCTGCAAGAGGGACGAAAGCATTTTCCTTATCGACAAGCTTTTCTTGCGGGTGCTGACCGCACATTCCAGTCAGCCGGACAGCCGCAAAAGGCCTTTCAACAGCCTGCAGTCGTCTGGATGTTTTCTGGACAAGGTGCTCAGTATGTGAATATGGGCAAAGATTTATATGAGAAAGATCCTGAATTTAAACAAACGCTTCAGAAATGTTTTGCCATTATCTTATCTTTATCAGGTGTTGAGATCGAGAACGTGTTATATCCAACAACCGAAGAAGAGTTCATCAAAGCAGAACAACTCATGCAGCAAACATCATATACACAAATCATCTTGTTTAGTTTTGAGTATGCGCTCGCATCGAAGCTGATGGGACTAGGCATACGTCCGCATTATTTCATTGGTCATAGCATTGGAGAAATCACGGCTGCCTGTGTGGCGGGTATCATACACCTCGAAGATGCAATCCGTATCGTTTTAAAAAGAGGTAGTTTGATGCAAAAAATGCCTCGGGGTGAAATGGCCGGAGTGTCACTCCCTGCCAAAGACATTGATCATGATCTTCCTGAAGGTGTCGAGCTTTCTGCGGTGAATAGCTCACAATTATCTGTTGTTTCCGGTCCTTCAGAACGACTACAGATCTACCTCGAAAAAGTTGAAAAAAGAGGAGCTTCTGTCCAAACATTGAAAACCTCTCACGCCTTTCATACGAGTATGATGGCTGAAGCGTCCGAACAGTTTAAGAACGTTCTCTCAGAGATCACCTATCAACAGGGCGAGATTCCAATTCTTTCGAATGTGACAGGGAACTGGTTAACACATGAGCAAGCCTCATCCCCTGATTACTGGGCATCTCATATCAGACAGCCTGTTTTATTTAGTCAAGGATTAGAGACGTTACTTGGACTTGGAGAAGTGGTTTTCATTGAAGTGGGCCCAGGTCATACGTTGACTCAATTTGTGAGACGACATGATGACTATGATGTGAACAAAGCAGCGGCTGTTTCATTGGTGAGACATCCAAAAGAACAAGCTGCTGATGATGAATATATGAAAAAGGCTATAGGGAAGCTGTGGAGTTTTGGAGTGGAACCGAACTGGAGCGCTGTTAGAAAAAATAAGAATCCACATCGAGTGTCACTGCCAACTTATCCATTCGAGCATCAAGTGTTTCCCTCTCCGCAGTTTAAAGCGGATCAGCTGATGACTGCTTTGGCGCCATCAGAAAAGGGAGTGGAACTCTCCACTGATTTTCAAGACTGGTTTTACATGCCGGTATGGGAGCGCTCTATACCTGTACTAAAAGAGCAGCAGCATCAAGGGAAGCGTATCTTGGTTTTTGAGAGAAGTGGTCATATTGGCGACTATTTGAAAGAACGGCATGCAGAGGTTGTCAGTGTCTGTCAAAGTGATCATACGATTAAAGAAAATGACCAGTTGATGAAGGCTGACGTTCATATGCTGTCACACTTAGAGTGGCTTATGGCTGAACTGCAACGATCTGAATTTATACCGGAAGAGATCATCTGGATGCAGGATGAACTAACAGAAGATACAGGTAATCAGCCCAACTACTTATCTGTACTCGATCTCGTCAGGCTGATCAGTCAGCATCATAATACAACCATCCGTCTTCACCTTGTGACAAACCAAGCGCATGATGTCATCGGGATGGAGAAGGTCAATCCTCTTCAAGCAACATGTACTGGATTAGCGCTGACTATTCCTCAAGAATATCAGCATATTGCGTGTCAGCACGTTGATTTATGTCAGGAAACAAAGGCGGACTGGCCGCTATTTCTTTCATACGAGGTTGCGATGCACGATCAAGAGGCGGTCGTGGCGTATCGAGGGAGCAGCAGGTGGGTTCGAAAAGCTTCAAGTACACCTTTAAGCAAAGAGAAATCGTCCGCGCAGCCTTTCAGGACTCATGGGATTTACCTCCTGACCGGCGGTATGGGAGGCATTGGCTTCACACTAGCTCAACATTTAGCAGAAACGTATCAAGCAAAACTGGTATTCCTCAGCCGATCACAAATACGTGAACGCCCTGCATGGGATGAACTGCGTGATGCGGACGGGAAAGAAGCTGAAACCGTGAAAAAGCTGATGACTCTTGAAGAGTTAGGAGCTGATGTACTAACTATACACGGTGATGTGTCAGATAAAGACGCTGTTCAGAAAGCAGTCGAGCTGGCTCATACAACGTTTGGTGACTTACATGGAGTTATCCATGCGGCAGGAGAGGCAGATGGGAAGATCATCCAAGCAAGAACAGCAGACGATGAAATTCGCATGTGTCAGGCAAAAATCAACGGGACTTATGTGCTGGATGAAGCACTGAAGGATGAAACGCTTGACTTCTTTTTACTTTGTTCATCCCTTGTGTCCTTTCTTGGAGCGGCTGGACAAGTGGCATATGCGGCTTCCAATGCTTTTATGGACAGCTTTGCTCATGCGAAGAGGCAGGAAGGAAAGCCAGTGATTTCTTTAAACTGGGATCGATGGGAAAAAGTCGGTATGGCACACGACTCAGCATTAGCGTCTAAAGTCAAAGACATGATGGCGCTCGAGGAGCAGGCGGGTATTTCACCAGATGAAGGAATCAAGGCCTTTCAGGAAGTGCTACGTCTAGATTATCCGCAAATTCTTGTTTCTGTTCGAGACATGGGAGAGAGAATCAAACACCGATTAACACCTATGCAGCAGGAAGAAGGGCCGACTCAACAAACATTGCAGGTCATAGATGATCGTCTAGAAGCATCATTGAGTGATGTACTCAGCTCCTTTTTTCCTCATGAACCGGATGTAAATGAGAACTTCTTTGAAATGGGTGCGACATCCCTTGATTTGCTGCAAATGAGCGGTCATATTAAATCAATTTATGGGATAGAGGTTCCAGTGGTCATGATGTATAGTCATCCAACGATTGCATCTTTGGCTGCAGAACTGAAGAAGATACATGGCGTGAAGGAAGAAAAGCAAGCTGTCACTGAATCATCTAATCTCCGCAAACAGGCGATGGCAGATGGGAAAAACCGCCGTAAACAGAGATTAAAACGAAAATAGATGGGAGAAATGCAGCGTATGTCTGATCAAGAGCAATGGAGCGAATCTGGACTTGAAATTGCAGTTGTAGGATTAGCAGGTACGTTTCCCGGAGCACCGAATGTGCAAGCGTTTTGGGAAAATGTATCGCAAGGAAAAGAATCCGTTACGTTTTTCACTGATGAAGAATTAAAGGCAGCGGGTGTAGATGAGACGCTGCTCAAACGTTCTGATTATGTCAAGGCAAAGCCATATTTACAGCATGCATCATCATTTGATGCAGACTTTTTTGGCTACTCTCCGCGAGAGGCAGCTATTATGGACCCGCAAATTCGATTGATGCATGAATGCACATGGCATGCGCTAGAGGATGCAGGCTATGAGCCTGAGCAATACGAAGGATTAATTGGTCTTTATGCCGGTGCATCTAGCAATCTATCGTGGATGGGGCAGCATATGTCGTCACTTGCAAAGAACGAAGATGTGTTTCAAATCATGCATCTCAATGACCCATCCTTTGCTTCTCGGATTGCCTATAAATTAAATCTAAAAGGTCCAAGCGTATCGGTGCAAACGGCTTGTTCCACGTCGCTTGTTGCGATCCATATGGCATGCCAGGGATTAATCGGAGGTGAATGTGACCTTGCATTAGCAGGAGGTGTCACACTTCATCAGCCGCAAATCACAGGCTATCAATACCAAGAAGGAATGATTTATTCTCCTGATGGTCATTGCCGTCCGTTTGATGAAAAAGCAAAAGGAACCGTTTTTGGTGAAGGTGCAGGCGTTGTTGCGCTAAAACGATTAAAAGATGCGATAGAAGATGGAGATTTTATTTATGCTGTCGTAAAAGGATCTGCAACGAACAATGATGGGAGCAATAAAGTTGGCTATACAGCCCCAAGTGTGAGTGGACAGGCAAGTGTCATTGAATCTGCGTTAGAAATGGCTGAGACAGAACCAGAGACGATTTCTTATATCGAAGCACATGGAACGGGTACGCCGGTTGGAGATCCGATTGAGATTGAGGCGCTTACTCGTGCTTTTCAAACAGATCAACAAGGCTATTGCCGAATTGGATCAGTCAAAGCCAATATTGGGCATTTAGATGCCGCAAGCGGCGTAGCTGGTTTTATCAAAACAGTCATGATGCTACATCATCGTCAATTTGCCCCGATGCCGCACTTTGACAAACCAAATCACCGTATTTCTTTTGATCAAACCCCATTTTATGTTGGGACAGACAAAGGGGAGTGGAAGACATCTCATTTGCCACGGAGAGCTGGAGTCAGCGCCTTTGGTATAGGGGGAGCAAATGCTCATGTCATCTTAGAAGAGGCGAAGCCGAGAAAAGCAAACAGCAAGGCCTCGTCCAAAGAATTAATCGTACTATCAGCTAGATCAACGCATGATCTGAAGAACATGACAAAAAACTTAAAGGAATATGTCTCCTCACATCCTGATCTCTCACTTGGTGAAGCAGCTTATACCTTACAAAGTGGAAGAAAGGCTTTCAAATATCGAAAAGCGTTTGTCTGTTCAACGTGGGAAGAGTTAATAGAGGAGCTGCAAGTGCTGAGTGAAGAGACAGCAGGTAGAGAAAGTCTTCTTTATAAACGGATCAGTATGAAGCTGACAGGGTATCATGAGTCAGGTTTACGAGATTACATCAAGCTGTATGAGAAAGATCCTTCTTTCAAAATAGAAGTGGATCGAATCATAAGCCTCGTCCAAACTGCGGTACCTATCAAAAAAGACGAGCTGTTCCATCCTAACCAAAGTAGTCAATCAGAAGTGGCGATGCTAATCATGACAGCGGCTTTTGCCAACATGCTAAGAACACTCGGAATTGAACCAGATAGATGGATTGGAGAAGGCAGCGGCGTCTGGACAGCTTTATATGCAGCAGGCGGCCTTGAGCTAAACGATGCGGCATCTATTGTGTACCACCTTCATGACTCCGAGACGCTTAATCAAAGGCTGGCTTCACTGCCCCAGAGGACACTAAAGCAGTCAGTTTACTTGCAGCAAACTGGGGAGGAACTAACCACTTTCGACCCATCATCTGCCAAAGGTCTTCTTAACATGAATCAGCCTGTAAAATCGCCAATGATGGAGCAAGAATCACCAGCTTTGATGATTGACCTTTCAATGAAACAAGGAATTGTCGTTGAAAAGGGAGCAGAAGAAACAACTGAACCACTTGATGGAGACATGCTTCAAATCGCAGGCGTTCTTTGGGAAATGGGAGTCGGCTTAGCCTTACCTTTAACAGAGGAGAAAAATAGGCAACGTATTCCGCTACCGGGGTACCCATTTCATAAAACCGATTTCTCTGCTCAAACAAATACGACGGCAGCCATTGAACCGCAAAAGCCGCAGAATGAACAGCGTGTCTTTGCTACTATCGCTTCTTTACAAAAAGACATTCACGACATTGTGCAAACTCATTTTGGGTTTGATCAAATGGATGATGAAACGCCATTTTTCGAATTTGGTGCGACGTCCCTTGATATTTCTCAGCTCGCAGCGAAAATATCTGAGCATGTGGACAAGCAAATTGACACTGTGCAATTGTATCGATTTGCGACAGTGGCAAGTCTTGCCGAATATTTGTTTAAAGAACAGTCGGAACAGGCTCAAATGCCTGCACTTCACCCAGTAAAAAACACGTCCCAAGAGCATACGGATATTGCGATTGTCGGAATGGCTGGAAGATTCCCAGGAGCTTCATCGTTAGAAGACTTTTGGCAGTGTCTTGTGAATGGTGAGGAAATGATTCACTTTTTCACAGAAGAAGAGCTCAAGAAAGCAGGGCTGGATGCGTCTGTCTACCAGCATCCGAATTTCATTGGAGCAAAAGGTCGTTTACAAGAGATTGAAGGCTTCGATGCAGACTTCTTCAACTATTCTGCTAGAGAGGCAGAGCTAATGGATCCGCAGTTCAGGCTCTTGCATGAATGTGCTTGGGAAGCGCTGGAGGATGCTGGCTGTGACCCTGATCGAATGGTAGGGAAGATTGGTGTTTATACAGGAACGAGTCCAAATCATGAGTGGCTGACGCGCTTTGCCCATCAAATGGAAGCAACTGAGCAATTCAGCGCCATGCTGTTAAATGATCGTGAGTTTTTTAGCACGCAGCTTTCTTATAAATTGAATTTACACGGTCCTAGTGTGACCATGCAGACAGCTTGTTCGACCTCACTTGTCAATATTGGCATGGCCTGTCAAGCCTTATTGAATGAAGAATGTGATGCCGCACTGGCCGGCGGTGTGACGGTCAGTTCTCCAGAAAATATCGGCTACATCTATCAAGATGGGATGATTCAATCAAAAGATGGACATTGCCGTCCGTTTGACCAAGAGGCGAGCGGAACCATTTTCGGAGATGGAGCGGGGATTGTTTTGCTAAAACGTTATGAAGATGCGGTGAGAGACGGCAACCCGATTCATGCGGTCATCAAAGGGGTTGGTGTGAACAATGATGGCAGCCGAAAAGCTGGTTTTACCGCTCCGAGTGTGGAAGGACAAGCAGAGGTTTTAAAAGAAACGTATGAAAAATCAGGTATCGATCCCGCCTCTATCGGTTATGTAGAAGCACATGGTACAGGGACAAAAATGGGAGATCCAATTGAGGTATCCGCTCTTAGCCAAGTGTTCAAAGGGACAGATCCGCTGACGATTCCGATTGGTTCTGTGAAAAGTAATGTCGGACACTTAAATAGTGCAGCAGGGATTGCAGGTCTGTTTAAAGCCATTTTGGCTCTCCAGCATAAAACGATCCCGCCAACCATTCATTATGAATCACCCAATCAGGAGATCCCTTTCAAAGATACACCGTTCTATGTGAATCAAAAGGCGTTGTATTGGAAGGAAGCGGATGGTCCGAGAAGAGCGGGAGTTAGCTCTTTCGGTATCGGCGGAACGAATGCCCATATGATCATAGAAGAGGGCTTGCAGGCGAAGCAAAAACCAGCTTCTAACCAAAAGCAGCTTCTTGTCTTATCTGCAAAAACAGATACTGCTTTAGCGGAAATGACAGAGCGATTAAAGCAGTATGTGATCGAGCATCCTCAAGTCCCGCTTGAAGATATTGCTTATACATTACGGTATGGCAGAAAGCAATTTCCATACCGAAAAGCAATCGTGCTCGCGTCTGCTGATGAATGGATGCAGCAGAAACAGCTTGAAACGAGTGTGTTCCGAAGCAAAAAATGGCGTAAAGCGACCTTTATGTTTTCAGGTCAAGGCGCACAGTATGCTGGTATGATGCGCGGATTATACGATGCAGAGCCAGTGTTTAAATGGGAAGTAGATAGATGTTTTAAATATGTCATGGAAACAGAACAAGTGGATTTAAAGGGCATTGTTTTTTCCGAGGATGAAACGAACGAAGACATCACAAAAACATCAAATGCCCAGCCACTTCTCTTTATATTTGAGTATGCATTAGCTAAATTGCTTCAGCACAGCGGTGTTGAGCCAGAATCAATGATTGGACACAGTATCGGCGAATACGTTGCCGCTTGTTTGTCAGGGGTCTTTTCTCTCGAGTCTGCGTTAACACTCGTGATGGCAAGAGGAAGATTGATGCAAGACATGGAAAAAGGCGCGATGCTTAGTGTGCAATTACCCGAGGCGGAGCTCGTCTCGATGATCGATGAAGCGCTTTCTGTTGCTGCTGTCAATGCAAAAGACCTTTGTGTCGTTTCTGGAAGAGAAGAGCATATCGCTACATTTGAAAAGAAACTGCAAGACAAAGGAATAATCACCAGACAGCTCCATACGTCTCATGCCTTTCATTCCTACATGATGGAGCCGATGCTTGAGGCGTTTCAACAAATCGTAGAGAAAGTAGAATTGCACGAGCCGGCGATTCCGTTTGTATCGAATGTCACAGGCACTTGGGCGACAAGTGAAGATGTGATGACAGCATCTTATTGGACGAACCATCTGCGTGGAACCGTTCGTTTTCATGAAGGTCTATCTCAGTTGTTAACCGATGAAGTACGAGCACTCATTGAAGTTGGACCTGGAAACAGCTTGACAGCTTTAGCGAAACGTCATGAAAACAAAGAGTCTCATCATGATGTCCTGAATATGGTGAGGCATACGAGAGAACAAGCGGATGACCATGCTTATTTCTTAAAGAGAATAGGAGAGCTATGGGCAGGGGGCTACGAGGTCAGAGCGCAGCAACATCTAGCGCAAGAGGAAGGTCAGCTCGTATCGCTGCCAACCTATCCATTCGAGCGGAAACGATATTGGATTGAAGCAGGAAAGCCTGCGTCTCCGCAGCTATCCGCGCCTAAGGAAACGAAGAAAAAAGAGATGGAAGAATGGTTCTACCTGCCTTCATGGGAGCAGCAGCCGCTAAAACCAGTTTTCGAAAAAGAAACAGAAGAACAAACGTGGCTTATTTTCAAGGAACAGGATGCTTTTCATGAACTGTTTACCCATTCATTTAAGCAAAAAGGGATCAAGGTTATTTCTGTCACGAAGGGTGAAGCTTATCAAGAGCAAGATGAGTCGTTTACGATCAATCCGGCAGAAGGCCAGCACTACCGAAATATGCTAGATACATTGTCTAATAGAGGCATCAATATCCAGCGGATTCTGCATTTATGGGAAGCAGCGAAAGAAGATGACAATTCGAATCGTCAAGCCGCTTTTCAAGCGCACATTGAAAAAGGCTATTACAGCTTAATTTTCTTATCTCAAGCGATTGCTGCCCAAAAAAATATTCGAGAGTGCCGTCTGTTTACGATCACTAGCGGAATTCAGCCAGTCACAGGCAATGAGACGATATGTGCAGAGAAAAGTGCAATGCTTGGACCGTGTAAAGTGATTTCACAGGAATACCATCATATTAAGTGCTGGAATATCGATGTGGAAGACGTGCCAGAAGTCATCTCTTGGAAGGAACAAGTCCTTGTCGATCTTATTGTGCAGGAAATCATGCAGCCTGGAAAGGACCAGCTCGTGGCGTATCGTCATCGAAAGCGCTGGGTGCAGAGCTACAAGCATTTGCCACTGCAAAAAGAAGATGGACTACCGAAGATGATCAGGCCAAATGGTGTGTATTTGATCACAGGAGGTTTAGGCGGTATCGGATTTGTTTTATCAAAGATGCTGGCGAAGGAAGGAAATGTACATCTTTATTTAACTGGAAGAACGGCATTGCCGCCAAGAAATGAATGGGCGTCATACGTTCAACAAGCAAATGCCGATGAAGCGCAGCGCACGAGAATTGAGAAGGTGCTTGAGCTCGAACGATTAGGTGCAACAGTAGAAGCGGTGCAGGCGAATGCAGGAAATCTTGATCAGATGAAACATGTATTTGATGCTATTCGCAAAAAGCATGGCGGCGTTCATGGTGTATTCCATGCGGCTGGTTTACCAGGAAGTACATCGTTCCGGGCAATTAAAGATATCCCTTCTACACTGGCGCAGGGAGAGGATCAATTCCAATCAAAGGTAAAAGGACTTGATGTGCTAGAGCAGCTGCTAGATCAAGAACAAGCGGATTTTTGTCTCCTCTTTTCATCCATTAGTGCATTGCTTGGGGGCTTAGGGTTCTCTGCTTACTCAGCGGCTAACTTATATATGGACGCATTTGCAGCTAGACTCAATCAACATAGTCAAACCCCGTGGATGTGTGTGAACTGGGATGCGTGGAATTTCTGGGGTGAGCTAGAGTCCACAATTGGTGAATCGATTAATGAGCTTGCGATTTTACCAGAAGAGGGTGCTGAGCTGTTCCAGTATGTTCTGTCTAACCGGCAGAATCGACACATGCTCGTGTCCACAGGAAATCTTGATGAACGGATAGGTCAATGGCTGTCGCTAGAGTCGAAGGCAGCAGAGAGTGAAGATTCATATGAAGTGTCTAAGCATGAAAGACCAGAGCTAGGCAATCCATATGTGGCACCTCGGAATGAAACTGAAAAAGCGATCTGTCAAGTATGGCAGGATTTCATGGGCATGGAACAAGTGGGCATTCACGACAATTTCTTTGATCTCGGCGCAAGCTCGCTGGATATTGTTCAAGTCACGAATCGGTTAAATCAAGCACTTCAAACAAATGAAGCGGTTGTGACCTTGTTTACGTACCCTTCTGTTGCAGAGCTTGCGAAATATATCCAGCCTTCTGAGGACTCGGAGGAAGAAGCGATGGAAGAAGAACTAGCCGTCGTCACTTCAGGTGATCGAAGAGCTCGTTTTAAACAGCAACGGAATAAAAGATTGAGAGGCGGAATCGAGAATGAATGATACAACGAATCACTATCATGGCGCAGAAATTGCTGTTATCGGTCTTGCAGGTCGTTTTCCAGGGGCCAAAAATGTAGATGAGTACTGGGAGAATCTGAAAAAGGGAAAAGAAACAATTTCTTTTTTTACAGAGGAAGAATTACGGCGTGAAGGTACAGATGAAGCTTTATTAAAAAACCCCCGTTTTGTTAAAGCAAAAGGAATGCTAGATGATGTGGATTTATTTGATGCAGATTTCTTTGACTATACACCAAAGGAAGCGGCAATGATGGACCCGCAGTTTAGACTGTTTCATGAATGTGTTTGGACGGCGCTTGAAGACGCTGGGTACGATCCGTTTGAATATAAAGGGCAAATCGGTCTTTATACAGGTGCAGGGATCAATACAGAATGGGTTATGAGAGCACTTCAAGGAGCGGCGCAAGGTGAGGATTCGAAAACACTAGAAGCTGCCGTTCTGAATATGCGTGATTATTTAGCGACGATGATTTCATATAAATTAAATCTGAAGGGACCGAGTATGGTGGTGCAAACCGCCTGCTCGACCTCAATGGTGTCGATTCATTTAGCCGTTCAGGCTTTATTAAGCGGCGACTGTCATATGGCAGTTGCAGGCGGCGTGTCCATTCGCCTGCCGCAAAAATCGGGCTATCTGTATCAAGAAGGCATGATTCATTCATCTGACGGACACTGCCGAGTCTTTGATAACAAAGCTGATGGAACCGTTTTTGGTGATGGTGCAGGAGCCGTTATTTTAAAAAATTTAGAGGATGCCATTGAAGACGGTGATCACATTTATGCTGTCATTAAAGGATCATCTATTAATAATGACGGAAATAGAAAAGTAGGATATACAGCTCCGAGTACGAAAGGTCAAGTTTCAGCGATTAAGACAGCACTTCGAATGGCTGAGGTGGAACCTGAAACCATTTCGTACATTGAAGCACATGGAACGGGGACAACCCTTGGAGATCCAATCGAAATTGAAGCGCTCAAGCAAGCTTTCGATACAGATAAAAAGGGTTTTTGCCGCATTGGTTCTGTCAAATCGAATGTTGGTCATTTAAATGATGCATCAGGTGTCGCCGGTTTTATTAAAACCGTTTTAAGCTTAAAGCATCAAGTGATTCCGCCGACCATTCATTTTGAAACACCAAATGAAAAAATTGAGTTTGCCGATTCGCCTTTCGTTGTAAACACAGACTTGACGCCATGGAGCACGCAGGAATCCCCTCGCCGGGCAGGTGTAAGTTCATTTGGGATTGGTGGAACAAATGCTCATGTCATTTTAGAAGAAGCACCTGCTACACGTGTTGCCGCAGATAACCCTGAGGAGAATGAACTTCTTTTATTATCTGCGAAAACACCAGCAGCTCTTGAAAAAATGACGGATCGTCTTGCGGACTACTTACTTCAGCATCAGCAGCAAGTCCGTCTAAGTGACGTTGCCTATACGCTGCAAACAGGGCGCCATCATTTTCCGCATAAACGTGTCATTCTTGGAAGTAATACGGCTGACATGTTACAGGCGCTCAATCAAAGGTCAAAAGATGTGGTCAAGACGGCCAGCTCCCAAACATCGAGCCGTCCAGTTGTCTTTCTGTTCCCAGGCCAAGGATCTCAGTATGTAGATATGGGGCGTCAGCTTTATGATAAATATCCAGTCTTTAAGGAAGCGCTGGATCAATGCTTGAATCAATTCAAACAGCATGTCTCAGTTGACCCATTCAGCATTTTATTCTCAACAGAAACAAGTGATGATCGTCAACTGATCAACCAAACAGAATATACACAACCGATTCTGTTTAGTGTCGAATACGCTTTGGCTAAATTGCTGATTCATTTTGGCGTCAAACCGCAGGCACTGATCGGTCACAGTATTGGAGAATATACGGCTGCTGCGGTATCTGGTTTACTATCTGTTGAAGATGCTGTAGATCTTGTGGCTTATCGCGGACAGCTCATTAGCCAGCTTCCAAAAGGCTCTATGCTGAGCGTTCCTTTGAGTGAACAGAACGTGCTGCCGTATTTAACAGATGATCTGTCACTTGCAGCAGTAAATGGTCCTGAATTGTGCGTAGTGTCAGGTGAGACCGCGGCCATTGATGCACTTGCTGAGAAGCTGGAGGCTGCTGGACATGGATGTAGAAAGCTTCACACCTCTCATGCCTTCCATTCTAAAATGATGGATGACATCCTGCCATCATTTAAAGAAAAGGTTGCCGAGTATCAATTGAATGCACCGTCTATCCCGTATATTTCTAACGTCACAGGTACGTGGATTGACAATGAAGCAGTGCAAGATCCAGCATATTGGGCTAATCATTTGCGGCAAGCAGTTCGTTTCCGTGATGGAGCGGAGACATTATTAACGGAGCTTGATCCTATTATCGTTGAAGTCGGGCCGGGGAATACGTTAAGTGCGTTTATTCGCCAAGCTTCAAAAGAACATCATCAGCAGCCGATTCCATTGATGCGTCATCCTAAAGAAGAGGCAGCAGATGACCGCTACCTGCTGGGAAGAATGGGTGACATCTGGCTTCAAGGGGTGCCGGTTGACTGGACAAAATTGCGAAATCAGACATCAAATCAAAAAGTATCCTTGCCGACCTATCCGTTTGAACGACAACGATATTGGATTGAAAAGGTAGATACAGCCGCATTATCTTCATCCTCAGGTGTACAAATGGTGGTGCCAAAGGATAACAAAAGGCAGGAAGTAGAAGAAAACAATCAAGTCCATGCCGTCGCATCGAATGATATTGAGGCAACGTTACAGCGGATGTGGAAAGACATTTTAGGAATTGAAAAGGTGGAAAGAGACGACCATTTCTTTGAGCTTGGCGGACATTCGTTAAATGCCACCGGTCTGATTTCTCAAATTCACAAAGAGTTTGGTGTAGAGCTAACGCTCACAGACATGTTTAACAACCCGACAATTGAAAAGCTCCAAGCATTCATCGAAAAGGCAGAGAAGCATCAATATTTCAAGATTGAACCAGTCGAAAAGAAAGACACGTATCCATTATCTGCTGCTCAAAGACGGACATTTCTCATTCATCAGCGTATTGGTCAAGTGACCTCTTACAACATGCCGATGGCACTGAGATGTAAAGGGGAAATTGACGTCGAGCGCTTTGAGCAGACCTTCAAGCAATTAATTGATCGCCATGAAACCTTGCGAACGACCTTTGAATTAAAAGATGGTGTACCGGTTCAGCGGGTCCATGATGACTTCCAGTTTGCTGTTGAAATGACAGAGGCTGATGAAGAAGGATTAGAAGCACAAATTGATGAATTCATTCGTCCATTTGACTTAAAGGCTGCACCATTGATCCGTGTGCGTTTTGTGAAAATCGCAGCACATGATCACCTCTTATTAGTCGATATGCATAATATTGTGGCGGATGGAGCGAGCATGAACATCTTTATTAAAGAATTTACTGAGCTCTATCGAGGGGAAACCTTGCCGGAACTCACTGTTCAATATAAAGATTATGCAGAATGGCAAGACAAATATTTCCGCAGCGAGATGTTTCAAAAGCAGCAGGATTATTGGAAGCAGCAAATTGGCTCAAATGTGCCAACTTTGACAATGCCATATGATTTCGAACGGAAGGAACAATCCTTCTTAGGAAGAGCGATCAAATTCAATATTGAACCACACATCGTTGAGAAAATTGAACAGCTCGCTGAACGGTATCAGCTGACCAACAACGTCATCTTGTTCCAGCTGTATGGGCTACTGCTTTCACGTTATGCGGATCAAGAGGAATTGATTGTCGGTTCACTTGTGGCTGGAAGACGTCATGCTGATATCGAGCATACAATTGGCATGTTTACGAACTTCTTGCCAATTAAACTAGACATGGGACAAGACGCAACCTTTACAGAGCAACTGGTGCAGACAAAGCAAGTGCTGCTGGATGCGTATGACCATCAAGAGTATCCATTTGACCAAATGGTTGAACATCTGAATCCAAAAACAAGACCGCATCGCAATCCATTCTTTGATACTATGCTCATCTACCATAATGAGTACGATCCGAATATTAAAATCGAAGCCGATGGACTAACATTTGAAACACATGAGTTTGCAAAGGGAATTTCCAAACTCGATATGAAAATGGATGTTGTCAGAGAAGTAACAGGTGAGTTAAAGTGCGTCCTTCAATACAATCTTGCGCTGTTTAAACATGAGACCATGCAAGCTTTTGTCAAGCACTTCGAGGACTTGGTCGAACAGGCTGTTCAAACACCTGATCAACAGCTTAAGGATTTCGTTGTTCTTTCACAGGAAGAAGAACAAGAAGCAAAAGAGAAAAGGGAGCGTGCAGAGGAAAAAGCACCGCTCGTACTAACGGTCAGCTCGACATTTACAGCAGATCCAATCGCACCTTACATTCAATACTGGACCAAACAGTTTGACGTGCAGCTGGATGTTCAATTTGCGCCGTATGGGCAGGTATATCAGGAATTATTAAATGAGCGCAGCCTGATCTCACAGAAGAAAAACGGTGCGAACCTTCTGCTCATTCGTTTAGAGGATATCACGGGCCCAGTTCATCTTTCACTAAAAGAAAAGAAAAAACTAGCTTCAGAGCATGCTGAAGAACTTGCAAACGTTCTGAAATCAAAAACAAAACATAACCTATATTTTGTTGGGATTCTGCCAATAAGTGCTGCTCTTAAAGACACACTGCAAGATGTGGAACAAGAGTGGATTGCTCAATTATCTGAGATAGACGGTGTTCAATTGATCGATTGCCGTCAGCTTGCGCAGCAATATCAAATGGCTGACATCTTTGATGCAAAAGGAGAGCAAGCCGCACACCTCCCATTCACGGAAGTCTTTTGTGGAGCCATCGGTACAAAAGTCGCACGCGAGTTCATTGCATGGCAAGGTGCACCATTTAAGGTAGCGGCCATTGATTGTGATCACACGCTTTGGAGAGGTGTCGTTTCAGAAGACGGTGTGGAAGGTATCGATATTACGCCAGAACATCAAACGCTTCAGCGCTTTTTAAAACAAAAGCAAAAAGAGGGTCTCTTGCTTGTCTTAAGCAGCAGGAATAATGAAGAAGATGTGTGGCGCGTGTTTGAAAACCACCCAGATATGATCTTGCAAAAAGACGATATTGTCGACTGGCGGATCAATTGGGAAAGTAAACCGGCACATCTGAAAGAGATGGCAGATTCACTGAATCTTTCATTATCTCAGTTTATTTTCTTAGATGATGATCCTGCTCAGTGCTTGCGTATGAATGAAGAGCTGCCTGAAGTGATGACACTCCTGCTACCTGCCAATGAAAAAGCGATTCCATTATTCGTCCAGCATGCTTGGGCATTTGACCGCTATGATGTCACAGATGAAGATAGAGGGCGAACAACAAGCTACAAGGCTGAAAAAGCTCGTCAAAAAGAGAAAGCAGAGTCGACGTCAATGGAGCAATTTTTACAAGATTTGAATTTGAACATGAGTGTAACAGAGTGGGGAGAAAATCACCTTGCCCGCGTGGCGCAAATGAGCAGTCGCATTAACCAATTCCGCTTAAATGATCAGCGCTTTGATGAACAGCAGCTGAGAGAGCGGATGGAAAATGAGCATGTTCAGGGCTGGGTCATTGAAGCAGCGGATCGCTTCAGTCATGAAGGAATTGTAGGGGCAATCTTGGCTCATCATGCAGGAGACACCTTGATCATTGATGCATGGATGCTAAGCTGCCGTGCTCTAGGAAAAGGGATTGAGCAAAAATGTCTGACATGTCTCGCTGAATACAGTCGTCAGCACCAGCTTTCTTCTATTGAATTCACATTTGCATCGACTGGACGTAATGAGCTGTTCAAGTCATTTATGAAAGAGCACCAGATGCAGGAGATGGAGGAGCAGCAAACATACCGTATACAAGTGGAAGAAATCGGTTCACTGAGCGATCACATTCAGATCGTTGAGCACCTGTCACCTCGTCAGCACTCGACTGAAGAAATAGAGGATCAAAGGGTGGAGACAGCAAATCATTCAGTTTCTGAAGGTTACACATGGGAAACGATTCAAACAGATCAAACGCTGCACAGCGGCTATGTAAAAGCCCTTAATGTACATGATCAAGAAGGTCTTCGATCAATATTAAAGACGGAACTAACGCAGGATCATGGACTTTACGCACAGCCATCCAATGAACGCGAGGCATTGCTTCTTGAGATTTGGTGTGACATTCTTCATGTGGAAAAAGTAGGAATTGACAACGACTTTTTCGATTTAGGAGGAAATTCTTTACTTGCTGTCAAAATGGAAGTAGAGATTGAAAAGAAGGGTTGGTATGTTGATGATTTGAATTTTGCTGAAAAACACACCATTCGAGAATTAGCAAAATATATGAAGAGGGAGAATCAGCATGCATAAAGATGTAAAAGCCATATATGATGAATCAAAAATTTTAGATGAGGCCACTCATTTATACGGAGTCCAGCGAAGTGACATCCACTTTATCGCAGATGCAGAAAACTATGTGTATGAACTTAAAAAAGACGGAGAGTCTTTCATTTTAAAAATTACCCATACCATCCGCAGATCACCTGATTATATTTTAGGTGAAATGGAATGGCTCCATCACTTAGCGAAGGGCGGACTTTCGGTTGCGAAACCAATTGCTTCATTAAATGGCCGTGATATTGAACAAGTAGACGATGGGCAAGGCGGTTCATTTTTACTGCGAGTCTATGAAAAAGCACCAGGCCACAAAGTCGAAGAGGCAGACTGGAATGATGAATTATTTTATGCCCTTGGACAGTACACAGGCCGAATGCATAAACTGACAAAAAGCTATCAGCTGTCAGACCCGCGTTATAAAAGACAAGAGTGGGATGAAGAGGAGCAGCTTAAATTACGTAAGTATGTCCCAGCCGATCAGACGCTTGTGTTCGAACAAGCGGATCAGTTGATGGAAAAGCTGGCAAAGCTTCCGAAAAATCAGGATACGTACGGATTGGTTCATGCGGATCTCCATCACGGAAACTTCCACTGGGAGCAAGGCAAAATTACGACCTTTGATTTCGATGATATCGGGTACAACTGGTTTATGAATGACATTAGCATATTGCTATACAATGTGTTGTGGTACCCAGTCATTCCATACGAAGACAAAGCAGCATTTGCAGGAAACTTTATGAAGCAGTTCCTTAAAGGCTATCGTGAAGAGAATGAGCTTGGGGATGAGTGGCTTGCCTACATTCCTGACTTCCTTCGCTTACGTCACGTGCTAATCTATGGCTTGCTGCATCAAGCATTTGATTTGGCTACCATCGGAGAAGAAGAGAAGGGCATGCTCGCTAGTTTCCGCTCAGACATTGAACAAGCAGCACCGATTACGACGTTTGACTTTACAAAACTCAGTCAATCTTAACATCAAAATCCCCGCCTATGTGATGAGGCGGGGATTGTTTTTTATGGGCGATAGGAGGACGGTGATTCAATGATGTGGAACAGGTTCTTTCCTTGCTTTGTATTATCGATCCAGCCTTGAAATGCTGCTTTCCCAGGTCCATATGCATAGACAGGGACATCCTCACCTGTATGAGCAAAGGTTGTCCAGCCTGAGAAAGAACGGTGATCAAAGATGTGTTGAATGCTGAGCTGAATCGTACTGGCCTTCCCTGATTGTGCTGCTTTCTCCACCTGAGAGATTTCCTCTTTTGTGAGCGTGAAATCAATATTGGTGTGAAGGACATCACGTACCGATTGTCCGCCTGCGATTTTCTTTGCCATATACACAGGTGTTTTCTTCGCAGCTAGAATGGGGGCTGGGTCCCATCTATAGCCGGTCTCACTTGTCATGCCGTCTGCACCAAACGAAAAGCCGCCAGTCGCATGATCTGCTGTGATGACGACGAGGGTTTCTTGATCCTTTTTAGCGAATTGAAGAGCCGCTTGGACTGCTTTCTCAAAATCCTCCATTTCACTCATGGCGCCGACCACATCATTTTCATGTCCAGCAGAATCAATGGTACTGCCTTCAAGCAACATGAAAAACCCATGAGAATTGTCTTGATTTAATTGGGTCAATGCTGCCTGCGTCATGTCTTTTAAAGTAGGCACATGCTTTGGACGATCGATGGCTCGATCCAGCTCGTCCTCCTGGAATAAGCCGAGCATTTTCGCAGATGATTGGGAGGTTAAATCATCTTTTGACCTTAGAATGGAATACCCGCTCTTCTTAAATTCTTTCACAAGATCACGGTCTTTTCGGTCAAAATATTGCATTCCGCCACCTAGAAGGATGTCAACTTTGTGCTCTCCATCTATTTTCTCATCAAAAAAGTGGTCTGCAATTTGTTCTTTGTTTTTTCGGGAGACGTTATGTGTGCCAAAAGCGGCAGGTGTCGCATCGGTGATGTCAGACGAGACAACAAAGGCGGTTTTCATTTGTGCTTCCTTTGCTGCTTCAACGACACTTCTAAGAGGTTCTTTTTCTTGGTTGACGGCGATGGCATCATTGTATGTCTTTTTTCCAGTCGCCATGGCCGTGGCTGCGGCAGCTGAGTCGGTAATATTATCTCGAGGATCATCTGGGTGTGTGGTCTGCATCCCGACTAAATACGGGTCCCAGACGGTTTGTGCTTTTGGAGAACCAAGCTTTTCTTGCTTGAATGTTCGGTAGGCTTTGATCACGGGCATCCCCATTCCATCGCCAACGATAAAAATAATATTTTTAGGTGCTTTCGTTTGTTTCTTGTCTGCTGCATTTGTCGACACGGGAGTGACATAATGTGAGGTCAATAAAGCAGCGAATACGAGTACTGCTAGAATCCCACTCATCAGAAAAATACGTTTTTTACGATCCATAGAGCCCATGAAAAATCCCCTTTATCATTTATTTCATAATTTGTATTTTATTTGAATAAAGGCGATGGTTCAACCCCTTTTCCCATAAAAAAAGGTGATGAGACTTTTGCCTCATCACCTTTTATACCGTATCACACTTCACGCCAACGACGCCTTCTAGATCTTTTATATCAAAATACACATCGGTTGTATAGCGATCTTTATGCACGCGTACGCGCACTTCCATAATTGGATAGTTCTTTTCTGTTAAATCATCAATACGAACAGAATGAATGCGAATATTGAGGGCTTTCATTTCTTTTAAAATATCCGTCATACGGTTTCGATCAGAAAGAGACATTCTGATGCGGATTTCTTTTTCCTGTAAGCGAATTGGCCCGATCCGCTGGAAGAGCCACGGTAGAAATTCGACACTAATCAGTATAAAGAAAAGACTGAGGAAGGCTTCTTTATAAAATCCTGCACCTGTTGCAACCCCAAGTCCTGCTGCTCCCCAGATCATCGCAGAAGTCGTGAGACCTGAGATGACATCATTGCTTTTTCGCAGAATTACACCTGCTCCAATAAAGCCAACACCAGATATAATTTGCGCCGGTAACCTGAGTGGGTCCATTTGAAGTCTAGAGACTCGAGGGAAATTGTAGGCCGCATCAATGCTGATGATGGTTAACACGCAGGAGCTGACAGCAATGACAATACACGTTTTTAAGCCGAGCGGCTTTTTCTTCAGCTCGCGTTCAAGCCCAATAATCAAACCGATTAAAGTGGCCACGGCTAATTTTAAGACTGTATCCCATTCAATCGTCCAAAACATGCGTATCGCTCCTTCACTTCATGTACGTTTCACATCATGTATATGATCTTCTCACAGCCCATATGGCTGCACAACTTCTATTTTATTCAGAAATGGGAGAAAGAAAAGCATTTTATTTAAAAAAGAGAGTCATCCGCTTAAGGCAGATGACCCTTCATGTTGTTTATTTTGTTTCTTCTTCAAGATGATCTTCCATTTGGCTAAACAATTGTTTTGATGCTTTTGTTGGCTTGCTGGTCATTAAGCTCACAATAATGGCAGCTAAACCACTTAACGTAAAGCCAGGAATCATTTCATAAATACCTGTTGCGTGGTTAAGGCCTGTCGTGATCCATGTGAGAACGACTACCGCACCAACAATCATCCCAACAAGGGCACCATGATGATTCATTCGCTTCCAGTATAGGCAAAGTAAGATGACTGGACCAAATGAAGATCCAAAACCTGCCCACGCATAACCAACAAGGTCAAGAATGGTGTCACTTGGGTTAAGTGAAAGACAAAGGGCAATCACAGCGACAACGAGTACAGACATACGGCCAATCATCACGAGCTCTTTATCAGATGCTTTTTTTCTAAAGAACGTTCTGTATAAATCCTCTGTCATCGCACTTGCCGTAACAAGCAGCTGAGACGAAATTGAACTCATAATTGCTGCTAAAATGGCAGAAAGTAAAAATCCAGTGATATATGGGTGGAACAATACTTTAGAAAAGACGATAAAGATGGTTTCTGGGTCAGCAAGGTTCATACCCGTTTCATGTACATAAGCAACACCAACTAAACCGACAGACAGTGAACCAATCACTGAAATAATCATCCAGCTCATTCCGATACGGCGTGCTGGTTTTAAGTCTTTGACAGACGTAATCGCCATAAAGCGCACGATAATATGCGGCTGTCCAAAGTAACCTAGTCCCCAAGCGAGGAAGGATATAATGCCAATGACGCTCGTTCCTCTAAAAATATCAAGCAATTTAGGGTCAATCTGTTGAATATCTTGGAATGTGGCAACAGGTCCACCTAATTGTGTAAAGGCAACGATCGGCACGAGCACTAATGCTAAAAACATGATAGCTCCTTGGACAAAGTCCGTTAAGCTCACTGCCAGGAATCCACCAAACAATGTATACAAAATCACAATACTTGACGTCAAAATCAGTCCAAACATGTAATGTGCACCAAATGCTGACTCAAATAAACGTCCGCCTGAAACCATCCCAGACGATGTATACAGCGTAAAGAAAATTAAAATGATGACAGCTGATACAGCTTTTAATAAAGAAGATGATCCTTTGAATCGTTTATCGAAGAAATCAGGAATCGTAATGGCATCATCAGCAATCTCTGTATAAGAACGTAAACGAGGTGCAAGAATGAGATAGTTCAAGTAAGCACCGACAATGAGACCAATCGCAAGCCAGGTAGTCGATAAACCTGTTTTATACATTTCACCTGGTACACCCATCAGCATCCACCCGCTCATATCCGCAGCACCTGCTGAAAGAGCTGTAACGAATGGACCAAGTCCGCGTCCGCCAAGCATATAATCATTTAAATCATGTGTTTTCCTAAATGCATACCAACCGATGGCAAGCATCCCGATAAAATAAATAGATAAGGAAATAGTAACTTCAATACTCATTTTTTGTTCTCACCTTTTTCGTATTAATTTGACATCACCTCAATCAAAATATACAGAAGTGTCAGGGCTGTTTTTTTGATCGAATGCCCTTCTCACTGCTATGGTTACTTAACCTAACAGAGTATTCCCAAGTGATCAACCTTCTTAAACCTTCCTATTTGGAAGAAAAAACGGACAGATCATTGATACGAATCGGATTGTATGCGCTTACAAAAGGGATTAAAAGTAAAAATTTTCTGAAAATAAAAAGTGTCCGCATGCCTATTTTCTTTCATCAGATGAATCACAATGATGCTTCGAGAGAAAAGGCCTCTTACAGCCCCTGCGTAAAGTTGCTTTAGAACAGTAAAATTTGATATGATAAAGTGTATATGACTTATGATCATGACCACGAACACGTATCATTTTTGGAGGTGAACCTGCATGTCTAGAATTTCAATAGAAGAAGTAAAGCACGTGGCGCATTTAGCACGGCTTGCCATTACAGAAGAAGAAGCTGAGATGTTTACAGAACAGCTTGATAGCATCATTTCATTTGCAGAGCAGTTAAACGAGGTAGATACGGAAAACGTTGAACCAACAACACACGTATTAAAAATGAAAAACGTCATGAGAGAAGATGTTCCGAATAAAGGTCTTTCCATTGAGGCAGTCATCAAAAACGCGCCTGATCATAAAGACGGCTATATTCGTGTGCCATCAATTTTGGACTAAAGGAGGCCTGAGGCATGTCACTGTTTGATCACAAAATTTCTGAATTAAAAGAGCTTTTACATAAAAAGGAACTGTCTGTTTCTGATTTAGTGGACGAGTCTTATAAACGAATTAATGAAGTAGACGGGAAAGTACAAGCATTCCTTGCACTGGACGAAGAGAAGGCTCGTGCGTATGCAAAGGAATTGGACGAGGCAGTTGGTGAAAAGGACGAGCTTGGTCTATTGTTTGGTATGCCAATCGGTGTGAAAGATAACATCGTCACAAAGGATTTACGTACAACAGCATCTAGTAAAATTCTGCAAAACTTTGATCCTATTTATGATGCAACGGTTGTCAATCGTTTAAGAGATGCAGAAGCAGTCACAATCGGTAAATTAAATATGGACGAATTTGCAATGGGATCTTCTACAGAGAACTCAGGCTACAAAGCAACGAAAAACCCTTGGAATTTAAACACTGTTCCAGGTGGATCAAGTGGTGGCTCAGCAGCTTCTGTTGCAGCAGGTGAAGTACCATTTTCACTCGGATCAGATACGGGCGGTTCGATTCGCCAGCCGGCATCTTTCTGCGGCGTTGTGGGTCTGAAACCAACGTATGGCCGTGTATCTCGATATGGCTTAATCGCATTTGCTTCTTCATTAGATCAAATCGGGCCGATTACGCGTAACGTTGAGGACAACGCATACGTTCTTCAATCGATTGCTGGTGTGGATCAAATGGATGCAACGAGTGCTAATGTCGACGTCCCAGATTTTCTTTCTTCATTAACTGGAGATATCAAAGGCATGAAAATTGCTGTGCCAAAAGAATACCTTGGAGAAGGTGTTGGCGAAGAAGCAAAAGAGTCTGTTCTTCAAGCTTTAAAAGTATTAGAAGGACTTGGTGCCTCATGGGAAGAAGTGTCTCTTCCGCATTCTAAATATGCGCTTGCGACTTACTACTTGCTGTCTTCTTCAGAAGCATCTGCAAACCTTGCGCGTTTTGACGGCATCCGTTATGGCTACCGTACAGATAATGCAGAAAACCTAATTGATTTATATAAAAATACTCGTTCTGAAGGCTTTGGAAACGAAGTGAAACGCCGCATCATGCTTGGCACATTCGCTCTTAGCTCAGGATATTATGATGCATACTATAAAAAGGCGCAAAAAGTCCGTACATTGATCAAAAAAGACTTCGAAGATGTTTTTGAAAAGTATGATGTCATTGTAGGACCAACAACACCAACTCCTGCGTTTAAGATTGGTGAAAAGACAAGCGATCCACTAACGATGTACGCGAACGATATTTTAACGATTCCTGTGAACCTTGCAGGCGTTCCAGGAATCAGTGTGCCTTGTGGATTTGCCAACGGTCTTCCGTTAGGACTACAAATCATTGGTAAGCACTTTGATGAAGGAACGGTTTACCGCGTGGCTCACGCTTTCGAGCAAGCAACAGATCATCATAAAGCAAAACCTGAACTGTAAGGGGTGAATCAGAATGAACTTTGAAACGGTAATTGGACTTGAAGTCCACGTTGAGCTAAAAACACAATCAAAAATTTTCTCCAGCTCGCCGACACCTTTTGGTGCAGCTGCCAACACGCAAACAAGTGTCATCGACCTTGGATATCCTGGCGTACTGCCTGTGTTGAACAAAGAAGCGGTGAACTTTGCAATGAAAGCAGCCATGGCGCTAAACTGCGAGATCGCAACAGATACAAAATTTGACCGTAAAAACTACTTCTATCCTGATAACCCAAAGGCGTATCAAATTTCTCAATTTGATAAACCGATCGGTGAAAACGGCTGGATTGAAATTGAAGTAGAAGGCAAAACGAAACGAATCGGTATTACGCGTCTCCATTTGGAAGAGGATGCAGGTAAACTGACGCATACAGGCGACGGATATTCACTTGTCGATTTCAACCGTCAAGGCACACCGCTTGTTGAAATCGTATCTGAGCCAGACATTCGCACACCAGAAGAAGCATATGCGTACTTAGAAAAACTAAAATCCATTATTCAATATACAGGCGTATCTGACTGTAAGATGGAAGAAGGCTCACTTCGCTGTGATGCCAACATTTCACTTCGTCCGATCGGCCGTGAAGAGTTTGGAACGAAAACAGAGCTCAAGAACTTGAACTCATTTGCTTTCGTACAAAAAGGTCTTGAATTCGAAGAGAAACGCCAAGAGCAAGTATTGCTTTCTGGCGGCTTGATCGAACAAGAAACGCGCCGCTATGACGAAGCATCTAAAAAGACGATCCTCATGCGTGTCAAAGAAGGTTCTGATGATTACCGCTATTTCCCAGAACCGGATTTGGTGGAGCTGTACATTGATGACGAGTGGAAAGAACGCGTAAGAGCATCGATCCCAGAGCTTCCAGACGAGCGCCGCAAACGTTACATCGATGATCTGGGGCTTCCTGCATACGATGCGATGGTGCTGACGCTGACAAAAGAAATGTCTGATTTCTTTGAAGCAACCATTACAGAAGGTGCAGAAGCGAAGCAAGCTTCAAACTGGCTAATGGGTGAAGTATCTGCCTACTTAAACTCAGCTCAAAAAGAGCTGGAAGATACAAAGCTAACGCCGCAAGGCCTAGCTGGCATGATCAAGCTCATCGAAAAAGGAACGATTTCTTCTAAGATTGCCAAAAAGGTATTCAAAGAGCTGATTGAAAATGGGGGAGACGCAGAAACAATCGTCAAAGAAAAAGGACTTGTCCAAATTTCTGACGAAGGTGCTCTGCTCAAACTTGTCACAGAAGCACTTGATAACAACCCGCAATCTATCGAAGACTTTAGAAATGGAAAAGACCGCGCGATTGGTTTCTTAGTCGGACAAATCATGAAAGCATCGAAGGGTCAAGCAAACCCGCCGATGGTCAACAAGATTCTCCTAGAAGAAATCAAAAAACGCTAAATAGCAAAAAACCGCCTCATGAGAAGAGGCGGTTTTTTTATTTGAACTGACAGGGTCTTATCATAGATTCAGACCACCGCCGTATATCAATTCGGAGATTCTTTTCTTATAATGAAGCATAAGCGAAAGTGCACATTCGAAGGGGGATAAAGGTGAACGAACCGGAAAAACAGCGCGTAAAGTTATGAAAGAAACAGCTTCAATTGTTCGACTACTCTTATGACAGCAGGGTCCTCACACTTTTCTAAATTCGTCAGCATCCCTTGAATGACTGGTTTACGAGGCTTAGCTTTCGCCAGTTCTTCTTCAATGACTTCAATGGATACAAGGGTATCATCAGAAAGCAAATGCTCAAGCTTTAACAAACGAAGCTCTTCTTGAAGGGAAGTAGCACTCGGCGCATCATCATCCCAAATGGTTGGCTTTAAAATAGGTTTCGTCTTAGAGCGAAGCATACCTTGAACCAAATCATCAAACCGTTCGAGTATAAAGGAAGAGAGCTCATCAAATGATAATTGCATCTGATCTTGTAAAAGCAGCACCTGCACATACGATTGGATGATTCCTTGAATCATGACTGACAGGTCAGTTATATATGGTTCGATCTCCTGTCCATAAGTGGTCAAGATGGAAATTTGAATTTCATCATTCATTTGTTTTTTCACAGTTTTTGAATACTTTTTAATTTGCTGGTTTTCTGGAATAATGTTCTCACTGAGGATCAAAATGATAAAATCCTTGTTCTCAGCAAAATGCTGAAACTGTTCAGCGATTTGCTTCTGGAAGATCTCTCTCGGCGCGAGATGCTGATTCTCTTTTCGAATCGTTTCAATACTTTGCATGGATGTGTCGATATAATATTCAAAGGCGCGATTGAAAAGCTGTTCTTTTGATTTGAAATGTAAATAAAATGCGCCTTTTGATATTCCGCACTCATCTGCAATTTCCTGAATGGTCGTAGAAGAAAAACCCTTTTTCGCAAACAACTGGATGCTTGCTTTAATGATTTTTTCTTTTTTTTCGTTCATGAAATAAGGCCCCTTCAGCTTTAGAATGTTACGTCAAACGCAAGTGAAATGGTTGACGGCATTGTATATCACCGTTTATTATGATATAGAATGACCAGTCAGTCAATACATAAAGGAAAATGGAGGACATAATGAATTCGATCATCAATTTTGTATTAAAGAATAAGTTCGCTGTATGGCTCATGACGATTATCGTAACAGTTGCTGGTCTATATGCCGGATTGAATATGAAACAAGAATCAATCCCGAATATTAACACTCCAGTCATTACGGTTTCTACAACGTATTCTGGCGCAACGCCGGACGAAGTATCAGATAAGGTGACCAACCCGATTGAGAAGTCTATTCAAAACCTCAACGGAGTCAATGTTGTCACATCCAATTCATTTGAAAATGCCTCATCTATTCAAATCGAGTACGATTACAATAAAGACATGGATGAAGCAAAGAAGGAAATTGAAGATGCGATTAGCAATATCAATTTTCCAGAAAATGCAGAAAAACCAAAAATCGCACGCTTTAGCATTAACGCAATTCCAATCTTAGCAATCAGTGTCTCTGGTGATAAAGAATCATTAGAAGACCTTACACAGAAAGTAGAAAACGACCTTGTTCCTTCCATTGAAGGATTAGACGGTGTCTCTTCTGTTGAAGCTTCAGGACAGCAAATCAAAGAAGTAGAATTTTCTTTTAAACAAAAGAAATTGAAAGAATACGGTTTAGATGAAGAAACCGTCCAAAACATGATCAAAGGCTCTGATGTCAATGTACCATTAGGTCTATACACATTTGGCAACAAACAAAAATCAGTTGTCGTGGACGGCAATATCTTAAGCGTCAAAGATTTGAAAAACATGCGAATCCCTGTCACACCAAGTGCAAGCGCTGGAGCTGGAGCACCATCTAGCGGCGCTGAAAACCCAGGTGCGCAAGGTGCAGAGCAGCAGGCTGGAAATGCAAGTCAGCAGCAGGCAGCAGCTCAGCAGCAACCTGGTGCAGGGGCAGCAAGCGGTCAATCTGTAGAACTGCCAACGATCAAGCTCTCTGACATTGCGGATATTAAAGTAGTAAAAGAGGCAGAATCGATTTCTAGAACGAATGGAAAAGACAGCATCGGTCTGCAAATTGTCAAAGGTTCTGATGCCAACACTGTGAGTGTGGCAGAAGAAGTGACGAAAGAGCTTGAGAAATTCAAAAAAGACAATAAAGGAATCAAAGTCAGCACGACATATGATCAAGCAGAGCCGATTAAAGAATCTGTCAGCACAATGCTGAACAAGGCGATCATTGGAGCAATCTTTGCGATTATTATCATTATGTTGTTCCTTCGAGATATCAAATCAACATTAATTTCGGTCATCTCTATTCCGTTATCCCTGTTGATTGCTGTTTTATTATTAAATCAGCTTGATATCACATTAAATATCATGACACTTGGGGCCATGACCGTTGCCATTGGGCGTGTGGTCGATGACTCGATTGTGGTCATAGAAAATATCTATCGACGAATGGCGTTAAAGGATGAACCGTTAAAAGGCAAGGCACTCGTCAGAGAAGCCACAAAAGAAATGTTTATCCCAATTATGTCTTCGACGATTGTCACAATTGCGGTATTCTTACCATTAGCATTAGTAGGCGGAATGATTGGTGAGCTATTCATCCCATTTGCGCTAACGATTGTGTTTGCTTTACTTGCTTCACTGCTTGTTGCCATTACGATTGTTCCAATGATGGCACACAGTCTATTTAAAAAGAACCTGTATGGCACAGCGAAAAAAGTGAAAGAGCATAAACCAAGTAAGCTTGCCGGCGGTTATAGACGTGTACTCAACTGGACGCTGAACCATAAATGGATCACATCAGGAATTGCCATCCTTATGCTTGTCGGAAGCTTATTCTTAGCACCACTTGTCGGTGTCAGCTTCTTACCACAGCAAGCCGAAAAGACGGCGATGGTGACATATACACCTGAGCCGGGACAAACGAGAGAGCAAGCAATCGATGAAACGAAAAAAGCAGAAGAATATTTGATCAAACGTGACCATGTCAATACTGTTCAATATTCACTAGGTTCTTCAAATCCTATGACAGCAAGTGTAGGGGGCAACTCTAATGGTGCGTTATTCTTCGTACAATATGACGATGACACGCCAAACTTTGATAAAGAAAAAGATAAAGTAACGAAAGCACTGCAAGACAAAACGTCTAAAGGGGAATGGAAATCACAAGACTTCTCGTCTGCTGGCGCAAGCAATACTGTAACGTACTACGTCTACGGTGACAAAGTAAGCGATATTGAAGGCACAGTAAAAGATGTCGAGAACATCTTAAAAGATGAGAAAAACTTAAAAAATGTCAGCACAAGCTTATCTGAGAAATACGACGAATATACGTTTAATGCAGATCAAGAAAAACTGGCGAAGCTAGGTTTAACTGCTTCACAAATCGCTCAAGCAATTGCTCCTCAAAATAGCGAAACAACGCTAACGAAAGTCACAGAGGACGGCAAAGAACTTGATGTAAAGCTTCAAACTGAAAAAGACGAATATAAGAGCAAAAAAGATTTAGAAAATAAAAAAATCACAACTCCTACAGGACAAGAAGTCCGAATTGGTGATGTCGTAAAAGTAAAAGATGGTACGACAGCAAATACAGTGACAAAACGTGATGGGAAAATCTACGCAGAAGTGTCTGGTGACATGACAACAGACAACGTCTCAAGTGTAACGCAGGATGTTCAGAAGAAAGTCGACAAGCTTGATGTGAAATCGGGCGTAACGATTGACACAGGTGGCGTAAGTGCGGATATTCAGGAATCCTTTACACAGCTTGGTCTCGCAATGCTTGCAGCAATTGCCATTGTGTACCTCGTTCTCGTCATCACATTTGGCGGAGGTCTTGCACCATTTGCGATTCTATTCTCACTACCATTTACGGTAATTGGTGCACTTGTCGGACTATTTATAGCAAAAGAAACCATCAGCTTAAATGCCATGATAGGATTGCTTATGCTGATCGGGATCGTTGTGACAAATGCCATTGTCTTCATTGACCGCGTTATTCATAAAGAAAACGAAGGTCTTTCAACAAGAGAAGCATTACTGGAAGCAGGTACAACAAGACTACGACCAATCTTAATGACGGCACTTGCAACGATTGGTGCACTGCTGCCACTTGCATTAGGATTTGAAGGCGGAAGCCAGATCGTATCAAAAGGACTTGGCGTCACCGTCATTGGTGGTTTAACAAGTTCTACACTTCTCACATTGGTCATCGTCCCAATCGTGTATGAAATTTTAAGCAAGTTCAGACGTAAGAAAAAGTACGCTGAAGAAGAATAAGAGGAAGCCCCGTCTATTGGCAGCCCCGTCTATTGGCGGGGCTTTTTTTATGTTGAAATCCGACAAACAGCTTTTCTCATGAGCTCTTCAAATGCGTGAAAAAAGGCATCACGATCAACATAATCAATCACTTGTATTGACTTTCCATCTGGGTGCTCTTCGGTACGTCCTTGCTTTGGTGTGTCGGTATAAACGATTGCGTTCACTTCTTTTGAATGAGTAAATGTTGAAGAAGCAAGCGTCATCGTAGTGAGTACGTCCCATAAGTAATACGTCGAATTTGTTTCATGATGAATGAGCGGTGGACAAAAGGCGTAACACTGTCCAATAAAATCAATCCCAATGTGAGAACGAAGGGAAGCCCAGCGCTGACGCACATCAAGTGTAAGTGGAACTTGATTTGTGCTTTCAAGTGCGACCATATCAATAGGAAAGCGTTCCTTGAAGACGGTGCTGACAGCATAAGGGTCCCAAAATGCATTCCATTCTGCTGTCCCATCATGCTCGGGTTCCTCCACATTCCCTTTTGCAAGAAACGTACCGCCCATCCATACCAATTTTTCAATTTTATTAGAGATGGAAGGATCTTCTTCTAAAGCGCGAGCAAGATCTGTGAGCGGGCCTGTAAAGAGTAGCGTGACAGGTTCTGCTGCCTTTTTAACGGTTTCGATTAAATGAAGGTGTGCTGGAAGCTTGGACACATTTGTATCAACAGTGCCTTTCTCGTTTAAAATAGGTAAGGCATCCACATAAAAAGCATGCATGCGCCACTCTTTCGGAAAAGGATTGACGCCTCTAGAATTTGAAGCAGCGACTTCAATGTCATAAGGGCTAAATCGATCAATGATTTTTTGAGATGCACTGAGAGCGGGCTCTAAATAGCAATCAGCAGGAATAACAGACGTCCCGATCACTTTCAGGTGTTCCATTTGAAGGAGAAGAAATAACGAAACGAGATCATCAACACCGCCATCATGATTAAAATAGACAGGCTTTTTCATCGCAAACCATCCTTTACAGCGTTTTCTTTTATCTTATCAGAATGCTTTCTTGCTGAGGTAAATGTGGCAAGAGATTTCTAATATTAGGTGGTTGTTCTGTTGCCATTTTCAAATCTCATAGTATAATTAAAGGTTGTTAGTGGTGAAAATAGATTGCATAATGAATATAGGATGATGATGAATGAAACGTGCTCGAATTATATACAATCCGACATCTGGGCGTGAAATCTTCAAGAAGAATTTGCCGCAGGTTTTGCAAAAATTTGAACAAGCTGGCTATGAAACATCTTGTCATGCAACGACATGTGCAGGAGATGCGACACAAGCAGCTGAAAAAGCCGCACAGAGAGACTTTGATTTAATTGTAGCAGCAGGTGGAGACGGCACGATCAATGAAGTCGTCAACGGACTAGCCCCGCTTGAAAAAAGACCAAAACTAGGAATTATTCCGGTTGGAACAACAAATGACTTCGCAAGAGCACTTGGTATTCCACGAGAAGGTGTTTTAAAAGCAACAGATGCCATTATAGATGGTGTAGCGAAGCCGCTTGATATCGGTAAAGTCAATGGCCATTATTTTATTAATATTGCAGGAGGCGGCCGGTTAACAGAGCTCACTTATGAAGTGCCTAGTAAGCTGAAGACAATGCTTGGACAGCTTGCGTATTATTTAAAAGGCATGGAGATGCTTCCTTCGATCCGCCCGACAGAAGTCGAAATTGAATATGACGGCAAATTGTTTCATGGAGAAATCATGCTGTTTCTTGTTTCACTCACAAACTCAGTAGGCGGCTTTGAAAAGCTAGCGCCAGATTCCGTTTTAGATGATGGGATGTTTGACCTGATTATTTTAAAGAAGGTCAACCTAGCAGAAGCCATTCGAGTAGTCAGCCTTGCACTTCGAGGCGAGCATATTCATGATAACAATGTCATCTACGCAAAAGCGAACCGCGTAAAAGTAGATGTAAAAGATAAAATGCAATTGAATTTAGATGGAGAATACGGCGGCATGCTGCCAGGTGAATTTGAAAATCTGTATCGTCATATAGAATTTATTGTGCCAAAAGCAACAGCTGAAAAAATAGGGTAGAGATTGAACTTGGTTCCTTATGGCGCCAAGTTTTTCTTTGCAAATGAGGTGATAAAATTGGTGAAAATGAAACCGCCTGTTGAAAAGAATGAATACTACAATGTAACCTTCGAAGACTTGACGCACGAAGGTGCAGGTGTAGCGAAAATTGAAGGATTCCCTGTCTTTGTACCGAATGCCCTTCCAGACGAACAAGGGAAAATCAAAGTCACACGTGTGAAAAAAGGATTTGCTTTTGGGCGACTCATGGAGCTGACAAAGGAAAGTCAGCATAGGCAAGATGCGCCATGTCCTATCTATAAGCAGTGCGGAGGCTGTCAAATTCAGCACATGAGCTATGAAGGCCAGCTGCTATTTAAACAGAAACAAGTGAAGGACGTTTTAGAGCGGATCGGCAAACTTGATATGAGCCGTGTAAAAGTTCATCCTGTGCTCGGAATGGAAAATCCATGGAATTACCGAAACAAAGCACAAGTTCCAGTTGGCGAACGTGAAGGCGGACTTGTTGCAGGATTTTATCAGCAGCGTACCCATGAAATCATTGATATGGAAAAATGTTTGATCCAGCAATCAGAAAACGATGAAGTCGTTCAAGCTGTCAAAGAAATATGCCAAGCGTTCGGTATCAAAGCATATAACGAAGAACGTCATAAAGGCTGGCTTCGCCATGTCATGGTTCGCTACGGCATTGCAACAGGTGAGATGATGGTCGTTTTTGTCACAAGAACGGCTGAATTCCCGCAAAAACAGCAAGTGATTGAGCAGATTATAGCACGCTTCCCGCATGTTCGGTCAATTGTGCAAAACGTGAATTCAAAGAAGACAAATGTCATTTTCGGAGATGAAACGACCATTTTATGGGGAGAAGAATACATTTATGACACAATTGGCGACATCAAATTTGCTATTTCAGCCCGCTCATTTTATCAAGTAAACCCAGCTCAAACAAAAGTACTTTACGACAAAGCACTTGAATATGCCGAACTGCAAGGCGAAGAAACCGTCATCGATGCGTATTGCGGAATCGGTACGATTTCCTTGTTTCTCGCACAAAAAGCGGGCAGAGTATATGGCGTAGAAATTGTGCCAGAAGCAATTGAAGACGCAAAACGCAACGCTGCCTTAAACGGAATCAACAACGTCGAATTCGCAGTCGGCGAAGCAGAAACTGTTATCCCAAACTGGTACAAAGAAGGCATCAAAGCAGACACCCTCGTCGTCGATCCACCAAGAAAAGGCTGTGACGAGGCACTGCTTGACACTATTTTAAAAATGAAACCAAACCGCGTTGTTTATGTGTCCTGTAATCCTGGGACGCTAGCTCGTGATTTGCGAATTCTTGAGGATGGTGGGTATGTGACGGAGGAAGTGCAGCCTGTGGATATGTTTCCGCATACGAGTCATGTGGAGTGCGTGGCTAGTCTCGTGATTCAACAGTCATAATGTATTGAAGCATCCCGATTTCGTGATATAACACCGATATCGGGATATTTTTATTTTAGCGTCCCTTCACCTGAATACAAAACGATAATTATAGGTCGAAAATTAATCTTTACCCCGTATTTGGTTTTGAAATGTCCTTTTTTGCAATTTTGCCTAGTTCATATTAAAGTATATAATGATAAAAATTGCTGAAAGAATTTACAGAAGGACATGCCCTTTAGGCGCTATGTCATGAGAGGAATTGAACGAAAGATGAGTAAAAATTTCTGGCGTGATTTACCGCGGCCATTTTTTATATTAGCACCAATGGAAGAAGTGACAGATGTTGTGTTTCGTCATGTTGTGAGTGAGGCGGCGAGACCTGATGTGTTTTTCACAGAGTTTACGAATAGTGAGAGCTATTGCCATCCTGATGGGATTCAAAGTGTGAAGGGACGATTAACCTTTACAGAGGATGAGCAGCCGATTGTTGCTCATATTTGGGGCGACAAGCCTGAGAACTTTAGACAGATGAGCATTGGAATGGCGGAATTAGGTTTTCAGGGGCTTGATATTAATATGGGCTGTCCTGTCCCGAATGTCACACAAAACGGGAAGGGCAGTGGATTGATTCTTCGCCCAGATGTTGCGGCAGAGCTGATTCAAGCGGCAAAAGCAGGGGGATTACCCGTTAGCGTCAAAACAAGACTTGGTTTTACAGAGGTTGATGAATGGCACGATTGGCTCAGACACATTTTGGAGCAAGACATTGTGAACTTATCGATTCACCTTCGTACTAGAAAGGAAATGAGCCAGGTGGATGCGCATTGGGAGCTCATTCCTGAGATTATAAAACTTCGTGATGAAGTAGCACCTGATACGCTTTTGACGATCAATGGTGATATTCCTGATCGTCAAACGGGCTTAAAGCTTGCTGAACAGTATGGAGTGGATGGTGTGATGATTGGACGTGGGATTTTCCATAACCCATTTGCCTTTGAAAAAGAGCCGAAGGAGCATACAAGTGATGAACTGCTTGGTCTTTTAAGATTACATCTTGATCTTCATGATCAATACTCATCACTAGGCTTGCGCCCTTTCAAGGCACTGCACCGTTTCTTTAAGATTTATGTAAAAGGATTCAGAGGAGCGAGCTTCCTAAGAAACCAATTAATGAACACATCCTCAACAGATGAAGTGCGTGCAATGCTAGATGAATTTGAAGCGAGAAATCAAGAACAATCATGATGAAAAAGAGGAGGGGATGCCCTTCTCTTTTTTCTATGAATAGGACTATTAAACTAGTTGCCCCAAATGGTAAAATGAGATAGGAATAACATTTGGAGGTAATTTATTTGAAATCATTTTGGGATAAAGACATAGAAAGCGAAGAGACATTTAAGAAAATCAATGAGAAAGGTATTGCAAAAGCAGAAAAGAAGCTAGGCGTCATCTTGCCTGATACATATAAGAAGCTTATCCTCGAACAAAATGGCGGTTATACCCTGCATAACGCCTTTCCAACGAACCAGCCAAATGGATGGGCAGAGGATCATGTGTCATTTGATCATTTAAGAGGAATTGCCAAAGGCGAAGGGATCATGGATAGTGATTATTTAATAGAAGAATGGGAATTGCCTGAGGGACTTGTGCTCATTTGTGGGGATGGTCATACGTGGATCGCATTAGATTATAGAGAAACAAAGGAACATCCGCCGGTGCATTACTTTGATCTTGAATATGAGACGGATTTCAAATTAGCGGATTCGTTTGATGAACTGCTTGCGGGGCATTATACTGCTGAATAGCATGGAGCAGTCATCACTTATTTCAGAAAAATACTTTGGTGTTTTTTGAGAGAGACAAAAGTGTCTCTCTTTTTTTGTGAAGAAATATTTAATCATTCACCATTTGTCTCCAAGAATGTGTGCTTGTTAATTTTAGTTCCTATTATTTAATTGGTTCCATTTCCACTCACTAAATTTTCTGACGATCATATCTACCACAATGTAAAATGGCAGAAAGCTTGAGTTGTCCACTTTGTTATACAAAGGAAACGGGGTGCTACTTACATAGATGTTAAACATAGCATTTTGTGCAAGAAGGTTATTTCTTAATGTGGTCATACTGATAAATTTGACATGTCTCGTTTTCACCAATTGAATGATTTCATCTAAATCCTTCGATTCGCCCGATAAAGAAATGATAAATAAAAGGTCATCCTCACCAAATTCAATGATTCCATCTGTTAAGTCTCTCTTGCTTCGTAATACTTGAGATTTCTTATGCAGTGACCATAGCTGTCGTTGTACATCATTGGCTAAATCGAGCTGTGCAGTTCCTGTACCATAAATATAAATATACGGTGCGTGGTCAATCAGTTGATTTAATTGATGAAAGTCCAGCTGCTCCATATATTTTCTTGTCTGCCGGATATCTTGATCGAGCAGCTTCATTAAATCCTGTGTTGATTCTTCAGTAAGATGATTTAATTTCACATAAGATTTTAAGTCACTGTAGCCGTCGAAACCTATTTTCTTGGCAAGTCGATGGATGGAGGAGATGGAAGTGTGAGCATACCGAGCAAGATCCTGAATTTTCATTGTCTTCATTTCTTCAAGATGATCGTGAATCGTTTTAATAATATGCAGGTCATTCTTATTTAAATCTTCGAAGTATTCGTTTACCAGCTTGTCCAATATCATGCGATGTGCCCTCCAACATGAAAATATTTTCTTCCTGTGAAAATATAATCTAATGTTACAACTTGATTTCTAAATACGTCAATCCTATTGGTTTTTGTAAGCGCTCCCTTTACAGTGGTGTTATGGATCAAACAAAGGGGTGATGCTTATGAATGCAATCAAGCGATTTGGTAGTGCTATGGTAGTTCCAGTCCTTTTATTCGCGTTTTTTGGTATTGTTGTCGGTCTTGCGACATTATGCAAGAATCCAGCGATTATGGGGGAGGTGGCTGCAGAAGGTACAATGTGGTATAAGATTTGGACACTGATTGAAAGTGGAGGATGGACGATTTTCAATCATATGGAGCTGGCATTTGTGATTGGCTTGCCAATCTCTCTTGCAAAAAAAGCGCAAGCACGTGCTACGCTCGCGGCTTTAATGATTTATCTTGTATTTAACAATTATATTCATGCTATATTGACACTTTGGCCGTCCACTTTTGGTGTTGATTTATCGCAAGGAGTCGAGAACGTAGCGGGTGTAAAAGAAATTGCAGGTATCCCTACGCTCGATACAAGTATCATTGGTGCGGTGGCGATATCAGGAATCGTCATTTGGATTCATAATCGTTTTTATGATCAAAAACTGCCTGAAATGCTCGGGATTTTCCAAGGGCTTGTCTTTGTTGCCATCATCGGATTCTTTGTGATGATTCCTATTGCTTTTATCGTGGCTTTTGTATGGCCCTATGTTCAGCAGGGAATTCAATCTCTCCAAGGCTTTATGTCACAGTCTGGTTATATTGGTGTCTGGCTGTTTCATTTCTTGGAAAGGGTGTTGATTCCAACAGGACTTCACCATTTTATTTATACACCTTTTGAGTTTGGTCCAGCGGCAGTAAATGGAGGGTTAAAACCATATTGGATTGCTCACTTAAATGAATTTGCGACCTCAACTTCCGATTTGAAGGATGTATATCCATACGGATTTTTACTGCATGGAAATATTAAGATGTTCGGCTGTTTAGGGATAGCTCTAGCGATGTATTTTTCTACACCGAAGGAAAACAGAAAAAAGGTTCTCGCATTGGTATTACCCGCCACATTAACAGCGGTATTTGCCGGAATTACAGAACCACTTGAATTTACATTTCTGTTTCTCGCGCCTTACTTATTTGTCATACATGCACTTCTTGGAGCGACCATGGTGACAATCATGAATATGTTTGGTGTTGTCGGAATGATGGGTTCAGGGCTTATAGAAATAGCTGCATTGAACTGGATTCCGCTCTCTTCAAATCATGGAGGGACTTATCTGATCCAGTCCATCATTGGACTTCTATTTACAGCATTGTATTTTGTCATATTTAGATGGGTGATTGTGAAATTTGATATTCCATTACCAGGACGAAAACATGAGAAGGAGACTAGGCTATATACAAAACAAGATTATGAGAATGCTAATAAAAAAGATCATGGCAAAAAGGAAGCGCCCGTTTATGCGTCTGAGTATGAAGAGAAAGCCGTTTATTTTTTAGGAGGACTTGGTGGAAAAGAAAATATTAAAGATGTGACAAACTGTGCTACACGTCTGCGTATTACAGTGATTGACCCTAGCTTGGTGAAAGATAGGGAATACTTCACAAAACATAAAATGGCACACGGAATGGCTAAGAGTGGTCAAAGCATTCAAATCATTGTTGGCTTAAGTGTACCGCAAGTGAGAGAGTCCTTTGAGGCAAAACTTTAAATTGATTGAAAAAGGAGCTGGATATCATGAAAAAAACATTTAATATTACCATTGCCGGAGGCGGAAGTACTTTTACACCAGGGATCATTTTAATGCTGTTAAACTATTTAGAAGAGTTCCCAATTCATACTATAAAACTCTATGATAATGATGAAGCTAGACAAAAGACAATTGCGGATGCATGTGAGATTATGTTAAAAGAACGAGCACCAGAAGTGCGACTACTGGCAAGTACTGACCCAGAAGAAGCTTTTACTCAAGTCGATTTTGTAATGGCACATATCCGTGTCGGCAAATATGCCATGCGTGAATTAGATGAGAAAATTCCATTAAAGCATGGAGTAGTTGGACAGGAAACATGCGGTCCAGGGGGAATAGCTTACGGTATGCGATCTATTCCAGGTGTATTAGAACTTGTAGATTATATGGAAAAATACTCACCTGAAGCTTGGATGTTAAATTATTCTAACCCTGCAGCGATAGTAGCAGAGGCTACTCGTAAGTTAAGACCGAATGCCAAAATTTTAAACATATGTGATATGCCAATTGGAATTGAAGAATTGATTGCAAAGAATTTAGGCTTATCTTCCCGTAAAGAACTGGAAGTAGATTACTATGGTTTGAATCATTTTGGCTGGTGGACAGATATTCGAGATAAAAAAGGAAATAGCTTAATGCCTGAGGTCATTCAGCATGTAAGCCAGCATGGTTATGCAACAGATGGAACATCTGAACTAGAACAGCAAAAGAGCTGGAACAGCACATTAAAAAAAGCCAAAGATATTCAAGCACTTGATCCAAAAACCGTACCGAATACGTATTTGAAATACTATCTATTTCCAGATGAAGAAGTGGCACATTCAAATATTGCGTTCACGCGTGCCAATGAAGTGATGGAGGGGCGGGAAGCCTTTGTTTTTAGTGAATGTCAGGCCATCATTGATAGAGGAACTGCAAAGGAAACAAAGCTAGCCATTGATGAGCACGCTTCTTATATCGTTGATTTGGCAAGAGCCATTGCTTTTAATAAAAAGGAACGGATGCTGATGATTGTGGAGAACAATGGCGCCATCATGAACTTTGATCCAACAGCCATGGTCGAAATTCCTTGTATCGTTGGCAGCAACGGTCCAGAAAAATTAGTGGTTGGAGAAATTCCTAGATTTCAAAAAAGCCTCATGGAGCAGCAAGTTGGCGTAGAAAAATTAGTAGTAGAAGCATTTGAAGAAGGGTCCTATCAAAAACTATGGCAGGCCATTACCTTATCGAAAACGGTGCCGAGTGCTAATGTAGCAAAGGATATTTTAGACGACTTAATTGTAGCAAATCAAGCCTTTTGGCCAAAGTTAACATAACACGAGAATAAGCAATATGGGCGTTACAATGCTCATATTGCTTATTTTTTTCAATCGATGGATTGTGAAGGAGACGAAAAGACCCCCTTTTCAAAAGGGGGTCACCATGTCCTTACTCCGCACTCTCCTCAACCTCACGGCTATCTTCTGTTTCACCAATATAAATAGGGCCGTTTGCATGGTCGAGTCGGATTGGCCATTCGTATGGAATTTGAAGTCGTTTAGCAATACCTCTCCAGAATTTTGTGGAATCATATTCAAATTCTTGGAAGTCTTTTAATAAGTCTTTGTAAGACGAGCCATCAAATTGAATGAACATGTCTTGAAGGCGTATGAACGCAACATGTCTCACTTCTAATGCTGCCGCAGCTTCCATTTCTTCTTCTGTTGCTTCTCCAATGATTGTTCCTGCGGGTGGAATCATGTCGTATACGTTAAATTCATCTTCTTCTTCGTGTACTGCATTTTGCTGTTGATCTGACATTTCTCTTCACTCCTTCTAGTCTTCATCAAGCTTTTATTCGTGCTTACCTCTATTATCGGAAGGAAATGCGAAATGTGGAATGAAAAAAGAAGCAGATTCACAATACTTGCTTTTTCTTCTTGAATCTTTTATGATCAATTACAGATATAAAAGATCTATAATGGATAGAAAGGAAATCTTCTGATGAAATATTCTAAAGCGACCAACTATGCACTTCATACGATGGTCTTTTTAACACTTGCTCCAAAGGGAAAAGCAATAGGCGTTGAGCCTCTCGCTAAGATGCAAGACCTTTCAGCCACCTATTTATCTAAAATTTTAACAAAGCTTGTGAAGGCAGGATTGATTGAATCAACACCTGGCGCAAAAGGTGGTTACACCATTCTGAAAAAGAAAGAGGATATTTCATTTTTAGACGTCATTCAAGCGGTAGAAGGTCAAACCAATTTATTTCGTTGTTCCTTAGAACATGATTCTTTCATGCCTCATGATGGTTGTTTGATTGAACAAGCCATGCAGGATGTTGAAACGAAAATGCAAGAAACACTTAGTCAAAAGCGGCTAGTTGATATCGCTAGCCAAATTGAGCAGACAGAAAAAAATCCATTTTTCAAGATGTGATTTTTTTTGAATAAATTATAGATATTAAGAGTCTTTAAAGTCTTGAATAAAAAGGAGAGATTGATATGTTATTAGATTGTGCCATCATTGGAGGCGGACCAGCTGGATTAAGTGCAGCACTTGTTGTGGGGCGGGGCAGAAAACAGGTCATTGTATTCGATGACGAGTTACCGAGAAATCGAGTGACTCAGGAATCACATGGATTTATTACAAACGATGGAATGACACCGTTTGAGATCAGACAAGCGGGAGAAGCAGATCTTCAAAACTACTCTCATATCCAAATCAAACGAAGCAGAATTGTTGAGATACAAAAAAATAAGGACAACTTTACGTTACTGACACAAGAGGAAGAAAGATTTGAAGCGAAGAAAATCATATTGGCAACAGGACTAAAGGATATATTGCCAGAGATGAAGGGGATTCATGAAGTGTATGGAAAGACGTTGTTTACCTGTCCTTTCTGTGATGGCTGGGAGCTAAAGGACAAGCCGCTTGCGCTCATTGCTAAGAATTCACGTGCTTTGCATATGGCTAAACTTCTTTCCAATTGGACAAAGGATTTAATTGTGTTTACGAATGGGAAGCAAGTGTTTGCTGAAGAGGAGAAGGCATTGCTATCAGCACATTCTATACAAGTCATTGATGTACCGATTATGTCCATTCATCATGAGAATGGACAAATGCACTCTCTTCACCTTGCGGATGGGGAAACAGTGAATAGAGAAGGCGGATTTGTCGCAAGTGAATTTAAGCAGTCAGCTCCATTTGCTGAAATATTAGGCTGTCAAATGACGAAAAATGGCGGCATTGAAACAGATATTCTTGGACGTACAACCGTCAGCGGTGTCTTTGCATGCGGTGACAATTTAGGCGGCCCTGCTCAACTTGTTCTTGCAGCTGCTGCTGGCAGTCAAGCAGGAATGGGCGTCATTCATGAACTCGTACAAGAGGAGTTTCAAGAAAAAACATCTCTATAAAAGAGATGTTTAGCGATGAACGCTTTTCCGTTTTACTAAAATGTGAGCTGTCCATTCAAAAAGTGCGTAGATGACAAAGAAGATCAAAATCCAGCTGCTGACATCTACCCAGACATTGGAAAGATGAATGACATTTACCTGATCAAGTCCAGCCTGTAGCCACATAGTGATCAATGCGGTGAGGAACACCTGTAAAAACCATTTTTTCAATTGGTCACACCTCCATCTCTTTCTATCATATAAGAAATGACAGTTTATTTCCAATTGTATTCCCATCAGTTTCAACGGTAAAATAAGAAATAAAACCAATGGAAGGACATGACATGAGCGATCAAATCAATAGTTTTTTTAAAAGTCATTTTCCGGATCTTGTCCTCACGCCTCCTCTTTTTTATGAATGGCCTTTTGGGCTTCGCTTTGAAGTGGCAGATTGGTCATTAGGAGAAGAATCGGTTGTATTAGAAAAAGCAGGGGATCGTGCTTTGAAAATTGTCAGATATGCTTTTGATCCAGAAGACGATATTCTATTTGTCACAGATGTCTATACGCAGCATGAACATGAATTAATGAAGAAAAAGCTCCTAGTTTATCAGAAGTATGTTCGCCGGCAAGTACGCAAACGATTGCGTCACTAGCTTTTGACCTATGTCATATCAGAACTAGATGAGCCCCTGACCTTGGAGAGATTTACGTTGACTTGCCAGCTACAAGATATACGATTACGCCCACTGCTGCATGCCATATGCCAAGAGGATTTCTATGCACCGAATCAAATTTTGAACGGGAAGCTTGGTTATGAAATTTATCTCATCAATCTCTCAAAACAGATGATTTTCCACTTATATGATGATCGTGGCTGTGATCTTATTGCGGCAGATGATGAGCGTCTTCGGCCCGTCTATGAGGGCTTACAGCACTGGCTATTAGACTATGACCGCCCTCAGATGGATCAGTTGTTTACAGAGAAATAAGAAAACCGCACTTTTGACAAGTGCGGTTCTGTTTTATGCTTCTACTTTATTGAAGAATTGTGGTAAATATTCTTTGTGTGCTTCTAGCATCTCATCTAGGATGCTTTTTGCAATCGCATCTGATGGGACGAGCGGGTTGATCGTCATTGCGACAAGTGCTGTGTTGTAATCTCCTGTCACGGCTGCTTCAGCGGCAACACGTTCAAAGGATTTAATTTGAGAAATCAGTCCTTTGACTGCGACTGGCATTTCGCCAACAGCGATTGGTTTAGGGCCGTCTTTTGTGATGACGCAGTTCAGTTCTACAGCAGAATCATTCGGAATGTCACTGATGGCACCATTGTTAATGGTGTTCACAGGCTGAATATCATGCTTGTCGTTATAAATCGATGCAATCAAGTTACAAGCGGCATCACTGTAGTAGGCACCGCCTCGTTTTTCAAGCTGTGGTGGCTTGATATCAAGATCAGGGTCTTTGTACAGTTCGAACAAGTCATTTTCAAGTGCACGAACGACTTCTGCACGAGTTCCTTCATTCTCTGCTGCTTTCTTTTCTTCAGCCAGCATATCACTTGTTTTGTAGTAGTAGCGGTGATATGGACATGGAATCACGCCGAGCCCTTTTAAGAAATCAGCATCCCACGGAATGGCTTGAATATTGTTCATTGACATCGTAGAGTTTGGATCTGCCATGTCTTCAATGACTTGATCCATGATGCTTTTACCATCTAAGAATACGTTGAGCCCGAAGACCATATGGTTTAATCCAGCAAAGCTGACTTCGACTCTGCTTGCGTCGACATCAAGTCCTTTGGCAATGCCCATGCGAATACCGATTGGCACGTTGCATAAGCCAACGACTTTGCGATGGTTTGAATAGCGAAGAACGGCTTCTGTGACCATACCAGCTGGGTTGGTGAAATTCACAAGCCATGCATCTGGGCATAGTTCTTCAATATCTTTCACAATATCCAAAATGACTGGAATGGTACGAAGTCCTTTGAATAGACCTCCTGGACCATTCGTTTCCTGACCAATGACATCATATTTTAAAGGAATGCGTTCATCCTTCATACGTGCTTCAAGAAGTCCGACACGGAATTGTGTTGTGACGAAGTCAGCGCCTGCAAGCGCTTTTCGGCGATCTAATGTTAAATGAACATCGATTGGAAGTCCTGCTTTTTTGACCATTCGTTTTGCAAGATCTCCGACGATTTCAAGCTTTTCTTTTCCCGCTTCAATATCGACAAGCCAAAGCTCGCTAATCGGAAATTCATCGTACCGTTTAATAAATCCTTCTACAAGTTCTGGTGTATAGCTTGATCCTCCGCCAATTGTGACAACCTTTAATCCTTTTGCCATGTGCTGCACCTCCGAATAATGTAACGCGCAATGTTATAATAGAGAAAAGCCAATTCTTTTGTTTGTACATCTATAGCTTATCGTGAGAGCGTCTCGTGCGTAAATGACTTCAGCGTCTTTAGGCAAGGGTGCCCTATTTAGAGATTTGTTACATAAAAGAAACACATTGTGACATGCTGTTGGAGAAAGGGGAAGTCAGATGTTTTCAAGTGAGGTTATTTCCAGCTTTAATGAACTAGAAAGCGCTTTATACCGATACATCATGGAAAACAGTGAAAAGGTCGTGTATATGAGAATTCGGGACTTAGCAGATGCAGCCCATATCTCCACCTCGTCTGTCCTTCGCTTTTGCCGAAAAGTGAATTGTGAAGGTTTTTCAGAGTTTAAAGTGAAACTCAAAATGTATTTAGAATCAGAGCGGACACCTACTTTAAAAAGCACCCAGCACTTTTTATATGAATTTATTGAACGTACCCTAAAAGGGGACTTTGAAGGAAAGATTAAAGAGGCAGCAAGCCTCATTGCCGATGCAAAAAATGTGCTGTTTATTGGTACTGGTAGCTCTGGTATTTTGGCGCAGTATGGGGCAAGGTATTTTTCAAGTCTTGAGAAATTTTCATTTTACATTAATGATCCGTTTTTCCCGATGAATATGCAGTATTTAGACAATAGTGTCACCATTGTGCTGTCTGTATCCGGGGAGAACAGTATTACGATTGATCATATTTCGAAGTTAAAAAGAGAAGGAAGCAAAATCATTAGTATTACCAACAATCAGCACTGCACGATTTCGCGCATTTCAGATCTAAACATTGCTTATTACGTGACAGACGAACGGGTTCATAGAGCCAATATTACGACACAGACGCCAGTTGTGTATATTTTAGAAGCGATGGCGCGTGATATGTTCACAATGTTAAAGGAAAAGTAAAAGAGCCGCTGCATGAATCAGCCGCTCTTTTTTTTCTGCCTCATAAAAGCGAGGATGGCAATCCCGGAACAGACGAGTACAAACAAACCGCCCAGCAAATACACAGTTCTCGCTCCGAATGCATCCGCAATCAATCCAACAAAGTAAATAGATAAACCGACAGATACTGAGGAAAGGACATAATGAGCCGAGTACACCTTTGATAAATCTCGGACGGGCGTTTCCGTTTGAAGAATGGTCTGCTGTGAAACATCTCGAATTTGATAAGCAGGCCCCATCAAAATACAAAGCAGCAAAGCAAGCCACGGCAGGCTGTTCAGTGAATAGACAATGGTCAGCGCTGCATAAATGAATGAACCAGCAGCCATAAAGAGAAGAAGCTGCTTTTGAATGAACCGGCTTATCCACGCAGCCAAGAGCCCGCCTAGAATGGCGCCGGTATAATAAGCGGCATTGATAAACCCCCACCAATCTTCACTTTCGTTTAAATCTTGTGTGACAAAGGCAAGCGTAATTGCACCGATCCACACAGCGCCTGCTATATTTTCACACACATCCATAAAGGTCAGGGTGCGAATAGTTTTGTTTGTCCAAATGATCTTCCAGCCATCCTTGACACTGTTCATCTTATTTGCTTTTCGAACGGTATCTTCTTGCTCAAGAAGAGGAAAGACAGGGGTGAAAAACAAATAAGACAACACAATCATCAAACAAGTGATCCACATTAAATAAAAGGGACCAATGAACAGGACAAGCATTCCAGTAAACGAATAGCCAGCAATTTGAACCGTTTGTTGAAAAATGGAGGCTGTACTATTCGCTTTCACAAGCTGATGTGCTGGCACAAGCACCGGCATGATGGCCTGTAATAAAGGACTGATAAACCCCCCTGAGATGGAAATGAGAATAAGTGCAACAAATAGCCAAACCATATGCTGCTCAAAGAAATGAAATTGGGCAGTAAACACGATGAGCATCCCAAGACGTAAAAGCGGGACCCATTTCAATAGCCGGCCTGCTTGAAAGTGATCTGCCAACACAGGAGAGATGAGCCCAGCTAATAGCTGACATAGCGTTCTTATTAACGGAAATAGAGCCGCATACGCAACAGATTGTGTATCTTGATAGATCACAAATGTGATGGTCATCACAAATAGAATATCACTCAGCATGAGAAGGCTTTTACTGCCTATATAACACCAAAATTTGTTTCCCATATCCACCCAGCTCCTTTCCAAAAACAAGTTCAGTATAGCATGGGGAATAAGGACCTAGAGGCTTTTCATTGAAAAATACATCTTAAGGATGAGAGGATTGTGATAAGCTAAATGAAAGAAATCTTAAAGAAAGGGGTTCAATTGATTGAAAAAATTACCGGCACATGACTTTTTGGACAAACACGACATCCCATATGAGATCAAAACATTTTCTTCCGAAACAGAGAAGGGAGCCGCAAATGTAGCAGCAGCTCTTGGTTTTCGTGAGAGACAAATGATCAAAACATTGATTTTTGAAACAGGGGAAGGGGAGCAACTGCTTGTGATGGTTGGCGCTGACCAGCATATTAAATCAGGGAAACTAAAGAAAGCGGCTGGCTCCCGTAATATTAAAATGGCATCACCAGAGAAGGTTCTAGAAGTGACGGGCTACCGAATTGGCTCAATACCGCCGTTTTGCTGGCAGCCAGAAGGCTTCCGCACCATCATTGAAGCTTCGCTATTAGAGGAAGAAATATTAGGCGTTGGAGCAGGTGAATGGGGAAATGAAATACTGATTACACCAGAACAATTAGTGAAAGCCTCAAAGGCTATACCGTATGACATCGTGCAGCCAGCAGAATAGATAAAAGTGCCTGTTTCTCATACAGGCACTTTTTTTAATTTGCAGCCGGCTCCTTAAATGGACCGATCTCTTTCGTTTGCAGAAAGGCATCCACGGTTCTATTTTCTTCAAGATCATTCGCTCGTTTGCAAATCACAACAGGTCTGACGATTTCTACGCCTTCGATATATACACGTCCAATCTCATTCCTCTTGAGACTACCTTGAACCGCATCACGGGGAACAAGCGTGATCCCATAGCCAGCTTTGATCATTTGAATCGCTTCATGAACACCGCTGAATTGTAAATCAACAGTCGGTTTTTTAATTCCTTTCGATGTGAACAGGGAAAAGAGCTTATCTCTTGTGGAGCTGCCTTCTTCACGCATCAAAAAAGGCTCCAGACTCAGACGCTCTAACGGAACGGTTTTTCCGTTCAACGGATGGTCTACTGGCACAACAAAATCATAGCTTAAATTCGTCAAATGAGAGGTCACGATCTCCTCATGATGCAAATCTTCAATTACGGCGATGGCGACATCTGATTCATATTGAAGCAGGCTCTCAATCACTTGAGCGGAGTTTCCACTTTTTAATTCAATTTCTGTCTGTGGAGATGCCGTTTTAAATGCAGCCAGCCAATCAGGCAGCAAAAAGTTGAGTGGTACGTAGGTAGAAGCGATGCGGAGGCGCCCCTTCTTCCCATTTTGCAATAGCGTGATCTGATATTCTACTTCCTTTTCAGCCTCAAATACTTGCCGGGCATAAGGGTACAGCATCTTTCCCATTTCTGTGAGCTTAATTCCTCGGCCGTTTCGTTTAAAAAGGCGAAATCCGATCTCGCGTTCAATGCTTCTAAGCTGGGCCGTCACAGCTGGCTGTGTTAAAGAGAGTACATCTGCAGTTTGTGTGACGCTTTTTGTCTCTGCAACCTTTGCAAAAATCCGAAGGGCATGTAAATTCAAATTCGCACCACCTATCAATTATTTTGATAAATCAATCAAAAACATTCATTAGATTTATTATAAAGCATCCCTTATCGTAAAGGTAGCGAAGGGGGAAGAAAAAATGGATCGTCGTCAAAAGCAAGTTGTGTCAATATCGCTCATCACAGCATTTGCACTTATTGGGGATTCAATGCTCTATATTGTTCTTCCAGTCTATTGGAAAGAGATTGGTTTATCATCCATTTGGGAGGTCGGGTTACTGCTGTCTATCAATCGATTCATTCGTATCCCGCTAGCACCTGTCGTATGGTGGCTCTATCGCTATATCCCAATGAAAACGGGTGTATTGATCGCGATTTTGATCGCATCAGTGACCACAATATTATATGGGGTGAGCGGCTTTTGGCTGCTGTTGATCTGCCGCTGCGCATGGGGTCTTGCTTGGACATTACTCCGTATGAGCGGGATGAGGGTTTTGGCTGAAATGGACGAAAGTTCACAGGGACATTTGACGGGGCTTTATAATGGGCTTTACCGGCTTGGTAGTTTATTTGGCATGTTATGTGGCGGAATCTTTGCTAGCTTGATCGGTTTCCAGTCCATGACGCTAGTCTTTGGCTTGCTCACATTGATGGGATGCATTTTTTATGTATCGCTGGATGAAATTGAAAAGAGAGAAGACATTCAGGTGTATCATGGCATCAAACAAAAGTGGTTTACACGAGATGTGGTAAAAGTACTAATAACAGGCATGCTGATCGCACTGATCATCCAAGGTTTATTCGCATCCACGCTAAGTCATGTCATTGAAGCAAAGATCGATCAGGATGAATTGACTCTGTTTGGCTTTGTCATCGGAGCTTCGGCTTTAAGCGGTGTGATTCAAGCACTCAGGTGGGGATGGGAACCATTTCTCGCACCGAGAACGGGCAAATGGTTTGATCGGCTTGTGATGAAGGAACGAATGCTTTGCTGGATGTTTCTTTCATTTGGAGGGCTCAGTTTTCTTGGAGTCATGCTGAAGGTAAGCGGCTGGTTCTTATTGATGCTGCTTTTGATTCAGCTGCTGGCAACGGTTGTCACAACGTTCACCGATACGCTTGCCTTTCAAAAAGCTTCTGCTCAAACAGATAAGAACCGTTTTCTTGCCAGCTATTCTTTTGTTCAAGATATGGGGGCTGCTTTAGGGCCTTTGTGTGGGTATACATTGATCCAGTTTTTCGGAACAAACAGCGTCTTTTGGCTGATGCTCGTCATAAGCCTCATGCTAGTCAGCATGTGGGTAAGAGGCGGGCAGCAAGTTTCTTCTAGTGCAGCGTAAAAAAATATAGCTTTATATCAAAAAACTGCCTCATGCAGCTGAGCGCAGGAGACAGTTTATATTGTCTTATTCTAAGTCTGAATCGTAGGCTTTTTGCGTGAGCTGGCTGACAACCTCTTTTAATCCATTTGGTTTATGGAATTCAACAGGTGTGCTTCCTTTTTCAAAGACGATTTGGTCTGCTTCGACGAGCACGACATATCGATTGTTGACCTTCGCAATATGGATCGAGTGGCCGAAGTCGGCTAAAAGTCCTTTGATTTCTGTTTCACCTAGACGCATTTTCATTGTGATATCAGGGGTTTGTTCCACAATGTGAGAAGCTGCTAGTGTGACCTGTTCTGTATCGAGTGTTTCTCTAATTTCTCGCTTTTCACTTGCTTCCCATATTTCAAGATCCTCTTCGAACTGCTTTAATTCTTCACTTTCATCCTGTAATGTTTCAAATACTTGTTCCTGCACCATATTCATGACCTGTGATTTCATGATTTCGGGCATAGATTCCCCGTATTCGACAAATTTCAGAAAGTCCTCAAAATAACGAGCATGTGAGGATTGGTGAATTTTCACTTCAGCTTCCTCCGTCATGCCCTCTTCTGGCATAAATGGGTATTGAATTGATTTCATGTTTTTTGTTGTAATCGCCATTTCTACTTTTTGGATCAAGGTAGATGTATCAGCGATAGAAGCGACTTTCTGTTCAAAATCGCATTTCATAATAAAAACAAAGGAGTCATCAAAGTACTTTTTAGGAACGGCGGACGCAACTAAAAAAACGCCGCCTCTGACAGCACTTGTATCTAAATACGTGCGAACAAACTGTTCACTGCATTCATTAAATACTTCTTTTGTATCGGCAAATCTCGTCTGATGAAATAAATTGTAGTTTGGATTTGAATCGAGTTCATGACCAGGCTCGACAATGAACCGGCCAATTTTGGTTGGTACTTGTTCTGATTTAGGGTGTCTGTCCACTTTTCGTTTGACGATTTTTTTTAGCTCACCATCTAAAAAGTCCTTCAGTTCACTTTGTTCAAATTCCTCTTGATCTAATGTTTGATAATGCTTGAACCGTTTATTTGCTTGTTCATCTTTGCCTTCGATTTCTACGACAAAGAATGATAGAAAACGTATCGTAAAATCCATTGATTGGTCACCACTTTTTCTTCTTCGGATATGTTGAGTATAGAAAAAGGAGTGAAAATCGTCAACGAATGGAGAAATTTCGTGTCATTATTTCCCGAGAAATGTTTCGTGAAAAACACTTGATAATAATTATCATTCTTGATAGAATGATAAAAGAAAAGAAGGAACCTGCCAGTTCCTTCATCTCAGAAAAACTACTTATTTTGTTTCAAATGTTTCGCAATCAGTTTCAGCATTGCGAGTCACATCAGTCATTGTGTTTTTACCAATTTTAATGGTAGAAGCCGTACAGCTGTTATCAGCCCAAAAACGGCAAGAGTTCACTTCACAAAGTACGTTTTGTGCCATGGAAATTCACCTCCGTGATTCATATTGTGAATGAAGCAAGCTGCCACTTGAATTCATTCCATCTAGTAGTCTCTTAATAATAAGAGGCTGTTTGTGCTGCTAATGCACATGTTTATCATACCATCTACCCTGATAATATACAATTTAAACTTTGAAAGAGTGAGAATACAAATCTCGCTCTTTTTTTATTTGTAAAAATAGTTAAATGCTAGGTGGCACGCTCTCTCATTTCGACATATGAATAGAGTAGATTCAAAACCTGATGTCGGACAAAGTATGAGGATACATGTACTGATTTTCCGCATAAAGATAAGGTTTTTAATCAAAAATTTTCATAGAGAGATGAGGGGAGAAGATGAAAGCAGTCATTCTCTGCGGAGGAAAGGGAACGAGAATGAGTGAGGTCACACAAGCGCTTCCTAAACCACTTGCTATGATCGGAGATCGGCCTATTCTATGGCATATTATGAAAATCTATCAGTATTACGGAGTAGATGAGTTTATCTTATTGCTTGGATATAAAGGAGAGAAGATCAAAGAGTATTTCCTGAACTACGACTGGCGGCATCACAGCATGAAGCTGGATATGGCAACAGGGGAAATGAAACTTTTAGGAAAGTCAGAGAACTGGAAAATCACCTTTTTAGATACGGGCGAGAATACGATGACAGGCGGACGGTTAAAGCAGGCACAGGATTACATTGGGGATGAGACATTCATGATGACGTATGGTGATGGACTTGCCAATATCAATATGTTTCATCTGCTGAAGCGTCATCAAGATCTTGGGGCAGCTGCGACTGTCACAGGAATTGAAAAGAAGTCACAGTACGGGACGTTGAAGGTATATAACGGGATGGCACAATCCTTCTCTGAGAAGACAGACAGTATCGGGATGATCAATGGAGGATTTTTTGTGTTGTCTCCAAAGGTATTTGACTATTTGACAGACGATGATCAATGTGTGTTTGAAGAAGAACCTCTTCAAAACCTGGCGAATGATGGAGAGCTTGCGGTTTATGAGCATCACGGATTTTGGACAGCGATCGATACGTATAAGAACTTGAAAGAAATCAATGGCTTGTGGACAAATGGAAAACAACCATGGAAGGTTTGGTGACGGCATGAGCGGATTTTGGAATGGGAAAAACGTATTTGTGACTGGATGTACAGGGTTATTGGGAAGCTATCTCGTCAAGGAATTGATTGATCAAGGGGCAAACGTAACCGGACTTGTGCGTGATCAGGTGCCACGATCGAATTTATATCAAGGTAGTCAATTTGAAAAAATGAATGTGGTGCAAGGCGCATTGGAGGATATGCAAACGATTGAACGTGCGTTAGGAGAATACGAAATTGATACTGTCTTCCATCTGGCTGCCCAAGCCATTGTAGGGGTTGCAAATAGACACCCTGTTTCCACATTTGAAGCCAATATTTTAGGGACATGGAATGTGCTAGAGGCTTGTAGAAGACAGCCGCTAATCAAACGAGTCATCGTGGCATCAAGTGATAAAGCATACGGCGATCAGGAGCAGCTTCCATACGATGAAGACATGCCGCTAAATGGGAAACATCCGTATGATGTATCAAAGAGCTGTGCAGATTTAATTTCTCACACGTATTACAACACATATGGTCTCCCGGTTTGTATCACGCGCTGCGGCAATTTATACGGGGGCGGGGATTTAAATTTCAACAGAATCATTCCGCAAACCATCCAGCTTGTGCTGGAAGGGGAAGCGCCTGAAATTAGAAGTGATGGGACATTTATTCGTGATTATTTCTACATTGAAGATGCGGTTAAGGCTTATTTGCTGCTAGCTGAGAAGATGGAGGAGAAAGGGCTCGCTGGAGAAGCATTTAACTTTAGTAATGAAATTCAGCTGACGGTTCTTGAGCTCGTGGATAAGATTTTAAAGGCAATGGGCAGTGAACTGAAGCCTCGTATTCTAAATCAAGGAACGCATGAGATCAAGCACCAATATTTGTCGGCAGAAAAGGCGAGAAAGCTGCTTGATTGGAAGCCTGACTACTCCATTGATGAAGGGTTAGAGAAGACGATTGAATGGTACCGCGAATTCTTTCAAAAATAGAGGTGTAAGTAGATGAACAGCATATATTGTACGGTTCTATCAAGTGGAAGACTTTATCAAGCCATTGCGTTTTTCTTATCATTGAAGCAAGTAGAAAATGGTGCTGTCATCAAGACGTTATGTATGGATGATGCTGCATTTAATCTGCTTCATCAAATGAATTTTCCTCATGTCGATCTTGTTCATGTACGTGAGCTCGAAACGCCGGAGCTGCTGGAGAAAAAAGAGGAACGGGATGCCTCGGAATATTGCTGGACGTTAAAGCCGATGTGGATTGAGTGGTTATTTGAACAGGAGCAGGCAGAGGGCGTAACCTATCTTGATGCGGATTTGTTCTTTTATGAGAGCCCGCAAGTGATTTTTCAACAACAGCCGGATGCCTCTGTTTTACTTTCGAGAGGAGATATTGTGATTCCGAGCTTCGATCCTGAGGAAGTGAGGATGCTTCAGAAGCTTTTAGGCCGCTATAACTCAGGCTTCCTGCATTTTAAAGGAGATGAAGCCGGCCGGAAATGCCTTAGCTGGTGGAAAGAAGAATGCTTGAAGGAATGCAAAAATGCGCCGGGTGAAGGCAAGTTTGGCGATCAAGGTTATCTCGATCATATGCCGAAGCTGTTTGAAAAAGTGGAGGATATTCAAACAAAAGGCGTAAACATTGGTCATTGGAACTATGGGCAGCATTCTTATCGGGAAGAAAATGGACGAATTTTGCTGGAGGATGGGCATCCGCTCATTTGCTATCATTTCAGTGGCTTTCGCATCGTAAGCAAGGATGAGATGCAGCAAATTCATGAGAAGGGGAGAGAGGATCTGCCGTTTTTCCAAGAAGCCTATCGAAACGTGCTACGTCATGTGATTGAATCTGTTGAGCAGGTCGATCCGCTGTTTAACGGCTATGCCAAAGTGGAGGAGGATGACGCATGAATGAGAAGCCAAAGGTAAGCGTCATTATTCCAAGCTATAATGCCAAGGAGCGTTTAGAAGGGAGTCTTTTTTCCTTAACGCTTCAGGATACGGATATTCCGTTTGAGGTCATTGTCGCTGATAATGGATCAACGGACGGCACGATGGAAATGCTTGAGAACATTGAGGTGAATTTCCCGTTTAAAAAGGTGCGTATTCCTGTCAATCAAGGGATTGCCAAGGGTCGTAATCATGCCATTTGCGAGGCAGAAGGAGACCTGCTAATATTCCATGACAGCGATATGCTGGCAGAGCCGCAATTTATTCAAAAACATGCGGAGGCACATGCTGATCAAGAGGACCTTGTCATTTGTGGTGTATGCTGGAAGCGGATTTATCGTTATTTTTACGAAGCATTTGATAAGGATCATATCAAGCGATTGAAAAAGCAAGGTTTGTATAAACGGAAAATGAAAGATAAAACGCCTCTTTTATCCATGCAAGAAGTGGAGAATGGTGCATTTCTAGAGAAAAGCTTTGATTTGCAGTCTGAGTTTATTGATATTCTCAAAGACATTTTGCGCACGTACAATTATGATTTAGGCTCTTATGAGCTGCCATGGCGATTTTTTATTACGAATAACTCTTCTGTCAAACGCAAGCATGTCATCGCGCTCGGGATGTTTGATGAAAATATCGTTCGGTACGGGTTTGAGGATTATGATTTAGGCATTCGTCTAAATCAGTTAGGTCTTTCCTTTGAATTGCGAGAGGATATCATGAGCGTGCATCAGGAACATCCGAGTAATTTAACATCGTTTGATGACATTAAATATAACATTTTGTATATGTGCGAGAAGTACAACAATATTGATGCCATTGATGTTCATCTGGCTTTCTCTGGTCCGTTTTCTCATACCGTTACAAATGACATTGTAAAAGAGGTTCGGCAGCTGCGTGAAAATCCGGTATTCGATGGTCTGCTCTCTTATTTTTTAGAGCTGCTTCATTTGATCACAGAGCGGAATGTAGGAATCAAACGCGATAAAAAAGATCAGCTGACAGCGAGACATGTCCCTTTGAAAAAGCTGTCTGAGGCAGCTCAGCTTGCAAGGCAGGAATATGGTTGCACAGTGCTTGTAGAAGCCATTCAAGGGCTGACGAAAGAGCTATTACGCGTTGATTTGTTTCAAGTGGATGTGTTGTAGATGGCGTCTTATCATTTTACAACCATTGTGTCGAATACCCATGTTTTTAAGCTTTTGGCGCTCATTCATTCGCTTGAACAAACCGCACGTTCATTTAAACTATCAGTATTATGTGCAGACCCGTTGGCTTACCAGGTGTTAAGTGAATTCCCTCATCCGCACGTTCAATATGAACAGCTTGAAAATATTGAAGATGACAAGCTGAGAAAGGCAAAGGATGATCGGACGTTTCATGAGTATTGCTGGACGTTAAAGCCTGCTTTTCTGCTCAAAATCCTTGAATCCTCGGAAGCGGATTATCTCGCCCATTTGGATACGGATTTGTATTTTTATCATGATCCAGAGGCGATTTTTGCTGAGAATCCACTTGCTCACTTATTTTTGACAGATCATATGAATTCCGAGCGGTTCTATCACTTTTATGAATTGTCTGGCCGCTTTAATACTGGATTTGTCGGCTGCCGTAACACAGATGTTGCCAAACGTGCGGTCACACAATGGAAGGAAAACTGTCTTGCACACTGTACAGTCGAGATGGATACAAAAAATAAAACGTATGGAGATCAGCGGTATGTTGAAAGATGGATCGATGATTTTGAAGGGGTCCATGTTGTGACATCTAAAGGAGCCAATGCCGCGATCTGGAATATTGAAAACTACAAGCTTTCCGTTGTGAAAGGGGATATGTATCTCGACGAATGTCCACTCTTGTTCTATCATTTTTCTGCCTTTACAATCATTGATGAGAATACGTTTAATCTGAATTGGTATTACTATATGACAGATCAAAATCTAGTGGAACATCTCTATATTCCGTATGCTGATTTAATTCATCAAAAGATTAAACAGGTGCAAAAAGTCTTTCCAGAATTTCAGCAAGGATTTATTGCAAAGAAGCATGTTCCTGATACGCATTTTTATGAGATATGAAAAAACCGCTCAATCACTGAGCGGTTTTTTCCTTTTTATGATTCATTCCATTTAGAGATGGTTTGATCGCTAGGTAGTAAGAATGCCAGAATGCCTAATATCGGTAAAAAAGCGACCCCGATCATGGTAGGCGTTAAACCGAAGGCATCAATAAATGAGCCTAAAGCAACCGAGCCGATGGCACCCATACCAAACGCAAGCCCAACCGTTAAACCAGACATTGTGCCAATTTTCCCGGGAAATAGTTCTTGAGCATAAACAACTGTGACAGAGAAGCTTGATGTCAGAATGACTCCAATCAGCCCAAGTAAAACATAAGCGAAAACGGGTCCGGCAAATGGCAGCAGCAAGGCAAGCGGAAAGGATGCCAATAAGGAAATTAAAATGACGGTTTTCTTGCCGAAGCGGTCTGCAAGCGGCCCGCCTAAAAATGTCCCAATTGCACCTAGAATGAGAAATAAGAAAATATAAGTCTGTGATTCTTTAATCGTCAATCCATATTGTTCAATCGCATAAAACGCATAGAAATTCGATATCGCATTTCCATACCAAGAGCGGGCAAAGATGAGAAAGACGATAATGCCAAGTGCTGTGAGTGCTGACTTACGGTGAATATCGGATCTTGCCGCTTTTGCTGGAGCCTTTTTCGCTTGAGCTCGAATGGTTTGAAGTCTTCTTGCGTACCATCTTGAAATATAAAGAAGGAAACCAACAGCAATCATTCCAACAATCGTAAACCAAGCCACGCCAGGCTGGCCGAGAGGGACGAGCATTAATGCAGCGATAAGTGGAGCAAAGGCTTGACCTGTATTTCCGCCTACTTGATAGATGGATTGTGCAAGTCCTCGTCTTGGACCAGCTGCCATGTTGGCAACACGAGAGCCCTCTGGATGGAAAATGGCAGAGCCGAGTCCGATAAAGACAACGCAAAGCAAAATGGTGGCAAAAGAAGGCGCAAACGCAAGCCCGAATATTCCGACAGCACTAGAAAATAAAGCAATCGGGAGTGCATAAGGCATCGGCCTTTTATCTGTGTACCACCCAATAGCAGGCTGCATCACAGAGGAGACCATATTTAATGTAAAGGCAATGAGCCCTAATTGTGTAAAGGTCAGCCCCATTGAACGTTCTAAAATAGGGAACATGGCAGGAATAACGGCTTGCAAAGTGTCATTGAGCATATGACAAATGCCAATAATCAATAAAATGGGATAGACCGTCGATCCAGTAACGGAATTTTGAGGTTTATCCTTTGTACGAGCAGCAATAGCCAATGAGACTTCCTCCTTTCAATCAACTGTTTTCAATTTTGCATTCTTCTCATTTTATTCATAAGGTGAACTATAAAACAATAGCAAATGGTCATGATTTAGAAAAAAGAGACACAAGCGTTTGTGTCTCTCAGATTGTTGACAAAGTGCTAAAATGATCTTTATTTTAGCACTTTGTCTTCTTTTCAGCGTGATAGAAAACCTTTGAAGTCTAGGAAGGCCGAGCACTGGCGCGGAGCGAATTTGACATTCGTGAGCACCGGCGCGCAGACCTGACAACGAATGCGAAGGTTTGTCTACACGCTGAGAGACACAAGCGTTTGTGTCTCTAAATGCTTACTTATAAAAAGATGCGATGACAGGCTTCATTTTTTGAATGACGAGTCCACTACCGCCGCGGTTTTTTACATCTTCAATCATACCGACGAGGACGTAATCTTCTTTTTTAGGATTAAATGCAAGTAAAAATCCATTTTCAGAACCGTCTGTTGCTCCTTGCTTGCTTTTCAGTTCTGCCGTTCCTGTTTTAGCGGCGATATCAGCGCCTTCCATTTGTAAGGAGTGAGCTGTACCGTTTGGACTCGTCACGACCTGAGTGAGCGCGTCTTTCACTGTATTTGCCGAGTCTTCTTTGATGATTTGTTTTGATGATGCTGTTTTCTCATCTTGAACGACTCGAGGATAGACAAGCTTGCCCCCTGTTGCAAATGGAGAATAGGCATGTACTTGTTCAATCGGTGACATGAGTAATTCACCTTGACCATATGCCGAGTCAGCAAGTAGGATGTCCGATTGAATGCCGTCGTTCGATACTTGTGCTGGTTTCATTGTAAATGGCATGTGCAAATCTTCGTCAAATCCGAATGCTTTGACTTTTTTCTCATAGGCGTCTTTGCCAATTTCCAGAGCTTCCTGTCCGAAGTAAATATTATCTGAGTATACGAGGGCATCAACCATATTTACGTTTTCTTTATCGTGAACCCGCGTAATGCGATAATTGCCCCAAGATTGATCTTTTTGCCATTTCAGTCCATGGATGGTGCGTACTTTATTAGGCTTTGTGACACCTGTTTCCAGCCCGATGGCTGCTGTAATAGTTTTGAATGTAGACCCTGGTGCATACCGGCTCGCGTACCGGGCTTGGAATGGGAGATCTGGGTTTTCACTGTATGCCTGATACTCCTTAGGTGTGATTCCGTTTGTCATGAGATTGACATCATAGGAAGGGGTGCTGACAAGCGCTAATAGATCCCCTGATGATGGATTCATGATGGTGACGGCCCCTTTTTCACCTTTCAGCTGTTCATAGGCTTTTTTCTGTAAAGAAGCATCAATGGTCAGCTTCACTGTTTTTCCATCTTGTCGATCTGATTTCTGCAAAGTTTCTTCAATGCCTGTTTCATCATGGACGATTAAAATGCTTCCGCCATCTTGTCCGCGCAAGTTTTTGTCAAATGTGAATTCGAGGCCAGTTTTGCCGATGATTTGATCTGCTTTTAATGCCGGATTTCTTTTGATATCATCTGCATTTGCTTTTCCAACATAACCGGTGAGATGGGCGGCAGCTTTGTTATAAGGATAGTAACGCATTTCCTTCAATTGATAGGTGACGCCTTTTATATCCTTTGGAATCGGCTTCTGTTCTAACATTGATTTGAGCGGGACAAACGTGTCGTCTGTGACCCATGCTTGTTTCAGCTGATTATCGATGAGTTCTTCATCTATATCAAATGCCTTGCTGATTTTTTTGATATTGCGTTCTTTTTCTTCCCCTGTGCCAAGCTTTCCTGGAATGATGCCAAGTGCGCTTCCACCAGTTGTTTCTGCTAGGGTACGCCCTTTTCGGTCGACGATGTTTCCTCGGACAGCAGGGTCTGATTTGACTTTGATCGTATCTCCCTTTTCCATTTGCGGGAAGATGAGATTTGGCTTCCAGTCGACTTTCCATTTGTCATCTTCTTCTGAGAGAACGCCCTTGTAAGAAAGCTTGTGTAGCTTGCCAAATGACGTTTTCATTGTCACATCATAGGAAAATTGATACCCATTTCCTTTGTCCTGTTTTTCTACGTTGAGCTTTGATATGTTTAAATCATAAGCACCAATTCCATTGAAGATATTGTCGTATTTTTCGGCTAGTTGTTTTTTTGAGAAGTCATTGGCTTTCAAGGACGCACTTGTTACCTCATCAGCCAGCTTTGTAAAATCTTTCTTCTCCATTTGTTTTGTAAAGGATTGAGCCGCTTTTAAAGCTTCTTTTTCTTTTGAGAAAAGAGAATCTTTTAAGAAAAAGAAAGCAGCAGCAACTACGATGATACTAAGAATAGGAATGATGACTTTTTTCTGTTTCCAAAATGATTTTCGTTGATCCGTATACAATGAAAACACCTCAATTTTTGATTAGATCCTCTATATTTTACAGTGATTGGTCTTGATTTGTATAGTTTCTCATAGAAACCTAGCGAAATAGATAAGAAAAACGACCTGTGATTTGTTGTTTAGGATACCCAATTTTATTAAAAAAATCTAACTTCTCTATTGAGGAAAAAGGTAAAATCATTTAAAAGACAAATTTAAAATTAAAAAATATGTAGCTAGATATCAGAAGATAATACCCTACAACTAATTCTAAAATTCGGTTATGGCGGGGTAAGCCAATTAGAACGTGATCTTATCCGTATGCGACAGCATGAACTGAATTAAACTTAAAAAAAGCTTATAGGTCGGCTAAAGATGTGCCTTGATGCAGTAAAGCCTAATCAAGAGGAAAATATGATTTTCAATCAAATGTGTGTAGAGCTTCAATATATAGAAGGCTGCCGGAAAGGAATAGTTGTTCCGGACATTGTATAAATAAATCTCATATAAAGGAGGTATTATATGCCTAAAGTTGACAACCTGTTAGCCATTCTATGGATGCTTCGCTCAGATAAAAAAATAACTGCAAAACAAATTTCAGAAAAGTTAGAGATGAATATAAGAACTGTTTATCGTTATATTGATACACTTTCAACGAGTGGTGTACCTATCATTTCAGAGCCAGGTCATAACGGTGGATATAGTTTAATGAATAATTTTATAGAGGCTCCTCTATTTTTTGATTTTGAGGAGCAAATTTCACTATTTCACGCTGCTGTTTTTGCAGAAGAAGCGGGATATTATGGAGGTGAAGCGCTACAAAGAGCCATCTCAAAACTTAGTAAACACTCAAATCAAGAGCAAGAAACAAAGGTAAACCAACATATAACTAGTCTTGAAGTAATAAGTCGAACCAGTTCAATCTCTTTGGAACCTTCTTTGAAAAAGTTGGAAAAGGCCATAGCGGCCAAAAACACGGTGGAAATTCTTTACCATAAAAGTGGAGAAAAGCAATTACATCATAGATGTGTCGATCCATACAGAATGATCTATTGGAATAATAAGTGGTATGTAATAGGATTTTGTCATCTTAGAAATGATATGCGCAGTTTTAGAGTAGATCGAATTGAAAATCTAATGGTGACTGAAAATCAGTTTGACCAGCAAGAAAATTTTTCAGCACGTGACTTTTTTATAAACAGTCTCCTACCAACTTTAAAAGATAAGGAAGAGATTATTTCCTTGGTGATTCATGGGGATAAAAATGTATTGGCTGATATTTGCCAACATTGGTTTTTAGGACATTATTTACAAGAACGGGATTCACATCAAGCAGTTTTTCTTCTTCCAAAAGATATGATACATACATATGTACCTTATTTACTTTTACCTTACAATAAATCTATTAAAGTTGTTGAGCCAATTAGTCTTAAAAAAAGAATGATTGAAGTTTTGTCGGATTTAATAAAATTTCACCAAGTATGATAACTTCCCTGACGCTAACTGTCAGGGAAGTTATTTTATAATCGCTATATCAACTGTGATTGGAGCGTGATTGGATGCAAACACAAAAAGCTTATCTATATGTATTTGATACGATGTCTGACTGGGAATATGGATATTTAATTGCTGAACTAAATTCAGGTAGATATTTCAAAAAAGATTTAGCACCTTTAAGAGTAATTACAGTAGGAGTTAATAAACAAATAAAGACGACTATGGGAGGTTTATGTATAAAACCAGATATTTCCCTTGAAGAATGTAACCTTGAGAACAAAGATCTTTTCATTTTACCAGGAGGTACGACTTGGGGTGAAGACATTCACCAACCTATCTTGGAAAGAGTTGGCCAAGCTTTAGAGCTGGGCACTATTGTTGCTGCAATTTGTGGTGCAACAGAGGGGCTCGCGAATAGGGGATACTTAAATACTAGAAGGCATACAAGTAATAGCTTAGAATATACTAAAATGGTATGTCCTAACTATAAAGGAGAGAAGTTCTATGAGTTGGCAGCTGCGGTATCTGATGCGAATTTAGTTACTGCATCAGGAATAGCCCCTTTAGAATTTGCAATGGAAGTGCTGAAAAAAATAGAAGTATTTACACCTGATACCTTACATTCTTGGTATAACCTGAATAAGACACATCAATCTGAATATTTCTTCCGGTTGATGAATTCAATAAATAAATGAAGTAACTGAAAAAGCTCAATTTCTCTATTTTGATTTGTAGAGGGCTGGAGCTTTTTATTTTGGCCTTGGCTTATCGTTTTCAATTTGCATGTTCCTGATGCTGACCCGATTGTAAAAAAGCCGAGCGCTTAAGAAGAAGGTTTTGATCGAATCGAGACCGTCGGTGTTTTTGTTTCTTTTGGCTTCGGCGGAGGTGCTGATTTTTTGATGTGCGTGTCTTTTGGCGTGTAATAGGTTGCCCCAATATTGAGTCTGCCTTGAAGCTGGTCAATGGAAAGCTCACCAAACTCTAAATGGTAATCAATTTTGTCCACATGCAGGGATTCGATATGAATGTGTGTATCCTCTGAGACAGGGGAAGCTGGTGCAGACATTTTTTGCTCGAGAGCGGTGAGCCTTTTCTCCAGCTCGGTGACAGAGGGAGATGGGCTGGATTCAGTTTTTTTAAAGAGTGATAGAATGAAATGTTTCAAATAGACCACAACCTTTTCTTCTGCCTTGATCTAGTCTATGGAAAAGCTATGAGATATATACTTAAAGAGATGACAAGAAAGGGGAGAAGCACATGCTGCCTACACATATACACATTGCCCATATGAAAACGAACTCGATGGGCACAGGATCATCCATGACGTTTGGTTCGACGTTTGTTTGCAATCATTGCAGTACGATGAAAAGAAACAATGGGTTTGGGGAACAGAATGCTGATGGCGTGATCACGATCCTGCCGATTGAATCGATTGATGATCGTGATCAAATCGACGCCGTGAGTATCAATATTCGTCATCTATGATAATAGCCGTCGCTTTTCCTTCATCCTTTTGCAGTCTGATATAAAGCACACCGTCTTTAAAGGTTGCATTCATTTGTCCAAGAATCATTTCTGGGAGCCGGATTTTCTTTTCAAATGGACCATACTTCCCCTGCTTTTGGCGAAAATCCTGCTCATTAAAAAAGGAAAAACGCTGTCCTTTCACAACCAAATACTCGCCATATGATAACACTTGTACATCTTCCTTTCGGTAGCCAGGCAAATAAATTAAGTACTGAATTTCTGTCGCGGTTTCCACCATGTCGATGGGTGGGAACGACGCATCTGGGCCGCGCTGATCCTGCTGCGTAAATGTAAAGGGAGATGGACCGTTTGCCATAAAGGGAGATCTTTGCTCATCATCGAAGATCATTTTCCAAAAATCATCCCCGTGCATTTGCTGGGCAATATCCATCCACTGCTTCATTTTTTCGAAGTCCATGTGAAGACCTCCTGTTAACATACTTGATGGGTGCTTGCATATACCTATAAAAAGGAGGTTTATCTGTGGTTCAACCAACTCCGTATATCAATATTAATATTTTCATGTTAAAAATTAATTCCTTTGAAAATGCGTCGGCGGTGAATGTCGGACAAAATTTGTTAGCAGAGTGGCAAAACTCAGATAAAAAAAATCAGGGGTACGGACAAAATTTTGGAGATGCCAGCGGTTTTGTCGGGACAAAAAGCCATGTAGATGATCGAGATCAAGTGGACTCACCTGCCTCTTTTTCACCAACAGCTAAACCCATTCAAAGGAAGTGACGTGTGATGTTATTCTCACCCTCAGTCGTCAATGTCGGTGCTTTTAAAATCAATGCAATGGATCGGGGTGCATCACTGACGCTAGGTCCTTATCAGCAAATCGATTATTTTCTCTCGATGAAAATGAACCAAGGATTTGGAGAGGACAATGGAGATTGTTCACCGCTTGTCATTCCGATTTCAAGCGTGTTAGATCCAGATATGGTGGATTCAAATTCAGCCAAAAACAGTGTGATTTAAGCAAAAAAAAGAGACCGGGAATCACCGTGTCTCTTTTCTAATGCGTTTCATTCAAATGACTTTTTCGTCTTGCATAGGTGAAATAAACAACGACACCAATGGCCACCCAAATAAGGAAGGCTCTCCATGTCTCCCATGAAAGGGTAGTTGCGAGTGTGATACAAATGATCGCACTGATAATCGGAAGAACAGGCACGAATGGCACTTTAAACGCTGCTTTGACATTCGGGTGTTTTTTCCGTAAAACGATGACAGCGATTGAAATGACTGTGAAGGCTGCAAGCGTACCGATGCTCACTAAATTCGAGAGCGTCGATAAGTTCACAAAGCCTACGATACATGCTGCGACAGCACCTGTCAGCCAAGTGTTGGCAACGGGTGTTTGTGATTTTGGATTGACATTAGAGAAAATCCTTGGCATAAGACCATCGCGGCTCATCGCAAAGGTTAGGCGCACCTGCGCATAGACTAAGGCAATTAAAACCGTTGTGATCCCAATAATGGCACCTGCGGATATAATGCCCGCCACACTATTCAGGCCAACAACTTGAAGAGCAAATGCGACAGGATCACTGACATTCAGCTTCGTATAGTGAACCATGCCTGTTAAGACGAATGAAACACCAATGTATAAAATCGTACAAACACCGAGCGCTCCGATAATTCCGATTGGCATCGCCTTTTGAGGATTTTTGACTTCTTCAGACGCATTAGCGATCGCATCAAATCCAAGGTAAGCAAAAAAGACAGTCGCCGCTCCAGCAATCACACCGTGGAAGCCCATCGGCATAAAAGGTGTCCAGTTTTCAGGTTTGACGTAAGCAAAGCCTGAGATGATAAAGAGAAGGACGATGGCAATTTTAATCAGCACAATGATGTTATTCAGCTTCGTGCTTTCCTTGACGCCTCTTGAGACGATAAAGGTGATAAGCAAAATAATGAGTGCGCCTGGAAGGTTAAAGACGGCCCCATCAGCGGCTCCAGGTGCAGCTGATAAAGCCTTCGGTATGTGTACACCAAATCCACTGAGCAGTGATTGGAAATAGGACGACCATCCGCTTGCTACAGCAGAGAGTGCAATGACATATTCAAGCATGAGATCCCAGCCCATTAAGAAGGCGAGAAATTCCCCAAGTGTAGCGTAGGAATACGTATAGACGCTTCCTGATACAGGAATGGACGATGAGAACTCAGCGTAGCAAAAAGCAGCAAGGGCGCATGCGATCGCAGCTAAAATAAAAGATATAATAATCGCAGGTCCCGCATCCTTTGCCGCAGCAACCCCCGTAATCACAAAGATCCCAGTCCCGACCACGCAGCCAATGCCAAGCAAGATTAAATCAAACGTATTTAACGATCGGCTGAGCCGCTTCGTTTGACTTTCAAGCATAAGCTGGTCGAGAGACTTTTTTCGAAATAAAGAACTCATGTTGACCTCCTAATGGATAAATCTTTTCGTAAGACGAGTGTTAGTATATGCTGAAATGACAATTTAGTCAATTGGTTGAAGAACGCTTTAAATCACTAAAGTGTTAAACGCCACCATCGAATTTATACATAAAAAGAGACATCCGCCGATAGATGAAAGGCGGATGTGGTGATAGATCATTTATGTCAGTTTAGCAAATATTTTTTCATTATACAGCACACTTGGATGAGTTGGGTGATGGGCGGCGGAGGCAAGGTGATGTGTTTTGGCTTTCTCCAAATCGCCAAGCTGATAATAACAATAGCAAAGCTGAAGGTGAGGATACCACGTTTTATAATGTGTGAGTGTGAAGGCTGCTTCGTTTTCAGGAGCTTTTAGCGCCTGCTCATACCAAAAGATCGCTGCCTGATGTTTATTTTGAATTTTTAGATGATCCCCGATCCGGCAGCAAAATTCTGGACGAGGCTGATCATATAAGAATGAACGTAATAATGAGGATAAAGCTGCTTCCTCGAAACCTACCGCATAATAGCAATCTGCTAAATATTGGAATGTGCGAATTTCATCCTCAATCCAGCATTGTTTTGTCGCTAAAAATTCATGATAAAAACGAATTGCTTTGACATGCTGCCTGTTATCTCTTAATTCATTGGCAAAGTAAAAGAGATCACGGGGCGTCATGTCCTCTCCCCTTGCCAGCATGTCTTCATAAATTCGCAGGTTGCGCCCTGGTTCACCAGCGGTTGTTTTCTTACGCTTTTGATGTGTGACGGCTATATCGGCTGGTAAAATGTTGCCGTACACCTGAAGAAACTCATGAACGGCCCCGTACCACTGAAAGTTCAAGGCACGCTTCACAAGGCGATTTCTTCTATATTTAAAATTCACCTGACCGTCTTCATCAAATCCTACATGATAAAACATTGAGACGGCATCCACCGAAGGATCGAGTGTCTCTTTGAGCTGAAGAAATTTTTGACGGTCTTCTTCAAGCAAAACATCGTCTGCATCAAGCCATAAAATATACTCTTTCGTTGCACGTGAGAAAGCAAAATTGCGGGCTTTGGCAAAATGCTGAACCCATTCGAAATCAAGTACCTTGGCTGAAAAGGAGTGAGCAATCTCTTTCGTACGATCTGTTGAACCTGTATCAACGATGATCATCTCATCGACAATGTCTTGAACAGAGGAAAGGCAGTCCGCTAACACCTCCTCTTCATTTTTCACGATCATACATAAGCTAATGGTTACCATCTTTAGATCACCTCTTCATAGTGTATCGAGCAGCAAAAGGAAACATTCTTTTCAGCAGTGGGTTTTTTAAAACTAGTTTTCTGTTACTGGCTGATTTAAAATAAAAGAAGAATCTATGTAAGGGCTGATAAAAATGAGTTTATTGAATGTTGAAGGATTATATAAAACCTATGGCGAGAAAACGCTGTTTGATCATATTTCTTTTCATATAGAACCAAAGGAACGCATCGGATTGATTGGACCAAACGGAACAGGGAAGTCAACGCTCCTAAAGGTCATCGCAGGACTTGAATCGTTTGAGGAAGGTGACATCACGAAGGCAGGGACACTTGATATTGAATTTCTTGAGCAGGACCCTGAAATGAACGGGGATGAAACGATTCTCGATTACATTTTTTCTGGAACCGCTCCGATGATTCAAACGATGAAGGCATATGAACAGGCACTTGCCGATTTAGAGCATGATCCGCAAAATGAGGCAAAACAAGAGTCGCTCATGCGCATGCAAAATCGAATGGATCAGGAAGACGCATGGGATGCGAACTTGTCAGCAAAAACGATTTTGACAAAGCTTGGCGTCAAAGATGTGAGCCGTTCTGTTCATGCCTTATCAGGCGGACAGAAAAAGCGTGTCGCGATTGCTAAAAACTTAATTCAGCCTGCAGGATTGCTGATTTTAGATGAGCCAACCAACCATCTCGATAATGCAACAATTGAATGGCTCGAAGGATATTTGAGTCAATATAGCGGTGCTGTCATTCTGGTAACGCATGATCGTTATTTCCTCAACCGAGTGGCCAATCGAATTTATGAATTGAATCAAGGACAGCTCTATACGTATAAAGGAAATTATGAAGTCTTTTTAGAAAAAAGAGCGGAACGAGAAGCAGAAGCTCAGGTGAAAGAAACGAAGCGTCAAAACTTACTCAGACGAGAGCTTGCATGGCTGAGAAGAGGAGCAAAAGCAAGAACAACGAAGCAGAAAGCACGCATCGGCAGAGCCGAAGAGCTAATGGATCAAAAAGGCCCTGATGCGAAGGGGGAGCTGGATTTCGCCATCGGTTCTCATCGCCTAGGAAAACAAGTCATAGAGGCGGAAGACTTGTCAATTTCATTTGCTGGCCAGACCCTTGTGGAGCGGTTTACAGACTTAGTCGTGCCGGGAGACCGGATTGGATTTATCGGACCGAATGGAGTCGGAAAGACGACGCTTCTTAATTGTCTAGCGGGTAAAATTGAACCGACTTCAGGACAATTGACGATTGGACAAACCGTTCGCATTGGCTATTACACGCAGGATCATAAGGAAATGGATGAAGAGCTGACGATCATTGAATACATCAAGGAAACAGCTGAGATCGTAAAGACATCTGATGGTGCCATAGTGACAGCAGAACAAATGCTGGAACGGTTCCTATTCCCAAGATCCATGCAGCGGACGTTTATTCGCAAGCTGTCAGGGGGAGAACGCCGCAGATTGTATTTACTAAAAGTCTTAATGGAAGAACCGAATGTTCTCTTTTTAGATGAGCCGACGAACGATCTTGATACGGAGACACTCAGCATTTTAGAGGATTATTTAGAACAGTTTCCTGGCGTTGTCATGACCGTATCGCATGATCGTTATTTCTTAGACCGAGTGGTTCATCGTCTGCTTGTCTTTGAAGGAAATGGCCGCATTTCACACTACCAAGGTGCTTACAGCGATTACATGGAGCAAGAAAAAGAGGCGAAGCGGATAGAAACAAAGCCTGCTGAGAAACAAGTAGAAGCGGCACCTAAAAAGAGAAAAAAACTTTCTTACAAAGACCAGCTTGAATGGGACGGAATTGAAGACCGGATTCAGGCATTGGAGGAAAAACATCAGCAGCTTGAAGCAAGCATTGCAGAAGCAGGCAGTGATTTTGGGAAAATTCAAGAACTGATGGACGAACAAAAAGCCGTTGTTGAAGAACTAGAACAAGCAATGGACCGCTGGACAGAACTGTCGATCATGATTGAGGAATTAGAAGGTTAATCCTAATAAAATAATTGAAAGAAAGAACCCTGTAGGACATTCTACAGGGTTTTTTACTTTACATCAAAACACGTGAGAATCAAGAACTCAAACATTTACGTTTACGTTAAGGTGATAAAGGTGTATAATAAATGATGAATTGATGAGCAGGAGGCACTGGCAATGGATTGGATGAAAATTGATCAAGTGGCGAAAAGAAGCGGACTGACGAAACGAACGATTCGTTTCTATGAAGAGATTGGTTTATTATCAGCACCAAAGCGGACAGAGGGCGGTGTCAGGCTGTACTCAGAGGATGACATGGAAGAACTAGAAAAAGTGATGCAGGCAAAAGAGGTACTCGGTTTTTCTCTACAAGAGCTTCAATCGTTTATGGAAATAGGGAAGCAGTTAGAGCTGAATAAAGAAGGCTACTTGCTGTCGCTTGATCCGAAGGAACGATTAGAAAAGCTGTTAGATATTGAGGCGCAGCTGACTGTGCAACATCAATTGATTACAAAAAAGCTTGAAACGATTCAATCCTTTAAAAAGGATCTTGAAACGATGAAAGATAGAGCGGCTCATGCGATTGAGCAACTACAAAAATAAACACCTCAGTGTGTTTATTTTATTTTGTCAACATTTGAAGGAAAGGTTCTGATGGAATGAAGGAAGAAGAAGTGTTAAAACAGCGTACAAGTCTACTTAGACAGCCGAAGGCCGTCTGGGCTGTTGCCTTTGCATGTGTGATTTCATTTATGGGGATAGGACTTGTAGATCCAATTTTGCCGGCGATTGCATCACAATTAGATGCATCTCCAAGTCAGGTCTCTCTGTTGTTTACGAGCTACTTACTTGTGACCGGCTTTGTGATGTTTTTTACCGGCTTTCTCTCTAGTCGAATTGGTGCGAAATGGACATTATTAATCGGACTTATTTTTATTATTGTCTTTTCTGCTTTAGGTGGTACTTCTTCAACGATTAATGAATTAATCGGCTTTAGAGGCGGATGGGGCATTGGGAATGCCTTATTCATTTCAACGGCTCTCTCTGTGATTGTCGGCGTGTCTGTTGGAGGAAGTGCGAAGGCCATTATTTTATACGAGGCTGCACTAGGTCTTGGGATTTCGGTTGGACCGCTGCTTGGCGGAGAGCTTGGGACGATCTCTTGGCGCGGACCATTCTTTGGCGTTGCGGTCTTAATGCTTGTTGCTCTTTTAGCCATTACGTTTATGCTTCCGCCGATGCCAAAACCTCAGAAAAAGGTGAAATTATTTGAGGCTGTCGGGGCGTTAAAATATAAAGGGCTTTTAACGATGGCATCTGCTGCTTTCTTATACAATTTTGGTTTCTTTGTGCTTTTAGCGTATTCGCCATTTGTGCTTCATCTGGATGAGCATGGTCTTGGTTATGTCTTTTTTGGATGGGGACTATTTTTGGCCGTCACCTCCGTCTTCTCAGCGCCGGTTATTCATCGCAAGCTTGGAACATTGACTTCTCTTGTGGTTCTGTTTGCTTCGTTTGCTGTGATTTTATTCGGTATTGGGATCTGGACTTCACATGTAGTCGTCGTCATCTGCGGAATTGTCATTGCTGGGGGGATTCTAGGTATGATCAATACTGTGCTCACGACCGCTGTGATGGGATCAGCACCGGTTGAGCGTTCCATTGCTTCATCCTCTTACAGTGCTGTGCGGTTTATTGGGGGCGCGATTGCTCCTTGGATTGCCGGCGTACTTGCTGAATCTTATACAGCGAGCACCCCTTACTATGTTGGGGCGGCTGTCGTTCTGTTGGGCATGATTATCCTGCTAATTGGTCGTAAGCATCTTATCCATATTCAAGCAGGTCATTAAAAGAAAGAAGCCTTATATCTTTTGCAGATATAAGGCTTTTTGCCGTTATAATACTTTTGTCGTCCAAGATTCGCAATTCCAAGTTTCAGTGGCTACATCTTGATAAAATTCAGGTTCGTGAGAGATCAATAAGACGCTCCCTTTGTATTCTTTTAATGCACGTTTTAGTTCTTCTTTCGCATCGACATCCAAGTGATTGGTCGGCTCATCGAGAACAAGTAGGTTGGTTTCTTCATTGATCAACTTACAAAGACGGACCTTTGCTTTTTCTCCACCGCTTAAAACAGACACGCGGCTTTCAATATGTTTTGTCGTTAATCCGCATTTAGCAAGGGCAGCTCTCACTTCATATTGCGTGTAAGAAGGGAAGGTGCTCCATACTTCTTCAATACAAGTGTTGCTGTTTTGCTCTTTTACTTCTTGCTCAAAGTAGCCAATATGAAGGAATTCTCCGCGTTCCACCTCACCCGAAATCGGGGAGATTTCTCCAAGGAGACTTCGCAGCAATGTCGTTTTTCCGATCCCGTTAGCGCCATAAAGCGCAATTTTTTGCCCGCGTTCCATTTTCAGATTCAATGGACGAGAGAGTGGTTCATCATAACCAATGACCAAATCTTTTGTTTCAAAAATCAATTTCCCAGAAGTACGTGCCGCTTTAAAGTGGAATTCAGGCTTTGGTTTTTCTGCTGCGAGTTCAATCATATCCATCTTATCCAGTTTCTTTTGACGGGACATGGCCATATTCCTTGTGCTGACACGCGCTTTGTTTCTTGCCACAAAATCCTTTAGTTCAGCGACTTCCTGTTGCTGCCTTTTATAAGCTGCTTCAAGCTGGCTCTTTTTGACTTCGTACACTTGTTTAAATTGATCATAGTCACCAACATAGCGCGTGAGCTCTTGATTTTCCACATGATAGATCAAGTTAATGACGCTGTTTAAAAACGGAATATCATGTGAAATGAGGATAAACGCATTTTCATATTCCTGTAAATAGCGCTTCAACCATTCAATATGCTGCTCATCTAAATAGTTGGTCGGCTCATCAAGAAGAAGAATTTCTGGCTTCTCTAACAGCAATTTCGCAAGCAATACTTTTGTACGCTGTCCGCCGCTCAGCTCTGTCACATCACGGTCCAGCCCAAGATCGGTTAACCCAAGACCTCTCGCTATTTCTTCGACCTTGGAATCAATGATATAGAAATCATTGTTTGTGAGCGCATCTTGAATGACGCCAACTTCCTCTAACAGCTTTTCCAGCTCATCAGGATCGGCTTCTCCCATTTTGCCGTAAATGTCATTCATCGCTGCTTCCATTGAAAATAAATAGTGGAATGCATCCTGAAGCACTTCGCGGATCGTTCTTCCCTTTTCTAGCACAGTGTGCTGATCCAGGTAACCGACACGGACATTTTTTGCCCATTCCACTTTTCCTGCATCTGGCTCCAGCTTGCCAGTAATAATATTCATAAACGTTGATTTTCCTTCACCGTTGGCGCCAATTAAACCGACATGCTCGCCTTTTAATAAACGGAAGGAGACTTCGTGAAAAATGGCTCTGTCGCCAAAGCCATGGCTTAAATCTTTAACAGATAATATCATTTTTTACACCTCAAATAGATTCAAAACGGCTAGTGCCTCTCATGATTATATCGAACTGTCCGTCTCGATAAAAGCATCAAAAGAAAAATTGCGTTTCAAAGCTGATTTTGAGATACTAAAGGATAGATTGAATGATGATAAAGGAGATCGACATGATAGAAAATTGGGCATTTTTGAAAGAAGCAAAGCCATTTATTCAAAAGAACTTCCAAACGGCTGGCTTCGAAAAACCAACAGCTATACAAGAAAAAACAGCAGAATGGATTACGGAGAAGCGTGATGTCATCGCAGAATCGCCTACAGGAACGGGGAAGACACTGGCGTATGTGTTGCCGCTTTTAAATAAAATCGATGTGAATATCAAGCACCCACAAGTTTTAATCTTGGCACCATCAAGAGAGCTTGTGATGCAAATTTTTGATGTCGTGCAAGAGTTCAAACAAGGATCAGACATCAAAGCGGTCTCCTTGATTGGTGGAGCGAACATCAAAAAACAGCAAGAAAAACTAAAAAAACACCCGAACATCGTTGTCGCAACACCTGGCCGTGTACAAGAATTAATCAAAATAAAGAAACTGAAAATGCACGAAGTCAAAACAATCGTACTAGACGAAGCAGATCAGCTTCTTGTGCCAGAGCATATGAAAACGATCCAAGCGATCATTAAATCTACACTAAAAGAAAGACAAATCCTTTGTTTTTCTGCGACCTTGAAAGACGAAACGGTTCAACTGATTAAAGAAATGACATCTGAACCAGAAGTATTGAAGATTGCTCGAAGTGAGGAAGAAGCACAGAAAGTAGGACACTATTATCTGTTATGTGACCAGCGTGACAAAGTAAAACTACTTCAAAAGCTATCGCGGCTTGAGGACATGCATGCGCTCGTCTTTGTGCGTGATATTACGAATTTAAGCATTTATGCAGAGAAATTAGCGTATCACCATGTCGACCTTGGTGTCCTTCATAGTGAAGCGAAAAAAGCAGAGCGAGCTATTATCTTAAAGGAATTTGAACAGCGTGAATTCCCGCTTCTTCTTGCAACAGATATCGCAGCAAGAGGGATCGATATTGACGATCTACCTTACGTGATCCATGCCGACCTGCCAAACGAAGAGGGCTATATCCACCGTTCAGGCAGAACTGGTCGCGCAGGAAAAGAAGGGGCTGTCATCAGCCTCGTCACACCTCAAGAGCACTCAATGCTCAAAAAAATGGCAAAAAAACTAAATCTTTCGCTTCAGGAAATTGTTTATAAGCAAGGCCAGCTGCATCTTGCGCCGAAGCAAGCTTAAAAAAAGGACCCTACCACATGGAGGGTCTCAGCGTGTAGACAAACCCTCGCATTCGGTGTCAGTCCTGCGTGCTGGTGCTCACGAATGTCAGATTCGCTCCGCGCCAGTACTCGTCCTTCCTAGGGCTGCAAAGGTTTTCTATCACGCTGAAAAGGAGACAAAGGGCTAAAATCAAGATTATTTTAGCCCTTTGTCAACAATCTAGGGACCCTACCATTGAGGGTCCTTTCTTTTTATGAGATTTTGACAAGCTGTTTTCCGACATTTTCCCCTTTGAATAGTCCGAGGAATGCATCCGGAATGTTGTCGAAGCCTTCAATGATTGTTTCTTTATAAGTCAGTTTGTCTTCTTTTACCCATTGTGCGAGGTCTTTTGCTGCTTCTTCAAAACGATCTGAATAGTTGCCAACAATGAAGCCTTGCATCAATGCGCTTGTTTTAATGAGTTTTGTTTGCACACGCGGTCCAATGTCCTCGCTTGCACTAATGTTATAAGACGAAATCGCGCCGCACACTGGAATACGTGCAAAGCGGTTCAAATGATTCATCACGGCATCAGATATTTCGCCGCCTACATTGTCAAAATACACATCGACGCCGTTAGGGCACGCCTTTGCAATGGCATCATCTAAATCATTTGTTGTTTTATAATTAATTGTTTCATCAAAGCCCAGCTCTTTTAAATAAGCCAGCTTATCATCAGATCCTGCAATCCCAACGACGTGAGCGCCTTTGATCTTAGCAATTTGTCCCACAACGGAACCAACAGCACCTGCTGCCCCAGAAATGACAACGGTCTCGCCTTCTTTTAGCTGGCCAATTGTAAGAAGACCGAAATAAGCGGTTTGCCCTGGCATGCCTAAAATGCCTAAATAATAGGACAATGGCGCAATAGATGGATCAATTTTAGTGAGAGATTCAGCTTTGGCCGTGGAATATTCTTGCCAGCCAAGGAGTCCAAGTACAAAATCACCTTTTTCAAATTGAGGCGATTTGGATTCAACGACTTCTCCGACAACACCGCCCTGAATCACTTCATTTAGCTTGAATGGAGGTGTATAGGATTTTGTATCCTGCATTCGTCCTCTCATATAAGGATCTACAGAAACATATTTCGTTTGAATCAAGACTTCACCATCTTGCGGCACAGGTATATCGACTGTTTCAAAATGAAAAACATCTTTTGTAGGTAATCCTTGTGGACGTTTGGCTAATTGAATTTGCTTTTGTTGACTCATGTCAAATCCTCCCTTTTACTTGCAGCCTAGATTTACATTAACATGATGCTTCTTTTCATTCAAAACATACGGTCTATTTCAAACACACACAAAAAAGCAGCCGCCATCTTATAGAGGAGGACTACTTTTTTGGAAGTCAACAGAGAGGAGCGGCGGCAGACAGCCGAACAGCTGATACGCGTCCGCATCACGTTCTTTTAACAAATATTCGTTCGCATTTTGCATGGAGGCTTTCATCATATCGCGCGTCACAAAAGGAAATAGGATATTCAAGTATGAGGACAACAGGTCTTGTGGATCTTGTTCAATTGACTCGATATCTCCAATGTTAATAATGATGGAAAAGAGATAATCAATGGAGATGCGAAAGTGCTGTTCAGCAAACAATGTAAGCGGCTTTGCTTTTGCTTCTTCAGGATTCCACTTTTGAAAAAGCTGTTTCACCAAATCACTGACAACCCAAGCATTAAACTGCTGCTCCGCTGAAAAGTAATACATCAGCTCTACCTCATTTCTAGCCTCCAGTACAAGAATTGTACAATAAAACAGCACGGATGAACATGATATTTCAGAAAATTTAGTCATTTTTACAGGCTTTTTGTCAAAAATAAGTCAATAGGTATGGTTCGTACACAATGTAAAATGGATGTGCTCAAAGAAGGTTTAATGATAAAAGTGACGGGTAAAAGATTCGTAAGACGCTAAAGGAGGAATATAAAATGAAACCTGTTGTAAGAGAGTATTCAAATGATGAAACACTTCAAAGAGATGTAGAGCAATTAAAATCACTCGGTGTTGCAAGAGAGGACATTTATGTTCTGTCCCATGACGATGATCGTACAGAGCGTATTGCTGAAAATGCAGATGCCAATACGATAGGTCCAAGAGAAGTTGGATTGAAACATGCCGTAGGGAACATCTTTAGTAAAAAGGGCGATGAGCTCCGAAATAAAATCCATGAAATTGGTTTCTCTAAAGAAGAAGCTGAGAAATTTGAAGAACATTTAGATGAAGGAAAAGTCCTTCTCTTTGTGACAGACCATGAAAAAGTGAAAACTTGGGCATAAACGCCAACTGAGAAAAAGCCTCTTACTTTCGTAAGGGGCTTTTTTCATGCCATCATCTTTGAAGGAGAGACCGCATCTTTTTTACTATAATTAGAAAAAACAGCAGATTGGAATAAATAGTAAAACATCTAATTGAAAATGCAGATATACCAAAGGATATGATAGGAAATGAGAAAAAATAGTCAAAACATCACAAAAATCTATTCGGGAAATAATCAATGTATCTTTCGAATTTGTTTCAAAATGTAATAAAAACCTTGTGTATTTTAGAGGGTAAATTTCTTAGATCTAAAGATTTATGTCGTATTTTTATGTAGAAATAAGGGTTTTAAGGTCAAAAAACCACGAAAAATACATGTATTTTCAATTAGAAAATTCATTTTAAAGTTTAGGAAATATATTGTTGACAAAATAATCTAAAAACAATATATTTGGCTTATTCCAGTCATTATGGAAGTAGTTGTTAAATTTCTGATGGGATTATTCGAGGTTTATTCTAGTGGGAGGTGGTGCATAAAACCAAGTTATCAGCGCTTTATGAGGAAAGTCTTGCTTGGAATATTTCTACTAAAACACAAGCAAACGGTCTTTTACATGAAGAAGATATGGTAGCCGTTCTAAACAGTAGATTGACCTTTCTACTATGATCACTTTGCAAGAGATATATAAAAGACGTGATGTTTTTGTACAAGTTAGAAAGCGTTTTCAAAGAAGGCTATGAGTTGATCGTGTGTTAAAGGAGGTGAACTCATATGAAAAAAAGAGAGAACAAGCTGATGCGCTGCAGCTTTCAAATGGCTGCATATGAGGATGCATGCTGAAAAAGAAGAGTGAACATGTGGGATGCTTCTCTTCTTCTTCAGAAAATAGATTTCCTAAAAAATCCATCTTTTATTTTAACATAAGGTTTTTGGCTTGAAAATGACCTTTACCTGAAAAGTCGATTTTAAATAGAAGGAGGTCCTGTGATGAAAAAGGCTTTATACCACGAAGACAGTGGGTTGTATCTAGAAAAAATGCGTATGGCATTTCAAGAACATTATGAGAAAAGAACAGATATGTGGTCTACTGATCCATCTTTAACTGATGCAGCTGTAATGTCATTAAAAGCTTGGCGTTCAAGGGAAAAGAATGCACTTGCTTCTGTACTCGATATCGGATGCGGGAACGGCCGAGCACTTGAACATTTAAGTGGACTTTCCGAATATGTCGGCATCGACCTGTATGAGCATGAGGAGTGGGAAGGATTACAGAAAAGAGAAACGGTCCCTGTTCATTTTGTTCATCAAGATTTTATGTCATGGTCGATGGAGCAGGGGCGAGAAATGCAGTTTGATTTAATTTTAGATCATGGCTGCTTTCATCACCAGCATCCTGATGATCATGAGCGTTATTTAAAACAGGTGTCCTCTTTGCTTCAAGAAGGCGGAGTCTTCTCACTTGTTGTATGGGGAGAAGAGTGGAAAACAGGGTTAATCGGAGAAGATGGCCGTTTCCATTTTTCATTTTCAGATTCTCAGCTTGGAGAAAGAATTTGTTCATCGGGTCTGGAGCTTGTATCGATTACACCATTAAAAGCAAAAGCCGGTATAAGCCAGCACCATGTCATTGCCGTCAAAATCTAGTACAAAGGTGAACAATCTTACGAAGCAGAGGTGTTCGTTGTAAGAAAGAACATATGCGCATCATGCAAGAGAAAGGCGTGATGAACCAGATTTCTGCTCCTTTGTACTGGAAAAAACCTAGATTGACATATCGCTAGAATAGGTGGAATCAATGTCTGAACGATGAGAGAAAACGCACACCCATGTTCTTTTAAGCTATGAGTGCGGACACATATTCATCACCATCACTGCGCTACCTGAGTCGATTTGGGTGCAGCGATGATTAGGGGGGAGACAAATGAATAAGTTTGTAGATGAATTACAATCAATGATTCATCATTTTACCTTTCAAGAAAAAAACTATTTGCTCGTGGGGCCAGTGAATCTGCCAATCTCTATTCAACATGAAGAAGTGCCATTTAAGTGGTATGCCTTCGCACCTGTTGAAGGAGAGACAAAACCAACGATCGAATCTATTGTCAAAATGAGTACCGCGCAGCAAACCTTTTCCTCTTGTCTCTTATTTGGCGACTTTGAAAATGAAATGCCACCGCTTGTGCGAATTCATAGTGTCTGCCAAACAGGGGATGTGTTTGGGTCATTGAAATGTGACTGCGGTCCACAGCTTGCGTTATCGCTGAAGAAAATCACCGATTATGGAAAAGGCATGCTCGTCTATATGGCCAATCAAGAAGGGCGGTCAATTGGGCTGATGGCGAAAGCATTGACGTATAAATTACAGGAAATGCAGCTGGATACGTTTGAAGCCAACCGCCTGATTGGATGCGGAGATGACGACCGGCATTACGAAGAGGCAGCGGCTGTTCTGCACTATTTAAACAAAGGGAAACCAATGCATCTCCTAACGAACAATCCAGATAAAGTCGACTCTATTGCTGCCTACGGTCTGCCTGTTTTGCGGTTTGATCATACGGTCGAAGCCTCTCTCTATAATGAAGCCTATTTAAAAGCAAAAGCAGCCTCAGGGCATATGGTCGATGAGAAAAAATTAATTAATCAGTAGATGAGTTTACTTTAAAGAAGGCGGGAGAAAAGCGTGAAACCTGAAATCAATTGGATTCAAATCCCAAGCGGCTATGCAACAATCGGAAGTAATGAAGAAGATATGAAAAAGGCATCAGAATTCTGGAAGGACAAGCTTCTCAATCCAACTTACGGACGTGAGAAAAAATTTCAAAAATGGCTGTACAAAGAATTTCCATCCTATCAGCCGTATATCAATGAATTTTTCATTTCAGATACGGTTGTCACCAATGAATGGTATCAAAGCTATTGTGATGAAACAGGCCAATCATACCCGGAGAGCTTAACGGATCAAGAACTCGGTGGAGGGAAAGATCATCCGGCGTGGGGCATGGAGATCGAGGAAGCCTTCTCATTCTGCCAGTGGCTGAGCGGGAAACTCGGGATAGACGTGTCGATTCCTACGGAAGAAGAATGGGAATATGCTGCACGGGGTAACACGAGAAATCAATATCCTTGGGGAGATGAGTTTGACCCTTCTTACTGTAATACGTACGAATCAAATATCGAAAAAACGACGCCTGTTCGCCATTACGAAAAGGGAAGATCCTTATTCGGACTTTATGATATGGGGGGCAACATCGAGGAATGGGTCAACACCAAATATCATGTGTACGAAGGCGGCATTGAGGTTGTAGATGATTTAACGGAGACGCTAGGCAGTGATTACTACATTTTAAAAGGCGGCTCCTTTGCAAGAGGCGGGGATTTATGCAGAGTCGCCAGAAGACACGGAAAGCATCCAGATCCCGTTTTTCGATTTACTGGCTTTCGCATAATGACTCGTCAAAAACAACATATAAAGGTGGGAGTGTAAAACTATGCATAGAGGACCAATTACATCTGTTTTATCAACTCAGCAGGATCAAATTGTTTACACTGGCGGCTATGACCGCTGTATTTATCAGTGGAACCGGGCGACAGGAGAAGGGACGTTTATTGGAAGTCACGAGCATATCATTAACTCTTTATCTCTTTCTGAAAATGGAAAGTACTTAGCTAGTGCTTCGTCAGACTACACCATTCAATTGTATGATACAGGCACACATACCCACATTCGCACCTTGTTTGGTCATGCGGATGATGTAGAAGCCGTTGCTTTTGCGAAGCAGGATACGTTGCTAGTCTCGGTGTCCAGAGATAGACGATGCTTAGTCTGGGATATCGAAACAGGAGCTATCCTAAGAGAATTCCATGGACATAGCAAAGATGTATTAGCGGTATGGATACATGGCGATAAAGCTTATACAACAGGTGATGATGGCTATGTTCTTGTGTGGCTGTATGATACAGGAGAAATTGTAGGGGAAATTGGTCCGTTTGATTATGAGCTGGACACAATCAGCGGAAGCAATCAAAAAGAAGTGTTTGCTCTTGGCAGAGACGATGGCACCGTCATTATTTATGATGCGGTGACGTTACAGGAGAAAAAAATCATCAAAGCTCATTTACAGGGCGTCAAGCGGGTGAACTTTTCTCCAAGTGGCAATTACTTGCTGACAGCGGGATATGACCATTTAATTAAACTGTGGAATTACGAAACAGGGGATTTAGTCGATACGCTGCTACCTCATAAATATCAGTGGGAGCGCTCGCTTGTCTGGACGGAAGATGAGAAATCCATCCTAGGAGCCAGCTTTGGAAAAACGTATTGTGAATGGTCTATTGAACAGGGAAAAGTGGTATCAGATGAGATCGAAATGGCGACACCATCTATTAATGATATTGCGCTGACTGATGCGGGAGATATCATCACAGCATCGGATGATGGAAAATTCAGAAAGAACGGGATTGAAATTGCTAAATCGACAGGCGTTTTAACAAATGGAGTGGCTGTCGCACGAGATGGAAGCTATTATGCGTGGGGAGATCATGCAAGTCAGTTGCATATTGTTCATGAATCATTAAAGCAAATGGTTTCATTTGATCTCAATACAGGGCCGGTCAACAGTGTGTATTTCCACGAGGAGGACAGGCAATTTTATATTGGAACTTACGGCGGTTATGTCCATGTCATTTCGACAGAGCATTTAAAGGAAATGGGCCGGTCAAAAGCACACGATTGTGCTGTGAAAGCATTAAAAGTAGAAGGAGATCATATCATCACAGCTGCGGTAGAAGGAACCATCTGTCTGTTAGATAAGAAGAGCTTGTCTTTAAAAGCGAAATATATCGGGGCGACAGAGCTGTTAAATGACGTATTCATTGATAGCAAAAGAGACCGTATTGCTATTGTCAGCCGTGACAAGAATGTGAGATTGTTTGATTTGCATACAGGGAGAATTTTAGACCAGCATAATGAACACCAGTATTCGATTAAATCGGTTTCTGTCACAGACTCTGGTTATATTGTGAGCGGAGATTATTGGGGCTATGTCGTAGTGTGGAATCCAGAGCTTGGGGTCAATACCGGTCCAATTAGAATTGCCAAGAATGGGATAAGTGCCATTAGACAATTAGGCAATGATGTATACGCAAGCTCCTATGATGGTGGGATTTATCATATTCGAGAAGATGGCACGTATACCGAAGTGCTGCGCTTATTTGAACAATTTCCAAAAGAAGTAATCTCTCATTAAGAAAAAGAATGTAAGCGGGGGATTCTCATGATAAGTGTTTGCAAGGAACATATGAAAAAAGGCCTGACGGTACTCAATTGCCCGCATGTGCTCCTCATTAATAAATATGAATGTCGCAAATGCTGTTTTTGTAAACAACGAGCATCATATAAACTTTTTTATTCCTTGCCTTACTATGATCGTTCTGAAAAGAAACGGATGGAAAAAATATGAGAATAGAACTCCTTCATTTCCTGAAGGAGTTCTTTCCCTTGAAAGAGAAGAAAGGAGACTCACATGAAAGACGATGTGTTTTATATGGAACTGGCGATTGCCAATGCAAAGGCAATGAAAGGACAAACCTCTCCAAACCCGCTTGTCGGTGCAGTCATTGTACAGCAAGGTGAAATTGTTGGAATGGGTGCTCACATGAAGGCGGGCGAACCTCATGCTGAAATTCATGCGTTGCAAATGGCAGGAGAAAAGGCGAAGGGAGCTCATCTGTATGTAACGCTCGAACCTTGTTCACATTATGGGAAAACGGGTCCTTGCACAGAAGCGATTATCAAAAGTGGTGTGAAACGAGTAGTCATTGCGACGAAAGACCCGAATCCGCTTGTAGCAGGCAAGGGAATGACCTTGTTGAAACAAGCCGGGATCGAAGTAGATGAAGGAATATGTAAACAGGAGGCAGACCGCTTAAACGTGTCATTTTTTCATTTCATTCAATCAGACCTTCCCTACGTCATCTTAAAATCAGCCATTTCATTAGACGGGAAAATTGCGACAGCTGATCTTGAAAGCAAATGGATCACAGGAACAGAAGCAAGAAAAGAAGTGCAGCAATTGCGCCAAGAAGCAGATGCTGTGATAACAGGTGTCGAAACGATTATTCAAGATGATGCAGGTCTAATTGTGAAAGATTCAATCATAACCCAGCCCATTCGTGTTATTTTAGATTCCACATTAAGGATTCCGCTTCATGCGAAATGTTTAACAGATGGTAGGGCGGAAACCATTATTTGTACCTCGCGTATGTATGATCAGAAAAGGTATGGCCAGCTGATAGAAAAAGGGTATCAAGTCTATATCACAAGCGGAGAGCAGCGGACAGATATTCACGACGTGTTAAGAATGCTGAAGGAACGTTCTGTCATGTCAGTTCTTGTAGAGGCTGGAGGTAGTGTGAGTGCGTCATTTTTAGAAGCATCCCTTGTGAACGAAGCTGTTATCTATATGGCACCTTTATTAATCGGAGGCAGGAATGCACCTACTTTTTTTGAAGGAGATGGGGTGAAAAAACTAAAAGAGGCGATCCATCCAGCAGATGTTGAATATAGTATGATAGGAAAAGATTTTAAAATGACATTGAAATTTCAATAAATAGCAGGCCTTGTGCATCGAGCGCAAGGTCTTTTCAATATTTCTAATAAAAATAAAAATGTACATACACCTTTCCTAGGGATGATGAATACGATGGATGGGGGTGATTCTATGAGAAGATGTAGACAATGCGGAAAGACATATCCAACTCATTCGACAGACCACTACCAAAAAGGAAGCTGGTATGATGCGTATAAGGATGATGGCTGGGAATGTGATAGTTGTAAGAAAGGAAGACCAAGTAAGCCAGGAAAACCAGTGAAAAATCCTTGCTGCGGAAAAGATCCTTGTGTTTGTGTGATTCAAGGTCCGCCAGGCGGGAGAGGAAGAAGAGGCCCAGCAGGTCCGGCGGGTGCAGTAGGTCCAGCGGGTCCAGCAGGTCCAATCGGTCCAACAGGCGTAGGGTTAACGGGGATTGTAGCATTTGATCCAGCATTAGCTTTGGCGTATCCAGTAGGTCAAGTGGTGACATATGATGGCAGTACGTATGTGGTAAATTCAGCACCGCCAACAGGTACGCCTGATACATCGCCGGATTATACGCTTTTAGCAGCTGCGGGCGCAACAGGTACAGGACCAACAGGTGTCACAGGAGATCCAGGTCCGACGGGTGCAACGGGAGCCACTGGTGTAGGTCTAACTGGAGTCGTTCCGTTTGATGCGGCAGCGGCACCAGGATATCCATTGGGTCAAGTGGTGACATATGAAGGTGGAACGTATCTTGCAAACACAGCATCACCAACGGGAACACCTGATACATCTCCAGATTATACACTTCTAGCCGCTGCCGGTGCGACAGGAGTGACGGGCGCCACTGGAACGGGTGCAACCGGTGCAACAGGAGAAACTGGCGCAACTGGCGTCACAGGACCAACGGGAGAAATCGGTCCAACCGGTGCCACTGGAACGGGGGCAACCGGTGCAACAGGAGAAACTGGCGCAACCGGCGTCACAGGACCAACGGGAGAAATCGGTCCAACCGGTGCTACTGGAACGGGGGCAACAGGAGCAACAGGAGAAACTGGTGCAACCGGCGTTACAGGACCAACAGGAGAAATTGGTCCAACCGGCGCCACTGGAACGGGTGCAACTGGTGTAACGGGCGAGACTGGCGCAACTGGCGTTACAGGAGCCACCGGAGCAACTGGTGTAACGGGTGATACGGGAGCAACAGGAATAACAGGAGCCACCGGCGTAGGGTTAACCGGCATTGTGGCATTTGATCCAGCAGCAGCTCCAACCTATCCAGTAGGTCAAGTGGTGACATTTGATGGTGGAACCTATGTTGTGAATACAGCACCGCCAACAGGTACACCAGATACGTCACCAGACTATACGTTATTGGCAGCCGCAGGTGTGACAGGAGCGACCGGAGTAACGGGTGATACAGGAGCAACAGGAGTCACAGGAGCGACCGGAGCAACTGGTGTAACGGGTGATACAGGAGCTACGGGAGTCACGGGAACAGGAGTGACTGGTCCAACAGGGGAAACTGGTGCAACAGGAGTCACAGGAGCGACCGGAGCAACTGGTGTAACGGGTGATACAGGAGCTACGGGAGTCACGGGAACAGGAGCAACCGGTGCAACAGGAGAAACTGGCGTTACAGGAGCCACCGGCGTAGGGTTAACCGGCATTGTGGCATTTGATCCAGCAGCAGCTCCAACCTATCCAGTAGGTCAAGTGGTGACATTTGATGGTGGAACCTATGTTGTGAATACAGCACCGCCAACAGGTACACCAGATACGTCACCAGACTATACGTTATTGGCAGCCGCAGGTGTTACAGGAGCCACAGGAGTAACAGGAGCAACTGGTGTAACGGGTGATACAGGAGCCACCGGAGCAACAGGTACAGGAGTGACTGGTGCAACCGGAGATACAGGCGCCACGGGAGTCACCGGAGTAACAGGTGCAACAGGGATAACGGGTGATACAGGCGCCACGGGAGTCACCGGAGTAACAGGTGCAACAGGGATAACGGGTGATACAGGCGCCACCGGAGCCACGGGTACAGGAGTAACTGGTGCCACAGGAGATACAGGTGCTACAGGAGTCACCGGAGCCACCGGAGCAACCGGTGTAACGGGAGATACTGGTGCAACCGGAGTAACCGGCGTAGGGTTAACTGGTATTGTGGCATTTGATGCAGCAACAGCTCCAACCTATCCAGTAGGTCAAGTGGTGACATATGAAGGTGGAACCTATGTTGTGAATACAGTACCACCAACAGGTACACCAGATACGTCACCAGACTATACGTTGTTGGCAGCCGCAGGTGTGACCGGAGCAACCGGCGTCACTGGTGCCACAGGGGTAACCGGAGATACAGGAGTCACCGGAGCCACCGGAGCAACCGGTGTAACGGGTGATACAGGAGCTACGGGAGCCACGGGTACAGGAGCGACCGGTGCAACCGGAGATACAGGTGCGACCGGTGTCACAGGAGTCACCGGAGCAACCGGAGCAACCGGTGTAACGGGTGGTACAGGAGCCACGGGAGCTACTGGAGTCACCGGCGCCACAGGTTTAACCGGCGCCACGGGAGCGACCGGAGTGACTGGCGCTACAGGTTTAACCGGCACCACGGGAGCGACCGGAGTGACTGGCGCCACAGGTTTAACAGGAGCCACGGGAGCAACCGGCGTCACCGGTGCAACCGGCGTCACAGGTACAGGAGCCACGGGAGCTACAGGTCCAACAGGTGTGACAGGATCGAGTGCGATCATTCCATTTGCTTCAGGTACACCTGCTGTCTTGACGACAGTTGCGGGCGGTCTCGTTGGAACATCTAGCTTGATCGGATTTGGTAACTCAGCGACAGGTGTCAGTATTTTAGGCGGAATCATTGATTTAACAGGCGCTGCAGGCACTTTAATCAACATGGCATTCTCAGTTCCGAGAGCTGGAACGATTACGTCATTTGCCGGCTATTTCAGTACAACAGCAGCTCTTTCTTTGATCGGCACGAGTATTACCGTAACGGCTAGTCTATTCGCTTCACCGACACCAAATAACAGTTTCACACAAGTAGCGAGTGTCACATTAGCCCCAGCTTTAACCGGAGTTTTAACACTGGGTGCTATTGCAAATGGTATTGCGACTGGTTTAAATGTACCAGTCACACCTGAAACAAGATTGCTCGTTGTCTTCTCTGCAACAGCTACAGGTCTATCTTTACTGAATACTGTAGCAGGCTATGCGAGTGCTGGTTTATCAATCACGTAATGAACACATTCGGATGACTCAATCATGAGTCGTCCTTTTTTGTTTTGAATGAATTTTCTCTTAACTTAGTGAGAAAAAATGATATGATTTTCTTAGAGTCTAGTTGATGAATTTAGTTGAATTAGGGGTTGTAGCGGTGAGGATGGGCAAAAGGAAAGTCACTTTGCAAACGAAAATCTTAGGGTTAATTATCGGGCTTTTGCTTGTTGTCATTGCGTTATTGACCATTTGCTTTGGTTTTCTACAGACGTCAGAAAGGCAGCGACAAGCTGAACAGCTCGCGGTTCAAACCGCTAGAACAATCTCATATATGCCGCCCATTAAAACATCGGTGGCTACCTCATCCGTGTCTCAGGACGAGGAACAGGCAGTGCTTGAGCAAATGAAAGATCAAGTCAAAGCACATGCCATCTTCATTACCAATCAAAAGGGGAAGGTCCTTTTTCATACGAACCATGAGAATGTAGGAAAAACCATCAGTGTATTTAGGGGGAGAAGTACCCTGCTATTTGGGGGAACCTCCATATCAGCGGGTGATTCTAATGGTGAAACCGTTGTCAGAGGCAGTGCCCCGATCATGAAAGAAACAGGCAAGCATGAAGAAATTATTGGCACAGTCACCGTCGAATTTTTAAAAAAGGAAATCGATCAAGCGACAGCCCATCAACTATTCAAGCTTAGCTATATTGCTCTACTTGTCCTCTTGCCAGGTATATTCGGAGCGATTTTTTTAACAAGAAGTATTCGTAAAGATACATTAGGACTTGAACCGCATGAAATTGCTTCATTATTTCGAGAAAGAGAAGCGATGCTGCTTGCGATAAAAGAAGGGATTATTGCATTTGACCAGAAAGGCGCAATGACGATGATGAATACATCTGCTGAACAGATGCTTCGCGTTTCATCCGAGCTGCCGCTTCATATTGATCAAGTCTTGCCAAAAGCCAATCTCCTTTTCTATTTAAAGGAAGAGACGATTGAACCGAATATCGAAACCGTCGTAAATAATAAAACCTATGTCTTAAATGTGAAAAAAGTGGTGCAAGACAACCGTGTCTTTGGAGGGATTGTGAGCTTCAGGGAGAAAACAGAGCTGACGAAGCTGCTGGATACATTGACGGAAGTCAGCCAATATTCAGAAGACCTGAGGGCACAAACGCACGAATTCTCAAATAAGCTGTACGCCATTTTAGGTTTGCTTGAGCTGAAGCAAGTGGATGAAGCCATTGACTTAATAAAAGAAGAATATACGCTGCAAAACCGTCAGCACGATTTACTGATGAAGCAAATACGATCTCCTAAAATACAAGCCATTCTACTTGGCAAGATAGGGAAAGCCTCTGAGAAGAAGGTACATTTCCACATCGACGAAAATAGTTCATTGGAGCCGCTTCCAGCACATTTAAGTCTATCTCACTTTATTACCATCATTGGTAATCTGGTAGATAACGCCTTTGAGGCCGTACTAAATAAGGAGACGCGCGAAGTCAGCTTGTTCATCACAGATATTGGATTTGATATTATCATAGAAGTATCTGATTCAGGTGATGGAGTAGGCGAGGAAGAACTTTCACATATTTTCACACGGGGACATTCGTCAAAGGGGGAAGGACGAGGCTACGGACTAGCGAATGTGAAAGAAGTGCTGGATGAACTTGGGGGCTGGATTGAAGTGACGAACCAAAAAGAAGGCGGTGCCATCTTCACTGTATACATACCGAAAGGCACAAAGGGGGAATAAATGGTGATGAAGGTACTCATTGCGGAGGATGATTTTCGAATCGCAGCCATTCATGCATCTTATATACAACAAATAGAAGGATTTCAAGTCGCCGGAAAGGCAAAGAGTGCAAAAGATATGTGGGAGGCGCTTCAACAGGAACAAGTCGACCTCATCTTGCTTGATGTGTATATGCCCGATGAGCTCGGCACAAACCTGTTGCCGCTTTTAAGAGAACGCTATCCAGAAGTAGATGTGATGATTATCACAGCGGCGACGGAAACGACACTGTTAAGAGATGCCCTTCAATACGGAGTGGTTCATTATTTAATCAAACCAGTGACTGCACAAAAGTTTGCGCAAGTATTAACGGAATATAAAGAGAAGAAAGACATCATCAATTCCAAGGATGAAGTCAATCAAACGATGATTGATTTGTTTTTTGGACAGATGGAAGAAGAGCCAAAGGAAAAGGATGAAAGAGACCTTCCTACAGGGATCAATTCGCTGACCTTGGACAAGGTGAAAACGTTGATGGCATCAGAGAATAATGGAATTACAGCAGAAGAACTCGGAGAAAAAATGGGGGCATCACGCACAACAGCGAGGCGGTACGTGGAGTATCTAGTGACAACTGGAGAATGCCGGGCAGAACTTGCGTATGGAATCATTGGCAGACCAGAGCGAAAATATTATCCTGCCAAAAAGCAAGCGGAGTCTTAAAAGATGAAAAAAGCAATATGCCTTATCGTGATCATCATATGTCTTTGTATGCCGCTCACCTTTAATGAAAAAAAGGGAGGCGACTCTTTCCTTGAGCACAGCCCATTATATATTGTGGTGTCTGGTGTTCCTGATGGCGGCTTTGACCAAACAGCTCAAGTGATGAAATCAGTGCTTGAGAAAGAAAAGCTGGTGAAGCAGTCGGTGAATATTCTTTATCAAAGAGGCGGGACGGTGGATAAAGGATGGACATATATGCTAGAGCGAGAAACCAACTATATTAGTTTAAATTCAAGTTTATTGTTAAGCCGTAATTTGCTTGGTAGCAGTAATATGACAATGAACGATGTCACACCGCTCGCCATTTTGGCAGAAGAGTGGCAGGTCGTCGCAGTCCCAGACGATTCGCCCTTTTCAAACGGGAAGGAGTTATTAAACACACTAAAGAAGAAACCAGATTCCTTAAAAATTGGATTTGCCCCAGATTTCGGTAATGATGATCAAATCTCGTTCGCACGTGCGGCAGAAATGGCAGGAATTGATCCATATCGCATTCAATTTTTGAAATTTGACAGTGCGGATGATTTATTCCAAGCGCTCATTGATCATGAAGTCGATGCAGCAACGACCACGATTACAGAGGTTCGTCATGACTATGAAAAGAAAAGGCTAAAGCTTGTGGCAACCACGACGAACAAGCGTTTAGCTGGATTTGAAGATGTGCCGACTTGGAAAGAGCAAGGCATCCCACTCATTTTCTCTCATTGGCGTGGTGTGATGGGCCCAAAACAAATGAGTCAAAAAGACATACGTGAATGGGATCAGCTTCTTCAAAAAATGACACAAACGAAGTCGTGGAAAAAGCAATTAAAGCAAAAGGGCTGGGCAAGTCGTTATATGAACAGCAAAGAAGCAAAGATCTTTATGGAAGATCAATTAAGACGATATGAGCAGTTTATCCAAGGAGAACAAGCGGTCGAGTGAGACCGCTTTTTTTCATGGAATCCATTAAAATCAAGGTTTGAACAAAATGAACAAAAAGCATTTATTGCTCGAAAAAGAATTAAAATTCATAATATTTACTTCAATTCAGGCGTCAGATATCATGACAGAAAGGGTTGGAAATGGGATATCAACATTTAATGAAAGCGTATACAACATAAGGGGTGAACAAAGTGCTAGCAATCTTAGGATTTCTTATGATGGTTGTATTTATGGTTTTGATTATGACGAAACGTATGTCTGTTTTAACGGCATTGGTATTAACACCAATTGCATTTGCTCTTATTGCAGGTTTTCATTTTACAGAAATTTCTGACATGATTGTCAAAGGTGTACAACAAGTCGCACCGACAGCGGTCATGATCATGTTTGCGATTTTATACTTTGGCATAATGATTGATGCTGGTCTATTTGATCCGATGGTGGCGAAAATTTTAAACATTGTCAAAGGCGATCCTTTAAAAATTGTCGTCGGAACAGCTGTCCTGACCATGCTTGTTGCACTTGATGGAGACGGGACAACAACATACATGATTACAACAACAGCGATGCTTCCATTATTTACGCTGCTTGGCATCCGTCCGATTATTTTAGCGGGGATTGCCGGAGTCGGCATGGGGATTATGAATACGATTCCATGGGGAGGAGCCACACCTAGAGCGGCAAGTGCACTTGGCGTGGATCCATCACTTTTATTTGGCCCGATGATTCCAGTCATTGGTGCAGGGGTTTTGAGCATGATTGTGGTGGCATACTTTCTTGGGAAGTCTGAAAGAAAGCGTCTTGGTGTCATTGAACTCGAACAGCCGATACATGCAAATGAAATGGCAGCGGCACTACAGGATGACATCAAGCGACCGAAACTTTGGTGGTTTAACCTAACGCTTACGTTGTTATTGGTGCTCCTTCTCGTCTCAGGAAAAGTCAGCTTAACAGTCCTATTTGTTCTTGCTTTCTGTGTAGCAATTATCGTGAACTATCCGAACCTTGAACAGCAGCGTGAGCGGATTGCGGCTCACTCAACCAATGTCTTAGCGATTTCTTCTATGATCTTTGCGGCAGGGGTTTTTACAGGCATCTTAACTGGCACGAAAATGGTTGATGAGATGGCGATTTCGATTGTATCTGCCATTCCAGAGCAGCTTGGCGGCTTTATACCAGTTATTGTGGCGCTTACGAGCGGGATATTTACGTTCTTTATGCCGAATGATGCATATTTTTACGGGGTCCTGCCGATCCTATCAGAAACAGCGGCAGCATACGGTGTTGATACAATTGAAATCGCGAGAGCCTCTATTATTGGCCAGCCGATTCATATGTTAAGCCCACTTGTACCATCCACTCATTTACTTGTTGGACTTGTTGGTGTATCACTGGATCAGCATCAAAAGTTTGGGATGAAATGGGCTGTGCTTGCAGTTGTCGCCATGACGGTCATGTCGGTACTCATTGGGGCCATCTCCATTTGGTAAATAAAAGAGTGTCTGCTCCTGAGCAGGCACTTTTTTAGGTCATATTGCCGAGCAGGCTCGATTCATTTGCCCTATACAAAAAGCATATCTGTTCCTCCAAAAGATATATTTTTGAAAAATACTGACACTTTTTCTGTTTTTTTCTTTATAATGCAAATCAACGAAGGGAGAGGATAGCATGTCCAACCGAAAAGGCACGATTCTTTTTGCTGCAGTATGTCTCATAGCAGGAAGTTTGTCGATGGTGAGTCCAGCTTCAGCTCATGCAGATACCCCTTATTATGGAAAAAGTTATGAACAGCCAGCCTCAGTGAAGAAGCTCTATCCTGAGCCTGACGAGACGTTTGATACCCCCGCATTTCAGAAAAAAGGAGAAGCCTTCACCACGCAAGAAGAGCTTCAACAATTCTTACGTGACATTGTCCGCAAAAGTCCTTATGCTACGCAGAAACAGATTGGAACATCCATTGAAGGACGGTCCATTCCAGCCCTCTACTTTACAAAGGATCGTCATATTTCTCCACTTTCAAAAAAGCCAACGATCTGGCTTCAAGCACAAATACATGGAAATGAACCAGCCTCCGGTGAGTCGGCTCTCGTCATCGCAAAACGATTAGCAGGTGAACAAGGAGAGCGTATACTGAATCATGTCAATATCATCATTGTTCCGAGAATTAATCCTGACGGTTCTTATGCGTTTGACCGCAGGCTTGCAAACGGAATGGATGGGAACCGTGATCATATGTCATTAGAATCTCCAGAGCTGACAGCCTTGCATCAAGAATTTAATCGGTATGCACCAGAAGTAGTCATTGATGCCCATGAATACGATGTAGGACAAAAGCAGTTTGATGATATCGGCTCAGCGGGTGCCCTCAAATATCACGATTTATTGATCTTATCAGGGAAGAACTTGAATATTCCAGAAAGCATCCGGCTTACGTCAAATGAATTATACGTGAGCGGTGTCCGTGAAACGCTGACAAATCAAGGATTTTCAAATGATTTATATTATACAAGCACAAAAGGAAAAGATGGAAAGATCGATCTCTATGAAGGCGGAACGGATGCACGAATTGGTCGAAATGCTCTGGCACTCTCGCCAGCACTATCCTTTCTTGTAGAAAGCAGAGGAATTGGAATTGGAAGAGAGGACTTTACCCGCCGCGTCGCAGCGCAAGTCACCACTCATGAAAAAATCATTGAAACAACGGTGAAACATGCAAAGCAGGTGAAGCAGCAAATGGTGACGGAGCGTTTGAAGCTGGTGAAAAAAGGTCTCCAATCGAATGATGACGACCAAGTAGTCATTCAAGATGATTTCAAAGCGCCTGTGGATGATTCGCTTGAAATGGTAGATATTGAAAAAGGACAGACTATCAATGTCCCTGTACGTTTTCACAGTGCGAGCGATGCTGTTCCTGTCATGTCGAGAGAACGACCGACAGCTTATCTTGTTTTACCTGGACATGAAGGGGTAGAACGGAAGCTTCAAACCTTAGGGTTAAAAAGTGTCACATTGCCTGCCAGTGTTAAAGTACCGGTACAAGCCTATCAAGTAACAAAACGAGACGAAAAGAGCAAAACAGATATTCAGCTTGAAACAGAACTCACCCAAAAGAAACGTCAGCTACCAAAAGGGACAAAGGTATATGTCACGGCGCAGCCACAAACGAATTTGTTGTCACTTGCCCTTGAGCCAGAATCACAAGATAGCTATATGTCATCTGGATTGATTGCTTCAAAAGTAGGCGATGAACTGCCGGTGTACCGGTTCTTGCTATCTAAAAGGACGTTAGGCATTAAATAAAAAAGAGCTAAAATGATTTTAGCCCTTTGTCTACAATTTAGAAGCGGCACAGTGCGTGCTGCTTTTTTATTTTCGTCCGGCTCTTATTTCATCAGTCAAGCCTTCATATGGTGCTTCGGCGATAATGGTTTCGTCATTTACACCTGCATGATGAATATACGTAATGTCCGCAAATTCTGGAACAACATATTTTGGATATGTTTCGTACTTTTCACGAGATTCTTTCATAAGATCGATGTAGTCATTTTGATAGCAAACGGTGATATCTGGACGTTCATGCACCCATTTTGGAAAGAAGATAACGCCATGCATGCGTTTTTCTTCAGGCATAAAGTTCAGAGAGACGTCTGTCCCAGTTGGTTCTGTCCAAGAAACTTTGTAAACGCCTTTTGTCAGCTTTACAATGTTTACTTCTTGATCACGGACCCAGCGGCCCCCAACCATTCCGCTATGAATGCGATAATCAATGGTGTGATCGTTTTTAATGTAAATCTCATATTCCCAGCCATTTTCATACGTATAAATCATATGAAGTCCAACGAATTGATCCATGTTTATTCCTTCTTTCATTAGAATGATGTTGTTTCAAACATGTCGTGATTTACATGTTTATTTTAAAGTCTATGGTATACTATTGTCAAAGAATAAGCGTTGGAGGCACATCATGAGAGTTTTGAAATATGCCATTCTTGGCTTACTAGATCAATGTGAGCTGACTGGATACGATATCACCAAACATTTTAAGGATTCCCTTGGACAGTTTTGGAGTGCGAAACATAGCCAAATTTACCCTGAACTGAAACGGCTCACAGAAGAAGGGTTTATTGAATTTGATGTTCGTATACAAGGGAAGAAGCTGGAGAAAAAGGTCTATCAAATCACAGAGGCAGGACAAGCAGCATTGCATCAATGGTTAAGGACAAAAGACCCGATCCCAGAAACAACGAAGGATGAATTCATGCTCAAAACATTTTTCATCTCCTCTATGGACAAAAAGGAAGCGGCTGACCTGTTTACACATCAACTGCTAGAGCGCACGAAGAAAGTAGACATGCTAAAGCAGAAGCTGCACGCGTTAACAGAGGAAGATCCGGGTGCTGAATCGCTTCAATCAGCGCAATTTGGGCATTATTTAGTGCTGACAAGGGCAATTGAAAGAGAAAAAGGCTATGTCCGCTGGCTTGAGCAAACCCTTAAACGGATTGATTCATCTGCGCTCTAAGGACAATGGTCGGATGATATGATAAAAAATGGTTTGAAACTAGTGAATTTATAAATAGAAACCGCTACAATGGATATATTCGTATTAAAGTGAGGCGAGTATGTTTGAGTAATCAAGAAGCGTTGTGGAATGAAGCAGAAGCTTTTATTTCTGTATGCTATGAAGAATTGGGCAAGTCAAATGAAGAGAAAGCAGCACGACTGCATGAAATAAAACAAGAAATTGACTCTAAAGGGACGTATACTCATACACAAGAGGAATTGGCGCACGGAGCGAAAATGGCATGGCGCAACAGCAACCGCTGCATTGGTCGTTTGTTTTGGTCAACCCTGCATGTTCACGACTGTCGTCATGTGAAGACAGAAGAAGAGGTGAAAGAGGCACTTTTTCATCATATTGAGTATGCGACAAATGATGGGAAAATCAAACCATCCATTACGATTTTTCCTCCAGAAAATGATTCGCAAAAGGAAGTCATCATTTATAATCATCAGCTCGTTCGTTATGCAGGCTATGAGACGGAGTATGGTATCATCGGCGACGAGGCCTCTCTTGAACTAACTAAGCTGTGTGAAGCCCATGGCTGGAAAGGGGAAGGCACGCATTTTGATATCCTGCCTCTCATGTTTCAGTTAAAGGATCAACCGCCAGTTCTGTATGAGCTTCCGAAAGAAATCGTCCAAGAAGTCAAGATCACCCATCCGGAATATGAAGGATTTCGTGATTTAGGACTGAAATGGTACGCCGTTCCGATTATTGCTGATATGAAATTGGAGATTGGCGGTATTCATTACAATGCAGCGCCGTTCAATGGCTGGTATATGGGCACAGAAATTGGCGCACGTAACCTAGCCGATGAAAATCGCTACAATATGCTGAAAAAAGTCGCTTCGATTTTAGGACTGGACACGACAAAGAATGCGTCGCTTTGGAAGGACAAAGCCATTGTTGAGTTGAATGTGGCGGTTCTTCATTCTTATCGAGAAGCAGGGGTGACCATTGTTGATCACCATACAGCAGCACATCAATTCAAACAGTTCGAAAAGCAGGAAGAAAAGGCAGAGCGTAAGCTCACTGGGGACTGGACTTGGCTGATTCCACCGGTATCACCAGCTGCGACCCACATCTTCCACAAGCATTATGACAATTCCATTGTGAAGCCGAATTATTTTTATCAAGAAAAGCCCTATCATAGAACAGAAAAAGCCTAGCGAAAGCTAGGTTTTTTTGATGAAAGCTCATCCCTTGATGCGAAAATCCTGATAATGAGCGAACACAGGGAGCTGCTCCATCTGCATATCTGTGACCTTTGAAAAAGGGCTTCCTTTCCGGACTGTCTTTAAGAAATCAACCACTTCCTGCTGCTCCCCCTCGACCTTTAACTCGACATGTCCTTCATCTGTGTTGCGTACCCAGCCTTTCATCCCGCGTTTGACGGCTTCTCCTTGTACAAAATAGCGAAAACCGACTCCCTGCACCCGTCCTGTGACAATGGCATGATAATGAATCAATGTCATCTCTCCTTTTTTCTCATCGTACCATAGCATGTAACTGACCTTCACGCACCCGACTATGATTTCATTGTCGAACAATGTAAAATAATAGCCATGAGACAATCAAAGGAGATGGTCATCGTGGGACAGAAGAAATATGACATAGTAGGAATCCAAGTAGGACAACCCATCACGACCTATGCAAACGGAAAAGAAATCAAAACAGCCATCAACAAAAAGCGAATACATGAGCCTGTCTATTTGAGTAAGGTCAATTTTGATGGAGATGGTCAAGGTGATTTGGTACATCATGGAGGATATGATAAAGCCGTCTGCGTTTTTCCATACGATCACTATGCCTATTTCGAGCAATTTTTAGGGGTTACGTTACAGGAAGCTGCCTTCGGTGAGAATGTGACCGTGCACCAACTAGTTGAAACAGAAGTGCGGATTGGCGATGTATTTCAGCTTGGAGAAGCACTTGTTGAAGTGAGTCAGCCAAGACAGCCGTGTGTGAAACTATCTTTTAAGCATGGCAACACGAAGCTTGTAAAGGAAGTGCAGCAAACGGGGTATACCGGCTTTTATTTACGGGTGCTGAAAGAAGGCTTAGTGCCTGCTGATGCTTCTCTTGTATTAGTAGAAAAAGCATCTCATCACATTACAGTCCATGAAGTGAACGAGGTCAAATATCGTCAAACAAGTCCAGAGAGGTTGAAAGCCGTTCTTGAAGTAGATGCCTTAGCAGATGTCGTGAGGAAATCTTTAGAAAAACGAGTTCAGCCCATTTAAAAAAAGCCGTACATCAGCATAAGATGTACGGCTTTCAGCGTTTATGAGCTAGGTTTCTTTTGCTCAAGAAGATTTGCAAGGAAATATGTTTTTAAGCTTTGAAGCTTTCTTCCTTCATGCTTGGTCACACCAAGCTTCTTTAATTCTTCGACATACCAGCCTTTGCTACCATAATGCATGATAGAAAACTCCTTTCAATTGAAACTGCCTGCATTGTAACATCTCAAAAAAGGACGTGAAAAGTGTGCAGGTATGAATAAATGAAAACTGATTCTATCTTCCTATGATCCATGTATATGCTGGAAATAATCATTTATGAATTTGGCGGGTTGAGGGTAACGATGATCATGCCGACCGTCATAATCATGATGACAATACCAAGGTAAGTCATCATGGATTGTTTTTTCTTAATACCTACAACCGTTAAGATAATACTTTCAATCAAAAAGATAACGCCGATGATGATGAACCACATATCAAATAAGACCCCTTTCGCATATCTTTGCCTATTTTACCACAGGCATTTTTGTTTAGTCGTGACAGATTCGTGAAAGGGAAACGAAAAAATCCCCTTCAAAGAAGAAAGGGATCAGCAGGCTTACAGCTTCGTTAATATAATTGGTTCGTCTTTTGTAATCACAATGGTATGTTCAATCTGTGCGACTAGGCTTTTATCTGGTGTTTTAAATGTCCAGCCGTCATCAGCCTGATAAATCGATTCAGCATTTGTTGAAATAAAAGGTTCAAATGCGATCACGGTGCCATTCTTAAACAAAGCATTATCGAATGGGTCATAATAGTTCAAAATATGGTTAGGTGCTTCATGGAGACTTTTCCCAATACCATGTCCTGTCAGGTTTTTAATGACAGTAAATCCTTGTTCTTTTGCTGTATTGTAAACCGCACGGCCAATTTGGTTTTGTCTTTTTCCAGCTTTTGCATGCTTTAATCCTTCGAGGAATGCATCCTCTGCACACTGGCATAATGCTTCAAGACGAGCATCACCTGTACCTAATACGAAGGAAATACCGGTATCGGAATAATAGCCGTCCAGCTCTGCTGAGATATCAATATTGATGAGGTCGCCCTCTTGTAAAATGGTTTTTTCACTTGGAATACCGTGAGCAACTTCATCGTTCACGCTGATACAAGTCGTTCCTGGGAAGTCATATTCCTTTTCAGGTGCTGAGTTCGCCCCATGTTCTTCTAATATTTTTTTCCCAATCAAATCTAGTTCTTTTGTGGACATGCCTGGTTTCGCTTGGCTTTTCATTTCTTCTCTTGCCAAAGCGACAATTCGGCCGACTTTTTTTAAGGCTTCTAACTCATGATCATGTTTGACAATCACTGTTCATTCCCGCTTTCTATAACTTCATTCTATTCAATAGCTTACCACATTTTACGCCAAAAGAGTAAAGAGCGGAATTCAAATGAATGTGGACAAATTGGTATAGATAACTAGATGTGTATATGATATATTTTTTATGAACATCATGGACGTTTGGTCATGATGATGACAAAGGGGGAGAAAGCAAATGGTGTTTCAGTTTCTTCAAAAGCTAGGCAAATCATTTATGCTTCCAATCGCTGTGCTTCCAGCAGCAGGAATTATTTTGGCTATTGGGCGGGAGGATGTATTTAATATCCCGTTTATTCATGCGGCGGGAAATTCCATTTTTGAAAACTTGGCTTTGATTTTTGCTATGGGTATAGCGATCGGTATTGCAAAGGATGGCAACGGGGCAGCGGCATTATCAGGAGCGATTGCTTATTTTATTTTATCAGCTGGTACAACATCGATTAATTCAACGAACAATATGGGGATATTTGGCGGTATTTTATGCGGCCTACTGGCAGGTTATGTGTACAATCGATTCAAGGATAAAAAACTACCCGAATACTTAGGCTTCTTTAGCGGAAGACGGCTTGTGCCTATTATGACTGCACTTTTCACCATTTTATTAGCAGCTATTTTCGGATTTGTATGGCCTCCGATTCAAAGTGGGATCAATGGATTAGGGGAATGGATTTTAAGTCTTGGTGCAACGGGTGCAGGGTTATTTGGTTTCTTTAACCGCTTGCTCATTCCATTAGGACTTCATCATGTGTTGAACAATTTATTTTGGTTTCAATTCGGGGAATTCAGCGGAGCAACAGGGGATTTAGCACGATTCTTTAAAGGAGATCCGAGTGCAGGTGTCTTTATGACTGGGTTTTTCCCAGTGATGATGTTCGGTCTGCCAGCGGCATGTTTAGCCATGGTTGTGACAGCAAAGCCTGAAAAGCGAAAAGCAACCGCTGGTTTGATGATTGGGATGGCGCTGACATCATTTATTACAGGAATCACTGAACCTATTGAATTCTCATTTATGTTTTTATCTCCACTCTTATATGGTGTCCATGCTGTGCTGACAGGTCTTTCGCTCTTTATAGTGAATATTATTGGGATTCATAGCGGCTTCACCTTTTCAGCAGGAGCGATTGATTACATTTTAAGCTTTGGTATCGCACAAAAACCACTCATGCTACTTGGAGTTGGCGTGCTTTATGGCATTCTGTACTTTGTTGTTTTCTATTTCCTGATTAAACTGTTGAAGCTCAAAACACCAGGAAGAGAAGATGATGAAATTGAAGATATTGCAGCCGATGATACGAAGACAGAAGGTGCAAGTATGCTTCTAGAGGGACTTGGCGGCAAAAACAATATCACGACGATTGATCATTGTGCCACCCGCCTGCGTTTAACAGTAGAAGATACACATTTATTAAATGAAGGCACATTGAAAAAAGCAGGTGCCAAAGGGGTACTGACTTCAGGAAAAAACTCCGTACAAATCATCATTGGAACGAATGTAGAATTTGTCGCAGATGATCTTCGCAAGGAAGTCGATCGAGATTAAAAAAAGCGTACAGCCGGGTCAAATCGGCTGTACACTTTTTTGTTTGCGTTGTTCGATGACGAGCACAATACTGATCACAACAAGTAAAAACCAAGAACTAATTTTCCCAAGATGGACGAGAGACCAAGCGTGCTGTTGATTTGGATATTGCCATGCTCCTAAAAAGGTGGTGACATTTTCGGCAATCCAAATAAAAAAACCAATCAGCAAGAATGAAACGACAAGCGGCATTCGAAAAGTAGAAGAACCAACCTGAAACGAGACGGACGTTTTTCGAAATACGACAACAAGCAGTAACGTCAGCCACCATCTCAGATCATAGAACCAGTGATGCGTAAAAAAATTGAGATAAATACTCAAACTGATCCCGATCGAAAGAAATGAATGAGGCCATGAACGGACCTGTACGTGAAGCCGAGACAGTGCTTGATAAATATAGCTTGCTACACTTGCATACATAAATCCGCTATAGAGTGGAACTTCAAAAACCTTTGTATAAGCCTCTTCAGGATAGGACCAAGAACCCATATGAACTTTATACAATTCTAAGCCAATACCTATGAGGTGAAATAGACAGATCACCTTCAATTCATTCAATGTCTCCAGTCGAAGCGTCAGCATGAGCATCTGGGCAAGAAGGCAAAGCAGTAGAATGAAGTCATACCGGTGTAGAAACGGAATCGTCACCATCTTTGATAGGGCAAGCGCCGCAAAGATCATGACGGGGAATAGACATGATACCGCCTGTAAGTAAGCAAAATGGAATAATGTTTTCATACAAAGTGAACCCTCTTTTCATTGTCTGAAATGACTAAGACGGATTTAGCAAGGGAAAAGTTACCTCAACTAGATATTCATGAACAATTTGTGAATACATATGTGAAAAAGATCACAAATTAGTTTTAACGTAGTATAATAAGATCATAAAGAAAATGTGAAAAAATTCACATAAATTAAAGGGAGGCATCATCATGTTTACAAAATTCTTACAAACGAATGTATGGGCAGCGGTTATCCTTTTGGCAGCAAGACTTTATATCGGGTGGACTTGGCTCACATCTGGTATAGGAAAACTAACAGGCGGATTCGATGCATCAGGATATTTACAATTTGCGATAGCTGAACCTGTTGTCAAAGATGGAAACCTTGTGTATCCGTTCTATGTATGGTTTTTAGAAAATGTCGCTTTGCCGAATGCTGGACTATTCAGTGCCATGGTCATGTGGGGAGAAATTTTAGTAGGTCTAGGATTAATTGTTGGATTATTCACAACAACCGCAGCGTTTTTCGGAAGCATGATGAATGTCTCTTTCTTACTAGCTGGTACTGTCTCTGTTAACCCGCTTCTTCTTCTCATTGCCATCATCATCATGGCTGCGAAAGGAAATGCAGGAAAATTTGGACTTGATTATGTCGCAGGTCCAGTCTTGAAACGAACAATGAAAAGAAAGCCGCATTTAGAAGTGGCTTCATCATAAAGAAAAAGCATCCTCAGCTTCTGCTCAGGATGCTTTTTTATTTAGGAATCAGCTGTCACCAAGTTAATATGCAAGACGGTGAGCTTCTGCTGACTGATATCTGGATCATGACCGACGATAAATTCCAGCTTATAATCTCCAGTACGATACACGTATTTTTTTTCTTTTGTCTGTGGGATGGTACTGACCGAATCCGCTTGTCCAAGTTGTTTCTTTAATAGGGAAGGGGTCATTCCGCCGATATTCGTTTCTTTTTCTACATTTGTGCCGAAATAACGGATTTCATCAATTTTGCCTTTTGCATCATAATGAAAAGCAAATCCCGGATTCCCCATTTCAGCATGATACAAATCAAAGCTGCTTTGAGCTGTTTCTGGATATGGATTTCCTAGTTTATGATGGACATCCTTCTTTGTTTGAACACCAATTTTAAGGCCTTTTGCATAATACGGCATTTGTCCTTTATGTGCCAGCTCATAAATGGTGTTTAAAGCGGTTGTCGGACCTTGAGGAACGGATTGCTCGACTGCTGTTTTGCTCATGGCGTGTGCTGAGACTACAGGGCTGAATCCAATGAAGGCGGACGTAGCGAGTGAAGCAGTCATGACAAAAGCGGTTGTTTTCTTCATGATAAAATCCCTCCTTCTTCTTTCTATACCCGGTGAAATGGGGGTCAAACGTGAAAAAAACCAGCTGATCAGAGATCGGCTGGTTCTTAAAATGAGAAAGTTATTTTGATGAAGAGCTTGATTCATCTTTGGCGGAAGAGGAATCTTCTTCATCCTGTACTTTCTTTGTATAGTCATATTGATTGCGGTCAATCGGTGTAAAGCCTTTAGGCTTGTAGAAACGGAGTAAATCTTCGGTGACAATCTTATCAGATGTCTCAAGCATCTTTTTCACCGTTTCATTTTCTTGTGATGCCTTATCAGTCGGCTCAATTTTCTCGCCTGTTTTGTTGCTGTAATAGTTATTGCCTACTTTTGTGTAATCCTTAGAGACGAAGTCACCATTTCTAAATGGCACTAGCTCTTTGAAATTTTTCGATAAGATATCTGAACCAGACATTAAATAGTTCTTCGTATCATCGCCAAGCAGGTGTAGAAGGGTTGGTGCGACATCGACTTCACCAGAGTATTTATGAATCTGTCCGCCTTTTACGCCTGGTACATGGATAAAGAGCGGTACACGCATAAGCTGCGCATTTTCATAATCTCCAATTTTTTGTCCTGTCACTTTTTCCATCGCTTCATTGTGGTTTTCAGAAATGCCGTAATGGTCACCGTACATAATGACGACTGTATTGTCATAGAGACCAGACTTTTTCAGGTCGTTGAAGAACTGTTCAATGGCTTCATCTAAATAATGAGCGGATTGGAAATAGTTATTGACGACAGAATCTCCGAAGTCACCAGGTTCGAAATCGGTATCCCCTTCATCCATTCCAAATGGGAAATGGTTCGATAACGTAATGAATTTCGAATAAAACGGCTGCTTTAAGTTTTCAAGCATTGGCATAGATTCTTTGAAGAATGGTTTGTCTTTCAACCCATAGTTCTTCGTATCTTGCTCATTCATATCGTAGTACTCAGAATCGTAAAATCTGTCATATCCAAACGACTTAAACATTTCATTACGGTTCCAGAAGGTTTTTGTATTGCCGTGGAATTCTGCTGACGTGTACTGATCCTTCTTCAGGATGCCAGGAATGGCTTGATACGTGTTTTGCGCTTTGTTAATAAAAACAGAGCCTTGTGATAATGGGAATAGTCCAGTATCCATCATAAATTCAGCATCAGACGTTTTTCCTTGCCCTGTTTGATGGAAGAAGTTATCAAAGTAAAACGTTTTGTTGTCGTGTGCCAATGAATTAAGGAAAGGCGTCACTTCTTTTCCGTTTACTTTGTAATCAATGACAAAGTTTTGCAGAGATTCAAGAGAAATTGTAATCACGTTCATGCCTTTCGCTTTCCCGTAATAAGCAGGGTTAGGATCAGCACTGTTCGCTTTTAAATAGTTCTCTACATCTGTCACGTCATTTGAATTTGCCAGAGCACGCTGGCTGTTTGATTTCACATTTTGAATGGCATCAAACACTGTAAAGTTATAAGCACCTAAATATTTCACTAAATAATTGCGGTCAAACGACCTTGATAAAAGCTCTGGACGATCAATCTCTGCAGCGACTAAATTCATCACAAAGATGACAACAGAAGACACAAGGACGAGTCTAAACGATTTTGACTTTTGAACAGGTACAGTAGTTGTACTTGTTTGCTGCTTTTTCATGCGGACTGCGAGTACGATCAAAATGATGGTATCCATAAAGTAAAACATATCAGTCCAACGCATGAGTGAAAATGCACTATCACCTAATTGTCCGCCATTCGTTCCTGCCTGCATCACGGTAGGCAGCGTGATAAAGTCATTGAAGAATCGATAGTACACGATGTTTGCGTATAGTAAAAAAGACATGAAAAAATGAATCACAATGATAGCGGCAGGCTGCCATTTTTTCTTGAACAATAAAGCAAAGCCAAGAAAGAACAAGCTGGAGCTAATAGGATTCACGAAAAGCAAAATATGCTGAAGCACATTTGATATACCAAGTTTAAATTCAATTAAATACGCCGAATACGTTTTGAGCCACAGTAAGATGGCTGCAATAACAAAGAAGCCGAGGCCTCGTTTTTGAATAAATGTTTTCATAAAAACACTCCTTTTCTCCGATACACGGAAGAGGCGGAACGAAAGAAAACGAACCATTAGAATATACCATGAAATGAGCAAATAGAAAAGTGATAACCGGCGAAGTATGTCTAGCAGCTCGTCCCCGCAATAAAAGGGTAGAAAACGAAAATATTCGCCCTTCGAAAAACTTTTTATGAAATTCATCCTATTATTAACAGAAAATTCAGCAATTTTCCAGTTGCTATATCAATAAAACAGGTAAAAAGGCACGAGTCTAAAGAATTAATTTGGTTTCTACAATGATGATTTAGAGAGTATTTCCAGTGTTTCTTAATGTTTATGCAGGTTAAGTAAAAAAAATGAGAAGAAGAACGGAAAAGGGATATGGATGAAATTCCCTGTGTTGAGATATATCAATATATTTTTTTGTTTCATTAACATAATGGTTTTGATGTGTTTTGTAAGGGTTTTATTTATTTTGATGAATGAACAAATTATCTAAATATACTTAAGTGAACATTTCGAGACTATAAACTTTTGAATTGGGGTCGATATAGACTTTGACAGGAAATCTTCCATTGAAAGGATTGATAGTATATGACTGTACGAGCAAACAACCTCGTTCAGAACTGGTTTCCGAGTGAGGACGGAAATGCAGCAGAGCGTAAAGAATTCATCAAATTGATGGAGCAGATTGTTTCAGGGGTCGATCACCTGAAAGATCCGAACCGTGCACACCTAAAGGGTGAAAAGAATCGTGAGGAGGATTTTTACCAAAAGCTCACTGAAACAAGTCAAATTCCGGTGAACGGCCAACAAGCGGAACTTGTGAATGAAGAATTACTGAAGCTTTTACATAACCATCCTTACCACACAAAGTATTTCTTCACGAACATTTTGCCGATGGCAAGTACACCAGGAATTTTAGGCATGCTAACGGCGATGCTGGTAAACGGAAACAACCTATGGGATGTGTATGGACCAGCAGGAGCGGAAGCTGAGGTCAGAGTGGTCTCAATGATGTCTAAGCTCATCGGATATGATCCAAATGTGAGCGGGGGATATACAACATGGGGAGGTCAAGGAGCTATTTTCTCAGGACTGCGTTTAGCGATTGCAAAAGTTGCGCCAGAGTCACTGCGAAAAGGAGTTCCGCAAAACCTTTATGCGTTTTGTTCTGATGCGGCACATTACAGCTTATTTAAGTCAATGGAAGCAACAGGACTTGGCACAGACAACTTGATCAGAATTAAAACGAATAAAGATCATTCGATGGATATGGAAGATTTGCGTTGTCAAATGGAACGTGTTGCACAGGGTGGCGGGATTCCCGTTTATATTGTCGCAACAACCGGAACAACAGATGCCATTGCAATTGATGATGTAAAAGGGGTACGTGAAACAGCAGAAGCCATTGCTGAGGAGTATGGTCTAAAGGTGCCGCATATTCATGCGGATTCAGCGCTCGGCGGATTCTTTGCTTTCTTCAATGAGTATGATTTAGCTGAAAACCCGCTGCAATTCTCAGACGGTGTTCTTCGTATGCTAAAAGAAATCAAAGCAAAATTCCAGCATCTTTCTCTTGCTGACTCAATGTGCTTTGACTTTCAAAAGCTCGGCCAAACACCTTACACATCTAGTTTATTCTTAGTGAAAAACGCGGCAGACTTAAAGCGTTTAGATCTGGAAGAACAAGAGACACCATACGTTGGTCATAGAGGCTACGGTGAATACCACACGGGTTATACACTCGAATGCTCAAGAATGGGAAGCTCGATCAGTATGCTGAGTGTGCTGTTAACGTTTGGGGTCGAAGGCTATCAGCGCTTGCTCGGTCAATTCCTAGAAGTGAACCTTGCCTTCAGAGCAGCACTCAGTCAAGAAATTCCGCAAGCAGAAGTCGTGAATGATGACAACGTCGGAATGGCTACATTATTTAGAATTTACCTAGACGGCTCACCGCGCTTTCAAGAAGAAATTTCAGGCGAAGCGACGGCGATGGAAATTGAGCGGAACAATGAATTGAACAAAATGCTGTTTGAAAAGCTTGGAGAAAAAAGAGACGAAATGTTCTTTGGTGATACAACGAAGTTTTTACTTGTAAATGCTAAAGAAGGACAAGAATTCTATCTAAGTGTTAGTAAGTTTTTTGTCATCTCACCTTATACGTTACCAGAGCATATCCCACATATCGTATCTTATTTAAAAGATGTGATCGCATCTGTTTGTGGACAATTTGAACATGTACATGCTTAAATCAAATCTGAGAGTGGAGATGTAGGAAAAAATGGCGAAACAAAGGAAATTTGGAGGATACACGATATCCTCTAAAATCATGTCAGTCGTTGTCGTAACATTACTCGCAACCGTTGCACTATTCGTTCTAACATTCTATCTAGTCAGCCAGGATTTATCATCCCAGTTATTAAAGCAATTTGATTATCGATTAACAACAGATATTGATACAGCGAAGAAAGAGATCGATAATGTGGATGGAAACGTCCTTGGTGTTAGCGGGAAAGATGATCCCCTTTATGTGGAGATCAAAAAGAAATTCACAGAGCTACAAGAAGATCATACGCTTGAGAACTTATATGTGCTTTCTAATAAAGGCGGCAAAGAAAGAATTATTATCTTAACCGGAGAAGAAAATGATTTTGATCAAGATTATGTCTTTTCAGATGAGATGAAACAAGCGCTCTCTGAAGATAAAATGGTCAAAAGTGATATTTATAAAGACTCATTTGGGACACATAAATCAGTCTTTTTGCCAATCAAGGATTCAGGCGGTGAGCTGACAGGGATTTTAGGCATTGATTTAGATGCGTCTGTCGTGCCTCAAACAACGCAGAAGTTGATGATCTATATCACAGTGGCATCTGCCGTTGTGCTCATCGGTGGATTACTCTTCTCATACTTCATGGGAAGAAGGATTGCGAAACCAGCACGTTCCTTGATGGAATCAGCAAACCGAATTGCTGACGGTGATTTAACTGGTGTAGTAGAGGTTGAAAGTAAAGACGAGATTGGTCAGCTTGCCGCATCCTTCCAAAAGATGCAAGGGCGGATCAAAGAGCTTATTTCGAAAATCTCACACTCATCTAGTGAAGTGTCGAAAATGTCTTCACAGCTTCGTACGGTGACGACCGAATCAAGTCAAAGTGCGCAGCAAGTATCAGAAGCTATGACGAATATGAGTGAAGGAATCAATGATTCTGTCGCAAATATTACGGATTGTACGACATCCGTTGCGGAGATTGATACTCAAATCGAAGGCGTCACAAAAGAAGTCGATGAAATGAAATCTGTTTCATCTGACGTACAAGAGCAATCAGAATCTGGTCAAAAATTAGTGAACCATGTGCTTGATCATCTGAATATGCTACATGACAAAATGACCAACTCCAAGCAGGCAGCAGAAGAATTACAATCTCATTCAACGGAGATTGAAAGTGTCATCTCGATTATTACAGACATTTCAGCCCAAACGAATCTGCTTGCACTGAATGCTTCAATTGAAGCGGCACGTGTTGGAGAAGAAGGAAAAGGGTTTGCTGTTGTGGCAGATGAGGTACGTAAGTTAGCTGAGCAATCAGCGGATGCGGCTAAAACCGTTTCAGATCTTGTCATCGGCACACAGGAAAACAGTCAGCGCGTTCTTGAAAGCGTAGAGGAAAGCAGTAAAGCAGTGGAAGAAGGACGTGAGCAAATGGAAGGCACGTCACAAAACTTTGCTTTGATTTACGACGGTGTATCACAGTTTTCAAGAAGAACGAACAATTTGCTTGCTTCTATTAAGCAAGTTGAGCGAGCATATCAAACGATTTCTACATCGATTGAGCAAATTTCTGTTGTATCGGAAGAACATGCAGCTAGCTCTCAAGAAGTAGCGGCAGCAACAGAACAGCAAAGTGCTGGCATGCAGCAAATTTCAAGTGCGATTGAACAGCTCTCTGATATGTCAGAGGACTTAGCACATATGGTATCTACTTTCAAAATCGACAATAAATAACGAGAAAGGGCTAAAATGATCTGATTTTAGCCCTTTGTCTTCTTTTCAGCGTGACATGAAAACCTTTGCAGCCCTAGGAAGGACGAGCACCGGAGCGAATTTGACATTCGTGAGCACCGAAGCGCAGACCTGACAACGAATGCGAGGGTTTGTCTACACGCTGAAGCTGACTCTTGTGAGAGAGTCAGCTTTTTTGCTATGCTTAATCAAATTGTTGCAGACGAAAGCAGAACGTCATGGATTTTGCGCAGAGATTATCAGAAGAACGGATCAAAAAAGCGATGGATAACGGGGCTTTTGATGGATTATCTGGCTTTGGCAAACCTCTGCCTAAAGATGACGCTGCTCATGTACCTGAAGAACTAAGAATGGGCTACCGGATGATGAAAAATGCTGGATTTGCCGGGGAAGAAACAGCACTGAAAAAAGAACTCATGACCGTCAAAGAACTGCTTCACTCCAGTATAGACGGAGAGGAAAGAAAAAAGCTTTCTCTCATATGTGAAGAAAAACAAAAACGATTGGACGAACTCACATCTAAGCGCCAAACTTTTGCTCGTCCAGCCTCCTCCTTTTATAAAAACAGGGTCTACAAAAAATTAACGGAGCATAAAAAAAGATGATGACACGCTGCCTCACCTGAGCACATTGAGGGGGCTTTTTTTATGAAAGCGCTACATTTTGTTGTTGACTACATGTATATACAAATATAAAATAAGAATCAAACATGTATATACAAGTTTTTTGGTTCTTTTTTCTTATAAAAAACGATCTCGGAGGGGATAGCATGGCTGATTACCAGGCAGCAGCAGATCAGATTGTGAAAGCCATCGGCGGCAAAGAAAATATAGATCAAGCGACACATTGTGTGACAAGGCTGCGCTTTGTGCTGAAGGATGAAGGAAAGGTTGATGAGAAAGCACTTGAACAAATAGAAGAAGTGAAGGGATCTTTCTCAGCAAATGGTCAATACCAAGTGGTGATCGGCCAAGGGGTCGTCAATCGGGTATATGCCGAAATGGTGAAACAGACAGGGATTGGTGAAGCCACAAAAGAGGACGTGAAGCGTGCTTCTGATCAAAAATTAAATCCATTGCAGCGTGCTGTGAAAACGCTTGCGGATATTTTTATTCCGATTCTTCCTGCCATTGTTACTGCCGGTTTATTAATGGGGATTAATAATATTTTAACAGCTCCTGATATTTTCTTTGATCAAAAATCGATTGTTGATGTGTATCCGGCATGGGCTGATTTAGCGAATATGATCAACTTGATTGCAGGCACTGCCTTCACATTCCTGCCTGCATTAATCGGCTGGTCAGCCGTGAAGCGGTTTGGGGGAAATCCGCTCTTAGGGATGGTCCTTGGGCTGATGCTCGTACACCCAGACTTATTAAATGCGTGGGGCTATGGAGCGGCAGAAAAGTCCGGTGAGATCCCAGTCTGGAACTTGTTTGGACTTGAAGTGCAAAAGGTAGGGTATCAAGGACAGGTTCTTCCAATACTCGTCGCCTCGTATTTACTAGCGAAGCTCGAATTGTTTATCACAAAACGGACACCTGAAAGCATTCAACTGTTAGTGGTTGCTCCGATTACGTTATTAGTCATTGGCTTTTTATCCTTTATTGTCATTGGACCTATCACATTTGCAATCGGCAACGTGTTAACATCTGGACTTGTTGCTGTATTCCAGCAGTTCGCAGCACTTGGCGGTCTATTATACGGCGGTTTGTATGCAGCGTTAGTCATTACTGGAATGCATCATACGTTCCTCGCTGTTGATATTCAATTGATTAATTCAAAACTGCATGGCACGTTTTTATGGCCAATGCTCGCACTGTCTAATATTGCACAAGGATCAGCCGCACTTGCGATGATGTTTGTTTTGAAAGATGAAAAGCAAAAGGGTCTCTCGCTCACATCAAGTATTTCTGCTTACTTAGGAATTACAGAGCCAGCGATGTTTGGCGTCAACTTGCGCTACCGATTCCCATTTATTTTCGCACTCATTAGCTCTGGTTTAGCCGGTATGTTTATTGCCTCTCAAGGGGTGCTAGCAAGCTCAGTTGGTGTTGGAGGCATTCCGGGAATCTTCTCTATTATCCCAAAATATTGGGGCGCATTTGCGATAGGGATGGTCATTGTCCTCATCGTCCCATTCATCGGAACCCTTTTGTATGCAAAGCTGAAAAAGAAGAAAGATGTATCACAAGAACTTAACTAGTGGTGGTGGATGAAATTGAAACAACAAACGAACGAACCGTGGTGGAAAAAAGCGGTGGTCTATCAAATTTATCCGAAGAGCTTTTTAGATACAACGGGCTCAGGTACAGGCGATATCAATGGTGTGACAAAAAAGCTCGATTATATTAAAGAGTTAGGGGCGGATTGTATTTGGCTCACGCCAATGTATGAGTCCCCGCAGCATGACAACGGCTATGATATTAGTGATTATACAAAAATCCATGACATGTACGGTACAATGGCGGATTTTGAACACATGCTGAAAGAAGCCCATGATCGAGGTATACGAGTCATCATGGATTTAGCCGTCAATCATACATCCATTTTCCATAAGTGGTTTCAAGCATCACGCGAGTCAATAAATAACCCTTATCGAGATTATTATATTTGGAAGGAGCCCAAGGCGGACGGCTCCCCGCCAAATGATTGGCAGTCAAAATTTGGCGGTCCAGCATGGGAGCTAGATGAAGTAACAGGAGAGTATTATCTTCATTTATACGATGTCACCCAAGCGGATCTCAATTGGGAAAAGGATGAGGTGCGCAAGCAAGTATATGACATCATGCACTTTTGGTTTGAAAAAGGAATTGATGGATTCAGACTGGATGTCATCAACAACATCTCAAAAGATCAACGCTTCTTAGATGATGCCGGACAATCTGTACAAGGAGACGGCCGGATGTATTATACGGATGGTCCAAGAATTCATGAGTTTCTGCACGAAATGAACCAAGAGGTTTTTTCGAAATATGACAGCATGACCGTCGGAGAAATGTCTTCAACGAATATCGCAGACTGCATTCGGTATACAAGACCGGATCGGCAGGAGCTGGATATGACGTTTAATTTCCATCATTTAAAGGTCGATTATCCAAACGGAGAAAAATGGGCTCTCGCACCATTTGATTTTCATGAATTGAAGTCGATTTTGTCTGAATGGCAGACGAAAATGCATGAAGGCGGCGGCTGGAATGCGCTCTTCTGGTGCAATCATGATCAGCCGCGTATCGTCTCAAGATACGGTGATGACGAAACGTACCATCAGCAATCAGCGAAGATGCTGGCGACCACCATTCATCTCATGCAAGGGACGCCATATATTTATCAAGGTGAAGAGATAGGCATGAAAAATCCTCAATTTGAGGACATCTCGTCTTACCGCGATATCGAATCACTCAATATGTATGAAGCCATGCTTCAAAAAGGGAAATCGAAGGATGAAGCACTTGCCATTTTACAGGTCAAGTCCAGAGATAATGCGAGAACACCGATGCAGTGGACATCAGAAAAGAACGCAGGTTTCTCAAAAGGAACACCATGGATTGAGCCAGCCAATAACGACATTTCGGTCGAAGCTTCATTAAAAGACAAGACGTCTATTTTCTACCACTATCAAGCTCTTTGTAGGCTGCGTAAAGAACTTGACGTGATCACATATGGAAGCTTCACCTTACTATTAGCAGATGACCCGAAGGTTTTTGCTTATGTGAGAGAAAGCGGTGAGGAGAAGCTTCTTGTGATCAATCACTTTTACGCAGGAGAGACGGACTTTACGCTTCCTGATGAGCTTGTACAGGCTGTAGATGAGATGGAGGAGCAAGTGCTGTTATCCAATTATGAGGATGCACCGGCAGATATGAAGGGATTTACGTTGCGTCCATATGAGTCAATCGTTTATCATTTAACCAAACGCTAGAAAATGGGGCGGAGGGAAAATGAAAGAGAATAAGTTTCGAGTGATTTATGATCAGCTCGCAAAACGAATTGAACAAGGTGAATGGCAGGATAAAGGCATTCTGCCATCAGAGCATGAGCTGTCCTTGATGTACGATACATCCCGTGAGACGGTAAGAAAGGCATTAAATATCCTTGTGCAAAATGGCTATATCCAAAAAATCCGCGGGAAAGGCTCTGTCTTGCTGAATCGAGAAAAAATGCAATTCCCAGTCTCGGGTCTTGTCAGCTTTAAAGAACTTTCCCAAACACTTGGCCGGGAGACTGTTACGACGGTTCACGAATTTGGTTTAATCAAACCGGATCAGTATATTCAGTCTCAGCTGAAAATAAGTGGGCAGGAGGATGTCTGGGAAGTCATTCGGTCTCGTAATATTAGCGGAGAAGAAGTGATTTTAGACAAGGATTACTTTTTGCAAAAGCATGTGTCGATCTTGACAAAAGACATATGCGAAGGGTCCATCTACGAGTATATCGAAGGAGAGCTCGGTGTATCAATCAGCTATGCCCAAAAGGAATTTGTGGTAGAGCCATGTACAGAAGAGGACGCCAAGTATCTTGATTTGAACGGGTTTGACCATGTCGTCGTCGTGAAGAATTACGTGTTCTTAGAGGATACAAGTTTATTTCAATACACAGAAAGCCGTCACCGATTAGACCGCTTCAGATTCGTCGATTTTGCAAGAAGAGAAAAAGTGGACAGAGCATAGGCTCTGTCCTTTTCAGGTTTTGGGAAAAGGAGAGGACAAATAGATCACATTTTCAGGAGGGAAGATGATGAGATTAAGTAGACAATTAAAATTTAGGGATTTAGAAATATTCAGTGTGATGAAAGATCATCAAATTTTATGTTATGTGATCATTGAAGATACGCGGAAACCGTTTACGGAAGAAGACAGAAAGCTAGAGCCATTATGTGATATGGGTGAAGAAGATATACAAGCAATATTGAATGTGTTTCATATCTCCATCATCAATGATGAAACATTAAGTAAAGCAGATTTAACGATGGTAAAAAGTTTTTTTGCTGACTTTGTAAATCATACGAACTTAACGAATTTTATTACGAGAGATTATGTTTTAAAGGATTTATATGATGTCGATGATGAAAATGACATCATGTTCTTTAATAGAATGCTTCGTCGTATAGGGGCAGATGAGGTGAAAGAATTCGACGATCGCAATTGGATATATTTATCTCAAGACTGATATCTTATGACAAGAAAAGAGGACAGAGCATAGGCTCTGTCCTTTTCCTTTAGGATGATACATTTTTTCTTGTACGCTTGCGCTGGTAGTAATATAGAATACCGCCAGCAGTGAGCATGAGCGCGCCGATTAGTACAGCTGTATACATCATTGTGGCTGTATTCGGTAGTGTGCCGCCTGGGAGCCCGGTTCCATCTTGGTTTGGATCTGTACCTGTGCCTCCGCCTGGTGCTGTTGTTCCACCGTCTCCGCCAGTTTGATCTGGGGTTGTGCCAGCTGCCCCGCTTTGGTTGAGGACGGTGTATTCGCTGAAGTGCTCAGTTTGACCTGATACGACTCCGTTTTGGAACGATCCGTTACTTGTTTTGGCGTAACGATTTTTCTTGCGGTCTACATAATATACACTAGGTTTCTTCGCTTTTTGAGGCTCATCTAATGTAAAGGTTAGTGTAACAGGATCTTTAAAGGTAGAAACCTTTTTCTGATCTTGTTTGATTTGGAAATCATACGTATCCGTTAATGCGTTTTTCACTTTATCCGTCTTTGTCATCCATATATCTGCGTTTTTCTCGGACAAATTGGAGAGCGGCAATGCGAGTCCCACTTTGTCATGATAGATGGTGACGTTTGGATCTTGCTTTCTTTTCTTCAGCTCGGCTACTTGCGCTTTTGATAGAGACAATTGAACGTTCTTCGCCTTGCTTGCTTTGTCTAAATAGAGCAATGCTTTGTTTGTATGCTGCACATACGTTTGGAATTTCTCATCATCTTGAATGTCATAAGCGCCTTTTCCTTTCGTGCGAGGAAGGAACACTTCTTTCACTCTGTGATCGATGACAGGCGAAATCTTCCCGTCTGCCTTTTCGATTTGCTCTTTGAAGATTTCATAGTCGACATACCCTAAATCTTCGCCGTGAGAGGCTTCTGTAAAGACGCTGTAGCCGTCGCCGCCTGTGCCGACAAATGCGTTTGTGGCTACGCGGTATGTTTTCTCATCATCAATGTCTGTCAGTTGACCTTTTTGGTCTTTCAGTTTCACATCAATTAGTCTGCTGCCAGCTGGTTTACTGAGCGTAAATGTATATTCAATGCCAGCTACATGAGGGAAAGCGCCTCCGCCTTCCTCAATGCCTGACAGCCCCTGTTCGAGTGCTTTCTTAATTTGACTGCCTTTTAAATCTGCGACATAAAGTGTATTTCCGAAAGGCATCACCGTTAAAATATCACCTAAAGTGATATCACCTTTTTCGATGCTTCCACGAATACCGCCGCCGTTTGTGATGGCAAGATCAGCTCCAGCAGATTCTTGCGCTTTCTGCAGCATGCCATCGGCAATGAAGTTCCCAAGATTCGTTTCCTTCGCACGGACGTGCTCACGTTGACCGTCTAAAAGGACATCTGTATGTCCGACTTTTTCTGTCTTTAAATCTTGAATATCTGCTTTGTACTCATCAAGAATCGCTTTTGCCTCCGCATCTTCTTTGACAGAGTCATCGATCGGGATCAGGTCAAAAGAGGATTCTTTTGGCTGGACGACACCTTTTTTGTCAAAGGCCACGTCTACTTTTCCTAAAAATTGTCCGTAGTCTTTCACCTGAGCGACAATCGTAGGTTCTTTTTTATTAATGACCTTTAATTTTTCAACAAGGGTGTGTGTGTGACCGCCAATGATTAAATCAATCCCATCGACTTTTTGAGCAAGCTCAAGGTCACGGTTGTAGCCAATGTGTGTTAACGCTATGATTTTATTGATTTTTTCTTCTGTTTGAATGGTGTTGACTGTTTCTTTTGCTTTTTTGTACGCATCTTTAAATTGAATGTTAGGACCGCTGCTGGATGTAATGGCTGTGTCTTCAGTCGTTAAACCGAATACGGCCACCTTTTCACCGTTTACATCGAGCAGGATGTAAGGGTAAATTCCGGCTTCTTTTTTCTCACCAGCTTTAAATAAGGCTGGTTTTTTCACTAAGTCACTCAATTGTTTTTCCTTCGAGACATCCACGTTTGATGACACGACCGGGAATCGAGGCTTTTCAAATTGATGACGATTTTTCGGATCGACATCTGATGCATCACCTGTCAGGAATTGACGGAGTACTGAAGGACCTTTGTCAAATTCATGATTACCAAACGTCATGGCATCGTATTTCATTAAGTTCATCAATTTCAGATCGGCAAGTCCTTGCCACTTTGTGAAGTACAGGTCACCAGAGAAGACATCTCCAGCGTCTAATAGAATATTGTTCTTATTTTCAGCACGGACTTCTTTGATCTTTGTTGCGCGTCTTGCCGCATCATCAAGGTGTGCGTGTGTATCGTTCGTATGCATCACTGTTAAATTCCAGTTGTCTGATGCAGGCGGTTCTGTTGTGCCATCGTCTTTAAAGGCTAGCTTGTACACACCAAGACCATCTGTGCTTGCGTTACGAAGAAAGTCTAAGCTGCTTGATTTCTCAGCAAACGGCTTGGCTAAAAGAGAAGATTCAAAAGTGACGGTTGCGCCTTTGATCGGTGCAATCGACCAGTTTTGATCTGCACTTGGGTTGATCGTTTTTTGTTCAATAATATAATCCATCAGTACTTGGCGGTTCTCATCTGCTGAGGCTAGCACTACTTTGTCTTGCGTCAGATGAGGGAAGCCTCCGCCGCCAGAAGCACGATAGTTATTTGTTACGACTAAAAATTCTTGATTGTCAGTGACGGGTTTCCCGTTGTAAGACAGTTTTTTGATGCGGTTGGCATTGGCGTTGACAAGTGTGCCTGTTGTGCTGTATTTAGCAGGCTGCGTCACATCGACTTGATATGTCACGCCATCAATCACATCAAAGTTATACGAGCGGTATTCCTCGTTTAAAATCGGCTGTTCTTTTGCATCGTTCGGTTTGATCTGATTAAACTGGCCAGCAGACATTTCTAACCAGTCTTTCACTTCACTGCCTTTCAGTTTCACAATCTGCACAGTGTTATCGTAAAGGTAGAGATCGCCGATGTTCTTAATCGCTAAATCTCCTTTTGCGATATTTGTATAATAGTTTACACCGTTTCGACCGCCGGCTTTAAACGGAGCACCTGCAGATAAAATCGGTAAATTTTGATACGATGTGTCCTTCATTTTTTCTTGTGCATACCATTTTTGGGCATCTGTCACAATTTGAATCGAAGGGTCGTCCATCACTTGAGCGAAAAAGCTATTAATGTCTGCTTCTGTTTTGCCAACAGGCTTTCTCACGTAATCAAGTGTGTTTTGATGCGTTGTTTGAATGGCGTCTTTTACGGTACGGTTTTGAGATGATACTCCGGCAACAGATTCGATCTTGCCTGTCCCGTCTGTGACCTTCCAGTTGCTTCCGTCAGGCTCTAGTGTTAAATCAATGACCCCGAGGTAGCTACCCCAGTTTTTTGACATGACGACTGGGATGCCGTTGATGGTTCCTTTTGAGACATTGAATTTGTCGACGCCATTATATTCAGCGCTTGGGAATGTGCCATGCTGGTGGCCTGATACAATGGCATCGATACCTTTTGTTTTCGTGGCAAGGTCAAAGATCATATTCTCTGATCCTTTAGGTGAAGCTGTTTTTTCAATTCCTGTATGAGCAAGAGCGATAATGACATCTGCGCCTTTCTCTTTCATTTCAGGAATGGTTTCATTGGCAGATTCGACGATGTCCTGCACTTGGACTTGTCCATCTAAATGCTTCTTATCCCACGTCATAATTTGAGGTGGAACGAATCCTATGTAACCAACTTTCACAGTTTGTGAGGCTCCGTTTGCATCTTTAAAGGTTTTATCTTGGATCACATAAGGTGTAAAACGGTGTTCTCCATTTAGCTTTTTGACGTTCGCATTGACAATCGGGAAGTTGGCGCCCGCAATGGTACCGTCAAGAAAGGATAATCCGTAGTTAAATTCATGATTACCAAGTGTTCCTGCATCGTATTTAAGTTTGTTGAGTGTATGAATAATAGGGTGAACCTTTGTTTGATTGATGATGCTGTCTTTCTCTTGTTTGTAAACATATTCTCCAAGAGGGGTTCCTTGAATCAAATCTCCGTTATCAACAAGGAGTGTATTTGGGTTTTGTGATCGGTGCTTGTCAATTAGCTCGGCTGTTTTTGCCAAACCAAATTCATTTGTTTCTTTGTCGCTGTAATAATCATAATTCATCATGTTCGCATGAACATCGGTTGTGGCTAAGATGCTGACCTTTACGGCTTTGCCGCTTTCTGTTTCTGCATGAATAGGTACTGCTGGGAGAATGAGACTAATCATCATAATGGAAGTGAGCAGAATAGACAGGTTTTTTCTTCGTTTAGACCTATGTGCTTGCTTCTTCACCTGATCTCCGCCTTTCTAATTTTTTTGACCACAATACCTATTGTAGAAATGTTTCGTTAACTTTTGTAGTTATTTTTTGAAGTTTATTGTAAAGATAACATAAATCATACGAATTACCTTGTTAAGGGAATGTGAATGAGTCTAATTGCTTATTTTTATCATAAGGGGTTTTCTGATAGGGATAGGATGTTTGATTTCAATATGCCGGGGTATAGTGTGTAGTGTAAACGATAATCAAGCAGGAGGGTTTCTACATGGGTAAGAAAATTGCAGTTGTATTAACAGATTACTTTGAGGATGTTGAATTCACCGAGCCTGCAAAAGCCTTTAAAGATGCAGGTCATGAGATCACAGTCATTGAAAATGAAAAAGGTAAAACAGTGAAAGGGAAGCAAGGAGAGGCAGAAGTGAGAGTGGATGCGTCTATTGACAACGTGAAGCCTGAAGACTTCGATGCACTTCTCATTCCTGGCGGTTTCTCACCAGATATTCTGCGTGCAGATGATCGTTACGTCCAATTCACTAAAGCATTTATGGATGAGAAAAAACCAGTATTTGCGATCTGTCATGGTCCGCAATTGCTTATTACAGCAAAAACGCTTGAAGGAAGAGGCGCGACTGGCTATACATCCATCAAAGTCGATATGGAAAACGCAGGCGCTACATTTAAAGACGAAGAAGTCGTCGTTTGTCAGGATCAGCTTGTGACAAGCCGTACACCTGATGACATTCCAGCCTTTAACCGTGAATCATTAAAACTGCTTGAAAAATAAATCGCAGTTGTAAAAGGATATAAAAAAGCCAGCACCTTTCAGGGTTGCTGGCTTTTTGTGTGCATGATGTAGGGAAACTAGGTTTCCTTTTTCATCATTATTTTCTTAAGTTTTTTAGCTCGCTTGCGATGGCTTGCATTTCACTTGGGCTGAATGAAGATTTTTTCATCACCATTTGGTGAAGAAATTCAATATCTTCGTACTTGTCTGGACTGAAGTCCTCGGCTTTGATGACTCCAATGTTCAGCATATTTAACTTTTGCGAAATGTCTTCAATCAGCTGATTGACTTCAGCCGCTTTTTGCTCTGACAAGGGCGGCACGTCCTTTCCTGCATATGTGTCGAATAATATGTCTATTTTAACAGAAATGCAAAAGAATAAAAGAGCTATTAAGATGACACAGAGATGTTTTTCTCTTTTTTCTCCTGCTTTATCTTATCAATGATTCGTTTGGATTCAAATACGACAACCCCTGATAAACCGATGAGCCCGATTAAGTTTGGAATCGCCATCAGTCCATTGAGCATATCTGCCACACCCCAGACGAAGTCATTTTTGAAGATGGCTCCGAAAAAGACAGCGATGACAAACACAACACGATAATACATCACATAAGAGTCTTTCGCTAAATAAGTAAAGCATTTCTCGCCATAATATGACCAGCCAATGATGGTGGAATAAGCGAATAAAAGTAAGCCGATGGCCACAATGGTTGAACCAATTGGACCGAGGAAATGAGCAAAGGATAACGAGGTGAGTGCATCACTTTTTTCTGTGACGTACATATTTGCCATAACGATTGTAATACCTGTGATGGAGCAAACAATCATCGTATCAATGAATACTTGCGTCATCGACACAAGCGCTTGACGAGCAGGCATATCCGTTTTTGCTGCAGCTGCAGCGATTGGAGCAGACCCGAGACCTGCTTCATTGGAAAAGACCCCTCTTGCCACACCCCAGCGAATCACGGTACCGATAGCACCGCCTGCAACTGCTTGACCAGTAAAGGCGTCTGAAAAAATGAGCCCGACTGCACCTGGAACAAGATCTGCATTCATAACAAGAATGATCAGCCCGCAAATGACGTAGAATAAAGCCATGACAGGTACAAAAATGGACGTTACTCTGCCAATGCTTTTAATCCCGCCTAAAATCACAAGGGCAGTAAAGGTTGTAATGATGATGCCTGTGACCCATGTAGGGACTTGAAAGGTTGAATTCATCACACCAGAAATCGAATTTGACTGTACGAGATTCCCAATCCCAAAGGCAGCTGTTGCGCCAAAAATAGCAAACAGCACCCCAAGCCATTTTTGCTTCAAGCCATGCTCCAAATAATACATTGGCCCGCCAGACATTTCGCCTTTTTCATTTTTGACACGATATTTCACGGCAAGAACAGCTTCAGCATATTTTGTCGCCATTCCAAAGAATGCAGCAAACCACATCCAAAACACGGCGCCTGGTCCGCCGGCAATGACAGCAGAGGCGACCCCTACAATATTTCCCGTTCCAACCGTTGCAGCAAGAGCTGTCATTAATGCTTGGAAGTGAGAAATATCACCTTCTGATGTCTTGTCTTGCTTTGAAAATGCAAGCTTGAGTGAATAGGGAAGCAGCCTAATCTGAATAAAAAGCACACGAAAGGTAAGGTAAATCCCTGTTCCCACGATCAAAAGCAAGAGCGGTGGTCCCCATAATACGTCATTAACATTGCTGACAATCTGTTCAACCCATCCCATATGTATCCCCCTTTATTTGTGCAATTCTCCTAAAGTGTCTCCTTTTTTTGTATAATGTGTCAATGCCGATGAGAGTTTTTCTTGCAAAGTTTTCAAAAGAAAAAGGGCTTGATATGATAGAGAAAAGGTTTTCGAAAAGAACTCTTAGGGAAAAGATAGGAGGAGAATGAAGGATGATTCATGTGTTATTTGTGTGTCTTGGCAATATTTGTCGGTCACCGATGGCAGAGGCCATGTTTAGAAAAAAAGTAGAAGATGAAGGGCTCAGTGAGCACTTTGTGATTGATTCAGCAGGTATTGGCGGCTGGCATCAAGGCAGTCCTCCGCATGAAGGAACGCGAAAGTTGCTTGATGAAAAAGGCATCAGTTATGAAGGAATGTCCGCAAGACAAATCATGGATGAAGACATCACAACATACGACTATATCATTGCGATGGATGCTGAAAATGTAGGGGCCCTTCGCAGTATAGCCGGCTATGGGAAACATCACTTTATTGGCCGTCTTCTTGATTTTGTAGAAGACGACGATCGAGATGATGTGCCAGATCCTTATTACACTGGGAACTTTGAGGAAGTCCATGAATTAATTGAAACAGGAATTGACCGTTTTTTGACGTATGTAAAGAAAGAGAACGACCTTTAACTGAAAGGAGATCAGACGAGATGGAAGAAAAAAATCAAATTGTGCTCCGAGGAGCTGTCATAGGTGCAGCTTGCGGCGCATTGCTGACTTTATTTCATCGGCCAACAAGAATTGCACTCAAAGACAAATGGAATGATTGCCAGCAAAAGCTGGATGAGTACCGTGAGGAGCCAGGCAGGATATCAGCTTGCTTGAAAGAAAAGATGGAGGAAACGAAGCAGATGATGCGAACAGTCTCAGATGATTTGTCATTTTTAAATGAACAGGTCAATCAGTTAAAGGAAACAACCCCAAGGGTATTAGAAATTATCGAAGAAACAAAGGATCACTTTCAATCGAAACAGACAGATTGATCATTGGAGATGAGGCGTATGGGTTTTATTAAAGCGTTAATTGAACGCTTTTTGCTGCATGAAGGACCGGCAAAATCTGCTGAGCTTGCCTATTTCTTTCTGCTTTCATTATTTCCGTTTCTCATCTTCGTCCTGACACTCGTTGGGTATTTGCCGCTGACGTCAAAGGATGTCCTGAGCGTCATTTCTGGTTATGCCCCAGAAGGAGCGCTTTCGATGATTGAATCCATCGCCGAACAGACGCTGAATAATCGGAACGGCGGGTTATTGTCGTTCGGGATTATTGCCGCGCTTTGGTCTGCATCTAACGGCATAAACGCCGTCGTCAGAGCATTTAACCATGCTTACGAAGTTGAGGAGAATCGTTCCTTCATTCTCGTACGTTTAACATCGATCATTTTAACGATTGCGATGGTTTTGACCATTATCTTTGCCCTAATGCTGCCTGTCTTTGGCAAAGAACTTGGTTTATTTGTCGCTAAATTAGTTGGGCAGTCAGATGCCTTTCTCACTATATGGACTGCGATGAGATGGATCATTAGCCCGCTGATTTTATTGATTGTTTTTACATCCTTGTACTATTTTGCTCCAAACATGAGGCTGAAATTAAAATTTGTTCTGCCAGGTGCCATTTTTGCATCGATTGGTTGGATTTTGGTCAGCATGCTGTTCTCATTTTACGTAGGCGAGTTTGCCAACTACAGTGCGATGTACGGAAGCATTGGGGGAATCATCATTTTAATGATCTGGTTTTATTTAACCGGCATCATGATTATCCTTGGCGGCGAACTCAATGCGCTTTTACATAAGCGTAAAATTGCACCAGGTAAACTATAAAGAATTCCGGGCATCCTAAAGAAGAACGATCAAGTTCAAACTGAATGGATGGGGGAAATCACATATGTCCAAACAATCGAAAAAAGGCGGAAGCAATACGAAACAAAACAAAGGCCATCAGCCTAAGCACAAAACAAGCGGCAGTGCGAACGGGCAAAATGGATATCACTAAATGAAAAAGACTCCTCTGCATAGGTGCAGGGGAGTCTTTATTTAGAAATGGCTTCATTGGAGTTTTCCAGAACTGCCGCCGTTCGCCCAAATCGAACGCAGAAAAACACGAATAATATCACGATACTGACAAGGTAAAGTAAATTCATACCTTCAAACGTTTGCACAAAGATTCCACCGAGAACAGGCCCGAGAATGCTTCCCGCACTAAACGCCATCCCGCACATCAAATTTCCAGCAGGCAGCAGATGCTTTGGCAATAAGTCGGTCATATAACTGATGCCAAGTGAGAAGGTAGAGCCTACAGCCATTCCGGCAATAAAGAAACAAATCGCAACAGCCAAAACCGATTGAATGAAAATTCCTGCTAATAGGAAAAAGAAAGATCCAACGAGAGTGACACATAAAATGATGCGGCGCCTGCCAAACCGGTCGCTGAGCATCCCGAGAGGAAGCTGAAAGACAATACTTCCAATAGCAAACGCAGGTAAAATAAACGCCACTGCATCCACTGTCACCCCGCTTCTAAGTGCATACACAGGGAAGTTGCTATTAAGTGTCGTTTCTAAAAAGCCATAGCAAAACGGCATCATAAAGGCGACCCAGCCAAATTGAAAGGCTTTCTTGAAGCGCTTCAAACTGTTTGTCTGCTCTGACGTCTGCACTTCGCCTGTATCTGGATATGTATTTTTCAAAACAAACACAAGTAGCCAAATACATAAGCTAACAGCACCAGAAACAATGAAAGGTAATGATGGGTTAATTTCAATGAGTGGTGTTAAAAAAGGTCCAGCGGCAAAACCAAGTCCAAAGGATAACCCATACAATGAAATATTTCGCCCGCGATTTCTCGATGACGACGCATAGGTCACCCACGTCTGTGTAGAGAAATGTAGCATATGATCACCAATCCCGATCATGAGCCGCAGGAAGAACCAGACAACATAAGATTCAAAAAACACAAAGCTGAACAAGCTTAAAAAGACAGCGGCGCCTCCAATGACAATTAACGGCTTAAACCCAAACCGGCGAAGCGGCGCTTCCATGAAGGGAGATGCTAGCAGCACGCCGAGATATAAGCCTGTGGCATGCAGGCCGTTTAACGTAGGAGAAGTCCCAGCATGTTCAAAAATAATCGAAATGACAGGCAGTAATGCTCCCTGCGAAAAACCAGATACAGATACAAGTAAAATTAAAATCATAAAGTGAATTCTCGACATAAGAAGCTCCTTACAAGTTCATATTTTCATCGTACAATGGAACCATAGGGGTTTCAATAGAAAGGTGGAAAAGGAATGAAACTGAGATACGAAACGGATCGGTGGATCACTGAAATAGATGAAAGGCAACTGCATATATCAGGAAATGAAGAAACGGGATACAGGCCATCTCAATTGTTCACATCAGCTATTGCTGGATGTTTTGGAGAAATGCTCATTCATGTATGCCGAAAAAAGCGAATATCTTATGAAGGGCTGACGCTGACACCTGAAACGACAAGAGCAGGCGCTGTAAACAAAATCTCCCGTATTCATTTACATATTTTATTTGAAGGCGTCCGTACATCTGATGAACAACTAGAGAAAGTCATTACACTTGCATTGAAGCATTGCGCGATTGTGCAGTCCGTGAAAGGAAGTATTGAAATCACTTTTTCACATGACAGAATCTAAATGTATATGAAGCCGGCACTCACGAAAGAATAACAGTCAGACATATGTAAAGGAGAATGGCTGTATGAATCGTTTGTTTCTTGTGATTGTCGCAATTGGTGTGCCGCTATCGGTGATTGGCAGTTTTCTTCATTTTCCGCAAGTCATCATGTTTGCTGTATATTGTATCGCCATTATTGGTCTTGCTAGTTTTATGGGAAGATCTACAGAAAGTCTTGCTATCATAGCGGGCCCTAGAATTGGGGGACTTTTAAACGCCACATTTGGAAATGCGGTGGAGTTAATTATTTCGTTTTTTGCATTAAAGCAAGGGCTGACAGCTATCGTTCTTGCGTCGTTAACTGGATCAGTGATCGGAAACTTACTGCTTGTGGCGGGACTGTCTTTTTTCGTTGGCGGTTTAAAATATAAGCGCCAAGTGTTCAATGTCCATGATGCAAGGCACAACTCGGGCTTGCTCATGTTTGCCATTATTGTGGCGTTTGTCATTCCAGAAGTGTTTTCGGTGGAGATGGCCGAAGAGAAGCAATTTGCTTTAAGCATTGGCATTAGCATTGTGATGATTTTGCTTTATGTTGCAGCGCTCTATTTCAAATTAGTGAGCCACCGAGGTGTCTATGTTGCCAAGCAGGAGAGCATGGGCGGGGAGGCAGAGACCGAAGAAGAAATTCCTGAATGGTCTGGTAAGTTTGCCACTTTGATTTTGCTGCTTGCTACGATTGCCGTTGCATACATTTCAGAGCGTCTCGTCCATACATTTGATACAGTGGGAGAACAATTTGGCTGGAGTGAGCTGTTTATCGGTGTCATTATTGTGGCCATCGTCGGCAATGCCGCAGAACATGCCTCTGCTGTCATTATGGCGTATAAAAACAAAATGGATGTCGCGGTGGAAATCGCTTTTGGTTCCACACTTCAGGTTGCGATGATGGTGGCACCAATCCTTGTCATCAGCTCGCTTTTTTTCAATACACAAATGCCTCTCATTTTTTCCTTACCAGAGCTTATTGCGATGGCATCCGCTGTGTTACTCACAGTCATCTTATCTAATGACGGAGATACCAATTGGTTTGAAGGCGCTACATTACTTGCTGCCTATTTCATTATGGCGATTGGATTTTTCCTTTTATAATCTTTTGTGGATAAGGGACGTCTTTGCGGAAAATACTATGGAAAAATGAATGAGAAAGAGTGATGATATGAAAAAGATGCCCCGCATCATGTTTGTTGTTCTCTTATCCTTAAGTTTTCTATACAGCTTTCCAGCGGAGGCGGCAAAGCCATTTAAGGTGCCATCGTCTGTCGCCAGTATCTCCAAGGAGAATACGTATCCGAACGCGTCACAGGATCAGCCATTGCTCCAGCCGAGCGAGCTGACAGCCGAATTGTTTAAAACAACGAATGTGCCGATTGAGAATACCCATTTGATCAAAATGCTGAATGAATCCAGTATTTCAGGGACGCCGTTGGCTGTTGGTTACCGTGCGACCATTTTCCTTGGAAGATGGGCACTGAGCTACGATTCAAATGAAACAGTCGCCAACTGGGAATACAAAAAAGTGAATACGAATCACATTGATAACAGAGGCGGCAACAAAACAGCCATTGGAAAATACGTTCAAAAGCAGCAAGTCAAAGTAAGCGGCGGGCTCACAGCAAAAGTGCCGAACCCAGAAGATGTGAAAACATTGATGATGCAAAAAGCGATTCAAAAAACAAAGCTGCCCCTCGCATTTGACACAGTCATTGGTGCAGGAACAAAACGAGATCAGTCATACCATGTCTCTCCGAAAAAAGCAGCCTCGCTTCATGCCTATGCACCAGCCATTAACGAAAAAGGGAAGGTCACATACGGAGAAGTGTACCTTGTACTAAAAGGAAATAAACGAAAACTCGTCGTGAAAAACGTGACCTCACAAGGAATCGGCGCTTGGATACCTGTTCAGGATCACTTGACGTTTGGGTTTCAAGGGATGAATTAACATAGTAAACCCCCTCTTTCACTATAGAAGAGGGGGTTTAATTTGTCGTAAAGTTATGAATGTCAGGCGCACTCCCTTTCATGACTTTTTGTCCTTTATGTTTCTTACCTCACTTCTATAAAAGTCAATCACATTAAATAATAACCAAGCAAGGAAAATGAAATAGATAATTTTTGTAAAGTGAGAGAAGTTGTTAAAGATAAATCCCATAGTAATAAATGGTATGATCATAAATCCAAAATATTGTCTCCACCATATTTTAAAAATAATAAAACCACCTAACTTAAATTATGTATTATTTCTCGTCATCACTATAATACAACTAGACAAAGGAGCAGCAAACCTTTTTGTTAAATTTTACACAATAATATAATATTTAACTTTACTCTATTAAGATACGCTTTTCCTAATTTGAATATAGAGTTTTGCTTCCAAAAGATATGATGAGTTTTAAATAAAAAAGCCATAACATAAGTTTATTTAAATAAACTTATGTTATGGCAAAATTCCCTTTTATTCCCCTAAATCCACATTATGATAAACCTGCTGCACATCTTCAAGCTCTTCTAATACATCGATTAGTTTCTCGAATTGTTCTTTAGATTCATCATCTAATGTCACTTCATTTTGAGGAAGCATTGTGATTTCAGCGACAGTAAATTCTTCTACGCCGGCTTGTTTGAATGCTTCTTGTACTTGATGGAATTGATCTGGTTCAGCGTATACAATCACTGTTTCATCTTCTTCCATGATGTCACGTACATCAACGTCTGCTTCCATTAAAAGCTCAAGCGTTTCTTCTTCACTTTTTCCTTCGACACCGATGACAGCTGTTTGGTCAAACATGTAGGCAACAGAGCCGCTTACTCCCATGTTTCCACCGTTTTTCCCAAATGCTGCTCGAACATCTGACGCTGTCCGGTTCACGTTATTGGTGAGGGCATCAACGATGACCATTGATCCATTTGGACCAAATCCTTCGTAGCGCAGCTCATCGAAATTCTCTTCCGCACCGCCTTTTGCTTTTTCAATGGCACGGTCTACAATGTGTTTTGGGACACTATATGTTTTTGCACGTTCTAGGACAAAACGAAGTGCTTGGTTTGATTCTGGGTTTGGCTCACCTTGTTTGGCAGCCACATAGATTTCACGCCCGAATTTTGCGTAAATACGACTTGTACTGGCATCCTTTGATGCTTTCTTTTCTTTAATGTTGTTCCACTTACGACCCATCTTCTTCACTCTCTTTCACTTAGAAAATACACAGTATGAGGGTCCCCATGCTGCACGAAATCATTCTGCTTTCTATTATACATGAATCAGTCAAGAGGATAGAAGTTAGAGGGCTGAAATGAAGAGATTTCTTAGCTGATGTGTCCAAGCTACTCAAGCGTTTCATGTTTTTCATGAGCCATAGTCAACTCGGCGCACCTAATAAAAAATAACCCCAAATAGAATGAGGTTATTTTGCAGGCTGGGGATAAACGAGATCTTCAAGCAATTTGACATCATGCTGATGAAGTTGTTTGATCATTTCTTTTCGGACAGCGAGGGCGGCATCGAAGTATTTTTCGTCTTCGACCATTCCTTTCACTGTGATCTCAATCCCGCGGTTCAGCTTGTTCAGACCCATAATCCCATGGACTTGAAACGGTTCAATGGCATGCTGGAATTCATCTTTTTTAAGAAAATCATGGTGCATGTGATTTAAATTGTCACAGGCCGTTTCGAGTGCTTGAAAGGCTGTGTCTGGGTTTTGATTCGCACTAATTAATACAGACTCTGTAATCCGCATGTAGTGCATGTTATAGTTTTGAATTTGCCGGATATCTCCGTTAGAAATGGTTAATAGCTTGCCGCTCCATTCTCTAATTTGCAGAGAACGGAGACCAATTTCTTCAATTGTTCCATTAAAGAGGTTATTCACTGTTACATAATCCCCTTTATGAATCTGCCGTTCATAGATCAGAAAAATGCCTGCTAAAATATCGCGAATGAGCGTCTGGGCGCCAAAACCGATGACGATCCCAGCCACACCAGCACCTGCAAGAATTTTTCCGAAATCATGAAAGAAGAGAGAAATGACATATAGTACAAAGCAAATCGAAGCGGTGTATTTCGAAACTGATTTGACCAAGCTCTCAATTGTTTTTTTCTTCTTGTCCTCTATAAACTCAGTTCGTTTAAAGAACAGTTGAAGCGCTTTGTTAATCAAAAAAACGGCAAGCCAAAGTACGAGTCCAACAAGGAGAATTTCAATGTATTTGTTCTTGACTACTGTCAGAAAAGTATCGTCCATCTATCGGTTACCCCCTGGCTGTACGAGAAGTAAAATCAACATCTTGATAATAGCTGTTTTTCACAAGAACATTCGGACCAAGGCATTGTACGCTTGGACAATGACAATTCAGCTCTTTTGCTAATTTTGTGTCCATCCAGCGAGTATAAGCGGATTGCAATGTATCGGTCGCAATATTTCCAAGCGGCGGTGTATCACCAAAGTCTGTCACAATAATATTCCCATCAAAAATATTCACATTCAGCCGTGAGCGTCCATCAGGGTCATTTCGTACAGTGACAAGTTTCTCCTGGCGCAATCGTTTGAGGAGGCGCTGGTCTTCTTCATCTGTACTGCAAGAATAAAATGGCAGGGTGCCAAACAGCATCCATGTGTCTTGATCACGAATATCAAGCAGCTGATGAATCGCATCACGCATTTGCGGTAGCGTCAATGATTCAAGAGCGCTGGCAAAATCACTTGGGTACATCGGGTGAACTTCGTGGCGCTGGCATTTCATTTCCTCGACAATTTGCCGGTGGATGTGTTCAATATATGGAAGCGTGCGTTTATTCAGCATGGTTTCAGCAGATACGGTCACACCTGCTTTAACAAGTGCCCGGCTATTTTCAATCATGCGGTTAAATAATTTCTCGCGCTGTTCAAAGGTTGGTTTTCTATCCATCATTGCAAAACCGACCGTTGCAAACTCTTCGACAGTTCCCCAGTTATGTGAGATGTGCAGGACATCTAAGTATGGAATAATTTCTTCATATCGCGCCAAATCAAGTGTTAAGTTTGAATTGATCTGTGTACGGACGCCGCGTTCATGGGCATACTTTAATAAAGGGACGACATATTCCCGCACAGATTTGAGAGAAAGCATCGGCTCTCCGCCTGTAATACTGATGGAGCGCAGAAGCGGAACTTCATCTAAACGGCGAAGCAGTAAATCAAGTGGCAGTGCAGTCGGGTCTTTTGGCTGCAAAGTATAGCCGACCGCACAGTGCTCACATCTCATGTTACATAACGTCGTAGTTGTAAATTCAATATTTGTCAGCTTCATCTCTCCGTAATCCTGCACATCGAGATAGGCTTCCCAAGGGTCATATGCAGGTGTAATCGGACGAAGTGCTGTTTTTTGGTTCATGGTATCTATCTCCTTTTCATTCGGGCAAACGTGGACCCGCCAACAGTTAATTTTAAGCCCCATCACCGTTATACGCAAGTGGGGTTTCATTGATTTACAAGGGAAAAAAAGATAAGCTATAAACAAATGCTAAAGGGAGTGTATCTATGGGCAAGGCAGCAGACAGCAAAGAACAGCAGGTTGATTATTTAAAGAACCGATTAGATATGTTTATGAATGTGATTGATTCATTAGATCCTGAATCAACAGATGTTGAGGATATAGACAGACTGATCCAGATGATTGACGACCTAGAAGCGAAATATGAACGGTTTAAAAATGATTGGAAGGAAGAATAGCTCGCGCGGTGCGGGCTTTTTTCTTTAAATTGGCAGGTGAATCAGTGTATGAGTCTCGGTCTTATTCTGCACAATAGAAGAAAAACCGGGAAGTGACGTAAATGAAAAAAACCATGCTCATCTGTTTATGTGCGCTTTTTGTATCCATGCCTCTCTCAGAAGCGGAAGCCGTGTCTAATCAGCCTGTCCATTGGGGATTTGCGAAAAGCAAAGAACATAAACCAGTAGATGCGGGGAAAGAACTGAACGCCCTTTTAAAAAAGTATGATGCCTTCTATTTAGGAAACACGAAAAAGAAAGAGATCTATTTTACATTCGACAATGGCTATGAAAATGGGTACACGCCGAAGATCTTAAATGTGCTGAAAAAACATCAAGTGCCAGGCACCTTCTTTGTGACAGGACACTTTGTAAAGGATCAGCCGAAGCTCGTCAAACGTATGGCAGAGGAAGGTCATATCATCGGCAACCATTCCTATCACCATCCAGATTTAACAACAAAGAGTACGAAAGAAATCAAAGAAGAGCTTCAGCGTGTCGATGAAGCCGTGTACAAAATCACTGGAAAACAAGACAACCTCTATCTTCGTCCGCCGCGCGGTGTATTCAGTGAAAGAGTGCTGAAAGAAACAAAAGAGCTCGGCTACCAAACCGTTTTCTGGTCAGTGGCATTTGTGGACTGGCATATTCATCATCAAAAAGGAAAACAGTATGCTTACGATCAAATGATGAAGCAGGCGCACCCAGGTGCCATTTACTTACTTCATACCGTCTCAAGGGACAATGCCGAGGCATTGGATGATGCCATTACGGCACTGAAAAAACAAGGTTATTCCTTTAAAAGCCTAGACGATCTCATGCTTGAAAAAGTATGGCTTCTCCCTCAGCTATAGAAAAAAAGCTTGCAGAACACCTGCGAGCTTTTTCTTTATCCTTCCCTTATTTTACGCTGAAACAAAATCGGATGATGACGCGAGAAAGAGTCAATCAAGCCCTCACCGAAAATCGTGATGCTTTGCTCCCAAGGATGGCCTAGCAAGCCCCAATGCATTTCTTTTGACAAAAAGAAATAATAATCCCCGTTCGGAAGCACAGGCACTGTCCATTCTCCGAATTCATCTTTTTCAAATGAGCCGTATGGTGTGATCCAGTAGCATTCGTGCTGCCAATCAAGTGCCAGCATATATTCGTCTGCTTTGATAAGCTCCTGAAAAACAAGTAATGCTTTCTCTTCAAGGTCTTCATCTGCATGTAGAAGGGAAGGGTCCTCAAAATAAGCAGAAATATCATATGTAATGAAAGGCGAAGGTACGCGAAATGAGGGAAAACGAGAGATGCTCGGATGAAATTTGAAATCTCGATAGAGCGTCTCCCATGCGAGCTTTCGTTCTTGATGAGATAATGGAATCCAGTTTTTCATCTAACCGCCTCCTCAGCCATTTCTCTCTACACATTATTTGAATATGCGGAACCATCCTTTATGCTTAAACCACAAAAGCATGCCCGAGACGAGCAGACCCATGAAAATCAGTACGCCAAAATAGCCATACTTCCAGTGTAATTCAGGCATGTTATCAAAGTTCATTCCGTACACCCCAACAATAAAGGTCAGTGGAATAAAAATGGTCGATACAATGGTCAATGTCATCATGATCGCATTCATTCGGTTAGAATTCAGCGTCTGATAGCTGTCTCGTAAATCGGCTGTCATATCACGGTTTGATTCGACAATCTCGGTTAGTTTCAACAGGTGATCATAAATATCATTAAAGTATGCCTGCCGGTTCGTATCACTTCTCATCATATGCGTGTTGACAATACGATATAAAAGGTCCCTCATCGGGATAATCGTTCTTCGCAACTTGAGCAAATCGGATCGAATCCCGAATACTTCGTTCATCAGTGTTCCATATGTTTTATGACCCTCTTCATCCTCGATTTCATTCAGTCTGTCCTCTATTTGATAAATAATAGGAAAATAATCATCGACAAGCTGATCAATCAACATGTAGGCGATATGCTCAGGCCCACTGTTTCTGGCTTTATCAGATTCTTTGAGTTTTCGAATGACACGGTCAATGTATGGCGCTTCCTTCAAATGAAAGGTCACGATATAATTGTCCCCAACAAACAGATCGATTTCCTCAGACCGAAGCGTCTTTTGATTCAGGGCGTGAAGCACGAAAAATAAATACCCTTCATAAAAATCTAGCTTCGGCCGCTGTAAATAATGGAAGCAATCCTCAATCGCGAGCGGATGGAATTGAAAGTATTCCTTCAAAAGTGCTGCTTCCTTTTCCGTAGGCGCATGAAAATCAATCCAATACCAGGCGATATCGGGGCTTGAAAGCTGCTGCAATGTTGCATGTTCAATCAAGTCGCCGTTTTTTGTCACTGCAATTTTCTTCAGCATGTGCACCCCTCCAGACTTGCATTATATCATGAAGCAGCACCGGTGAACTTATACGTGTTCTCCATAAAAAAAGCCGATCTCATCACTGAGATCGGTCCAATGTGCGTGTATGATTGATGGGTAAAACCGAGAATTAAGGACGATGGAACGTAACAAATTTATCTTGACGGTCAAACCAGCCTCTGAACGCCCAGTTATCCCAGCCGCCATCGCCGTTGTTTTTAAAGGTACCACTTTCAAATACCCAAATACCATAAACGACATTGCCAAGATTGGCAGTAGCAAAAGTTTTCACACCGTTAAAGCGGTCTTCATAATTTTGGCTTAGGTTAAAGACCATGACATTATATCTGCCGCCAGCAGCATAGAATGTGCTTTCCATCACGCTTTTAACGAATCCAGAACGGTTGGCATTTGCGTTTACTGCGTTCACAATTGCATTGGCAATCCCAAGCACATCGAAGTTGACGTTAACATTAGGACTAGCTGTCGTTCCAGCTTTTCCTTCAGCCGCCTTGTTTAATACAGTTTGCTGTAGTGTAGTAGAGACGGGTGCTGATGTTTTTTTCTCAGCAGCGTCAGCGAATACTGGTAGTGTCGAAGAAACAGCAGTGGCAAGGGCAATAGAAAGAATGGTTTTTTTCATTGGTCAGATCTCCTTTGTTTTAAAAAGTTTGGGTCTTCCTTTTCGTAAAAAGTGAAACTAGGTAAAGCCGGTAATCAATGAGGTGAAATATGTTCCTGCAAGATAAAACAAATGATTGCCTAATCAGCTAAATCCTTTGTTCACCTCCTTGATATGTCATAATTATACAAATGTTTTTGCTATAGAAGATATCACCCAGAGGTTCTATTTCTAATTTAAGGAAAATGATCCTAGAATCTTGAAGGCTGCTGTCGAATTTTAGCTGAATTCGACTAAAAATGTTCCTTTATCCAAAAGGAAAATGACCTGAAATAAGGAAGATATAACTGATAAATTCTTGTACTCTTTATGTTTGAAAGTATTCAATGTAGAGAATCATTCATGCAAAGTGAAACAATCGCATCTGCGTGTTTGCAGAAAGGAAGAAGAAAATATGTGGGAAAAAGAACTGACCGTTGAACCGCCATATCACTTTGATCAAGTGCTCCGTCGCTTATCAAGTGATCCATTAAAAGCAGTCGATTTGAATAAAAGAGAGATCAAAGTACCCATCAGATTAGAACAAACACCATACGTTGTCGTCGTTCAAGCCACCGGAACAAAAGAAGCGCCCACGTTTCGGGTGCAAGGAAACGGTCCTGAGGAACCTCTCATAAGTGAGGTGAAACGGATATTTGGCATGAAGCATCAATTACACGCTGTGCATGAGCATTTTTCTCAAACAAATCTAGCGCCCGTTTTTGATCGTCATAAGGGGACACCGCTCATGCTGGATTTTCACTTATATCATTGCTTGATGAAATGCATCATTCATCAGCAGCTCAATCTGGCGTTTGCTTATGAACTCACGAAACGGTTTGTTCATACGTACGGCGAGCAAATAGATGGGGTATGGTTTGATCCTTTACCAGAAACCATCGCCTCACTTGAAACTGAGGAATTGAGAAAGCTCCAATTTAGTGAGCGGAAAGCAGAATATGTCATCGATGTCTCAAAGCGAATTGTGAGCGGCTCTCTTTGTTTAGAAGAATTACACGATTTAACTGATCTGGAGGTGGAAGAACGTCTGCTTCCGATTAGAGGGATTGGACCTTGGACAGTTCAAAATGTGCTCATGAATGGACTTGGAAGACCAAATCTCTTTCCAATGGCAGATATCGGGATTCAAAACGCCATCAAGCGTCATTTTGACCTGCCTGAAAAGCCGACAAAAGAAGAGATGGCAGCATTAAGCAAGGATTGGACTCCTTATTTAAGCTACGCTTCTTTATATTTATGGAGAAGCATTGAAACAGATAAATGAAAGGGATTTTCTCTCTTTGTCCAAGTCATGGTATACTAATGAGATGGAATAAAATGAAGACAACCTATCAAGGGTTCAGATAGAACGGAGAGAATGAAGTGAAGGAAAATCAGCAAGGTGCCCTTTTGCAAAAGGGACAGCAGTTCCCGCTTACCATTAAACGCCTTGGCATTAATGGGGAAGGGGTCGGTTATTTTAAAAAGCAAGTGGTCTTTGTCCCAGGTGCGCTTCCAGGCGAAGAAGTGGTTGTGGAAGCAACGAATGTCCAAGCAAAATATGCAGAAGGTACGGTTAGGAAAGTCCGAAAGCGCTCAGAGCATCGAGTGAAACCGCCATGCCCAGTATACGAAGAGTGCGGCGGCTGTCAGCTTCAGCATTTGGCGTACGAGCAGCAGCTAAGGGAAAAACGAGATATTGTCATTCAATCAATGGAACGACATACGAAGCTATCAGTTGAAAAGCTAGATATCAGGCCAACGATTGGTATGGAAGATCCGTGGCATTATCGAAACAAAAGTCAGTTCCAAGTAGGGCGTTCTCATAGCGGTGACATCATTGCCGGGCTTTACGGACTGAACTCTCATAAGCTTGTACCGATCAAGGAATGCATCGTGCAGCATCCAAAAACGAACAAAACAACGGGCGTTGTCCGCAAAATTTTAGAGAAATTCGGTGTATCGGTCTACAATGAACGGACGAGAAAAGGCGACGTACGATCAATTGTCGTGCGTGTTGGCTTTGAAACAGGTGAAGTGCAGGTCGTTCTTGTCACATCAAAACCTGAATTTCCAAAGAAAAAAGAAATCGCCGAAGCCATTCAAAAACGTCTTCCAGAAGTGACGTCCATTATGCACAACATCAATGGTGAAAAAACGTCGGTCATTTTTGGTCATAAGACATCTCACCTGGCTGGCAACATGGTCATTCAAGAATTTCTAGGAGACGTCTCCTTCGAACTGAGTGCACGTGCTTTCTTCCAATTGAATCCGAAGCAAACGCTAAAGCTTTATGACGAAGCGAAAAAAGCGGCAAGACTAACTGGCAAAGAAAAAGTTGTCGATGCGTATTGCGGCGTTGGGACGATTGGGATGTGGCTTTCAGACGGTGCCAAAGAAGTACGAGGAATGGATGTCATCAAAGAATCGATTGATGATGCCAAGAAAAATGCCAAAAAACACGGCATGAAAAACGCGACCTATGTGACAGGAACAGCTGAACATTGGCTGCCAAAATGGGTCAAAGAAGGCTTCCGTCCTGACGTCATCGTCGTCGATCCGCCAAGAACAGGCTGCGAGCGCACCTTCTTAGACACGGTCAAACAAGTCAAACCAAAACGTCTTGTCTACGTCTCTTGCAATCCATCAACACTGGCAAAAGACCTCGAATACATCTCAAAAGACTACAAAATCGAATACATGCAGCCAGTCGATATGTTCCCGCATACTAGTCATGTGGAGACGGTTGTATCACTTGTGAAAAAATAGACTTTAATCAAGGCTTGAAAATCAATATAAGATTTTCGAGCTTTTTTTGTGGACATTTCTTTCATCAGACTTTTTTCTAAATAAATATAAACACTTGCTATATTTAAATTAGTACTATATAGTTCTAATTATGAAAAAAGTAAAATTAATGAATCAAAAACGTGTGCTTGAAGTAGCTGCAACTTTATTTTTAGAAAAAGGATTTGCTTATACTAGCATGGATGAATTAGTACGTGTAAGCAAAGTGTCAAAGTCTAATGTGTATTATCACTTTTCTAACAAGGAGGAATTATTAGAAGGGGTCGTTGATTATTGGATTGACATGTATCAATCTGCCATTGATGACGTACTATCTCAGAACCAATTTTTAGTTGAAGAACGTATCCAACTATTTTTAAAGCAATTATCACAAGGAGTTCAATCGAGAGACTATAAGGGGAGCTGTCCATTTATTACTCTTTATATTCAAAGTCCTACACAGGCCACACAAATAAAAGAAAAAATAGGTCTATTCTTTACAGGATTACAAAAGAAGATTTCTCTATTACTGAAACAAGGGGTAGACAGTGGAGAATTCAGAAAGACGATTCATATTGATGAGGTGGCATCACTGTTTATTACCAATCTTGAAGGCGCATTATTTATTTCAGAAACATTGAAGGATGCAACGGTCATTACGAAAACAGCCGATCATATGTTTAACTTGCTTCGATAAAGAAGCTTTTTTTTCACATTAAATTAGTACTGATTAGTACTAAAAAGGGAGATTTATATATGAGAACAGTATTATTAATTGGTGGAACGGGCTTTATTGGAAAGGAGTTAGTAAAAGAATTAGCCAAAGAGGATGTGAAGATTCTTCTTTTAGTGAGGTCAAAAAGTAAAGCAACACGCACTTTTCAAGAAAGAGGCATCTTAAAAGAGGCAGTGATGCACTTTGTTGAAGGTGATTTGACGAAGGTCGATTTGGGTCTAAGTGTTGAAGATAAGGAGAGTGTACTGAAAACGGATGTGATCATTCACGCAGGAGGACCCATGGATATTCAAGCGACAAGTAAAGAGGCAGCTTCCGTCTTTTTAAATGGCGCAAAACATATAAGTGACTTAGCGAAACGTATTCATCAATTGAAGGGCTTGCAGCAATTTATTCATGTTGTCGGCTATATGAGTCCCTTTGATGATCAAAATAGCAAGGTTGAAATTGATGTGTTTAAAGAAGGAAACAGCTATTTGAAAATAAAAAATGCATATGAGAGAACAAAATTTTTAGCAGATCTTTATATTCGTCAACAAGCATCAGCAGTAGGTTATCCGCTTTCTGTCATTAATCCGCCAACTGTCGTCGGTAGTAGTCAAACGGGGAGTACAGAGCAAATAGCAGGAGTAGGTTTGCTTGTGAAAAGTATGCGAAGAGGGCTCATGCCGGTGATTCCTGGAGGTAAGGACTATAGGTTACCACTTATTTCAAACGATGAGTTTGCGAGGTTTATTGTGCAGGTTTTCAAATTGGAGCAACCGGCTATTCAAACATATACGCTTGTTGAAGACAAGCAGCGCGATCAGAATATTGGTGAATTATTGAGTGTGATGTCAGAAGGTATGAATATGAGGGCACCAAAAATGTCTGTCCCAATGCCACTGATGAAAGCTATGATGAATAGTGGCGTAAGTAAACTCACAAACATTCCTTCTGATGGACTGAACTTTATGACAAAACGAACATTTTCAAATGTTGCAGTGAAAAAAATAATGGGAGAAGATTGGTTTCAGAAGACGAGTGTCATGAAATTTTTCCCTGCTGTAGTAGCTGATCTGGATTATCGAATGATGAATCCAAACGGTAAGGATGATCATGTATTTAAACGAACATTATGTGATAACACGACCCTTTACCAATTACAAGGAGAGGGTAAACCGTTTATTTTATTACATGGTTTATTGAGTGATGGAGAGGATTTATTCCCTTTAGCACAAGAGCTACATGAAAAAACGGGTCAACCTGTATGGATCTTGGATCTTCCAGGTTTGGGACGTTCTCCTTTTAAACGAGAGAAACATCTTCTAGATATGTATTTGAATGTCGTGAAAAAGGTATTGGAGAAAGCGGCAAATGGTGCACATCTTATCGGCCATTCATTCGGTGCGTATATTCTTCTGGAAGCATTGGTAAAAGGGTACATCGATCAGAAGTATTCAATCACTTTACTTCAGCCACCTGTTGATAAGAAACATGCTGCATCACGAAATGTTCCTCAATTTATGAATAAATGGACATTGAAGTGGGCATCGACTAATATGATAGGGCGTTATGTCTTAAGGAATGGTTTGTTTGAAAATACGGAGAGCATCCCTGCATATTATATTGAAAAAGTCAGAAATAGTTTGACGTCTCCTAGAATATTAAATACGACGGTTCAGCTTATCAGCTTACTACAGAAAATCAATCAAGATCATTTCAATAAGGTCACAAAGGATCATCTTCATATCATTTGGGGGAATGATGACAAAGGCTATTCAGCCCCATCACATCTTGGTCAAGTTGATTTTGTTCCATATGGTCATCATTTTCCTCTTAGCCATCCGAGTGAAACAGTCGCATTGGTCATAAAGCAGATGAGAGTATGGGGTAAATAAAAAGTTTGAGGGAGACAAGCGTAGCTAAATCATTTCATTAGTAAAATACCTGATAAAATCGCGAGAAACAAAGTGATCCATATCAATGAAATAGAGGAGAATGAGAATGAGCCAGTTCGATATTCTAACAAAATACATACCGGTGCTTCAGGAAGATCCTATTGGAGAATGGGTCATCGATCGAGAAAATGATGGTACAGCTGAACATCCGATTCAGATGCCCTTTGTGAATTATTCCGAAACGGTTCGTCACTTGATTGCAGATATTTACACCTTTGCAGAACAACACGAAGAGATGGAGCTTATCCGTTACAGAGAAATCCTGAAAGAAAATGGGTTTGAATCGGGAATGAACGTTATGGAGAACGTGGACATTTCAAACTTAAGTGCGCAGTGTGTGCTTGCTTTGATGATGGAGGTTGTGAGAGCCGAACGATTTAGCGAGGGTGCCATCCTCAATTTCTTTAAAAGCGGAGCTATTGTCAAGTGCCTAGAAAGATTGGATTGTTTGGATTCAACAAATGAAAAGTAAAACAGATGCAGCCAATACTTTTCATCCTATGAAAATAGAAGAAATTGATCAAATATTATTATATGATCTTGATGCAATAAAAATGGAAAAAGAAGATGAACGTATAAAATTCATTTTACAAGATCCCTATTGTCCTGATAAACATCATATTCACAGTGTGTATGTCATTTATAAGAAGTCTATCCTCAATTTACTTGAAGGTAGGATTCGCTCTATTCACAGTCATGAATTCATGACTGCTAAGAAAAAGGATCGAACGATTTCTATAGAAGATATAGAATATGTATTAGAGATGGCTACAGTTGTAGTTCTTGCAAGTGAAAATAATGGAATATTGACGAATTATTTTTATAGTGGAGTCGGAGAAAGGTTAGATTGTATTTTTAATCTATGTTTAGGTTATTCTTCAGATTTACAGAAAAAAGAGAACAAAGTAAGTTTACAACGCTTTATGAATGATATAAAGATTGTTGAAAAGATGGGATTATTAGAGAAATTTTAGAATAATAAGCAAAACCTAGATGTTAGAGAAATCTAGGTTTTTTTGCGCTTTTGAAAAATTTATTCAACTTCATGTTGACCTTCCCCTTAACTGAAAGGTTTATACTTTGATCAGATCAACAAAACGGAGGAGATGCAGGATGTTCAAGATCGGCGATTTTTCAATGTTAAGTAAAGTGCCTGTTAAAACCTTAAGATATTATGACCAAATTGATTTACTAAAGCCTAAGCAGATTGATCAAGATTCAGGATACCGTTATTACTCAGCTGAACAGCTACTTGAGGTTAATCGAATTTTTCTATACAAGGAATTAGGTTTTACGTTAAAGCAAATGGCTCAGCTTCTTCGTGAAGATATCTCAGTAGAGCAAATTCAGGGCATGTTTCTGCTGAAAGAAAGTGAAATTCAGCAATTGATCGAGAAAGAACAACAGAAATTGGCGCGTATTAAGGAACGGATGCACCTCATCAAAAGAGAGGGATGTGTTGAAAAAGAACAGGAGGTCATCATCAAATCCGTTGAAAGCAAACGTATCATGTCTTATCAATCTAACGGAACGGTTGATGAGATCCCTTCATTCTTTGAAACGTTTCATCATTTATTACTTAAACATCAACAAGAATCGATCTCGGGACCACAAGTGGTGCTATGGAGGGAATCATTCGAAAAAGAAAGTGAATTTGAATTTGAGGTAGGGTATTCCGTCAAAGCGTTAAAAGGCACTCTTCCTCAAGAAATCACGATACGTACGTTACCTGCTGAAGAAACCATGGCGACATTATTGTTTCATTCACATTCTCCATCCGCACAAACAGCTTGTATTGACCTGGCGACATGGATCGAAAATAACGGATACCGCGTGAAAGAAGATCAGCCGGGCCGAGAGATTTATTATCCATTGTCTGAAACTGAAGAAGGCAGGCTCATTGAAATTCAAATTCCGATTATAGATGAAAACAAATCGTAAACATTGCCCAAAGGAGAAACGTCACGATGAAGAATAAAACCGTTGTCTATTTACTTGCATTAGCAGCCTTTTTAATTGGAACAATCGAATATATCATTACAGGCATTATCCAAATGGTCGCAGATGATTTACATGTCACGACGTCTGCCGCTGGATTATTGGTCACGTCTTTAGCACTCTCAGCGGCAATCGGTGCACCAATTGTCATTGCACTGACCATCAATATAGATCGTAAAAAAATACTGTCATGGATGCTGATGATTTTTATTTTAAGTAATGTCATCACAAGTGTCAGCCATTCGTTTGAAATGGTGATGATGACAAGGGTTTTACAAGGAATTAGCGGGGGGACGGCTATTGTAGTGGCAATGGCTGTTGCAACTCGTCTTGTAGAACGTGAAAAAAGAGGAACAGCTATTGGCATCATTTTAATGGGATTAAGCAGCTCCTTGGTTTTAGGCGTTCCAATTGGGACATTTCTAAGCAGTCTGATCGGATGGAAAGCATTATTCGCAGCCATTGGATTGATCACGCTTATTCCACTGATTGTTGTGTATAGGCGGATTCCATCTATGAAAGAAGAAGAACCGGTGACGATTCGTATGCAGTTATCGATTTTAAAAGATAAGCGAATATTACTGGCTGTGGCAGTGACGCTATTTTATGTAGGTGGGTATTCCACGTTGTTTACCTATCTAACACCCTTCTTGCAAGCATCAGCAAACCTGAGCATCACAGAAATCAGTGGTATTTTGTTACTAGCAGGAATATGCAGCTTTTTAGGTTCGAGCCTTGGAGGATTGGCGGCAGATAAAAAGGGCCCAATATTTACGATTTTCTCAGGAATCATTTTGCAAATCATTATGCTCATGCTGCTATCATTTGTCACAGGGAATCTCGTGGTCATGGTAGCTGTCATCATGATATGGATGATCGCTACATGGAGCACATCACCAGCACAGCAGCTATATCTTGTCACACTTGTACCAAAATCTCCAGATATCGCATTAAGTGTCAATACATCATTTATTCAATTCGGATTTGCCTTAGGTTCTGGTGTAGGAGGGTTTGTGCTAAGCGAAACATCTATATTAAACCTAAGCTGGATCAGTGCTGGCACGGTTTTCCTTTCTTTACTCATGACCATTCTAATGGTAGCGTTTGGCCGATTTTCTCAGCGTAAGGGTTTGAAGGTGATCGGGCAAGGAAACTAACTGACATTCCATTTTGTTAGAAGGAACTACTTATTTCGAGTAGTTCTTTTTTAATTTGAAGAATGAACCAGTGGAGTTGTTTATTTGCTAAAATAGGAATCAATATCTAATCCGCTAGACAAGGAGAGAATACAGCATGCCAATAAGTGAGGAAATCATCAATCGAAAAGGCGCTCGAAAAGGTTCTGATATCCCTCATGACGTCTTGATCCTTTTGAATCAGGGAGAGATCGAAAGTGTGAATTTAACCGAATGGTTGGCTGTCAATCATATGACGCTAATACAGCAAGTTTTACCGTCCGTTGGATTAGAGCATCATTTAGACGATGTATCAGCTGAGATCACTAAACAAAAAACTGAATCAGGAATGAAAGCCATTCGGCTCATCGGTCAATTGTTAGATGACGTGCTACATGAAGAGAATGAAGAAAAACAAACGGAAGTGTTGCAGGCATTTGCTCACCACGTATCTGACAGCGTTCGCTGTTGGGCTGCTTATATGAACAAACAGAGTTTATCAACACTGGAAGAGAAACTCACGTACATTCAGCCATTTGCAGCTGATCATCATTTTGGTGTTCGAGAAATTGCGTGGATGTCAGTGAGAGAAAGTCTCAGTCTTCAGCTCGATCAAAGTATAGAGCATTTAACAGAATGGGCAAAAAGCGAGGATGAAAATCTTCGCCGGTTCGCTGTAGAGGCAATCCGTCCGAGAGGGGTATGGACAAAGCATATTGAGTTATTAAAAAAGGAGCCAGAGAGAGCACTACCTATTCTAAATTTACTCAAGGCCGATCCATCCACATATGTTCAAGATTCTGTAGGAAATTGGCTCAATGACGCGAGCAAAACACAACCAAATTGGGTAACAAACCTGTGCGACCAGTGGTCAAAGGATTCTGACACAAAAGCAACTAGCAGAATTGTGAAGAAAGCCAAGAGAACGATTGTGAAGGGGAATTTGTGAATAAGAACATGAACTAAATGAAGGGGATTTCTATCAATCATTCAGAAAGAAATTCTCAAAGCGAGCCCAGTAAACAGATTGCCCCAATTCATGGGATATAGTCTCTTCAATTCTGCATTCTATAAAGATCTTAACCTCTCATTGTCATACTTTTGAATGAAATTGACTCAGTAGAATTGACGCAAATACCATGAATAGGTGAAGATAAAATAAACTGTAAGATAAAGGGAGACGAATGATGATACATATCGTATTTGGGGCAGCGACTGCCGGTAGTTTAAAACAAGCATTCTGCGAAATGAAGCAAGATCAAGTAAATGATATCATCGCCTTTGATGACATTTATTCGATTGGACCTCTTCTGCATTTGCACGAACAAGAAGGACAGGAGAAACGTATAGAGTGGCTTCGTCACGTGATGTCAAATGAATATGGCTATTTTGATGACATGGTCACCGGTCAGCATAGAATGTTTCAGCAAATAAAAAATATACAAGATGGTACTCGTATCCTCATCTGGACAGGCAATAATGCCCATGAGCAAATTGGTTTGCGATATGCCATCTATTTATTAAAAAAGAAAAACATTGAATTGTCTCTCATCAATACAACGACTGCATTTGACAAGCTGTTCAATACAAATACAAGACGAATGGATATTCGGCATGCCGGGGAAATCACATCTGAAAAATTGCAGGTTTTGTACAGAAGTAAAGAGCATATTCACGCAGTGTCAAAAGATGAAAGGGAGAACTTACAAAACGAATGGCTATTATTTGCTAAAGAAAACCATACCCTGAGGGTTTGGCAAAAAGGACAAACGATCAACGTACCAGAGGATGAATTTGATGCTTATTTAGTGAAAATGGCTAAGCGACTTCATCAGTCTCATTCAGAAGAGGAGTACATCGTAACGCCACGCTTAATAGGAGAAGTGATCGGTCATTTAGAACAGTATATCGGTGATGATTTTATTGAGTATCGACTGAAGACATTAATTGATCAAGGGATCTTTGACATGATAGGAAGGCGCACTTCCATGCGTTATTACTCAATTAAACTGACAGAATTCGGTCAGCGCTTCAAAAAATGGGTGTGCTGTCGAGAATTTGAGGATCATCCTTTTGTGAAAATTGAAGGAGATTACGGTGGTGAACCTTTTCATTGTGGGCATTGTCAATGTCATTTAGAAAGAGATGATGTACCAGTAAGCGATACCCTTTTCTCGAAGATATGGAATTGGAATATACAGTATGGCCGCTGGTTTGACGAAGAGACAGATGAATTGGTGCTAAATGGTGCAGACATGGAAAAGAAATTCAATCAAGATGGAGAGCGTATTACTGAAGAAGTGAAACGAGCCTTATCCCCTGCGTTTCAAATTGAATACAGCCCAAGTGAATACACTCAATATGTCATTTAAAGAATGAATTTCAATTGCTCTGAAAAAAATAAAGCTTTACATGATCCATCATCTTCATGTAAGATATGGAGAAATTAAAAGCGAAGAAAAGGACATGAGCCATTTTTACTGGTTACCAGAGAGGGAAGTCACGCTGAAATCTTCCTAGCGCAGAAAAATGTCTTACCACCTTTGAGCTGTATTGGGGAAATCATAGTATCCAATATCGTCTACGCCACGTTACGGCACCAGAGCCATAGAGCGAATACGCGATATGGGAATTTGGGTGGAACCACGGATTACACATTCGTCCCTTTATGAGGGATGGGTGTGTTTTTTTTGTTCACTCAACTATGATCATTGCTTTGAAAAGGACATGAGCAGCTTTTATCGGTTACCAGAGAGGGAAGTCACGCTGAAATCTTCCTAACGCAGAAAAGTTGTCTTACCACCTTTGAGCAGTATTGGGGAAATTCAAGTATCCAATACCGACTTCGCCACGTTACGGCACCAGAGCCATAAAGCGAGTATGCATTATGGGAATTTGGGTGGAACCACGGATTACACATTCGTCCCTTTACAAGGGATGGGTGTGTTTTTTTATTTTTTAAAAAAAGAAAGGTGTGTCAGTCATGAGAGAAAAAATGGTGAAGATTCAATTTCCAGATGGAAAGATAAAGGAGTTCTCTGCAGGTACGACTGTCGCAGATGTTGCCTCCAATATTAGCCTAAGCTTAAGGAAGAAAGCAGTGGCAGGAAAGGTCAATGATCAAATGGTCGATGTCAGTCATCAGCTGGAAAGCGATGCCCGGCTGTCTATTGTCACACTCGATTCAAAAGAAGGCCTTGAAGTGCTGCGCCATACATCCGCACACGTATTAGCTCAAGCTGTGAAAAGGTTATATGGCAATGTCACACTTGGAATCGGGCCTGTTATTGAAAATGGATTTTACTATGACATGAAGCTGAATCAAACATTAAGTGTAGAGGATTTGGCTGCTATTGAAAAAGAAATGGAAAAGATCATAAACGAGAATCATCATATCCAAAGAAAGGAGATTTCCTACAAAGAAGCTGAATCGATGTTTGAGCATGATCCATATAAGCTGGATATTTTAAAACGTCTCCCATCTGAAGAAGCCATCACAGTGTATCAGCAAGGTGAATTTATCGATTTATGCCGCGGGCCTCATTTACCTTCTACTGGATTCGTAAAGTCATTTAAGCTAACACGTGTTGCAGGGGCTTATTGGCGGGGCGATAGTCAGCAAGATGTATTGCAGCGAGTGTATGGTGTCGCGTTTCAACATCCAAAACAACTAGCTGAGTATCTTCATTTCATGGAAGAAGCGAGCAAACGTGATCACCGAAAATTAGGGAAACAATTATCTCTGTTTATGTTTTCAGAAGAAGCGCCAGGTATGCCGTTTTACTTACCAAAAGGTCAGCTTGTGAGAAATGAATTAATGGCCTTTTCAAGAGAAGTTCGAAGCAAAGCGCAATATGAAGAAGTGAGTACACCGTTTATGATGAACCAAGAGCTATGGGAAAAGTCAGGGCACTGGGATCATTACCATGAAAATATGTATTTCTCAGAAGTAGATCATACAAGCTTTGCTTTAAAACCGATGAATTGTCCAGGACATATGCTCATGTTTAAAAACAGCTTATTTTCATATAGAGACCTTCCGATCAGAATGGCTGAGTTTGGTCAGGTGCATCGTCATGAATTTAGCGGCGCATTAAATGGATTGTTCAGGGTCAGAACCTTTTGCCAAGATGATGCCCATATTTTTTTGAGAGAAGATCAAATTGAAGCTGAAATCAAACGGATTTTCCAATTAGTTGATCATGTGTATCGGACATTTGGATTTGAGTACTCTGTGGAACTATCCACTCGTCCAGAAAAGGCGTTAGGGGATGATGCCATTTGGGATATTTCTGAATCAGCGCTAAAGAATGTGCTTGATCGGCTAAAGGTCGATTATCAGTTAAATGAAGGAGATGGGGCATTTTATGGACCGAAGATCGATTTTCATATTAAAGATGCCTTGCAGCGGAGCCATCAGTGCGCCACAATCCAGCTAGATTTTCAAATGCCTGAGAAATTTGATTTAACATATATCAATGAAAAGAATGAAAAGGTACGGCCAGTTGTGATTCACAGTGCCATTTTCGGTTCTCTTGATCGTTTCCTTGGCATTCTCATTGAGCATTTCGCAGGCGCCTTCCCGTTATGGCTAGCACCAGTGCAAGTACAAATCATTCCTGTCTCAAAGATTCACCTTGATTATTGCCTCGAGGTGCAGCAGCAATTAAGAAAGATCGGCATCAGAGTCACAATCGATGAACGGGATGAAAAGCTCGGCTATAAAATGAGAGAAGCACAAATGCAAAAAATCCCTTATATCGCTGTCATTGGCGATACAGAAATGGAAGAAAAAACACTGAATATCAGACAGCATGGAGAAAAGACTTCAAAACAGCTGTCTATTGATGACTTTCAACACATGGCGGCTCAACAAATAAAAGATAGAACAGTTGCCCAAATATGATGTACTGATTTCATGAAGAAGGATAAGACGTTCATTGAATGATGGGCGTCTTTTCATTTGTGAAAAAAGCCGAATTGACAATAGGAAGGGAAAATATTGAAACATTTTTTCGGTGGAATCGTAATAAAGATAGAGCGTTTAACAGAAACATTGAAAACGGAGAGGAGTATTACATGGAACAAGCTACACTGAAAAAGATGAGAAGAAAACAGATAGCTGTCTCTAATTTAATAGTCTGCATCATGATCGTCGCTTTTTTTATCTTGTTTCAAATGTCTGATATTCGATTTACACATTTCTTTCTTTGTTTAGGATTTATCATGCTCTTTCTAAGTATTTATGGTTTTATTAAGAAAGGCTCAACAAAGTCTTTCATTCCTATTTTCGAGCAGATAGCCATTTATGAAAAAGAAAAATTGGGGGAAGAGTGGGAGAAAGAAAAGAGGTCAGAAAATATTTCGAGAGTGGTATTGAGTGGTCTGATGTTTCTCCAGTCATTTAGTTTCCAAGATGTAACGAATCCATTCTTAAACATACAACCTATACTTTTACTTTTCTTATTATTTGTAACTCTAGCCCTTATTAATTTAAGCATGCTTTATCGCTTTAGAAAAATTGACCGGTCGACGGAAGGTGAATTAAAAGGCTTTACAAAGGAATCAAACATGATGTCATTGGTTTTAGGATTATTATCAGCGATCATCATAGTCGGTTTTATTGTCACCTTTCTTCTTCCATAAAACATCATTATTTTGAGGTGAAACCATTGAATGCAAACATTCAACAACTAATCGATCAGACAAAGGCGAAATTTGGCTTAAATCTTTACTATTTAAAAAGACACAGCTTTTATCGTTACGTCAACATGTTCAATGAAACGATTTATACTTTTAATATGGAATGGTTCCCCTCTCATGAAGCTGAACCTGTGGACGACGATGTCAACCCAGACGGTACAGCTGTGATTGAAGTGAATTTGAATACAGGACAGATCGAATCGGTTATTTTTGTCATGGACAAAACCTATGCGCAGCATGGTGTCACGTTTAAGAGACCTTATCCAGCTCATGTCATTCAATGGATCGAACAAGAAACAGGGTTGATCTATGGAGAGCATTTTCATATGCATCAAAAGGAGAAAGGGGAACTTTCTTTCGAAGAAGCAATAGATGATGTGCAAGTCACACCTTCAGGTAGAATCGAAGTGAAATGGAATGAACATGGACAGCTCATGTACTTTACACACAACGGCCCATTTTTAGCCAAAACATTACTGAAAGCTGAGGAATATGCGCTTTCTCTTGATAAGCTGGAGAACTTAGCTGAGCAGCAAGTACAGCTGTTTCAATTGCCTTCCTTTGAGCACAACCGAATCCGATCTATTTATGCGTTAGAAGAAATTTATGTGAAGAATGATGGCACAGGAACGCTTCCGTTTGAAATTGGGCGTGAAGAAACGCATTGTATACACATGAATGAGGTCATTGAATGGAATGAACCGTTAAACAATACCTATGAAAAAAAAGAAATAGACATTCATGAGAATATTTCAGCTGAACAAGCTTTCTCATTGGAACCGTCACCAGATTCCTTCCCGATATCAAAAGAAGAGCAAGCCGAGTGTATCAAAGCAGTTCGAACCTTCTTGGCGCAAAAATATCCAAAGGATACAGGGAAGTGGGTTCTGAAAACACTCCATCGTGATCATGGATACATCCATGCGGTATTAAAAACGAACGGGCAAGAAGGCAGTGGGTTTATGGACAAGATCAAGGTCTTCATTGACGCCAGCTCGTTTGAAGCCGTTAATTACATAGACAAAAAAGAAATGTTTCAAGTGTGCGGGATACTGAGTCCCTCTCAATCAGCAAATGAAATTTCTGTATCTCAGCCAGAAGCCTTTGAAAAGTTGAGAGAACGTCTTGAACTTACACCTATCTACGTCTATGACGAAGCACAAAAACAATATGTTCTATGCGGAAAGCTCGATTGCCATGATGGTGTTGATGCAGAGAGCGGTGAAGTGTTTTCTTTGAAAGAGCAGTGAGGAGCTGTTCTTTTTTGTCTCATTGGACCAATTTTTTGAAGAAATTTGGAATTTTGTAGCAGGAAGTTGTCGTTTCATCACGAAAGAAACAAATAAGAATATGATCATAGGTCCATCGGTTGGAATATGAGTAGACGTCATACATATGAAACACTCATGACAGTCAAGTTGATCTACAATGCTTTTTGAAAAAAATGAAATCGTGTCTCTAGTAGTATACGACATTTGGTGGGCTGACATCATAGGATGACTTTGAACATGTTTGGTTTAGGTAAGCTTGAAGCCATGATAGAAGAAAGTGAGGATATCTACCTTGAGTACATTGGAAGTGTTTCGTCAGTTTTTGGTTGACCATTATCCTGCGTTACAAGATGAACTTTGGCTAAAAGATGTTGATACTCTTCGAATCTCTCCTATTCTTCATCCTTTTCTGAAAAGCAAGCTGCCAGAGGGGATCGAAAAATTCACTTGTGTCCTATTCACGCAGCAGACAGATCAAACGGCTGCACCGCTCAAAGTATACCTTCTATTAGATGAATATGAGCAATCACTTTATGCCATTGATTTGATGAATGAACAAATCGTGCTTCATTAATACAGAAGCAAAAAGCTGCTTGAGAGTTCCTCAGCAGCTTTTTTTGGTGAATCTTAGTTTGTCATATCAACCAATCTTGAGTACAAGTTGTCCAATTCTTTCTTTGTTGGAAAAGAGCTGATCAGCAGCGTAGACCGTCCTAATTGATGAGGAAGCTCAGTATCGGTCACAATCATATCAATCCCAAGTCGATCCATTGTCAGTTCATTTAATGTATTTTCTGGACTTGTGAAAATATGAATGAGAGGAGGCAATCTTAATTTAATTAAATCCGCAATCAACAAACTATGATTATAACCTAATGTTGAAATGACAAAAATGTTCAACACGTTTCTCCGATCCATTTCCAAATGAACAAGCCCTCTCCAGTTAGAAGTAATGATACGAATCAATTCTCGTTCATTTTTCACAAAAGAAGCGAGTATATCGTCTGTTTTTAACTCTTGGATGATGTGAGTAATCCTCGAATAGAAGTAAGGAAGCTGTTTTTTTACCTCTGATAAATACCTCGATTTCTTTTTGAAAAGGAATCCATCTCTTACGGTAATTTCCCTAGAATACACATAATATTGGAGAAGAATCAGTGTCATCACCTTGCGATTAGCCACCTCTTGATGAAAAATCAACTCCAATTGATTGATAAAGGAATGAATGGCTTCGAAGAGGTGTGGTGTATGCGATTGAAAGAACGTCAATTTTTCTTCGACAGTTTCAATTGATTTATAATGGCCAATAGCTGGTTCAATCAATAGTAAAAAGACAAATTCGTGACGATCTAACGTAACACCAAAAGTGTCCTTTGTCATTTGGCAAACGTGTTCTTCCAAGTTTTTGATTTGTTTATAGGTACCTTTAGCTGTAGATGTTTGTTTTTCCTTATCCATTGAGTACGTATAATTGCGTCGTATGGTAAAATTTTTCCTCACTCGGTGTATGGAAACGGCGAGCCATAGGCAAAATTTATCTATCGCCACATCTGGTAGATTGACTTCGAGCACCTGAAATAGCTTTTGTAAAAAATCAACTGCATCTTGCTTTTGAATATCATCGAATGGCCAAAGCCTGCTTCCATAGACTTCAAACAAAAATTCCACAAAAAATTGACGAATCTCCTTCTCATTTCCATGGAACTGCATACTATCTGGTCGTATCTCAATGTCATACGAGATAAGAAGCGAATTGATTTTATGAATGGTGTTATACAATGTGGATCTACTGATATTCAGCGTGTCCATCCATTCATAGAAAGACCTGTTTTGTTCAAAGAAAACGCCGTCGATCAATCGAATTTCAATCGTATTTTTTAGAATTTCTTTGATATAGTAGTCGACTCGTATCGTCTGTGTATAACAAATAGATATGCCTTGTCTTGGCTTTATGTGGATTAACGGCTCTCCGTTCTCTGTTTGGAACGACTTCATTTGTTCTAAATCGCTTTGAATGGCACGAACCGAACCGATTTGTTCATTCGATATCTCTTGAAGGCTCCACCACTTATCTTTTGATACAAGCAGTTTTAAAATTTTTATCCATCTCTTTGATTTATTATCAATGAGCTCCATTAAACAACTAACTCCTTCCCTTGGCTTGCCTCTATATTATGAAGTTCACTTAAAGACCATTTGATTTTCTAAATAGGCATAAAATGATTTTAATGTTTAGGCTAAATCGTTTTGTCTTAACTTTTCGTGATAAAAGAGAAAAAAATTAGACGAAAACAAATGTTATGCCCTGATTCTCCATATATTTCTTTTAAAAGGTGATAAGTAAGCCATGATTCCTATAAAAATGGATCAATTTAGATATTTAAGTTTATTTTTTTGCTGTTGAAACGGTAAATGTAAGAATAAAACGCAACAGCTTTTTGATTACCATATGAAAGGGAGTAGAAAGGAATGCGATTTATATAATGCTGAACTGACTCACCTTACATACGATATGATACATGCTTGTTTCATATGAACGAACCATATGTGAATACATGCTTATATATGCATGTACACATCGTTTATTGTTCATTCCAGTATAAATAGAAAAATTCACATTTAATCTTTTCACGATCCTCTCACTATTCCCCATTTCTATAGACCCCTATTTAGTTACTATACCCACTACTCATGATTTCCTTTCAAGCTCATGATTGATCAACTCATTTAATTCATAGGGTCTTAAGGTGCACTTTTCAAAAAAATATTTGATCAGAAGCGGAGTGATTGATCTGACAGTATACAAATGAGTTTTTTATCATTGTTGAAAATTAATTTTAGAAAAGGGTGGATGTATTGAAAAGAATATTGTCATTGGCTCTCATCGCGGTGTTAGTCATACAGTCTAGTATATTAGGAATCTTGCCTTTAGCAGGGGCACAAGCTAAAGAAAGCCAAGAAAACATTTATGGGGATATTGAGTTTGCTGATAGCGAAGGAAACAAGTTATCAAACATAGAAGATCAGCAAGTTAGAAAGGCAATTGTTCATTGGTCGATAAAAGGAATAGATCTAAAAAAACAATATCCGTATGTTCTCACTCTTCCTTCAGCCATACAGGTAGAGAAGGAGCAAAAGGAATCAATTACAGTAGGTGACATCATTATTGGTGAGTATACCGTTTCAAAACAAAATGAAGTGACGGTCATATTTAAAGAAGATGTTGAGCTTGATCCAAATCTAGAAGGATCAATAGACATCGATGTCACCAGTATAGCTGAGCAAAAAGAAAAAACAAAGCAAAACGAGCGTGAAGAAAGCCTTCCAAAAGATGACTCAACCTCATCTGAAAAAGACGCTAAGAATCAAGAAGCCGCTCAAACGAAACAAAACGATGAAGATGAATTACTTAAAAACAAAGTGAGCGTATCTAAGCGTGTAGGGCTGCAAAGTGTTTCAAAACAAATGCAGATACAAGAAAATCTTCTCACTGATGCGAAATTAATTTTTGAAGATCAGGAAGGAAATTCAGTTGATAAGCCTGACATCAACTCGCTTATTTCCATTAACTATGAGTGGGCGATCCCAAATGGTCATAGCTATAATGGCGGGGATGAATTCCATTTCAAGGTTCCAGAGGAATTAGTGATTTACGAAAAAATCAATCGTCTTGAGATGAAATTTAATCAGGCAACCATTGGTTATTTTTCTGTAGATGAAAGCGGAAATGCCTCCATCGAATTCACAGATTTTATTAAACAATATTCAAATATCCATGGAACACTTCAAGTATGGACGCAATTAGATAAAAAAACTGTCATTACTGAAGAAAAAGAAGTGGTCATTACCCCGATTGAAGGCAAAGATAAGATATCGATCCCGATTCAATACATTCCAAATGGTCCAAACGTCTCGAAAAAGGGAGAACCAAATCGATCTTACAATGCTGAAACCATTCAATGGACAGTCGATTTTAATATGGACTTAGACGATGTGAAACAAGCGAAACTGTTAGATCCGATTCAAGAAGGTCAAGAGTTAAAGAAAGATTCAATCAAGCTTTATCGTGTTGATACAAAGCTAAATGGTGAAACATCGATTGGTCAGCTGCTTGACGAAAACCACTACACGATTGGCCAAACAGCAGATGGTCAAGATTTCACGATTGAATTTAAAGATGACGTGCATCTCGCTTACCGTTTAATGTATGAAACAGACATTACGAATCAAGACCAGTCTGCGTTTCGTAATAAAGCGTCCCTTGTCTCTGCTGATAAAGTGATTAGTTCAGCGGAAGGAACAGTGAATGTGACAAGAGGCAGTCCTTTAAATAAAAAAGCCGCCCAATACGACCCAGTCACACAAACAATTACTTGGGAAATTCGTTATAACTATAACGAAAAAAAGATTGCTGAAAAGGATGCTTTGTTAGAAGACTTCTTTAATGGCACACAGTCGCTGATTACTGATTCATTTCAAGTCAAGGAAGTCACAATTGATCAGAATGGCAAAGAATCAGGAACAAAAGCGTTTGAAGATTATGTGGTTCAACCTCAAAAAAAGGATGAACAAAATGGGTTTACCTTGCAATTCAATCAAGATATCCAATCGGCTTATCTCATCACATATCAAACAAAAGCAACCGAGCGGATTTTCGAAGCTGAAGACATTATCAATACCGTAACAGCTGGCAAAGAGAGCAAACAAGGGAAGCAAAGAATTGACCAGCAAATCTTAACGAAAAATCATGGAACACCGAATTACAAGAACAAGACCATTCCATGGCGTATCATCTTCAACAAAGATCAACAAACCATGAACAATGTGATATTAAAAGATACGTTTACAAACGAAGGATTGACGCTGCAAAAAGATAGTTTAAAAGTGACGACAGGTAATACAGTGCTTGAAGAAGGCACAGATTATCAAATCGTTGAACATGCAAATGGATTTGATATTCAATTTATGAAAGAAATCAAGACAGAACATACCATCACATATACAACGTCTTTTGATTATGAAAAAAGAACAGATAAAGATCAAAAGAACTTGCGTAACCACGTAAAGCTTGAATGGGTAAATGAAGATGGCAAGGATTTGACGAAGGAAAATCAATCTGTCTTCACGCCTGACACATACACGCAGTCAAATGGTTTCAAGAATGGAACATATGATGCAAAGAAAAAAGAGATCACATGGAATATCGGTGTGAACTATAACTTGAAACATTTAGAAGAGGCGAAAATCGAGGATTTCATTCAAGGAAATCAGCGTTTGCTTAAAGAGTCAATCATCGTCTACTCGCTTGATTTACAAGGCGGGGAAAATGGTGCGGAAGAAAAAGAAGTATTAGCGAAAGAACATTATGACATCAAATTCCTTGAAAATGAAAAGGGAGAATCAGGCTTCGAAGTCATTTTCAAACATGCCATTGATTCCCCATACAAAATCACGTATCAAACAAGTGTTGAAGGAATGGATTTAGTACAGAAAACCTATGAAAATAAAGCAACCCTTTATGATGGAAAGACGAAAGAATCAGATGTGAATGCTGTGGTGTCCATTCCAAATGGAGGGAAATACACGAGCAAATCAGGAAATCAACAAGGGAAAGTCATTGATTGGAAACTGAATATCAACTTTGGTCAATCAACAGTCCAAGATGCGACGATTATAGACCATCCGAGCAGTAACCAAGCCATAATAGAAAACTCATTTCATCTGTATTCGACAACAATAGATGAAAAGGGGCAAGTGACCAAAAAGGAAGAGCTGGAAAAAGGGAAGGATTATGAACTAGACCTTGAATTCGATCCAGATTCTTTTCAAATCAAATTTAAAGAAGAAATCACGAGACCCTATATTTTAGAATACCAATCTCTCATTTTAGATAAGGTGGGAAGTACACTTCAAAACGAAGTAACGTTTAGAGGTGAAAATGTAAAAGAAATCAAAAAGGAATCCGAAGCCTCAATTGTGGTCAAACGTACCGCTGGCATGGGAGATGGCACTGGAGCGGTTGGCGCTTTAACCATTAAAAAGGTAGATGCGAGTAGTGGAAAAGCGCTAAAAGGAGCAAGCTTTTCTCTGACTGATGCTGCGAGCGGTATCGTCATTGGAACAAAGACAACAGATGAAGAAGGATCTCTTCGATTTGATCGTCTTCTGTATGGTGACTATATCGTGACAGAAGAGAAAGCACCTGATGGTTATATAAAAACGAAGGAACCGATCAATGTCACGATTGATCAGCCTTACGAATCAGGAGATCAAGCGAAAACAGGAAATAGCATGACGGTTCAAAACCAAGAAATCCGCCAACATGTCCAGTTAACGAAAAAAGACAAAGAGACGGGTGCGGTATTAGAGAATGCAGAATTTGAACTGAAAAATGAATCTGGAGATACCGTCCAAACCGATTTGAAAACGGACGAAAAAGGAGAAATCCTTTTCAAACATCTTGAGCCGGGTTCCTATTATTTTGTTGAAACAAACGCACCGAAAGGCTATCAATTAAATCAGCAAAAATGGCCGTTCACCATTAAAGAAAATCAAACAGAAACAACGATTGTCACCGCAGTAAATGACATCATCAAAGGCTCTGCTGAATTGAGCAAAATAGGTGAAGGCGGAGAGAGACTAGAAGATGCACAGTTCAAGCTCTTAGATCAAGACGGACATGAGCTAAAAGGTTCGCTTGTCACAGGAGAAAATGGCAAAATCACGATAAACGAACTAAGACCGGGTACGTATCAGCTCATTGAAACAAAAGCACCTGATGGTTATGTATTAGATGAAACACCCATCACATTTGAAGTACCACTCGATCCAAAAGAACCAGTCATCATTTCACAAAAGAACCTATATGAAACAAGTGCATTAGAAGTGATGAAAGAAGGGGAAGATGGTAAGAAGCTTCAAGGTGTTCGATTTGACATCACGGATCAAAATGACAAAGTGGTACGTAAAGATTTGACAACAGATGAAGATGGGAAGCTTTTGGTCGATAACCTCAAACCGGGCAAATATCAGCTTGTCGAGACAGAGAGTATTGATGGGTACCAAAAGAAAAATAAACCTTATCCGTTTACCATCGAAATCGCACAAAAAAAACCAGCAGAGATCAAAGTGATCAATGATCTCAAAACTGGAGCTGTCCAGCTCACGAAGCTTGGTGAAAAGAATGAAGCGCTTGAAGGAGCAGAATTCAAGCTTGTAGATGCGAATGGAAAAGAGATAAAAACAGGTCTTGTCACTGATCAGAACGGGGAAATCATCGTCAATGATCTTAAACCTGGAACCTATCAGTTTGTTGAAACGAAGGCTCCATTCGGTCATGAGCTTGACGAAACACCTGTCACTTTTGCTATTCCATTTAACCCTGAGAAGCTGGTCAGTGTGACAAAAGAAAATAGCCGCACAACAGGCGGAGTGCTGTTACACAAAAAAGGCGAAGACGGGAAATCATTAGAAGGGGTTGTCTTTGATCTATCTGATGCCAAAGGAAAGATAGTGGCAGGAGGAGAAGGGATTACAACCAATCAGGATGGAAAGATTACCTTCACAGGTCTAAAACCTGGAACCTATCAATTTGTTGAAAGAAAGAGTCTTGAAGGCTATGAATTGAGTGCGAAACCACTTGTCTTTGAAGTTGAATTAGGTCAAAAAGAATTGATTCAAGTGGAGGCGATCAATCAGCTCAAGAAAGGTTCTGTAGAACTAACAAAAATAGGGGAAGAAAAAGAAAGATTGAAAGGCGCAGAATTTACACTTTTTAATGAAAATGGTAAAGAATTGATGTCAGGTTTAACAACCAATGAAAAAGGTATCATCACTGTTAACGATTTGAAACCAGGCGCTTACCAATTGGTTGAAACGAAGGCTCCTTTTGGACATAAACTTGATGCAGAACCAGTAGACTTTAAGATTGATTTCAATCCAAATCAACTGGTGAAAGTGACAAAAGAAAATATCCGGACGACAAGTGCTGTAAAGCTTCAGAAAAAAGGGGAAGATGGTCAACTGCTCGCTGGCGTGACCTTTGACCTGATTGATGCGCACGATCAGCGTGTGAAGAAAGACTTAAAGACAGACAAAAACGGTCAACTGACAGTCGATCAACTGAAGCCAGGAACCTATCACTTTGTCGAAACAGCAAGCATTGCAGGCTATGAATTGGATCAGACACCTGTCTCATTTACGATTCGATTAGGTCAAGACAAACCAGCAAAAGTAGAAATGATTAACAAACTGACGCCGGGAGCAGTGGAACTGACCAAAGTCGATGATGAGGGACATACGCTCGAACATGCAGAGTTTGCTCTTCTGAGTAAAGAAGGGAAAACGTTGAAGAAATCACTTGTAACGGACCAAAAAGGAAAGATTCATATCAACGATCTAAAACCGGGAGAATATCAATTCGTTGAAACGAAAGCACCCCATGGCTATCAATTGGATGATCAGCCGATCCTGTTTACAATTGAGAAAAATCAGCAGAAGCCACTTCAAGTAACAGCTAAGAATCAATTGATCTTAGGAAGTCTGCGTATCATAAAGGTAGACCAGCAGACAGATAGAACTTTAAAAGGTGCAGCCTTTGACATTCGTACAAAAGCCGGGAAAACCATAAAATCTGTGACAACAGGAAAAGATGGAGAAGCCATTGTCAAAGGGCTTAAACCTGGTGAATATACACTCACAGAGACAAAAGCTCCAAATGGTTATGTAGCTTTAAAGAAACCACTCGCTTTTACAATTCAAATGGGTGAAGTGGAGATCAAGACATTGATTGTGAAAAATGCTCCGGTGAAGAATGAAGTGGACCACACGAATCCTCCAGCCTCAGATAAGGGGGATCAACATCCACCTCATGGCTCAAACTCAAACGGGGAGCTGCCAAAGACTGGGGAAGAATGGCTACGTTATTTGATGTATGCAGGTATTTTATTAGTAGCTTCTGGAACTGTACTTCTTGTTCTTAGAAGAAGAACCATTCAGTAAAAGGAAGGATCGAGTGTATTGATGAAAAAAAGAACCTTATTAGGCAGCTTTTTGGTGGTCGCGGGGCTAATGCTCATTTCCGTTCCTTTTATATATGAGTGGCGCACTTCTCAAGAGACAGCAGCAATGGAACAGGCATTAAAGATGATTGAAGAAAATGACAGTGATGCCCTTTCTTCTATTCCACATCTCACTGTGTCAGAAGAAGACCTTCGAGATGTGATGGAGCTAGAGATTCCATCAATTGATTTAAACGAAAAAGTGCTTCCTGTTACATCAAAAGAAAATTTAGGTATAGCTCTGACTCAAATCAAATCTCATCAAATGCCAGGTGAAGGAAATTTCACGATTGCAGGCCATAGAGGGTATAGAGGCGATCGGCTTTTCAGGCAGTTGCCAGAGGTGCCGAAAGGAGAAAAAGTCGTCTTACATCATCAAGCGGAAACATACGAATATAAAATTGTCAGCTCAGCTACGATTGAACCGACGGATGTTGATGTCCTCAAGGATCGCGGGAAAAATGAACTGACATTGATTACTTGTACTCTTGATGGTCAGAAACGCTTTGTCTTAAAAGGAATACGAATCAATGCTTCAAAGGGTGAGCAACCGTCGGATGTATAACACCAACATAATAGATGATGGGTACGATGGAAAAGCAGCGCTCACGACTGGCATGCTACACCAATTGTTATCAGCACATTATCCAACATTAAAAAATGAACGTTGGGATGTTGATGTAGATACAATTCGGACTTCGCCTATTCTTCATCCTATATTAAAAAGAAAGCTACCAATTGGTATCGAAAAATTCACCTGTGTTTTGTTCACACAGCAAACAGTAGCTTTTGGAGAGCCTTTGATTGTGTACTTTTTATTAGATGAAAAAGGCGAATCGATTTACGCAATGGATCTCTTGCTCGAGCAGCAAGAGATCCATTAAACGAGAAATACAAAAGAAAAGGCTTTGATTATTAAGGTAGAAAAGTTAAATCAGTCAAATCATTAGGACTCTAATTCATAAATGAATTGGAGTTCTTTTATTTGTTTATATAGTCCTGTTTCTTCGAAAGAAATATCGGAAAGAGCTAAAGATGATCATGTTTTGACTCCAAATTTCTGATAAAATTCATTTCGATCATCCGTCATTAGTAGATATGGAGGTAAAAGAATGCGAAAAGAAGACCCTCAATATATTTTTCGTAACGATGCACGACCAGAAGTTGTTCATGATTTAGCCGATGTAGATGAAAATGCCACTGAGTTGTTAATCACAGGAAAAACAAAAAATATTGAAAGATTGAAATCTTTTTCTAACCTGACGAAATTGTGGATTTACAAAGTGAGCCAAAAGGACTTCAATACGATCTTGAGCTTAGTTAATCCCAAAATGCTCTTTGTGCATGAACTGAGAGTAGAAGATTTATCAATCATCAGTTCTCTTAAAGATGTTGAGGTATTGGCACTTGAATGGAATACAAAGGCACAAAGTTTATGGGATTTATCAAAAAACACTTTTTTAAAATCTTTATCCATCACAGATTTTTCAAAGTTGAATGACATAGCCCCTTTGCAAAAAAACACTGGTTTAGAACTGTTACAATTGTCAGGAGGGATTTGGAATACATTAAATATAAATACTCTTCAACCTTTAAGGTACCTCAAGAATTTAATATATCTGTGCTTATCAAATATAAAAGTGAAAGACGAGTCTTTAGAGCCAATATCGGAATTAGAAGGACTCAAGGAACTTGAAATTTCGAACCAATTCCCGACAGAAGAATATGCTAGGTTATCCGTAACCCTCCCAAATACGAAGTGTGATCGTTTTGCACCGTACATCTTTTTATCAAGTCCTATTGTAGATAAAGATGTGATGGTTATTGGAAAGCGAAAACCGAAATTAAATTCAAAAGTTGATGGGGAAAAGTTGAAGAAATACGAAGAACAATTTAAAGCGTACCAAAAAAAGTATATCAATTAACTTAAAAAGCAATGGAAAATCAATTCCATTGCTTTTTCTATTGCTAATGTAATGGTTATACCATCATAAACTTCATGCTAAATGGTGTTCTAATTGATATTTTCTGGTCCAAAACCAAACCCGTTAGGCTTTGATCCCTTCCTTTTGTTATTCCATTACGCAAACAACTTCAGCCCGACGACGCCAATCACAATCAGCAACAAGCTGAGGATACGAATCATGTTTTTCGGCTCTTTAAATAGAATCATATTAAACAAGACAGAACCCGCCGTTCCAAGCCCAATCCAGACCGTATAGGCAACGGATACTTGAACGGAAGAGAACGAGGCGTATAAAAACAAAAAGGATAAGGCAAATCCGCCGACAAATAAAATACCTGTCGTGATTTGTTTCTTCTTACTAAACATATTGAGACCAATGGTGCCGCCAATTTCGCAGGCAGAGGCTAATAGTACAAAAAACCAGCCCATTTATACCGCTTCTCCTTTCTGCTCATGTGCATCTCCATCAGACACTTTCAGCCCAATAATCCCGAGAATCAAAATCCCCATAAATAAGAGCTTTTCTAATGAAAACGAACCGCCAAACAGCGCATAATCCATCAAAGACGTACCAATCGTTCCAACTCCGGCAAACACGGCGTACACGGTCCCTGTCGGCAGCTTCTCACAGGCTTTCATTAAAAAATAAAAATCAACCGGGATCAGGCAAATAATGATCGCCCACTCCCACACCGCATCAGCTCTATTTAAACCAAACACCCAAAGTAATTCGAATAAACAAGTGAGTGCGACATACATCCAACTTTTTTTCATCGTATTTCCTCCTAAAACTTAAAACTGACGATTCGTCATTTTGAAACCAAAAAAGAGCGTACAGCAAGTGCTGTACTAAGTTAAGGTGTCTCTATGCCAAGTGCGTAAAGAAGAAATTGCTTTACCTCTCGCTTTTGAATTAGAACCTCTTCTGTATCTGTTTCTGTAAATAAGTACATTTGCTCAGCAGACGATTCAAGTAAACCGATAATGAATTTCGCTGCATATTGACAATTCAAATTCGCACGGACCCTTTTGTCCTGCTTTGCTTTTTCTAAAAAAGCAGCGACCCATTTGTAAATCGGTTCATAAATATCTTCCCATTCCTTTAAATGCTCCGTGGCAGCTAAACCTGAGTAGGTCAGAGCAAGGACGTCACGGTATTGTCTTGTAAAAGAGAAGATGAATTCGACAAGCGCATCTGCTTGATCGAGGACATCCGCATGCTGAGTGAGTTCCTTTTCAATGGCAGGCACCATCTGCGAGATCAGATGTTCTGCGATAGCAGGCATGACAGACAGTTTTGAAGGAAAATATAAATAGTACGTTCCTTGCGCTACTCCTGCGGCTTTCACAATATCCGAAATGGTCGTCTTTTCAATTCCTTTTTCTTTAAACGCGTCAATGGCAGCAAGCATAATCTTTTCTCGTTTCGACACATCATCACCGACCTTAAATGACTGAATGTCAGTCAGTTTATCTAAAAAATGACGATTTGTCAATATGGGTTTCTCGTCATTGAATAGGAGAATAAGTGATGAATAGATGCGGGCAGGCCTGAATAAGCTGTAAATATGGTCAAGCATTATGCGAGAAAGGGGCAGCTCTCCGTATGACATTCAGTGCGATGTTTTCCATGACTTATTTTCTCCTGCTCGTCCCGCTCTATTTACATATGAGATACAGACAGGCGAAAAAGCAAAAACGATTTATCTATTTACGAACAGAAATCGTTCTTGCCTGTCTGTTTATTTATACGAATGTTTTATTATATTTGACGGTCTTTCCAAATCGTTTTTCCGCACCAAGGGACCAGGTGAGTGTCAACCTCATGCCTTTGCAGTCCATTTATCAAAATCTCTATGCCTATCATCACGGCTATCCCAATCTTGTTTTTTTAAATTTGGCAGGGAACATTTTGTTATTTGTACCACTTGGTTTTTTTCTCTATCAAGCATTCCGAACCTTGCGCTGGCAAAAAGCGATTCTTGCTGGCTTTTTCTTATCTACGATGATTGAAGTGCTTCAATGGGTATTCTCTCAATCTGGTATGATTACAAGAAGCAGCGATATTGATGATATTCTCTTAAATACACTCGGCACAGTGCTAGGGTGTATGTTGTATCGAATGTATCGACGAAGGAAGGAGAAAATTAAGTGAAGCGAGTTTGTATCATCCCATGTGGGGCGAAGAAAATTTGGGACGTCCAGCCAGAAGCAGGAAGCCAGCCGGCGAACCTCGTTTATTTAAGTCCACTGCATCAGCGTACGAAAAGCTATGCTCAAACGTTCTTTTCAGACTGGCTGATCATATCAGCAAAGCATGGATTTTTAAAGGCAAATGATATCATTCATGAAAATTATGATGTGGCTTTTGGTACGCCGCATGCTGATCAGATGACACGTGAAGCACTAAGTGAGCAATTTCATGAAAAACATCTCACTGCATATGATGAATTAGTGATACTAGGTGGAAAGAAATATCGAAAGGTGATCGATCCTTTATTACTTCCTCATCAGACAGCGATTTATCCACTAGCTCCATATAAGGGAATTGGCTACATGCTTCAGGCGTTAAAGCAAGCCGTTGAGACAAAAGTAGAACTTCCGCCGCATATTTAACGTATTCACATCTATCGGTAAGCAGGGTTTTCATCATCAAAAAGAGAATCAATGAGGTAGCGATGCTGATTGTTTCATATCTTTTCAGCAGCCACTAGGATGTCCGCATCGCTTATAAGAGTGGCTATATGAACAAGGGGGCGTATGAACAATGACAACCATCTATTTAGCTGGTGATTCAACTGTTGCATCTTACCTGGATCGTCCTGTTCAAGGAGGATGGGGAGAGTTTTTACATCGCTATACAGCGCAAGATGTGAGCGTCGACAACCGCGCAATTGGTGGAAGAAGCTCAAAAACATTCATTGAAGAAGGACGGCTTGATAAAATATTGGCTGACATTCAGCCTGGGGACTGGCTGTTCACCCAAATGGGGCACAATGATGCTTCAACGGAGAAGCCCGAGCGGCATACAGATCCTTTCACGACGTATAAAAGTTATTTGTCTCAATATATTCACGGAGCAAGAGCGAAAGGAGCTACACCGCTTTTATTAACGCCAGTCGGTCGCTTTCATGAAAAAGACGGAGAATATATCAACGATTTCCCTGATTACTGTGCCGCTATGAAAGAACTAGCTGATGAAGAAGAGGTCCTTCTTGTCGATTTAAATACGGCAAGCCTTCAGTTTTATCAAATTTCCGGCATAGAGAAAACGACTTCTTATTTTATGCTGTCAACAGGTATAGAGGATCGAACGCACTTTACAAAAGAAGGAGCAGATGCGATCGCAAGACTTGTTTCGCTTGAATTAAAAGACCTTGGATTAACGATTGTGTGACGGATGACAGGACGAGAAAGCGCTCGTCCTGTTCTTTTTTTGCAGAAAGCTATTGATTCCCTTCGCCAGAGTAGACTACAATAGGTATATATGATAATGAGAATCAATATCACTTATAAATAGATCAATCGATGAAAAACTGGAGGGACTCAAATGACAGATCAGCTTGAATTATTTGACGTCACCATTATTGGCGGCGGTCCAGCAGGAATGTACACCGCCTTTTATAGTGGGATGCGGGATTTAAAGACGAAGGTACTGGAGTATAACGAAAGCCTTGGCGGAAAAATCCTACTGTATCCTGAAAAGGTCATTTGGGATGTCGGCGGTTTGCCGCCAACAAGAGGCGAACAGTTGATTCAGCAGCTAGAAACGCAGGCGAAAACATTTGAACCAGAGATCGCACTGAATCAAAAAATCACGTCATTCGAACGAGATGAACATCAGAACATTTTGCTGACGGCTGAAAATGGTGATCGTCATTTGACGAAGACCCTTATTTTAGCGATGGGCCACGGCATCCCTGTCCAGCGGAAACTTGAAATCGAGCATGCAGACCGTTATGAAGTGACAAACCTTTATTACACAGTGCAGGAGCTTAAGACATTTGCAGGAAAGCGAGTGGTCATCTCTGGAGGCGGTGACTCAGCGGTTGACTGGGCAAATGCCCTTGTTCCAATTGCTGAAAGTGTCACTGTGGTGCATCGTCGTGACATGTTTGGTGGACATGAGAAAAACGTCGCCAACATGAAGGCATCTTGCGCACGAATTTTAACCCCGCATGAACTGACCGAACTTCATGGTCAAGGTGACAAAATTGATGCGGTCACGATTCAACATTTAGAGACAGGTGAAATCGAACGTATAGAAACAGATGCTGTCATCGTCAACCACGGCATGAAAGGCGATTTAAGTGTGCTATCAGAATGGGGACTCAAGCAAGGTGAATGGGGACTCATCGAGGTCAATGAAAAAATGGAAACCAATTTACCGGGTGTCTATGCAGTAGGCGATTTATGTACACATAAAAGCAAGGTTCGCTTAATTGCTGGGACATTTGTTGACGGAGTCAATGCGCTCAATAGCGCGAAGCTTTACATCGAACCAGAAGCCGAAAAAGTGGCGTATGTTTCTTCTCATAACGAACGCTTTAAAGAGAAAAACAAAGAATTACAAACGGCTTTAGCTCGTTAAAACATCTAGTCAACCATTGAAGTGCTAAAAAATTTTAGCACTTTTTTTATATGGAAGGAGAAAGAGGACATGACAACCCGTACTCATACCATACTGCGCATGAAAGAAAGTAGAGAGCAATCTCTTTCTATCAAACAAACAGTCTCCTGGCAGACATCTTCCCCTATGTTCTTGACATGCGATGGATCTGTGAGAATTGAAATGGAAGGATTACAATATCAGCTAAATGCAAAAGACAGTATGTTGATACGCTCAGGTATAAACGTCATGCTCCAATCTTTATCATGCGAGCAGGTAGCGATTTATACAATCACATTTGACCAGTTTACTCTGGCAAATGATGCGCAAAATGAATTGGTTTATAAGATGAATTATGATGATCTCCCGGATAATGGATCAATGGTTAAAGGCTCTGGCATGCTTTTTTCTTATATCAAACAAATGAAGACGAGTCAAAGCACCCAAGAACAGGTGAAATGGCTGGAGGACATCATGCACATTTTTCACCGTCAATCCAAGCCATACACTGAGAAGGTGCATTATTCTATTGAAATGATTTTGCAGTATATGGCGCAGCATTATGAAAAAAAGCTAACGAGAAAAGACTTAGCCCATAAGATGGGTTTTCATGAGAGTTATTTTTCGACCTTTTTCAAACAAAGTATGGGACTAAGTGTGACGGACTATATTGCTCAAATTCGAATAGATGAAGCAAAAAAACGTCTTCTGCAAACAGATGATCAAATTCAAATGATTGCGCGGCAAGTGGGCTATACAGACAGTTTATATTTCAGCAGGATATTCAGGCAGAAGACAGGAAGGTCCCCTAGTCAGTTCCGAAACAATCGAAGACCAGAGCGGATTGCTGCTTTTCAATTTGTCGGAACATTGGTCGCGCTAGGCATTCGCCCTGTCTGCATTGACCAAGATACCTTTCTCCATTCAAATATACTCAAAGATCAGCTGGCCGGTGTGCTCGTCATAGATGAATACACGCCTGATGACGTCTTCAAATCACTTCAGCTAGATTTAATCATCATTCCTAACTATTTTTATTCGAAGCCTGCGCTGATCGAGCGGTTGGAGCGGATTGCCCCTGTCCTTGTTCTGCCATATGGCGGTGGTCATGTGGTACAAGAGGTCTTATCTACAGGTCGTCTGTTAGGAAGAGAGAAAGAGGCAGATGCTTGGGTGAAACGCTTCGAGCATCTCTGTCAAAAGGCAAGAAATGATCTATCTTCTTTTAGGAAAAAAGGAGAGACAGTGGCGATTTATGAAATGAGAGGACATGACAAAGTGTATATGTGGTCCTATGAAGCTAGAGGCGCCTTCTACCTTTATGAAACGCTTGACCTAAAGCCTCCGAAGACGATTCTAGAAGAAGTTCTTCTCCCCAATCAACATACAGTCATACCTTTAGAGAGGTTAAGAGAATATGAGGCGGATCACATGTTTTTTATTGTAGGTGTTGAACATGGGTGGTATGAACAAATGGATCAGCGGCTGGAGGAAAGCGATGTTCTTCGTCAATTGTCCGCTGTGAAAAACGGCACCTTCTATCCACTAAAGCTAGAGGAGTTTCGATTTGATGAGGGGGAGCGGGTGATTCATTTAATGAACCGATTTGTCTCCCAATTGACTCAAGGTAGCCTATCCAACAATTGTCCATAAGTAAGTTGCGAGAATCCTCCATAGACCACTTCGTATGAGGTTGATAGAATACATGAGACTAGTAATTGATAACTATTCTCATTTGTATCATGAAAATGAAGGAGGAATACTCATATGAAAAAGACATATTGGATAAGTGCTGTCATCCTCATGCTGGTATTGTCAGCCTGTGGTCATAAAGAACAAGCCAAAACGGCAGAAACAAAGGAACAAACGAAAACCATTGAGACTGTAAAAGGAAAAATCGACATTCCAGCAAACCCAAAACGCATTCTCATAGATGGATATCTAGGCAGTGCAATTGCATTGGAAGTTCACCCTGTAGGTGCAACAACACAAGATTTAAAGAATGTACACCTGAAGGACAAGATCAAAGGTATAGAGGACATTAGTGACGAGCGTTCAGCTGAAAAAGTCCTTAGCTTAAAGCCTGATCTGATTATCACAGCCGTACAGGATGAAAAGGTCTATGATGTGTATAAAAAAATAGCGCCAACGCTCGTATATCCGTACAGTTCATTCAAAGATGCACATGAAGAAATCACGACTTTGGCTAAAGTGTTAAACAAAGAAGAGGAAGGAAAGGCATTTCTCGCCTCCTTTGATCAACGAATTGAAACAGCTCGAAAAAAAGTGAAGTCTGCATTAAAAGAGAATGAAACAGTGTCCATCATGGGCGCATTTAAAAATGATGTGTTTGTGTATGGGAACGGAATTTACCGAGGTGGACAAGCGCTCTATCAACAACTGAAAATGAACCCACCGAAAGAGGTCGAAGATACAATTTTAAACAGTAAAACAGGCTACGAAGTACTTTCCTATGAAACCCTTCCGAAATATGCAGGAGATTATATATTCATTGATGAATCCAATGGCGGGACATTTGATAAAAATAATTCCATCTGGAAGAGTTTAAAAGCTGTCAAAAAAGAGCAAACCTATCAACTGGATGCAGATTTCTTTTGGCCTTATGATCCCATTGCAGTCATGAATCAAGCTGACAAATTTGCTGATATATTGACAGATTTATCTCATCAATAGGGGGTCTGTCAATTGTTCAAACGCTTTTTTTCATACTACAAACCCTATATGGGGCTATTTATATTAGATTTTTCCTGTGCGGTACTGGCGGCCTTACTCGAACTATCCTTTCCACTAGCCATCAGTAAAGTGATGGACGATTTACTGCCAAATGGTAATTGGGAAGCTATTTGGTTCTGGGGCAGTTTACTGCTTATCTTATATGTTATCAGCTCCACCATGCATTACGTTGTCACCTATTTTGGTCATAAGTTGGGGATCAATATTGAGACCGATATGAGGAACCAGCTATTCTCTCATGTACAGAGAATGTCCTTCCGTTTCTTTGACCAAAAGAAAACAGGCAAGCTCGTTTCCCGTATGACCAATGACTTGATGGATATTGGAGAGATGGCACATCACGGCCCAGAGGATTTATTTATCGCTATCATGACCTTAACGGGCGCGTTTGGCCTCATGCTATCAATTAACTGGCAGCTTGCCGTACTCACATTTATTGTCGTTCCATTCCTGATTGGACTATCCGTCTACTTTACGAAAAAAATGTCTGCTGCTTTTGATAAAATGTTTTCAAGCATTGGACAATTCCATTCACGAGTGGAAAACAATATTAGCGGCATCCGTGTGGTGAAAGCATTCGGGAATGAGTCACATGAAATGGACAGTTTTATCGAGCATAATGAGGAGTTTAGAAAAACAAAACTGACAACGTATAAAATGATGGCACTGCACACAGCGGTGAGTCATTTACTCATTAAGAGCGTCACCGTTTTTGGACTGGTGTGCGGTGCATGGTTTGTACTGCAAAAAAATATGACGTATGGGGAATTTGTTTCATTCGTCCTATTAACAGGTATTTTCTTAGGACCAATTCAACAAATCAATGCAGTCATTGAAATGTATCCGAAAGGTGCAGCCGGCTTTAAACGATTCGCATCACTCATCGATCAAACACCAGATGAAAAGGATGATGAGGATGCAATCGAAGTTCAGCAGTTAAAAGGGAATATCATTTTTGACCACGTATCTTTTCAATATGAATCAAGCAAACCTGTGTTGCATGACATCAATCTAGAGGTCAAACAAGGAGAGAAAATCGCCATTGTCGGCCCATCTGGTGCTGGAAAATCGACCCTTTGTAGTTTGATTCCCCGTTTTTATGAATGGCAGAAGGGAAGCATTACAATTGATGGCATAGAAACGAGAAAGATGACACTTGCATCGCTGCGTTCACAAATTGGTGTCGTGCAGCAAGAGATTTATTTATTTCATGGAACGATACGTGAAAACATCCTATACGGTAAACTGAATGCATCGGAAGAGGAAATTTGGCAGGCAGTAGAGAAGGCTCAGCTCATGGACTTAGTCAATAGTTTGCCAAAAGGGCTTGATACGGTCATTGGTGAGCGCGGGATGATGTTATCTGGCGGACAAAAACAACGTATCTCCATTGCACGTATTTTCTTAAAAAATCCGCCCGTTTTCATTTTAGATGAGGCGACCTCTTCGCTTGATACTGAGACAGAGTCTTTTATCCAAGCATCACTAGAAGAGCTGGCAGAAGGACGAACGACCTTCATTATTGCGCATCGTTTAGCGACAATACAGCATGCTGACCGCATTATCGTTCTCACAAAAGAAGGCGTAAAAGAGCAAGGAAAACATGAAGAATTACTCAAAATGAACGGTCTATACCGCCGGTTATACGAAACACAATTTAGAATGTAAACTTTATACTGAAAAGAAGACAAAGGGCTAAAATCATCTCATTTTAGCCCTTTTTGATTTGTAGAAATGAGAAGATTAACTGCGAGGCGCAAATAACATCACACTGACCCCAGCTAAACAGATCAAAGCACCCATCCAGTCGTAGAGATCAGGCGTTTTTCGATCAACCCACCAGCCCCAAAACACAGCAAGAACCACAAATACACCGCCATAGGCCGCATAAACCCGTCCGAACGTCGGGAACTGCTGGAAGGTAGGAATGATCCCGTAAGCGACGAGGATGAGGCTGCCGGCGATCCCGAAGCTGATTGGTTTTGCTTCACGCAGCCAAAGCCACACAAGATAGCCGCCGCCAATTTCTGCTATTCCTGCTAATAAAAAAAGAACGATCGTCAACATCATGTAAGGACACTCCAATTCATTTCGTTACCTTCTATTATGACATGTTGAAAAAATGCGTTCTACTTCATTTACATTGTGAGGGAGACGAGAGTTTGCTAGAATCAACTGGACAATGATTGGGAACACATGGATTCTTGACTTTTTGGAGATAAATGATCCAAATGACCTTTCTTTTCGTAAAGTAAGTACATTCTCATGAGGAGCACACTTCCTTTTTCGGCGCTCTTTTTTTCTCCTTGAAAAAAGAGTAAAGTACAAAGTAGGCTTATTTCAGTAAGTAGAGTGATAAGCAATACGTGAAGGATTTCATGATGAATGCAGCATGCTCTTTCTCATGAAAAAGGAAGGAGATGACCATGGATACACTGAAAGATTCTGAGCTGTATCACAAGATCAAAATTGATCGTCACAAGCCTTCACTTGAAGTGCTGTATGATCGCTATGAACGTGTGTTATATTCGTTTATTTATAAACTGACTGGAAGCCGTGAGCTTGCGGAGGAAGTGCTTCAAGAAGTCTTTATCAAGCTCTGGCGCGGGATAGGAGAATATCATACGGATAAAGGCAAATTCTCCTCGTGGTTATTCATGATGTCACGCAACACAGCCATTGATCTCCTAAGAAAGAACAGGAACGAAACGGCACTAGAAGACGAGCATATTGAATATTTAGCCGATCATCAAGAAGATGTATCAAAGGAAGTCGAATGGAACGAGGAAAAACAAATCATACGTGAAGCAGTATCTACATTGTCAAAAGAACAGCAAACCATCATAGAAGATGTCTATTTTAAAGGAATGACACAAAAAAGCATTGCTGAAAAGCTAGGCATCCCCATTGGAACGGTGAAGGGAAGGGTTCGATTGTCATTGAAGCACTTACGGACGAGACTGTCTCGCGGGGGAAAGGAGGAAGAGGCATGACTCAGTGTAAACATCAAGTGATTGATTATTTCAACGGACATATCCAAGGAGAAGAAAAAGCACAATTTGAAGAGCACCTCAAGAACTGCTCAGCTTGCAAAGAAGAGCTTGAAGAATTGACATCGCTCATGTCTGACATTCCATTTCTAGCAGGTGACCAAACACCTCCGGCAGGGATGAAAGACCGTATTTTATCCAAGGTGTTTGAAGAAGAGACAGTCGAAGAAAAGAATAGCCATAGGAAAGAGTTTAAGGCAGCACGTGAACAAAACGAGATCAAGCCACTACAAAAGAAACGAAATCAATGGCTCTTGCCACTCGTTGCCGCACTGCTTCTCATTTCAGCAGCTGGAAACGTGTATTTCTTATCGAATGGGAAAGAACAGGCGGAAGAACCTGTCACGGTTGTAGCGACAAAATCACTGGCATCAGCCGCATCACCAAAAACAACGGGTGCTTTCTCAGTGATTGAGCATAACGGCAAAAAAGAGTTGGTTGTGAGTGCAGACGGATTAAAGGATCAGCTTGATTCATCTGCTGTTTATCAAGTGTGGCTCATTAAAGGCGATCAACCGGTACCAGCTGGTGCCTTTAAAACAGATAACAAAGGAGAAGGAACCGTCACCTATGCGTTATCTGAAAAAGAAGCGAGCGAATCATGGGATACCGTGGCAGTCACCCTTGAACCCAAAAAGGATAACAAGCTGCCGCAAGGACCTGTCGTACTAAGCGCTGCTTTTTAAATATGATTCAGGAAGGATGCCTTTTTGGCATCCTTTTTTGATAGGCAGAGGGAACTTTTGGGCAGAACAGACGTAGTACATATGGAGGTGAAACAGATGAAACCATACATAGAAAAAGAACTATTTCTCTTATCAGTGAGACACGCATGTGTAGCCATTTATTTTCTTGTTATCCCATTTTTGATCCCATTCTTTTATCGACCATCTCTTTTATTCATTACGCTCATTGCACTTTTTATCACTCATAACATAGCCGAAAGTATCATTTGGTTTTATAAATCGAGAAAGATCAGAAAGCATCAGTCTGGTGATCTATCGAAACAAGGACATGTCTTGACCCAGATCGCACAAAGGCTTGAACAGCTGATGATGATTAGTTTTGTGGTGTTTTTTATCAACGAATGGATACAGGGGATAGCAGATATGTCTAATCTCTTCTTCATTACTTTTTTCTTCATCATTGTTATCCTGCAACACATCCAGATTTATTACGTTCAGCTATTCTTTAAATCCAAAAGCTGGTTCTCTTATGTTCCTTCATGGCAAAGAGCTCGCCCTTCTTATATAGCGAGGGAGCGAAAGGCTTTGGATAGATCCTAAATGTGCAGTCACTTGTTCTATCTATCCATTAACATCAGAAAATTATGATAAAATGTGGAAAAGAAGCATGAAGAAAGGGAGTGCGAGCGAGTGAAAGCTGTTGGACTATTGGAGTACTTACCGATCGAGCATGAGCAAAGCTTGGTGGATCAGGTAGTAGAAAAACCTAAAGCAATAGGCAGGGATATACTGGTGAAAGTTGAAGCTGTGTCAGTGAATCCAGTGGATACGAAGGTGAGATTACCGAAGGATCAGAAGGAAGAAAAACTGAAAATTCTTGGCTATGATGCAAGCGGTACGGTTGTTGAAGTCGGAGAAGCGTGTACATTATTTCAGCCAGGTGATCACGTGTACTATGCGGGAGATATCACGCGTCAAGGCTCAAATAGTGAGTATCAGCTTGTGGATGAACGTATTGTGGCAAAAAAGCCTGCCAATCTCTCCTTTGCAGAAGCAGCCGCGATGCCTCTGACGACGATTACGGCATATGAAGCGTTATTTGACCGGATGCATATGAAGCAAAATGTAGAAGGGGCAACACTGCTCATCATCGGCGGTGCAGGCGGAGTAGGTTCTATCGCCATCCAACTAGCCAAATTAGCAAATGCCACTGTGATCGCCACCGCATCAAGACCTGAAACAAAAGAGTGGTGTCTGTCATTAGGTGCTGATCATATCATTGATCATCATGAGCCGCTTCTTGCGCAGCTTCAGGAAAAAGGAATAGGCGAAGTGGATTTCATTTTATGCCTAAATGATACAGACGGTCATTTCAAAGGCATGGCAGAAGCCATAAAACCGCAAGGCACGATCTGTACTATTGTTGAGAATCAGCACAACTTAGACATTCAATTACTCAAAAATAAAAGTGCTGCATTTGTATGGGAGTTTATGTTCACACGCCCTATGTACAAAACAGCAGACATGATCAAACAGCATGAGCTTTTAACAGAGGCGGCTGAGTTATTTGAACAGGGGACATTGACGCATACGTTAACAAAGGTTCTCAGTCCGATCAATGCCGCTCATTTAAAGCAGGCACATCAAACCCTTGAACAAGGAAAGATGATTGGCAAATTTGTGCTAGAAGGATTTGAGAAAGGGGAGAGTGTATGACATCATTACAATATCCGATTGGCTTATATGAACCGGTTGAAAATAAAACAAAGGAACAGCTAGAGGCATGGATTGATCAGTTAGCTGAGATTCCACAACAATATGAAGCGGTTACCAATCAATTGACAGATGCTCAGCTGGATACACCCTATCGGCCTGGAGGATGGACCGTCCGTCAGCTCATTCATCACGTAGCAGACAGTCACCTGAATGCATACTTACGATTCAAGCTTGCGCTCACAGAAGAAACACCGCACATCCGTCCATATGATCAGGCGGGATTCGCCGAGCTTCCAGATAGCAAAGCGCCTATCAGCCTATCACTGCCCTTCATCAGCAGTTTGCATCGCAGGTGGGTGACATTAGTTAGAGGGATGACAGAGGAAGACTTCACAGCGTCTTATTATCACCCAGCCGATCAACAAACGGTGTCCTTATATGATGCAACAGGAATGTACGTCTGGCACTCAAAGCATCACCTTGCCCATATCACGGAATTAATCAAAAGAAATCAATGGAATTAAAGGAGTCATGACATGTCTGGTAGAAGAATTGTCGGCGCCATGTTTATTTGTATGGCAGCATTGTTTTATTTAGCAAAATATGTTCTTTTCGAGCTTCATTATTCTGGAATGAGCTTTGATGAAGATGTAAATAATTTTCAACTTCTAGAAGAGGTGCTGCCTGGCGGTACGTGGATCAGCATTTTATTTCTCATCATCGGTTTAGCCTATCTTTTATGGGATGACAGAGTCGTTCTTCAAAAAACCTTCATCCTCTCAGATAAACAAGTAGAAGAAGAAATAAAAAAGACGGATCTCAAGTGACCGTCTTTTTTTCTTTACATGTTTAGCCGCGTTCAGGCCGCAGTGCTTTTTCTAAAATAGCCAGCCCTTCGTTGACTTTTTCTTTTTCCTCGTCATTGAGCCGTTGCAGGGAGTTTTTGATTTTTTCGTGTCCTTTTTGATAAATGCTTCTGAAAATATTTTTCGCTTCCTCAGTTAGTTCGACGACAATGATTCTCCGGTCACGCTCAGAGTGCTTTCGTTCAACAAATTTAGATTGTTCTAACCGGTCAAGCAGACCTGTCATATTGGACAAAGAAGCGCCCATTTTTTCAGCGATTTCGGATACCTTGAGAGAGCCATGGTTATTGAGCAGCATGAGCACCTTCATTTGAGGCATACTCATATCGAGCTTCATCCATTCTGACACATCTCCAAGACCTGCAGCTGTGAGTACTTTCATATAAAGCACCCATGTCTTTTTTTCCTCTGGAGATAGAATCTCTTCTTTTAATACGGTGGTGTCATGAATATTATATTCCACGCTTGTTCACTTCCTTTAAGCGGCTCTTTTCTCTATATTACTGATTTTTACTTCTAATTGAAAGATTCGTCAAGCTTTTGAATGTTAAACTGCATGAATCAAGTGGTATTTGTTGTATAATAATGGTCAGTCGAAATAAATGAAGCAACTTAGAAAGTTGGGAAAATCATGTGGAACAAAAAAACGGGTATGACGATCTTAAAAATGCTTTTTCCGATCGTGATTATCCTTGTCTTAATTTTTGTCGCCAAGAAGGAACTGAGCGGCCTTTCCATTAAAAAAACGTTTTATATCATCGACAGCTTGAATCGAATGGACTTGTTTATTCTTGTCTTTCTTGGACTTGTCGCAGTGTTATCCATGTCCTTATATGATTTTATTTTACGAAAAAGCCTGAATATGCCGATCAGCGGCTGGAAAACGATTCGCATTTCTTGGATTGCGAACTCCTTCAACAGTGTCCTTGGGTTCGGTGGTTTATCAGGAGCAGGGCTTAGAACACTTCTATACAAGGAGTACATAACCGATACGAAAAAACTGCTCAAAGGCATTGCCCTTTTGACTTCCTCGGTCCTTTTGGGCTTATCTATTTTCAGCGACCTGATCTTGGTGAGGGTGCTTCCTGTTGAAAGTATTATCAGCCAAGAGCCGTGGCTATGGGCATTTGTCATTATCTTTGCCTGTATTGTGCCCATTTACATTATTATGGCGTCCGTACGAAAAAGCTCGATTGAGAGCGGTGAAAGCGGACTGAAGCATCCGATTTACGCTTATATCGGTGCATCATTTTTAGAATGGCTGGCAGCTGGCCTTGTCATGTATATGGCTGTCGTCTCTATGGGGATGAATGTCGATGTTCGGATTGTTTTAGGTATATTTGCGATTGCGTCAATTGGCGGTTTAATCAGTATGGTTCCGGGCGGATTTGGTTCTTTTGATCTTATCTTTTTACTGAGCATGCAGTACATTGGGTTTGATAAAGAGATGGTACTGACGGCGCTCGTTTTGTACCGCTTCGTGTACTCGATCTTCCCGTTTATCCTTGGGCTTTGCTTAGCTGCTTATGACTTAACGGGAACGACGCTTAGACGTCTTGAAGGCAATCCGAGAATGGCACCAGCCGTAGAAACAACGAACGTCTTAATTGTGTTGCACCGTGCTTTATTAATCCGTTTATTGTACGGATCATTATCAATTTTAACCTTCGGAAGCGGCTTGCTCATTATGGCGTCTGTTGTCCTTCCTGTCGATCGATTAGGCGTGATTACGAGCATTCCACGCTTTTTGTTATCAGGTTTTAATGGTCTTTCTTTAATGTTCGGCATTATCCTGATGGTTTTGTCCATTGAAGTATACAAACGAACGAAAAGATCGTATGTGCTAACAATGATCGCCCTAGCAGGCGGATTTGTGTTTACTTTGTTAAAAGGATTTAACCTGAGTCTTATCTTTATACTGCCAGTCATCATGGTTGTATTTTTCTCTCTTCGAAATCAATTTGTGAAGCAGCAGGCCCCTTATTCGTTGTATCAGTTTGTGGCGGCTGCCGCTGGTTATTTACTCGTGCTATTTAACTATAATGTCATCGGCAATTTTATTTGGACCAAAATCGGGCATTTCTTGAGTAAGGATTACCTTGTGCATAATGAACGGCATATCACAATGACAAGCATGATTGCGCTCATCGGTGTACCGCTTTTCTTCTTCATTAGTAAATTGATCTTTAATAAAAAAGCATTTCCGATTGGAGAAAAAGCCGATGAGGAAAAATTAAAAACATTTTTAGAAGAAAAGGGTGGCAATGCCCTTAGTCATCTTGGCTTTTTAGGCGACAAAAAATTATTTTTCTCAAGTGATGGAGAGGCGATGCTTCAATTTGGGCGCATTGGCCGCTGCGTCATTGTGCTCGGAGATCCCTCTGGACGTAAAGCATCCTATCCACTTGTACTTGAAGAGTTTTTACAGCAAACAGAAAAAGCAGGCTATCGCGTTGCTTTTTATCAAGTAGAACGGGAAGGGATGGCGCTCTACCATGACTTAGGCTTTCATTTCTTTAAGCTTGGAGAAGAAGCCATGGTCGATTTAGAAACGTTCTCTCTCTCCGGTAAGAAAAAATCAAATTTACGGGCTGTGGCCAATAAGTTTGAACGAGAAGGCTATACGTTTGAAATGCTGGAACCGCCTTTTTCAGACGAGTTCATCGCAACCTTAAAACAGATTTCTGATAGCTGGCTCGGAAAGAAAAAAGAAAAAGGATTTTCGCTCGGGTATTTTCAAGAAGATTATCTTCAAAAAGCTCCGATTGCGATACTAAAGGATGAACAAGGGGAGATCATTTCTTTTGTGTCACTCATGCCGATGTATCAAGAAGGGGAGATATCCATCGACCTGATGCGTCATATGCATGATGCGCCGAACGGGATGATGGATGCGCTTTTTATCCACCTTTTTCAATGGGCGAAAGAAAAAGGCTACAAATCCTTTAACATGGGAATGGCACCTTTATCAAATGTAGGAACATTTCATCAGTCCTTTCTCACGGAGCGTTTGGCGAGTGTTATTTTCAACAACGTCAGATTTATGTACAGCTTCAGCGGATTACGCTCGTTTAAACAGAAATATAAACCTGAATGGCGCGGAAAATATTTAGCGTATAAAAAGAATACGTCATTACCTGTCACCATGGTGCTTGTCACCAAGCTGATAGGGATGGACCCAAATCGCAACCGCCGTCCATAGATCAAAAACCTTTACCTTTCACTAGGTGAAGGTTTTTTTAGACAAAAGAATAGAAAAAGTGGTAAAGTTGAAGAGTAAGGGGGATGTAAATATGACATTAAATGAATGGTTTAAAAAGGGATTAACTGAACGTACATATGTACACAACATGGAGAAAAACCGAGAAAATTTACTCACGGTGTACAACCAGTACGCAATTCATCAAAAAGAAAAAGAGCTGCTTCAAAAGCTGCAAAAGAAAAAGCTCAGAGCGCTTGTCATTACAGCTGATTGGTGTGGAGATGCGATGGTCAATGTACCCATTTTCATGCGTATCGCAAGTGAAGCACTCATTGATTCGCGCTATTTCATTCGGGACGAGCATCTAGATCTGATGGATCAGTATTTAACGAACGGGACCGCAAGATCAATTCCGATTATCGTGATCATTGATCAGGACGGAAATGAAGTAGGTAAATGGGGACCACGCTCAACTGATGCACAGCGCTTTGTTGATGAGAAAAAACCAGACAAGGATGCACCTGATTTTGAGGAAGCTTTTCAAGCATTTGCGAAAGAAGCCGCACATCACTATACGACAGATCGTTACTTATGGAAAGATATTGAGAAAGAAATAGTAGAAGTTTTGGAAAAAATATAAACCAAAAGACTACTTCGCCGCAACGGGAAGTAGTCTTTTTTTATCTTGTTTTTGCGTCTCACCTACAAAACACCGCATAAAGATGTAGAAAAACCGCAGAATTCTACCAAAAACCGCAGAAAACCGCAACGCATCACGATTTTCCCAACCATTTTTAGTTGAAAAACCTCATATGTGCCATGAAAACCTCAATTTTGCCCTTATCTAAAGGCTCATATAACGCACGTTGGTTTGCTTTTTCCCAATACAAGAGGCCCAGCAACTATAGTAATCTAGTTGTAATCTCCTTTGAACGAACTAAAAAACAAATGACGGAAAAGGGCTGGCGATCAATCTATGAAAAAAATCATTTATCTCGATCAAGAAAAAAAGAAGCTCGCTGAATCGAAAAAAAGAGAACAGCGTTCCATCAAATCACTTAGGCTGCTTGTGTTTTATGACGGGCAAAGCCCTTCATGTGCAAAAGCGATGGATTTGTTGAAAGCTCTCGATTGGAAGAATCGTATTCATTTCGAATCCTTTCGACACTCGCAGCTGCTCAAACTGAACAAAATAAGTGAAGAAAAGGCAGAAAAGCGAATCGTGTCAATTTCCTTAGCCAAAAATCAAAAAAACTCAGGGATCTATACATGGTTGAAAATTGCTTGCAATATCCCTGCATTATGGGGAACGATCCCATTCATTGTACTCAGCATTTGGTTAGGTTTTGGTCAGCATGCGTACGATTACTTTGCGAAAAAACGGTATGTTCATTCAGTCAAACAAGTCACCCGTCCTGATACAGATCAACAGAAGACCATTTAATGAATAGGAAAAGCATGACCTTCGAACGGCAGAAGGTCATGCTTTTTTGTAATAGGGGATGTATGATGCAAGATGTTGAAGCAACGTTCTCGTGTAGGTCATAAACGCATGCTCATCAAGCTCAGAACCCGCATAGGAAAGCAAGGTTCTAAGAGCAAACAAGTACTCACTGTGCAGCTCATTTTGTTTAAAGTAAGGAAGGGCTGCTTCGATCAAATAGGTTTTCAAATCAAGAGGATTTTCCTCAATCATCAATTTATAGATTTTGATCATATATAAACAGTTTGGCTGAATACGAGGCTGTTTTAACAGCTCATGTATGTAGGGAAGTGCCTTTTTGCGGTCGTATTCAGCATATAATGTCGCAATTTCATACAGAGTTTCACAGTAACGGTCTTCTATCTGTTCTTGATTAAAGTAATTGAGTGAATCTAGTAAATAAGGCACAGCTGAAGAAAAATCGCCTTCCCGTTTTAAGAGCACACCGTAATAAAAATAAGCGGTCATTTTAATATAGGCATCAGGATAAAGGGACGTGTGCAAAATCACTTCTTTTAAATATTTCTTCGCTGTTTGAAAAGCTTTTAGTTCCAGTGAGATCACGCCATGAATGAGTGTGCAGTGAATGATCCGCTTGAAATTGTTCTTTTGTCTATATAAATCCATCGCTTGATGGGTTGCTTCAAGCGCATCTCCAAGTTGTCCCATGTTTCCAAGTGCTTTTGCATAGTGATAATACAGGTCACTCTGTTCAACAGACGCGTAAGAAAAGCAGCTCTCAAGTTTCTTAATGCCTTCTTCAAGCTGACCATTTTGAATAAGATGAATGCCATCTAGATATTCAAATATCTCTTTTTCCGTTTCAATAAAGGTTTTTTCAAACTTTTTAAGCACGCGATGTGTTTTTAAGGCAAGCGGCTGCTTGTCCGATAATAAATAAAATTGAAATAAGGACAAATGATACTGAATGCCTAAATCGAGCGAAAAGAATTGTTCCTCGTGCTGAATGATCATTTCTGCATTTTGTTCAGCTTGATCGAGTGCATAGAAATACATATTCATTTGAAACTCATCCAAGAGTGACAGCAGATGACGCGCCTTTTGTGACAGCGTTTCTTGACTGATACCAAGTCGTTCAAGCAGTAAATTGATCGTATCTTGATTGGCCTCCTTTGAGCCATTTTCGATTTTACTTAAATGAGAGACAGAACAAATTCCTTCTGCCAATTCAGATTGGGTCATATTTTGTTTATACCGGTAGAGCTTAATGATTTGTCCGATATTGATTTTCATTCCATCCAGAAGCCTCCCTTCCAATCATGGGTTGAAAGCCTTTTGACAAAAAAACCGAATCAGACAAAATGGGAATACCTAAAATCATTTCATCATCTTGGCTTTTTTCTCAAAATTTGTTTAAAACGTAATATGATTGTAACATTACTTGAAAAACTCAAACAACTTTTTAGCAGAAGGGAGGGGAAACACCATTTGCAACTGCACGAAATGATGTTTATAATGTGAATGAGAATCAATTTCAATTAAGATTGATTGAAAGGATGACACATATGCCAGAAATCAAACAACAAACAGAAGCGTTAACGGTACGAGACGCTGTCAGATATAGACGATCGATTCGAAAATTTAAAGAAGCACCGGTGAGCATTGAGCAGCTTCAGCCGTTATTAGAGGATGCGGTCTATGCACCGAATCATAAAATCACGGAGCCGTGGCGCTTTCTATATGCGGTGACGGATGAAGCGAAAGCAACATTTGTTGAACGCTTCATTGCGTTCTTCAAACGCAACAATCCAGATGCAAAGGAAGAAAAGATCAATCAATATAGAGATTACTTTTCAAAAGTTCCAGCCCTTTTACTTGTGGTGTTAAAGGAAGACGAGAATCCAGTAGTAAGGAATGATGATTTTGCCGCTGTGAGCGCGCTTATTCAAAACTTCCAGCTGCTTGCCTGGAATCAAGGAATCGGTATGGTCTGGAAGAGCGGCCGCATCTTATACGACAAAGGCTTTCAACAGGACATGGGCTTAAAGGAAAACGAGCGATTTGCTGCCATCCTTCATATTGGTTATCCAGAAGAGGTGCCTGAGGAAAAATCACGTCAGAAAGCATCAAGTCTTCTTACAGAAATTAAATAAAAGAAAAGCAGACCGCTAGAGGGTCTGCTTTTTTTACTTATTGTTTTTTGGCGCGCTGGTCGGCTGCTTTCATACGTGCCATTGCTTTTACGTCATTCGGATCTGCAAGTTCTTTGGAAAATTCAACATATTCGCCATCCGACTCTTGTGCTGCAAGCTCGTGGTTGGTTTTTTGGTGTTGGTCTTTTTTCAAAGCCTTTCCCTCCTTTACAAGATCACTTTAGTTATGTGCTTGTTGGAGTGGAATATCCATCTTATTTGTTTCTTTTTTCTGCTGCTCTTTCCGCTTTTTTGAATTCCTGCTGATACAGGACTTCCTGGGTTTTCTTCAGCTTTGAAGTTGGCTGGTGTTCTTTTTTCTTCATCAAAATCGCCCCCTCATCTCATTTTTAATAGGATGGGTGTTTTTGACAACAATTATTCCTTTGAATGCAAAATCGCTTCTTTTAATTCAGAATGTAAAAAGTCATAAGAAGAAAGCAATGCCTTTTTCGGCAGCGCACGCTGTCCTTCTAAAACAAGTAATGACATTTCGCCAAGTGCCGTTCGAATGACAAAGGATGGGACCTTCAGCCAGTGAGGGCGGTGAAGGGCAGACGCAATCGTTTGTCCGAGCTGCTTCATTTGAACAGGATTCGGTGATGTGACATTGAGTGGACCTGATATGTCGTCATTGTGTATGGCATAAGCAATGAGATGTGCTACATCTTCGACATGGACCCATGAAACCCATTGCGAGCCGGAGCCAATCGTTCCGCCAGCAAATAGTTTATATGGCAGTGTCATTAGTGGCAGTGTCCCTTTTTCTCCTAATACGACGCCGAAGCGTGTGTAGACCGTACGAATGCCGAGTGCTTCAATCTTTTGCCCCTCAGCTTCCCAAAGTTTAGACGTATGACTTAAGAAATCAGTATCCGCAGGAGGTGATTCCTCTGTGAAATCTCCTGTTTGAGACGTGCCATAAATGCCAACAGCACTTGCTTGAATGAGCACAGATGGTTTCGATTCCTGCGCTTCTATAATGCGTCTCACTTCTTGTGTGGATTGAATACGGCTAGAGAGGATGCCTTCTTTTGCCTTGTCTGTCCAGCGGGTGAAAATGGATTTTCCAGCAAGGTTAATCCAGACATCAATCGCAGGCAATTCATGCTCAGGCGCAGCACCTTCTGTCAGCCACTGCACATAGTGTAAATGATTTTGTTCGGATTCCTTCGGATTTCTTGTTAAAATATATAGATGATGTCCTTCAGCAGCGAGCACTTTCGTGATGTGCTGGCCGATAAAACCGGTTCCTCCGGTGATGGCGATATTCACTTGACATCTCTCCTCTCATATACATACCTATATCTTTCACGATTTTGAATCAGAAGAAACATCCTGACTGTTTGAAAAAAGGAGTGATCACAGGATGCCCTATATTACAAAAATCTCTGCTCAAAAAAACAATACAGAGCGGGTGAACATCTTTCTTGATGAAAAGTACGCCTTTAGCGTGGATCTAGATGTGCTCGTTCAGCACGATTTGAAAAAAGGAAAAGAGCTGGACGAAGCCGATATCATCGACATTCAATTCGGTGATGCTGTGAAAAAAGGATTTCAGCAGGCCGTTGATTATTTATCCTACCGGATGAGATCAGTGAAGGAAGTCACTGATTATTTGACGAAAAAAGAAATCCCGGCACCTGCCATTAGTGAAATTATACACAAATTAAAGCATTACAAGTATGTAAATGATCTCGAATTTGCAGAAGCTTATGTCAGCACCCACCGTAAAACGAACAGCAAAGGGCCGTCCGTTCTGAAAAAAGAGCTAAAGCTCAAAGGAATAGAGGATGACCACATTGAACAAGCACTATCGCAATATCCTGATGACTTACAGCTGGAGGAAGCTGTGAAGCAGGTTCAGAAGCTTGTGAGAAAAGAAAAAAATCGTTCCACAAAAGAGATCGAGCAGCGCATCAAGCTACAGTTGCAGCGAAAGGGATTTTCGTTTGAGATCATTGATAAAGCCCTTCAAGAAGCCTATGATGGACAAGAAGAGGAAAAGGAAGAAGAAGCGCTCCTTTATATGATGGAGAAGGCAAAACGCAAGGTAGGATACGACGGGTCATTTGAAAAGAAGATGAAGGTGAAGCAATTTTTATTCAGAAAAGGCTTTGATCTCGACACAATTGATCACGTTTTAGACAAAGGGGAATGACAGATGGACAAACGTTATAGTGAGATGACGGAATACGAATTGAAGCAAGAGATTGCCTCTCTTTCTGAAAAAGCACGAAAGGCTGAGCAGCTTGGCATTGTGAATGAATATGCCGTCTTAGAACGGAAAATCGATATGGCCAAAGCCTACTTAGTAGATCCAGCCTTGATTCAAACCAAAACGACCTATCAAATCAAAGACACAGACGAAGCGTTTTATGTGGAATATTTAAATGGTGTATTTGCGTGGGGATACAGACTATCAGCTCCAAATAAGGAAGATGCCCTACCGATTTCAATGCTTACGAAAAAGGACTGATCCTAGAGATCAGTCCTTTTCTCTACTTCGAACGTTGTTTACGGACGTTGTTCTGAAGTACGATGTCGTGCTGCGTTTGCTGCGTTTCTCCGTTGACCTGAGAGGCAGAATGCTTTGCATTCGCCCATGGTTGAGGGTAAGCGGTTGTCCTTAATTGAACAAAGTCTTCCATATACGATTTCCCATTTGAACTCATATCTCAAGCACTCCCTTTGGAAAAATTAGCGTTTCCCTGATGCCCTCATTCGTTCCTGTGGACGTGTATTCGTCTCACCATTCGGCCTTTTAGACGCATAAGCATCTGTGGCGCCTGGCTCGCCTTCAAATTTGTGATTCACTTGATTTGGAAAGCCTTTTGCTTTATTACGCATATCGATTCCCTCCAAACAATACAAATCATTTGCGTCTTTTGAAGACGTAAGGGTAGTATATGAAAAAAGAGGTTTTTTTAAAAAGGCACTTTCTGCTAGATGAAGGAGGAACAGGCATGGAACAATACTTTGAGCGATTAACAGAACAACTAATGGAAAAAAATAATATGCTGACATATGACGAAGCACGTACATGGGTAGAGTTGCTTTGGAGTGATTTTGAAACGACCTATGCAAAGGCTGGCCACAAGTATAAAGGACAAGACACAACTGAACGGATTGTCCAAGAATGGATTGAGAGCTACGGTGCGCAGCTGCATTTATTCCAAAATAAACAATCAAAGGCAAACGATCATCTACAAGGGCAGAATAAAGGGTTACTTCATTAAAAGAAGGGCCCTCTCATCTTTTTCAATAAATAGGAAAATATATAAAGAAGCAAACAATTTTATGATGCAATACCCAGTCTGTGATCGAAATTACAGGCTTTTTACAATGGTTAAACTTAAAATTACATTAAATTCATCTTACTGAAAATCACTGGAAATAAAACTTTGATATAATGGAACGATTAAAGAGACATGTAATTTATGGATAATAAAAAAGGGTTTCGTTTTCTGACAAAAAAGGAATAATGAACATATCAGACTATGTGAAAAAAGTGAAGAGAAGGTGCGATATGGAACGAGAATTGCTCTCTGTTATAATTCCTTCTTACAATGAAGGTGAAAACATCAGACGAATCTTTGAGGCACTCGAGGAAGAGTTTCGCGATTTTCATTATGACTTTGAAATCATTTTTGTGAATGATGGAAGCAAAGACAATACACTTCAATACATGAGAGAGCTCTCTCGCAAAAGTGCAAAGGTCAAATACATTTCTTTCTCGCGTAACTTTGGGAAGGAAGCCGCTATTTTGGCAGGACTTGAATATGCGAAGGGAGTAGCTGCGATCATCATGGACGCCGACCTGCAACACCCAACGTATTTGATTCAGGACTTCGTCAGAGGATATGAAGAAGGATACCATCAAGTCATTGCCAAACGAAACCGTAAAGGAGACAGCAAGCTTCGCTCTTACTTATCATCCATGTACTATAAAGTGATGAACAAGGTAGTCGAAGTGGACTTGCGTGATGGCGTCGGAGATTTCCGTTTAATTTCTCGCCAAGCAATCGATGCATTGCTTCAGCTAAAAGAAGGAAATCGTTTTTCAAAAGGGCTTTTTTGCTGGATTGGGTTTGAAGAAAAGGTGATCTATTATGAAAATGTAGAAAGACAGCATGGTGATACTAAATGGTCACTAAAGAAGTTGTTTAACTACGGCATAGATGGCGTCATTTCTTTTAACAACCGCCCGCTGCGTATTTGTTTTTATACTGGCATACTGATCTTATTCCTTTCTTTGATTTACATCGTGGCCACCTTTATTCAAATCGTCAGAACGGGCGTGATGGTACCTGGTTATTTCACTTTAATATCGGCTGTGCTTTTCCTCGGAGGTGTCCAGCTTTTGAGTCTAGGTGTGATTGGAGAATATATTGGCCGCATTTATTATGAAACGAAAAAGAGGCCGCATTATTTGATCCAAGAATCAAATGTCATGCAGCAAGAGACAAGCTCTAAGGAACAAGATCGAGTGTTAACACAGTTATTTAAATAAAGTGGAGTCACATAACCGGCAAGCACGATTCGCTTGCTGGGTTGTTTTGTTTCAAAGAACAATGGATCTTTTCTGGAAAGGATTTAGATGATGAAACGTAGATGGATAATCATTGGAATGTGCCTCATTCTTGCATTATTAGGCCACTCCTTTTTCTTATATGAATATACGCAAGGCCGGTACATGACAGGAGATGGGGATGGCATTTCGCAAATGCTCCCATTTAAAAAGCTGCTTTACGACGAATATGTCAAAGGGAATTTCTTTTATTCCTATCAATTCGGTCTAGGCGGCGGTACATACACGCAATTAGGGTATTATTTCACAACGTCGACGGTTTTTATGGTCACAGTCGCTGTCGTCTGGCTGATGAATGCGCTCCATCTCATACAGTCAACGGACATTCATTTTTGGGCAAATGCCGTGATTTGGCTGAGCGTGATCAAGCTGACGCTTATTCTTTTCATCGCTTACCGTGTGCTTCTTTCAATGGTTCAAAATAGATTGGGTGCACTGACGGGTGCCGCAATCTATGGACTATCTATTGTATATTTCCGGCATCAAACGTTTTGGGAATTTTTCACCGATAGCATGATGTGGCTTCCGCTACTTGTGCTTGGGGTGGAGCGGATATTCAAAACGGGTAAGCCCGCTTGGTTTATTGCGAGTTGCAGTTTGATGCTGATCAACAATTTTTACTTTGCTTATATTCACTTTATCTTTTTAGCGATCTATCTTGTTTTCAGATATATGATCAAGCTAAGAAGTGAGGAGCGCGGGTGGAAGGTATTCTGGACGCTGGCGATCTCTACACTGTTATCCTTTGGAATTAGTGCCGCCTTTTTTATCCCGTCTGTTTATGGCTTTCTTAACAATATAAGACCACCGTATGAACAGGCGATTCCTTGGTTTGACCTGCATGATCATCTGCTGTTTACGAGTAGGGTGTATTTATTACCTGTGATTTTTCTGATTTGTCTTTTTCTCGTACCGCTTTACCGGAACAGATGGTTTTTCATGTTCACATCCATTAGTATCCTGCTCATTATTTTTCACTTTAGCCCAAAGATGGCGAGTGTGTTTAATGGTTTTTCGGCACCGCAGTACAGATTTGAATACATTCTTGCCTTTACAGTTGGAGCGGTCGTTGCCATCACGATCAAGCATTTTTCACAAATCGAGTGGAAGTGGAAAAAGCGTGCAGTCTTAGGCGCTTGGATCGTGTTCCTTCTCGCAGTCGCCCTTTCAGAACGAGCAAAGGGAAACATGGATGTCGTTGTGTTTACAGGCATAGGACTGCTTGTCATTAGCTTGTTCTTCCTATGGATGCATGCGGAAAAACGTCAGCATCTTCGTCTCTTTTCAGCAGTGCTCATCGTTGTGAGCTTACTGACAGCAGGCGTGTATCAGCAGGGCTACTTATTTGAAAGAAGCAATATAAAGAGCGTATCAGATACGTATCTGAATAGTGAGGCATATGCTGGACATGAGCAAATGAAGCTCATTCAGCAGATTCAAAGCCGCTCTTCAAAAGATCCGCTTGCCCGGATTGATTGGATGAACGGCGTGCGCAACAACACCCCGTTATTTGAAGGCTTTCAAGGCATGAGTGCGTATTCAAGTATATTGAATCAGCATTTGCTCAATTTCTATTGGAATGACCTGCAAATCGATATGGGACGGGAAAGTGTCAGCCGGTATGCAACAATGGGGGACAGGGCGAATTTATACAGCCTGACCTACGGAAAGTATTATATGAGAGACAGTATGATGCCTTACTCACCCCCAACTTATTTTAAGCCAATCTTGAAAAGTGAGCATTATGAGGTATATGAAAATACTCGGTCACTGCCATTTGCAAGAACAACGAGCACCATTTATTCAGAGCAATCCTTAAAGAACGCCTCAGCACTTGATAAAGAGCATGCGATGTTGCAAGGCGTCATTCTAGACAAAAAAGGAAACGCTGAAATCGAGCGTACAGCAGATCGAGTCAAAGATACGAATATTCATACGGAACAAGCTGTATACGAACATGGCGTGCTTGATGTATACGGAGAAATGGGCGGTCTGAATATCACACTGCCAGATGACATTGCTCGCGCTGGGGATGTGTATGTGAGCTTTTATGTGAAACGGACTGACCGTAACGAAGGATTTCAGTTATCCGTTGACGACTATGTCACATCACGAAAAAGCAATACATCCATCTATAAAACTGGCGTCAATGAAGTGACGATTCGGGTCCCTGCGGAAAAGATCCTCTCCATTCGAGTACCAAAAGGGACATATGAGCTCAATCAACTGAAGCTGTATCATGAACCTTACCGCGCTCTAGAGAAAGCATATGAAAAAGAAAAACAGGATAATGGCAGCCAGCAAGTAAAGCTTAAAAATAACCGCTTTACGATTTCATATGATAACAAGCGCGGCGATGATTACATGATTCTGCCCGTTCCATATGAAAAAGGCTGGGAGCTCACGGTGAACGGACACAAAACCGATATTGAACAAGCCAACTACACGTTTATCGGTTTTCCAATAGAAAAAGGAAAAAACGAGATTGTGCTAACCTACTATCCGCCTTATATCAGAATTCTCGCATTGATTTCACTCGTCAGTTTGATTGGTGCGATCCTCTATGCACGGAGAAAACACAAGAAACACCACTTTTCAGCATAAGTGGTGTTTTTTTTCTTTCATCTCATACGTAAGTTTCTTCATCCCATTCAATCGTGTATTCGTTCATTTTTTTATCAATATCGTTTTGAATACTCATGTGCTGAAATAGCGCATTCAATTCTTCTGTCCTCTTTCTTCGATCCTTTTCATAATAATAGAACGCATCTCGATAATCATGATCCCTTAGCATCTTTGCTATGAGCATGGCATCTTCTAGACTATATGATGCTCCTTGACCAACAAAAGGATTCGCCGTATGTACCGCATCACCTACAAGAACAACACGTCCTTTTGACCACACAGGAAAATCCTTTATTTCATAGATACTTCTTGGAAAGAACATGTTAGTATGATCGATGATGTCAGAAAGGTGTTTAGGAATGTTCCAATGTTCCATTTGTTTATATAATAACTGTCGGATGGTTTCTTTATTGGCTTTCTCAAAATGTTTTGTAGGTAACTTATCAGGACACTGAGAGAAAGCTTGCCATAAAATATTCATTTTATTTGTTGGATGCGCTTTCCCAAAAATGAATTGAAAGTTTCCGTCATTGTAAAAATAACTTGTTGTCTCATCCAATACAAAATCCTTCACAAACGATACTCCTTGTAGTCCCCAAAAACCGCTATAGTCTAATTTAGCATTAAACGCAATAGCCTCTCTTGTTTTAGAAAAAGTTCCATCTGCTCCTATTACGATATCACCTGTTATCACAGTTTCATCTTCAAAAAGAACCTGAACGGAATGAGGCTGCTGTTTGATCGAGGTTAACTTTTTGTTGTATTTCACTTCTATACCTTGGCGGTGAACTTCTTTTAAAAGTGATTGGATGATTTGGTCTCTCATGACGTTCAGTAAAGGGGCATCATAATATTTTTCACTATAATTGTGAAAGATCGCTTCTACTTCATTTTCACTGTTTATTTGCTGGATCTTCTTTATCACGGTTGCATTTGCTATCACTTCATTTTTACACCCGATTCCATCCAAAATCTTTACCCCATTTGGAGACAGTAAAAAACCTGCTCCTGTTTCTAATTCTTCATCTGACCTGCTTTCATAAATCGTACTTTCCATTCCAGCCTTTTTTAAAAATAACGCAGTAGCCAATCCTGCTACACCACTGCCGATAATAATCACATTTTGAGATTTCATTATTTTACCTCCTATTTTATAAACAGACCGGTCGGTTTATTTTAGTGCGAAAAAATAAGCTTTTTCATATAGGACAGCGTATCACAATTCCCCCTTTTCATTTGGTAATTAAAGTATATGATAATATGTTATAAACGATTTAGCAAGAATGAAACTAACCAATTTCTAATCAACTTCTTTTAAAAACCTGAAGGGGATAACAAAACATGAACAAAGACACCGTGCTAAAACACTATGAACACACCCTTGAATGGGTACAGTCACTAGTGGAAGTAACAGACGAAAAATGGCGTCGCGCCTTAGCTGATGGAAAGTGGAGCATTTCTGAGATCATCGCACATTTTGTTCCGTGGGATGAATTTATTTTACACGATCGCCTAAAGGAATTTTGGAACGATCGGGCGTTATGTAAGGCACCGGATGTGCACGAAATGAATCGACAGTCAGCCGAAAGGGCAAGACACGAAGAGAGAAGCGAGACGATCGGTCGGTTTATTGCTGTCAGAACAGAATTGCTTCAAGAAATGAAGAAAATCGAAGCATCTCGCTGGACTACACCCTTTCTGATCGGTCAAACCGAGCTGACGTTATCAAGTTATTTTCAAGGTTTGATTAAGCATGATATTCATCATATGGAGCAGGTCAAACAAGCGCTCTCAACAGAGAGACGATAGCCTCACGATGCTTCTTTCTCAAATGGAAACGTCGCATAATCAAACAAAAAATGAAATAGCCAAAGACTTAGCGCAAAGAGAATTTCTTCGGAAGTAGTCAGCAAAATGCCGTCAACCAATTCGTCTGATACATAGACAGCACCCCAAATAAACAAAAGGTGAAATAAAACAGCATAGAAAACGATGGATCGTTTTTTGGACCGACACTTGCGAACAAACCGCATGAGCACGTGTTCCAGATGTTCAAAAGAGATCCCGAGTACAAGATAGATGCCCATAAACAGTAGCAGCGATAAAATCGATTGATAAAAAGCACCCGTCAAATGAAAGAACAGCACACAAAACAACAAAAATATGTAACAGACAGCCGACGTCGCCATCAGCCACTTTAATCCTTGCCATAAAGCGTGAACAGATTGTTGCATGGGTAAACAACACTCCTTTACATGAAGATACCTGCAAAAAGGATAGCCTTTTTGCAGGTAGGTTGGAATCAATCCTCTTTTTTAGGTGCAGCGATGACAGGATGTTTTTCAGTATCAAGCAATTTCAAGAATTCTTCACCTTGATCTAAATGATCAAGAACAAGCTGTTTCGGTGTGACCGCAAGCCACTGATTGAGCGAGATATCTGCATAATGGTCGCTCTTGAAGATTTCTAAGAAATAAAGCGGCTCGTCACCTGTATTTTCTACATAATGTCCCATCGCAAATGGCACATAGCCAACGTCTCCCGCTTGATAGTTGAAGGTTCTCGCATGTCCATCAGAAGCAAAGACCGTCATTCGAGCTTTTCCAGAAATGAAATATTGCCATTCATCCGTATTTGGATGCCAGTGCAGCTCACGAATGGCGCCTGGATCGACTTTCACTAGAGCAGAGGCAATCGTTTTAGACGCTTTGAAATTGGTAGAATCCGCAATCCACACTTGTCCACCGCTTGACGTAATCGGCTCTTGTTTTAACAACTCATATTTAAAGGAATTTGGGACTTCACCTTGCTCTGTTTTCACCTTGTCACACTCAAGGGAACCAGGAATTCCTTTTTGGAAAATATACTTCTCTTTCTCTGGCAGTTTCTCAAATTGCTCCTTTGTCATTCCAAAGTTTTGGAGCACAACTTCCTCTGGCGTATGGGCAAGCCAATCAGTCACTTGGAACGTACTATTTTCAGAGAAAGACCCATCATCAAACACAAGCAAGAATTCAGCTCCCGGTTCAAGTGCTTGAATAGAATGCGGCAAGCCGGAAGGGAAGTACCACAAATCACCCTCGGTCACATCCTCTGTAAAATTGCGTCCCTCTGCATCAACTGATGTAATTCGGGCTTCTCCATAAATCATGTACGCCCATTCCGCTTCCTTATGCCAGTGCAGCTCACGAATCGCACCAGGCTTTAGTCGCATATTGACAGATGCAAGACTTTTAGAGATCGGCAGTTCACGTACCGTGACTTCTCTGGCGTAACCGCCTTTTTCTAAACGGTTGTGCGTATCAGAAAAAGAATATTTCAAGTTGGGAACCGTTCCATGATCGGTTTCTGGTGGCGTGAGCATATCTGGATTTTGTCTGTCTCGCTCGAGATTACGTGGAATTTTGACCGTTGCTCCTTTTTCTCCTCGAATCGGCTGCGGTACACCATTTTGCTTTTCACTCATGATAAAATCCCCTTTCAACATCGTATTGTGTGAGGTGACAAAAGGCCTTTCATTTCGCCCTCGTTTTCATAAGGTGAAACGAATCAAGAAGATGTCAATCTGATTCATCATTTTTTTGAACAGCGACCAATCGTTGGATGAGTTTGCTTAATTCATCAAACTTTCGTTCAAAACGTGTCAGCAAGTAAACTGTCAAAATGGCAGGAAAGCCAGCCTGACCGAGCTGCTTCAGCCATTCCTCGGAAAAAAAGGTCTCCATTTGTCTCACCTCCCAGCGGATGCTCGTCTTCTCTATAAGTGGTATGAAAGAAGAAATAGGAAATCAAAGGGGGAGAAAATGAACCATTAGACCCGTCTCACAAAGTTTACTTTTTTTAACTTTTGTCCACTTAATGCAAGTAGAGAGAACAAAGGGGAGGATGCACATGGATTATCGGCTGTTATTGAAAACAAAATGGAATGAAATCATTGATCACCCACTCATTCAGCAATTTTTAAGCAACCCTAAAAACCAGCAGCTGCTCCGGCAAGTCATGGAGGAGCCAAACGAAGAAAATGCGAAAAAACTAGATTCCGAGTTCAAGCAGTTTTATCAAAAAATCCGCATCATCAAGTATATTTCCACAATGATCCGCATCTTTTCAGTCGACTTTGACAAACGAGTCAAAAAAAAGCAGCAGCGATTTCCGCTCATACTCGATCATCCTGATACACAAGAAGTGAAAGATCCTGTTCAAACAGATACGTATGAAGCTGTGCTCTTCAACCAGCAAGACTTAGGGGAGTACCTACAAGACAAAAGATTGTACAAGGCCTACCAGCAGCTCACAGACAAACAAAAAATGGTCTTAACCCATATTTATGTTGAAGGTCAAACAATGAAAGAAATAGCCGACCGGCTAGGTGAAACGAGACAAAACATCTCAAACATCCACAAAAAAGCACTTAACAAACTAAAAGAAGAAACAGGGGGAGATGTCCGTGCACGAAGACAAAATGACCAATGGAGAAATGGAAGAACTCATTGAAACCTTCACACCCATGATCAAAAAGAAACTACAAAACACGGCATATCAAGAAAGAGAAGACCTCGAACAAGAACTTTATATCAAACTCATCGAAAAAATAGACCGGCTGATTTACCAAGAAGGACCTGGATTTTGGGAGTTTATTGTGGAATATATGACGAAGTTGTAAGAGAGGCTCTTGGTGCGAATGTGAGGTGAACATAAAATCCCCGGGACATTCGCACCTTTTTATTCGACAAAAATGAGAAAAAATGTATATTTTATGAAGGGGAAAATAAAATTCTATATTGAAATTTGTGGATTTTTACTATTATTTCCTAAAAAATGTTACAATTAGGGCAGAAATCGCAGTCGCACTCTATATGAGTGCGTGGATTGAAATAGGCTTTACGCCAAACAATTCCTTGCTGTGCTCTTGTCGCACTCTATATGAGTGCGTGGATTGAAATCATCTACTGCAAGCTTGTTTGCTTTTTGGAATGCCGTCGCACTCTATATGAGTGCGTGAATTTAAATAATGATTGTGTGACCATGCTCAGGTGCTTCTATGTGTCGCACTTTACATGAGTGTATGGATTGAGGTAGCTTGAAAGAAATGTTGACAGTTGAGCTTGATTTAGGGGTGAAAAACATGACTCTGGCTCAGTAGTCATGTTTTTAAATGAATTCAAAACTGTTGATGAAATAATGAACAAGTACCTTTAGAACAATAGTTTTTAATTAATAGGATTAAGAAAAATTTGGTGCGAATGTGAGGTGAACATAAAATCCCCGGGACATTCGCACCTTTTCATTCGACAAAATTGAGAAAAAATGTATATTATTTAGAGGTGAAAACAAAATTCTATATAGAAACATGAGGGTTTTGACTATGATTCCCTAAAAAATGTTATAATTAGGGCGGAAATCGTAGTCGCACTCTACATGAGTGCGTGGATTGAAATTGTTTTAAATTTTCACCTCCGTTATGGAATCATCGGTCGCACTCTACATGAGTGCGTAAATTGAAATTCCCATTTTTAATAAAGTGAACAACTTATTATAGTCGCACTCTACATGAGTGAGTGGATTGAAATTCAATGACTGAATAGATAATCGGGTTGTTTTCGTTGTCGCACTCTATATGAGTGCGTGGATTGAAATTTGAAATCTAGAATGTATTTTTCCATGATCATTTGTCGCACTCTACATGAGTGCGCGATTTTAAATGATTGTCTCTTAAACGGTTATGGCCACCTCAAATCCATCTTCTTACAACATCCTCTTTCAAATAGCCATCAAATATACTGTTCATTTGTATAGTGAAAACATGACTCATTGCAGTCATGTTTTTTTCTTCTTCTTTTTCCTAAATAAACCTTAAAAAATCTCAAAATAAGTCGAAATGAAAAGTAGTTATTTAGATTCAAATTTTATCCATTCGTAATGAATGATGAAGGAGGAATTGATTTGGGTGAAACGGAGCGAACCGGTAAAGTGGAGCAGCTGATCTTAGAGAATTATCAAAGATTAAACAGCATGATATCCGAAGAAGTAGACTTTGCTTCTAATCATGGTGGGCTGACAGGGGATTCTAGAGAAGTGATGTGGATGGAGTTTTTTCGGAAAATCATTCCTAAAAAATATTCATTAGCACAAGGTGTCATCATTATTGACTCAGAAGGAAATCATTCTAACGAAGTCGATATTGCCGTATTTGATGAACAGTATACACCGTATGTGTTCCAACACAATTCGTTGAAGTTTATACCGATTGAGGCGGTTGCGGTTGCTATTGAATGTAAAAGCTCTAATTTGAAAGAAAAAGGTTTAGAAGAATGGTCTGAAAAAATAAAACGGCTAACACCAAAAACAACAGGAATTGCTAGAATGGCTACAGGTTACTTTACAAGTGAAAGTAACACACAAAAGAGGACGCGTCCTTTACTCATTTTAGCAAGTAACTTTAAAAGAGAAGAGGACCAAACAATTTCAAATAAAGCAGCTGAATTAGCGGCGTCTTTTGATTTTATGCTCATGAAAAAAAGCAATGAATTTCAATTAAAAGTACCTAATGAACATGAACATCTAAGATGGTGGTCAAACGAATTAAATTGTTTCAAACAAGAAAAACGATCTAAGGAAGAAGAACAATTTCTAGATGAAAACAAACTCAGCGATTTACGTATTGATGGATACGATCTGTTGACACTAAATTTCCAATTAAATCAATTGCTGATGCTCATCAACAATCCCATGTTTTTCCCTCACTATGCATATGCCAAGCTGTTTCAGAAACAGATAACAAAGTGAAGAAAGGAGAGCGACATGACAAGGGAATCTAGAAAACCCAAAACCAATTGGCATGATGTGAAACATGCGATTGACACAAACATTCATGAAGACCAAAGACTTTTTAAAGAGCCGCTCACTATTCATTTGGTTACGCCAATGTTTGGGGGAGGGCCCCAATCAAACTCAATTGATCAAGACAGACCGATTCGAGAAAGTGCAATTCGTGGTTATCTTCGTTTCTGGTGGCGTGCAACTCGAGGAGCTGCCTGCAAAAATGCGAATGAATTATCTAAAAGAGAAGCAGAGATATTTGGTCATACAGAACAAGCGAGCCAGATTCAAGTGGTAACCCATTATGAAACAGACGAAGTGAAAAGAAATTCAAAAGTATTTTTTAAAAAGAAAAATCATCCTTTTCCACGGTATGTTCTTTCAAATATGAAAGATGAAACACCATACCTCATGAAGGCGCAATTTTCTTTAAATATCCGGTTATCTAAAAAAACAACCCAATATGAGTTAATCAAAAAAGAAGTTGAAGCTGCCTTGTGGGCTTGGATCAACTTCGGTGGACTTGGGTCAAGAACGAGACGTGGGTGTGGCAGTTTATATTGCAAGCAATTTTCACCATACAACAAGAGGACAAAAAGCCAATTGGAAAAATGGTTTGAGCAAAAACTTTTAGAATATGACATCCAATTGCCAGCATCAAGTCGAGAATGGCCGACGCTTAGTCGTGAATTCAAAGTACAGGCATTTCCATCTTCTATGATCTCAAGCTGGCGATCCGTCATTCAGACATATGAAACATTTCGAAGAAGATCAAACCCGAATAAAAAAATGGGGAGAAGTTGTTGGCCGGAAGCAGATACTATTCGTCTTTTAGCAGGTAAGGCTAAATCAGGTCATGAAACCCCATATCCAAAAGGGAAACCATTTGAATATCAAGCATTTCCTAGAGCTCAATTTGGTTTGCCTATTCAGTTTCGATTTGCTCCTAAAGATAAGGGGAAAGACCCAAATCCTACAACGCTCCTACCTAAAGGAAAGGATCGTTTGGCTTCACCACTCATCTTAAAACCGTTAGCTATTAATCAAAAGGAATCGGTGGGCATGGTGATGGTGCTGCAGCAACCAAAGATTGAAGCTTTATCGCTTTTAGGGAACGGAAAGCCTTTGCCCAATGTGACAGATGAACAAAGTATCTACCCAACAGCCACCTACTCAAACAACCCATTACAAGACGAGAGTGGCCGGACGCACTCATCGGCGATTCAAGCCTTTTTACATAGCAAGGAGGTGCAAACATTTTGTCAGAAGAATTACAAAAACAAACATTAATGCTATTTTCGATAGGGCCTGTTCAAGAATTTATTGCGCAAGCAAGGCGGACGCGTGATTTATGGTTTGGCTCTTTTCTTCTATCTGAATTAAGTAAAGCAGGTGCGAAGAAATTTCAAGAACTGGGTGGAACGCTTATTTTCCCTGTGTTCAACGAATCCTCTGCAAAAACAAACAACGCACCAAACAAAATATTGGGAGAAATCTCACACGAACAGCCTTCATCCGTTGCAAGACAAGTGAAAAAAGCAATATATGACAAATGGAAGGAATACGCAGATTTTGTTAGAGAAATAGTTGATCCTTATATTCAAATAGGCACATGGAATCGACAAGTAGATGATTTAATAGAATTTTATGCTGTGTGGACTGAGATGCAAACTCCAGAGGAAGCGGCAAATGCGTCGGCAAGTCCATATCATATGGCTCTTCAAGAAGTCGAAGGTTTAATGGCGGCACGGAAGACTTTAAGAGATTTTAAACAAAATGAGCCAGGGGCGTTATTCGGTGAACCAAAATCATCACTTGACGGTGGACGAGAGTCTGTTTTCCAAAAGAAAAAAACACCACAGCAAGTGGCGCAACTAGCGAAATGGGGAATTGGTGAACATGAATCATTAGATGCGATTTCAGTGATCAAACGATTGTCCTTACATAAGCATCCGAGTATGACATTTCCATCTGTATGTGATAAAGCTTTTGCTCCCTATCAAAATATGTTGGACCAAAATGAACAGATGAAGAAAGCAGCCACACAATATGTGAAAGATGTAGAAACATATCTTAAGAATATGAATCTGACAGTAGCCCCTATTGATTTGAGTGAGGCATCGCTTTTTTATGAAAGAAGAATAGAAGATTATCTTGAACAACGTGGACTTGTCGGGACCACACGAACAGAAGCGAAAAATGACATCACACAGCTGCTTGAAAAATACTTCAAAGGTGCATACAGCAAGCATCACGGCCTGCCGATTAAACCACCAGCACCTTCACCTTACTATGCCTTTCTCATGGCGGATGGAGATAAGATGGGCAGCCAACTGCGAAATATACAGCATGTAGAAAGTCATATTGCATTTTCTAAAACGCTCTCAACTTTTGCTTCAAAGGCAAGTGAGATTATTTCCAAATGTGAAGGTACATTGATTTATGGTGGTGGAGATGATGTCATGGCTTATGTACCGGTGCACCAATGCTTAGAAGCAGCTGAGAAATTACAAAGTGAATTTGTTTCAACGATGAAGGCTCATCAACATAGTGAAATACTTCCTTCGATTTCAATTGGCATCGCCATCGTCCATATGCTTGAGCCTCTTGAAGAAGTAAGAAGCATGGCACGTCAGGCCGAACAATATGCAAAACAAGAGCGAAATTCATTAGCGATTCATTTCCAAAAGCGAGGCGGAGGAGACACAATGAATATCTCAGTCTCATTTCAAATAGATCCAGTGGCCTTTATCCAAGAGATGACGACGTGGTTAAAACAGTCTTATTTCACATCAGGCTTTGCATATGGCTTACGAGAGTTGTATCAAACATACGAACAGTCTTCTTTTAAAAAACAGCCAGCAATTTTAGATGAACTCATTCCACTAGAGATAAGACGTCTTGCATTCAAAAAGAAAACGGAAGCAAAAACAGAGCAAGAAACGAAAGAGTGGATCGATCAATTGATTGCGAAGTATATACCGAAGAAGAATACATTAGAAGAATTACATACAATCGCTGAATGTATGATCATTGCTCTTCAACTAGAGGAGGTAAGTGGACATGCCTGAAAGATGGTTTCACATTCAACCGCTTGATCCGCTGCTTATTCGTGATGCACGCCCATTTCAAAGTGTACCGGGTATACGGGCGCGTTCATTAAACGATGTTCCGCCGAGTGTGGTCGCAGGAACACTTCGTACAGCACTAGCGAAGAAACGACAATCAATGAAACACACGACGCCACTTTCTTATTTTGCGAAATCTCTTGTGCGAGGTCCTTTATATCGCTGGCATGATCATTTATATGTGCCAATGCCTCATGACCTTGAGTTATTTGATGATGAGTATGGCATGTATCAAGTGAGACCAAAGCCAATGATGTCGGAAGGACAGAGCTTTTTTGGTACAGGAAAAACAGGCCGTTTTAGTGAGGCATTATGGCCGCCAATTGGAGCTGGTGCTCGAAAAAAAATGAAATCGCCGCCTGCTTTTGTATCACTAAAGTGGATGGTGAACTGGCTGACAGACGCAGTGAATGAGAGTCAGGTGAAGGAAGCTTTGACTGAATACCAACATATGCAGAAGGAAAATCATTTTTTCAGAAAGGAAACACCACCGGCATTTATTCCAGCATTACAGCGTCAGGAACGGACACAAATTGAAGTGGAAACTGGCAGTAAAAAGGCAAAAGATCAGCATCTATTTTCAACAGAATCGCTCTTATTCCCAGATGACTTTAAACTGGAGGCAGGAATAGAGTTATCTACTGAAGAGTCAGAAGAATTAAAGCCTTTCTCAGGCATTCACCCAATCGGTGGTGAAAGACGGCTGGCTCATATAGAAGACCGGCCACATGTATACCAACAAGATTGGACATGTCCAGATGCTATTAAAGAATCGCTCAAAAACAAGCCGTATGTTCGCATGATATTGGCGACACCCGCTTATTTCAGTAAAGGATGGCAGCCCGGCTGGCTGGATGAACAGCTCATGTCAAAACCACTATTTGATACAAATGTACGACTGAAATTGGTTTGGGCATCTGTTCCACATTGGCAGCCTATCTCTGGATGGAGCTTAGCAAATAAAGACAAAGGACGTGAAAAAGCAATCCGCCGCTTAGTCCCCGCAGGTAGTGTTTACTTCTTTACAGTAGAAGAAGGAGATCCAGCAGAACTGGCCGAAAAAATGTGGCTTCAATCAGTATCTGATCGCAACCGGCGCAAAGAAGCGTTTGATCGTGAAGATGGCTGCGGGTTAGCACTTTGGGGAACATGGAAACCGAATGAATAAGAGGAGTGAGACGATGGAAGCAAGCCGTTGGTTTTGGATACATTGTTTATCCCCCCTTCATATTGGAGCGGGTGAAGGAGTTGGCGTGATTGATATGCCCATTCAACGAGAAAAAGTAACAGAATGGCCGATTATACCTGGAAGCAGTATTAAAGGCGTGCAGCGTGAACATTATCGTGCGAAAGGACAAGACACATTCGTACAAAAAGTATTTGGCAGACAAGGAGATCAAGATGGAAGCGCAGGAGCAGTCGTCATGACAGATGGCCGGTTATTTTCATTCCCGGTGGCGAGTAGATACGGTACATTTGGATATGTGGCAAGTCCACTCATATTGAAAAGATTAGCCCGTGATGCAAAAGCATTAGGTGTATCGCTGGATATCCCTGATCTCATAGAAGAATCAAGCACGCTAGTCACCATGAATTCTAAATTAGTAGAGAATGACGAATTATATCTAGGTGAATTTCAAGGGGCTGCAAAAAAATCTCCACAACTAACCGATTTTGCTGAAAAGATGGCCAAACTTTTATTCGACGATAAACAATCACAAACTCTTTGGATAGAACGATTTGTGATTGTAAGTGATGACGTTTTTCAATACATTGTCACCATGAATTCTGAAGTGACACCTCGTATTAGAATTGATCATGAAACCCAAACAGTTAGTAAAGGTGCTCTCTGGTATGAAGAGTATGTACCAGCAGAAGCCATATTTTATGGGCTCATGTGGTGTGATCGTGTCGATGGAAGCAATGATTTATCTGTTAGACACCAACTTTTAAATCAACTAGAAAAACAGATGTATCTTCAATTAGGTGGAAACACAAACGTAGGTAAAGGAAGAGTTTCCTGGCGTATGACAGGAGGGGAGGGATCATGAAACTCATTCAACATCATTATGCTGAGAAAGCGTATCAACATGTGATGAATGCCAAAACGAATGAGGAGAATTTCTCAAATCAATATGGACAACTCTGTCACAGATTCGCCTCAATGATCTTAACAAATGGATTAAGGCTCACCATTACATTTTTCGAGGCAAAATCAAAAAAAGGAAATGCTTATCAACAATTCGTTCAGGATATAAAAGAAACACTAGATATACAAGGGGATTGGTCAGCTTCCAATCGAGATTACTTAATCAAATCAAGACAAGCTTTAAGTGCATCTGTTTGGTTAAAAAGATATGCGGAATCTATTTTAAAGGTGGAACAAGGGGCGGAAAATGTGGAGGACATCCAATGAATCTGTCATTAACCTTAAACAAAAGCAAATGGGAGATTGGTGGTTCTACATTGTCGGACATCATAAATGACAGTGCGGAGAAGCAGTCATTTTATGAAAATGTGATTCGTCTACATCGAAAACAGTGGGGGGAAAATCGCTTTTTGTATGAAAGATTTGTGGAGCAATATTATACCGATACGAACCCCACATGCCTAGTCAAGTCCATATCGCCGTTAGTCATTGGACATGGAGGAGAGGGTGTACTTGAAACGGGATTGTTATTACACCCGATATACGGCATTCCTTATTTACCAGGAACAGCTTTAAAAGGCGTAGCCTCTCATTATGCCCATTCTGTATTAGGTGAAAACTTTGAAGAACTAAAACAAGATGGTAGTGATTACAACACATTGTTTGGAACAAACGAACGTGCCGGTATCATCGAATTTCATGATGCGCTCATGATGCCAGAGACGGTAGGAGAAGCATTCAAAGTGGATGTGATGACACCACATCATTCAGACTATAACAGCGTCAAGCTAGATAAGATGAACAAAGGGGGAAGTGTTCCAGCCCCTCGAGATGATGACTCACCAACACCGATTCATTTCTTAACGGTGGTCAACGGCCGCTTTCAACTTCTATTGAAAACAAAAAAGAATCTACCAGAAGATGCGGAATGGCTCGAACTCGCCAAAACCATCTTACTAGGAGCTTTAGAACACGAAGGAATCGGCGCTAAAACAAATGCAGGCTATGGAAGACTTAAAATGGACGACGTCATTTCATAAGACTAAGTGCGAATGTGAGGTGAACATAAAATCCCTGGAACATTCGCACCGTTTCATTCGACAAAAATGAGAAAAAATGTATATTTTTCAGGGGTGAAAACTTAATTCCTATATAGAAACTTAAGGGTTTTGACGATCATTCCCTAAAAAATGTTATAATTAGGGCGGAAATCGCAGTCGCACTCTACAAGAGTGCGTGGATTGAAATCGTTTTCCCGTAAATAGGTGCTTCAGCTAAAAATGTCGCACTCTACATGAGTGCGTGGATTGAAATAATTTTGGTGATATTCAAAGAGCGTTATCATAAAGTCGCACTCTATATGAGTGCGTGGATTGAAATCAATCATTGTCCATACTCCGGCAGCAATCATTTTTGTCGCACTCTACAAGAGTGCGTGGATTGAAATAACTTGTACACTTTTTTGTTTCGACTTTTATAGGGTCGCACTCTACATGAGTGTGTGGGTTAATAATTGCGAAAAACATAACTCTGCTTCCTGACTCAGTAGCCATGTATCTAATTGAATTCAATTGTTGCTGAAATATAAATAAGTATAATTAACAAGTTTCAATAGATTTCATACTAAGAAAAAGTCGGTGCGAATGTGAGGTGAACATAAAATCCTTGGAACATTCGCACCTATTCATTCGACAAAAATGAAAAAAATGTATATTTTTTAAGGGTGAAAACAAAATTCTATATAGAAACTTCTGGGTTTTGACGATCATTTCCTAAAAAATGTTATAATTAGGGCGAAAATCGCAGTCGACTCTATATGAGTGTGTGGATTGAAATTGACCTGTTGTGACTTTTTCAATTCGGCTTCTATTGTCGCACTCTATATGAGTGCGTGGATTGAAATAGCATCAAAGTTGAAGCAAAATTTGGATTATACAGTCGCACTCTACATGAGTGCGTGGGTTGAAATTAGCCGATGGTTCAGCTTGATGTTTTTTTCAAATCGCACTCTATATGAGTATGAGGAGTAAAATTCTTATCAGAAGGTAGCTTGAAAGATATATTGACAATTGCGCTTGATATAGGTGTGAAAAACATAACTCTGTCTCAGCCTTTTTATTAATGAATTCAAAGCTGTTGATGAAACAGCGAAATAAGTATGATTATCATCAGTAATAGTTTTTTTAAAATAGGATTAAGAAAGATTCGTGCGAATGTGAGGTGAACATAAAATCCCTGGTGCATTCGCACCTTTTTATTCGACAAAAATGAGAAAAAATGTATATTTTCAGGAGTGAAAACAAAATTCTATATAGAAACTTAAGGGTTTTGACGATCATTTCCTAAAAAATGTTATAATTAGGGCGAAAATCGCAGTCGCACTCTACATGAGTGCGTGGATTGAAATTTTTATAAGTTGCTCCAATGTGCATTCCAGATTGAGTCGCACTCTACATGAGTGCGTGGATTGAAATTGATTTGGCTTGGTTTCTTCATTATTAGTAAGCGTCGCACTCTACATGAGTGCGTGGATTGAAATTCTCTGTTAATGATAAGGAAGGATTCGAACCGTCGTCGCACTCTATATGAGTATGAGGAGTAAAATTCTTGTCAGAAGGTAGCTTGAAAGATATATTGACAATTGCGCTTGATATAGGTGTGAAAAACATAACTCTGTCTCACCCATTTTATTAATGAATTCAAAGCTGTTGATGAAACAGCGAAATAAGTATGATTATCATCAATAATAGTTTTTAATTAAATAGGATTAAGAAAGATTCGGTGCGAATATGAGGTGAACATAAAATCCCTGGGGCATTCGCACCTTTTTATTCGACAAAATTGAGAAAAAATGTATATTATTTAGAGGTGAAAACAAAATTCCATATAGAAAATTAAGGGTTTTGGCTATCATTCCCTAAAAAATGTTATAATTAGGGCAGAAATCGCAGTCGCACTCTATATGAGTGCGTGGATTGAAATTTTTTTTACTGGTGTGTAATAAGGCGCCACAGCCGTCGCACTCTACATGAGTGCATGGATTGAAATGGTGAATGGTGGGAAAAGACAGGAAAGCCTGGTGTCGCACTCAACATAAGTGCATAGTTCACAGTTTCTGCGAATTGCATAAATTCAAATATCTATCCCCCTAAATCCAAGCCCTACACAACAAAAAAAGACTCGCTCACACAGAGCCGAGTCTTAATTTTTTTTGCAGTTTTTCTTCACTGAAAATCCAGCCGGTATAGGAATTTTTGATTTGATGATCCAAGTCGATATGGCAGATCGCGACAAAAGGATAATGACCTTTACTGCGGTAGCGTAAATCAATGAACCGCACCTCGTAATGATCCTTGTATTTATCCACTTCCCACCGGTAGACAGGGGAGAAGGAGAGAAAGGCTGAAATGTTTTCATCTTGCTTAGCAATTTTCATAATTTCAGTATCAGGGACCGGCACCCGGTTAAAGGTGTCTAAAATGACAACCTCTCCATTCATACTGCGCCCAACATGGAAAGAGGATTTACATTTCACGGCAATGCGCCATTGTCTGAACTTCATCGTAGGCGAAATAATAATGTCTTCAATTTCATCAAATCGTGCACGCAGCTGACGTTTAATTTGAAGCTGCATGATCACCCTGACGATATAATAACAGAAAATCACGGCATACAGCGTAATAAACGTATAGCCCGGATGCCCGCCAATCGCCCAAACGACAATGGCGACAAGGTGTGTAAAAAAGATGAATGGATCGAACGTGTTAATGATCCCAAGCGCTACCCACTTCTTTGAAAATGGACGAATGGCCTGTGTGCCGTATGCATTGAATATGTCGACAAACACATGAAGCACAACGGCTAATAGTGTCCATAACCAGAGGTGAAGTAAATTCGCCCCCGGCACGAATGGGAAAATCACAGCCGGAATTAGCAATGACCAAAACAGTACAGCTGGAATGGAATGTGTAAATCCTCGGTGATTTCTTATATAAACTGCATTATTTTTTAGTTTTAGCACAGTATCAATGTCTGGTGCTTGGGAGCCGGCGATGGTCGCGATCATCACGGCATGTGCCATGTGTGGATCTGCGCTGACGGCTGGATCTAAAAGTGCAAGTCCCCCAAGAGAAATGCCCATTACTACATGAGTACCAGTATCCAATTGATTACCTCCTAGTTGTCATGCTTAGGAACAATCATACAAAGTATACGCCTTCTTTCAAGACTATGTGCAAAAGCACTTTTGCACATAGTCTTGATTTAATGTAACATGTTAACGTATCTACAAACAGTATACAACAAATAAGGTTCTTTTCAGAACGTTAGCCCTCGGTTCAATGAGAAGGAGTATAGATATGAAAGACATTCAAGAAAAGCTGGACCGCAAAGATATTGCGGGATTTCAGTATGATTTAATCGATTGGTACGAAAAAGAACAACGAACACTTCCGTGGCGTGAAAATCAAGATCCATACAGAGTCTGGGTATCAGAAGTGATGCTTCAGCAAACGAGAGTGGATACGGTCATTCCGTACTTCAACCGGTTTATGGAGCAATTCCCGGCAGTGAAAGATCTTGCTTTAGCTGATGAAGAAAAAGTCATGAAAGCATGGGAAGGTCTTGGTTACTACTCAAGAGTGCGTAATTTACAGGCAGCTGTGAAAGAAGTATATGAATCCTACGAGGGCGTTGTCCCTGATACGAAAGAGCAATTTTCAAAGCTCAAAGGTGTAGGCCCATATACGAGCGGCGCAGTGCTGAGTATCGCCTATAACAAGCCATACCCTGCGGTAGACGGCAACGTTATGAGGGTCATTTCCCGTATTTTGTCCATATGGGATGATATTGCAAAACCAAAAACGAGAAATATTTTCGAGTTTGCGGTCGATCAGCTCATTTCCCGGGAAAAGCCATCAGAATTCAATCAAGGGCTGATGGAGCTTGGTGCGCTCATTTGCACCCCAACATCCCCCGCATGCCTCATTTGTCCTGTGAACATGCATTGCTCGGCACTCGAAGAAGGCGTTCAGCATGAGCTCCCAGTGAAAAGTAAAAAGAAAAAACCGACTGCAAAATCAATGGCAGCAGCGGTGTTATTTGATGACGCAGGCAACCTCTATATTCATAAGCGGCCAAGTACAGGCCTTCTTGCGAATTTATGGGAATTCCCTAACTTGGAAACCATAAAGGGAAGAAAAACGGAAAAAGAGCAGCTAATGGATTTCTTAAAAGAGGAGGCAGGTGTACAAGCCGAACTTGGTGATTTAGAAGGCACCATTCAGCATGTATTTACCCACCTCATCTGGAATATTTCTGTTTTCTTTGGACGTGTGACATCTGTATCTGATGACACGATGCTGAAAAAAGTCACAACAGAAGAATTTGAGGCATATGCTTTGCCAGTCTCACACCAAAAAATTTGGAAGATGGCACTTGAAGAACCTAGTCGTATTTAACCGTTGTACCGTGGGTATAATCGGCTTCATTTCGGTGCAGACCCCCGCGGTCTTCGATTTCAGAAATGATTTCTCGATACTTAGATTGCCCTTCTTCGTTTAAATAAGGTAAAATTTGTTGGAAAGCATGATGAAAGTAAGCAAGCTCAGTATCTTTCCATTGATCCTTGGACATCATGCCAAGCTGGCTTAAATCGCGTCCGACATACATGAATGTAACCTCCTAATAGGAACTTTCCTATTAGTGTGAAGCGAATGGACGAAAACTATTCAAATCAGGAGATGAACCATAATGAGTCAACGTAAATGTGCATTAATTACAGGTAGCAGCAGAGGTGTAGGAAAAGAAGTTGCCCTTCGCCTGGCTGAAAAAGGATATGACATTGTCATTAACTATGCGAGAAGCAAAAAAGCCGCACTTGAAACAGCGGAAGAAATTGAAGCGATGGGTGTCAAAACATTGGTTGTCAAAGCCAACGTAGGTCAACCAGAGAAAATCAAAGATATGTTTCAGCAAATCGACGAAACCTTTGGCCGTTTAGATGTATTTGTGAACAATGCGGCATCAGGTGTTCAGCGTCCAATTATGGACCTTGAAGAAAATCATTGGGACTGGACGATGAATATCAATGCTAAAGCTTTATTATTCTGCGGACAAGAAGCGGCAAAATTAATGGAGAAGAACGGTGGCGGTCATATCGTCAGCATTAGCTCACTAGGCTCTATTCGCTATCTTGAAAATTACACAGTAGTTGGCGTCTCAAAAGCAGCATTAGAAGCATTGACACGTTATCTATCTGTTGAACTGTCACAAAAAAATATCGTCGTGAATGCTGTATCTGGCGGCGCGATCGATACCGATGCACTTAAGCACTTCCCGAACCGAGAAGAGCTTTTAGAAGACGCCAAGAAAAATACACCAGCTGGCCGAATGGTGGAAATTAAAGACATGGTCGACAGCGTGGAATTCCTTGTATCAGGCAAGGCAGATATGATTAGAGGACAGACGATTATTGTGGATGGCGGACGTTCTTTACTTGTTTAAAAAAATCATGAATAGGATTTGCACCTTCTGCACAAATTAATGTGCGTGGAGGTGATAATGATGGACAAACAACAAAACAAAACAAACGCACAACAAGTGAAGAAACAAAACCAAGCTGCTGCACAAGGTGGTCAATACGGCACTGAATTTGCTAGCGAGACTGACGCGCAGCACGTAAAAAAATATAACCAAAAAGCTGAGCAAAACAAACAACAAAACAGCTAATCACTGAAACAGAGAAAGCACTTCATCTACGAATGAAGTGCTTTTCTTTTTGCCTCTCCCCACCATCCGACAAAACCTGTAAAACCTCTACATAAACAGTCAAAGGATTTCGGCGAACTTTCAAGAAATGGTATACAGACAAAAAGTGGATGAAAATAAAAGGGAGGAGTTAGATGTCTGATTTCGATCAGCTTGTAAAAGAACAAATGCAACTCATGGATCAACTGCTCAATGTACAGGGAGAACTTGATCTATGTTTAGAAACAGAAAAACAATTGCTACAAGATGAAAAAAAAGCAGAGTGGACCAGGCTTCATGATCAAATCAAACAGAAACGTGAAGAGTTGCAAAAAGTCCAAACCTTATTTACAAAACAGACAGAAGAGGTCATCAATTCATACAAGCAAATGGAAAAGAGTTCGACCTTGATGTAAAACAGTGTGCCGTTCAATTGGGTTGAATGGCTTTTTCATTTCATTTTTTAATGATGTAACGGTATAATATGATAGAGACATGTTTAGTTGGGAAATTAGGTCTTTGGACTGTTAGGTTTTTTTGTTATAGAAAGTAGGGGAGAAAATATGGGCTATCCCAAGGAAGGAGAAAGCATCCAAATTCAAAGCTATAAGCACAATGGCTTGATCCACAGGATTTGGAATGAAACCACTATTCTGAAAGCAACGGAATTGTGTATCATTGGTGCAAACGACCGGACAATGGTGACTGAATCCGACGGCCGTACTTGGATGACGAGAGAACCGGCTATTTGCTATTTCCATGCAAAACAATGGTTTAATGTGATTGGGATGCTTAGAGATGATGGAGTATATTATTACTGCAACATCAGCTCTCCTTTTGCAACAGATGAAGAAGCCATTAAGTATATTGATTACGATTTAGATGTCAAAGTCTTTCCGGACATGACATACAATATTTTGGATGAGGATGAATATGCAGATCATAAGAGGCAGATGAATTATCCAAAGGAAATCGATAGTATCTTAAGAGAGCATCTGAATACATTATTGCATTGGATTCACCAGCGGAAAGGTCCGTTTGCTCCTGAATTTGTGGATATGTGGTATGAACGTTTTTTACATTATACAAAATAAGCAAGAGCAACAAAAACCTGTTTAGCTTTTTAGGCTAACAGGTTTTTGATTGCGTACGGATAAGAGGCACTGATAGATTGGGAAGGAGATTTACATGGGGGTCATTAAACGTTACATGGCTTTTGTAACACCGTATAAAAAACAGATTGCATTGACAATGGTCATCGGGATGATCAAGTTTTCGATTCCCTTAACATTGCCTCTGCTTTTAAAGTATGTCATTGATGATGTCATTCAAGGCTCGGGGTCGGCTGACGAAAAGACATCATCTCTACTGATGATTATGGGAATCATGCTCGTCTTATTTTTAGTGATGAGACCGCCTGTTGAATACTATAGACAATACTATGCGCAGTGGACAGGCAGTAAAGTATTATTTGATATTCGGGAAAAACTGTTTTCGCATATTCAAAAACTCAGCCTTCGTTATTATGCCAACACGAGAACAGGAGAAATCATTTCTAGAGTCATCAACGATGTGGAGCAGACAAAAGAGTTTGTCATCACAGGTCTTATGAATATTTGGCTTGATTTGATGACCGTGCTCATCGTAATCGCCATTATGTGTACACTGGACATCAAGCTCACCATCGTGTCTGTCATTATTTTTCCGTTATATGCGTTTGCAGTGAAGTTTTTTTACGGCAGGCTCCGCAAGCTGACAAAAGAGCGGTCACAGGCGCTGGCTGAAGTTCAAGGGCATCTACATGAGCGAGTACAAGGAATGCCGGTCATTCGGAGCTTTGCCATTGAAGAATATGAACAAGAGAATTTTCATGATGAAAATAAAAATTTCTTAAACAAAGCGATCAACCATACGAATTGGAACGCCAAAACATTTGCCGTCGTCAATACCATTACTGATATTGCACCGCTATTGATCATTGCATTTGCTGGCTACACTGTCATTAATGGATCACTTTCGATCGGGACCATGATTGCCTTTGTTGGTTATATTGACCGGATGTACAACCCGATTCGCCGCCTCATCAACTCATCCACGACTTTAACTCAGTCGGTAGCGTCAATGGATCGTATCTTTGAATTTATTGATGAGCCATATGAGGTAACAGATCGGCCGAATGCAAAAGAAGCCGATCATTTAAAAGGAGAGGTCGAATTTAAACATGTGTCATTTCGTTATGAACACACGCAGGAAGAGATTCTCCGCAATATCTCCTTGAAAGTAGAAAAAGGACAAACGGTTGCACTTGTTGGAATGAGCGGCGGGGGGAAGTCGACGCTCGTCAGCTTAATTCCAAGATTTTATGATGTGACAAACGGATCACTTGAAATTGACGGCATTGATATAAAAGAGTACAAAGCAAGAAGCCTTCGAAATCAAGTCGGAATGGTGCTACAGGATACATTCTTATTCAGTGACACGATTAAAGAAAACATTGCGGTTGGAGATCCAGAAGCCTCTTTTGAAAAAATCGTTTCGGCTGCAAAAGCGGCAAATGCCCATGATTTTATTATGTCTCTTCCTGAAGGATATGACACGAAGGTAGGAGAACGGGGCGTGAAGCTATCAGGTGGTCAAAAACAACGGATTTCCATTGCAAGGGTCTTTCTAAAAAATCCACCGCTGTTGATTTTAGATGAAGCAACGTCTGCACTAGATTTAGAAAGTGAACATTACATTCAAGAAGCGATGCAAAAGCTAGCAAAGGACCGCACAACCTTTATTGTCGCGCACCGCTTATCAACAATTACACATGCTGACCTCATTGTCGTCATGGATCAAGGCGAGATTGTGGAAAAAGGAACACACGAAGAATTAATGAACAGAGAGAGCCACTATCGCCATCTTTTTACCATTCAAACATTAAATTAGTAGAAGCCTATCCGATTCTAGCGGATAGGCTTTTTTATGCTTGTCAAAAACATGACATATTTCCCAGCTTGTCTCAATACAATTTTAAAAAGTATGACGGGGTGGTGAATATGTGAAAGAACAAGACGTGCTGCTAGATGTTAAACAGCTGTCCATTGCATTTCAGCAAAAAAAGCAAAAAGTACCCATCGTCCATCACATATCGTTCTCGATTCAAAAAGGAGAAACCTTAGGAATTGTTGGCGAATCTGGCTGCGGGAAAAGTATTACATCTATGTCATTAATGGGACTAAACCAGCAAACAGAGACAACGGGAGAGATCCAATTCGAAGGGCAAAACCTGCTGTCGCTTTCAGAAAAACAGTGGCGAGAAATAAGAGGAAATGACATTTCGATGATTTTCCAAGAACCAATGACCTCTCTGAACCCATTAATGACCATCGGCAAACAAATGACAGAAGCCCTTTTCACACATCAAGCAATCGGTCAAAAAGAAGCAAAAGCGAAGGCGGTTGATCTGCTTCAGACCGTCGGATTGAAGCAAGCCGAATCGTTGCTTAAAAAATACCCGCATGAATTATCAGGCGGCATGCGTCAGCGTGTGATGATTGCGATGGCGATGCTTTGTCACCCAAAGCTCATGATCGCAGATGAACCAACAACTGCACTTGATGTGACCATCCAAGCGCAAATCCTTCGCCTGCTCAAAAAGCTGAACGAAGAGATGGACACCGCTATTTTATTTATTACCCATGATCTAGGCGTCGTACGGCAAATATGCCAGCGAGTCATGATAATGTATGCCGGTCGAATCGTAGAAGAAGGAACCGTTGACCGTATTTTTCAAAAACCTCTGCACCCCTACACAAAAGGTCTTTTCGCCTCAGTTCCATCGTTCAAAGAGAAAAAAGAAAAGCTTATCTCTATTGCAGGTCATGTACCGAAGCCAGGGACCATTCGATCCGGCTGTCAATTTGCCGCGCGCTGCCCTTACAAAATTGCGCAATGTCTTGAAGAAGATCCAGTTTTACAATCCATTGAACAGGATCACCGCGTGGCATGCTTTCTAATGGAAGGAGGAGAAGACACTGAGTCACCCACTCTTGCAAGTGAATCAGCTGACAAAACGGTATGACACAGCCGCTTTTTTTTCTAAACACAAGCATTCGACTTTGGCTTTAAATCAAGTGTCCTTTCACGTGAAGGAGGGGGAAACGCTTGGCATTGTCGGTGAATCAGGCTGCGGGAAATCAACACTTGGCAAAAGCTTAATGAGATTGACTGAACCGACGTCAGGCTCTATTCAACTGAAAGGGCAAGAGATTACTCTTTTGAAAGAAAGAGAGATGCGTTCTTTAAGAAAAGACATTCAAATGATTTTTCAAGATCCATATGCTTCATTAAATCCGCGAATGAAAATCAAAGATATTTTAGAGGAACCGCTCATTGTACATCGACATGGGACGAAAGCAAAAAGGCGGAAGCGGGTCAAAGAGATGCTGCATATTGTCGGATTTGATCCTTCCTACGGGGAGCGTTATGCGCATCAATTTAGCGGTGGACAAAGGCAGCGTATTGGGATCGCTAGAGCACTTATTACCCATCCAAGTCTTGTCATTGCCGATGAACCCGTTTCAGCTTTAGATGTATCCGTTCAAGCGCAAATTTTGAATTTGATGCTTGAATTGCAAAAGACGCTTTCTCTGACGTATCTATTTATTTCTCACGATCTTGGTGTTGTCAGGTATATGAGCGACCGAATCGCAGTCATGTATGCTGGCCGTATTGTCGAGATGGGGCCTGCCGAAGACGTATTTCACAGCCCGCTTCATCCTTATACATCGCTGCTTCTGAAATCCATTCCACATATGGATCACGTGCTAGAGACGCAAGATGTGTCGGCAGAAGAGTCTGCCATGACGCCAAGCGGCGGTTGTCCTTTCTACAAAAGGTGTCCAAAAAGGTGGGAGAAATGCTTAAAAGCAGTACCTGCTTTGTATGAGGAGGAATCGGGGCATGCGGCGGCGTGTTACTTATATCAAAAGGAGGAACACAATGAAGAAGACTTGGTTGTTCAGTAGTTTCATTTTTGTGCTGGTGCTTGCACTGTTTTTAGGGGGATGCTCGTCCTCTCCGTCATCAGAAGAGAAAGCAACAAAAGATACTCTCGTATTTGGCAGAGGAGGAGACTCCACTTCACTAGATCCAATCACAACAACTGAAGGCGAAACCTTCAAGGTCACAGAGAATATATTTGAAAAGCTTTTGAATTACGGTGAGAAAGACACGACCATCCACCCAGGTCTCGCAACAGACTGGGATGTTGCAAAGGACGGAAAATCATACACATTCTACTTAAGAGAAGGTGTGAAATTTCACGATGGCACAGACTTTAACGCAGAAGCAGTGAAATTCAACTTTGACCGCTGGATGAATGGTGATGCAGAAAAATTTCCTTACTATGGCATGTTTGGCGGCTATAAAAAAGATAAAGGACATGTCATTAAAGACATCATCGTCAAAGGTGAGCATGAAGTAGAATTTCAGCTAAAGCGCCCACAGGCGACATTTCTTAAAAACATTGCCATGTCACCGTTTGGCATCGCAAGTCCTGCGGCTGTTGAAAAAAGCGGCGATTCCTTTCGCGAGAATCCAGTAGGAACAGGACCATTCAAATTTAAAGAGTGGAAACAAAACGACCGTATCGTATTAGAAAAGAACGAAGATTACTGGCAGAAAGATAAACCAAAACTGAATCAAATCATCTTCCGCTCGATCCCAGAAAACTCGGCTCGCTTAAATGCCTTGAAAACAGGCGAAATCGATTTGATGGATGGTGTGAATCCGTCAGATTTAGATGGCATTAAAACGGATAAAGCACTCCAGCTCATTGAAAGACCATCAATGAACGTAGGCTATATCGGACTGACTGTCACAAGAAAGCCGCTTGATAACAAGCTTGTTCGTCAAGCGCTCAATTACGCGGTCGATAAAGAATCCATTATTAAGTCATTTTATGGCGGACTTGCCGAACCAGCAAAAAATCCTCTTCCTCCAGCTTTAGAAGGCTACAATGACGACATTGATCCGTATCCGTATGATCCCGAAAAAGCGAAGGAACTTTTAAAAGAAGCGGGCTTTCCTGACGGCTTTCGCATCAAGCTTTGGGCAATGCCTGTACCGCGTCCATATATGCCAGATGGGATGAAGGTAGCAGAAGTCATTCAATCAAACTTTGAAAAGGTCGGCGTCAAAGCAGAAATTGTGACATATGACTGGGCGACCTATTTAGATAAGGCAAGTAAAGGAGAAGCAGATGTGTTCTTGTTAGGCTGGACAGGGGACAATGGCGATCCTGATAATTTCATCTACACACTTTTGGACAAAGACAGCATTGGCGGCAACAACTATACATTCTTCGAAAACGATAAAATGCACGACATCCTCATCGAAGCGCAAACAGACACAGATCAAAAGAAACGAAATGAGCTATATAAAAAAGCACAAGAAATCATTCATGATGAAGCACCTTGGATTCCATTGGTGCATTCGATCCCAATGCTTGCAGCATCTAGTGATTTAAAAGGCTACCAGCCGCATCCAACTGGTTCAGAAGCTTTGACTGACGTGTATTTCAAATAAGCAAATAAGGGAGATCTTGTATCTCCCTTATTCAAACAAAGAAAAGGCGGTGAAAGCTGTTTGTTTGCTTATTGTATGAAGCGGGCAGGAATGCTCATCCCAGTATTGATCGGAATGACATTGGTCGTGTTTTCAATTATACGGTTTATTCCAGGGAACCCAGCACAGGTTATCTTAGGACAGCGGGCAACGAAAGAAGCAGTAGAACAGTTAACCATCCAGCTCGGTTTAAATCAGCCTTGGTATGTTCAATACGGACATTACATGCTGGGCCTTTTAAAAGGAGATTTAGGGACTTCGATACGAACAGGAGCGGCTATTGCCCAGGAAATGAAACCGTACTTATTTGCGACGTTAGAATTGACCTTTTTTGCCATGGTGTTGGCGATCGTTGTGGGGGTAAATGCGGGAATCATCAGTGCTTGGTTTAAACATTCTTTCTTTGATTATGTCGCGATGTTTATTGCACTCATTGGAGTGTCCATGCCGATTTTCTGGTTAGGCTTAATGGGGCAGTGGTTGTTCTCAATTGAATGGGGTATTTTACCGACAACGGGCCGTGAAAACGTCAGAAATCCAGTGGAGTCAATCACCTATATTCATACGCTGGATACGCTTTTGCAAGGCCGATTTGATCAATTTACTGACAGCATCAAGCATTTGATCTTACCAAGTACAGCACTTGCCACAATCCCTGCTGCGATTATTGCAAGGATAACAAGGGCAAGTATGCTGGAAGTGCTTCATTCAGACTTTATTCGAACAGCAAAAGCAAAAGGAGTACGTTCATTTTTCATCATTTATCAGCATGGGCTGAAAAATGCACTTATTCCGATCTTGACGATTATTGGTCTTCAGACAGGCCTCTTGCTAGGCGGAGCCATTTTAACAGAGACCATTTTTGCATGGCCGGGCATTGGACGATATATATATGACGCCATCAGCTATCGAGATTACCCCGTCATTCAAACTGGTATTCTCGTCGTTGCGCTCATATTTGTCCTGATCAATTTCATTGTGGACATCTTGTATGCGGTCATTGATCCAAGGATTAAATATTAGGGAGGGAGAGTGATCACATGGAAGCACAAAAAGAGCTTGAACCACCTCAACCAAAAGAAGAACGCTCTCAATCATTGATTCTTGAATCGATGAAGCTGTTCTTTCAGCACAAGCTGGCGGTCATTGGTAGTGTGATTGTCTTTTTATTTCTCATCTTAGCGATCTTCGCACCGCTCATTGCTCCTTTTGGAATCAATGAACAATCTCTCGGTGAGCGATTTAGCGCACCGTCAGCTACGCACTGGTTTGGTACAGATGATTTTGGCAGAGATATATTTTCAAGAGTTGTGCATGGTGCGCGGATTTCCTTATGGGTTGGTTTCTTCTCGGTTCTCGGGTCTGTCATTTTAGGCACACTGCTTGGATTGATTGCAGGCTATGGCGGAAGAGTGCTAGATGCTGTGATCTCGAGAATGTTTGATATTTTACTCGCTTTTCCTAGTATTCTACTAGCGATTGCGATCGTCTCCATCTTAGGCCCCTCCTTACAAAATGCCCTTATTGCCATTGCGATTATTAATGTCCCAACCTTTGGACGGCTCGTTCGTTCAAAAGTGCTGAGTATTAAACAAGAAGAATATGTGCTAGCAGCAAAGGCGGTTGGGATGTCACACCGCCGCATCGTGCTGCGTCACATTCTGCCAAACAGTATGGTGCCAGTCATCGTACAGGCGACGCTTGCGATCGGAACAGCGATTATCGAAGCAGCGGCTTTAGGTTTTTTAGGATTGGGTGCACAGGCACCAAGCCCAGAGTGGGGGAAAATGCTTGCCGATGCGAGACCTTATCTCGTTCAAGCCCCTTGGACATTATTTTTCCCAGGTGTCGCGATCATGCTGACAGTTTTAGGTTTTAACCTGATGGGAGATGGATTACGTGACACACTGGATCCTAAAATGAAGAAAATAAAATAAGACCAATTCTATGAATTGGTCTTTTCTGTCTATGCTTCTTTTTCTTCTGTCTCAATTTCACTGTCTTTTGGGTGATACGTCTGGAAGCTTGTAATCAATGTATCTAAATGCTCTAGTTCATCACGGTATTCGATGATGCTGGACATAACATTTAGCATATTGTAATCGAGCAAGTCGTTTTCTTGGTTTTGCTGATGCTGGATAAATGATTTCGTTAACGTTTCAAGGCGAAGAGAGCATTCATTTTGAAATTCATCATCCTGCGGTTTCATTTTACCGACGAATTTCATCAAGGTGCGCTCATGCCAATAGAGTAAGTAATCAATTTCATCTGTTAAGCTTTCCCTGAAATGCTCTGGCATCAAGTGAATTTCATTTTCTAATTTATGAAGCTTTTTCAGCAAGTAAAGAGCACGATTCGATGCCATAATGGCCTGTCTGAACAAAACGAGCTTTCTTGATTTTACATAGGTTGTTTTCTTTAAATAGCTTCGTTCTTCTTTGTATAACAAGTAAATGTGATCTAATTTGATCATGCGTTCTTTTATTTGATCGATGTCATCCTTTAAAGTGGAATGATCAGTAGACTGTCTGGAGCTCAGTCGAATCCATTTTAAAATCTCCTCCGTATTTTCCATAATGTGATGAACAAGCTTTGTTTCATACTTTGGCGGCAGGAAGATTAAATTCACTAAAAATGATGAAAGAACTCCTAACACCACAGTAGCTGTTCGAATTAAGGCAAAGGAAAGGAAATGATCCCCTGCACTTTCTAAAATCGCAATGACGGTTACAAGTGCAATTGGAATCGTGTGTTCAATCTTCAGCTTTAAATTAATGGCAATGACCATGACGGCGGTTAAACCGATAATGACTGGTCCAGTGCCAAAAAGCAGGCCGAACGTAATGGCAAGTGCTGCTCCAATAATATTGGCTTGCACTTGATCAACAATCGTTAAAAAAGATCGATAAATAGATGGCTGGATAGCAAATACAGCAGCAATCCCCGCGAAGACGGGCGTTGGCAACCCAAGCCATGTTGCCAGGTAAAGCGCGAGTACAATGGCAATACCAGTTTTTAAAATACGGGCTCCAAGTTTCATTGGTTTTGTCCCTGCATTCCTTTCTTTTAGATAATAGATGATCACTCGTCATTTATTATAAATATTTTGATGAACAACTAAGTAATATACAGCGGTCTTCCGAAATATTCAAGTGATTTTTGAAAGTTCATGAAAACATCAAAAGAAGGTATTGAGAAGAAATGTAACAGATTCACACGCTTTTGACAAACAAGAGCTGGTCAATAAAAAAACAGGCGCATTTTTTTACGCCTGTTTTTGACCCTATTATGATTGTTTCAACTGTTCAAACGCATGATCTACTGCTTGCAGTGTCTTAGAAATATCTTTTTCAGTATGTGCGATCGTTAAGAACCAAGCTTCATATTTAGAAGGAGCGAGGTTAATCCCTTGAGAAAGCATTAATTTAAAGAAGCGGGCGAACATTTCGCCATCCGTATTTTCAGCCTGCTCATAGTTCACAATGGTTTCTTTTGTGAAGTAGACAGTAAGAGCCCCTTTTAAGCGGTTCACTGTAATATCTACTTGATGTTTTTTTGCATGGGCTAAAATGCCTTCTTCTAGCATAGCGCCAAGCTGATCTAGACGCTCGTAAACATCCTCTTGTTTTAACACTTCCAAGCAGGCAATACCAGAAAGAATGGATGCAGGATTTCCTGCCATCGTGCCAGCTTGATAGGCCGGTCCAAGAGGAGCGACTTGCTCCATAATTTCTTTTTTACCGCCATAAGCACCGATCGGAAGTCCGCCGCCAATGATTTTTCCTAATGCAGTGAGGTCAGGTTTTACTTGAAGCAAGTCCTGTGCGCCTCCGTACATAAAGCGGAAAGCTGTAATCACTTCATCATAGATCACAAGTGCGCCCTTTTCATGAGTGAGGTCATTGACCTGCTGCAGGAAACCGTCCTTAGGCTCCACGATGCCGAAGTTCCCTACAATCGGCTCGACAAGGACAGCTGCGACTTCATCGCCCCATCGATCCAATGCTTCTTTGTAGCTGTCAATATCATTAAATGGAACGGTAATGACTTCATTGGCGATGCTTTTTGGTACGCCTGCTGAATCAGGGGTTCCTAAAGTGGAAGGACCAGAGCCAGCTGCCACAAGTACAAGATCAGAGTGACCGTGATAGCACCCGGCAAACTTAATGATCTTTGTTCTGCCTGTATAAGCACGTGCCACACGAATCGTTGTCATCACGGCTTCAGTACCTGAATTGACAAAGCGAACTTTGTCCAAAGCAGGCATAGCTTCCTTTAGCATTTTGGCAAAAGTGACTTCATGCTTCGTTGGCGTTCCGTAAAGAACACCTGATTCAGCCGCTTTTGTAATCGCTTTTGTAATATGAGGGTGGGCATGTCCTGTAATAATAGGGCCGTATGCTGCTAAGTAATCGATATAGCGATTTCCGTCAACATCCCAAAAATAAGCGCCTTCTCCTTTTTCCATCGCCACGGGTGAACCGCCACCTACTGCCTTATATGAACGAGAGGGACTGTTGACACCTCCAACAATATGCTCCAGCGCCTCTTGATGTAATTTTTCTGATTCTGTGAATTTCATAAATAGCCTCCTATCTCAACGTATCACGTCGTCTATCATTATTTTAACATGCCGATGCAAGCGTCCTTAGTTGAATATCCTCTCAAAATTGGATAGGCTATTTAAAAAATAGGTTGGAGGGATTGTGTTATGACAATCGAAGTAGGCCAGCAAGTACCTGAAATCGAATTAACCGCTGACAACGGGGAAAAAGTAAAGCTTTCTGACTTTAAAGGAAAACATATTGTCCTTTATTTCTATCCAAAAGATATGACACCAGGATGTACAACAGAAGCATGTGATTTCCGAGATAGCCATCAAAGCTTTGCAGAATTAGATGCTGTCATTATCGGCGTAAGCCCAGACAGTCAGGACAAGCATCAAAAATTTAAAGAAAAACATGATTTACCGTTCTTACTTCTTGTAGACGATGAACAGAAATTGTCTGAAGCCTTTGGAGTGTGGAAGCTGAAAAAGAACTTTGGTAAAGAATACATGGGCATCGAACGTTCAACGTTTCTTATTAATAAAGAAGGAACGCTTGTGAAAGAGTGGAGAAAAGTTAAGGTGAAAGACCACGTGGAAGAAGCGCTTGAGGAACTAAAATCTCACGCTTAACATCATCACAGGATCGGACCGGCAGACATGTCGGTCTTTTTTGTGAAGAAGAATAGGTAAAAAAGAGGATTGTAATTGACAAAGATTCGGCTCTGGGGGTACACTATTTATAAAGATTATAATATAAGAATATTTTTGAAGAGAGGTGCATGATGAAATGGCTGCTCACGAACTAAAAGACGCTTTAGATGCTTTAAAAGAAACCGGTGTTCGAATTACTCCGCAGCGCCATGCCATCTTGGAGTTTCTCGTAAATTCTATGACTCACCCAACCGCGGACGATATATATAAAGCACTTGAAGGTAAATTTCCAAATATGAGTGTCGCAACGGTTTACAACAATTTACGAGTCTTCCGGGAATCTGGATTAGTAAAGGAATTAACGTACGGTGATTCCTCAAGCCGATTTGATTTTGCGACATCTGATCATTACCATGCGATTTGTGAAATCTGCGGAAAAATAGTGGACTTTCATTATCCTGGCCTTGATGAAGTGGAACAGCTTGCATCCCATGTGACGGGCTTTAAAGTCAGTCATCATCGCTTGGAGATCTATGGGACTTGTCAAGAATGTGCGAAAAAAGAAAATCATTAATGAAAAAGCTGACCATTTAACCGGCCAGCTTTTTTTATGACTTTTTTCGATTGTAGGATTCATCAAACTCTTTGCCTTCTAATCCTGGATCGAGCGTAAGCGGCTCTCTGCAATGCATGCACATGTCCACCCGCCCAAGCACTTTTGTTTCCTTCTCACAGCCTGGACATACGACACGAACTGCCTTCGTAGAAAGCATACCGATCCAAAAGTAAACCACTGTACTCAATCCGATCGATAAGACGCCGAGCAGCATAAAGAAAGTCGACAGCCAAATCGATTCCTTGAAGAACACACCGATATACATGATCAGAAAGCCAACAAAAACCAAACTAAGTGCAAATGTTCTGATTTTATTAATCTTACTGGAGTATTTCGCCATCCCTAGTCCCCCTTGTCTCCAATATAGCACATTTTACCTTTCCGTTTGAATTAGTTATAGAGTTTTGTGAATAAATTGCTTATAATGATTCAATGATCTTTTTTCTTGAATTGAAGGAATTTTGATTCTATGAGGAGAAATACATAGCATTAGAGAAGAACTTTACACCCGAGTATTGGAGGAATCACTATGGAAAATCTTCTCCGTCCTATTTATCAAGAGAGAGCAAGTCACCCAGACACATTGGCTGTGATTATAGTAGAAAGAAGACACAAAGTATCTTCTGAGACGGATAACTTTGATGCTGCACTTCTAGTCATTGTAAAAGAAGCGGGAGAGCCGTTATTTATCAAACACTATGAATCCGATCACCAAACAGCTTCTTTAAATGTTGTCACAGATGAGCAGTTGAAGGAATGGATTACCCTTGGCACGAATCGCCGAATCATTGATTGGATTTTGAATGGGAAAGTCCTATTTGATCGCAATGAATATATTTTCAACTTAATTGACGACCTGAGTACATTCCCATTTTCAAACCGCAAACTTAAAATCGGTTTAGAATACGGCAAGCTTATTCGCAGGTATATAGAAGGAAAAGCATTTTTTGAGTCAAATCAATTCCTTGATGCATATAATTCAATTGTGCATGCGCTGCATCATTTGGCACGTATTGAAGTGATCGATAAAGGCTTCCACCCAGAAGTGACAGTTTGGAATCAGGTGCGTCATATGGAACCGGAAGTTTATAAACTTTATTCAGAACTCATTGAAAGCCATGAAAGCCTTCATAAACGTTTGGAACTTTTATTTTTAGCAAATGACTTTTTGATCCATTCAAAAGCAGAAATTGGCGCCGCTCATTTGCGTCATGTTATGGAACAGCAAGATATATGGCTTTTTGGCGAGCTTCTCGCGCATCCTGACCTCAAGTATTTTACGCCTGACCTTAGCGTCATGATTGATTTCTTTGTGGAAAAAGGAATTGTTCAAGTGGAGCCAATTGAGACAAAGGGGCAAAAAATCTATCATCGAGGATATTTTGTGAAAAAAGATATTGACGCTTGAATATTATGATGGTATATTATTATACGTCGCTAACGAGCAACCAAGTTGCTTTGAAAGAAAAGCTGACAAAAAGAAATTCTAAAAAACACTTGACGCCCACAGCGTCAAAATGTTATATTGAGAAAGTCGCCTCTGAGAGACGATGAAGATGATCTTTGAAAACTAAACAAGACAAAACGTACCTGTTAATTCGAGTTTTTATAAAAAATCCTATGATGTTTCATAGGTAGTCAGTCAAACGCTGACGAGGCAGGAAATGATCACATGCTAAGTTCGCTACATCGTGTAGCAACGCATGTGTGATATGCATCCTGCATACCTCGGAGAGTTTGATCCTGGCTCAGGACGAACGCTGGCGGCGTGCCTAATACATGCAAGTCGAGCGAACAGAAGGGAGCTTGCTCCCGGATGTTAGCGGCGGACGGGTGAGTAACACGTGGGTAACCTGCCTGTAAGACTGGGATAACTCCGGGAAACCGGAGCTAATACCGGATAGTTCCTTGAACCGCATGGTTCAAGGATGAAAGACGGTTTCGGCTGTCACTTACAGATGGACCCGCGGCGCATTAGCTAGTTGGTGGGGTAATGGCTCACCAAGGCGACGATGCGTAGCCGACCTGAGAGGGTGATCGGCCACACTGGGACTGAGACACGGCCCAGACTCCTACGGGAGGCAGCAGTAGGGAATCTTCCGCAATGGACGAAAGTCTGACGGAGCAACGCCGCGTGAGTGATGAAGGTTTTCGGATCGTAAAGCTCTGTTGTTAGGGAAGAACAAGTGCGAGAGTAACTGCTCGCACCTTGACGGTACCTAACCAGAAAGCCACGGCTAACTACGTGCCAGCAGCCGCGGTAATACGTAGGTGGCAAGCGTTGTCCGGAATTATTGGGCGTAAAGGGCTCGCAGGCGGTTTCTTAAGTCTGATGTGAAAGCCCCCGGCTCAACCGGGGAGGGTCATTGGAAACTGGGAAACTTGAGTGCAGAAGAGGAGAGTGGAATTCCACGTGTAGCGGTGAAATGCGTAGAGATGTGGAGGAACACCAGTGGCGAAGGCGACTCTCTGGTCTGTAACTGACGCTGAGGAGCGAAAGCGTGGGGAGCGAACAGGATTAGATACCCTGGTAGTCCACGCCGTAAACGATGAGTGCTAAGTGTTAGGGGGTTTCCGCCCCTTAGTGCTGCAGCTAACGCATTAAGCACTCCGCCTGGGGAGTACGGTCGCAAGACTGAAACTCAAAGGAATTGACGGGGGCCCGCACAAGCGGTGGAGCATGTGGTTTAATTCGAAGCAACGCGAAGAACCTTACCAGGTCTTGACATCCTCTGACAACCCTAGAGATAGGGCTTTCCCTTCGGGGACAGAGTGACAGGTGGTGCATGGTTGTCGTCAGCTCGTGTCGTGAGATGTTGGGTTAAGTCCCGCAACGAGCGCAACCCTTGATCTTAGTTGCCAGCATTTAGTTGGGCACTCTAAGGTGACTGCCGGTGACAAACCGGAGGAAGGTGGGGATGACGTCAAATCATCATGCCCCTTATGACCTGGGCTACACACGTGCTACAATGGACAGAACAAAGGGCTGCGAGACCGCAAGGTTTAGCCAATCCCATAAATCTGTTCTCAGTTCGGATCGCAGTCTGCAACTCGACTGCGTGAAGCTGGAATCGCTAGTAATCGCGGATCAGCATGCCGCGGTGAATACGTTCCCGGGCCTTGTACACACCGCCCGTCACACCACGAGAGTTTGTAACACCCGAAGTCGGTGAGGTAACCTTTATGGAGCCAGCCGCCGAAGGTGGGACAGATGATTGGGGTGAAGTCGTAACAAGGTAGCCGTATCGGAAGGTGCGGCTGGATCACCTCCTTTCTAAGGATATATGGAGCAGCGTGCGTTTTGGTCTTGTTTAGTTTTGAAGGATCATTCCTTCAAAACATGTCTCTAGCGAGACAGGATTGTTCTTTGAAAACTAGATAACAATAAGTAATACATTCACATTGAATGCAATGCAAAGTTCATCACACATAGTGATTCTTTCTAAAGTAAGAAATGGTTAAGTTAGAAAGGGCGCACGGTGGATGCCTTGGCACTAGGAGCCGATGAAGGACGGGACGAACACCGATATGCTTCGGGGAGCTGTAAGCAAGCTTTGATCCGGAGATTTCCGAATGGGGAAACCCACTGCTCGTAATGGAGTAGTATCCATACTTGAATACATAGAGTATGAGAAGGCATACCCGGGGAACTGAAACATCTAAGTACCCGGAGGAAGAGAAAGCAAATGCGATTCCCTGAGTAGCGGCGAGCGAAACGGGAACAGCCCAAACCAAGAGGCTTGCCTCTTGGGGTTGTAGGACACTCTATACGGAGTTACAAAGGAACGATATAAGCGAAGAGGTCTGGAAAGGCCCGCCAAAGAAGGTAACAGCCCTGTAACTGAAATGTTGTTCTCTCCAGAGTGGATCCTGAGTACGGCGGAACACGTGAAATTCCGTCGGAATCCGGGAGGACCATCTCCCAAGGCTAAATACTCCCTAGTGACCGATAGTGAACCAGTACCGTGAGGGAAAGGTGAAAAGCACCCCGGAAGGGGAGTGAAATAGATCCTGAAACCGTGTGCCTACAAGTAGTCAGAGCCCGTTAAAGGGTGATGGCGTGCCTTTTGTAGAATGAACCGGCGAGTTACGATCCCGTGCAAGGTTAAGCAGAAGATGCGGAGCCGCAGCGAAAGCGAGTCTGAATAGGGCGCATGAGTACGTGGTCGTAGACCCGAAACCAGGTGATCTACCCATGTCCAGGGTGAAGTTCAGGTAACACTGAATGGAGGCCCGAACCCACGCACGTTGAAAAGTGCGGGGATGAGGTGTGGGTAGGGGTGAAATGCCAATCGAACCTGGAGATAGCTGGTTCTCTCCGAAATAGCTTTAGGGCTAGCCTCAAGGTAAGAGTCTCGGAGGTAGAGCACTGATTGGACTAGGGGCCCCTACCGGGTTACCGAATTCAGTCAAACTCCGAATGCCGATGACTTATCCTTGGGAGTCAGACTGCGAGTGATAAGATCCGTAGTCGAAAGGGAAACAGCCCAGACCGCCAGCTAAGGTCCCAAAGTATACGTTAAGTGGAAAAGGATGTGGAGTTGCTTAGACAACCAGGATGTTGGCTTAGAAGCAGCCACCATTTAAAGAGTGCGTAATAGCTCACTGGTCGAGTGACTCTGCGCCGAAAATGTACCGGGGCTAAACGTATCACCGAAGCTGCGGACTGTTCTAACGAACAGTGGTAGGAGAGCGTTCTAAGTGCTGTGAAGTCAGACCGGAAGGACTGGTGGAGCGCTTAGAAGTGAGAATGCCGGTATGAGTAGCGAAAGACGGGTGAGAATCCCGTCCACCGAATGCCTAAGGTTTCCTGAGGAAGGCTCGTCCGCTCAGGGTTAGTCGGGACCTAAGCCGAGGCCGAAAGGCGTAGGCGATGGACAACAGGTTGATATTCCTGTACCACCTCCTCACCATTTGAGCAATGGGGGGACGCAGGAGGATAGGGTAAGCGCGGTATTGGATATCCGCGTCCAAGCAGTTAGGCTGGGAAATAGGCAAATCCGTTTCCCGTGAAGGCTGAGCTGTGATGGCGAGCGAAATTTAGTAGCGAAGTTCCTGATTCCACACTGCCAAGAAAAGCCTCTAGCGAGGTGAGAGGTGCCCGTACCGCAAACCGACACAGGTAGGCGAGGAGAGAATCCTAAGGTGATCGAGAGAACTCTCGTTAAGGAACTCGGCAAAATGACCCCGTAACTTCGGGAGAAGGGGTGCTTCTTAGGGTGTTAAAGCCCCGAGAAGCCGCAGTGAATAGGCCCAGGCGACTGTTTAGCAAAAACACAGGTCTCTGCGAAGCCGTAAGGCGAAGTATAGGGGCTGACGCCTGCCCGGTGCTGGAAGGTTAAGAGGAGCGCTTAGCGTAAGCGAAGGTGCGAATTGAAGCCCCAGTAAACGGCGGCCGTAACTATAACGGTCCTAAGGTAGCGAAATTCCTTGTCGGGTAAGTTCCGACCCGCACGAAAGGCGCAACGATCTGGGCACTGTCTCAACGAGAGACTCGGTGAAATTATAGTACCTGTGAAGATGCAGGTTACCCGCGACAGGACGGAAAGACCCCGTGGAGCTTTACTGCAGCCTGATATTGAATGTTGGTACAGCTTGTACAGGATAGGTAGGAGCCTTGGAAACCGGAGCGCTAGCTTCGGTGGAGGCATCGGTGGGATACTACCCTGGCTGTATTGACCTTCTAACCCGCTGCCCTTATCGGGCAGGGAGACAGTGTCAGGTGGGCAGTTTGACTGGGGCGGTCGCCTCCTAAAATGTAACGGAGGCGCCCAAAGGTTCCCTCAGAATGGTTGGAAATCATTCGCAGAGTGTAAAGGCACAAGGGAGCTTGACTGCGAGACCTACAAGTCGAGCAGGGACGAAAGTCGGGCTTAGTGATCCGGTGGTTCCGCATGGAAGGGCCATCGCTCAACGGATAAAAGCTACCCCGGGGATAACAGGCTTATCTCCCCCAAGAGTCCACATCGACGGGGAGGTTTGGCACCTCGATGTCGGCTCATCGCATCCTGGGGCTGTAGTCGGTCCCAAGGGTTGGGCTGTTCGCCCATTAAAGCGGTACGCGAGCTGGGTTCAGAACGTCGTGAGACAGTTCGGTCCCTATCCGTCGCGGGCGCAGGAAATTTGAGAGGAGCTGTCCTTAGTACGAGAGGACCGGGATGGACGCACCGCTGGTGTACCAGTTGTTCTGCCAAGGGCATCGCTGGGTAGCTATGTGCGGACGGGATAAGTGCTGAAAGCATCTAAGCATGAAGCCCCCCTCAAGATGAGATTTCCCATTCCGCAAGGAAGTAAGATCCCTGAAAGATGATCAGGTTGATAGGTCTGAGGTGGAAGCGTGGTGACACGTGGAGCTGACAGATACTAATAGATCGAGGACTTAACCTATATTCTATTGTGAAGTTTGAACATTGTTATCTAGTTTTGAGAGAACATTTTTAAAATATCTCTTGATTTATTTTCAATACATAGTATAATATCTTTTGTCACTAAATTGTCTGGTGATGATGGCGAAGAGGTCACACCCGTTCCCATACCGAACACGGAAGTTAAGCTCTTCAGCGCCGATGGTAGTTGGGGGTCTCCCCCTGTGAGAGTAGGACATCGCCAGGCTTTCTTCATTCCGCAGTAGCTCAGTGGTAGAGCTATCGGCTGTTAACCGATCGGTCGTAGGTTCGAATCCTACCTGCGGAGCCAATTTGGAGAGCTGTCCGAGTGGCCGAAGGAGCACGATTGGAAATCGTGTAGGCGGTAACCCCGTCTCAAGGGTTCGAATCCCTTGCTCTCCGCCACAATTTACATAATAAAGGGCCCGTTGGTCAAGCGGTTAAGACACCGCCCTTTCACGGCGGTAACACGGGTTCGAATCCCGTACGGGTCACCATTTTATAGAATATACACCAGTGTTTTTTATTCGGAGGATTAGCTCAGCTGGGAGAGCATCTGCCTTACAAGCAGAGGGTCGGCGGTTCGAGCCCGTCATCCTCCACCATATCTTTTATATCATCGCGGGGTGGAGCAGTTCGGTAGCTCGTCGGGCTCATAACCCGAAGGTCGCAGGTTCAAATCCTGCCCCCGCAACCAAATTATTTTATACAACCAAAATGGTCCGGTAGTTCAGTTGGTTAGAATGCCTGCCTGTCACGCAGGAGGTCGCGGGTTCGAGTCCCGTCCGGACCGCCATTTTTAAAATGAATACATGGCTCGGTAGCTCAGTTGGTAGAGCAACGGACTGAAAATCCGTGTGTCGGCGGTTCGATTCCGTCCCGAGCCACCACTATTTGCCGGTGTAGCTCAATTGGTAGAGCAACTGACTTGTAATCAGTAGGTTGGGGGTTCAAGTCCTCTTGCCGGCACTGTTTTTCAAATGTGGAGGGGTAGCGAAGTGGCTAAACGCGGCGGACTGTAAATCCGCTCCCTCCGGGTTCGGCGGTTCGAATCCGCCCCCCTCCACCATTTTTATTTTCATAGGGGCATAGTTTAAAGGTAGAACAGAGGTCTCCAAAACCTCCGGTGTGGGTTCGATTCCTACTGCCCCTGCCAATTTTCTTAATATGATTCATAACATCTATGGCGGTTGTGGCGAAGTGGTTAACGCACCAGATTGTGGCTCTGGCACTCGTGGGTTCGATTCCCATCAATCGCCCCATTTTATTATTGGGCTATAGCCAAGCGGTAAGGCAACGGACTTTGACTCCGTCATGCGTTGGTTCGAATCCAGCTAGCCCAGTTAATTTGCGGAAGTAGTTCAGTGGTAGAACACCACCTTGCCAAGGTGGGGGTCGCGGGTTCGAATCCCGTCTTCCGCTCCAATAATGGCGGCATAGCCAAGTGGTAAGGCAGAGGTCTGCAAAACCTTTATCCCCGGTTCAAATCCGGGTGTCGCCTTTTTGAAAAGACTGCCGGGGTGGTGGAATTGGCAGACACACAGGACTTAAAATCCTGCGGTAGGTGACTACCGTGCCGGTTCAAGTCCGGCCCTCGGCACCATGTTTTTATTATAAGTTGCGCTCTTTAATGATCATGCCGGTGTGGCGGAATTGGCAGACGCGCACGACTCAAAATCGTGTTCCTCACGGAGTGCCGGTTCGACCCCGGCCACCGGTATCTACTTTTAGATATTCTTTATGATCTTCAATTGCAGAAGAATGAAGGAATATCAACGTTTCAAACGTCTTTCTACAAATTGTAGGAGGACGTTTTTTTATTTGTTTTTCAGCTGATTTTTCAGACGACAAATTTAATTCAAAACGTGTTCAAAGGAAATTAACTTTTACTTTATTGATGCTTACCTTATGATTAAACTAAAGAGGCAGGATAATTGAAGAAGGATTGTATAAATTGTACATAGGTGGTGTTGTAATGATTACGGTTAAAAATGCTGAAAGTTATCTTAAAGATAGCATTGGTGAGGATATCGATGATATAAAAAAGGTTTGGGAAACATTTAAAGCTTTTTCAAAGGAGACAGTTCAGGGCGAAGAAGATAAAGAAATTTTATTTCAGTGTGGTGTCTATGATTTTACAGGAGAGGAACTATTTCATTTTGACTTGGTACGTCAGTTTACAATTTATGAAGAAGATGATTATTCTCACATGGAACAACTGCACTGTGAATTTTTATTTAAACCAACAAGCGAGTTAAAAAAGTTGAAGGTGGTAGAAGAATGGTCAATGGATTATGACGATATAGATCATTTTTTTAATCATATTGAAAGTATTCATGAGTTTACAATACCTTTGAGTTTAAAGCCGATAAAATCAGACATATATCAAGAAGCACTTTAATTCTTAGTTCATTAACGGGTGCTTTACTTGAAGAAGGTATACCTTGCCTTTTTGGAATCATTTATCGCGGAGTGCCGGTTTGGCCCCAGCACCGGTATCTATTAAAAGTTTCATGATCGGTTTTTACCGTGAACCTAACGTTTCCCTCCATGTGGTGAAACGTTTTTTTGTGGTTTAAATGAGTTATTTAGATGAAAATAGAATCCTATTAAAATAGAATGAGCATGTACTACTTTTAACAGAATAATCTTTAGATGATTTGCAACATTTGATAAGATACATTTAACCATGTAAGGAATCAAAATGGGGGAGCACTTCACATAAAACATTGCACTACCTTTTTATAACTAAATGAATATTTTTGGGTACATACACTTCTGTAGCTGACATCATCATTGTGACCCAGTTCGAGGGGAGAATTTATGAAAAAACAAAATGATCATGAGGAGTTATTAACAGGTGGAAACGTCTCGAACGTATATCGTTCGGGAGATACGGTTCGTCGAGAAGTAAAGTCAGACAATATCAATATACGAAAGCTGCTAAAGCATTTAGAAAAAAAGAATTTTTCCTATGCTCCAAAGTTTTTAGGGGTTGATGAAAAAGGCCGAGAGATCTTGTCCTTCATTGAAGGTGTAGCCGGTCATGATCCCTTAGAAGAATACATGTGCTCTAACAATGCTTTAAAAGAAATAGCGATAATGCTTAGACGGTATCATGATGCTGTTTGTGATTTTCCAATTTCAGACGATTGGGAACGAATGGACAATACGCCTAACAACATAGAGGTTGTGTGCCATAATGATTTTGCTATGTACAACATTATTTTCAAAGATAAAAAGCCAGTGGGGATCATTGATTTTGATGTAGCTGCTCCGGGTCCAAGACTTTGGGATATCGCTTATACCCTTTATACATGTGTGCCTCTCAGTAGATTTTTTCGCACTGAAGCGGGGGAGATCGTTAATTATCACGCATTAGAACATGCAGGCCATATAAAGTATAGAGTCAAACTGTTTTTTGAAGCTTATGGTGAGGAAATAGCAGAAGATTATGTGGAGATGGTGCTGTTGCGTTTAAAAGGGTTATGTCAGTACATGAAACGAAAAGCGAGTGACGGGGATATTGCTTTTCAAAAAATGATTGATGAGGGGCACCTTGAACATTATCAAAAAGACATACAATTCATTCATGAACACAGAAAAGAATGGGTTTGAGGATGCCAAGGGGCCTCTAAAAGAGAAGGAACAATTAGGTGTTTATTCCACTCTTATCACGCTTACATAAGAGACTAAAAGAAATTGACTTTATCTAGACCTAAAGTTATTTTTGAAATAGAGAAGATATGAAGGGGGCTGGAAATGTTGTTTGAAGTGATCGTTTATGATAAAGCAAAGTATCATTATGATGGGGATTTTCCAAAGGACTTATCTATTGAACAAGCCTTCGTACATACAGGCATGTTTTTGGGTTGAATCATTGATAATGATTTGTTCAGTGAAGAATTTGAAGAAGCATTGAGGGTGAAATTCAAAAATTTAAATCACGAGAAGTGACAGGGACTCAAATTTATATGAAATGTGATGGAGTGTTTTCAAATGATATGCTGAATGATGAAGGAAATGAATTTGCCCAAGATTATTTCGATTTTGAAAATCGGTTGTATTTAGATGACTACGAGGAGACATTTCCAGAAGCCGAAGATGTATATGATGTTAAAGATAGTTGGGAGAACTACGAAAAAATCAAAAAAGTGATTCAAAAACGTTATTTAGATTGGAAGAACCATCGTTAAAGAATTAGATTTATGAATCAAATAGAAGGAATGTTAAAAAGGCGGAGTTGTTAACTTGCAAATGAAGACGATTTTACAGACCATCATTGAAGACGAGAGATCACATGATTATCTGCTTTTTAGACAGTACTGTGTGAAGAAAGAACAGGGTGTGCGTAAAGATGCGTTAAAGGTTCTCCAGTTATTTGTTGAAGAGATGAATGAGACCGAATTTGCAGCACGGCGTTCATTTGTTGCTTGGCTATTTGAGAAGATTGAACGGTTTGACGATGGTCATCATGTGCTTGTTTATCCATTGATCATTGGGGTGATTCAGCCTGTTCTGCAAGAATGGGAGAAGGTTGATCCGGTGGATGTGAGACCATATCGCTGGCAAGGCTTGTTTGTGCATCAGGGAGAAGGGCTGCCCTATTTATTGAAAGCACTGGTGCTTGGAGGCAGCAAGGAGCAGCGTGTCATTGTTCAAATTTGCGAAACCTATTTATCGGCTTTATGGTATTCGTTTCATCATATACATGAAGATCTTTATTTAAGCACCTATGAGAAAGACCAAGAGCGAATTCAAGGTATTGAAGATGTCATGATGCTGATTGAAGATAAGAGGATTCGCACGAATGTTGAAAAACAAGCAGCCTATTATGGTCAGCTTTTATCGGACTGGATGGAATTTCAGCAAACGGAGACAAGAGGCTTCATGAAATGGTGTGCGGAGCGTCAGAAGCTGTATGAGTGGGTAGAGGCTTTTTATTATCAACAATAGATGAGGAAACGGCAGAGTTCATTCTGCCGTTTCTTTATGCCATATTCGCTTTATTTCTACATGATCTGGTTTGAAATATGTCAGGACATAGACATCTGGATTGCTTAGTTTCTCCCACTTTTTGAATCCAATCGTGGGATCGGCGTGTTTAAGAAGCAAGCTCATGATATTGCCATGTGTGACAAATAGCGTATGATCTTTTTCTGAATTTATTTGTTCGTAGAGTACTTCTACAATGCGGTTCATGGCTTCAAGGCTTGATTCTCCGCCCTCACAAGTCAAATGTAAGTCTGTAAAACTAAGCTTTAGTTTCTCATACCAATCGTCTATTGGTTTGCGGCTTAGCACACGTTCAGAAAGACGCTGATCAATTTTGACTCTGAGTTGTTTTGCATGAGCAAGAGGTTCAGAGGTTTGGATCGCTCGCTTATAGGGACTTGAGATGATCTGGTTGAGATGGATGCTGGAAAAGAACTGTGCTAGTGCGTGAGATTGTGCGATGCCTTGTGGCGTTAAAGACGCATCCTCGGATTGTCCATTGGCTTGGCAGTGTCTAACAATATAATATGTTTTCATAGGTCACACCTTTCACCGGGTATAAAAAAATCATCCAGAATTGGATGAGGATAGGTTCATTTGTTCGGGTCTATTTCTTTATAGGGATCTGTGAGCTTCGAGGTGAGGTCTAAGTTGAACAAAAAATCATCTACGGTGTCTGTGCCAAAGGGAAGTGCGGAGAAGTTAATTGGGATGCTGTCTTCTTGTTTTTCAGAGGTGACCTGCTGTGTTTGCTGCTTTTTTTTCCAGTATTTAAACAAGCGCATGTGAAGCCCCCTTTTCTATGAAAAAGATGGATTTATACATAATATACGGGGAGAGTTGTCCAGGCGTCAAATGTTTTCTTCAAAAGGATATATGAAAAGAGCCACACAGGATGGGACTGACCCCATAAGATGAGACAAATAAAAAACACCTTCAAGTTTGAAAACGGATCGTTGTGATCCGAAATAAAACATGGAGGTGTTTTTTCTATGGGGACAAGAGTGAGTTATCCGGTTGAAGTCAAACAGAAGGCTGTGGAAATGAGGTTGGCAGGCGTACCTATGAAAGAGATCATGCAGGAATTGAATATCAAGAATAAGACGCAGGTTCAGACATGGGTGAGATGGCATAAAGCTGGGGATACACACAGGTTCGAACAACCTGTTGGAAAACAATATACCTATGGAAAGGGCCCCGAGTACTCTTCTGAATTAGAGAGACTACAGGCAGAAAATCGCTATTTGAGTCAACAGAATGAAGTTTTAAAAAAGTACAACGAATTGGAAAGGAAGTTGATAAGGAAACGTCAATCAAACTGGTAGAAGAATTGCGCAAAACGATGACGGTACAGGACATCTGTGTCCATTTAGGCATCTTACGTACTTCGTATTATAGATGGAAAAAAGATTTGACTCAGACTCATTCTGAAAGACAACTAGAGAAACAGGTCGGCACGTTGTGCCGAAAGCACAAATATCGATATGGTTATCGGAAAATCACAGCCATACTAAAAATGAGAATGCGTATTAACCATAAAACTGTTCAACGTATCATGCAGAAAAACCAGTGGCAATGCCGGGTTAAAATGAAAAAGCGTAAGAAGAATGGGCAGCCTTATGCCGTAGCTGGTAATATACTGGATCGGAATTTTCAGTCTGATCGCCCTCTTGAAAAACTAGTAACGGACATCACGTATTTGCCTTATGGACAGAAACAATTGTACCTTTCCAGTATATTGGATTTATATAATGGAGAAGTGATTGCTTTTACGATTGGTGATAAGCAGGACACAGACTTTATCTTAAACACACTTAATCAGCTCCCAGCACTTCCTGAGAATTGCGTGTTACATAGCGATCAAGGTTCTGTGTATACATCTTACGAGTATCAGAAAGCTGTTCATATAAAAGGCATTACCATGAGCATGTCCCGTAAAGGGACGCCCGCTGATAATGCCTCCATCGAATCGTTTCATTCCTCACTAAAGTCTGAAACGTTCTATCTTAACAGGATTGATCGCACTACAACCACCATCGTAGAACGCACTGTCAAAGAATACATTTATTATTATAACAACATTCGTATTCAAACGAAACTAAACAACCAATCACCGATAAACTATCGGCAATTGGCTGTATAAAGGTGTTTTGATTCCTGTCTCAAAAACGGGGGTCAGTCCCGGATAGTGCGGCTCTTTTTGTACATTCATATAGCATGACGTAATGCTTTCAGCAATTTGCGTTTGCATTCCTTTTTGATGGAGTTTTTCTGCTAATGACCTTTAAAAACAATCCCAGTGCATAAACCATTCTTTTGTGTCTTTGTCGTAATAGAAATACATCGTGCCGTTATCACCAATCATAAACCGAGGTTTTTCTTCTGAAGCGATTTGTAGCATGAATTCGCCTGGTTGGTGATGGGGTGGGGATTGAATATATGCACCATACCCACCGATTTTTGTGAAAGGATAATTGGTGTATTGTTTAAAGAAATGTTCTGTCGCTTCATCACTTTCGTTTACTTCTGATAAATCGACGTATGACCACGCTTCTTCCCAGCAAGGGTGGTCTTCTTGCTCACGTTCCTCCCATTGGATTTGAAAGGGTTTTAATCCTCTCACCTCTTCAGGAGTCTCAACTATTTCTAATCCATCCATAGTTGAATATTCAATGAGTTTCCAGCCTTCGCCGTTTTTTGTGATATCCATCGGAAGTGCTTTCTGATTGAGAAAGATTTGAATCAATCTAAATTCATTGAATCCGTTTAATCCTCCTGGCACTTCAGGTAAATGAATTTGTAAGATCGGAATCATGGCACCATCTTGATCTATGGGCCAGCCTTGATCAGGGTGGATGAAGAAATGACCGGCAAACCAGCTGTGTGCTGTTGGATCAGGACGGAAGCCACCAATCTTAGCCACGACGGGTGTTTTTCCTATTTGTTTTAATTCATGAAAAGCTTTGATCTCCATTACTTACCCCTCCAATCTTTAGCCTGCAATGTGAGCGTCATGAAAGATGCCATTGATATTACCTGAGACAATGATGACATGTCCCCAAAATAAATCACCGTCGTGACAGTAGATCTCAAACTCTCCATTTGGGTAGGCATGCAAGCTTTCGAGTGAGATGCAGCTTATAAAGTGATCCAGTGTAAGATCTTCTTGTGTTTCGGCGGAGTCATCTTGTGCCTGCCAGTCTTTAGCTAGTTCAATCAGTTGATTTGCTGCAAATGATTTAATGGAAGCATCCCATGTGTTCTGCTCTTCCATGAGTTGTCTAGCGGTTCGAAGAGAGTCGTTTATTTTTTCGTCTTCTTCGAGGTTGAAGTAGAGAAGGCACTCCTGATAGCTCCATTGAATCGTTGTTTCAAATAAGTCTAGTCCTTTCACTAATTCAAAGGTGCCCAGCAGGTCATCATGATAAAAGACAGGTTTTTGGGCTTCTTCTAGTATCTCTTGCAGTTCTTCATCCTGTGTGTCTGTATCGATAAGTGATACAAGCATGAACTCACCTTCACCTTTTCGGACCTGAAGTGTCACAATTGATTCTTTATGTAATTGTGCCTGCTTTTCCCTTAATCCCTCTTGATCTGTTAACCAGCAGAGCCTTATGTTTTCAGTTGTGATGAGGTCTTTATCCTTCCATGCAATTAGTGGAATAGAAGCGGTCCAAAGAGCTTCCTGTCCGGCTTTTCCTGCACCTACTCCTGAAGGTCCTGTGACAGCAATGATGTGGACTATTTCTTCTGAAAATCGTTCTTCAAATGCGTTTATTTGTTTGTTATGTTTCATGTGATGTCCCCCAGCCTGATTTGTTGAAAATCTATATCTTTATCACACCGCACATAAGGAGGAGAAATCAAGCTTTTTTTGTTTAAAACTTTTTTAGATTGTCAGATGGAGAGAAAATACATGGATGGCTAGAGGTTGAGTCACAATAAACACGAATAAGATATGTATCGAATTTTGTATGAAATTAGGATAAAGAGTCGAAAGACCTAGGTGATTCTTCCTTTTCTTTATAATTACTTTGACACGAATAGATGAAAAAAGTAAAGTAGTACTGAGTGATTTACAAACCCTTCTTCATCCATTGAATTGCAAAGTGTATGTAAATCAAACGTAAATGGATATTTTTCCTTTTATTTACTCGTATTTTTTTTGAAACCTATGATGCTCCTCATACGTTATATTAAAGAAGCACACATATCCGGCGGAAACAGAGCATCGGAATGCTTGGTGAAGAAGATTTACATTTGCAATATCAATGTAAATTTTTTATGATTTCATTTATATCAGAACGATAATAAGAAAGAAGAGGTTTTATGAAAAAAATATTTGCGAACAAATATAGCTTTTTTGTATTGGCTGTCCTTTTATTTTGGGCGAAATCGTATGCAGCCTACAAAATGGACTTTAATTTAGGAGTGAAAGGTTCTTTTCAAGAGGGTCTTCTTTTATTAAATCCATTTAGTTCAGCCATTGTGTTTTTGGGACTGGCTCTCTTTTTGAAGGGTCGTAAATCTGCCATTGTTTTAATTGTGATTGACTTTATTATGACCGCACTTTTATATGCGAATGTAGCGTACTATCGTTTCTTTGATGACTTTTTGACTTTCTCCACAATGAAGCAAGCAGGCAATCTTGGAGGAGGCATGACTGGCGGTGTGTTATCTAGTATTAAGCCGCATGACCTTTTGTACTTCCTTGATATCATTATCTTGATTGCGATTGTGATCTGGAGACCAGAAGTGAAGAAATTCCAAATGAAAAAGACATTTGCACTATTGATTGTGGCTGCAGGTGTAGGACTATTCTTTGTAAACCTTCATTTAGCTGAAAAGGACCGTCCAGAATTATTAACAAGAACATTTGATCATAAGTATGTTGTCAAATATTTAGGTGTTTATAATTATACGATTTATGACGGAGTACAATCTGCACAAAATGCAACACAGGTAGCAAATGCGAGCAGTGAAGATTTAACGGATGTTGTCAACTACACAGCTTCTCACTATGCGAAACCAAACGCAGAGTATTTCGGTAAAGCTAAAGGGAAAAACATCATTAAAATCCATTTAGAAAGCTTCCAGTCTTTCTTGATTGACTACAAACTAAATGGAGAAGAAGTGACACCGTTTTTAAACAAGCTGGCTCACGGGAAAGAGGACTTTACGTATTTCGATAATTTCTTCCATCAGACAGGTCAAGGAAAGACAGCTGATGCTGAGCTGATGATGGATAATAGTATGTTCGGCTTGCCAGAGGGAGCAGCGTTTGTGACAAAAGGTGAAAATACTTACCAATCACTCCCTGCCATCTTAGATCAAAAAGCAGGCTATACGAGCGCAGTGCTTCACGGCGACTATAAATCTTTCTGGAACCGTGACACGATTTATAAGCATATGGGATATGATCAATTCTTCGATGCTTCCTATTACAACATGGATGAAGAAAATCTTGTGAATATGGGTCTGAAGGATAAACCATTCTTCAAAGAATCAATTCCGATGCTAGAATCAATGAAAAACCCATTTTATGCACATTTAATGACATTGACTAATCACTACCCATTTAATTTAGATGAAAAAGATGCGACGATTGCTAAGGCAACAACTGGTGACAAAACAGTAGATAACTACTTCCAAACAGCAAGATATCTCGATGAGTCATTAGAGCAATTCTTTAAAGACTTGAAAAAATCAGGTATGTATAAAGACTCTGTCATTTTATTATATGGTGATCACAACGGTATTTCTGAAAACCATAACCGTGCAATGAGCGAGATTCAAGGGAAAGAAATTACACCTTATCAAAATGCACAAAACCAGCGTGTACCACTCATGATTCGTATTCCTGGCAAACAGGGCGGCGTGAACCATACGTATGGTGGTGAAGTAGACGTGATGCCTACACTTCTTCACTTACAAGGTATTGATTCAAATGAGTATGTGAATTTTGGAACAGATTTATTCTCTAAGAAGCATGATCAAACTGTTGCATTCCGTAATGGAAACTATGTGACACCAAAATATACACTTGTAGATAACACTGTCTACGATACAAAAACAGGTAAAGTTGTGAAGCAAAATAAAAAGACAGAGGCGATTAAAGCCCGTGTCGATAATCAGTTAAGCCTTTCAGATAAAGTGCTTTATAGGGATCTTCTTCGATTCCATAAGCTGTCTGATTTTAAACCAGTGAATCCATCTGATTATTTCTATGGTAAATCAAAAGAAAAAGAAGAGGATTCTTCTGCTAAGTAACTGAGTTTTGGGCAAGCACAGAAGGGTGCTTGCCTTTTTCTCTCTCATCGCTTGATTTGTTGGCAAAATATGTTTATATTTAGGGTGATACAAGCGTGATGCTGGCGCGCAGCTGATGGAACGCATTTCGTCCTAGGGGATTTCAGGAGGAGCTTATGACAACAAATACAAAAACACAAAAAAAGAAGTCAGAAGTATGGGGCTGGCTCAAAGCGATCTTAATCGCATTCATCGCTGTTTTTATTATTCGTAACTTTTTATTCGCACCGTACATTGTAAAAGGAACCTCTATGGAACCAACATTGCATAATACAGAACGGGTTTTTGTGAATAAGACGGTTGATTATTTCGGCGATTACAAGCGGGGACAGATCATTGTTCTTGATGGGGAAGACCGCAGCACTCATTATGTTAAACGGTTGATTGGTTTACCCGGTGATAAAATTGAAATGAAAAATGATCAGCTATATGTCAATGGTCAAAAAGTGGCGGAGCCTTACTTAGCGTCAAACAAAAAGGAAGCAGCCGCAGATGGGATCTTGCTGACACCTGATTTTGGTCCTCTTACCGTTCCAAAAGGCAAGTATTTTGTCATGGGTGACAACCGTCAAAACTCAATGGACAGCCGCAATGGCTTAGGTCTCTTTACAAAGAGTGATATTCAAGGAACAACATCATTTGTGTTTTATCCTTTCCAAGACGTTCGACTACTTAATGACTAATGACGCAAAAAAAGCACACCTCAGTGTGCTCAGCTTGTAGAGAAACTCATGTTTTTCTACAGGCTTTTTTATTTTCATCGTAATTATGATGGATGAGATTTAATGAAAAAGGCCTCCCACACACCTAGCCTAGCTTCGCTAGGTGTGTGGCAATCTTTTTCATGTTCTGGCACGCAGCTGTGAGGAGAACTTGCTCACTCACATTTTGTTTCCCCCTTAACCGGCAGTAGCGAAGCCCATGCAGTTGTTTTGAATCTGCAAAGCTTCGCTCTATTTTTTCTTTTCTTTTTTTATATAGCTCTTTTCCAGAAACAGTTAGACGATTCTGTCTGATCTTTTCTTTATGTTCTTCCCATATGTGTCTTGAGATGACTCTTTGATGATTTTTCGACCTTGTGCATCTTTCAAGGAAAGGACACGATGCACATTTTTTAGGATCTGATTTGTAGAATCGATAACCTTTTCGATCTGTTGTCGTATATAAAAGCTTCTCACCTTTTGGGCATATGTAATGATCATTTTCAGAATCATACTGAAATTTCCACTTCTCAAATAATCCTCTTGTTGGATGAAAACGTCTATGGGCAATGACACCAAAAATATGTCGATCAGATAAACCTTTACAAATTGGTGTTGTCAAATAACCTGAATCAAGCGCAACAGCTTCTACTTGAAAACCAAATCGTGCGATTTGGTGATCTAACCGATCAAGATATGGAACAGAATCATGGACATTTCCAGGCGTGACATGAGCATCGGTGATGATATTATACTTCATATCTGTTGTCCGGTGGTCTAGGTAGAAAAAGCCTTCAGGCTTGTTTTCGCGATATAGATAGCCACTTTCAGGATCAGTCATACTTTGACGAATGTCTTTTTCTGTTTTCACCTCCTCTTTTACCTTTAAGGGCTTTTTTCCATGTGCCACCCGATCTTCTTGGACTGCTTCTTCTAAATCATTGATATAGTTCTGGGTATCTTGTTCAATCGTTTTTCTCGTATATTTATGTTTATTAGCATTGGCTTTAAGATGAGTTGAATCAGTAAAAAGAACGCGACCTCCTACCATATCATGATTGATAGCTTGAAGCACAATCTCATCGAAAATGTCTTGAAAAATCGTTGTATTTTTAAATCGAGTACGACGATTCCAACTAATAGTGGAGTGATGGGGAACGGGATCATTGATGTTCAAACCTAAAAACCATCTATACGCCATGTTATAGTAAATTTCTTTTTCGAGTTGTCTTTCAGAACGGATACCGTAAAGGTATCCGATAAACATCATTTTGAACAAAATAAGCGGATCAAGAGAAGGACGACCTTTATTCTCACTATAATAGGGTTTTACTTTATCTACGATAAATGAAAAATCAATGTACTGATCAATTTTACGAAGCAGGTGATCCTCTTCGACCAGTTGATCTAGCAATACAAATTCGGCTTCGTGCTGAGAAGAATTTCTAGTGTGGAACATGAGAAAAACACCTTCCTTTAGAATGTTTTTCTCTATTATAAAATGGAGTGGTGGAAAATTTAAGGGGAAAAATAAAGCTGCCGAGATTTTCTCGACAGCCTGAGCACACCTCAGTGTGCTTTTTCTATTTTATTCAGCCTGACTTTTTGTGATTGCTTGTTCAAGGTCTGCGATAATGTCTTCAATCGCTTCTGTTCCAACAGATAAACGAATAAGCTCTGGGGTGACGCCTGTCGCTTTTTGTTCTGCTTCACTTAATTGCTGATGCGTTGTGCTGGCAGGATGAATAATGAGTGATTTAGAATCGCCCACATTTGCAAGGTGTGAGAATAACTTAACGGAATCAATGAGTTTTTTACCTGCTTCTCTCCCGCCACTAATACCAAATGTGAGAATAGCGCCTTGTCCTTTTGGCAAATAGGTTTGAGCAAGCTCATAAGATTCATGGGTTTCAAGACCTGGATAGCTTACCCAATCTACAAGAGGATGATCTTGTAAGAATTGCGCTGTTTTTAAAGCATTTTCACTATGTCGCTCCAGGCGCAGATGCAGAGTTTCTAGACCTTGCAAAAGTAAAAATGAGTTAAAAGGTGACAAGGCTGCTCCTAAATCCCGTAAGAGCTGTACACGTGCTTTTGTGATATATGCCGCTTCTCCAATTGCTTCGGTATACGTCAGCCCGTGATAACTTGGATCTGGTTCAGTCAGCCCTTTGAACTTATCACTGTCTGCCCAAGGGAACTTGCCGCTATCGACAATGACACCGCCAATTGATGTACCATGACCGCCAATGAATTTCGTAGCGGAATGAACGACAATGTCTGCACCAAACTCAATCGGTCTTAATAAATAAGGACTTGCGAGTGTATTATCCACAATAAGCGGAATATGGTGCTTGTGTGCAATGGCTGAGATGGCTTCAATATGTAGAATATCGCCTTTAGGATTCCCAATGCTTTCTGCATACACTGCCTTCGTTTTGTCTGTTATCGCTGATTCGAGTTCTTCTAAATTGGATGAATCAACAAATTTCACTGTAATGCCGAGTTTTTTGAGTGTATGAGCAAATAAATTGTACGTGCCTCCATAAAGGCTGCTGGAGGAGACAATTTCGTCACCAGCTCCTGCAATGTTTAAAATAGAATAAGTGGTCGCTGCTTGTCCAGAAGAGACAGCAAGTGCACCAATGCCGCCCTCAAGCTCGGCGATCCGTTTTTCAAAGACGTCATTTGTAGGATTCATAATGCGAGAATAAATATTTCCGGGTTCCTGCAGTCCGAATAAATTCGCCGCATGCTCACTATCTCTAAAACCGAAAGAGCTTGTTTGGTAAATAGGCACGGCTCTTGAATAGGTTGCTGAATCAAGCTCCTGACCTGCGTGAATGGCTTTTGTTTCTAAACGGAATGGACGTTCTTCTGACATGTGTGTATCCTCCTTTTGTTAGATAAAACCAACTACTTTGATAAGAAATATTTAATAAGACTATAAATCTTGTTTCATGCTTGGTCAATCATTTTTTAGATAAATCTGAAAAAATAATAAATAAAGTTGATCGGCTTTTTCATTTCAATAAGGAAAGGTGTGGACATGCTGGATGAAAAAGAGAAATTGTTTCATTAGAGAATACGGATCCGTTTTTTGAAAGCAATCAATCATTGCCAGCTAGTGAAATCATGGAATGTTTATGCTGCAATGTGCTTTTTCATAGAAAGAAGCGAATCATATGTTGGGTGTTACTTAAGAAAAGAAAGGGCTTTTTTCCCAATGCGCTTTCTTGTATATACATATTTTAAGTGACAAGAGAAGAAGGAAAATAGACTCACTCTTTTGTCGGAATTATCAGTAAATATTTCATAATTGGTGTTTTAACGACATATAATCAGGACTTTTTTATCTGATATATCGGGGGAATTCTTTCTATTTCACAAAAAAGAAAGAATATATAAAGAGATTGATAAATAAGGACTATTTCAAAAAATGAAGGTTTTATTGCCATTATATGGGTTTGGTGGTTCTTAAGGGGTGGGAAAATCTAGATAATAAGTTAGAGGTTCTACACTTAAAAGTGAAGAATTGAATAAAAAGTCACATTTTATACGAAAGCACGTTCGGTCAAAAATGGGATCTTCTGTTGATGTTTGGAGAGTGAAGCCTATGATACGATCATCATAAGCTGGGAGGTGAAAAGTATGACTTATGCAGCGCCGCAAGTTGACTATTCCACTATGGAACCTGCTATTATGGACCAAGCTTGGTTCTTAGTATTTGTTGCTGTCCTTCTTGGATTGGGAGCAACAGTTGTTCTAGGAGCAGCAGTTTGGTGTATAGCTAACGGCAAGGGTAGCTTTACAGGAGCCGTTCAGTGGGAAAGTGGCTTAAAAGTCCAAATTGAATGTAAGTAGCTATACTTAGGATTCATCTTTTTACTTCTATGAAATGACACCAGGGCTAAACCGTCTGTGGCGGGCGGTTTAGCCTGATCTGTTTTTAAAGAATATGCAGACACTTGGAGGTTATATGTTTACGATCGAGAAATTAACCAAGACGTATAAAAATAACGTGACTGCTGTCAATGATTTTCATTTACAGATCGCCCCTCATCAAATCGTTGCTGTTGCTGGACCGAATGGTTCCGGTAAAACAACGATGATTAACTGTATACTCGGCATCATCAAGCATACAGAAGGAACGATTCTTTTGCAGGACGTCACAAATGACGAACCATCCTTTAAAAAACAAGTAGCCTATGTTCCAGATGATCTGCTGCTCCCTGAAGCATTGACTGGTGCTGAATATTTAGATTTTGTGTCTTCTATGTATGAATGTAAAACAATTCATAGAAGAAATCAACTAATTGAACTGTTTGATATGGACTCGGCTTTATCAAGACCGATTGAAACCTATTCACATGGTATGAAAAAAAAGACACAGCTGATTGCCGCCTTTATGCTTGATAGTCAATTGGTGATCATGGATGAGCCCTTTAGAGGACTTGATATTGAAGCGGTTATAAACACAAAGAAACTGATGAAACGTTATGCCGAGCACCATGGTGCGATCTTGCTTTCAACGCATGATATGCTTTCAGCGGAAGAGCTGTGCCATAAAATCGCCATTATTTCTAAAGGAAATAAAATGGATGAAGGAACGGTCTCAGCCTTAAAGGAGAAGTATCAATCAAGCACATTGGAACAGGTGTTTCTGAAAGCTTCAATGTTAAGTGATAGGGGTGCACATTTTGATGAAATCATTAATCATTTCTAGAATGATGCTTAAAATGTGGCAGCAGGAGATGTATAAGCTCTTTGATACTCAGACGAAGCGGATCATTGTGATTTTATTCTTTTTATTTGCCGTCACAATGGGCGCCATCATCGGATACAGTTTTACGGGTGTCTTTATGAAGGCATTCTTAAATGGCGATGAACGTTCACTTGGATTACTCGTTGTGTCAATGGCGATCAATGCATCCATCTTTACAAGTCTGTTATTCATTTTGATCAAGGTCAGAACGCCTGAGCAAGACCGTTTTTCTATGCAACTCAGCTGGTTCCCGCTTTCTACTTTTCAGAAAAGCCTTGGATACTTTATTCCGATGGTGACAGTGGTGGCAGGGCTTGTTTTATTTTTTATCGGTATTCTGCTTTTACCTAATTTTATTGCCCAGGGAATAGGTGTTTACTTTATTGTTACGTTCTTTTTGATGGTGATTTTGCAATCGCTTTTTGTCTTAATGCTTTTGCAACTCATTTATAATATGACGTATTTGGTCGTTCTAAAATTAAAATTACCGTTGCAAAAATTTGCAGCGATCTTTGTTTTATTAGCACTGGTTGTAGCGTATGGAATGACGCATTTTGATATCAGTCAAATGCAGCAATCATATATACAGTTTGATTATCATTTGATGTATTTTACAGCACCATTTTTCTTAGCTACTCAAGGAATGTCTCCTAACGGGGTAAACTATGCAATGTTGATTCTGTTTATCCTTTTATCGGCGGGAGGCGCATTTCTTTCTCTTGCGATGATGCCGATTATGGCAGAGAAAAAAGCGTTAACCTTTTTAAACAAACTGCCGTTCTCTCCTTCAAAAAATTGGGCACTGATTGTAAAGGAAATGAAATCACAGGTGCGAAATGAAGAAAACATTTTAAATTTTCTCATTCTCCTCATTGTGATCTTATTCGTCCGTTATCAGTTTGGGTTCCGCTTTGAAGAAGAAGCATTTTTTGTTCTCTGTGCTCTCGCTGGATTAACCGCCTTCAATTCATTTGGCAATGATAAACGAATGCTGGGGATGTACAAAACATTTGGTCTAAGATCGTGGGAAGTGGCTCTGTATAAGTTTATCGGGCTTTTGCTTGTTGGTGTAATGCAAATTGCAATTTTCATGCTCACAACGCTGACCCTTCCTGATCAAGTTTTGAACGTATTGATTGGGGCCGCTGTGCTATGCAATGCCACTGCGCTCTTTTATGTGGTAGGTATTTTGCTTCCGCTTGATCGGAACAATCCCTACACAGGCATTTTTTCATTTGGAGCACTTATTTTACTCATGATTCCGATTGTTTTTATTGGAAACTATGTCATAGGGGAGTCGAGTCAAACGCTTCAGTGGCTGCTTGTAGCTGCATTTGAAGGTCTGCTCATCTTTGCCATATATAAAGGTTTTTCATGGAGGTATTCACATGATTCAACTTCTTAACAATAAGCTAAAGATTGAGCGGGTACCGGCACTCGCGCCGTATGTGACCTTACAAAAGAGACATCTCACGGATACGCAATATGGAAGCACACTCCCAATTAATGAAAGTGCGTATCATATGTTAACGAAAGTAGATGGCAAAAGGACAGAAGCGAGTATTACAGTAGAGCTCGCCGATTTGTTTCAGGTCGATGAGTCTGTGATTTCTCGAGACTTTTATCAACTGATGATTGGGTTAAATCAGCACCACTTACTGTCTATTCATTATCAATCACCGTATCGGATTGTGACAGCTTGCTGTCAATTTTTCAAACAGTATCAAGTGAAAATGAAGGAACGATTTGATTGCACTGGTCACTCGTTCCTTCATATTTTTGGGACAGCATTACTCATGGTGACACGTAAAATCATCTTTTTCTGGATGCTTTTTATGGTCATGGCAGGGATCGCTTTTTTATTCATTCCTGATCGATCGATTGCAACTATTGCGATTTATTTTACAATTATTTATTTTGGATTAATTACCGGGACCGCCTTACATGAGGCAGCACATGGCTATGCGCATCGTAAATTTGCGGGACGGGATGGTCCACAAGGTTTTTTTGCGAGTGATATGATGTCTGTGAAATTTGTGAGACCTGTATTAGATCCGTTTCAGAAAAAGCAGGTATGGATTACCTTGCTTGGGCCGCTTGTCCCAGGTGTGATCGGGGCAGCAGGGATCATTGTGACCGTATTATGTCTAAAAGAAAATCCAATTTCAACAGGTTTCTTTATTTTTTCTATCACGTATTTTATTCAATTACTCTATCTTCTTCCGTTTATGGGGGATGGTAAATCTATTATGAAGCAGCTATTGCTTGGGGGAATGGGAGGACAACGATCATGAACGTACAGGCGATGAAACAAGGTGCAATTGTTGGTGGTTTTCTTGGGTTTTTAGGCTTTCCGATGCTGACAATCGGTGTATTGTTCTATCATTTATTTCAATCAAAAACGAATGATGCTTTATTATTTAACAGTCTCGCTTTTGAGATGGAAGGTTCATCCGCATTTACTTTTCAGATCAAGCCAAACTTTTTTATTTATATGATGGTGATTTTTGCCGCGAGTTTTCTCATTGTGGCCATCTTATCAGCCATGAAGCAGAAAAAAGCGAAAGGTTAGGAGAATTCTCCTAATCTTTTTTTGTATATTAAACCAAATATTAGTATAATAGAAAATAAAAAACATCAAAGGGGATCTCAATGTTAAAAAAATGGAGTGTTCTTATATTCACTTTTGTTCTATTAGCAGGATGCGGCGAGAAGGCCGAAGAAACCACACAAACTGAGAAGACGGTATCAGAAAAACCTGCAACAGAAAAAAATAAAAAAACAGCAACTCAAGATGAAATAACTATCGAACCTATGAAACTAACAAAAAATGAAAAAAATCTTCTGGAATCATTATCAGATAAATCATTTGAAGCGATGACAGTGAAGGGATTAAAAGAAAGTGTCAAAAGTGTTTCCTTGATCGGTTTGCATTACAAGGATGGACAATTATTGAAAGAAGATACAAAAAAAATCACCCTGAAACTTCATCAAAATGGTGTCGATAACAGTGTCAAATTTATCTATCAGATAGAAGAGAAAAAAGATGATCTGCTAAAAGTAACGTATAGCTTGTGGAAAGATAAAGAGCAGAGCGAACAAACGAAGCTCGACACTAGCGTGGATTTTAAACAGGACGTGGGAGGAAACACAACGATATCAGAAACAGATATTTTTCACATGTCTCCTGGAGAGAAAAAATTAATTTCTATTACCATCACGACTGGAATGAACTATGAGTTTTCTGGTTTAACAAATTCTGAAAAGATTCTAAAAGAAGAATTAAAAGATGTGAAGCAGGCTTATTTGGTGTATTTGCAGCTCGATAAATAACTATCGTAATATATACAGAGAATATGAAGTTTTTTGACGAAAAATCTTCATATTCTCTTGACGAATTGTTAAGAAAGTTGTAACATAATAAAAGTCAACGCGATGACGTTGCTTTTTGAAAATTGATGCGGGTGTAGTTTAGTGGTAAAACCTCAGCCTTCCAAGCTGATGTCGTGAGTTCGATTCTCATCACCCGCTCCAATACATAATTTTGTTTATAACGCAGTATTTCGTTTCTTAGATAAACGAAGTGTTGCGTTTTTTATTATGTCAATATAATGTGGAAAAGCACTGTCAAGCTACAGTGCTTTCTCAATAAGCTCATAATTACTTTCTCCACCATGTATTTGTACAAACATCTTCGTCAAGGATTGAATGAGAGCTTCACTCTTTTCCCGGGAAATAGAGGGCGGAAACAGGATGATTTGCAGAATGTTTTTTGTGCCTTTAGAAATGTGAGCTTTACTTGGTTGAGAAAATAATCCTTTAAGCCCTGCTTTGTCTTGCCATTCAATGTGACCAGTCTCATGTTTTGCTAGTGAAAGTGGCTTTTCTAGGCGATCAGCATCGAAGGTCAGGATAGGCAAGAAATATTTTAAAGAGAAAAAGATCGACAAATCCTGTACGGAATTGGTCGAGTCAATAAATTGTTCCTTTTGGATATCCGCAAGAATTGGCAGGAAAGGAACGTCTTTTAAAAGGTCCGTCCATTCTTTGATTGCTGGTACTTTCTCTAAAACTTTATCTTCGTATTCAAAGAATAAAGATTCTTGAAACAGGCGGAGCCGGCCTTTTAACATTTGAGGCGATGTGCCAACTTCAATATGCGAATATTCAATCTGTCCAACATGGATAGACGGGTTTTCAGGATGAGAAATTTCCATATGTATCTTCACAGTGACTCACTCCAATCGGTCGTGATACACTCGTATTATACTGAAAACAACAGAAGAAACAAAGAAAGGAGGTTTGCAAGGTGATTCATGTTGGAGAATTAAAAGAAGAATTGATTCAATATGCGAAAGAAATTGGTGTTGATAAAATTCGATTTGCAAGTGCTGATACATTTGATTCATTAAAAGACCGCCTCATCTTACATGAATCGTTAGGGTATTTGTCAGGCTTTGAAGAGCCAGATATCGAAAAACGAACAAACCCTTCTTTGCTGCTTCCGAAGGCCAAATCAATTGTTGCGATAGCGCTCGCATATCCTTCCAAAATGAAAGATGCTCCTCGAAGTACTAAGGATGCAAGAAGAGGGATCTTCTGCCGTGCCTCTTGGGGAACAGACTATCATGTTGTGCTGAAAAAGAAGCTCGACATGCTTGAAGAATTCTTGCGTAGCAAACATGTCGACATACGAACAAAGTCAATGGTGGACACAGGTGAACTGTCTGATCGTGCAGTAGCGGAACGTGCTGGCATCGGTTTTAGTGCGAAGAACTGTATGATTATCACGCCAGAGTTTGGGTCTTACGTGTATTTGGCCGAAATGATCACAAATGTCCCCTTTGAACCGGATGAGAAAATTGAAGACCAGTGCGGAACGTGTAATAAATGTGTCGATTCGTGTCCAACTGGTGCACTTGTGAATCCAGGGCAGCTGAATTCACAACGATGTATTTCCTTTTTAACGCAAACAAAAGGGTTTTTGCCTGACGAATTTCGTTCGAAAATAGGAAATCGATTGTATGGGTGTGATACGTGCCAAATTGTCTGCCCGATCAATAAAGGAAAGGACTTTCACCTGCATCCTGAAATGGAACCAGACCCAGAAATTGCGAAGCCGCTCTTAAAGCCGCTTCTTACGATCAGTAATCGTGAGTTTAAAGAAAAATACGGTCATGTTTCAGGTTCATGGCGGGGGAAAAAGCCAATTCAGCGAAATGCGATTTTGGCACTTGCACACTTTAAAGATACATCTGCCTTACCCGTGTTGATGGATTTGATGCACAAGGACCCACGGCCTGTTATTCGAGGAACGGCTGCTTGGGCAATAGGGAAGATTGGCGATGAGGAGCTGCTCCCAGAGCTGGAAAAAGCCCTTGAGCGGGAAAGTGATGAAGAAGCGAAACAAGAAATTGTTAAAGGGATTGATCTTTTACAGACACCTTTAAATACTAAATAACATCCCTGTGCACATAGAATGAACCAAACAGAGATGTTTAAAAAAAGTTTGGTGGTGTCTGTGTGAAACGATTATTAGAGCAAACATTAGAAGACAGGTTTGGTTATTTATTAAATGGGAATGAAATCAAACAGCCACAGCTCATGTCTGATGTGGAAGCAATCGAACGGAAAAAAGAACTTTTTGCTAGAAGACAGGTGGAGATTGTCAAAGCGAAAGCCAAAGCTACACTCCTCGATTCATCGATTCAGGATGACGGGGCTCAGCATGTGCAGTATCTCGCTCATCTTACTTATGTCTGCAAGGATGTAGACGAATCTTTTTATTTAGAGGAGCAGGTAGAAAAAAGAGAAGCGTTCCTTTACAACGACATGCTTGTGAAAGACAGGTTGATGATAGAAAAGCGTCAAATGGAAGAGCAAGTGGATGAGCGTTTTCAGACCGAAGAACAGCTTGGGAGAGCCTTTCAATATGATCGTCGGGCAGCCGTGCAATATGCGGAGACGTACTGGAATAAACGAAATCCTGCCTATAAAAATTTTGAAGATAACTGCACAAATTTTATTTCACAATGCTTGAAGGCTGGAAATGCGCCAACGAGAGGGTATCCGAACCGCGGATCTGGCTGGTGGGTGCGGCCGCATACGTGGAGTTATAGCTGGACGGTGGCCCATTCGATGAAAAATTATTTAGCGAATTCGAAAGCTGGTTTAAGAGCAAAGAAACTCAAGGAAGCGCAGGAGCTTCAAATTGGTGATGTCATTTGCTACGATTTTGAGGGAGATGGCAGGTATAATCATACAACCATTGTTGTCGATCACGATAAAAGCGGAATGCCTCTTGTGAATGCCCAGACATATGACAGCCGTATGCGTTATTGGTCGTATGAGGATTCAACCGCCTATACTCCTGCTATTCGTTATACGTTTTTTCACATTTTGGACGATGCCGCGAAGGATAGTTAATGGTATAATGTTGAGCGGAAAAGAAAATTAGAGGTGAACTTTTTTGGGACTTCATGTCGTTTTATATCAACCAGAGATTCCAGCTAATACTGGAAATATTGCGCGTACATGTGCAGCAACAAATACAACCCTTCATCTGATTCGTCCGCTTGGTTTTTCGACAGATGATAAAATGCTGAAGCGTGCAGGACTTGATTATTGGAAATATGCCAATGTAGTCTATCATGACTCGCTTGATGAATTGTTTGAGGCTCATCCGAAGGGGCAATTCTTCTATATCACAAAATTTGGCCAAAAGCCGCATACGACATTTGATTACTCTCAGTTAGATGAAGATTACTTCTTCGTTTTTGGCAGAGAGACAAGTGGATTGCCGAAAGATTTGATCGAGCGGAATATGGATCGATGCCTTCGTTTACCGATGACAGAACATGTTCGTTCTCTGAATCTATCGAATACGGCAGCAATTCTTGTGTATGAAGCACTTCGCCAGCAGCAATACCGTGATCTGATTTAAGGTCATTATGAAAGCCGGGATACTGATCTCGGCTTTTTTTATATGAGATAAGAAACAAAAAGAAGGAAAATACGAAACTTTTATACTTTTTTTGACATGTAAAAAAATAGGCAGTATGATAGATTGTGATAACGTTTTCAAAAATGAATCCATTAGGAGGAAAAATGAGATGAAAAAGCTACTGATCACTAGTGCCATTAGCACAGCTATTTTAATGGGGACGATTCCAGTGAGTATCCCAGGTCTCTCTCAGACGCAGGAAATAGAAGCAGCGCAATTATCGAAAGGTATCGGTGGGCGTACTTATATCAATAGCAATGGATCCATATTGGTCACAAAGATTCAACTCCCTTCGGCAATGAGTGTGTCAAACGGGACAGCTTATATTTATTCTGGATTTACAGGGTCAAAGGAAGCGGATATTGGTCTTCAATACAGTTCAACATATAATGTGTGGAAACCTACGATGAAAGTAGGAGCAAATAATCAAGAGACCTATATCGAAGGAAAAAATGACTTTACGTATACAAAGGGATTTAAGCCTGGGAGTACTGTGCAAATGACCATTTATAAAAACTTGAATGGGCATACAAGAGCAACGTTCTGGGGAACAAATAATGTTGGTTATACTGGGCGTATCATCACAGAAATCCAAAGCTCAAACATTGGCTCTGTGACGAAGTGGAAATTACTGTCGACAGTAGCAGTGACTGACGATATCTATCGGAAAGATATTCGGGCGAACTTCTCTACTCGTTTTACTGACATCACATTAGACAGTCGTGCCGTTACACCTGTGATTGATACGCAAGACTTTACGTCCATTCAAGTATCAGGGAATACAGTAAATATGCAGGTGCTAAAAACAAAGAACTAAATAAAAAGGATGTTCCGCTAATGGAACATCCTTTTTTTCATTTACCAGGCTTGCCTTCGTAGCCAGCTGTGAAAATGGATACTAAAAACGTAATGATGACGCCCATCATAATGACCGTTCTCATATAAGCTCCCCCTTATCCCTTTGTTTCGATCGCTGCCTATTTCATGTGATGTGAAGTTCGCCTTGAAAAACAGGAGAAGAAGATCATTTTTCTCCTGTTTTTCCTTTATTATGAAGGGTCTTGCGGATGGTTGTCAATTCAGTTTGCCAATTCGTCATTTTGAAGAACGAAAGCATGTAATAGGACGCCTCCGCATAGATTGTAAAACAGTATCTGATTACTTGCTTCAATCTTGAAAGAGGAGGTTCATATGGATATTTTAAAGAAAATCGAACAGCACAGAGAAGAAGAGCAGCGTCTTAAATGGGAAGGAACATTTGGCGAGTATTTAGACATTATAAAGGAAAATCCACTTGTCGCTCAATCTGCTCATTCTCGCGTTTATCATATGATTAAAGACAGCGGGATTGAAGAGGAGAATGGGGTCAGAACGTACAAATTTTTTGATCAGGAGCTTTTTGGATTAGAGGAATCGTTGGAAAGATTAGTGGAAGAATATTTTCACCCTGCTGCCAAACGGCTTGATGTGAGGAAGCGTATTTTGTTATTAATGGGACCAGTGAGCGGGGGGAAATCTACGCTTGTTACTAGGCTGAAAAGAGGACTAGAGGAATATTCACTGACAGATAATGGCGCAGTCTATGCGATCAAAGGCTGCCCGATGCATGAAGATCCGCTTCATCTTATTCCGCAAAATCTGCGGGAGGATTTCTATAGAGAGTATGGCATTCGTGTACAGGGGAATTTGTCCCCTTTGAATATGATGAGGCTGGAAGAGGAATTTGGCGGGCGAATTGAGGACGTAAGGGTTGAACGGATCTTTTTCTCAGAGGATAAACGGACTGGTATTGGTACCTTTAGTCCGTCTGATCCGAAATCTCAAGACATTGCTGATTTAACAGGAAGCATCGATTTTTCCACCATTGCTGAATTTGGATCAGAGTCAGATCCAAGGGCCTATCGCTTTGATGGAGAACTCAATAAAGCAAACCGAGGAATGATGGAGTTTCAGGAGATGTTAAAGTGTGATGAGAAATTTCTATGGCATCTTCTGTCATTAACGCAAGAAGGAAATTTTAAAGCAGGCCGTTTTGCCTTGATTAGTGCAGATGAATTGATCGTCGCTCATACGAATGAAACCGAGTACCGGTCGTTTATTTCAAATAAAAAGAACGAGGCTTTGCATTCAAGAATTATTGTGATGCCGATTCCTTATAATTTGAAGGTGACAGAGGAGGAACGCATTTATCATAAAATGATTTCAGAAAGTGATGTCGCAGATGTGCATATTGCACCGCATACGCTAAAGGTGGCAGCGATGTTCTCCATTCTGACAAGACTCAAAGAGCCGAAGCGTTCTGATATTGATTTGGTGAAAAAAATGCGTCTGTATGACGGAGAGAGTGTCGAAGGCTTTCAATCTGCTGATATTGATGAGATGAAAAAGGAATTTCATGATGAAGGGATGAGCGGAATTGATCCGCGGTATGTCATTAACCGCATTTCCTCCACTATTATCAGGAAAAACATGGAATCGATCAATGCGCTGGATGTCCTTCGTTCCTTAAAAGAAGGGCTCGATCAGCATCCGTCTATCTCCAGTGAGGACCGGGAGCGCTATTTGAATTTTATTTCTGTTGCGCGAAAAGAGTACGACGATATTGCGAAGAAGGAAGTACAAAAGGCATTTGTGTATTCCTATGAGGAGTCTGCGAAAACGCTCATGGATAATTACTTAGATAATGTCGAGGCATATTGCAACAAAAACAAGCTGCGTGATCCATTAACTGGTGAAGAAATGAATCCTGATGAAAAGCTTATGCGTTCAATTGAGGAGCAGATCGGGATTTCTGAAAACGCCAAAAAAGCTTTTAGAGAAGAAATTCTGATTCGTATTTCGGCTTATGCAAGAAAGGGCAAACGTTTTGATTATAATTCTCATGAAAGATTGCGTGAGGCGATTCAGAAGAAGCTGTTTGCTGATTTAAAAGATGTGGTGAAAATTACGACGTCAACGAAGACACCGGATGAACAGCAACTGAAGAAAGTGAATGAAGTAGTAGCTAGATTAATTGATGAACATGGCTATAATTCTACAAGTGCAAATGAACTTTTAAAATACGTAGGCAGTCTTCTCAATCGTTAATCAATGAAGGAGGCATTATTGGCGCAATTGCACCGGTAATGTCTTTTTTAGAAATGACCGTCAACTTGGGTGACGAGCAGCATAAGATAAAGGAATTGGTGGTTAGAAGAATTGTGCAAAATAGGTGAGGAGGGGGATGGATGTCCCGGCAAGAAAAAAGTCAGTTTATTGTATCTCAGGAAGACTGGTCCCTCCATCGAAAAGGCTATGACGACCAGCAGCGTCATCAGAAAAAAGTCAAAGAAGCGATTAAAAACAATTTGCCGGATCTTGTCACAGAAGAAAGCATTATCATGTCTAATGGAAAAGATGTTGTTAAAATTCCAATTCGTTCGTTAGATGAATATAAAATTCGGTACAACTACGATAAAAATAAGCATGTGGGTCAAGGCGATGGAGATAGCGAGGTAGGCGATATTGTCGCACGTGATGGATCAGACAGTAAGCAAGGGCAAGGAAAGGGGCAGAGCGCAGGAGATCAGGCTGGAGAGGATTATTACGAAGCAGAGGTCTCATTAATGGATCTTGAGGAAGCACTGTTTCAGGAATTAGAGCTGCCAAACCTTAAACAAAAGGAGCTTGACGACATCATTGTTGAACAAATTGAGTTTAATGATATTCGCAAAACCGGGTTAACAGGGAATATTCATAAAAAACGAACGATGCTCTCAGCATTTAAACGAAATGCAATGACAGGTAGCCCTTCCTTTTATCCAATCTACCCAGAGGATATCAAATATAAGACGTGGAATGAAGTGACCAAACCAGAGTCGAAAGCCGTCGTTTTGGCAATGATGGATACGAGCGGAAGTATGGGGCTTTGGGAAAAATATATGGCGAGAAGTTTTTTCTTTTGGATGACACGTTTCTTACGGACAAAGTATGAGACGGTCGATATTGAATTTATTGCCCATCATACAGAGGCGAAGGTTGTCGATGAAGAGCATTTCTTCTCGCGCGGCGAGAGCGGGGGAACGATTTGCTCCTCTGTCTATCGAAAAGCGCTAGAGCTCATAGACGAACGTTATCCGCCGTCGCGATATAATATTTATCCTTTTCATTTTTCTGATGGGGACAATTTGACCTCAGACAATGCACGGTGCGTAAAGCTTGTTTCTGAAATTATGAAAAAAGCTAATTTATTCTGTTATGGTGAAGTGAATCAATACAACCGGCATTCTACCTTAATGTCAGCATATAAGCATATACAGGATGAAAAATTTAAGCATTATATTTTGAAGCAAAAATCAGATGTTTTTCTCGCCCTAAAAAAATTTTTTCAGCAGGAAGAAGTTCTTTCATAAATAGCACATTTGAAAAAACCTTTCAGTATAAGGGCTGAAGGGTTTTTTGTATGGAGAAGGAAGGGATCACCAGAAAAAAAGTAAAACTTTCTCTTTGACATTTCAATTTTCATTTATTAATATTTAATCTTGTTAAATATAAGTTTTTCAAAAAAGATGCCGATCGTCTTTTCTTCTTTTTCTACTCTTTGCTCATGAGTGAACAATAAGTATAAATGGGCTGCACACCATTATTCATGCGGGGAAGATGAAGGAGAAATAACAGTTTTATGAGCTTGCTTCATATTCTGTCAGATGATGGGCATTCTAAGTTTGCTAAAGCAGATGACACTATATTTTTATACATGAAAGGAGAAACAAAACATGAACAGAGGGCGTTTATTGCTAACGAACATTATTGGCCTTATTGTAATTCTTGCCATTATTGCCGGAGGTGCTTATTACTATTACGAAAGCACAAATTTTGTCAAAACTGACGAGGCAAAAGTAACAGGTGATATGTATCAAATCACAGCACCAGCAGCTGGACAAATCAAAGGCTGGGATATCAACGAAGGTGACGAAGTGCAAAAAGACAGCACAGTTGCAAAAGTTGAAGGAGAAACAAAAACAAACATTAAATCAGTGGCTGATGGCACATTAGTCAAAAAAGAAGTACAAAACAATCAACAAGTGCAGCCTGGTACAGTTCTTGGTGAAACCATTGATTTAAGTAAGCTTTACATCACAGCGAATATCAAAGAAACAGATATTAAAAACATTGAAAAAGGCGACAAAGTCGACATCGTGGTAGATGGTGATCCTGATACAACATTTGAAGGAACAGTTGAACAAATTGGTTATGCGACAAACTCAACATTCAACATGCTGCCAGCAACAAACTCAAGTGGTAACTATACAAAAGTGACACAAAAAGTAGCAGTGAAAATTTCAATTAAAAATCCATCAGACAAAGTACTTCCTGGTATGAATGCTTCTGTCAAAATTTCATCTTAATGATGATTGATATCAAAAAATGAAAGGAGGTTGTCTGAGATGGCAAATCAACCTGCAGCAACAAAACAGGGAGCAGGCTCCTTGTCTTTACTGATCATTTTAATGGCCGGCTTGTTCGTCGCGATCTTGAACCAAACGCTTCTGAACGTAGCCATGCCCCATTTAATGACTGAATTTAATGTGAGTGCAACGACGATTCAGTGGCTTACAACCGGTTATATGCTTGTCAACGGTGTGCTCATTCCGTTATCTGCGTTTTTAATCACACGCTTTGGACAGCGTAGCTTATTCCTAGTAGCCATGATCTCGTTTACCTTAGGGACTTTTATTTGCGGGATTGCCCCGAACTTTTCGACCATGCTCATCGGCCGGTTGATTCAGGCAGTCGGCGGCGGTATCTTGCAGCCACTCGTGATGACAACAATCCTTTTTATTTTCCCTCCAGAAAACAGAGGGAAAGGAATGGGGATTTTCGGTCTTGCGATGATGTTTGCTCCTGCGGTAGGACCAACATTATCTGGTTACATTATTGAACATTATTCTTGGCGTATTATGTTTTATGGACTTGTTCCAATCGGAGCAATTGTCATTATCGCGGCTTTCTTTATGTTTAGAAATATTGTAGAGCCTAAAAAGATCAAGCTGGACAGCCTTGGTGCGATTCTTTCCATCGTTGGTTTTGCTTCGCTTCTATACGGAGTGAGTGAAGCCGGAAGTGATGGCTGGACAGACCCGATCGTCTTATCGACGATTATTGTTGGTGCGATTGCGATCATTCTCTTTATTTTCCAACAGCTGAAAGCTGATAATCCGATGCTTGATTTCCGAGTGTTTAAATACAGTATTTTCTCACTATCAAGTGTCATTAATATTATTATTACAGTTGCCTTATATACTGGGATGTTCTTACTACCAATTTATCTGCAGAACCTTGTTGGGTTTACGGCATTGCAATCCGGGCTATTAATGCTTCCAGGGGCACTTGCGATGCTGATTATGTCCCCGATTTCAGGGATTTTGTTTGATAAATTTGGACCTCGTCCACTTGCGATTGTGGGGATGCTCATTACCGTTGTCACCACATTCGAGTTTACAAGGCTGACGATTGATACATCATATAGTCACATTGTGCTCATGTATGCAGTTCGTGCATTTGGTATGTCACTACTTATGATGCCTGTGATGACAGCTGGGATGAACCAATTACCACAGCACTTAAACAGCCATGGTACAGCGATGTCTAATACATTAAGACAAATCAGCGGTTCGATCGGTACGAGTTTGATCACAACGATTTATACGAATCGGACAACATTCCATTATTCGAATATGGCGGATCAAACAAATACAGCGGACCCGTTCTTTATGAATTCGTTCCAAGCGGCTGTGTCGAATGTGATGCATCATATGGGTATGACAGCTGAAGCTGCTCAAAAATATGTATCCACCCAGCTCTTTACGAAAGCACAGGTTGATTCAAATGTAATGGGTATCAATGATGCTTACATGTGGGTAACGTTATTCTGTGCCGCTGGTGTTATTCTCAGCTTGTTCCTGCGTGATGTACGTAAGGATAAAAAGCGAAAAGATCAGCAGATTAAAAAACAAGAAATGACACTGCTTCCAGCACCTAAGGAAGCAAACCAAGATGCAAGATAAGTGTGGAGGGACCGTACATGAAAATTTATGTCGTATACGATAGTGAAGGTGACCATACAAAAGCACTAGCAGAAGCAATTGCAGCGGGTGCAGGTGAAACAGAGCAGGCTGAAGTATTTGTTGATCATGTGAAAGATGCAGATATTCGCAAACTCGATCAAATGGATGCGATCATTTGGGGCTGCCCTGGTCACTTTGGAACCATTAGTTCTGGATTAAAGACATGGATTGACCGTCTTGGCTACCTATGGGCAGAAGGAAAATTAATCGATAAAGTCGGTGCCGTTTTCTGTACAACTGCTACAACGCATGGCGGTTTAGAAATGACGATGCATAATTTGATTACCCCAATGTTCCATCAAGGAATGCTTGTTGTTGGTCTTCCTGGAAATGTGCCAGAGAATGCTTTATACGGCTCTTACTATGGAGCAGGTGTGACATGTCCGATTGATTCTGATGAAGTGATTTCGACAGAAGGCATTGAACTCGGAAAAGCATTAGGAAGACGTGTAGCATCAGTCACTGCGTCATTTAAGCGATAAGGAGAGGGTTCTTTTGGCGACGATTATTGTAGCGTTAGTAGCTGCTGTTCTAGTCATTATCGGATTAGTAACATTCAATGTCAGACACGCTTCGGTTGAGAAGAAAGAGATCAACGAAGATGTGCCCAATCAGCCTGACGTGCCCCGCAGCGAGTCAGAAGTTGCGGCGAGACCTGTAGAGCCTGAAGTAAAAGAGGAAGCGTCAACGCCTTCTCAAACGGATGAACGAGTGTCTGGCGATGATTTCTATAGACAGGCGCTTCAAAAGTTTAAGCAGCCAGAACCACCTGTCAAAGAAGAAAAACCAGAGACAAAAATGAATGATGATATGTATCGATCTGCTTTGCAGAAGCTAAAGCAGAAGGACAAATAAAAAAGGAGAACCTCTCGTCAGGTTCTCCTTTTTTATGGCACAAAAAAACCGCCGGCAGAAGCCAAGCGGTTTTCCTTCACTCTATAAAGTGCTAAAGAGCAGATGCTCTTAAATTACGCTTTGTTAACGTTAGCAGCTTGTGGTCCACGGTTACCTTCAACGATTTCGAAAGAAACTGCTTGACCTTCTTCTAAAGTTTTGAAGCCTTCGCCTTGGATAGCAGAGAAGTGAACGAATACATCGTCTTGACCTTCTACTTCGATGAATCCGAAACCTTTTTCAGAGTTGAACCATTTTACTTTACCTTCTAACATGAAATTTCCTCCTAAAGCGATCTTAACGCTTAAATTCACTATTCTTGCTCTTACACAAACTTCAAAGACGAAAACTCTTTCAAAACTTTCTTCTTAAAGATGATACGAACAAAAATAATTACCTTTACTTTACCAGTGTTTGCGGGAAAAAACAACTGTTATACGAAAACTTTTTTAAAAATAATTAGCGCTAACAAATTGAGGAAAAAGCCTATATTTATTGGCCTCTTTTTCTCCCTGAGAAGCTCACTTGATTTCGGCCAGACTGCTTCGCTTTATAGAGCTCCTGGTCAGCTATAATCGGTAATTGTTTGATGTCTGGACTTGTCCCAGAGTAATATGCACACCCAAGTGATACTGTAATATGAATGGACATACCATTTTGTAAATAAATCGGCTGATCTGCTATTTTTCTCCGTAAGCGTTCTGCAATCTGCCATGTTTTTTCAACTGTACAATTTGGTAGAAAGACAGCAAATTCCTCGCCGCCGATCCTGCCAATATAATCAGAGCTTCTTGTGTTTTTGATCAGCCTTTTTCCGACTTCTTTTAAAACCATATCTCCCTCATGATGTCCATATTGGTCATTGATGGATTTGAAGTAATCGATGTCTATGTAAATAAGGGACATTTGATGGATAGGCTGCTTAAATTTCATCGAAAAAGCATCATTTAAGACCTCATCGAACTTCCGTTTATTTAAAACACCTGTTAAAAAGTCATAATGAGCTTGGAATTTATACAAATTCAACAGCTGATATGCTTTTGTTTGATGTTCAATGACGTAAAAGTTAAACAAACCTGCAATATATGAGAACATCCAATAAGTAAAATGCAGTTCAAATGATGTCTCATGCACGATTATGATAAACAGGCTTGTGGCAATCACATTACCGATCGTAATGGATAAAAGCATTTTTACAACATGATTCATATGTCGTTCAGCAATTAAAAAAGAAGCTGTAGCAATGATCATCATGGAAAAAATATTGATGAAAGAAGCGATGTTGGCTTCGATTAATAATCGACCAATGATCACAACAACGGCTGCAATGATGGTTTGGGCAATGCCTCCGTAAAAGGCCGTTAAAATAAGGGGGATATGTCTTAAATCGATGATAGCTGGTCCAGCTTTGATAGAGAAGAACATTAAGAGGACACCGAGTAACCCAGAAAGAATGCCTTTGCATAGTTGTCTGAGCAGGGTATCTTCTTTCTTTAGAAAATTCTCTTTAAACACAAGCATAAATAAATAATGGAAAGTGACAAGAATTGTTAAATTAATAAAGAGGTCTCTTAGCAAAATTAAATCACCTTTTTAAAATTACTAAAATTTGTTGCAAAAGAAAAGGGGAAAAAGGATAATTAATAAAAATTTCACTTATGAGGGGATCGAAACACATGCATGGAAAACGCTTCCCAGATGAACCGGACTTGCTTTCTTTTTTGAAACGGAGCCTGATGAAAGGTTCGAGAAAGGGATGCCGATTGAATATCAAAACCTGACATTTCGATTTGAGAATCAAGACGAGCGCTTCGTCGTCACGATGTACCTTGGAAGTCAAGAATTTACGTTAAAGGCTGTTCGAAAAAAAGATGGATCTATTTTAGGCATTTATGATTTTAAAACCGTGCAGCAGGTAGAGATAAAAAAGGACAATCAAGACGATAAAGAGCTTTTGATCATAGTAGAAGCTTATGGTGATTTTATGACAACAGTTGAAATCGCTTTTTTACCTTTCTTCTCTGTGATGGTGAAAGAGCATTTTTCAGAAGAATAAACAGGAGCCTCTATACATGAAGGCTCCTGTTTTCTTATTTGTGCTCGATGTCATTGATTACTTGCTGAATTGATTCATCATCCATTACATTCATGACACTTTCATCAATGTGGAGAGACTGTGCATAGGACTCTCTTGGCTGATGGTTTCTTGATGTTGATTGGTGTTGATTCGTATGATTCGGCTGTACAGCAGTGAATGCTTGCTTCATCATTTGTCCGATTTCCGCAGTGCCCTTTGATTCTTTCTGTGCGTGCGACTCGTGTCGAGGCGAGTCATGGTGCTGTTGATCTTTTCCCTTCATCATTGAAGACATATTCATTTGCGTCATGCTTTTCAGCCTTCTTCGTAAAACAGGGGAAAATAATGCAATGATGGCTGTTGATACTGCGATCATTGCGCCAGTGCTCATGCCTTTTCTTTTTTTAAACAAACGAATCCCTCCAATTGATCGTGATGATACTTCTTCATCATGTTTAGGATGACCAAACAAAGATGAATTATGAATTCATTTCACTGAAAGAGAGGATGTATGCATAAAAAGTCGGCTGGATGAAAAACCTAAGAGCAAAAGGAGGGAATAAATGATGAATAAGAAATGGATGCTATCTTTACTACTCGTTCCAGCATTGATCACCACTGGATGTGGTATGAACAACCAGGGCGATGAGCGAAGAGGAACAATGAAACGACAGTATGAAAATGTCACATATAAGAATGACAACATGAGGCAGGATCAGCCAGATGTTCAAACACCTCAGAAGGTCAAAGTGGCAGACAAAGCGTCAGAGCTTGTAGCCAACATGCCTGAAGTAAAAACAGCGAACGTACTTGTTACAGGAAAGAATGCATTTGTTGCCGTTATGCTTGAAGGCGATAAAAGCGGTAATGTGACAGATGATTTGAAGAAGAAAATTTCTGATAAAGTGAAATCAACAGATCAACAAATCGACAATGTGTATGTATCTGCGAATCCAGACTTTGTCGATCGCATGGAAGGGTACGGAAAACGTATTAAAAGCGGAGAGCCCATCTCAGGATTTTTCGATGAATTTACTGAAACGGTTAGACGTGTCTTCCCTGAATCAAAATAGCTACGACAAAAGCCGTATGTCATATGCGGCTTTTTTGTTTGGAACCGCACCTTGCGCACCTGACTGCATAAAGTAAAAAATATATCACCTCTTGTTGATCTTTGTTTCTTCATAGAAAGAGAAAGAGGCTGCAGGATGAATTCGGGTGGGGAGCAAATGAAAGCCAAGCCGTCAATGATTCATAAAAAGCTTGTAGGCGGAATGATAGCAGCAGGTCTCATTTTTTATGCTTTCACCGCGTACTTGATTTATGTTGCGTTTCAACTGACAGGACAATATTTAGAGCAGCAGTCTTCTCCTAAAACGATTTTAACGGAGGGGCTCAATAAGCAAGTCTATGAACATATTAGAATATACTATGCAGAGGAAGAGGACGCTTTTGTTGATTTGACAATTGAGGCGGTGGATCAGGCAAAGAAGAGGACAGCGTCAGTGTTTCAATATGAAACTGACAAACCTTTAGACATTATTTATTTTGATGATAAAGAAACAATTGAGCAATTTGCTGGGATCAAGCATATTACGGGTTTTTATTCTGATCATGATCAAATGATAGGGTTATATCCAGATAAACGGGAAGCATTATTGAAGAAAGAGACACTGCCTTTATACTTTTTCAACACATTATTGATTCATGAATATGCTCACTTTGTTTTCTATGAAAAAGTTCATTCTTACGAAGTGTCTCCGGTGATCTTCCCCCTTTGGTTCCATGAGGGAACAGCAGAATGGACGGCCTATGACGTGTTAAATGCCACGTCTGAACGGTTCGACGTCATTCCCTTTCAGTCTCTTCATTCTGATCAAGATTGGCAGGACTCCCGGATGACGTATGAGACAGATGTTTATGTACAAAGCTACTATATGATCTATGAGCTGGTGCAGCTTTACGGACGAGATATCATACATGAGATCATGCACGAAACGGCGAAAACAGGTCTATTTGCTAAAGGCTTTGAACAGGCAACAGGGCAACGGCTCGCAGATTTTGAAGATTATTTTCACAAGATATATCAAAGAAAAAACGGCTGACCAGTGAAAATGGCCAGCCGTTTTTTTAATGAAGAGGCTTTTGCTGATTCGCTTTGCTTGGCGGCATTTGAACCTGCCCTTGAAGCGGTGCAAAAGCGGATGTCATGGCCGTCATGTCTTGTCTGGAAAGCTGCGGGACTTGATAGTAGCCATGCTTGTTTTGATACAAAAAAATTTCATACGCCATTTCGATAAAATTTGGGATTTGCGCAGCAAGCACACGTCTGACAACTGGATTCGTTACTTCTAATGCTGACATGGAAAGTAATCCAGCATGTGATTTGACGAGGCTGAGCATATGCCCTGTGATGCCCAAATCTTTGACATCCTGTAATGTTTGATTCGGCTTCTTCGGCTGAGAAGGCTTGATCCCGTATGTCACTTGTGTGTGTTCTTTCATCATATAAGTAGCGGTTTCTTCACTAGGCTTTTGTCCAGTAGAAAAACAATCTACAGTGACATTGTACTGAGATAAGACGAATTGGTATTGTCGATCCAAGATGTCGGATAATGCAGGATCTTGAATAAACTGCCGTAGGATCATATACTGATCCAAAATATTAATTGTGCCGGCTAAAATTTCATGTAAGTCAAATAATTCATGTCCGCCATGATTGAGTTCAGGCTGGGGGGTGCTCCCTTGAAACATTGGTTGTTGATCGTTTTGCACTTGAGATTCCTCCTTCTATTTATACAATCTGTTTTAATGTGAGGATGTTTTCCTTCTTTCATGCAAAAAACATTATTTACAATTAGAGGGTTTTCTTCCTTTTTGTCGAAAAAAAGTATCAGACGAATGAACATGGGGGTACCAGATGCAGGACAAAATCATTAATCGTTTGATAGAAGACGAACATGTGCAGACACCAGTGATTGGCATCGGTGTTTCGCCGTTTGAACAGCATCATCTTGAGGCTTTCTTTCAATCATTTCCACATGAATTAAATGCCTCTTTTATTGTTGTGCAAAATCATGTGACAGGCGATTGTATAACTGATTTGGAAGCACTTGTTTTGCCGATTGGCTACCGGGCAAAAACGATTAAACATGGTGAGAAAGTCATGAAGAAGACGATTTATTTTTGTCCACAGCATGCGGTAGTGACGTTAACAGAAGATCAGCGGCTGCACCTATCAGAACAGCTGCCGGCGTGCATGGGTTGTTCTGTGGACTTGCTTTTTCAGTCTCTTGCCAGCGTTCAAAAGGAGGAGGCTTATGCAATTTTCTTTCAAAAAGGTCATTGCGTGGGAAGTGGCTTGCTTCAGTTGGTTGAGCAGGGCGGTACAGCTTTATCGTGCAGTGAGGAAGAAAGTGGTTTTGATACTTTGTATCAACAATCATTCAAGGACCCTTCCACCCTTGCGGCATACATCTCCAACATCATGAATGTTCCGCACATTGATGAGGCAGATCCTGTTTTACTGAGAATTATTGAACGACTTGAAATGTATAAAGGCATTGCCTTTTCAACCTATGAAAGGAAAAGGTTGCTATCTGTCATTCAAAAACGAATGAAGGTTGCCAAAAAAAGGATTTCATTGTTAGCAGAGTATGACTACTTATTAGAAAGAGAACCCGATGAGCTTGACCTTCTGCACGTACAGCTTCTAAGCGGCATGACATCTTTCTTTAGAGATATGGAGGCTTTTCATGTATGTGAACATCAAATCATTCCATCGATCATTGAAAATGCGGTGAAAAACGGGAAATCTCGATGCCGTATTTGGATAGCTGGATGTTCGACAGGAGAGGAAGCGTATTCTTTTACGATCTTATTTATAGAAGAAATGAAGCGAAGACAAGTGACCATTGAACTTCAAGTATTTGCAACAGATATTAACCGGAAAGCCATTCAAACAGCTAGTAAAGGTCTCTACACAGTAGAGTCTATGGCAAGGATGCCGGAAAAATGGCGGGCGCGATATTTCGAAAGGAAAGGTGACGCTTTTATTGTGAAGCAGTCGCTTAGAAAACATATTGTCTTTGCACCTCATAATTTATTGATCGATTCACCTTTTATCCACCTCGATTTTATCAGTTGCCGAAATGTTCTGATGTACTTCCAGCCTGAAGTACAAAAACGAGTATTGTCCCGATTCCAATATGCTTTAAAAGATGAAGGGATATTAATATTAGGGCCAAATGAAACTGTACCCAATATCCCTCGTTTGTTTCATTTGTTCAATGAAAAATGGAACATTTACACCCATTCAACCGTTTCAAAACCACATGTCTCTTGGACACCAGACACTCGTGATTTCGAGTTGAAAGCGCGAGCCGAACAATATATGCAAGAAGTAAGCAAGGATTATGATGCATGTATAGTCATCAATGATAGTGACAAAATCCTGGCAGTATCAAAGGGTGCGTATTCTTTTTTAGATCATACAGAAGTGTCAGGTCAATCATGTGAATATGTGACACCTGATTATATGAAAGAGATGCTCAGTCAAACCTTTCAAAAGGTGTGGACAGACGAGACAGAGGTTGTGTTTCAACATGTTCTCATTTCAGATGAAGGTAGTAAGCAGTATGCAGATTTTACCGTGAAAAGTTTTGACCGCCGTTTTAAGGGAGTTTACGTCATCCTCATTCGAATGAATGAGAGAGGAAAAAATCAAAAGAACGGCAGGGACGTAGGGATGTCAGATCAGAATTCAGTCTATCAACAGCGTATTGTCGATTTGGAAAATGAACTCAATGAAGTCAAACAAAAGGAGCAGGAGGCAAGGGCTCAATTAAAAGAGAAACACGCGCAGTTAGAGGAGTTTGAGAAAAAGCACGAGCATTTTATTAATATCATAAACAATTTGAGGGTGACAAGAGAAGAACTTTACAAACCCTCTGTCAAGCCGGAGCTTGCAACGCTGTTTGTGGACAAGGACATGAATATTCGCTATTACACTCCTACAGCTGCCTCTTTATTTACTTCAGCGAAAATCAGACATCAGCAATCCTTTCAGTCGATGGCTAAAAAGCTTACGAAGGAAACGCTCTATCATGATATCCAATCCGTCATATCGGAAAGGCGCGTGATCGAACGTGAAATTGAAACGAACGAAGGCGAGCAATTCACGGTTCACCTCACACCCATCTTCGATGAAGAACATGAAGGAGCGGTGATGACTTGGATGAAAATGACTGAAGTAACGAAAATTAAGCAGTCGCTTCATCTAGCGGTGACGGCACTTGATAACAGCCATATTCATATTGTTGTGGCAACTGAGGAAGGGGTCATTCAATGTGTGAACCAGCGTTTCTGTCAGTTTGTCCAGCAGCATGAATATGACCTGATCGGCAAAGATATTTTTTCCGTCTATCATTCACTATGTCAATGTGATGATTTAGAGAAACAATGGAAGGTTTGTTTAAGAGAAGGTAGCTGGACAGGTGAGTTGTACTTTCAAGATTTATGTGGACGTGAACGATGGGAGAGAGTCTCTTTACATCGAATTGATGACCCTGACAAAATGCAGTCAACCGTCATGCGGATTTCAGAGGATATTACCAATCAAAAGCAGTCAGAGAAGATGCTGATGAAATCAGAGATGCTGTCAGCAGTAGGACAGCTTGCAGCAGGTATCGCTCATGAGATACGGAACCCGCTGACCTCATTAAAAGGGTTTTTACAGCTGATGATTCAAAGTAAAAAGTATCAGAAAGGTTATGCAGATGTGATGATGTCTGAGTTTAATCGGCTCGAGTCGATTATTAATGAATTTCTCGTTCTTTCGAGAAGCAAATCGGTGAAATTTGAATCGGTACATGTCAATCTTCTGCTCGAAGAAGTGATCATGGTTGTTGAATCTCAGGCGGTCTTAAAAGGCGTGTCCATTCAGAAAAAGCTGTCTCCATCGCTCCCTAACATTCAAGGCATTCCGAATGAACTGAAACAAGTCTTCTTAAACATCCTAAAAAACGGAATAGAAGCGATGGATGGTGTGACAGGTGTCATCAAGGTGACCTCTCTCATGAAAGATCATCAGATGATGTTGATTTTTGAAGACCAAGGAAAGGGAATACCAGAGGACGAAATAGGGAAACTCGGTGAACCATTTTATACAACAAAAGAAAAGGGGACAGGTCTTGGTTTAATGATGACCATTAAAATCATCGAAAGCCATGGCGGCAACATTCGTTTTGAAAGCAAAAACTTTGAGGGAACACGAGTGATTATTACCTTTCCGATGAGTTAAAAAAAACAAGTTTTACATGAAATCCATTCAACATCAATATTTACTTTGTACACTATGAGAGATGAAGCGCAAAGGGGAGAGGTCTAATGAAACGAATGCTATCTATTCGAATGATTTGTTGTTTGGTTTTGGTGATCTTTAGTTTGCAGTCCTTATTGCCTGGCATGTCCGCAAGGAGCGAGGTCAGTGCATCGGAAAAGAAAGAAATGGTGTGGAAACAAAATAAGATTGTTCAGATTAAAAAAGCTCGTCAGCTCATAGGAGAGACTGTGACAGTGAGCGGCATTGTGACAGCAGATCAATCAGCTATAGGCAATGGAAAACTGTCCACATACATTCAAGACAAATCAGCTGGAATTAATGTTTATTCAGCCCAGTTCAATCAGTTCCCGGAACTAAAAGCAGGTATGAAGGTGACAGTGACTGGTAAAATCACAACTTATAAAGGACTGATTGAAATTGTGCCAGATCAAGGCAGTCTGAAGATAGATGCTGTGAACCAAACCTTGCCAAAGGCGAAGCGAGTGTCTGTGAAGCAGTTAGAAACGGACCAAGCAGATAAACATGAAGGAAGACTAGTAAAGGTCAAAGGCTATGTAGAGACAAAACCAGAACAGCCGGCTGGCGGTGGATACAATGTGGTGATCATTGATAAAAAATATCACAGCACCACTCTGAGAGTGATGGTCGATACGAATGCAATTGATAAAGTAAAGACAGGGAAATGGTACGAGTTTACAGGGGTGTTAAGCAGGTATGATACGTTGCAGGTGCTTCCAAGACATAAGGATGATATCAACCTGCTGAAACGCCAGCCAAAGCCGCCAAAGATGAAGAAAGAATACAAAGCAACGGTTGACCGTGTGGTGGATGGAGATACGATTCATCTAAAGAAGCCCGTTCTAGGTACAACAAAGGTACGTTTTGTAAATATGGACACGCCGGAAACCTATCATCAGCCAAAAAGTGAATTAGACAAAAACCAATTGCGGTTTGGACAGCAAGCGACTGACTATTTAAAAACACTTCTTTCGAGTGGTGACCAAGTCACATTAAAGATTGGTCCTGAAGCGAAGGATCACTATGGACGTCTTTTAGCTCAAGTAAAAACCAAAAAAGGGTTAAATACAAATCTAGAGCTTGTGAAAAAAGGATATGCCCCTACTTATTTCATCTGGCCAGTTGGAGATGAAAAGGACTATCATACGTTTCAAAATGCAGTAAAAGAAGCAAAGGAAAAAGGGCTTGGCATATGGAACGAAACGGATCCTCTGCTGGAACAGCCATTTGAATTTAGAGCACGTGAACAGAAAAAAGGACTGACACGCTATGTTGGTGACTCATCTGTCAAAACCTACGTGTCCCCTGACAAATGGAAAGAAGTCGATGTGGATAAACGGATCTTTTTTGCTTCCAAAGAAGAAGCAGAGCAGGCTGGTTACGAGCCGGTAAAGGAAGCGGGAGAAGTGCCATTAACGATTTTAAGTATGAATGATTTACACGGTAAAATTGATCAGGAATACGAGCTAGATCTAAAAGGTGATGGCAATAAAGGCATGTATGGACGAATGGATTATGTCGCGGCCTATATGAAGCAAAAACAAGCAGCGCACAAAAATACGATTACGGTCCATGCTGGAGATATGATTGGCGGGAGCTCTCCAATATCTTCTCTTCTGCAAGATGAACCTACCGTTGAACTCATGGAGAACATTGGCTTTGATGTCGGCACGGTCGGCAACCATGAATTCGATGAAGGGGTAGACGAGCTATTGCGTATCTTAAATGGTGGAGATCATCCTAAAGGTACAAAGGGGTATGACGGACAGAACTTTCCGCTCGTTTGTGCGAACTGTGAATACAAGGATACTGGAAAACCGCTTTTACCAGCTTATGAAATCATTGATGTCGAAGGAATCCCAGTCGCATTTATCGGCGTTGTGACCAAGTCAGCGGCAGGAATGGTCATGCCGGAAGGAATTAAAGACATTCAGTTTACAGATGAAGTCAAAGCCGTCAATGAAGCCACGAAGGAATTAAAGCAAAAAGGAGTGAAAGCTATAGCGGTTTTAGCTCATATGACAGCCTCTCAAAATGGAGATACCATCACTGGAGAGAGTGCAAAGCTTGCCAAAGAAGGTGATGATGAAATTGATGTCATCTTTGCAGGACATAATCACGAAGTGGTCAATGGAGAGGTCAATGGAAAATTAATTGTGCAAGCCTTTGAATACGGGAAGGCGATTGGCGAAGTCAATGTGACACTTGACCGTAAAACGAAGGATATCGTCAAAAAGAGTGCAAATATCCAGTATGTAGATCAGGCCGGTATAGAAATGGACAAGGAAGCGGCAGACATCTTGGCTCATTACGGGAAAGAAGTGGAGCCGATTATTAGTGAGGTTGTTGGAGAAGCCGGGGTCAAAATGGAAGGTGGCTATTCAAATGATGGAGACACGCCGCTCGGTAATTTGATTGCGGATGGTATGAGATATTCAATGAAAAGTGACTTTGCCATGATGAATGGAGGCGGCATTAGGCAAAACCTTGAAAAAGGGCCGATAACGTGGGGAGATCTCTTTAATATTCAGCCATTTGGCAACGTTTTAGTCAAACTAAAGATCAAGGGAAAAGACTTAGTAGAAATCATAGAAGCACAAATTTCTCCACAATTTGGACCAGATTATAGCATTTCAGGCTTTTCATATTCCTATGATCCTGTAACATATAAAGTAGTCGACTTGAAGCTGCCAAATGGTTCAGCCGTAGCTTTCGATCAAACGTATACACTCACTGTGAATAACTTCATGGCAACAGCAACTGGCAGTAAATATGCACCAATAGGCAGGCTTGGACAAAACCCTGAAACTGGCCCAGAAGACTTAGAAGCTACTGTCGATTTTGTGAAAAGCTTTGAGGGAGCTTCCATTGTGTATCAAAAAGAGGGACGAATTCAAAAAGCAAAACAAGAAGAAAAAGCAGCAAGCTAAAAAGCGTATCATCTAAGAGAAATGTAACAGGCAAAGGAGTTTAAGCATGAAAAAATGGCTTGCACTGATTGTGATGACAGCCGGGATTGTGCTACTCGGCTGGGGGATATGGCAAATCGCATCGACTCATCTTCAAACAGCCCAATCATTAGACGAAGCGAAGAAAGTCGTGGCGACCGATCAAGGGATGACCAAGAAGCAGTTTGCTCCTGAAATAGGGAAAGCCTCTGGCATCCTGACGATTCCAAAATTAAAAGCAGACCTTCCCATTGTCGAAGGGACAGATGCGGATGATCTTGCAAAGGGAGTAGGACACTACAAAGACAGTTATTATCCGGATCAAAATGGACAGATTGTCCTTTCTGGTCACCGTGACACGGTGTTTCGCCGGACAGGCGAACTAGATATTGGAGATCAGCTGAAAATCACTGTGCCGTATGGTGAATTTATATATGAAATCACACATACGAAAATTGTTGATCAGCATGATACATCCATCATTACGTTGCAAAATGAAAAGGAAGAGCTGATATTAACCACATGCTATCCTTTTCATTTCGTCGGTAATGCGCCAGAGCGGTATATTATGTATGCAAAAAGAGTGTCTAAATAAAGAAAAAGAGACAAAGGGCTAAAATCAAGATCATTTTAGCCCTTTGTCAACAATCTGAGAGCCTGCATTCTTACGCAGGCTCTTTTGTTAATGGATGATTTGACTCATGAGTTGGTCCATATCAGGTGGTAAAGGAGCTTCTATGATCAGATGCTCACCTGTAAAAGGATGTTCCATGTCAACTTGCTTGGCGTGAAGAGCACACCTGTTGATATATTCACGAACTCCGTCATATAACGTATCTCCAGCTAGTGGGTGCCCGAGACTGCTAAGGTGGACACGAATTTGATGCGTTCTACCCGTCTCTAGTTGTAGTTTAACCGCTGTTAGTTGCAGACGTTTATTCTTGTCCATGACCTGAAAATGAGTCACAGCTTTTTGCCCTGTAGGGGAGATTCTTTGTCTGACCGCATGGTGTTTGTCACGGCCGATCGCTGCATCGATGGTGCCTTTCTTCTTTTTGAAAAGTCCCTCTGCAATGGCGATATATGTGCGTTTAATTGTTTTTTTAGAAAGCATTTGATCAAGAGCCGTATGAGCTAATCTATGCTTTGCAAAAATGACGGTTCCGCTTGTGTCTTGATCTAGCCTGTGGATATGTCTTACCCGCTTTTCTTCTCCATTTGCTTGGAAATGAAATGCTACAAGATTTGCCAGTGTGCCAGTTTGTCCTTGTTCATTCGGATGAGTTGGTCGTCCGGCAGGTTTTTGTACAATTAATAAATGCTCGTCTTCGAAGAGTACCTCTAATTCACCGTATTCCGGTGTCACATCACTTTCTTCTGTTTCAAATAAATCAATGATGATTTGATCGCCTTGACTGACTTTAGCCGCATGATGGGCAGGCTTTTGATTTAAACGAACCTTTTGATTCTCCATCCAAAAATGAATAATCGGTTTTGATGCAGATACGGCTGTCTTTAAAAAATGACTGAGTGAAGTATGATGATATTGCTCGTCTACTTTTAGCGAGAGCGTGTGTCCTTTTATGATCATGATATCCGTTCCTCTCTATGGGTATATATAGGAAACACTTACCTTGGCGAATGCCTTTTTTTCTGTGCTATTCTGAATGGAGAAATAACGACAGAGAGGTAGATGTCACGTGAGATTAATGAAAGCTGCTACAGACCTGCAAGAGCAGGCAATTGAAGAAATATCAAAGGATATTGAAGATCTTCTTTCTCATGCTGTCAATGGACAACAGCGGGATATGCGTCAAAAAAATCGCTCCCTTACCTTTATTGATGGTGTATATAACGGAACGATGGATGATGCTTTTCGTATTTTATCGGGACTTCAGCTATTACATACCATTATTGTAAAACCGAAACGACATCTCACCAAACGAGATCGTGAGCTATTCGAGCGAAACCGTGAGCAGGTCAATGCCTGCGGCTTTTCTTTTCCTTTTGATCTAGACGATTTTGCTAGCCGTCACCTTCAAAATGCGTAAAAGATGGTGTGAACTTCCTTGTTAACTTACAAGGCGCTCGCACATACTATTTTTAAGGGAACGGAGAAACCTTTAAGATCTGTAATACCAAACCCGCTCTTTTTCAACATCGCCTATTTCTCCACGAATCGGAGCGCTTGGATCTCTTGCAGAATGAACCGAACACGGATAGGAGCCTGACAAACGATGCAGGCTCCTTTTATACATAATCATTTTAACAGACATTCATCTTTGAAAGTCAATTTTATTCACGATATGATAGCATTGTGTATATGTTTAAGACTTTTGTAAAAAAAAGGAGTGGCCTCGTTGGTAAAGGCGATTATATTTGATTTCGACGGATTAATTTTAGATACAGAAACACATGAATATGAGGTTTTACAAGAAATGTTTGCGGAGCATGAATCAGATCTGCCTCTTTCTGTATGGGGCAAGGTCATTGGTACGCAGGCAGGCTTTAAGCCATTTGAATATTTGGAAAAGCAGCTAGGGAAGACGCTGGATCATGAGACACTTACAGCAGATCGGCGTTCTCGGTTCCAACAAAGAATGAAGGACGAATCAGCAAGACCTGGCGTAGAAGCTTATTTAGAGGCAGCAAAGGAGCTCGGGATCAAGATTGGACTTGCTTCCAGCTCAGACTATAAATGGGTGTCTGATCACCTGAAGCAGATTGGTCTTTTCGACTACTTTGAATGTATCCGCACGTCAGATGATGTGGAAGAAGTGAAACCAAATCCAGAGCTCTATTTGCAAACCGCACGCTGCTTAGGAGTCGAGCCAAAAGATTGCGTGGCATTTGAGGATTCTGTGAATGGATCAGTAGCTGCCAAACGAGCAGGTATGAAATGTGTGATCGTTCCAAACAAAGTGACGAGCACGCTGCAATTTGAAGAATATGATGTCAGATTAGAATCCATGGCTGAAATCGAATTGCTCCAGCTATTCCATCAGCTTGAAAAAGAGGATCAGTAAGGGGGCAAAAACATCATGGCAGAAAAACTAGACTTAACACGATTTGAAAAAAGAATGGTGATCCGTAATATTCGGGAAGAGGATATTGACCGAATCATTGCCTTGCAAGAAGTATGCTTTCCAGGCATGGATCCTTGGAAACGAGAGCATCTTGAAAGCCATCTTGAGCATTTCCCAGAAGGGCAGTTTTGTGCTGAATTCGAGGGGGAAATCATTGGCTCTTGTTCAAGTTTATTAATTAACTTTGATGAATACGATGATCGCCACACGTGGCAGGACATTACAGATGATGGGTACATCACAAACCATAATCCAGATGGGATGAATATGTACGGAATCGAAGTGATGGTGAGTCCTGAGTACCGAAGAATGAAAATTGGACATCGTTTGTATGAAGCGAGAAAAGATTTAGCAAGAAGATTAAATTTAAAAAGCATCATCATTGGCGGACGCATTCCGAACTATCATAAATACCAAGAGGAAATGACGCCTCGCCAGTATGTGGAGCAGGTCATGCTTCATCAAATCTATGATCCCGTTTTATCTTTTCAGTTGTTAAATGAATTTAGTCTTATGCGGATCAATCCGAATTACTTGCCAGATGATAAAGCATCCAGCACATATGCAACGTTAATGGAATGGAACAATGTCGATTATCGCCCGCAATCGAAAAGGTACTATAAATCGGCATTCCCTGTTCGAATTTGTGTGATTCAATATGCAATGAAACAAATTCATTCCTTTGAAGAATTTATGAATCAGGTCGAGTATTATGTGGATGTCGCATCAGATGCATCAGCTGACTTTGCCGTATTCCCAGAAATTTTCACGACGCAGCTCATGTCTTATTTAGAAGAGCGGTCACCAAGTCTTGCTGTGCAGCGAATTACGGAATATACAGAGGACTACATTAATTTGTTCACAGACCTTTCTGTGAAATATAACATTAATATCATTGGCGGTTCTCACTTCGTGGAAGAAGAAGGGAAAATCTACAATATCGCCTATTTATTTAGACGTAATGGAACGATTGAAAAGCAATATAAGCTTCATATCACGCCGAACGAAAGAAAATGGTGGGGGATTTCAGCTGGTGATCAAGTCAGGGTATTTGATACGGATTGCGGCAAAATTGCGATCCAAATTTGCTACGATATTGAATTTCCTGAGCTTGCACGGATCGCAGCTGATAAAGGAGCGAAAATTATTTTTACTCCGTTTTGTACAGAAGACCGCCAAGGCTATTTAAGGGTACGTTACTGTGCACAAGCGAGAGCGGTTGAAAACCAGATTTATACCGTCATCTCTGGAACAGTTGGCAACCTTCCGCAAACTGAAAATATGGATGTTCAATATGCACAATCGGCTATTTTCGCCCCATCAGACTTTGAATTTGCAAGAGATGGGATTGTAGGAGAGTGTAACCCAAACATTGAGATGGTCGTCGTAGGTGATGTCGATTTAGAAATTTTAAGAAGACAAAGACAAGATGGGACTGTACGTCAGCTGAAAGACCGAAGAAGAGACGTGTACCATATTGAATATAAGAAATAATGAAGGAAGCGCCTATTGTTGAGGCGCTTCTTTTTGATGACATCAGATTTTTTCAATGGCCAAAGGGATGCTGGAGAAAAAGCTGAATATACTGAAAGGAGATTATGTGTTCAAGAAGGAGAGGAACATGGGGCGACAATCTAAACATCTGTATATCAATTTGCCGGTAAATCATGTGAAGGAATCTATCGCTTTTTTTGAGCAGCTGGGCTTTGAATTTGAGCAGCAGTTCACGAATGATCAGGCGGCCTGTATGGTCATTGATGATGCGATCACTGTCATGCTGTTATCTCTTAGGCATTTTCAGTCCATTTCAGAGAAACAATTAGTGGATGCAAAAAAAGCATCAGAGGTGATAATCTCTATGCGCGTTCATTCAAGAGAAGAGGTCGATGAGCTTGTTGAGCAGTCAATAGCGGCAGGCGGTTCACCGTTTAAGGAAAAGCAGGACCATGAGTTTATGTATGGATGGAGCTTTCAGGATCTAGATGGTCATTTGTGGGAAGTGTTTTATATGGATGAGGAAAGAAGCAGCCTTTCATAAGGGTGCTTCTTTTTTATTGTTTATCAGTGGTATGATAATGAGGAGCAGAAGGAATCTGGAATACAACTAGAGAAAAGTAGGTGCAGCATGGAGTTTTTACTTGTCTTACTGCCAGTGTTCGGCATATTCCTGATCGGGTATATCGGGCAGAAGGCGATTGGTTTTGACATACATACACTCTCATCAATGTCTTTATATTTAATGTCACCATTTCTTGCGTTTGAAACCTTTTATCAAAACAAAGTGTCGATGGACTATGTGTATTTATCCATTTTTGTTGTCGGGCTTTGTCTTGCACTTATTTTATGTGTCTTTATTTTATCTCGTATTTATGGGTATTCGAATGAAACGTATTGCGCCATGATTCTGTCGTCAACTTTTATGAACAATGGAAATTATGGTACGCCTGTTGTGCTGCTTGTCTTCGGAGCAGCAGGTTTGGATATTGCCATCGTGTTGATGGTGCTGCAGCAGCTTGTCATGAGTACAATCGGCATGTATTATGCAGCAAAGGGCGGTGAGGATGCGGGAGACGGAAAGGTCGTTTTGAAAAAAGTGCTGCGTATGCCAGTTGCTTACGGGGCGTTCATCGGTCTATTATTTCAGCTGATTGACCTTTCATTACCTAAAGAGCTGATGACGGGTATTCAGCTTGTGGGGAATGCTGCCATACCGACGATTATGCTTATTTTAGGCATGCAGCTTGCTGTGATCTCTTTTAAGCAAGTAGATTATCGCAATATTTCTTATGCAGTTTTGCTGAAACTGTTTATCTCCCCACTCATCGCATTTGGCTTTACGCTTATTTTACCGGTAGATGATATGGTGAAACAAATTATGATTTTAGTGGCAGCCATGCCGACAGCAGCAAATACCACGCTGATGGCAGTACAATTTCGAACGAAGCCTGAGTTTGTCTCAAGCACGACATTTCTCAGTACCATCTTAAGTATTGTGACATTACCAGTTTTATTATGGATTTTATCCATGCACCCTCTGGGATAGGGGATAGGTGGCAAACAAAGGGGGACATATGAATGAATGTAGATGTTCATTTCCAAGTGAGTGACGTGTTGAAAACGAAACATTTTGCACATGCAAAAGTGTTAGCAGGGGAAAAAGGGTTGTTTCGGCAGGTCAAATGGATACATGTGTTAGAAGTGCCTGATGTAGAGGATTTGTTAAATGGAGGCGAGCTGATCTTAACGACAGCCGCAGGCTTCCATGATCAACTGGATGTGTTTCAAGCGTTTTTACGCCAATTGATTGATTCAGGGGCGGCCGGCTTGTGTATTGAATTTGTTCCGCTAAGATTTGAAGTGCCGGAAGAATTACTGACTTATGCAGAAGAGAGAGATTTTCCGCTTATTCTGTTTACAAAAGAAGTGAAGTTCGTCAACATCACGCAGCATCTTCATACGATGATGATCGAGCGTCAGTATCAAATGATGGCTGATTTAGAAGCACTATCATCAAAGCTAAATGAGCTTTTACTGACCCCGCATCCGCAGATGGATATTTTGGATCAAGTGTATCAGCACGTTAGGGGGATTCTTTTACTCATTCCTGTTCAGGGCGAGCCGATTATTTTATGTGATTCTTCCAAACAAACCGAAGAACTGGTCATGAATTATTTGCAGTTTGCTTCCGTGCCAAAAGGATACGAAGTGACACAAAAACAAGTGCTTGCGCTCAAACAAACATTTGCAGATCTTGTGCTCATTCATCAAGCAGACACGCTCTCAGAATTCGAACTGCTAGTCATGGATAAAGGAGCGAATGCTCTAGCCCAGCAAACATTAAGAGAGCTTTATACAGAAGAGCTGAAAAAGACAAAAGAAAATGAATGGCTGCAAAAATGGTTTCAAGAAGAGCATACAGAACAAGAGATCATAGAGCACCTTGAAGAAACAGAAGGGGTGAAAAAGCCAACTGGCTGCGTAGTCTTGCTCTTTCAAAAGCATCATCAAATGGAAGAAATCGCAGGGAATCTTTACTTTCTTGTCTCTTGCCGTTCCATTTTTCAGCGTGCGGGTTTCCATCTGATTGCATATGAGCATCAAGAACAAACCTTGTTTATTTTATTAAACACGAGAAAGAAAGAGGATTGGAAAGCGCGTGCAGAAAAGGCTGCAAACGACATCAAACAATTGTATAACCGAGAGCAGCCCCGAGGAACCGAGATCAATTTTGGTATCGGTCAATATTGTGAAAAGTTTCAGCTCATGAGAAAAAGCTTTCAAGCAGCCAAAGAAGTGCTGTATTTAAAAAAAGTGATGCCTCAGCGGGTGGAAAGCCCATTTTACCAAGATCTCCATATGCTCCGTCTCATGCCGATGATGAAGGAAAGCGGTCTGCTTGAATGTATGGTGAAAGAGTATTTAGAGCCCGTGATTGTATACGATAATCAAAATAGCGGAAGACTCTATCAAACGCTGAATATCTTTTTACAGACAAATGGCTCTAAAAAAGAAACCGCAAGCCAGCTTTATATTGTCAGGCAAACCCTTTATCATAGACTGGATAAATTGCATGCCTTGCTTGGTGAGGATATGATGCAGGCGCCGAAACGACAGGCGCTTGAATTTGCGATCCTTGCTTATGAATTCCTGCAAGGAAATCGACGTTAGCGGTTTTGCCAAGGTATCAAGAAAAGTGTCTTATGATGGTGTTCAATCAGTTGACGATCTGTCTAATGTATTCGGCCTGACCCCTTTTTTATAATGAGAGTAACGATTGGTTCTCTTTTACAGGCGTACTAGTGCCAGTTTCATAAGCCTCACGTTTCATCCATATCATGAATGGAGAGGCAATGTGCTGCTGAACTGGTCTAAGCTTCTTTAATGATGAAAACGGATACATGGAGGCGGGAAGATGAAAATACATGAGCAGGCTCAAAATCTTCAGGCAAAAGATGATCAGTTGATCTGGCACCATATGAAAGGGACAAACAAGGAAAATGAAAGTATGGTCATTCACGAGGCAGAAGGCGCATGGGTGACAGATATTCATGGGAATCGCTATTTAGACGGGATGTCAGGTCTTTGGTGTGTCAATGTCGGATATGGCAGGAAAGAGCTTGCAGAAGCGGCGTATAAGCAATTAAAGACAATGCCTTACTATCCGCTTACACAAAGTCATGTGCCGGCGATTCAGCTGGCTGAAAAGCTAAATGAGTGGCTTGGCGGGGATTATGTCATCTTCTTTTCTAACAGCGGTTCTGAAGCCAATGAAGCCGCATTTAAAATGGCCAAACAATATCATGCGCAAAAAGGAGAGAGTACAAGGACAAAGTTCATCTCACGGTATCGATCGTATCACGGCAATACAGCAGCAGCTCTTGCTGCAACCGGTCAAGCGCAGCGTAAATATAAATATGAACCATTAGGTCAAGGCTTTATTCATGTCGCGCCGCCTGATATGTATCGTCATCCTGAGGATCAAGAGAATCTGGCAAGTGCTGCAGCAATAGATCAAGCCATGACGTGGGAACTAAGTGAGACGATAGCTGGGGTCATTATGGAGCCGATCATTACAGGCGGAGGTATCCTAATGCCGCCAAAAGGGTATTTGAAGAAGGTCAAAGACATCTGTGAATCCCATGGAGCGCTTCTCATTGTAGATGAAGTCATCTGCGGATTTGGCCGGACAGGGAAGCGGTTTGGTTTTATGCATGAGGAAGTAAAGCCGGATATTATCACTATGGCAAAAGGGATCACAAGCGGCTATTTACCGCTTTCTGCAACGTGTGTGAAACGAGAAATCTATGAAGCCTATGCAGGAGAAGATACGTATGACAGACTGCGCCATGTGAATACATTTGGCGGTCATCCTGCTTCCTGTGCGGTGGCACTTGCCAACCTAGAGATAATGGAAAACGAGCAATTAGTGGATCGGTCCGAGACGCTCGGCCGAGATATGCTTGAACGTTTGCAAGAGTTAAAAGAACACCCATTTGTCGGAGATGTCAGAGGAAAAGGTTTGCTGTTTGGCATTGAGCTTGTTCAAGATCAACAAACCAAGAAACCAGCTGAACCTCATGTCGTTGGTCAATTGATTGCTGAATGTAAAAAACGGGGGCTGATTATCGGGAAAAATGGGGATACAGTGGCCGGCTTTAATAACGTTGCCCAGCTTGCACCGCCGCTGAATATAACAGATGATGACGCCTCATTTATCATCAATACTTTAAAAGAAAGCATGGCACAGCTATAGCAGAGACTTCTCTGCTTTTTTTTATGGAATAAAAGTTTGATTTTCATCATTTTGAGTTAGTTATAGGAAGATGATGTGAGATGAAAGAGGTATTGGGCACACTACGTGTATTGAAAAATAGAAGAGTTTCTATTACTGTTAGGAGAAGACTGATTCAATACACTTTTGAAGGAGATCGCTTATGAGTTTTCATGATCAACCCATTTTACCTGCTGTTCGCAATATGAAGCAATTTGAGGAATTTTTAAAAAGTCCATTTACATATGGTGTTTTACTTGATGTTCACTTAGGCCGGCTTAAAGGCATCATGAATGAGGCAAATGCTCATCACAAAAAAATGTTTGTCCATGTCGATCTCATTCACGGGATTAAACATGATGAGTATGGAACGGAATTTATTTGTCAAGAAATGAAGCCAGCAGGAATTATTTCTACTAGGTCTTCTGTCATAGTAAAAGCCAAGCAAAAAAAGGTATATGCCATTCAGCGAATGTTTTTACTTGATACGAGTGCTATGGAAAAAAGCATGGAGTTCGTTGGGAAACATCGTCCGGATTTTATTGAAGTATTGCCAGGCGTCGTGCCAGATTTAATAACAGAAGTGCGTGAGCGAGCTGGGATCCCGATTTTTGCAGGCGGATTTATCCGTACAAAAGAAGATGTAGAAAGAGCGCTTGAAGCAGGGGCTACAGCTGTGACGACCTCAAATACCACCCTTTGGAAAGCGTTCCAAAACTGACAATATAAAATGTGAATATTTATTGACAACGTTTTCATCCTCTGATACTATAGCACTAAGTTAATATCATGTGATGGAGAAACGGAGATCCACAACAACGCTTTACTAGGTGACAAATGACCCTGATGTAAAGTATGTTTGTTGTGGATCTTTTTCTTTATCTTTTCTACACATTCATAGGGGATGGCAACTGAACCAGAGGAGGAATTTTTCATGACACCATTTTGGGGAGAAGTCGTAGGTACAATGCTACTCATTATTTTTGGAGGCGGCGTGTGTGCGGCAGTTAATTTAAAGAAATCACTCGCATATCAATCCGGTTGGATTGTAATCGCTTTCGGATGGGGATTTGCAGTAGCCATTGCAGCATATGCAACTGGTGGAATCAGCGGAGCGCATTTAAATCCCGCACTCACCATTGGGCTTGCACTAGAAGGAAGTTTTCCTTGGGCTGATGTTCCAATGTATATTGTTGGTCAAATGCTTGGCGCATTAATAGGGGCTACTATTGTCTTTTTACATTACTTACCGCACTGGAAAGCAACAGATGATCCAGGTGCAAAACTAGGTGTATTCTCAACTGGTCCTGCGATTCCGCATACTTTTGCAAACGTACTTAGTGAAGTCATCGGTACATTTGTATTGGTTCTAGGAATCTTAGCGATTGGTGCAAATAAATTTGCAGACGGAGTCAATCCGCTGATTGTTGGTTTCTTAATTGTTGCAATTGGACTTTCTTTAGGTGGAACAACGGGTTATGCAATTAACCCTGCACGTGATTTAGGTCCGAGAATCGCGCATGCGATCTTGCCGATTCCAGGGAAAGGCCCATCGAACTGGAAGTATGCTTGGGTACCAGTCGTTGGTCCAATTTTAGGGGGCGCATTTGGCGGTGTTTTCTACAATGCAGCCTTTAAAGCGAACGTCACTCCAGCCTTTTGGATTGTAAGCGTTATTTTGATTGTGGTATTGTTAGGACTCTATGTCTCTACGAAAAACCAAACAAATGCTGTAAATGAAAGTATGTAAGGGGAGGAAAACATCATGACAAAAGAAAAATATATTCTTGCATTAGATCAAGGGACAACAAGCACAAGAGCGATCTTATTTGATCAAGAAGGCAAAATTGCACATACAGCTCAGAAGGAATTTAATCAATACTTTCCGAACCCAGGCTGGGTAGAACACAATGCAAATGAAATTTGGAGCTCTGTTCTATCAGTCATTTCAACTGCTTTAATTGAATCAGGAATTGAAGCAGATCAAATCGCTGGTATCGGAATTACGAACCAGCGTGAGACAGCGGTTGTTTGGGATAAACATACAGGCGCACCTATTTACAATGCCATTGTTTGGCAGTCAAGACAAACGTCTGGCATTTGTGAAGAGTTAAAAGAGCAAGGACACAATGAAACATTTAGAAATAAAACAGGTCTTCTCATTGATGCTTATTTCTCAGGTACGAAGGTAAAATGGATCTTAGACAATGTTGAAGGTGCTCGTGAGAAAGCAGAAAATGGTGACTTACTGTTTGGTACAATTGATACTTGGCTGATTTGGAAGATGACAGGCGGTAAATCACACGTCACAGATTATTCTAATGCGTCAAGAACATTAATGTTCAACATTTACGATCTGAAATGGGATGAAGAATTACTAGATATTCTTGGTGTACCAGCCTCTATGCTTCCAGAGGTGAAACCATCCTCACACATTTATGGTGAAACAACAGACTATCACTTCTTTGGCAGAAATATTCCGATTGCAGGAGCGGCGGGAGATCAGCAGGCTGCTTTATTCGGTCAGGCTTGCTTTGAAGAAGGAATGGCGAAGAACACATATGGTACAGGATGTTTCATGTTGATGAATACAGGGGAAAAAGCCATTAAGTCGGATCATGGTTTATTAACGACGATTGCATGGGGCATTGACGGCAAAGTTGAATATGCTTTAGAAGGAAGTATTTTCGTTGCTGGCTCAGCGATTCAATGGCTGCGTGATGGACTCAGAATGTTTAAAGACTCGAAAGACAGCGAAGCTTATGCAGAGCGCGTTGAGTCAACAGATGGCGTATACGTCGTTCCGGCATTCGTTGGTCTAGGCACACCATATTGGGATAGTGATGTCAGAGGCGCTGTATTCGGGTTAACACGCGGTACTTCTAAAGAGCACTTTGTCCGTGCAACGTTAGAATCACTTGCTTATCAAACGAAAGATGTGTTAGATGCGATGGAAAAGGATTCAAACATTTCATTAAAAACATTGCGTGTTGATGGCGGAGCTGTAAAGAATGATTTCTTAATGGGCTTCCAAAGTGATTTACTGGATGTGCCTGTAGAGCGTCCAGAAATTAATGAAACGACGGCACTCGGTGCGGCCTATCTTGCGGGAATAGCAGTTGGCTTCTGGAACGACCGTTCAGACATTGCAAAACAATGGAACCTTGACAAGCGCTTTGATCCTAAGATGGAAGAAGGCAGCCGTGACTCGTTATACAGCGGGTGGAAAAAGGCTGTAAAAGCAGCTCAAGCTTTCAAATAAACCAAAAGTATGGTATACTTCAAGTAAGTTAATAGAACGGTTGGAGAACTGGAGAGACCGCAGGCACCGAAGTGTAGAAATACGCTTTGGGTGTTTGCGGTCTCTTTTTCTTTACCGTACAACATGGGAGGAACAAGAGATGACTTTTTCTAGCTTAGAAAGAGAACAAATGCTGCAGGAAATGACAAAAAAACCATATGATGTGTTTATCATTGGTGGGGGTATTACAGGCGCGGGTACAGCACTTGATGCGGCTTCACGAGGAATGCGCGTCGGTCTTGCAGAAATGCAGGATTTCGCAGCAGGTACATCTAGCCGCTCAACGAAACTAGTGCACGGTGGACTTCGTTATTTAAAACAATTTGAAGTAAAAATGGTCGCAGAGGTCGGTAAAGAGCGTGCCATTGTATATGAAAACGGTCCTCATGTGACAACGCCAGAATGGATGCTTCTTCCGATGCATAAAGGCGGCACATTCGGTAAGTTTTCAACATCTATTGGGCTGAGAGTGTATGACTTTTTAGCTGGTGTTAAGCATAATGAACGCAGAAGCATGCTAAGTGCAAAGGAAACACTTGCAAAAGAACCGCTTGTGAAAAAAGACGGCTTAAAAGGCGGCGGCTATTATGTTGAATACCGTACGGACGATGCACGCCTCACAATCGAAGTGATGAAAGAGGCTGTGAAATTCGGAGCAGAAGCGGTCAACTATGCGAAAGTAAAAGAATTTATTTATGATAAAGGCAAAGTGGTCGGAGTTGTCATCGAAGATGTCATGACACAGAAAACCTATGATGTATATGCGAAGAAAATCGTCAATGCGACAGGTCCATGGGTCGATCAGCTAAGAGACAAGGATCACTCAAAAGAAGGGAAGCACTTACAGCATACAAAAGGTATTCACTTAGTATTCGACCAATCAGTCTTCCCGTTAAAACAAGCGATCTACTTTGACACACCGGATAAACGGATGGTGTTTGCGATTCCAAGAGAAGGTAAAACGTACGTTGGTACAACCGATACAGTGTACAAAAAACAGCTGGAACATCCGCGTATGACAAAAGCAGATCGTGACTATGTCATCCAAGCGATTCAATACATGTTCCCTGATCTCAATATTACAGAAAACGATGTTGAATCTAACTGGGCTGGTCTTCGTCCACTCATTCATGAAGAGGGCAAAGACCCTTCAGAAATTTCTCGTAAAGATGAAGTATGGACATCATCTTCAGGCTTAATCACCATTGCTGGCGGTAAATTAACAGGCTACCGCAAAATGGCTGAGCACATTGTAAACCTTGTACGTGATGGACTGAAAGAAGAAACAGGCAAAGACTTTGGACCATGTAAAACAAAGCATATGCCAATTTCAGGCGGTCACGTAGGCGGATCTAAAAATATGGCTGCCTTTGTCCAAGCGAAAACAGCAGAAGGAGCAGCTGTTGGTCTAACAGAACCGATTGCTCAAAAACTGGCCGAAAAATATGGCTCAAACGTCAGCAGTCTCTTCAAGCGTGTAGAGCAGCTTCAAGGTGAAGCAAACAAACGAAACATTCCAGCGTATGTACTCGCAGAGCTTGTCTATGCAATTGAAGAAGAATTAGCTGTCACTCCTGTCGATTTCTTCTTAAGAAGAACAGGAAGCCTACTATTTAATATCAACTGGGCAAAAAAATATGCACAGCCTGTCGTTGATTATATGGCAGAGCGATTTGGCTGGGATGAAGCAGTCAAACAGAAGCATCAAACAGAATTAGATCAACTATTCCATGAAGCAGTTGTACCGCTTGATGCTGAATAAAAGAAAAACTGATAAGGGCTAAAATCAAGTATATTTTAGCCCTTTGTCAACCATCTGAAGCCGATCATGTATCGGCTTTTTTTATTTGTTCATCATTTTCTTCATCTTCTCATGATATAGCATGACATAAAGGTTGATTCCATATAAAATAACAGGAGAGGTTATTTTATTGATGATAAGAGCTGGGAGGACGACCATGAGTTGGAAGACGAATTATGAGCGATGGATCAATGAGAAGCACCTGGATACTGAGCTAAGGGAATGGCTGGATGCACATCAAGATGATCAACAAGCACTTGAAGACTGTTTCTACAAAAACCTTGAGTTCGGCACTGGAGGAATGCGCGGGGAGATTGGTGCTGGCACGAATCGAATGAATGTGTACACGGTTCGTAAAGCATCAGCAGGTCTTGCTGCGTATATTGCGAAACATGGAGAGGATGCAAAAAGAAGAGGCGTCGCCATTGCATATGATTCACGCCATAAATCGCCTGAATTTGCGATGGAAGCAGCTATGACTCTTGCCGCGCAGGGCATTAAAACATATGTATTTGACGAACTGCGCCCAACACCAGAGCTCTCCTTTGCTGTTCGAGAGCTGAATGCATTTGCTGGGATTGTCGTAACAGCAAGTCATAATCCACCAGAATATAATGGCTATAAAGTATATGGAGAAGACGGCGGACAGCTGCCACCACTTCAAGCAGATCAAGTCATTCAAGAAGTAGATGCAATAGAAAATGAACTGTCGATATCAGTTGATTCAGAAGAAAAGTTAAAACAACATGGGTTGATTAACATGATCGGAGCAGAAATCGACCTTGCTTATATTGAAAAATTAAAAACGATCAGTGTCCACCCTGAGCTGGCAGGTGAGGTCGATGTTAAAGTCGTTTTCACACCGCTCCATGGTACGGCCAACCAGCCTGTCCGAAAAGGACTTCAAGCTTTAGGCTATCAACATGTAACTGTCGTGCCTGAACAGGAAAGACCAGATCCGCAATTTTCAACAGTGACATCGCCAAATCCAGAAGAGCATGCAGCATTTGAGTATGCCATCAAGCTTGGCGAAAAGCAGAACGCTGATATTCTTATCGCAACAGATCCAGATGCGGATAGATTAGGTATTGCGGTCAGGGATCATGATGGCGAGTTTACCGTCTTAACAGGCAACCAAACAGGAGCCCTTTTGCTCCATTATTTATTGTCTGAAAAACAAAAGCTTGGTCAGCTGCCGCCTCGTCCTGTTGTGATGAAAACGATTGTCACAAGTGAGCTTGGGCGTGCTGTTGCTTCCGCATTTGGTGCTCATACGATTGACACACTGACCGGCTTTAAATTTATTGGAGAAAAAATTAAGCAATTCGAAGAGAGCGGAGAATACACGTTTCAATTCGGTTATGAAGAAAGCTATGGCTATTTGATCGGTGACTTTGCCCGAGATAAAGATGCGGTGCAAGCAGCGCTGCTAGCTGTCGAAGTCGCTGCTTTCTATAAAAAACAAGGCAAGTCCTTGTACGATGCGCTTATTGATATTTTCAAGGAATTTGGATTTTACCGAGAAGGGTTAAAGTCGTTAACCTTAAAAGGAAAAGAAGGAGCAGAGCAAATTTCGGCGATCCTTCATACCTTTAGAACAAATCCACCAGCTGCTATCGCGGGTCAGCGCATCACTGCTATCGAGGATTACCAATCAAGTAAAAGACACCTTGTTGCTGAAAAGAAAGAAGAAACCATTCATCTGCCAGCATCAAATGTGCTGAAATATTTCCTTGAGGATGGCTCGTGGTTCTGCTTAAGACCTTCCGGGACTGAGCCTAAAGTGAAATTTTATATTGCTGTCAAAGGTACATCTTTAACAGATAGCGAAGAAAAGCTAAAGCATTTGTCAGAAGAAGTGATGAAAGTCGTTTATGAGATCGTGGAAGAAACAGCTAAATAAACAAACAAACAAGGCCATCGTGTGAATGCATGATGGCTTTTTCTCCATCAAAAGGATGAGAAAAAATCATCCTTTTAGAGAAAGAACCGGCAGAATGCTCATGATATAATGAGCGTAATGAAAAGAGAAGGCAGAAAATGCCGGGGGTAAACAGTATGGGAGAATATCAGGAGAAGGTTGAAACATTAAAAACGTTAAAAGAAATTGCTGAAAAACTAAATGAAGGCACGGAAATGAAAGATACGCTTCATGAAGTGCTCCATATGCTGATGGATGTCACAGGCTTTCACTCCGCATGGATTTATTTTATAGAAAAAGACGGCTCGTACGAACTGATGGCAGAGGTTTCCTTACCCGAAGCGCTGGCAACGCATCAAAAAGAGCTCATGTGCCAAAACGATTGCTATTGCATCAATCGATACACAAAAGGTTCACTCCAATCAGCCACAAACATTATGAATTGTAAACGCATCGAAACGGCGATGAAAAAGCAGCTTGGGGATACTGAAGGAATTACGCATCATGCGACGGTTCCTCTCAAAGCATGTAAGCGTACGTTCGGATTATTGAATGTGGCAGCAAAGGGAAAAGTCACATTTACGCAAGAAGAATTGAACTTGCTTGAAAGCATTGCGCTTCAAATTGGTACGGCCATCCAACGGATGAAGCTTGTGCAAAACGAACATCAACATGCTCTTTTAGAAGAAAGAAACCGGCTTGCACAGGACTTGCACGATTCTGTTAACCAAATGCTATTTTCAGTTAGTCTGACTGCTAAAGCTGCTCGTCAAATGACTAATGATCAAAATCTAGGGGAAATGATAGATTTTATTCAGCATTTGTCACAAGATGCCCTGGTTGAAATGCGGTCACTCATTTGGCAGCTAAGGCCAAGAGGGCTTGAAAAAGGATTCACAACAGGGATCCAAGAGTATGCAAAGCTTTTAGGATTACGCTGCACTTTATCGTTATCAGGCTGTATGGAGATGGATCATTCTCAGCATGAAACGTTGTTTCGCGTATGCCAAGAAGCGCTAAATAATTGTCAAAAACATGCGGAAGTAGAGGAAGTCAAGGTTCAGCTTGAACAATCAAAAGACACGTTTGAAATGAAAATTATCGACCACGGAAAAGGGTTTCAGTATGACGAGCAAATGAGTATCCCTTCACTTGGTCTGAAAGGCATGTCTGATCGCATCAAAAGAGCGGGTGGAACATTTTGTATAGAGTCTGAGCTCGGTAAAGGAACCACGATTCAAGTGAAGGTGCCATTTTCTCAAGAAAGGAAGGGGTCGTCATGAGAGTTGTCATTGCAGATGATCATCATATTGTGAGAAAAGGGCTTGTGTTTTTCCTGCAGACACAGCCTGACGTCGAAATCGTTGGTGAGGCTTCTAATGGAGAAGAAGCATTAGAAATTGTCAGACAAACGCGGCCTGATATTGTTCTCATGGATTTATCGATGCCAGTAATGAATGGCATTGAGGCAACGAAACAAATGACGCTGGAAATGCCTGATACCCGCATTGTGATCCTGACAAGCTATGCAGATAAAGATTATGTTATTCCCGCCATTCAAGCAGGGGCAAAAGCCTATCAGCTCAAGGATGTAGCACCAGAAAAACTCCTTACGACCATGATTGACGTACAAAAAGGTACCTATCAATTAGATGGTCATATCACCAATTTTCTTGTGCAACATTTGACTGAGCCAAAAGAGCAAAAATGGGAGTTAATGAAAGAGCTGACCAAGAGAGAGCGAGATGTCTTATTCGAAATTGCAAAGGGGAAAAGCAATAAAGAAATTGCCTCATCCTTGTACATTTCTGAAAAAACTGTCAAAACGCACGTATCTCATGTATTATCAAAGCTAGAGCTGGCAGATCGTACCCAAGCGGCTCTTTATGCAGTGGAGTATCAAAAAAGTCAGCCAAAAGAGCTGCTATAACAGAAGGGAATTTAGTCGTTATGCTAAAACTTTTAATCGCACATTCAGTTCAATGAATTGAATAAAAAGAGCACGGTAGTTGGTTTATTTGACGTGCCCTTTTGCGTGAAAAGAGAAGCATGTTCAGTCTAATTTCTATGAGTAAAATGATAAAAGACTTGATGAGTATTGCTCAACAAGTCTTTTTTTTTATTTGAAGGAGGTGATAAACCAGCTGACTAAAGGTGAAACAATAAAAGGAGGGAAATGAGCTTGGAGACATATGAATTAGTAAGTGATTATCGCCACGATGACAAATTGAAAGAAAGCTTTAATCAGTTAGCGGTCCATATATTTGATGTGAATTTTAGTGACTGGTACAAAAGAGGGTATTGGGATGAGAAATATATTCCTTATTCCTTTGTCCATCACGGGAAAGTGATCTCAAACGCTTCCGTTTATCTCATGTCACTTATCATTGATGGAAAAACGTATAGAGCTGTTCAAATTGGCACGGTGATGACGGATCAAGCTCACCGCAACAAGGGATTAGCGTCAAAGTTAATGCAGCACATTATGGATACGTACGAACATGATTGTGATTTGATTTTTCTTTTTGCCAATGAAACTGTACTGGATTTTTATCCGAAATTCGGCTTTACCCGTTACCACGAAAGTGAATTTAGTCTCGATATCGGCAAAAGTGCCATTCAAATAAAAAAGAACGTGCGTCTCAAGCAGCTGACGTTGGAGCATGACCTGCCATTACTTGAACAGTTCGCAGAAAAACGCCAAACAGGCTCAATGAAATTAGATGCTAAGGAGCATGGCAGTTTATTGATGTTCTACTTTACATTGGTTTGGCCGGATGCCATTTTCTATATTGAAGAATTGGATACGGTTGTCCTGATGAATGAAGAAAATGAAACCATACATGTCTTTGATATCATTTCTCTCGAGTCACAAAATATAAAGGAAGTTGTTGCACATATCGTGAATGAAATGACGGAAAAAGTGATGTTCTATTTTACACCTGATACGTTAATTGATGGCTTACATGCGGTGACGGCGCCAAATGATGAGGATGCGCTGTTTGTTTATACAAAACAAGATTGGATCAAAGACCACTTTATGCTTCCAATCACTGCGCACTGCTAAATGTATGTAAAAAGGCTGATCATCAGCCTTTTTCTTTATGTGTACATTGGTTGTGAATAAACTTCAGACGCAGCAGCCTCTGAAGCATGGTCAATATACTGCAAGAGCCCATATAAACATTTTTCAACATCAGCATCGTTCCGGTTAAATTGATACGCGTGTAAGAAATGCTCAATACGTTTCGAGAGCAAGTCATCTTGCGTACGTACCATAAGAATAAGTAAATTATCCCATTGCGAGCGATGCGTATAATAAAGTGCTTTATCATAATCCGCCACATTCATCAAACCTTCTCCTTTCCCTTGAGAAGTCCTCATTAGTTTGCTCGGAACATATCGACATTTTCAGGGGAAAAGTTGGTGTCCGCATCAATCGTGTACCGGGAATTATAGGCTGAATAAATGCTTCATGTATGAAAATGGATCGATCAGCAAAACATAAACAAAATATACATGAAAGTGAGATCAATGATATTATGCAGCCGAAATGGTGGGTGCCTTTTGCAGCGGCAATGGTTTTGTTTGGCAGTTTCATGATCCATCCTGCAACAAATGCAGCGACGCAGCCTGTTGAAAATTGGGAAAGACTTGCGTACACAGCGTTGCAAGAGGAATATGAAGGCGCCGCTTTAAACGATTATCAATATATCGGGCGTACACAAGTAAATGAAGATCAGACAAAGGATGTCTTTCGCGTCACCGTGAAGGAAGGCTCAACGCTTTTTGCTGCGCATGCAGAAATCTATTTTCACCCGGTCACCGGTCATTTGATTAGTATTAACGTTTTCCGGCTATAAAAAAAGCACCTCTTTATTAGAGGTGCTCAGCGTGTAGACAAACCCTTGCATTCGTTGTCAGTCCTGCGTGCTGGTGCTCACGAATGTCAAATTCGCTCCGCGCCAGTACTCGTCCTTCCTAGACTTCAAAGGTTTTCTATCACGCTGAAAAGAAGACAAAAGGCTAAAATCAAGAACATTTTAGCCCTTTGTCAATATTCTTAAGCCATTATTTCATGTTTCCTTGAAGGTATGAGCGGATATCTACGCCAAGCGAATCGGCTAATCGTTGTCCGTAATCTTCATCTGCACGATAGAAGTTGCAGATCGCAAGTAATTTTGTTTTGTCATTTACGTCTTTCAGGTCAGCTGTTAGGTTTTTGATCAATGCTTGTTTCTCTTCTTCTGAGTAGCTTCGATATTTTTCCCCAGCTTGTTTGAAATCGTTTGGTTTTTCAATTTTTTGTCTCACCATACGATCACCGTGAAGAACTTGTTCACTTTCCTTGTAGTGAGGATTTTCTTTTGGCTGGTCATCGTAACGGTTTGGTTCATAGTTAATATGGCCGCTTGGACGAGTCGTTGTCATAAAGCCATCCTGCTGATTATTGTGTACAGGTGCATAAGGACAGTTCACCGGAATGCGCATATAGTTGGCACCAAGACGATGACGCTGCGTATCTGGATATGAGAACAGACGACCTTGAAGCAGTTTATCTTCAGATGCTTCAATTCCTGGAACAAGTGCACTTGGTGTGAAAGCAGATTGTTCTGTTTCAGCAAAGAAGTTCTCAGGATTGCGATTCAGTGTCATGCGTCCTACTTTTTGAAGCGGGTAATCTTCTTCACTCCATGTCTTTGTTGGATCACATGGATCATAATCAAGATCATCATAATCGCTCAGCGGCATCAACTGGACATATAGGTCCCATGCTGGGTAGTTGCCGTTTTCAATGCGGTCATATAAGTCTCTTGTTGCATGCTGGAAATCATTCGCTTGGATTTCTGCTGCTTCTTCCATTGATAAATTACGAATACCTTCTGAAGGTCTCCAGTGATATTTCACATATTTTGTTTCTCCATATTTGTTGACCCATCTAAATGTATGCACACCAGAACCGCGCATTTCAGCGTAGTTCGCAGGAATACCTTCATCAGAGAAGAGCCATGTGAGCATATGAGTGGATTCAGGTGTTAAGGTCATAAAATCCCAATAACGGTCAGGATCTTGGATATTGGTTACAGGATCTGGCTTGAGAGAGTGAACCATATCAGGGAATTTCAATGCATCACGTATAAAGAAGATCGGCAAGTTGTTACCAACTAGATCATAGTTGCCTTCTTCTGTATAAAATTTGACAGCAAAGCCGCGCGGATCACGCAATGTTTCAGGTGAACCTTTAGGATGAATAACGGTTGAGAAGCGAACAAAAACATCTGTCTGTTTTCCTTCTTCACTTAAGAAAGCAGCTTTTGTATGTTTCTCCATGCTATTTTCAACTTCAAACACACCATAAGCGCCGGCGCCTCTTGCATGAACAACACGCTCTGGAATACGTTCACGATCGAAGTGTGCAAGTTTTTCAATCAAATGGTAATCATCAAGAAATGTAGGTCCGCGGTGACCAGCTGTTCTTGAGTTTTGATTATCGCCAACAGGTACGCCTTGGTTCGTTGTCAAATTTTTATGATTTGAATTTGTCATTCTTTTTCTCCTCCTGTAAACAAAAAAATAGTATCTAGCAATCTATATACCCTAATTATATTGAATCAAACATGATAGTCAATATCTATTTATAATAATTTTAAATTAATTATTATTACAAGAAGGTAAAGAAAAAGACGAAAGAATAGAATTCTTTCGCCTAAAGGAGGAGCTCTCTAAGAACATCTTTGTTTTGAGTTAAATCTTTTAATGTGTATTGGTCAAGAACGCGCAAGTAAGCAGAGAGTGCTTCATGAAGTACATGCTTTAATGAACAAATCGGAGAGATGATGCAGCTGTTTTTCCTAGGATCAAAGCATTCAACCATGACTAAATCATCCTCTGTATAACGGACAACCTCTCCAATGTTAATGCTTTCTGGGCTTTTCCCAAGCCTAATCCCGCCATTTCTTCCACGGATCGTTTCTACATACCCGCGTTTTCCAAGATGATAAATCACCTTTGTCAGATGATTTTTAGAAATGCCATAAACATCGGCGATCTGCTGAATATTTGACAGTTCATTGTTCTCTCTTGATGCTAAATAAATGAGTACTCTTAATGAGAAATCTGTATAATTCGTTAGTTTCATTTTGACGACCTCTAAACCTGATAGAGTTTTGTATCATCGTAACACATTTTAGACAAAAACTGTTCGAGAAAGTGTTAAATGTGACAACATTTAAAACATGTATTATAAATATTGCTTTTATAAGCTGTCATCCGTTACGATAAAGATGTATTTAAAATACACCTTTTGAAAGAAGGAATGACGATGTTATCTAAAGATCAAATGAATGCTATTAAACAATCAGCCCCTCTATTAAAAGCCGAGGGAACCAAACTTGTGACTGTTTTTTATCAAAATATGATTCGTCAGCATCCAGAGCTACTCAATCAATTTAATAAAACAAATCTCATGAACGGAAGTCAGCCAGAGGCGCTTGCTGCAACACTATACCAAGCTGCACTGCACATCGATCGATTAGAAGAATTACTTCCTGCGGTGAAACAGATCGCCCATAAGCATGTCAGTGTGATGGTCAAAAAAGAGCAATATCCAATTGTCGGATATCACCTGATTGAAGGAATGAAAGAAGTGTTTGGTTTAACGGAAAAAGATGACACGCTTTTAGCATGGAAGGCGGCATATGACATCATTGCGAATATCTTTATTACGATTGAAGCAGAAATGATGGAGGAGAATGTAAAACAAACAGGCGGATGGTCAGATGTGAAACCGTTTGTGATTAAGAAAAAAGTAAAGGAATCTCCAGCGCTGATTTCCTTTTATTTAGTACCAGAAGATGAATCAGAGCTGCCAATGTTTGAAGCAGGCCAATACATTACGGTTCAGGCAGATATGCCAGGTGAGGCTTATATGTGCAGCAGACAATACAGCTTATCAGATCAGCATCATCCATCTTATTACCGCATCACAGTGAAGCGCGATGGTCATGTGTCTACATTTTTGCATGATGAAATGGAGGAAGGAGATGTTCTTCAAGTGAGTATGCCGCAGGGAATGTTCTGCTTGCAAGAAGACACAAAAGAGCCTGTTTATTTCATTAGTGCTGGTTCTGGCGTTACGCCAATGATCGGTTTATTGAAAACAGCAGCGCAAAACAGCCATCCATTTACAATGATTCATGCAGATCGATTAGAGGATGTCACCGCTTTTGAACATGAATTTGAAAGCGTTCTAGCATTAGCTCCACATGGCCGCATCATCTTATGTAATGAACAATTTGCGCAGTCTGGTAAAGGTGAGCTTGTTGAAAAGGCAGCTTCCCGCATTGACCGTCCATTCCTTCAATCAGTGATTGGAGAAGGGAAAGGCCAATTTTATCTATGCGGTTCCCCGGTGTTTACCGAAGAGATGATTCATATACTAAAAGAGCTGGGAATTCCAGAACAGAATATTCATTTCGAATCATTTGGAGGGCAATCCACAAAAGAAATGGAAGTCGTCTAAACAAATGCTGGAACATCATGTTTTTTTAGATGCGCTCATATAGTAGGGATAAGTCCGATGAGGAGGGATGGTTTCCTTGAGCGTATCTGAAAAACGTCTTTTACAAAAAGCCATTGATGAAATTACAGAAATTGCAGAAGGATTTGGTCTAGATTTTTATCCGATGAGGTATGAAATCTGTCCCGCGGAAATTATTTATACGTTCGGTGCATACGGAATGCCAACACGATTCAGCCACTGGAGCTTCGGGAAACAATTTCATAAAATGAAGCTTCATTATGATCTAGGATTAAGCAAAATTTATGAGCTGGTCATCAATTCAAATCCTTGCTACGCCTTTCTACTTGATAACAACACGCTTGTTCAAAATAAATTAATTGTGGCTCATGTACTGGCACACTGTGATTTCTTCAAAAATAATTGCCGTTTCCAAAACACAAAGCGAGACATGGTAGAAAGCATGTCAGCAGCGGCAGAGCGGATCAAAGAATATGAGCATCTCCATGGAACAAAAGAAGTTGAATCCTTTTTAGACGCCGTATTGGCTCTCCAGGAGCATATTGATCCGTCTCTTGTTCGCTCAAAACTAAGCTGGAATATCGGCGATGAAGAAGAATATGAAGATGACCAGCCAAAGCGCCAGACGCCGTATGATGATTTGTGGGGAATGGATGAGCCAAAAATACGTGAGAAAAAGAAAATCGTCAAGGCATTTCCACCAAAGCCAGAAAAAGATATTTTACTCTTTATTGAGGCGCACTCCCGGGAGTTAGAGCCGTGGCAACGCGACGTCCTCACGATGCTGAGGGAGGAAATGCTCTATTTTTGGCCGCAGCTAGAAACAAAGATTATGAATGAAGGCTGGGCATCGTATTGGCATCAGCGGATTATGCGAGAGCTTGATTTAGATTCAAGTGAATCGATTGAGTTTGCCAAATTAAATGCTGGCGTGGTACAGCCGTCAAAAACAGGCATCAATCCTTACTATTTAGGACTGAAGATTTTTGAAGATATCGAAGAGCGCTATGATAATCCATGTGAAGAATTAAAAAAAGCAGGGGTGACAAAAGGATCAGGCCGCAGCAAAATGTTTGAAGTCAGGGAGATTGAATCAGATATTTCCTTCATTCGAAATTACTTAACAAAAGACCTTGTGATGAGAGAAGACTTGTACTTGTTTCAAAAACAAGGGAGAGATTACAAAGTCATCGATAAAGAATGGAAGGCTGTTCGTGATCAACTAGTCAGCATGAGGGTCAATGGCGGCTTTCCTTATTTGACAGTGATGGATGGCGACTATTTAAAAAACAATGAACTTTATATTAAACATTGGTATGAAGGCATTGAACTAGATTTGAAATACTTAGAAAAAGTACTCCCATATTTGCATCAGCTTTGGGGAAGAAGTGTGCATATCGAATCCATTCTTGAAGGAAAAGAAGTCATGTTTTCGTATGATGGAAAAGGAGTTCACAGAAAATATCTCGCATAAAAAAACAAAAAAAGATGTCTCTGAGCAGACATCTTTTTTTGCTAATCTTATTGGTTTTTCAGCAGTTGGAAAATGTGTTTTGCTTGATCGGTGTTTTCCATCAGACCTTTTAGCTTTTGGCTTGTTGGTCCATACGCAAAGAATGGTACTTCATCACCCGTATGACCTGATGTGGTCCAGCCTGTATGTGATCTCACGTTGATCACTTCTTCAATTGCATCATCAATTTTAACCGCATCCTTTGTTTCAGCGGCTTTTTGAATAGAGGCCATTTCTTCTTTTGTGAAATCAAGATCGATATACTGTTTTAGCGCTGATTCAACAGGCATGCCACTGACGATTTTGTTTGCGATAAAATCAGGGGTCTTTTTCGCTGCTTTTACCGGTTTGTAATCCCAGTTGCCTGAGCCGCCTGCCCCAAAGGAAAGTCCGCCAGTTGAATGATCGGCAGTGGTGATGACTAACGTATTTTTATCTTTTTTTGCAAAACGAATCGCTTCTTCAAATGCTTTTTCAAAATCCTTCATTTCACTCATGGCACTCACAATATCATGATCATGTCCTGCCCAGTCGATTTGACTGCCTTCTACCATAAGGAAAAATCCATTTTTGTTTTTAGACAGCTGTTTAATGGCTGAGGACGTCATGTTTTGCAGGGAAGGGGTCTTTTTATCACGGTCGATCGCTTTATCAAGACCGCCATCAGCAAAAATGCCTAACACCTTTTGGTTTTTGTTTTTTTGTAATTCATCTTTATTGGTGACATAATCATATCCGGCTTGCTTAAATTCCTTCGTTAAATCACGATCCTTCCTGACAAAATCGACGCGTCCTCCGCCAAGCATGACATCGACTGTATGCTGTTTTCCGATTTTTTCATCGAAGAAATCATCAGCGATGGCTGCTGTGTTTTTTCTCGATACATCATGAGTCGCATACGCAGCAGGGGTAGCATTCGTTAATTCAGAGGTCACGACAAGCCCCGTAGATTTTCCCTTCCGTTTTGCTTCTTCTAGAACTGTTTTTAATTTTTTGCCGTTTTTATTTACACTGATTGCATTGTTGTAAGTCTTTTTACCAGTTGCCATAGCTGTACCAGCCGCTGCTGAATCTGTGATATTGCTTTTCGAGTCGTCAGGGTATGTTTTGTGCATGCCAGTGAGGTAAGGGTCAAACGCTGTTTGTTTTGAAAGGTCTCCGTTGTGCTTAAATGAACGGTAAGTTGAAAGATACGGTGTTCCCATGCCATCCCCGATCAGCACGATCACATTTTGTACGTCATTTTTGGGTTTCTTTTTAGCCTCTGCTTTGTCAGCCTGTCCAAATTCAATTCCTGAAAAAATGCCAATCGATAGCACAGATGCTGCCGCCACTGCAGCGATTTTCGTTTTCGAGCTTTTCAACACACTCATTCATTTTGCCTCCTCAATGTTTATGTATCGCTCTTACGTTTACAATGGTAGAGCAGTATTGTGGATTCCCATTTACAGGATCGTAAAGTTCCCTTTAAAATTGTAAAGGTCCACTTTACATAGAATGAGCCAAAAAGAGAAATGAATGTATCACTTTTCCATGACGAGATGCATTTATTTTGTCATGATTGTGTAATGAAAATGAAATATAAAGAACCCTAAAAAAAAATAAATTTTGCCGAATTAATAAGCATAATGTCGTAGGAAGTCAAGACTATTTCTTCTGGTATTTGATCCTTATAATAGTAAGTAGATAAAAATTCGGATCACGATAGATACATACAGGAGGAACAAATGAAAAAACAATTGATCACAGCTGCAAGTGCAGTTCTACTTGGGACGACATTATTTGCCGGAGCTGCCTCAGCACAATCAGTAAAAGTTCAAAAAGGTGACTCTCTTTCTGTTCTAGCGAAAAAATATAAGACAAGCGTGAGCAAGATTAAATCAGACAATAAACTGAAATCTAACACGATTTATGTTGGACAAACGTTAAAAGTAAATGGTACTGCTGCAAAAAAAACAACGAAAACATCTAAAACAACAACAAAAGTAAAAGCGGCGTCAGCGACAGCGACGCATAAAGTTGTGAAAGGTGATACGTTATCTAAAATCGGCAAAAAGTACGGCATGACTGTAAAAGAGCTGAAATCGTTAAATAAACTCAAAACAAACTTGATCAAAATTGGGCAAAAGCTAAAGGTCAAAAAGACGTCTAAAAAAGTGAAGACAACACCTGTGAAAGAAAAAACAGTTTCTGTTTCTTCTTTGAACACGTCTAAGCTCGTTGCGGATGCTAAAGCGCACAATGGCACACCATATAGATGGGGTGGAACGACACCAAAGGGCTTTGATTGCAGCGGGTTTATGTGGTATATCATTAACAAACAAAAAAAGATTTCAAGACAAACAACTGAAGGTTTCTGGGGATCAATGAAAAGCGTATCTTCTCCAAAGGTTGGCGATTTTGTGTTCTTTACAACATATAAATCGGGTCCATCTCACATGGGTGTCTACATTGGGAACAACAAGTTTATACATGCTGCTTCTGATGGTGTGACGATCAGTGATATGAACTCAAGCTACTGGAAGCCGATTTACCTTGGAGCAAAAACATTTGTAAACTAATTTATTTTTAGAGACTGCTGATGAAGCAGTCTTTTTTTCGTATTTCATTTGTGTGGGAGACTGAACCCTTCTACATAGAGCAGTATCAGTCTAAAGGCTATAAATGTGGACCCACTTTAAAAAGAAGGGTCTTATTTTTGCTGAATAATAAATATACTAAAAAAATATATTTTTGGATTTTATATAATAAATAGAGAGGACCGAGGCCTTAATTGAATAAAGAAGGAAGAAAATCTAACTTGCTATTTGACAAATGTTTTATGAGTATTTAAGAATTTCCATTCTGTTTTTCAAAAAAAGTGTTTTCATTTTTTAATTTTCATATATAATAATTTTACGCCACCAATTTATTGCGCTAAATATAATCTAAAAATTCAGAAAATATTGTGAATAATAAAGTTGTGGCGACTATAGACTGATACTAAGTTTTGGGAGTGATGGTATGAGCAATTCATTGTTTAGAAAAAAGAGCATTTCAGAGCTCATCGCGGCAACACAAGGGGAAAAAGCGTTAAAAAAGGAATTGGGTTCATTTGATTTAACGATGCTAGGCATCGGAGCCATTATCGGGACAGGGATATTTGTTCTGACTGGTACAGGAGCTGTCACTGCAGGACCAGGACTTGTTCTATCATTTGTCATTGCAGGTCTTGCTTGTTTGTTTGCAGCCCTGTCTTATGCCGAATTTGCTTCTACTGTACCTGTGTCAGGGTCTGTGTACACATTTACGTACGCATCAATGGGGGAATTTTTAGCGTTTATTATTGGCTGGGATTTGATATTAGAATATATGCTTGCCGCTAGTGCCGTTTCAGCGGGCTGGTCAGGCTATTTTGTGTCATTTTTAAATGGGATAGGCATTCATATACCAGTGGAATTAACAGCAGCACCGGGTGGTTTAAAGGGGCAAGTGACATATTTTAATCTTCCTGCATTTATTATTTTAATGATCATCACCTTCCTGCTGTATTTTGGTATTAAAGAATCAAAACGTGTGAATAACATCATGGTTATAATGAAAATTGCGGTTATCCTGCTTTTTATTTTAGTAGCTGTGAAATATGTGAAGCCTGAAAACTGGACGCCATTCGTTCCATTTGGTACATCAGGTGTCTTAAGTGCAGCAGCCCTTGTATTCTTTGCATTCATCGGGTTTGATGCAGTTGCTTCTGCGGCAGAGGAGACAAAGAATCCTTCACGTAACTTGCCGAGAGGAATCATTACTTCTTTATTGATTTGTACAGTGTTGTACGTCGTTGTTAGTGCGATTATGACAGGTATCGTTCCTTTCATGAATTTTGAGGGAGTATCTCATCCAGTGTCTCTTGTTTTACAAGTAGCCGGACAAAACTGGGTGGCTGGTATTGTAGATGTCGGGGCGATTCTTGGGATGACAACGGTTATGCTTGTTATGCTGTACGGTCAGACACGAGTCATGTTTGCCATGTCCCGTGACGGATTGGTGCCAAAGATACTATCAAAGGTTCACCCAAAGCATAAAACACCGTATATTAATACACTGTTCTTCGGAACACTGTCAGCATTAATGGGTGGGTTTATTCCACTGGATGAGCTGGCAAGTCTAGTAAACATCGGAACACTGTCAGCATTCATTTTGATCTCAGTGGCGGTCATTGTGTTGAGAAAAACGCAGCCAGACTTACCGAGAGCCTTCAAATGCCCAGCAGTTCCACTGATTCCAATTTTAGCTATTCTATCTTGTGGACTGCTCATTTTTAAACTCGGCTCTATCACATTTGTACGTTTCTTAATCTGGCTGGCCATTGGGCTGGTAGTGTATTTCTTATATTCAAGAAAACACTCAGAATTAAATAAAAAATAATGGGATAGAAAAAAGCCCGTGCTACTTGGCATTAACAAGTAACACGGGCTTTTCATACTGAGAACGGCTTAAAAGCCTAATTGAAGATCGACATCGATCGATACGATGGCATAGACACACACAATGACAAAGATATTCAGTACGACTCCGAGGAATCCAGGGCCCGTACGGCCTTTTTTTATGAACAGTTCAATAATGCCAAATGGAACTGCGGCCATTGCAAAAGGAAGCATCTGAAAAGAATAAAATGTCACATTACTGATAATGGCGAGATTCAGCATGAGCAGAGATAATATCGCTGTACCGACAGAAATCCAGCCAAATACATTATGCTCTTTAAAAATTCTTACCAATTCCATAATTCCACCTCGCTCACTTTTGCCGTTTTAATGCGTTTTGTCTTCACAAATTTCTCGATTTCTTTCGAAGGACCTGTGATCACAGAGCCATAAATCGTAACACCATTTTGGTTGATATAGCGTATTCGATTTGACAGATCCAGTTCAGGTCTGCCAGAGATCGTTTTTGCCCAGGTTGGGTGCTGATTGACGTAAGTAAGGGCATCTTTAAATTGATCGACCTCTGTTTTTGATGTGTGCTGAAGTTCTTTTAAGAATTCAGAGTCTCTCCCAGGAAAGCCAATTGCCCGCTGATTCCCGCTTAAAGAATCCTCTGTTCTAATCGCATTCCAGAGCACTTTCATATCATATTTTTTAGCAAAGGAATAAACGTCCTTTGGTGTATACGCTTTGTTATAGGAAACATACACTTCACTGACTGTTCCTTCAGGGAGCTTGTCTAAAGTAGTCAGTGTTTGTTTTTTAGATGCATCTGCCTGAGTAGAAGGATGAGTAAAGAAATCCTCCGTATTACGTGAGTTGTCACCATAATATGAAATCGTAGGCTGCTTTAATTTATCGAAAAACATCTCGATTTGTTCACTGCCAATGGCTTCTGTTTTATTGCCAATTTGTTTTTGCAGCTTCAATTCGGTGTTCATTCCAAAAAGCTTGACTTGGCCTTTCAAATCCTTCATATCAATCGCCACGTTTGGTTTTGTCAAAGCGACTGTTACAGCGGCTGTTTCCATGAAGTGATTCCCTTTACTCTCTGCTCCGCCAACGCCGTAATATAGATAACTTCCTAATGTACAAAGCGGTAAAATAATAAGGGTAGAGATGACTGCAAGTACAGAAATACGTAAATAAGACTTTCTTTTTCCGTATTGCAAGATGGCTTTTTGCTTTTCAGGACTGATGGAAAAATCGGTCCAATCCGAGTCGTTCAGTTCCTGACTTAAGCGTTTTTCGTTTTCTTCAAGCTCTTCTTCAAACGCCATCATTTCTTCCTCGTTCATCTCACCATTATTATATTGTTCCCATCGCTTGTTAAACTCTTCATTCATCATTAACACCTCTGTTGTAAAGTGCTTTTAGGCGCTGCCTTGCACGAAATAAAACACTTTTAAAATTTGCTTCAGTAATATTCATGACCTTGGATGCTTCCTTGTAATTCAGTTCTTTTAAATAATACAATGTCAACGCTTCCTTGTAGTTATCTGGAAGCTGCTCCAAATACATGTTGAGGACTTCTTTTATTTCAACCTGTTCAGCAGGGCTTTGTACAGACGTTTGTAAAAGACCGCCAATAAGATCATCCGATATGGTCACTTCTTTTTTATGTTTCCTGACATAATCAATAAAAGCATTTCGTGCCACCTGAAATAACCAAGGTTTCACTTTGCTATGGTCGTAGGAATGAATATGTATATAAGCACGCATAAAGGTTTCTTGCAATAAGTCTTCTGCCAAATGTTTGTCTTTTGTCATGGAGAGCAGAAACCTGTAAACATCGTTCATATACATTTGATAAATTTCATCGATCGTCACTGATTTTTCTCCCCTCTATGTTATACACGCATAAGAAAGGCATAAAGTTGCACGAAACTTCTCAATACCGTACAATACTCATCTCTTTCGCCGAATCAAAATCATTTCTCCTTATCATAGCGAAATTTGCACCATTTATAAAGCATTTTCAATAGAACAAATCAGGAAAAAACCTTAAAAAACGACAAAATTGGACACAATTCTTCTTCTATTCTCTCCTAAAACCATAGACCTGAATACAGAAAGAATGATGATATTGAACGAAAAATAATGTAATGGTTTAGCTGTTTCAAGAAATTTTTAGTACCAGGTAATAAAAAATTTGTTATAATAGAAACAAATCCTTCATTCTTCAAACAAAGGAAGTGCACTATGTATAAATTTTCAGGCTATACCATTAAAGTAATATTTACTCTTCGAGGCGGAATCAAAGTATATCAAAAAGAGAATCTGCCAACGGATCGGGGATTTGTCATTGCATGTACACATGAGGGTTTTGTGGATGTTCTTGCATTAGGCGCAGGGATTCTTCCGTTTGAGATCCATTACATGGCGAAAAAAGAATTGTTTGCAAATAAATGGATCGGTGGATTTTTAAAGAAGATTCATGCCTTTCCAGTTGATCGAGAGAATCCTGGGCCAAGCAGTATTAAAACGCCCATTAAATTATTAAAAGAGGGAAAGATCGTTGGGATTTTTCCAAGCGGAACACGTACAACAGAAGATGTACCTTTAAAAAGAGGTGCGGTTACCATTGCGCAGCTTGGTAAAGCGCCAATCGTCCCAGCAGCGTACAAAGGACCGTCCAATGCAAAAAGTCTTTTTAAAAAGGGAAAAATGCGCTTAATTATCGGTAAACCGATTGAGCAGTCAGAATTTGAGCATCTACCGCCAAAAGAACGATTAGGTGCCATGACAGAAGTTTTAAACACAAGAATCAAGGAACTTGAAGCTCAATTAATGGAAAAAGCATAAGAAAAACGACCGCTTGCTTTGGCAAGGGTCGTTTTTTTATTAAGAAGCGCCTTCTTCAGCGGCTTCTGCTAACTGTTCATTTAACTTTTTAACTTCGATATATACCACATGGTGTCCATCGACTTCATTAATAATAAATTCATAGCCTTGTTCACGAATGGTGTCATTTTTCTCAACTTCATATTTCTGAGTAAGGAACCAGCCGCCAATCGTATCGACTTCTTCATTATCAAGCTGCGTACCTAAGAGCAGGTTGACTTGGTCAACTAGAACCTTTCCATCAAAGATGTAATGGTCTTCGCCAAGTTTACGCACTTCGTTGATTTCATCAATATCGAATTCATCACGAATTTCACCGACGATTTCTTCAAGGATGTCTTCTACAGTCACAAGACCAGCTGTACCGCCATATTCATCTGATAAAATCGCCATGTGTACACGTTCGCGCTGCATTTTGAGCAATAAATCATGTACAGGAACGGTTTCAATCACATGAATAATTGGATTGACAAACTTTTCGATCGTATCACTTGTAGAACACTCACCGCTAATACAAGCTGTGAGAACCTCTTTGATGTTCAGTACACCAATCATATTATCTTTATCGCCATCTTCAATTGGATAACGAGTATATTTCTCAACCTTGGTCACTTTCAGCATTTCCTCAATAGTAATATCATGAGGGAAGCTGACAACTTCGGTACGAGGAATCATAATTTCTTTCGCCAGACGGTCATCAAATTCAAAAATCTTATTTACATATTTGAATTCAGACTGGTTAATTTCGCCGCTTTTATAGCTCTCTGATAAAATAATCCGCAATTCTTCTTCAGAGTGCGCCATGTCATGCTCAGAAACTTGCTGAAGACCGAACGCTTTTGTTAACAAACGAGCAGATCCATTTAATACCCAGATAAACGGGAACATCACTTTGTAAAAAATCATGAGCGGTCTAGCAAAAAGAAGAGATACTTGCTCCGCCTTTTGAATGGCGAGTGTTTTAGGTGCAAGTTCTCCAACCACAACGTGTAAAAACGTCATAATACTAAACGCAATAATAAAAGTGACAATAGAACTAGCTGATTGAGGAATGGACAGCTCTACAAATAGTGGAGCAAGCATGTGCGCAATTGTTTCTTCCCCTAACCAACCAATACCAAGGGCGGTAATGGTAATACCGAGCTGACAGGCCGACAGATACTCATCAAGGTGAGTCGTGACATGCTTGACAGCAACTGCTGTTTTATTACCTTCTGCGATTAACTGATCAATTCTTGAGCTTCTTAAGCGAATGATCGCAAACTCTGATGCAACGAAAAATGCGGTTAAAGCTATAAGCAAAGCAACTATAAGTAAATTAACTATGTCCAATTAAGGCCTTCGTTCTGACTTTGAGAACGAAGGTAACACCTCCTGTTTAGTAAAAATTTTAACTTAACAGCAGTAAAAATGATTGGACAGCCGTCATCTTCTCGGGTGTAAGCTGTTCTTTTAATTTTTCACGTTGTTCTGGTTCAAGCTGCTTACAACGTACCAAAATGCGGTCCATATGCTCGTTCATCCGATCGATATCAGAGGTTAAATGGACAAGTTCATCAGGGTCTTCCTTTTGAGAAGGGAATTGTTCATCTAATCTGGATTTGATGTCAGAAAGAGCCAATCTCTGCTGTTTGCAAAGAACGATTAATTGTAATCGTTTTAAAGCATGTTCATCGTAATAACGATAATTTGAGCAAGATCTAACAGGCGCAAGCAACCCTAGATTTGTATAATAATCTACAGTACGTTTCGTCACCTGTGCAATCTGTGCTAGTTCACCAATACGATACTTTTTCTCAGCCCCATCTGAACATCTCCTCCTAACCGTCACGTTATAGTTTATGAAAATAGTTTAATATAATTCTAGCCTCAAATACAAGTTAATTGTTCAGATTTCCTGCCGATATGAAGAGGAGAGAGGGATTTCTCAGTCTAAATGGTCCTGTCAAATTTAACATAGTGATACAGGAATTTTCAGATTATTTATGGTAAGATAAAATGAATACCGTTTCATATATATGTAGAGAAGCGGATTTATACGTGAACCGGAGGTGGTTAAGTGGGGCCCTCAATATAGTCTTATTTAATCAGTTAACCGTTTTACAAAACATAACATCATCAATCAGGAGGTGACTCCTTGTTCTTCTAAGAAAGAGCAAGGTTAAATGGACGATATTGTTAATCTGAGTATAGTCGGTGTTTTGATTGCTTTAACAGCTTTCTTTGTTGCATCTGAATTTGCCATCGTAAAGGTGAGAAGCTCAAGAATTGATCAGCTTGTTGCCGAAGGGTCCAAAAAGGCCATCGTGGCGAAAAAGGTGACATCAAGGCTGGATGAATATTTGTCAGCCTGTCAGCTTGGTATTACAGTGACATCCCTTGGTTTAGGGTGGATTGGTAAGCCAGCTGTAAAAGAACTTTTGGTTCGAGGTTTCGGTTTGACAAACATTCCTGATTCAGCAATCAGCCTGATCTCAGCAACACTTGCGTTCTCTATTATTACCTTTTTGCATGTAGTCGTCGGTGAGCTTGCACCAAAAACACTGGCGATTCAAAAGGCGGAAAAAATGACGCTCTGGCTGTCAGGCCCGCTGCATGCATTTTATATCCTAATGTACCCTTTCATTTATGTGTTAAACGGGTCAGCTCGTGTCCTAACCAAAATGATGGGCATCGATATGGGGTCTGAAAAAGAACATTCCCATTCTGAAGAAGAATTAAAGATTTTATTATCTGAGAGCTTAAAAAATGGGGAAATCAACCCATCAGAATATAATTATATGAACAAAATTTTCGACTTTGATAATCGAATTGCCAGAGAGATCATGGTTCCGCGAAGAGAAATTTGTGCCATTCCAGAAGATATGCCGCTAGATGAAATTCTCTCCATCATGACGCAGGAGAAGTATACACGCTTTCCCGTGTTTTCCGGCGATAAAGATCATGTCATCGGCATGCTGAACAAAAAGCAGCTCTTTGCAGATCTTGTATATCAAGTAGAAAAAGATCAACTGAAGATTCAAGATTATATATATCCAGTGATTGAGGTCATTGACACGATTCCTATTCAGGAGCTTCTCGTCAAGATGCAGCGCGATCGAATGCATATGGCGATTTTAACCGATGAATATGGTGGAACGTCTGGACTTGTCACAACAGAAGATATTTTAGAAGAAATTGTTGGCGATATTCGAGATGAATTCGATGAAGATGAGCAGCCGGTTATTCAAAAAAGAGCCGATCATCATTATGTTTTAGATGGCAAAGTCAGATTAGATGAAATTCAAGATTTGATCGAAATGTCCTATCATGATGAAGAAATTGATACAATAGGCGGGTTAATCTTAAATGAGAACATTGATATCCGAGAAGGACAATCCATTTATCTTGATGATATTCGGATGAAGGTCTTGGAGATGGATGGACGCTATGTGAAAAAGATCGACCTGAAAAAAGGCGTCACATCATCAGAAAAAGGAAATACACGCACAGGGCTTGATATAAAAGAGCCGCTGTTAGTAAATGAAATGACCTTGAGCGAAAAATAAGCTCAAGGTTTTTTTAGGTATTTAGTCTCTTTTTACGAATGCTCGTTCGAGTTATAATAAGAACAAATGTTCGATAGAGGGGGATGGGCATGCTTTGGTATGAAACAGCCAGTATCACGGAGAAAAAAACCTCAATGAAACGAATTGAGTTCCATCTGAAGAATTTCAAAAATTACCAGGCTGCGATTTTAAATATTGAAAGACAGCTTGAAAGAAGAAATCCGCATCAATTGGATCACATGACACGGAAGAAGTTAGAAGAGCAAAAAAATCAGTATGAACTCATCGTTGCTTGTATTGAAACTGCATTAAAAGAGTTGGATGAGATAGAGAAGCAGCTCATTGATTACAAATACTTTCGAGATTGGCGTATGGCCAAGTGTGCGATGGAAATCGGCTACAGTGAAAAAACCCTCTTTTTAATGAAGCGCCAGCTTATGGATCAACTGCTCATTAGCTTAGCTGCGATTACCAATATTTAAAAAAGGTGTTGTCCAATTTGATAGAACGCAGCAAAGAGACAGAAAGACCCGATGATTGTCATCAATAAATAGACAGCAAGTTGTCCAATTTGCCGCTGCTGTAGCATGGTCGCAGACTCTACACTAAACGTAGAGAATGTTGTAAAGCCACCGAAAAAACCTGTTCCAATGATCACAAGTAGCGGATGATTGGCAGTCACGACACCTGTCAGTATACCTAAACCGGCAGCACCTAATAAATTAATGAGAATAATACTGTACGGGAAACGAGCATGAGGCTTAGTTTTCTGTATCGATTGGCTAATGAAAAAGCGAAGGGCGCTGCCAAATCCGCCAGCAATAGCTGTATATAAAACGATCATTTATCTGCCTCCTTTCTCCTGCTTATTTCGATGAAAGAGTCGCTGAGCTAGCATTAGTCCACATAAGGCAGCGGCTACTCCGGCAATGACTGAGAGCAGGGTGTAGATCACACTTGAAGTGAATTGCCCAGTTTGTAATAAAAGAATCGTTTCTTTAGAAAAAGTGGACATTGTCGTAAAACCTCCGCAAAATCCTGTTCCGATCAAAGCGGCAAGATATTTTTTTCTCTTTTGGAACATAAAATATCCTGTTGAAAAACCAAGAATCAGACTGCCTGTTACGTTTTCGATTAGCGTTGCATAGGGAAATATTTGGCTAACAACAGATTCACTAAGTTCATATCTGCAAAGAGTTCCAATCAGTCCGCCAATAAATACGGCAAGATACGCTTTCATTTACTTCATTTCTCCTTTAGAAAAAATGGGGGGTGATCCGTCACCACTCCATTAACGGGATATTTTTTGATCCGATCGGCTGTTTTTTGATCTTTCACAGTCCATATAAACACATCCATCCCGAATGTGTGGATGCGGTCTATCCACCATCTGTTGATCAGCGTTTTCTTCATATTAAGGCAATTGGCAAACGAGCTGTATGCTGTTAACTTTCTTTTCGTTAGTTTAAATGCATTAGGTTTTATAATCAAAGCTGTTCGAAGAGAAGGGGCGAAAGCTTTGATTCTTTGAAGTGCATGATCATCAAAAGATTGAATCATCATATGGCGAGAATAGGCAAACCGGTTGATGATACGGGCAACTGCCTTTTCAATTCCTATCTGCCGTTTGGGGTGTTTGATTTCGATCAATATCCCGATCCGCTGGCTGTATCTTTCAAGAATTTCTTGTAATGTTGGAATTCGTTCATTCGTGTATCGATGGTCAAACCAGCTTCCTGCGTCCAGTTTTTTCAGCTGATCAAGAGTATAGCTTTTGACTAAGCCGTTCCCGTTCGTCGTTCGGTCAACTGTATCATCATGGATCACAACAACGTGCTGGTCCAATGTGAACTGTACATCTAATTCAATATAATCTGCACCCTGCTGAACAGCTAAATCAAATGCGGCAATTGTATTTTCTGGGGCAGTGTTTGATGATCCTCTATGCGCAATAATGTACACTTGCTCCAGCTCCCTGACTTAAGTTCTGGTCTTATCATATCAAATGCTTTACCGTTTTTCCTTCTTTACTATATGGACGAAAGAAGAGCTGTATGTAATGGTGAAGCGGATTGCTAAGAAAGTATGATGATTCGAATGTGGATGTTGCAGGAATATCCCAAGCCATGATTGAGTAAATCTGAAGTACATCAATTTTTTCTTCGATCAATTTTGTCCAAATCGTCAGCGTTCGCCAAAATATTAGTGCTTTCGTCATGTTGACTGAAAATTCTGATGTTTTATAATGATGAAAAGGAGGCGAGATGATTGGGTAAAGGGAGAATTAGAGTGGAAGAACGTATTAAGGTCGAAACGGATGCTGAAATGTTTAAAGCGACTCTCCTTGATCAGGCTCAGAAGAAAAAGTAGTTTGCTGCCCGTCGATATGTCTCAAGCCAAAATTTCATAATTGAACTACATGCCTCGGGACTCGTCCCGAGGCTTTTTATTTAGAGGTCAGACATTTATGAGAGGACATAAACGAAGGTTATATTATAAACTAGAGAGGATTGTTTTAAAGGAGAGAGACAAACATGTTTACACAAAAATGGATGGATACATATTTTACAGTAGATGTTGCGATCCAAATCGGTATTAGTCTTTGTATTTTATTGCTTTTTTTATTGCTTCGGAAAGTATTTACGAAGTACTTATTTCATCTTCTCTTTAGGCTGACCAATCGGTCTAAAACGGAGGTCATTAACCAAATTGTTGTGGCATTCGAAAAGCCAGCCAGGCTGTTTTTTGTCGCACTTGGGTTATATTTTGCGTTAAGACAGGCACCATACTTTGAGCATCATATGGATGTCATCGTCAAATTATATAGATCCTCCATTATATTGATGCTGACGTGGGGACTTTGTAATCTAACCGCAGCTTCTTCTTTCTTATTTCAAAAAGTAAATTCGAAATTTGAATTAGAAATGGATGATATTTTAGCGCCGTTTTTATCAAAGGTGCTTCGTTTCATTATTATTGCACTAAGTATTAGTGTCATTGCACAGGAATTTAATTATGATGTAAATGGGCTTGTGGCAGGTCTCGGTCTAGGTGGTCTAGCCTTTGCGCTTGCTGCACAAGATACGGTGGCGAACTTTTTTGGAGGGATCGTCATCATTACAGAGAAGCCTTTTACAATGGGCGACTTTGTGGAGACACCAAGTGTTCTTGGGACTGTCGAGGATATTACATTTCGAAGTACAAAATTTAGAACACCTGCTGAAGCTGTCGTGACAGTTCCGAATTCTACGCTTTCAAAGGAACCAATCACGAACTGGACGAGAATGAATAAACGCCAAATTACGTTTTCCGTACGTGTATCCTACAATACACCAAAGGAAAATTTGGACCATTGTATCAAGCGTCTCAAACAAATGCTTGATGAGCATGATGGGGTACACAAGGAGACAATCATGGTGAATCTCGATGTACTGGCAGACAGTTATTTGAATTTATTTTTCAACTTTTACACAAACACGACGGCCTGGGCTGAAAACCTGAATATCAAACAGGACATTAACTACCGTATCATGGATATCTTCCATGAAGAAGGTGTAGAATTTGCCTTCCCTGGACAGACCATTTACATGAAACAAAAAGGTGAAAAACAGCTGAGTGAATAAAGGAGGAATGGTACGTGGATCAAACAAAGGTGGAAGTGCTAAGAGAGAAATTAACGCAGGCTTCACATATTACGGTACTTTCAGGTGCGGGTATGAGCACAGAATCAGGTATTCCTGATTTTAGGTCAACGGGCGGGTTATGGACTGAAGACACCACTCGCATGGAAGCAATGAGCAGGTCCTACTTTTTATCAAATCCTCATCAATTTTGGCCGAAATTCAAGGAATTGTTTCAGATGAAAATGAGCGGGTCGTACGAGCCGAATAGTGGGCATACCTTTTTAGCTAGCCTTGAGAAACAGGGAAAACATGTAGAGATTTTCACCCAAAATATTGATGGTCTGCATAAAAAAGCAGGAAGCCAGCAAGTTTATGAACTCCACGGTTCCATTCAAACAGCTACTTGCCCATCGTGCCAAGCGACATATGAACTGCCTTATTTAATACAAGAAGAAGTGCCTGTATGTCTCAAGGTTTCCGCAGACGGACGGACATGTGGACAAGTGCTGAAAACAGATGTTGTCCTTTTTGGAGACAGGGTCAAACATTTTGATCAAGTAGAGAAATCACTTCAGCAAGCGAACCTTCTGCTCGTCATGGGGACTTCTCTAGAAGTAGCGCCAGCAAGATATATTCCAGAGGATGCCGCTCAAAATCCTTCCATCTTCAAGGTGATGATGAATTTGAGTGAGACAGAATACGATCCACTGTTTGATCTTGTCTTTCATGAGCGAATCGGTGATCTCGTGAAAACTTTATAAGTCATTAAAAAACCCGCATCCAATAGGAGCGGGTCTTTCTTTATTGTTGCAGCGGCTTCATTGTTTCATCAAGTACTTCAAATGTATAGCCCTTCGCTTTTAGCTGTGTGAGCAAACTGTTTAAGTATTTTGCCGTTGCTGGCTGATCGTGCATTAAGATGATTTTTGGTTCTTTTGGATGTTTTGTCTCTAGCACTTGCAGCTGATTCAATACCTCTGGTACATATTTTGAGCTTTTATATTTCCAGTCAAGACTGTCAATTGTCCAATCCCAGTAGATAAAGCCTTTTTGTTTTAAACGTGCTTTTTGCTGATCAGTTAAATTTGGGACGCTGCCATAAGGTGTTCTCACAAGGTGTGTATACTCTCCTGTGACAGAAGCCAAAATGCGCTGAGCTTCCTTCATCTCATTGACGGGAGAATCACTTTTTTGATAAAAGCGTTTCACATCATGTGTGATCCCATGAAGCCCTAACTGATGCCCTTCTTGATGAAGTCTTTTCACAGCTGCCGGATGTTCTTTCATCTGCGGCCCAAGCATGAAGAATGTGGCCTTTACTTGATGCGCCTTGAGCACATCTAAAAGCAGGTTTGATGTCGCTGACGGACCATCATCAAAGGTTAAAAAGATCGTTTGATCCGTTACATGTTTGTTTGGGTTGATCTTAAAATGTGCATCTAATGTTTTCGTAGAATCATCTTTTGCTTTCAGACTTGTGCTTGTGTCTCGAAATTGACTGCTCGCAGACATTTTAGCTGGCTGATCTGCTGCCTGCATGTTGGTTTTAGATATATCCCAAATAAAAAAGAGGATCAGTGACAGAATCACTAAACCAATCGCCTTTGAGAGCAGCATCGTGTTTGAAGGTGTCTGTTTTTTCGTAACCCGTTGCATTACAATCGCTCCAATAAATCAAAAATTTGTGTCGAATCATGTAGTAGATTCTGTCTTTTTTCGCTGTTTTTTGTCGTGTTCATATGGAGTAAGTATACAGGAAAAAAGAGCCTATGAATATAGAAGATGCTAAAAAATTGGAATCTTTTTGGTTATGAGTCTATGTTTGTTACAATGGAAAGTTGACCATTTATCATGATGTGAAATAATTCTGAATAATCATTGAAACATACCCATTTATCCGCTAAGATAGCATCAGATTCAACCATTAAAGCGAAGCGAAGGGGAGATTCCGTATGAAAGTATTGTATAATGACGATTTCATTGAAAAAGAGGATGCTCATGTTGATATTGAAGACAGAGGCTATCAATTTGGTGACGGTGTCTATGAGGTCATCCGTGTATACAATGGGACTTTATTTACATTAAAAGAGCATACAGAGCGTCTGTTCAAGAGTTCAAAAGAAATCGGCATTCATCTTCAAGGTGCAGTATCAGATATGGAAGAAAAATTAAAACAGCTCGTCGCCCATAACCAATTAACAGATGGTGGAGTGTATATTCAAGTGACTCGGGGCGTCGCACCTCGTAAACATCAATATGGAAATTCTCTCACTCCTCAAATCACAGCATATACGTTCCAAGTGAAAAAGCCTGTTCATGAGCAGACAGTTGGTGCAAAGGCCATCATATCTGAGGACCTTCGCTGGTTAAGATGTGATATTAAAAGCTTAAATCTCTTATATAACGTCATGGAAAAACAGAAAGCATCTGAAGCTGGTGCGTTTGAAGCCATTCTCATTAGGGATGGTTTTGTGACAGAGGGTACCTCCTCGAATGTATATGCCGTTATTGATGGCGTGATTCGCACACATCCCGCAAACAATTTAATTCTAAACGGCATTACCCGTAGAAAGCTTCTTGAAGTATGTGAAGAAGAGGAAAGCAGTGTTAAAGAAACGCGTATAAGTAAAGAAGAGCTGCTGGGAGCGCAGGAAATCTTCATCAGCTCGACGACCGCTGAAGTCATTCCGATTGTTGAAATTGATGGTCAGCCAGTAGGTGAAGGCGTTCCAGGGGAGTTAACAAAACGTATACAAGAAGGCTTTCAGCAAAAAATTAAACAGGAAAGTGAAGCATCAATTTCTTCGTAAATAAAAAGAGGCTGTAAACGAATGTTTACAGCCTTTTGTGATTCTTTTATTTTACAATAAGCACAGGTATATCTGATTTTGATGATAACTTTTCACTTACACTGCCAAAGAGCATTTTTTTCAATCTGCTTTGGTCACGGGCTCCCATGACGATGAGGTCTGCTGAAATGTCTTCAGCATATTCGATAATCGCTTCTGCTGGTTCCCCCTCAACAATTTCAATGGCAGCTTCAAACTGTTCCTCATTTAAAAGCATTCTTGCTTCTGCAACGACTTCTTCTGTATGATCTTCAAAAATCAAGGGACTCTGCTGTTCATCATGAGGCACATACACAGGGGGTGTTTGAAGGTCTGCCATGCCGCCACCGATATAAGCTCCGCCAGTCATTGGGCGAGGTGCATCAAACACCTGTCTGCTTGATTTGCCATCATGTGCATAGGCAACGGTCAGCTTGGCATGCAAGGTTTTGGCTAAAGCGATTGCCTTTTTTAATGCTTTCTTACTGTCTTCATGTCCATCAAACGCAACGACCATCCGATCAGCTTGAAACAATGTCCTCATTCCTTTCAAAAGGAGTCTTTACACTCATGGTATACCCGTTATCTGAAAAAGATACACATCAAGGGTGTGAACTTTTTGTTAGAAAATTTCATTTATTGAAAAATATTTATTGACAAATTGGTGACAGCCACTATAAGATAAAAAAAGATTCAAGAGCCAAAAGGAGGAAATGTCATGTGCAACATCATTGGAAGAATGAAATCAAACTGCATGAATGGGTTGATTCACGTGACAATTACACCTTCATTGGTCATTGCAAAGGGACTCGTATGTTCCAATTGATCGGATGAATCAAGGCGTATGTTGCGTATTTGTCAACATGCGCCTTTTTACATGACGAAAAGAGGCGTACCAGATAGCTGGTTGCCTCTTTTTTTGTTGTATTCATTTCGTATTTCGAAATAAAGGGATGGAGATCAACAAGTAAATGAAGAGGAGTGAAAGCATGTGAACATGCCAAAAACAAGACAAATGACAAAAAACAAAAAAACAATTCAAGGTGACAGCCAAGAAAATCTAGAAAGCGGCTAGCTTTAAAAGGAGAGACAAACATGTTTTCAGTATTTACGAAATTAGGCTGGTTTTTCAAACAAGAGTGGAGGCGTTATACGATCGCCATTACACTCCTGCTCGTTGTGAATGTGCTTGAAATGCTGCCGCCAAGATACCTTGGGCAGGCAGTTGATGACATTCGTTCTGGTCAATTTACAACATCCAGTATGATGTTTTATGTAGCCGTTTTTTGCTTGCTAGGTGTCGTCGTCTATACGCTGACATATTTTTGGATGTATCAGTTATTTGGCGGCGCAAATGTCATGGAACGTGTGATGCGCGGGAAACTCATGCGTCACTTACTTAAGATGACACCCACCTTTTATGAAAAGAAAAAAACCGGTAACTTAATGGCATTAGGTACAAACGATTTGAATGCTGTAGCTTTAACGACAGGTTTTGGCGTTCTGACATTGGTGGATTCCACTGCTTATATGCTAATGATCTTTTTTACGATGGGACTGACGATCAGCTGGAAATTAACTTTAATGGCGATCATCCCTATGCCGCTGATGGCGCTTTTGATTGCGTATTATGGCAGTAAGATACATGATCGCTTTACAGTTGCTCAAGATGCATTTGGTGATATGAATGATCGCGTGCTTGAATCGGTCGCAGGCGTCCGGGTCATCCGGTCTTTTGTACAGGAGAAGCAAGATGTCGAACGCTTTCGTCAAATGACAGATGATGTATTTCAAAAAAATATGAGAGTGGCGGTCATTGATTCATTGTTTGAACCGACAGTGAAATTACTTGTCGGTGTCAGCTACTTAATAGGAATTGGATACGGAGCCTACCTTGTATTCCAAAGTGATTTAACCATTGGTGAGCTGGTCGCTTTTAACGTGTATCTTGGGATGATGATCTGGCCAATGTTTGCGATCGGCGAGTTGATTAATATTATGCAAAGAGGAAATGCGTCGTTAGACCGGTTGAATCATACACTCAGCTACAAGCCGGATGTTACAGACGCTTCTCAGCCAAAAACGTTACAAGAGTCTGGGGATATTCAGTTTGACCACGTGACATTTAGGTATCCAACTTCCCCTAAAAATAACTTAATTGATGTGTCCTTTACGGTTCGAAAGGGACAGACAATTGGAATTACAGGCAAAACAGGAAGCGGTAAAACAACTATTGTAAAACAGCTTCTGCGCCAGTATCCAACAGGTGATGGTCAAATCCTGCTATCAGGAGTCCCAATCCAAGAGATCGAATTGGATCAGCTATTTCAATGGATCGGATACGTACCGCAGGATCATATTCTTTTTTCTAAAAGTGTAGAAGAGAATATGCGTTTCGGTCATCGAGACGCAAAACAAAATGAATTAGCACAAGCCATTAAAGATGCTTATTTTGAAAAAGATCTACGTCTTTTGCCAGAGGGTCTCGAAACGATGGTTGGAGAAAAAGGTGTGGCGCTATCAGGTGGACAAAAGCAGCGAATTTCCATTGCGCGCGCTTTATTAATAGATCCCGACATTTTAATACTGGATGACTCCCTTTCTGCGGTAGATGCAAAAACAGAAACCGCTATTTTAGAAAATCTAAGACAAAATCGTCATGGGAAAACGACGTTTATTACGACTCATCGTCTATCAGCTGTTGAGCATGCGGATCTCATACTTGTTATGGAAGAAGGACGCATCGTCCAAAAGGGAACTCACAAAGAGCTCATTCAGCAAGATGGGTGGTACAAAGAACAATTTCTGCGTCAGCAGCTAACAAACCAGCTGGAAGGAGGGGATGAGGCATGACAACGGGAAGAAGACTCCTTGCCTACGCACTCCTTTATAAGAAAGTACTGTCTGTTGCCTTAATCTTTCTCATTATTGCAGTAGGTGCTGAACTGACAGGACCATTTATTGGGAAGGAAATGATTGATGATCATATTTTAGGTGTAGAAAAACCATATGTCGAAGTCAATGAAAAAACAGACAAAACCGTTTATTACCAGGGAAATAACTATATACGAAGCGATCGATTAGACAGTGATATGGAATCCGGAAAACAAATCAATGTGGTGCAGGTCGGATTCGGTTACTATTTTGTGAATGAGCCGATTCGTTTTGATGGAAATCGAAAGATATCTGGAGATCAGCTTATCATTGAAAATGGAAACGAGCGCGAGACCTATCAAGTACAGCGTTTATCAAAAGAGGAAATTTTCTCTTTTTATGAGCCAGAAATCAGTGGTTTGGTGCAGCTTGTTCTATTTTATCTAGGGCTTCTCGTTATTGCGATTTTCTTTCAATATGCGCAGCATTATTTGCTACAGCGAATAGCCAACCGAATTATTCAAAAAATGAGGGTTGATGTATTTGAGCATATTCAAACATTACCTATCCGGTATTTTGATAATTTACCGGCTGGAAAGGTCGTAGCGAGGATTACCAATGACACTGAAACCATTCGTGATTTATATGTGACAGTCCTCGCCAATTTTGTGACGAGTGCAATTTACATGATTGGGATTTATATTGCCATGTTTTTATTAAATGTGAAACTGGCACTTATTTGTTTGGTGGCGGTACCGATTATTTTCCTATGGTCAATGACCTACAGAAAGTTTGCATCGGTTTACAACCACCGCATTCGTTCGATCATTAGTGACATCAATGCCAAGCTAAATGAAGCCATTCAAGGGATGACCATTATTCAAGCATTTCGTCATGAAAAAGTGACGAAAGAGGAATTTGATGAGCTGAACAACAATCACTTTCGTTATCAGCGAAAGATGCTCCATTTAAATTCACTTCTGTCGCATAACTTGGTTAACCTACTTCGAAATTTAGCCTACGTGGCACTTATTTGGTATTTTGGCGGTGCGTCTTTAAGTGCGACGGGGATTGTATCGATTGGTGTGCTCTATGCGTTTGTCGATTATTTAAATCGATTATTTCAGCCGATTACAGGCATTGTGAATCAATTCTCGAGATTGGAATTAGCACGGGTTTCCTCGGAAAGGGTTTTTCGATTATTGGATGAGCCAGGAACAACCGTGGAAGAACCTGTCCATAAGGAATTGGAAGGACACGTTCAGTTCCAAGACGTCACCTTTGCTTATAATGAAGGGAAGAATGTATTAAAGAACATTACATTCGAGGCCAAAAAAGGTCAGACGGTTGCACTTGTGGGGCATACTGGTTCTGGGAAAAGCTCGATCATGAACTTGTTGCTGCGTTTTTATGATATTCAGCAAGGAGACATTCTCATTGATGGGGAAAGCATTTATCGCCAGTCCCGGCAAACGTTGCGGAAACAAATGGGCATCGTGCTTCAAGACCCGTATTTATTTTCCGGAACGATTGCATCGAATGTTAGCTTAGGAAACGAAGACATTAAACGAGAAACGATTGAATCATCATTAAAACAAGTAGGTGCAGTAGAGTTATTGAAGCACCTGCCAGAAGGATTTGATGAACCGGTCGTTGAAAAGGGAAGTACTCTTTCCTCAGGGGAACGTCAGTTAATTTCATTTGCTCGTGCACTAGCGTACGATCCAGCGATCTTAATTTTAGATGAAGCGACGGCAAACATTGATACAGAAACAGAAGCGATCATTCAGCGAGCGCTTGATGTCGTCAAAGAAGGACGAACAACTTTTGTCATCGCTCACCGATTATCCACCATTAAGAAAGCCGATATGATTTTGGTTTTAGAAAAAGGTGAAATTGTCGAGCGGGGTAGTCATGATCAACTCATGCAGCAAGAAGGGCTATATGCGCAAATGTACGAACTGCAAAAAGGTGCTGTGGCAAACAGTTGATGAATCGCAAAAAAGAGTCTCATATTGAATGAGGCTCTTTTGATTTGCATAAAAAAGGCGAGGATTCGTTCTCGACCTCGACCTTTACTCGTTACGCATCATTAATAGGCAATACCGACGCGTTGATGTACAAATTCCTTCGAATTTAACTGCTGATATAAAAAGTGTGCGGTGTCTTCAACTGAAATTTTCTTTCCATCTATAGGGAGAAAATCTTTCTCATAGCGATATGACCGGGTCACTTCTCCATCTGGTAAATAGGTTGGACAAATAATGGTCCAATCTAAATCAGTCGTTTGAAGGAGTTCAAACGCTTTGGCATGCTCCTTAGCTGCTCGGGAAGTGGTCCGCCTTGATTCATTTGTTTCAAAACGGTAAAGCTCCGGCTGCTGCCTTGCTTTTAAAATACCTGCTGTACCTATTGTAATAATTCGTGATGTATTTGATTGCTTCATGGCTTGTACGATATGCTCCATTGAAACAGATAATGTATCGTCACCATCTGTCGATAGACAGCTCACAACAATATCTGCTCCTTTGATCGTCTCAAGCACATCTTCTCGATTTCTTGAATTGCCGGTGACTTGAAACATACCCACAAGCATTTCTTCTCGGTTTGTCCGAATCAATGAACGAACGATGTAACGATCATCTACTTGAACGAAACGAAGAAATGCTTGTCCTACACGTCCATGAGCACCGAAAAGAGCTATTTTCATCTGATCGATCCCTCCACTACATACTATAAGTGAAAAGAACTGAAAATGGTACAACTTTTATGTGATGCTTTTTTTATAAAGGTGAAAGGACCGAATACTATGAGCATATTCACATAATAGAGAGATACCTACGAATTGTAGAAGTTCAAAGTTCATACCGGAAATAATGTCCATGAAGATCCGCTCCTTTCTACTCCATGATATGAGCTGGAAAGGAGATTGGTGAGGGGGAATAACAAAAAAAGAAGACACCTTAAGAGGTGCCTTCTATGATCCAGATATGAAATTAAGCTTTTGTTCCACCCATGTGTTGTTGAGCGTAAGACACAAGACGTTTTGTGATTTCTCCACCAACTGAACCGTTAGCACGAGCTGTAGTTTCTGCTCCAAGGTTAACACCGAATTCAGAAGCGATTTCGTATTTCATTTGATCGATTGCTTGCTCTGCTCCAGGAACTAGTAATTGATTTGAACTATTAGAATTTGCCATGATGTGAATCTCCTTTTTGTATATGATTTGTTTTTATGGTTGGGTTTGCTGGAATCGCACCAGCGAAATGATCAAGTCATTTGCCACTTGGCGAAACCCAATGCAGTAACTTCTTTGTACTAAGTATTATGGTGATTTTCGAAAAAAACATACGAGAAAAGAACATGGTAAATGTTGTTCAACATGCAAAAAAGCCATCACTCATGATTGAGTGATGGCACTTCATATATTTCTTTATTCAGCTGAACGAATACGGAGCTCTGTATCCGAATCAAAGAAGTGAGCTTTGTTCATATCGATGGCAAGAGGTATAGATTGGCCAGCCTGAACATCGGTACGAGAATCAACACGTGCAATAAAAGACTGACCATTGAGAGAAGAGTAAAGCATCGTTTCTGCTCCCATTAATTCAGCAACTTCTACGCTCGCATCGATCTTTGTGCCTTCAGACGCTTCAATAAACACGGGTTCATCATGAAAATCTTCTGGTCTGATTCCAAGGATGATATCTTTTCCGATATAACCTTGGCTGCGTAATACCTTCATCTTTCCTTCTGGTACACGTATATGCGTTTTTCCAACTGCAATGGCACCGTCAGATAGCTTTCCTGTGAAAAAATTCATCGCAGGAGAGCCAATGAATCCACCTACAAATACATTCTCTGGATTTTCATATACATCTTTCGGCGCTCCAACCTGCTGAATAAAGCCATCTTTCATGACGACCAGACGAGTAGCCATCGTCATTGCTTCAGTCTGATCATGTGTAACATAGATAAATGTCGTTTGCAGACGCTGATGAAGCTTAGATATTTCAGCACGCATTTGAACGCGAAGTTTTGCATCTAAATTAGAAAGCGGCTCATCCAAAAGGAAGACCTTTGCATCACGCACAATTGCTCTCCCAAGTGCAACACGCTGTCTTTGACCGCCAGATAGCGCTTTTGGTTTCCTGTCTAAATATTGCTCAAGTCCTAATATTTTAGCGGCATTTCGAACCCGCTCATCAATTTCTGCTTTCGGGAACTTTCGCAACTTTAATCCAAAAGCCATATTATCGTATACATTCATGTGAGGATATAATGCGTAATTTTGGAAAACCATTGCGATATCCCGGTCTTTTGGTGCTACATCATTCATCCGTTTTCCGTCTAATAGAAAATCCCCTTGTGAAATCTCTTCAAGTCCTGCAATCATGCGAAGGGTTGTTGATTTTCCGCAACCTGATGGACCAACAAACACAATAAATTCTTTATCTTCTATATGTAGATTAAAGTTGTCTACTGCTGTGACCTTGTTATCATACACTTTATAAATTTGATTGAGCATCATTTCAGCCATAAATGATAACCTCCCCATTCCTTTTTATTGAAAGCGCTTTATTTTGTAAATAAAGTGTATAAAAAGGGGGAGCGTCTGTAAATGGACAACATGCACAACATCTCATTTTCATTTTTGGGCAGGGTGCTCATGTCACTAATTATTATGAAAGGTCGAGAAGATTCATCATAAAATAAACAGCAGATGCTTCTGGAAAATGTCGTATATCAATTCCTGTTCGCTCAATAAATTTATCGATTCGATATTGCAGGCTGTTTCTGTGAACATATAAAGCTTTTGCTGCCTTAGATGCATTTAAGTTACTTTGCATATAAGTCATGAGGGTACGATAAACGTCCCGATCAAGGACCGCCTCTTTAAAAGCATCTGAAATAGCATGGGAGAGAGAGGATTCATCATTACGCAAGAGTGATGGCAGACATTGATAAAATGTGCAAATCCCTGACCTAACCTTACCTCGCTGCATATGGCCCGAGACAAGCTGCTGTTCTTTTAACAATTTCCTCTGTAAATGTTCATTTGGCAAATGGAGCTGTCCTTGTAAAAAGACTGAGTCTGTTAAAAAGTCACTTGTAATGGCTAGAGACAAATCATATAGCAGCTCTAATTGACTATTTTCTGATGTAGCGTTTGTTTGAATCAGCATCGCTGTGTCGGCACTTGTCCAAATGAAATGAGTTTGTTCGAGGCTGTGCACCACAGCCTCTTTTATTTGCTGCCTTTGTTCTGCTTGATGTGACATTTTAAAATAATATACACGGACAGGATGCTGAACGGTTAGTGGTTTGTTATCAAAAAGATAGCTGTACCATTTTTGTTCATCCTCAGTCTGCTTTGTATGAGGAAGATCAATTGGTGTAAGGAAAGTATTGAGAAGAAGTGTTTCTCTAGCTGTAAGCTTTGATTTGTCTACTCCAAATAATTCGCCTTCATCTGTTTGGTACCAAAGAATTTGATGATCATCTGTAGGTGAGCTGATGATATGCTCTCCGTAAACAAGCTTTAATTTTTCTAACATGGCGAAGCTCCTTAAACAGTTTAATCATAGACATGGAATAGCATTAATTCGTGGATTTCTTCTTTTAATGTTGGTTCGACTTCATGGGGCGGAAGCTGAGAGCCCCATTCAATATCACCTGTTTTGTGGTAGATGCCTTCGTAGTGCGCACCATTGTGAAAAAAGGATATTTTCCAGCCTGGCAATTGTGCTTTTTTAAAGAGAGGTTTCCATTGAAAATGAGAAATCATATCATCATTGCCTCCTTGCTTTTATTGATGAAACAATAAATAAACACGACAATACGGATACAACCTTGAACTTGATTTTATTGTATCTCATCTGATGAAAAGAGTGTAGGAAAAGCATAAATCTTATAAATCCTCACTTTAAAACGAAAAATAATTAGTAGACATTTTTGTGGTCTGTTATTGTTAAGGTCGTTTGTGAAAGGTAAGATGCGTAATCCATGATTCTTTTTCCGATCAGCCTTTCTGAGTTTCGCAATGAGACATGCTGGAAAACCTCGCGGCCAGGGCGAGAATTGGCTTCAAACATCCAGATAGCTCCTGTCTGGTCAATACCTAAATCAAAACCAATTTCACCAATATGACCGAACACTTTTTCATCAATGACCTGGCTAAGTGTAATGGCAGTATAAGAAAGCTGCTCTAAGATTTCTAAACGCTCCTTCTTTTCTGGAAAAACATCATAAAGAGTTTTTACAGAGCCACCATGTGAATGGTGAGTCGTGACGGTGTGATGGCCAGAAATTTTTGCTGCTGCTGCTGTGACTGTCCAATGACCGTACTTATTTTTATTGGTATGAACTCTGAAATCCATTGGTTGTTTGTCTATTTGAAGAAGTGAAATGCCTTGTTGAGCCATAAAGTCTTGAATTGCATGATTTTTCCGGAGATTGGTCACGAAATCCTCTAATGAGTCATATGGAACAGCCCTTCCTTGATTTGAGCATACAGTGATTCCATGAGCCTTTTTGTTTAATTGATAAATACCGTCGCCGTGACTGCCGTTCGACGGTTTTAAGTAAATGACCTCGTGTAGATGGAGGAGTGTCTCTAATTTATTTAGAGCGTCCACCGGGTCCAATTGTATGGAATGTGGAAGAAAAGGACATGTTTTTTCATCTGTTAACATTTGTTCATGAATATCCCATTTATTAAAAAAATGAGGATTGAACCAAGGAATATCATAGTCTTGAGTCAATTTACGTTTTGTTTCTTGAATGAATGCTGACTGAGCAGCTTTTCTATTTGGAAGACGATCGTAAATGACTGAAGGCATAGGCATCTGTTTTTTAACCCATGTCTGCTGTTGGTACAACAATCCTTCTACTATTCCTTTATCCCAATCAATAGAATGTGTACCAAAAAGATAAGCAAAACCGGCATGTTGTTTGAAAGAGCGCAACAGTTTAATAAAGAAGTCTGATCTCGTTCCTAGTGGCTGCGTGCTTTGCTCAAAACCTGCTGTGAAAATACCAAGTAGTGGTCCTATAAACAAGGTATGATCAATGGCAATCACATCAGCTTTTGAATGATAAGGAATCAGTAAATCTCTGTATAGATCTTCTGATAATAAAACTTTATTCGGATGTTGATGATAGGAAATGGTGAAGTCATCTACTAAACGGGAACCTAAAGCGAGAGAATAGATCGCCTCCTGCTGTTTAAAATGGACGGGAAGATGAACTGTTTTTTCACTTGTGTGATGAGTGGCGATGATGCAACGATTTTTCATAAGAAACCTCCTTCGGTTGTGACTTCATCGATTGGGCATGTGCAAGAATGGTACGAATCAATTCATTTTCCTTGTCAGGATAAGCTTTTAAAAAAGCGGATCGCCCTGGTTTTGATCTTATATTTGATATGAAAAGCCTGCCTTCCCTTGTATGGAGTAAGTCTACAGCGAATTCAAAGCAAGGGGAAAAGGTTTTATCTATATATGTTGGCAGAGATGCTTGAATGGATGCTATATCATCTAAAAGAAGCTCTCTGATGTGCGGCTTCAAGGTGTTTAGATAGTGATCAAAGCCTATCATGGAGGCTGTTTTTTGTGTAATGCTTAAATGACTATTTTCTTTAGGCGATTTTGTGTGAATCCCTATGCGATTCCAGTGATTTTGTGAATCTTTCATTAGGAAAATCCTTATTTCATTGAATAAAAAGTCTTTTTCATCACTTGTCTTAAAAAATTGAAGGAAATATCGTCCTACATATTTTTTACACCAGCGCTCTATATCTGATGGATGCGAAAATGTGATGACTTGCTCGGGACTTTGTTGAACAGTGAAAGTGTTGTCTTTTAAAAATATGAAGTAAGTAGTTGCTGCATGGTGTTGAGAGAGCGGCTGCATTTTACAATAACCGTCTTTCCTTAACATGCTGAGAAGGTCTGATGGCTTTGTTAATAATGAGCTTACAGGTAAATATGGCTGTAAAGTAGGGAGAAGGCGGAGCTGCTCGAATAGCATCATTTTATTTGAAATACCTGTATTCAAAAAATGTGTTTTCGGATACTTTTTCAGCCATTCCATGATTGGTTTTGCTTTTTTAGATTGTGCATCATGCTTGTAAAGGCATTGATCGTAAATCAAGTCAGGAATCTCAAATTCTGCTTCGGCAAACCCTTGACCATTCGTAAAAGTTTGACCTTGTATCACATTTGAAGCTGGTTTTAAATCAAATGGTGTAAAACGAACAACCTTTAAACCATAAGTAGGGGCAGCTTTGGCTAGCACACGAGTGAATGCCTCTTCATACTTCGGAGAAAGAGTCACAATACCTAATGTTGATGTCATTAAAAAACACCTTCTTTTCAACTTCTTTTTTTTACCAGAAGAAAAACACTTTTTCACGATTTTACATAAAGATTGCGCTCCTTTATCATTACGATAGATCAATTGATCATATGTCTAGCAGCATGCTTCATTTGCTTGAGGACATGACAAGAACTATAATACGAATAGATTAAACCAATAAACATCAGGTGTTATTTGAAAGGTTGATGACGACTTTGAATATATTCACAACGTTTATCTTTATGATTGTGATAGGCGCAGTCATTGGAGCAGCAACAAACCATCTTGCGATTAAAATGCTTTTTCGCCCTTATAAACCGTATTACTTATTCGGCAAACAGCTTCCTTTTACACCAGGGCTCATTCCAAAAAGAAGAGACGAAGTAGCTAAGCAGGTTGGTGTCATGGTGATGGAGCATTTGCTCACGCCAGAAGGTATTCAAAAGCGATTTGAATCTTCGGAGGCAAAGCAAGAGATCTTACATACAGTGCATCGATATATTGACAAAGGCGCTGAAATGGAGATCACAGTGCTATCTTTGCTTGAAAACTTCGGTGTATCCCAGGCTGACGTCAAAGCAGATGAATGGATCCATGAGTGGTCTGAACAGAAGCTCAATTCACTTCTAAAAAAATATAATGAGCAAACTTTAGCTGAATTGCTGCCACTAAATGTCGAAAATAAAATATCTTCCAAAATTCCAAATGCAGCAGATTATATTTTAAAGAGAGGGATTCATTATTTTGAAAGTGAGGAAGGAAAATCAAGACTCGGTAATATGATTGATGACTTCTTAAAAGAAAGAGGAATGCTCGGTAGTATGGTTCAAATGTTTCTAGGAAATTCAAGCTTAATTGATCGGGTACATCCTGAAATCATCAAATTTTTAAGAAACGCGGAGACAAAAAGGTTTTTATCGGATTTGCTTATTCAAGAATGGGACAAGGTGAAGCAGTTCAGCCTACAGGAGCTTGATGAAAAATGGAATGTGAAGGAACTTATATTTAGTGTGAAAAACCATTTGCTTTCTCATTTCTCAACAAAGCTGATATTAGACAGACCAGTGGGGGCATATGTCAGTGCTGTAGCGGCTGATCTTAAAACACACGTTGCACCAGTACTAATTCAAAAGGGAATTAGTGCGGCATCGAATGTTTTAGAGGGTCTGCTTGCAAAGCTGCAATTTGAAGACATTATTCGTGAACAAATTGAACTTTTTCCGTTAGAAAAAATGGAAGAGCTTGTCGTCAGTATTTCCAATAAAGAGCTTAAGATGATTACATTCCTAGGCGGTCTTTTAGGCGGATTAATCGGTGCAATCCAAGCAATCTTTGTCACTCTATTTTAAGACAGTCTAGAGAAATTTTGATGAATTCATTGTATATATGTGAAACGAAAGCCATAGTTTGTTATAGTGGAGTGGTGTCCGCCGATCATATCGGTGATAACGGATAGAAAGGAGACATAACATGTCTGTAAATGTTTATGATGTTGCATATGACCTTGAAAAAGCACTGCGTCATAGCGAAGAATATTCAACTTTAAAAAATCTTTATGATGAGGTAAACGCGGATGAATCCTCTAAAAGAATGTTTGAGAACTTCCGTGACATTCAAGTAAACCTTCAACAAAAACAAATGACTGGTCAAGAGATCACACAAGAAGAAGTGGAGCAAGCTCAAAAAACAGTAGCACTTGTTCAACAGCACGATAAAATCTCTCAGTTGATGGAAGCAGAACAACGTGTGAGTGTTCTCATCGGAGAATTAAATAAAGTGATCATGAAGCCTCTTGAAGAGCTTTATGGAAATCCAGAAGAAAATTAATGAAAAGGGCGATGATATTCGCCCTTTTTTTATTTCATATGTTCCCTGTCCAACTTTTTAAAAAAAGGTTGTCGAAGCTCATAAATTCTGCGATAATACTTATATTGAAAGTGCTTTCAAACAAGCGCTCTCATGGGGCAATTGGGTGCGTTTCACTTGGGATTTAAGGCGATTAGCCAAACGAGAGAGAAGCGCTTCTGGGAGAAACGCAAAGCATAAGGGGATCTGATATAAGCAATGCTTTGGTGTGTGAAAGATAAGGGGATCATGGGGAGCTTCATCACCTCATTGTGACGCATCCAAACCATACATAAAAAAAAGCCTAGGGGTAGGCTTTTTTTATTTACAAAGATTTATCACACACAGGGCTCTTTCAACTGCATGTTCTAAAGCACCAAGCTAGGGCATATCCTCATCGTAAGTACAGTCATCAAGAAGGGGGATGCCTCAGTGTCAAAAAAATTACTTGCACTCAATATAGATGGGACGTTACTTCGTTCCAATGGAAAAATCCATTCCGCTACAAAAGAAGCTGTGGAATACGTGAAGAAAAAAGGGGTTTACGTGACGCTTGTCACCAACCGTCATTTTCGTTCCGCACAAAAAATTGCCAAGGCGTTGAAGATTCCAACGTCAACCCTTGTGACGCATAGTGGTGCATTTATCGCGAATAAACTCGATGAGCCGCTTCATGTGAAGAAACTAACGGAAGAAAAAACATTTAATCTTGTACAAATTCTTGAAAGCTTTGATTGTAATGTTCGCTTACTGCATGAAAAATTCTCGATTGGCAACCGAAAAAAAACGCAGTCACAGCTGATGGGAAAGACGTTGATTCATCCGTCTGATCCAATTTTCTATCCCGTGCAATTTGTTGAATCGCTAAGTGATATGCTGATGGATGAACCGGTCAGTACTCCAGTGATTGAAGTATATTCAACGGCAGAGCTTCAACCTGAAATTCACCGAACCATTCAACAGGCTTTTCCATCTGTCGATCTGATTCGGATCAGTGATGAGAAAATGAATATTGTATGCAAAGGCGTATCGAAAGAAGCGGGGCTTTCTCTTTTGACCTCAGCATTAGGTTTGACTTTAGAAGATACGGTAGTCATTGGGCAGGGAACAGATGATATCCCAATGCTCGAATTGGCTGGCTTAGGCGTCGCGATGGGAAATGCACCTCATTCTGTTAAGCGAAAAGCCGATTGGGTGACACGTTCGCAAGATGAACAGGGAGTCGCTTATATGATCAAAGAATACTTTAGAATGCAGCAAAGAGAAGGATTCTTACATCAATTCGATATTAAACGATGATAAAGATGAAGGCCCTGTCAATCAAGAAATGGCAGGGCCTTAAGCTGTTCCAGTCATTGCTTTTCCTACATAGATTTTGTAAAATGAAACAAGTTTGAAGATAAAGGTGATACGATGCGAATTTTAATTAAAGGGCTGTCAGATGAACGATTTCATCGCCCGCTTGTCAATATAGCCAATTTATTTGAAGAAGATAGTGAAGTGCTGTTTGATACAGGTGAATTGGAAGATGGCTTAACCATGGAGTTTAGCTGGAAAGAAGAAAATGGAACGGTGGAGGCATCTGGTTACATCGATGGATCAGATATCACTAGTCGTTTTTCGCGAGACGTCGCAGAGGACTTGAATGATAAGGAGCGATGGAAGCAAATTAAAAACACAGTGCTGTCTGTTTATTTACATCTGCTTCAGGAGCACACAGGAATGACGCAAAAGTGGGGGATTCTCACAGGGATACGTCCTACAAAATTACTTCATAAGATGCTGAGAGAAGGTATGACAAAAGAAGATGCGCATGCCGCATTAAAGCGTGATTATTTGATTCATGATGAAAAAATCGATTTGATGCAGGAGATTGTGGACCGTCAGCTTCAAGCGATTCCGGATCTGTATGACCTTCAGCAGGAAGTAAGTATTTATATTGGTATTCCTTTCTGCCCAACAAAATGCGCTTATTGCACGTTTCCTGCTTATGCGATTAAAGGACAAGCTGGAAGAGTGGGAACGTTTTTGTTTGGTCTGCATTATGAAATGCAAAAAATCGGTACTTGGCTAAAAGAACATGGGATCAAAGTGACAACCGTTTACTTTGGCGGCGGTACGCCGACAAGTATCACTGCGGAAGAAATGGATTTGCTCTATGAAGAAATGTATCGCTCGTTCCCTGATGTGAAACATATACGGGAAGTGACTGTCGAAGCAGGGCGTCCTGATACGATTTCGCCGGATAAGCTAGAGGTACTAAACCGATATCATATTGACCGGATTAGTATCAATCCACAATCGTATGAGAATGAAACACTGAAAGCCATTGGCCGGCACCATAGTGTAGAAGAAACGATTGAAAAGTATCACTTATCAAGAGAATACGGCATGAATAACATTAATATGGATTTAATTATCGGTTTGCCAGGAGAAGGGCTCAAGGAATTCCAGCATTCCTTGAAGCAGACTGAAGAACTTAAGCCTGAATCGTTAACTGTGCATACGCTCTCCTTTAAAAGGGCGTCTGAGATGACGCGCAATAAAGACAAATATCAAGTAGCTGACCGAGAAGAAATCACACGTATGATGGATGAAGCAGTCGCTTGGACGAAAGCACATGACTATCATCCTTATTATTTATATAGACAAAAAAACATCTTAGGGAACCTTGAAAATGTCGGTTATTCATTAGATGGACAGGAAAGTTTGTATAATATCATGATTATGGAAGAAGTGCAGACGATCATCGGGATTGGATGTGGTGCTGCTAGTAAGTTCATTGATCCACGTTCAGGAAAAATTACGCAATATGCCAATCCAAAAGATCCAAAATCGTATAATGACCGTTATGAACACTATACTGAAGAGAAAATTCAATTTCTTGACTCATTATTTGTTCCTCACGTTTAAACACTGCGGTGACGCAGTGTTTTTTTCATTTGTAAAAGGGTATATAAGTGATAAAAAGTTAAAGCAGGTGTACATATGATTGATGTGATCGGAATTGGGATTGGACCTGCCAATTTAGGGTTGGCGGCTTTGTTAGAGGAGTATGAAGATGTTTCATGCTGTTTTTTTGAGCAGGAGACGGAATTTGCCTGGCATCCTGGTATGCTGATCAAAGGAACGGATTTACAAGTCTCCTTTTTAGCTGATCTTGTGACGATGGCGAATCCAAGGAGCAGGTATACATTTTTAAATTATTTACATGAATCAAATAGACTTCACCGTTTCTATACATTTGAACAGTTTGACATTCCGCGAAGAGAATTCAATGAGTATTTATCATGGGTCGCACGTGAATTAGATAGCTGTCAATTTGGGATGAAGGTAGAAGAAGTGACGGACTGCCAAGGTGGTTATCTTGTGAAAGTCAGATGCTTGAAGGATGGATCGCTTTCTGAATATAGGGCAAAACATGTCGTGCTCGGAACAGGAAGCAAACCGATGATTCCGGTCGATATGCCTGATGCTGCACTGCCATATGTGACCCATAGCAGCCGGTATTTAGACCAGCAGAAAGAACTTCAAGAAGCTGATGCGGTGACGGTGATTGGTTCTGGGCAGAGTGCAGCCGAAATCTTCTTAGACCTGCTCCAGCATCAGAAGAAAGGGCAGCAACTTTCTTGGTTTACGCGATCTAGTGAATTTAGAGAGCTGGAGACGGCTGAGCTTGGCCAGGAGCTGTTTACACCAAAGTACGTCGAATATTTCCATTCGCTTCCTTATGAAGAACGAATCAACACATTGCCTAGGCTGACTGGATTAAGAAATGGGATAGATGCATCGACGCTCTCACGCATTTACCAGGAATTGTATCACCGATCTGTTTCGGGCGAAGAGCCATCTGTGATTATTCAGCCAATGACCGAGCTTGAAGCCATTCAGGTGGAAGAGAATCAGTCCCTCAAACTGCACCTAAAGCAGTGGCAGCTAAAGAAAGAAAAGAGCATAACAGTAGATCGTGCCGTATTGGCTACAGGGTACAAACCGAATATCCCGGCGTGGTTTAGTGCGTATGAACCTTTAATTGAATGGGAAAGTGAAGAGCACTTTAAAGTGACAGAAGACTTCAGGCTTGTGTTCAAAGACAAGCGTCCGCATCATTTCTTTACATTTACGAACCTAGATCACTCTCATGGAACAGCGGCGACCAATTTAAAACTATCCATCTACCGCAACCAGAAAGTGATTCAAACCATTCGTGGGGTCAAAGAAGCGCCAGTCAAGAAGGAAACAGCCTTTCAGCAATTTGGATAAGAGATAAAAAGGGCCCAAACATAGGGCTCTTTTTCATTAGATTCTTGTTTTAATAATTATACTTGTTATGGTATCAACTAATCCTGAAATTTTTAAACTGAGGAAAAGGAATTATTCGGGTTGAAATGGAAGTAAGTCATGTGTTTAAAGAAAAGGGGGATGGATGATGACATATATCAATTGTCAGCTAGAGGGGGATATTTTTGAAATCGTTTTCAATAGGCCAGATGCTTACAATTCATTTCATGTGGACATGTTTGCTGAATTCAAAGAGGCATGTGATGCGGCGGAGGAAAGTAGTGCAAAAGTCGTTGTGATCAAGGGCGCAGGAAAAGGATTTTCAGCAGGCGGAGATATTGGCATGATGCTAAAGCAGGAAAATGAAGAGGATTTCCATCGTGTAATGGATTTGATCGAGGGGATTACGCTTTCTCTAGCTGGTATGAAAAAAGTAACGATTGCTCTTGTCCATGGGTCAGCGGCAGGTCTTGCTTTTAGCTTTGCTTTAAGCTGTGACTACTTGTTTATGCATCAAGATGCAAAGCTCGCCATGAATTTTAATGGAGTAGGCTTAATTCCAGATGGCGGAGGGCACTTTTTCCTCACAAAAAGAGTCAGTGAACAAACCGCTAAACAATTGATTTGGAGCGGACAAAAGCTTCCGGCTGAAGAAGCGCTAAAGTTGCGCCTTGCAGACGGCGTGTTTCAAGAGGAAGTCGATGCGTATCAAAAAGAGTGCGCGAAGCTGTTTATGAACATGCCGCTTCAAGCATTTATCGAGACAAAGCGAATCTATTTCCAGCAGTCAGAATCACAGCTGCTAGCCGTTCTTCAAAAGGAGAGGGCGGCACAGGCTAGACTAAGGAAAAGCCGTGATCATAAGGAAGGCATTCAGGCCTTTTTAGAAAAAAGACGACCTGTGTTCCAGAATGTATAAACGAATGTGAGGCCGGCGAATGCCGGCTTCAGCGTGTAGACAAACCCTCGCATTCGGTGTCAGGTCTGCGCTTCGGTGCTCACGAATGTTCAATTCGTTCCGCTCCGATGCTCGTCCTTCCTAGACTGCAAAGGTTTTCTATCACGCTGTAAAGAAGACAAAGGGCTAAAATCAAGATCATTTTAGCCCTTTGCCAACAATCTGAGGCCGGCGAATGCCGGCTTTTTTAACGTTCAAATAAAAGCAGCTTGCCTGCATCATCAACGAGCCGATGAGAATGCTTCGTGTATTGCTGTTCGATTAAGCGATGGCGACCTAATTCCTTTGCCTTTTCATCACTATCCGTTGTGATTTTTTCATTTAATAAAGTTTCACCCGATGGGTCAAATACAGTTAAAAAGTATGTCTTCACCATTCCTCAACTTCCTTTCCTCTGCTTTTCTATGTATTTAAACAAAGAATAAGACAAAACCTCCTTTTTAGCTCTTAAAAATGCGTTTTTTAGAATAAGAGTGATAGAACGTGCATTCGCAAAAATGGCATGATAAAATATGGACAATGACAGTATCGGACAAGGAGATAGACGTTTGACTAAGCTCACCTTTATTCATGCCGCAGATTTACATTTAGACAGTCCATTTGCAGGAATGTCGAATATTCCTAGCTTACCCTTTAAGCGGCTCAAAGAAAGTACATTTCAAAGTGCGAAGAATATGTTTGATCTCGCCATTTCTCGAGCAGTAGACTTTGTGCTGCTGAGCGGTGATTTATTTGACGAATCAAACCGCAGCCTGAAAGCACAGCTGTTTTTAAGACATCAGTTTCTAAGATTGCAAACTCAAGGGATTGAAGTCTTTATAATTTATGGTAATCATGATCATTTAGGCGGTGAATGGACACCAATTGAGTGGCCGGAGAATGTGCATGTTTTTTCAACCAGTACCCCAAGTGAGCAATCCTATTATAGAGGAGAGCAGCTTGTCGCAAGTATTTATGGATTTAGCTATAAAGAGCGTGCTGTCTATGAAAATATGACCTCTCATTACGTCAAAACGACAGATGCTGCCTATCACATTGCGATGCTTCACGGAACACTAGCTGGACAAGAAGGTCATGACGCATATGCACCTTTTCAGCTTGAGCAGCTCGTTTCCCGGGATTTTGATTATTGGGCTCTTGGACATATACATAAAAGAGCCATTCTACATGAAGACCCGTTGATTATTTATCCTGGTAATATGCAGGGCAGACATATAAAAGAAACAGGAGAGAAAGGCTGTTACGTTGTTCAACTCTCCGAGAATTCTGAAACAGCGGAATTTATTAGTTGTTCGGATGTGATGTTTGAGACACTTGCAATAGACATCACAGAGACGGTTCATATGACGGATCTTGTGACACTTGTGGATAACAAAATGAGTGAACTGAAAAAGGATGGCATCCCTCGTTTTGTGAAAATTGAATTGACGGGTGAGGCTCCTCCTTACTTTGAGCATACTCAGCTTGAGTTGCTTGAGGAGCTGATGACCATTCTTCATGAACAGGAAGAAGATGAAGATGTATTCGTTTGGGTCATATCGATTGACTGCCGAACAAATGAGGTTGTCGCCTATCCAGAAGATTCTTTTTTGAAGGAACTCACTGCTGAAATGTCACAGTTTGATGCATATGAAGAGCTTCTATCACCGATCAGGCGTCATCCAATCTATAGAAAGTCAGGAAAAGCGCTCACAAAAGAGGATGAAATGGATATAAAAGAAGAAGCACAAAGGCTACTGACAGAACAGCTAAAGCAATTATGAGAAAAGGAGAGGCACAATGAAAATACGTTCACTCCATATCGCCCATTTCGGGAAATTTTCAAATCGCACCTTTCACTTTTCTGATGACGGTTTTCAGCTAGTTTACGGTCTGAATGAATCGGGGAAAACGACATTGAAAACGTTTATTGAATCGATGTTATTTGGTATTCCGAAAAACAAGATGTACAAGATGAAACAGGGTTCTTTTTATGGTGGTTCCCTCACTTGTCAAGATGACGAGATTGGCGTTATTCACATTGAGAGAACATCCGACCGCGGTGGGCAAGCACAGGTGTTTTTACCGAACGGTGAAGTGAAAGACGAAGCTTTTTTACAGACACTTTTAAAGGGAACGGATCGCAGATTATACCAATCAATCTATTCGTTTGATGTGTTTGGACTGCAAAATGTCCAATCCTTAAATCAGGATCAGATAGGCGAATTCCTACTTTTCTCAAGTTTATTTGGCTCAGATGCAGCCACCAAGATGGATAGCAGGTTGCTAAAGCAACAGGAACAGCTGTTTAAACCAAATGGCCGGAAACCTGAATTAAACCAGCAGCTTGATCGTTTAAAAGAGCTGACAGGTCAGTTGAAACAAGCGAGATTGGTAGAAGGCAGCTATACCGAAAAGAAACGGGAGCAATCTGAATTAACGGAGACGATCGAAAAGCTTCAACATGAAATGAAGCAAGCGGAAGAACACCTTCAGAAACTGACTGAATCCATTCAAGTGTATCCCATGATTGAGAAAAAAGTGGAGTTGAAAAAGGAATTAACCCGCTATCCAGATCGGGTCAAACGTTTTAGAGAAGAAACCGAGCATGAGCTGGATAAACTAGAATCACACCTTCATCCGAAAAGGGCTCAATTGACTGCACTGAAACAGAAGTTAGATCATTTACAAACCTCACTCGTACAAGTTCAGCCGCTTTATGACAAGGATACCTTAATGGAGATGAAATGCGTCGTAGATGAAGCATCTAATGCTGAGCTTGTGAAAAAGCGCATAGCAGAGTGTCGAGCAAACTGTGATTCATTGAAACAAAAAATAGATGAAGCGGAAGCAAAGCTAAAGTGGGAGCGTCCAATAAAGCTCGAACAAATCGACGATTCTCTTGAATTTGAGTGGAAATTAAAGGAGACTGTCAATCAATACATCCGTCTCATGGACAGAAAGGCGCAATTAGATGAACGCTTTGATCACGCGAGACATGAGCTGGACGAAGCAGAAGTTGCTTTAAAAGGATTAAAGGAACAGCAAGTGAGACTGCACGGAGCAGAAAATGATGCGAAGGAGACAAGATCGAAAAAGAAGTCGGTTTATTCCTTGGCGTCGTTATTCCGAGGCTTGATCGCATTTGATATGGTGTTACTGCTTGTTCTTTTCTTTTTAACAGAGTGGTGGATCACGCTCTTATTTGCGGGATTTTCTGTTTTTCTCTTCTTTGTCATTTACTCATTCAGTCAAATGAACCCTATGAAACAAAGAAACGGAGTAAACACCTTAGATTCCTTTCAAGTGCAGGCAGCTTCAGCTGAAACACTTATGAGGCAGAAGGAGCTTCTGTACGAAAGAATCATCCGGCAATATGAAGACTGGGAGCTAGAGCTGGAGCCTGTCCAGCAGCAAGTAGAGGAAATGAAGAGACAGCTTGGCTTGTCGTCTGAGCTTTCTTTCCTAGAAGAGGCCTTCCATATTCTAAAACAATTAAAAATGAATACAGCGGCATATGAGGAGATTCAGCGTGAAATAGAAGAGCTTTCCAAACAGCAATCGATTTATGAGCGCAAAGTTTCAGCGTTAAGCAGTATCTTTCAAAACAAGGAAGGAACTATTCGGGAGAATATTTCAGCCTTTCAAGAGATATTGAAAGATGAGGCGAAAAGAGAAAAAGAACGCCAAACATTACATGTATCCATTCAACATGGGATGCAGCAACTCACGACACTAGAAGGTGAAATTCAATATTACGAAAAACAAACGGATGAGCTTTTTCGTCAAGTAGAAGCAGAGTCCAAAGAAGATTACCAAGTGCTTTCTCATCTATCGAAAGAATACCGGGAACGGCTTTCTGAGCTGCAGCAGCTGAATCAAGAGCTTCATAGAAGCGGTTGTTTTGAAGAGGAGGAATGGATTGTTCGTAAAGGACTACCTCTCCTTGAGGAGGAGTGCGCAGAAGCAAAGCAGCACCTTCATGACGTTCAATTGAATGCGGAGAATATGGAAAAACGTTTAGCAGAACTAGCGGTGGAAATCCGGCAAATAGAAGCTTCCGGAACAGTGTCTGATTTGACTCATCAGCTTGCCGCAGAGCAGGAGCATGCGAAGGACCTCGCCAAAAAATGGGCGGCCATTCAGCTTGTCCGCACCGTCATACGAGAAAAATTGAATGAGCATAAAGAAACAAGGCTACCTGCATTGCTTCACACAGCCTCTAGTTTTATTCAACCGTTAACAAATGATCGTTATGAAGCGATTTTCTTTTCACCTGAAGATGATTTGCTCATGGTGAAAAGAATGGATGGACGAATATTCCGTCCAGAGGAGCTTTCACAGGCAACGTGTGAACAGATCTATCTGTCGATTCGCTTTGCACTTGCTTTGTCTCATCAGCAAGATTGCCAGCTGCCGTTTATGATGGATGACAGCTTTGTTCATTTCGATCACGTTCGTCTAGGTAGAGTGCTGGAGATGATGAACGAGCTCACACGTTTTGAAACACAGCTGTTTTATTTCACCTGTCATGAGCATATGAAGCAAGCAGCAGAAGATGGACAGGTTACGAGTTTAACAGTTGAATGATTGACAAATAATGACTTATGTTATACTTATATGAGCAGAAACATGGAAGGAGCTTTTATTGAATGGCTAAAGGGATCATGACCTATGATGTCGGCGAACAAGTTGACCTGCATTTATTAATTAAATCATCTACTAAAGGGATTGCGAGTAATGGCAAACCATTTTTAACGTTAATTCTTCAAGATCAAAGTGGAGATATTGAGGCGAAATTATGGGATGCGAAGCAGAATGATGAACAAACCTATGCCGCACAAACCATTGTGAAGGTAGTTGGCGATATTCATCATTATCGCGGGAGGAATCAGCTGAAACTTAGGAATATACGCCCTGTTGCTGAAAATGAGCAAATTCGAATTGATGATTTTCTCGAAACAGCTCCTATTCCAAAGCATGATATGATGGATACGATTATGCAATATATTTTTGATATGAAAAACCCTAATATACAGCGTGTCACAAGACATTTGCTGAAAAAATATGGACAGGAATTCGCTGATTATCCAGCAGCGACAAAAAACCATCACGAATTTGTTTCTGGTCTTGCTTATCACGTGGTGTCCATGCTGCATTTGGCTAAATCCATTGTGGATCTATATCCATCATTAGATCGAGATCTTTTATATTCAGGCATCATTCTTCATGATTTAGGAAAAGTCAAAGAGCTTTCAGGCCCAGTCTCAACTACCTATACGGTGGAAGGGAATTTAATTGGTCATATTTCAATTATGGTGACAGAAATTGCGAAAGCTGCTGAAGAGCTCGGCATTGATTCAGAAGAAATTCTGATTCTACAGCATTTAGTACTAAGTCATCACGGAAAAGGTGAGTGGGGAAGTCCGAAACCACCAATGGTGAAGGAAGCCGAAATTCTCCACTATATTGATAATTTAGATGCGAAGATGAATATGATGGATCGTGCGCTTGAGCATGTGAAGCCAGGAGAATATACAGAACGTATTTTTGCGCTAGAGAATCGTTCATTTTATAAACCAACCTTTCACGAATAACCATGTCAGAACGTCCGCTTATGCGGGCGTTTTTTTCATAACTTGTCTTCTTTTTGCATAAGCATGTAACACAAAGGAAAAGAGAGTTGTTCTGAAAAAAAGGAGGCGATGAAAAAATGTTGTTTTTTCCATGGTGGGTGTATGCATGTATCATTGGTATTATTTTCTGTGCGTATAAATTAATGACAACGGCCAAAGAGGAGCAAGAGATTGATCAATCCTTTATTGAAAAGGAAGGAGAAATTTTTATCGAGCGAATGGAACAAGAAAGAGAGCGCAGACGTCAGGGGCAGCAAATGAAAAGATCCCAGGATTCGGCGGCACATGAAGATCACTCGATTGCTTAATCAGATGTTATAAAAAACCCCTCTGCCTGATCACGGCAGAGGGGTTTTTGTGATTATTGGTTTTGTTGTTGTTGTTGTTGTGCAGGTTGTTGAGATTTTTCTTTGAACGTGTTTTCAAGCTCTTTATCTTTTACTTTCACATCTGCATCTTTCACCAATTTGTTTAAGATGGTTTGGATTTCATTTGTGTCTGCTTGTTTTTGATTAAGTAGTTCTTTTTTCAAATCTGCTTTCATGTCATCGTATTTACCGCGTTCTTCGGTCTTTTTAATGATATGGTAGCCGAATTGTGATTTCACTGGTTTGCTGATTTCATTCACTTTTAGTTTGAATGCAGCTTTACTGAAGTTCTCGTCCATTTGACCTTCTTTTGCGAACCAGCCTACATCTCCGCCTTGTGCAGCTGAAGCGGTATCAGTTGAATATTCAGACACAACAGCATCCCATTTTTCACCTTTATCTAATTTCTTTTCCACTTCGTCAGCTGTTTTCTTATCAGCTACTAAAATGTGGCTTGCGCGGATTTTCCCTTTTAGGTCATCGTAATACGCTTTTACTTCTTTATCAGTGATTTTGATGTTAGCTTTGGCAGCCTTTTGAGTCAGCAGCTCATATTTCACTTGATCTTTGATGTAATCTTTTCCGAATTCATCTTGAAGTTGTTTTAAACGATCTTCACCAAGTGTCTTTTTATATTCTTCCATTTTCTTATCAATTTCTTTATCAGATACTTTGTATTTGTCAGCAAGAACCTTTTGTTGAACAAGTAGATTTAAAGCATCTCCACCTGCTTGTTTCTTAAGAGTTGTATAAAGCTCTTCTTTTGTGACATCTCCTGATTTTGTTGTTGCGATGACATCTTTATCACCGCTACTGCATGCGCCAAGAGTTAAAACACTAACTGCTGTTACAGCTGCTAAAGCCATTTTTTTCATTCAAAAAACACTCCTAATCTTTCCAATTTATTTATCATTGCTTGTATCATAACATATTGTGACACGCTGTAAAAAGAAATGCAAATGGAAGGGCATTCGTCTAGTCAAAAATTTGCGCGCGACATACACATATAGTGATCACAAAAAGGAGGCTGAATTATATGGGAGCAGGATATTCTAACGGGTTTGCTTTATTGGTCGTGCTATTCATTTTGCTGATCATCGTTGGTGCAGCATATCTTTACTAATTAAATCGCTGTGACAGAAAGGAGCCGTCCTGCCATGCGTGCGGGCGGTTCTTTTTTCAAACGATGACAGGTGCCTAAACGTTTTCAATTTAATTGCATACACTGAGCTTAGAACAGAGGAAGAACTGGCAGGAGGTGTTTTTACATGGGAGGAGAAGTCTTCGCAGGCGGTTTTGCACTAGTCGTCGTGTTATTCATCTTATTGATCATTATCGGTGCTTCTTGGATTTGCTAATTAATCAATATACACAAAAAGCTGCCCTCAAACTGGCAGCTTTTGCTTTGATCTTAAATAGATATGGTAATTTCAACAAATGATGAGATCAGTAAGATCAGTATCGATACATTGATAAAGCGAAACACCTTATCTTGCCGTTCTTCAGGAATCTCTCTGACAAGGCATAATGTATTAGTAAGCCTGTTTATTGAATACACAATAAACGCGGCAAAGACGATGAAGTAAAATAAAACTATCGGAGATCCCCCCTCTCTATGCTATTCCCATACTACATTACCAAATTTTTTATGAAAAAGATAGAAGTTGGCTTTAAAAACCTCATGATGAGGATGTTTGGTCAACTAAAATATCAAACTCGTCTTGGGCTTGATCGATGATGCAGGATTTAGGTGCTTTGAGCAGTTTCCATGCAAATAAAAAGTCAGGCAAACAATAGCCTGCATGAATACTTGCGATGATGATAAAATAGTGTGCATACATAGGAAACGCCACACCTAACACAAAGTAAACCGGTGAAATCACACAAAATGGACTAAGAAGTGAATAAAGCATGATGTTCTTTGGCACACGCTGCCAGCAATTTCGTTTAAATAACGTCATTTTTTTCTTGTTTTTCATCACTGGGATCAAGTGAACCACACGGTGGACAAGCAACGTCACAAGTAAAAGCATAGCGAAAAGCGGTGCGTTGTGACTGCTTAGTCTCGTTTCAGGATGAGTCAGTTGAAAACATAAAAAAGCCATAATGAAAAAAAGTATAGCAAGACTTATGGCTGAAATCAGCAGTCTTGTATAACCATAATCCTTTTCAAGATTAATGGTCTTCCAACAATTCATTTTTCATCCTTCCAATCTTAAAAAACTAATTGAATATCTCAAGATAATTTACTCTTCCTGAGGATAAAAATCAATGGTTTTTATGAAAAAAAATTAAATGTTGTGTTCATATGGAATAAAGTGAGGAAACTTTGGATTTTTCAAGAAAAAAAGACAGAAGAGGGAGGTTCGTCTCTTTCGTCAATGAGTAATTTCGGCTAGAATAGAAAGACTAAGAGAAAGAGGGAACGTACATGAGTATTGAGGAACGAATGAGCCAGCTCGAATATTATATGGAACTTTTGCTGACGGCGACCGATATGAGCCGTTATCCATATTATGCATTATTGATGAGGCAGCAGGTATCGAAAGAAGAGGCGCAGGATATTGAGCGTATTTGTGCTGAGCTTTCAGGGGAAATGGACAAGCAAAAAGCACAAGGCTACGTCATGTTTGACGATATGCTTGCGCTTTTTGCAGGACAGTTAATTGAAAAGCTGGATGTGCATGAGACGATATTTGCATTGCATGATCAAGGGCTGTTTCAGCCGTTAATGAATGAATTTATAAAGATCATTAAACAATTTGATTTGCTTTAGCCGCTTTTTCTGCTGCATCAGCTGAGTCTTCAAGTTCCTCAGATTTTTTCGTGACTTTTCCTCGCTCATTTAAAAAGTCCTTCTCAATGTTTGAAAACGATTTCTCAAAAATCTCCATGAAGTCCTCACCATAGATGTTTCGGATAATACACATCATTTCTAAAATCTCAGGGAACTTTCCGTAAATGTCATGAAGCGGCTGTGCGCCTTTGACAATACCAGTTCTTGCCGGGTCATAATCTTCGAGTAGTTTATGGAATGTCTCTTCGCCTTTTGGCGTTAGCTCAATATACGTATTGCGTTTATCGTTTAACTTTTTAGAAAATTTTAAAAATCCTCGTTCCTCCAGTTTCTTGGAGAAGTTAAACGCCGTTGATACGTGCATGACGCCAAACTTTGCAATTTCTGATATTGAAGCTCCTTTTAATTGATACGCAATCCACAAAATATGATGTTCATTGATATTTAGGTTATACGGTTTGATCCACTGCTGCCAGTCCTTTTCAATGGATTTCCAAAGAGCTTTGCTCAATTGGGCCATTCTTTGACTGAATAAAAGTGCTTCTTTTACATCGAAAGGCTGTTCCGAATGATTCATCCATTTCACCTACTTCTCTTTTTCTTGTAATTCTATTATGCCAATAAAATAAAGATTAATAAAGCTGAAAATTCAAGAATTTTTAAAACTCATGAAAAACATTGTCAAAATAACCTTTTTTCAACAAAAAAAGTGCGGGATACGCACCCCGCACACTTTTGTAAACGAATATTTTTTCTTGAGTATATTAGTTTTGTAAGGTTTTCTCCAGTTGCTTGAGCTTTTCCTCAATTTCCTGAATTTCCTTTTGCAAATCCTGCTGATGAGGCTTGATTTCTTCACGCCATTGCTGAATCGATGTTTGTAATTCAGTTCCGACTTCTTTAATGACCTCTGCACTTTCTTTTGCGGTTTCAACAATTTGCTCTTTTAAAGCTTGTCCATCTCTTTTTAATCTTGTCAGCGTATCTTCGAATTTGTCATAGCCGTCTTTCATCTTTCCGCGCACATCTCTGCCAGAAGAGGGAGTCGTCAGGAGCACTGCCGCACCTCCGAGGAGACCGCCTACAAATAATCCTGTTAATAAAGAACGTCCACTAGCCATTCAAATCACCTCTAGTCAAATTTTACACATTCGCATGTTCTCTCTGAGCTGACGATCAGCTTCATTGAACTTCCATACATAGCTTGCTTTATTTTAGCATACTTTTGAAGAAAAGGGAGGGGAGAAGGTTGTCTGTCTTTCTGTTCGTTTTTACGTGTATCGGTGTCATTTTTACAGGTGGTTCTATTCATTATGCAAGACAGCTAGGGTATGCAGGGTCTTATCCGCCAAAACATGTATTAAAGCAAAAAGCACTTGTGTGTGCGGCAGGTGCAGGAATTTCGCTCCTCATATTGCTGTTGACCCTTTTTCTTTTATAAAAGCATGAAAAAAACCTCTTCATCTATTATGAAGAGGTTCGATTATTTGTTAAGCAACTTCTATCATTCTTGCACGTCTGAGAATGGACTGAGCAATTGGGAAGACAAATACCATGGCAATGGTATTAATCACGGCTGCTGGCAGGACGACGCCTACAAGAAGGGCCGGTAATGCAGCTGGCAGTCCAGTGATCAGTAATGCGGCAGATAGGAAAATCACGCCGGATACGATGGTTCCAATCGCAGTTAACACAGCGGTCAGCACTACTTTGTTCTTTATCTTCATGCATGATAAGAAAAGGGCTAAGAAGATAAAGGCTGTCACTGGTTTATCAATCATATTCGGAATTTGTCCGCCTGGGAAACCTGTTGTTAATGCAGAAATGGCGCCTGTTACGAGGGCAATCACCACGACATGCTGTACCTTTGGGAAAAGGATGATGCTTAAAAACATCATGACCAGCATCATATCGGGTTTCATTCCGAAAAAGATGGGCGGGAAAATCGTATGCAAAACAGCTCCCATTGCTGCAAGCAATGACATAATCACTAATTCTTTTGTTTTCATTTCTATGCTCTCCTCTCCTCTGCTAAGCTCTTAGAACTCTCCAATAATATGGCTCATCATTTATTGCAAGAGTCATCACTTTATATTTCTCGTTATTATAACAAATTTATTTCCCTATAGAAAAGCTTTTTCACTCATTTTCTTGCTGAAACTTTTTCATAAAGTCCGCAAGCTTTTGGCAGTCTTCAATCGATACCGCATTGTAAATAGATGCTCTACATCCACCGACAGAACGGTGGCCGGCAAGTCCAACCATTTGTTCCTGCTTTGCTTTCTCTACAAAGGATGCAGTGAGTGCATCATCACGAAGGGTAAATGTGACATTCATATGCGACCGGCTGTCAGTGCGTGCGTGTCCTTTGTAAAAACCGCCGCTTTGATCAATTGTGTCATAAAGAATGCCTGCTTTTTGTTCATTTCGTTTTTCCGCTGCTTCTACGCCGCCAGCCTGTTTAACATGGTCAAGGACAAGAGACAGCATATAAATCGCAAAAGTCGGTGGTGTGTGATAAAGAGAGCCAGCTTTTGCGTGTGTTGAATATTTTAATATTTTCGGTGTGCTCTTTTTCTCTTTTTCTAATAAACGTTTGCGCGCGATCACAATCGTGATACCAGAAGGCCCTAAGTTTTTTTGTGCCCCAGCATAAATGAGATCAAATTGAGAAACATCGATTTTTTTGCTGAGAATATCACTGGACATATCCGCAATGAGCGGTAATGCGGTACCAGGGAACGTTTTCCACTGAGTGCCGAAGATCGTATTGTTTGATGTGATGTGTAAGTAAGCGCCATCTGTTAAAGCGGAGGCATCTACTTCTGGAATATACGAGTAGTTGTCGTCTTCACTTGAAGCAAACACAGATGTTTCACCAAACCCTTTTGCTTCTGATAATGCTTTTTCTGACCAAGCGCCTGTTTGAATGAAATGAGCCGTTTCGCCTTCATGTAAGAAGTTCATAGGAATCATCGCAAATTGAAGGCTAGCTCCGCCCTGTAAAAAGAGGACTTCGTAATCTTCAGGAATGTCCATCAGTTCCACCAACAGTGCTTTTGCCTTATTGTGGACTTCTTCATATTCACCACTGCGATGCGACAGCTCCATTACAGACATTCCAGTTTGTTTAAAATCAACAAGTTCTTCCTGTGCCTTTTCAAGCACTTCTAGCGGCAGTGCCGCCGGACCAGCATTAAAATTTGTCGTTCGCTTCATCACAATCTCTCCCTATTTCTCGCGTTAATGGATCAAAAGATAAAACCATCCTATCACAAATTTGAAGCAATTGGACAAAAAATTTGAATCGTTCTAAATATCTTACTATTAAGAAACGAAGGGGAGAAAAAGGGGGAGAAATGAGAAAAACCTCATCTATTAAGATGAGGTAAGGCGCGTATGAATGGCAGAAGAAATGTCTTTTAAATCCTCTGACGTATATTGTTCTTGATGTGATTTCCAAACGGCACCAAAGCCATCGCCTTTACCGTAACGCGGAATGATATGCATGTGGTAATGGAACACAGATTGTCCAGCTTTTTCGCCGTTGTTGTTTAAAAGGTTTAATCCAATGGGTTCAAATTCCTGTTTGATTGCTCTTGCAATTTTTGGAATCGCTTGGAAGTAGTGATTAGACACTTCTGGTGTCATGTCATAGATGTTTTCTTTATGTATTTTCGGGATTACAAGGGTATGCCCTTTTGTTACTTGGCTAATATCTAGAAAAGCCAATACATGCTCGTCTTCATATACTTTTGCACATGGAATGTCTCCATCAATGATCTTGCAAAAAATACAATCGCTCACGTCATGTCACTCCTCATTCATTTTCCTTCATCGTATCACAAAAATGAGCAAAAAAGAAAACAGGACAAGCGAACTCCTTTGGTCGCTCATCCTGCTCCTGCAGAAGAAATGCTGATGCTTTCATTCGATATGCCTTTTGAATTCTCTATTTACTGAAATAAAGAATTCATATGCCTGCTATTTCTGCCGTAAACACCTCATTTGACGTTTTGGTTTGTCGTATACATATTGTATAGGACACAAAAATCAAGAATCAGTGAAGCAAAACAGAAGCTAAGGTTTTTGATGAAAAAACCAACTTGTCATGCGGTTCTTTGCCTTTAACAAACACCTCATTTACTTATTGGTCATCAAGTTCATTTCTTCTACATACATTATGATGACCAAGATGCCTATTTTTTATTCATGACTTGTCTATAGGTAAACATTTCAAATTACCTTTCGTTTTTGTTACTATAAAGGAAAAACGAAAGAAAGGAACGAATTCATGTCCCTTCTCACTGTAAAAGATGTAACGGGTGGATATACGAAGAATCCCGTTCTAAAAAATATCTCATTTGAATTAGAAAGAAATCAAATTGTCGGTCTCATCGGCTTAAACGGGGCGGGGAAAAGTACAACCATTCGCCATATCATCGGACTCATGAAACCGCATAAAGGTGTGATTGAATTAAATGGGCGAACCCTTCAAGATGATCAAGAGGCGTATCGTTCGCAATTTACGTTTATTCCAGAAACACCTGTATTATATGAAGAATTAACTTTAAAAGAGCATCTAGAGCTGACAGCGATGGCTTACGGACTGTCTAAGGAACAATTAGATGAACGGCTGCCGTCATTGCTGAAAGAATTTCGAATGGAGAAACGTTTGAAGTGGTTCCCTGCTCATTTTTCAAAAGGAATGAAGCAGAAGGTCATGATTATGTGTGCGTTTCTTGTTGAACCAGAACTGTATATCATTGATGAACCGTTCTTAGGACTCGATCCTCTTGCGATTAATGCACTGCTTGAACGGATGAATGCCGCGAAGAAAAACGGCGCTAGTGTCCTGATGTCGACGCATATCTTGGCGACAGCAGAACGCTATTGTGATTCTTTTATTATTTTGCACGAAGGGGAAATTAGAGCGAAAGGAACCCTGACGGAGCTGAGAGAACAGTTCAATATGAGAGATGCGACACTCGATGATCTTTATTTGGAATTAACAAAGGAAGAAAGCTATGAGTAAAACGACGCAAAGCATTTGGAAATCACGATTAGAGGAACACATACAAGATACAAGAAAATATTTAAAATACATGTTCAATGATCATCTTGTCATTGTGCTCATTTTTTTCCTTGCAGGCGGAGCGAGCTGGTATAGTAATTGGCTCAAACATATTCCAGCTCATTTTCCTTCCTACTGGGTCATGGCAGTTGTTTTCTCATTGGTGCTGACAAGCTCTTACGTGCGGACGTTGATCAAAGAAGCAGATCTCGTGTTTTTGCTTCCTTTGGAAGGGAAGATGGAGCCTTATTTAAAACAAGCTTTTAACTTTAGCTTCATTTCTCAGCTGTTTCCTCTCATTGCCGTATCCATTGTCGCACTCCCGCTTTATTCGGCAGTGTCATCAGGCGGCATCAAGATGTATGTGCTTATATTGGCGCAAATGATTTTGATCAAGGGTCTGAATACAGCGATTCAATGGAGAATGACGTATTTTCAAGGAAAACAGATGAGATGGCTTGATGCAGTCCTTCGTTTTCTATTGAATATGATTTTAATCTATACCGTTTTACAGGCATCCTATGCAATCGCAATCGTTTTTTATCTCATCTATGGTGTCTATCTTGTTTACTTAACCAATGCAGTCAAAAAGCAGCCTTTTCAATGGGAATTGCATATATCTGACGAATTAAAACGAAAACAGCGTTTTTATCGTTTGGCCAATTTATTTACAGATGTGCCTCATTTGAAGAAACAGGTGAAAAGAAGAGTCTATATGGACTGGCTTTTGCAGTTTGTTCCGTATGATCAGCGTAAAACTTTTTCTTACATGTACGTGAGGGCATTTTTACGATCAAATGACTATTTTGGTCTCGTGTTTAGGCTAACTGCCGTCTTTGTGCTGATTATTTTGTATACAGGTGCAGCAGGCTGGATGGGGGCATTGCTTGTGTTGTTCACCGTGTTTATCACAGGTGTCCAGCTTGTGCCGTTAACGAAGCACTTTGCCCATCTTTCATTACAGGCACTTTATCCTGTTGCTCAGCAAGAAAAGGATCGGAGCTTTTTTATTCTCGTCCGTAACGTGCTCATCATCCAATCGATATTGCTGAGCTGTGCAGTCCTACCGGCAGGAGGGTGGCAAGGAAGTGGACTTGCTCTTCTGATTTCATTGGCATTTGTGCTTGTCCTCTTCAAGCCATACGTACTCAGTCGATTAAAAAAAATGAGATAGGCAGAGATATGTGACTGACAGTGAGCGTATGATGACATCAAGGAGGGGACCGGATGAATGCAGCTGAACGGGAGTTATATAAAGAAGCCATTCTTTTTCAAACGCGATTTTTAAGAAAACCTTCAAAGATCGAACGGTTTTCAAAAGGAGTTCAGCAGCAGGTGAACCGCCGAATCCCTGCCAGGTTTCATCAAGTCATCACAACTGCTGTCAAAACAATGGTTGAATCCACCGTATCAGGATCTCACTTCACTTCATTTACAGTTATGGATGAGCAATTATCCATTCTTGAGCGAAATGAACTGGCAAAAGAGAAAGTGAAATACTATCAAAAGGCAGCTGCGATTGAAGGAATTGGAACAGGTGCAGGTGGTATTTTGCTCGGTATGGCGGACTTTCCGTTACTGCTTAGCATTAAGATGAAATGTCTTTATGAGCTGGCATGTATCTATGGTTTTGATTTGTCTCAAAAAGAGGAAAGACTCTTTTTGCTCTGTATATTTCAACTTGCCTTTTCTGGCAGTGCGCATCGTCAAAAAATGATGAGCATCATAGATGATTGGGAAACGAGCCGCGAGGAAATGGATTGGTACAGCTTTCAGCAGGAGTATCGAGATTACATTGACCTAGTGAAGCTGTTTCAATTAATGCCGGTCGTCGGAGCCGCTGTTGGTGGTGTAGCAAATCATCATCTGACAGGCCAACTCGGAGATGTCGCTCGCCATGTGTTTCACTTACGGGTGTTGAAAGAAAAGAAATAGAAAAGCCGCTGTTTGCCAGCGGCTTTTTTTTATTCATCGTAGGAAAGGACGGCACTCGCGAGTACCTTCGCTGCGACTGGCATTGCTTTTTCGTTGATATCAAACTTCGGATGGTGATGGGGATATGCGTCGTCGCTGTTTTCCGGCATGGCGCCTGTGTAAAAGAAGGTACCAGGGACATGCTGAAGGTAGTAAGCAAAATCTTCTCCACCCATTTGGGTTTCCGCTTCTTTTACTTCTATGACACCATCTGTTTGCTTGGCGATGTCAGCGATCAATTCAGTCGGCTTTGGATGATTTTTGACAGCAGGATATCCTCTCACATATTCATATGTGTATCCTGCATCATGCATGGCGCACACCCCTTTCACGACCTGTTCAATTTCTCGTTCGATGGTGTGTCGTGCACTTTCTTCAAAGGACCGTGCAGTACCAGTCAAAACGGCAGAATCTGCAATGACGTTAAAAGCATTCTCTGCTACAAAACCTCCAACAGATACAACAGCAGAATCAACTGGATTCACTTTACGGGCAACGACTTGTTGCAAGTTTGCCACGATTTGTGAACCGATGAGTACAGCATCTTTCGTTAAGTGAGGCTGGGCACCGTGTCCGCCTTTTCCCTGAACTCGGATAGAGAAGCGATCGGCAGCTGCCATAAAGTTCCCGCTTTTATAAAGAACTGTGCCACAAGGTTCTGGAGACCAAAGATGTGTACCGAATATGACATCGACACCGTCTAAGCAGCCGTCTTCAATCATTGGTTTTGCACCGCCTGGCGCATATTCTTCTGCGTGCTGATGGATGAGGACGATTTTCCCTTTTAATTGATCACGGTGCTCATTCAAAATTTTCGCTAAGACAAGCAGTGTCGCTGTGTGACCATCGTGCCCGCATGCATGCATCACACCAGGCTTTGTCGATTTGTAAGGCACTTCCTTTTCATCATGGATAGGGAGTGCATCGAAATCAGCCCTGAGGGCAATCGTCGGCCCCGGAGAAGCTCCTTCGATAAAGGCGAGTACACCATGGCCGCCCACCTGTGTACGTGTGGGTATATGTAATTTGTCGTAGTAGCTGGCGATGAAAGCGGCTGTTTCTTCTTCCTGGAAAGAAAGTTCAGGATTCATGTGGAGATGGCGTCTAATTTCAACCATTTCCTCATAATGTTCATCAAGACGTTCATTGATGCTTTTTTGTAAAGTAGATATTGTCATTGATTTGAAAACCTCCTTCATGCTCTTTTACTGATTGTATGGTAATTGTTAGAATCTTTCAACAGAAGAGGATGTCGCATGCGCATCAAAGGTCATTTTACATAAAAGTCGAAGTGTCTATGAAGCGGGGAAAGGGAGGAATTGTATTGGGAAGCTGTCCAAATTGTTTGAAAGCGTTTTCTTTCGTTGAAAAGTTTCATTTATCACATACGAAAATGATGATGTGTCCAAGCTGTCGGCACCAAATCAAAGAAACCTTTGTATCGAAAATGAGTTTTTTCATGATCTGTTTGATTCCGCTATTGGTGATGCTCATTCAATTGAAAGGGGCTTCACCTATGTTAAAGTGGCCGATCTTATTAGGATGGATCCTATTGAATTTCTATGTACTCCAGCCGATCATTCATCGGTATGAGCTGACATCACGACGATAAAATGAAAAGCCCATTGATTGGGCTTTTTTTCATGAAAAAAGAAGTGCTGAGAGCAGCACTTCCTTAATTGTCTGTAACGGCATGATAGGATGTAAGATAAGCAGGACGAGAGAAGATGGAGCCGGTATCATCGTTTGGCTGAAAGAATGCTTCTGATTCTTGAAAGTCTTCAAATAAGTCCTCTGATTCCCAAAGTGTCATAATTAAATACACTTCTTCATCTTTTTTCGGTCTTAACACTCGAAGAGCTTTGAAGCCCCGCTGATGTTCTGAGATGTTCGTCTTCTTCTTGAAAGTAGATTCAAACAGTGCTCTACTTTCAAGCTTCACAGGGATATGATTCAAGGTGACGAAACCGGAATGGACAAGCTCACCTTTTGCATAAATCACATCATAGGCATGAGGGGCTTTAAAAACAGTCTCACCCTCCGTCTCATGGAAAAGAGCTGCTTGTTCTTTTCCGACCATATAAAGCAGATTTTCCTGATCGTGTTTTTTTGCGATTTTATGCAAGAAATCTGCTGTTCCATAAGTCATATAGACATTCATCTAAACCGCCTCCTGCTTGATAGTATAACAAAAGAATGATATATAATTCTTTGGTAGTCAATCCATAAAACATATTATGAAGCAATACATCCCATACTATCCGTATAAAGGAATGAGGTGACCTAATTTGAAGAAAAAGAAGATAATCATTCCATTAGTCATTGTAGGAAGCACTATTGTACTTTCATTTATTGGCTATCTGACCATTTTATTTTTAGGACATTATGTCATAGATGAAAAGAAGCTTGTATTTCATGCTTCATCCCAAATCATTGATCAGAATGGAAAAGAACTCACAAGTATGTATTCAGAAAATCGGGACCCTGTGTCAATAAAGGATGTACCCGATAAAGTAGCAAAAGCCTTTGTGGCTGTCGAGGACAAGCGTTTTTATGAGCATCATGGAATTGATGCGCAGTCAATTTCAAGAGCGGTTTATCGAGATATATTAGCAGGTGGAAAGGTAGAGGGCGGCAGTACAATTACTCAGCAGCTCGCAAAAAATATTTTTCTCACAAATGACAAAACCTTTCTGCGAAAAACAAAAGAAGTCATTATTGCGATTAATTTAGAAAGAGACTATTCAAAGGATAAGCTGCTCGAAATGTATTTGAATCAGCTTTACTTCGGTCATGGAGTCTACGGTATTCAGGCAGCAGCCAATTATTACTTTAGTAAAGATGTGAAGGATTTAACTGTCAGTGAAGGAGCGACACTCGCTGCGATGCCAAAGGCGCCGTCTACTTACTCGCCTGTTTTACACCCTGATAAAAATAAACAAAGACGGGACACGATCCTTAATTTAATGAATGAGCAAGGGTATTTATCATCAACAGAAACAGTAGAAGCAAAAGGAAGAACACTAGGCATTCATTTGAAAAAGAAATCAGAAACGCCTTGGGTGGACAGCTATGTCGATCTTATCATTAAGGAAGCAGAATCGGAGTATTCCATTTCACATGAACAATTGCTTCAAGGTGGTTATACCATAACAGTTCCGATTGATATGAATCTGCAAAAGGTTACCTACGATGCGATGAAAAACAACCGTTATTTCCCGGGAAAAAGCGGTTCTCCTGAAAGCAGTGCCATCTTTATTGATAATGAGTCTGGAGGAGTAAAAGCAGCAATCGGAGGACGAGAATATCAAGCGAGGGGCTATAACAGGGTGACCGCTGTGAGACAGCCTGGATCTGTTTTCAAGCCGATTGCGGTATATGGACCTGCGCTACAGGAAAAAAAATTCCGACCTTATTCCCTGCTTGAAGACGAAGAAAAAAGCTATGACGGCTATTCACCAAAGAATTACGATGGGCAGTATGAAGGCAAGGTTACAATGGTGGAGGCCCTCATGAAAAGTAAGAATACATCAGCAGTGTGGACATTAAGCCAGATTGGTATTGATTCTTCGAAAACATATCTCGAGAAAATGGGAATCGATATTTCGGATCAAGGACTTGCGATAGCCCTTGGCGGTTTAGAAAAAGGGGTTTCTCCACTTCAAATCGCGGGAGCTTTCCACACATTTGCAAACGAAGGCGTATATAAAAAGCCTTTCTTCATTCAGAAAATCACCAATGATGAAGGAGAAACGGTAGAGAAAAATCGCAGTAAGCCAGAACGAGTGTTCAGCGTGCAGAATGCTTGGAATATGACAAGAATGCTGCAACAAGTTGTCAAAGGTGGAACAGCCCAGAGCGGTTCATATGCTGGAGACTTAGCAGGTAAAACAGGCACGACCACATATTCAGGTGTGAAGGGTGCAACAAAAGATGCTTGGTTTGCAGGCTATACACCAAGTACAACGGGTGCGATCTGGATGGGGTATGACAAAACCGATAACAGTCACTACTTAACTGGTGGAAGTCAATACCCAGTGCAGCTGTTTAAGGATATTTTAACGGCAGCCCAAATGACGAATGAAACGTTTAAAAAACCAGAAGGAATTAAAGAACTTCAAGCACCAATTCATGTAGAAGGACTTTCTGGATTTGAAGCCCGCTATGTGTTTAAAATCAAAGGGTTGTTTACATTAGACCTGTCTTGGGACAAACAAGAGGATAAACGGGTTGAATACCGTATTTATGAAAAGAGGAATGGAAACGAGACGCTGATCGATTCAGTGACAGGCGCAAATAGCTATACAATGCCGTATGCCAATGTGTTTTCAGATGCGGAGTATAAGGTGGTTCCATATAATACCCAAACGGAAGAAGAAGGAGAAGGCAGTCCTTATGTCAAGCCAGAGGCTTTTGGACGTTAATATTCGGCGATTTTTTGAACAATGAGCCGGTTTAGTATACCGTGCCTTGAAAAAGCGGTATAGTAAAAGCAGTGTTTGAGCCTTATACAAAGAGAGTGTAAGGCGAAAGGTGGAATGAAAGGTAATGGGAAAAACGAAGGCTTTTAATGACACGTTCTTAAAGGCGTGCAAAGGGGAAAAAACAGACCATGTACCAGCTTGGTATATGAGGCAGGCAGGACGCTCACAGCCTGAATATCGTGCCCTTAAAGAAAAGTACGGGCTATTTGAAATTACGCATCAGCCAGAGCTGTGTGCTTATGTAACACGACTTCCTGTAGAACAATATGGTGTAGATGCCGCGATTTTATATAAAGATATTATGACCCCGCTTCCAGCTATTGGAGTGGACGTGGAAATTAAAAATGGCATTGGACCTGTCATCGATTCACCGATTCGCACAAAAGCAGATATCGAACGTCTTGGGGAACTTCATCCTGAAGAAGATCTGCCATATGTGCTTGATACGATTCAGCTTTTAACGAAGGAGCAGCTGAATGTACCGCTCATCGGTTTTGCTGGTGCACCATTTACGATGGCGAGCTATATGATTGAAGGCGGTCCATCTAAAAACTATCATAAAACAAAAGCGCTCATGTACAGTGAGCCTGAGACATGGATGCTGCTCATGAACAAATTAGCGGATATGACGATCACGTACATACGTGCCCAGGTAAAAGCAGGGGTCAGTGCGTTTCAAATCTTCGACTCATGGGTGGGCGCATTAAATGCAGCGGACTACCGGACATTCATTAAACCTGTCATGCAGCGAATTTTCACAGAGTTGAAAAGTGAAAATGTACCAATGATCATGTACGGAGTTGGTGCAAGCCATCTCGTGAAAGATTGGCATGATTTGCCGCTAGACGTTGTTGGACTTGATTGGCGTATGAGTGTCGACGAAGCGCGAAAAGAAGGGCTCACAAAAACGTTACAAGGAAATCTTGATCCAACAATCTTACTTTCTCCTTGGGAAGTCATTGAAGAAAGAGCAAAAGACATATTAGATCAAGGGATGAAATCAGATCACTTCATCTTTAACTTAGGACATGGGGTATTTCCAGATGTTTCACCAGATACGTTAAAGAAGCTGACCGATTTTATTCACGACTATTCAGCTAAACATAAAAAATCATCCATCTAAACTATTTCAATTGATCTGAAGGAGTGTTGGTTGTGGAGAAAAAGAAAATGGGGCTTCTTGTCATGGCATATGGCACCCCGTATAAAGAAGAAGACATTGAGCGTTATTATACACATATTCGTAGAGGCAGAAAGCCGGAGCCGGAAATGCTGCAAGATTTAAAGGATCGCTACAAGGCAATTGGCGGTATTTCTCCTTTATCAAAAATTACAGAGCAGCAGGCACATGGTTTATGTGAGCACTTGAATAACATTCAAGACGACATTGAATTTCATGTGTACATTGGCTTAAAACATATCGAGCCTTTCATCGAGGATGCCGTTGCTGACATGCACAAGGACGGCATTACAGAAGCTGTGAGTATCGTTTTAGCGCCGCATTTCTCTACCTTTAGTGTGAAATCATATAACAAACGTGCACAAGATGAGGCAGACAAGCTCGGCAATCTACAGATTACATCTGTTGAAAGCTGGTACGATGAGCCGAAGTTTGTGGACTATTGGGTGAAGCAAGTGAAGGATACGTATGCATCAATGAGTGAAGAGGAAAGAGATTCCGCAGTACTTATTGTATCTGCACACAGCCTGCCTGAAAAAATTATTGCAGCAGGAGATCCATATCCTGATCAGCTCGCACAATCTGCCAAAATGATTGCAGAAGGTGCGGGAATTGAACACTATGAAATTGGCTGGCAAAGTGAAGGCAATACGCCTGATCCATGGCTTGGACCAGACGTGCAAGACTTAACGAGGGACTTATTTGAACAAAAAGGCTATCAAACTTTCGTTTATGTGCCTGTTGGGTTTGTCGCTGATCATCTTGAAGTGTTATACGACAACGATTATGAATGTAAAGTCGTGACAGATGAAATTGGTGCAGCCTACTATCGTCCAGAAATGCCAAATGCGAAACCAGCATTTATTGATGCTCTGGCAACAGTCGTATTAAAGAAGCTTGACGAAAGCAAGTAATCATATAAAAGAAGGCGATCCTATGCATGACAATCAAAAACACCTTGTCATCATTGGCGGTGGCATCACAGGTTTAGCCGCCGCCTTCTATTTGGAAAAGGAAGTCGAAGAAAAAGGTCTTCCAATTCAAATATCACTTATTGAAGCGAGCCCTAGGCTAGGTGGAAAAATACAAACATTATATAAAGACGGCTACATCATTGAACGTGGACCTGATTCATTTTTAGAAAGAAAGGTCAGTGGGCCGCAGCTCGCGAAAGATGTCGGTCTGTCCGATCAGCTCGTTAATAATGAAACTGGGCAAGCGTATGTACTGGTCAATGAAAAGCTTCACCCGATGCCAAAGGGTGCTGTTATGGGGATTCCAACTCAAATCAGCCCATTTATTACAACTGGTCTTTTTTCAGTTGCGGGAAAAGCAAGAGCGGCGATGGATTTCGTGTTGCCAAAAAGCAAGCAGACGGAAGATCAGTCGCTTGGTGAATTTTTTAGAAGACGTGTGGGTGATGAGGTCGTTGAGAATTTAATTGAGCCGCTTCTATCAGGCATTTATGCAGGGGATATTGACCGTCTGAGCTTAATGTCGACCTTCCCGCAATTTTATCAAACAGAACAAAAGCATCGCAGTTTGATTCTTGGGATGAAAAAATCACAGCAGCATGCGAAAGCGCAGCAAGTGACTGCGAAAAAACAAGGACAGTTCCAAACGATCAATCAAGGATTGCAGTCGCTTGTGGAAGCAGTAGAAAGTAAGCTCAAGCTGACAACGGTCTATAAAGGGACAAAAGTCAAACAGATTGAAAAAACGGATGGAGGCTATGGCTTGCAATTAGACAGCGGTCAAACGCTTTTTGCCGATTCAGCCATTGTCACGACGCCGCATCAATCGATTTATTCCATGTTTCCTAAAGAAGCAGGGCTAGAGTATTTGCATGACATGACCTCTACCTCAGTTGCAACAGTAGCACTCGGTTTTAAAGAAGAGGATGTTCATAATGAATATGACGGCACTGGTTTTGTCATCTCAAGAAACAGTGATTTCTCTATTACGGCCTGTACATGGACAAACAAAAAATGGCCGCATACCGCTCCGAAAGGAAAAACGCTATTGCGTGCGTATGTTGGAAAAGCTGGTGACGAATCGATTGTCGAGCAGTCAGACAGTCAAATCGTCAGCATCGTGCTAGAAGATTTAAAGAAAATCATGGATATTAAAGCAGATCCAGAATTGACGACAGTGACTCGCTGGAAGACAAGTATGCCGCAATATCACGTCGGTCATCAGAAAGCCATTTCGAACATGCGAGAAACGTTTAAGCAATCATATCCTGGTGTTTATATCACAGGTGCTGCTTTTGAAGGTGTCGGAATCCCTGATTGTATTGATCAAGGAAAAGCCGCCATCTCAGAGGCTGTATCGTACCTATTTTCATAAAAAAACAACTCCCTTTTCTGTCATAGAAAGGGAGTTTTTCATGTTCGGATCATTCCAAAAGAGTTGGGAATCATAAATGTGAACAAAGTTGTTGCATCTGGGGAAAAGGATATGGTATATTACTTTCTGTACTTAATGACCAAAACGTTCAAATAGTCATTTCGGGAGTGAGATCATGAGTGTTGATAGGAGACAAATGATTTTAGATGGTGCGACGAAAGCTTTTACTCAATTCGGGTATAAAGCGACCACAATGGACCTTGTGGCAAAGCTTGCCAATGTCGGAAAAGGAACCATTTATACATTTTTCAAAAACAAAGAAGAGTTGTTCGATGAAATTTTCACATCTCTTTTACTAGAGATGAGGAAAATTGCGGATGAGGCAATTGATGAGAAGAATAGTTTCTCTGAAAACCTTCACTTAGCACTCTTTGCAATTTTAGAATTTCGAAAAAACCACCAGCTCACAATTAAGATTTTTCAGGAAAATGCGGAGCTTGGCACGTCAGCGGTCAAGGAAATGATCGAGAAAATGGAGCAGATGATCATTCGCTACATCAAAACGAAAGTACAAGAAGCGATGGATAAAGGCGACATTAAGCCTTGTGATCCTGAATTGACTGCATTTGTGATGGTGAAACTATATATTGCACTGATTTTTGATTGGGAAAAGCGATACGAGCCTTTAACAAAAGAAGAGGTAGCTGAATCGCTGGAGCTTTATGTCTTAAAAGGACTATCTGCAACAACATAATTTTTTTTGAGTTCAAATGACCAAATTGTATATTTAGTCATTCATCTATGGGAGGAAAACAGCAATGAATTTAATTCGGAATCAATGGAAAGACATTGTAACGAGCAAAAAACTACTGATCCCGATATTAGCTGTCTTATTTATTCCGCTGATTTACAGTGGTGTATTTTTAAAAGCGTACTGGGACCCTTATGGTACAGTTGATCAATTGCCTGTAGCCGTTGTCAACTTGGATGAAGGCAGTCATTATGATGGGAAAAACCTTCAAGTCGGCGATGATTTAGTAAAGGAATTAAAGAAAAACGATAATTTCAAATGGAACTTTGTCGATAGTCACGAAAAGGCCATAAAAGGATTAAATAACGAGGACTATTACCTCGTTGTGGAAATACCTAAAAATTTCTCGAAAAATGCAAGTACAGTGCTAGAGAAACATCCAAAAAAATCGAATCTGAAATATTATACGAATCCGGGTGCCAACTATGCGGCGTCACAAATTGCGAATAATGCCATTATCAAATTAAAAGATTCGGTCTCAAAAGAAGTCACAAAAAATTACGCCGAGGTCATCTTTGATAACTTCAAAACCATTGCAAAAGGATTAGATCAAGCAAGCGATGGCGCGAAGAAAATTGATGACGGAACAAAAAGCGCAAAAGATGGCAGTACGAAGCTAAAAGACAACTTAGCCAAATTGGCTGAAGGTACCCTAACCTATAGTGAAGGGGTTCATCAGTTCGCAGGGAAAATGAGTGAACTGAACACAGGTATACAGTCTCTAGACATTGGGCTTGGTCAGCTTTTAACAGGCTATCAAACCATTGATCAGAAATTTGGAGAGCTTGGTTCAGGAATTGATACATTAACCGAAGGATTAAACACAAGCCGAGAAGGACATCAGCAGCTCGCTTCTAAAATGCCGCAATTCACAGCAGGCATTGAGCAGCTAAACAACAAAGCACAATCCTTTTCAGAAAAAATTACAGCAGTAGAAAAAGTCTTATCGTCACCAGAATTAGCGAATCTTGAAAAGATGGCGCCTAAACTCGATCAGGTGAAAAAAGACGCAAAAACGTTCAGTACAAAACTTGCTTCATTAAAAGAAGCATTATCTAATCGAGATGCGAAGGTAAAAAGTATTATCCAAAACAGCTCCATGACAGATGAAGAGAAAAAGGCGGCAATGGATCAGTTGAACAGTCTGCCTAAAATCGAACTGCCTGATCTGTCTGGACTCGAACAAAGCTTAGCAGCCTTGCAGGAACTGCCTGATGCAAGTGAGGTTCAACAAGCAGTTGCATCTGCAAAAGCGCAACTGCAGCAAGTCAAACAGCTGCCAGAGAAGACAGAACAGCTGTACACGTCTACAGTTGCCATACAAAATGCGATCGATCAAATGACATCTGGTACGAATAAATTGTATCAAGGTGCACTGAAGCTTCAAACAGGTCAAGGCCAATTACAAGATGGTCTGCAAACAGCAAATGGAAAGCTTGATACGGCAAAAAGCGGAGCGGATAAGCTTGCCAATGGATCAAGTCAGCTTAGCGCAGCGTTAAATAAGCTAGAAAGTGGTTCAACAAATATCCAAAGCAATACGTCTAAGCTTGCCGAAGGCTCAAAATCGCTTGATAAAGGATTGGGAGATTTAAAGAGCGGTACAGGCAAACTGTCCAATAAATTGAAAAGCGCTGCTGATGAGACAGGGGAAATTGATGCAAATCAAGACAATTACAATATGATTGCAAGCCCTGTTAAAACAGAAAACGATACAGCTAAAAAGATTGATAATTATGGAACAGGGCTCACGCCTTATATTCTATCAATGGGACTCTTTGTTGGGGCTCTCATGCTCACCGTTGTATTCCCAATGAAAGACCCTGCTGGACGCCCTAGAAATGCGTTTGAATGGTTTGTCAGCAAATATAGCGTGCTTCTGCTTGTTGGTATTCTTCAAGCAGTCATTGCAAGTACGATGCTCATCTTTGGGCTTGGTCTTGAGGTGGAAAGCCTCTGGCGCTTCTATCTCTTTGCGATCGTCGTCAGTCTAACATTCTTAGCGATTATTCAGCTGCTAGCGACAACAATGGGGAACCCAGGACGCTTCATTGCCGTCATTATCTTAGTTCTTCAGCTCGCAGCAAGTGCTGGTACATTCCCGCTTGAGCTTGTGCCGAAATTCTTCCAAGTCATTCATAGTCTGCTTCCAATGACGTATACGATCAATGGGTTTAGAACGATCATTGCAAGTGGTGATGATAGCTATTTATGGCACCAAGCAGCGATTCTTGGTACAGTTGCGATCATCATGATGGCGGCAACAACTGCATACTTTGCTTGGAACGTAAGAAAAATGAAGCAAGACGAAGCTTAATCAAAGAATCCTTTCTCTTAATAGAGGAAGGATTTTTGATTTGAAATTAGACATCTTGAACCCGAAGCGATATATTTTAAGAAGAGATGCTATAAAAGGCATTCATGGAAGGAATTGCTTTCACACAAAGGAGGAAATGCCGAATGACAACGGAAGTAAACGAAACCGTTCAGCTGATTCAAAAGCTCGTATCGATCCCAAGTCCATCAGGGAATACAGAAAAGGTGATCGGCTTTGTTGAACGCTTTCTACAAGATGTAAATATTGAGACAAAACGAAATCGTAAGGGCGGCTTAATCGCCACTATAAAAGGAACTGATGATAAGGAACACCGCATGCTGACAGCACATGTCGATACGCTCGGTGCGATGGTAAAGGAAATTAAATCAAATGGACGGCTTCGTCTTGCACTCATTGGGGGCTTTCAGTATAACTCAATCGAAGGTGAGTACTGTGAAATTGAAACATCAACAGGTCATACATACACAGGTACCATTCTTATGCATCAAACGTCAGTTCATGTCTATGCAGATGCGGGAAAAGCAAAACGAAACCAAGAGAATATGGAAGTTCGTCTTGATGAAAAGGTGCAAAATGCAGACGATGTCAAAGCACTTGGCATTCAAGTAGGGGACTTTATCTCATTTGATCCGAGAGTGGAAGTGACGTCATCAGGTTTTATTAAATCAAGACACCTTGATGACAAGGCAAGTGTAGCGCTTTTGCTGCGACTCATCCACCGCATTCAAAAGGAAAACATCACACTGCCGCATACGACGCACTTCTTAATTTCTAATAATGAAGAGATTGGCTACGGTGGAAACTCCAATATTCCCGAAGAAACGGTGGAATATCTCGCTGTCGATATGGGAGCGATCGGCGATGGGCAATCAACAGATGAATACAGTGTGTCTATTTGTGTGAAGGACTCAAGCGGTCCTTATCATTATGGATTACGCAAGCATTTAGCTGCATTAGCAGAAGAGAACAACATTGATTACCGTCTAGATATTTACCCTTATTACGGCTCTGATGCATCAGCAGCGATTCGGGCAGGGCATGATATCATTCATGGATTGATTGGTCCTGGGATCGATTCCTCGCATGCGTTTGAACGAACGCATGAAGATTCTCTTGTCCATACAGCGGATCTTCTTTATCACTACGTTCAATCATCATTAATCACCGCATAAAAAAGAACCCCGATAAATGGGGTTCTTTTTCATTAGCTTGAAAGCTGTGTTGGTTCAGGTACATCTTGTCCAGTCATCACGCGATGTCCTTTTTCAGGGTCATATTGCCCTTCCCATTTAGACATCACAACAGCTGCAAGTGCATTTCCTGTTAAGTTAACAACTGTTCGTGCCATATCCATGATACGATCGACACCTGCAATAAATGCAAGACCTTCAGCAGGTACACCAATTGTTCCTAATGTAGCGAGTAATACAACAAAGGACGTACCAGGAACGGCAGCCATTCCTTTAGATGTCACCATCAGCACAAGAACAAGTGTGAGCTGCTGGACAATCGTAAGGTCAATGCCGTATACCTGTGCAAGGAACAGCGCAGCGATCGCTTGATACAAGACGGAGCCGTCCAGGTTAAACGTATAACCGATTGGGATAACGAAAGAAACAATTCCCTTCGGACATCCAATCCGCTCCATTTTATTCATGACTCTTGGTAAAACTGTTTCAGAGCTGGATGTACTAAAGGCAAGAAGCATTTCGTCTTTCATGTAAGCAAGAAATCTGAAAATATTGACGCCAATCATCTTTCCAATAATTCCGAATACAACGATAAGGAAGAGAGCGAGCGCAAAATAAACAAGACCTACAAGCTTACCTAATGAAATAAGAGATTCAAGACCAAATTTTGATACAGTTACACCAATGAGCGCGAAGACACCAAATGGTGCAGCTTTCATCACAACATTGACGACATGGAACATGGCGTGTGATACACCTTCAAAGAAGGCGAGCACTGGTTTGCCACGTTCACCAATGGCTGAAACGCCAAGAGCAAATAGCACAGTGAAGAAAATAATCGCAAGCAAATCACCTTCCGCCAATGATTGGAAGAAGTTCGTTGGAACGATATGAAGGAACGTATCAGCAACTGATTTGCCGCTTTGCTCTTTTTCCGTTTCAACATACTGGCTAATATCTTGTTTTTCTGTATTTCCAAAATCAACGCCTGCACCAGGTTGTACAAAGTTTGCAAGCACAAGACCAAGGATAATCGCAAATGTTGTGATAATTTCAAAATAAAGAATGGTTCTAAAACCAAGTTTCCCTACCTTTTTACCATCACCGGCACCTGCAACACCTAAAATTAAGCTAGATACGACAATTGGTATAACAATCATCTTAATGAGTCTTAAGAAGAAGTCTCCAATTGGTTTTAAATAAGTCTCAACGCCTGGGTTACCGAAAAAGATAGCCCCAACAACAACACCGAGAATAAGACCGATTAGGATTTGCGTAGCTAATCCAAATTTTAATTTTTTCATAGATTTCCTCCCTAACATATTCATTAAAGGAATATTCCCATCATATTAAGTTTTGATATATGAATTAAAGTATAACTAAAATTAAAGAGGTTCGTCCACGATTAAATTATATTGAGAAAATACAAAATTATTTGAAAAAATGAACATTTAGAACCTCCATTATTGATTAAAGTCAATAAAAAGTGCCTTCGGGACTAAAACTCATCAGATGAAAATACTAAAAAACCCTTTTAGGACAAGGGTTTTACCTTTTTACCTATTTTTCAGAAAAAAAAAAAAGCACTTTTGACTCCAACTGACGAAAGAGGAAAAAAGTGCTTTTTAATTCAATTTTTTACCTTATTTAAGATAACTTACTTGTGAGCATTCCTCACATTCATTACCGTAACACTCGTGTTGTTCCATTAAATCATTTCCACATTTTGTGCATTTTTTTGAGGGCAAATTTCTAAAAAACTCTGTGATTTTTCCTAGCATTTGTCATCCTCCAATACGTTTTGTTGTTATCATTGTATTATAACAGATTAATAATTGTCAATCTGTTTTGTAACAATAGGCAAGAAGAATGCTTTTTTTATGAAAAATGGGTATATTGTAAGAAGGGGATTTTTAGAAAAGGAGGGAAAAATGACGATGAAAGTAACTGTCATTGGTTGCTACGGAGGATTTCCGGCCGCTGGTGAAGCGACGTCAGGATACCTTTTTGAATCAGGTGGCTTTCGTCTGCTTGTAGACTGCGGGAGCGGTGTTCTTTCGAAGCTGCAGCAATATATTGATATAGAAGAACTTGATGCTGTTCTCCTTTCTCATTATCACCACGACCATATTGCAGATATCGGACCACTCCAATATGCGAAGCTAGTGGGATATCATTTAGGAAAAAGCAGCGGTCCGCTTCGGATCTATGGACATATGGGTAATCAAGAAGCATTTGGGCGGATTGCGGATGATGTACATACTAAGGCTAAGGCTTATGATCCAGTAGAGGGTATTCAAATTGGTCCATTTCAAATCGATTTTTTGAAAACGGTTCATCCAGCAGAATGCTATGCGATGAGAATTCAGGCAGAGGATGCTGTGGTGGTGTATACAGCAGACTCAAGTTACCAGGAGGCATTTGTCCCATTTAGCAAGGGTGCAGATCTACTCATTGCTGAAAGCAACTTCTACGCTGGACAGGATGGATCGAGTGCAGGACATATGAATAGTACAGAGGTGGGCAAGCTTGCAATGGAAGCAAATGTCGGAGAACTTATCATCACCCACCTGCCTCATTTTGGTCGTCATAAAGACCTAGTCAATGAAGCAAAGGCGTTATATACTGGCAATATACAGCTTGCCCATTCAGGGCTTAGATGGAACAAGGAAGGAAGATAGAGATGCTGTTTATCGATAACGAACAACATTATGATCCAATGATTAATTTAGCAATAGAAGAATATTGCTTAAAATATTTAGACCCAGAAGAAACGTACTTGCTGTTCTATATTAACCAACCTTCGATTATCATTGGGAAGAACCAAAATACAATAGAAGAAATCAACACAAAGTATGTGGAAGACAACGGCATCAAAGTTGTCCGTCGCCTGTCCGGTGGTGGCGCAGTTTACCATGACAAAGGAAACTTGAACTTTAGCTTTATCACAAAAGACGATGGGGACAGCTTCCATAATTTTAAAAAGTTCACGGAGCCAGTCATCCAAGCGCTAGAAAAGCTAGGCGTCAAAGCTGAATTAAGTGGCAGAAATGACATCATGGCAGATGGTCGGAAAATTTCTGGGAATGCTCAGTTTGCTACAAGAGGGCGCATTTTCAGTCATGGTACGCTACTATTTGATTCAGAAATTGAACATGTTGTTTCGGCTTTAAATGTGAAAAAAGAAAAGATTGAATCAAAAGGCATTAAATCCATTAGAAGTAGGGTTGCCAATATTAATGAATTAATGGATCAAAAGATGACTACTGAAGAATTTAGAAAAATTCTGTTAAGCTATATTTTCGATACGAATGGGGATGTTCCTCAATATCAGTTGACTGAGAAGGATTGGGAAAAGATTCACGAGATTTCCCGGGAACGATATCAAAAATGGGAATGGAACTACGGTCGTTCACCGAAATTTAATTTGCAGCATTCTAAGAGATTCTCAGCAGGCTCGATTGATCTTCGGTTAGAAGTGAAAAAAGGGATGATCCAGGATTGCAAAATCTTTGGTGATTTCTTTGGTGTAGGGGATATTGCTGATATTGAAAAAAGACTCATTGGGCAGCAATACGATCGCAAAACGATCAGCGACGTATTAGAAGATATGGACATGCGTCACTACTTCGGCAACGTATCAAAAGAGGATTTTCTTGATTTGATTTATTAAGAGGGACAAGCACGGCTAGAGATAGCGGTGCTTTTTTATTGAAAGAAATGAAAGCGATTTACATTTGATCTTGTGGATTTTTTCGATTGTCTATTATAATAGAAAGGAGGAATGTTTGGCCATAAAATGAATGGTTATTCATTCATTGATGACATGTAAGGGGTGGGAGAATGGATTTGATCAAAAATCTAGAGCAGACAGCGATGACGAAGGGAGAAGATATCGCACTGATCTTTGAAGGAAATCAGATGACCTATCGAGAGCTCATGACGAGTATCGAGCGCTTTGCAGATGGATTAGTGAGCGAAGGGTTTCAAGCCGGGGATCATCTCGCGCTGATTTTAGGAAATTCACCGCATTTTGTCATTTCTTTTTTTGGTGCCTTAAAGGCAGGACTTGTCGTAGTACCAATCAATCCAACATACACGCCTAGTGAAATTGGCTATATGCTGATTACAGGTGATGTAAAAGGAATTGTTGCCCCTGAACAGCTACTGCCAGTGTACGAGCAGGTGTACGAACAGCTTCCGTCTATTGAACGGGTGATTATTTGTGCAGAAAATGAATCTGCGTGCAGATCAAGTTTTAAGGAAGTATCAGATCAACTTGTCTTCTTTGGAAAGCTTGTGTCTGGTCATGCGAAAGAGAACGTGCATCCATCTATTCATCAGGATGATACGGCAGTTATTTTATTTACATCTGGCACGACAGGAAAACCAAAGGGTGCCATGCTGACTCATTTCAATCTGTATTCAAATGCGAGAGACGTTGCTGAGTACCTATCCATTGATGAAAAGGACAAGGTCATTGCTGCATTGCCGATGTTCCACGTATTTTGTTTAACGGTTTGTATGAATGCACCATTGATTCATGGCGCAACCATCTATGTTCAGCCACATTTCAGCCCATCAGAGCTTTTGCGTATGATGGAAAAAGAGAAACCAACGTTATTTGTTGGTGTTCCGACCATGTATAACTACTTGTACCGACAGGAAGGGCATGAGGATGCGATGTCCTCCGTGAGGATTTGTATATCAGGCGGTGCTTCAATGCCTGTTGCTTTACTTCACGGTTTTGAGAAAAAATTTGGTGTCACGGTATTGGAGGGTTACGGATTATCAGAAGCTTCCCCAGTAACTGCATTCAATCCTCTTGATGGAAAAAGAAAACCCGGTTCAGTTGGGACCGACATTATGAATGTGAAGAATAAGATTGTGAATGAACTAGGAGAAGAAGTCGGTCCAAATGAAGTCGGAGAGCTCATAGCAAAAGGACCCAACATTATGAAAGGCTATTATCAAATGCCAGAAGATACTGAAGCTGCACTAAGAGACGGGTGGTTGTACACCGGTGATTTAGCAAGAAGAGATGAAGAAGGATACATTTATATTGTCGATCGGAAAAAGGATATGATTCTCGTTGGCGGTTATAATGTGTATCCAAGAGAAGTAGAAGAAGTGCTTTACCAACATGAAGCTGTAGCAGAAGCCGTTGTCATCGGTGTACCAGATCCGAACACCGGAGAGGCTGTCGTCTGTTACATTTCCCCTAAGAAACATGCTCACATCGATCAAGAAGACATCATCACACATTGTTCACGCTTTTTAGCGAAATATAAGCAGCCCCAAACGATCCATTTCATAGATGATATTCCAAAAAACACAACAGGTAAAATTTTAAGAAGAGCACTAAAGGAAAAGTATCAGGCAGAGGAAAGTAAATAAGAAAAGGGAGTCTCTTATGAAGAGGCTCCCTTAGTTTGTTGAGGTATATTAGGCTGTTAAAAAGACAATGAGATAAAATTTCAGCTCTTTTGAATGGCTTCTTTTAACTGTTTCTGAAAAGATTGAGACTGTTTTTGATTCAGCTCATAATAAGTCCCATCTACTAAAAAAACAACCTGCGAACGGTTTGTCCAAAGCTGAAAGGTGGTGCCGTTTGTTCGGCCGTACATCACCTTGGCGATATAATCTGGTTCCTTTAGATTTTTCTTGAGATGATTGCTTGTTTGTTTGCCTTTGTTTAATTCTTCTATTAAATCTTCTGCTGTGTCCTTATCGTCTATTTCATAAGAAATGGATTCTCTTTTAGATGAAAGGAGTAATTTTTCTGCTCGATTCTCATCAAAGATTTCGCCTGTCCGACTGAATACATAAAAGAAGGTAATAAGTAAAAGTCCAAAGATCACAATTCCTGCAAGGATTTTCTTCATTTCGATCCTCCAACACTCTATTTTATATGTAGCATCTCCGATTTTCGAGTAGCATAATCATTTTTTTCGAGAAAGCTTTTTCAGATAGGGCATGCTATGATGGAGCCACATGAGACAGGTTCTAAACAAAATACTGGATGATTAGAATAGAGAGAGATGGAAAGGAGGCTGACCTGTGCGAGTACGTAAATGGGTAGCTCTTGCAACGGTAGCATACATATTGTACGGTCTTTTTATTTATTCTTATTTGTTTCTATTTGCGGATGCATCAGTTCCTGACAGTGTAAAAGGAACAAGTGCAGATCCGCATACCTTTATGACAAGCCATGAGCTTGTTATCAGCGAGAATTTCTCGAACATACGTAACTTGCTGTTTTTCATGACCATTCCATTAGATTGGTATGTCCTTTTTCTTCTGCTCATTTCAGGATTTTCACGAAAATTAGCAGACTGGAGCCTGACAGCAGTTCGCTTCACATTTTTAAGCAAACTTGTATATGTGTTTGTGCTGTCACTTTTGACAATGCTGATTTCACTTCCCATTAAGTGGATTGGCTATCAGCTGTCTTTACACTACGGAGTATCTGCTCAAAGTACGGCAAGCTGGTTGAAAGATCAAATTCTAGATTTCTGGATTCAATATCCGCTTCTTGCCCTATGTGCAATTGTATTCTTTTGGCTTATTCAAAAAAGAAGAAAGCGCTGGTGGCTGTATGCCTGGTGTTTGACAGTTCCATTCACGCTATTTCTTTTCTTTATACAGCCGGTCGTCATTGATCCGTTATATAACAATTTTTATCCACTAAAGGATCAAGCTCTTGAGAACAAGATCTTAACACTTGCAGACAAAGCACATATCCCGGCGGATCATGTATATGAGGTCAATATGTCTGAGAAAACGAACACGATGAATGCTTATGTCACAGGGATTGGTGAAAATAAGCGTATTGTGTTATGGGATACCACACTGCAAAAGCTGAAAGATCGCGAAATTTTATTTATCATGGCACATGAAATGGGACATTACGTCATGAAGCATGTCTATATAGGATTAGCAGGATATCTAGTATTGTCGCTTGCAGGATTTTTTGCGATCGACCGTCTCTATTTTTATTTCTATCGTAAGGGAGCTGTTTTATTTCGGCTGAGGGAGCCGCGCGACATCGCTGCTCTTCCGCTTCTTCTCGTGATTGTATCAGTGCTTTCATTTGCAGCTTCACCTTTTACAAATGCAGTTTCAAGACATCAAGAACGTGCAGCTGATGAGTATGCGATAAATTTGACAAAAGACGGAGAGGCAGGGGTGACGTCTTTCCAAAAGCTTGCAAAATCAGGGCTGTCTCAGGTGAATCCACCACTTTTAGTGAAGGTCTTCCGCTACGGACACCCAACGATGATGGAGAGAATCATGGAGATGGAAGCAGCGGAAAAAGTGGAAGCGTCGAGGAAGCAATAAATAAAATCCGGCTGCATCAGCCGGATTTTTTTCGTTCTTGTTTAGTTAGAAGCCGCTTGAACGTTGATTAACCCTTTTCCGTAATAGAAGGAGTTACCAAGCGGTGTTGCTGTGTTTTCTAAGCGCTGGCGAACCTGAGAAGTTGATAGATTCGGGTACTTAGAAAGAATAAGCGCTGCTGCTCCTGCTACATGAGGAGACGCCATAGACGTTCCGTTATAGGAAGCGTATCCACTGCTCGGTACTGTACTTAAAATAGAAGTACCAGGTGCAGAAACATTTAATTCAGGACCAGCGCTGGAAGACGAGTTTCTGACATTGCTGCTGTTCACATTCGCAACAGCAATGGTGGAATCATATTTTGCTGGATAGCCAACTGTACTTGTAGAACCATTGGAACCTGAGTTACCTGCAGCCGCCACAACAACGACTCCGCGGTTGTTCGCTGTATCAACGGCATTTTTAAGTGCTGTTGAACCGTTTGGTCCGCCTAAGCTCATGTTGATGACATCCATATTATTGGCTACTGCCCATTCAATACCGCTAATGATCCAGCTATATTGTCCGTCGCCATAGCGGTCTAATACTTTAACAGCATATAGGGAAGCACTTGGAGCGACCCCAAGAACACCAATTGTGTTATCAAGGGCAGCAATGGTTCCAGCTACGTGAGTTCCATGTGAATTAAAGTCCTGGGTGGCATTTGACTCTGAAGGGACGAAGCTCGCACCGCCTGCAACATTTAAGTCAGGGTGCGCAGCGTGGATACCTGTATCAAGAACAGCTACTTTGACATTAGCACCTTTATAACCTTGAGCGTGTACAGCTGGAGCTTTGATTTGAGGGATTCCATAAGGGACGGTTTGTGCATATGCTTCTGCTTTGTGGTCTTCTTCTACGTAAGCAATGCTAGGTTCATGTTCCAGTTTTTTCGCGGCTTGTTCTGACATCTTTACTTGTGCGGCATTAATGAGACGATATTGCTTTTCTAGTTTTCCACCGTTTTGAGTGACGGCTTGTTTCTTAGAGCTGTTTGTGGTGGCGGAGGCTTTAAAGCCAACAATATAGCTCTTTTCACTATCTGACTTTGAGACCGTCTCGGCATTTGCCATGGAGCCTCCAAATCCTGCTGAAAACAGAAGAGGGACAGCCAATAGAACACTTGTCATCACATTTTTCTTTTTCACGCACAATCCACATCCCTTTTTTCTTATTTCAGAATAATCATCCGTAGTCTATAAGAATGATCCGTTTGATTATTCTGTATATTCAGTTTAAGGGAAGTAGGCAAATAAGAGTAGACCTGAATTTTTGTGAAAGTCCTAGCGAAAATTGGGGAATTAAGTCACTTGGAAATAGTGGTAAAATATGTTTATTCTACTGTTTCAGCGATTATCTATTAAAAAGGAAGTATGCTATTTTTCTTATGATCCATTATCGGAGAAATATTCGATACCCGAAAAGCCTTAAAATAGGTAGAAACGTCTAGCAGCTATTTCGAATTTCGATATAAAAAAATATTATTTTATCATTGTTTTTGTCATTTAAAAGAACCTGTTTCTATAACAGGTTCTTTAAGAAGGGGAGGATTGAGTTAAATGGCTGACCACATTGTAATCAAGCACCTTCCATTTACCATCTTTCCATTCCACATAATTTAAGCAAGCATTGACGAGTCTCGTGTTCTCAAGACCCAAATGTTCACCCGCTAAGGTGGTGAGCAAAGCATGGATGGCAGCGCCGTGTGCTACGATCAGGACTTGTTGATTCGGATAGGCAGCTCTGACTTTCTCAATGCCTTCTACCATTCGATCTTGAATTGTTTCAAGCGGTTCCATATTTGGATACTGTTTATCTGGAAACAGCTTTTGACGCTCCTCAAATGACATGCCTTCAGCATCGCCATAATCACGTTCAATGAAATCATCCATGATGACAAGTGGCGCATCTATATGTTTTAAAATCAAGTGTGCTGTTTCTTTTGCCCTTGTGAGTGGACTGGAAATGACAACATCCCAATGGGCATCTTTTAAATAAAGGCCCGTTTGTTCAGCCTGCCATTTACCAGTATTATTTAAAGGGATATCTGTTCGTCCTTGAATTCGTTTCGCTGCATTCCAATCTGTTTCTCCGTGTCTGACTAGGCAAATTGTTGTCAATCAAATCCCGCCTTTTTTCTCTTTTCTTCTATTATACTAAAGCATAAGAAAAAAGACTGGATTAGCGATTTGTGAGATTTGTTAAGGATTCGACTGAGCTGGCAACTTGGGAAACCGTTTGTTTGACTTCCTTCAATTCGTTCAGGAAGGTTTGAAGGTCTATTTCAATTTTTCCATTTTGATTTTTGCTTAAGTTCATGCTGCTGACAATATCATCGAAGAGCGAATTGATTTGGGTCATTTTTTCTTTACTATCTGTCACGAGTAAATTCACGTCCCCAATGTGCTGAGACACAATGGAGATTTGTGAATTGGTATTGTTGACGAGTTCAGATACGGTTGAAACCGTTTTCTTTGTGTCCTCTGATAATTTGCGAACCTCATTTGCGACGACAGCAAAGCCTTTTCCGTGTTCACCTGCTCGTGCAGATTCGATAGAAGCATTTAAAGATAACAAGTTCGTCTGCTCTGCAATGCCTGTGACAATCCCAAAGATTTGTTCAATCTGTTTGGCGATTTCTTCTAAACGCTTAATTTCTGTTTCAATCTTTGTCATGCTGCCATCAATTTGGTTCATTTGTGTTTGTTGAATCTCTAACTCTTTTTTACCACCGATCGATTTTTCCTCGACCTGTGCAGAAATTTGCGTTCCAGCTTGCGACATGTCCGCCATCTCATCAGATTTTGATACAAGCTTGTCTACTGCATTTGTTGTGTTTGAAAAGAGAGAAGCAAGCGAATTGGATGTTTCTGTAATCTTTGTATGAAGCTCCTGTTGTTGCAGTTCTGCTTCATCACGAATTTTAGAATATTCATTTTGGAATGTATCCAAAACAAGTTGCTGCTCTAAATTTAAAATTTTCGTTGTCGCTTTCACTGCTGTCTGATATTCTTTGAAATCTTCGATATGCTGAGCGAATAAATCCATAATCGATAGCAGAAGATCCTGGAATGCGGCCATATACCACTTAGGCTGAAGGCCAATCCGCAGATGAACTTGCGCAATTTTAATTCGTTTTGCCACATAGGCTTCATCAACCACACCTGCAAACATTTCACTAATATGAATGCGGAGTGTTTTTTTCAAACGATCGACAGAACTATTATCTTGAATGATGTGCATCAAGGAAGATTCGACTTCTAAGTTTTTATAAAATTTATCAACGATATGTGCAATATCCTCCTGAACAATTGGATTGAGCTGTTTTAGAATCAATAGATCATGCTGCGTTAGGTCTATCATTTTGATTTGTTTCGCGATATCCGTATTGTCAGAAAAATTTATACGTTTTATTCCATCATCCTGCTGTGTGAAAAAAGCAGTGTTTTTTCTTTTCGTCTCTTTTTTAAATAACAATGTTTTTGTCCCCCCATAATCATCACAAATTATCAGACTTTATATTATTTATCGGATAATATTGGATTTTTTAAAGGGAATCAGTAAAATTTTACTGTTCTTTATAAGACCTTTTTAGTGGTTTCTTTGCTGGGCCTTCTACTACCTCTCCAGTAATGGAAAAACGTGAACCGTGACATGGGCAATCCCAAGTACGGTCGCTATTATTCCAAGCGACTTCACAGCCTAGGTGAGTACACGTTGTATCGACAAGAAAGATGTTCCCGTCCTCTGATTTAAAGGCGCCGCATTTTTTATGTTCATAAGAGACAATGCCGCCTTCACCTGGCTTTAAATCATCAATGGTTTGATCGGTTCGTTTTAATTTACCACTGATCATCTTAGCAGCGACATTGCTGTTTTCTTTAACGAAATCTTTGACGAAAGAATCAGAGACAGGTCTTGATGGCGTAAAAATGGATTCGTATGGATTCGATTTTCCTTCAATCAAATCACCGATAAGAGTAGCTGCGACATGGCTTGTCGTCATGCCCCATTTTCTAAAACCGGTCGCAACAAAGATATTTTGATGGTGTTTGGTTAGGCGGCCAATGTAAGGGATTTGATCCATTGTGACCATATCGTGTGTCGACCAGCGATACAGCACCTCTTCAATTCCAAGGGTAGCGTCTCCAAAACGTTCTAATCCTTCATAGTGAGCAGATTCATCCCCGCCTTGTCCAGTTTTATGACCTTCTCCTCCGATGAGCACCACTTCCTCACCATGCCATTCTGCCGTTCTTAAAGAATGAGCAGGCTGATCGATTCCTAAGTACATTCCATCTGAGAGCGGCTGCCTTGTTTTGGCTGCTACTACATAAGATTGCTCTGGGTGAATGCGCGTGAAATAAAGTCCTTTCCCATCATAAAAAGGAAAGTGCGAACAGGAGATGATATAGCGGCCAGTCAGATGATGGTCGTCTTTTGTGATGACAGCAGGGCGGTTTCCTTCTTTCACGTCAACAGCAGTCGTCTGTTCATAAATACGTACACCACGCTCTAGGAGCTGGTCAATGAGTGCATTGAGATAATGAAGGGGATGGAACTGTGCCTGCTGCGTCATTGCTAGGGCAGCCTTGATGTCAGCATCAAAAGGAAGCGCTGTTTTCCATTCCCGATCAATCCCAAGCTGTTTGTAGGCATCTAATTCCTTTTTTAATTTTTTGACACCGCTTTCTTCCTTTGTATAGAGGTACGCATCTTTGACTTCTAGCTGACAATCAATGTCGTACTTTTTGACGCGAGCTTGAATTAGCTCTTTTGCATTCTCATTTGCTTCTACATACAACCGGGCTTTGGGCATACCAATTTGTTGAATCAGCTCATGGTAGTACACATCGTGCTGTGAGGTAATCTTAGCTGTCGTATGTCCAGTCGTACCTTGCAGCAGTTGATCAGCATCAATGATGATGACATCCAGCCCGCGTTCTGTCATTTCAAACGCGGTAGCGATACCAGTAATACCGCCGCCAACAATGATGACATCTGCTGTGAGATCCTCATGTACGGCAGGAAAAGAATGCTTTTGACTATCAGCAATCCATAACGATTTTGCCTGTTCCAATCCTTTATGCTCTTGTTCCATATTGTCTCCTCCAGTTAGTCACTTGTTGTGTATAATTTTTCCACAATGAAGAAAATCATACATTCGAAAGGAAACTAGTTCGACATACATAAAAAAATAGCCAACACATAAAAATAAGCAAGATAAAAGGAAGGAGTGGACAGACGTGTCAACAAAGCAGCCGAAGAAAACATTGCCGCCTCAGCATCAAAGTGAGCGTCCAGGTCTTGAATATAAAATGAATCCAAGGCCTGTTTTTGATCGAGAGGTGCCGGATAAAAAATTAGCAGGGAAAACAGCCATAGTGACAGGTGGGGACAGCGGGATTGGAAGAGCGGTCTCGGTTTTATTTGCGAAGGAAGGCGCCAATGTCGCCATTGTTTACTTAAGTGAGCACCGCGATGCAGAGAAAACGAAGGACTATATTGAAAAGGCGGGAGGCCAAGTCATTTTAATTGCAGGTGATTTAGGGGATGAGGCGTTTTCAAATGAGGTCGTCAAAAAAACGAAGGATGCTTTCGGTTCCATTGATATTTTGGTGAACAATGCCGGGGAACAGCATCCGCAAAAAGGCATTGAACAGATTACTTCACATCAGCTTCTTCGAACATTTCAAACGAATATTTTTGCCATGTTTTATTTAACAAAAGCGGTACTTCCTCATTTAAAGAAAGGAAGCAGTATCATTAATACCGCATCTGTCACAGCCTATAAAGGGCATGAAACCTTGATCGACTATTCATCTACAAAAGGGGCAGTCGTGACATTTACGAGATCATTATCTTTATCGCTCATTAAGCAGGGGATTAGAGTGAATGGGGTAGCCCCAGGCCCCATTTGGACACCGCTCATTCCGTCGACCTTTACCGAAAAGGAGGTCTCTGAATTTGGCGGAGATGTTCCAATGGAGCGTCCTGGTGAGCCAGTAGAGCTTGCGCCGAGCTATTTATTTTTAGCGAGCGAAGACTCCTCTTATATAAATGGACAAATGCTTCATGTAAATGGCGGAACCATTTTAAATGGATAAACAAAAAACTTGCGGTAAAGAGACGAGTTGCTGTCTCTTTGCCGCAAGTAAAATCATCATGATTAATGTAAGCAGTGTTCTGCATATTGAGCTGACAGGTCGTTGAATCGCTTTTCATCACGCTGATCCAGTGCCTTATCAATCTCTTCTCTAAGGAAGGTTAAGCGCTGTTTATAAAGCGCCTCATCTAAAACCATTTGAATATAGATGTCTAAAATCGTTACGCCGTTTTCTTCGGTTTTTTGGGTGTTGCGGGACTTCATGAGCTCAGCATACGTTTTTTTCTCTTTCATAAAGAATCCCCCCGATGCCTTTTTTATAGTATATGGATTGGCGAAGAAAAAATCAACAAGAATTTATAATTTTTAGACAATTTATTTTTGAGCGAAATCGACACCTCTTGTCCAATCGACACGATGTGATATATCTTTAAAAAAGTCTTTTCGATAGATCGAATGGACTAAATAATACGATAAAAAAATGATTTTTAATAAATTTTGAAAAAATCCTGTCGTTTCTTATATGTTGGTGATAGATTAATAGTATCTAAATAACCAAAAATTAACACAGGAGGAAATGAAGTGTCAGGAATTAGTGAAACACCTTTAGATTCATACGTCATTAATCAAGCAACAATGGCGGTCCTTCCAGTTGAAGAAGGAAAAAGAGTATATTCAAAAGTCATAGAAAGAGAGACAAGCTTTTATGTTGAATTAAAGCCCCTGCAAATTATTGAACGCAGCTGCCGATTCTTCGGCTCAAGCTATGCAGGCAGAAAAGCGGGAACATATGAAGTAACAGGAATATCACATAAGCCTCCCATTGTGATTGACTCATCCAATCATCTGTATTTCTTCCCAACCTATTCATCCAACCGTCCTCAGTGCGGCTGGATCTCCCACAAATACATTCATACCTTCCAGGAATCATCCCTCGGAGACACGGTGGTCATTTTTACAAATGAGCAAACCGTCAAACTCGATGTCTCATATAAATCTTTTGAGAGTCAGGTGCACAGAACAGCGTATCTCCGAACAAAATTTCAAGATCGTCTTGATGGTGGTCTTCCTAAAAAACAAGAATTTATGCTGTATCCAAAGGAACAACAGCTCAACCTTGTATACGATTTTATATTAAGGGAGCTACGGAACAGATATTAATTAAAACCAGCGGCAGTACAGCCGCTGGACTCCTTATGTTTCGCAAATCGCCTTCCTTTCTCGAAGAAAAAAAGATTGATAATTGTATAATAAATTATATAATTTAAATATAATGTATAAAATTTTATATAATGAATGGCTGAGAAGGGGGATATGATGATGACTTATGATGAACTAGATACACCGGCGCTATTAATTGATAAACAGGTGATGATGGAGAATCTAACTGCTATGCAGCAATATGCTGACCGTCAGCAAGTCAAACTGCGTCCTCATACGAAAACACATAAGACACCTGGTTTTGCGAAAGTGCAGGAAGAGATGGGCGCATCTGGCTTAACTGTAGCGAAAGTAGGGGAAGCGGAAGTAATGGCAGCGCATGGGCTGACAGATATCTTTATCGCCAATCAAATTGTAGGTGAGACAAAGCTGAAGCGAATTCGAAAGCTGGCAGAGTCGATACACATTTCATTTGGAATAGATTGTGTAGAGCATGTGCATCAAATTGAAGATGTCTTTCGTGGAGCAGAGAAAAAAGCGGAGGTTTTAATTGAGATAGAGGTTGGAGAAGAGAGATCTGGTGTCATTGAAGAGAGTGATTTCCGTCAAATTTTGCAGGCGATAAAGACATGTGACTTCGTTCATTTAAAAGGGATTTTTTCTCATGATGGTCACACATACAAGGCGGAAAGTAAAGCGCATTGTCAGACATTATATGAAGACGCTGTGAATCGAACGCTTCGATTTGCACAGATTGCAACAGAAGCAGGCATGATGCTAGACGTAGTGAGCATAGGATCAACACCGCCGTTTTTATTTCAATTTGATATTCCAAAGGGAGTGACCGAAATTCGCCCTGGCACTTACATCTTCATGGATGCCTCTCAGTCCAATGTGATCGGCACTTTTTCACATTGCGCAGCAACAGTGCTGACGACAGTAATTAGTAAGCCAACAAAGACTCGTGTCATTACAGATGTTGGAGCCAAAGGGCTCACGGCTCAAACCCGTACAAAAGGGCTGACACAAACAAAAGGACTAGGCAAGGTCAAAGGCTATGATGATGTATTTGTTTCCAGTGTATTTGATGAGCATGCCATCATTTATCACGAAGGTTTCTGTCAGACTGTCCAGATCGGTGAGAAGGTGCAAATCATTCCGAATCATATTTGTCCCGCTGTCAATCTTCATGAAAAAGCTTATCTCATCCAAGATGGTGAAGTAGTCGAAGAGCTTGATATTGCTTGTAAAGGTAAACTTCAATAAAGCAACAGGACAGGCGAATTCGTTTGGCACCATCATGATGACACGAAAACATTCACCATGAACATGGATTTGTTGAAACCAAATCCATATATCCAGTCGTCTATTGAGTGTATCGGTAGACTTGCCCACCGAATGACAGGGAAATGTGGATCCTTAGACGTATTTTCAAGCAATTCCTCATAAATCACAGAAGTGACACGAGCCGTCTGTTACAATAAAAGAAATCATTTCTTTCAAAGTGTTCGTATGTGGTAAAGGATCCTCCTATTTTAACCGATATGAACGAATGGGAATAAGAAATGGAGGCTCTGTATGAAAAAACAATCGCAATTGCTGCTACTATTCACCTTGACAGTGACCTTACTAGCAGCCTGTCAGCAAGCAGGTCAATCGCCTTCAAAACAAGACACTAAAGAAGCTGCGTATGAACAATGGGTTCAGCGTTATATGGATGAGTTAAATGAAGCTTACGAGAACATGACCGACCAATTTATTTCAGATGGACAAGGAAAGATCCAAGCAAATAAAAAATTGAAAAAGGCGACGAAAGCCTTTGATCGTGTGATTCAAAAGGGGCTTACTCATCAAGAAGTTCCAGCCGCTTATCAAAAGGCGGATAAACAATTAAAGACAGGTCTTCATTCATTTGAAAAAGGAATTGGTCAGGTGGAGCAGCTATTAAAGCGGCCAGATCAAGAAAAGCTGTTTATTTCCGCTACTCATCATCTGCAAGATGGATTGCAGAGGGCAGCTGCATTCATGGAAGAAGTAGGCCGCATTCAGCAATCAACGTAAAAAAGCGATGATTGCGGGTACTGCCTGCTATGGATTCACTTATTTAGGTGGTCTTCAGCTTATTGTCGAGCGGGGTAAAAATGAGGCAGCTAGAGCTGTCGCAGGTTTTTATTTGTTTGCCTACTTAGGTCTGGGACTTCCAAGTGTTTTTGTCGGGCTTTTCGCTGATTTGTACGGAACCCAGATGGTGTTATCCGTCTTTTTCTTGGTCGTTTTGGCAGCTTGTCTCATCCTTTTGATGTCAAGTGTCAGACAGAAACAAAAGTGAAGAAGTCTTGCTTTCTCTTTTTTCTTCCATTCGTTTAAAATAAAGGCAGGAGAGGGGAAGATGACATGAAAAAAGTGCAGCTGGATGGCGCATTATGCAGATCGCAAGAAGAGCTTCATGACCAACTAAAAACAGTGTTACACCTTCCTGACTATTACGGGAAAAATCTTGATGGGCTATGGGACTGTTTGACAGGAGAAGTAAATCTGCCAGTAGAGCTGACATGGGTGAATTTTGACACGAGTAAGGACGCTCTTGGAGAGTATGCTGAAAGCGTAAAGCAATTATTTAAAGAAGCAGAAGAGGAATTAAAGGGACAATTCCAAGTGAGTATTCAATAACGTTGAAAAAGCAGCCGCTGCCGCAGGCTGTTTTTTTATGAATTTCTGTCTTTCTCATTCTGGTATTGAATATTTCACTAAATGTGATAATATATGAACTGTCGCTTAATTGATAATGATAATCATTTGTGGCGGAAAGAGCTTGATAGAAAGTGAGTAACCAGTATGAAGTTGTATCAATTAAGTTTATTATTTGTATGTTTGGCATGTGTATCACTGTTTGTCGGTGTACAGGATTTGTCCATTTTACAGCTGTTTCATTTAACAGATGAACAAGTGCATACGTTAGTTTCAAGTCGCATCCCGCGTCTCATGAGTATTGTGCTTGCTGGCATGAGCCTTAGTTTATGCGGCTTTATTATGCAAAGTATGACGAGGAATAAATTTGTTTCCCCCACCACTGCAGGAACGATGGATTGGGCGAAGCTTGGTATTTTAGTCGCAATGCTTGTTTTTACGCAGGCGAGCCCGCTCATGAAAATGGGCATCGCGTTTCTATTTACTTTAGCTGGGAACCTTCTTTTCTTAAAAATTCTGCGGCATATTAAGGTGAACGATACGATCTATGTACCGTTAGTCGGCTTAATGTTTGGCGGGATTGTTAGTTCAATATCTACGTTTATAGCCTATAAATATGATCTGATCCAAAACGTATCCGTATGGCTTCAAGGGGATTTTTCTCTTATTGTTCAGGGGCGTTATGAACTGCTCTATATGAGTGTTCCACTTTTGATCATCGCGTATTTATATGCTGACCGCTTTACAGTGGCAGGTATGGGCGAGAGCTTTGCTGTTAACTTAGGTTTAACGTATAAACGTGTGATGGCGGTTGGTTTGGTGATCGTTTCGATGATTACATCTGTCACCATATTAACTGTCGGGATGCTGCCATTCCTAGGCTTAATCATTCCGAATATTGTATCGATCTACCGCGGCGATCATTTGAAAAAGAGCCTTCCGCATACAGCCTTACTAGGAGCCATTTTTGTTCTGATTTGTGATGTGCTCGGAAGGGTGATCATTTATCCATATGAAATTTCAGTTGGGCTTATGGTCGGCATCATCGGAAGTGCGATCTTCCTGTACATGTTATTGAGGAGGAAACGCCATGCATAAGAAAAGGACATTATGCCTGATTGCAGCCATTGCAGCCGTGCTAATCGTGATTTTCATTACCTATCAAATGGGATACTGGCCTTACACAGTACCAAGTCGATTAAAGAAAGTGCTGGCGATGACATTGACAGGAGGCGCGATTGCCTTTTCATCTGTTGTCTTCCAAACCTTGACCAACAATCGAATCTTAACGCCGAGCATACTGGGTTTAGATGCACTTTACTTGTTTTTGCAAACAGCGATTATTTATCTATTTGGCTCGACTAATTTCATGATCGTCAATAAAAACCTGAATTTTTTCCTTTGTGTTGGGCTGATGATTGTATTTTCTGTGCTGCTATATACAGTCATGTTCAAACGCAAAAATAAGCACATTTTCTTGCTTCTGCTTGTCGGAATTGTGTTTGGGACATTGTTCAAAAGCCTTTCTTCTTTTATGGAAATGCTAATTGATCCAAATGAATACCAGGTCGTACAAGATAAATCCTTTGCGAGCTTTAATCACATGAACACAGATATCTTACTCATTGCATCTATTTTATTTGCGGCGCTGTGTTTTTACATTTGGACATTCCGGTCTAAATTAGATGTCATGTCACTTGGGAAGGAGCATGCGGTGAATCTGGGGATTGACTATGACAGCATCACAAAAAAGATGCTGATCGTGATAGCTGTCCTTGTGTCTATTGCAACAGCACTTGTCGGACCGATTACGTTCCTTGGCTTACTCGTCGTAAATGTCGCACGCGAGCTTTTTCGGACGTACCTGCATACATACTTGCTGTTAGGCTCTTTTTTCATCAGTGTGATTGCTCTTGTAGGCGGAGAGTTTCTTGTAGAAAAGGTATTTACTTTTCAAACGCCGCTTAGTGTATTAATTGATTTAGTCGGCGGTCTGTATTTTATTTATTTACTGTTAAAGGAGAGTCGTTCATGGTCTTGATGAAGGGCGTCAGTAAGGCGTATAACGGAAAAACAGTGCTTCACGACACAACAATCAGTGTGAAAAAAGGACAGCTGACCTCTCTCATTGGTCCGAATGGTGCGGGAAAAAGCACACTTTTATCTATCATGAGCCGCCTGATTCAGCCAGACTCAGGTGCAGCTTATTTAGAAGACAAGCCATATAGTGCGTACCCACCACAGGAACTAGCGAAAAAGATGAGCATTTTAAAGCAGGCCAATCATATGAGTGTGCGTCTGACCGTTCGGGAGCTTGTCAGCTTTGGCCGTTTTCCTTACTCACAGGGCCATTTGACAAAAGAGGATGAGAAAATGATCGATGTGTCCCTTCAATACATGAAGCTGACCAATATCCAGCATCAATATGTTGATGAACTGAGCGGCGGACAAAGACAAAGAGCCTTTATTGCAATGGTGCTGGCGCAGGATACAGATTATATTTTCTTAGATGAGCCTTTAAACAATTTGGATATGAATCATTCTGTTGAGATGATGAAGCTCTTTCAGCAGCTCGTCAAAGATCTTGGGAAAACCATTGTTGTAGTGCTCCATGATATTAACTTTGCCTCTGTGTATTCCGATCATATCGTCGCGTTAAAAGATGGAAAGGTCATCATAGAAGGCGGAGTAGACGAAGTGATTCAAACAGAAGCACTTGAACAAATTTATGACATGCGTATACCGATTGAAGTCATTCGCGGTGAGCGCATTTGCTTATATTTTTCTTAAAAAAATGAAGAGGTGATCACATATGAAAAAATGGATTTGGATGATGACTGTGTTAACCGCAATCGTCGTACTCGCTGCTTGCGGGAACCAAGGAAAAACAGAAGGAACAAAAGAGGAAACCGTCACGGTAAAAGACATGCTCAATAAAGATGGTGTGAAGATCAAGAAAAACCCGAAAAAAGTAGTCGTGTTTGATATGGGAAGTCTTGATACGCTAGACAAACTAGGTGTGAACGTGACAGCTCTACCGAAACAAGTGGTACCTAAATATTTATCGAAATATGAAGGGGACAAATATGAAAATGTCGGTGGATTAAAAGAACCGAACTTTGAAAAAATTGCAGAAATCGATCCGGATTTAATCATTATTCAGCATCGTCAAGCAGATGCATTCGATGAATTTTCTGAAATTGCTCCTACGATTTATATGGATGTAGACAATGCTAACTATATGGAATCATTTAAAAAGAATGCTACAACGTTAGGCAAAATTTTTGATAAAGAAGATAAAGTCAAAGAAGAGCTTGCAGCTATTGATCAAAAAGTGGATGCTTTAAAGAAACAAGCAAAAGAGATAAAGAAAAATGGGCTGGTGATCATGGCGAACGACAGCAAAATGACAGCTTTTGGTCCTAAGTCAAGATACGGTCTCATCCACGATGTGTTTGGGATCACACCGGCAGATCAAAAGCTTGAGCCATCTGATAAACACGGTCAAAGCATTTCGTATGAATACATGGTCAAAACGAACCCAGATTATCTATTTGTCGTTGATCGAGGCGCAGCTATCGGAGAAGAAACTTCTGCGAAACAGCTTGTTGAAAATGATTATGTGAAATCAGTCAAAGCGGTCAAAAACAAACATGTGGTGTATTTGAACTCTGACATGTGGTATTTATCTGGCGGCGGCATTGAATCATTAACTGCCATGATTGATGAAGTAAAACAAGGGATTGACCAAAAATAATAGACGAAAAGCTGCTCATCTTGAGCGGCTTTTTTTATTGTGGATTCATAAAAATATGTTGCATGCAGGAAACTTTCATCAAAATATGTTATAGTGGAATCTACATTGATAGACTAAGATAGAGTGAGGGTTCGGAAAGGATGAAGGAAAAAACTAGATCAAAAACAAGATCCAAAAGAAGGCTGAGACCTTGGGTGAAAGCTGTGCTGTTTATCATGGCTTTTGTCATGGTGATGGCAGTATCTGTCACAGGATATGCTTACTATAAAATTTCAAAAGCGTCGGATAAGGCGCAAGTGTCATTAGAAAGAGGAGAGACCTCGCAAAAGCGTGTGAAAGCTTTTGATCCAGGAAAGGACAGCTTCTCGGTGCTCTTGCTTGGAATTGACAGTCGTCCAGGTGAAACGGTAGACGAAGCAAGAAGTGATGCGGTCTTACTGGCGGCGGTGAACCGAACAGAGAAAACGATAAAGCTCCTTAGTATTCCTCGTGATTCTTATGTTGATATACCAGGAAGGGGTTATGATAAAATCGCCCACGCCCATGCATTTGGGAGTGCAGATTTGTCAGTCAAAACGGTCGAAAATTTGTTGAATATTCCTGTAGACTATGTGATATCAGGGAACTTTAAGGCGTTTCAAGACATTGTAGATGAGCTAAACGGAATTGACGTAACGATTAAAGATGAAGGTATCGCAAAACAAATGGAAAAGGATTCAAAAGGGAAGGTTCATGTGCAAACAGGAACTCATACGTTAAATGGTGAAGAAGCATTAGCCTTTGTAAGAACAAGAAAGGCAGACAGTGACCTTATGCGCGGGAAGCGCCAAATGGAAGCACTTCAAGCCATCTTTGAAAAATCTAAATCCATTTCTTCGATCCCATCCTATGACAACATCATTGATACACTTGGTGATAATGTTTCAACCAATCTGTCCATGAAGCAGTTTATTGGTCTTTTCCCGTTATTGAGCTCATTGAAATCAGTGGATACCATTCAGTTAAAGGGCCATGATTATCAGCCTGGGAATGTGTATTACTTTGAGTTAGATGGCGCTGGATTAGAAGAAGTGAGGACAGAGCTGAGAGAACAGCTTGAATTATCATAAATAAGTAGGAGCCTGCCGCTGTGGCAGGCTTTTTGCTTTGAATGCGGAAAGCGCAACAATGAAGCCAATTCAATTCGCTTGATGAAGAAAATACCGAGTCAGCAGTTCCTCCACCCGGTGACGTATACGTGGATTAAAGTATTTATGTTTTTCTTCATAGCCATCCATGATAAATAGATACGTTGTAAATCCTTCATCGTGTTCAATTTGCTGTACCTTCATTTTTTCTTTACGTAAATGCTGCTTTAATTCATAAAGTGCCTTTTGTGCTTCCTTTAAGGCGGAGGTCACTAGCTGAATGTATGGTTCATTTAGTTTAAATGTTTGATGTTGTTTTAAGTGAGTCAAATCACGATTGAGGATGGAGACGACCATTGGAAGAAAGATGGCCTGTTCCATCATCTGAAGCTGAATTCTTGATAGTCTCGTCATGTCCAAGCCTGCTTTCTTTCTTGATAGAACACATGTTCTTATTTATTATATCGAATGAGTCAAATAATCTCAAGGGGGGGATTCATTTGTATATTTTTATGTTTTCCATGTAAAATGAAAAGTAGACAAACCTTGAAGGAGTCAAACAAGTTGACATCATTTCTTTCCTTATTTACTCATGAAAATATCACATCATTTTTTGAGAGCTACAAGGCCTTTGGACCAATTGTGGCCATATTGCTCCCTTTAATAGAAGCATTTCTTCCATTTTTACCACTCGTTGCGTTTGCTGTAGCGAATGCAAATGCATTTGGCCTTTGGGAAGGCTTTTTATTGACCTGGATTGGCGCAAGTGCAGGGTCTATTCTTGTCTTTTTACTGATCAGAAAATTTGGACAGATGAGAATGCTCAACTTTATCAGCAGGCATCCTTCCATTAAAAAATTGATGCTTTGGGTGGAGAAGCGGGGGTTTGGTCCATTATTTATTTTACTTTGCTTTCCTTTCACGCCCTCTGCTGCCGTCAATGTTGTAGCAGGTTTGTCAAGAATTAGCTTTTGGCAATTCTCATTAGCTACTTTATCTGGTAAGTGTGTCATGCTCTTTATCATTAGTTTTATTGGTTATGATCTTTCTGCTTTAGTGAAGAATCCGTTAAGAAGTATTTTTGCGGTTCTAGTTATTGCGATATTATGGTATGTTGGAAAGAGAGTAGAAAATAGGTTAAACATTCGAATGGGTAAACGTGAGGACAAAGGAGGCTCTTAATGAAAAAGAAGCCATTGCTATGGTTGATGATTATTACAGGCATCGTCTTATTGTTCCAAGTAAAGAATTTCATGTTTGTCACGTACAAAGTAGAAGGGGTAAGTATGGACCCAACTTTTACAGATGGAACAGAATTATTAATCAATAAGTTCTCGCCAAAACTCACGAAAATTAGCCGGTTTGATTATGTGTTATTTCACGGACCTAAAAATCAAATCTTGATCAAGCGGGTCATTGGACTCCCAGGAGAAACGATCAAGTACGAAGATGATCAGTTATTTGTCGATGGTGAAAAAAAGAAAGAGCCTTATTTAAAAGAGCAGAAACAACATAAAATGGGGAACGTCCTAACAGGGGATTTTCAGCTGAAAGCCATCACAGGAGACGATAAAATCAAAAACAATCATTACTTTGTGGTCGGAGATAACCGAATACATAGCTTCGATAGCCGGCATTTTGGCACCATCTCAAAGGATCAAGTTGTCGGTGTCAAAAGGAATACTAGCGAATAAAAAAAGGCGCTCTGCACATGCAAAGCGTCTCTTTTTTATTTTGCGGCTTTATAATCAGGCTGTCTTTTTGCCCATACATGATGTAAGAATCGGAAAAACGGTGGCAGCATTGCAATGACGAGAATAATTCTGACGACTTGTACAGCCACGACGAAAGTAGAATCCTCGTGTAGTGTGACCGCTGTTGTTGCCATCTCTGCAATACCGCCAGGCGAAAAAGCAAGAATGGCTGTAATGACAGAAATACCGGTGATCTCAGCAATCGCAATTGAGCTGAGGACAGTTGCAGCAATTAGTCCAGCCGAACTGACGACAGCTACAATGAGAGTGTTTTTTAGCCCGACAAACATCTCTTTATTCATTTTTGAACCGATGGTTGCACCTAGAAATACTTGAGACGCAATGTTCGCTTGTGCTGGCCAATAAGGAATCAAATCATACCCTATGAGTGCCCCCGCACCAACTTGAAGAGCTGCGACGCCTAGCATGCTGCCGATCAGCCAAGGAGCAGGGAAATGAAGACGAACTGCTAGGCGTGACATAAGCCAGGCACCTAAAATAAGCGCAGCGGTCCAAGAGATGTTTGAAAGGGTGAAAACGCCCGAAGAAAAAGCGCTCCCTTGTGTAACGACAGCCGCATCTGCTTGGTTTTTTGTATTTAAATAAAACACTGTAAATGGGATAGTGAGTACAACCATTAATACGCGTATCGTTTGCACGAGACTCACAACAGCTGTATTGGCTCCCACCTCTTGGGCAATCCCCGGCATAGCAGATAAACCGCCGGGGGCAGTTCCGACAAAGCTTGTCAGCATATCTGTTTTGCTCAGCTTCCATAAGACAAAGCCTGAGAGCATCGCTAGTAGAATAGAAAAGACGAGCATGAAACTCACGGGGAGCCAATTTTCAGCGAAAATGTGAAGGACCTTCATATTCATTTTCTGTCCGAGTTCGATTCCGAGAATGAATTGCCCAAGGAGCAGCCATCTGCTGTGAATACGTAAGGTGCTAGTTCCTTTACGCTGAAACAGGGTGGGGCGGCGCATCGCAATAAAAGCTGCTGTCATTAATGTACCTACCATCCAGCCAATAGACATACCTGTTAAAGACAAAAGAAATCCACCTAAACCGCTTATCGCAATGAGAATGAGATCGGTTCGAAGGCTGTTTCCTTGTTTCATCACATGTAAACCTTCTTCCTATATGTTTGTTCAGTAAGTGAAATGTTGTTAACTTCACTATAATACAAAAGTCTCTATAAATAAAATACGAATTTTTTCACCATTTTCATAAGATTATCTTATCACTAAATGATTGGTACATTTTTATAAAGAAAGATACCATTTTTACCAAAAACAAAATCAATATACAACGATTTTCCCCTATTTTTGTTATCAGTTGACTATCATTTTCAATTACACTACACTACATAGTGTGAGGTGATAACATGAAAATTCCTTCTTTTAAATATAATGAAAAGGGATTGAATCGTTTTTTTGGTCCTTTAGAGGGAAGAATTATGGAGATCCTTTATGAAGGTGAGGATATGCCGATTAAAGAGGTGCAGCAAAAGCTGTCAGATGAAAAGCCGATTAATTTCAATACAGTCATGACTGTGCTGAACCGCTTAACCGAAAAAGGAATTGTGGAGAAAAAAACAAAAGGGCGCTCATCTATTTATAATCCTATTTTAACAAAAGAAGAGTTTCTAAATGAGCAAACAAAATGGATTACACAAGGATTGATGGACGATTTCGGTCCACTGGCAGTGAATCATATGGTGGATGCGATTGAAAGTGCTGATCCTGAATTACTCAAAGTACTAGAAGCACGGCTAGCGTCTAAAAAAGAGGAGCAGCAAAATGAATAAAATGAAGTCGAGTTTGCTGTTTTCAGGCGGTATATTGATTGGTTTGGCCATTTTTTATCAGATGGGGTATTACGTGCTTTCAAGCTTTTTTGGCTGGAATCAAGCATATAACCTGATCCATGTATGTCAGTCTGTGCTCGAATTCTATGGATTCACTCCTTTAAAATACTTTCTGGATGCCTTAGTCCTTTACACATTGGGTTTTGCGATTTTCTATATGGCAAAGCAAATTAGAAAGTATATTCAATTCAAACGACATATGATGTTGGCAGTCGATGAGCCGTCAACCGAATCTCTGTCAGAGAAATATCAAAACGATATCATTGTGTTTCATTGTCTTGAACCACTTGCTTTTGCAATGGGAATGCTTCACCCAAAGGTTTATTTATCAACAGCTCTCATGGACATGTTGGATGAAGAAGAGGTTGACGCTGTTGTTCATCATGAATTGCATCACAAATACAGCTTTGATCCTTTAAAGGCTTTCATGTTCTCAATGCTTACAAAAGTCATTTGGTACATTCCAGTGTTAAAGCATATGAGACAAAGCTACTCTGTTTTTCGTGAAGTGATTGCAGATGACTATGCTATTCAGCAGACAGGCACTGAGCTTGGAGTAGGGCAGGCCCTTTTGAAGCTGATTAAAAAGAGAACCCAGTTTCAAAAACAAACAAAGTTTGCGGTGTCCTTTGGGGATCGGGCATTGAATTTAAGAATACAAAAAATTTTAAATCCAACTTACAATATTCCTTTTAATGTACCAATGATTCCAATTGTCACTTCAGCCATTTTAATGCTGGTCTTAATGATCATGCTCAATCTTAATTACTAATTTTTTTACTTATTAACATTACATTATGTAGTGTAAAAACAGGAGGAAATCACTATATGAAAACGAATCAAGAAATAGGAACACTTTTTGTACGCGTTATTTTAGGTATTATTTTCTTTTTACATGGGCTTCAGGCATATCAAGGAGGGCTGGGAGGCACAGCAGCATTCTTTGGTCAAATTGGTATACCTGAATTTATGGCCTATATTGTCAAGACAATTGAATTGGTCGGTGGTATCGCCTTGATTTTAGGTCTAGGAACACGTATTTTCGCAGCATTATTTGTACCAATTATGGCAGTAGCGATTATCACTGTTGGTTTTTCTAAAGGATTTGTTGGTGGTTATGAATTTGAACTTTCGCTTCTCGTCATGGCGCTTTATTTAACTCTTAGCGGCAGTAAGCTGTTATCAATTGATGGAATACTCAAGCATCAGCAGCAAAGCAATGAAGCAAAATTTCATTAAAAGATCATAAAAAACTCCTTCTGCTCTTTGTGGCAGAGGAGTTTTTTTAATAGTCGAATTTTCATTTTCTCGTTTTGAAAATGAGGAAGAGATGTGAGGTTTTGCTACATTTAGCGTTTTCTTTGACAGGTTGAATGAACGAAATATCGATTTCATTTTTTGACGGAACATACGATCTCCTATTAAAATAGGATGATCTATGATACATGGTGCGTTAAAAGATATAAAAACCATACAGCGTGCTGCTGCTCATCTTGAGCGATACGTTTCATTAGCTCTTTTGTTCCTTGATCCCGGACGTAGTCTGATACGCTTAAGTAAAAATCGACCGTTTTTTGTTCGTCTTTAAAGGCAAACATAAGCCCTTCTCTGAATTGATCTGGACAAGGTTCTGTTACGCTTGGTTTGTGGTTTTTACCTGTTAAAGAATAATATAGCTTTGAAAATAGTTGATAGTGTCTGACTTCATCCTGGCGTATTTCTTGAATGATCTTCTTTGCTTCAGGATTTTTTGCCTTTTGGGCAAGTTTTTCGTAGCATTGGATCGCAGAATACTCACCATTGATCGCCTTCTCAAGGTCTGAAATGATCCTTGTGTTTTGTCGCATGTCATAAGGCGAGTAGTCATAGTAACCGTAATACATGATATTGCCAGCCTCCTTTTAGTTCATGATGGTTTATGATATGAGAAGAGTGAGGAAAGGTGCCTATGTTTTTTTCAGAAAGGAGAATGGGAACGTGATAGGAAAATAGCTATTTCCCTTTATTTTCGCTAGAATATGAGTACATAAGAAAGGTGTTGTGGAACGTGGAGATTCAGTTTTTAGCAGGCAGATCGGGGAGTGGAAAAACGACTGCAATCTTAGAGGAAATCAAAGAACAGCTTCGGCTTGATCCGTTGGGTCCGCCAATCATTTTTTTAGTCCCGGATCAAATGACATTTTTAATGGAATATGAGCTTGCGAAAACGTCTGAAGCTGGTGGAATGATCAGAGCTAAAGTATTTAGTTTCACTCGACTTGCTTGGTCTATTTTACAGCAGACTGGTGGAGCGAACCGGCAATTTGTGACAAGCACAGGAATTCAAATGCTTTTAAGAAAAGTGATTGAAGAGCAGAAAGACAAGTTTAAAGTATTCAAAAAAGCGAGTGATAAGCCGGGGTTTGTAGAGCAAATCGAAAAAACGATGGCTGAATTCAAAAGATACTGTATGCTGCCTGAGGATATTGAGAAAATTTCAGTGGAGAGCATGCATTCAGAGTATACAGAAGAAAGACGGGCAGCCGAAAAATTGCATGATCTCCATGTTCTTTATCAGCAAATGGAGGAGCATTTACAAGATGAATATGTGCACTCAGAAGACTATTTGACTCTACTTGCCCAGCAAATTCCTGCAGCTGAAGAAATAAAAGGAGCACATATTTATATCGATGGTTTTTATCAATTTACACCGCAACAGCTTCTTGTCATCGAACAGCTCTTGCTGCATGCAGCAAAAGTAACTGCGGCTTTTACAGTAGATCAATCCTATCATGATAGGCAGCCAAGTGAACTTGATTTATTTCGTATGACAGGTAAAACGTATTTCCAGCTCTATCAGCTTGCGAAAGAGTGCGGAGCTGACATTTCTGAAAATATTCTTGAAAGAAATCATCGACACCTTTATACACCAGATCTTGCTTATTTAGAACACCAATATGAGCAGCGGCCAGTGCAACCATATCAGGAAAACACCCCTCATCTCACAGTGTCTAAAAGTGCAAGTAAACGAGCTGAAATTGAAGGAGTAGCGAGAGACATCCTTGATTTAGTGAGAGAAAAAGGACTTAGACTGCGAGATATCTCGATTGTAGCGCGGCATGTAGACGACTATAAAGATACGTTAAAAGAGGTTTTTCGAGATTACGATATTCCATTTTTTATTGATGGAAATGAATCGATGCAGTATCATCCGCTCATCGAATTGATTCGTTCGAGCTTGGATGTCATAAAAGGAAATTGGCGGTATGAAGCGGTATTTCGCTGCGTAAAAACAGAGTTCTTATTTCCGCTTGAAATCACTAAGAACAAAGCACGAGAGCAGGCAGATCAGCTCGAAAACTATTGTATTGCTTACGGTGTAAAAGGAGAGCGCTGGACAAACGGTTCCCGGTTTCATTACAGGCGCTTCCAATCATTAGATGAGGATTTCAGGCAAACAGATCAAGAAATTGAAATGGAACAAATGCTAAATGACGTAAAAGAATGGATCGCGCCTCCGCTTTACCAGTTGCAGAAAAAGCTTAAAAAAGCACAAAAGGTAAGGGAGATGGTAGAGGCTGTCTATGTCTTTTTAGAAGAGATACAAGTACCAGATAAGCTTGAAAAAGCGAGACTTGAGGCTGAAGAAGCAGGTCGATTAGCTGAAGCAATGCAGCACGGGCAAGTATGGGATGCGGTCATTCAATTAATGGATGAATTTGTTGACATGCTAGGTGACGAAGAGCTCTCATTTCCTTTATTCCAACAGATGATAGATACAGGGTTAGCTTCTCTAAAATTCGCTTTAATTCCGCCATCACTCGACCAAGTATTTATCGGAAGTATGGATTTATCCAGAATGTATCAAGTGAAGTGTATGTTTATCATTGGTGTAAATGATGGCGTTATTCCCGCACGTCCTTCTGATGAAAGTGTATTATCTGAAGATGACCGAGAATGGTTAAAGCGAGCAGGAGCAGAGTTGGCAGAGACAGGAAAGGAACGACTGCTAGATGAGCAATTTTTAATTTACCAAGCGTTATCAAGTCCATCCCATCATTTATATTTATCCTATGCGGCTTCTGATGCAGAAGGACGTTCTCTATTGCCTTCGCCACTTATCAAGTATTGCCAGGAGCTTATGCCAAATCATCAGCAGGCTCTTTATGTGTTAGATCCAGAACAGCTGGAAGACGATGAGCAATTAAAATTTGTAGCGAATGAGCATGTTTCGTTGTCTTATACCGTCTCACAGCTCCAGCAATGGCTCAATCAATATCCCATTAGCGGTGTATGGTGGAGTGTCTATAACTACTTAATGACATCTCCTAATCGGGATGTATCAAAAAATATCATGTCAAGTTTGTTCTTTACAAATCGAGCGAAGCCATTAGAGCCTAATGTCACAAAAGAGCTTTACGGTGATCATATTCAAGGCAGTGTTTCAAGAATGGAGAAGTTCAATGCGTGTGCATTTTCTCACTTTGCTTCCCACGGTTTAAAACTAAAGGATCGGCAATTTTACAAATTGGAAGCACCTGATATCGGCCAGTTGTTTCACTCGGCTTTGAAGCATATTTCAGATACGCTAGTTGAACAAAAAAAGGATTGGAAAAACCTAACGAAGGAAGATTGTATCACCTATTCGAGACATGCAATCGAACAGCTTGCTCCGCGTCTTCAAAAGGAAATTCTATTAAGTTCTAATCGGCATGCTTATATTAAAGAAAAGCTCCAGAAAATCTTAATTCGAGTTTCTTCTATATTAAGTGAACATGCCAAGGTGAGTGGATTTTCTCCAGTAGGGCTTGAGTTAGGTTTTGGAGGTCAAGGACCTTTGCCGCCGTTTACTTTTCAATTAAAGAATGGCTGCACGATGGAGCTAGTCGGAAGAATTGACAGGGTAGATAAAGCAGAAGGTTCAAAAGGGCTGCTTTTAAGAATTGTCGATTACAAATCTAGTGAGAAAGGTCTTGACCTAGCAGAGGTATACTATGGTCTTGCCTTGCAAATGCTCACATACTTAGACCTCACCATTACGTATTCGAAGGAGTGGCTAGGCATAGAAGCAACGCCTGCTGGTATTTTATATTTCCATATTCATGATCCGCTCATTCAAGCACCGATTCCGCTTGCAGAGGATGAAATTGAGCAGGAAATATTCAAGAAATTTAAAATGAAGGGCTTATTGCTTGAAGATGTGGAAGCAGTCAAGCTAATGGATCAAACGCTTGATTCAGGTCGATCACAAATCATTCAAGCCGGCTTGAAAAAGGATGGGTCTTTCCGTTCTGATTCTGCGGTTTTAAGTGAAGATCATTTCCATATACTCACACAACACGTTCGGCGCACATTTGAAGAAGCAGGTGAAAGAATTACAAATGGAGAGGTCGCAATTAATCCATATAAATTAAAGGATCAAACACCTTGCCGCTTTTGTTCTTTCAAGTCTATTTGTCAATTCGATGAATCAATAGAAGATAATGATTTTAGGGTGCTCACCTCTGAAAAGGATGATGTTGTGATAGAACGGATCAAAAAAGAAGGGGATCAGTATGCAAATACCAAAACCGAATAACAGTACGTGGACGGATGACCAGTGGGAAGCCATCGTTTCAGAAGGACAAGATATCTTAGTTGCGGCGGCGGCAGGGTCAGGTAAAACAGCTGTTTTGGTTGAACGCCTGATTCGAAAAATGACCCGGCCTGAACACCCAGTTGATGTGGATCGACTGCTCGTTGTGACTTTCACAAACGCATCTGCAGCAGAGATGAAGCATCGGATCACAGAAGCACTTGAAAAAGAATTATCCAAAAATCCTGGGTCTCTTCATATGAGAAGGCAGCTGTCCCTCATGAATCGAGCCAATATTTCAACCTTGCACTCCTTTTGCTTGCAGGTTTTACGCACCTTTTACTATGAAATTGATCTTGATCCAGGCTTCCGTTTGGCTGATCAAACAGAAGGAGAATTATTAGGAGATGAAGTGTTAGATGAACTGTTTGAGGATGAATATAAGGCTGGGAAGCCATCATTCTTTGAACTGGTTGATCGTTACACATCTGACCGTCATGACTTAGATTTGCAATGGCTTGTGAAGAGAATTTATGAGTTTTCAAGATCTCATCCTTCTCCGAAGCAATGGATGAGGGCGTTCCTTTCACTTTATGATGTAAATACTCAAACAAAAGTAGAAGAATTACCGTTTTATCCCTATATCAAAGAAGATCTTTCGCTCGTTCTCCGGAGCTGCCAGGAGCTGCTTGAACGAGCTCTTTCGCTATCAAAAGAGCCGGGCGGTCCAGCACCGAGAGCAGAGAATTTTATAGATGATTTAGAGCAAGTCAATGAATTAATCCGTCATCAAGATGATTTTGAGAAACTTTATGAGCTTTTGCCGAACGTCAATTTTAAAAGGCTCAAAACGTGCAAAGGGGACGAATATGACCCTGCTTTATTAGAGAAAGCCACTGATGCACGTAATCAAGCAAAAAAACAATTAGAAAAACTAAAAGATGAATACTTCATGCGCAGTCCTGCCCAGCATTTAAAAAGCTTAGCTGAAATGAAGCCGATTGTGGAGACGCTTGTAGAGCTTGTGATCCAATTTGGTGAGCGCTTCGAAAGAGCGAAGCAGGAAAAGTCTATTGTCGACTTTTCCGATTTAGAGCACTATTGCTTGCGCATTTTAGCGGAGCAGGATGCAGAAGGACATTTGATCGAAACAGAAGCTGCTAAGTACTATCAACAGCAGTTTGAAGAAGTGCTCGTTGATGAATACCAGGATACAAACCTTGTACAAGAAACAATTTTAAAACTTGTATCTAAAGGAGAACATTCTTCAGAGGGTAATCTGTTTATGGTTGGTGATGTCAAGCAGTCTATTTATCGTTTTAGACTGGCTGAGCCCATGCTCTTTTTAAACAAATATAAACACTTTCAACCAGACGGCAAAGAAACAGGGAAGAGAATCGATTTAAATAAAAACTTCCGTAGCCGTTCAGATGTTTTAGATAGTACGAACTTTTTGTTCAAGCAGCTGATGGGGGAAACAGTTGGAGAAATTGAATATGATGAACAAGCTGAATTAAAGCTTGGGGCGAGTTATCCAGAAAGCAAAGATACAACGACAGAAATGCTTCTTGTCCATTTAGATCAGCAGGAAGCAGAAACGGGCGAAGAGCGAGAAGAGCTCGAGACCGTCCAATTTGAAGCGAGAATCATTGCTAAAAAAATAAAAGAATTAGTGGAGCAGCCCTTTCAAGTGTACGATGCAAAGCAGCAAATGACCCGGAACTTGCAGTATCGAGACATTGTCATTTTACTTCGCTCTATGCCGTGGGCTCCGCAAATGATGGAGGAATTAAAGAAGCAGGGAATCCCCGTATATGCGAATCTTTCCTCTGGTTATTTTGAAGCAACAGAGGTGTCTGTCATCCTTTCTTTGTTAAAAGTCATCGATAATCCATATCAGGATATCCCGCTTGCTGCTGTTTTAAGATCACCTCTTGTTCATTTAGATGAAAATGAGTTGGCACTGATTCGGACGAGTGATAAAAAAGGTACGTATTATGATGCTGTAAAGGCCTTTATGAGTGTGACTCATTCTGATCATCCTACATGCAAAAAACTAGAACGATTTTTCCAATTACTGCGCAAATGGCGTGATTTCTCCATCAATCATTCGGTGGCAGAATTAATTTGGGAAGTCTACCGCGATACACAGTATCTTGATTACGTTGGGGGAATGCCTGGAGGTAAGCAGCGGCAAGCGAATCTTCGCGCCCTTTATGACCGAGCCAAGCAATACGAAAAAGCTGCCTTTAGAGGGCTATTCCGATTCCTACGTTTTATTGAAAGAATGCAGGAACGTGGGGATGATCTTGGTGCGGCAAAAACGTTCAGTGAAACAGAGGACGTTGTGCGCATGATGACGATTCATAGTAGTAAAGGATTAGAATTCCCAGTCGTCTTTACCGCAGGACTTGGCAGGAACTTTAATATGATGGACTTAAACCAGTCTTATTTACTTGATAAAGAGCTAGGCTTTGGAAGCAAGTATATCCATCCTGAGCTGAGAATTAGTTATGCGACATTACCGCTTGTGGCGATGAAAAAAAAGATGAGAAAAGAGTTGTTATCTGAAGAGCTAAGGGTTTTATATGTGGCACTCACAAGGGCTAAAGAAAAATTATTTCTGGTCGGCTCTGTCAAAAATCAGGTGAAAGCATTAAGCAAATGGCAAAATGCCGCAACCGGAGAAGAGTGGCTGCTCCCAGATTTTGAACGGTATCAATCGAAAACATACTTAGATTTCATTGGACCTGCCCTCATCCGTCATCAAGCGATGTCATCTGTTTTAGAAGAAACAGGAGATGTTGTTCTTTCGCATCCGTCTACATTCACTATCTCATTTACGCAAGCTTCTGATCTTTTAAAGGAAGATATGTCACTTGAAAAGAAGGAGAAAGGCGAGATTGTACAAGCATTGATGGATGGTCTACCTGTTGAAGGATATGGTGATGCTGATGAGAAGGTGGCAGAGAGGCTCTCATGGAAATATCCGTATCTAGCGGCCTCGCAAGTCGGCACAAAGCAGTCTGTTTCCGAGATAAAAAGAATGAAAGAAATACAGGATGAGTACAGTGTTCCTTCTTCTATTCGAAAAGCTCGTGCAACGTTGTATGACCGGCCGGCTTTCATGAAGAAAAAAACACTCACTGCCGCAGAACAAGGCACCGCCATGCATACGGTGATGCAGCATATCCCGCTTCCTTCTGAGGAGCCCTATGATGAGTCACGTATAGGACACTTGCTCGAATCCTTAAAGCAGCGAGACTTACTAACAGATGAGCAGGTTCAGTCAATTAATCAAGAGGGAATCGCTGCTTTCTTCTCTACTTCAATTGGTCAAAAACTGCTAAAAGCGGACTGGGTGAAACGAGAGGTGTCATTTAGTATGGTGTTACCTGTTAAAGAGGTATACAGTCATATTGATACGGAGGGAGAGCCTGTTCTAATTCAAGGAATGATTGACTGTTTATTTGAAACAGATGGAAAGCTATATTTATTAGATTATAAAACTGATAGAGTTCAAGGCAGATATTCAGGTGGAATTGACGCTGCTGAACCGATCTTGAAAAAGCGTTATGAAACCCAAATCGCGTTATATGCAAAAGCGGTAGAGCGTTTGACAAACAGAACTTTAGAGGAGAAAATTCTCTATTTCTTCGATGGGAATGTAGAAATCTCTTTATAAATGTATCGGAATGAGAGGTGAATCACATGAGGATTCTGCATACAGCGGATTGGCATTTAGGGAAAACCCTTGAAGGTCGAAGCCGGCTTGATGAGCAAGCACAGTTTTTAGATGAACTGTATCAAATCGTGAAAGACGAACACATTGATGTCATTGTGATGGCCGGTGATGCCTTTGATACAGTAAACCCGCCTGCTAGAGCAGAACAGCTTTTTTATGAAAGCCTTTCTGCCTTATCTGATAAAGGAAAACGACAGGTAGTAGTCATTTCAGGCAACCACGATAATCCGGATCGTTTATCAGCCGCGTCTCCTTTAACAAATGATCAAGGGATTCATTTAATTGGATATCCGACCAATGACATCATCCGTGTCGATGTTCCTTCTGCGGAGGAACGTTTATCCATTGCAGCACTGGCTTATCCGTCTGAGGCGAGACTAAATGAGGTACTGGCTGAAACATTTGAAGAGAAATTGCTTCGTGATCATTACAATTTAAAGATTCAACAAGCGTTTCAACATTTAAGTACTCAATTTCAACCGGATACGGTGAATATCGCAACTAGCCACATTTATGTGGCAGGAGGAAGTCAAACAGATTCAGAAAGACCGATTGAAGTAGGCGGCGCATATACCGTTGCGGCTGAAAGCCTGCCAGAATCAGCTTGCTATGTTGCACTTGGTCATTTGCACAGGCCGCAAACGATCAAACGCGCCAAAACGATTGCTCGTTATTCTGGATCACCTCTTGCTTATAGCTTTTCTGAATCAGGCTACGCCAAATCAGTCACGATTGTGGAGGCAAAACCGAATGAAAAAGCGAGCTGGAAAGAAGTGTTTCTATCAAGCGGAAAGCCACTTATGAAATGGAAGGCCACTGAGGGACTGAGTCAAGTGTACGAGTGGTTGGATGAAAAACGGGATCTTCAGGCATGGATTGATCTAGAGATTCATTTAACAGATCAGCTCTCTATTGAAGAGATCCATCAGCTCCGAAAGCAACATAGTGGATTTGTTCACATTCGTCCAAAGTTCAAAGAACTACAGCAAATAGAAGAGCAAAAGCAAGTGGAAAAACTCTCGATCGAAGAGAGGTTCGTGAAGTTTTATGAGCGCCAGACAGGTGGCGGTCTGCCTGATGAAAAAACAGTCAAACTGTTTTTAGAGCTAGCCAATGATATGCAAGAGGAGGAAGCGACTTGAAGCCGATTACGCTGACCATTAAAGGACTTCATAGCTTCAGAGAAGAACAAACAATTGACTTTAGCTCATTATGTGATGCGGGTGTGTTTGGCATATTTGGACCAACAGGAAGTGGAAAGTCGTCCATTTTAGACGCCATGACCCTAGCACTCTATGGCAAAGTGGAGCGTGCGTTAAATAATACACATGGTATTTTGAACCAAGCGGAAGAAAAGCTGTCGGTTTCCTTTACATTTGCTTTGCAAAAGGAACACCACATTTCTTATAAAGTCGAACGTGCTTTCAAACGAGCAGATGAAATGAAAGTCAGAACGACTTTATGCCGCCTAATTGAAATCGGTGATACGCAGACAGTTCTTGCAGATAAAGCGAGTGAGGTGAATCGTAAAGTAGAAGAATTACTCGGATTAACCATTGATGATTTTACCCGTGCGGTTGTTTTACCTCAGGGGAAGTTTGCAGAATTTCTTTCCTTAAAAGGGGCAGACAGACGTCAAATGCTTCAGCGTTTGTTTAACTTGGAAAAGTATGGGGATCAACTCGTTAAGCGATTACGTGCAAAGGCTCAAAAACATTATGGGCAAAAAAATGAACTGCTGGCTGAACTGAATGGTTTAGGAGAAGCTGGTCCAGAGGCGCTGGCGAAAGCAAAGGAAGCAGCTGAGCAGGCAAAGGACATTTTTCGTGAGAAAAAACAAGCGCGGGACGAAGCGTTCACTGCTTTTACAAAGGCACAAGCGATCTGGCAGTATCAAAAGGAACAAGAAGCTTACGAGTCTGAACAAAACAAGCTGAATTTGCTGGCTCCATCAATAGAAGAGAAGAAGGCGAAGCTCCATCTCGCAGAGCAGGCAGAGACGCTAAAGCCCTATGCGGATACATTGACAAAGGCTGAAAAACAGCTTTCTCAAGCATCGAAAGAGAAGCAGGAAGCAGAAAAACAGCTGCTACATCAACGAACGATCTATGATCAAATGAAGCGGGAGTATGAGCAAGCCCGGCAAAAGAAAATAGAGACAGAGCCAGACCTTCTCCAAAAGAAAGAACAGCTGATTCAGCTAAAAGAAATTGAACGTAAAAAAGAAACAGCTCTTCAGGAAAAGACGGGCATAGAGCGCCAAAAAAATGAAAAAGCGCAGCAGCTCCTCCAAAAGAAGAAAGAAGCGGAGAATCTCCACTCTCTATTAGAGCGTGCACTAACAAAACAAACACAGCTGAAAAATGAGCTGGAGCAGTTACAAGTTTCAGTGAAAGAACGAAAAAGTGTACAAGATGCTTTACGTTTAAGTGAAAATGTGGAAAGAATAAATCTCAGCATTCAAAAGGAAAAGCAAAAGCTGGACGAGCTGAACAAGCGAGCCTTACAGACTTCAGAAGCATATGAAAAGCTTCAAAAGCGGCAAAACGACCATCATGAAAAAATAGACCAGTCGTTTCAAGCAATTGAACACCTCTATTTTTATGTATGTGAACTCGAACGAGCTCTGACAGAATGGAGTCAAAAAGAACAACATCAGAAACTTGAAAAATTAAAACAACGTGATGCGGTAAGGGCGGCAGAATTAAGAAAAGAATTAGCGGCAGAGCTAGTAGATGGTGAACCATGTCCGGTTTGTGGGTCGATTCATCATGACCCAAAGGCTTTGGAATCCAATGACCATGACGAAACCGTGGCTCAAGTCGATGAAATCATTCAACGGATGGACAAAGAGCTGAAGCAGGCAGAGGCGTATGGAAGAGATATGTATGCCGCAAAGCAGCTCCTCGAAACGCATGCCAATCAATTAGTGAAACAATTCGCTTTCTTATCTCAGAAAGCCCCTGGGGCGGAAGTCGCTGCAGCAGTAGAAACGGTACAAAATTCGCAGTCTTTGCAGGATCTGATGCAAGAATGGAAAGGCATAAAGCAAGATATTCAAGAAGTTGAACAGAAACGAGCACGTTTAATGGATGAAACGCATGATCAATCAGCAGAAATGAGCAAGATCAAAGAGCAAATGACTTTTGAACAGCAGCGCATTGAAGAATTAGAGGTGCTGATCAAAGAGCTTCATGCTGAGCTATCAGAGCAAACGTCTCAATTTGAAAAGACCTTCCCGCATCTTACATTGAATCAAGTACAAGACATGCAAAAGCAAATCGATGAAAAGGACCAACAAGCGGAAGGCTATAAAGAACGTATTGAGAAAAGCATTTCATTTTTGGAAGAAAAACAGATAGCAAAAGAGAAGCTGCAGACAGCGATATACAATGTCGAGAAAGAACTTGATAAACTAGCGCATCAGCTAGAAAGTCAGCAGCAGCTTATCCAGCAATATGAAACAGATTTAGGCCGATATCCATTAAAAGCTGCCTCTATTTCTGATGAACTTATTGAGGTTGAACACACCCTTTCTCTTCTTAATGAAAAAGAGCAACAATCGTACAAGCAATTGCAGCACGTGCAGCAGTTGTTTAGTGAGGCACAAAGCCATTTTTCAAGCAGTGAGCGTCAGCTTCAAGAGGCGAACAGGCGAAGACAAGAAGCAGAAGCATCATGGGAAAAAGAAGCAGAATCCTCTCCTTTTCATATGCCGCAGGACATTGAATCTGTTTCAATGGAACAGGCAGTACGTCAATCGGTCAAACAGGAAATTGAGGAATTTGAGGATAAAAGAAAGGAATGTGCCGCAAACTTAAAGCGAATTTCTGAATTACTGAAAGAAGAGTCACTAGATGAAAAGCAGTGGACAGACATTCAGCACAGAAAAGATGCAGCTGAAAAAGCATTGGAAGAAGCGACAGCAATGAATGGGTCGGCACATGAACACCTGCGTGTGATTGAAGAGAATCATCAGCGCTTTGCAAGCATTCACGAACGATTGGAAGCACTGCAGCAAGAAATTGATCGCCTTGATAAACTGCAAACTGTTTTTAAAGGAAATACGTTTGTTGAATTTTTAGCAGAAGAACAGCTGGAAAGTGTCAGTCGTGATGCATCCGCCCGCTTAGGTATGTTGACGAGACAAAGATATGCGATTGAGGTTGACTCAGAAGGCGGCTTTGTGATGCGTGATGATGCAAATGGTGGTGTTAGGCGTCCTGTGTCCAGCTTGTCCGGTGGGGAAACCTTCTTGACATCGCTAGCGCTTGCTCTTGCTCTTTCTGCACAAATTCAGCTGAGAGGTGAATTCCCGCTGCAATTCTTTTTCCTTGATGAAGGATTCGGTACGCTCGATCAAGACTTGCTTGATACGGTCATTACCGCATTAGAGAAGCTTCAGTCTCACAATTTAGCAGTTGGTGTTATCAGCCACGTGGAAGAATTGAAAATGAGACTACCGAAGAAACTGATTGTCCATCCAGCAGATCCAAGCGGGAAAGGGACAACGGTCTCAATGGAATTAATGTAAATGTCGAGGTGATCACAGGATGGCAAAGCAAACGATTGGATTATGTGAGCTGTGCGGAAGGCAAAATGTCTTGCTCACAGAACACCACTTAACACCAAGAGAAGAAGGTGGGGCTTTTTTACCGACTGCCTTCCTGTGTATCCCCTGTCATAAACAAGTGCACGCCCTCTTTACAAACCAGGAGCTTGCCGCACGCTTGAACACACTTGATGCACTAAGGCACGATGAAAAGCTTGCTTCGTACATCAAATGGATTCGAAAACAGCCGGCAAGCAAACTGGTTAAAACAAAAAAATCGAGACAACGCAGAAAAAAATAAGCATAAAAAGCGCTCCTCTTAATGAAATACCTGTAGAGGAGCTGCTTTATGCATTGCCTACCATATTCTGATCATTTAAGTCAGGATCCACATAGTTGGTGGCGCTAATGCCATTATTTAAGATCAAGAAATCTCCGGTATTTCCCGCTCCAGAGCCTAAAGCAGATTTTGACGAACTTTTAGGCGACAAGTAGAATGAGTCACCGACGTTTACGACGCCTCCAGAAATAGAGTTAATGTAAATGGGTCCGACAATTGCTGGCATAATCGACATCCTTTATTCGAAGTCATATCACCATCATATGCGTAGGTAGGTCCATTTGTGAGTTTGGCGGACTTTCGTCATTGCTAAATAACTCTCGAATATGCTTCACTCTTGCAACGCCATTCATTCCACACGTAGAGCCAATTTGAAACACAGAGGAGGAAGACACCCCTTCTACATGGATTGAAGAAACTTTAATCACAGGTTTCTCGTGATAAAAAGCTGTTCTGACAGATCGTTCTGGTAGCATCAATGGAATAGGTTCATAATACACTTCAAATTCTTTCGCATCTAAGTTTTCTGCTTCATTGCCATAAAACAAACTAACGGTTCGCTGAACAGCTAACACCTTTACTTTCGGACATAGCTCCTGTGTATCACCGATTTGAACAACACTTGAGATCCCGACAGAATTCACCTTCGAGAACTTCACTTGAGATGTGCGCTTTATCATTATCGAGGTGCCAGAGGAACAAACGGGCCAATGATCAAAGATTCTGGCGGTGTATCAAAGATGGAGGATAATTGTACATGATCTGTGTCCCCGATGATAAATAGGGAAGAGGACGAAACCCCAACTACTTTAATGCTTCCGGTCTCGATGTTGCGGTTGACGACTGTGAAATTCATCCGTTTTCCTCTCCTTTCGTTTCATTTGGAATATGGGCTAAGAAATGTTCAATTGCCCGTTTGACATCATGTTTCACATATTCAGCAATTTGCTCTGAACGCTGCAGCGGGGTCATATCTTCCCGGTGCGGGAGCTGTCCTGCATAATATTTAATTCTGCTGTCAATTTGTTTTCGGATGTCCTCAATAATGTGGTGTTTGTTGCTTTCATCAAGAGACCCTTCGTATCGCTGCTCTAGCTCTTCAAGAAGTTCTGGCGCTTCTTCGTTTAAAAATGCGTCGACAAGCTGGCGTGTTTGATTGAAAAATTGATCAGCCATTTCTTGCTGCATCATTCCAATGCCCGGGGTTGTTGTTTGGCCCACTTCAAAGTTTTGAACACTGTTTGGATCAGATGGATTGAGGCCGATATTCAGCGTACCTTCCAGCCGCTCGATTTTCAGTTGATCAAATTGATAATCAATCCGTTCAATCGTCGTTGTCGGTTTATCCTTGATCATTTGCATTTCCTGCTGAAGCTCGTTAAGCCTTTTTTCAAGCATCATGATTTGTTGTGTTTGCTTTTGAATGATGCCATACACCTGTGAAGCGTTGCTTTGATAATCATACATTGACATACACCTCCGGGGATAGCAGATGAACTTAAGTTGTTGGTGACTGAAGCGGTACAAAAGGTGTTGTGCTTGCGCCTTGGGATTCTTCAATTCCTTGTGTGCCTGCTGCGGCAGGTGCTGCTTCTACGTAGCTGCCCGTGTTATACAAATTAGAAAGAGCTTTAATTGACCCAGCGCTCCCAATTTGCAGCACAGAGGAGTTACTAACAGACTCTACACGCAAATAATTAATTTGTATCGCTTGATTAATATAGAAGTTCAATGGATATTCACTCCTTACAAGTTACCAACAAGCGGTTGATCAATGACATCACTGTCGTACGTATTTGTCACACTTTTATAGTTGCTAATGCGCAATTGATCACCAGTGTTAAAACTGCCTGCGCCAGCAAACGTTTTAACCTGACTATTTGGAGAAATGGTGATGCAGTCTCCAACATGAACGACTCCGCTCGTTCCGACGGCATTTACTTTAAAGGCTCCAACAATAGCCGGCATAGCGGTGCACATCCTTTATAAAAATAAGGCACTTTGTTTTTGGGCGTTTCACCATAGCTTATGATGGGTCTTTTAATGTGTGATTGTCTTTTTGAAAGCTTTTGATGAGAGGAATGAGGTGTATGGTTTACCCTTTTTTAGAGCATTCATTCGAGGTGTATTTGATGCCTTTATTTAAGAGTGTGTCAAGCTCTTGACTGCACCTGATGGTTTCTTCGGCATTCATCCCGAATTTTTTTGCGGTCTCAATTAAATGTAATCTTTTTTGTTCAATTTCATAATTGATCATAACGGACGCCAACTCTCACATTTTTTATCAAATAGAAGGATATGGCTAGTATACCCTATTTTTCTATAAAAAAAGTTGTTTCGTCAATATGAGTAATAAAGTGACAAAATTCGAAAGCGTCCTTACGTTCTCTCTCTCTCTTTTCTTATTTCAGTCTGTAAATAACGTCGTCTTTTGTTGATATACTGCCGGATAACCTCTCGTTCTGATCGTAGAATGTCTTTGCGGTCTCTTGTATAAGGATCATCTCCGATTCGGTCTTCAATAGAAGCATGCCATTTCTCAATCATTGGACAAAGCTGGTCTGCTAAAAAATGTGTATCGAGCACGTGCTGGAAAAGCGTGTAATAGGCTGTCTTAAACGAAGGGATATCTAGTAATCTAGCAGTTAACGTATTAAAGCCGCTTACTGGAATATAATCAAACGCCATTTCTTCTCCATGAATGTCACGGCCCCATGTCGCATCATAATCCCAAGGAAGCACTTGGAATCTACCTTGTTCATTCACATAAAGAGCGTAGTTATGGACAAAGCCGTCAAAGTTTTGTGTGCATACGACACCAATGAGCCAGCGGAAATACTGGGTCACATCTAGGTAATGCTCAATCTTTTCTGCAAATATGTCATCTTTTGCGGTGTTGAGAAAGTAAATAAATTCACTTAGCTGCTGATCATGTTGAGAAGTCCCTGTTTTTTTCTCGTACCCGAGGAGAAGGTGTTTTTTTGGCTTTTTATCAAACGAACTCAAAAGGGAAAAGTTGGCGTCGTCATCGACTGCATAATAAATGCCACCTTCTGAAAGCTGTCTTTTTTGAAAAAAGTGCTCATCGACGGATTCTATTTTTAAATAAATGCCTTCTTTTCTGCCGTTTATCGTGAGAAATACATGAGATGCAGCAGGGCTTAGCACCCTTATCTGTTCAAAGAAATAAAAGGACAGTCTGTTTCGGATAAACGAAGGGTCATTGTATTCTGCATTTAAATGAAAGATAGATTCGCCTTGTCTTTTCTTTGGCTTTCGATATTCAATTTGATAGGACTTTTTTTTCTGCTTTCTAATGTGAGACCCTCGGTATGAAGCATAAATGTGTGATTTGATCTGACCAGTTTTCAAAATGCCCTCAACAGGTTCGTCGTTCCATATGTCTTTTCGTAGTTCAATCAGGTCCTTTGGGTGAATCCAAATATCCATTTGTTTTAAAGGTTCTGTGGTCATGCCTTCATCCTCCTCCTATGCTCTTCTTTACGATATGAAAATGAAGGAATGTCCTGTACCCGTTTGTTAGGTATTCATGGAGTTTTAAAAGAAAGGGGCATCCGCCAAGAACACTTGTCTACCAAGTCTCGTAACATAAAGCAGAGAAGATAAACAGTTTGATCTGTTTGTTTTGTCAAAGTATAGACTGGAAGGGGAGTCGTTCGTGAGCACATTTGATCATTCACATATTGAACATGCAGTGGATTCACTTCGAAGTGAAGGTCGTGATCATCACTTAGATCGTGAACCAGAATCGAGACGATCGCACAAATCAGCACGTTCTCGCCATTCAAATCGCCGTCATTGGTTCTTTGGTGGAGGCGGATGCCGTAAATCACATCGTAGTAAAAAAAGCTATAAGAGCTATCGTTCGAAAAAAAGCCGCTGTTCAAAGAAAAGCGTGAAAAGTGAGAAACCATGTAAAAGTAAAAAGTCGTGCAAAAGTAAGAAATCATGCCGAAGCAAAAAGAGCGAACCGAAAAAGTCATGTCGCAGTAAATACAGATCCCATCATAAGAAAAGCTGCCGCAAGTCTCATCGCAGCCACCGATCTAAACGATCTCATCACCACAGAAGCTGCCATCGATCTAAACGATCTCATCACCATAGACGCAGCCGCTCTTGTAAAAGATGCGGAAAGAAAAAGCATCATTCCCGTAGAAGTGGAAATGTTGATCGCAAATGGGATCAAGGGAACATGTGGGAGTATCGCCGCTACCGCTAAACATCAGATCATCTTTTTTGAAACCCTTTTTAAAAGAGAGTATGATAAAAAAGGGTTTTTTTTATTTGATAGAGAAATAAAATGAGACATCACCACTTAGCGAAATGAAGATTGTGAGGGGAAGACATGAAGTTTTTTACAGGTGAGATACATAACAGGATGTTTATTGGGGTAGTCATTGATGAGAAATGGGTCATGGACGTGAAAAAGGCAGAAGCCAAATTATTCGAGCTTGAGACACTACCAAACTCTTTAGCTGAATGTATTCATATGGGGGACAAGTTTGTTGAGCATGTCAAACAACTCCTTGACTGGGCTGAGAAAAAACAAGAAGACCGTGGTTCTTATGTTTATCCGCTATCAGACGTGAAACTCCATGCGCCAATTCCAAAGCCAGCTAAAAACATTATGTGTGTTGGAAAGAATTATCAAGATCATGTCATGGAAATGGGTAGTGCAGCGGATATTCCTAAAGATGTGATGATCTTTACGAAGGCACCTACGTCAGTCGTTGGACATGAAGCGGATATCCTCCTTCATGAAGATGTGACAAGTGAACTGGATTATGAAGGGGAGCTTGCGATCGTGATGGGCAAATCAGGGAAGAATATTGCACCTGAAAATGTCCACGATTATCTATTTGGTTACACCATTTTAAATGACGTAACGGCAAGAGATTTACAGAAAAAACACAAACAATTTTTCATAAGTAAAAGCTTAGATACAACCTGTCCGATAGGACCTTATATTGTGCATAAGTCAGCGATTGAGGATCACGGCGCGCTTCATGTGGAAACAAAGGTGAACGGAGAGGTTCGCCAGTCTGCAAGTACAGAATTAATGATTTTCTCCATCGAGAACATTGTGTCTACTCTTTCAAAAGGGATGACACTAGAAGCTGGTGACATCATTGCAACGGGAACACCTTCTGGGGTTGGCAAAGGCTTTGAACCGCCTAAATTCTTAGCTTCAGGGGACCAAATCGACATTACGATTGAACCGATTGGAACGCTATCAAATCGCGTCAAATAAAGAGTAAGATGACACAGGATTGTCGCTTTGTGTTCGACTTATTTCATGGTACGATGAGAAGGTAATTGTTCTGATAAAGGGGGAAATAACAAATGGGAACGCATTTACATATTACAGCATGGGTGCTAGGAATTATCTTATTTTTCGTGGCCTTTGCTCTAGCAGGTAAAAACGACAAAGGTGCTAAAATTGTGCACATGATTGTCAGACTATTGTACTTGATCATTATCGCCACAGGCGTAGAGCTGTATGTTCGCACAGGAATGAAGATTCCAGGTTTCGGTGGCGAGTATATCGGTAAAATGATTCTCGGTATCCTTGTGATCGGCTTTATGGAAATGGTTCTTGTACGCAAGAAAAAAGGAAAATCGGTGACTGGTGTATTGATTGGTTTTATCGTATTCGCGATTGTGACCATTCTTCTCGGTTTACGCCTGCCGATTGGTTTCCATATCTTTTAACAGAAAAAGGACATTGCTTATACGAAGCAGTGTCCTTTTTATATGCCATCAAACTGCGAAACTGAACGGTGACCGTCAGAAGTGGTCCAGTCAAAACGAATTTGTCCCGCGGCGGAGTCTTGGTGACATTGAAGGGCAAGAGATTGTATATCTGTCGAAAACTGAAAGAAAGAAACTCGTTGAAAAGAATGAAAGGAGGAGAAAACACAATCGTAGACAGAAAAGCCAAGCTGCTCGATCTGTGCAATGATGTCATAAAAGACGTTTTCAGGAACGAACATGAGAAGGTCAAGCAACCCTTTGGCAAGTGCTGCTGTATATTGAATCTCTTCACCGCCCTGTACCTCTAACAGCTGTCCATTTTCATGAAGTATCATGGAACCGAGCAGTTCTCCTTTTGACCACCTATTATTTTCCTTCAAACAGATCATCGTGCTCTGAAGACTTACTGGTAGCATGATGTCCCCTTCTTCATCTTCAATCAGACAATGCCCGTTTTCAATAAGTAAATACCCACTGCACCATCTTCGGCTGCAGCGTTCAAGTTGCTTCATTCGTTTTTCCATTTGCAGACGCTCCTTTCCTCTTTCTTTTCTTACCAAATCATGCTTGTCCTATACGCCTGAGAAAAAAGGACAAATCAACTATCAAGGATACGATGCATAAACTAAGAAAGGCTGAATGAGAACACTTATGGAAAAACGGATGGGAGCTGATGATGATGTGTGGAATAACAGGCTGGGCAGACTTTAAAAAGCAGCTCATCCAACAGGATCATGTAATCAATCAAATGACAGATACATTATCTAAAAGAGGGCCAGACGATACAAATACGTGGAAAAGTGAGCACGTTTTATTTGGGCATAAAAGGTTAGCGGTTGTAGATGTAGAAGGCGGAAAACAGCCGATGACATATACACATCAAGACCATGCTTATACCGTTGTTTACAATGGAGAGCTCTATAACACAGAGGATATAAGAAAAGAATTGTTAAAAAGGGGCCACCGCTTTCTTGGGCATTCTGATACAGAGGTGCTTCTTCACGCCTACACAGAATGGAAGGAAGAGTGTGTGACCCATTTTAATGGTATTTTTGCATTTGTGATTTGGGATAGTGAGCGTGAATTATTATTTGCAGGGAGAGACCGGCTCGGCGTCAAGCCATTTTTCTATACAGAACGTCATCATTCCTTTTTATTTGGTTCAGAAATCAAAGCGCTTCTTGCTCACCCTGATATGAAAGCAAAAGTCGATCATGCGGGATTATCGGAGATTTTTGGTTTAGGACCGTCAAGAACACCAGGGCAAGGAGTGTTTAAAGGGGTAAAAGAGCTAAGGCCTGCTCATGCTTTGACCTTTTCAAAAGACGGATTGCGTGTGTGGAGATACTGGAATGTCAAAAGCAAGGTGCATACGGACTCACTTGATGACACTGCACAGCACGTCAAAGATCTCTTTACAGATGCCGTCACAAGGCAGCTCGTCTCTGATGTGCCTGTTTGTACATTTTTATCGGGTGGCGTCGATTCGAGTGCTATTACCGCCATTGCCGCTAAGCACTTTGAGAAAATTGGGAAAGCACCACTTCATACGTATTCGGTTGACTATGAAGGGAATGATCAATTTTTTGAAGCAAGTCATTTCCAGCCGAATGCGGACGGTCCATGGATTGACCGTATGACCAAGGCATTTCAAACGAATCATCACAGCTGCATCATTGGCCAAAAGGAGCTGGCTGCTTATTTAAAGGAAGCGGTTGAGGTCCGAGACTTACCGGGTATGGCAGATATTGATTCTTCCTTGCTTTGGTTCTGCCGTGAAATTAAAAAGGACTTTGTGGTCGGTTTGTCAGGTGAATGTGCGGATGAAATTTTTGGAGGTTATCCTTGGTTCCATTCGGCAAGTGAAACGAATGGTTTTCCTTGGATGAGATCGACGGAAGCTAGAACGCAGCTCTTACAAGACTCGTGGCAAAAGAAGCTGTCACTAAAAGAATATGCACAAAGCAAATATGAAGAAACCGTGGCGGAAACGCCTCTTTTAGATGGAGAAACTGGAGTAGATAAAGCCCGGAGAGAACTTTTTTACTTAAATATGGTTTGGTTTATGACAACGCTGCTAGATCGAAAAGACCGAATGAGTATGGGGGCGAGTCTTGAGGTACGTGTGCCATTTGCGGACCATCGCCTTGTCGAATATGTATGGAATATTCCTTGGGAAATGAAAATGCATGGAAATCGTGAAAAAGGGGTTTTACGGAAAGCATTAGAGGGAATTTTACCGGATGAAGTGCTTTATCGCAAGAAGAGTCCTTATCCGAAAACACATCATCCAGCCTATACCCAGGCTGTGAAAGAGATGTTAACAGATTGCCTTGCGCAAAAGGATTCTGTCCTTCACGAATTTCTAGATCCGAATCAATTAAAGCAGTTGATTGAAACAGAAGGAGCTTCCTTTCAAGTGCCTTGGTATGGCCAGCTCATGAAGGGCCCGCAATTAATCGCTCATCTAGCGCAAATTCATCATTGGTTTGAGACGTATCGAATTGATATAGAAGCGTAATAAAGGGTCGGCTTTCTTACATTTGTTGAAGGGAAGCCGGCTTTTTTTGATACATAACATGAGACGAAAAGAGCACATCGAAAGTTGATCTAATCTTTCTAATTTGTATAATTAACTTAAAGTGAATTAATTTGGAGGAAAAAGGATAATGAAAATCATTGTGATCGGAGCAGGACCAGGGGGACTTGCGGCAGCTATGATGCTTCAAAGCAAAGGACATGATGTTCATGTTTACGAAAAACAGCCCTTTGTTGGCGGACGTAACTCTAAGTTTCAACTGGGTGATTTCACGTTCGATACAGGTCCTACCTTTCTCAGCATGATTCATATTGCAGAGGAGCTGTTCACCTTTGCTGGTAAAAATCTTTATGACTATATTGATGTGATTGAATTAAAAGAAATGTATAGATTGATTTTCCAAGACGATCAGCTAGATATGATACGAGATCGTGATGAAATGTATAGACGTTTAGAAGCCTTTGCACCTGGAGAGGGCGAAGGGTATATGCAATTTATGAACGATACGAAGCGAAAAATGGATCGACTTACACCTATTTTACAAAGTAAAATGGATCGTTTTCACCATTATTTGCGTCCAAAGGTGCTCAAAGCACTTCCGCAGCTTTCATTGAATAAGAGTTTATATGATGTGCTGTCAGATTATTTCTCAAATGAATCAGTGAAATATGCCTTTACATTCCAATCAAAGTATTTAGGCATGTCACCGTGGGAGTGCCCAGGTGCTTTCTCCATTCTATCATTTATGGAGCATGACACAGGTGTGTTCCATCCGAAGGGCGGGGTCAATCAGCTGTCAGAAGCGATGGCAAAAGCAGCGGTTGAAGCTGGAGCAACGATTCATCTGTCGTCCGGCGTCGAAAAACTGCTGACAGAAGGCAGGAAAGTAAAGGGCATTCGCTTAGAATCTGGGGAAGAAATACAGGCAGATGAGGTTGTCGTAAATGGAGATTTTGCACATGTGATGACAAAGCTTGTAGAGCCAGGACTTTTAAAGAAATATAGCGAGAAAAAATTAAAAAAGAAAAAATTCTCATGCTCCACCTTTATGCTTTATTTAGGATTAGATACTATGTATGAGGAGCCGCATCATACCATCGTTTTTTCTGATGATTATGCCCAATTCGTCAAAGGTATTACGAAAACATATGAGCTGCCAGATGATCCATCGATTTATATTCAAAATGCTAGTGTCACAGATGACTCACTTGCGCCAAAAGGAAAGTCAGCTCTTTATGTATTGGCACCCGTTGCCAACAATCAAAGCGGCATTGACTGGGAAGCGCATCAAGGTGAATTCAGAGAGCTTGTGCTGGATACACTGGAGCGAAAAACCGGATTTAAGAATATAAGGCAGCATATAGAAGTCGAGCGGATGATCACACCGAAGCAATGGGAGGAAGACCTTTACGTATACGAAGGAGCCACATTTAACCTTGGTCATCAGCTGACGCAGATGATGGTTCTAAGGCCACACAATGAATTTGATGAATTGGATCACTGCTGGCTTGTAGGAGGGGGAACGCATCCAGGAAGCGGACTGCCGACCATTTTAGAATCAGCACGTATCACGACAAATGCGATTCTTTCAAAAGACAAACATACGCACAAAACATTGCCGCAACAAGAAAAGGGGAGCGCCTCATGAAAAAACATATATTGATTGCAGGTGGCGGTATTGGCGGGATGATCTCAGCACTTTATTTAAAAAAAGCTGGACATGATGTGACGCTTGTCGAAAAAAACGAGCGACTTGGCGGAAGACTTGCTTTTGTACGTGAGAAAGGATATAAAGTAGATGAAGGTCCGACCATTGTCCTACTTCCAGATATGTTAAAAGGTATTTTAGATGAGGTTGGGATTGACGAAGCATCTCTTGATCTTTTGCAGCTTGATCCGCTGTATACAATTCAATTTAAAGATGGAACCTCCTACACGAAGTACTCCGATGCACTTCGTCAGCTAGAGGAAATCAGACGTGTATTTCCAAACGAAGATCAAGGATTCCTAAGGTTTATGGAAGAAATGACTGACCGGTTTCAAGAAGGACAGCAAGCCTTTCTAGAGAAATCATTTCATGAAAAGCGGACATTTTTTACAAAAGCAAACATGAAGATTTTAATGAAATTAAAGGCGTATCGCACGGTTCAAAGTGCCCTGAAAAAGTATTTCTCAGACGAACGCCTGCGAGATGCATATGCACTTCAAACCCTCTATGTCGGAGGAAATCCATATGAAGCATCTGCTATTTATTCCCTTGTTTCATATAGTGAGCACGCGCATGGCATTTACTATTTAAAAGGTGGCTATGCGAGTTTAGTAGATATATTGGAAGGACAGCTCATGAAAATGGGTGTGCATGTGAGAAAAAATGCAGAAGTCACGGAGCTTGAGTTTGAGAGGAAACGAGTGGTTAAAGCAAAAGTCAGTGACGACCATATAGCAGCTGATGCCTTTGTCATTAACGGGGATTATCCAGCTGCGTTAAAACAACTTGGTTTAGGTGAACAAGATCGGCGTAAATACGTGCCGTCTTCTGGCTGTGTGATGGTATATCTCGGGCTAAATAAAATGTACCTTGATGCGCCTGTGCACCAATTTTTTATGGGCGAACACTTTGATCAGCATATGAAAGAGGTTTTTCAATCGAAGACGATCCCTCAAGATCCGTCGTTTTATACATTTAATCCATCGATCATTGATCCATCTCTTGCTCCGAAAGGCTGTAGTGTTTTATATATGCTGATTCCCGTTCCCTCAGGAGATCATATCAACTGGGAAGAGGAGACAGATTTTGTAGAGCAAATGGTGGATCGTCTTGAGAAAAGAGGCTTTCCAAGATTGCGAGAGTCGATTGTCTGGAAAAAAGTCAGAACACCACATGATTCCTTGCGAGAAGGATTGTTTGAAGGCGGCAGCTTTGGACTTGCGCCTAACTTATTTCAATCAGGTGTGTTCCGCCCGCAAGTGAAGGCAGCTGAGACCGATAATCTTTATGCGGTAGGTGCTTCCATCCATCCTGGTGGCGGAGTGCCGATCGTGATGCAAAGTGCGAAACTGATGGCGTCTGTGCTGTTAAAAGATTTGAATGACAGAAAGGAAGTGAAACTAAGTGGTTGATGTACAAACAGCATTGAAATTGTGTGAGGAGACCATTCAAACCCATTCCAAAACGTTTTACCGTGCCTTTTCCATGCTGCCTAAAAAGAAACGACAGGCTGTCTGGGCTGTGTATTCCTTTTGCCGGAAAGCGGATGATATTGTAGATGAGTCTCCCTCTCCAAAAGAGGAGCTGGCCTCCTTTCGAGAGACGTTTGATCGATTCTTACAAGGCGAGGTAGATCGGAATGATCCGATGTGGGTAGCGCTAGAACATACCTTTCAAGAATTTCGTATGGATGAAGCCCCGTTCCGTGACTTGCTCCAAGGTCAGGAGATGGATTTAGAGCAGCACCGGTATGAAACGTTAGATGAATTGCTCATTTATTCCTACCATGTTGCTAGTACCGTTGGACTTATGCTGCTTCCCATTATTGCACCGCGTAAAAAAGAACAGCTAAAAGAAGCAGCGATTTCATTAGGGATTGCTATGCAGCTGACCAATATCCTTCGTGACATCGGCGAGGATAAAGCCGAAAGAGACCGCATTTATTTGCCAAAACAAGTCATGGATCAATTCGGATATACAGAGCAAGAATTGCAAGAAGGCATTGTCAATCAAGCATTCCAGCACGTATGGGAGTACATTGCCTTTGAGGCAGAGGCTTACTACGAGGAATTTTTTGACCATCTTCATGAATTCCCGCTTTATTCACGTATACCAGTGAAAGCAGCTGCTTACTTTTATAAAGCCATTTTAGATAAAACAAGAGAAAATGAATACCGCGTATTTACAGAGCGATCATTTATTTCGAACCAAGAAAAAGCACTTATTTTAGAAGATATTACGTAAAAAAAGGACTGCACCCGCAGTCCTTTTTAAGTGGAAGAAAAGCGATATTCCGTCCAAACCCTTGAACGCCACCGCCTATACATAAAGATGCCTCTTACCCATTCATCTACGATAAAAGAAATCCAAATCCCAATGAGGCCCATCTCAAACTGAATGCCTAACAAGTAAGCGATCGGAAGCCCGATGCCCCACATTGAAATCATTGCCATATACACTGGAAACTTCGCGTCGCCAGCAGCCCGCAAGGAATTAATAATGACCATATTAAACGAACGGCCTGGTTCCAAAATAATGGTCAAAAGGAGGAGTGTGGCGGCGGTTTGAATGATCTCGCTGTTGCTAGTAAAGAAAGTAAGCAAATGCGTCGATGATAAAGATAAAGCAGTGGAAGAAAGAAGGGAGATGCCAATGGCCCAGTATAAGCTTTTCATGCATCTGTGATAGGCAGCATCGAATTCTTTCGCTCCAATATGGCGGCCGATTAAAATTTGTGTCCCTTGGCTAATGGCTGCACCAAATAGCATAATGAACATCATGATATTTTGAGTATAGACCTTTGCGGCTAATGCCTGCGTCCCCATAAATGTAATAAACAGTGTAATGATCATTTGAGAGCCATTATAAGAAAGCTGCTCTCCAGCAGAAGGAATGCCAATTTTCAGCAGCTTTTTTAAATATGTCCGCTGGATGTGAAACATCTTCTTCAGTGAAAAGCGTAATCCAATCCGGCGGCGAACAATGAAGATCATGGCCATTAATCCGATCAATCGAGCGAGTGAGGTCGAAAAAGCGACCCCCATGACACCTAATATCGGGAAACCAAACGGACCAAAAATCACCAAATAGTTACCGGCAACGTTTAGCAAGTTCATTCCGATGGTGACATACATCGTATCTCTTGTATATCCATAGCTTTTTAAAATAGCACTATACGTCATAATGAGTGCTTGAATAAAAGAAAGCAGCCCGACAATTTGTAAAAATACAGTCGCATCTGGCATGAGCTCACTTGATAAGCCCATCAGGTGTAAAATGGGAACAGCTAATACAAACATGAGAAGACTAATGACAAAGCTGATCAAGAAATTGGTTCCTAGTGAGACATAGGCGACTTGAGTCGCTTCCTGCCTGCGGCTTGCTCCTAAAAGCTGTGCAATCACAATCGTTGTTCCAGTTGTAATGAAACTGAACATAACAATCAATAAATTCAGCAGCTGATTGCTTACACCAACTGCGGCAACACTATTATCGGAATATTGGCTGAGCATGAGGGTATCGGCGCTTCCCATGAGCATATATAAAGAGATTTCAATAAAAATAGGCCAAGTTAATGAAAATAATGAAGGGTGGCTTTTCTTCCCTCTAGCTCGAACCTTTTGAATTGGTAGTGATTGAGGTTTCATCAATCAACCTCCTTTCGTATAAATCCGATTTATAGTGTACCTTGCATCGACTATAATAAGAAGAGATGAAACCGAAACTTATTGGAGAAATCCGACTGCATAAGGGGATGCATATGAATCGATTTATTACATTTACTGTACCGCCGTTCCCGGTTTATATCGCTTCTGGCAAAGGTGTATTTGATCAAGGAGAAAGACATATCTCTAGAACCTTCACCGTGTTTGATCTTCTTTATGTCACAAGAGGGCAGCTATGGATCACAGAAGACAGGGAGGCTCATCACGTAAAAGAAGGAGAATATATCATTCTCTCACCTGGCTTGTCGCATGGCGGACACTTGCCATGCGAAGAAGAAACACACTATGAGTGGCTCCATTTTTCGATTGATCCTTTTGAGTTGACGAATCGGCCGAGAGAACACTGGTTTGATATGAAACAAAATCAAGCCACTTTTGAAAAGCCGGCGACCTATGAATTTAGCTTGCCCCGTAAAGGAAAAGTGAAAGGGAGAAATGTATTAGAAAAGCATCTTGCACAGATGCGGGCACTAAATGATGACGCGTCTGAACTGCCACTGAAAAAACAGCTTCAGTTTGAGGAACTGCTCATTCATTTACAAAAAGAAGCCTTTCATATTCCAAGTGCAAAGGAGAATGTCGCTTCAGAAGTGGTTCATTATCTTGAGCATCACTTTATGAAGAAACTGCAAATGGATGAGCTTGCAGAGAAACTGCACTATCATCCTGATTACATAACAAGGTGCATGCAGACGGTGTATGGCCTCACGCCAAACCAATACATCAATCGTCTCAAGATCGAAAAAGCCAAAAGCATGCTTGCCTCAACGAATGATCAAATCGCAGCGATTGCTGAACAAGTAGGCATTGACGACCCTACTTATTTTTCTAAGCTGTTTCGGCAAAACGAAGGCATGACACCTATCGAGTACCGTCATCTCGCAAAAAGAACGACAAAGTAAAGGAACGTGAACAGATGAAAAGGGAAAAGGAAAAGCTTGTGAGCATTCGACCATTAAACGAAGCTGATTTAGAGTTGGTATGGCATTTAAAATTCAAAGCACCAGACCAGTCCTACCGAGAGTGGAACGCCCCATATTTTCATGAACACGAAATCCCGCTTGCTGCTTTTAAAAAAAGATACATACAGGATACATCCATTCCGTCAAAGTTATATGGTATTGAAATAGACGGTGAGATTAAAGGTACCGTGTCTTATTATTGGGAGAATGAACGCACACGGTGGCTTGAATGTGGCATTCTCATTTATGATTCCCGCTTTTGGAGCGGTGGCATTGGGACAAAGGCGTTACGTCTATGGACGGATGAGTTATTTACACACATTGATATTCCTAGAATTGGTCTTACTACATGGTCGGGAAATGAACGGATGATGCGGTGTGCAGAGAAATGCGGATTTGTCCTTGAAGGAAGACTGCGAAAGGTCCGTTACTATCAAGGAGAATATTATGATTCAATGCGCTATGGGATGCTGCGAGAGGAATGGAAAAGCCTCTCGCGCAATATCCTCTGAATTATTATTTTTTCAGGATAAAAGGATCATATAATGGAATAAACTGAAGAAGAAGGGTGGCGGATCAATGTGGGCTGGATAACTGGGTGGTTTGTTTCTATTTTAGTCGCCATCTATCTATTTATAGATGCACCAAAACACGGAAAAAGTAAATGGTTATGGTCTATTTTAGGTCTTTTATTCGGGCTCTTTGCATTTGGGATATACCTCATCAAAACAGGAAGAAAAGGATTGGGCTGGACAATTTTGATCGTGTCTATCATCATCTATTCTATTGTTATGCTAGCCTATGTCTTGTACTTCCTGCTACTGATCTTCGGATACTCAAACGCATCATAGAGAGCATGTATACATAAGGGGGGAGTTTAATCTTGAGAATAACAGGTCTATTCGTTTCGCTTGCTGTTGCCATTTATTTATGGTTTGATGCGCCAAAGCATAACAAAGACAAATGGCTGTGGGCCATTTTAGGTGTCCTATTTAGTACGATCGTTCTCGGTATTTATTTGATCAAGACAGAGAGGAAGGGGCTTGGCTGGACCATTCTTATTTTAACGATTTTGTTTTACCTCATGCTGCTCATCTCTGTTTTGATCGGTATCATTCTTTTTTATCAGGTGAGTCCTTCATGATGAAGGGCTTTTTTCTTTTACCTTTTGCGCCGGCACACCTGCAATAACAATTTTCTCCTCATGAAAGGAACGGTTTACCACAGCATTTGCTCCGATTGAAATATGATCTGCAATATAGATATCCCCAAACATCTTTGCGCCTGGGCCAATCCATACATGATCCCCAATGGTTGGCACATCTTTTTCATGATGATTCTGACCAATATTCACCCCTTGATGAATATCACAAAAAGCCCCAATTTTTGCATGCTTGTTCACAATTAAGAGACCCGTATGATTGATTCTAAGGCCGGGACCGAAAACACCAATTGGGATATCAAACCCAAGCTGCATGCCTTTCTTTTTATGTAAATAGCGATAAAGCCATTTTCGAAGTGTAGCACCGCTATTAGAATAGTATTCATATTTTCGTAAAATCCTTTGGTATTTCCATATATCATCTCCAAACCACTTAGGTCGTTTGCGCTTAATGGCTAATGCTTTCTTGTCTTGAGCTAAGTAGTGGTGAAGATCATGCTTCGTTACAATCATCAGATCCCTCTCCATTCCCTTTTGTTTCAGAGAAATTATACCATTATAACCATTTATATCAATGTGGAATGACGTTTGTTTCTTTCTTTTTCTACATCACTTTCATCCACTTTCCTGTATAAAATAAGTGCTTTTTCATGAATAGAACAAAAGAACCAGGAAGAATGATTTGTAATTTTTTTCTACATTATTCCGTTTCAAGCGTTTATTCTCCTTATAGCAGTAGAGGGTTTGTCAAAATGACACGAAATTACTCGTTAAATAGAGAATATAGCATTCATATGCTTTTAGAATCATCTTTTTGAATACAATTGACTTTCATATCTCACATCCTCTAGGCTAGTAAATGAAAATGATAATCTTTATCAATTGGAGGAGTGTTTTATTATGTCCATCAAAACCGTTTCTAAAAATCAGCAATTTTTAGAGCAGCAAAGTCAAAGAGAATCGAATGCAAGGTCTTACCCGAGACGGTTCCCATTAGCCATGCAAAAAGCCGAAGGTATGATCGTGACAGATGCGGATGGTAGAGAGTTTTATGACTGCCTGGCAGGCGCAGGAACACTTGCACTTGGTCACAATCATCCAGTTGTGATAGAAGCTATTGAACGTATGCTTCATGAAAAAAGACCGTTGCATACGTTGGACATAACCTCAGAAATTAAAGAAGAGTTTGTGAATGAAATTTTTTCTCACTTGCCAGAAGAGTTTGCAAAGAGAGCCAAAATTCAATTTTGTGGACCAACTGGTGGTGATGCCATAGAAGCAGCAATTAAATTAGTGAAAACAGCGACAGGGAATCGAAGTATTCTATCATTCCATGGTGCATATCACGGTGCGACACATGCCACGATGTCATTAAGCGGGAATTTATCTCCAAAGGAAAGAGTGCAAGGGTTAATACCTGATGTTCATTTTATGCCTTATCCTTATGAATATCGCTGCCCATTTGGAATTGGTGGGAAGGATTCGCACCGCATTTCAAGTTCGTATATTGAGCGCATATTAAATGATCCTGAAAGTGGTATTCTTCCGCCAGCAGGTATGATCTTTGAAGCAGTGCAGGGCGAGGGAGGCTCCATTCCAGCATCGATTGAATGGATGAAGGAAATGAGAAGAATCACAAAAGAAAAAGGGATTCCGCTTATTATTGATGAGGTTCAATCAGGCATTGGCCGAACAGGTAAGATGTTTGCCTTTGAACATGCAGGAATTATACCTGACGTTATTGTGCTATCAAAAGCCATTGGTGGAAGCCTGCCGCTTTCAGTTGTGATTTATGATCAAGATTTAGATCAATGGAATCCAGGTGCACACATCGGGACATTTAGAGGGAATCAAATGGCGATGGCTGCTGGAACCGCTACGCTTAAATTCATCAAAGAAACCAACCTGCTTGATCATGTAGAACAGTTAGGAGATCGTATGCAGGCGCATCTAAAAGACATCCGAAAACAAGTTCCTGCTCTAGGTGATGTTCGAGGGAGAGGTTTAATGATTGGCGTTGAAGTAGTCGATCCAAATGAGAAACAGGATGTGGACGGAAGCTATCCAGCGAATCCAGAGCTGGCCAGTCTTATTCAAAAGAATTGCTTCGATAAAGGTTTAATTGTGGAGACAGGAGGCCGTTTCGGAAGTGTCATTCGATTCCTGCCACCACTCATTATGACTGAAGAACAGCTTGAAAAAGTCATCGCTATATTTAAAGAGGCTGTGTACGATGCAATCAACTAAGGCTCCAGTGGATTCATTATTTATCAATCAAAGCCAGCTTGGAAGAGAGTCCTTCCAAGCGGCTCTTCATACATCTATCGACAGCTTACTGGATCAATGGCAAAAAGACACAGGACCTTACAGTGGAATATTGCCTGGGAAATTAGCGGCTAGTGTAGAATCGCTATTCCGATTCCAACCATCTGGTGAATCCATGGAATCTGTCTTTCAAGATATAAAAGAACATCTTTTGCCGCATTTGATTGATGTATCGCATCCTAAATGCTTGGCACATCTGCATTGTCCACCGCTCATTCCTGCACTTGCCGCAGAGGTGATGGTGAGTTCCTTTAACCAATCAATGGATTCCTTTGATCAAAGTGGTATTGCTTCTTTGGTTGAGGAAGAAATCCTCAAGTGGCTATGTGCAAAGTTTTCTTATGGCGACCTAGCAGATGGGACATTTACAAGCGGTGGAACCCAATCTAACTACATGGGGCTGCTTCTGGCGAGAGATGCCTTTTGTGAAAACACATGGCAGTGGAATGTTCAGCAGAAAGGCTTACCAAGTGAATCTCACCGCATGAGAATTCTTTGCTCGAAGAATGCTCACTTCACTGTGAAAAAATCTGCTTCGCAGTTAGGTTTAGGAGAGCAGGCAGTTGTACTAGTCGAGACAGATGAACATCACCGAATGGACGTCAATGATTTGAAAAAGAAGCTGGTTGAGTTGAAGGAGCAGAACTTGCTGCCTTTTGCGGTAGTAGCCACTTGCGGGACAACGGATTTTGGCAGTATTGACCGAGTTCGAGAGGTATATGACATCGTCAAGCCATACGGTCTGTGGATTCACGCAGATGCTGCTTACGGCGGAGCACTTGTATTAAGCGAAACCTACCGTAAGAAATTAGACGGTATTGAGCTCGCTGATTCAATCACGATTGACTTTCATAAACAATTTTATCAGCCGATATCCTGCGGGGCATTTTTGCTAAAGGATAAAAGACATTTTGGTTTGATCAATTATCATGCGGATTATCTTAATCCAAAGGAAGACGAGCTCGATGGTATTCTACATCTCGTCAATAAATCTGTCCAAACGACGCGCCGGTTTGATGCTCTGAAATTACTTCTCTCTCTTCGTCTAATTGGAGAAGAAGGATTTGGAGATATCATTGACCATACCATTCATTTTGCAAAGGAAGTGGCAGCGCTTATTGAGAGAAATGATCACCTTGAAGTGATCAATCCTGAGCCAGAAATCAATGCAGTTGTGTTCCGATTTAAGGATGACGACCAAACAGATGACGTCAATAAAATCATTCATCGGACACTATTCAAAACAGGAACTGCTGTCATTGCGAAAACAGTGGCTCATGGCCAAACATGCTTAAAATTCACTTTGTTAAATCCGAGAACGACAATCACACATATTGAGGAAATCCTTTCTGACATCGTTGATATCGGGATCGCTCATATTCAATCCGGGAGGGTACTACGTTGAGTCAATATAAACAAATGGCTGAAAATGCAACCATGCAAAGCTTTTTAAACTGTTTTTTACGCGAAACAGGAATCGATCGATCTGCCAAAAAAGAGACAAGAGCAGATGGCTCGCTTGTCTTCATCGCAAAACTAGTAAAGCAAGATCTTGAGCTTGTGATTCCGATGCGATATGTTTCACCTGTTGGCCGCCATCTCTTTGATTTTCCGATTCGCTTTCGTCCGCAAGGCAGTGAGCAAGAGGGCACAATTGTCGATTACACGACACTTGTTGCTTTATGTTCAAAGGAGCTTCTCATTGAATATGGCCGTACAGATGCAGAGGATGAATTCATGCTTCGCATCATTTTAAGCTGCCGAAATATTGAACGATTCTTAAAGGAGCGAGAAACTGATCGAGCCGCTCTTTCTGCAGCCGATTTTGAGTATATCGAGGCAGAGCAGTCACTTCTCCTTGGTCATTTAACGCATCCTACCCCAAAAAGCAGACAAGGAATGACAGAAGAGGAGGAAGCGATCTATTCTCCTGAGCTGAAAGGGACTTTCCAGCTTCATTACTTTAAAGCGCATCATTCGATTGTGCTACAGGATTCGTCAATTACACAGTCTGCGGCAAGCCTTATGCTAGAAGAGCTCCTGCGCCAAGTACCAGAAGAAAAAGAGAGACTGAATACGTTAGTAGAAAACGGAGAATATGTGCTCATTCCGATTCATCCGCTTCAAGTGAAGGTGGTCATGGAGAAACCGTTTGTGAACCGTTATATAGAGGAAGGGAAACTCACTTATTTAGGACCGATGGGTTCTGAATACACAGCGACCTCATCTTTCAGAACCGTCTATCAAAAGGATTCTGCTTATATGCTCAAATTCTCTGTTCCTGTGAAAATTACAAACTCCTTACGTGTCAATAAACAAAAGGAGCTAGATCGCGGAGTAGAGATGTCGCGCATTTTAAAAACCGAACTAGGCGTTTCTTTATACGACAAATTCTCTGGGTTCCGGGTTATTGAAGATCCAGCCTATTTATCCATTCAAGGAGAAGAAGCGGAATCTGGCTTTGAAGTAGTCATTCGTCAAAATCCATTTTTACATCGTGAAAAAGGGGCAAGCTTAATTGCTGGATTATGTCAGGATCATGCGTATGGTGGAAAATCGCGGTTAGCAGGGATCATTCATGATCTTGCAGGCGCAGAAGGCCGATCAACGGAGGCTGTGAGCCAAGATTGGTTTAAGCAATATTTAACCATTTCGTTAGAACCGATGCTTTGGCTGTTTGAAACGTACGGTCTTGCCCTTGAAGCCCATCAGCAAAATGCTGTTGTGCAAATGAAGGATGGTTACCCGCATACCTTCTATTATCGTGACAACCAAGGCTACTATTATAGTGAATCGAAAAAGGATAAACTCGCAAATCTTGTCCAAAACCTGAGCGTGAGAAGTGAAACGATTTGTGCAGATGATGTAGCCGTTGAGAGACTGCGTTATTATTTCTTCTTTAATCATTTATTTGGTCTCATTAACGGTTTTGGTACAGAAGGTCTGGCGAAAGAAGAAGACTTGCTCGCACTTGTGAGAGATACTTTACTCGTTCATGAGGAGACTTACGGTGCATCTGAACTAACAAACAGCCTACTTCGCTCAAAGGAACTGCCTTCAAAAGCGAACTTGCTGACACGATTTGAAGACATGGATGAACTGACAGGGTCATTGGAAACACAGTCTCGTTACACAGCTGTCTTGAATCCGCTATTTTTACATAAGGAGGCGCTGATTGGATGAGGCATCGTATTCATTTTATTCGAGCTGAATATGAAAGAGATGTACGGCTTGTCCACAAGTGGATGCAAGAGGAGTATGTTCACCCATTTTGGCATTTGAATATTCCGTTTCCTTCTTTTGAAAAGCATTTTTATCAGGCGATACATGATCCGCATCAAACCCTGTATTTAGGCACAATTGATGGGACGCCCATGAGTTATTTTGAGGCATACAACGTCAAAGGTGACATCATTGAATCTTACTATCAGCCATCTCCGCATGATCAAGGAATCCATCTATTAATAGGGGAGCCGGATTATGTGGGAAAAGGTTTTGCGACTCCGCTGCTTCAGGCCATGACAGCATTTCAATTTGAGCAAAACAAACGAACAGAAAAAATCGTTGCTGAGCCGGATATTCGAAATGGAAAAATGATCCATGTATTTGAAAAATGTGGATTTGAACGTGTAAAACCAGTCAATTTACCCGATAAAACAGGTCTTTTGATGTTTTGTGATCGAGAACGATTCGAAAGGAAGTATAACCATGACGCGGTTCAACAAGCAAAATAATGTAGTGGATGTAATCGGAATCGGCATTGGCCCGTTTAACTTAGGACTTGCCGCATTATCTGAAGAAGTAAAGGAAATTGACGCTTTGTTTTTTGAAAGAAGTGAAGCCTTTCATTGGCACCCAGGGATGCTCATTGAGGGAACGACACTACAAGTTCCTTTTTTAGCGGACCTTGTCAGCATGGCAGATGTGAAAAGTAAATATAGCTTTCTTAACTATTTACAGGAACAAAACCGTTTGTATTCATTTTACTTTCTAGAGGATTTTCATATCCCGCGCAAGGAATATAGTCATTATTGCCGCTGGGTCGCAGACCAGTTAGACTCTTGCCGATTTGGCATGAACGTCGAATCTGTCTCATTGATCGAAAAAGCAGGAGAAAAGCGATATGAAGTGCATGTTCGTCATGTGAAAGAACAAACGGTAGAGGTGTTTGAAAGTAAGCATCTCGTCTTAGGAATTGGTACACAGCCGGCGATACCAGCATCTCTCCAACCAGCTTTAGGAGAGAAAGTTTTTCATTCTGCCGACTATTTAAAACGAAAGAAAGAAGGCTGTTTCAAAGGGAAATCTGTGACCGTCATCGGCTCTGGTCAAAGTGCGGCAGAAGTGTTCTATGATATTTTAGCAGATGATGAGGCGAAGGATATTCACTGGTTCACACGCTCTAAAGGATTTTTCCCAATGGAATATTCAAACCTTGGTCTTGAATATTTCTCTCCAGATTATATAGATTTCTTTTATGGGCTCCCGCAAACAAAAAAGGATGCGTTGTTAAAGCAGCAGGACTTGCTTTATAAAGGTATCAGCTCTGCAATGATCCGTGATATTTATCATTTGCTATATGAGCGTTCTGCTTGCGGAGAGCAGTTGAACACAGTGCTCCAAGCGATGACGGAGGTCAACTTGATTGAGGAAACAGCGGGTGGTTTGTCCCTTTCATGCACGCAATGGGTCAAAGAGGACTCCTTTACTCACGAGACAGATATTGTCGTACTGGCGACGGGCTATCAATCCGTACTGCCGCCGTTTATCAACCCAATTTCTCATCATATTCAATGGGACGATCAAGGGCGATTCCAAGTTGAACGTGAGTACCGCTTGAAAACAAATACAATGGGTGAAAATGATATTTTTGTTCAAAATGCAGAGCTTCATACACATGGTGTTGGCGCTCCAGATTTAGGACTTGGTGCTTATCGAAATAGTGTGATTATCAATGAACTTGCTCATCAAACCGTGTATCCACTTTATCAAAAGCACGTCTTCCAGACATTTGGTACACACAAGAACGTCAACACATTCGAAGATATCAAAGGTTAAGGAGGATGCAGCGATGAGTGTACAAGATGAATTGAAAAAAGCGGTGAATCCTGCTGCTTGGAAAAAGGCAAATCAGCGAATGGTGGCAAAAATGCTGTCTGAATACATGTATGAGGATATGCTTCATCCCGTGCAGCTAGATCATAAGGATGGCATTGCTCAGTATGAATTAATCATTCACGAACAAAAGAAATATCGTTATCTTGCAAAACCTCGTTTGTTTGATAGTTTTGATACAATCGCTGAATCAATCGAGTGCTGTCAAGATGGAAAATGGTCAAAGGATGTCAGTGCAATCGTGTTTTTACTAGATATTCAGCCGCTCATTCCAATGGCTTCTGAGACAACAGGACATCTCATAAAAGAGCTTCATCACACCCTGTTAGCAGATGTCCATTTGCTGTCGAAAAAAGCCCTTCGTGCGGACGAACTGACAGATACTGATTATGCATGGATTGAAGGAGAAATGACAGGGCATCCTTGGATTGTATATAACAAAGGACGTATTGGGTTCAGTTATGATGACTATCTAGCCTATGCACCTGAAAGGCAAGAAAGTGTGCAGCTGTCTTGGATTGCTGTTCACCGAGATCTTGCCACATTCCATGCAGTCGATCATGAAAACTATGATCAGGTGATCGCCAAAGAGTTAGATGAAGTCACGATCCGTCAATTTCATCGCGTGCTAAAGGATGAAGGATTGAATGAAGCTGATTATTATTTGATGCCTGTTCATAAATGGCAGTGGACACATATGATTATTCAGCATTTCCCAGAAGATTTGGCGTTGCGCCGGATTGTGTATGTAGGGGAGGGACTGGATCAATATATCCCGCAGCAGTCGATCAGAACCTTTACGAACATCTCAAATAAAGGCAAGCATCATATTAAACTGCCAATGAGTATTTTAAATACGCTTGTGTACCGCGGACTTCCATCAGAACGGACAGTCATTGCCCCTCGCATTACAGCGCATATTAAAGGGATTGCAGATCAAGATTCATTTTTATCTGATGTCTGCCGCGTGATATTACCTGGTGAGAATGCAAGTATCAATGTTGATCATCCTTACTATAGCAAGCTGCCTGGTGCGCCGTATCAATATCTTGAGATGCTCGGTGTGATTTTTAGAGAGAGTATTTACTCGTACTTAGATGAAGGAGAGAACCCTGTTACACTTGCGGCACTCACTTATGAGGATCATGAAGGTGAGCCCTATGTGAAACAGCTGATTGAAAAATCAGGTCTCTCAGCAAAAGAGTGGATGGCGAAATTTTTCCATGTGGTCATGCCGCCGCTACTCCACTTTATGTATCAATACGGCACCGTCTTTTCACCGCACGGACAAAATACGATTCTTGTGTTAAAAGATCATCAGCCTCATCGTTTGGCGATCAAAGATTTCGTTGACGATGTAAACATTAGCGATCAGCCGCTGCCTGAATTGGCTTCTCTAGGAGACGATTTAAAAGAAGTGCTGCGGAGTGAACCGCCAGAAGGTTTAGTGCAGTTTATCTTTACAGGTTTGTTTATTTGTAACCTGCGTTACGTATCAAATGTGCTAGACAATCATCAGCTGTTAGATGAAGCAACACTTTGGCGCTTGCTTGCCGAAGAAATACAGCAGTATCAAAAGCAATTCCCGCAGCTGAAAGACCGTTTTGAACTATTTGATCTCTTCCAGCCGAAGCTGACAAAGCTGTGCTTAAATCGTAATCGAATGATTGATTATGGGTATGGAGATGGAGATGACCGCCCGCATGCATCGGAGCATGGAAAGGTTACAAATGCACTTGCGCATGTTCGTTCACCCGTCTGGGAGAAGTAATAGAAAAGCTGTAGACTTCAAGTGTCTACAGCTTTTTATATTTTATGAAAATGCTTGAGATGCGAGGAAATAAAGAAGTTCAGGATCGTTCAGCTTTTCTTTCCCGCGAATCATCATATAATGCGCTTTGTTTGTTTTCGTAAAACCTGCTTCAACAAGTGATTCATGGAGGCGCTCGGCTGTTTCCTCCTGCATATCTAAACGAATCGGACCCGAATAAGACGAAATAAGCGAACGGATCAGCGAGAGGGCTGTAAGTTCATCATTTGCAGCAAGCGGTCCAATCATTAAATTAGCAGGTGTTTCAACACCAAATGCAAAGCCAGTTATTTCGTGATGTTCATTCTTTGCAATGATACGCTGCGCTGCTCGGTTCATCCGGTTTTTTAGAAAGCTTGAACGATTTGTGCCTGCGCCTTTTTCATCTAATGCTTCAATACACGGAAGGTGCGATTCATCGGCAGAAGACAGGTGAATGTCATCTGACACACGAAGCGTCTCTGGGGTTGTTTTTTGCGCTTTGTAAGTCGTAATATAACCTGCCGTGTGAAACCCGATTTTTTCGTAAACTGGCCGTCCTTGGACAGTAGCGGTTAAGACGACAGGAATGCTTTGATCACATTGATCTAGCAGGGTGTCAATCATTTTTCTTGCAAGACCTAAGCCGCGATGTGTCCTAGATACAATGACGGCACCAATTGACGCCATTCGATCATACTGGAAAAGTCCTGCACACGAGATGACTTGTCCATCCACTGTTGAAAAACCTGTGAAATATCCATTTGTTAAAAGAGATTTGAGCTCTTCCGCATTGTAATCAGGCCAGTCCACCTCTTGAGACAAGGCGATAAGATCTGGTATGTCATCGAGAGTTAATGCTCGTTGAACAACGTTTGTCATGACACGCAACTCCTTCTTAGCTGAATTCATCTATGTGTATCGTATCATAAGAAGGATGAGACAAAGAGATAAAATCAAGATCATTTTAGCCCTTTGTCAACAATCTGAAGGAAAAGGGTTTCCCCTTTCTCATTTAGTAGATTAATAATTAAGGTCACGATTGTATTCATATTTTGGAGGTCCTACATTAATGAACATTAAAATATCGAGCTTCAGGATGAGAAACGACGATCGCTGAAACAGAGGCTTCAGGTTCCATCATGAATCCTTCTGTCAAATGGATGCCGATTTTCTGAGGCTGAAGCAGCTTGAACAGCTTTTCTTGGTCTTCAAGATTCGGACAAGCTGGATAACCAAAGGAATAGCGCTGCCCTTGATACTTCGCTTGGAATCGTTTTTCCATTGTGAAATCGACTGGGTCAGGGAAGCCCCATTTGTCACGAATCACTTGGTGGGTTCTTTCGGCTAATCCTTCTGCAAGCTCAAGCGCAAGAGCTTGAACTGCATGCATTTTTAAATAATCTCCTTCTTGCTTAAATTGCTGCGCGACTTCACGTATACGCGCTCCTGCTGTGACGGCAAATAAGGCAATATAATCTTTCTCCTTTTCACCACTTCCCCGCACATAATCAGAAATGGACCGGTATGGAAGCTTCTCTTGTCTTGGAAATTGGAACGTTTCGATGATACGGTCAGGCACTTCGGGATCATAAATATGCAGATCATTTCCGTTAGAGCCGGCAGGATAAAATTGATAGACAAATGCAGGGGCAAACCAGTTCTTCTCTCTGCCTTCATTTAGAAGATCTGTGACAAGCTGCTTTAATTCCAATGCTTTTGGATGCTGTTCGGCCAAGAGCTTTTTCACCTTTCCTTTTAATCCAAGGTGGTGACCAATGAGCATTTGTTCATTCACATAAGGCATAATGTGGTGCAGGTCGATATCCTTTACATAATGACGTGCCGTATTTTCCGGCGTAAAAATAGGTGCCTCAGGGAGCGCCGCACGTTTTTCTAGTAATTCAATGACAGCTTGTGGCTGCTTTGTTTCTTTCTCTTTGACAGGTGCCACAGGCTCTTCATCGGTCTTTATTTGAAATTGAAGAGGATTTGCTTTTAACTCATTGGCTAAAGATAAGCCGTCCATCGCATCTTTGGCATAAAGGACCGGTCCGTCATAATGAGGCGAAATCTTCATTTTCGTAAATTTTCGAGAAAGTGCAGCGCCACCGACTAAAATGGGCACGGAAATATTCGCTTTATGTAAATCTTGAGCGGTGAGAACCATTTGCTGGGCTGACTTCACAAGTAAGCCTGATAATCCAATCATATCAGGCTTTTCCTTTTGCACAGCTTCGATCAATGTTTGTGGTGTCACCTTTATCCCGAGATCGACCACTTGAAAGCCGTTGTTGCTCAAAATGATGTCGACAAGGTTTTTCCCAATATCATGGACATCTCCTTTTACAGTGGCAAGTAGAATTTTACCTTTTCCGCTTGCATTCCCCTTTTCCATATATTGTTCAAGATACGATACAGAAGCCTTCATAACCTCTGCCGATTGAAGCACTTCTGCCACAATCAGTTCGTTTTGATTAAAGAGACGTCCAACCTCAGCCATTCCCTGCATTAACGGACCATTGATGATATGAAGTGGTGATTCAAATTGCTCTAGAGCAAGGGATAAATCATCGATAAGACCTTCTTTTGTTCCTTCGATGACGTAGAGTGCGAGCCTTTCATTAAGTGATAGGGAGACCTTTGGTTTTTTCTCCGTTTTCTTTTTGCCACGGTAAAATTGGGTGAATTCAGCAAGGGTTTGATCATTTGTTTCATAAAGCAACGTTTCAGCGAGCTTGATTTCTTCCTTTGGAATAGAAGCGAAGCGTTCAAGTTTTTCTGTATTGACGATGGCGTAGTCAAGTCCTGCTTGGACGCAGTGATACAAGTAGACGGCATTCAAGATTTCTCTCCCAAGAGGCGGGAGTCCAAAAGACACGTTGCTGATACCTAAAATCGTCAAGCACTCAGGTAGTTTCTCCTTGATCATTTTGATGCCTTTGATCGTTTCTTCGGCAGCGCCAATGTACTGCTCGTCTCCAGTGCCTACTGGAAAGACAAGTGGATCAAAAATGATGTCACTTGCGGGAATGCCATATTTCTTCGTTAATAGATCATGAGAGCGTACCGCAATCTCGAGCTTTCGTTCTGCAGTTACGGCCATCCCAGTTTCATCGATCGTGCCGACAACAAGTGCACCGCCGTACAGCTTCACAAGAGGAAGAATTTCTTCAAAGCGTTCTTCGCCATCTTCAAGGTTAATGGAATTAATGATGGCTTTTCCTTGCGAATAGGTGAGCGCCTTTTCGATCACGTGTTTATCCGTTGAATCAATGACAAAAGGGGCTTTCACTTTTTTCATGGCCTCTTGTAAAAAACCTTCCATGTCAGCTATTTCGTCTCGATCTGGGTCAGCGAGACACACATCAATCACATGAGCGCCGTTTTTTACCTGTGCACGAGCAATTTCTGATGCTTCTTCAAACTTTTGTTCCGCAATGAGTCGTTTGAATTTGCGTGAACCAATCACGTTGGTCCGTTCTCCTACAAAAAGAGGCTGCATTGATTCTTCATATATCAGAGGCTCAATTCCTGATACGGTATGTTGAGACGATTCATGTGCGATATGACGCGGCTGAATCGTGCGTACTTCATCTGACAATGCCTGTATATGTGCAGGTGTTGTTCCGCAGCAGCCGCCAACAATATTTAACCAGCCTTCTTTGGCAAAGGCGGAAATCTTTTTAGCAAGTGAAGCAGGGGATTCATGATATTGACCTTCTTCATCTGGGAGACCAGCATTTGGATAGCAGCTAACCGCTGATTTGGCGATGGAGGATAGGGTGCGGATATGGTCTGTCATGAATTCAGGACCCGTCGCACAGTTCAGGCCGACACTCATCGGTTTCATATGCTCAAGAGAGATATAAAAGGCTTCAATATCCTGACCAGCAAGGGTCGTGCCCATTGGTTCAATCGTACCTGATACCATGAGAGGCAACTCAATACCTGTCTGCTGGAAGGCTTTCTGAATGCCTTTGAAACCAGCTTTTACATTGAGCATGTCTTGGCTTGTTTCTAAAAGAAGGGCATCGCATTTGCCATCAATCAGGGCACGGGCTTGCTCTTCATAGTTTCTGACGAGCTCATCGAAGGTTGTGCCGCCTGTCACAGATAATGTTTTCGTAGTCGGACCCATCGCACCTACAACAAATCGAGGCTGCTCGGGCGTGGAGAAACGGTCAGCTTCATCCTTTGCCAGTTGCGCAGCCCGTACATTGAGTTCATAGGTAAGGTGGCCAAGCCCGTATTCGTCAAGGACGAGCTTTGTAGCCCCGAACGTATTCGTTTCAATGAGATCGGCGCTTGCTTCAAGGTATTCTTTATGAATCGTGCGGATGATGTGAGGGGCTGTTATGTTCAAATACTCGTTACAGCCCTCATACTCTTCGCCGCCAAAGTCTTCTGCTGTGAGATTGGCATTTTGAATCATGGTCCCCATTGCACCATCAAGGACGAGGATGCGTTTCTCAAGCTGTTCAGTGATAGTTGACATGGATGTTTGACTCCTTTTCTTTCTGATGAATGTAAGTGGTTAGTTCTGCTGTTAAGTCTGATCGAAGGAAAGGGGTAATTAAATAAATGCCGTTAAACAATTCGCAGGCTGTATCTAATAAAGAGCGGGCAATCGCTAAGCCTTCTGCTCGCTGCTTTTCTTTATCTTCGCCGGCCCTCGCCATAATGTCACGAATGGAATCAGATAATTTGATGCCCGGAATTTCATGGTGAATAAACTCCGCATTTCGGCTGCTTGTTAATGGCATAATGCCAATATAAATCGGTTTATCTAAATGACGGCTCTCCTCATGAATTTTCACAAGCTGTTCCTCAGAATATACAGGCTGTGAAATAAAATAATCAGCGCCGTATTCGATTTTTTTCTCAAGACGTTTAACCGCCTTATCAATGTGACGAACATTCGGGTTAAACGCGCCAGCTACTGAAAAGTTGGTCTTTTTGCCAAGCGGCTTCCCTGAGAAAGAAAGGCCTTCGTTGAACTGCTTGATCAGGCGGATTAAATCAAAGGAGGTTAAATCATAAACTGACGTTGCCCCTGGGAAATCCCCAATTTTAGAAGGATCGCCTGTAATGGCTAAAATATCAGTTAAACCAAGGGTGTCAAGACCCATCAAATGAGACTGAAGCCCAATCAAATTACGATCACGGCACGTGATATGAACGAGTGAACGCATATCAAGCTGCTGTTTCAATAATGCCCCGCAAGCCACATTGCTAATGCGCGGTGTTGCAAGAGAATTATCAGCTAATGTCAAGGCATCAATGCCTGCATTCTTTAATTCTTTTGCCGCGACGAGAAATTTTTCGAAGTTCAGCTTCTTCGGTGGGTCAAGCTCTACAATGATCGTCCGTTTTGTCGTAGCGAACTCATCAAGTCCTGGTTCAGTCCGCTGATCTTGAATCGAAATGATTTCTTCTTTTAATACTTTCACTTCTTTTTCAGTGATCGGGGCTAAATCCTTGACCGCTTCAGCCATTGCGTGAATATGTTGAGGCGTTGTTCCGCAGCACCCACCGATAATACGTGCACCTTGATTTCTAAATTCAAGTGCACTTTTTCGAAAATAATCGTTATCTGTATCATAGACGAGTCTGCCTTCTTCAAGAGAGGGAAGACTGCTGTTAGGATAGACTGATAAGTGAGAATTTTCTAAAATCGGAACGCCTTCGAGTGCCTGAATCATATGATAAGGGCCTAGCCTGCAGTTGATGCCAACGACGTCTGCGCCAAGAGAGGACAATTCAGATAAACCATCCCTAAGCGGTGTTCCATCCTGTAACACGCCTTGTTCATGCATGGAGACGTTCATGACAATGGGGAGCGTCGTTTCTTTGCGTGCAATTTGAAGAACGGCCTTCGCTTCTTCCATGTCATAATACGTTTCTAGCAATATTCCATCGGGTTCTTCATTTAATAGGATGTATAGCTGCTCTCTAAAGCTTCGTTTAATTTCTTCAATCGTGTAGGCATTTTTGTTAAACGTTCGAATGCCACCGATCGTTCCAAGGACATAAGCAGAACCTGCAGCTGCTTTTGCAATTTGTACCGCCTTTGTATTGATACGCTTTGTTTCTTCCTCTAAGCCGTAGCGGGATAGTTTAATATAATTTGCGCCGTACGTATTTGTTTGAATGATGTCCGCACCAGCCTGCACATATGCTTCGTGCACGCGCTTTACTTCATCTTCTTTCGATAAATTTAATTCTTCAAAGCAGCGGTCAATGCCGTAAGAGTATAAAAGTGTTCCCATTGCACCGTCAGCAATCAGTACGCGGTTTTGTAAGTCTTGTAATAGGCCCATTGGTTTCCTCCTTATTTCTATGTAACAAAAAAAGCCTTCTGATAAGAAGAAGACTTTTTGGCTGTATCGTAATTCTTCTTCTTATCTTCCAAGCAGTTGCTTGCTGGATTTAGCACCTTGGTCATAGAAAATAGATTTCTACTACACCGGTTGCTGAGGCTTCACAGGGCCAGTCCCTCTGCCTCTCTTGATAAGAAAGCGATATGAACATGTCAATGAATTGAACTTCCATCCACTGTATCGAAAAAATCGGAAATAATCAATGGAAAATTTGAAATTTATCGAAAATTTATAAATTGAACGTCAATCGGTAAATCTGCCTTGCGCATAAGAGAAATCACTTCTTGTAAATCATCTTTATTTTTTCCTGTTACACGCACTTGATCATCTTGAAATTGTGACTTCACTTTGATGCCGGATTGCTTAATAAGTGCATTGATCTTTTTGGCGTTGTCTTGGTCAATTCCGCTGATCAGCTTCGCGCGCTGGCGTACGGTGCCGCCAAGGGCATGTTCGGTTTTTCCGTAGTCGATGTTTTTAGTTGGAACATTTCGTTTGATCAGCTTTGTCACAAGGACATCTTTTAGCTGCTCCAGCTTGAAGTCATCATCAGAGATGAGCACGAGCTCTTCTTTTTCAAGAGAAATATCACTTTTGCTTCCTTTAAAATCATAACGATTTTTAATTTCCTTTAGTGCTGCTTGAACGGCGTTTTGAACCTCAGGCAGTTCAACCTTCGATACAATGTCAAATGAGCTTTCTTTTGCCATAACACATGACCTCCATGTATAGATATTGCGTCTATTTTATCATGCAACGTGGAGAAGAAGAAACTTTATCGAAGAGACGAGTCAAAGAGTTCTGCTGGCAGCGGTATAAATCGTGTCCGGTTTGTCCACTTTAGCTAACAGAACTAGAGATGTTCATGTGAGGAGAAGTATAGTAGAATAAAGTGAATCAAAAGATGAACGAACGCTCTTGTACGAGCAGATAGGAAGGAAGAGAACATGAGACCAGGTGAGCAACTGACCTTGCAAATAGAGAACGAGATGGAATACGGCTACTTTTTGACAGATGGTGAAGATTCGGTCCTCTTGCACCGTAGTGAAATGACAGAAGATATTGATGACCAAGATGAAGTAGAGGTCTACTTATACGTAGATCATGAAGAAAGGCTAGCTGCAACGATGAAAATACCGACTATCAATGCGCATACATATGGCTGGGTAGAAGTCGTAGACGTCGTAGAAGACATGGGTGCATTTGTGGATGTTGGCTTGTCAAAGGATGCACTTGTCGCAACAGAACATCTCCCGCCTTTTGAGGAAGCATGGCCGAAAAAAGGGGACAAACTTTACTGTATGCTGAAAGTCACAAGCTACGGCAGAATGTTTGCAAAGCCAGCCACTGAAGATGTGATCAGTGACTTGTTTACTGAGGCACCCGAAACCTTAATGAACAAAGAAATCACTGGCACGATTTATCGCTTAATTGCGACAGGCTCGTTTATGCTGACAGATACAGGCGTGCGAGGGTTTATCCACCGTACGGAACGAAAGGAAGAACCAAGATTAGGATCGACCGTGACAGGACGCGTCATTGCAGTGAAAGAGGATGGAACTGTGAACGTGTCTCTGCTTCCTAGAAAACAGGAAGCCCTATCTGTCGATGCAGAAGAAATCTTAACTTATATGAGAACGAGAAATGGTGCGATGCCTTATGGAGATAAAAGCGATCCAGAAGACATCCGCGAACGATTCCAAATGAGCAAGGCAGCCTTTAAACGGGCATTAGGTCATTTGATGAAAAACGGCCTAATCTACCAAAAAGAGGGCTGGACATACGAGAAAAAATGAGCAGCGTGAAAGAGAACCCTAACCTTATGGGTTTTCATATGACAATGAAATAAAGAAAAAAGGGATAAAATCATCATGGTTTTATCCCTTTTTTTATATTTGTTATAAATATTGGTTTTTTTCAGTGAAAAAAGTCATGAAAAACCTTCACATAGCCATTGAAACAACGCCTCTCAAATCCGATAAGAAAGGAGTAAGGAAGATAAAAGGAGTGTGTGTTTGGATGAAAGTGAAAATTTCATTACTTCTGTTGGTAGCCATGCTTATGGTGCTAGCCGCATGTAGCAATCAACAAGGGAAACCACCAGCATCAAATGCGAAGCATATTGGCGTTATGCTCACAGATGATGGTCTTGGTGATCAATCATTTAACGATTCTTCATTTAAAGGATTAGAAAAAGCACGTGATGACCTAGGAATTGAATTTGATTATAGAGAAATTGCAGAAACCGATACATATGAAAAAGGGCTGACCGAGCTCGTAAAAGCTGGCAATGACCTCGTCATCGGGGTAGGCTTTAGTATGCAAGAAGACTTAGAAAAAGTCGCAAAGAAATATCCGAAGAAGCAGTTCTTGCTCATTGATGCCGTATCTGAGCTGAAAAACGTGACCTCCGTGACGTTTAAAGAAGAGCAGGGTAGCTATGTAGCAGGCGCGCTTGCTGCCATGACAACAAAAAGTGATGTCATTGGATTTGTTGGCGGTGTCGATGCGGATGTCATTCATCGTTTTGAAAAAGGGTTCCAAAAAGGCGCCAAATCAGTGAATCCGAAAATCAAGATTTTATCGACCTATGCCAATACGTTTAGTGATGCGGGCAAAGGCAGTAAAATAGCTAAAGACATGATCAAAAAGAAAGCAGACGTTTTATATGCTGCAGCAGGCTATACAGGTGTTGGTGTATTAAAAGAAGCACAATCAGAAGGCAAGTATGCCATTGGTGTCGATAGCGATCAATACTACACTGCTGAAAAAGCGGTGATTTCGTCCATGGTGAAAAAAGTCGATGAAGTAGTCTATCAATTCAGCGAACAGCTCGTCAAGAGCAATCAAATTCAAAATGGGCATGTTATTTACGATTTAAGCAATGACGGAATCGATATGGCAAGAATTCGGGTGCTGAAGAATGCTGAAACATTGACCAAAAAAGTTAATGAACTGAAGCAGAAATTGCTAAAAGAAGAGGGGGATGCATCATGAGCTTGCGCATCAAAATTTTACTCAACTCACTCATCTCACTTCTTTTAGCAGTTGGCGTCATCGCCTTTATCATTGTCAGTATGACAAAGATCCAATCTTCAAATGAAACAGAAGTTCAAACCTTATTAAACGTTCAAAAAACAAAAGCAAGCTTTGAAAGTGTTGAACAAGCCATGACCAATTACTCAATGACACTTTCTGATGAACAGCTAGAAGTTGTTCAAACCGATATTTCTACAGCAAAAAAACAGCTGCAAACGTTAAACAAAAACGCAGGTAATATCAACAAAGCTGCATTAACAAGGTTAAATGCAAAATATGATACGTGGACCAAGGAAGCGAATGGTGCCATTGGTGAAAAAAATGCATCAGATGCAAGACGGGTCGCTGCAAGAATTGATGGCGTCTTAAACGACGTGCATACAATGAATAAAAGAGCAGAAGAAGCGTATAAACAAAATCTAGAGAATACAGCGGATAATGTGCAATGGATCATCACAAGTGCACTCGTCGCAGCCCTCACACTGATTGTCATTGCTGTCTTTTTAAATATTGGATTAACAAGATCCATCGTGACACCGATTAAATCACTTTCCTACCGAGCGAAGCAGATCGCAGAAGGCAACCTTGCTGTCGAGCGAATGGACATTCAGCGTAAGGATGAAATTGGCGGCTTGAATGAATCCTTTAATCAAATGACAGATCAACTGATTAGTTTGATTAAAGAAATCAGTCATGTCTCAAGTCAAGTAGAGACATTCTCGATCCAGTTAGATGATGAAAATAAAAAGCTGATGGAATCTGCAAATCAAGTATCTGTCTCGACAGACGAAATGGCGAATGGGTCACAAGCCATTTCAGAGGATCTCCAGCATGGCGTCAGTTTGATTGAAAAGATGGATCAGCATGGACGTAAAAATTCCGAACGTTCACAAACCGTCATCCAAAGTACAGAGGATGCGATAGAAGCAGTGGATAGTGGAAAGCACACGTTAACAGTAACCAAAACGGCAATTGAAAAAAACACACATGCCACAAGACAAATCGAGCAGTCGGCAGGAGAATTCACGCAATATGCCAGCGAGATATCGGCTATGGCCAAAACAGTTTCTGACATTGCGGATCAGACAAACTTACTTTCGCTAAATGCGGCGATTGAAGCGGCAAGAGCAGGTGAGGCTGGAAAAGGCTTTGCCGTTGTAGCAGATGAAATTCGTAAACTTGCCGACGAATCATCTACCGCTACAAGACAAATCTTTGATATGGTCAGTCATATTGAAAAAGGCATTCAATCCATTAGTCAAACTGTCAAAGAAGGAGTCGAGCTTTCACTTCAGCAGCAGGATGCGATGGACAAAACCTCACACTCCTTTGAAGATATAGAATTAAAAGCACAGCACATTAAACAAGAAATGGCGGTCTTAAACGACCAAATTGTTCAATCGACAGAGCTTGGCGGACAAGTACTCAACTCAATTGAAAATATTAGTGCGGTTGTAGAAGAAACAGCAGCCGGCAGTGAAGAAATTTCTGCCTCTGCCAATGAACAGCTGCAATCATTCCATCAAATGAACAAACAGGTAGAAGAACTCATGAGCATGACGGCAAGGTTAAATGAAACCGTCCACCGTTTTAAACTTTCATAAATGATAAGAAAAGCACCCTTCCCGATGTGTCAGGGAAGGGTGCTTTTTTATGGTTTGCCTGTAAAAAAGATGGCAAGTGTGCCTGGACCTGAATGGGACCCAACAGCTGCGCCGACCATCTGAATATCAATTTCTTTTGGATGAAATTCGGCTTCAATCAATTGTCTCATGTCTTCTGCAAGTGCAGGATCATCACCATGACTAATGCCAACTGTTTGATTTGACCAATCCGTTCCACGTTCTTTCATCAGTTCAATAATGCGTTTCAACAGCTTTTTACGTCCGCGGATTTTCTCAAGGGGGATGAGCTTTCCATCCTCAACGTGTAAAATGGGCTTAATACTTAATAAACCACCAACAAATGCGGACGCTTTACTGATTCTTCCGCCTCTTGCTAAATACGATAAATCGTCTACAGTAAAAATATGTTGTAAAGATTCGCAAAAATGCTTTACAGACGTTTCAATTTCTTGTATTGTATTTCCGTCAATGGCAAGTGATTGAGCGTGTTTGACAGCAAGCCCATAGCCGAGTGAAGCACATTTAGAATCAATGATTCGCAAATCAAAATCAGGGTATTCTTCATTCACTTCGTTTGCCATCATCACAGCCGTTTGGTATGTACCGGAAAGCTCTGATGAAAAGGCAACATAGATTGCAGATGTATGGTTTTGTGCAAGAGAAACAAAGGCTTCTTTTATTCGGTTTGGCGAAGCTTGTGACGTTTTTGGGCTGGCACCTTGTCTCATTGCATCAAATACTTGTTTTGGTTCAATAGTGATCAAATCTTCAAATTCCTCTTCGCCAAGCAATACACGGAGCGGAATGAGCGTCATGTTATGTTCATCGTAATAAGAAAGAGGCAGATCAGCAGCACTGTCTGCTATGATATGAACAGTCATCAAAATCCCTTCTTTCTAAAAAAATCAGCCAAATTTTGCAACTTTTTAGCCTAACTATATCACAGAAATCATTTTTTCGTGTTCAAATTCTAAATTTTAGGGAAAACCATAGAGAGAATGGTAAGTGGAGGAATGACAATATGTTCATCGGAGAAGCAAAAAAGCTCATTGTCGTCGTCATTGGTGCACTGCTCAATGCGATTGGACTGAATTTATTCTTAATCCCAGCTGATGTATACGCGAGCGGGTTTACAGGGGTAGCCCAGCTGATATCCAGCTTAATGGATCAATATGCGCCATTTTACGTATCCACAGGGATTCTATTATTTATTTTAAATATTCCAGTCGGCATTTTAGGCTGGATGAAAGTGGGTCGTTCCTTTACGTTTTACAGCATCATCAGTGTGGCACTGACGACCATTTTCCTCGGCATCTTACCAGAAACGAGTGTGTCACATGATATTTTACTAAATGCTGTGTTTGGCGGCGTGATATCCGCAGTAGGGATTGGGATCACGCTCAAATACGGGGCATCGACAGGCGGACTCGACATCGTTGCTATGGTTTTAGCAAAATGGAAGGATAAACCAGTCGGTACGTATTTCTTCATTTTAAATGGTATCATTATTTTTACAGCAGGATTATTACAAGGTTGGGAGAAAGCATTATATACCCTTGTCACATTATATGTGACCACAAGGGTCATTGATGCCATCCATACAAGACATGAGAAGCTGACTGCGATGATTGTGACGAAGAAGGCTGATGAAATCAAGGAAGCCATTTATGGAAAAATGGTCAGAGGCATTACGACTGTACCTGCAAAGGGAGCTTTTACCAACGAGCCAAAAGAAATGATGGTGATCGTCATTACAAGGTATGAGCTGTATGAACTTGAACAAATTATTAAAGAAGTCGATCCAAAAGCCTTTACAAATATTGTGCAAACAACTAATATTCTTGGATTTTTCAGACGAGATTAAAAGGTGGGTAGCGAATGAAAAAAGGATTGGTACTTCTTCTCATTGTATTGATTTTAACTGCTTGTGGACAACAAAAAAAGGATGAACCAAACAAGGAGGTATCCGGTCAAATGGGAGAAAAAACGGTTGTGCTCACAGTAGACCCCGTCCAGAAAGGTTCTTCGGTTCAATTTAACATGTCACTGAAAAATGAATCAGATCGAGATATTGAATTTACCTTCAACACAAGCCAGAAATTTGAGCTCAGTGTGTATGACGAAAACGGAAATGAACAATACCGCTATTCAAAAGACCGTATGTTCACACAGGCCATCCAATCATTTGTGCTAAAGAAAGGCGAAGCCTATGATTTTCAAGATACGTGGTCAAATGGTGTTAAGCCGGGAACGTATGAAGCGGTCGTCACATTTAAAGGAAAAGCAGAAGGGCTGAAGCAAATCACGGAAAAGAAAACGTTCCAAGTGAAATAAGTGCTTTCAGCTTCATGAGAAACAGAAAAAGCTGTCCAGTGATGGACAGCTTCAGATTGTTGACAAAGGGCTAAAATGATCTTTATTTTAGCCCTTTGTCTCCTTTTTCAGCGTGATAGAAAATCTTTGAATTCTAGGAAGGCCGAGTACTGGCGCGGAGCGAATTTGACATTCGTGAGCACCAGCACGCAGGACTGACACCGAATGCGAGGGTTTGTCTACACGCTGAGCTGTCCAGTGATGGACAGCTTCTTTTATGTTAGAGATCATCGAGCAAGTCTTGGAAGGTATGCAGCTGGTTTCTTTCTGCATCTGTTGAATTGGCAAATGCAGAAGATACGGCATTTTTGGCTCGTTTGACCGCCTCTTGACGCTCTAACCCAGATGAAAATGAAGAAGTAAGAGCTTCTTCCGTAAATGATTTGGCTTGATCAAAAAGTTCGTTTCTCACAATGAACCTCCAGAAGCATCAGTTTTCATATTTCCCCTGTCCTCCGCAGCTTCTTCAAGCGTAGAACGATAAGGAAAACGAGCATCATGCAGACTGACTGAATCTTTACCTTGTTGTATAAAGCGTTTCGATTTGCTTCTTTTACCCATTCGGAATCCGCCCCTTTACACAAGCTGACAGGACAACCTGTCTAAAGGTAGTATGCCCGCTTCCATCTGATATGTATGAATGGAAAAATTAAAGCGAGAAGTAATTCGTTAGAAACTTTGCAATCCCATCTTGTTCATTCGTATCTGTCACTTCATTTGAGACGCGTTTCACTGCATCGATCCCGTTGCCCATTGCAACGCCGCATCCGGCAAATTCAAGCATTTCTAAATCATTGTCTTCATCTCCGAATGCAACAATCCGCTCCTGTGGAACGCCGTAATAATCACTAATCTTTTGCAGTCCAACGGCCTTGTTCATACCTGTTTTAATGATCTCAATCACGTGCCACGGAGCAGCCCATCGCCTATGATCAATCACTTCTGCATGAACATCTGATAAATAACTTCGAATAGCTCCGACATCCTTTTCTTTGGCGTGAATCAACACGCTCGTCACATTCTCTCCAAGGTTGTCCCGAAGGTCTCCAACAGTGACTTTATTGGCATTCATATTAAATATATCAATGAGCTTCTCATCATGATAATGGAAATACAAATCGTCTAACACTTCAGCTAGCACGTTGTGCACTTTATACTCTTCACTAATGTCTACAAGCTGTTTAACGACTTGAAGATCAAGTGACGTATGAAATCTGCCCCATTTTTCATCAAGAGGATGATGGACAAACGCTCCATTAAAATTCACAATGGGTGAATCAAGCTGTAATTGCTGATAATAAGGAGAGCTGGAACGAAATGGCCGGCCGGTTGAAATGCAGACATGATGCCCGCTGTCTTTCACTTTTTGAATGACGTCAAGTGTGTGTGTAGAGATGGTTTTATCATCTTTTAATAACGTGCCATCCAGGTCAAGTGCGATTAGGTAAGGTTTAGTCTCCATAAAATCTCCTTTGATCTGTAAGTGATAGGAGGCAGTTCGTACGGCGCCTCTATCTATAGTGTATCTTTATCACATCTTTGTTGTCTACATGTTAAAATAAACAAAGACGGGAATGATAAAGGAGGATTCATAGGCTGTGATCACCATTGATGAGCAAATTACGCGCGATATTCCATTTTTACATATCGTAAAAGCTGAAAATAAAGACAAACCGCTCCCGCTTGTATTTTTTATACACGGATTTACAAGTGCACGCGAGCACAACTTACACTTCGCCTTTCATTTGGCGGAAAAAGGCATGAGAGTGATTTTGCCTGACTGTGCTTATCATGGTGTAAGATCAGAAAACCTCAGCTTAGAGGAACTGGCGTCAAGGTTCTGGGAAATTGTCCTGAACGAAATACGTGAAATCGATATACTCAAAACATACTTTCAAGAAAAACAATTGATTGAAGCCGATCTGATCGGTGTTGCAGGTACTTCCATGGGCGGCATCACAACCTTTGGTGCACTCGCCAAGCATGATTGGATTAAAGCAGCAGTTAGCCTGATGGGCAGTCCGAAATATACGACATTCCTACAAGCACAAATCATGGACATGCGGCACAAAGGGTTGATGAAAGACATTACAGACGAAGAGGTTCATCAGCAATTAGACGCCCTGCGTCCTTATGATTTAACGCTGCAAACAGATCGATTAAACAAAAGGCCGCTGTTATTCTGGCATGCAGAAAACGATCCAGTTGTACCTTACAGGCATGCAAAAGCTCTTTATGACGAGTTAGCAGCAACCCAATATAAAGAAGATCCGCACCTGATACGTTTTATTACAGATGGACAGGCTGGCCATAAGGTCTCAAGACAAGCAATGTTTGAAACGATTGACTGGTTTGTGACACATCTGAAAAGCACAAACGTTTAGTCAAAAGAAAAAGTGCGTTATACTAATGGAAAAGGAGTGGATATCATGGATGAAGCATTGAAAGAAAATATTTTAGGCGCCCTAGAACAGGTGATTGACCCTGAGCTAAATGTCGACATCGTCAACCTTGGACTTGTCTATGATGTCGATCTTGATGAGAATGGAAAAGCGGATATCACGATGACCTTAACATCTATGGGATGTCCCCTTGCACCAGTGATCGTGGATGAAGTGAAAAAAGCATTAAGTGATCTTCCAGAAGTGAAAGAAACAGAAGTTCACATCGTATGGAATCCGCCTTGGACACGAGACAAAATGTCAAGATACGCAAAAATTGCACTCGGTATTCAATAAGCACTAATAAAAATGCCTGGTATGAGTTGACCTCATGCCAGGTTTTTTTATGAAAAATTAAGACGGAGGAAGAGAATAATTTGATATAATGGGTGTAATTTCATAGAACGGAGTACCTATAAATGAAACGAAAATGGTTATGGATCGTTCTTTTGGTCGTATATGTTGCTGCATTTTTTGCATCAATGACGATACGCGAAAGTCAAGCAAACAAAAAACAGGATATTGAGGCTTTTACAGATGTCAGTCATCTCATGCCTGTCAAAATAAAAAAAGTCATTCAAGGAAAAGAAATAGACACGTTAAAAGAAGTATTAAAAGAAGCGAAAGCAAAAAACTTGCCGATATCCATTGCAGGGAAACAGCATAGCATGGGTGGCCACACGTATTATGAAAATGGCATCGTGCTCGATATGACGGAATTCCGCCAGATTTTAGCATTTGATGAAAAAAAGAAAACGATTCGGGTCCAAAGTGGTGTGACATGGGATGATATACAAAAATATGTGAACCCATATGGTCTTGCTGTGAAGGTGATGCAATCGCAAAATATCTTTACAATTGGCGGTTCCCTCAGTGCAAACGCACATGGACGTGACATTCGTTACGGCTCACTCATTGACACAGTTCGTTCCTTCAGGCTGTTAAAAGCAGATGGTGAGATTGTCACAGTGAAGCCGGGCGATGATTTGTTCACTGCGGTCATTGGAGGATACGGTTTATTCGGTGTCATTTTAGATGTTGAGCTTTCTTTAACAAAAGATGAACTATATAAAATGGAGACAACCTCTCTAGATTACGATGAGTATACGGATTATTTTCAAAAGCATGTGAAACAAAATAAAGAAGTACGCATGCATCTTGCCAGAATCTCAACAGCGAAAACCAACTTTTTGAAAGAGATGTATGTAACGAATTATTCCCTCACTTCACAACAAGAGATTGAATCATATCAAGAGCTGAAAGAGGATCAACTTGTCATGCCACTCAAATTTATGCTTGGTCTTTCAAGAAGATTTGATATGGGGAAAGATCTGCTCTGGAATTTGCAAAAGAAGTATTTCCAAAGTCAAAATGATCAGCTGATTACAAGAAACAATGTGATGCGCTCAGATTCTGCTTTTTTAGATTATGAAAATGAGTCAGACACAGATGTGCTTCAGGAATATTTCGTACCAGTTGACCGCTTTCGTGCGTACATTGATGACCTGAGAAGCTATTTACAACAGGAAGAATTGAATTTAATGAACATCACAATACGCTACGTACAAAAAAATGAAAAAGCGGATCTCTCATATGCAAAAGAAGATATGTTTGCCCTTGTTCTTTTAGTGAATTATGGTTTTGAGAAAGAAGAGAAGGCAGAAGCAGAGCGGATCATCCGGCAAATGACAGATATCACGCTTCGGCACCATGGAAGCTATTACTTACCATACATGCCTTATCAAACGAAGGCACAAATGAAGCGGGCCTATCCTAAAACCGATGTATTCTTCCAAAAGAAAAAGCAAGCAGATCCAGAAAGTAGATTTATCAATTACTTTTATGAAAGGTACAATACACAATGAATGCAAAAGCAATGAAATGGTTCGTCTACTCACAAAGCCTGCTGTTTTTCGCCAGCAGTTTGATTTTCCCTTTTTACATTCTTTTTATTAAAAATGTTGGTTCAAGCTATTCACAGTTTGGTCTTGCTTATGGCCTGTTTGGTTTAAGCGGAGCGTTTATTCATTTACTCTTAGGGAAACTACCAGAGACCACTGACAGGCGTCTTTTTTTAATCATTCATTCGTTCGGAATGGCATTTCTTTTATTGCTATTTCCTCATATCACAGAAGTCGAGCAAGTGTATATGATTCAGCTTGCACTTGGTGCGCTAGGCGGCTTTCAAAAGCACGGGGAAAAACTGCTTGTCACGGAGCTGACAACAGAGAATAAAAGAATGAAAGAGGTCGGCCGCTATCATTTTTGGACAGCCCTTTTTTCATCGATAGCGATTATGCTTGGCGGCCTGTTTGCAGATTTCTTCACGGTGTATTTCATTTTTTATGCAAGCTCCATATTATATTTATGCAGTGCCCTTATCGTCATCATGATGAAATACGAAAGATAAATCCGCATGTCTCAAGAAGATATGTGGATTTTTTTATGAAAAAAAATGAAAAGAAATATTAAATATACAATTGAATTAATTTTTATACATGTTATAATGTTAAATAATTTCACAAAGATCAAGAGGGTGTATTGACGTTGAAAATAGGTATTATAGGTGCTACGGGATACGGTGGTGCGGAATTAGTTCGTATCTTCAAGCAACATCCACATGTGGAGGAATGTATATTGTATTCATCAAGTGGTGATGGTCAATTATACAGTCAATCTTATCCACATCTAACAACGATTACTGATCAAACATTAAAAGCCATTGATCCTGCTGCCATTGTGCGAGAAACAGATGCTGTGTTTTTAGCGACACCAGCAGGCGTATCAAGTGAACTTACACCGAAGCTCATGAACCAAGGAGTGCCTATCATTGATTTATCAGGTGATCTGCGTATTCAAGACGGTGCAACCTATGAAGCTTGGTATAAACGAAGGGCAGCTGATCAATCATCGGTTCAACAAGCTGTGTATGGGTTATCGGAATTGAATCGTGAAACGATTGAGCACGCTGAAGTCATTGCAAACCCAGGGTGCTTCCCTACCGCAGTTCTTCTCGGTTTAGCACCGCTGATGAAACAGAATCTAATCGATGAATCTATGATCATCATTGATGCAAAAACAGGAGTGTCCGGTGCAGGACGATCTGCCTCACTTGGAACGCATTTTTCAGAGCTAAACGACAACTTCAAAATTTATAAGGTAAATGAACATCAACATACACCTGAAATAGAGCAAATATTAAGAGAATGGAATCCGCAAACGGCGAACATCACATTTTCAACGCACCTTGTCCCGATGACAAGGGGGATTATGGCGACGATGTATACTCAGCTGAAATCAGATATCACAAAAGAGGAATTGATGAAGCATATGAAAGGCTTTTATGAAGATTCCTATTTTGTCAGAGTGAGAGATCACGGAGTATATCCGCAAACAAGGGAAGTATACGGCAGTAATTTCTGTGACATTGGCTTTCATTTAGATGAACGTACAGGCAGACTCACGATTGTGTCTGTGATCGACAATCTCATGAAAGGCGCAGCCGGCCAAGCGGTTCAAAACTTCAACATCATCAAAGGCTTAGATGAAGAGGCGGGCCTCACAATGACACCTCTCTATCCATAAGAACAGGGGAGACTACAAACATGATCGAATTGAATGAAAAAAGCATTGTTAAAATAGACGGTGATGTATCCTCACCAAAAGGCTTTGAAGCAAAGGGGATTCATATTGGATTACGGTATTCAAAAAAAGACCTTGGACTGATTGTCAGTGAAGTGCCGGCAGCGAGTGCAGCGGTATACACACAAAGCCACTTTCAAGCTGCGCCTCTCCAAGTCACTCAGAAAAGCTTAAAAAAGACAGGGCAATTAAAAGGTGTCATTGTCAATAGTGCTATCGCCAATGCATGTACCGGTGAGCAAGGATTGAAAGATGCATACGAAATGCAGGCAGCCTGCGCAGATATGTTAGGGATAGAACCTGATTACATTGCTGTTTCTTCTACTGGTGTCATTGGAGAGTGTCTGGATATGGATAAAATCAAAAAAGGCATCACTCAGCTGAAAGAAGCAAAAGCAGGAAAAGGTCATTTTGAAGAGGCCATCTTAACGACAGACACAGTCATTAAAAACACAACATACACCCTGACGATAAACGGCAAAGAGATTCTCATTTCAGGTGCAGCGAAGGGCTCTGGCATGATTCATCCGAACATGGCAACAATGCTTGGCTTCGTGACAACGGATGCAAATGTCGAACAAGAAGCTCTGCAAAACGCACTGCGTGATATTACTGATGTGACCTTTAATCAAATTACCGTCGACGGAGAAACATCGACAAACGATATGGTACTCGTGATGGCAAATGGTATGGCAGAAAATGAAGTTCTAAGTGAAGAGCATCCAGAATGGCCATTGTTCAAAGAAGGATTAAAGCTAGCTTGCGAGGATCTTGCTAAAGAGATTGCAAGAGACGGAGAAGGTGCAACGAAATTAATTGAAGCGCAAGTTGCTGGTGCTAAAAATCATTTAGAAGCTGGTATCATAGCGAAGAAAATTGTCGGTTCAAGTCTAGTGAAAACAGCCGTATACGGTACTGACGCCAACTGGGGACGGATCATCGGAGCGATTGGCCATAGCGCAGCGTCCGTCACACCGCAAGAGGTAGAAGTGTATTTAGGGGGGCAATGTCTGTTTAAACATAATGAACCACAGCCTTTCTCAGAAGAGGAAGCAAAAGCGTATCTAGAACAGGATGAGATCAAAATTTTGATTCAAATGAATGAAGGGAATGGTGAAGCAGCGGCATGGGGCTGTGATCTTACTTATGATTATGTGAAAATTAACGCGAGCTATCGCACATGATGAAGGAGATAGACATGGATAAAACGATCGTATTCAAGTGTGGAGGCAGTGTCATTCGAGAACTTTCAGATACCTTTTATGAAAATGTCCGCTCCCTTCAAGCTGCTGGATTTAAGCTGGCTATCGTCCATGGTGGAGGTCCTGAAATCACGAACATGCTGCAAAAATTAGAAGTGAAAACAGAATTTGTTGACGGACATCGCAAAACAACAAAGCCAGTATTAGAGGTAGCCGAAATGGTCCTTTCAGGCACGGTCAATAAATACTTTGTATCAGAGCTCGCAAAGCATGACATCTCATCTGTCGGCGTGTCTGGCAAAGATGGTCAGATGCTTGTCGCTGATTTTCTTGATCAAGACGTGTACGGATACGTTGGTGAAATTAAAGAAGTGCATCCAGAGATGGCAGAAGCATTAATGGAAAAACAATTTATTCCTGTGATTGCACCGCTATCTATGACAGAAGAATGTCAAACGTTAAACGTAAACGCTGATTTAGCAGCATCAGCTGTCGCAGGAGCGATGAAAGCTGATAAGCTCATGTTTGTGACAGATGTGGAAGGCATTTTAAAAAATGGTGAATTATTAGATGTCGTCACCGAACAAGAAGCTCTCACGCTCATTGAAGAAGGCATTATTTCCGGGGGAATGATTCCAAAAGTACAATCCGCTTTGAGTGCTCTATCAGGAGATGTGGATGAAGTCATGATCGTGAATGGCAAAGGCAGTATCTTTACAGGGGAAACCTTTAAAGGAACAAGAATTGTGAAGGAAAAGGAGGCGGTCCTGTGAGTCATCTCTTTCAAACATATGGACGGTGGAATGTTGAAATTAAAGAGGCAGTAGGTTCTTGGGCAGTCGATACAAATGGGAAAAAATATTTAGACTTTATCCAAGGCATAGCAGTCACGAATCTCGGTCACAATCACCCAAAGGTCAATCAAGCCATCAAGAAACAGCTTGATCACGTCTGGCATGTATCGAATCTATTTGAAAATGGACTGCAAGAAAAAGTAGCAGAAAAACTGGCTGCAAACAGTTCAGGGGATCTCGTGTTTTTCTGTAATAGCGGAGCTGAGGCAAATGAAGGTGCGATCAAATTAGCACGTAAAGCAACAGGAAAAACAAATATCGTGACATTTTTGCACTCTTTTCATGGGCGCACGTATGCTGGTATGGCTGCTACAGGTCAAGATAAAATTAAAACGGGTTTTGGTCCTATGCTGGAAGGCTTTCATTATGTACCGTTCAATGATCCAGAAGCGATTGCCGCATGTGAAGTCGATGATGTGGCAGCGGTGATGCTCGAAGTTGTGCAGGGGGAAGGTGGCGTCAATCCAGCGACAATAGAATTTCTAGACGCTGTTCAAGCATTTTGCCAAAAGCATGAAGCACTGCTGATCGTAGATGAGATTCAAACGGGTATGGGACGTACAGGAACAGCATTTGCATACGAACAGACGGGACTTGATCCTGATATTATCTCTTCTGCAAAAGGATTAGGAAATGGCTTCCCAGTTGGTGCAGTCATCGGGAAAAAGGCATTAGGAGACGCATTCTCACCAGGTTCACACGGAACAACTTTCGGTGGTAACATGCTTGCCATGGCCGCAGTGAATGCAACACTCGATGTCATTTTCAAAGATGAGTTTCTGACAGAAGTGAAAGAAAAAGGCGCTTATCTACTAGAAAAGCTGCAAGATCTGAAACAACTGAATATCGTAAAAGAAGTACGCGGAAAAGGATTGATGGCAGGGATTGAATGTCATCAGCCAGTCGGGGATTATATCACAGCCCTAAGAGAACAAGGGTTGCTAGTACTTCCTGCTGGTCCGAATGTGATTCGGTTATTGCCTCCACTGAATGTAGAAACAGCAGAAATAGATCAAGCGATAGATACGCTTACTCAGGTTTTAGCAAATAAAACAGTAACGGTATAAATTTTTTTACACCAAAACGCATAAAAATGCATTTATATTACTAATTATTCAATTTGGGGTGACACAAGCATGAAAGGTTATTTAAATTTAGAAGATGGAGCCTCTTTTGAAGGAGATCTGACAGGAGAATCTGGCATGACAGGTGAAGTGGTTTTCTTTACAGGGATGACAGGTTACCAAGAGGTACTCACAGACCCTTCCTATAAGGGGCAAATCATTGTTTTCACATATCCACTCATCGGAAATTACGGCATTAATCATGAAGACTTTGAGAGCAAAAAACCACAAGTGAAAGCTGTCGTTGTGTATGAAGCAGCCGATCATTTCTCTCACCATCTTGCAGCGGTTAGCTTAAAAGATTATTTACAGAAGTGGAACATTCCGCTTCTGACACATACAGATACACGTGCAGTCGTGCAAAACATTCGGGCAAATGGGACGATGAACGCTGTGATCAGTGTAGACGAAAACGAAACACCGCCTGCCATGAAACAAGACAATGTAGTTGCACAGGTTACAGAGGACGAAATCTACACTCAAGGCAGCGGCGAGGAACATGTAGCACTTATTGATTTTGGCTTTAAAAAATCAATAGCAGATTCGCTTGAAGCGCGCGGCTGTAAAGTAACCGTTATTCCGTACAAACAGCTGGAAAAGGTGTTTGAAATGAAGCCAGATGCGGTTTTGCTATCAAATGGTCCTGGAGATCCCAAAACAATGAAGCCTTATTTAAAAACCATTCATGAGATCATGATGACTTTCCCGACACTTGGGATCTGCTTGGGTCATCAGTTAATCGCTCTTGCACTTGGCGGGGATACGTATAAACTTCCATTTGGCCATCGCGGGGCGAATCACCCTGTACAAGATACAGAATCCAAACGTGTTTTCATGACGAGTCAGAATCACAGCTATGTGGTGAATGAAAAAAGCATGAATGACAAAGAAGTGGACGTGAAATTCCTTCATGTCAATGATGGATCTGTCGAAGGATTCATTCATAAAGAGAAGCTCATTATGTCAGTTCAATTTCATCCAGAAGCACACCCAGGGCCTGCTGAAAGTGAATGGGTATTCGATGATTTTATTGAGAAAGTGAAACAAGCAAGGAGAGAAGTCGCACATGCCTAAAGATCAAAGCATACAAACCATTCTAGTCATCGGGTCTGGTCCAATCATCATTGGTCAGGCAGCAGAATTTGATTACTCAGGAACACAAGGATGTATGGCCCTAAAAGAAGAGGGCTACAAAGTGATTTTAGTGAATAACAATCCAGCAACCATTATGACAGACGAATCATTTGCTGATGAAATCTATTTTGAACCGCTTTCAGTTGATTCAGTGACAAGAATCATCGAAAAGGAAAAACCAGATGGTCTTTTAGCCAACCTTGGTGGACAGACCGCTTTAAACCTTGCTGTCGAGCTAGAAAAAGCCGGTGTGCTGAAAAAGCACGGGGTAACCCTGCTCGGAACGTCAGTTGAAACAATTGAAAACGGTGAAGATCGAGAGAAATTCCGTGCTCTCATGAAACAGTTGAACGAACCTGTGCCAGATAGTGAAATTGTGGATAATGCACAGGATGCCCTTCAATTTGCAAAAGAAGTAGGCTTCCCAGTCATCCTAAGACCTGCCTACACACTTGGCGGTAAGGGCGGCGGAATCGCTTTAACAGAAGAAGCATTTAAACCGCTTATTGAAGGAGCTCTTTTAGCGAGCCCAATTCATCAGTGTTTAGTTGAAAAAAGCATCGCAGGCTTTAAAGAAGTCGAATATGAGGTCATGAGAGACCGTCAAAATACGTGTATTACGGTTTGCAATATGGAAAATATTGATCCAGTTGGCGTGCATACAGGAGACTCGATTGTCGTTGCCCCTTCGCAAACATTAACGGATCAGGATTATCAAATGCTTCGTTCAGCGAGCCTGAAAATCATTTCAGCACTGGATGTAGTCGGGGGATGTAATATCCAATTCGCCCTTGATCCACTCAGTAAAGAATACTTTGTTATTGAGGTAAATCCGCGGGTTAGTCGTTCGTCCGCTCTTGCTTCAAAAGCAACGGGCTATCCGATTGCTAAAATGGCAGCAAAGCTTGCGGTAGGCTATACACTAGACGAACTCAAAAACCCGCTCACAGGCACAACTTATGCTAGTTTTGAGCCGGCCCTCGATTATGTCGTCGTGAAATTCCCGCGCTGGCCGTTTGATAAATTTAAACAGGCAGATCGTCAATTAGGTACAAAAATGAAGGCGACTGGCGAAGTCATGGCGATTGACCGTAATTTAGAGTCAGCCATCCAAAAAGCCGTTGCCTCCCTTGAAATTAAAACAAAGGGCTTCCACCTGCCAGAATTGAAAGATCAATCGACTGAACAACTGTTTGAGCTAGTCAAAACACCAGACGATCGACGTTTCTTCGCTGTCATGGAGCTACTTTCAAGACAGGAAACAGTTGAAGCGATCCATCAAGCGACGAAAATCGATCGATTCTTCTTACATGTGTTCAACAATATGATTACTCTCGAACAGGAATTGAAGAACCATGAGGGAACGCTCTCCAAGGACACCTTGAAAAAGGTAAAGGAAAAGGGCTTCCTTGATGAAACGATTGCTCTTCTAACAGGCAATAGTGAAGAAGCGATTAGGCAGCTTCGTCAAGAATATGGCATTACGGCTTCATTTAAAATTGTCGACACATGTGCAGCGGAATTTGATGCAAAAACGAACTATTTCTATTCCACATACTTTGGCAAAAGTGATGGAGAGCATCAAGAGAAAACAAAACAGCGTGCACTCATCATTGGCTCTGGTCCAATTCGAATTGGGCAAGGAGTCGAGTTTGACTATAGTGCGGTGCATTGCGTTCTTACCCTGCAAAAGCTTGGTTTTGAAACGATCATGATGAACAACAATCCAGAGACGGTCAGTACGGATTATGAAATTGCCGATCGTTTATATTTTGAGCCTATTACATTAGAGCACATCTTAAACGTTGTGGAAGCAGAGCAAATTGATTTTGTCATCGTTCAATTTGGCGGACAGACTGCGATCAATGTAGCAGAAGGCTTGGAAAAAGCGGGCATTACGTTGTTAGGTACATCCTTTGACACGCTAGATGCGCTGGAAGATCGTGATTTGTTCTATCAGCTTCTTGATGAACTGAACCTTCCTCATGCAAAAGGAGATACAGCTCATTCAAAAGAAGAAGCGCTCACGCATGCTAAAAGCATCGGTTACCCTGTGTTAATTCGCCCATCGTATGTCATTGGTGGAATGGGAATGATGGTTGTCCAGTCAGAATCGCATTTGACGTCACTACTTGATCAGCCAGATCATTTGCCATACCCCATTTTAATTGATGAGTATGTCACTGGAAAAGAAGTTGAAGTGGATCTAATTTCTGACGGAAAAACGACCTTCATCCCAACGATCGTGGAGCATATTGAGAAAGCGGGCGTCCATTCAGGTGACAGTTTTGCCATCTTGCCAAGTGTCTCTATCAGTGAAGACATCAAACAGCAGGTGCATATTGCGTCTGAACAAATAGCGAAGAAATTAGCATTTAAGGGCATTATGAATATCCAATTTGTGATCAAAGGGGATCAGGCGCTTGTACTAGAAGTGAATCCGCGGGCAAGCCGGACCGTTCCAGTTGTCAGCAAAGTAATGGGCATTGACATGATTCCGCTTGCGACTCAATTATTAGCGGGTGCGACGCTTGACGAACTGAAGCCTGTAACGAAAAACAAAGGGGGAACAGCGGTCAAATTCCCAGTCTTCTCATCACATGCCATTCAGGATATTGACTTAAAGCTGACACCTGAGATGAAAGCGACAGGAGAAGGAATGTGTGTAGGCAAGAACGCCGAAAGCGCCTTGAAAAAAGTGTTTGCGTCGATCTGGCATCAGAAAGGTAGCTTATTTATAAAAGGCAATGAACAATTGGTAGATGAAGCAAAACATGCAGGCTTTGACGTCTGGACGGATAGCTTTGACACTTGGCTGCAAAACGAAGATAAAACCCTTCATATCCATTTAGGCGAAGATGAAGAGGCAAAAGAGCAACGCGTAAAAGCACTCACACATGGGGTCCAGGTCCTTACCGAATATGAAACAGTTCAAGCATTCCTGCAAGGGAAAAATGGAGATGTATCACCAGTATCGCTCCAAGAATTATACAAAAAGGAAGTGACGGCATGAGTCAAGTTGACCTGCAACCGACATTATACGGAAAAGACTTTTTATCATTAAAAGATTTCTCAATCAATGACATTGCTTATTTAATTGAAAAAGCAGAAGAAATGAAACAAAACCCATACCAAGATTTATTCAAAGGGAAAACGTTAGCGATGATTTTTGAAAAATCGTCAACGAGAACCCGTGTATCATTTGAAGCGGGAATGACGCAGCTGGGGGGACATGCGCTTTTCCTCAGCTCAAATGATTTGCAAATCGGCAGAGGAGAAACAATCAGTGATACAGCGCAGGTGCTATCTGGCTATGTAGACGGCATTATGATTCGAACCTTTGAACATGAGAAGGTCGAGGAGCTGGCACAATATGCATCCATTCCTGTCATCAACGGACTGACTGACTACTCCCATCCATGCCAGGCACTTGCAGATTTATTGACGATAAAAGAAGCAAAAGGAACATTAAAAGGAATCAAAGTCGCTTACATCGGTGACGGAAATAATGTAGCTCACTCCTTGATGGTTGGCTGTGCACAGTTAGGCTGTGATATTGCAGTTGCATCACCAAAGGGCTATGAACCACTTCAAGAAGTAACAGACACAGCACATGAGTTTGCAAAACAATCAGGCGCAGAAGTCATCGTGACGACAGACCCTATTGCTGCTGTCCAAAATGCAGATGTCATTTATTCCGATGTATTTACAAGTATGGGGCAGGAAGCAGAAACAGAGAAACGCCTTGCTGAATTTAAAGAATATCAAGTCAATGATGAACTAATGCATCATGCAGCAAAAGATTATATTTTCCTTCATTGTCTCCCAGCACACCGCGGAGAAGAAGTGACAGCAGACATTATTGACGGACCGCACTCAAAAGTATTTCAACAGGCAGAAAACCGCCTGCATGTACAAAAAGCATTAATCAAAGAGCTCATGTATCAACCATCTAAATAAATCAAAAAGTCCCTGACTCATATGAGCAGGGACTTTTTGCATAAAGGATTGGAGAGGCAAGTCACGGGACATAATAACATCAATGAGAAAGGAGGATGAAAATGGGTCAGCAGCATCAGTTTAAATCAGGGAATAAAGCACCAAATAATGGTGTGTACGTCGAGATCGGTGAAACCGGCAGTATGGTGAAAGATCCTTTAAAGATTAAGCTTCAAGCAGGCGATGTCTTTCCGGATAACTCGAACCATAACCGTGTTTGGACCTATCAGAGAAAGCCATAAGCAATTGACTAAGAGTCGGTTGGAATAAGTCTTTAGAGGCATGTGTCATGCCTCTTTTTTCTTTATAATAAAAAACAATTAAGTTCAAATTTTCAAATAAATAGTATGAATAAAAGAGTATTTAAGGTAAAATATGTAAATAAGATTAAATTGTTGAAAGGATTTGTGTGATGGAAAAGACGAATCTCAGTGATAGTGTTTGGAATAAACGCTTCACCTCATTATTCATATCAAGACTCATCAAAAACACAGGAGAAAGTTTTGCTTTTACATCCGTCCTTTGGCTATTGATTTTGAGAGGGGATGGAGCGCTCGGTACAGGACTTCTCCTAGCAGTAACCGTACTTCCTTCATCTTTGCTAGCCCCTATACTAGGACCTCTTATGAAAAAGCACCATTTGTCTAAATGGATGTTCGCTTCAGATGTCGTTCGAGCAACCATTGTACTCATTATTCCGCTACTGCATTTTTCGCATCTATTGCCATTATGGTTATTGATCTCATTAATGGTTATTCAATCGGCAACAGGTGCAGCGTATAACCCAGCCTCGGTGGCGATTTTACCGCAGATTGTACCGAAGCATCTCATTCAAAAAGCAAATGCCATTCTGCAATCTTCTTTTGAAATTGTCGCACTTGCAGCAGTCATGGTGGCTGGTCTCTTGGTCAAATTAATCGGACCTGCAGATACTCTGCTCATCACCACTGCCTTATTTATCATATCTGGCCTGTTTATTATCGGTGTTAAATTAAAGAAAACCGATGAAGGCAAAGCAGCAGACATTAAACAAGCAAAGAATACATATTTGTATAACTTAAAAAGAGGGTTTCTCGTCGTCAAAAATCATCACATTTTATTTGCGTTGACGTTGTATTGTATTTTAATGAATGTCGCCGCAGCTCCGTGGCAGGCACTTTCTGCTGTATATGTAGCAGAAGCATTGCAAAGCGATTCCATGGTGTATTCCATTTTAAGAGGTGTTGCTGCAGTCGGCGCGTTTATGATGGGCTTTGCTCTAGCGAAAGTGAAAATTAAGAGATTTGGTTTGTTCTTTATTGTCGCTGGTATGATTGAAGGAGCTGCATTCTTTATCACAGGGATGAGTACATGGCTGCCGGTTGTTCTACTTGCTTCCTTTATATTCGGTGCCGCCGTTAGTGCGATCAATGTACCGGAAATGGTCATTATTCAAACGTCTGTCGACCAAGATGATCAACCGCAAGTATACGCGGTGATCAATGCTTCATCAAATGTTTTCCTCCCGCTTGCAGCTGTCGTATCAGGTGTCCTGGCAGAAAGATTTGGAGCGGGGCCTGTCATTGCTGGCGGTGGGGTCCTTGAAATTTTATCAGGTATCGCGATCTTCCTGTTTACAGGGCTTGCGAAAAGCCATTTGACAGTAGACAAACAGAAGTCCGAAACCGTCGAGGTGTAATCAAAAAAACCCCCTGTGGCTGCAGGGGGTTTTAGCGTACCGCTTTTCAAGCAAAAAGAAAAAGAGCTAAAATCAAGATCATTTTAGCTCTTTCTCACATCCATCTCTTACGTATTAAGAGTGTTTTGTTGAACTTTCCGTTTCTTTCATTGGACTTACTTCAGCAAAGATGAATAAAATAACCGTAAACACCACTGCAAGAATAGAAGTCAAAGTAAAGTCATAAGCAGCACCATTCATCGAAGCAACGATGTAACCAGCCATATGTGTCAGCAGAAAAGTCCAAATGAGGGTGATAATATAATGCATAATCCCACCGTCCTTTATGTAACAATCTATTGATTATCATACCATAGATACGAGTGAGGGGAAAAGACTGTTTTAGCCTTTATGTGACCATTTTTAGACCTTCTGCTATAAAAATAAAAAGAATTCTTCTGTCATTAGGGGATTTCCTTATTCCTACAAGAGTTGTTGTTCATATCATAGAAAGCAGAATCACTGAAAGGAGGCTGGCCATATGGGTGTAAGCGAACGGTTTTTCCAGCTTGGTTCCCAGTGGAACGTCATTCACCTTCCTCAAAAACCAAATGGCTTTGGCATTCTTATCCTCGGTGACCGAAATCACTTTGTGCAGGAAAATACATCATTCTGGCTTCAGCACTATGGAAGAAACCAGCTTTTAACTGCCTTAAAGGATGAAGGATATACATTGTTTAATAGTCATCTTCATGGGAATCACTGGGGATGCGAAGATGCTGTTTTTAGTACAAAGCAGCTCGTTCATCACACATTAAAACAAGAAATACTCAACCGGGAAATTCATGTGCTGGCAGAGGGGATGGGTGCACTCGTTGCTATGAGCCTTGCTGAAGAGATGCCAGAAGTGCTAAGATCCATTGCACTGGTGAATCCATGTCTGCATCTCCATGCACAACGAGAAAGAGAAAAGGAGCACAAATTCTTTTATAAACAGCTCATCAAAGAATTAGCGAAGAGCTACGACTGCTCCGAAAAGGAAGCGGAAACGTATCCGCTCCCAGCTTGCCCTGTTCATTCTGCTCATGTGCCGATTCACATATGGCAAAGACTAAACGGTGCACCTTATGCATATGAACTGCATGCAAAGCCTTTTATTGATCAGCACATGAAGAATCCAGAGCATTGTCAGATCGATCTCACCTTGCATATGTTTGATCATCCGAGAAGAATCTTTCAATCCATTCACAAGTTTTATAAATCGCATGAAAGAGAATTGTGATGAATAGGATGATAACAGCCCTTCATGGAAAGGGCTCTTCTTTTTATTCGATAAGCTAAAAAAGGGGACATGAACATGGAGACAGGATTGATCATAGGGGCAGATGAATTTTTTGGCCTAGCGCTGTGTGAATATATGATGAAAGAGGGCATGCAAGTGGATATCACATGTCCTCATGGGCAAACAGAAGAGCAAAAGAGGTTATTAGAAGAACGAATGATGTGGCTCGGCAGAAATGATCTTTTCCGTGTTATTGACCTTCAGGATGGGAAAGACACGTATGATCTGATCTTTATTCAATCAGAAGAACCAGATAAAAGGCAGGAAGGCTTGAAAGCGGCGCATGGCATGTACCGCGTTCTTTATGAAAAAACTGAAGATAAATCATCCAATCAGAATGTGCCAGTAGTTATTCTTCCTCGCATGTTTGGACCATGGACACTTGATGAAGAAAGAACGAAGCATGAAGAAGCATTTTTTGTAGAAGATGTCGCAAGGGATTTGTTCAAGTGGGTATCAGGCGCTGAACAAAGACAGGAAATAACACATGAATTGAAGGTAGAGAGACAAACAGATGACAAAGAAGCAGAAGAAATGATAGCAGAATGGAAAAGACAAAACTCAACATTTTTCGACAAAAAGCAAGAATGATCTTCCATCTTATCTTTTTTCAGTATAAAATAAACCTATATTTAACATACAGGTTCATGCCTGCATGTGGCAAAGGGAGTTGAACATGGCATGAAGTATCAGCGGCTTGTCATGATCTTTTCGTTCCTTCTCCTATTATCTGCCTGCTCACAGGCACCTTTAAAAGGACAGATTGAGAAGGTGGGTTTACTCGTCCCCGATACAATTAATGATCAAGTTTGGGGAACGAAAGGTTATAAAGGCTTATTAAATATTCAATCGACATTTGGTGTAGATGTTTATTATAAGGAAGGAATGGTCGACAAAGAGAAAATCGTTGATGCCATTGAAGAATTTCACAAAAAAGGAGTCAATTTGATTATTGGCCATGGCAGTGAATACAGCGAAATTTTCAATATCATTAGTGAAGATTATCCGAAAACGCAATTTATCACGGTAAATGGAAACAAGCCCCAGGCGGATAATGTTGCGAATGTGACATTTAAAGGTGAAGCGATGGGCTTTTTTGGAGGCATGACAGCAGCACATATGTCAAAATCAAAAAAGATTGGTATTCTTGCTACATATGATTGGCAAAGCGAAGTAGATGGCTTTATCAAAGGTGCAAAGTATCAAGATGAACATGTACAAGTGCTTGCCGAGTTTGTCGAAAACTGGGATGATGCGGACAAAGCCGTGGAGCTCTATCAAAAATTGAAAAAACAGGGCGTAGATGTTGTATATCCAGCAGGTGATGGTTATAATATCCCTGTCATTGAACAAATCAAAGCCGATAATTTATCAGCGATCGGATATGTCACCGATCAATCCAACCTTGGTAGTCATACCGTCTTAACAAGCACTGTTCAGCATGTGGATAAAGCGTACAGTATTATTGCGAAGAAATTTAATGAAGGCAAGCTAAATGAACAAGGTGAGTACTCCTTTGACTTTAAAGAAGGAGTGATCGAAATGGGGAAATTTAGTTCTACCATTGACCGTGCTTTTTTGAAAGACATTGAGAGTGATATTGCGACTTACAAAAAAACGGGCAAACTGCCAAATGAAAAGTGAGGATATGACGATGCAGCACGAAAAATCGATGGAATTTTTACAAATTGCCATGAAGTATTTTCCGCAGGCAAAAGAAGAATTAGATAAAGCTGGTATTCAGCTTGAGCCTGAGGCTCTTCAGCCGCTTTTATCATTGTTTACATCTGTCATGCAAGAGGCATATGAGCTTGGAAAAGCAGATGCAGAAACAGAAAAAGCCACAGAATAGTGGCTTTTTTTTATGATAATTTTTTCTTGAAGGCACTAATCATAGGACCAACATCTTTAAACACAGGCTTCAGCTCATCGATGGAGTTCATAATGTTGCCAATTTGATTCATGACATGCATGTAGTCTATGGAGTCTTCACTTGAAGTTGTCTCCACGCGTTCCTCCTTTGTTTCTGTCTTGCTTTTCTCCTTTTCAAGCGGCTGACCAAACATCATCGCTGAAAAAATATCTTTTTGTGCCATATCAAATGCTCCTTTCTACTACTGGTATATCAATAATCTATGAAAGAAGTGAGAGGAAAGGTTAGACGTTTGTATTGCCAAGGAGAAAAAAATAAGGTAAAATTAGTACCAGATACTAATATAAGATCACAATATCACATGCTCGTATGAGTAAAAGGAGTCTTATTCAATGAATGCTGGAATTATTGGCCTTGGCCGCTATATACCTGAAAAAGTGTTAACAAATCTTGATTTAGAAAAAATGGTTGAAACTTCTGACGAATGGATTCGTACTAGAACAGGTATAGAAGAAAGAAGAATTGCTTCTGATGATGTTAATACATCACATATGGCGCTTGCTGCTGCAAAAAAAGCATTAGCTGACGCAAATGTAGCTGCAGAAGATATCGATATGATTCTTGTGGCGACAGTCACGCCAGATCAAGCATTTCCGACAGTCGCTTGTATGATTCAAGAGCAGCTCGGTGCACATAAAGCATGTGCAATGGATATTAGCGCTGCGTGTGCTGGCTTTATGTATGGGCTTGTTACTGGAAAACAATTTATCGAATCAGGTACGTTCAAGCACGTGCTCGTCGTTGGCGTTGAAAAACTTTCTCGCATTACCGACTGGGATGACCGCAATACTGCTGTTCTGTTTGGAGATGGAGCAGGGGCTGCTGTGTTAGGAGAGGTCAGCGAAGGGAAAGGAATTCTCTCATTTGAGCTTGGAGCCGATGGAAGAGGCGGTAAGCACTTGTACTTAGATGAAAAAGATCATACAATCATGAATGGACGAGAAGTATTTAAATTTGCTGTAAGACAAATGGGCGAGTCAAGCGTAAACGTTATCGAAAAAGCTGGACTATCAAAAGAAGACGTTGACTTCTTGATCCCGCATCAAGCAAACATTCGCATTATGGAAGCAGCCCGCGAACGCCTAGAGCTGCCAGTTGAAAAAATGTCGAAGACAGTCCATAAATATGGAAACACATCAGCAGCATCCATTCCAATTTCACTATGTGAAGAAATCGAAGCCGGAAAAATTCATGACGGCGATGTGATTGTAATGGTAGGTTTTGGTGGCGGATTAACGTGGGGCGCAATCGCTATGCGATGGGGCCGATAAAAGAGTGAGGTGCACAAATTAATGGATAAAAAACGAGTAGTTGTTACAGGATTGGGTGCTTTGACACCTCTTGGCAACGATGTAGAATCAACATGGAAAAATGCTTTAGCAGGTGTATCAGGAGTTGGACCAATCACACGTGTCGACTCAAGTGAATATACAGCAAAAGTGGCTGCAGAATTAAAAGATTTTAACATTGAAGATTACATGGAGAAAAAAGAAGCACGAAAAATGGCACGCTTCACGCAATATGCTGTCGTTGCTGCTCAAAAGGCGCTAGAAGATTCACGTCTTGAAATCACAGATGAAATCGCACCGCGTGTTGGTGTATGGGTTGGGTCTGGTATTGGCGGACTTGAAACATTTGAAGAGCAGTTTGAGGTGTATTCAAATAAAGGAGCAAGACGCGTTAGCCCGTTCTTCGTTCCAATGATGATTCCAGATATGGCAACAGGCCAAATTTCCATTGCACTTGGCGCAAAAGGGGTTAACTCTTGTACTGTAACAGCATGTGCAACAGGTACAAACTCAATTGGTGATGCATTTAAAGTCATTCAGCGCGGAGATGCAGATGCGATGATCACAGGCGGAACAGAAGCGCCGTTAACAAAAATGTCGTTTGCTGGCTTCTGTGCGAACAAAGCTCTTTCGACAAATCCTGATCCAGAGACAGCAAGCCGTCCATTTGACAAAAACCGTGACGGATTTGTTATGGGTGAAGGTGCAGGGATTGTCGTCCTTGAAGAACTTGAGCATGCATTAAAACGTGGCGCGACGATTTATGCAGAAATCGTTGGATACGGATCAACTGGAGATGCGTATCATATTACAGCACCGGCTCCAAACGGAGAAGGCGGCGTCCGCGCAATGAAAGAAGCAATTCGAGATGCTGGTTTGTCTGTGGAAGAAATTGATTATATCAATGCCCACGGAACAAGCACACCGTACAATGATAAATTTGAAACAATGGCGATTAAAGAAGTGTTCGGAGAGCATGCAAATCAGCTTGCGATCAGTTCGACAAAATCGATGACAGGTCACTTACTTGGCGCAGCAGGCGGAGTAGAAGCTATTTTCTCTGTACTTGCGATTAAAGACAGCGTCATTCCTCCAACCATTAACCTTGAAACACCGGATGAAGAATGTGATCTTGATTATGTGGCAAATGAAGCACGTTCAAAAGAAGTACAAGTGGCTCTAAGTAACTCACTTGGCTTTGGCGGACATAATGCGACAATTATCTTTAAAAAATACGAAGCATAATATTTCCTAAGAAGGCGGCGATCTATAAACAGATCGCCGCTTTTTTGCATATGATGAAAATGGAGGTGTTTAGCAGTATGGGTCTAGTCAATACACAATATCTCATTCATCAATCTTCATCATTTCAGGAGCTTGCGTCGCGCTTTGTTCCTTATTTTAAAGGGGCGGAGGAAAAAGAATGGTCCTCTATTCTCTCCCACCTGCAGCATCACGGCATGATTCGGTCTTTTACATCATGCAAAGACATGATCGACCAGCTCAAAGAAACAGGGTACTTCCAGCTCGTCATGAAAGAATACAGGGCGCTACAAAAGCAGTGGAAAGGCCCTGACATTCCAGTCTTTATTTTGCCAGTCAATGAGAGCAGCAGAGAAATTAGAGAGCAATTTTATTATCAATCTGGCATGGCATTTGACGACAAGGTCTTTCTGTTTTTGTCGCCAAATACCCCGAAAGAACGCATCGGTACATTGCTGACTCATGAATATCACCATGTATGCAGGTTACATTTTCTCACGAAAGAAGAAAAAGATTTTACATTCCTTGATACAATCATGATGGAGGGGCTCGCTGAATATGCTGTGTATCATAGATACGGAGAAAGCTATACAGCCAAATGGACCACTCTCTATGACGAATCGCAGCTTCAGCGTATGTATCAGAAATGGGTATCCAGTCATCTTGATCAAAAAGTGCAGGACGACGAAAGACTGATACGGAACCTCCTTTATGGAAAAGGGAACTACCCCAAAATGCTTGGTTACGCCACTGGGTATTATATTGTGAAAAAGTATTTCAATGAGCACAGAATCAGCGAGGAGTCTATGATTGCAGAGCCGTCCGAAACTTTTTTAAAGGCGATAGACTCATAAAGTGAATGATTCACATAAAAAGAGACATATTACAAATTTACTAAATTCTTCTTGATTTCGTCATAACAATGTAATAATATACAAATATAAATTTTGATAATTCTTTTTATTCAAAAAAGGCGCAATTTTTAGATCGATCTTGATTGATTGATGGTGAAAGGGGCGAATACATGACCACCCTGCTTGAAGTGCAGAACTTAAAAACCTATTTTTTTCGAAAAAAAGAAGCGATACCTGCTGTAGACGGCGTTGATTTCAGCATCAACAGAGGAGAAACTGTCGCATTAGTCGGTGAGTCTGGATCTGGTAAAAGCATTACGTCCTTATCCATTATGGGCTTGATTAACGGCACTGGTGGAAAAATTATGGACGGTTCCATCAAGCTTGATGGCAAGGATCTCGTTACATATGGTGAAAAGGAATTATGCAGCATTCGTGGTAATGACGTATCAATGATCTTTCAGGAGCCCATGACCTCACTTAATCCCGTCCTAACCATCGGTGAACAAATAACAGAAATCCTCATCTATCACAAAAAACTTTCAAAAAAAGAAGCGACGAAAAAAGCGATTGATCTACTGAAGCTTGTTGGTTTTTCCAGACCGGAACAAATCATCAAAGATTATCCGCACCGTTTATCAGGCGGCATGCGGCAAAGAGTGATGATTGCCATTGCGCTAAGCTGTGATCCGAAGCTTCTCATTGCAGATGAGCCGACAACTGCCCTAGATGTTACGATTCAAGCCCAGGTGCTCACATTGATGAAAGATCTATGCACGACATTTGGTACATCGATTCTCCTCATTACGCATGATCTAGGTGTCGTGTCTGAAGTGGCAGATCGAGTCATTGTCATGTACTGCGGACAGGTTGTTGAAAATGGGACTGTCGAAGAATTATTTGATCAGCCGCTTCATCCTTATACAGAAGGGCTGCTTGAATCGATTCCTGTCATTGACGGAGACATACAGCCGCTAACAGCGATAAGAGGGAATGTCCCTGCACCAGATCAGCTTCCAGCCGGCTGCCGCTTTGCTCCTAGATGCCCGCAAGTGAAGGAGCGATGCCTAGGAGAGCTACCTAAGCTGAGGACTTTTGAAAATGGCAGAAGCGTCAGATGCTTCTTATATGAGGAGGCAGCCCAAACATGACCCTTGCTCAAAATCAACCACATGCAACAGATCTAATAGAGAAAGAAACCATTCTTGAACTGAGACAGGTTAAAAAATATTTTCCGATTAAAGCAGGCGTCTTTCAGAAGAAAGTCGGTGCAGTCAAAGCTGTTGACGGCATAGATTTGAAGATTTATAAAGGTGAAACGTTAGGGATAGTGGGGGAATCAGGATGCGGTAAATCAACATTAGGCCGGACCATGATTCGTTTATATGAACCAACTGACGGTCAAATCCTTTTTAAAGGGCAAGATATCTCCCGCGTATCAGAATCAAAGCTAAGACAATCAACACGAAAAAACATTCAAATGGTTTTTCAAGATCCCTTTGCATCACTCAACCCTAGAAAAACACTTCGAAGCATCATCAAAGAACCCTACAAAACACATCACTTATATTCCTTAAAAGAAAGAAATGAAAAAGTAGAACAGCTTTTATCAAAGGTGGGCCTTCATCCAAGCTTTGCAAATCGCTATCCCCATGAATTTTCTGGCGGACAGAGGCAGCGAATTGGCATTGCTCGTGCGCTTGCTATGAATCCCGAAATGATCATTGCAGACGAGCCGGTATCAGCACTTGATGTATCCATTCAGGCGCAGGTGATTAATCTAATGGAGGAGCTTCAGGAGGAATTTGACCTGACCTATCTATTTATCTCTCACGACTTAAGTGTGGTTAGGCACATTAGTGATCGAGTCGGCGTGATGTATCTCGGCAAAATGATGGAGCTTGCCGATAAGCATAGCCTATACGATGAACCGCTCCACCCATATACACAGGCACTGCTTTCTTCAGTCCCAGTTACCCGTAAAAAGGGGCAGATCAAAAGAGAACGGATCATGCTTCAAGGCGATTTACCAAGTCCTGCAAATCCGCCAAAAGGGTGCGTATTTCACACAAGATGTCCGCATGCGAAACAAATCTGTCAAGAAGAAATACCAGCATTTCAAGAATTAAAACCAAACCACTTCGTTGCCTGTCACCTTTACGACGCTTAATCGGCTTGCATGATTTCATCTTTGAGAGGGGGGATGAAGCGGCATCTGTCGTCATTTTTAAAAAAGGATAGGGGGAATTGTATATGAATAGAAATAGAAAATCCATATTAATTAGTTTATTGCTGATCTTCACACTCATGCTTGCGGCTTGCTCTAGTGGAAATAAAACCTCTGGAGACAATGAAAAGAAATCCACCGGTAAACCTGTACAGGGCGGAGATCTTGTCATCGGCTCCATTGCAGAACCAACACTATTTAATTCGCTTTATTCAACAGATGTGGCGAGCTCTGATATTGAAGAAAGAATCTACAGCTTTTTACTTCAAACTGATGGAAAGCTGAACCCTCAGCTATCACTCGCAGAAGATATTAAAGAATCTGATGACGGCAAGCAGTTTGATGTGACCATTAAAAAAGGTGTAAAGTTTCATGATGGTGAGGAACTGACAGCTGATGATGTTGTGTTTACATACAGCATTCCGATCAATAAGGACTACAACGGGGAGCGCGGATCTGGCTTTGAAGTATTAGATTCTGTTAAAAAGACAGGAGATTACTCTATCGAATTCAAGCTCAATAAAAAAGATCCTTATTTCTATAATGTCACACTAGGAAGCTACGGCATTTTGCCTAAGCATATTTTAGGTGATGTGCCTGTAAAGGATCTCGGTGAAAATGAATTTAACCGAAAAAAACCAATTGGTTCAGGTCCATTTAAATTTGCCGAGTGGAAAGAAGGCGACTACGTGAAACTAGAAGCCTTTGACGATTATTGGGATGGACGCCCATACCTTGATACCGTCACGATTAAAACCATTCCTGATCAGAATGCAGCAATTGCCCAGCTTTCAGCAGGTGATATTGATTTCTTTGCTGTGCCGGGATCTGAGCTGCAAACAGCTGAAAAAATCAGCAACATTAAAATTGAATCTGATCTCGGACTCAATTATTCATACATTGGCTGGAATCAGAAAAATGAACTCTTTAAAAGTAAAAAAGTGCGACAGGCGCTCACACATGCCATTGACCGCCAAACGATTGTTGATCAAGTGTTAGATGGAGACGGCAAAGTAGCCAACATTCCAGAGAGTCCGCTGTCATGGAACTATCCAAAGAATAGTAGTGTTCCAGTGTTTGAGTTTGATCAAGAAAAAGCGAAAAAAATGCTGAAAGAAGAGGGCTGGGAGGATACAGATGGAGATGGCTATCTTGATAAGGATGGAAAAAAATTCTCCTTTGTCATAAAGACCAACCAAGGAAACAAAGTCCGTGAAGACATTGCTGTCGTTGTCCAGCAGCAGCTCAAGGAAATTGGTGTGGAAGCGAAGCCGCAAATTGTGGAATTCAGCGCACTTATTGAACAAACGACACCGCCAAAATGGGATTATGATGCGCTACTGCTCGGCTGGAGCCTTGCGACATTCCCTGATCAATACAGCATCTTCCACTCAAGCCAGTCAGAAAAGGGCTTGAATAACATCTGGTATAAAAATAAAGAGGTCGATAAGCTGTTAGTAGATGCCAAGAATTTAAGTGATCGAAAAGAATATTCAAAAGCATATGAAAAAATTTATGAGCTAATTGCAGAAGATCAACCATATACGTTCCTTTACTATGCCAACTCACATCGCGCGATGCCATCTAATCTCCAAGGCTACTCATACCACCCGAAAGATGAGTATTACAAAATCGAGAAATGGTGGATTGAACAGTAGGTTGTTAGTGAAAGAAGAGGAAAGTTCTCTCCTTTTAGCGTGAAGATGACCCCTTCCATCCCGTGTCAGTCTGGCGTGCTGGTGCTCACGATAATTACATTCACTTAGCACCAGTTAGATTGAAAGGGTTCTGATATCACATTGTAATGAAGACAGAGGGCTAAAAGAAAGATCCTTTTAGCCCTTTTTCATCACAGTATGGCGATCCGATGAAAAAGGAGTTGTGCATATGGTTACATATATCATTAGAAGGACACTGCTTTACATTCCCATCTTATTTGGGATTACCATTTTGTCCTTCGCCATTATGAAAGCAGCACCAGGCGATCCAATGTCACTTATGATGGACCCAACCATTAGTGCGGCAGACCGGGAAGCTTTTATTGATAAGTACGGCTTGAACGATCCTGAATATGTGCAGTATATGAAATGGCTTGGCAATATGCTTCAAGGTGACTTTGGCACCTCCATTGTGAAAAAGGGAACGCCCGTGGCTGATTTGATTTTTGCTAGGCTGCCAAATACCCTCATCCTCATGATTTTTTCTACATTAGTTGCCCTGATTATCGCCATCCCATTCGGTGTTCTTTCAGCAAAACGTCCATATACAAAGCTAGATTACGGCATTACAGTTACATCTTTTGTCGGACTGGCTATTCCGAACTTTTGGTTTGGACTCATCTTAATTATGGTGTTATCTGTGAATTTAGGGTGGTTCCCGACAGGCGGCGTCTCTACCTTAAACGCCGATTTTAATCTATTTGACCGGCTCCATCATATCATTTTACCAGCCTTTGTTTTAGCAACCGCTGATATGGCAGGGCTCACGCGGTACACAAGATCGAGCATGCTTGATGTCATGAGGCAGGATTACATTCGTACAGCAAGAGCGAAAGGCTTTCGAGAAAACAAAGTCATTTTCAAGCACGGGTTAAGAAACGGTCTTATGCCTGTCATTACAATTTTCGGATTGATGATTCCATCCTTTATTGGCGGCGCAGTCGTGGTGGAGCAAATCTTCACTTGGCCAGGATTAGGGAAGCTGTTTATTGATTCTGCCTTTTCGAGAGATTATCCGGTCATTATGGCGATGACTGTTATTTCCGCAGTGCTCGTGGTCGTTGGAAATTTAATTGCGGATATTCTCTATGCGATCGTTGATCCGCGTATTGAATATTAGAAGGGAGCTGAAGCACAATTGGCACAGCCTAATATGGGAACACCTCCTGTTGATCTCAAATTAAAAGAGGGACTTCCGCCAAAGCCAGAGACGATGCTGCGTTTATTTTGTGAGAAATTTTTCAAAAATAAATTGGCGGTTGCCGGCTCCGTGATCTTATTAATCATTATCTTTTCAGCCATCTTCGCTCCTGTGATTGCCCCTTACGCACCAGAGCAGCAAGATTTATTAAAACGGCTCCAGCCGCCAAGTGCAGAGCATTTGATGGGAACTGACAAGTTTGGCCGAGATATTTTCTCAAGGGTGCTTTATGGCGCGAGAGTCTCTTTATTAGTCGGTTTCGTCTCGGTGGTCGGTGCGATTACCATTGGCACTGTGGTCGGAGCGGTAGCAGGGTATTTCAAAGGATTTGTTGATTCCTTGTTAATGAGGTGTGTGGATGTCGTGTTGTCGATCCCTGACATTTTTCTCTTAATCACGCTCGTCACCATTTTCAAACCGGGCATTGATAAATTGATTTTAATCTTTGCTTTGACCGGCTGGACCACAACCGCGAGACTGATCCGCAGTGAATTTTTATCACTGCGAACAAGAGAATTCGTACTCGCAGCAAGAACCATTGGAACGAAAAACCATGTCATCATCTTTTCACATATTTTACCGAACTGTATCGGTCCTATTATTGTGTCAGCAACCCTTAAAGTAGGTTCCGTCATTTTAGCTGAATCAACGCTGAGCTATCTAGGATTTGGCATACAGCCGCCAACCGCGAGCTGGGGCAACATGCTACAAGATGCACAAAACTTCTCGATTATGGTGCAAGCGTGGTGGTATCCACTCTTCCCAGGTTTACTCATATTGCTGACCGTTTTATGCTTTAACTTCTTAGGTGATGGACTAAGAGATGCCCTTGATCCTAAAAAATTAAAGTAATTTGACGTACTTAAGTAACAAAAAATGTATTTTTATATCAAAAATGGTTGAAAAAGGAAATTTGATATAGTACCATAGATTTACAGTGAATAAGAGATTGAGAGGGGGGCTCCTTATTGTCTGTTAAAGTGGAAACACCAATTTCAGATGATGGTACAAATTTTTTTGGTTTCCAGTATAAAGAGATTTACTCACGTCTTTTATCTCAAAATGTGGATGTGGAAGTTGACTTTATTCAAAGAAAAATTCTTCAAAACTATGATCATCCGCACATTTTAGATTTTTGTTGTGGACATGGAAGACACCTGCTTAAACTTTGGCAGGCAGGCTTTCAAATAGATGGACTGGATATTAATCAGGATTTTTTGGCGCATATTGAAAAAGAGTCAAATCACCAAGTGACAACATTTTTAGAAGATGGAAGATATTTCCATCCCTCTAGAACGTATGATGTTGTGCTTAATATGGAAACATCGATTGTCTATATGTCAGATGAGGAGAACATGAAAATGCTGAGGTCCATGTATTCATGTTTAAATGAAGGTGGAACATTACTACTTCACCTTGCAAATCGAGAATTTCTTATTAAGTATTTCCATCCACTTATCTGGTTTGGAGATGAAAAGACAGGCTATGCCTTAGAAAAAAGACAGTTAGATATAGTAAACAGCACTATTAAAATAGAACAAACAAGGATAGTGAATTACAAAACAACCAACCATGTCATCACAATGCGGTTATATAGTGTAGCTGAAATCACAAATATGCTAAAAGATGCTGGTTTTATCGTCAAACATATTTATGGAGATTTTGAAAGTAATTCATATAACGTAGAAGCTCACAACACGATACTTTTATGCACAAAATGAAGCATTAAAGGGGGTGAGTCATATGAAAACAAACGTTATTATCATCATCACAAAATAATTAACTTTTATATTCATTCTGAGAAGTGCGTGTTCAATCACACGCACTTTCTTACGTAAATAAATAGTTCAGACGAGAAGATTGAGGGGTTGATTTTATTGATCGCTATCCTGAAGCAGCCACAATTTCTTATGTTTTGTATGGCACAATTATTTTCCCGTTTTGGGGACGGTCTTACCACTATTGTCATCCTTTATGTGGTTGGAACTACATCAAATGATCCGTTATTAATTGGATTTGTGTTATTTTGTCAATATTCACCCATGTTTTTCTTTGGCTTATTTGGTGGTGTTGCGGCAGACCGATTTAAAAAACATCATATTATGATTGCAGCCGATTTATTTCGGTCCTTCATATTAATAGGAATGATCTTTAGTTTACACCATCCAGTGTATGTCATTATCCTCGTTTTTTTATCAGGTATAGGAAGTGCTTTTTTTTATCCAGCGCGCTCCTCGTATATTCCGGTTGTAGTGGGAGAGAAAAATATTACAGAAGCGATGGGGGTTTCTCAAAGTATTTATTCCGTGATGCAAATTGCGGGTCCTGGAATTGCAGGCCTACTTCTTCTTTTCTTTTCACCGACAGCTCTACTGATTATCGATATTTTTACTTATAGTCTATCCGCATGTTTTATCTTGCTGACGGCTGTACTTGTGAAAAAGAACAATAAAACTGGGGAATCGAGCCTTTCAACGTCTAAAGAAAAACAATGGACGGCGATCAAGCAAGGATTGAAGGTCGTATTTCAATCAGCACCACTTGCTTTTTTAATCCTTTTATTAACGCAAGTCATGTTTATCGCAGGAATTTTTAATACTACATCCAACTCTATTTTGCTGCACGAGTTTCAAGTATCAGGTTTTCATTTTGGGATGATTGAAGCATTTTCAGGTATCGGAGCCGTCATCGGTTCCATTTTAGGTCCTTACTTGCTTGGAAAATTCAAACCTGGTTCTATTTTAATGACAACGACGATCTTTATGGGAATTTGGATGATGGTCATCATACCGGTTGAGTTTCTAGAAGCACTGTTTGGGTTACCACCAGTCTACCTTTGGGTGTTTGGTATCGGCTTAATGAATGCTTTCTTGAATGTGCCGATTAGCAGTTTATTTCTAGGGCTTACTCCAAATGCTTATAGAGGACGTGCAATGTCCATCTTACAAATGTTCTCTAACTTCGGTATCATTCTTGGATTAATCATTGCCGGTATGTTTTCAAAATATATTGGTGTCATATGGATTACAGCCATCTCTGGCTTAGTACTGCTCGTTATCAGTTTATTCTCAATGCGGATGAAAGGTTTTTCCGCCTTATTAACTGTCACGAGAAAAAATAAAGACAAACCATCAGTTGCCCAGCTCGAAGTTTAATAAAGTTGGAATAATTTCTCTATCCCTTGCCCATACTGTGGACAACAGTTTTTATAAAGTGAGGGATTGGTTATGTTATTTCTTCATGACGTATGGGTGAATTGGTTTGAAGGGGAAGAAAATGGCTACAATGTGTGTCATTTTCATGAGTGGCGTAAGGAGGACAGTGTGGAGCTGTTAGATCAAGTACCTTTACTTAAGGTGCAAAGTCCTTTGTATGATTACATAGAGAATGATCTTTCAGAACTGCCGAAGACGCTGCTAGAATCTGTATTTGAGAAATCATATATTCGAAAAAATCATGAACGGCGTAAACTAGAATATTGCTTTGTGGTGACGGACGGTATCCGGATTATTGCGGTGGATACGATTGGGTATTCCATTCCTGTGAGGAAAAGCCGCTTAATCCCGAGGCAGGAGCAATTGGTGTATGAAATGGTGAAAGATGTGAAGGCTGAGGAATATGAATTTTCTCAGGACAGTCTTGAGTCGTCGAAGGAGTATCATATTTTGTCTTTACCGCCGCAGCACATTAGCGGACTAACAAGAAAAGAAAGACAGTTGAAGCAGCTCATGTTTATGGCGCTCGATCAATTAAAAGGTCTTCAAAACAGGGCGGAGATTGCGTATTGGTATACGGAATGGAACCCACGTATGTACAATCAAATTAAGCGAATGTCATTCGAAGAGATTTGGAACATGCTTTACAATGAAACCATTGATGGATGGTCAGACAATCATTTAGCATTCTGTGAAAAAATGATTAAGGGACAGCCATTTTTTGAAAAGCTTTGGGAAATGGAAAATGAATCAAAGGTGAATTAGAAAAAGCTTGCAGCGTGATGTGCTGCAAGCTTTTTTTATTTGCGTTTTCTACCTAGACCCATTGCATTCTCCATTTTTTTCAGCATTTTATTTGCTGCGCGATTTGCTTTTTCAGCACCTTCGTCAAGAATGCGGTCAAGCTCATCTGACTCAATGAGTTCATAGTATCGATCTTGAATTGGTTTCAAAGCATCAACGACGACGTTCGCAAGATCTCCCTTAAATTCACCATACCCTTTGCCTTCGTACTTTTGTTCAAGCTCTGCAATTGATATGTTGCCTAACACAGAATAAATCGTCAGTAAGTTCGCAATGCCAGGCTTGTTCTCTTTGTCGTATTTAACGATGCCTTCTGAATCCGTCACAGCACTTTTGATTTTCTTTTCAAGCTGCTTTGGTTCATCTAATAAGGTAATGAAAGATTTTTGGTTCGGATCGGATTTGCTCATCTTTTTTGTTGGGTCTGCTAAAGACATAATCCGAGCGCCTTCTTTTGGAATCTTCACTTCAGGTACGGTGAAGATGTCATTGTATTTGCGGTTAAAACGTTCAGCAAGCGTTCTAGTCAATTCAAGATGCTGCTTTTGATCTTCTCCGACAGGGACTAAATCAGTACCATATAATAAGATATCTCCAGCCATTAATGGGGGATACGTTAATAGTCCTGAAACAACCGCTTCCTTACCAGCGGATTTATCCTTAAATTGAGTCATTCTCTCTAATTCCCCAATATAAGCAACACATTGAAGCATCCATCCTGCCTGGGCGTGAGCAGGTACCTCTGATTGGATAAACAATGTCGCCTTCTCTGGATCAAGTCCAACTGCTAAATAAAGAGCTGCTAAGCTTCTAATGTTTTGGCGAAGAGCTAGCCTGTCCTGACTCACTGTAATCGCATGCTGATCGACGACACAAAAATAGCCGTGATAATCATGCTGCAAATCGACAAATTGCTTCATCGCTCCAATATAGTTCCCCAATGTGACCGAACCGCTCGGCTGAATGCCTGAAAAAATTGTCTTCTTTGTCATACTAAAACCTCTTTTCTTCAATATAAAAAGGCCCACTCGTCACTTTTCAACAGAAAAGGGACGAATGAACCGTGGTACCACCCTTGTTATTTCACATGGAAATCACTCAAGACGTTGATATCGGAGACTGCTCCGTCTAAGCCTACTTACTTTCAAAAGTGTTCGGTTAGCTGCTCCAAAGCCCATTCCATATATGCCATTGTCTGCTCACACCGGCCGCAGACTCTCTATAAATGGTGAATATATGTACTCTTCTTTTTCATCGCAACAGTATAATTGAATTCATTATAATGAAGCAAAAATCAAAAGTCAAAGCCTATATATAATAAATGAAGAGCAGAATAAACATTTCAATTAATAAGCTAAAACCTATTATTTTCATGGAGGGAAAATTACTTTGGAATGATGATGATAAATGTTTGTTTAAATCATCGTCAATAGTGCTCTTTTGCTTGTTTAATGAATCAAATACCTTTCGAAAGCTGTAAGCTGTTCGATCAAAAAAACCACTTTTTAAAGTGATTAACGATAACCATATTAGCAAAGTGATCGATGCTAAATAAAAAGTGATGTTAATCATACTTAAGAGAGAGAAGTGGCCATAAAAAATGAAACTTAAAATAAATATAAGGCAATTAGAACTAATTAAAAGAATAAAAAATCTGATAACAATCACTCCTGTGCATTAAAACTTTACTGTACTAAAATAGCAATAAAAATATTTAATTCGAGACTTTCACTATATAAGAAAAACGAAACAAGGAATTAAGCAGTTGTTTTAACAAAATTCTTGATATCAGTTTACAATGAATCATGAAGATTGCCAAATGTATAGACAGGATGACTTCTGATTAGGTATTTCAGATCACAAAATTAAAGGGAAATACCCAATTTGTTTCAATTTTTTAATAAATTTATTAAAAAATCATCGAAATATGAAAATTTTCTTAAAAAAATGAATGCACAATTACTTATTTGCTAGTATAATAGTTCCTGTAGTTCATTTATGAAGGGGAGGTCAACAACTAGATGAAAAAGTCTAAATTTTCACTGCTTTTAGTTTTTTTATTGGTGCTGACTATTTTTGTATCTGCATGTTCAGGTAAACAAAGTAGCGACAAGGGCACTGCATCCAAAGATTCAAAACAAGAGGCTACAATTTTAGAATCACAGGAAATGCCTGCAATGGATACAATCCAAGCAAGTGATACAATTAGTTTCACAACTATGAATAACGTTTTTGAGGGTTTGTATCGATTCAATGATAAAGAAGAATTAGTACCTGGTATGGCGGATGGCGAACCAGTAGCTAACAAAGATAAAACAGTTTATAACATTAAACTAAAAGATGCCAAATGGTCTAATGGTGATCCAGTTAAAGCTCAAGACTTCGTTTACGCTTGGCAACGTGCTTTAGATCCAGAACAAAAGTCTGAGTATGGCCCATATATGATGGTTGGTAAGATCAAAAATGCTGATAAGGTTTACAACAAAAAAGCAAAGCCTGACGAACTAGGAATTAAAGCTGTAAGCGATAAAGAATTGCAAATTACACTTGAAAAACCAATTCCTTACTTCCAATCTCTACTTTCATTCCCAACTTTCTATCCAGTGAATGAAAAGTTCGTTAAAGAACAAGGTGATAAATATGCGAAAACTGCAAAGAACCTTGTGTACAATGGACCGTATGAACTTTCTTCTTGGGATGGACCACAAGCAACAACTTGGGAATACAAAAAGAATGAAGAATACTGGGACAAAAAGAACGTCTCTATGACAAAACTTACTTTTAAAGTATCTAAAGATCCACAAGCAGCAGTTAACGCATTCGAAGCTGGAGAAGCTGATATTACACCTAAGTTATCAACTCCTGCAATCATCTCTCAGTACGAGGGTGATAAGCGAATGAAAAGATTACTAGAACCTACTGTGTTCTGGTTGAAAATGAACCAAGGAAATAAATCATTAAAGAATGAAAATGTTCGTCGTGCAATTGCAACAGCAATTGACAAAGAAGCGTTTGTAAAAGATGTATTGCAGAATGGTTCAGTTGCTGCAAACTATCAAATTCCAAAAGACTTTGTACATGATGAAAACGGAAAAGACTTCCGCGATGGAATGCCTAAATACTTAGAAACAAACAAAGATGAAGCTAAGAAACTTTTCGAAAAAGGTCTAAAAGAATTAGGAACGTCTAAAGTAACGCTTAATTACTTAGGTGATGATTCTGAGACTGCTAAAACAATCGGAGCTTTCATTAAAGACCAGCTTGAGAAAACTTTACCTGGCTTAGATATTAATATTCAAAGTGTTCCTTTTGCTACTCGTATTGATCGTGATAAGAAAGAGGATTACGATCTACAGATGGCTGGATGGGGCCCAGATTATCTTGACCCGATCACATTCTCTGACTTATTTATCACAGGTGGCGGAAACAACCACATGGGATACTCTAATAAGAAATATGATCAACTCTTAAAAGATGCATCTGGTAAGTTAGCTGCTAAACCTGAAGAACGCTGGAAAGCTTTACAAGAAGCTGAAAAAGTATTACTACAAGATGACGCAGGACTTTCACCAATCTATCAGAGAGCAACTAATTATCTGATTAGTAACAAAGTTAAAGGGTTTGTCATTCACAAGGTTGGACCAGAATTCAGCTACAAATGGATGAAAATTGAAGGATAATTAACAATCTTATAGAAAAGAGAGTGTATTCTCTGAATATACTCTCTTTTTCACTGAAAGAAATATGTCGAAATATACAGAAAAGTCAGTTTTATCAGGAGGTGCAAGTATGCTGAAATACTTAATTAGACGGGTTGGCTTCATGGTCGTTACCCTCTTCATCATTGTTTCAATCACTTTTTTCTTAATGAAACTCATTCCGGGTTCTCCTTTTGTTAATGCTCAAAAATTGTCAGAAGCACAACAAGCAGTACTTAATGCCAAATATGGGCTAGATCAGCCTATTCCAGTTCAATACTTTCACTACTTGATTAATACATTCACTGGAGATTTAGGTGTTTCATTCCAATTCAACAATACCTCCGTAACAGAACTTCTTTCATACCGAGTAGGACCATCTGCTGTCCTAGGCCTTCAAGCGATTATTATAGGAACGATTGTTGGTATCTTCTTGGGAGTAGTTGGAGCTTTAAGGCAGAACACATGGATAGATTATTCTGCTACTTTCTTGGCAGTTATCGGTAAATCAATACCGAGTTTTGTATTCGCGGGATTACTTCAATACTTTATTGCGGTGAAATTGGGATTACTACCAACTCAATTTTGGAATGGATTCGAGTATACAATTTTGCCCACAATAGCATTAGCTATGTTCCCTATCTCCATTTGTGCACGCTTTATGCGAACAGAAATGGTTGAAGTTCTTGAGACAGACTATATTTTACTAGCAAAGGCCAAAGGAGCAGGCTATTTCGAATTAGCATTTAAGCATGCAATGAGAAATGCGTTGATCCCTGTTGTTACAGTTCTTGGTCCACTAACTGTTAGTTTAATGACGGGGTCTCTCGTAATAGAGAAAATCTTCTCAATTCCTGGAATTGGTGAGCAGTTTGTTAAAGCAATTACTGTAAATGACTATCCAGTTATTATGGGAACAACCATTTTATTCGCCGTTCTTTTTGTTGTGGTTGTATTTATTGTCGATATTCTATATGGAATTATCGATCCGAGAATTCGTGTAGCAGGGGGTAACAAATGATGAAACAGCAAGAAGAAAAAATTGATAAAAGTCTATTTGAGCCCGCTGGTGTTGATACATTTTCTGCTGAAAAAATTGAAAAACCTAGTCTGAATTATTGGCAAGACGCATGGCTTAGAATCAAAAAGAATAAAGCCGCAGTTGTAAGTTTAGTGATTTTATTTTTAATTGTATTCATGGCTATCGTCGGACCGTTAATTAGTGGTAAAGATTTTAGTACTCAGACAACGTCTGAAGCGAACCTACCACCTCGAATCCAAGGATTAGAGCATGTTAGTTTCCTTCCATTTACTGGGGAAAGAACGCTGAAAAGTGGTGATGTGGTCAATCCTTATGAACAAAAAGGAATTGATCATTACTACTGGTTTGGTACGGATAATCTTGGGAGAGATCTATTTACACGTGTGTGGAAAGGAACTCAAATCTCACTACTTATTGCTGTTGTTGCAGCTGTGATCGATTTAATTATTGGTGTTGCTTATGGTGCTATTTCTGGTTATTTTGGCGGAAAAATTGATAATGCGATGCAACGTGTTTTAGAGGTTCTAATGGGTATTCCCAACTTGATCGTTGTCATATTAATGATTCTCGTCTTAAAGCCAGGGATTATTCCAATTATTATTGCTCTAAGTATTACCGGGTGGATCAGTATGGCCAGGGTTGTACGAGCCCAAGTCATGAAGCTGAAAGAACAGGAATATGTACTAGCCGCTAGAACTTTGGGATTAAGCAACTTTAAAATTATCTTTAAACACATGTTGCCAAACTTAACAGGTGTGATGATTATTAATACAATGTTCACCATTCCTAGTGCAATTTTCTTCGAAGCATTCTTAAGTTTTATTGGTTTAGGCCTCCAAGAGCCACAAGCTTCACTAGGGACGTTAATTGAAGACGGATTTAAATCAATGATTGCTTTCCCATATCAAATGGTTTATCCAGCAATTATCATTAGTGTTATCATGATCGTCTTTAACCTTGTTGCCGACGGTGTGAGAGATGCACTTGATCCAAAAATGAAAGATTAGTACGGGACGGTGATGATGATGAATAAACAAGAAACCATTCTAAAAGTAAATGATTTAAATATCTCATTTCACACGTTTGCTGGTGAAGTCAAGGCGATAAGAGGTGTGAATTTTGAATTAAAGAAAGGCGAGACGCTTGCCATTGTTGGAGAATCGGGTTCAGGAAAATCGGTTACTTCAAAATCAATCATGGGGTTGCTTCCTAAATCTAACTCTGAAGTGAAAAAAGGCGAGATTTTGTTTCAAGACAAAAATTTAACAAAACTTTCTGATAAACAAATGCAAAAAATACGTGGGAAAGATATTGCAATGGTCTTTCAAGATCCAATGACCTCTTTAAATCCTACGATGACAATTGGCAAACAAATTATAGAACCAATTTTAAAACATCAAAATGCTAGTAAAGAAGAAGCTAGAAAAAGAGCGCTTGAACTACTCCGCCTTGTAGGTATTCCAAAACCTGAACAAAGATTTAAGCAATATCCTCATCAATTTTCAGGGGGTATGAGACAAAGGGTTGTGGTGGCAATTGCTCTTGCTTGTAATCCTAAAATATTAATTGCAGATGAGCCGACAACAGCGTTAGATGTTACAATTCAAGCGCAAATTTTAGAACTGATGAAGGATCTACAAAAGAAAATTGAAACATCGATTATCTTTATTACGCATGATTTAGGGGTCGTTGCGAATGTAGCTGATCGTGTAGCGGTTATGTATGGTGGTCAAATTGTTGAGATTGGTACAGTTGATGAGATTTTCTATAACCCACAGCATCCTTATACTTGGGGATTATTAAGTTCTATGCCTAGTCTGGACGCAAAAGAGGAGAAATTATTTGCTATACCTGGTACGCCGCCAGACCTGCTAAATCCTCCAAAAGGTGACCCGTTTGCTGCTAGAAATCAATATGCGATGAAAATCGATTTTGAACAGCAGCCGCCTTTATATCAAGTGTCAGAAACGCATTATGCAGCTACATGGCTATTACACCCTAATGCACCAAAAGTAGAACCTCCTGAATCGATTAAGCAAAGAATGCGACAATTTAAAGCGCAAAAAGGGGGGGATCACATTGAGTGAAAAAGATGTTATTTTACAGGTGAATAATCTTAAGCAATATTTTAATGTGGGCAAACCAAATGAAGTAAAAGCTGTTGATGATGTTAGCTTCCATATTTATAGAGGGGAAACATTGGGGCTAGTAGGTGAATCTGGTTGCGGAAAATCTACTACTGGAAGAAGTATCATACGTTTGTATAATGCAACAGATGGTGAGGTTATTTTTAATGGACAGAATGTTCATGATAAAAAATCGACTACTGATCTGAAGCAATTTAATCGAAAAATGCAAATGATCTTTCAGGATCCATATGCCTCTCTCAATCCAAGAATGAAAGTTGAAGACATCATTGCAGAAGGCATCGACATTCATGGCCTAGCAAAAACAAAGCAAGCACGAAAAGAGCGCGTGTACCAATTGCTTGAAACTGTTGGCTTGAACAAAGAGCATGCTAACAGATACCCGCATGAATTCTCTGGTGGTCAAAGGCAGCGTATCGGGATTGCCCGTGCATTAGCAGTTGAACCAGATTTCATCATTGCGGATGAACCAATCTCTGCATTAGATGTGTCGATTCAAGCACAGGTCGTCAACTTAATGAAAGAGCTTCAAGAAGAAAAAGGCTTAACGTACTTATTCATTGCCCATGACCTGTCCATGGTAAAATACATCAGCGATCGTATTGGCGTAATGTATTTCGGGAAATTGGTAGAGCTGGCACCAGCGAATGAATTATACGAAAACCCGCTTCATCCATATACAAAATCATTACTATCTGCGATTCCGCTTCCAGATCCAGATTATGAGCGTAACCGCAAACGAATCAAGTATGATCCATCTGTTCACAAAGGAACGAACACTGAGTTCCGTGAAGTGAAACCAGGCCACTTTGTGAGCTGCACAGAGGAAGAATTCAAAGAGCTTCAGGCAAAACAATCATAAGAAGGAAGAAGCGCTGCTATGTCAGTGCTTCTTTTTTTATTTTACAAAAAAACGAGATGATGGTAATTTCTAGTTAACAACAAGCGGGTTCTAGGAGGAAATCATATGTCGATATGGAAGACGTTTCGCTATTCATTTTTTCACTTTCTCATTGTATTCATGCTTTTTTCAACGTCATTTTTGAGAAAGCCAAATGGAGGACAGTGGATGCTCATATTTATGGTGCTCATTGGCGTCGTGTCTTTTTCCGTGGAATATATGCTTTACCAGAAAACAAGTAAACAGAAAGAGGAAGCACGTCGCAGGAAGTATCTTTATTTCATCATGTTCCAAACTGGGATGACACTCACCCTATTCGTCTGTTTTCAATTACTCATGAATCGTTCGATATAAAACTTTTTTCTGTTGTTTGAAAAAAAGTGAAACTAGAGGAGACTTTTCTGCGTCTTACTAGTACAGGCGTTTAAATAGCAGGAAATCGGGAATATCTAAGGAAGTGGTTCTTAACGATATCATAAGGAGCGGATCCATGAATTGGTATGAAAAGCTCAGTGAATACTTCCCGATAGAAGAAATGAAGTCAAAAGAGCATATGGAAGCTTTATTAAAGGAAAGAAGTGATGTTTATCATAAGGAGGAAGGACCTCATCATGTGATGATGTACGCCGAATTTGATCATTTCATCTTTATTGATTATTTATTTGTTTCCAGAGATGCAAGAGGTGAAGGCCTCGGATCAAAGCTCATTCATAAGCTGAAGGAAAAAAAGAAACCGATCTTGCTTGAGGTTGAGCCTGTAGATGAAGATGATGCAGATACTGCAAAACGCCTAAAGTTTTACCAAAGAGAGCACTTTAAGCATGCAGAATCAATCGGTTATAAACGCAGGTCACTTGCAACAAATGAAGTGAACCGCATGGAAATCCTTTATTGGTCGCCTCTTATAGATAATGAGGAAGAAATGATGGAGGCTATGAGGAAGACCTATGAACGAATCCATACGTATAAAGATGAAGAATGGTATGGGCAGTCGTATGAGGATGTTGATGATGTATTGAAGGTCATTGAAAATAGAAAACAAAAAAATATTTTCGATCATCTCGACTAAATGAGAATGTTCAGACATTAAGTAGCACACAAAATGAATGAAATTGTCTAGTTTTTGTCACAAAAATTGCAAGAAAATCTGTTCACACTTACTTTTTTATAGTATAATCACTATAAAGATTACTTATTTAGAACAATTTTAATTTAAGAATACAGATCAATATTCATTCTACAAATTGAGGAGTGAAGATTTATGGTAACATTATACACATCACCAAGCTGTACATCATGTAGAAAAGCAAGAGCGTGGTTAGAAGAGCACAATATTCCGTATCAAGAGAGAAACATCTTTTCAGAGCCTCTTTCAATCGATGAAATCAAAGAAATTCTTCGAATGACTGAAGACGGTACAGATGAAATTATCTCAACACGTTCAAAAGTATTCCAAAAGCTAAATGTGAATGTTGAGACAATGCCTCTTCAACAATTGTATAAACTAATCAATGAGCATCCAGGTCTTTTAAGACGTCCAATCATCTTGGATGAAAAAAGACTACAAGTTGGCTACAATGAAGATGAAATTAGACGTTTCCTTCCAAGAACGGTTCGTACATTCCAACTCAGAGAAGCTCAGCGACTTGCTAACTAATAGAAAAAACGAAAAGCTGCCGATCATTTGGCAGCTTTTTTTATTTGTTTTCAGCCGTTTGTTCGTAAAACAGGCTGGCTAAAATGACCATGACGACCGTTAAAAATGGAAGCATCAATTCAAGAGTCGCATGCTGTGCCATAAATTCATTCAATTTCACATCACGAACAATCATTTCACCGCCAGTAAAAGCCAAAAGAGCACTTCCTCCGTATAAAAGAAACGGGAATTTGGTTAAAGCGGCATGAATCAGCTTACTTCCCCAAATAATAATCGGTACTGAAATCATCAGTCCGAAAGCAGTCAGCAGCATGTTGCCTTTTGCTGCCCCTGCAACTGCAATCACATTATCAAGTGACATAAAGAGGTCGGCAATCACAATGGTCTGAACTGCACGCCAAAGGGAGCCGCTGCTTTTAATGCGAATCGATTCTTTCTTTTGTTCAATTAACAAATTGTATCCTATATAAAGGAGAAAAAGTCCGCCGATAAATTGCAAATAAGGGATGGTCAATAAATAAACTGCGGCACCTGTCATTGTTATTCTCATCAGCACTGCCAAAAGTGTGCCGATCCATATGGCCTTGTTGCGTTTGTCATTTGACAAGCTGCGGCTAGCCATCGCAATGATCAACGCGTTATCTCCGCCTAAAATCAGATCGATGCCAATAATCATCAGTAAGGATATGATCCACTCTGTTTCCATCCATTTCACCTCATGTCTAATAGAGCTCGTACAACCAATATATGAAGACAATTCAAATATATGTTTCTGTAAGTTTTCTCTGCAAAAAATGCGTTTTTATTTCTTTTATTCATGTTTTATCATAAAATAGACAGTACGAAGCAATACCTCAATTCTTTAAAAGGTTAACATGTAGACGGAACGGGTAAAGTGTAGTAAAGTACTATTAATTGGGAGCTTGTATGTCCCTTCAACATCTTATATAGAAGGGAAGGTTGGCAAAATGGAAATCGAAAGAATTAATGAACATACAGTGAAATTTTATATTTCCTACGGTGATATTGAAGACCGCGGATTCGACCGTGAAGAGATTTGGTATAATCGCGAACGCAGTGAAGAGCTGTTTTGGGAAGTAATGGACGAAGTGCACGAAGAAGAAGAATTTGCAGTTGAGGGACCACTTTGGATTCAAGTGCAGGCACTTGACAAAGGTCTTGAAATTGTCGTGACGAAAGCCCAACTTTCTAAAGATGGACAAAAGCTCGAATTGCCGATTCCAGAAGATAAAAAAGATCAAACAGATGAAGAAAGTCTAGACGCCCTGCTTGATGATTTTCAAAAAGAAGAGCAGGATCAAGAAGACCATAATGAGAAGGACAAAAAACTTCAACTTCAATTTGTGTTGAAAATGGATGACTTTGAAGATTTGATTGCACTTTCTCAATTAAATATGCAGGATTTTACCACAAGTTTATATTCGTTTGAAAACCGTTATTATCTATATGTTGACTTCCACGAGGATTTGTCAGATGAGCAAGTGGAGAATAAGCTCAGCATTTTGCTTGAATATGCTCATGAATCAGTGGTCAGCATTTACAGACTGAAAGAATACGGTCAGCTGATTATCGAAGGAAATGCCCTTGAAACGATTCAACAGCACTTCTCGTAACCAACAAAAGTCGATTTCTATAGAGGAATCGGCTTTTTTATCTGAATGAATAGGTAAATAAAGAGAACGGCAAGGAGAAAATGAAATGAGAAATTTAGTCAAAGTTCTATTTTTTCTTATCATTACGATAGGTGCTTATTTAGTCATTCAATTAATTGCCGGTGATTTAGCGGTAAGTGTATTAAGTTCTGTCAGTGTTCTATTCACTTTATCGATTATCTTCATCGGGTTTGTCATATTCTTGGAAAACCGAAATCCATCTCAAACGATAACGTGGCTTGTCCTGCTCGGCAGCTTTCCGTTATTCGGTTTTTTGTTCTACATTTTCTTTGGACGCAATATCAAAAAGCGCAGGCTGTTTGAAAAGAAAGCGATTCTAGACGAACAGTTAATCCAGGAAGATGAGCATATTCATAGAGAAGCGATTGAGAAGATGACGCATATGGGTGATCATCAGCAGCTCTTATTTAAGCTGGCCCACAGACTTGGACATACCCCTATTACGTATCGCACGTCCTCTAAAGTCCTGACGAACGGAGAAGAAACATTTTCTCATATATTTGAAGAAATCAAAAAAGCGACACATCACATTCATTTAGAATATTATATTCTCCGCCATGATGACCTTGGACAAGAATTAAAAGATATTCTCATTGATAAAGCGAAAAACGGCGTGATTGTACGCTTTTTATATGACGATGTAGGAAGCTTAAAGCTTTCACGTCAATATATTGCTGACCTCGAAAAAGCTGGCGTTCAGATCGTTCCATTTTTACCTGTGAGACTACCCCTGTTAAATAATAAAATCAATTTCCGAAATCACCGAAAAATTGTCGTGATTGATGGAGAAGTTGGGTTTGTTGGCGGGCTGAACATTGGAGACGAATATCTGGGTAGAAGCAGACAATATGGATTTTGGCGTGACACGCATTTGATGATTAAAGGTGAAGCTGTTCGTGATCTGCAGCAGATTTTCATGCAGGATTGGTACTATATGACGAATGAAAGATGCGCAGGTGTGGACTACTTTAAAGATTTCAGTCACCTTGAAAGCACAACAGAAGGTGTACAAATGATCGCTGGTGGTCCTGATAAACAATGGGAAGTCATTAAAAATCTCTTTTTCTCCATGATTATCTCTGCCAAAAAGTCTATTTGGATCGCTTCACCATATTTTGTGCCGGATGATGATATTTTGTCTGCACTGAAAATTGCTGCATTAAGTGGAGTAGACGTACGGATTATTGCACCGAAGAATCCAGATAAACGGATCGTCTTCCATGCGTCCCGTTCATACTTTCCGGAGCTTTTAGAAGCAGGGGCAAAGGTGTATGAATATGATCAAGGCTTTATGCATAGTAAATTTATCATTGTGGATAGCGAGTTGGCTTCGATAGGAACGGCCAACATGGATATGAGAAGCTTTCATTTGAATTTTGAAGTAAATGCCTTCCTCTATAAAACGAAAAGCACTGAGAAGCTTGTGAACGACTTTTTAGGTGATTTAGAGCAGTCGCACGAGATTGTCCCAGAAGAATTTGCAAAGAGACCGTTAAGGATCAGACTCTTTGAATCAACAGCAAGATTATTATCGCCATTACTATAAAGATTGTATTTTCCCCCTTTTTATCAGGGGGTTTTTTCATTTTCCTCAAGAAAACATCAGTAAAATTATATTTTCACACAACAAAAGTTCATTTTGCCTATTCGCTCTCTTATAGACGAAAAAGCTATAATACGGTCATCAAAGACTAAGGGGCGAACTGAATGAATACAGCGATCATGGATAATGGAAAGCTTATTCGTATTACACATCATTTATCTAAAAACCGGCTAGAGCATGTCAGGACGACGTGCAAGTTTTACTGCCCAGAATGCAGGGAAGAAGTGCAATTAAAGCTTGGTGAACAACGTGTCTATCATTTTGCACATAAACAGCTCACTGCATGTCCACTAGCCTCAGGCGAGACGGCTTATCATCAGGCGGGAAAAGAAGCTATTATGAATTGGCTTCAGCGGCTTGGGCATAAACCGGTGCTTGAAAAGTATGTGTCAAAGGTTCATCAGCGTCCTGACGTGGCCGTCTCTATTGGAGGAACAAGCTATGCCATCGAATATCAATGTTCAAATATTTCACGGCAAGAGCTCCGTAAAAGGACAGCAGGACTCCGTCAAGCAGGGCACTTCCCTATATGGATCATAGGAGCAAATCGTTTAAAGCGAAAATCTGCCCAGCTCTTTTCCTTCTCCTCGATTCATTGGGGAATGTTGAGGGAATCACAGAAAGGGAGTCTGATTTTTTACTGTCCGCATCAGAATCGATTCATCCATCTTGCTCAATTCCTTGTATTTCAACCAACAAAAATATGTGCCGCCATGACTGTCAGATCGCCAACAGCATACCGCCAATTTTCAGATATCCTTTCGCAGCCCTCAAGCAAGAGCACGGTCTCAAAACAATGGCTAAGATGTATACAGCAATTTAGGCAGCGACCTCCTCGTATTTTATCAAATGAAAGCAAACGATTAAGAGACGTTTTTTATGAGCATCATCAAACAGCTTTCCCTTTTCTCCCTGCTGAATTATTTATCCCGCTACGAGAAGCGTACATCTTTACAAGCCCTGTTTATGTCTGGCAGGGGTGTCTATATGATTGGATGATAAGAAAAAAAGGAAGCAGTCCAGTAACGATTCAGCTGCTGATGAAAGAAATCAAGCGGTGTATCCAGATGAAAGAAGTAAAGCTTCGTTATGGCGATGTTTCAATAGAAGAATTAAAAGAGGTCATCACATCATATGTACATGCGCTTGTCAGACAAGGGTTTTTGCACATGACGAAAGAGGGTAATTATGAAGTAGCGTCAAAACAAATGCCGATACAAACAGTAGATGAAGCGTTCAAACGAGATGCTTTCTTATTTCATTAGCATGTTTCATGCCCACTTTGATCATGATAAGAAAAAGGTGGTGCTGCGATTGAATAGAAAGAAACGCTTTTTTCTCATTTTTTTAGTCTGTTTGGTATTTATTTCTGCATATGATTTGACAAATATAGTTCAAAACAAAGAAGATAAATACAACACCAATTTCTTTCACTTTCCGAAAGGTTGGTTTAACACAACTTATGCAAGGGGGATTCATATGACTTCAGAAAGCAATAACAACCATTTACCGGACAGAAGCGAAGTAAAAGAAGAAAACAAATGGCGACTTGAAGATATTTTTGAAAGCGTCGATGCATGGAATAAGGAATTTGAAGCGGTCAAAAAAGAAATTCCTAAGCTCGCTCAATTTAAAGGCAAGCTCGCTCATTCTGCTGATGTACTGTATGAAGCCCTAACCTTTCAGGATCAGCTTTCTGAAAAGCTTGGTAAGCTTTATACATATGCGCACATGAAATACGATGAGGATACAACGAATTCATCATTTCAAGCGCTGAATGATAAAGCATCGAATTTATTTACACAGCTCTCTAGTACCTCTGCTTATATTGTTCCAGAGATTTTATCGATTCAAGAAGATAAATTGCAGCAGTTTATCTTGGAAAAAGAAGAATTAAAACTGTATTCTCATGCTCTTGAAGAAATTAATAAAGAACGTCCGCATATCCTAAGTGAGGAGCAAGAGGCCTTATTAGCTGAGGCATCTGAACCTCTCTCAACTTCATCTACTACTTTTAGTATGTTTAACAATGCTGATATTTCGTTCCCTTCTGTAAAGGATGAAAATGGGGAAGAAAAGAAAATTACCCATGGCAACTTCATCACATTTTTAAACAGTGATGACCGTGAAGTGAGAAAGAATGCCTTTAAAGCTGTGTATAAAACGTATGATCAGTATAAAAACACGCTTGCTTCGACACTGAGCGGTTCGATTAAAAAGGATAATTTTTATGCAAAAGTACGAAATTATAAATCGGCAAGAGAATCAGCACTATCTCGAAACAGTATTCCAGAAGAAGTATATGACAATCTTATTGATACTGTTCATCAATATTTACCGTTACTACACCGTTATATTGAATTACGTAAAAAGGTGTTAAAGCTTGATGAAGTGCACAATTATGACTTGTATACGCCACTTGTAAAAGATGCTGGAATGAAGCTAACCTACGATGAAGCTAAGGATTATATGCTAAAAGGGTTAGCGCCATTAGGAGAAGATTATGTCTCTGTATTAAAAGAGGGACTCAATAATCGCTGGGTAGACGTTTATGAGAATAAAGGAAAACGTAGCGGTGCGTATTCATCTGGAAGCTATGGCACAAATCCATATATCCTTATGAACTGGCAAAATAATATTGATAATTTATTTACACTGGCTCATGAATTTGGGCACTCTGTCCACAGCTACTATACAAGAAAGCACCAGCCATATCCGTATGGAAACTACAGCATCTTTGTAGCTGAAGTAGCTTCCACGACAAACGAAGCGTTACTAGGCGAATATTTGCTGAATCATCTAGATGATAAAAAGCAGCGTTTGTATGTGCTAAATCACTTGCTAGAAGGGTTTAGAGGAACGGTATTCAGACAGACGATGTTTGCTGAGTTTGAGCATCTCATTCATGTGAAAGCACAAGAAGGAGAGGCTTTAACACCAGAATTCATGACGAATCTTTATTACGACCTGAATAAGAAGTATTTTGGAGACGGTATGGTTGTGGATAAAGAAATTGGACTAGAATGGACGAGAATCCCTCACTTCTATTACAACTATTATGTTTATCAATATGCAACAGGCTATAGTGCTGCACAGGCATTAAGCAAACAAATCTTAGAAGAAGGAAAACCTGCGGTGGAGCGCTACACAGACTTCCTTAAAGCAGGTAGCTCTGATTACCCAATTAATGTGCTGAAAAAAGCAGGTGTTGATATGGCTTCCAAAGAACCAATCGAAGCAGCATGTCAATTGTTTGAAGAAAAATTAAAAGAAATGGAAGAGCTCATCTCTAAAACGGGTGAGTAATGAAAAGACTTCTGTCAGACGTGTGAGTGCAAACTCATCTTTTGACAGGAGTTTTTTTCTCATAAAAAAAGACCTCTCCATTTAGAGGCCCGCTTCTTCTCATCAACCTTTAAATCCCTTAAAGGTCTTCCTGTGGTTCATTCGATAAAGTGTAAAAAGGATTGCAGCAAATAAGAGTGGTGATGTGAGATAAAGAGGAAGCATTTTCATTAAGCCTAATATATTTAAAAAGAAACAGAAGCCAATGGAAACAAGTCCAATGGTTGTGCTGCGCATGCAGATCCCTCCATTTTTTCGTTACTTTCACTATATGAAAGTGACAACCCTCTTATGTTTTGTGACAAAAATATGAACATATAGTATATCTGTTGTCATAAGTCGACAAAATTTGATATACTACAGATGTGAAATTAATCACATACAAACATTACCCCTTTGTTTGACCGTGAAAAATTTCTCCCATCCCCTTTGTTGTCGTTAAGACATAGTGAAACCGCGCTTATCCCGGCGCGGTTTCTTCGTGGTTTGAAAAAGAACAAATGTTCTTTTGGGGGTAAAGAAAAAACATGGGTCAGCACCCATGTTCATTCTCACAACGATAGACATCAAGATCTGAATGATGTTCATCTTCTTTATAGCGCCAAAACATTTCTTGATGCACTTGGACACGTTCGACTTTTTTAGCGAAAGCCAGCTTTTTCATTTCTCGTTCAACTTCATCAAGTGTCAAGTCATAAACGACCGCAATTTCTTTAGCAGATGCAAATTGAAAGTAAGCAATAAACCATTCAATTGGAGGTCGTTCTGAAGGAGTTGGGTTTTCACCAATCATTTCAAAAAGGATTTCCTCGTATACATCATAAGAGTACGCACCTGAAATTTTTAATCCTTCATCTCCGTTTACTGTATTAAAAAAGGCAAAGGTCGGAAGCTCAGAAACGTCCATTTCAGCGGCAATTTTCATATCACATTTTAGTGCTTTGACAGCACTTTGAGAATGAATATCGCGCTGAAATTCCTCGATGTCTAGTCCAGCGCTTTTTGCATTTTCTAGTAGCACATGTTCACTTGTGACATCTTGCTGATGACAAAAAAGTGATTCTTGAATGAGACGAAGAAATTTCATTCCGCATTTTCTGCCTTGAAGTTCAGCCGCTTTTAATGCAAGCGCGGCGAGGTAGGGTGAAGTTACAATTTGTTCAGACAGCATTTGTTCTTTTTTAGTCTGAGTTTTGGTCGCAAATTTCCCCCATGCTTCGGTCAGTAAATGCTTTTTTCGTTTTCGATTCAATGCATTAATACTAGAACTTGTCACCGTTCGTAAAGTGAAAAAACGGCCGTACTTCATTTTCAATTTTTTAATGGATGGCTCTAATAACCAGCAGTCTGGACTTAGAGGGTCAATGAATACATAGATTTCAATCGGCTTTTGAGGATGTCCGTGACAGTGTGAGAAATATTGATCATGCGTATTGCAGCTCAAGATCGTCCATCCTTTTCACGTGTTTGATTGACCATATGACGAGCCGTTAAAGAAAGCCGCTCAAATAAAAAGTCACGAATATCGCCGGTTAATCCTACTTGATCCATTGCATCCTCCATGCATTCAAGCCATGCGTCAGCCCGCTCCTCAGTAATCGGAAAAGGGAGATGTCTCGCCCGTAGCATAGGGTGTCCATGCTCCTCTGTATAAAGCGGGGGTCCGCCTAAATATTGCGTTAAAAACTGTTTTTGTTTTCTTGCTGTTTCTTTTAAGTCATCCGGGAAAATAGGATGAAGCAAAGGATGACACTTTACATTTTCATAAAAAGTATCAACAAGTTGCGATAGAAGTTCCTCTCCAACCGCTTCGTAAGGTGCGTTAAACGATTGTACCATGTTGACTACTCCTTTTACTCGTAGTTAATAGGATGACACACCCTATTGCAAATTCATTTATTTCAAAAGTGATATTCAGTTTGTTCTATTTGATTGTTTCTATTCTTGTGTACTTATTTTAACAACCTCAACTCAATTCCACAAACAAACCGCTTTGGTCTATTGGAAATAAGGGGAGAGGCGGGTTCCGTGATCAATTGACCATATCATAACACATTCAGTCAAAAAAGGGTGAAAAGCGTCATACAAAAAACCGAAGAGGTTATTCTCTTCGGTTTAAGCGAAATATTGTGCTGTGATTTTCTTTACATAATTTTGTGTTTCTTTAAATGGTGGAATGTCGCCGTATTTATCCACATTTCCTGAGCCTGCATTGTAAGCAGCTAAGGCGAGTGAGACATCTCCATTATATTTCTGAAGCATTTGTTTTATATACTTCGTGCCACCCTCGATGTTTTGGGCCGCATCAAAGGCATTATTCACGCCAAGTGACTTAGCAGTGGATGGCATGAGCTGCATGAGGCCAAGTGCGCCTGCATGGCTGACTGCATTCGTACGATAGCCGGATTCTTGCTTGATGACTGCATGAATCAGCTTTTCTGGAACACCATGTTTTTGAGCCATTTGTGACACAATTTGATTAATTTCTTTTGAAGATGAGCCGCTTGAAACAGCCTTTTGAAGCGGCGGCGTGTAGCTGTTGTTTAAGACATTCCCAATACCATTCGCTGTATTCAATTGAGCGTCATTCGCATATGAAGGTTGAGCTTGAAGCTGTTCACCGCCAGAGATAGCAGATAAGTATGGGTTTGTACGCGCATATTGCGTGTTCGGAGCCGTTGATGGGTCCGTTCCCATAAATGCAGAAATAGAAAGCGGCAGGCGTGATAATTCTGATCCGCCTAAAAAATCTTGCAGCAGTGACTGAAATGAAGCTTGTGCATTCGATTCTTGGCCACCCGGCATTTGCGTTTGGCCAGGTTCTGATTGTAACGTTTTAAGCGCTTGGAGCTGCATAAAGGATTGAAGTTGATTGACGTTCATCATGTTCCTCCTTCAAGGAATTCATCTATTCTGTGTTTTCATTTTCTCTTCATAAAAACGTACGACTTTGTTTTTCGTGTTTCGTACAGGGATTTTGAATTGTTGGAGCAATGCGGAGAAAGCGGCTTGTCCGATTTCCAGGTCGCTCACTTCAAATTCAAGTTCATAGTCCTCTACTGTTAAATATCGGCTGTGATCCAAAACAATTAAGCCTTCTTTGATCATTTTTTCAGCTCTTGACGTTTCAAGTGAACCAAAATACACAATTTGATCCTTTTGAATGTTCAGATGGTCAAGCCTGTCAGCCACTTCACCTTCTGGTAGCTGAAAATCGTCAAGGCTTGAAGGAGGAGCGATCGTTTGGTGGGTTTCGAGCAAGCCTATTTCGTGTGGTTCCTTTAACGTGAGAACCCACTGAGCGTCTTTTTCTCTCATTCTTAATGCAGCGAATTGAGATTTTATATCAAATTGAGGTGTATCAAAGTAATAGTTGGTTTGTGTGTGAAAATCAGAATCCTTCAATTGAAAATGTTGTTTCAACTGTTCAAATTCTTCTTTCATTAATAATTGCTTTAGTTCTATTTCGATTTCCTGTGCCATTTTGACATCAACCTTTCATTTAGAGGAAATATGATTATTGTACATGAAGTATGTTCATCATGTAAAAGACTGTTTTTATCTATTGTTTCTCTTTCCGTTTGTGCCAAAATCAATGGAAAATGACGTGAAAGTGTCATTTATAAGAAGAAAATAGGATTTTCTTAAAAAGTTCGTTTTATCAATATTGAACTTGATATGATAAAATAAAGCTGTACTTTGTTGTAAAGGAGATCATGATGCAAAACCGAATTGAAATCGCAGAAGCAACTTTAAAAGAAGACAGGCTGATTTTGACGACCAAGTCAGAAGAGCAAATCCAAAAAGCAAAAGCATCAGGACAAATGCTTGTTGATTCTGATCACTTTGCGTTCGTTTACATACTTGAAAATGAGGAGTCCTTCTCATATCTTATCTTAGGAGAACATACATGGGCTCCATTAAAAGAAGCAATGACACTTGATATCCCTGTCTATTTGGCAGCAGGAGGACATTCGTTAGAACTCATTCAGCTTCATCAAGAATTACACTATTTAATCGACAATATTAAAGACAATGCCAATTACGGAGATATGGAAGAGAAAGTGAAGAGCACATTCCTCTGAAATAATTAGGTATATGGAATTGGGGGAAGTTTCATGGACAAAAAACAATGGGATCAATTCCTCGCACCGTATAAACAAGCAGTCGAAGAATTAAAAGTGAAACTAAAAGGCATTCGAAAGCTGTATGAATTCGAGGATGACCATTCACCAGTAGAATTTGTCACAGGCCGAGTGAAACCCGTTGCCAGCATATTAGAAAAGGCAAAGCGTAAAGATATTCCAATGCATGAAATTGAAACGATGCAGGATATTGCTGGGCTTCGCATTATGTGCCAGTTTGTAGAAGACATACAAGTCGTGAAAAAAATGCTCCAGTCACGAAAAGACTTCGTGGTTGTTGATAAACGCGACTATATTGCAGAGCATAAAGAAAGCGGATACCGTTCGTACCACCTTGTTGTGTTATATCCGCTGCAAACGATCAACGGAGAGAAGCAGCTCCTTGTCGAAATCCAAATTCGTACACTTGCGATGAATTTTTGGGCGACGATTGAGCATTCTCTGAATTATAAATATAGCGGGAATATCCCGGAGAAAGTCAAGCTGCGCCTTCAAAGAGCTTCTGAGGCAGCGTCTCTTCTTGATGATGAGATGTCTGAAATTAGAGGGGAAATTCAAGAAGCACAAGTAGCATTTTCCCGGAAAAAGAAAAACGATAGCTGAGCCTGTGCTTGATCAAATATGAAGCTGCCCACTCATAGCAGCAAGGTGGAAAAGGAGAAGAATTAATGAAATTTGCAGTTTCTTCTAAAGGGAATTCTGTATCTGATACACTCAAAAATAAAATTCAGACCTACTTATTGGATTTCGGGATGGAACTCAATGAAGAGGAACCAGATCTTGTCATTACGGTTGGTGGAGACGGCACCCTTCTCTATGCGTTTCACCGTTATAGTGACCGCCTGAATGAAACAGCTTTTGTCGGTGTTCATACAGGTCATCTTGGTTTTTATGCTGACTGGGTGCCAAGTGAAATTGAAAAACTCGTCTTAGCTATTGCGAAAACGCCTTATCACATTGTGGAATATCCGATCTTAGAAGTCATTGTCAGATACAACGACGGCGGCAGAGAAGAGAAATATTTAGCCATGAATGAATGTACGATTAAGAGTATGGAAGGGACACTAGTGGCAGATGTTGAAATTAGGGGTCAGCTGTTTGAAACATTCAGAGGTGACGGTCTTTGTCTGTCTACACCGTCTGGCAGTACAGCCTATAATAAAGCACTTGGGGGCGCCATTATTCACCCTTCCATTAGAGCCATTCAGCTGGCAGAAATGGCTTCCATCAACAACAGAGTGTTTCGAACGGTCGGTTCGCCGCTGATTTTACCAGACCATCATACTTGTGTCATTAAACCGAGGAATGATGTCGATTTTCAGGTAACCATTGATCATTTGACGCTGCTTCATAAGGACGTCAAATCCATTCAATGCCGGGTAGCAGACGAGAATGTCCGTTTTGCCCGATTTAGACCATTTCCGTTTTGGAAAAGGGTGCAAGATTCCTTTATCGGAAAAGGAGAATAAGAAAGAGGTCGTTCTCGCTGGAATACTTTACGTTAAACAAAACCATGACAGCCAAAGAAGAGGGGCTGCTTTTAAAGGATTATTTAATAGATCTTGGTATTTCGAAAAGAATGCTGACAGATATTAAATTTGATGGCGGTGATCTCCTCATTAATGGAGAGCATGTGACTGTGAGATACAAGCTGCATAATGGAGACAGGCTCACCATTTTATTCCCAGAGGAAAAAGTGAGTGAAGGGCTAAAGCCTGCTCCGATTCCGCTTGATATTTTATTTGAGGATGAGCATGTCCTTGTGCTGAATAAAAGGCCATATATTCCGTCCATTCCTTCTCGGGAGCACCCAGAGTATAGTATTGCAAATGGGTTATTGCACCATTATGCAGAGCAGTCTGTTCGGCTGACAGTTCATTTAGTGAATCGTCTTGATCGTGATACATCTGGCGTCATGCTTGTGGCCAAGCATCGCTTTGCCCACAGCCTTTTATCAAAAGCGCAGAAAAGTGGAGCGGTCAAACGAACATACAGAGCGTTTACACATGGCATGATCAAAGAAAAGCATGGAACCATTTGTGCAAAAATTGCCCGAAAAGGAGATAGTATCATTGAGCGAATGGTCGATGATACTGGACAGGAAGCTGTGACGCATTTTACAGTACGAGCAGTGGACGCTGAGTTGAACATGTCAGATGTGACGCTCGCACTTGAAACGGGGAGAACCCATCAAATTCGTGTTCACATGCAGTATCTTGGTTACCCACTCATCGGAGATACGTTATATGGCGGAACGAATGAGCGGATGAACCGGCAGGCACTGCATAGTGAGACTCTTGTCTTTCCTCATCCGATGACTGGGGAGGAAATGACATTCTCGGCTCCGCTTCCTGAAGACATGAAATCATTGCTGCTTTAAATAGAGAAACCCGGCTACCTGCAAGCGCAGGACCGGGTTTTTTATGATGTAAAATGCTGAAACCTTGAATAGTCATAAGGCATAGAGGAAGGAACAGAAACTGTTTCAAGCTCAGGATATTTAAGGGCAGACAGCCGGTGGCCGAATACACAGCCTGTATCAATGTTGACGGTTCTGCCAACGACTCGCGGTTCTTTCACTGGTGTATGTCCGTAGACAATCCATGGTTTTCCGCGATATTCCTTTGCCCAATCTTTCCGCACAGGTCGTCCATCCGGCCACGTTTCTCCTGTGACTGCGCCAAATAATAGATAGGATCGCATCTGTTTGTTCGGCTTTCTACCAATGTCCTTTTCTTTCATCGCTGCGTGAGCAATCACCAGTTCATTAGGAATAAGTACATCATAAAGCGGAGCCTTTTCAAACAACTGCTTAAATTCATGTGACAATGTCGTTTGTTCATGAAGCGGCAGTTGTTTTATTTCATTTACAGTGGTTTCGATGCCATGAAGTAATTTCACAGGATTTCCTTTCAAATAGCGATAAAGCTTAAAGCAATGGTTGCCAGGTACGTAGCGGATCGCGCCGTGTGAGTAGGCATGAATGACAAAGCGCATGACATTTACTGACTGAGGGCCTCGATCTGTTAAATCACCAACAAGTGCTAGCGTTCTCTTATCAGGATGGACGGGTAATCCATGTTTGAGTTCGTATCCTAGTTTGTGTATGAGGGTAAGTAGCTCTTCGTAGCAGCCGTGGATATCACCAATGATATCAAATTTCATAAGATTTCCTCCTGATCTTTCTCATCCATTCATCGGGGTTAAAGAAGTTTGAATTTTAGAACATATAACGAATGGCTTTCTTTTCATTTAGGCAATTGTTAGAATCAATGCTTTAACGTAAACCTTAAAAGATTAAACATCAATGTTAGGAGGCTTTAGCCAATGGAGCATACATCTGTTTCATCACTCGTTGTCGTCATTATTGTTGCCTTTTTCACCCCACTTTTATTGCACCGATTTAAGCTGACCATTCCGGTCGTTGTTGCTGAAATCATCATGGGGCTCATCATTGGAAAAAGCGGTCTTCAACTGGTAGTTGAGCATGATGCATGGTTAGATACGTTATCCATGCTCGGTTTTATTTTTCTGATGTTTTTAAGTGGACTTGAAATAGATTTTTCTTCTTTTGAGTCAAAGAAGAAACCACGAGAACTACCAAATGGTCTAAAAGAACCAAATACGTTTAAAGCAGCCACTATAGTTTTTCTTGGCGTATTTAGTATTTCTTTTATTCTGTCTTATGCGTTTGTCCTTGCAGGGTTTATCCAAAATGCATTTTTAATGACGCTCATTATATCGACAATCTCATTAGGGGTAGTGGTTCCTACTTTAAAAGAGGAAAAGCTGATGCAGACAAATATCGGTCAAATCATCTTGCTTGTCGCTGTCATTGCGGATTTGGTGACGATGATTTTACTTGCTGTATTCTCCTCCATTTATGGCGATGGTACAGGGAATATGTGGCTTCTGCTCTTATTATTTGCTGCGGGCATCCTTCTTTATTTATTTGGCCGCGTATTTAAGACAAAGTCAATTTTTCAGTCCATGTCAAAAGGGACCGTGCAAATTGGGACAAGGGCGATCTTTACTCTCATTATAGTCTTAGTTGCCTTATCTGAATCACTCGGTGCTGAAAATATTCTTGGAGCGTTTTTAGCGGGCGTACTCGTGTCCCTTCTCTCGCCGAATAAAGAGCTTGTTCAGCAACTGGATTCATTTGGCTACGGATTTTTGATCCCCATCTTCTTTGTGATGGTCGGAGTGGACTTGAATATATGGGCACTATTCAAAGACCCAACCATTATGATCATGATCCCGCTGCTATTTATTGCCTTACTGATTAGTAAGCTCATCCCGATTCTTTATTTGAAAAAATGGTATGATATGAAAAAAGTGATCGGCTCTGGCTTTTTATTAACATCGACGTTATCACTCGTCATTGCCGCTGCGACGATCGGGGAGCGTCTCGGAGTCATTGACCATAAAATGTCCGGCGCGCTCATTTTAGTTGCGATACTCACGAGTATTTTAACGCCGGTTTGGTTTAAAGCGCTATTTAAAAAAGAACAGGCTGCGAGCCATAAAAAACGTGTGACCTTTATTGGTGCAAATCAGCTGACTTTACCTGTTACACTCGATTTACATCAGGATGAATATGATATTCGAATTTTGCATGTCTTTCAAGAAAATAAAGAAGCGCTGCTTGCAGACTCCATCTTTGAAGTCGAATCGATTGAAGAGTACAACGATGAGACGCTGCGAAAGGCAGGTGTTGGCCAGGAGGATGTTCTCGTCGTCGCAACTGGCAGTGAGACGAAAAATAAGGAAATTGCTTTATTTGCAAAGGAAGAAGGAGCGAAACAAGTTATTGCCAGTGTGAACAAAGCTGAGGCAGAGCTGGAATTGAAGGAAGCAGGAATTGATACGTTTTCTAATTTCCTATCATCTAAAACGGTGCTTAGAGCCTTGATTGAAGCACCTGATGCGATTCGATTATTAACAAATGAGGATACTTCCTTGTATCAAATTCAAATGAACAATCATCGCTATCACAATGTCATGCTGAGGGAATTTCCGTTTACTGGCGATTTGGTCTTTGTCCGTATTTTCAGAGGGATTGACAGTCTAGTCCCACACGGAGATACGACGCTTAGAAGCGGAGACCGTGTGCTTGTATCGGGCTCTCGTGAATATGTGGCAGGACTAAGAGCCCAATTAGAGTAACAATGAACCCTTGACCAATGAACAATTCCTGATTAAGATAGATGTACAACATCATATATTTGATCCACTAGGGGAGTCCTTTAAAAGGGCTGAGATAAAAGTATTGACTTTTAGACCCTCATTACCTGAACAGGTTCATACCTGCGTAGGGAAGTGGTGCGGTTTTTGACTATGCTTTTGACAAATTCCAAGCCACTTTCCATGCGGAAAGTGGCTTTTTTATATGGAAAAACAGGAGGAGAGAAACATGACGTTTTCAACTGAATGTAAAGAAGCAGCAGCAACATGGTGGAATGGAAGCTTCGTACACCCCTTTGTGAAAGGAATTGGAGATGGCACGCTGTCACTTGATCGTTTCACTTATTATGTGATGCAGGATTCATATTATTTAACTCATTTTGCAAAGGTTCAAGCATATGGAGCGGCGATTAGTGAGGACTTACATACGACGGGCAGAATGGCGTATCATGCGCAGGGAACGTATGAAGCAGAGCTATCGCTGCATAGAAAGTTTACAGAGCTTTTAAAGATTTCAGATGAAGCCATCAAGAACTTTAAGCCGTCTCCCACTGCTTATGCGTATACCTCTCATATGTACCGATCTGTGAAAAGCGGACGATTCGAAGAGATATTGGCTGCGTTATTGCCGTGCTACTGGCTTTATTATGAGGTGGGTGAAAAGCTGAAACAAACCACACCTGACCATCCGATTTATCAAGAATGGATTTTGACATATGGAGGGGATTGGTTTAAGGAACTCGTCTTTGAACAGGTCAACCGCTTTGATGAACTAGCCGAAAAAGCACCAGAACATGTGCGGGCCAATATGAAAGAAAATTTTGTGATTTCTAGCTATTACGAATACCATTTCTGGGAGATGGCGTATCAAAAAGAAATGTGGCAAACAGCATGCTTAGATGGGGTTGGTGCAAATGGAACTCCACGCAGTGACAAATGATTCGCTTCCTGCAAAAGAGCTGTTCAAACAAATAATAGCCATTGCATCTGAAGTGGATTTTATTCATATCCGGGAACGGTCTAAAACAGCAAGTGAGCTTGTTGATCTCGTGAAAAGTCTCCTTTTAGAAGGTGTTCCGAAAGAAAAGCTCATTATCAACGACAGAGTAGACGTTGCGCTACTCACTAATATTCACCGGGTACATCTTCCGGGCCATAGCTTTTCGCCAAAAGAGCTGCGGCAAAAATTCCCTCACCTTCATGCGGGCGTCTCTGTTCATTCGATTGAAGAAGGGAAAGCAGCTGAGAAAAATGGAGCAGAGTATGTCATATTTGGGCACGTATATGACACCACTTGTAAACCAGGACTTCAGGCAAGGGGCATACAGCTTGTGAAAGAACTGACATCTCTACTGACTATTCCAGTTGTGGCGATCGGTGGAGTGACACCTGAGCGCGTTCCGGAATTGAGACACACGAATGTGAAAGGAATTGCGGTCATGTCTGGAATTTTTACTCATCATCAGCCACGCAAAATGGCACAAGCATTTTCTAAACAAGTAAAGGAGAATCCTTATGAAGAAGCATTATGATGTGGCAATCATTGGTGGTGGAATCATAGGGATGTCCATTGCCTATCACCTTGTAAAAGCAGGAAAGCAGGTCGTCTTATTTGAGGCGAATGAGGTAGGGAAGCAAACGACAAGTGCGGCTGCTGGGATGCTTGGTGCCCATGCTGAAGGAGAGGGTCATGAGGATATTTTTTTTCAAGTAGGCAGAGCAAGCCAGGCATTGTACGAGAAGTTAAAAGTCGATTTACGGCATGAATCTGGCATTGATATTCGAACATCAGCGGGCGGTATCATGAAGGTAGCTTTTACAGAAGAGGAGAAACAAGCACTTTGCCGGATGCAGCATTTGTCTACATTTGAGTGGATGGACGCAGGTAGCGTAAAAAAATGCATGCCTCAAATGGCAGAGAACATCTTAGGAGCAGGTTTGATTAAAGAGGATGTTCATGTCGAACCTTATGCAGTATGCCGAGCATTTTGGCATGCGGCGGTCAGGTACGGGGCGGAAGTGAAAGAGTATACACCCGTGATCGAAGTGAAGCGGGAAAAAGAAGCGTTAGCGATTAGAACAACGATGGGAACATTCACATGTGATGACCTGACTGTTGCGAGTGGTGTGTGGTCTGGCCGTTTTTTTGAAGAGCTTGGATTATCTCATTCTCTTTATCCAGTAAAAGGAGAATGTGTGTCTGTATGGAACCATGGTCTAGCACTCGAACACACCATTTACCATGATCATTGTTACATCGTTCAACGAGATAGCGGCAAACTGATCGTTGGCGCAACGATGAAGCCAAACGAGTGGCAAACTGTTCCGACGCTTGGCGGCATTGAAGATGTCATTCAAAAAGCTTCTCAGCTGATGCCCTCAATCAAGGAGATGCCGATTGATCAGTGCTGGGCTGGCCTTCGTCCGGCGACAAATGACCGGCATCCCTACATTGGTAGACATCCAGAAGATCAGCGTATCCTTTTTGCGGCAGGGCATTACAGAAATGGTATTTTACTTGCCCCGATTACTGGAGAGATCATTCGCGACCTGATAATAGGTAAACCGGTCAAAAAGGAATGGCTTCACGCATTCCGTATTGGCCGAAAGGAGGCACTATTTGTATGAAAATTCAATTGAATGGCAGAATCGTTGATTTCGATCAAGAGAATGGAACGATCTATGACCTGTTATCGGACTATCAGCTTGAAAATCGAGTAGTGATTGTAGAAAAGAACCAAGAAATTATTGATAAAGAAGCGTTTCAACAAGTGAAAATTCAACCTAATGACACGATCGAAATCGTTCACTTTGTAGGAGGAGGATGACAACATGCTACACATTGGCGGAAAAACATTCACATCTAGATTATTACTTGGTACAGGGAAGTATCCATCATTTGAAGTTCAAAAAGAAGCCGTGAACGTATCAGAAGCAGAAATATTAACCTTTGCTGTGAGAAGAATGAACATTTTCGAAGCATCTCAGCCAAATTTTTTGGAGCAGCTTGATTTATCTAAATATACGCTGCTTCCGAATACAGCTGGTGCAAGTACAGCGGAAGAGGCAGTTCGTATTGCTCGTTTAGCAAAGGCTTCTGGACTGTGTGACATGATCAAGGTAGAAGTCATTGGCTGCTCAAGGTCTCTTCTGCCAGATCCAGTCGAAACGTTAAAAGCATCTGAAATGCTACTTAAAGAAGGATTTATTGTGCTGCCATATACATCGGATGATGTGGTACTGGCAAGAAAATTAGAAGAGCTTGGTGTCCATGCTATTATGCCAGGTGCTTCACCGATTGGTTCAGGACAAGGCTTACTAAACCCTCTGAATCTCTCATTTATTATCGAGCAGGCAAAGGTACCGGTGATTATTGATGCTGGTGTAGGCTCTCCAAAGGATGCTGCTTATGCGATGGAGCTAGGGGCTGACGCTGTTTTACTGAACACAGCTGTGTCAGGTGCAAAGGACCCTGTGAAGATGGCAAAAGCCATGAAACTGGCGATTGAATCAGGAAGGCTAGGCTTCGAGGCAGGGCGGATTCCATTGAAAAACTACGGGACAGCAAGTAGTCCGCAGGAAGGAATGCCGGCATTTTGAGCACACGTTATTCACGCCAAGAGCTCTTTCATCCAATTGGAACAGAGGGACAAAAGCGGTTAAATGACTCAAAGGTCGTTATTATTGGTGCAGGAGCGCTTGGAACAGCTAGTGCGGAAATGCTCGTTCGTGCTGGCGTTGGATCTGTCACCATTTTGGATCGAGATTATATTGAATGGAGCAACCTTCAGCGTCAGCAACTTTACACAGAGCAAGATGTGCAGGAGCGGCTGCCAAAGGCCGTGGCGGCTGAAAATAGACTCAAACAGATAAATAGTGACGTGAAGGTCAAAGGAATCGTCGTCGATGTGACCGCTGAACAGATTGATGAACTAATCAGCGGCGCTTCAATGATTGTCGATGCAGCGGATAATTTTGAGGTGAGAATGATTGCTAATGATGCAGCTGTGAAACATCAAATTCCATTCCTTTATGGAGCCTGCGTTGCCAGCTATGGTATTCAATTTACTGTCATTCCTGGGGAAACACCATGTTTACACTGCCTGCTTGAACATTTACCCGCACAAGGCATGACATGTGATACAGCCGGTATCATTAGTCCAGTGGTGCAGCAGGTCGCATCATATCAAGTGGCAGATGCCCTGAAGTATTTAACCGGTCATCAAGTGACGCCGATTTTAAGATCCTTTGATTTATGGACCAATGAGCGTTCTGACATTCGATCAGCCAGCTCCTTAAAGAAAAAACAATGTCCAAGTTGCGGAATGAAAACATATCCTTTTCTTTCCTATGACAAGAGAGCAAAGGCAGATGTACTATGTGGCCGCAATACGGTCCAAATCCGCAGTGCAGCCGAAACTCTGCCGTCGTTACACGAAGTGGCTCTGCGGTTAAAGAAAGCAGGGATGGATGTCCTTGAAAATCCGTATTTGCTTTCCTGTCAAAAAGATGAATATAAGCTTGTCTTATTTAAAGACGGCAGAGCCCTTGTCCATGGCACAAATGATATCGCTAAAGCAAGAACCATTTATCATCAATGGATTGGCTAATGAGAGGTGTGATGAAATGACGATCAAAAAAGCATTCACAATCGCAGGTTCTGATTCTGGCGGCGGAGCAGGCATTCAAGCTGATTTAAAAACCTTTCAGGAGCTCGGTGTGTTCGGAATGTCTGCAATCACAGCGATTACTGCACAAAACACATTAGGTGTTCACGGGGTATATCCGCTTTCAAATGAGGCGTTAGAAAGTCAAATTGATGCAGTGGCAGAGGATTTACTGCCAGATGCCGTCAAAACAGGGATGCTGTGGAGCGCAGATATGATCAAAATAGTTGCTGAAAAAACGGTTCAATATGACATGAAGCTCATTGTCGATCCAGTGATGATCGCAAAAGGAGGCGCTTCTTTATTAAATGAAGATGCGGTCACAGCGTTGAAAACACACTTGCTGCCTGTCAGCTATGCCGTAACGCCGAATCTTCCTGAAGCAGAAGTGCTGACAGATATGCGCATTCAGACAAAAGAAGATCGCTATCTAGCAGCGGAGCGTTTATATGAGCTTGGTACGAAACATGTCGTGATCAAAGGCGGTCACGGTCCATCTGGCGGGATGATTACAGACCTGTTGTATGATGGAAAAGGCTTCATAGAAGTCACAAACGAACACATTGATACCCCGCATACACATGGCACAGGCTGCACGTTTGCAGCGGCATTAACAGCTGAAATTGCGAAAGGATACTCCATGAGAGAGGCTTTTGACACTGCAGAAACCTTTGTCCATGAAGCCATCAAGTTCCCTTTGAATATTGGTGCTGGACACGGACCTACCAACCATTTTGCATATCAGCAAAATCGGCTCAAATGATAAGAGAATCGAACCGTCTTCACTTGCGAGGACGGTTTTTTGATGAAAAAGAAACTTTCTTTCAGCGGAAATTGTCATTCTCTCGTGATCTGTGATAATATTATGATCAGGTACTAATACTATGTCTTGAAAAAATAGGAGGCTTTATTACATATGAACTTTTCTTTAGAAGGCCGTAATATCGTGGTAATGGGTGTTGCCAACAAACGAAGCATCGCTTGGGGAATTGCCCGCTCACTTCACGAAGCTGGAGCTCGTTTGATTTTTACTTATGTTGGAGATCGTCTTGCTGAATCTGTAAAAGAACTTGCAAGCACACTTGAGCGCGATGATTCGATCATTCTTCCATGTGACGTGACAAGTGACGAAGAAATCGAAAAATGTTTCGCTACAATTAAAGAAAAAGTACAAGTCATTCATGGCGTTGCGCATGCGATTGCATTTGCAAACAAAGAAGAGCTTGTCGGTGAATACTTAAACACGAACCGTGAAGGATTCCTTTTGGCGCACAACATTAGTGCATATTCTTTAACGGCTGTTGCAAAAGCAGCACGTCCATTGATGACAGAAGGTGGAAGCATCGTCACGCTTACATACCTAGGCGGAGAGCGTGTGGTTTCTAACTACAACGTAATGGGTGTAGCAAAAGCAGCACTTGAAGCAAGTGTGAAATACTTAGCAGCTGATTTAGGCGCAGAAGGTATTCGTGTGAATAGTATTTCTGCTGGTCCAATTCGTACGCTGTCAGCAAAAGGCATCAGTGGCTTCAATACCATTCTGAAGGATATTGAAGAGCGTGCACCGCTTCGCCGTACAACGACTCCTGAAGAAGTTGGCGATACAGCTCTATTCTTATTCAGTGATCTATCACGCGGTATGACAGGTGAGAATTTGCATGTTGATTCTGGCTTCCATATCATTGCTCGCTAAACAAACAAATAATTTGCAGCATACCGAATAAAGGTATGCTGTTTTTTTATTTTTCTTCTGATTTGAGTCGTCCGCTCATATATATAAGGAATGAATCATTCAGGAGGGATTAGTATGTCAAATAAAGGTGATGAGAACCAGAAACCGCTTATGTATATCGTTCAGCCGAGCTATGATGAATCAATGCCGGCCATGCAAAATATTGTGAGAAAGCGAAAGAAATCAGAAAAACCACAAGAAAGTCCTAAGACTGAGAAAGATATGATTGAAGAAAGTACGCACAAGGAACCTGTGGCTCAAGAAATCGAAAAGAAAAAAGAAGTCGAGCCGCCTGCGCGTCAGCAAAAGCAAAACATGGTGAGAGAAGCAGATCTTACCCAAGACGAAGATATCTTCAAAGAACCAGAGCTTACTCAAAAAAAAGACATCACAAAAGAACCAGAGCTTATACAAGAACAAAAACCCCAGCGAGAAGAGGAAAAGCCGCCAGAAGGTGTATTTCATGAAACAAAAGAAGAACCTAGAAGGAAACGAGTGAAAAAGCCTTTAAGTCAGATGAGCATTGACGAAAAAGTCGATTTTCTCACAAGCCTGCCTCATAATATGCCAAGAGCCCTTTGCCTGATCGAAGCTGATGGTAAGACATATAGAGGGATTATCATGGATCGAAATGAAGATACAGTGGTTATTCGAACAGCGGGTGGGGGAAGTCCAGTTGAATTAGCGATAGATGACATTTCCTCGATTCATCCGCTTGGCTTTTAACGAATAAAAAAAGTCCCATAGAGGGACTCAGCTTGTAGAGAAACTCATGTTTTTCTACAGGCTTTTTTATTTTCATCGTAATTAGGATGGATGAGATTTAATGAAAAAGGCCTCCCACACACCTAGCCTAGCTTCGCTAGGTGTGTGGCAATCTTTTTCATGTTCTGACACGCAGCTGTGAGGAGAACTTGCTCACTCACATTTTGTTTCCCCCTTAACCGGCAGTAGCGAAGCCCATGCAGTTGTTTTGAATCTGCAAAGCTTCGCTCTATTTTTTCTTTTCTTTTTTTATATAGCTCTTTTCCAGAAACAGTTAGACGATTCTGTCTGATCTTTTCTTTATGTTCTTCCCATATGTGTCTTGAGATGACTCTTTGATGATTTTTCGACCTTGTGCATCTTTCAAGGAAAGGACACGATGCACATTTTTTAGGATCTGATTTGTAGAATCGATAACCTTTTCGATCTGTTGTCGTATATAAAAGCTTCTCACCTTTTGGGCATATGTAATGATCATTTTCAGAATCATACTGAAATTTCCACTTCTCAAATAATCCTCTTGTTGGATGAAAACGTCTATGGGCAATGACACCAAAAATATGTCGATCAGATAGACCTTTACAAATTGGTGTTGTCAAATAACCTGAATCAAGCGCAACAGCTTCTACTTGAAAACCAAATCGTGCGATTTGGTGATCTAACCGATCAAGATATGGAACAGAATCATGGACATTTCCAGGCGTGACATGAGCATCGGTGATGATATTATACTTCATATCTGTTGTCCGGTGGTCTAGGTAGAAAAAGCCTTCAGGCTTGTTTTCGCGATATAAATAGCCACTTTCAGGATCAGTCATACTTTGACGAATGTCTTTTTCTGTTTTCACCTCCTCTTTTACCTTTAAGGGCTTTTTTCCATGTGCCACCCGATCTTCTTGGACTGCTTCTTCTAAATCATTGATATAGTTCTGGGTATCTTGTTCAATCGTTTTTCTCGTATATTTATGTTTATTAGCATTGGCTTTAAGATGAGTTGAATCAGTAAAAAGAACGCGACCTCCTACCATATCATGATTGATAGCTTGAAGCACAATCTCATCGAAAATGTCTTGAAAAATCGTTGTATTTTTAAATCGAGTACGACGATTCCAACTAATAGTGGAGTGATGGGGAACGGGATCATTGATGTTCAAACCTAAAAACCATCTATACGCCATGTTATAGTAAATTTCTTTTTCGAGTTGTCTTTCAGAACGGATACCGTAAAGGTATCCGATAAACATCATTTTGAACAAAATAAGCGGATCAAGAGAAGGACGACCTTTATTCTCACTATAATAGGGTTTTACTTTATCTACGATAAATGAAAAATCAATGTACTGATCAATTTTACGAAGCAGGTGGTCCTCTTCGACCAGTTGATCTAGCAATACAAATTCGGCTTCGTGCTGAGAAGAATTTCTAGTGTGGAACATGAGAAAAACACCTTCCTTTAGAATGCTTTTCTCTATTATAAAATGGAGTGGTGGAAAATTTAAGGGAAAAATAAAGCTGCCGAGATTTTCTCGACAGCCTGAGTCCCATAGAGGGACTTTTTTTATTAGCAGTTACGGTTGATGAGTCGTGGATTTAAGCACTCGATTGCGCAGAAGCAGTCAAGATCTACTTCAATGCAATACTTCGATTTTTCTAATCGGAACACATCACATACGGAATCTTTATCTGTAAAATCTAAAATATGACGGTCTTTGTCAAATGCGATAAGCAAGCTGAGTGTTGCGCAGTGATCAGAGATGTGTTCGACTCTGAAAAATGTAGTGCTAAAGCAAGGTCCTGCATCTACTTCTCCGACGTTTCCGAATGCGACGAATGGTTTTGATTTGGATGTAAAGAGAACAAACGGGACAGTGTCACCTAATGAATGAGATGAAGAAAGGAGATTACTATAACAGCTAGTCGGGCATTCTTCTTCGACGGCATTTTGTAAGTCGTTAATGTTTTCAACAGCCTCTGCTACACAGCTCCATGAATGTTTGCGGCTCATATTCAACCCTCCTATACTAGGAATTTTGTTTGAGTGTTTGAGCACTGTCATCATCTACAAGCTATCTTTGCCGGCTGATACTTCTACTTTCAATCAATGCGGAAGCGTCAGCTCTTATGCTGACTGCTCCGCATGATTGACTGTCATTCGTAAGGAAGGGGATGCTTTGACTCATGACAAGTTAGATCAACGGCCGGTTGATTTAGCCGTGGTGATGATGCTTTTTATCTTTCGATGGCATGACTCTGTCGACAAGCTCTGGGTTTAAGCATTGGATTGCGCAGAAGCAGTTTAGATCAACCTCGATACAAAAGTCTTTTTTCTCTAAACCAAAGAAGTCAGGGTCACAAGGGTGACAAACGCTCAGCGTATGTCCGTGTACATCAACAGGTCTTAATACAGATAACGTAGCACAGCAGTCGTTTAATTTTTCAACCCGGAAGAAAATGGATTCGAAGCATTGGCAATCGTCAACAAATCCTCCAATGTTTCCAAAAGTAGAGAACAATCCGCCCTTTTTATCGAAAAGTAAAAACGGAATCGTATCTTTTCCAGAAACGGTTGGGCTTAATAAATTACTGTAGCAGCTCGTAGGACATTTATCTTCTACAGCTTCCTGCTCTGCTAAAATCTTATCAACCGCATCGCATACACAGTTTTCATCATGTCGGCCATGGTGTTTTCCGCAGCTCATGGATTTCAGCTCCTTTAACAAGGTATTTGACTTTAGTCCTTAACAACATATGTATGCGCCCTCTAGTTGGTGTGGGTAAATGACTATTTATATTTGTTGTATTTTTATAAAAGGAAAAGCAGAGCTTTTCGCTCTGCTTTTGGACATTAGAGGATACCGATTGCAACGATTGTCGCAACAAGGGTTTGAGTAAGTGTTTGAATCGCGATCGAGATATCCGCATCGATTGTTGATACTGTAACGTTTCTAGAGTTTTCGATAACAAGTTTCTGGCGGTTTGTTTGTTTGTGAGTAGCAGCTTGTAAGAGATCTTGTGTGACGCGGTCAGCTAAATCACCGTCTGCGATTGAGATGTTTGTAATGGTAATGATCGCTGTTTGAACTGCTACTTGGATAGATGCTGCTACCTGTGCATCAACAGAAGAGACGTTAATGTCACAAGAGTCTCTAACAATAATGACTTCCTCAGATGTCTGCTTTGTCACACTCACTTGATCAAAATCTTGCAAGACGTCTTCATCATCATAATAGTTGCCGTCACAAACAGCTTTTCTTTCATAGTTGTAATCGCCATGGTGTGAACAGTTACGATCTAGAGCGACCCAAGAGTATGGTTTAGAATCCATTTCTATTCCTCCTTCCGTTTACTTTATTAAATGCTGGCATGCGTTGTTTTGTCTCGGGCATTTACCCTATCACGCAACCCATTTTTATTTAATCGTTGTTTCGCTGCGCATCACGGCGCTGCTGAATACGATCTCGAAGTGAATTTCGTTTTGGACGTACTTGTGGTTCAGGCGCTACTTCTTCGACATGTTTTGCTGCCTCAGCCTGCCTTTTTTTCTCCTGCTGCTGCTGTACGAAGTCATCTGCTTTCTTTTGTAAGTCCTCAACTAATTTCAAAATCATTCTTCTTTGATCATCTGAAATGTTTGCTTTCTGATCATCTGTGATATTGTTTTTGTTTAAAATATCACTCACAAGAAGACTCGTTAATGGATCAACCTCAGTGTTGATTTGAAATTCCTTTTTTTCGTTCTCTTCAGCCACGATTATTTCACCTCTTTCATACATAATGTTAGAAAAAGAAAGGGTCAAAGAATGCCGGCTTCAACTAATAGCACATTCAATGTTTGAGTGAGGATTTGGACAGAGTTCATAATAGATGCGTCTGATAATGTAATCGTGACGTTATAGCAATTGATGATTTGGATCACAGTCTTCTTTTGGACGGTTACTTGTTGTGTGGCTAAAAGCTGATCTGTGATTTCTGTAGCCAATTCATCGTCTGGTACAAGAAGTTGGATTAAAAGAGTAATGATTGTCGTTACGGTCGCTTGAAGGGAGAGTGCGGCTGTTACATCTGTTTTATGAATCGTGACATTTTCGGAATCTTTGATCTCAATGAAATCATCATAATTGCTGATTAATTCGTTTAACAGTTGTGTGTATAATAAATCAGCACTTTCTTCAATAGACAATACTTTCACTCCTTTCTTATCTATACATTATTTAATGCAGCAGAGGCTCAAGGTGGAATCGGAAAGTGTGAAAAAGTACAACCCAATTTTATTTCTGCTCAATTCATCATGGCGGTCTTTCTTTTTGCATATATAAAGAAAGGACGCAAAAAAGAAGAAAGAAGGAGGTGGAGGCTCCTGAGCGGTACTTTGTCATTTCTCGTGTTTGCCCTCGCATCCTTTAGACTGACGAGGCTCATTGTGTTTGATACCATTACTGCGCCTTTCCGCCGTTTATTTCATGAAGAACAAGAAGAGGTCAATGAACAAGGTGAAGTAGAAACATATATCATCATTAAAGGGAAAGGGCTGCGCTCTTGGATAGGAGAGCTGTTAAGCTGTTATTGGTGTACTGGTATGTGGTGCACTGCTGCATTACTTCTGATATACATACTATTTCCTGTCATCAGCATGTGGCTTAATTTACTATTAGCCATTGCCGCAGCAGCAGGCATTATTGAAGCAATTGTCTCAAAGCTGGTGAAATAAACAGGCATTCTGATCAGACACGCTTTCAAAACATGCATATACTATCATGGAATAGGAAAGGAAGGGTTGCGATGAAACCAACTGAAACGCCGTCACATCTGCTTCAAGGTTATCCAGCGCAGTCAAATCAACAATCTGTATATACGAAGAAAATCAAAAAAACAGGCTGTGGCTGTGGAAAGAAAAAGAAACCTCAATAAAAGAGAAAACAAAAGCCGGATTTATCCGGTTTTTTTGTTGCCTTTTTTTGAGTGATGCATATGTAAGAGAGAAGGGGTGACCAGAATGGATGCATTCGAACAATTAATCGGTTCCTTGTTCACTAAACCCCATGATGGGAAAGAGCAAGCGCACGAAAAGGTTGAAATGGATCTAGCGGATAAAGCGCAGGATCTTGAAGAGCATTTAAAAGCATTTGGCGTGAAGATGGATGCTTTTGCGAAAGAAACAGAAGCATTCATGGTGCGTCATGGAGAGGCAGATTACGTTTTTAAACAGCAGAAATAAAAATTCCGCACTTTTTTATGTGATCGTCCAAACCATTTGTTGCATTTTTCATATTTTGTAAGGGAGAAGAGGAGGTGCTTATATATGAGTTGTTACGGTTACGGTGGCGGTTCTTGCGGCGGCTACGGCGGAGGTTATGGCGGCGGATATGGATCAACATTTGTTCTTGTCGTTGTGCTTTTCATCCTTCTAATCATCGTTGGTGCTTCTTTCTTTAACTAAACAGTAAGAAGGTGAGGGAAGCAATAGGGGAGCCTTTTGCTTTCCTTTCTCTTTGGGCAAACAAGGCTTTAGGATAGGCACATATCTCGCCTATTTTCATATAGTAAGGTGATTACTCCATAAAGAGGAGGCAAATGAATGGATAATAAATTCTTTAAAAGCGTTGAAAATAAAACGGGTGTGAATATGAACGATGTCTTTAAACTTGCAGGTTCTTTGCAAAATGCCAACTTTAAAGATGAAGCAACAGTTCGAGGCGTCATTAAAAAAGTAGCGCAGCTTGCGAATAAACGTGTACCGAAAGAAATGGAAGACAAAATCGTTCAATCGATTACAAGTGGAAAAGAAAAACTTGATTTCAATACCATCGCTAAAATGATGAACAACAAAAAATAAACAACAGGCTCTCCGCTTAAAGGGGGGCCTGTTGTTTTTCTGTGAATAATGCTCTGTTTTTCTTTAGAAGAGGATATAAAAAACGCGAGCGATGAGCGGTTTTCCCTCGTCTAAACGATGGAACCGATAGATAAAGAGATTGTTCAGCTCTTGTCATAGCCACGTATAATAAACGGCGCTCTTCTTCCAAGGCTTCTTCATCACCGTTTCTGAGTTCATCGAGTGAGAAATCATGTGGCAGTGCCCCGTCGACTACGCAAGTGATGTACACCGTTTGGAATTCCAGTCCCTTTGCACGGTGAATCGTCATGAGCTGAACACCTGGTTCGTCTGTTTTTTCCTTTTCGGCAGACTTCATATGTTCGGCATGTGCGAGAAAGGCTTCTATCGTTTCAAAGCGTTTGGCGGCAGTTTTTACATCTCGTACGTCATCCGCCCCTTTTTCAAGCACATTCGTATCATTCACTCTTTTTTTTAAGTAATCACCAAGTCCCATCTTTTGTTCAATAAACGCCACAGCGTCAGACGGCTTTAAATTTCGTAACGTGCGGAACAGAGGAACAATGGATTGTAACTTTTTCTGTTGAAACGGCTGAATATCTGTTAGTTTCCCGAGTGCGTCGACCATTGAACAATCTTCCGTAATGGTCAGTGCCTTCATCGTGTTTAAGGTCTGCTGCTTTAAAAAGAATACCGGAAGCAGCTGTTTCATAGCGGCCACATCATCAGCATCTTGACTTAAAGAGAGAAAGGCGAGAAGAACTCGAACAATTCGTCTGCTGTAGAAGGCTTTGACACCAGCCTCCGTCTCATACGGAATCGCAGATTGATGCAGACGCTCATAAATCGCGCGGCCTCCCGTATTGGTGCGAAAGAGCACGCAGATATCATTCGGCTTTGCGCCGTTTTTAATTTTCTCCTGAATATCTGACACGATCATGGTCGCTTCCTCTTCCTCGTCATATGGATAAAATAGCGTAGGAGGGATCGTCTCTGAGCGGACGGCTTTTAACGTTTTCTCATATCGATGCTGATTTTTCTTAATAATGGCATCGGCACTTGCGACAATCGTATGATGCGACCGGTAATTGGCATGTAAATGGACAATCTGAGCCGAAGGGTAGTCATGTTTGAATTCAAGAATGAAAGCAGGATTACTGCCCCTAAAGGCATAAATGGCTTGATCATCATCACCAACACAAAATAGCTGCTCAGATTCTCCAGCTAATAGCTGAATCAATTGATATTGAACTGGATTTATATCTTGAAATTCATCCACCAATATATAGTGAAACCGGTCTTGATACCGTTTCAGCAGTTCAGGCTGTTCTGTCAGCATGTGCAAGCAGGCAATGGCCATGTCATCAAAGTCAAATTGCTGATTGTCTCGTTTTTGCTGTTCATAAGATTGATAGATCGTCCACATGTGTTTTTCTTTTTCATCCTTCAAATCAGGAAGATCACCTGGTAAAAAAGCATTTTTCCAATAGCCGATTGATTGCAGGACTTGATCGGTAGGGTAGTCTTTTTCATCAAGTCCTTCATTCATGATGGCTTTCCGAATGTACTGCTCTTTCTGCCAATCAAACTTGATCAGGTGCTGGCCGTTCCATTTGTTTGCGTCATCGTGAAGCAGCATTTTATAAAAAAGACTATGGAAGGTACCTGTCACCACTTGGCTTGCTTGTGATGGGTGCAGCTGATATTGCTTGCGCAGTCTTTCTTTCATTTCACTGCTGGCTTTTGTGGTGAACGTCACGAGTAAGATATGGTGAGCAGGAATATGATGATGGGACATGAGATAAGCCGCTCTTGCTGTCAGGACTCTTGTTTTCCCGCTACCAGCGCCAGCCAGCACTAGCATCGGACCGTCCTTATGTGTGACAGCTTGAAGCTGTGGTGTGCTAAAGGTGATATGCGGAAAGTGATCGATGGTATGTGCTTGTTCATTCTCTTCTAAATGTATCGCATCGCTAAATTGAATCGACCTTGGTTCCTGCCAGTCATATGATTCATTCGTTTGAAAGATGATTTGTTTACCTGTTGGAAAACGGAAGCCCCCAAGTTCTTTATAAGAAGCACTTTCCTTTTGTTCTGCGTGTTTTTTCTGAATTTCTTGTTCTTCTGCTTGTTCACACATCTCTTGCTGAGACATTTGTTTATGAATAAAGGCAGGTTCTTCATGTATATTTAATCTGAAAAAGACTGGTTGTCCGCAATATGGGCAGAATAAGTGCCCTTTTTTTCCCTCGTCATGGAGGAATTGATAATGTTCTCTCGAATACGTATGTAATGAGATCGTTCGATCATGTCGTCGTGCGCATTTCAAAGCTAGTCCTCCAATAAGTTAATCAATCTTAAAAAGAAACACATCTAATCATATCAAATGAGACGTGTTTCAAACAGTCATAATTAGGGAATAGTAGAGTAGAAGAGAAGCAAAGGAGGCGTTCTTGATGGGATATATAGCCCCGATTCAGCCGGATCTGTATTTTCAATATATCAATCGTCCTGCTCCTCAGGATAAAGAAGACTACGCGAAAGTAACTAAGGTTACTCGCACCTTTCATGACAAGATATACAGAGAGCTGGAGAAAAAAGAGGACTTAGTGACAGAAGCGGAAACGAAAGTACAGCAAAAAAAGCGGGAACGCTTTGTACGAGATATGTTTATGGAGGAAGGAAAAGGCGTTCATATTAATACGTATGTATAAATGATTGCGCTTTCTTCTATTGACGAACGATGATAAAGAAAAAGCCAGGACATCATGGATGCGCTGGCTCTTTCTTTTGGTCAAACAGACAGAGTTTTTGTCATTTTGACATGTGTGATTCCTGCTTCTTCAAACGGTTCAGAAATGGCTTTGTAACCTTTCTTTTCGTAGAAAGGAAGGGCTTGGACTTGTGCGTGCATAACCGCTTCCTTCGCTCCATTCGCAATGGCTTCTGTTTCTAGCGCTTCTAATAGTTTGTGGCCAAGGCCGAAAGCGCGTGCCTTTTTTAACACACAAATTCGTTCTAGCTTTGCCTTTGGTCCTTCAATGATCCGCAATCTAGCGGCTGCTTGAGGCTTCATTTCATCATTATAAATGACAAAATGAATGGCCTCGTCTTCTAATTCATCTATTTCAATCTCTAATGGGACTTCTTGTTCTTTGACGAATACTTCTTTTCGAACGTAATATGCGTCTTCTCGTTGTGTTTGTGCTGTTGCGATGACTGTTTTCAAATGCCCTTAACCCTCTTCTCCTAAAATAAATGTTTCATAGACGGTCCAAGATCCGTTCTCTAATTGATATAAAAGGTGGAAGCGATCCACTGTTTCTTCATGGTCAATCTTTCTCAGCTTTAATGTACCAAGTACGTCTGAATGCTCATCATCTGATAGTTTTTGAGCCACTGTCACATGCGGAACAAAGGCATATTCAGGTGCACCTTCAAGTGGATCTGCATACAATCTTTCATTGAGCGCCATGATTTCTTCGTTCGGTTCTACTTTCATATAAATAACGTTGTTTACAGGAGCGAATGAACTGAATTTTTTAATACGTAATGTAATAGGAGAAGCATTTTTTGCATACTCTCTGAGCGTTGAGACGACCTCAGCTGCTTCTAGATCCGTTAGTTCAAAAGGTGTTCTAAGTGTTAAATGAGGCGGTATGAGTGCATAGTTCGGATCATAACGTTTTCGGTAAGAGTTCGCAATATCTTGCAATTTTTTTGATGGAAATAAAACAACTCCGTATTTCATCGTGTTCCCTCCTGATTAAGAAAGTATTTATTATTGTTTATTATAACAAAATTCAGTTGATTAACGAATATGGGAGCATTCTTTTTAACGAAGGCGCAATGAGCGGTTGCCAAAACGTCCATTTATGATCCCCTTCGAATGTCTCAAATAAATAATCTGCACCTGACTGTTCAAGAAGTGCCTTTAAATCGTCGTTCGGGTGAATAAAATCAAGCACTTGGCCATCTGTCGTTTTCACAGCCGTTTCTTCCAGTCCAATTTGATGGATAATCGCATAATGAGAAAGGGCTGTCGACTGTTTAACAGCTTCTAAGACTGAATCATCAACGTAAGGTGACTGCAAAATCAGACCGCCAAATAAAGAAGGATAATCAATCGCTGTCATAAGAGAAATCGTAGCACCCAGAGAATCACCAATAAACGTGCGTCCTGAGCCAATTTGATAGGTTGGATAGTGCGTATCAATATAAGGGACAAGTTCATTTGCTAAAAAGCGTTTATACGCTTCAAATTTTGTGCCATCTGGATGATACGTATTCCTTCTTTCGGTGACATTTTCATAAGGGACGCCAATGATAATGGAGCGTTCCATTTCTTTGTTTTGCATCAATTCTTCTGCCTGTCTGCCTATTTTGCCTAAACGGAAATAATCATGACCATCTTGGGCAATGATGACATGATATGTATAAAGGGGGGAGTAATTGACTGGCAAATAGATCAAAAGGGTCATATCCGCCCCAAGTTCTTTTGAATGTAAGGTTTCTTCTTGAATAATGCCTGTTTTCTTCACCATAATCCATTCCTCCAGCTAACCGATTTCATCACAAAGTGAAACGTTTCCATTCATTGTAACATGAAAAATAGCGTTGTTCCTATATGCTAACATGCATTCAATTCAGTTAACACCGAATCTGTTATAAAATACAGAAAATTTCAATTAATTGTTCAGATTCCTCTTGAAAAATGAGATTTAATGCGTTACAGTATTAAGAATTAGAACAGACAGACAACACATTCTTATCGTGAGAGGTGGAGGGACTGGCCCTTTGAAACCTCAGCAACCGGTATGCATCACTTCATGTGATGTACCAAGGTGCTAAATCCAGCAAGCAGCTTTTTTGCTTGGAAGATAAGAGGAAGCGATTAAACCCCCTTCTTCTTATGAAGAAGGGGGTTTTCTGTTTTGAAATCAGATTTTACTTAGGATGGTGTCAAATGACAGAACATGTGGAAACGACATTAGCGCAAATTGGAAACCGTAGCGAAGAGGCGACTGGTACGGTCAGTCCCCCCGTTTATCTTTCAACAGCATACAGACATAGAGGCATAGGGGAATCAACCGGATTTGATTACATTCGAACGAAAAATCCAACAAGGCAGCTTGTAGAGGATGCGATTGCTTCACTCGAAGAAGGGACGGCCGGATTTGCCTTCAGTTCGGGAATGGCTGCGATCCAAACAATCATGGCGCTATTTGAAAGCGGTGATGAACTCATCGTCTCATCAGACCTATATGGCGGTACATACCGTTTGTTTGAAAACGAATGGAAAAAGTACGGCTTACGTTTTCTTTACGATGATTTTTCAGATGAAGACTGTTTACGCTCTAAAATCACGCCAAACACAAAAGCAGTCTTTATTGAGACGCCGACAAATCCACTTATGCAAGAAGCGGATATTCAAAAAATAGCGAAGATTGCAAAAGAACATGGCGCTTTAGTCATTGTCGATAACACCTTTTACACACCCGTTTTGCAAAAGCCAATTACGCTTGGAGCGGACATTGTGATTCATAGCGCAACGAAATATTTAGGCGGACATAATGACGTTCTTGCAGGGCTTGTCGTCACAAAAGGAGAGAAGCTCTCTGAAGACATGTTCCAACATCAAAATGCGATTGGAGCAGTTCTATCACCATTTGACTCATGGCTATTAATGAGAGGGATGAAAACACTGGCTCTTAGAATGCGCCAGCACAAGGCAAATGCGCAGGAGCTAGCCGAGTTTTTAAAGGAACAGCCAGAAATTCAAGATGTCCTTTACCCAGGCAAGGGAGGAATGTTGTCATTCCGTGTAGCCGAAGAGGAGTGGGTTAATCCATTTTTAAAGCAGCTGAAAACGATTTGTTTTGCTGAAAGTCTTGGCGGAATCGAAAGTTTTATCACGTATCCTGCGACACAAACGCACATGGATATTCCTGAGGAAATTCGTATTGCAAACGGTGTGTGTAACAAACTGCTCCGTTTCTCCGTTGGTATTGAGCACGTAGATGACCTGAAGGCAGACCTAAAGCAGGCACTATCACAAGTAAAAGAGGGGGTACATGCTAAATGACCACACATGATTGGACATTCGAAACTCAACTCGTTCATAACACATTCAAAACAGATCGTTCAACAGGTGCTGTCAGTGTGCCGATTCAGCATGCATCCACCTTTCATCAAAGCAGCTTTGATGATTTTGGTCAATATGACTACTCAAGATCGGGGACTCCTACACGTCAAGCGTTAGAGGATACGATTGCGGCGCTAGAAGGAGGCACAAGAGGGCTCGCTTTTGCATCAGGCATGGCAGCCATCTCCACTGCTTTTCTTTTATTATCAAAAGGAGATCACGTCCTTGTGACAAGAGATGTGTATGGCGGTACATTTCGTATGATCACCCAAGTTCTTTCGCGATTTGGCATTGAGCATACCTTTGTAGATATGACAGATTTGAATGAAATCAAAAAAGGTATTCAATCGAATACGAAGGTCATTTACATGGAAACACCATCAAACCCTACGCTAGGAATTACGGATATAGAGGGCGTCGTCCAGCTTGCGAAAGAACATGACTGTCTGACATTTTTAGATAATACATTTTTAACACCCGCTCTTCAGCGTCCGCTGGACCTTGGTGTAGACGTTGTCCTGCACAGCGCAACGAAATTTTTGAGCGGTCATAGTGATGTACTGTCAGGCTTAGCCGTAGTAAAAGACGAGAAACTGGGTGAGGAGCTTTATTCGCTGCAAAACTCATTCGGTGCGGTCCTTGGCGTGCAGGATTGCTGGCTTGTGTTAAGAGGGTTAAAAACCCTTCAGGTCAGATTAGAAAAAGCAAGCCAAACGGCAATTGAACTCGCTAAATTCCTCAAAGAACATCCTGCGGTGAAAAAAGTATACTATCCAGGCTTAGATGACCATCCAGGGGCAGACATTCAGCGAAAGCAAGCAAGCGGAGCTGGAGCCGTTCTCTCATTTGAATTAGAAAACGAAGCAGCAGTCAAAGAATTAGTAGATGCTGTCACATTACCTGTATTCGCCGTCAGCCTTGGCGCCGTCGAATCCATTCTGTCATACCCAGCCAAAATGTCACATGCTGCTATGCCAAAAGAAGAAAGAGAAAAAAGAGGGATTACGGACGGTTTACTTCGATTAAGTGTAGGAGTAGAAAACGGAGAAGACCTCAAACGCGACTTCAAACAAGCACTCGATCAACTCAAGCCCGTTCTTGTCAACCAATCATAAAGGAGAGACAAAGCCGGCACAGCCGCCGGCTTTTTGACCTTTTTTGAACAAAACCATTGACAATTTATGATGATGGTTATATAATAGAGACTGTCAGTAACAGAAACCCCAGAACTGATACATAACCCGATTCCGTAGCTCAGCTGGGAGAGCGCTACCTTGACAGGGTAGAGGTCGCTGGTTCGAGCCCAGTCGGAATCATATGAAAAGTCGTTGATACAGAGCCATTCTTGAGATAATCGAGAGTAGCTTTTGTATTTCTGAAAGGTATAATTAGCAAATGAAAAACCACACTGAAAAGTACAGTAATGATGTTAGACCAGGAATGTGAGAAAAAGATCCCTATAATTTTGGGGTTCTTTTTTATTTTTAGACTTTTTTATATTTGTGCATTAGGTGTGAAGCGAAATCATAAAACTCTTTTGAAGCCATACCTTCTTTAAAGTATTTTTGCACTTCTGGTGTTACTTGTGTAGTAATCTTATAGTTCTCAATTGCTTCTTTTCTTCTCTTTGGTCTGTTTTCGTGTTGTTCACTCATGTTGATTAACCTCGGTAAATTTAGATTTCATATGTGCTTCTTTTATAATTATATTTACTAATTCTTGATAAAATTGATCTTCTGTAACAAGGTCACCGTATACTTGAGGAAAGATCGCTATTGAGTAGGGCTTACCTAGAAAAGTTAATGTCTCTGTCGTATTCTTCTTTGCATGTTCAAAGATTTTCTTCCAATTTCCTCTATTAGTTTTGACCACGATAAAACTCCTCTAATTAAATTTCTAAAATTAATAATAAGAAGAATAGAGGAGAGGGTCTATATGTAAATGATGGTAAATCACTACTTAGTACCCCTGAATAAAACAATGAATTTTCCCTATTTACTGTGTAAAAAATAACCATATATACTTTATAGTGAAGTGTTTACATAGGAGGATGAGTGATGAAATTTGGTGCAAGGTGGTTAATTAGATTATTAGTATTAGCTTTATTAGTTAGTGTTTTACCGGCTAATGCTTTTGCAGAAGAATCGTCTAGCAATGAATATCTAGGGCAAACAAAACAAGATTTAGAGGATCTTGAATTGACGCTTCTAGTTGCAATGCCTGAATTTCAAGGAGTAACAAAGAAGCTCGATGGTGATACTCAAACGAAGGCTGGTCAAACAAAAGCAATAAAAGAAGCAATTAAATTAGCCCTTAACAATAAGCACAAACTATTTAAAGCTATTGAATTTTTCAGTAATAAGAGAACAGCTCGTTCTGTAGAAATTAGATGGAATAAATATGTTGAACCAGGATTGAAAGAGCTTTTAAAATGGGATAAACTCGTTTGGAAGTCTGTTAAAGATGCTGTTTACAGAGCGTTAAGAGCTGGAAAACTGTCCGAGACAACATCTGAGAGTATTTCTTTTTGGGTAGTTCAAGCACTAAAATGGATCGCATAAAAGGAGAGATAAATAATGGCTGGAAATGATATTCATGACATTATTACACAACAAGCTTTATTGACGAGTGCAGTCGTTAAACTATACGATAAACTTGCACCAGAAGAGATTAATACTGATATTGTCTATCTTAGACAAGGCTGGAGAAATGATGAGATAGATGAATTCAGTGACTATATTGCTAGACTGAAGATGGAAAAAGCATCACCTACACTTAAAGAAGCTAAAGAAAAAATTAAAGAAATTAGAACGATAGAGCCGACTAATGATGAAATTAAAGCATTGTTCCAAGCGTATAAAAATATTAGGATTGTTGGTGCATCAGAAACAAAAAACATATTGAAATAAATTGAGCTGCTTATGCGGCTCTTTTTTTGTGCAAAAAACCACGAGGCAGACATCCATCATTAATACTTCATTGTCATTCGCTGCCAAACAATACAGTTACAATTTCAACTCTATCTTCCCTAGTTGGAAGTAATGGCAATGAGAAAGAGTTGAAGTCTTATCACTTGAAATTGTTGAAATCTGATTATCCGCAACTAAAAAATGATTCTTATGTTAAGTTGGATCAGATTATGACTTTTTCAAGAAATAAGTTAGGTAAGGCAAAAATTCTATTTAGGTTAAGAGATGAAGACATTTCTTTATCACACCTTAAGTTAATGGAATCTCTTCAAATGCAGGAGACGTTTAAGGAAATCACAAATATCCAAATTGAGAGAGCTATTAATAACTTGCTTACGAACCTGGCTATAGAAAAGACTGATTAATTAATAAACATATGAGCGATGACACCTATGTTATTACATATAAAATCTCACTTAACGTGAGGTTTTTCTATGCCATCATTTAACAATCTTCCCCTTCTGCCGATAATTTTGTTGAGGTGGTAAAGGTTGATTTGTAAGCTAATCAGAAGAATGAAGTTTAAAAAAGAAAAATTCACACAGTTCAATTTAAAGACGAATTTAATGGAAATGAAGATGCATGTTTTTATTGATTATATAAATTTCCACTTCCCACTTAATGGTCAGAGTCACAAAGTATACAGTAACAAACTTCGAAAACTGGAAAATATTGAAGAAAATGTGTTGATAAACGCTATATCTAGAACAAAAGCTTTTGAAAAAATACATGAAACAAAATACGGCACTTTTTTTGTTGGAGCTATCCTTGCATCTATAGTTCCAGTAATAGCAGTCTTCGGTGACTTGAATCCTACATATATTATTCCCATACGCTTTTATATTATGGGATTTACAATGTTAACTTTAATGTACTTTTTAAAGGCTATGAATAAAGATAAATATGTAGTAGCGTTAATGCAATCATTTAGAGAGTTACTGGAGCAAACTTTAGCGAAAAAAGGTAATTCTGATAATGAATAACCTCCTTCCCTGCCCTATTTGAATTATATCCAGATTACTCAACGTAAATTATGGCGATATGTTGAATAATACCCTCATTTCAAATGAGGGTATTAAGCTGCCTAAATTGAACTTAGGAGCTAGACTAACCTATGGTGGGGATCTCATAAATACCTACCGTCATTTGAAATGACATCAGCTTATATCAAAACGCAAAACTTCGTTATGATTAATCGCATTTTTGCTTTCAGTCGTTTAAAACTACGGTATTCTTTCATTTAATCTAAACTCCCTGTATAATTAAGGAAATGAAATTAGGGGGATTACGAGTGAAGGTTCTTAGATTTGAATATGAGAATAATAGATTTAAATTAAACGCAATGTTTATGGACGATCTTTCAGGCATGAGAGATGATGATATTCAAAGAGATATGTTGTTTAAGAGTAAAATTATACTTAAAGCTGCTTTGGGCTTTGAAGGTTATCTGGAACAAGAATATTTTTCAACATACGAAGAAACCAATTCTGTGTATTGCTCATACACGTTTTGAAAGGATAACAAGATAAGAAGCGCTTAAAACGTGAGTTAGACGAAACTAAGACTATGAATTGATTGAGGATTTATTATTAACCCGTGTTATCATAGAAGAAAATGGATATTTGGGGGATAGTCATTAAATGCTCAAATCAAAATTAGTTGTTTGGACGTTTATTATTGTGACTGGATTCTATATGCTGGTGAGTATATGGAACATTGCTGTATTTCCAGATAAGACATGGACAGATTACGCAGGACAGATTCTGATTGTCGTGTTTGGGAGTATGGTGAATGGTTTAATCGCTGCTTTTTTTATGTACGCAGCAGCTATGTTAGTGAAATATATTAATGGTGGTAAAGCTTAAATTTGCATACAGTCACAAGTTTATAACAGGTGTATAAAAAAGTAACAAAAAAGCTAACATTTTTTTTCGGTTTTAAAAAATACGAAAGAACACAACAGGATAAAAAAGGGTAAAGAAAGCTTATGTATCAAGGTTTATGAGTGAATAGAGGATATCGCTGATAATCATAAGATTCTATATATCTACCTTGACAGGGGAGAGGTCGCTGGTTCGAGCCCAGTCGGAATCATCGTTGAAACCCTTGCCTAGCAAGGGTTTTTTGTTTGTTAGTAACAAATGTTTGTTCTGTTTCTTTTTGATTGGGGACAAATTGGGGACGAACTTTATCCATTAGATTGTTTCTCAGTATTTTTAGGATCAAAAAATCCCTTTTCCATACCGATCACACATCTTTTAATAGTATCAGCATATCCAGTTTAAGAGGTTACTTACAAAATATTTAGAACTTTTTTATAAGAATCCTCCGAAATGCAATACGGACTTTAAATATTTTCATTTATAATTTCCTATTTGTCTATACTTTTCATATCGCTGTTGTATAAGCTCTTCCGAGGATAATCGTATCAATTTTTTAAGAGATAATTCGATTGCAGATTCAATCAATTTTGCCTGTGATTTTATATCATTTTGTGCTCCACCCTTAATTTCAGGAATGATTTCATCAATAATTCCTAAATGCTTTAAATCTCTTGCTGAAATTTTCATATGTTTAGCAGCTTCTGGAGCATACTTAGCGTCCTTCCATAGGATAGATGCTGCTCCTTCTGGCGAAATGACCGAGTACCATGAATACTCTAACATATGGATATGATTACCGACACTAATGCCAAGAGCTCCACCACTTGATGCCTCTCCAATTACAATACAAACAATTGGCACTTTAAGTGTAGTCATTTCAAATAGATTTCGAGCTATCGCTTCAGAAATTCCACGTTCTTCAGACCCTTTCCCAGGATAGGCGCCTATTGTATCAATAAATGTAATAATAGGGCGATTAAATTTATCAGCTTGTTTCATAAGTCTTAGCGCTTTTCTATAACCTTCTGGATGTGCCATTCCAAAATTTCTTTCTATATTTTCCTTTGTACTTCTACCTCTTTGATGACCAATAATCGTAACGGGCATTCCTTTAAATTTTGCAATACCACCTATCATTGCTTGATCATCACCATATAATCGATCACCATGAAGTTCGAAAAAGTTTGTAAACAATAAAGGTATATAATCCAATGTCGTGGGCCGGTTACGTAGCCTTGCAATTTGAACTCGTTGAAAAGGTGTAAGATTAGAATAAATTTCATCTTGCATTTTATTTAAACGTTTTTCTAATACATGAATTTCTGACGATAAATCTACATCATGTTCTTTCATTATTTTCTTTAATTCATCAAACTTCTCTTTTAATTCAATAATAGGACGTTCAAAATCCAAACTCATTATACCCTCCAAATGTTATGATTTACCTCACCCTAATCAAAAGGTTTAGAAATAGAATCAATAAATAATTCAAAACCAGCCATAACTATTTTTTGTTCTGATTCTGATAAGTTATTGAGAAGATTTTGGTAAAATGTAATGGATTGCTCTCTTAAGTGATGAACAGTTGTGTGACCTTTTTCTGTGAGGTGCAGAAAAAGTTCTCTTCTATTTTTTTCATTTACTTCACGATAAACAAGCCCCTTTTTTACTAACTTATCAACCAATCTACTCACAGTTGAAGTCTCTAATCTAAGTTTATTGGAAAGTTGCCAAACAGTTAATTTTTCTACCTCTAGTTCCTCTAACGCCATCATTTGAGAAGTTGGTAGAGGTTTTTCAAATGGTCCATTGGGCAAATTTTGAGATTCAAAAACCCCAGTTATTATAATCATTTTCTTAATATCCGATCTTAGTTTTAAGGCATCTTCTCTTTTCAAAAAGGTTACCCTCCTACAATTCATGTATCATACATCAATTGTATTATACATGAATTTGTTTTTTTCACAAGTTTAACGTAAGCCAATATGACAACAAGGATGAGATATTTCTTCTTGTTAAAATGGTATAAACCGATTTATTTTAATAATATAAATGAGAAGCAGTTGCCGAGGTGTTTCAGTATTTAGAGCAGAAACGTTTGTTCGCTTATGCTGAAGCATGCTATATAGTATGTGCAGATGAGTATGGGAAACAAGGTCGATTTGAAGAAGCTACGGCAGCTGATCAAAAGGTATTAGAAACACAACTCAAAACGTATAGGCAAAATTAAAACAGACCAGGCAGGGTCTGTTTTTTTATGGGGACGAATTGGGGAAGAAGTTACTAACTCAAAAACCTTTACGATGCAAGTGTCATAAAAATTCTTAATGAATGTTAACATTTATTTAGCAGAAGTAACATATACGTTCTTACCAGAATTTACACCAGTAATTAAAATTATGACTGAAATGAAGATTAACATGAACAGAGGAACAGTCCAATGATAAGTAATGTCATGTAACCAGCCGAATAAAATAGGTCCTATCGCTGCTAATAGATAGCCTAAAGACTGTGCCATACCAGATAATTCTGCTGCTTCTTGTGTATTTTTGGTGCGTAAACTAAAAAACATCATGGCTAAGCTAAAGGCCATTCCAATGCCAATCCCAATCATTATCATCCACAGAGGTATAAGGAATGACACGCCAAATAAAATACCCATTAAGCCAACAACAAGCAATAGAAATGAAATCCATACTAATATCTGTTGTTTACTAAAACGTCCAGCTAAAATAGGTACAATAAATGTAACAGGAAGCATTGAAAGTTGCATCAATGATAGCATCCATCCACCTTCATTAGCATTTAGCCCTTTAGTTTCAAGAATTTCAGGAATCCATGAAATGACTGTGAAAAATACAAAGGACTGAGACCCCATAAACAATGTAACATGCCACGCTAGCTTAGAGCGCCAAAGGCTGATAGGTCTTTTCTTATTCTCTTTTCGAAAAAAATCCACAGATTCTTGGTTGTTCCTTAGTTTTGGTACCCAAAATATCATGGTAAGAAGTGTTAAGATTCCCCAGCAACCTAGGGAACCAGACCATCCGAAACCTAATGATGAAGAGATGGGGGCGCTAATCCCTGAACCAATAGCGCCAAATAAATTCATTGAAACAGCATATAGGCCTGTCATCAAACCTAATTTTTTTGCAAAATGATGTTTAATGAAGCTCGGTAGTAAAACATTACAAATCGCGATTGAAGAACCGATTATGACGGTTCCTAAAAATAACGTGTCCACTCTACCAAAAGAACGTATTCCAATTCCAACTAATAATAATGCTATCGACATAAACAGTGTTAATTCCATGCTGAAACGGCGAGTGATCTTGGGGGCAAGAGGAGAAAACAATGCGAATGTGAATAAAATTGCTGTAGGAATTGTACCAGCTAATGTGTTAGAGATACCAAGATGATCACGAATGGAAGACAATACTGGACCGACTGCTGTAATTGGGGCCCTAAGATTTGCTGCAATTAGAATAACACCAACAACAGTTAATATCTTTTGATTTGTCTGCATACTCGATCTTTTCTTTTGCTCCGTTTGTGGAATACTCATGGCAGCTATAGACCCCTCCAAATTTTTTATAACGAATTGGGGCAAGCTGGATTAAATGATTCGAACCTGCTTGCAATGAATTAATAATTATCGAATAGGAGAACGACAACTACCTACCTTTATGCCTAAAGCATTGTAATGATTTTTAATATTGACAATCGGGTGTCCACGTGTCACCTCATCGATTAATTGATTTATTTTTTGAAGATTCACAGGCTTATTTGCAACTAAGTCACTAAAAAATGTTTGAATCTCTTTTGGATAAACATTTCCTACCATACTAGAAAGCCCGTTACATCCGTTTAATATTTTTTCAGTGAGGTTTACGTCCCCTCCAGCGAACATGATAAAGTCATCTGGTAAAGTTGTATTTTTCAGGCGTCTAACATCACTCTCTTCTTTCATCCCAACCAAATTAGAGTGTTTTTGATTCATAAGAGTGTGAAATGAGTCAGCACTTAATTCAAACCCCGTGCGCAAAGGATTATTATAAAGAACAACATGTTTTGTGGTTTGCTCTAACAATTCATTCATGTAAGACATCGCTTGTTCCTGAGTTGGTAGGATATAAGGAGGAAATTGAATGAGAATCGAGTCGAAAACTGAATCTTCGAGACGTTCAATCAATTTTATTGCATTTTTTGTCGTTGTAGCTGATACACCAAACATGAGTTCAACATGTTTAAAGTTTTGCTGATTAAAAAAATCAATAATTTGTATCCTTTCTTCAATACTCATGGAGTTTTGTTCACCTGTAGTTGCAGATACGAGTAGTGAATCAATACCATTTTCAGCTAAATATTCAACGATTGGTTTAAATCCATCCAAGAACAGACTTTCATCTTCATGAAAGGGGGTTGGAATTGCGACATTTAAATTCTTCAATTGTTTTAACCTCCTACATTAAAATTTTTATACGTTTTAAAAAATGTTACTTGTTCTCGTTATATTGACTGACCTCCTTTACACGGTTTGAAGGATTTCTTTGTGCATGTAAGTCTAGCCTTCATGTAATAGTCTAGGACACTTATTTTTATAGAACAATTCAATTATTTATATAATAACTATAGTTTGTACCTATGGTTTTATTTGTATAATAATGTATATTAGATGTTAATATTTAAACATCATAAAGTTTGTACTTGTGAAAATTTCTAATTAGGAGTCTGAAGAATGGAATTAAAGCAATTAGAGTATTTTTATACAATGTGTCAAGAACTGCATTTTACAAAAGCTGCAGAAAAGGTTGGAATATCTCAACCATCTTTAAGCCAGCAAATCAAACTTTTAGAGCATGAAGTTGGAACACCTTTGTTTGATCGTATTGGTAAGAAAACGACTCTTACTGAATCAGGAAAACTCCTATTAAAATATACTCGCAATATTTTTCACGAAATTGAACAGGCAAAAATATCGATCAATGAATTGAATGGACTTCAAAGAGGATCAATCTCAATTGGGACATTACTAACAGTAGAGAACTATCTTATTCCGCCGGCATTATTTAAATTTCATCAGCAATATCCAGCTGTTAAAATTTCTGTACTAGGTCTGCGTACTGGGGATATTCAAAAACACTTAATAGAAAATAGAGTGGACTTAGGAATTGTCTTTTTACCAATGAAAGGGGATGAATTTGAAACAATCTCTTTATACATGGAAGATATGGCTTTTGCAGTACCTGTTAAACACCCCCTGGCACAAAGTGAAAAGTTGGGGTTAGAAGTATTAGAAGAAACCGCTTCAATTTTGTTTCCCAAGCAATTTTATATCAGACAGTTAATCAACAAAAGTTGTAAAGATATTGGTTTTCTACCCGATCCTATTTTTGAAGTAACAACTATGCAGTCATTAATTAATATGGTGGTAGATGGCATAGGGATCACGGTCTTACCAACTCCTTATCTTGAATATCTAAACGAACCTCAATTAAAGATTATTCCTATAAACAATGCTAATCTTATTAGAAGTGTAGGGATCGTTTATAGGAAGGACAAACACCTAGGAGCAGCCATTCACATTTTCATTGATATATTAAAAGAGATTGCTTTTGGTTTGAACTATGTTTATGAGTCGAGAAAGAAGTAATAGATTTTAAGGGAATTTCAAGAGATGATTGAAATTCTAGAAATCACAGCGCAAGGGTAAACTGATAACGTTCAGGTAAATACATTTTTGACGATGAAAAAATACGAAGATTATTTCATGAAATAAGAACTGAATGATCTGTCCGTAACATTCCGTTTGTAATAGGAGGTTTGGGCGATTTCTTGGGAAAGGCAGCATTTGGCGCAGGATGTGTGGAATATCAACTGATCAATGAGGAACTACAAAAATATGCACATCATCATGAAAATTGTTATTATGTTACTGCGAAAGACCTTATACCTAATCCAGACGGAATTCACATCAATGCGATGTCCCAAAGAATATTTGGTTTAAGATACTATGAAGCATTTCGAAGAACACAACATATACATGACCCATTACCAAATGAACATGAGCTAGTGCATAATTGTCATAATAGAATGAATACCTCAGCGGAGAATACATATATAGCACTAGAAAAATTCACGTTGGGCAAGATAACTTACGAAGAGTTGTTGCAGTCTTTATCGTAGGTAAAGATCGAAAGGATGATTGTGGTGGTGAAAACAGATAAAGTTTCCTCCTGAATACAAGAAATCACATTCAGGAGGAGATAAAAAATGTTTAAACAAATAGACGAAAATTACCCGCGAAAAGAGCACTTTCATCATTATATGACGTTAACCCGATGCTCATATAGCCTGGTGATCAATCTCGACATCACGAAATTGCATGCAAGATTAAAAGAAAAAAAGCTAAAAGTATATCCTGTGCAAATTTATTTGTTAGCAAGAGCTGTGCAGCAAATTCCTGAGTTTCGGATGGATCAAGTGAACGATGAACTGGGTTACTGGGAAATTCTCCATCCTAGTTATACGATTCTAAATAAAGAAACAAAGACGTTTTCAAGTATTTGGACGCCTTATGATGAAAACTTTGCTCAGTTTTATAAAAGCTGTGTAGCTGACATTGAAACATTTAGCAAAAGCAGCAAGCTGTTTCCGAAATCTCATATGCCAGAAAACATGTTCAATATTTCAAGTCTACCGTGGATTGAATTTACTTCTTTTAACCTTAATGTATCTACAGATGAGACTTATTTACTGCCAATATTTACGATAGGCAAATTTAAGGTGGAAGAAGGAAAAATCACTTTGCCCGTTGCGGTTCAAGTACACCATGCTGTTTGTGATGGCTATCACGTCGGTCAATATGTGGAATATTTGAGGTGGCTTATAGAACATTGTGACGAGTGGTTAAATGATTCAATGCCAATTACCTGAAGACAAAAGGTATGCTAATGGAATTCTAGAAGATGAAGGCAGACTGAAATGAGTCTGCCTTTTTGTTTTGTGATGAGAATGAAAATGAGGTTTACTGAGGCTATATTTGTTCTTTTTGCGGTTTCTTTTCGGTGCTTTGTAAATTCTTGTATGTGATAATAAATGTCATATAAGGGAGCTCAGTGGAAGGGGAATAAGGGATGGAGAAAGTTCTTTCTTCACATGTAGGTGTGAAAATCAATGAATGGTATAAAATGATTCGGCAATTCAGTGTACCTGATGCAGAGATTTTGAAAGCTGAGGTAGAACAAGGAATTGAACGGATGGAAGAAGATCAGGATTTACTCATTTATTATCAATTGATGTGCTTTCGTCACCAGCTTATGCTTGATTATATCAAACCATCAGAAAAACGATCGCCTTCTGTTTCTGATTTGGTTGATAAAATTGAGAATTCTAATCATCAACTTTCGGGTATGTTGCAATATTACAATGCTTTTTTTAGAGGAATGCATGAATTTAGCAAGAAAGAATATGTACAGGCTATTCAATACTATAAGATTGCTGAAAGGCAGCTTGTACTGGTTGTCGATGATATTGAGCAAGCGGAGTTTCACTTCAAGGTGGCTGAGGCCTACTATATTATGAAGCAAACGCATGTGTCTATGCATCACATCATAAAGGCACTAGATATTTATAAAGAACATGAACAGTATAGAGTTCGTCAAATTCAAAGTCTAATTGTCATAGCAGGAAATTATGATGATTTCATGAGATATGAAAAGTCGTTGCAACATTTAAAGACTGCTTATTCAATTGCTGTGGGCGCAAACGATCAACGTTTGGTAGCAAAAACATTATTAAATATTGGTAATACATATGATAGGCAATCAAGGTATACAGAGGCAATAAAGCATTATAAAGAAGTGTTAGATGTCATTTCTTCGGAAAAAAGTGACATAAAGCCAATCACTCTATTTAGTTTGTGTTGGTCGCTGTACAAGTCTAATCAAACTGATGAAGCGGATCTGCTCGTTGAAGAAGGACTTATATATTCCTCAAAGGTAAATGATTCGCTAAGTGTCTTGTTATTTAAAGCATTAAAAGCTATTTATATGGATACTGATGAACAGGCTTTGAAAGAAGTGCTTGATATTTTTGAAGAAAAGAAACTACATGTCTATGTGGAAGCATTTGCTCAAAGTGTCGGGTTATTTTATGAAAAAAAAGGGGACTTTGAAAAAGCTGCCGAATATTACAGAAAGGCTCTTAAGGCTCAAAATGATATTCAAAAAGGAGAGTGTCTGTATGATTATTAAAAAATTACTAATCATTTTATCCATTGTATTGTTAAGTGTTTCAACCGCAGAAACTTTAAAAATCATTGAAACAAAATCAATTCGGAATACAACAATGGAGGAACAAAAATCAAATCGAAACACGACTATGATTGATCGAAATACAACCTCTGAAAACGTATAGACAAGATTAAAACAGACTTTAAGAGTCTGTTTTTTTATGAAGTAGAATGAACAAATGAATCGTTGGTCAATGTTATACTTATCTCAATAGATACGAGGAGGCACCCACTTTGAAATCATTCTGGGAGAAAGAAGAAGAGAGTCCTTTTACGTTAAAAAAGATAGATGAGGAACAAATTCGTGAAACAGAGGAAACACTTGGTGTCACTTTACCTGATACATACAAAAAACTCATTTTAGAATGGAACGGTGGTTTTACAGTTCGTAATGCTTTTCCAACCGAACGGCCGAATTCATGGGCTGAGGATCATGTTCAATTTGACCATTTAAGAGGAATCGCCAAAGATGATGGCATCATGAATAGTCTTCAGTTAAGTGGTGAATTGGAGCTGCCTGAGGGACTTGTGATCATCAGCGGAGAAGAAGATACATGGATCGCAATGGATTATCGAGAAACGAAGGAATATCCTCCTATTCACTATTTCGATTTAGAGCTGGAAGTAGATTATAAGCTGGCAGATACTTTCGATGATTTTATTGATCAGTTATATACAGCTGAAGATGCGATGGTCGAAGTAGCAGAGATTGAGGAGGAAGATTCGGATTTATATGTCAGTAAAGAAGAGCTTGAACACATATTTGAGAGGCAGGACCTCCGTCAGCAGAATCTTTTCAAAATGGCACATTATCCGATGGAAGAAACAGAAGAGATCGAATGGTTTTTCAATCGTATGAAACAATGCATCAAACATATAAAAGATCAGAATGTTTTGTATGAAGCGGCCACTACTGTTTATTCCATCCTTTTATTAAATCCAGATATGCCAAGGAATGATCGTATCAATCAAGTGCTGAAAGAAATAGCGGAGTTTTTAGAAAAGAGTGGAGATCCTAATACCGCTTTTTTGGGAGAAGACATTCATCCAGTGGAAAAACGATAGTGAAAGAAGAAAAGCCCCTAAAAAGGGCTTTTTTTAATCTAATTCATGAAAAAACTGTTTGAGTTGATCAATGAAAACGGATTTTGATTTTCCTTTTTTATAAATGAACTCGATATTGATGTTGAAATGGATGGATGGATCGATGGAAATTTGTTTTAATGTTCCTTGTTCTACCTCATTTCTAACACAATGATGAGGTAGAAACGATAGCCCCATTCCTTGTAGTACTAAATTTTTTGCGGTTTCCATATGATCAACCTCAATGGAAATGTTCGGTGTGATGTTGTTTTTTTGAAATAATCGGTGAAGCATCAACCAATCAAATGACCCATAGTCAAAGAAAATAAAAGGCTGTTCTTCTAGTTCTTTCATATTGAGATTGTCAAGGCTGGCAAGCGGATGATGAGTTGGAACGAACAGCCCAATCGGATCGCTGAAAATCGGGATTGATTCAATTTGAGGATGTGTTTCAGTCCTGACAATGCCAAAGTCTACTTGATTGTTAATCACTTTTTGAACAACATCCTTTGAATGTCCTGTTACAATTTTCACTTTCAGATTTTCGTATTTTTCTTTTAGGGCGGGCAATATGTTAGGCAATAGATTATTGGAAATAGAGGATGCGCATCCAATCGTCAATTCATAAGGAATCATCGTTTGTTTGAGACTATGCTTTGCTTCTTGATAAGAATGGAGGATCTTTTTGGCATGCGGGTAAAACTGTTCACCTTTTTCCGTCAGAGACAGTTTCTTTCTCTGTCTATCAAATAATTTCAGGTCCAATTCTTTTTCTAACGATTGAATACGTGCCGAAACAGAAGGCTGGGTTAAATACAGTGCTTCTGCAGCTTTATTGATACTGCCTAGCTGGCATACGTAAATAAATGCTTCTATATTCTCAATATTCATGTTAACCCCTTATATGACGTTCTTTAAATGTTTAGCTTTTCAAGCTCATACACTAATTTTACAGCTTCTTTCGCTAAAATGACAGTAGGGTCAATCACTTTCACAGCTTTGGTTGACCTTAGAACTAAAGGGATTTCTGTACAGCCAGCAATGATGGCTTCCGCTCCTTGATTAATTAAAATTTCTGAAGCTAATGCCAGTTCACTTTCGCCTTTACTCAATTTCCCTGCTTTCACTGCATATATTCCATTCATGACATTTTTCTGAAGCTCTTCACTTGGGGTCATGACATCAATCTTGTGATGAACACAAGCCTTTTGGTAGAGCTTGGTTTTTAATGTGCCATCAGTACATAGTAAGCCCACAGACGTATAGTGATGTTTGTTTAGGTAATTTGCGGTTTCTAATGGCATATTCATGATAGGGATATGAGTGGATTGTTGTACGTTTTCTAAAAAGAAGTGAGCGGTATTGCATGCAATCAGAATAAAGTCCGCTCCTGCGCGTTCTAATCTTTTAGCTGATGCAATCATATATTCTGTAGGATCTTCGCCTTTCCCAAATATGGCATTGGTTCTATCAGGGATTTGCGGATAATTATCTGCTATCACATGAAGATGATCTTGATCTTTTATCGCTGGAGTATGAGAAATAATTTTTTTCATCAGATCAATCGTTGCTAAAGGGCCCATTCCGCCCATGATACCGATCGTTGTAGACATATACGCCACCACATTTCTTTTTTTTCTATTATAAAAAAAGAAAGCATGGTGAGCGTTATAGAAAAGTTCTATATGTATATAGAAGGTTGATCAAAAGCGTCTTTTAATGGCGCTTAGCGGCCCACTCTGATTGAAGAATCGCATATTGATATTCATCGACCCAATGCCCCTTAGACATATAATTTTGAAGCAAATGTCCTTCGCGTCTCATGTCTAAACGTTCCAGCACTCGAATAGATTTTTCATTGCGCACATCAGTAAAGGCAATGATTTTATGTTTGTTCAGTGTAGTGAAAATATATTCGATCAATGAACTCAAGGCTTCGTGAATATAACCCTTTCCTTGAAATTCAGGTGCGAGTGTAAATCCGATTTCAACAATTCTAGGCTCACTGTCAAGTGTATGAATAACGCAATCTCCTATCAGCTGATTGGATTCAGATAAGGCAATGGCGTATTGAAACCATGTCCCTGGTTGATCAGGTGTTTGCGTCATTTGTTGCTGAACAAATGATTCAGCTTGTTCGTAGGTATAGTTTTCCCAAGATTGATATGTTGCAATAGAGGGGTTTGCTCGATACTGATAAAATGCTTCAATATCTTGTAGATCAAATTGACGAATCACTATCCGGTTTGTTCTTGTAAATACGCTGTTTGCATTCTTCATGTTTTACCCTCATTTTTCATTTGTTTTGGATTTAAAAAAGTCTATTAGCCATTCAGATAGCTGCTGCTGTGCTTTGCTAACAAATCGATCTGCATAATAAGTTAATTCCAAGTGACGAACAGGAGCCGGATGAGCAATAGGAATCGACACAATATTTGGCCACGTCGCCTGTTGTTGCAGCAATCCTCGCGGCTGAATGGTTGCACCGATGCCGGCTTCAACCAGCTGCAATAAGGAAGATGCGGACCCAACCTCCATAACAGTGTCCAGTTCAACACCCTGTTCTTTACATACGTCTTCTACTAAATCTCTTCCTAGATATCCCTTCGGATACATGACCAAAGCATGCTCCGTCAGCTCTTCCAATGTCACTTCACTTTTTTGGGCTAATTCACTTTCTGAATGAGCAAATAATTCATAGGGCTCACTCCCAAGTGGTATTTGAATGAGACGCTTATCCGCAGGTCCTCGTAGCCCGATGCCGAGATCCACCTTATGCGACAGGACTTCTTCACGAACGAAGATCGTTGAATATGCTTTCAGATTGGTTTCAGGATAAAGTGTTTTAAATTCTACAAAAAGCGGAACAAGTTGAAAGTCAAGATCGGAAGGGAGGACTGCAAGTCGAACGTTTCCCCGTTTTTCAGATAATAGTTCTTTCATTGCATTTTTTGCATCTCTTTCAGCTTGAAGCATTTTCATCCCATATTGATATAGCAGCGAACCCGCTTCAGTAGCGACGACTTTTTTGCCGATTCGGTCAAAGAGCGGCATCCCAACTTCTGCTTCAAGTAGCCGAATCTGCTGGCTTAAAGTAGGCTGTGATATTCCTAATTGCTCAGCGGCTTTTGTGAAATGTAAATGATCGAATACAGCCATGAAATATGTAATATGCCGAGTATCCATTTGTCATCCTTTCATTAATAATAGTTTTTTACTATCATCATAATACGAATTATTGTATTGATCAATGAATGTGGTGGATTTATACTCAAAGTAACTTCAACAAGTTGAGAGAGGAAGAAGTGCATTCATGAAAAAAATATTTTATTTAGCCGCTTTATTTTTAGCTGCATTAAACTTGCGCCCAATCATTACATCCGTGGCTTCTATGATGAGTATGATCCAATCAGAGCTTGGTGTGAACGCACTGACAGCAAGTCTTTTAACCACTTTGCCTGTCCTTTGTATGGGGGTATTTGCTCCCTTTGCGACGACACTCAGCCGGCGATTTGGTTTAGAGAGAACGCTTTTTTTCTCGATTCTTCTCATCACGATCGCTACAGCGTTGCGGGGTACAAGCCAATCGGTCGCTATCCTGCTCATGACTGCATTTGCAGGAGGAGTAGGGATTAGCTTCGCGGGTCCTTTATTGTCTAGTTTTATTAAAAAGTATTTCCCGAGAAATCCTGGTATCGTCAGTGTGTATTCCATTTCGATGACAATAGGTGCAGCACTTGCTTCTGGCTTCACCATTCCAATTTATCTACGCAGTCACCATCTTCCGTTTGCATTGTCCTGCTGGGCTATTCTAGGGGTGATCGCGCTTATTCTCTGGGTAGGTATTGCTCGCAAAAATGAGCAGAGTGACCTTGTTACCTTGCCACTAAAGTTGCCGCTTCGAAATAAAAAGGCGATTCAATTTACCTTGTTTTTTGGCTTTATGTCCAGCATGTTTTATTCTTTGACGGCATGGATTTCACCGATTGCTCTTAGTTTCGGAAACAGTCCGCAATATGCGGCTATGCTGCTGACCATATTTACACTCATTCAGATTCCGGTGGCACTTCTCGTTCCAGCGGTCGTTACTCGTTTAGGAAAACCGAAATTATTTCTCATCTTATGCAGTCTGTCTGAGCTGATTGGTCTTATCTTACTTCTTCTGCCGATGCCGATCTTGCCAGCTGTTATTTTCCTCGGTATGGGTGCCGGAGGGTTATTTCCTTTAGCGCTTATGCTCCCGATTATGGAGACGAGCACTCCGGAGGAAGCCGGAACATGGTCCGCGATGTCGCAGATGGGCGGGTATATCATGGGAGGATTCGGTCCGTTTTTCATTGGCTTGGTTTTCGATCTAAGCGGACATTTTTATGCTTCTATTGTGGCAATGCTTGTCATCGTCTCGTTAATGATTGGCGTTCAGTTATCCATGAAACTAGGTAGAAAAGAGGAAGAAGTATCGAGTTGAATCATGCAGCTTCACATTTCAATCAAAACGGGGGAATTCTATTGCTCATTCGAGAAGCAAAAACGGTTGACTATCCACAATTAAGAGAAATTTATTTAGCATCTCGTCGTCAAAGCTTTCATTGGGTGAAGGCAGAAGATATGGATTTACATGACTTTGATCAGGATACACAGGAAGAGCAAATTTTCATAGCTGAGGAAAACAACAAAATCCTCGGATTCATCTCGGTCTATGTACCAGATCGTTTTATTCATCTTTTGTTTGTACATCCAGAAGCTGCTGGTCAAGGGGCTGGCGATCTGCTACTCAAACAAGCTATAAAAGTTTTGGGAACACCGGTCACCCTCAAATGTGTCTCTGACAATCGCAATGCTTTGTCTTTTTATCAAAAAAGAGGCTGGAAGGCTGTTGTAGAAGAAGGAGAACCTGGGGAGAAATACTGGGTGCTTATTTATGAATAGAAGTCATTTTATCTTCTCGTTTACTCGGCCCTCTATAGGGTCTTTTTGCGGTTTCTTTTCGGTGTCGAACGGCTTATAAAATGATAATATATGTCATTATAGGGAAAATAGAGGAAGGGGTAAGGTCTGATGGAGAAAGTGCTTTCTTCTCACGTCGGCTTGAAAATCAATGAATGGTATTATCATATTCAACGATTTAACGTACCGGATGCCGAAGCATATAAAAAGGAAATCAAATCAATGCTTGATCATATGGAAGAAAATCAAGATTTATTATTGTATTTTTCACTTATGGAGTTCAGACATAAATTAATGCTTGATTACTTGAATCCTTTAGAAAATGGGAAAGAGCGGGCGAATTTTAGGGAACTCGCACTGAAAATCAAAAGGGATCAAGAGAAATTAACAGGATTGCTCGAGTATTATTTCAATTTTTTCTACGGCATGTACGAATTTGAAAACTATGAATACCTAAACGCGATTACCTTCTATAAGCGGGCAGAAAAAAAGCTGTCTCTTGTCAGCGATGATATTGAACGTGCTGAGTTCAATTACAAGATGGCAGAAATCTATTACCACATGAAACAAACCCACATGTCGATGCACCATATCGCACAGGCAATAGAATGTTACCGAGAAAAAGATACATACACAGTGAGAGAAATTCAATGTTCTTTTGTGATTGGATTAAACTATATCGATATGGGCTGCCCCGAAAAAGCGATACCCCATTTTCAACACGCACTAGAAAAAGCCGCCGATAACTCAACAAAACGATTAAAAGGATCAGCACTTTATAATTTAGGGTTGAGTTATTTTCATAACAAAGAATTAGCACAAGCGATTACTCACTTTAATGATTCAATTCGAGCATTTAAAGAGCAGGGATACGAGCATTTAAATAGAATCTTAGATCCGCTCATTATGTTGTCAAAAGCCTACTTCAAAAAGAAAGAACAGGATTTAGGTACATACGCTTTAAATAACGGCATAGAACTATCTGAAAAGCTGAAAGATCATGTTCTTTTATTGATATTCAAGTTTTTAAGATCCCTATACATTGACAACAATTTTGAGCAGTTGGAAAAAATAATGGAATTGTTAGAAGTAAAGTCAATGTATCCTGACCTTGAAGATTTAGCAAAAGATGCTGCAAAATATTATAATGAAATGGGAGATAAAGACAATGCGATGCATTTCTATGAAAAGATTCTTTATTTCCAAACTCAAGTAAAGCGGGGGGACTGTCAGTATGAAATTTAAAACGTTATCAGTAGTATTCGTGATGATTAGTGTCATAAGTGTTGTTAGTTATTTTACGTCTGAAGTGACAGCAAGTCATGATGAAGCTAGGAGAGGTCATACTGCAAGTATTGGTTATACTGCTTAAATAAAAAGCCCTTTAAGGGCTTTTTACTATAAAATGGAATATATACTATGAACAAAGAATATTTTTTTCATAGAAAACATACTGAGGAGGAAGTGAAATGACAATGTTAAAATCAACAGTATTTAGAAGGATTTTCATTATATTTTTTGCTTTAACCTTTATGATTAGTTTGTTCAATATGGCTGTGTTTCCAGGGACGCCAGTGTCTTATTATGTTGACCTAGTTTGTAAGATGTTGTTTATCAGTTTGTTAAATGGTCTGTTTTTCGGAACAATTATCTATTTGATTGTCACCCTTCTCTTTGCTAAATCTTCAAAAGAAAATCAATAAATAAATGAGCGGCTAAAGACCGTTCTTTTTTATTTTCAAATAATCGCAATTCCTGTGAATCTTTTTCCAACAGAATTCAATTATTTTTAATATCCTGCTGTATTATATTTTAAAGGATGTTACCGTTGGATGTAAGGAATGATTGGCCAATCTTCCAATAAGAGTTGGAGGGAAATCATGAATTACAAAATTGAAATAGTAAGCAATATGAAGATGGTGTATATGAGGAATATAGGACCATATGGTAGCAAAGAAAATGTAGAGATGATGAAGAGATTTAAACAATGGATCTATCAACATCAATTAAATGATGAATTAAAGGAATATGGTATATATGGTGTTCCTCAAGATGATCCTGGAAAAATTCCACCAGAAAAATGCAGATACGACCTCATGTTGATGACAAATAGAGATTTCTCAAAAGATCAAATGGTTCAGACTGGACATGTTGAAGGGGGAAAGTATGCTGTGTTTACAGTGACACATACAACCGAAAAAGTGAATTTGTTTTGGAGTCAATTGCCTCAAATGATCCAAAACAATCAATTGAACATGCGTCAGGCATCTATTATGGAGAGATATAGAGAAGAAGAAGGCGTGTGTGAATTCTTACTGCCTATCTTTTAAACATTTGAATGAAGTTCAATGGGAAAGCAGATCTGTATGGTCTGTTTTCTTCATATAAATATTCTTAAATTGCCTAACTTCAAATGCTATACTATGGCTAAACCATTCATGAAGGGTCATGATAGGAGGAGCATTGAGTGATATTCATCATAGGCATTATCATTGCTTTTATGATTGCTATTTTAGGTTTTACTGTTTTCGTAGATGTAGGGAATGGATTGGGAGCGGCTCTTAGCATCATCGGAGGAATGGTCATTTTATTTATTGCCGGTAGATTACAAAGGCGAAAAGAACAGAATGATCCAAACATATTAGTGGACAACATGATGATGCTTTTTCATGAAGATGGGTTTCAAGCATCTACCTATATCTTTTCAGAGCAAGTTGATAAGGGCTTTGCGATTGATGATGAGTTAAAGAAAATGCGCTTTATTAAACATCAGCCTGGCGAGTCAACTAGAAAAAATAGATTTGCAGTCACTGAACTATCCTTGAAAGATTTGAAACAAGTTGTGATGTTAGAAGATGGGGTGCCGATTGATTCAGCTAAGAGTGATGAGGAGGTCTCGACGCTTGAATTAAGATTAATAATGAATGACCAAGAGTCATCAACGATCACGTTCAACTTCTTGCAATTTGATGTGCCTGTTCATAAAAACAATGCTCAATACTTAGCTGAACGGGAAAATTTGCAGGAGATTTATCATGAGATTGATGCAATGATGAAATTTGCGGATGAAATTGAATATCATCGTTTATAGAGAAGAAATCACAGTTGATGTGGTTTCTTTTTTTGTGAGACAAGACAAAGTAGGTTCAGTCATTGTAGTTGAATGTTTTTCTTAAAAATGAATAAAGATAGACTAGACGCACAAGTGAACATGGAGATAGAAAGAACGCTCATGTGATGAGGAGGAAAAATAAATGAAAAAGCTATGCAGGGAAGTCTGGATCGAAGTCAATCTTGATGCGATTAAAAGAAATATCGAAGCCATTCAAGCGCATATTCCAAGGAAAAGTAAGATCATGGCTGTCGTGAAGGCAAATGCTTATGGACATGGCTCAGTGGAGGTTGCGCGGCAGGCATTGGAAAGCGGTGCGACAGAGCTTGCAGTTGCTAGCTTGGAGGAAGGCATTGTGCTACGAAGAGCAAAAATTGAAGCGCCGATTTTGGTTCTTGGATTTACTCCACTCGACTGTGTGAAAAGGGCTGCGGACTGGAGAATTGATTTATCTGGCCTTCGTGAAGACTGGATTGTTGAAGCAAATGAGATCTTAGCAGAAGAAGAAAGTCAGCGCCGGCTTGGCATACATGTCAATGTCGACACAGGGATGGGGCGACTAGGTGTACGAACGAAGGAAGAGCTGTTAGGAGTGGTGGAAGCTCTTGAAAAGAGTGAAAACCTCAGGTGGGACGGGATTTTTACACATTTCTCTACTGCGGATGAGCCAGACCCTGATTTCACGCTGCTGCAGCACAGTATTTTTATTGATTTTCTTCGTTTTTTGAAAAAACAAGGAATTAAGCTACCAACCGTACATATGAACAATACAGCGGCTGCCATCGCGTTTCCTGAATTTAGCGCCGATATGATTCGGCTAGGCATCGGGCTATATGGACTGTATCCTTCGCAATACATTGAAAGCTTAGACGCTGTTCAGCTAGAGCCCGCTCTCAGTTTAAAAGCGAGAATTGCGTTCGTGAAGGAGATGGTGACAGAGCCAAGAACTGTCAGCTATGGGGCAACGTATGTAGCAAAGCCGGATGAAGTCATTGCCACCATACCGATCGGTTACGCAGATGGGTACTCACGTGCTTTATCCAATCGGGGATTTATGCTTTTCAGAGGAGAACGAATGCCGATTGCTGGCCGAGTCACAATGGATATGACGATGATCAGTTTAGGAGAAATGAAAGCAAAGCAAGGCGAGGAAGTCGTCATATACGGTCGTCAAAAGGGCGGAGAAATTTCTGTTGATGAAATCGCCGAAATGCTGAATACAATCAACTACGAAGTCATCGCCACACTAAGCCGCCGAGTCCCAAGATTTTATCGTCGAGGCGGGAAGATTATTAAAATATCGACGCCGGTGATGTATGTGTGAGTTCAATTTGTTTCTAAAACGGACCGTAAATGAAAATCCGAATAGCCCCCTTTACATGGCAAGGGGGCTAACTTTCAAGAATTAAGCACGATACTCTTTATCTAAAATAAGAATGGGTTTAATCGTAGATCCATTTTTAGAATCTTCAAAGGCTTGTTCAATATCTTCCAATTCGTAGAATTTTGCTAGTTTCTCAACTGGGAATTGTCCATTTTTAAAGAACTTCACTAGTTTAGGAATAAATAGTTGTGGAACGGCATCCCCTTCTATCACACCTTTTAATGTGAGCGCATTGAGCATTAGATCATTTGTTACATTAAATGTTAAATCGCGCTTCCCTACGGCTACTGTTGCACAAGTCCCTTTGACACGCAGGCAATGAAGAGCTGCTAGAGTGACTTCTGGTACGCCAGTTGTTTCAAATGAGTAATGTGCCCCTTTTCCTTCTGTTATTTCCTTAATTTTTTCAGCTGGATTCTCATGTTTACTGTTGATGATATGTGTTGCACCTAATTCTTTTGCTAACTCAAGGCGGCTATCATGAATATCAACGGCAATAATCGGATCACAGCCTGCAATTTTTGCTGCCATTAACCCACTTAACCCAACAGCGCCTGTACCGAAAACAACAAAGCTTGTTCCTGGTGCTGGAGCAAGTGAATTTAAGACAGTACCGCTCCCAGTCATTAAGCCGCAGCCAAATGGTCCTAAATAACGTAAATCGGTTTCTTTGTCTACTTTCACTACATTTTTTTCATCAACCGTTGCATATGTACCAAATGATGATTGACCGAAAAATTGTGATACATCTTCATGATCATGTGTATGGATAGGCGTTTCATTATGCTTATTACGACCAGAAAAATTCAGTGGAATCATGTTTTCACATCCACCAGCGTTCCCATCTAGACAATTATGACAATGACCACAATAAGCGAAACCTAGTACAACGTGGTCTCCTTCTTGAACAGTTGTGACATTAGAACCTGCTTTCACAACAATGCCAGAGCCTTCATGTCCTAATAAAGCAGGACGTGGGACAGGGAGCGTTCCATCTAATACTGTGGCATCAGTATGACAGACGCCAGATGCAATGATTTTGACAAGCACTTCATCTGCTTTTGGATCATCTAGTAATAATGTTTGTTTCTCGAAATCTTTTTCATTTGTTGTGACCATCGCTTGAATTTCCATATCATGTGCCCTCACTTTTTGTATAGTATGATATTCTAAAGAAGTTAGATCAAATGTCACAAAAAATTCATTTCTTTATGACTAAGTTGATTGTAGGACGAAAGTTTTTTTGTTTCAATCAGCAAAAAAACTTATGTGTATAGGTTTTCAACACATAGGAATTTATGTATCTCTAATCAACATTTTTTTAAAAGTGTCTAAAGGAGGGGCCGATGATGAAAAAAGAGGATCGCCGTGTTGAGCGAACAAAAGAAACACTTCGACAAACATTCAAAATACTTGTAAAAGAAAAAGGATATTCGCACGTAAAAGTGAAGGATATTGTGGAAAAGGCAAATTATAACCGGACGACGTTTTATGTGCATTATGAAAGTAAAGATGAACTAGCAGCAGATTTTATTCACCGGGAAATGGAAGATTTCGAATATGAATTTTGTAAACCGACTCGTGAAAATCCACTGTTAGATTTAACTCGCATGAAACCAGAAGGCACGGATGTATTTCAATATATCGTCGAAAATCGTGACTACTATGATTTATTAGTGATGGAAGACCGCATCCCTCAAATAAAAGAACAATTGCTTAAGAAAATACAATATATCTTCGAACATAGAATGTCGTTTGTAAGTGATCAGTATGCAGAAATCAACGACAGTTATTTTATCCAATATCGTTCATACGGTATTTTTGGTTTTATCATTGAATGGATCAGAAATGACTACAATGCGTCTCCCCCTGAAATGGCACGCCGCATTATCAATTTATTATATAATCAATCCTCACTCATGATTCAGCTGAAAGGCGAAGAAACGATGATGAAAACGTAATGCTTGGAACATATCCTTTATAACACTACATATTTAGATGATTGAATGAGTGACTTTTGGTTTCATTTGATTTTTAAAGTGATGAGCATAATAAATGGCCTTTTACAAGTAAGAAGGATCTAAGTGGTGTACCAAAATATCCTAATGTTTGATATCAAGCAATACTGATATTCAAATAATGGAAAAACTACTGATGATTAATCAGTAATTTTTGTGAAATTGTTAAAATAAGGACTAATGTCATTAAAAATGCGATATTTTTAAAAAAATCTACTAAACATCCTATTACCACGTCCGATAATAAAATTGTCAGGGTTGATAAGCCCTAGAACGAAGGACTTTTTTCAGACAAGGACGTCTGTCAGGTCCCACATACATGGAGGTAATAGGAAATGAGAATTAACCACAATATCGCAGCACTTAACACACTGAACCGTTTATCTGCAAACAACGGTGCGAGCCAAAAGAACATGGAGAAGCTTTCTTCTGGTCTTAAGATCAACCGTGCAGGAGATGACGCAGCAGGTCTTGCAATCTCTGAAAAAATGCGTGGACAAATCCGCGGATTAGAAATGGCTTCAAAAAACGCACAAGATGGTATCTCACTTATCCAAACAGCTGAAGGTGCATTGACTGAAACTCATTCAATCCTTCAACGTGTACGTGAGCTTGTTGTTCAAGCTGGAAACACGGGTACACAAGACGATACAGATCTTGGTGCAATTCAAGAAGAAATCAAGAACCTTGTCCAAGAAATTGGTAATGGTTCTGAGAAAAACGGTATCTCTGATCGTACTGAGTTCAACGGTAAAAAATTGTTGAATGGTGCTTTCGCTGATGGTACAGCTACTTTAACATTCCAAATCGGTGCAAACAAAGCACAAAAATTAGATGTAAATATCGAAGCAATGTCTTCTGATAAAATTGGTGCTGTTGATAATAATGGCGATCTTGTAGCTGGAGAGGCAATTTCTAATCTTGATGTAACACAATTTGCTGCTGCTACACCAACACTTACATTCGATAAACAACTAGACATCGTAGATGGTGCGATCAAACAAGTTTCAGATCAACGTTCTAAACTAGGCGCAGTTCAAAACCGTTTGGAGCATACAATCAACAACCTTGGAGCTTCATCTGAGAACTTAACAGCTGCTGAGTCTCGTATCCGTGACGTTGACATGGCGAAAGAAATGAGTGAGTTCACGAAGAACAACATTCTTTCTCAAGCGTCTCAAGCAATGCTTGCACAAGCGAACCAACAACCACAAAACGTACTTCAATTACTTCGTTAATGACAGGCCCCTTTATGGGGCTTTTTTGTTCCTATTAATTTAATACAGGCTATGTGATCATCACTTGAACCAATAGCAAAATAGAAACCTTTTTAAAACTAAATAGTGAACAAAGATATGTAAAATTGACCAATAAATATTAAAAAATGTTAAACTTCCTGTGGAATAATCCGATAAAAGAATTGTCAGGGTTTTTTAAGCCCTAGAATCAAGGACTTTTTTCAGACAAGGACGTCTGTTAGGTCCCATATACATGGAGGTAATAGGAAATGAGAATTAACCACAATATCGCAGCCCTTAACACATTAAACCGTTTATCTGCAAACAACGGTGCGAGCCAAAAGAACATGGAGAAGCTTTCTTCTGGTCTTAAAATCAACCGTGCAGGAGATGACGCAGCAGGTCTAGCAATCTCTGAGAAAATGCGTGGGCAAATCCGCGGATTAGAAATGGCTACTAAAAACGCACAAGACGGAATCTCGCTTATCCAAACAGCTGAAGGTGCATTGACTGAAACTCACTCAATCCTTCAACGTGTACGTGAGCTTGTCGTACAAGCTGGAAACACTGGAACACAAGACGATACAGATCTTGGTGCTATCCAAGAAGAAATTGCTAACCTAGTTCAAGAAATTGGTGACGGTTCTGGCAAAAATGGTATCTCTGACCGTACAGAATTTAACGGAAAGAAACTACTTGACGGTTCTTTTAGCGCAACTGGTGCTACACCAAAATCATTAACTTTCCAAATTGGTGCAAATAAAGCACAAAAATTAGATGTGAACATCGAAGCAATGTCTTCTACAGCACTTGGTGCATTAGAAGCTGACGGAACTCTTAAAGCAGACCACGCAGTATCTGACATCGATGTAACACAATTCGCTGATCCGACTGCTACTGGCGCACTTTCTTTTGATGATCAATTAGATATCGTTGATGGAGCGATCAAACAAGTATCTGACCAACGTTCTAAACTTGGTGCAGTCCAAAACCGTCTAGAGCACACAATCAACAACCTTGGTGCTTCTGGTGAAAACTTAACAGCTGCTGAGTCTCGTATCCGTGACGTTGACATGGCGAAAGAAATGAGTGAGTTTACAAAGAACAACATTCTTTCTCAAGCGTCTCAAGCAATGCTTGCACAAGCGAACCAACAGCCACAAAACGTACTTCAATTACTACGTTAATGAAGAGCCCTTTATGGGGCTTTTTTTGTTTCCTAACTTAATACAGTTCATAAAACTGAATATGTTAAAATGCGATAAAAAATATTAAAGAATGTTAAACTTCCTATAAAATAAACCGATAATACACTTGTCAGGGTATATAGACCCTAGAACGAAGGACTTTTTTCAGACAAGGACGTCTGTCAGGTCCCGCATACATGGAGGTAATAGGAAATGAGAATTAACCACAATATCGCAGCACTTAACACATTAAACCGTTTGTCTGCAAACAACGGTGCGAGCCAAAAGAACATGGAGAAACTTTCTTCTGGGCTTAAAATCAACCGTGCAGGAGATGACGCAGCAGGTCTTGCTATCTCTGAAAAAATGCGTGGACAAATCCGCGGATTAGAAATGGCATCTAAAAACGCACAAGACGGAATCTCGCTTATCCAAACAGCTGAAGGTGCATTGACTGAAACTCACTCAATCCTTCAACGAGTTCGTGAACTAGTTGTACAAGCTGGAAACACTGGAACACAAGACGATACGGATCTTGGTGCTATCCAAGAAGAAATCAATAACCTAGTTCAAGAAATTGGTAACGGTACTGATAAAAATGGTATCTCTGATCGTACTGAGTTCAACGGTAAAAAATTGTTGAATGGTGATTTTGAAACAGCTACATTAACTTTCCAAATTGGTGCAAACAAAGCACAAAAATTAGATGTAAACATCAAAGCAATGTCTGCTGATAAACTTGGAACAGACCCAACTGATGCAACTAAAACAGTTTCAGCTCTTAAAGTAACTGATTTTGCAACTATTGCAGCAGGTGCTGCAGGTGGTTTCAATGATCAATTAGATATCGTTGATAATGCAATCAAACAAGTGTCAGATCAACGTTCTAAACTTGGTGCGGTTCAAAACCGTCTAGAGCACACAATCAACAACCTTGGTGCATCTTCTGAAAACTTAACAGCTGCTGAGTCTCGTATCCGTGACGTTGACATGGCGAAAGAAATGAGTGAGTTTACAAAGAACAACATTCTTTCTCAAGCGTCTCAAGCAATGCTTGCACAAGCGAACCAACAGCCACAAAACGTACTTCAATTACTACGTTAATGACGAGCCCCTTTTATGGGGCTTTTTTTTATGCTATTTTTTCTTCGCATTTTCTCCAGTCTTATGATTCTTAAATCCCTCTGATAAATCATGAAAAATGACCTTTAAATTTGGCATACTCTAGCGAAACGATCATAACGAATGAGACTTTTACCTCATTTATTCCTTTTTTGTTAAACAAATTCCATTAAAGATCGATAAATGAATTGTAAGGCTTGCAAAAAAAATCTAATTTAGAACTTTTGGACAAGGATGTTCAATTGGTTCAAAACATGGAGGTCATGAAACATGAGAATTAACCACAATATCGCAGCACTTAACACACTGAACCGTTTATCTGCAAACAATGGAGCAGGACAAAAGAACATGGAGAAACTTTCTTCTGGTCTTAAAATTAACCGTGCAGGAGACGATGCAGCAGGTCTAGCAATTTCTGAAAAAATGCGTGGTCAGATCCGCGGTTTAGAAATGGCGACGAAAAATGCTCAAGACGGTATCTCTCTTATTCAAACAGCTGAAGGTGCATTGACTGAAACTCACTCAATCCTTCAACGTGTACGTGAATTAGTCGTACAAGCTGGAAACACTGGTACACAAGATGAAACAGACCTTGGTGCAATTCAAGAGGAAATTGATGCACTAGTTCAGGAAATTGGAAACGGTACAGATAAGAACGGTATTTCTGACCGTACTGAATTCAACGGAAAGAAACTTCTTGATGGAACTTTTGCTGCTGAACCAGAAGGCGGAGAAGCGAAAAAACTTACTTTCCAAATTGGAGCTAACGGTGCGCAGCAATTGTCAGTTCATATTGAAGCAATGTCTGCTGATAAACTTGGCGTTGAGGATAAAACCGTTTCTACGATTAAAGTAACTGATTTCGCCGAAATTGCAGCAGATGAAGAAGGTGGATTTAACGATCAATTAGCAATCATTGATGGAGCGATCAAACAAGTTTCAGACCAGCGTTCTAAACTTGGAGCCGTCCAAAACCGCCTAGAGCACACAATCAACAACCTTGGTGCTTCTGCTGAAAACTTAACAGCTGCTGAGTCTCGTATTCGTGACGTTGACATGGCGAAAGAAATGAGTGAGTTCACAAAGAACAACATTCTTTCTCAAGCGTCTCAAGCGATGTTAGCACAAGCAAACCAACAGCCACAAAACGTACTTCAATTATTACGTTAATCAAAAAGCCCCATTAAGGGGCTTCAGCTTGTAGACAAAGTCTACAAGCTTTTTTGTATAATAAGGGTAATAACAATAATCTGTGGGGGATAAACATGTTATCGAAACGTGAAGAAGAAAGAAGAAATCAATTAGAAGTAGTGGCTTTAGATGAATTAGTGCCTGAAGATCATCTTGTGCGGAAAATTGAACAAGCAATCGATTTCGACTTCATTTATGATCTTGTCAAAGATCATTATAGTTCTGATAATGGTAGACCAAGTGTTGATCCTGTTGTTCTCATTAAGATGGTCTTAATCCAATATCTATTTGGTATTCGCTCTATGCGTCAAACCATTAAAGAAATTGAAACCAACGTGGCTTATCGTTGGTTTATTGGATATGGGTTTTCGGAGAAAATTCCGCACTTTTCTACCTTCGGTAAAAACTACGTGAGACGCTTCCACGATACAGATTTATTTGAAGAAATTTTTTACCGAATCTTAAGAGAAGCGATGAAAAAAGGGTTCGTTGACCCGTCTATTGCCTTTATTGATTCCACTCATGTCAAAGCGAATGCCAATAAGAAAAAACTTGAAAAGAAAATCGTTCGGGTAGAGACGAGAAGTTATCAAAATCAGCTTCATGAGGAGATCAATGTTGATCGTGAGGAACATGGAAAAAAGCCGTTACCCCTACAGAATAAAGAGAAGAAAAAAGAAATGAAAGTCAGTACAACTGACCCAGAGAGTGGCTATTATGTAAAGGATGAACGTGAAAAGTCATTTGCTTATTCATTTCATACAGCTTGTGATTCAAAAGGATTTATTTTAGGCTCGCTGGTCACAGGCGGAAATGTTCATGATAGTCGTATGTTGGATTCACTCGTATCAAAGGTGACAGAGAAAGTCGGAAAACCAAATGTAGTCGCAGTAGATGCGGGATATAAAACACCTTACATCGCTAAGTTCTTAATGGATCAAGAGATAAGACCTGTCATGCCATACACTCGTCCAAGAACAAAAGCTGGTTATTTGAAAAAGAATGAATACGTATACGATGCATATTTTGATTGTTACATTTGCCCCAACGGGCAAATTCTCTCTTATCGTACAACGACTAGAGAAGGTTATAAGCAATATGCGTCCGATTCAGAAGTATGTAAGTCCTGCTCGTTTTTAGATAACTGTACCCAAAGTCAAAACCACACCAAACAAATTCATCGGCATATTTGGCAGGGTTACCTAGATGAAGCAGAAAATCTGAGACTTACTGAAATAAATAAGAGCATCTACGCAAAACGGAAAGAAACGATTGAACGCGTTTTTGCGGATGCAAAAGAAAAGCATGGTATGCGTTGGACGAAACTTCGTGGACTGAAAAAAGTTTCAATGCAAGCGATGCTTACTTTCGCTGCCATGAACCTTAAAAAGCTAGCAAACTGGACATGGAAAGTACCATGTCCAGCGTAAAACACATGATGTTTTTTCAAAAAAAGTGAAAACCCCATTTTTACTTGAAGTAAAGGTGGGGTTTGTCTACGGTCTGAAGCCCCATTAAGGGGCTTTTTTTTGTTTCAATTGAATAACAGGAGTTGCTGTAAACGAAAGTCAGGAACCGCTTCATGGAAAAAAGCTCGATTGCGTTCATCGTCCTGTTGATCCCACTGATTCCACCATTCAGCCGTTTCTCCAGAAGTGTCAGCTTGAATCATGTCATGCAGCTGTTCTAAGTTGATGATGTCTCTCGGTTCTCTTAAGAAAGAATGCATCCGGTGGTACGCCACAAGACGTTCAGGCTGTTTTGTTAAAATGGCGTATTGTACGTAGCGATTTAAAAATCCTTGTACGAACGTCAAATGGGGGATGGTTGTTTCTCCTTTTAATTCAACGCCTTCCCACGCCATATCAGCAATCGCACAAAGCCACCAGCCAAGTTCATTGGCATGCTGCATTTGTTGTAATGTGTCCTTTTCAAAAGATAGCCGCTGATTCTTTTGTACTTGTTTGAGCATACGCTCAAGAACTTGTGCTTCGAGTGCGGCCTTTGTCATTCCTTGCCCGTGAATGGGATCTAATGTACACAAGGCATCGCCCATCACCAATAATCCACTTGGCCAATCATTCATTTGTTCATAGTGATTTCTCACGCAAGAAGGGACTCTAAATCCTTTTGGCATTGTATAGGGCGTTAAATGGGTAATGGCATCTGCGATTGCTAGATGCGTGAGTGCAGCTGTTTCTGAATCAAATTGATTAACGTCTGTTGTTGGATAATGTGATCCGCCAGCTGCAGAGAGAAGAACAGCTACTAAATCATCATCTACCCGTTCAAACAGTCCTGTTGGGATTTGCCTTTCCGGCTGACCTACGACGACCATTGATTGCTGGTATGGCGCTTCTGGTGGTATCTTGTAGTATCTTGTGCTGTAGCCTAGTGACACACTTAATTCATCTGTCTGCGGTAAGGGCAGTCCAGCATCTTTCAGCCATTTTGGCAATTTAGACATTCTTCCAGACGTATCGATCACTAAGTCTGCTTTCATTTCAAAAATGCGTCCTGGCTTTGCATGCCGATCTTTCATGACCAGTCCGATGACTTGGTTTGTTCCCTCTTTCAACTGAAGTGAGAGGGCTTCATGTTTTTCTAAACATTGCACCCGTCCCTCATTTAATATTCTTTGCATCAGCACCCACTCTAGCATGGCACGTCTTGTGACCGCTGTTACTTCTGTATCAGTAAGCGTTAATTCACCGTCTTTTGTGATAAAACGAGAGGTTTGATCCAATGTATTAAATCCGCCCATTGTCAGTAACTCTTTTGTATAACCAGGAAATAGACGTTCCACTATTTGCTTGCCTAGTGGTAGCATTCTATGTGGATGAAAAGCTTGAGGAGTGCCGAGACGATTCTTAGGAGAGTCTGGCATTTCGTCCTTTTCGATAATGAAAACTTGATGATAAAACGTTGATAAAACTTTTGCAGCAAGTATTCCCGTCATACCGCCGCCAATGACGATCGCCCGCTCATATGTCATAGGTTGTCTCACAACATGCGCCTCCAATGAATATATAAAATGATTACATGATCATTTCATCATATGTTGATGCTTAAATTATAGCAAATATTCGTTTTGTTGAATATAGAGAGGGAATTCCCTTCTTTTTACTCGTATATATGAGAAATAACTTATTATTTTTAAAAAAAACTATTATTTTAAGAAGAACGACCGATACATAATATAAGGGGGTAGAGAAATTGGATATACTACAGAGTATAGTAACAGCAGCACCTTATATGATGCAGATTTTAAAAAATGAAGTAACGATGGGTGTCATTGATCGAGAGAAATTTTTGCTGTATTTGCCATCGAAAGATGTTGATTTTCAAATTCGAGCTGGTGAACGTATTAAACCAGATGATATGAATATGAAAAAAGCGCTGAGAGGAGAGACATCAAGTATGTTTGTACCTGAATCAGTATATGGAGTACCTTTAAATGCAATGGGATTACCCATTTTTGATGAAAATGGGCAAGTGATTGGTGCCCTCGCTTTAGGATTTCCGCTCAAAAATCAAATAGAGCTTGAAGCGTATATGGATTCATTGAATGACATTATTCAAAGTATTCAAGAAAAAGTGCACGTGGTGGCGGCACATTCAGAGGAGCTCTCTGCTACAAGTGAGGAGATGACCTTACAAACGCAGCAAACGCTTGAAAGCTCAAAACAAACTGCCGATATTACTAAAATGATTAAAGGCATTTCGAGACAAACGAGTTTGCTAGGATTGAATGCGTCAATTGAAGCGGCCAGAGCAGGAAAAGATGGAGCAGGTTTTAGTGTTGTAGCAAGTGAGGTTCAAAAGCTTTCAAGTGAAACTTCACGTGCAACAGAAAACATCGAAAGTTCATTGCAAGGCATTTCCTCCAATATACATACATTGCTTGAAAGTATGGATCATATGAAAGGTTCTTCATCAGAACAGGCCTCACTTGTGACAGAGTTTAGTGAAATTGTCGATCGATTGACGACGGTTAGTCAAGATATGAAGAAATTTATGCAAACGGTCATGTCAACGTAAAAAACGAATCCAAGAGATTCGTTTTTTTGTATGTTGTTATTTTCTCTTGTTCTGATCAAAGCGATAATCGTACGTGTCGCCCTTCACTACATTTAAAAACTCATGTCCAATTTGAACAAGCTGTCCGTTTTTCCATTGGATGAGAGGGTCTTTATCAGGGTATTTCCAGTAAATTGTCTTCTTGCGATGGGTTAATTTGTTTTCAATTTCTGCTCTGACTGCGTTTTCCTTTAGCTTTCCTCCGCTATGCTGATAGGTGTTGATGATATACATTCCGTCAGGTGATGATATCGAGCGGATGAATGTTCCATGAGACACGCCTTGAAGAGAGAAGCATTTCCAATAAATAATGCCAGCGAAGCTAAGGAGTAAGATGATAAGGGTGAGGGTGGTTTTCTTTTTTAACATGAATTCCTCCAGGTATAGATTGCAATATTTCTAATTTATGAGAGAGAATACAAAAAGATTCATATAGTCCAAAAGTTCTATTCGTTTCAATTATCGGTCATTTTTTCTCAAAATTCAACAGAATGCCGTAAATGTAAGGAAAATTTAAGGAAGAATTCAACTGGTATTTTTGATTCAAAACCTCTTTACAAAAGAAGGAGGGATCAGTAGACTTATGCTCATATAAAGAAATGGAGCAGATGACATGAGGCAAATGATCGATACGTATCAAAGTTATGAAGAGCTTTCCGCTCATGAAAGAAAAGGGATTGATTATCAAATTCTTCATGAGCGGAAAGGTGACCAGCTACTAGTTTTGTCGCCTCATGCCGGAGGAATTGAATCGGGCGTGAGTGAGCTCATTCATGAAATATCTAGTGACTATTCTATGTATTTATTTGAAGGCCTTAAAGTAAAAGGCAATCATGTTCTTCATATTACAAGTACACGCTTTGATGAGCCGCTTTGTCTTTCAGAGGTCCATTCCCATCATTATACGTTTGCACTTCATGGTTACGGTGAAACAGAGGTGCTTCAAACGTTAGTGGGGGGGACGGACAGAGAAAGAGCGGCAGAAACTGTGAAGCGTTTAACGCAAAATGGCTTTCATGCATTGTTGCTATCCGAAAATGATCGTTTTTCTGGAACACATCCTGATAATATTAATAACAAATGTCTGACAGGAAAAAGTGTACAACTTGAAATTAGTCAGGCGCAAAGAAGAGCATTCTTTCAAGACTTTAGGCGTCGCTACCGGCGAGATACACAAACTGAACAATTTTATCAGTACACAAATGTACTTAAACAAGTATTAGCCCTTTATTGAATAAACTTTTCTGCGATGATTTACGTTTGATAAACGACTTCTTTTTCTGCGACCTTTTCTGCTTTCATTAAATAAGACGTAAACTCCTGCTGAAAGCGAATACCTGCTTTTCGCTGTTCGAATAAGGCAAGCCGTTTTTCAGCAAAAGCCCAAGTGACGTGAAACGTTTGAGCAATATGCAAAATGGCTTGCTGCCGAAGGGTTGGAAGCTTCATTTTCAGCAACAGAAAGGTTGGCACACAAAAGTGATACATGAATTGTTTTGCCTGAAACTCCTGCAATTCTCGAAAGAGTTTGTTCATTTTGAAATGATTGCCTGTATGCTTTAGCACATGACAAAGCTCGTGGGCAAAATCCTGCCACTGTTCTTCAGGTGATAGGGATCTGTTTAATATAATACTGTAAAGACCTTGATGCTGGATCATCATGCTACCAGTCTCCTCATAGTGGATCCATACACGAAATTCAGAAGCAATCCTTTGCATCTCTCTATAAGCAGGACCGCTTATTTGTAATTGAGCATATAACCGCTTAATATCTTCTTCTAAATGGGTTAAAAAACCAGTCATTTGAAAACCTCCATACAAACGTATGTTCTATTTTTGGCGTAAAAGAAAAGTCCGTATAGGACTAAATAGCTAAATGAGCTATTACTTACTTTTATTATCGGCTTATTTTTATCAATTTTAACATAAATTCAAGGAGAAATGGAATTAATTCCTGTTTTTTTCTGTATTTTTGCACTTTTTTCACGACTAAAAAGAGTGAATTGAATTCAAATTTTACCATAGTCTTCTCATGAAAACAAACAAGTATTGTCTTACGAATGCCACTGATTGATGAGAAAGATCAATTCAATCTAGCAAAAGGGAGTGCAGTACATGGTACAAATTTATCAAGATTTTATTCCAGTTGGAAACGGAAACCGCCCAGGATATGCGATGACACCGGAGTATGTAACGGTGCATAACACAGCAAACACGTCAAAGGGAGCAGATGCAAAAAGTCATGCGGCCTATGTAAAAAGCCCAACGACAGAGGTGAGCTGGCACTTTACAGTGGATGATCATGAAATCTTTCAGCATCTGCCGTTAAATGAAAATGGCTGGCATGCAGGGGATGGTCATGGGAATGGTAACCGGAAGTCGATCGGTATTGAAATTTGTGAGAATGCAGATGGAAATTTTCAGCAAGCGGTCAAACATGCACAATGGCTCATTCAAAAGCTGTTAAAAGAACATCACATTCCGCTAGCAAACGTGGTCACACACCAGTACTGGTCTGGAAAAGCATGTCCACGCCAGCTTCTTGCTACTTGGAATGAATTTAAAAAAGGGATTGAATCGGCAGAAGATCCGGAGACGGTCATTACGTATGTCGTGAAAAGCGGGGATACGTTAACAAGTATTGCGAAAGCTCATGGCGTCACAGTTCAAGATTTACAGAATTGGAATGACATTAGCGATCCGAATAAGATTCAAATTGGACAAGTTCTCAAAATTTATCGAAACGATGCAAAGAGCTTGTATGAGCTGCCAGATGGGGTTTTAAAGATGACTTCTCCATTGACAAAGGGAGAGCATGTACGCCGCGTCCAGCAGGCGCTTGCTGCTGTTTATTTTTATCCTGATAAAGCAGCTGCAAATAAAGGAATAGACGGAGTTTATGGAGAAAAAACGGCGAACGCCGTAGCGCGTTTTCAGCTGGTAAATGGTCTGCCAAGTGATGGGGTATACGGACCTAAAACGAAGGAAAAGCTTCTGAAGCTGTTAAGTCAGTGAGTGTTTCTGTTTGTATGATTGGATGACTGCTTCACTTTGCTCATTTAATCGACGCATATAAGGCGACGACTTATATTCAGCAAATTGAACATATCTCAATTGTTTGATTTTCTTTTTCATTTATTGGCACCTCAATCGTTGCAGCGTATAGATTATTGTATGCAAGTCTATGTAAAAATGGAAGCAGGACGCGGATTTTGTTCCGCGTCCTTTAGTGTAATCAAGCCCTTTTATTTTTATACTCATCCAAGAGCTGTTCATTCTTTTTGAAAATACGCTCAGTATGGGGGCTTACCTTGTAATCTGCCATACTGATATGTTGCTTTTTCTTTAAAATTTTAAATGGGTTTTTCTTGCGATTGTTGTTATCCCCTTGAAGTGCGTGGTCCATCTTCATCACCTTCCTCTTCGTCAGGCAAGATTAGATCATAAATTGTTGTAAGTGACGTCATTAATAAATAGTCGAACTCAGTGACAATGTCATCAGAGGTAAGCTTAATGACGAAGTGATCATCTTCTACTGAAAACGGGATGAGCACCAATTTGCCGAAATCATCGTAATAGACTTCCTGCCTGTCAAGCTTCGCCTGAATAAGAGCTCGCTGGTCAAGTGTCCGCAGCAGGTCATCTTTTTGTTCCTGCGTATCGTATGGACAAAGAACCGCTTGAATATTCATCTTGTCGGCAAAAGAATAAATGAGCCGTTCAATTCCCTCTATATATGCCTCTACACTTCCATAATATACATGAATCGGTTCGTTTTTCAATAGGTATTGGTACGTTTTTAGCTTATTGAGGTAAGAATGAAGTAGATCGTTATTTTGTTCTAGGAGTTGGTGGGTGTCGGTTTCTAGTTCGTGATTTCCGAGTTTTTTAATATAGGAGCTGAGAAAGATGAATGCATCGGTTAGTGCGAAAAAAACAGCAATGATCAAGTAGTGCATCCAATCGGTGAAGATTGAAGAAGGGTCATTTGTCCAGTACACTACAGCACCAGCTACATAAATCCAATACCACGTTTTACGAATGGCAAACATCTTTTCTTTTACTTTTTGTTCAAAACGCCATACGGCAAATACATATACAGCAAGGGCACCTAGCAATAACCACACGGTCAATTGAAAAAATAATAGCATGTTCTTCTCTCCCATAGACAGATGGATACTTATTTATTTCTATGGATATGATTGGAAACCCTGCTTCATGAAAAAATGGCTGGGTGTTAAAGAATGCAGGCAAATAAAAAAAGACCTGTCAGACAGGTCTTTGATATTAGATAATCGCATTTAACACAAAGTATATAAGAGCCCCGAGAGTTCCTGAAATCGGTAATGTGATCACCCAAGTGACAAGCATACGTTTTGCTGTACCCCAGTTTACTCCTTTTACTCTGTGTGCAGAACCTACACCTAGAATAGAAGATGAGATCACGTGAGTGGTACTAACAGGTAAGTGAATAAATGTCGCACCGAAGATAATCGCTGCCCCCGTTAAATCGGCAGATACTCCGTTTACAGGACGAATTTTCATAATTTTACCGCCGACTGTTTTAATAATCTTCCAGCCGCCAATAGACGTACCTAGTCCCATTGCAAGTGCACAAGAGAATTGTACCCAGAAAGGAATATCGTCTGTTGTATGCAAATTACCTGCAATTAAAGCCATCGTAATAATTCCCATCGCCTTTTGCGCATCGTTTGTTCCGTGGGTATACGATTGTAGTGCGGCAGTTAAAATTTGAACACGACGGAATTGTTTATTTGTTTTTGCGAGATTGTGGTTTCTAAATATAAATTTAACAATGGTGTACACGATATATCCTAATACGAAAGCTAGGATAGGTGAAAGCAATAGTGCTTGAATGATTTTAATGAATCCCGAATAGTTTAAAGCGCCAAAACCAGCAGAGGCAATAACAGCTCCTGCAATTGATCCGATCAGTGCATGCGATGAACTACTCGGAATCCCGTAATACCAAGTAAGCAAGTTCCAAGTAATGGCCGCAATTAAAGCAGCTAAAATGACAACAGAACCGTTTTGAAGCGTGAAAGGATCTGCGATGTCTTTTGTAATGGACTTTGCCACACCTGTAAATGTCATTGCTCCTAAGAAGTTCATGAACGCTGCCATAATAATAGCATGTCTAGGCTTTAACGCCTTTGTTGAAACCGAAGTGGCAATGGCATTTGCTGTATCGTGGAATCCATTGATGAAATCAAAAGCAAGTGCACAAATGACAATAAATATGGTAAGGATGAGTAATGTGTCCATGTTTAACTAACCCCGTTACGCATTCTTCATAATGATTGTTTCTAGATTGTTGGCAACACCTTGACAGGAATCAGCAATTTCTTCGAGTGTTTCGTAAATTTCTTTGTATTGAATGACCTTAATTGGATCCGTTTCTTTTCCAAACAAGTTTTTTAGTGATTTACGATAAAGATTGTCACAATTATGCTCGATCTCTTTGATTTTGATTGCGTGTGGTTGAATATCTTTTAAGCGATTTTCAGCCAATAAATCGATTGTAATTAAAATTTCCTTTGCACATTCTCTGATGTAGTGGCTGAATTTGTCGATATGTTCGTCAGAGCTTGTCATTGAATAAATTTCCATTGTTGCTGAAAAATGCTCAATTCCATCTAAAACATCGTCGAGGCTATTCGTCAATTGAAGAATGTCTTCACGTTCAATCGGTGTAATAAAGGCTTTGTTCAGCTCTTTAATCATAGTATGAACATGATTATCACCTTTTGTCTCATATTCCTTCAATGTGTCAGAAAATTCTTTCAGAGTGGTTTGATTTGTTACTTTATAGCTAACAAAATACTCAGCAGTTTCATCTAAATTTTTAGCAATTTCCGTTAACAAGACGGAAAACTTGTCTTTTTTCCTTTTTAACATGTAAAAACCCTCCATTGTATAAATGAGACAATGCACACATCAAATAATTATATAGTCTTTTGTCGAAAAAAAACAGGTGTAGTCGAAAATTTCTTCACTTTTTCTATTTGATCTTATTCTGACCTAAAGATGTGTTCTCAACACACCTTTTTCAGAAAGGAGAAAAGAAATGAAAAAAGCGGTCCATTTTTGGCGCCGCTTAATGCTTAAGAAGCTGAATAAATAAGTTTAAATCGCTCGCAAACGAGGAGCATGTCTTCTTTAAATTCTAATCCGTACGGTTCGAGTGCTTCTGTGAAAAATTCTTGATGGGCTCTGTACCAATAGTGATAAGAAAGATCGCCTTCACCTTCTGCTTGGGCAAATGATTCTGGAACCTCGTTCATCGGCATGACATCTACATGTGTGATCTCTATGATGGCTTTTGGTTCGTCATGGCTGTCTAAAATGACCGCATATTGTCCTGCCTTTGGAAGCGGCTCCTGTTCCTTTTCGTAAAAAAGATGTCCAGAACAAGTCGCTGTTTTTTTCCCTTGCAGAACAAGGTCAAGCAAATGATCTGGGTCTGCTCCAAATGCCCAAGCGGAAACAGATGCGTCAATTGGTGCGCTTTCTAATTTTTCTTTCCAATATGTTTCCCAAAATAGGGTGCTCTTCTGATTCATCATTTTTCCCCCTTCGTGATGCGTTTATTATACCGCGAAATCAAAAACATGAAAGGATAGTGTCTTTATCCCTACTTAATAAGTGTGTCATATGTTTTGAAAACCCGCTTTATATTTGATGAATATAGGATGATAGGATGAAAAAATTAGAAATTTTAGAATAATCTATTGTATTCTGGTCAAGAAGTCGGTATGGTCAAAGTAAGAATATGGAAGGGGTGTTGTGTATGAAACGCATTTCTCTAACTATTTTGTCCATATGTCTGCTTGTTTTCTCGTTTTTTCTGCCTGTCAGTCAGGTCACTGCAAACGAACCTCATGGGAATAAAGTAGCTGTTGGGAAAGATGGCATGGTGGCTACTGCCCATCCGCTTGCATCAGAGGTGGGTGCAGATGTATTAAAGAAAGGTGGAAACGCTGTTGACGCTGCTGTTGCCATCCAGTACGCACTCAATGTGACAGAGCCCATGATGTCTGGAATTGGTGGCGGAGGATTTATGATGGTTTATGATGGGAAGACAAAAGAAACATCCATCATCAATAGTCGAGAAAGAGCACCACAAGGCGCAACACCAGACATGTTTTTAACAGATGAAGGGAAAGTCATTCCGTTTGCAGAGCGATCCACACACGGTAACGCTGTTGGTGTTCCAGGGACTGTAAAAGGTCTTGAGGCGGCATTAGATAAGTGGGGGACCCGCTCGATGAAGGAATTAATTAAGCCTTCCATTCAGCTGGCAGAGGATGGATTTGAAATCGATTCTGTCCTAGCAAAAGCCATTGACGATCATCAAGGAAAATTGAAGAAAACGGCGGCAGCGCCAATCTTTCTTCCAAATGATCAGCCGCTCAAAGAAGGAGACCTCCTCGTTCAGCCAGGTCTTGCAAAAACATTTAAACTCATTGCGAAAAAAGGAAGCAAAGCATTTTATGAAGGAAAAGTAGCAAAGGCACTTGCAAATACAGTCCAAGATTTTGGCGGGACGATGACAACTGATGACATTGCTCGTTATGAGGTCGAGACTGACAAGCCTATCTGGGGAGACTATAAAGGATACCAGCTTGCAAGTATGCCTCCACCAAGCTCAGGCGGGGTGTTTATGCTGCAAATGCTCAAAATACTTGATCACTTTAACCTATCTCAATATGACCCCAAATCATTTGAAAAATATCAACTACTTGCTGAAACGATGCATCTCTCCTATGCTGACCGTGCTGCATATGCCGGCGACCCCGAATTCGTAGATGTTCCACTAAAAGGACTATTAGACGATGATTACATTTCAGAAAGAGCCTCTCTTATTCAATTAGATCAAAAGAATCGTAACCCAAAAGAAGGGGATCCGTGGGCGTATGAGGATGAAAAAAATCCATCACCTATTGTTCCGCAGCCTGAAGATAAAACCATTGGTGAGACCACACATTTTACTGTTGCCGATCAGTGGGGAAATGTTGTGTCATTCACGACAACCATTGAGCAGTTATTTGGTACAGGGATTCTCGTCCCGGAATATGGTTTCTTCTTAAACAATGAACTAACAGATTTTGATGCAAGACCAGGCGGAGCAAATGAAGTTCAGCCGAATAAACGACCATTGTCCAGTATGACACCGACCATCATTTTTAAAGATAATGAGCCTGTCATGACAGTAGGTTCGCCGGGAGGAACGACTATCATTGCCTCTGTTTCACAAACCATTTTGAATTTGCTTGAATATGAGATGGAACTTCAGGATGCAGTTGAAGAACCAAGAATTTATACAAACAGCCCAACATCTTATCGTTATGAAGTAGGTGTCCCTCTCGATGTAAGAACAAAGCTTAATGATCTGGGACATCGTTTTGGCAATTCGCCTATTGATATAGGAAATGTCCAAGCGCTACTCATTGATCGAAAAGCAGGAACCTTTACTGGAGTGGCTGACTCTTCGAGAAACGGAACTGCCGTTGGCGTCAATTTAAAGCTCTCAGCCCAATAAGAACATTTCCCGGGAAAAGAAGCGCCTCTTTAGGATGGCGTTTCTTTTTTTATTTAAAATATTAGAAACACAGCTGATTAGAGAGAGAAAGTCACATTTAATAAGAAGTAGAACAGATTTGAAGAAAGATGTAGAAAAGATGGCATCTTTTTTTATAAAATTTTTCCTAGGGACATTGACTTATAATTTAGAATATTATAATATCTTTACAAAGGTAACAACATTGAACATTTTTCAGGATATGTATTTGTAAGCGCTTTATAAAAGGTTCTATTCCGAAATGTTCTTTCTTTTTGTTACATGTGTTCATATTTATACCAAATGAAAGGGGTGGTTGTTTGAACAACTTGTTTGAGTTAGATGAACAGCTGATCAAATTGCAGTACGATGCATCTTCGAGAGAGGAGGTGACCACATATTTAGCAGAGCGATTAGAAGCGGGAGGATATATTAAATCGAGTTTTTTACCAGCGGTGCTGGAAAGGGAAAAAACATATCCTACAGGCCTTCCACTTGCGACCTTTGGTGTAGCAATTCCACATACAGATCCAGAGCATGTGAATAAACCGGCGATTAGTGTAGCCACTTTAAAGGAACCTGTTATCTTTCACAAGATGGGAAGCCCTGATGAAACTGTGCAAGCCAAAATTGTGTTCGTCCTAGCAATCTCTGAACCTAGTAAGCAACTTGTGATGTTAGAGAAGCTCATGACACTTTTTAGAAAAGAAGAGGTGATGACGAAGCTGTCTGATATGACGTCATATGAAGAAGCGGTTGATGTGCTTCAGAAAGAATTAAATCAATAGACTTTCACAAAACAATGTAAGCGCTTTATCTGAAAAATCCAGGAGGTGGATGTATGATCAAGCAAGTTGTCGATTTTATATTAGACCTTGGACCAACTATTATGCTCCCGATTATTATGACGCTTTTCGGTATGATTTTAAGGCAAGGCTTTAAAAAATCCTTCCGAGCCGGTATTACGATCGGAATTGGTTTTGTCGGTGTCAACCTTGTTATTAATTTACTTGTGAGCGGCCTTGGGCCAGCAGCAAAAGCCATGGTTAATTCCCTTGGGCTAAAGCTTGATATTTTAGATGTTGGTTGGCCGATTGGAGCTGCTATATCCTTTGGTACACCCGTTGCCCCTTTGATGATTCCCCTTGTGCTTTTGTTAAATGTCATCTTATTGTCCGTTAACTTTACGAAAACACTGAATGTGGATATTTGGAACTTCTGGCATTTGATTTTCGCAGCCTCTGTGACTTACTACGCTTATCATAATATGTTCTTGGCACTTGCTGTTGGGTTGATCGTCTCTGCTATCACGCTTAAATTAGCCGATTGGACGGCACCGACAATCGAACACCATTTTGGATTGAAAGGCGTATCGATGGCTCATGCTGAAACGGTCAACTTCGCGCCGCTTATGTATGCGTCCAACCGCATCATTGACAAAATCCCTGGCTTAAACAAAATTCATGCTGATCCAGAAACATTGAAGAAACGTTTTGGTATTTTTGGCGAACCGCTTGTGATGGGTCTCATACTTGGTATCATTATTGGTCTTTTAGGTGGCTATGATGCGAAAGGCGTCATGACGCTTGGTATTCAAATGGCAGCAGTTCTTGTGCTCATGCCAAGAATGGTTGCGTTATTAATGGAAGGTCTTATTCCAATCTCTGAGGGCGCTCGTTCTTATATTCAAAAGCGCTTCCCAGGGAAAAATGTCTATATTGGCTTAGATACAGCAATTGTAATTGGTCACCCGGCGAATATGGCGGTAGCCCTTCTTATGGTGCCAATTACGATTCTACTTGCAGTCGTTCTGCCTTACAACGGCATGCTACCGTTTGCTGACTTATCAGTTCTACCATTTACAGTTGTATGGGCAGTAGCCGCCGCTCGTGGAAATATAATTCGTGGACTTATTAACAGTATTTTCACATTAATGATTGTCTTCTTTATCGCAACGAATCTTGCACCACTTGCGACAACAATGGGGAAAGCAGTCGGGTTTGACTTCCCAGAAGGAGCCAATATGATTTCAGGTATTGACCTTGGTTCCCACGTCATTCCTTGGATCATGGTGAGACTTCTTGATCCGAGCAATCCGTACTTTATTGCAGCCATCATCTGTGCTTTGGCTTACGCGCTTCTATGGTACTGGGTGCGAAATGATATTAGAAAGCAGTATGCGAAAGAAATGGGCTTAGATCAGAAAGATCAATAAACGAGTTGGAGGGATTCTTATGGCAAAGAAAATATTGGTTTCATGCGGAACAGCGGTTGCAACATCAACGGTTGTTGCTAAAAAGGTTGAAGAGACGTTAAAGGAAAAAGGATACGATGTTGTGGTGGAGCAGTGCAAGGCATCAGAAGTCCCGCAAAAAGCGGAGGGCGCCGATTTAATCGTGACGACCACACCAGTGAGTGATACGAAAGGAACGCCTGTCATTCAAACATTATCTTTTTTAACCGGATTTGGCATTGAAGATGATATTGAAAAAATCATCGATCATATTAAGTAAACAATCATCCCATGGAGGAGCTTTCGTGGCTCCTTCTATGTATCTGAAAGGAGGACGTCTCATGCAGCATCATGCTTATAGCCGAACGTCTGCAGTGTTGTCTATTTTTCTTCCAGCCGTACTCATCTGTCTGTTTTTCCTTTGGTCTCTTTATACGTTAATGTCAGCAGGACCTGAACCGTTAGCGGTGTTAGGCGCTTATACGTTGCCTATTCTCATGCTTTCTAGCATCACTGGACTGAACCAACCGACAAACGTCATTATTAGTGAAGATAGACTCAAAATCGGGGCATTTGGTAGATGGCACACATATGCGGTTTCTGATATTAAAGGAAAGCTTTTTATCAAGCCATACCCTCATATCGGGAAAGTCTATGTCAGGGTGGGCCCATCTCGCATATTCGGAGGACGTTACTGGATCTCCAGTGAGATGAGTGAGTACAAACAGCTTGTGCAAACGTTGCAGGATTTTGCGAAAGGTGATGAAAAGGAGGATGCAGCTACATGAAATCAGCTGTCTTTTATTCTTCAGAGGACATTCGGTATGAGGAGCGGAACCGGCCTGCAATTGGTGATGATGAAGTTCTATTAAGAATGCGTGCCTGCGGCTTATGTGGCACAGATATTTACAAAGCAACACATGAGACGGTACCTCCTGGAACGGTACTAGGGCACGAAATCGCTGGTGATATTGTTGAAACCGGAAAGCGAGTGACAAATATCAAAACGGGAGATCGGGTTTATGTTGCGCACCATGTACCTTGCTTTACCTGTGACTTTTGTCAAAGGGGATTTTACACAATGTGTCCGCAGTTTTCAGCTACTAATGTAGATCCAGGCGGGTTTTCAGAGTATATCCGCGTACCTGCATTACATGTCAAACACACAATAGGCAAGCTCCCGAATGACGTCTCATATGAGCAAGGGGCGATGGTGGAGCCAGTCGCCTGCTGCCTGCACGGGTTTGAACGAGCACCTGTTCATCCAGGAGATTCTGTGTTGATCCTTGGAGCAGGGCAAATTGGCTGTATTCAACTACAGCTTGCCAAACATTATTTGGCTGGGAAAGTAATGATAACGGATGTGAATGAAAACCGGCTGCTACAAGCGAGAAATTTAGGTGCAGACGTCGCTTTTCATCCAGCCTCTGAGCCGGTGGAAGACCGGGTCATAAGAGAAACAAATGGAAAGGGAGCAGACCTCGTTATTATTTCTGTTGGAAGTAGTGCGCTTTTAAAAGAAGCGTTTCAAGCAGTAGCGAGAGGCGGAACGATTTTAGTGTTTGCTCATTTTCCAAAGGGAGACGTCTCCATTCCGGCTGATCGATTTTTCCATGATGAAGTGAAAGTGGTAGGCGCCTATTCCTCACATCCTTATCACTACCTCGAAGCTCTTGAACTTTTAAGAGCAAAAGTGGTCCACACAGAAAAGATGGTGACGCATCGTTATCCGTTAAGTCAGCTTCTGCAGGCAATAGAATGCGCAAGACACCCTGAAGGTGATAGTGTCAAAATCATGATGTATCCAGATGAATGAGGACGCACAAGATTGGGAGAGAAAGAGAAGTTCTTTAGAAAAGGGCTTTGCCTTTCTCTTTTTTTCTGATAAAAGATGAAAACGCTTAAAAATGAAAGAGAAATGCTTGACTTCAATGACACTTAAACGTATGATTATTACAAATGTAACACATAAGAACAAATGTAAAGGGGAGAGAAGAAATGCAAAAACAAATCACTTTGCCTGAACAGATTAGTCATGAGAGATTAGCAGATTTATATAAACAAATGTGGTTAGTGAGATATTTTGATGAAAAGGTCGATCAATTCTTTGCCAAAGGACTTATCCATGGAACCACTCATTTATGTGTCGGACAGGAAGCGTCAGCTGTTGGATCAATTGCCGTATTAAAGGACGAAGATAAAATCGTCAGCACACACCGTGGACATGGTCACTGTATTGCAAAAGGTGCAGAGGTCAATAAGATGATGGCAGAACTATTCGGGCGTGAGACTGGCTATTGCAAAGGAAAAGGCGGCTCGATGCATATCGCTGATTTAGAAAAAGGGAACCTTGGCGCAAATGGAATCGTTGGCGGCGGTATCCCATTGGCAACAGGTGCAGCGCTCACATCTAAAATGAAACAGGAAGGCTTTGTCGTTCTTTGTTTCTTCGGAGATGGAGCGACAAATGAAGGCAGCTTTCACGAAGCGCTAAATCTTGCATCCATTTGGGATCTACCTGTTGTATTCATTTGTGAAAACAACCAGTACGGCATGTCTGGCCCTGTAAAAGAAATGATCAACATTGAAGACATTTCAACAAGAGCAGAAAGCTACGGAATACCTGGGAAATCGATTGATGGAAATGACATGGTCGAGATTATGAACTCAGTAGATGAAGCAGTCAGCCGCGCAAGAGCTGGAGAGGGTCCATCACTTATTGAAATGAAAACGTATCGCTGGAAGGGCCACTCTAAGAGTGATGCGAAAAAATACCGTACACGTGAAGAAGAAACAGAGTGGAGACAAAAAGACGGAATCAAGCGCTTTAAGTCTCTCTTGATTGAACTGAATGTTTTGACAGAGGAGCAGGCAGCGGTCTTACAGGAGGAAGCGAAGCAAGAAATTGAAGCGTCTGTTGAATTCGCTAAAAACAGTAAAGAACCGTCAATCGATACACTATTAGAGGATGTATACGCCTAATTAGGAGGGGAATCACGTGACAAAAACAACAGTGAGAGAGATTTCATATTTAGAAGCCGTTCGAGAGGCTATGAGCCAGGAAATGAGAGAGAACCAAGATGTATTCATTTTAGGTGAGGATATCGGCGTATATGGCGGTGCTTTTGGGGTCACGCGCGGCATGATTGAAGAGTTCGGTCCAGAGCGTGTGCGCAATACACCAATCTCTGAGGCTGCCATTGCAGGAGGAGCAGTCGGAGCGGCTTTGACAGGTATGCGCCCGATTTTAGAACTTCAATTCTCTGACTTTATTACAATCGCAATGGATCAGCTTGTCAACCAAGCAGCCAAAACACGATACATGTTTGGCGGAAAAGGAAAAGTACCACTCGTTGTGAGAACACCAGCAGGATCAGGAACGGGTGCCGCAGCGCAGCATTCACAAAGCCTAGAAGCATGGATGGCTCATATTCCAGGACTAAAGGTGGTTCAGCCTTCAACAGCGTATGATGCCAAAGGACTTTTAAAGGCAGCAATGGATGATGACAACCCTGTCATTTTCTACGAGCACAAGCTTTTATATAAAACAATTGGCGAAGTGCCTGAAGAGCAATATTCGATTCCTTTAGGGAAAGCTGATGTGAAAAGAAGCGGGAAAGACGTCACAATTGTAGCAACAGCGATTATGGTACACAAAGCATTAGAAGCGGCGAAGGAACTAGAGGCAGAGGGAATCGATGTTGAAATCATAGACCCAAGAACACTCGTCCCATTAGATGAAGAAACCATTATCGAATCTGTGAAGAAAACAGGTAAATGTATCGTGGTTCATGAAGCGGTCAAACGAGGCGGCTACGGCGGAGAGATTGCAAGTATGATAGCTGAAAGTGAAGCGTTTGACTACTTAGATGCACCGATTAAACGACTTGGCGGCCTTGCAGTTCCAATACCATACAACCCGACTCTGGAAAAAGCGGTCATTCCACAAGTGCCAGATATTATTGAAGCAGCAAAAGAGCTTGCACGCTCTTAAATAAAGGGGAGAAGATCATGCCAAAAGAGATATTTATGCCGAAGCTAAGTAGTACGATGGAGATCGGAACCTTGCTTCAATGGTTTAAAGAAGAAGGAGATTCGGTTGAAATCGGTGAGCCTCTTTTTGAAATTATGACAGACAAGATCAACATCGAGGTGGAAGCCTATGATGACGGCATTTTTCTAAAGAAATACTACGAAGCTGATGATCAAATTCCAGTCAATGCAGTCATTGGATATATCGGTGAGGCAAATGAACAGGTGCCAAGCGAGCCGCCAGCACAGGCAGATGAGGATTCATCAGAAAGCGGCGAATCATCTTCACCAGACACAGTGTCATCTAGTTCTACTGAAGTTCCAAAAACATCTAATGAAAAAGTACGTGCCACGCCCGCAGCGAGAAAAACAGCAAAGGATCATCATGTGGAGATTCAAGAGGTATCGGGCACAGGGCCAAAAGGCAGAGTTCAAAAGCGTGACGTCGAGGCAGTCGTGCATTCTAGCGAGAAAGACCAGCGCATCTCACCGCTTGCAGAAAAAGTCGCTGCTCGTGAAGGAATCGATTTAGCAGCCGTTTCTGGATCTGGCGCTCACGGCAAGATCATGAAGAGTGACGTACAAGCAGCGGCAACGCAAACAACAGAGGCTTCGCCTGTGAAAACACAAAAATTAGCTGGCATGAGAAAAGTGATTGCTGATCGCATGTCACAAAGTGCCTTTACAGCACCGCACGTCACATTAACAAGTGAAATTGATATGACGAAAGCGAAAGAAGTGCGTCAGCAGTTACTTCCGGCGATTGAAAAAGAGACAGGCTACAGGTTGTCGTTCACAGAAATCATCATTCATGCGGTCAGCCATGTCCTCACGCGCCACCCGCAGATCAATATGACATTTGAACAAAATGAGCTCCATTTCCATGAGGATGTACACATTGGTCTTGCTGTTGCAGTGAAAGAGGGTTTGATGGTACCAGTCATTTCTCATGCGAATCAAAAAGGATTAAAACAACTGACAAAAGAAGCGAAAGAAATTGGCCGAAACGCACGCGATCAAAAACTGCTTCCTGACCAGCTGAAAGGGTCCACTTTTACGATTAGTAACTTAGGCATGTATGCCATTGATGCCTTTACCCCGATCATTAATCAGCCAGAAGTGGCGATTTTAGGTGTAGGACGGATTCAAGATAAACCTGTTGCAGTAGATGGAGAAATTCAGGTGAGACCAATGATGGGTGTTAGTTTATCGTTTGATCACCGAGTGGTAGATGGCGCACCAGCGGCTGCCTTTTTAACAGACCTTAAAAAAGTGCTTGAACAACCATTTGAATTGCTAATGTAGGAGATGAATCGGATGACGAAAACGTATGATCTGACAGTCATTGGCGGAGGGCCTGGCGGATATACTGCCGCCCTTCAAGCGGCTGAGCGAGGACGGAAGGTTGCTTTGATTGAGGAGGATTTTCTCGGTGGTACTTGTTTAAATCGAGGCTGTATCCCTTCAAAGACCCTGCTTAAACATGCAGAAGTCATCGAATCAATCGAGAAGGCGAAAAGCTGGGGAATCGAAACAGGTGACATGATTCTTTCCTTCGATAAAATGAGAAAGCGCAAAGATGACGTCATTGAAAAGCTCAGAGGTGGAATCGCCTTTTTATTAAAGCAAGGAAAAATTGATGTCTATAACGGCAGAGGCACAGCGGTGACCAAGCATCGGATTGAAATAGAAAAACAAGATGGATCAGAATCGATTGAAACGAATGAGTTAATCATTGCTACTGGATCTACACCAGCCATTCCTCCAATACCGGGGCTTAAAGATATTTCATTTGATACAAGTGATACAATCTTTGACATCCCAGATATTCCTGCTTCTGTCGTCATTATTGGCGGAGGTGTCATTGGTCTTGAGCTTGCTTGTATATTCCAAAGTCTTCAATCAAAAGTCACCATTATTGAAGCGGCACCGTCCATTATTCCACAAGAGGATGAAGAAGCATCTAAGCTGTTAGAAAGAGAACTCAAGAAAAAGGGCATCCATATCGCGAAGAAAACCACTGTGACAGAGGTGACGGAAAGCGAAGGAGTCAAAGCGGTTCATGCAACAGATGATAAAGGGGAGACACACATCTTTACAGCGGAAAGACTGCTTGTCTGCGTTGGAAGAAAACCAAATGTATCAGCTGTTAGCCAGCTTGATCTTCAGCTTGATGGTCCGTTTATCAAGGTGAATGATCAGATGCAGACAAGTGCTGAAGGTGTATACGCAGTTGGGGATGTCGCGGGCGGCTATCAGCTGGCTCATGCGGCGATGGCAGAGGCTGCTGTTGCGGTCAGCAATATTTGCGGTGTACCTGAAAAAATGAATGCTGATATTATGCCTAGATGTATTTATACATTACCAGAGGTGGCAAGTGTCGGTCTTACAGAGAAAGAGGCAAAAGCTAAAGGGCTCAGCGTACAAACAGAACGATTTGATTTAGCGGCAAGCGGTAAAGCGCTAGCGGCAGGTGTTCAATCAGGCTTTATAAAGTTGGTTTACGATACAACATATGGTGAAGTGATCGGCGCAACGATGGTAGGTCCGCATGTCACAGAGATGATTTCAGAAGCTTCCTCCTTTATGTATTTAGAAGGAACAGCAGAAGAGATGGCGAAAATGATTCATCCGCATCCGACCATCTCAGAAGGTTTTTACGAAGCAGCGCTTGAGATCGTGAGTAAGCTGAGAAAATAAAAGCTAAACAAGGGATAGGGAGGAGATGCATGTGCACGTCCAGCTTCATCAGAAAGCGGCACTTGTGACAGGTAGCACAGATGGATTTGGAGAAGCCATCTGCCTGGCTTTAGCCCGGGCAGGTGCACATGTCTTTTTACACACATTTCATGATGAATCAAAGGCTAGAACCATTTGTGAAGACATTCAACAAATGGGCGGGCAGGCGAGTATCATCATGAACCCGCTAGAAACGCCGCGTGATGCCACGCGTATGCTGAGACAAGTGATCGATACGTGCGGGAAACTGGATATTTTGATCAATCAAGCAGCGCAAGGAGCAGAAGCGGAGCTTGACGCCTCTCACCCTAATGAGTGGATGGACGAAGTGGAAACCGCTGTGAATACTGTCTTTCTTTCCAGTCAAGCTGCCGTATGGCATATGGTTGACCAGAAGCAAGGCTGCATTATTAATATATCGTCCTCAGGCAGTATCACTGGAGATGGCGGGATCTCACATGCGACATCGAATTCAATGCTGAATGCCATGACAAAAGGGCTGGCGCGAGAATTTAAAGACAAAGGCATTCGAGTGCTCGCCTTATTACCGCCGCCTCTCCATTTGATTCCTAACGCAGAGCAAATCAAGGAGACTGTGGCCCATATGACGGTCTTTTTAAGTACATCATATGGCGCATTTACAGATGGCGCAGCGATTATGCTTGATGGGGGTGAGAGTGCTGGCTAATGATCAAAAACCAGTTCTTATCGTTGGCGGTGCCCAGGGGATTGGAAAGGAAATTGCTGAGCGTTTTTTAAAAGAAGGGCACAGAGTGGCTGTGTCCGATATAGATGAACAAGGACTTTCACTTTTAAAAAAACAGCACCCTCAGCTGCTGACATTTCAAGCTGACGTTTCATCGTGGGAAAGTGTTCAGCAGATGATCTCAGCAGCTGAAAGGGAGCTCGGCGGCATTGCTCATCTTGTCTATTCAGCAGGGATGACAAAATCACTTCCTTTCTTAGAAGTCGATTTCTCACTTTGGAAAAAGACACTGGCTGTGAACTTGTATGGTCTTTACTATTGCATCAAAGCGTCAGCACCTTATATATGTGAGCGGCAAGAAGGAAGCATTGTTGTGATTGGATCAGGATCTGCTATTACTGGCTCAGGCGGTGGCATTCAGTATTACGCCTCAAAAGCAGGTGCTTTTGGCCTGATGCGTTCGCTTGTAAAGGAATTAGGGGCACACCATGTGCGTATCAATGTGATTGCCCCCCGCGTGATTGAATCTCAAATGCTTGATACGCTCTATCCTACTGAGGTGGAGAAAAAGCAGCTGCAATCGCTCATTCCTATCGGGAGATTAGGAAGACCAGACGATATCGCAGGACTCACTTTATTTCTTACAAGTGACGAGGGAAGCTATTTACACGGACAAATTATCCTGTTAGACGGCGGGAGAACGTATCAGCCAAAATATACGGAGTGAAAAAGAGCGGAGAGGTAATCGCTCTTTTTGTCATTTTCATAACAATTGTTCCAATTAGAAACGAATGTTTGGTATACTGGGAATCATAGTATATTAAAAGGATGATGTCACATGCTGAATTGGGAAGAAAGACGACAGCTCGTCAAAGTTGCTCATCTTTATTATACAGACGGGTGGACGCAGCAGGAAATCGCAAAAAAGCTCAATGTCTCAAGACCAGTCATTTCAAAGCTCTTACAAAAGGCGAAAGATGTGGGAATCGTTGAGGTATACATTAAAGACGAAAGTATTCATACGGTGGAACTGGAAAAGCAGCTCGAAACAACATTTCAATTAACAGATGCTGTCGTTGTCCCAAGTGTCGGGACAATGTCTGAGATGGTGAAACGGGCAGTCGGTCAAGCTGGCGCCTATTATTTATCTAAAAACATGAAAGATGCGGAGAAAATCGGCATTTCATGGGGAACTACATTAGCTGAGCTTGTAAAGGAGTACCCGTTCGAGCGAAGAAACGATGTGAAGGTCATTCCGTTAGAGGGCGGAATGGGCAGGCAAGCAGTCGACATTCATGCCAATCAGCTGGCATATGAACTGGCAAAGAAAATGAATGGCACATGTTCCTATTTATATGCCCCGGCGATTTTAGAAACAGAAGAATTAAAAGAGCGGCTTATGGCAATGCAGGATATAGAGGCTGTGCTTGAAGAAGGTAGAAATGTAGACATTGCCCTCATCGGTATTGGCAACCCGCATAAAGGGTCAACGTTAAAAACAGTTGGTTACTTAAAAGAAGAGGATTTATCTGGTTTAAGGCAATCAGGGGCTGTTGGTGATATTGGTTTTCGTTTCTTTGACGGTCAAGGCAAGCCTGTCCAAGATGAACTGAATCAAAAGGTCATTGGTTTATCACTGGAGCAGTTAAAGAGCGTCAAAACGGTTATCGCTGTTGTAGAAGGAACCCATAAAGCTGAAAGTATTTTAGGGGCTTTAAATGGTGGCTTTATTCAAGTGCTGGTGACAGACGAACTAACGGCGGCAGCTATTTTAAAGGAAGCTTCCGTCCAATAAACGGCGAGTAGCTATCGAACTGTATAAAGAGAGCAACATCAAACGAGAAAGGAGCTGTGTATCTTGAAGAAAACCGAAATGGAAGCAAACTTACATTGTACTCGGTGCCAAGAAGAGACCCTCCACAGCATCGTTTATGTGAATGATCAGATGAAAAGCGTTGAGTGTACAGAGTGCCATCAGAAAATCAGTGTGCAAGTCGACATCATGAAGGAATTTTACAAAGAAGTATACGAAAAAATTGCGACAAAGCCAAAACGGATGACGCAGGAATACAAGGCGAATTTGAATGGATTTATCTCAAGACTGCCAATCCGCGTGCTTAGTAAGCCATACCGGCTCATGAGATATTTAAACGAATCATACAAAGTGATTAAGCAATATAAAAAATAGCAGAGCTGATTAGTGCTCTGCTTTTTTGTGTGCTTTTTTCATATAATAATAAATGGGCAGTCCAGCAATTCCGATCAGCATGGAGATGAGACAGCTTTTCCAGTCGGTGATCATGGTGCTGATTAAGACGAATAAAGAACCGATAATCGCAACGATTGGTGTGAGCGGATAAAGTGGTACGCTATAAGCACGCTCGATTCCTTTGTTTTGTTTTCTCAGTTTAAAGACGGCGAAAAAGGCCATGACATAAAAGATATAGATCATGAAAATCGAAACCTCTGACAGCTTTTCTGGATTGCTGACGATCATAAACACAATGGCGATCAGAATTTGTACAAATACAGCAATCCATGGTGTTTTAAATGTAGGGTGAATACGCGAAATCGCGTTTGCGAAAGGAATTTGCTTTCGCTCTGCCATCGCGAAAATCACACGTGGGAATGAAAGAACCTTTCCGTTCAAACAGCCAAAGATACTAATGATGATGCCGATACTAATGACTTTACCGCCGATTGGTCCAAAAAGCATTGTCGCAGCAGTACTTGTCGCATTTTCTCCAAGCTGTACGATTTGGTCTGCTGGTAACACGTGCAAAAGAGCAACATTAATAAAGAGATAACAAGCCGTGACGATTAAAATCCCGCCTGCCATTGCTCGAGGAAGCAGTTTCTCTGGATTTTTCATTTCTCCGCCAAGTGCAGCAAGCAATATCCAGCCATCATAGGCAAAAAGCGTAGCCAAGATCGCTGCACCGAAGTTCATTTGAGCGATGCTATCGTTGACAGCCATCAAAATATGTTCGTTTCCTTTCCATAAGCCAAACACAATAATAGCGGCAATCGGGACAAGCTTTCCAATGGTGGTCAGCCCTTGAACAAAACCGCCGTATTTTGTTCCCATGATGTTAATCAAACATAAAAATAAAACAGTGATAATGCCAATTGTTGTCGACCATAAAGAAGAAAGAGAAAATAAATTGGCTAACAATGAACCAAAATAAAGACCAAGCGCACCGATGATGGCAGGTCCGTAAATGATAATTTGCACCCAGCCGCATAAATATCCCCAAAACTCACCATACACTTCTTCAAGGTAGGCATACAATCCGCCAGTCCTAGGGATTTGTGTACCAATTTCAGCAACAGTGAGCCCGCCTGCAAGGGTTAAAATGCCCCCAAGCAGCCAAGCGAATAATGCGATATCTGAGCTTCCTGAATAGGAAAGGACGTTGCCTGGCTTCATAAAGACGCCGGACCCGATAATCGTCCCGATGACAAGAGATAGGGCGAAAAATAAGCCGATGTCCTGTTTTAACGCTGGTTGTTCTTTGTTCATTACACACGACCTCCTGCATCACTTTCGTACGTTACTGTGACATGTATTTTGTTCATTGTAATACGATTTTAGGAAAACAAGAATTAAAAAAATTTTCTGATTTTCGTATTTGTATTTAAAAGTGTTCGTTTATTGGAGATATCAGGGTAAATGTTTCTTTAAAAACGAACGATAAAAGATTATATTCGATTTAATGTTAGTTTTATCGCCAGAAACCGAACGTCTAGCCAAATGGTTGACTTTTCTTGAAAAATAGCCTATTTTATTCATAAGGATATTATCTTGAATTCGAGATATTTTGAAATAGGAGTGAACATAATGAAAATCAATGGGATTCACCACGTATCTGCATTAACAGCCAATGCTCAAAAAAATGTTGATTTCTACCGCCAGATTCTTGGCTTAAAACTTGTAAAGAAAACGGTCAATCAGGATGACCCATCTATGTATCACTTATTTTATGGAGATGAGGTCGCTTCACCGGGAACGGAGCTCACCTTCTTTGAAATTCCAATGCTCGCCCGTCGTTTGAAAGGAACAAACGCCATCACAAGCACAGGCCTTCTCGTTTCTTCTGAAGAAGCACTTTCATTTTGGGAAAAGCGGTTTGAAGAGACAGGCGTGCAGCAAGAAACGGCTTCCTTGAGAGGGGGCAGACCTGCCTTGCGTTTTCAAGACCCAGAAGGGCAGCAGCTATTTTTAACAGTAGAACCGAACACACAAGAAGCAGGTTCACCCCCAGTGCATGATGATATTCCGGCAGAGTTTTCCATTAGAGGTTTGGGGCCTGTAGAATTAACCGTTGCAGAAGCGGACAAAACGATTCGCGTTTTAACGGACATCCTTGGCTTCACCGAAAGAGCGCGTGAACAATCAAATGATGGTGAGATCGTGACCATTTTTGAGTCAGGAAATGGCGGAGCTGGAACAGAAATTCATGTGATCGAAAAAACGGATGGACCTTCTGAACGATCAGGCAGGGGAAGTGTGCATCACGTAGCTTTTCGTGTGGAAGATGCTGAGGAATTGGAAAAATGGTATGACAAAATATCAAAAGCAGGATTCACGAACTCTGGTGTTGTGGAACGTTTCTACTTTAAAGCCCTTTACTTTAGAGAACCGAATGGTATCTTATTTGAAATCTCGACAGACGGACCTGGGTTTACAGTGGACGAAGGAGTAGATGAGCTTGGCGATCAATTAGCTCTTCCTCCATTTCTAGAGCACAAACGAGCAGAAATAGAACAGAGATTAATACCTATTCAGTCATCATAAAAAAAGTAGCTCATAAGGCTTTCTATCAAGCTGAAAAGAAGAAAAAGGGTTAAAATCAAAATGATTTTAACCCTTTTCCTTTTGCGTTAGGAACTGACCTGCTTAGATTCAGTTTGTGTTAATGTCACCTTCTTCGTTTCTTCTTTTCCATTTCGAATGAGTGTGATGCTCACGGTGTCTCCAATCTTTGTATTCGTGTATAGCTCATGACGTAATTCGCTTCCGGTTTTGATTTGTCTCCCATTGATGGCGGTCATGACATCCTCTGACTTTAAGCCGGCTTTGGAGGCAGGTGAGCCTGCGGCGATTTCTTTGACGTATACGCCTTGATCAAGCTGACTATTTTTGAGACCGAGTGTTTCTTTCTGATACACGTCCGGGACTTGTTCGAGATCTAGCATGCTGATGCCGATATATGGACGCTCAATCTTTCCTTTTGTGAGAAGCTGATCGGCGATTGGTTTGACATCATTGATTGGAAGCGCGAATCCGATACCTTCAACACCTGTTTCAGAAATCTTCATACTCGTGATCCCCACAACCTTTCCACTTGTCGTAAGAAGCGGGCCGCCGCTGTTTCCTGGGTTAATAGCTGCATCTGTTTGAATTACATTAATGCTGCTTTCGCCTGCTGATGTGTTCATAGAGACTGTTCGGTCGACACCGCTGACAATTCCTTGTGTCACCGTTCTCGATAGATCTTCACCAAGCGGGTTTCCAATAGCGATGACGGTTTCCCCGGCACGCAGCGAGGAGGAATCGCCTAATGCCGCGACCTTCGTTACATGACTGCTGCTAATTTCTACAACTGCTAGGTCAGTCAGTGGGTCAGCTCCGACCAATTTACCTTTGGCGGTTTTGCCATCGTGTAAGGAGACTGTGAGTTTATTTGCCCCTTCAATGACGTGGTTGTTTGTTAAGACATAAGCTTTGCTGCCGGATTTTTTGAAAATCACTCCTGAGCCTGTACCTGTTTTTTCCTCTTGGCTGCTTTTATTTTGCTGTGATTCATCAAAAGGCGTATTGAAATCACCAAAACTCATGTCTGTTTGACTTTGCGCTTGATAGTTTGTAATGCCGACAATGGCTGGCGATACATCTTCGACCATGCTTGAGACGTTGTTTGATGAATGGGATGTTTGGACAGCGGTTGTTTTTGACGAATTGGCACTTGTATCATTTGTCGATACACTTTCTGTTTTTGTTGCCGAATTGCTTGCTGTATTGTCTGATGCATGCTGGGCATATGGTGTAAGGACATAAACACCTAATGCTAGTATGCCGCCCACAACACCGCTAACAAATGGTTTAAACCAGCCGTTTGGCTTCTTCTTTTGTTTTTGTGGCTGCTTCATTGTTTGAATTTCATGAGAAGGTTGGTTTTCAGATTTGTGATGTGTCATTCGAATCACTCTCTTTCTTTCATTTTTCATGGTTCGTTCAGGGGGGGTTAACCTTATGTGTGGTTTGATCGTAAGAAAAAAGTGTGGGATAAAAATGAAAACATTGTGGGAAATTGTTAAAATAAGTAGTGAATCTAAGCAAAATAGAGGAGATTAAACTGTGGAGACAATTGGAATCATTGGATATGGAAGCATGGCGGATATGATGGTGCAAAAATGGTTGGAAAAAGAAGTACTCAATGCCCATCAAATCATGATCCATACAAGAAGTGAAACAGACCGCCTGCTTCAACTCAAAGATAGGCATCAAGAAATAAATATCTGCTCATTAAACGAACTTTCTGCATGTGATGTACTTTTTATCTGCGTACCGCCGCTTGCTGTACTTGATGTACTCGATCAACTGCCTTCAGTAGCCAAATCGGTTCATATTGTGTCAGTAGCCGCGGCTGTGACGTTAGACAAGTTATCAAAGCATACGACTCAACCAATTTCTAGATACATCCCAACGCTCACGTCAGCGGTTGGAACAGGCGTATCCCTCGTTGCGCATGGTGAAACTGCTGGAGAGAAAGAAAAGGCGCGTTTGCATCGTCTCCTTTCAGCTTTTAGCATCGTACGTGAAATAGAGGAAGACCAGTTTGATGCAGCGAGTAACTTGACGAGCTCATCTCCTGGTTTTATCGCTGCTCTTTTTGAAGAAATGGCGAGAGCCGCTGTGAGAAATAGTAAGCTTTCCTTAGAGGAAGCGTATGAATTTTTAACATATGCCCTTTTAGGCACAGGTCAAGTCCTTGTAGAACGAGGCCTCACCTTTGCTGAAACCGTCGATAGAGTCGCGACAAAAGGGGGCATTACAGGAGAAGGCGCCGAGGTGATTCAAAAGCAGGCACCTCAGATGTTTGATGATTTATTTACACAAACCATGAAGAAATATGATCAGCTCAAATCACAGATTAACGAAGCGGACAAACACCACTAAAGACATAGTTAGTGGTGTTTTATTTGTTAAAAAAATCCTTTCTCATCCAGCCTATTGACCTGTATTATCTGAGTCTAATTTCCTTATTTTCAGACATTGTATTGAAAAATCAATCAAGTAATCATATAATTTTTTAGAAAATTTAGAAAAATATACACAAATTTTAAGTTTAATTAAAGGGGGATGGGGATGAAGCTCTATGTATCTGTCGATATGGAGGGAATCACTGGTCTAGCTGATCATACATTTGTCGATGCCCGTCAGCACAATTATGAGCGGGGTAGAAAGATCATGACGGGTGAAGTGAATGCCTGTGTGGAGGCACTTCTTCAGCATGGCGCAACCGATATTCTGGTCAATGACAGTCATTCTAAAATGAATAATTTGTTGATTGAAGAATTGCATGAAGAGGCATCTCTTATATCTGGTGACGTCAAGCCTTATTCAATGGTTCAAGGGTTAGATCAAACCTATGACGCTGCTGTTTTTTTAGGCTATCATGCGAGGGCGTCTATGAAAGGTGTGATGTCACACAGTATGATTTTTGGTGTCAGACATTTTTACATAAATGATCATCCAATTGGTGAAATGGGCTTTAATGCGTATGTTGCAGGCTACTATGGTGTGCCGGTGATTCTTGTTTGCGGAGATGATCAAGCCGCACTTGAAGCAGAAAAGCTGATGCCTGGTGTGAAAACAGTGGCAGTGAAAGAGACCATCTCAAGATCTGCTGTGAAATGTCTCACTCCTGCCAAAGTCAACCAACAAATCTCGCAGCAAGTGGAAGCCGCGATGAAACAGATTCATCACATCAAGCCGCTGACGCCTCCTGATCAGCCGCTACTGAAGATCGAGTTTGCCAATTATGGACAAGCTGAATGGGCGAATTTAATGCCAGGTACTGCCATCATAGAAGGGACAACAACGGTGACGTATCAAGCAGAGAATATATTAGAGGCCTACCAAGCGATGCTTGTCATGACAGAGCTTGCCGCACGTACAACATTTTGTTAAGCGAGGGGGAGACGGCAGATGACCAGCTTTTTGCTCAAGCGTTTTATTGCGATGATTGCCACGATTTTAACGATTACGACGTTAACGTTTATTTTAATGAAGGTCATCCCAGGATCGCCCTTCAATGAGGAACGAAATACAAACGAAACCGTTCAGCGAAACCTCGAAAGCTACTATCACTTAGACGAACCACTGTATGTTCAATATGTCATCTATTTAAAATCCATCGTTACCTTTGATTTTGGTCCTTCCATTAAAAAGCCTTCTGAAAGTGTCAATGATCTATTGGCGAGAGGCTTCCCAGTCTCATTAGAACTTGGTCTTATCTCAATATTGATTGCTGTCATCTCCGGCATCCTGCTAGGGGTCATGGCTGCCCTCCGGCACAATGGCTTGATTGATTATATCGCCATGACCATTGCTGTTTTCGGCATATCCATTCCAAACTTTATCTTTGCTACCTTATTAATTCAGCAGCTTGCTGTGAATTTGAAGCTCTTTCCTACAGCGATGTGGACAAGTCCGATGCATATGGTGCTACCAACCATTGCTCTTGCCGTTAGTCCGATGGCCATTATTGCCCGGTTAACAAGATCGAGCATGATAGAAGTGCTGTCTCAGGACTATATTCGCACTGCTAAAGCAAAAGGACTTTCTCCCTTTAAAATTGTGTTCAAACATGCGCTTCGAAATGCGCTTTTGCCTGTTGTGACCATTCTTGGCACACTTGTCGCAAGCATTTTAACAGGAAGCTTTGTCATTGAAAAAATCTTTGCGATTCCTGGCATGGGAAAATACTTTGTCGAGAGTATTAACAACCGTGATTATCCTGTCATCATGGGCACCACTGTTTTTTACAGCATCATTTTAATCACACTTCTTTTCATTGTTGATGTGGCGTATCGCCTGCTTGATCCGAGGATTCAGCTACATCAGAAAGGAGGCAAGGCATGAGTATACATTTGCAGCAGGATCAACAGAATCCGCATCCTGAAGTGCCGGACGATTGGTTTTCTCCGAGAGAGCAAAAGAAAATGGAGGCACATGCCATTAAAAGACCCTCTCTTTCGTATTGGGCAGACACATGGAGACGACTGAAGCAAAATAAGCTTGCGATGTTTAGTCTATCCGTATTGATTTTTCTTTTTATCATGGCACTATTAGGCCCATTGCTTGCACCGAATAGCGTGACAGAGCAGCGTCTTTCGATGCAAAATCTGCCGCCATCCGTTGCTCACTGGTTCGGAACGGATGAGCTTGGACGAGATGTGTTTACACGTACATGGTACGGGGCGCGTATTTCTTTATTTGTAGGCGTCATGGCAGCCCTGATTGATTTTGCTATCGGCGTGATCTATGGAGGCATTGCCGGTTATAAGGGCGGGAGATATGACCATGTCATGATGCGAATCGTCGAGGTGCTCTACGGTCTTCCTTATTTACTCGTTGTCATTTTATTGATGGTTCTAATGGGACCAGGTCTTGTCACCATTATTGTAGCGCTTACTGTCACCGGATGGATTGGAATGGCAAGAATCGTGAGAGGCCAAGTTCTTCAGCTGAAAAGCCAGGAATATGTCCTTGCCTCAAAAACCTTTGGTGCAAAGAGCCTGCGTATCATTCGCCGCAACCTGCTTCCGAATACGATGGGGCCGATTATCGTTCAGATGACCTTAACTGTACCAACCGCGATATTTGCAGAAGCGTTCCTAAGCTTTCTTGGTTTAGGCATTCAGGCGCCGTTTGCTAGCTGGGGCGTGATGGCCAATGATGCGCTACCGACAGTGCTATCGGATAATGGGCATTGGTGGCGTTTATTCTTCCCTGCGTTTTTTATTTCGCTCACGATGTTTTGCTTTAATAATTTAGGTGATGGCTTGCAAGATGCGCTTGATCCGAAGATGAAGAGGTGATGGCGCTTTGAAAAAAGTTCTACAAATCATCGACCTGCACGTCAGCTTTCGGACATATGGCGGCTCAGTTCGAGCGGTACGCGGAGTGAATGTGGATGTATATGAAAAAGAAACCCTTGCCATTGTAGGAGAGTCAGGCTGCGGGAAAAGTGTCACTTCACAAAGCATTATGAGGTTGCTACCAGCTTACAGCGCTCATGTTGATCAGGGAGAAATATGGTTTGAAGATCGAAATTTACTGTCATTATCTGAAAAAGAAATGCGCGCCATTCGAGGTGTCGATATTTCGATGATTTTCCAAGATCCCATGACCGCACTGAATCCAACTTTGACAATCGGCGATCAGCTCATGGAGGCTGCAAAGGAGCATCAAAAGCTGACGAAAAAAGAAGTGAAAGAAGCCGCCATTCGGATGCTTGATTTGGTCGGCATTCCGCAGCCGAAGGAAAGGCTAAAGCAATACCCTCATCAATTCAGCGGGGGAATGAGGCAGCGGCTCATGATTGCCATGGCGCTGATTTGTGAGCCAAAAGTGTTGATTGCTGATGAACCCACGACAGCGCTCGATGTGACCATACAGGCCCAAATATTAGAACTGTTTAAAGAAATTCAGAGAAAAACAGGTGTCACCATCATTTTAATCACACATGATTTAGGGGTCGTAGCCCAAGTCGCAGACCGCGTGGCGGTCATGTACGGAGGGAAAATGGTGGAGGTTGGAACGAGGCGAGATATTTTTTACAGTCCGCAGCATCCTTATACAAAGGGACTTCTGCAATCCGTTCCAAGACTTGATATGAAAGACGAACTCATTCCAATTGAAGGAAGCCCGCCTGATTTATTTGCTCCGCCAAAGGGCTGTCCGTATACAGATCGCTGCCCTACCGCCATGAAGGTGTGTGATCATATCATGCCGCATGAAACGCAGCGGTCGCCTACCCATACAGTGCATTGCTGGCTCCAAGATGAGCGTGCACAAACCGTTTTATCTTCAACACAAAGGGGGAGTTTTTGATGAGGAAAAAGGGATGGATCATCAGTATATGTTTGTTCACAATTATGCTGCTCGCAGGATGTACAGCCAATGAGCAAGCAGGGAAAGGATCATCAAGCAAAGAGGGTGAAAAGAAAGTATTAACCTTAAATAACGAAAACGAACCGACGTCGTTTGATCCGCCGATTGGTTTTAATAATGTATCGTGGCAAGGACTCAATAACCTAATGGAGGGATTAACAAGACTGAATGAAAAGCATGAACCATCCCCTGCAATGGCGGAAAAATGGGAGATTTCAAAGGATGGAAAAACGTACACGTTCCATTTAAGAGATGGCATCAAGTGGTCAAATGGTGATCCAGTGAAAGCGAGTGACTTTGAATATGCGTGGAAGCGGCTGCTTGATCCGAAAACAGGCTCCTCCGCATCGTTCCTAGCGTACATGATAGAAGGTGGAGAGGCATTTAACAGCGGAAAAGGAAAGAAAGAAGACGTGAAAGTTAGCGCTGAAAATGACAAAACGCTTAAGGTCACACTGGCATACCCGCAGAAATCGTTCTTAAATATGACCGCAAACCCTGCCTTTTTTCCTGTCAATGAACAGGTAGCGAAGAAGGACCCAAACTGGGCAAAAGACGCCAAAACCTTTGTCGGAAATGGACCGTTCAAGCTGACAGAGTGGAAGCATGATGAGAGCTTTACAATGGAAAAAAGTGAGACGTATTGGGACGAAAAATCAGTTAAGTTAGATCAAGTGAAGTGGCTAATGATCAGTGATCGAAACACAGACTATCAAATGTATCAATCAGGAGATTTAGATACTGCCTTTGTCCCAGCAGAGCAAAGTGAAAATCTGCTAAAAAATAAAGATGTACAAATTGAAGACCAGGCTGGATTGTTCTTTTATCGTCTGAATGTAAACATGGAACCTTTTCAAAATAAAAACATCCGCAAAGCATTTCAAATGGCGATCAACCCGCAAGATATCGTAGATTATGTGACGAAAAATGAAGAGAAGCCAGCACGCGCCTTTGTCTCGCCAGGCATTCTAGATTCAAAAGGCGAGGATTTCAGAAAATCTGGCGGTGATCTTGTGAAGAACGATAAGAGTGAAGCTGCAAAGCTATTAGAAAAAGGGCTGAAAGAAGAGAACTATTCAAAACTGCCAGCCGTCACATTGACATACAGTACAAAGCCTGAGAATAAGAAAAAAGCTGAAGCCATCCAGCAGCAGTTGAAAGAAGCGCTAGGTGTAGATGTGAAGCTTGCCAACATGGAAGCCAATGTATTTGCAGAAGATCAAAAGGCGCTGAAATTCCAATTCTCACAAAGTTCATTTTTAGCAGACTATGCAGATCCGATCAATTTCCTAGAAAGCTTTCAAACAGGGAATGCCATGAACCGGACAGGGTGGTCAAACGATACCTATGATCAACTGATTAAAAAGGCAAGTCAGGAAGCAGACGAGCAAAAGAGAAACAACATTCTTCATGATGCAGAGGCACTCCTCATTGAAGAAGCACCGATCATCCCGATTCATTTTTATAACCAAGTTCATTTACAAAAAGAAGGCGTGAAGGGGATTGTTCGTCACCCTGTTGGGTATATCGATTTGAAATGGGCGCAAGTAGATGGAAAGTGATATTAGAATCAAAAGACGCTTTGAAATAAAAGCGTCTGTTCCTTTATTTGTTCATGTTATGAAGCAGAAACCCATAGATTGAAAGAAACAAAGAGAAAGAGGGGATACGGCATGAGCCAGCTGCCAGTGGCACTTCAAACAGGGGATACAGTGGGGGTTATTGCCCCAGCAAGCCCGCCTGATGAGCTGAAATTAGCAAAAGGGATTGCCTTTTTAGAAAGCCTCGGGCTAAAGGTGAAAAAAGGGAAGTATTTGGACCGGCGGTATGGATATTTAGCCGGTCATGATCATGAAAGAGTGGAAGATCTTCATTGCATGTTTCAAGATCCAGAGGTGAAAGCGGTTATTTGTGCTTGCGGAGGATACGGGACTGGCAGACTTGCGGAAGCCATTGACTATGACCTGATTCGCCGGAATCCAAAAATCTTTTGGGGCTATAGTGATATTACGTTTTTACATACGGCCATCCAGCAGCAGACGGGTCTTGTGACATTTCATGGGCCAATGCTCTCCTCTGATGTGGGACTTGAGGAGGTCCATCCTTATACGAAAGATACCTTTTTACAGCTGTTCGCACCGAAAGCCTTTACGTATGCAAACCACTTGTCACCCCTTCATACTTTCTATCCGGGCACCGCTTCAGGTGAGATTGTAGGAGGAAATCTTGCCCTCCTCGTCACAACACTTGGGACACCTTTTGAAATCGATACGAAGGGAAAGCTTTTGTTCATTGAAGATATTGACGAAGAACCCTATAAAATTGATCGAATGATGCAGCACCTCACATCTGCCGGGAAATTGGATGATTCGGCTGGATTCATTATTGGAGATTTTCATCAATGTGAGCCAAAAAAGAAAGATCAGTCCCTCACATTGAATCAAGTATGGGACACGTATATTGTGCCGCAAAAGAAGCCTGCACTTGGTGGCTTTCGGATCGGCCATTCTTCTCCGAACTTTGCCATTCCAATGGGCACACAGGCTGCATTAGATGCGACGGGAAAAAAACTGCACATTTCTCCAGGCGTTGCAGCGAAAGAGGCGATCACATGAATATCGTTGATGTTCATACATGCAGAATGAGTGTACCGCTAAAAAAGCCTTTCAAAACCGCTTTGCGGACGGTGTATGACGCAGCATCTCTGATCGTTATCATCACATATGATCAAGGTGACGTCAGCTACGGAGAGGCAGTCCCGACTGCGGTGATTACAGGTGAAACGCTGGAAAGCATCGACTATGCCATCTGTGAAGTGATCAGACCGATCTTACTTGGGGCTTCCTTGTCTGAGTATGAACAAATTTTTTCTCATATGGACCGTGTGCTCGCTTGCAACACAAGCGCAAAGGCAGCGGTTGACATGGCCATTTATGATGGCTTAGCGAAGCAGGCAGGACTTCCGCTTTATCAATACCTTGGCGGATATCGCAGTCAGCTTGAAACCGATTATACGGTCAGTGTAAACCGTCCACTTGAGATGGCGGAAGATGCGAAGCAATACGCAGCAGAAGGCTTTCAGACATTAAAGATCAAGGTGGGAAAAGATGACATAGACACGGATATTCAGCGTATCAAGCGAATTCGAGAAAAGGTCGGGCCGGATATTCAGATCAGGCTCGATGCGAATCAGGGCTGGACGTGGAAGGAAGCGGTCGTAGCCATTCGAAAAATGGAGTCACTGAATATCGAACTAGTCGAGCAACCAGTGCTAAAAGAAGATATCGAAGGCCTGCGCCGTGTGACGGAGGCAACAGATACACTGATTATGGCAGACGAAAGCATTTTCAGTTTTCATGATGCGATCAAGGTGCTTGACACGAGAAGCTGTGATTTGATCAATTTAAAATTAATGAAATCAGGCGGCATAAAAGAAGCCTTAAAAATCAACGCTTTGGCAGAAGCATACGGCGTCAAGTGCATGATTGGCAGTATGATTGAGTCAAAACTTGGCATTACAGCGGCTGCTCATCTCGCCGCAAGCCAGCCGAATATCACCCGCTACGATTTTGATGCCCCGCTGATGCTAAAAGAGGACATGGTAGACGGAGGTATCTTATACAAAGGAAAAGATATTTTTTTCCCGCCGCAACATGGGTTAGGCATTCGAGGGGTGAAAGGAGTTTCATGATGATATTTGAATCAAAGGTTGCAGTTGCGAATGTATGGACAGCGCCGCAGTCACCGAGAGAAATGGATCAAAAGGTACTTCAGAGCTCCTTCAAAATCAAAGAGTGGATTGACAAGCAAACATATGAAGAAAAACTGGCTTTATGTGAAGAAAATCTGCTCCAGTCGCAAGTACTGCTCGGTGAACGAGTCATTGGCTTAGAAGAGACAGAAGGCTGGTTGAAAGTCGTCATTCCGCAGCAGGCCACCCGGAAACATCCGCAAGGCTACCCTGGCTATATACCTGCGAACCAACTAAAGCAAGTGACAGAAGGAAGTGCGCCAGCTATATCTCATATCGTTTGTCAGAAAAGAGCCATGCTCTATCGAAACGGGCAAGCGGACATGGAAATTAGTTTTTTAACAGAGCTCGCAGCTGTAGAAGAAACGAGTGATCGCTTTCGCGTCGTCACACCAGTAGGGACGAGAGAAATCAATAAAACAGATGTGCGAACAGTTTCATCCACTTCCGCTATGACTGGCAAAGATATTGTAGAGAAGGGAAAACAATTTATTGGTCTTTCGTATTTATGGGGTGGCATGAGCAGCTTTGGCTATGACTGTTCGGGCTTTGCTTACAGCATGTATAAAGCATGCGGATATCTTTTGCCGAGAGACGCAAGTGACCAAGCAGTGCAAGGAACGCCGGTCGCATCGAGCCATTTAAAACAAGGCGACTTATTGTTTTTCGCCAATGACAATGGAAAGGGAGCTGTACGCCATGTTGGGATCTACGCAGGTGACGGTATGATGCTTCACTCGCCTAAAACCGGCAAAGAAATTGAACTTCTTTTCCTTTCTGGCACTTCATATGAAAAAGAATGGGCAGGTGCAAGACGGTATTTGCCAAGCGAAGGGAGCAAAGGTCATGGCAGTTGAACCACTTTTACAAGTAAACAATCTCAAAAAACACTTTCATCTATCGAAAGGAAGAACGTTAAAAGCACTAGACGGTGTCTCCTTTCAGTTGAAACAAGGCGAAACATTTGGCCTTGTTGGCGAGTCCGGCTGCGGGAAATCCACACTTGGAAAAGTGCTTATGCGCCTTTATGAACCAACAGATGGAGAAGCCTTGTATGAAGGAAAAAGCCTTCATCACCTTTCACAAAAAGAATCCTTTGATTTTAATCGGCAAATTCAAATGGTGTTTCAAGATCCGTATTCTTCCCTGAATCCGCGGCTGTCTGTCAAAGATATCATGCTGGAGCCAATGGAGATTCATAACCTTTATAGGAGTCAAAAGAAAAGGGTGGCCCGGGTGAAAGAACTACTGGAAGCTGTTGGACTTAGCTATGACTTTGCCACTCGCTACCCTCATGAATTCAGTGGAGGGCAGAGGCAGAGAATTGGTATTGCAAGGGCACTCGCCTTAGCACCGAAATTTATTGTGGCAGATGAGCCCATTTCTGCACTAGATGTCTCAGTTCAAGCGCAGGTTGTGAATCTGCTAAAAAAATTGCAAAAGGAGGAAGGGCTGACATTTCTCTTTATTGCGCATGATCTGTCGATGGTCAAATATATCAGCGACCGAATCGGTGTCATGTATTTAGGTCATCTCGTCGAATTGACCAGTAGTGATGCGTTATATCAAACACCGCTGCACCCATACACACAAGCCTTGCTGTCAGCGATCCCCATTCCAGATCCTGACGCGGAGGACAAGCGCAAAAGGTTCATTTTAAAAGGAGAAATTCCAAGTCCAGTGAATCCGCCAAGCGGCTGTGTATTTCGAACAAGGTGTCCTGCAGCGATGGATGTGTGTGCTGAAAAAAAGCCAACATTACAAGCGGTAGAAGAAGGGCATGATGTCGCCTGTCATTTATACGACCGGACATAAAAATAGATAGAAAAAAGCCAGCAAGTAGACAAGTTGTTCTACACGCTGGCTTTTTTAGTGGATGAACGCCGAATCGGTAATGTGCAGCATCTAAAAGACCCACCAGATTTAATGATTTCTGAAAAATCCACTTCAATGACAGTGTACCCGTGAGCGGTTAATGCAGCATTTGTTTCTTGATTGATGGGCAAACTGATCACTTTTTTCTGTCCAATGGATAAAACGTTAGGTCCGAGTGTGAATTGCTCTTGTTCGCTTATTTCAATGAGATGATAATGCATGCTGAGCAAGTGAAGATCCTCTTTTTTGAACGCTTCAGGATAAATCAACATCTCATCATGAGAGAGAATATTCATCACACAATCTAGGTGCAAAATGTGAGGAGGAAGATGAATAGGAATGATGTCATGATTCGATAGTTCTTTTTTGAGCTCATGGATAGCGGCTGGGTTTGTTCTTTTGCTCGTTCCGACAAAGACGCGTCTTTGATCCACAAGTACATCGCCGCCTTCAATCGTTCCGTTTGTCAGGCTAACAGTTTTTAAGCCATATTCCTGTGCCCACTCTTTTAATAATTGTTCTTCTCCTTGGCGAACCAGAGCGGCCATGCTTGAAACAAAGAGTGTATGTCCAATCGTAAACCCAATATCCCGAGTAAAGACTTGTTCAGGAAAGCGGTCATTTGCAGGAAGCATAATGGGGCGTACTTGATGGTTTTTTAGGGTTTGGATCAATTGCTTATGCTGAGCAATGGCTTTCATTTGAGAAATATTTTCTCTTGCAAAATGTTTTTGGGTTTCGTTGATGATCTGTTTGATTTCCATATAGATGGGGCTGCATAAAAGGACTTCTTGTAAATCGTCATATTCACTCATACATTGCGGCATTTTGTGTATTTGTTCTGCTCTTATAGAATCCATCAAATGGCCTCCTTGTTTGTTCATAGTTCTATTATTCCTCGCTTTAGTCATGGTTGAAACATTTCCGAAAGAAAATCTCTCACAAGAGACTAAAGCAAAAAGTTTAGACAAACCTAAAAGAATAGTGTTTAATAAAAGTCGTTCCGCATTCACGAAAACAGCAAGAAGGAGCTATGATGATGAGTGAAGAAAATTTCAAATACTGCAAAGAATCGAAAGTTGTCAAAACTAGCAGGGTATTCCCTCTCGATACGAATAATCACCAAACCTTATTTGGCGGGAAATTAATGAGTTATATAGATGACATTGCCTCCATCTCGGCAGCAAGGCACAGCCGCAGTGAAACGGTCACGGCTTCAATGGATTCTGTTGACTTTTTAGAGCCGATTGGACAAAAAGAGTCAGTATGCTTGGAATCCTATGTGACATGGGTTGGCACGTCTTCCATGGAAGTGTTCGTTAAAGTCATGAAAGAAAACTTGATGTCTGGAGAACGCAGACTTGCAGCCACTTCATTTCTGACATTTGTTTCGTTAGATGAAAACGGAAAACCTAAACGAGTCCCGCAGGTGATGCCGCAAACAGAGGAAGAAATCATGCTGCATCAAACAGCAAAACAGCGAGCTGAAGAAAGAAAAAGCCGCCGAAAGCATAGCAAGGCGCTGGCTGACGCACTTGGGACAGATAAACCATGGGCGTAAAAATCACCCTTTAAGCGGTGATTTTTTTCTAGGATGGTATCTTGCATGGCAAGATAGTGTGTGTTAAGATGATGCTATCTTGTGATGCAAGGTACTGGAATCGGAGGAACAAAGATGACAACATCCACACAAATGCTAAAAGGAATTTTAGAAGGCTGCCTACTGTCGATAATTTCAGAGGGTGAGATTTATGGATATGAAATGACGAAGAAGCTTGCTTATTATGGGTTTGATCAAATTAGTGAAGGAAGTATCTATCCGATCCTGCTGCGTATGCAAAAGGAACAACTCGTGACCACTGTCACAAAAGCATCAGCAAGCGGACCAAAACGGAAATACTATACGCTCACACAAGCTGGAGAACAAGCGCTCACAGAGTTTATTACCCGCTGGAGTGAGCTTTCAAAAAATGTAAACTGTTTACTACAAAAAGGGAAGTGAGATTATGGTATCAAAAGAAACAAGACACGTTCTACTAGAGCTGAAACTCTATCTTATCTCAAAGGGGAAAAATCAGGATGAAATTGATGAGCTAATGGATGAACTGACGACACATGCGGTCGAGGCTGAAAAGGACGGTAAAACAGGAGAGGCTTTGTTTGGCGGAAATCCGCGGGGCTATGCTGATGAACTGGAAAAAGAGATGTCAGGAAACCATAAAGACTGGGTTCCCTTCGTTAGTGCCTTCTTAATTGGATCACTCTTTTATATGATTTTATCAGATGCGATCAGTCAAAGCTTATCCTATTCTTGGTATGCATTGATTGGCTATCCGCTCGTTTTAGTGGCCAATGTCATCATGATCATTGTGATGTTTAGAGCGTCTGCCTTTCAGACAGGCGGCCGGGCATTTCTTTATTTTTGGATCTTAGGAATCTTTCAGTTGACTTCAATGGTCACAATCAAACTAATGGATCAAAAAATTGGCATACCATTACTTGTGCTGACTTCAGATCAAAGATGGGGCGTCATCCTGCTTATGCTGATATGTATCATTGTCTTTAATGCGATCATGAAAGCGAATCTCATTTCATTAATTCCGATCATCTTTTTCGGACCGCAGCTCCTATTTGAGTGGATTGGCTGGACATCACCAAGCGTGCTTCTCTTGCAAAGTCTGCTATCTATTGTGATCTTAATTGGGCTTGTGCTCATTGTTTTACGCCGGACGAATAAGAAAAATGAAAACACGATGTAATAAACAGAGCACATCCCATCGGATGTGCTTCAGCGTGTAGACAAACCCTCGCATTCGGTGTCAGATCTGCGCTTCGGTGCTCACGAATGTTCAATTCGCTCCGCTCCGATGCTCGTCCTTCCTAGGGCTGCAAAGGTTTTCTATCACGCTGAAAAGAAGACAAAGGGCTAAAATCAAGATCATTTTAGCCCTTTGTCAACAATCTGAGCACATCCCATCGGATGTGCTTTTCTTTTTCTAAAAAAATGTAGAAATGGTAGCGTATTTTTCATTACAATGGGAAGAGGACAAAAATGAAAAGGGGTTCTGTGCTTGGATATTTTATGGGGATATGTACTGGTTTTTGTATTGGCTGCTTTGCCTTTTTTTGAAGTGGTTGGTGTGGTTCCACTGGCCATCTTAGGTGGACTGCATCCTGTGACAACGGCTGTAATCGGGTTCATCGGGAACTTTCTCACAGTCTTGCTCCTCATTGTTTTCGTAGACCGCTTCAAAGCATGGCGGTTGAGGAGAAAAGAAGATAAAAGTGATGAAAAAGGAGAAAAAAAGCAACTGCGTGCCAGAAAAATTTGGGAACGATATGGTCTCCCGGGATTAGCACTCATCGGTCCTTTTATCATCGGCAGTCATTTAGCGGCATTTATGTGCATGAGCTTCGGAACGAAGAGAAAGCAAGTTGCGGTGTGGATGACAGTCAGTTTAATGATGTGGACGGCGCTGGCAGCTAGTTTAACCGGTGCAGGAATCCATTACTTTGCCCCAGATTCAAATGGATTGTTCGGTGATATTTTTAATCAGTAAGTGAGGGGAGGATTAAAAATGAAACAACAAACACGCACTGTGTTTGAGACTGAGCGCCTTAGACTGAGAACGATGAATGAACATGATGCCTCGTTTTTATATGACATGTTGTTCCAAGATGAAGAAGTGATGAAGTATTATCCTTCATTGAAGGATGAGGAGCAGACGAAAGAGTGGATAGCATGGAATCAAAAGAATGACCGCATGTATCATACCTCTTTGTGGATCATTGAAGAGAAAGAAACGAATGAACCACTTGGACAAAGCGGGATTGTTCTGCAAAACATTGAAGGACAAACCGAACTTGAAATCGGCTATATGCTAAAGAAAGCAGCTTGGGGAAAGGGCTATGCTGCTGAAGCCGCAAAAGGCTGTCTTACCTATGGCTTTGAAGAAATGAAGGTCAGACGAATGGTGAGCTTAATCCGCCCAGACAATGAAGCATCGGTAAAGGTCGCTTTAAAAATGGGCATGAAAAAAGAAAAAACCATTTCAAAATGGGACCAAATCATCGATGTATACAGCATCACCCGCAACGAAGAAAACGGCTCGCTTACAAAATAAGCAGAGCCGTTTCAGCGTGTAGACAAACCCTCGCATTCGGTGTCAGTCCTGCGTGCTGGTGCTCACGAATGTCAGATTCGCTCCGCGCCAGTACTCGTCTTTCCTAGACTGCAAAGGTTTTCTATCACGCTGTAAAGAAGACAAAGGGCTAAAATCAAGCCCTTTGTCAACAATCTGAAACGGCTCGCTTACAAAATAAGCAGAGCCGTTTTTACTTTATATCAGCTGTTCTAGCTGCAGTAAATATTTCTTCCGTTCAACCCCGCCGCCGTAGCCGCCGAGCTCACCACTTGTTTGAATGACGCGGTGGCATGGAATGATGATCGCCAATTGATTGGCACCATTTGCATTCCCTACCGCCCGGACTAAATGCGGATCGCCCAGCATCACAGCAAGATCTCGGTAAGAACTAGTTTCGCCTGAAGGAATGCGTGTGAGCAGGTCCCACACCTTCAATTGAAAAGGGGTGCCATGCATAGAAAGTGGTACTGTAAACCGTGTCAGTTTTCTCTCGAAATATAGGGTCAATTCCTTTACCAATTGCTGATGGACATTTGTTTCCCCGACTAAAATGCGTGCATGATGCTTTTTTCTCATGTTCTCAATTTCCTTTTCAAGTCCCCGCCTGTCCATAAACTCCAGTAAATACACATGCGCGGCATCTGTCACGCTGATCATCCGTCCAATCGGTGTAGAAATAAAATTGGCATGGAGAATCTTAGTCTGCGCCTTTTTAGGGGGATTGCCCATAATTTTCGTAAAGGCATCATTGAAGGCACTCGAAGATTCATAGCCCAAGGCGACCTGCTGATCAATCACTTTCTTTCCATTCAGAATTTCTTTAAAGGCAAGTCCCATTCGGCGTGATCTCGCATATTGAACAAAGGTCATGCCATAGATTTCTTTGAATTTCCGCCGTGCCGTTGCAGAGTGAATGCCTAGCTGACGAAAGTCCTCTTCTTTCCAGCGTTTTTCAGGATGTGTTTCGACCGCTGAAACGAGTGTGTTAACTTCTTCTGGAATGCTGTTAGGGTATGTTAATGGTGTGCAGCGCTTGCACGGACGATATCCTGCTAGCAGTGCTTCCTCTGCTGTAATGAAAAATTCACAGTTTTCATATTTGGGTTTTCTAGCGGTACATGTGGCATGACAGAAGATACCGGTGGTCTTAATGCCGGCAAAGAATGTGCCGTCATATTGCGGATCCTTGTCAACCAGTGCTTGATAAAATTCATGTTTCTGTTCGTCGGTTATCATCATACGACCCACCTCTTGGTTTTTTTCTTGGCTAATAAATGGATGATCTGTAATGCAGCATCCTAAAGTTAACGTTCATTACTTCAATCTGAGTTTATTATACCAGCGATATGATCGTTCCTTTAACGTTTGAGCGTGTCTAGCTTGGTCTTTCTTCCATATTTTTTTGTTTTAGTTCATATGCTTTAGTTGTTTCTGTTTCATTTCTTCATAAAAGGTTTCAACTTCTTGTTCGTAAAGAACGGTCTCGATGTCCTTGTATTTACGCTTGATCGTCAATGTAATAAAAATTAAATGGATTGTCATATACGCTCATTTCCCTTCGGTTAACAGCACGCAAATATCTTTTGATCTGTTTCTAACATTTAGTATACGCTGGTTCGAAATCATTTCTTTCGAAAAATGAACAAGTATATTTGAAGAGGGAGAGCAAACTGGTAGACCGGCATATTGGGGTGTGATAAGATTTTTAATACAGAATCTGCTCTCAGTCAGATCTGTTTATCATGAATTGGTTTTCTAGGGTTCCGTGCGCAGGTGCAGTCTGGTCCGAGAGAAAACACATAGGGTCTTTAGAAGAGGCCATATGGACACGGAGGGATAAAAGCCCGGGAGATTTGATCAAACGATCGATTTCCAGGCTTTTTTTGTTGGTTGGAATCGTTCAGAAAGGAGAAGATCGGATGAAATGGGGAAATGTCTTTATTGCGGCCATCTTTGAAGTCGGCTGGGTGATGGGGCTGAAATATGCCAACTCGCTCATAGAATGGGGCGCAACCATCGTTTGTATTATCGTGAGCTTTTATTTACTCATGAAAGCAACAAGTGTACTGCCAGTCGGCACACTTTATGCTGTTTTTACCGGTCTTGGGACAGCAGGTACCGTCGTCATAGGCATGGTGCTTGGTGAGCCGGTTCAGCTTGTCAAACTGCTTTTGATTGTCATGCTTTTGTGCGGGGTATTAGGATTGAAGTTGACAACAGGTGAAAAGAAGGGAGAGGCTGAATCATGAGTTGGCTTTTACTTATTGGAGCAGGCATCTTAGAAATGCTTTGTGTGACTATGATGAACCAATTCCAAAAAGACAAGCATGTCAAATGGATTTTATTCATTGCGGCTGGCTTTTCGATGTCCTTTCTGATGCTGTCTCTTGCGATGAACACGATTCCGATGGGTACGGCGTACGCCATTTGGACGGGAATCGGAGCTGCTGGAGGCGCCGTGGTCGGTATGCTCTTTTACGGAGAGTCGAAAGATGCAAAACGTATTTTCTTCATCGCATTGATTTTATCTGCGGCAGTAGGATTGAAAATCATTGAATAAGAAAAGGCTGGCAAATAGATGCCAGCCTTTTGTTACATCGAATGATGATTGGAATCGTTTTCATTTTTGCGATAAAGCTGGCTCACAAGTAGAAAACACACACCAAATGTGAGAAAAGGAATGAGTCTTTCACCAGCTATAAAAAGGGAAATACCTGTGATTAGACAAATGATGCCGAGCCAAAAGCTCACTTTTCCAAACAAAGTCATACTTTTCATCTCCATCACTCCTTTTATGATAAAAGGTCTATTCACATTATATCACGCTAGGTGCAGAATTGAATGAATATTCAATAAAAAATAGGAGTCTACATTGCTTTTTCTCTTTCCAGTCCAGTATAATATTTCATTAGAATGAAAACGTAAATGAGGTCATGATATATGAGAACTTTGATAACAGAGAAACTTGAATTACACAGACAAAAGCATGAGCAAAAAGGAAGATTGCTTGTCAGTTGCCCGGATCAACCTGGGATTGTATCCGCTGTTTCTTCCTTTTTATTTGAGCATGGAGCAAATATCATTGAGTCCAGCCAATACACAACAGATCATGAAAGCGGCCGCTTCTTTTTAAGAATTGAATTTGATTGGAAAGACATCTCGGCAAATATGGATCAGCTGAAGCAGCAGTTTGAGCCAATTGCATCTTCATTTCAAATGACGTGGAGCATGTCGCGTGCAAGTGAGCTTAAAAAGCTGGCGATCTTTGTGTCAAAAGAGCTTCATTGTTTACATGAGCTCCTATGGGAATGGCAAAGCGGCAATTTGATGGCTGAAATTGCGGTCGTGATCAGCAATCATGAAACGGCAAAAGACACAGTAGAAGCGCTTGGGATACCGTTCCATTTTGTGAAGGCGAACAAAGACATTCGCAAAGAAGCAGAAAAAGAGCAACTCGCAATATTAGAAGAGTATGATATTGATGCCATTGTGCTTGCTAGATACATGCAAATTTTAACGCCTGGCTTTATAGAACAGCATCCGAACAAAATCATTAATATTCATCATTCCTTCCTGCCAGCGTTTATCGGTGCAAATCCATATAAGCGAGCATATGAGCGAGGAGTCAAATTGATTGGCGCGACTTCTCATTATGTGACCAATGATTTAGATGAAGGACCGATCATTGAACAGGATATTGAGCGTGTAGATCACAGAGATGATGCGGAGGCTTTAAAAAATATCGGCCGAACAATTGAGCGGAGTGTGCTTGCTCGTGCAGTCAAATGGCATCTAGAAGATCGAATTATTGTACATGAGAATAAAACGATTGTATTTAATTGACCGCTTGACTTTTCCTTTGCAATTGGTGATAATATAAAAAAATTAACGAGCGTTGAAAAGGAATAGTAAGCAGGAACTGATGCGTAAAGAGAGCAAATGACATGCTGAAACATTTGCCGCAGACAGCTGCTGAACCTGCCCTTTGAGCCTTAGAGGAAAAATCTAAGCGCATGCCTGGCGTTACAGGAGTTGAGTGGAATAAGCTAGAAATGTGCTTATTCAATGAAGGTGGTACCACGGAAAATCCCTTTTTCGTCCTTTACATAAGGAGAAAAAGGGATTTTTTTGTGCCTAAAGGTATAGCGGAGGGAATCAATAATGAAAAAGCAAAGGATCGTCATCAAAATTGGCAGTAGTTCATTGACAGAGCAAAAAGGAGCCATTGATGAACAAAAAATGCAAGATCATGTGAAAGCGATAGCAAAGCTGAAAGAGGCTGGGCATGAAATCATTTTAATTTCATCAGGAGCTGTCGCAGCAGGATTTGGCAGCTTAGGGTATCCAGCAAGACCTGTGACTTTAAAGGGAAAACAGGCAGCAGCAGCCGTTGGTCAGGGCTTATTAATGCAAAAATATACAGAACTATTTTCACAGTTTCACATGACACCTGCTCAAATGCTTTTAACCCGTAATGACTTTTCAGATCGCACCAGATATCGAAATGCTTACGCAACGATGATGGAGCTGCTGGAAAGAAAAATTTTACCAATTATTAATGAAAATGATTCTGTCTCCATTGAGGAGCTTACTTTTGGTGATAATGACATGCTGTCAGCTCTTGTCAGTGGATTAATTCATGCAGATCAATTGATCATCTTAACAGACATTAACGGAATTTATAATGCAAACCCAAATGAGCATCCTGAGGCGAAGCGTTTTGATGTCCTAACACACATTTCAGAAGAATTGTTTTCATATGCGAAGAGCACAGGCTCAAAAGTGGGAACAGGCGGGATGAAATCAAAACTGTCTGCTGCACAAACGGCACTTTCACTAGGCGTAAAAGTCTTCATTGGTACAGGGACTGGTGAGGATAAGCTGCTTCATATTCTAGCGGGTCAAGGAGACGGCACGTATATCGGAGAACAGGACTTATCAGCTGTTAACAACCGCCGTCAATGGATTCAATTCCATTCACCCGTTTCTGGGAAAATCATGATAGATGCAGGAGCAGAAGCGGCGATTTTGCATCATGGCAGAAGTCTTCTTCCAGCTGGCGTCATTGATGTCGCTGGTGACTTTTCTAAAGGAGAGGTCGTTGAAGTCGTCGGTCCGAACGGACTAGTAGGTAAAGGACAAACCTTGTACGCATCCGATGAGCTTCTCGGAATTAAAGGACTGCGAAGTGATGAGCTTTCAAATGAGAAGCCTGAAGTTATACACAGAGATCACTGGGTACAGCATGTACAAAACTGAGGAGTGAATACAATGAATGAAGTTTTTGAAAAAGCCAAAAAAGCAAGTGTTGCCAAAGATCAGCTGCTCCTAAAAACGACGGAGCAAAAAAATACGGCTTTACATGCCATCGCAACTGCACTTAAAGCATCTTTCGCTTATTTACTCGAGGAGAATAAAAAGGATGTGCAAGCTGCCGAGGAAAAGCAGTACACGCCTTCTGTCATTGACCGGATTACACTCACAGAAGAGAGAATTGAAGCCATCGCAGACGCGACCCTTCAACTGATTCACCTAAAAGACCCAATTGGTGAAACATTAGAAACCATTCATAAAGAAAACGGTCTGTACATCGAAAAAGTACGTGTGCCTCTTGGAACGGTTGGAATGATTTATGAAGCAAGACCAAACGTGACAGTAGATGCTGCCACCCTTTGTTTGAAAACTGGGAATGCTGTTATTCTTCGCGGGAGCTCCTCTGCCATTCATAGTAATAAAGCGATTGTGAAGGTGATCCATGAAGCGCTTCACACAACAGATATTCCAGTAGACAGTGTGCAATTAATTGAAGATACAGGTCGTGAAACGGCGAAAACGCTGTTCACTTTAAATGAATATCTGGATGTCCTTATTCCGCGCGGCGGGAAAAATTTAATTGACCTTGTCGTGAGAGAGTCTACCGTGCCAGTCCTTGAGACAGGTGCAGGGAACTGTCATATCTACATTGATGAAACAGCGAAAAGCGAAATGGCTGAGCAGATTGTGCTGAATGCTAAAACCCAAAGGCCATCTGTTTGCAACGCAATCGAGAGCATTGTCATTCATGAAACATGGGCAAAAACATATGGCGATTCGTTATTTGAAGCCCTTCATGCAAATGGGGTAGAGATACGGGGCGATGAAGCTGTATGTGCCCTTGCGCCTAGTGCTTCTTTAGCGACGACAGAGGACTATGAAACAGAGTTTTTAGCGCCGATTGTCAGTATTAAAATCGTCGATAACATAGAAGAAGCGATTCAGCATATACAAATGTATAGCTCCAAGCACTCAGAAGCGATCATTACGGAAAATGATCAAAACGCGTCACTTTTCTTAACTGCTGTCGATGCGGCTGCTGTCTATCATAATGCCTCTACTCGGTTCACAGATGGCTTTGAATTTGGTTACGGAGCAGAAATAGGGATTAGCACACAAAAACTGCACGCAAGAGGACCTATGGGTCTGCCTGCTTTAACCTCTGAAAAATTTGTCATTCGTGGTCAAGGACAAATAAGAGAATAACGAATCTAAAAGAGAGTCTTGTGACAATAGGCTCTCTTTTTCCTTTCATTTTTGTATTTCTCCGGTCAAGTATGATAAAATATGGTAATGTTTTATATTTTGAGAAGATTGGAGAAGGCAACATATGGCGAAAATCATTCCCTCTTCGGATATTGGAGTGAAAATCAACAAGTGGTATGAATTAATCCGTAGATTTGATTCAGAACAAGCAGAACAATTAAAGCAGGAAATTCGCACCTCTCTTGATTCAATGGAAGAAGATCAGAATTTGCTTCTCTATTTTTCTTTAATGGAATTCAGACATGAGGTCATGCTCGATTATTTAAAGCCATTAAAGGAAGGAAAGCTTCGCGCCAACTTTTCCGAGCTTTCGAAAGAAATAGATGAGCATCAAACACATGTCACAGGCATGCTTGAATACTACTATCATTTTTTCACAGGCATGTATGAATTTGGCCGTAGGCAGTACATTGCTGCTATTTCGTCTTATCAAAAGGCAGAGCACAAGCTTTCTTTTGTGTCAGATGATATTGAACGTGCGGAATTTCATTTTAAAATGTCAGAAATATATTATCACATGAAACAAACACATATCTCGATGCATCATGCCAAGCTGGCGCTGGAAGTCTATATTCAGCATGAGCTATATGCGCTTCGCACGATTCAATGCGAATTTATTGTGGCTGGTAATTATGATGATATGAGAAGACATGAAAAGGCATTACCACATCTAGAGAGAGCGCTTGCGAGATCAAGAGACTTTCAAAATGTGCGTTTTATTGCTTCCTCTTTGTTTAATATGGGCAATAGTTATTACCGAATGGGAGATCTTGACCGCGCACTCGAACTAATGAAAGAATCCATCTCGTTATTTGACCAAAATCAATCCGATCACCTTCGTCGATCCATAGACCCTCTTTATACAGCCGCTCAGATATTATACAAACAAGGTAAACACGAAGAAGCCTTACACTACAGAGAAGAATGTATGAAGCGAGCAGAAGCACTTCAGGATGACATTCATATTCAAAAGACGATATTTTTAGAAGCATTGTATTTAAAGCAAGATGCGGAGCATATTAAACGAATTTTTCATTTTTTAGAGTCTGCCTATGCATATCCAGATATAGAGGAGCTAGCATTAGACACCGCAAAGTATTATAATGATATGGAAGATTATGAGAAATCTTCCATGTTCTATGGAGAAGCGGAACATGCTCGAATCTATATTCAGAGAGGGGATTGTTTATATGAATTTTAAAAAATGGGCAGTCGTCTGTACAAGCATCACCATCCTAGTGTTATGGCTGACAGCAGCAAATGCCGACCCAGATAACAGAAACCATACGCTACAACAACCAAATGCGCAGCATGACATCATCTAAAAGCCCTTATTAAAGGGCTTTTTAGGTTGTTGACAAAGGGCTAAAATGATCTTTATTTTAGCCCTTTGTCTTCTTTTCAGCGTGATAGAAAACCTTTGAAGTCTAGGAAGGACGAGCATCGGAGCGGAGCGAATTTGACATTCGTGAGCACCGGACTGACAACGAATGCGAGGGTTTGTCTACACGCTGAACGCCCTTATTAAAGGGCTTTTTTACTGTCTACATAAAAGAGAGGCGAGAAGGAAATCTTAAAAAAGAGTGTGTATTCGTTGACTCTTAATTTTAAATTGTGTACAATTAAATTGTAGAAAATATTAATGGAGAGAAAGAGGGTTATATACATGTCAGAAGTTTTATTTACTGCAACGGTATCAGCTGTCGGAGGAAGAGAAGGAAAGGTTGTTTCAAATGATGGAGTGCTTGAGCATGATGTAGCAATGCCTGGAACACCAAGAGCGAAAAAAATAGAAAAAGCAACAAACCCAGAGCAATTATTTGCAGCAGGCTACTCTGCATGTTTTGATTCAGCCCTTCAAATGGTCGCAAGACAAGAGCGTATCCGTTTTGAAAGTGAAGTAACAGCACATGTGAGCTTAGTCAAAGACAGTTCAGATGGCGGCTTCAAATTAGGCGTTAAGTTAGAAGTAAAAGGAACTGGAATCGAGCAATCTGCATTAGATGAGCTTGTTCATAAAGCACACGGCGTCTGCCCATATTCAAAAGCAACTCAAGGAAATATCGAAGTAGAATTAGTAGCTGTCGCACAATAATTGATATCATAAAAGGCTGAGGGAATATTCCCTCAGCCTTTTGATTGTGTTAATTTTTGCAAAAGCTCATGCAAAGACGCGCGCAACGTTTTTAACTCTTCGTCCGATCTGCCTGTCCCAGAAAGCATCTGAAATGGAATGGCAGTAGCCTTCTCTTTTAGTTGCTCGCCATATTCTGTTAAACGAATGTGCACAGAACGTTCATCCTCTTTCGAGCGCTCGCGGATGATGAGACCGTTTTGCTCCATCCGTTTCAGCATAGGTGTGAGTGTACCGGAGTCTAAATATAAAAGCTCTCCCATCGTTTTCACATTTAATGTCCCATGCTCCCACAATAAAAGCAGTGCCAAATATTGCGGATACGTAATGTCTAACTCTTCTAATAACGGTTTATACTGCTTCGTCATCTCTCTTGAACTTGCATATAACAAGAAACAAAGCTGATTTTCCAGCTTCATATGCTCGAATTCATTTGTCATGTCAGTCACCAACTATTTTTTGTCATACTTATTATTGTATAAGATTTTCTTCTTTTTTAAAATAAATACAGCCCAAAAACGAAAAAAATCTTGAATGTGCGATAAATGTTTGAGAAATGGATAGAACGTGAAAGAAATAAATAGATAAAGGAGGAGATGAAGATGAAACCGTTATTCACAGCAAAAGTAAAGGCACAACACGGAAGAGCTGGACATGTACGTTCAGAAGATGGTGTGCTCGATCATAATATTGTCATGCCTAATGCAAAGAAAGATGGAGAAACTGGTACGAATCCAGAGCAATTATTTGCAGCGGGCTATGCAGCTTGTTTCGGAGGGGCACTTGAGCAAGTAGCGAAAAAGCAAGGGATCGACATTGAATCAGAAGTTGAGGGACATGTCAGTCTTTTAAAAGATGAAAGTGATGGCGGATTTAAGCTTGGTGTCAAGCTAATTGTGTCTGCAAAAGGACTTGACCATGACAAAGCGAAAGAGCTAGCCCATGCTGCGCATGAATTCTGTCCATATTCAAAAGCAACAAGAGGAAATATCGAAGTAGAGCTTGAAGTGGCTGAATAAAAAAATTCACTATCATGATGAAAAAAGAAACACCTGCTCATGAGCAGGTGTCTTTTTTTAATATTCTTTCTTTTGTTCGTATGTTTCCCATGCTTCAAATGGTGCAAGGGTTTTTTGAAGTGTCAGCTGATAAAATGGAATATTTCTTGATTCGTAATCTTTATTGATTTCTTCATAAATAAACGAGTCATCAAAACCAGAAACTGCTGCATCCTGATGTCCAGCAGCAAAATAGACCGCTTTTGGTCTAGCCCAGTAAATAGCGCCAAGGCACATCGGACAAGGCTCACAGCTTGTATATAAAATACAATCTTCTAATTGGTATGTATTCAGCGTCTGGCACGCCTTTCGAATGGCTGTGACTTCAGCATGTGCGGTTGGATCATTCGTTGTTGTCACATTGTTGCTTCCCTCGGCAATAATCTGTCCATCCTTGACAATGACTGCTCCAAAAGGGCCGCCAGTACCACTATTGACTCCTTCTACAGCAAGATCAATTGCGCGTTGTAAAAAATCTTCGTGATTCATTGTCTTCCTCCCTTTGTTCGACTGACTTCTCTAGTATAAACGAATCATGCTAGAAAAGGAAACCTTCTAGTAGATGGTCAATCAGGACAATTTACGCATAAAAATCCCCTGCCATGATAGCAGGGGAGAGGAAATCAATTATGCATGCTGTGCTAGCTTTTTACGAGCGACTTCAGCCGCCGTCACCATGTTTTTCAATGCAGCAATGGTTTCAGGCTCTTGTCTCGTTTTTAGTCCACAGTCAGGATTCACCCAGAAGCGATCTGTTGGGCAGACGTTCAGTGCATCATCAATGATTTGACTCATTTCTTCGACAGATGGAACGCGTGGGCTATGGATGTCATATACACCAAGCCCGAGTCCTTTCAAATACGGATGTTTCTCTAAATAATCGAGGAATCCGCCATGACTGCGTGAATGTTCAATTGTGATCACGTCGGCATCAAGGTCTTCGATCGTGTCGACAATATCCTCGAAGTTACTGTAGCACATATGTGTATGAATTTGCGTTTCATTTTGAACAGATGATGTTGATAGTCGGAACGACTCTGCTGCCCAGTTTAAATAATCTGCCCAATCACTTTCTTTGAGCGGAAGACCTTCTCTAAGTGCAGGTTCATCCACTTGAATGACTTGAATCCCTGCTTCTTCTAACGCTTCTACCTCTTTACGTAATGCAAAAGCGATTTGGAAGGCAATGTCTTTTCGGGAGATATCTGTTCTTGGGAAAGACCAGTTTAAAATGGTGACAGGACCTGTCAGCATTCCTTTGACTTTTTTCTCCGTTAAGCTTTGTGCGTATACCGTCTCTTTCACGGTCATTGGTGCTGTAAATTCGACATCTCCATAAATAATTGGCGGCTTCACGCAGCGTGATCCGTAGGATTGTACCCAAGCAAATTTCGTAAAGGCAAACCCGGCTAGCTTTTCACCAAAGTATTCAACCATGTCTGTACGTTCAAATTCTCCATGTACGAGAACATCCAGACCGATTTCTTCCTGAATATCAATCCATCTTTTTGTTTCTTTCTTAATAAATTCATCATATTCTGCATCTGTCCATTCATTTTTACGCCATTTTTGACGAGCGCTGCGAACTTCAGCAGACTGCGGGAAGCTGCCAATGGTTGTTGTTGGCAAGAGCGGTAGTTCAAGAGATTCGTTTTGGATACGAAGGCGCTCTTCAAAGGCAACAGGACGCTTAAAGTCTTTCGATGAAAGATTGTTTCGTTCTGCTGTGAAATCCGCATTGGTTCCTTTTGCAAATTCTTTTAAAGTAAGAAGTGCTTGCTTGGCTTCATTGATGGCGGCTTCAATCGCTGCGGCACCTTTTGTTAAGCCTTCTTTTAGTGTTGTTAATTCAGCCAGCTTTTCAGTGGCATAAGACAGTCCGTTTAATAGTTTTTCTTCAAGCTGTTCGCTTGGGTGTTTTGCAACGGGTACATGAAGTAAGCTGCTTGAAGGCTGTAGCCACACTTCCTTCGGCTGAGCGCCGGCAATGACCTCAGAAACGAACGACAATCTTTCGCCAAGATCTGATCTCCAAATATTTCTTCCATCAATGACGCCTGCTGCTAAAATTTTGTCTTTCGGGAAGCCGTGTTTTTTCACTTGATCAAGATTGCGTCCTTGATCATGGACAAAATCAAGACCGATAGCTTCAACAGGGTATGTGACAAGCTCTTCATACGCATCTACTGAATCAAAGTATGTTTGAAGAAGAATATTTAAGGCAGGTACGGCTTCTGTGATCGTTTGATAGATTTCTTTGACGGCTTTTACGTCTTCATATGAAGCTGTGACAAGTGCTGGCTCATCAATTTGTACCCATTTGACGCCGGCTTCTTCAAGTTCTTTTAAAAGCTGTGTATAAAGAGGGATGAGGCGCTGCTGAATCTCTTTTACTTCAGTTGGTTCATAGCCTTTAGAAAGTGAGACGAATGTATAAAGACCAAGTACAACAGGCTTTGTTTCAACACCAAACGCCTTTTTCACCTTTTCGTAAGCTTCAAGCGGTTTGTTATGTGTGAGTTTGAACTCGGTGCTTTTTTCGTATTCTGGAACGATGTAGTGATAGTTTGTATTAAACCATTTTGTCATTTCACTTGAGACAGCATCTTTTGTTCCTCTTGCCATCGCAAAGTATGTATCTAGCGGGTCTTTTAAGCTGCGGAAGCGCTCTGGAATCCAATTGAACATAACAGCAGTATCGAGCACGTGATCGTAGAAGGTAAAGTCTCCAGAAGGAACAACATCAATTTGTTGATCAATTTGTGTTTTAATGGCAGTTAAAAATTGTTCATCAAGTGTGCTTAAGAGGGTTTCACGGTCCGTTTGACCTTTCCAATAAGACTCAAGTGCTTTTTTCCATTCTCTGTTTAAACCAATTCGCGGAAAACCTAGATTACTTGTTTTAACAATTGTCAATTCCAATTCCTCCTCTAAATATAAAAAGACATTTACACTCATGGTGAAGATTGATGAGGGCAAATGTCTGGTTTAAAAAGACAAAATGTGTGTGCGAAATAAGGCGTGAGCAGAACTGACGCTTTTTTCCGACATCTCCTATCAACCGTAGGGGGTTTGATGTGATAGAGCGGCTGGTATCCTGGCTGGTGAATCTGCAAGCTTTTCATCCTTCCCGTCCTGATGACAGTGGATTTATAAGAAAAGCTCTCCTCACTCACAGTGGCGGGACCGCGCCGGATTTTCACCGGTCTTCCCAATTAAAATTCGACGTGTGATCGAATTACCGACTCTCAAACTATGAATTTATTGTGTTCGATTATATAACGTCCACTTCATTTCGTCAAAGTAAATTTTGAATAATTTTAATTAAAAAAATCCTGAGAAAATTCAATCTATTCTCAGGACCTCTATTCATGTTATAGAGATAAAAGATCTGCCTCCAATGTCTTTTCTAAAAGCACATCAGGCGCAGTTAAATATAAAAATCCATTCCCTACGAGGGCTTTTGACTGCTTCAGTGGTAGGGTTCTTCTGACAAGCTGAGCATAGACCTCAGGCTCTGACAGCTTGCGCTGGAACGCTTCTTCCTCGGCATTTTTAATAATGGCTAGTGCACCGCTTACGTGAGGGGCGGCCATTGAAGTGCCTGTCAGTCTGCCGTATTTATGGTTAGGGAGAGTGGATAAAATGTCTTCTCCTGGAGCGACGAGGTCGATTTCTTTATTGGCGTTGGAGAATTCAGAGGATTCTCTTGCAAGGGAGACAGAGCCGACGGCAATGACTTCATTGTATGCTGCTGGATAGGAGAACTCTTCCGTACGTTCGTCTCCGTCCCCTTCATTCCCTGCTGCGCACACAACTAGTACACCGCTTTTCACCGCGTTTTGAATGGCTTCCTGTAAGGCGGGCTCATTGCTTGGACCACCGAGAGACATAGAAATAATATCCACCTTCTGCTCAGCGGCATAGTTGATGCCATTAATGATCCATTCGTATTTCCCGCTACCATTTTCACCGCCAAGAACTTTCACGATCAGCAGCTTTGCTTCTGGAGCAACCCCTAAAATTCCACCATTTTGATCCGTTGCAGCAATCGTTCCCGCTACATGGGTACCATGCCCGTTGTAGTCTTTCACATTTTCAGCATCTCCGTTGTCATCATCGGTAAAGTTTTTACCTCCGATAATCTGATCTTTTAAGTCGGGATGCTCCGTGTCGCAACCTGTATCAAGGACAGCAATGGTTATGCCTTTTCCTTTGAAGCCACTTGACCAAAGTTCGGGTGCTTTAATCTCCTGAATACTTTCCGGCGTCTCTTTCGCTTCCATCACATTGGCTTTTACTTCATACGGAATTAAGCGAATTTCACCTTTCATAAGAAAGCCCTCCTTATTTTGTTTTCAAAGTAGATTCAGGCTGCGTAATGTTATTGTATAAAAGAAACTTTTGATCGGAAAGGGTCAATTGTAATAATTTTTCAAATAATCAATCTATTATCAAAAATGCAGTTCTCCTCACATCTTGACGAAAGAACTCAGCTTTTGAGGAAAACTCTTGATATCATATGAAAAAAGAGGAAATGCTGCATAGTGAGCTTGCACCTGTTCAGAGGAAAATGGGTGAAAAGGACTAAAAGAGACAAACTAAAAAACAATGAAATCAAGCAATAAATGCGATATGAAAAGGATGTGTAATGTTTTTGTTCAAAAATAAATGTTTCCTTCATAAAAAATAGACGCGAAGATTGTGACTGTTCCAAATGCAAAAGGCAACATATAATAATGAAAAGACAAGCTTGCCTTTTAGATAGGAGAGATAGAGATGAACAAAGGGAAGATACTCGTAGTCGAAGATGAAAAGAAAATTGCAAGGGTGCTGTCACTAGAGCTTGAGTATGAAGGGTATGAGGTGACGGCCAAAGAGACAGGAATAGATGGACTTCAGGCTCTTGAAGAAGAAAGCTTCGATTTGGTGCTGCTTGACGTCATGCTGCCAGAATTAAGTGGTCTTGAAGTGCTGAGAAGAGTCCGAAAGACAAATACAGCGACACCTATTATATTGATTACAGCAAGAGATAGTGTGCCTGATAAGGTAAGCGGGCTTGATCTTGGAGCTAATGATTATATTACGAAGCCTTTTGACATAGAAGAATTATTAGCGCGAATTCGTGCGCAACTCAGATTGAATATAAACGAGCAAGAAGAGAAGGAGGCAGAGCTGAGCATAGCAGATTTGACTGTCAACGAGAAAACAAGAGACATACAAAGGGCTGACCAAATGCTTGAACTCACGCCGAGAGAATATGACTTACTTGTCCACCTGCTGAAGCATCAGCAGCAAGTGCTCACAAGAGATCAGCTTTTAACAGCCGTTTGGGGTTTTGATTATTTTGGTGATACGAACGTGGTGGATGTCTATATTCGTTATTTAAGGAAAAAAATCGATTACCCATTCGAAAAACAGCTGATTCACACAGTGAGAGGTGTGGGTTATGTGATGAAAGGATAAAGCATGAGATTAAAAAATAAGATCCAGCTTTATACGTCGTTGTCTTTGTTTTTAATGGTGCTCTTATTCCATACAGCCATTTATTTTATTTTTTCAATCACCTTGACGCAAAAAGATATGTCCCGGCTGTCTGAGGTGGCTGAAAATATCGCCATTGCTTTAAAAAAATCAGAAGAAGAAGGTCTTCCATCCTCAGAGTTGCTGAAAGCCTACCTGCCTCAAAATGGCATGATCCGTGTCGTGACAGAAACGGATGAATCAAAGCTGACTGTCACAAAGGAGTCAACGTTTAGTTCACTGCCTTTTACATATGAATCTGGGCAGACAGCAGAAATCAAAGAATACAACAAGCATATGGTTGCGTTCGCTGCAATTCCGGTTATTTGGACAAATGGTGAGATTGTGTCGCTCCAAGTATATGAAGAAATCGAGAATACGGAAGAGAACTTAGCGTTATTAAAAATGATATTAGTTGCTGCAGGCGTTTTAATTATTGTGCTTTCTTATTTTGCAGGCCACATTTTAACAAAACAAATCGTCCGGCCGATTAGTCGAATGACGAGTACCATGAAGGCGAGTATGAAGGAGAAGGCGTTTAAACGAATCGAATTATCAGGCGATTCTAAGGATGAATTGTATCAAATGGGCCAAACCTTTAATGAAATGTCAGAAATTCTTGAGAAGCATTATGAAAAAGAGCAGCAATTTCTGCATGATGCCTCTCACGAGTTAAAGACGCCGATTACGGTCATTATGAGCTACAGTCATTTACTCAAGCGCTGGGGGCAAACACGCCCAGAGGTTGTAGAAGAATCCTCCCAAGCGATACATGATGAAGCGAAAAAAATGAAAAGACTGACAGATCAATTGCTGACACTGGCGAAAAATGGTCAGCCGCTCTATGTGGATATGAAGCCCGTTGATCTTGGTCATTTGTGCAAGCAGCTTTGCCATACACTTGAAGTAGCCACCAATCGAACGATTCAATCTCGTGTGCAAACAGATCAGCCGCTTATTGCGGAAGGAGAAGAAGAGAAAATCAAACAGCTTTTGACCATTTTGATTGATAATGCGGTCAAATATAGTACAGAGCCAGTTGATGTGACCTGCGGATGGAGAGGAGAGAAGCCGTTTATTTCAGTCGTTGACCATGGGATTGGCATAAAAGAAGAGGATCTCCCAAAAATCTTTGACCGCTTTTTCCGTGTGGATGAAGCGAGAAACAGTGAGACCGGCGGAACGGGTCTTGGTCTTTCAATTGCGAAGCAAATTGTAGAAGAGCATGGAGCTGAGCTGATGGTAGACAGCCGAATCGGCGAAGGGACAACCATGACCATTGTTTTCCCGAAATAAATGGGTCTTTTCTCATCAAATTCTCATTTCCTCCTTATAAAATAGGAAATAGGAAGGAGGCGCTGCATGTCTAGAAAAATGAAAATGATGCTTGCGCTCGCAGGATGTCTCGTCGTTCTTGCGGCCTTTGTAATGCTCATGATTCAAACCATTGATCAAAAAATATTAAGTGAAGCAGAAATCAAAAAAATGATTGCAAAAGACTACAATGGAAACATTACACAAATTGATTTAATTAATCATAAACAGGACTATACATTGACGCTGGAAAATGCAAATGGCATTTATCAAATCATTGCATCTTCCGCAAGCGGTCAAATGAAAGAGATTAGACAAATAAAGAGCTATCAAAAACCAAATGAAAAAAATGCTGAGCTTCAGGCAGAAGAAGCGGCTGTTAAAAAGGTGAGCGGTACGGTCATTCAAAAGAAAGAAAAGTCCGATCGTTTTACCTTTACGATCCAAGCAAAAAAAGAATTATATCAAGTCGATGTCGATAAGCAAACGTTTAAGGTGCTTGAAGCAGAAAAGAAAAACCCGTCCTCTAAAGAAAAGAAAATGACAAAAATCACGGTCGAAGAAGCCATCCGAATTGCAGTAAAAGAAGTTGGAGGAACAGTGGATGATGCCGATCTTGAAACATTTAGCGGTATGCTCGTATTTGAGGTGGAGCTGGATTTGCCTGACGGGCGAGAGGCAGAGGTGCTTGTGAACGCTTATACAGGAGATATAGAAGGAATTACGTACGAAAACTAATCCTTTTCTCATGATTTTCTCATGTTTCTTTCCTTCCTTTATCATCTTGTTTCTTTAAGATAAAGGAGAAATCAAATAGAGGAGGACATGAACATGATGAAAAAAGTACTAGTAGCTACAGCATTAACAGGAACTCTTGTCGCAGGTGGTTTCACACTTCAAGCGCAAAATACAAATCAAACAGCACACGCGGAACAAGTGGTGCAAAAGAAATCTTCGTTTGTCTCAAAGAAACAAGCAGAAAAAGCAGCCCTAAAAGTGGTGAAAGGGTATGTGGATGATGTGGATCTTGAGCGTAAAAAAGGAAAATGGGTGTATGAGGTCGAGATTAAAAAAGGCGGCTTTGAATATAAAGTATATGTCGATGCTAAAACAGGAAAAGCGTTGAATGATCCAGTCAAAGAAAAGAAACAAAATGTGAAAATCACTAAAAAGCAAGCTGAACAAATTGCCCTTGCAAAAGTAAAAGGAACAGTCACAGATTCTGATTTAGATAAAGAAAATGGTGTGTACTTATATGAAGTCGAAATCACCACACCAAACGGCGAGGAAGTTGATTTTGAGATTTCCGCTAAAACAGGCAAAATCCTAAAGCAAGAATGGGATGATTAAGCCACAACGAAACCTTACACTTTCATGTGTAAGGTTTTTTCATTGGGACAAACTACGGGAAAGGAGGCGAGAGAATATGAAGAAAAAAGAAGAAGAACAAACAATGGACCATGCGGAATATGTTCCGCACCCTGACGGAGAAGGATATGCTTTGTTTTTGCATGATTCCTTTCATCTCCTCTCCCAAGAGGATATGAATCAGCCGGAAGAGGAATAAAAGACATGAAAGGGCGATGGTCTACTTTGTCTATCGCTCTTTTTTTGAAAAGTAAGCGAATACATAAGGAAACTTGGCAACTTGCTTATTGACATCACTGCGCTTTTTCTGTAATCTCAGTGTGTCAACAATATGAGACTTCGTTAGGTGAGGCTCCTGTATGGAGATACGCTGCTGCCCAAAAATGTCCAAAGACGCCAATGGGTCAACAGAAATCATCGACATAAGGTGATTTTTAATGCAGCTGGATTTTTCCTATGCCATACAGTGCTAAAGCTCTACGATTGAAGGAGCAAGTGTTTATTTGTCATGCTTACAAAGCGCCTTCATTCGGTTGAAGGTGTTTTTTTATGGGAAAAGGAGGTGTGGGGATGGATCATCCCGATTCGAGACACATAGAGAATATGTCAAAAGATCAGATTGAGACATCAGATAGAGGAGATCCGGACCCCCGCACATTCTAAGGGATTCGGGTATCTCCTGACTTTGGGGAGGTAACAACGATGATACAAAATATTACGTATGATGAACTCATTTTACGCATCATTATTTTACTAAGAGATGGAAAACGAAAAGAATTTAAAAACATCATGGAAGAACTTCAGCCATATGATATGGCCTACTTATTTAAAGAGCTTCCAGAGAAACACCGTAGCCGCTTCCTCAGCTTTTTACCAGTCGATGACGTGACAGAAATGATGGGTGAGCTGGAGCGGGAATATCAAGAAATCGTCCTTGAAAAAGTAGGGAAAGACAAAGCGACCTTTGTCACAAACAAAATGGATAACGATGATCTAGCCAACTTGTTTGATGAGATGGAGGATGAGCTAAAGGATCAGCTTTTATCTAACATGGAAGCAGAGGAATCCAAGGCCGTCCAGCTTCTTATGAATTACCCTGCTGAGACTGCGGGACGGATCATGACCAACCGTTTTGTTTGGATTCCTCAGCATTTTACAGTGCGGGATGCAGTCGTGAAGCTGAAAAGCTTTGCTGAAATTGCAGAATCAATCAACTATTTATATGTAATTAATGATCAAAAACAGCTCGTAGGCGTTCTCTCATATCGGGATCTCATTTTAGGTGAACCGGATGAAAAGGTACAGGATCTTATGTTTACAAGAGTCATTGCCGTTGGAGCCTTTCAAGATCAGGAGGAAATCGCAAAGCTGATTGAACGATATGATTTTCTTGCGATTCCTGTCGTGGAAGAAAACAATGTCCTAGTCGGAATTGTTACAGTCGATGATATCATTGATGTTGTGATTCAAGAGGCAGGCGAAGACTATGAAAAGTTTGCTGCCTCTGGTAAAGATATCACGTTCGACACACCGGCATTTGTGGCGGCATATCGCCGTCTTCCTTGGCTCATTTTGCTCTTGTTCATTGGACTGATTTCAGGCAGTATTTTAAATTATTTTGAGGATACCCTTCAGCAAGTTGTAGCTTTAGCGTTCTTCATGCCAATGATTGCCGGGATGACAGGGAATACAGGGACACAGTCTCTTGCTGTTGTCATTCGAGGGCTCTCAAAAGAAGAATTAACGAAAAAAACGATTATGCGCCTTATTTTTAGAGAGCTGAGAACAAGTATTTACATTGGGATTGTTTGTTCTATTATTATTACAGTCGTCGCAATGGTGTGGCAGGGCAATATGATTTTAGGTTTTGTTGTCGGTTCCTCGTTGCTTGCAACACTGATTATTGGGACAATGGCAGGTACGGTCGTGCCGATTATTTTACACAGATTAAATGTGGATCCGGCCATTGCATCTGGGCCACTGATTACAACATTGAATGATATTTTATCCTTACTGATCTATTTTGGAATTGCAACAGCATTCCTTCATACACTGATGTAGCAAGAAGACTGTAAAACATGACGTTTTACAGTCTTTTTTGAATAAAGATTGCATATAGCGCTTCCATCCTTTACATTTTAAGGAGAAGGTGGGAGAGAAAAATGAAGAAGTTTTTATTCATTTTCATGTGCATTGTTTTGCTAGGTGCATGTTCAAGGGAAGACGAGGGGAAAGACAGAAGGCTAGTGGCAGCAGAGCATATGATTGAAGCTATTACCGAAGGAAATAAACAAAAAATCGAAAACATCTATGTTGAAGGTGCTGTCCCAAGCCCAAGTGACATGCTAAAAATGAAAAAAGAATGGGGCATAGAGACGCTTTCTTCTGATGATTTTCAATTGGAAGAAGCCAGCATTCATGTCTTTCATGCGAATTATGAAGATGAGAAAACAGGGGAGAAAAAAGCACTGGCCATGCGGGTCATAGAAGATCCTGAAAAAGGCGGTGTACGGATTGACTTTGTAGGGCTCGTTGAAGGAACTGACACTTCCTCTCAATGAAAATTAAAATGATTAGGATAGAAGAGCTGAAACAACTTCGCTCTATCTATCCTCTTTTTTATTTCAAATGATCTGATCACATTTCAGTTATGCCTATGAACTCCATAAATCGTGAGAGGGCGCTGGTCATGTAAGAATCGCGGCGCCTTATAAACACAGTGGGAACAATTCTATGTGGTTCCGGTAATGGATGACAGGTAAATCTACCTTGCATCCGAGATTCAACCATAGATTTTGGTAATACGGTAACCCCTAGCCCGTTTTCAACGCATTTAAGCACGCCTTCTAAAGTACCATATTCCATCACCTTCATCGGAGCAAAACCATTGCTCTCTAACCATCGTTGCCAGCGCCCCAAATAGATGCAATGCGCAAATGACGATAGCAATGGTTCATGCAAAATTGATTCTACCCGGAATTCCTCCTGGGAGTAGCTTGTAATGAGAACAAGTGATTCTTCCAATACAGGATATTCAATAATGTCGGGATGAAGAATGGGCCCATCAACTAGTGCACCATCTACCTTGTAGTTGAGAATAGCATCAACCTGATCTACAGTAGGTGCCATATACATGCTCAATTCTACTTGTGGAAATGTCTTATGATATGCTGCGAAAATACTTGGCAATCTTGTCGAAGCAGTAGACTCTATAGATCCAATGTGCAAAGTTCCTCGCGGAGTAGAGGAAAGCTTTACGGCCTCTATCGCTTCTTCAAAATCGTAGAGTAATTTGTTTGCATATGGCAACAATTCACGCCCTGCAGGCGTTAAGGATATCTTTTTGTGATATCGATAGAAAAGAGGAACACCTAATTCTTGTTCAAGACGCTGGATTCGTGCAGTGACATTGGACTGCACATAATTTAATTTCTCAGCAGCTTTTGTAATACTTTGTTCAATAGCGACTGCTTTAAATATCTCCAAAGATGTAATATCCAAATGATTGCTCCTTTTTGCATCACAAATTGTGATGAATGATACATTATTTTTTGATTTTACGTGATCCAATAGAATAAGTAAACTTAATCATACAAGAGGTTGATGCTTATTGTGTCCCTTGGTGTCTGATGATAAGGAGGAGAATTACAAGGTAGGGAGTTTTAGGCTAGAAAAGGTAAAAAAGACGTTTCCAAGTAAATGAGGAGGGAATCTATTGATTTCAAAGGTGAATATCCAAGAGAAATTTTCGCAAATAAATGATTATTGGAATCCTAGAATAAGTGGAGAGTTAAACGACTCATACATGAAATTGGTAAAAATGAAGGGTGAATTCATTTGGCATCATCATGATGACGAGGATGAAATGTTCTTTGTATGGAAAGGCAATCTAGTCATCCGTTTTAGGGATAGAGAAATAGCGCTTCATGAAGGGGAATTTCTTGTGATTCCAAAAGGAATTGAACATCAGCCAGTTGCTGAAGAAGAAGTTCATTTGCTCTTAATTGAACCAAAGACGACGCTAAACACGGGGAATGTGGTCAATGAACGAACTGTTTCGCTTCCTGAACGAATGGATGAACGCTAGATCGCCTGCGCTTAACAATATACCTAAAGGCTAAAGGCTATTTGATATCGTGTTGTTTCTTAGAATGAAATGTTGTTGAAAGCTGCCTGTACAAAAGTAAATTTCAACTGATGTCCTTGCTTAAATAGCTTATTTCACTTAGTATGATTTGGCAGTTGCCAAGAACTTTGGTTTGATAACGGAGACAGCAAAAAAAGCTGTCTCTTTTTCATGAAGCCATGGCCAAAAATCAATTGCGAACAAAGCCTGAAAGAGTCAGTGATACTTTATTTGTTTATCGATTTTTGTAACGGAAGTGTGCGTTAATTTGACCTTCCAGCATCTTTTTCTTATATTGTCCGCTTTTTAATGCCTGTTCTTTTTTCTTCATGTCTTTCAAAATCTCCGCTGTTTGCACACCGTCTTCTCGTTTGTTGGCGATATCCATTAATCGTTCTACATCAGAAAAAGAATATTTACGCGTGCCTCTTGTAGAGCGCTGGGGGTAGATGAGTCTGCGTTCCTCATAATATCGGATTTGCCTGACAGATAGCCCTGTTAATTCACTGACAATCCCGATTGAAATGACTTTTTTATCTTTATAAGATACATCTTCCTGCGTCATATACTCACCCCTGCAAGTCTTTTCTTCATATTATACAGAATGACAACGAAAAACACCTATCATTTGTTAGAAAATATAACACAAAAACTCAAGAATGAAAAAATGATGGAAGGAAAGTTAACAATATATGTGAAGTGTTTATTGCGCATGCATATAATAATGATGAGTTGAATGACGAGGAGGAGCATATGATGGAGCAAACACAGATCATCTGTATGGCAAAAGAAATCATCGCATTAGATATAAAGAGGGATGAATTACTGGAGCGATTCATGCAGGCGGCAGGTCAAAATGCACATGCTCTTCTAAGAGCCGTACAAAATGATTTGTATAAAAGGTCTTCATAAGCACCTGGTCCATATCATATTGGTAGGAGGGGATAATCGGTGCGGCGTATCTTAACAGAAGCTTTAGCAAAGGAAAGACATTATTATACGAAACAGCTCTGTTCATTGGGCGTGTACAGTCCAAGTGCAGCCAAGAACATGACAATTAGTGACTTAAAAAAAGAGTATCACTTCTTTTTCAACAAAACAGAGCGTGATTTGTGAAAATCCCTTGAAATGTGCGCATGTCACATTAAGGGTTCTTTTTTTGTTTAATATTATAGCAATATTGAATTTTGTAGAAATTTGACGAATGCAGTGTAAGAAAACATAGAGTCTTTACAGATTATGTTAAACCCTGTCGTATCTTGATGGTTTGCTAAAAAACCTTTTTTTCGAGATGGTTATGAAAAATAAGAAGGATTTTAAAAGTTTATATCGAAATCTTATACATAACACGAATGGAGTCACTTATGTGGTTGAAAGGGTTTTCAAAAACGTACTTCTATTTTTTACGAAAGGCTCCAACTGCACCGCAAGAAAGCCTTGAAGTTAAAAAAATATTATAAGAGGTAGATATGTGATGAGACTATCGTTTAATGAAGAAGAAGTAGAACGTTCAATGACACTTTACAAGGTATTTGCAAGAGCATTTAAAAGCGTTTCAGAACACAGTATTAGAGACAGCAAAGAGCATGGATTTAATCCAACTGAATTTGCGGTTCTTGAACTGCTGTATACTAGAGGTGCTCAAAAACTTCAGCAAATCGGCTCAAGACTCCTGCTTGTCAGCGGGAATGTGACGTATGTAATTGACAAATTAGAACGAAATGGTTTCATTGAAAGAGAGCAGGACCCAAAGGATAAACGGTCGGTTTATGCCCATTTAACAGAAAAAGGGCGCAGTTATCTTGATAAGATTTACCCGATTCATTCTCTCCGTATTGCGCGCGCCTTCTCCGGCCTCTCGCGAGAAGAACAAGAACAATTGATTAGTCTATTGAAAAAAGCAGGAATTCACAGTCAACATTTATTATTTAGATAGAATGAAAAGGTGCCATGATTGGCACCTTTTTTATGTGTCCAGCTGATGTGCTGGATAGGCAATGAATTTTTCGATATCGTTTGCTGGAAGGGGCTTTGCATAATAAAAGCCTTGCAGGTCGTCACATCCTTGTGCAGATAAAAGCTGCGCCTGTGCAAAGGTTTCAACACCTTCTGCTATGACCTCAAGAGAGAGTTGATGTCCCATCGCGATAATGGCACCTGTAATCTGTTCAGATTTCGAATCATTTAAAATATCTTCAATGAAGGATTTGTCGATTTTTAGTCGATGAATGGGCAAATCCTTTAAATAGCTTAAGGAGCTATGCCCTGTACCAAAGTCATCAATACTAATGCGGACGCCTAGATGTTTCAGTGATGACAGCACTTGTTTTGATTGCTTGATATTGTCCATTGTCATACTTTCTGTGACTTCAAGCTCGAGCAGTGACGGTGTCAGATCGTATTTTTTCAGTGTCAACTTAATCAAATCAATTAAGTCTTCAGAATTGAATTGTTTCGCGGATAAATTGACAGCCACAGGAATTTTCAGTCCGTTATCATACCACGTTTTAGCCTGCCTACACGCGGTATCAATGACCCATCTGCCAATATCAATGATCAGCCCTGATTCCTCTGCCAGCTCAATAAAAGCCTCAGGTGATTTTAACGAGCCATCGGGTGCTTTCATTCTTAGAAGAGCTTCTACGCCAGTCATCTGTCTTGTTTTCGCACTCACTTGCGGCTGGTAGTGAAGCACAAACTGTTCTCTTTGAATGGCATCCCGTAACTCAAGCTCTCGGTTCAACCTATCTTCACTCGATCTTTCCATTGATTCAGTGAAAAACTCATAACGACTTTGCTTATGTTTTTTAGATAAATACATCGCCATATCGGCTTTCCTCATTAATTCCATCCCATCTTTGCCATTCTGAGGTGAAATAGCAATTCCAATGCTGATAGATGTAATGAGCTGATGATTCTGAATGAAAAAAGGACGCTCAAATTGACGAATGATATTTTGAGAAAGCTGTTCAATTTTCTGTGTATCATGCCCCATATCAGGGAAGATCATTAAAAATTCATCTCCGCCTAGTCTGGCTATAAAGCCGTTGTCAGGTAAACATTGTGTCAGTCTGTTTGCAGCTGCTTTAAGAAGTAAGTCCCCAATGTTATGACCAAGTGCATCATTAATAATTTTAAAACGGTTCAAATCAAGAAACAGAACAGCCGTCGATGTTTCTGTCTCTTCTTGAGCGGAGAGAACATCACCTAAATGGTTGATGGCATGGCGACGGTTAGGCAGCTCAGTTAACGCATCATAATGGGCCATGACATGAATTTCTTTCTCTGCAATCCGCTGCTGCGTTAAATCTTTTAAGACAAGATAAATACTGTCTAGCGTATTGTTGACATGAACAGGTATGTAAGTAACATGATAATAATAAAAGCGATCTGCTGCTTTTAGTTCTGCTTCACGTGTGATGGCTTTCTTTGACTCGTAAATAAAATCTTCCCACATGTCAGTTGGCATGACGTATTGGCTGACATCGTCACCAATCCAAGAATTGCACATTTTCAGGATTTGTTTGCCTGAGTCGTTCGCAGAAAGCACCTTTCGATTGACCGATAACACGATAATGCCATCGATATTATGTTTGATGAGTGATTGGAACCGCTGTTCATTTTCCTTTAGCTTATCTGCCTGCTTCATAATTCGGTGATCGATATAGGCACCAAAAATCATCAGTGTTTGGACAATCAGTGTCATTAAGCCAATGAAAATCGACAGACTGAATGGTGATAACTCAAAAGAACCACCCCCGGAAGACTGTCCGTCTGAATGAAAAAACAGAGTAGAAGCAGCCATACCGGTATAATGCATCCCAGAAACAGCCCCGCCCATCACGAGTGCACCAGCTATTTTTAACAAATGATCTTCCTGTTTTTTCCCGGATCGATGGAGCCGAAAAAAGAGATGAAGCGAAAAGAAAGACGCTATCGCAGCGATGAAAAACGAAAGAAAAAAGAGGACTGGATCATAGCTGATAGAGACATTGGCCATTGATTCCATTCCAAGATAATGCATGCTACAAATAGCTGAGCCCATGGTGATTGAACTAATGAGCAGCCGCCTTGTGGAGAGCTGCTCTTGAATGCTTATTGTGAATGCGATCAAGGACCCGACAAAAGATGCCAAAATCGATAAAATGAGCAAGGGTGTTTCATATGTGATGCCAGCCCGCACGTGAAATGCCATCATGCCGATAAAATGCATCGACCATATTCCCATTCCCATGATCAAGGCACCAACGATCAGCCATACCTTTTTCTTTGCACCGCTTGACTGTGCCACTCGGCTGGCTAATTGAAGAGCTGAGTAGGAGGCGACAGCGGCGACTGCGATTGACAGAAAGACAAGCCATCCATTGTAGCTTCCTGTTAAATGGGTCATGTAAGAAAACCTCCAGTATCTTAAAACAGACGTATACTTAATATATCGGATCGAATGGCTCCTGTGTTCACTTTTCCTTCACTTAAATACCGCAATCAACGTTTTTTTCACTTGTCTTTTATAGTAAAATCAAATTTAATGTAAAAAAACGAAGAAAAGTGAATCGTTTCTTCGGTTTTATTCGTTTAATATATGTGCGATTCTAAAAGGGATAGAATCGGTTAAACGATTATGTGTGAAAGGGATTGATAAACATCGAAGATTTTATTATTTCTTTAGCTGATGCCTTTAAGAACTTGTCGTACTTTGGCATCTTCCTTGCTTTATGTATTGAATTTGTTCCTGCTGAAGTGGTTCTGCCTCTTGCGGGTTACTGGGTCTCAAAAGGGGACATGGCTTTCATCGGTGTTGTGGCAGCTGGCTCTATTGGCGGTGTGGCTGGTCCTTTGACCTTGTACTGGTTAGGACGTTATGGCGGTAGACCCTTTTTAAATAAATATGGGAAGTACTTTTTTGTGAAACCGGAGTCGCTTGATAAATCGGATGCCTTCTTTGAAAAGCATGGTGGATTCGTCGCATTTAGCGGCCGGTTTATTCCAGGGGTAAGAACCCTTATTTCCATTCCGTGCGGTATTGCCAAGATGAATGTGTGGGTCTTTTCCCTGTATACGTTTTTAGCGATTACGCCTATTACATTTGTATATGTGTATCTTGGCTTTGTACTCGGGGAGAACTGGAAAGAGGTTGGCGCAATGTTAGATCCATATCTCCTGCCAATTGGAATCGGGATTGTGTTGCTTTTCGCGATGTATATTTGGCTGAAACGTAGAAAAAGAAAAGTAGAAACACCAACTGCCTAATCATTGGTACGAGGTGAAAGTCACCTGTTGACAATACAGTGTCTATTGATTAGAATATAAGTAATCTAAATATTCTTAAATCCCACCAAAGGGGAGTAGCGTCCGGTTTTTACCGGAAACAAAGTCGTCATTACATGGACTTAAGTTCCATCGGCTTTGTTGGCATGATTCTACATATCACATGTCTAGCAAGACCTTTGCCATTACAGGCAAAGGTCTTTTTTGCATTCATAAGCCTTTGTCTGTTGTGGGACAATAGATAAAAACAAGGAGGAATGATGATGGATGCAGCAATTATTTTAGAGTACGGGTGGGTTCTTCTCGTACTGATTGGTTTAGAAGGGATTTTAGCCGCTGACAATGCGCTGGTCATGGCTGTGATGGTGAAACACCTTCCAGAAAAGCAAAGGAAAAAAGCATTGTTTTACGGACTTGCGGGTGCGTTTGTCATGCGATTTGGTTCCCTGTTTCTTATTTCGTTTTTAGTGGATGTGTGGCAAGTTCAAGCCATAGGTGCAATTTATCTTCTTTATATTTCCATTCACCATATTTTAAAATCGCACGTATTTAAGAAAAAGGAATCAGACACAAATATGAAGCAAAGCGGCTTCTGGGCAACAGTCGTAAAAGTCGAGCTTGCTGACATCGCTTTTGCTGTCGATTCCATCTTAGCGGCGGTCGCATTAGCCGTAACTTTGCCAAAAACAAGTCTTCCACAAATCGGTGGACTTGATGGCGGTCAATTTATTGTCATTCTTTTAGGTGGTATCATCGGTCTGATCATCATGAGATTTGCAGCGACTGTCTTTGTGAAACTGCTCAAAACAAGACCGAGCCTGGAAACAGCAGCCTTTGTCATAGTCGGGTGGGTGGGTGTGAAGCTCACGCTTTATACACTGTCACATCCAGCCATTGGTATCGTGTCCTCTCATTTTATTCATTCAACATTATGGAAAGTGATTTTCTGGACAGTGCTTCTCGCAATTGCAGCATTTGGTTGGTTTTTATCAAGTCCATCAAGAAAAGGCGGGCAACAAAACAAGGAAAAACAAGAGGGACGCCTAGAAGAGTAGGTTTTTTGAAAGAAATATCATTTCATTTTCATAACACGTTTATTACAAATAAGGGGGAGATACCCCCTTATTTCTTTGCTTTTAGACGAAACATTGTAAAGTAGATGATGATATACATGTCATAATTGAGTAACAGGAAATGAATTCCTCATTTCTTCCTTTGCGCTTCCCTCATAAATTAGCTATCATAAATGAGTAATATAGGGAGAACTGAGGTGAAACCATTGCTTAGCCTTTTGTTTAAAAAAGGAAAGAAAAAGCAAACATTAGAGCAGTCGGCTATCAGTATTCAACAAGGTGATACCGAGCTGCAAAATGCATTAATAGAGCAATACAAACCATTTGTCGCTAAGACGGTTTCATCCGTTTGTAAACGATATATAGATGAAAAAGATGATGAATTCAGCATAGGCTTAATTGCCTTTAATGAAGCGATAGAAAAATACTCTGCCGAAAAAGGAAACTCACTCCTTGCTTTCGCAGAATTAATTATTAAAAGAAAAGTGATCGACTATATTCGAAAAGAAGCGAGAAATGCGCCAACGGTTCAAATGGACCTGCAAGAAAGTGAAAATGGCGAGTACTCTCAAAGCATGATTGAAGCAGAGCTGTCTACAAATGAATATAGGCGCTTAATTGAACAAGAACACAGAAGAGAAGAAATTGAACACTTTAAAGAACGATTGAAAGTATACGGTCTCACGTTTCAAGAGCTGCTTGAACATTCACCAAAGCATGCAGATGCCAGGCAAAATGCCATTAAAGTAGCTCATACACTCGTTGAACACGATGAGCTCCGAACCATTTTATTTCAGAAAAAACAATTGCCAGTCAAACAGCTTGAAAAGCTAGTGGAAGTCAGCCGCAAAACGATTGAGAGAAATAGAAAATATATCATTGCGATGGCGATCATTATGACGGGTGATTATGTGTATTTGAAAGATTACCTTAAAGGGGTGCTTAATTCATGAGAAGAGGCATTATAGTAGAGAAAAACAAAAAATATGTCACGCTGCTGACCCCTGATGGACAATTTCTGCGGACGAAATATGAACAACAAGATTATGAAATCGGTCAAGAAGTGACATTTCCGAATGAATCACGTCTCGAAAGAAAAAAAGCCGGTTTTTTTGACTTGCTTCGTTTACGGCCATTAAATGTAGGAATTTTATCAATTGCAGCGATTATTGTCGTGATTTTTACTATGATGCCATCTTTCTCAAGTCAAAAAGCATATGCATATATGACGATTGATATTAATCCAAGCTTTGAACTGAAGCTTGATCACAATTATCAAGTAATCGGTGTCACGCCACTGAATAAAGATGCGAAACAAGTACTGGCCAGTATGAAGGATTTAGAAAAAAACGACATGACCAAAGTCGTGCAGGAAATCATAGATGACTGTGACAAAAAAGGTTATGTGAACCACTCTAAGAGCATTTATATTTCTACGGTTTATGAAAACAAGCAGGACCATACATATAAAACAAACGTCAAAAGTAAAATTAGTACCATCTCTGGTGAATATCAAAAGCGCGATTACAAGCTAGAGACTGTAGAAAGTGACCTGGAAACGAGAGAAAAAGCTCAAAAGGCAGGCATTTCAACAGGCACATATATCAGAAATCAAGAAATGCAAGATAAAGAACAAGAAGACATTCAAAAGGATGAAGACGCAGCAGAGAGTGATGCTGTCAAAGAAGAAGAGCCTAAAAAAGATGATGAAGATCAAGTAGACAAAGACAAACAAGAAGACGTCAAGACAGACGATAGCGAAGAGATGAAGCCAGATCAAGAGGCTCCTGAAGCTGAAGACAAAGTGCAGAAGGATCAAGAGAGGGAAGAGCAAGGATCTATTCAAAAGCCTCACCAAACAAAACCTGATGAAAAAAATAAAGACAATCAAATAAAGGAAGAAAAGGATCGTTCTATCAATAAAGAACAAAAAAAAAATCACTCAACGGAACCTGATCACAAAAGGAACCCAAACGACACATCACGTGGTGATGCTGAAAAGCACGCAAAAAAAAACGACAGGCATCAGAAACAGCCGTCCGCTGAGCGAAAAAAAGAACATATGAAGAAACAAGGAAAAGGTGCACCGTCCCCGTATCGTGAGAACCGGTATGAGCACACTTACGAACAATAAAAAAACGCCAGAATCACTCCGGCGTATTTCACCATGCTTTTATTTAGATTGATTGCCCATTTGTGATTGAGCCTGTTGAACGAGTCTTTTTGTAATTTCACCGCCAACAGAACCGTTTGCACGTGCGACTGTATCTGAACCGAGAGTCACGCCAAATTCTTGAGCGATCTCGTATTTAAATTGATCTAATGCTTGTTCTACTCCAGGAACAAGAAGCTGATTTCGATTTGCCATGTCCGTATTCCTCCTTTCACCTCATGTTTGTTGCGCCTTCTTATTTTGAAGAAAACGGTGGGCAATTATGCTGGCAATTGCTGCACAAAAAAACCGAAGTGACCTCATCACCTCGGTTTTCTTTTATCTTTATTTAGCTGCTTGCAGCGTATTAAACATCATTTCTTGCGCTGTACTTTGCAAGTGAGAAGTGAACACAGAGAAGACGGTAGAACTGATAATGCCTTTAATCAAATTCCATTGATTCTGTGTTAATTCTGTAAACTCTTCATGGAGCATGTCTGTCTGCTCCTCGGTCATTTCTCGTAAATTTGTTTCCTTTAATGGAAAATGTGTATGGTGATAAATAAAATCTAGGACGTGCGCATATGCTTCATAAAAACGGATTGGACTAATAATATCATCTGTTCGATCTGTGATCGTGTTAAATAAGGCAGATAAGATCATACGAATGGCATCAAAGTCAAAAACTGATTTTAAATCCCTGACAATTAATAAAATAACGACCTGATCAATGGAGTACTTCTTGCCAAGCTCTGGATGACCAATCATATCTTTAATATCACGTTTGATCCAATTTTGAATCGCCGTCGATTTAAGAGACGTTAGCTCACACAAGTTGCCAAGCTCAACAATTTCATTTGTAGAAAGACCGTGCTCTGATTTTTGCTTCCGTCGTTCGAGTTTCTCAAAAAACGAAGGGATCTTTAACTCATCGTATTCATGATCCTTATCGCCCTTTACAGATAGATTCAAAAGCTGAAGCGGAGTCAGATCTCCCTCTCCTTTTAGAGAATATAGAAGTCTCGTCATGTCAATTCTCGTTAATTTAAAAGTCACCATGTTCCACCTCATTTGTACGTCAAAAACGTGATTATTGATCTAATTCAACATCATAATCTCTTTTTGATGAAAATGCAAAATAAACTAAAATTCAGAACGAGGCGTCACAATTTGTTCACTTTTCAGCAGAAGCAAATGTCGTAAATATTGAAGTGACGGGGCTTAAGCCGTTATGATAAACAGAGGAAATGATTCCTTTTTCCTTGCAATTTGAGACGTTTATTTTTATAATTTTATTAATAAGTTCAAATGAACTTAATATGACAGCGGAGGTTATGTATGGGTAAAAGAATATTTCTGTTTATATTAACGAACATTCTTGTTATCACTACGATTGGTATTGTACTGTCGGTTATTAGTGCAGCAACTGGTGTTGGTTCTTATATAGGAGCAGACGGTGGAATTAATATGGTGGCACTGTTAGTATTCAGTGCAGTTGTTGGTTTTGTTGGCTCATTCATGTCACTGGCGATGTCTCGCTGGATGGCAAAAATGATGATGGGTGTGCGTGTGTTAAACCCTGAAAAGGATTCATTAACATATGATGAGCAGCAGCTTGTTGACCGCGTACACAGACTATCAAGAGCAGCAGGCCTTTCTAAAATGCCTGAGGTTGGTATTTATCAATCATCTGAAGTAAATGCTTTTGCGACAGGTCCTTCTAAGAGAAGATCACTTGTTGCCGTTTCAACTGGATTGCTTCATGAAATGGATGATGCAGCAGTTGAAGGTGTCATCGCTCACGAAGTGGCTCACGTTGCGAACGGTGATATGGTGACAATGACACTGCTTCAAGGGATCGTCAACACGTTCGTTGTCTTCCTTTCAAGAATTGCGGCATGGATCGCAAGCCGCTTTGTTTCGCGTGAAGAGCTTGTGCCGATTGTTCATTTTATTGCAGTGATTGTTTTCCAAATCATTTTCTCTGTCCTAGGAAGCCTTGTTGTGTTTGCATATTCTAGACACCGTGAATTCCATGCAGACCGCGGCGGAGCTGACCTTGCGGGTAAAGATAAAATGGTTCATGCGCTTCGCTCACTTGAGGCGTATACGTCAAGAATCAAAGATGATGATCAAACAGCAGTTGCAACGCTTAAAATCAGTGGTAAACGAAAAGCTTCTCTTTTCTCAACACACCCTGATTTAAACGAAAGAATCAGAAGACTAGAAGCAAAATAAGAAAGACGAAAAGACATTCTGCATCAGGATGTCTTTTTCTTTTTGATGAAAAAGAAAATAAAGCATAAAATATCTTTAAAAACATGTCTCTTTTCATTAAAATGATAAAGTATTCGAAAAGATAGATAAAAGAAGGAATGACAATGAATCCTATCAAAAAGTTAATTGACCGGCTGTCAGCATTTCAGCTGATTGCCCTCTATTATTTTCTTGCTGTAACCGTATCACTTATTCTTCTCAGCCTCCCAGTGGCCCATCAAGAGGGAGTGAAATGGACATTTATTGATGCATTATTTACGGCGGTGAGTGCGGTAAGTGTCACAGGTCTTACTGTTGTTGATACCTCGCAAACATTTAGTGTGGCAGGTATGTGGATCCTTGCGTTCGTCCTGCAAATCGGAGGTATCGGCATTATGACGCTTGGTACCTTTGTGTGGATTGTCATGCGAAAAAGAATCGGGATTAAAGAAAGAAAGCTTATCATGGCAGATCAAAACCAGAGCAATTTATCAGGTATTGTGAAATTAATGAAGCAGGTCTTATATTTAATTTTGCTCATTGAATTTTTAGGCGGTCTGATTTTAAGTATGTATTTCCTTAAATATTACGATGTGCAAGGAGCTTTCTTACATGGCTTCTTCTCTAGTATTAGTGCGACCACCAATGGGGGCTTCGATATTACCGGGAACTCGCTCATCCCTTACAAAGATGATTATTTTGTCCAATTTATTACAATGCTACTGATCATCTTTGGAGCGATTGGCTTTCCTGTGCTCGTCGAAGTAAAGGATTATTTATTTAATCAGGACCGTAAGCACGCATCGTTCTCATTGTTTACAAAGATCACAACGATTACGTTTGGCGGTCTTGTCGTTGTTGGAGCGATTGGCATCTATGCACTTGAAGCTGGGTTCAGCTTCCTAGGGAAAAGCTGGCATGAAATCTTGTTTTATTCTTTTTTCCAATCGACCGCAACAAGAAGTGGTGGTTTGACAACATTAGATATTACCCAGCTGACAGAACCGACCCTTTTATTTCTATGTATGCTTATGTTTATTGGGGCTTCCCCAAGCTCTGTTGGGGGCGGAATTCGAACAACTACGTTTGCCCTTAATTTACTCGCATTGTTTCATTTTGCTAGGGGAAATAAGTCCATTAAAATCTTCAAAAGAGAGCTTCATCAAGCGGATATTAACAAATCCTTGATGGTGACGATGATGGCTTTTATCTTGGTGTTTGGTGCTACGTTCCTGTTATCCTTATCCGAGCATAATACACTTCTAGAAAATTTATTTGAAGTTTGTTCTGCATTCGGAACAACAGGGCTATCGCTTGGAATCACCTCGGACCTTACGGTGTTCGGTAAATGTATCATTATGGTCGTCATGTTTATTGGACGGATCGGCATTCCAAGCTTCTTATATTTAATTGGCCGAAGAGAAAGCGAAGCGAATTATCATTATCCGAAAGAGCGCGTCATCATCGGCTAAACAGCATTCCGAGCGAATGCTGTTTTTTTATTTCCATTATCTAACTGGCTAAATCATAAGGGATGTTCGCAATCTATAGGTAAGAGGTGAACGAGACGTGCTGGATGTGTTATGGAAAGCGATTGTCATGCTGCTAGTTGGTACCTTACTGCTGAGAATAGCAGGGCCTAAATCCATTAGTCAATTAACTGTTCAACAAACAGTGATCATGATTTCAATTGGATCAATTATTATCCAACCCTTTATAGAGCATAATTTACTTGAAACCATATATGCAGCTACTATCTTTATTGTGGCACTTGTCATTATGGAGAAGCTGTCGATACAATCGGATTTTTTTGAAAAATTGCTTTCAGGCAAATCGGTCGTAATTTTACAGGATGGCAAAATGCTTGATCATAAGCTGAAGAAAACAAGGCTCACAAGGGATCAACTTAAAATGCGTTTAAAGCAGCAAGGCATCACTGACATCAGCAGTCTCAAAAAAGCCACCCTAGAAGCCAATGGGCAAATTGGCTTTGAGTTAAAACCGGAGGAAAAGCCCGTGACAGTCAAACAAATGAAAGAACTCCTAGACCAATTAAGAGAAGAACTAAATATGTTAAAAAAGGACTGATTTCAGATGAAAAGAAAAGCAGCGAAAAATGAAGCACTGACAAATAATATGACACCAACAGAAAGCATGGCACATGATCAAGGACAAACGCAATTTGATGAACAATCAAGAGATCGTCAGGCAAACCGAAATTCTCACAAAGGGAAACAAGGGGGAGGATCTCGTGACTAAAAAGCATGTAAAAAGCAAGGATATGAAAGACCATAAAAAGCCGATGGACCCAGATATCTTAGAAGAGGAATTTGGCAGTGAGCTTGGAGATATCAACAGCAGCAAATGGATTGATACGCTTGTAAAGCCTAAGAAAGATGCTGAATGTCACAAAAAATAGAAAAAACGATCCTCGCGGGATCGTTTTTTATTTGCTATAACTGCCTTGTCTGCCGGTGATTGTACGCATGAGATTGGTCATTTTGAGCTCAATCACTGGCTGTGCAACGGTTTTAACAAAGGTGCTAGACAGGGTAAAGGTAAGCAGAATGGTTAGCAGCAATAACATGAGCACACTTGCTGCATTCAGGGCCCAGTCATCAAACCAAGTCGTTCTAAGTAGCTTGATGACAAAGCCATGTAATAAATACACGTATAGCGTTCTTGTGCCCCATTTTGTAAAGAAGAAACGGCGTGTTGGCACTAAAGCAAAGAAGCTGAATGTAGCGCCGAATGCAAGCAGATACCATGCCATTCGTTTCATTGCCGCAATCACTCCTTCATCACCAAGAGAAGCATATGACTGTGATCCAAATAAGAAGGAATAATCAAATTCATAAAAATAGCAAAACAAGAATACAGCCATTAATACAAAAAGTGCTGCCAGCTTTCCTTTGCTTGTGCGAATGAATTCAAAATGCTGCTTTTTTAAATAGAAGCCAGCTAAAAACATCGGCAAAAAGACAAACGTACGTGATAAGCTCAGCGTATTGCTAATACTGTCCACGTAACCGACAAGTAACGCAATCGACAAACTGACGATCATTGCCCAGTGAAATGGCAGTTTAGAAAAAGGAATGAGCAGCAAATTCCAAAAGAATAAACTAATTAAAAACCATAAAGACCATTGCGGGTCAATTGGATTTAAATTGACCATGCTTTGATCCTGCAAGAGATAGTAGTAAACCGAATAGATCACCTGAAAAATGAAATATGGGATGATCAGCTTAACAGCCACTTTTTTCATAAAACCTGGCTTTCTAAACCCTTTTGCAAAGAAGCCCGAAACCAAAATAAAGGCAGGCATATGAAAAGTATAAATAAACTTGTATAAATAAAGCATCCAATCATTATCATGAATGAATGATCGTAACAAATGACCAAAAACAACTAGAAAAATCAGAAGAAATTTCGCATTATCAAAATAACTATCTCGTGAAGATGCCATAACATCACCTTTCCTGCTTGATTTTAAACATAAATGTTCTAAGTTCACGATTCCCGTATTTGCCCCATTTTAAAATACATTTTGGCTCATTTCGCTATTTGATGTGAAATTGTAGAACGGTTGTAAAAAAAGCGTAAGAAAAGAGAAGCGAGGTTCAATCCTGTCATCCAAATGCAACAAAAGAGACAGTCTTCATGTAAAAAGTTATCTTTTTTTATGAGTCGAATGAAGGAACAATGAAAATATTGTAGAAATATTGTAGAGGAATGAGGCTGGAAAAGGAGTGTAAGAGAATGACTGAAACGCTCGATGGCGCAGAAGATATCAGAAAATTAGAAAAAGAGAACGAATATTTGCGAACAGAGTTGATGCAGCAAAAAATGCTGTTAAATAAGACGTTAGATGCCATTTTCATATTTGATCAACACCTCAATATCATCCAAGCCAACGAAGCGACATGTAGGCTTGTACAGACATCGAAAGAAGACCTCCTCAATAAATCCGTTCTAGATTTCCTATACGGCATCCCGAAAGACAAAATTGAATGCTCCCTCGATTTATTTTTTCGAAAAGGAACGTTAAAAAGAGAAATTTCCATTCAGCTTGAAAACGGCGAAACTAAATACATTGAATTTGTTGCAGAGCATGACGTCTTGAATCAGCAATATATTGTGGTCATGCGAGATATTTCCTCAAAGAAAATACTAGAACGAGAAAGATCCATGAATGAGCAGCTGTTTAAAGATTTGTTTGACCGAGCCATTGACGGAATGGTCATTTTTGATCAGGATGGCTGCATGATCGACGCCAATCATTCTTTTTGTCAGAGCTTTGAGCTGCAAAAGACTGATTTAACCGATCGTTATTTAAATGAATTTGTCGAAGACGAAAATCTTCCAGCCTTGCAGCACCTTTTAACGTCACTTAAAGAGACAGGAAAAGCCAAGGGAGAACTTCCCGTTACCCTTCAATCTGGTCAGTACAAATTATTCGAGCTCACCATTACATCAAATGTGATGAGCGGTTTTTATATGTCCATCATGCGGGATATTACAGAAAAAAGGTTAATGGAAGAAAAGCTGTTAAAAAGTGAGGAACGCTTTAGAGAAATTTTTGAAAATGCAATGGATGCAATCATCATATGGGCGGATGATGGAGAGATTGTCAGAGCAAATGAATCAGCCTGCCGCATTTTTGAATTGCCTATGCATTCACTGATTGGCAAAAAACTCACAGACTTTCTCGTGAAATCTGATCAGAGATATAGGCCGACTAGAAGAAGATATATTCGGAATCATGAAATAAGGGAAGAGCTTTTATTCAGAATGGCAAATGGTCAGTTTAAAGAGCTCGAGTTTACATCAAAGCATGCGGTATTAGAAGGACAACACTTAACCATTTTACGTAATGTAAGTGATCGCAAAAGGATGGAAGAGGAGCTGCGCGAAAGTGAGCTCAAATTCCGTAAAGTATTTAATGGATCAATGGACGGCATTGTTCTATTCGATAACCAATACCGCATTATCGAAGTCAATCCACCTGCAAGCGAGCTGCTCGGGTTGAAAGATGATCATTTAACGGAAATGAACCTATTTCATATCCTTGCGCCTTATCAAATTGAACATTTGGCACAGCCTGCCCAGGCGATGTCATTAGATGAAATGGACAATGAAGTGCCGTTCGTGCTAAATCACCCAGATCAGCGGATATTGGAATTCTCTTTTAAACGCAACATCATTCATAATATGAATTTGGCAATCTTTAGAGATGTGACAGAACGGAAGGAATTAGAAGAGCGGGTGAGAAAATCAGATACCCTTCATGTGGTCGGAGAGCTTGCCGCTGGCATTGCGCATGAAATTAGAAACCCGATGACAGCATTAAAAGGCTTTATTCAGCTGCTAAAAGGAAATATAGAAGGGGAGTATTCGCTCTATTTCAATGTCATCACTTCAGAGCTGAAAAGAATTGAATCAATCATTACCGAATTTTTGATTTTAGCGAAGCCGCAAGCCATCGTATATGAAGAAAAAAATGTGGTGCAAATTGTGAAAGACACGATGGATCTGCTGCACGCACAAGCGAACCTTGGCAACGTTCAAATGCATCTCAATGTGATGGATGAGATACCGCTCATTTATTGCGAACAAAATCAATTAAAACAAGTCTTTATTAACATTTTAAAAAATGCAATTGAAGTCATGCCGAGAAAAGGAAATGTCTATGTGAGCATTCAGAGAAAGGGAGAAGAGCATATTGTCATTTCACTGCGGGATGAAGGCTGTGGAATGGCAGAGGACAAGCTGAAGCGTCTAGGGGAACCGTTTTATACGACAAAAGAAAGAGGAACTGGACTTGGCTTAATGGTTAGTTATAAAATTATTGAAGAGCATCAAGGAACCATTGAGGTAGAAAGTGAGGAAGGGGTAGGAACCGTCTTCCATCTCACGCTGCCACTTAGACAGAAGAAACAAGAAGGAGAGCATTAACGTGTATTATACCGTCTATCACGCACCAATTGGGGCACTATACATACTAGAAAAAGACGCTGCCATTATCGAAGTGATGTTTGATGATGAGCCGTTTTTAGCAAAAAAGCAAGCATCCAATCTAAAAGAAGAAGAAACGTCTGTATTACAAGAAGCGAAAAAACAGCTAGATCAATATTTCAAGGGGGAGCGCCAAGTATTCGATCTACCGCTCAAGCAAAAGGGAACTTTGTTTCAAGAGCAAGTGTGGGAAGCACTTTCGGCTATTCCGTATGGTGAATCAAAAAGTTATGGAGATATTGCAGAAGCGATTGGTAACCCAAAGGCTGTGAGAGCGATTGGACAAGCCAACAGACGCAATGCAATACCTATTTTTATTCCGTGTCACAGAGTGATTGGAAAAGATCGTTCTTTGATTGGCTATGCAGGAACGAAGACAGATATGAAAGCGGTTCTGCTTGAATTAGAAGGTATCCCATTTATTCAAAAATAAATCGATTGACCTGTTCCAAAAGTTTTCCAAGCGACATATCCTTTTATTAAGCTAAAAAAGTTGGTTGAGGGAAAAAGGAGGGCGCTAGGGAATGTTTTGGGACAAAAAGAATAAAATGTATGCCATCACATCACTATGTGTCAAAATGAACGTTTTGACAGAAGAACAGAAAAAAGAAATCTTAGCAAAAACAAATGAAATAAAAAAGCGCGGTGCTCTTAAATAAGAAGGACACGGCGCTTTTTTTATGATCAGAGTGAGATGCTTTCAGCAAACAGAGCATCAATCTCTTCTGTATAGTTCGACGTAATAATTCCTTTCTCTGTAATGATCCCTGAAATGAGATGGTGAGGAGTAACATCAAAGGCGGGATTGAATACCTGAACATCAGGTGGTGCAATTTGGACGCCGTTTAATTCCTTTACTTCCATCGGGTCGCGCTCTTCAATTGGAATATCTGTCCCGTCTTTGGTTGAGATATCAAAGGTAGAAAGCGGTGCAGCTATAAAAAACGGAATTTGAAAATGCTTGGCTAAAATGGCAAGACTTAACGTGCCGATCTTGTTCGCTGCATCTCCATTACGAGCAATACGATCAGCTCCAACAATGACAGCAGAAATTTGCTTTTCCTTCATCGTGTGGGCTGCCATGTTATCTGTAATGAGCGTCACATCTACGCCGCCTTGCATGAGCTCCCATGTTGTCAGCCTAGCCCCTTGGAGAACAGGGCGTGTTTCACAGGCATAAATGTGAAGATCGAGATTTTTCTTTTTCGCTAAATAGAATGGAGCAAGGGCTGTTCCGTACCGGCTCGTGGCGATAGAGCCTGCATTACAAATGGTCATAATTCGATCACCCGATTTAAAGAGCTGGAGTGCATTTTGACCGATTTGTCTGCATGTTTCTTCATCTTCAATTTGAATTTGAATGGCCTCATGGACAAGGTCTGTTTTGGCTGCATTGACCGACGCTGCACGCTCAATGCGCTGCAACAATCGCTCTAATGCCCAGGCTAGATTCACAGCGGTTGGACGAGCACTGTTTAAATATTCTTTTATCTGAATGACTTCTTGTTTAAACACATCAATTTCTTCTGTCTCAATGTCTTGGGCACTGAGTGCCAGTCCGAAAGCTGCTGTAATGCCAATGGCAGGTGCTCCCCGCACTTTTAACGTGACAATGGCATCATACACGTCTTCTTTTGTATATAGATGCTCAAACACGGTTTCTGCCGGTAATTTTTGCTGATTCAAAATGTTTATATGATTTTCTTCCCATTCGACAGAACGGGGGACTTCAAAATCTTTAGACAAAACCCGTCACTCCTTTACAGCTTGCTGGAATAATGCGACGAGGTCAGACGCTGTTTCCACTGCATGATATTGTTTGATGAATGTTTTTCCGAGCGTAAGTGCTGCTTTTTTCTGCTGAATTCGTTTAGATGGTGATGGAATTGCATCTAGATCAGCGGCATGAGCAAGGCCAATCGTTCGGCGGACAAGCTCACAGCCCGCAAAGCCTGTCGCTTCTTTTAAAATACGATCAAAGGTTGTTTCTAAAAAGCTGTCAGATACACTAAACGCTTCAATGCTGTCTTCTTTCCAAGCTTTTGCAAACACTTCTTTGAAGGTTGCCCATACATTGATGACATGGTCAAAAAGGTGTTGCTGATCGTGTTCATTTTCACGAGACCAAGCGTTTAGGAACAGGTTAGCGATAAAGTGACCGATATCGAATCCGAAGGGACCATAAAAAGCGAATTCTGGATCAATGATCTTTGTTTCCGTCTCACTTGCAAAAATACTGCCTGTATGAAGATCTCCATGAACAAGTGTTTCGGCAGATGTCAGGAAAATACGCTTCAATTCAGCCGCTTTTGCTTGCACTTCAAGATCTGCCCAAAGCGCTTCGGCAGCTTCTCTTAATTCTTCTTCGAAATCATTTGTGCCGCTATCAAAGAAAGGATCTGTGAAGACAAGCTTTTCGGTAATGTCACAAAGATCTGGATTCGTAAATTGCTTCACAAATTGTTTTTTGATTTTAGGATTTGTGGCAAAGTCAGAAGTGTAGAAAAGTGTTTTCCCTAAAAATTCTCCGACATGATCGGATAAACGCGGATATTGTTTTCCGGCAATTAGCCCTTTTCTGACGATTTCGAGGTGTGATAGATCCTCCATTGCCGTCACAGCAAGAGCTGTATCTGAATAATAGACTGCTGGTACAAGGTGCGGCGTATATTCTGATTGCTTGATCAGGGCAGCACTTTCGATTCTCGCACGGTCTAATGTAAGTGGCCAGCTCTCTCCGACCACTTTGGCGTAGGGCAGTGCCTGCTTGATGATCAACCCTTTTTCTTGTTTATGGTCAAAAATATGAAAGACGTAATTTAAATTCCCGTCACCGATTTCCGTACATGTCAAATGACTGCTTTCTTGGATCAAGCCAAGTCTAATTGCGAGTGCAACTGCCGAGCTTTCTGTTAATTCTTCATATGATGCCGTAAGTGTAACCAATTGCTTCCCCTCCAAGTCATATAAAAAAGCCTCTTTCTCCTGAGAGAAAGAGGCTTGATGTCGTGTATGCTCAAAGCCTCTCTTATCTCTCAGCACATACGTCTGATGGAATTAGCACCGTGCCCTATAAGACAATTGTCTTGGCGCTTACTTGCTGCGCCCCACTTCACAGTGGTATTAACGGTCGGTTGCTGTTGGGGTCAAAAGGCCAAATCCCTCGCCCAACTCTCGATAAGAGAAATCAATATGTAATTGTTTCAAGTCTGTTTGCATTTCTTAATTCAAGATATTATCAGAGCTGCGCTTCACATGTCAATCCTTTTTCAAAATTGCTTTACAATTCTTGAAACAATACATTAAAGTGTTTGTATTGCTACGTAACTTGAATAGAAGGTGAAGAAAAATGGAATTCCAGCAGTCAGATGTATTGAAACAATTACCGACACAATTTTTTGCATCCCTTGTGCAAAAGGTGCAGAAAAAAGTACAGGAAGGCGCAGATATTATTAATTTAGGGCAGGGAAATCCTGACCAGCCAACTCCCGCACACATTGTAAAAGCGATGCAGGAAGCGGTATTAAAACCTGAAAATCATCAATATTCGTCATTCCGTGGAACAGCGAAATTAAAAAAAGCTGCCGCTGCCTTTTATGAAAGAGAATATGGGGTCACACTTGATCCGATGACGGAAATTGCGATTTTATTTGGCGGGAAAGCGGGACTTGTTGAGCTGCCGCAATGCTTGCTGAATCCGGGTGATACGCTCCTTGTTCCAGACCCAGGTTATCCTGATTATTGGTCAGGTGCCGTGCTTGCTGGAGCTCAGATGGTGACGCTGCCGCTTCTTGAACAAAATGATTTTTTACCTGACTTTGACCGGTTGCCTGAGAATGTTAAGAAAAAAGCAAAGTTGATGTATTTAAATTATCCCAACAATCCGACAGGTGCTACGGCAAGCCAATCATTTTTTGAAGAAACCGTGACATTTGCAAAAGATCACAAACTCTGTGTTGTCCATGATTTTGCCTACGGCGGCATTGGGTTTGATGGGGAAAAGCCGATCAGCTTTTTGCAAACAGATGGAGCGAAAGAGACGGGGATTGAAATATACACATTGTCTAAAACATATAATATGGCGGGCTGGAGAGTCGGTTTTGCAGCAGGGAATCCGTCAGTTATTGAAGCGATTGAGCTTTATCAGGACCACGTGTTTGTTTCACTGTTCAAAGCCACTCAAGATGCGGCAGTGGAAGCTTTGTTAAGCGATCAAACGTGCGTACAGGTGCAGAATGATCGATATGAGAAACGGCGAAATGTGTGGATTGCTGCCTGCAAGGAGATTGGCTGGGAAGTCACTGCACCAAAGGGGTCGTTTTTTGCTTGGCTAAAGGTGCCAGAAGGATATACATCTGAATCTTTTGCTGGCGTATTATTAGAGAAAGCACATGTGGTTGTGGCACCGGGGAATGGGTTTGGTACTTACGGTGAAGGATACGTGAGAGTAGGGCTTTTAACAAATGAGGAGCGGTTAAAAGAAGCCGCTCAGCGAATTGCTGCCTTGAATTTGTTTGAAAATAAGCCATTGACAACATGAAAAAACGGTGCGATAATTCAGACAATATTTAAGAAAATTGAATATTCTTATCAAGAGTAGGCAGAGGGACTAGCCCAATGAAGCCCGGCAACCGACTTCCATGAAGCACGGTGCTAATTCTTGCAGCAAGCGCTGAGAGATAAGATTCGGATGAATGACACGAAACAACCTCTTTAAGGCGCTGATTAAGCACTTGGAGAGGTTTTTTTATTGACCATATGCATGACGCAATCGAAAGGGGATTCCTAGTGAGTGAATTACTGGCAACATACGTATTAACACATCGAGAGGAAGAACAAGTGAACCGAAAAGCAGAGCAGATCGCGCTTGGTTTAACAGTTGGATCATGGACGGATTTACCGCAGCTCAAAAAAGAGCAGCTTCAAAAGCATAAAGGCCGGGTAGAAAAGGTAACAGAAAAATTTGCCCCAGCCGAGAACGGTTTATATCAATCTGAGGTGACCATTGCTTATCCTGAGGCTAACTTTTCAGCAGATATACCGGCCGTTTTGACGACGATCTTTGGAAAGCTTTCACTAGATGGAAAAGTGAAGCTAGTGGACATTCAATTCTCGGATAGATTTAAAAAAAGTCTGCCAGGACCGGTATTTGGAATTGATGGCATACGAAAAAAAATAGGCGTGTTTGATCGCCCTTTGTTGATGAGTATTTTTAAAGGTGTCATTGGCCGTGATATGGCAGATTTAAAAGAACAGCTCCGTTTACAAGCATTAGGCGGTGTTGACTTCATCAAAGACGATGAAATTTTATTTGAGAGCCCGCTAGCCCCTTTTGAAGAACGAATCAAAGAAGGAAAAAAGATATTAAAAGAAACATATGAAGAGACAGGGCACCGAACGCTATATGCTGTTCATTTAACAGGCAGAACCTTTGAACTGAGGGATCGAGCAAGAAAGGCAGCTGAACTCGGAGCGGATGCACTCTTATTCAATGTCTTTGCCTACGGGCTAGATGTCATGCAAAGCTTAGCTGAAGATCCAGATATTCGATTGCCTATTATGGCACATCCCGCAGTAAGCGGCGCTTTGACATCATCACCTGAATATGGATTCTCCCATTCTCTTCTTTTAGGTAAATTAAATCGGTATGCTGGCGCTGATTTAAGTCTTTTTCCCTCACCGTATGGGTCAGTCGCACTTCCGAAAAAAGATGCCTTTGGAATCTATGAAGCTTGTGTAAAAGAGGATTCGGTTCAAAAAACGTTCCCAGTCCCGTCAGCAGGTATTCATCCTGGAATGGTTCCAGTTTTGATGAAAGATTTTGGACTCGACCATGTGATAAATGCTGGTGGAGGAATTCACGGACATCCTCGTGGAGCCATCGGCGGAGGGAAAGCATTTCGATCGATCATTGATGCAGTTGTACATGGAGAGTCGATCCAAGAGAAGACAGATTCTTGCCAAGACTTAAAAGCAGCACTTGAACGATGGGGAAGGGTAGTAGAATAAATGAAAAAACCAATTGTATGTTGTGATTTTGATGGAACCATTACGAAAAATGATAATATTATTCGCATCATGAAACACTTTGCTCCAAGTGAATGGACGAAGTTGAAGGACGATGTTCTCACAAAGGAGATCACCATTCAAGAAGGCGTCGGGCAGATGTTTCAATTACTGAAGAGTGATCAAAAAGAAGCCATTCAATCGTTTATTTTAGAAGATACAGAGATTCGAGAAGGATTCAAGCAATTTGTTGATCATGTGAAAAAGACTGACATTCCCTTCTATGTGCTAAGCGGCGGGATGGACTTTTTTGTTTATCCCATACTCGAGGGCATTGTGGAAAGAGACGATATTTATTGCAATCATGCCTCATTTCACGAAGAGCATATTCAGATTGAATGGCCACATGCCTGCAATTCGCAATGTCAAAATGGCTGCGGATGCTGCAAGCCATCAATCATTCGAGAGCTGACCCATGAGAATGACTTCATAATCATGATTGGAGATTCAGTCACCGATGTGGAGGCGGCAAAGCATGCGGATCTCACATTTGCGCGTGACTACTTGTTAAATGAATGTAAAGAGCTCGGGATTGTTCATGAGGAGTATGAAACATTTATTGATCTTAAAGCACAATTTGATCAAATAAAGGAAGTGAAGGAATGGCAGATGCAAAGAACAAGCGCTGGCAGGAGCTAGCAGATGTCAAACGTGAACTGGCACAAAGAGACTGGTTTTACGGAACAAGCGGCAATTTATCGATTAAGGTGTCGGATGATCCACTCACGTTTTTGGTGACGGCAAGCGGCAAAGATAAACGAAAAGAAACAGATGAAGACTTTGTTTTAGTAAATGCAGCAGGTAACCCTGTTGATCCTGACGTACCGCTTAGACCATCAGCTGAAACACAACTTCACACATATGTGTATGAGCGGACGAATGCAGGTTGCTGTCTTCATGTCCATACAATCGATAATAATGTGATCTCTGAGCTGTATGGGGATAAAGGCGAGATTCGTTTCAAAGGAAACGAAATCATCAAAGCGCTTGGTTATTGGGAAGAGGATGCAGAAGTGTCGTTACCGATTATTGAAAATCCAGCCCATATTCCGCATCTTGCAACACAATTTGCAAAGCATCTCACTGAAGAGTCGGAATCAGGTGCTGTGCTCATTCGAAATCACGGCATCACAGTTTGGGGAAAAACAGCTTCTGAAGCAAAACGAGTATTAGAGGCATATGAATTTTTGTTTAGTTATCACTTAAAATTAACGCTTTATCAAAAGCAGCTTGTCACATAAAAAGGAGGAAAAGCACATGGCGACGATTTTGATTCATAATGAAGAGAACACATTACTTGAAAGCGAGCAAGAAGTGGCAGTCTATTTAGAAAACCAAGGGGTCATTTATGAACATTGGGATATTGCAAAGCTACCAAGCCGATTAACAGAAAAGTATGATCTAACAGACGAGGAAAAAGAAGAGATTTTGACTGTTTTCAAAGAGGAAATCGAGAGTATATCTGAAAAACGAGGGTACAAATCACAGGATGTGATTTCATTATCTGACGCCACACCAAATTTAGATGACCTGCTCCAAAATTTTCAGCGTGAGCATCACCATACAGATGACGAAGTACGCTTTATTGTAAGCGGTCATGGAATCTTTGCCATTCAAGGGAAGGATGGCGTCTTTTTTGATGTAAGACTGAATCCAGGAGATTTAATTTCTGTTCCGCCACATATTCGTCACTACTTTACACTGCAAGAGGATCGAAAAGTGGTCGCAGTTCGCATATTTGTCACAACTGAGGGCTGGGTGCCAATTTACGAGGAAGAAACGGTTTAATGACAAGAGCTGATCATTCCGCATGAGGCGGAAGATCAGCTTTTTTTTAGGAAAATAGGTATAAAACGAGAAAGAAAATAGTTGATTTTGATCTTTAGCATAGGATAAAATTCTGTTTAATCCATGTGTCAGTCCTGTCCAAATTTGAAGTTTACCCCCAAATAAGAGTGGGTAAGAGGTCTTTAGGCTGTAAAAAATTAAATAAAATAAGCATATTTAATTTAATTTACAAATAAAGTATAATTTTGGTGTCGGATCAATTTGAGCATAGACAGTCGAATTTATTGCGGGAGCTGAGATCATGAATAGTTATGTAAGAAAAGAGCATTTGCTAATGTCAATTGACGAGAAGAGAAAACAGATGGTAGAAGCTGCTCAAGCAGAGGGCTACACTGGTGAGACGACAATTAAATATAGTCAAGAACTGGACAACCTGATGAATGAGTATCAGTATCTCCTTTTTCATGAGAAACAATCTGCCCCCTCCTTTCATGATTTTGTCTCTCAAATGAGTCTGCTATCTGTGAACCGTCCCTCTTATTGACATAGAAAAACCGGTCTTGCCTAAGCAAAACCGGCTGAATGTTTCAGCTATGCTGAGTGAGCAGAAGGAAGCATGATCATGACAGTTGTTCCTTTATTCACTTCGCTCTCGATATCAATTGTTCCGCCATACATGGAAATGATTCGTTTACACACAACAAGCCCAAGACCTGTCCCTTTTTCCTTCGACGTAATAAAAGGGAGGAAGATATGTTTTAACATTTCTTCTTGTATGCCCTCGCCTGTATCTTTCACTTTAATAATGACATGTTCTTTTTCAGCCTCAATCAAAATCTTCAAATGACCGCCATTTGGCATCGCTTCTAACGAGTTCTTCGCTACATTTAATACGACTTGTTTAATGTGATCCTTTGTGCAATAGACCCCAACATCTTGAATCGTATTAATTTGCAAATCAACCTCAACATTATAAAGATTCGCCTCAGAGAAAACGATCGGCATGATCTCACTTACAATTTCTTTTACGGAGTTATTCTGCCATTTTTCTGCTGTTGGTTTCCCTAATACAAGAAACTCACTGACGATTTGGTTAATTCGTTTAATTTCTTCTTCAATGACAGAAAAATAGAGCTGATCTTCTTCAGAGTGATACTTTTTTTGCAAAAGCTGTATAAATCCACTAATCCCTGTTAAGGGGTTGCGAATTTCATGTGCCGTACTTGCTGCGAGGGTTCCGATTAATTCAAGCTTTTGCGCTTCATTTTGGTGACGCTCCTGCTGGGTTTGCCGCCTTAAAATGATATATTGAACAAGTGTGAATAAAATATTTAATAAAATAAAAGCACTGGATAAAGGGATCAGCATAACAGATAGCACTTCACCTGTAGAAGCGAGCTGCGGATAGACCTCCAGCTTCCAGCTGTTTTCATCTAAATATGTAGACACAGTGCTGCCATTTTCTGATGCTGGTTGCGGACCACTTGTAAACACAACATGTCCATTTTGATTTAGCATCTTAAAATGAAGGTCAGGGTTCAATACGTTCATAATATTTCTTAAATAATCAATTTGAATGGCGGCGACTAGCACATTGGTGACTTCTTCGTTTTCATCTAGCACAGGCACACAAATGGAAAGAATCCGCTGTTTTGTAATTCGGCTCACATAGTTATCTGTGATCACCGTCTGCTTGGTCACTTGAATGCGCTTAAAGTAATCTCTGAATGATAGGTTGATTTTTTCCTTTAATGGTGTGGTGCTAACTGTTACATTTCCTTTTTTGTCTAGGAGATACAGACCTGAAAAACGAGGTTCTTGTTTATAGATTTTCTCTAGGATGTTTTGTACTTTTTTCGTCTCGAGAGGCTGGTCAAATCCCATGGCAAGTGAAGTTAATCTTGCTTCTGTTTCACTAATTAAATAATTCATTTGGTTTTTGTGAATATTTAACATAAGTGTAGCAGTTTGTTTGTTTTTTAAGTCGATTTTTTCCGTTTCTTTTTCGTAGATAAAATAACTAATGATTAGGGTTGGAATCATGACCAAAATAAGGTACAGCCTGATCTTCTTCCAAAACCCTTTCAGTATACTCATCATTCATCGCTCCAACGTATTACCTAATAGACTTATTATAGCATTGAACCTATCTTTATTACGATGACTTGTGTGATTTTTAAAAAATTAGGTGATTCGTTCTGGTCTCATTTTCATGCTAAGATAGATCAAGATGTTGACATTTTACTTATTGTTTATTAATGTCACATTAGTGGGTTGTATTTCATAAAGGATGATAAAAAATGGAAAATCATAATGTTGAAAAATCTTTGAAATTATTTATTGTATTATCACGTGCCTATCGCTCAATTAATCATCACATGAACAAACATATTGTGAAGCACGGACTGAATCCGACTGAATTTGCAGTATTAGAATTACTGTATCATAAAGGGGATCAGCCACTTCAGCAAATCGGTGATAAGATTTTACTTGCAAGCGGCAGCATCACGTATGTGGTCGATAAATTGGAGAAGAAAGAACTCCTCAGTCGTAAGGCCTGTGCAGAAGACCGCAGGGTCACATTTGCGCATATTACCGAGCAGGGACGAGCTTTGCTTGATGATATCTTCCCAGATCATGCGAAAGAAATTCATGAGATGATCAGTGTCCTGAGCGAAGAAGAGAAGGATGCCTGCATTGACATGCTTAAACATGTGGGACTGCGTGCAAAACATTTATATGATCATAAAGAATAAATAAAAAAGGAAGCCGAGGGCTCCCTTTTTTATTTTGCTTTTTTTTCGATCGGTAAAATCAGTACTTCTACGCGTCGGTTTTTACTTCTGCCTTCTGCTGTATCATTTGAAGCGATTGGCTTGAATTCACCGAAACCTTTTGTGCTAAAGTTCTCTTGGTTTAAATTGCTATTCTCAAGAAGAATACTCAAAAAGTTTACAGCACGTATGGCACTTAAATACCAATTGGATTCAAAATCTGAATTTCTGATCGGTACGTTATCAGTATGTCCGCTAATGACGATGTCACGAGCGGGGTTAATGACGAGTAGTTTTGAAATTTCCTTTGCTAACGGGACATCTTGAGGGCGAATAACTGCCCGGCCAGAATCAAAGAAGATGCTGTCTTCTATCGTAATGAGCAAACCTTCGTCCGTGAGCTTTGTTTCGAGCTTAGCTCCAAGCTTCTTATTGGCAATGAAGGAATCCACTTGCTTTTTGACCTTTGTGAGAACAGCATGATCTCGAGCTTTCGCTTTAGCTTCTTCATCTTCTTCCGTTGCTTTCTTGGTCTGGTTGCTATTTTCAGTTTCTTCAGTACTTTGCATGCTGGATTGATCCATGACACCAGTACCGCCTGTAAAGACGACATTAAAAGACTTAGCCATCTGTTCATATTTTGCCGCATCAATCGAACTAGATGCAAAAAGCACAATGAAGAGAGCGAGTAGAAGCGTCAGAAGATCGGCATAAGGGATCAGCCAAGATTCATCTACATGGTCATCGTGATCATGTTTTTTACGTTTCCTAGCCATTTTGTTTTTCTCCTTCTTCAATGACAAGATTTGCACGTTCTTTCGCTGGTAAGTACATGAGAAGTTTTTGTTCAATCACTTTTGGAGATTGACCTTCAAGAACAGAAAGGATCCCCTCGATCATAATCAGACGAAGTTTTACTTCTTCCTTTGATTTACGCTTCAGCTTGTTGGCAAATGGATGCCATAACACATACCCAGTAAAAATCCCAAGCAGTGTCGCGACGAAGGCTGCACTGATTGCATGCCCAAGTGCTTCAATATCTCCCATGTTAGCAAGTGCAGCAATAAGTCCGACAACGGCGCCAAGTACTCCAAGCGTCGGAGCGTATGTACCGGCTTGTGTAAAGATTAATGCGCCTGACTGATGTCTTTCAGACATGGCGTCAACTTCTTCTGTTAAGACGTCACGAATAAATTCTGCACTTTGGCCGTCAACCGCCATGCTTAAGCCGTTTTTAAGGAAATCGTCATCTACTTCCTCAATGCTAGCTTCTAATGCTAAAAGACCTTCACGACGCGCAATTTGTGCCCAGTTTGAAAAAAGAGGGATCATTTCTTGAATCGTTGGAAGCTTGTTGTCTTTGAAAATTTTGCCGAACAATTTTGGTGTTTTCTTAATTTCACTAGATGGGAATGCGATGACAACAGCTGCAATCGTCCCAACCACAATGATCAATATAGCCGCTGGGTTGATAAGAGCGGTTAGACTTACACCTTTCAAAACCATACCGACACTCAGTGCAATAAATGCTAAAATAATACCAATTAACGATGTTTTGTCCATTATCTCACCAAATCCTTTAACTATCTTTTTCTATAGTTAATATCGGTGTCTTCTAGAAGGGTTTTAGTCTGAATATCAAATTAAGGCAGTTTCTGTGAAGAAATTTTGACGAAAGCGCTTTCTATTACCTTAAAAAAGAAACTCCCTCTGATATAAAGGGAGCTTCTTTTTAATTTCTTTGAGCAGTTTCATTTAAAAGCAGCTCTTTTAATTTTTCCTCATACATGATTTTGACAAGATCATAGTTCCAATTCATCATGTGATCCACCTCTTTTTCTTTTATCTTAAAGGAAAAGAGGCGGGGGAGCGTCGGCGTGCGGATGGAACTTAGACACCGCAACATGATGGAGCTGTAGATCCTTCTTAAGATGTACTTATCCTTTTTTTACGACAATTTCGTTATCTTCAACATCTACAGTAAATCCTGAAAGTTTTTCTTCGTCAAGCAATATCTCCGTCATTTGATCTTCAACGTGCTCTTGAATGGTTCTTCGTAGTGGACGAGCACCAAATGCAGGGTGATATCCAAGTTCTGCAATTTTTTCTTTCGCTTTATTTGTCACATGGACGGTTAAATTTTGCTCTTTTAATTGTTCTGAAAGCTCATGGAGCAGAAGATCCACAATCTTCACTAAATCATCTCGATCTAATGAGTCAAACTGAATGATGCTGTCAAAACGGTTCAAGAATTCTGGCTTGAAATAGGTGCTGAGTGAATCAATGAGTGATTGTTCCTCAATTGCTTCTTCCTGATCAGACTGGAAGCCGACTTTGACCGTTTTATCTGTGCTTCCTGCGTTACTTGTCATGATAATGACCGTATCTTTAAAGCTGACGGTTCTGCCTTGGCTGTCTGTTAACCGGCCATCTTCCATGATTTGAAGGAACATGTGCTGCACATCAGGGTGTGCTTTTTCGATTTCATCCAGCAAAATGATGCTGTATGGTTTTCTGCGCACTTTTTCCGTTAGTTGACCCGCTTCATCATGTCCAACATACCCAGGAGGAGAACCGATGAGCTTAGATACTGAGTGTTTCTCCATGTACTCACTCATATCTAAACGGATAATCGCCTCTCGCGAACCAAATAATTCTTCAGCTAGCGTTTTTGACAATTCGGTTTTCCCGACACCTGTTGGTCCAACGAATAGGAAGGAGCCAGTTGGTCTATGTTTTGATTTTAAGCCGGCTCTGCTTCTCTTCACAGCTTTTGCCACTTTTTCAACCGCATGTTCCTGGCCGATCACTCGTGCTTTTAAGCGGACGTCAATTTCTTTCATTTTGGTTTGTTCGTCTGCTTGCAGTTTGCCGACAGGGATGCCTGTTTTTTGTTCGACAATGGCTTGAATATCTTCTGCTGTGACGACATGTTCTTTGTCATTTGTTTTGTTTTGAAGTCTTGCTTCAATGGTTTCTTCTTCATCTCGAAGCTTCGCTGCTTTTTCGTATTGTTCTTCTTTTAAAGCAGCCTGTTTTTCAGCAGCAATTTCTCTCAGGCGATTTGTTAGTTCATCTTCACTTGCTGCATCGATGGAGAGGTTCGCTTTTGAACCTGCTTCATCCATTAAATCAATGGCTTTATCCGGCAAATGGCGATCTTGAATATATCGGGAAGATAATTGAACACATGCTTGAATGGCTTCGTCTGAATAAGTGATGCCATGATAGATTTCGTACTTATCTTGAATGCCTTTTAAAATCTCGATCGCTTCAACTTGTGTTGGCTCATCTACAATGACGGGCTGGAAGCGTCGTTCAAGTGCGGCGTCTTTTTCAATTTGACGATATTCTTTTAATGTCGTTGCACCTACTAGCTGGAGCTCGCCTCGTGCAAGGGCTGGTTTTAAGATGTTTCCAGCATCCATTGACCCTTCGGCAGATCCTGCGCCTACAAGAAGGTGGATTTCATCTACAAATAAGATAATATTTTTACGGTTTTGCAGTTCTTTGATTAACTGCTTCATTCTTTCCTCAAATTGACCACGTATTCCTGTATTCGCTACAAGGGAAGAGACATCTAATAAATAGATTTGTTTGTTCTTTAATTTATTTGGGACATCGCCACTTGCAATTTTCAGTGCAAGTCCTTCAGCGATCGCTGTTTTCCCAACACCTGGTTCACCAATGAGGACAGGATTGTTTTTATTTCTTCTATTTAAAATCTCAATGACTCTTGCAACTTCTTCATCACGGCCGATGACTGGATCAATTAAACCAGCATTTGCGCCATCTGTTAAATTGCGGCCAAGTTCATCGAGTAAGCCTTTTTGTTTTGGTTGCTCTACGTTTTGCGTATGTCCTGCTTGCTCAGAGAAGAATGAGCTTCCTCCGAACAATTGAGGTCCCATTTTCATTTTTGATTGCTCCATCAAAGAGGTGTAGCAGTCTTCACATAAAACCATTTGGCTCCGGGATGAATTCACTTGCATATTCAGGCGAATAGTTGCTTCATTTACTTGACAATGTTGACAACGCATTTGCCATGACCTCCTTATATTTTAAAGTTTGACTTTGTTTGACCAATGAATGTTAAAGAAAATGGTCTGTTGTTTGACCATCTTTGACTATAGTATACTCTGACCTATTTTGACTTTCAACTGTTTTGCTCAAAGGTAGGTGAAAATCCTTTTTTGCATTTAATCATGGTTTGTCCTTCTTTTCAAGGAACTTGTCTCATATGATAAAAAAAGACAATCGAAAGTGATGGGTGCGGAGGGGTCACATGAAACGTTCAAATGAATCCGCTTTTCAGCTTGCCTTTGTATATGTAGGAACAGTGGTTGGAGCTGGGTTTGCGACCGGAAAAGAAATCGTAGAATTTTTTGTTCGTTTTGGCTGGATTGGATTATTCGGAATCTTGATTAGCGGCGCTATTTTTACTGGACTTGGGGCAAAAATGATGCTCATTTCGAAACGAATTGAAGCAGAGTCTTATCAAGATATGAACCGGTTTTTATTTGGCGCAGCTGCCAGTCGATATATTAATGTTGTCATGTTTTTTATTTTACTAGGCGTCACTTCAGTGATGATTTCTGGCGCAGGTGCTATATTTGAAGAGCAGCTTGGCATATCGAAGGAATATGGGATCTTTTTGACAATCATTCTGAGTGTGATTGTGCTTTTGAAAGGATCAAAAGGATTATTTGGTGTGAATGTTCTCGTCGTCCCAATGCTTATTTTCTTTTCATTGATCGTGTTTCTGGATTCATTCGTTTTTAGCAGTAGTGAAAGTTATGTTCTTGCGCTGCAAATGGGTGAGGGGGAGTGGATTTTATCAGCTATCTCATATGGTGCTTTTAATTTGGCGCTTTCTCAAGCCGTGTTAGTGCCCGTCGCAAATGAAATGACCTCTGAAGCGGTGATTAAAAAGGGAGCTGTGATTGGTGGCATCATGCTGACAATTATTTTATTTGTATGCTTTTTATCTCTTTCTTCATTAGATATGCTTGAGGCGTTTGATATTCCAATGGCTCAGGTTGTGTATCAAGTAGCAAATTCCATACACCTCATTTATTTATTTGTGATTTTCGGCGAAGTTTTTACATCTGTCATAGGCAATTTATATGGACTTGAGAGACAAGTGAGGGCATATATACGAATGAACAGTGTCTTGACGATATCCCTTATTCTCTTATGCTGCTATGTGATTAGTAAAATTGGTTACGGTACATTGATATCAACGGTTTATCCTATTTTTGGCTATGTGAGCATCTTTTTTATCCTCTTTCTTTTTCTAAAAAAAGTGCCTGCCTCTTTTGATAAGTAAAGAAGGATAGCCTGCAAGACAAATATGTGGTACACTATCCACTGTGAAAATTGAACAAAAATCCGTGTGAACGGGAGAGGTTCTAGCAAAACCCTCTATAAAAAACTAAGGACTTGCCGTATCCTTGGATGTGGCATTTTTTATTTTTTATGGCTGGGACACCTCATACACATGTAAAGGTGTCTTTTCTTTTGAGAAAAATAGGGGTTTTCATGAGCCTTTCAGATGCAGTTTTGTACGATGGTATAGATCTGCAAAAGGAGGAGAACAGAAAATGAAAAATGAAAAAGCAGTCGTTGTCTTTAGCGGGGGACAAGACAGTACGACATGTTTATTATGGGCACTTCAACAATTCGAAGAGGTAGAAACCGTGACCTTTCATTATAATCAGCGTCATCAAGAAGAAATTGATGTCGCCAAAAGAATTGCTGACAAGTTAGGTGTGAAGAATCATCTATTAGATATGTCTCTTTTGAATCAGCTTGCACCAAATGCTTTAACAAGAGATGACATTGATATTGAAGAAAAAGAAGGAGAGCTGCCTTCCACGTTTGTACCAGGAAGAAACTTAGTGTTCTTATCCTTCGCTTCTATTCTTGCATATCAAATTGGAGCAAGACATATAATCACAGGTGTATGTGAGACAGACTTTAGCGGTTATCCAGATTGCCGTGACGAGTTTGTCAAGTCTTGTAATGTCACTGTGAATTTGGCGATGGAAAAACCATTTGTCATCCATACACCACTCATGTGGCTCAATAAAGCAGAAACATGGAAATTGGCAGACGAGCTGAATGCATTAGATTTTGTGAAAAATGAAACGCTCACTTGCTATAATGGCATCATTTCTGATGGCTGCGGGGAATGTCCTGCGTGTAAGCTTCGGAAAAAGGGCTATGACACGTATATGGAAATGAAGGAGGCAAAATAAATGCTTTCTCAAATCTATCCACAAACGAATCATCCATACTCATTTGAATTGAACAAAGATATGCATATATCAGCTGCCCATTTCATCCCAAGAGAAGATGCAGGTGCCTGTAGCCGTGTACATGGTCATACGTACACCATCAATATAACCATTGCTGGAGATGACCTAGATGATTCGGGTTTCCTTGTCAATTTTAGTACACTGAAAAAACTGATTCATGGACAGTACGATCACACGCTGCTCAATGATCATGAGGAATTCTCCTCAACCGATCCATATGCGATGCCTACTACAGAGGTTGTAGCAAAGACAGTCCATGACAAAGTCGCAGCATATTTATCGACTTTAGCAAATAAACCAGTATGTGTTCAGGTCTTTGTGAGGGAGACACCAACAAGTTACTGCATTTACCGGCCGAAAAGAGCTGAACAGAATGGCTAAGGCGATTCCTGTATTAGAAATCTTTGGTCCGACCATTCAAGGAGAAGGGATGGTGATTGGACAAAAAACCATGTTTGTTAGAACGGCGGGCTGTGACTACTCTTGCAGCTGGTGTGATTCCGCCTTTACTTGGGATGGATCAGCAAAGCATGACATTCAGTGGCTTCACGCAGAGGACATTGTCAAAGAATTAAAAAGAATAGGTGGACAGGCTTTTTCTCATGTCACCATTTCAGGGGGAAATCCTGCGCTTTTAAAACAAATGGAATCACTCATTGATTTGCTACACGAAGAAGGAATTGATACAGCGCTTGAAACACAAGGGACGATGTATCAGGACTGGTTTTTAAAAATTGATGATTTAACCATTTCTCCGAAGCCGCCAAGTTCAAATATGAGAACAGATTTTACGAAACTCACACGTATCATAGATGAGCTGAAAAACGGAAATAGATTAGAGCATGCTAGCCTGAAGGTCGTCATTTTTGACGATCATGATTTAGCCTATGCAAAGGATGTTCATGCGAAATATCCAGAGCTTCCTTTTTATTTGCAGGTAGGAAATGATGACACGACAACAGGTGATGATGCGTACTTATTGACGCATTTATTAAAGAAATATGAAGCGCTTGTTGATCAAGTAGCGCAAGACCCAGACTTAAATCGTGTAAGAGTGCTGCCGCAGCTGCACACATTATTGTGGGGAAATAAACGAGGCGTATAGAAAGGAAGAGACGACATGACGACAAGAAAACCCGAAGAATTAGAAGGTGTCACTTTACTAGGAAATCAAGGAACCAATTATTTGTTTGATTATGCACCGCAAGTGCTTGAAACATTTCCGAATAAACATACAAATAGAGACTATTTTGTGAAATTTAACTGCCCAGAATTTACGTCGCTGTGTCCGCAAACAGGTCAGCCGGACTTTGCGACAGTTTATATCAGCTATATTCCAAATGAAATCATGGTTGAAAGTAAATCATTAAAATTGTATTTGTTCAGCTTCCGTAATCATGGTGATTTCCATGAGGATTGTATGAATATTATTATGAACGATCTTATTGAATTGATGGATCCAAGATACATTGAAGTATGGGGCAAATTTACACCAAGAGGCGGTATTTCAATTGACCCGTACACGAACTACGGAAAACCTGGTACCAAATATGAAGAAATGGCGTCATATCGTATGATGAATCATGATATGTATCCTGAAACAATTGATAATCGCTAATAAAGAAAAAGACATGCCTAATGACATGTCTTTCAGCGTGTAGACAAACCCTCGCATTCGTTGTCAGTCCTTCGTGCTGGTGCTCACGAATGTCAAATTCGCTCCGCGCCAGTACTCGTCCTTCCTAGGACTGCAAAGGTTTTCTATCACGCTGAAAAGTAGAAAAAGACATGCCTAAACACATGTCTTTTTTTATGGAGTTAAAAGGGATGAATCAGACTGAAGTGATAAAAAAAGAGAAGAGTCATGTCGCTCTCCTCATACAAATGGGAATAGAACTTGCTAGGACGGCTGGGGGCTACCAGCTCGTAAAATTATTATACATGACAGAACGTATGTTTGTAAAGGTAAATTGTGTTGCTTTGCGATAAAATAGAAGCAATGAACCAAAACGGAGGCGTTTGAGTTGGCAAACAAAGAAGAAAAGACAGAGAAGCTGCTGATGGAGTTAAAAGAAGAACTACAAATCCTCGAACATCAAAACAAAGAACGATATAAATGGAGTGCCTCCACATTGCTTGGAGTGATTGCACTTTTGATCGATAAAGGCGTTATCACTCCAGAGGAAGTTGATATGTACAAAACGAAAGCGGAAATGCAAACTTTTCATACGCAAAAAAATTGACACTCATACAGGTGAAATAATAACAAAAGGACATAACAAATTATATGCTATGTCCTTTTTTCTGCATCTATTTTTATGCTATTAAACAAGTTTATACATTAAAACATCATCCCAGTATTCATGTTCACTTATTTTAAATTCTTTTATTTTACGTCCTTCTTCTCTGAATCCCATCTTTTTGTACAAAGAAATAGCCTTTTGATTTGTAGAGAATACGGCTAAACTAACCTTTTCGATCGAAGGGGTCTTTTCTGCCCAATCTAATAACGCTGTTAGCAACATTTCCCCTACGCCTAAACCTCTAAAGTTCTTATGAACCATCAAACCGAATGAACCTGCGTGGGCAGTTCTTTTTCTATTTGATCCATTTTCAAATGCTATAAACCCAATGACTTTTCCGTCTTTTTGAGCAACTATGTACGTTTCGTTATCGTTCTTTATTCTTTTTTGGATCCAAGTCTTGTGTTCTAAAAGGGTTTTTTTGTTTTCTTCAGGCGTTGTAAGTAAATAATCTGATTCAGCAATCACTGATGACTGTATGTCTAAAGTAGTTTCAGCGTCTTCCATATTCCCAAAACGCACAATGATATCATTTGAATGTTGCATTTTAGTTTCTCCTATCTAGAGCTAATACTGCATTTCATCTTTTATAAAAATAGAAGGTTGTCTGAAAAACTATTTACCATTTCAAAAATAAATGAACAGCTTGCTTCGTATTTACGTATGTATCGATAGTCTGAATTGAGGATTGCAAATTAATGTACGGAGTCTTTGATGATTTTATAGTTTTTATGATTAACGACTGTTAGTGAATCCAGTTCTAAATCTCTATAGTTGTCCATAATGGTGACATCTACAATGACAGAGTTTTCGTTCACTTTTTCAACTACACCTGTTAAACCATTTCTAAATTCGATCACATTTCCAATTTTTGCAATCTTCAACCGATCCCTCTCCTTTAAAAACAGATTTCATTCCCTATTAAAAAGTATTTTGCAATATTTTCATACCAATGTAAAGGATAAAGACGTTTTTGTTTCGTTTTCGTTGTATGCTTACCTAACGGATGGTATATTTAATATTTGATAATGGCTGTAAAGGAGCGGTGTTTTTGACGGAAGAACAAATCCTCACAATACTTGAATCGTTACGAAATGGGACAGAAAAACAAGTAACCATCAAGAAAGATGATTTCTTAACGTTTCGTTCGATCTTGGTGAATCAAGATGATTTTAAGTATTTTCGCGGGATGGCAAAACATGGTGGAGATGTTATTTTTGAATATCTTACAGAAGCAAGAAGCTAAAGCTTTTTCTCACTCATGAGAGAAAGCTTTTTTATTTTAGTTCTTTTGTCACACTTCAAACGAGCTTGATACATCTGAAAAGAAAATGTAATAACCCATAATCAGGAGCATAAGGATGATTATAGGTGGGGAAAGGTCTTTTTTAAGCGCTAACAATTCCAGTTGATGCGAATTCAACTAGGACATGCCATTTAATGACGGAATTTGGACAGGCATGAAAATCTTTGTGCGTGAAAATAGAAGAAGCTCTTGTTAGAGTGGACAAGTATCTTACCGCCTATTTTAATTAAAGGAGGAATGAGGCGAATGATGAAAATTCATACCGCTCTTTTTGTCATCCTTATGCTGATCGCAGCCATGAAGATGGACAACATACAAGAGCAGCAAGGCACATTAAGTCACGAACTTTCACAAGCACCTGTTAAGCATAAGCTTTCATATATAGATCAAGATGATCACGATCAAGTCATCCCAGCATTTTCAGAAGAGAAACGTCAGCCGAAAGTCAAAATGCTAAGTACGTCTACAGAAGAAAAGTCTTCAAAACCGAAGCAAAAGAAAAGAGTGAAATCTGAAACGACGAACGAGAAAAGTGCCAAACGCTATTCCAATGAGGAAATGGAGCTGCTCTCACGATTGGTACATGCTGAAGCGAAAGGTGAATCTTACGCAGGTAAAAAAGCTGTGGCAAGCGTCGTTTTAAACAGGGTGGAGCATCGCTCTTTTCCTGACAGTGTCAAAGGTGTTATTTATCAGCGAAATGCTTTCCAGCCAGTATCGAATGGAAGTATTCATGATAAAGCAGATCAAGATTCTGTGAAAGCTGTGAAGCAAGTAGTGAAAGAACATGACAGAACAACAAAGGCCATTTATTTTTATAATCCTAAAACGGCAACAGATAACTGGATTCGTTCTCGCCAAATTGTAGAACGTATCGGTCGTCACGTATTTGCCGTATAAAGAATGAAGCGATCAATTAGATCGCTCCAGCGTGTAGACAAACCCTCGCATTCGTTGTCAGGTCTGCGCTTCGGTGCTCACGAATGTCAAATTCGCTCCGCTCCGATGCTCGTCCTTCCTAGACTTCAAAGGTTTTCTATCACGCTGAAAAGAAGACAAAGGGCTAATATAAAGATCATTTTAGCCCTTTGTCAACAACCTGAAGCGATCAATCAGATCGCTCTTTTTTTTGTCTTCATTTATCAAAATATTTTCAGGACTTGTCTCATAGAATGTGAAAAGAATTTGCTTTAGATGAAGGGGAGGCTACATGAATCGATTTGTAAAAGGGGTTATTCTGCTATCTGTTGCAGCTTTCATTGCGGAGTGTATAGAGTTTTTAGTCAATATGATTTTAGCGAGAGAGCTTGGAGAACATGGAATGGGTCTATATATGAGTATCCTTCCAATCATTATGCTTGTCCTTGTGATTGCCAGCTTAGAGCTGCCAGTCTCTATTTCTAAATTCATTGCAGAATCGCATGAGCGGCTCCATAAAAGTATGCTCCGTCATGCGTTTAAAATGACGCTTGTGGTGACATGTACAACAACGGGGATCGCTGCAATTGTCCTGCCGTTCATTCCTGTGTTTCAGTCGTATCATCCGCTCATGAAAGGGCTTGTGCTGTCTCTTATTCCAATTATTGCGTTTACCTCGATCGCACGCGGCTATTTTATAGGAAAGCAGCAAATGGGAAGGATCGCTCTGGCGAATATGCTGAAGAAAACGATCCAGCTTATCTGCTTGTTTTTGTTCTTTCATTGGTATTCGTTTGATATTGAAACAGCGGTACTTATTGCCATTGGTGTCATTGTCGCAAGTGATCTCGTCGTCTTTATTTATTTATATTCCCAATACGTCATGGCGAAAAATGCTGTTCATGTCAGGTCTGTTGAATTAAGAGGGATTGACGTGAGAAAGCGATTATTAGCCGTCTCTATTCCAACAACGGGCATGCGGATTTTTCATGCGATCGCAAATGCCATAGAACCATTTTTAATCAAAGGCGCACTTATTGCTGCAGGCATCTCTGGCACACTTGCTGTTGATCATTACGGCATGCTGGCTGGTGTCGCGATGTCGATCGGTTTTTTCCCAGCGTTTATCGCTCATTCCATCATGATTGTGATGATTCCGAATGTATCTGAAGCCTATGCTTTAGGTCAGTATGATCTTGTGAAAAAACGCGTTAGGCAGGCGATTCTCATTACATTTGGGTACGGGGTACCGGCAGTGATGGTAATGTATTATTTCGCTTATCCGCTCACACAGCTCTTTTTTGATTCACCGCAAGCTGCTGTTTACTTACAGCTGCTTTGGCCATACTTTTTATGCCACCTGTTTGTGATGCCTTTTCAAGCGTGCTTAATCGGAATGGGGCTCATTAAAGATGTGTTCCTACATAATATATGGGTGCATGTCGTCTCGTTTTCAATGGTGTATTTCCTCGGATCAATTGAAAGCTTAAATATGATGGGGGTGATATTAGGGATGAATACGGGCATGCTCCTCTTGACTGTACTGCATTATGCGACGATTTGTAAGGAGCTCGGTGTTTCCATATTTCTTAGAATGAAAAAAGCTTGAATGTTCTCTTCGTCGAGCGGGCAAGCTATAAGAAAACTGGGAAGGAAGATCCTGATGAATCGTAAATATCTACCCGCCAGTCTTCTAATGATGACCCTGCTTCTATTGCTTATAGGTAGCGAGGCTGAAGCGAAAGAGCCCGTTATGGCGCCAAGGATAGAGGCTCCTGCATTAACTGGTGAAACGCAGATGATTCCGCCAAAAGGAAAAAAGACCATTTTGCATTTTTGGACAACATGGTGCCCGTCCTGCAAAATGGAGCTGCCTATATTTGATCAGATCGTGAAGGAAAATCAGAGTGATATTGATATCTTAACGGTGAATTTACTAGGTGCTGAACAAAGCAAACATGCGGTTGCCCAATTTGTGAAAGATAGAAAATTTACATTCCCGGTCATACTAGATGAGCGAGGGGACATGATGAAGAAATACCAAATCATCACCATACCGACTACCTTTTTAATAAATGAAAAAGGAGAAATAGTGAAAAATCATGTAGGTCCACTGACGAAAAAACAAATCAACGAGTGGATGAATTATTAGAACGAAACATTATGAAGAACCAAGGTTTCCTTTGGTTCTTTTTTGTGTTCAATTGCTTTTCATCTGAATAAACTGTGCTCAGAAGAGATGGAATGATCCACACCAATAATGATAATTATTATCAAGAAGAAATTATAATAATTATTAATTGAAAATTGATCAGAACCTGTTATAATGAATAACAGACCTATAAAAAGCTTGAAATAGCAGAAAATATAGATGAAAAAAGGAAACGGCAACGATTGATGATGTGAAAATCATTATCAATTAGAGAGGAGAAAGCAATCGTGAATGAGAATGTAGCACTTGATCAAACAACAAATAAAAAGGAATCGAAATGGTCCCTTCATCAATGGGCACAGCACGGAGAATTAATAGCAGCAGGTATCGCGGGGATTCTCATTTTGGTTGGATGGATGTTAAAGGATGAAAGTATGTGGAGTATTCCTTTATTTATCCTTGCGTTTATTATTGGAGGTTTTGCAAAGGCGAAGGAAGGAATTGAAGAAACCATTTCGTCTAAAAGCTTGAATGTAGAACTTTTAATGATTTTCGCAGCCGTAGGCTCAGCAATCATTGGCTATTGGGCAGAGGGCGCAATCTTAATTTTTATTTTCTCACTAAGTGGTGCACTTGAAACGTATACATCTAATAAAAGCAAGAAGGATTTAACAGCTTTAATGAGCTTTGCACCAGATGAAGCGACTTTAATTAAAGAAGATGGCACGACCATTCAAATCGCTGCTTCATCATTAACACCAGGTGATCGTATCATGATCAAAGCTGGGGAACGTATTGCTGCAGATGGTGTGATTTTAAGCGGAAGAACAAGTGTAGATGAATCTGCACTCACGGGTGAGTCTGTGCCACAGGAAAAAGGGCAAGGCGAAGATGTGTTTGCAGGAACAGTGAACTTAAACGGTTCTTTAACAGTAGAAGTCACCAAACATAATGAAGAAACGCTTTTCCATAAAATGATTAAACTTGTCGAATCGGCTCAAGAAAGTGTATCACCAAGCCAGGCATTTATTGAAAAATTCGAAGGAGCATATGTAAAAGGTGTACTGATCACCGTTGCGGTTTTAATGGTGCTGCCTCACTTTGTACTAGGCTGGAGTATGAGTGAAACCTTCTACCGTGCCATGGTGTTTATGGTTGTAGCCTCACCTTGTGCGCTTGTAGCATCTATAATGCCAGCTGCTTTGTCACTGATCTCAAACGGTGCAAGAAACGGAATGCTTGTCAAAGGAAGCGTCTTTTTAGAAAAGCTAGGCACAAGCAGCATGATTGCTTTTGACAAAACGGGGACGATTACAAGCGGAAAGCCAGCTGTAGAGCAGGTGGTGATTGCTAAAGGGCAAGAGGAAGTGGCTTTTTATCAGGCGCTTTATCAAATTGAAAGTCAATCAAACCATCCATTAGCGAAAGCGATATGTGATATGGCACAAGAGCAACAAATAGAAAGAGCAGCTCATGTCACCATTGAAGAAACCTCTGGTTTTGGTGTAAAGGCACAATTGAATGGCGAAACGTGGCTGATTGGGAAGAAAGACTTTGCCGGCAAGGCTTCAATGGATCGCGAGTTTGAAGAGACTGGAGAGCAACTTTCTGAAAAAGGATATACAGTGGTGTATGTTCGAAAGGATCAAGAAGTCGTTGGGTGCCTTGGCCTTAAGGATCAAATTAGACCTGAAGCGAAGGAAATGATTCAAGAGCTGAATGATTTAGGGATCCAAACCGTCATGCTAACAGGAGATCAGCAAAAAACGGCTGAAGCCATTGCGCAGGAAGCCGGCATCCAAACAGTTGTCGCAGAGTGTCTGCCAGATGAAAAGGTCCATGAGGTCAATCAACTTAAAAAACAAGGGAACTCGATCATCATGGTAGGAGACGGAATCAATGATGCACCGGCACTTGCCACAGCAGATGTGGGGGTTGCGATGGGCGGGGGCACAGACGTGGCCTTAGAAACAGCAGATTTGATCTTAATGAAAAACAATTTAAATAACTTAACAAAGATGATCCGTCTTTCAAGAAAGATGAATCGAATCATTAAGCAAAATATTATTTTCTCATTAACGGTGATTTGCTTGTTAATTTGTGCGAACTTCTTACAAGTGCTTGATTTACCTTTTGGCGTCATCGGGCATGAAGGAAGTACGATTTTGGTCATTTTAAATGGACTGCGTCTGCTTCGTGCAGCTTAAGCAAATCATCAAAGCGCACTTGGCTTCTGCCAGTGCGCTTTTGTGCGAAATACAGCAAAAACTGATACAATAGATCAGTAGTAAAACGTGTGAGGAGGATGACGATGAACCGAATGAACAGCTTGTCTTCTTGGCTAAAGGAAAAAGACATTCAAGGTGCATTTATACATACAAAGGAAAATGTGTTCTATCTATCTGGATACTTCACAGAGCCGCATGAAAGAGTCATGGGGTTGTTTGTGTTTCAAGAGGCAGATCCATTTTTTATTTTGCCTAAAATGGAAGTTGAACAGGCGAAAAATGCTGGATGGTCAGGTGATATCATTGGATATGAAGACCATGAGGATCCATTTGATTTCATTCAGTCAGCAGTAGAAAAACGCGGTGTAAGAGCAACTCGACTTGCAATTGAAAAAGAGTCGATTCCGGTTCAAAGAGCAGAACAGCTGCAAGCTGCCACTGGGGCAGAAACTTTTGTCCGAGCAGAAGAAGAGCTCAATCAACTAAGGCTGATTAAAGATGAATCTGAAATTGCTACACTGAAAAAAGCCGCTCAATTGGCAGATGAAGGGATCAAAATTGGGGTGAACGCCTTAAAAGAAGGAGTCACCGAAACAGAAGTGCTCGCTGTCATTGAATATGAGCTAAAGAAAAAAGGCATTCAAGGCATGTCCTTTTCGACGATGGTTCTCTTTGGCGAAAAATCAGGAGAACCTCATGGAAATCCAGGGCAGGTAGCTTTAAAAAAAGGCGACTTCGTGTTATTTGACCTTGGTGTCATTGTTGATGGATACTGCTCAGACATTACAAGAACATTCATCTATCAGGAAGCCTCTGATCAACAAAAAGACATCTATCAAACCGTCCTGAAGGCAGAAATGGCGGCACTTGAAATGAGTAAACCGGGCGTGAGAATTGGCGACCTGGACTTAAAAGCACGCGGGCTGATCACAGATGCTGGATATGGAGACTATTTCCCTCACCGCCTTGGACATGGCCTAGGGGTGTCTGTTCATGAGTTTCCTTCAATGAGCCAGGCAAATGATGATCTTCTAAAAGAAGGCATGGTGTATACGATCGAACCGGGAATCTATGTTCCAGGAGTCGGCGGCGTCAGAATTGAAGATGATGTACTGATCACAGCGGATGGTCCAGTCACTTTAACCAATTATCCGAAAGAGCTGACGATCATCAAGTAATAAAAAAATCACGATGAACGTCCATATCTTGGAAGTGTCATCGTGATTTTTTGTCACTCTTCTCGATCCTTATCAACAAAAAAATCATCAATTGATTGAAACGGTTTGATTTTATGTTCTTTTCCTAAAGGATGTAGTGCAAAACGAGCAGAAAACAAAACAGTCATACATAATATGATCCATATGATGAAACCCATCTTGAATTCCCCTTTCCATCCAGTGATTTGTTCAGCTCACATACATCTTAAAGTATGAAACGCTTACCATATCAAGAGAAAGTAGGAGAAAAAATGGCAAACATAAGGGAGATTGCAAAAAGAGCGGGCGTATCTGTGACAACTGTATCACGTGTGTTGAATCATCATCCTTATGTCAAAGAAGAAAAACGAGAACGTGTTCTTGATGCGATGAAAGAGCTCAAATACACGAGAAACATTCAGGCTGTCCATTTAGCAAAGGGCTATTCAAATATGCTGGGCATCGTTCTCCCAACGATTGAACACTCTTATTTCAGCGGACTTGTCTCGGGTATTGCAGAAAAAGCACAGGCGAGCGGTATGCATTTTGCTTTATTTCAAACGGGGTATGATCCATTAAAAGAAAAAGAAGCATTAATGAGTTTAAAAGAACGCCGAGTGGACGGTTTAATATTTTGTTCAAATGCGTTAAGTGATCGGCACATTCTAAAGTGGCAGGAATCTGGGCCGATTATATTTTGTCATCCCACGCCGCATGATACATGCTCAACCGTGTCGATTGCGCATGACCAAGCATTTAAAGAAGGCCTGCATCATTTGGCAGCATGCGGCCATCAACGAATTGCGATTGTTCTTGCCAGAATAGAAGGGGCGAATAGCGAGTCGCGCCTTCAAGCTTATCAAGACATGATGCAATCGCTTGGGCAGGCCATTGATGAGGAATGGATCATCGAAGGGAAGCTATCACTTCTTGATGGAAAACGATTGTTTGCAGAATGGCAGGAAATGAAAAATCGCCCTACGGCATTATTCATTACAAATGACGATGTCTCTGCAGGCTTTTTATTACAGGCGCAGCGTCATGACTTAAAAGCGGGAGAATCCCCAGCCATACTGAGCTTTCAATATAACCAATTAAGTGAGGCTTTGGGCATTTCCAGCATTGATATTCCGCTGAAACGAATGGGGCAGGAAGCGTTTGACTTGTTTGGCCTGGCCATAAAGGGGGAGGCACCAGAGAAAAGAATGCTGCCATTTCGCCTAATCGAACGATCAACTACCGTTTTCAAAACAATTCGTTGACGCACGTTTCATCTGTTTTGTACGATAAGAGGGATTGAATAAGAAGGAGGTGGGGATGTTCATGGAATCCTTCACCGTTGATAAAGCGTTAAATAATAATGTCATCATCGCAAGACACCCTTCTTTGGGCGAAGTAGTTCTGATAGGGAAAGGAATCGGCTTCGGAAAAAAATCGGGTGATGCTCTCGATCAAGGTACATTTGAAAAAATGTTTGTCCTTAAAAATACAAAGGAACAAACAGAGTATAAACAGCTGCTTCACCACATTGATGAGAACATGATCGAGCTTGCCAATGATGTTATTTATCATATACGAGAAAAAATGGGGCACCGTTTGAATGAGCATATTCATATTGCCCTGACTGACCATATTGCTTTTAGTTTTAAGCGAGTGCAGCAAGGATATGATATCACCAATCCCTTTATGCTTGAGACGAAGTCGCTGTATCCGAAAGAATACGAGGTCGCAAAGGAAGTCGTTGAGCTAATTAACAAACGCCCTGATGTCGAAACAAAGCTGCCAGAAGGAGAGATTGGTTTTATTGCGCTCCATATTCACTCAGCTTTAACGAATCGACCATTATCTGAGGTGAATCGTCATTCGCAGCTCATCACACAAATGGTCCAAGTCATAGAAGATTCATTTCATATGAAAGTAGACAGAGAAAGTATTCATTATTTACGCTTATTGCGCCATATTACGTTTTCGATTGAGCGTATTAAACGGGAAGAATCTTTAGAGGAGCCAGAAAAATTGCTTCATCTATTGAAAAATGAATATCCTTTATGCTACAATACTGCTTGGAAAATGATCAAAATATTACAACATGCATTGAAAAAGCCTGTACAGGATGCAGAGGCTGTCTACCTGACACTTCATCTGTACAGATTGACAAATAAAATTTCATAGTTTCCTTGAAACGTGTAACTGATTCGATCAGGCATGAGTGACTTAAGGTAAATACAGGATAAGATCCTGTTATTTGCGCAACCTTATATCACCATGCCTTTTTTTGTGTTTGAAAGTGAAATGTAAACGGTTAACTATGAAATGTATGTCAAGGAGCGTCCCGCGTGTATGTTGTAAGCGAAAATAAAAGGAGGTTCAACTAGTGTTTAAATCACTTTTTGGTGTGTTGCAAAAAATTGGACGAGCACTTATGCTTCCAGTTGCGATCCTTCCTGCTGCTGGTATTTTACTAGCACTTGGGAATGCGATGCAAAATCCGCAGCTGATTGATGTAGCTCAATTTTTAAACAATGATACAATTCAGCTTGTTGCAAGCGTCATGGAAAATGCGGGGAACATTGTCTTCTCGAATCTTCCGCTCTTATTTGCTGTAGGGGTTGCCATCGGTCTTGCTAATGGAGACGGTGTGGCAGGGATTGCCGCAATTATCGGTTATCTTGTCATGAACGTAACAATGAGCGCTGTATTAATGGCCAATGGATCGATTCCATCCGATTCCATCAAATTGGCTAAGTTTTTTAAGGAAAGCCATCCAGCATATGTTAATATGCTCGGAATACCGACCTTGTCTACCGGTGTCTTCGGCGGGATTATTGTCGGGGTATTAGCGGCTTATATGTTTAATAAATTTTATAAAATTGAGCTCCCGCAATATCTTGGCTTCTTTGCTGGTAAGCGTTTTGTTCCAATCGTCACTTCTATTTCAGCACTTATTTTAGGGCTTTTGATGCTCGTCATTTGGCCGCCAATCCAAGGTGCACTGAACTCATTCTCAACAGGACTGCTTGCAGCGAATGAGCCGCTTGCTGCCTTTGTATTCGGTGTCATTGAACGCTCATTAATTCCGTTTGGGCTGCACCACATATTCTACGCGCCATTCTGGTATGAGTTCTTTAGCTATAAGAGCTTATCAGGAGATATTATCCGTGGTGATCAGCGTATCTTCATGGCACAGATCAAAGATGGTGTTCAGCTGACAGCTGGTACATTCATGACAGGGAAATATCCGTTCATGATGTTTGGTCTCCCAGCAGCAGCACTTGCGATTTACCATGAAGCAAAACCAAAGAATAAAAAGCTTGTCGCCGGAATTATGGGATCAGCAGCCCTGACTTCCTTCCTAACAGGGATTACTGAACCGCTTGAATTCTCATTCTTGTTTGTTGCACCAGTATTATTCGCAATCCACTGTGTATTTGCTGGATTATCCTTTATGATAATGGATATTCTAAACGTGAAAATCGGTATGACCTTCTCAGGAGGATTAATTGACTTCTTCTTATTCGGAATCTTGCCAAACAGAACCGCTTGGTGGCTTGTGATTCCAGTTGGTCTTGTGCTTGCTGCTATTTATTACTTCGGATTTAGATTTGCCATCCGCAAATTTAACCTGAAAACGCCAGGCCGTGAGGATGAAGCAGCTGACGGTGCAAGTAGTGATAAGTCTGAAAAGGGTAATGACTTACCTTATGAAATTCTTGAAGCAATGGGTGACCAAGAAAACATTAAACACCTAGATGCTTGTATTACGCGGTTGCGTGTTACTGTGAATGATCAGAAGAAAGTGGACAAGGATCGCTTGAAAAAGCTTGGTGCTTCAGGAGTTCTTGAAGTAGGAAACAACATTCAGGCCATCTTCGGACCACGCTCTGATAATTTAAAAACACAAATGCAAGACATCATTGCAGGCCGTACGCCTCGTCCAGCGAAAGACCCTTCTGCAAAAGAAGAAGTTAGCCAGCAGGTCGAAGAAGTCATTGCAAAACCGCTTCAAAACGAGCAAGGTGAAGAAATCTTTGTTTCACCAATTACAGGGGAGCTTCATCCGATTACAGATGTACCAGATCAAGTATTCTCAGGAAAGATGATGGGTGACGGTTTCGCCATCTTACCAACAGATGGAACGGTGGTTTCACCAGTGAAAGGGAAGATCTTAAATGTATTCCCAACGAAACACGCTATTGGCCTGCAATCTGATGGTGGACTTGAAATTTTGATCCACTTCGGTATTGATACGGTCAGCCTAAAAGGAGAAGGATTTGAAGCATTTGTACAAGAGGGAGATCAAGTAGAAATTGGTCAAAAACTCTTAGTGGTTGATATTGATAAAATTAAGTCTGAAGTACCATCTTTAATGACACCAATTGTATTTACCAACTTAAGTGAAGGACAATTTATTGACCTTCAAAAATCCGGTGAAATCAAAGCTGGTCAAGAAAACATCATGAAAATTTCAAAATAATTTTCATAACTGCCGTTCTTGTTAGATGACAAGCTCGGCAGTATGATATAATATTGTGGATGTATTAATTGTATAAAAAGGAGATTGATAAAAATGGCTCAACAAACATTCAAAGTAACTGCAGATTCTGGAATTCACGCACGTCCTGCAACAGTTCTCGTACAAACTGCTAGTAAATATGATGCTGATATCAACTTAGAATATAATGGTAAAACAGTGAACCTGAAATCTATTATGGGTGTAATGTCTCTAGGAATTGCGAAAGGTGCTACAATCACGATCTCTGCTTCTGGTTCTGATGAAAATGATGCACTTGCTGCGCTTAAAGACACAATGAAAAGTGAAGGCCTAGGCGAGTAATGCAACAACTGAAAGGAATCGGTGCTTCAGCAGGCGTTGCGATTGCAAAAGCATATCGTCTGGAAGAACCAGATTTAACAGTTCACCAAAAAGACATCAACGATCCAGAGACAGAAGTGAAGCGTTTTGAAGAAGCAATTCATGTTTCTAAACAAGAACTTGAAGCAATTAAAGAACATGCGCTAAAAGAACTTGGCCAAGACAAAGCAGATATCTTTTCTGCACACCTTCTTGTGTTAAGTGATCCAGAGCTGCTAAACCCAGTAAAGGATAAAATCAACTCTGATAAAGTAAATGCTGAATTTGCTTTAAAAGAAACAGCGACAATGTTTGTTACGATGTTCGAAGCAATGGACAATGAATACATGAAGGAACGTGCAGCGGATATTCGCGACGTAACAAAACGTGTAACTGGACATTTGCTAGGCGTTGACATTCCGAATCCAAGCATGATTTCTGAAGAAGTGGTCATCATTGCTGAAGATTTAACACCTTCTGATACTGCTCAGCTGAACAGACAATTTGTCAAAGGTTTTGCAACAGATATCGGCGGTCGTACTTCTCACTCAGCGATTATGGCAAGATCAATGGAGATTCCAGCCGTTGTTGGAACAAAAGAAGCAACAAAAACCGTGAAAAACAATGATCTGATCATTGTGGATGGTATTAGCGGAGACGTCATCATTCAGCCTTCTGAAGATGAAGTGAAAGCGTATCAAAAAAAGCATGAAGATTACTTAGCTCAAAAAGCGGAATGGGCGAAACTTGTTGATCAACCAACGGTCACAAAAGACGGCGTTCACGTAGAGCTAGCTGCTAATATCGGAACACCTGAAGATGTAAAAGGTGTACTTGAAAATGGCGGCGAAGCAGTCGGATTGTACCGTACCGAATTTTTATACATGGGCAGAGATCAGCTTCCTACAGAAGAAGAGCAGTTCGATGCGTATAAAACGGTTTTAGAGAAAATGGAAGGCAAAGCAGTGGTTGTCCGCACACTTGATATTGGTGGCGATAAAGAACTTCCTTACTTGCAGCTTCCAAAAGAAATGAACCCGTTCCTTGGCTATAGAGCGATCCGCCTTTGCCTTGAAGAACAGGAGATTTTTAGAACACAACTACGCGCCTTACTTCGTGCAAGTACATATGGAAACTTGAAAATCATGTTCCCTATGATCGCGACGTTATCAGAATTTAGAGAAGCAAAAGCTATTTTACTTGAAGAAAAAGAAGCATTGGTTGCCACTGGTACAGACGTTTCTGATTCCATTGAAATCGGAATGATGGTGGAAATTCCATCAACTGCTGTTATCGCAGACCAATTTGCAAAAGAAGTTGATTTCTTCAGTATTGGAACGAATGACTTGATTCAATACACAATGGCTGCTGATCGAATGAACGAACGAGTGTCTTATCTTTACCAGCCTTACAATCCAGCCATTTTACGTCTCATTACGCTTGTTATTGAAGCAGCGCATAAAGAAGGTAAATGGGTTGGCATGTGCGGTGAGATGGCAGGAGATGAAATCGCAATCCCTCTTCTACTTGGATTAGGATTAGATGAATTCTCAATGAGTGCAACATCTATTCTTCCAGCAAGAACACAGCTAAGAAAGCTTTCTAAGGAAGAAGCTGCATCATATAAAGAGCATATTTTATCACTTAGCACGACAGAAGAAGTGGTTGATTTCGTAAAGAAAACGTTTCAACATAACTAAGTGAATTCAAACCAGACAGTCACCCTGTCTGGTTTTTTTGTCGAATTTTATCATATTGGGTCATATCCGTCAGAGAGAAGGGCATTCTATAAGAAAAATGGAGGTGACCAGATTGCCTTTCTCAGACTATAAACCGGGTGATCAAGTATATGTGATTTATCGAAATCCGCATGCAGCAAACGTAGCACAAATCAAAGAAGCAGAAATTGTTTCACATCCATACAACGAAGAGGAGCTTGCCCTCTTTTTACTTGAAACGTACCATCCTTTAGCTCCAGATGATGCGGTCTTTCCCACATATGAAGAAGCAGAAGCTCTTTATCAAGATTTGTTTGAATAAGGGAGATTTTAGAAAGGATAAAAGCCATCCTGCACGGTTAAAGTAACGGTATGAAAACCTATAAGGTAAGGATGTGCTAAATATGATCAAACCTTTTGTGCCCCAGCTTGTGTACATTGAACCACGGGCGTTAGAGTACCCGTTAGGACGAGAGTTGAAGGAAAAGTTCGAGGGTATGGGGATTGAAATAAGAGAAACGACTTCACATAACCAAGTAAGAAATATTCCAGGTAAAAATGACTTACAAAAGTATCGTAATGCAAAATCAACGCTTGTCATTGGTGTGAGGAAAACGTTGAAGTTCGATACGTCTAAACCATCTGCGGAGTATGCGATCCCTTTTGCGACAGGCTGTATGGGACATTGTCATTATTGCTACCTGCAAACGACGATGGGAAGTAAGCCATACATTCGAACATATGTGAATGTTGAAGAAATATTAGATCAGGCGGAGCAGTACATGAACGAGCGTGCGCCAGATATCACAAGGTTTGAAGCTTCGTGTACGTCAGATATCGTCGGAATAGACCATTTGACACATACATTAAAAAGAGCAATTGAATACTTCGGTCAGACTGATCTTGGTAAGCTTCGTTTTGTGACCAAATTTCATCATGTCGATCATTTACTTGATGCAAAGCATAATGGCCGGACAAGATTCCGCTTTAGTATCAATGCGGATTATGTCATTAAATATTTCGAACCTGGTACATCACCGTTAGATCAGCGGATTGAAGCGGCTGTCAAGGTTGCAAAAGCAGGTTATCCGCTAGGCTTTATTATTGCCCCAATTTACATCCACGAAGGCTGGCAGGAAGGATATAAAGTTCTTTTTGAAAAACTAGATGCAGCCCTTCCTGAAGATGTAAGACGCGATATCACCTTCGAAATGATCCAGCATCGTTTTACAAAACCAGCGAAGCGTGTCATTCAAAAAAACTATCCGAAATCAAAATTAGAATTAGATGAAGAAAAAAGACGTTACAAGTGGGGTAGATATGGAATTGGGAAATATATCTATCAAAAAGATGAGGAACAAGAACTAAGACAGACGTTAGAATCATATATCGATCAGTACTTTCCGAATGCAAAAATTGAATATTTTACTTAAAGCAAGCCTGTATGGCTTGCTTTTTTCTATTTAAATTTTCTCACAACTATTGAATGCGGTATCAATTATGCCGATATATACAACAAGGTATGAAAGTAGGATATAGGGGTGTGAGGAGATGTTTAAGAAACTTCAAGTGAGAATAGCTGTTTTCATCTCAGTTATTTTAATTTTAACCGTTGTGGCAGTTCAAGTGGGTTCCAACTTGGTATTAACACCACTGATTGAACGAGATGCAAAAACGACCGCTACAGCAACGGCAGAAAGCATGAGAGATATTATTGCTCAAAAGCTTGATAATTACGGGGATACAATTTACAAACTGGCAACAAGTACGCTGACAGAAGATTTTGCCCAAAAGCAAACAAAACAGACATTAGCCTTTGAAAACGATGAACTAAAAGGCTTGCAAGAGCAGGATGAATTGATTTCACTTGCCTATATAGGAACAAGTGACGGCAAAATGTTTGCCTTCCCAGAATCTGATTTTGGTGAAGGATATGATCCAACAAAGAGAGATTGGTTTATCCATTCTGCTGAAAAGCCTGATGAAGTCATCTGGACAGATCCGTACATTGATAAAGCAACGAATGAAATGGTTGTCTCTGCCACCAAGGCAATTGTGCGAAATGGAAAGGTTGTTGGAGTGGCGGGACTTGATTTGAAGCTATCTTCCATTCAATCGTATATTAAGGAACAAAAGATTCCTTATATGGGGACTGCTTTCTTAGTTGATGGCAAAGGAACGATTTTGGCACATCCAACTGAACAAGGAAAAAACATATCAAAAGTTGCTTATGTAAAAAAAGCGGTCGACAATTCCGGAATTGATGATAAAAAAGAACTGACGGTTATTTCTAAAATCAAAGATGCAGACTGGACAATAGGTGTCAGCTTTGAGAAAAAGAAACTGCTTTGGATCACAGAACAAATGAATCAGACAAGCATCATTATTTCAATGATTGCCATTATTATTGCGATCATTCTCAGTTTCTTATTAGCAAGAAGCATTACAACGCCAATCAAGCGTCTGATCGAGCATGTGCGTAAGGTGTCTGAAGGTGATTTAACCAGCTCACTTGAAACGAAGTCTCAAGATGAAATTGGTCTCCTCACGAAAAGCTTTAATCAAATGATAGAGGACATCAGGGAGTTAATTGAAAAAGTGAAAGGGGCTTCAGATCAAGTTGTGACATCAACAGATGAAGTGACCCAAATTTCAAATGAAACCTTGCTGTCGAGCGAACAGATTGCAACTGCCATTCAAGAGGTGGCAACAGGGGCGTCTAAACAGGCATCAGATGCAGAAACGATTAATGAGAAATCAGAGCATTTGTATGAGAAAGTGCGCCATATGGGTGATCTTGCCTCACAAATGCAAACCAACTCAAAATCATCTGAAGATGCAAGCTATAAAGGGCTAGATGCACTTGGTGTGCTCGTCCAAAAATCAACAAAAGCGAGCGAAGAATCGAAAAAGGTAGAGCAAATGTTGCTCGACCTTGAGCATAAAACGAAAAATATTGAAAATGTTGTGACAGCGATCTCTCAAATCTCGGATCAAACGAATTTACTTGCCCTGAATGCAAGCATTGAAGCAGCGAGAGCTGGAGAAAGCGGAAGAGGTTTTGCTGTTGTTGCAGAAGAAGTCAGAAAGCTTGCTGAGCAATCTGCGCAATCAACTAAACATATTAGTGAAACCGTCAAACTCATTCAAGATGAATCGAAGAAGGCGGCTGAAGCGATGACAGTAGCAAGCAAGATGAATGAAGAACAAGGTGACGCCATTAATGCAACAGGCGAGGCACTGAGCAGCATCACAATGGAAATGCAGGCACTTGTCGGATCAATCGACAGTATTCATACACAGATCAATGAAATGACAGAAGAACAACAGAAGATGAGTGACTCTATTCAAAGCATTGCGGCAATTTCTGAAGAATCTGCGGCATCAGCCGAGGAAGTGCATGCGTCTACAGATGAACAAGTTCAGGCGTTGGAAAGAACGAAAACTTCGACTGAAATGCTGAACGAATCAAGCCAGGCGTTACGTCAGGCGGTTGACCGATTTAAGGTGTAGTCATGAAGAAAGGAACCTTGCGACGTGAGCAAGGTTCTTTTTGTATGATAAAATAATGCAGAGGAGGTGTTGACATGAATGTCAATTTATCTGGAAAAAAAGCATTGGTCGCTGCAAGCAGTCAAGGTATCGGAAAAGCGATTGCCTTTGCTCTAGCAAAAGAGGGAGCAGATGTCATGCTTTCAGGAAGACATGAGCACACGCTGAAAGAAACAGTGAAAGAATTATCTCCGCTTGTAAAAGGAAAGCTGACTTATCAAGTATGTGATGTGTCTGACGCGCAGCAAATCAAGGCGCTGGTTCAAGCGGCAGCTGGTGATGAGAAGTGTCTCGACATTCTTGTGAACAATACAGGTGGTCCTAAAACAGGGACGCTTGAAACCTTAACAGATGAAGACTGGTTTGAATCATTCCAGCTTCATTTACTGAGCTATATTCGATTATTAAAAGAGGCATTGCCTTATTTGAAAAAACGCGGTGCACGCGTGTTAAACATTGCGTCTATGTCCGTAAAAGAACCGATCCCAGGCTTGATGCTGTCAAATACGTTTAGACCGGCTATTGTCGGCTGGACAAAAACAGCTGCTCAGGAGCTTGCCAAGGATGGAATTTTGATTAATACGTTAGCCCCAGGGAAAATTGAAACAGACCGCGTCAAACAGCTAGACAAGCACCGCGCGCAGGCAGAACACCAAACAGTTGAAGAAATCAAAGCACAGGCTGAACGTACGATTCCGCTTGGCCGTTATGGACAGCCAGAGGAATTTGCAGCATATGCAGCATTTCTTTTATCTGAAGCAAATACATACATGACAGGTCAAACACTCATCATTGATGGTGGTTTGACAAAGTCTCTTTAAGGAGGAACAAGTGATGACAATCAAAACAGTTGGTTTTATTGGAATTGGTGTAATGGGACGCAGTATGGCAGAACATTTAATGGATGCTGGATATGAAGTTCTCGTTTATACAAGAACAAAAGCGAAAGCAGATGCACTCATTCAAAAAGGCGCAACATGGAAGCCGGAAGTGAAGGAAATTGCACAACATGCAGATGCTGTGATCACAATGGTAGGATACCCATCAGATGTAGAAGAAATTTATTTAGGTGAAGAAGGGCTTGTGGCACATGCTACGCCTGGTACTTATCTGATTGATATGACTACATCGAAGCCTCAGCTGGCAAAAGAAATTGAAGAGAAAGCGAAAGAAAAAGGGCTGTTTGCATTAGATGCACCAGTTTCTGGCGGAGACGTAGGCGCAAAAAATGGAACGCTTGCGATCATGATTGGCGGAGAAAAATCAGCCTATGAAGCGTGTCTTCCTTTATTTGAGAAAATGGGCGAAAATATTCAATATCAAGGACCTGCAGGGAGCGGTCAGCATACCAAAATGTGTAACCAAATTGCGATTGCAGCAGGGATGGTAGGTGTCGCAGAGGCGATGGCCTATGCTGAAAAATCAGGACTTGATCCAGAGCATGTGCTTAAAAGTATTACAACGGGCGCAGCAGGAAGCTGGTCTTTGTCAAACCTTGCACCAAGAATGCTGAAAGGGGATTTTGAGCCAGGGTTCTATGTGAAGCATTTTATTAAAGATATGGGCATTGCACTTGAAGAAGCAGAACTGATGGGAGAGGAAATGCCAGGGCTATCACTTGCAAAGTCACTCTATGAAAAGCTGAGTGAGCAGGGAGAAGAAAACAGCGGCACACAGAGTATATATAAATTATGGGTGAAATAAAAAAGCCTGTCCCACTTAGGGACAGGTTTTATTGATCTTCTTATTTTCCGATGAATTGCTGCGTCCAGTAGTTGCCAGATTTCACATAGCCAACACCGATATGTGTATAGTTTTTGTTTAAGATATTGGCTCTATGACCTTCACTGTTCATCCAAGCAGTTACCACTTCTTGAGGAGATCTTTGACCTTGGGCAATGTTTTCACCTGCTGTTTTGTAAGTGATCCCGAATTGCTTCATTTGATCAAATGGAGATCCGTAAGTTGGGCTTGTATGAGAGAAATAGTTTTTATCTTTCATATCTTGAGATTTTGCGCGAGCAGATTTGCTTAATTTTGAATCAACAGAAAGTGCTTTTAATCCTTGTTTTGCACGCTCTTTGTTTGTAAGCTCAACGACTTCTTTTTCAAATGCATTCAAGCTGCTGTCTGCTTTTGTTGCCGTTGTGTCTTTTTGGTCAGCTTTTGTATTGTTATTTGTGTTTTGTTTTGCTGGTGTACTTGGTTTAGAAGCAGTAGGTTTTTTCACTGATTCTTGTTTTTGTTCATTTTTTGCTTTGTTTACTTCTTTCACCACTTTTGTGCCAGTAACAGGTTGACCACTTTTGATCAGCTTGTTTAAAAGAGCTTCGATCTCTTTTTGATTCGACTTGCTTAGCTTGTTTACATCTGAAGAGATATGTAATTTTGCAGCTAATGTATGAAGATCAATGGTTTGATGCTGTACTTGTATCACTTGTTTCAGGTTAAGCTCCTTCGCATCAGCTGAATGTCCCCCGGTGAACGTGATGAGTGCAGCAGCCGTTAGCGCTGAAAAAAAGAATGATTTCTTCTTCATATTGTAACTCCTCCTAAAATCTTTGTTTTGTTTTCTCACAGAAAATCATAACATGGACTTTTTGTTATAAACGTACCAGCATCCTCCATTGACAATGCCTGTTTGTCATTTTTGTTAAAGTCACAAAAAAACCCGCCTCATATCAAAGGATAGGGAATTCTACCATTTAATGAAAACGACATAAACATACCAATATTTTAAAGTGTTAGTATATTTTTTTGCATAATAGGGATTGACAGCTTTTTTTCACTTGTTTCGCTGTAACAACTATTACAAAAGTGTTACAATAATGAGTGGTAATTGTAAAAGATTGAAAGGATGAGAGGAGCTACATAAGTGGGAGAGAAACAGCATCAAGGTGGTGCCGAGCAGAAAAAAATCAAGCGCCGGAACGCCTGGAGGATTAATCTCTTTTTCTTCGCTGTCTTTAGTTTATTTGCTGTACTTGTGATCAAGCTTGGTGTGCTGCAGATCGTCAATGGTGAGGATTATAAAAAGCAGGCAAACCGAACAGAGGTCAAAACAGCATCATACCCGTCCCCGAGAGGAAAAATGTATGACGCAAGAGGAAGAGTCGTCGTTGATAATGAAAGTGTACCTGCCATTGTTTATACATCAGAAAGCGGTGTGAAAGCGGAGGATAAGATTAAAGTAGCAAGAAAACTTGCGACTTATATAAAAATGGATACTAATTTTTTAAGAGAGCGTGATATTCGAGATTTTTGGCTGGCAAGCCATCCGAAAGAAGCGGATAAGCTCATTTCAAAAGCAGAGCAAAAGAAACTTAAAGCAAAAGATGTCTATCCGCTTCAAGTAGAGCGCGTGCCTAAGGAAGAAGTCAAGGCGATCGAAAAAAATGCAGAGGAAAAAGCAGTTGCAGCGATCTATCGCAGGTTTACAGGCGGATATGCCTTTGAGCCTCAAATCGTGAAAGCAATGGACCCAAATGAAGAGAAAAAAGGGGACGAAAAAGTTGCTCTACTCGATGAAACAAAAGAGTCAAAGCAGACATCATCTGTCAGTTTGACCTATGAAGAGATTTCACTTGTGTCAGAGCATCTTGATGAGCTGCCCGGTGTGAATGTTATCAATGATTGGACAAGAAAATATCCGTATGAGAAAACCCTTTATAATGTGCTTGGCGGTGTGACTACACCAGAGCAAGGGATTATAAAAGAGCGTGAAGATTACTATATGGCTAGAGGTTACTCACGTAATGACCGAGTAGGAAAGAGCTATTTAGAGTATCAATACGAGGATTTTCTAAATCCAGAGAAAGCGACCATTCAATATACACAGGTTGGCGGGAAGCTGCTCGATGAAATTAAGCGGACAGAGGGACGAAGAGGACTTGATCTGGCACTGACATTTGATATGGAGTTGCAAAAGGAAGTCGACAAGATCGTCGAATCAGAGCTTAGATCCGCTAGTGCGAGAAACTATATGATGGACCGCGCATTTGTCGTGATGATGGACCCTCACACTGGGGATGTTCTTGCGATGTCTGGCAAGAAAATGGACGGTAGAGACGTCACCGATTATGCCATCGGAACATTTACGACCCAGTACGAAATGGGCTCTGTAGTCAAAGGAGCCACAGTACTTGGCGGTTATCAGGACGGAATGTCACATAACCAATCCTATATGGATACACCGCTCTTTTTTGCAGGAAGTGGGGGAAAACCGAAGAGGTCTTACAAAGATCTTGGATGGGTCAACGACATTCAAGCACTCCAAAAAAGTTCCAACGTCTACATGTTCCAAGTAGCGATGAGAATGGCGGGCATTACTTATCAAAAGGATGGTCCATTACCAGCACGACCTGAGCACCTGCAAAAAATGAGAAACTACTATGCGCAATTCGGTCTTGGCGTGAAAACAGGGATCGATTTGCCGCAGGAATCAAGCGGGATGCAGACACATCCGAAGACGGTCGGCGGACTTTTGCTCGATGAAGCAATTGGCCAGTATGACACGTATACACCACTTCAAGTGGCGCAGTACATGTCGACGATCGCCAATGGTGGAAATCGCGTTCAGCCAAGAGTAGTGAAAAGCGTTCATCTTCCAACGAAGAAAGATGAAGTCGGCCCAGTTGTGAAAAAATATGAGCCGAAAGTGCTGAATACAATTAACAACTCGAAAGCAGATATTGACCGCGTCAAAATGGGACTGAAAATGGTCACATCGACCGGCGGTACTGCCGCAGGCCGTTTTGGTCAGCATGATGTCGCAGGAAAAACAGGCACAGCCCAAACCTTCTACTATGGTGCCAACCGCAGCTGGTGGGGAAATGCCACGTACAATTTAACCTTTGGAGGATATTATCCATCGTCCAATCCAAAAGTGGCTTTTAGTGTCGTGGCACCTTATGTCTCAGACAAAGATTCCGTCATTAAAACCATCCCAAGTAAAATTGTTGATAAGTACGTTGAATTACAAAAGAAATACGAAAAGCAGTAAACAGCAGAGAGCACAGCAAGAGAATGTGCTCTTTTTTGCTGAAAATATGGACGTTTCCCTCGATGACGGAAGGAAAATACGGGTTTTCTAGCGAATCTTTTTTATACATCAATCTAAGGACAACCCTAAAAAATGAAAAGGAGGGTCGGACGACGATGGAACAAAAAATGAAAGATTCGAATCACCTTTATTCGAATATCGATTTACATGCCGTTCTTTCTTCCAATGGCCGCTTTCTCTACATTTCTTCTAACTGTAAGCAGCTTTTGCTCTATGAACAAAAGGATTTACTAGGGTGTTTTTTGAAAGACTTTGTTCATACCGAAGATCAATTTCTCGTCGAGAGTTATTTCTACAATCAGCACATGCTAGAGATTTGCCACTTTAGGCTGCTTAGAAGTGATCTAACAGCTGTATGGATTGAAGCTAGTATTGATTTTGTTGCTTGTGATGAGTTAGACAGTGAATTAAGTAGAGAAATGATCCTAAAAATGAGGGTACTAGACGCTGAACCGCAAAAAGCAGCATTTCAAACAACATCAGAAGTGTCAGAACAGTCGTTAGGCAGTCTGCCGGCTTTCCAACATGTTAGTGAAGCTGAACAATTGATTGCCATGCTGCCAAATCCGTTATGTATTACGATTTTAGGGGAAATTGTTTATGCGAATGATGCGATGCTTCAATTAATGGGGGTCAGTACAAGAGATGACATGATCGGCAAAACTGCATTTGACTTTATTGCTGAGGAGTACCATGACATTGTGAGAAGCCGAATTACGAGGCTACAAGAAGGTCTTCCAGTCGGAATGATTGAACAGATTTGGAAGCGGAAAGATGGGAGTAGCATTCATATTGAAGTGAAATCATCACCAACAATCTATCAAAATCAGCGGGCAGAGCTTTTACTGTTAGTAGACATCTCATCCCGTAAGAAATTCCAAACCGTTCTGCAAAAAAGCCGGGAGCGGTATCAGCTGCTTATCCAAAACTCCATTGATACGATTGCAGTCATTCATGATCACAAATGGGTGTTTATGAATGAATCAGGCATTAAATTATTTGAAGCCGAGCATTACGATAAATTAATAGGAAAAGATATTTTCCATCAAATCCATTCATGTGACCAGCAAAAAGTGAAAAAGAGCATATCACGTATTATTGAAAGAGCTTCAGATTCTGAGATTGTCACGATGAGCTGTCATACGTTTAAACACAAGCTGATTTATACGGAAATGGTATGTATCCCAACTACATTTTTTGGAGAAACAGCCGTTCAAATTATTTTAAGAGATATATCCGAACGTAAGCAGACAGAAGAGCTCATGCTTCGATCTGAAAAATTATCGATCGCAGGCCAATTGGCTGCGGGCATTGCACATGAGATCAGGAACCCATTAACTGCCATCAAAGGCTTTTTGCAGCTCATTAAACCGAAAACGAAAGATCGAGATCAATATTTCGAGATTGTTTTTTCTGAACTGAGCCGGATAGAAATTATTTTAAGCGAGCTGCTCATGCTGGCAAAACCGCAGCAAACGGCATCGATGCAGACACTAGATTTGAAAAAAATCATCAGCGAAGTCACGGCTTTATTAGAAACACAAGCGAATTTAAATGGCATTTTAATGAACACGAGTGAGATAGAAGAGGGTCTCCTGATGAACGGGGACCAAAATCAGCTCAAGCAGGTGTTTATCAATTTAATCAAAAATGCCGTAGAATCCATGCCGGATGGAGGGAAGGTTGACATTACTGCCAAAGCAGAAAGAGACGGAATTCACGTCACCATTCGTGATGAAGGGATCGGCATTCCTGAATCGGTTATGAAGCGAATAGGAGAGCCCTTTTTAACGACAAAGGAAAAAGGGACTGGGCTAGGGCTTATGGTGACATTTAATATTTTAGAAAATCACAACGGGACGATCCGTGTGGACAGTCATCCAGAAAAGGGCACCGCATTTCACATCATGTTTCCTGCAAAATAAAAACAACGGCAGGAGGAGCCGTTGTTTCAGTCTGTTAAATGAATGGAACGTTTTTCAAGAACGAATTGTTCAAGGCGGTCAAGTCCTTCTTTCAGTGTTTCAAGTGAATAAGCATAGGATAGACGCACATACCCCTCGCCGAGTGGAGAGAAAGCAGACCCTGGTACAACAGCCAGTCTTGTACTTTCTAACAGCTCCATACAAAAATCAAAGGAACTCATCCCAAACGATTCAATGGATGGAAAAATATAAAAAGCGCCAGAAGGTTTAATGACCGGAAGCCCCATAGAAATGAGCCGATCATAAACATAATCGAGTCTTTTCTTATATTGCTCTCTCATGATAAGTGCATCATCCACACCATTTGTCACAGCTTCAAGTGCCGCCTTTTGTGAGACAGCCGAGGCACAAGACACGTTATATTGATGTACTTTTAATACATGTTTAGCAATTGGAGCTGAAGCAAATAAAAAGCCAATTCTCCAACCGGTCATGCTATGAGACTTAGACAGTCCGTTAATCACAATGGTCTGTTCCTTTAAGAAAGAAGCGATTGAATGATGCGGCCGGTCAAATGTTAGCTCGCTATAGATTTCATCGGATAAAATAAAGATGTCTTTCCCTTCAAGGAGCTGGGCAATCTCTTTCAATTCTTCTTCTGAAAGCGTGACACCAGTTGGGTTTGAAGGATAAGGAAGCACAACACACTTTGTCTTTTCCGTTAATGCATCCTCAATCAGCTTGGCATTTAATTTAAAGCCAGCATTCGTTGTGTCGATATGTACGGGCTTCCCCCCGCTCATTCGAATGATCGGTTCATAGCCAGGGTAGACAGGTCCAGGTAAAATCACTTCGTCACCCTCTGACAAAATGGTTCGAAACGCAGCATCAATCGCTTGACTTGCACCTGTGGTCACAATGATCTCTGACTCAGCCTCATAATCAAGATTGACCTTCTTCTTGATGTAGTGCTGGATCGCTTGTCTTAGCTCTAGGAAACCAGCATTGTGTGTGTAGGAGGTGAAATTCTCATCAATGGCTGCTTTGGCAGCTGTTTTGACATGATGCGGCGTATAAAAATCGGGCTGGCCTATCGTCAAAGAAACGACATCCTCATATGACGATACAAGATTTGAAAATGTTCGAATGCCTGAAATTTCAATATCCTTTACTCTTGGATTCAGCAAATGCTCCATTTCTCATCACCTTAAAAATTTATGTTTTTATCCTATTTTACCATTCACTGCATAAATGTCACCTGCGAAAGGCACTGGATATCATTATCTGTAGTCTATTCTCCTATTCATCACAGCATGAGTGATATATTGAAGAAAGAGCAACATTTATTATAGCGTAACCTCACGAGAAAATACAGGCTGCGATGAACATGATTAGAAAACGGCAAAATTGTGTAAACTGAAAGAACGAGAGAATTAAGTCATGGGAAGTGCTTTCATAGACATACGATCTCCTAAAGGAGGACGATAAATGGAACAATCAGCGAAGACATCGAAAATAGCGTTTCTATCCGTGATGAGTAACACATTTGTTGTCATCTTAAAAATCATTGTAGGTCTGCTCACTGGATCTGTTGCGGTGTTATCAGAAGCCATTCATTCTTTTCTCGATTTAATGGCATCTTTTATTGCATTTATCTCTGTTCGTATTTCAAGGAAGCCAGCAGATTCTAAACATCCGTATGGACACGGAAAAGTCGAAAATATTTCTGGAACGATTGAGACCTTACTGATTTTTGTTGCTGGCATTTGGATCATCTACGAATGTGTTCACAAATTAATGCATCCAGAGCCAGTCAAGCTGCCTGTACTTGGCATTGTGGTGATGCTAATAGGCGCGATGATCAATTTAATCGTATCGAAGGTTGTGAACAAAGAGGCGGAAAGGGTCCATTCTGTCGCCATGAAATCGAATGCATTGCACCTGTTAACAGATGTGTATACGTCATTAGGGGTGGCATTCAGTTTATTGCTTGTCGCATTAACCGACTGGTATTTCCTAGATCCGATCATTGGAATGATACTTGCTCTCTTTATTATGCGTGAAGCGTTTAAGCTCATGAAAGAAGCCTTCCCGCCGCTCGTAGACGCCCGGCTAACGCCCGAGGAAGAACAATCGATCGAAGCAATCATTCAAGGATTCAGTCAAGAGTTTATCGAATATCATGACTTTCGAACAAGACGATCGGGTGCAGAGGAGTATATTGATTTTCATTTGATTGTAGATGGCAAAACAACAATTGAAGATGTTCATCAATTATGTGATCGAATTGAGGAGAAGATTGAGAAAGAATTTCCGCATGCACAAATCTTTATTCATGTAGAACCTGAAAGTGAAAGAAGCACGCAAACGTAAAAAGGGCGATCAACCACCTTAGGTTGTATCGCCTTTTTTACGCTTCATCTATGAAATGAAATCAATATCCATAAGCAGTATCGTAATCTTCATACCAAGAGACATAAGCTGTATCATCATTTGACAAATCATGCTTCATGTCTAAAAAATCAGCTTCGCAAATATCTTCAATTACAGTCATTTCATTGTTCTTTAATAGTACGACAGTTCCCATCATGAACACCTTTCTTTAAAAAATCCTTGACTATTGTACCATGTGAAGAACGATTGTCAACAGCAGAATGGAAACAAGACAAAAATATCACAAAATGTTAAAAAATCCGGAGGTAAAAGAACTAGAAGTGCCATGATTTTCACAAATTTTCAGTATTTATTCACATAAATCATTGAGGACGACATGATCTAAAATATATGTAAAAGTGTAAAGTTACATTGATCTTGCGATATTCATAGGATATAATAACGAAGATTATAAGAAATTTATAGAAAACATACATAATAAAGGAGAAATAGGATGGAAACAAACATAACAGAACCACACATTCAAGAAAAGAAGCATCCTGAACTAGCAGGCGTAGGTTATCGTTTTCTTGCACATCTTTTAGATGGTATTATCATCGGCGTACCATATTCTTTTGTCATGTTTATTTTGGCAACACTCTTTTTTGTCTCTAGTCCTGAGGCAGCAATGATGATGGATGACGACAGCTATTACTATTCAACAACTGTTATGACAGATGAGGACTGGGCAGTGATTATGGGACTTATCTTTTTCTACATAGGAGCGATCTTGGTCGGTATCGTGGTGACATGGCTTTATTACGCCATCATGGAATCATCAAAACTGCAAGGAACGCTTGGTAAGATGGCTCTTGGGATTAAAGTGACAAGAGTAACGGGCGAAAAAGTGACATTCGGCCGTGCAACAGGTCGCTTCTTTGCAAAAGGCTTTTTGTCTCCAATCTTATATATTGGCTACATCATTGCCTTCTTCACAGAGAAAAAACAAGCACTTCACGATTTAATCGCAAGTACCATTGTTGTGAAGAAATAATGAAAAAAAGCACCTCTGCACATTCGTAAGAGGTGCTTTTTCTATAGATTGCTTGTATGGAAGAGGGACGCATGACATAAAATAGAATGATAGTGAAAAATCAGGCAGGGAAGGGAGACAAACGATTGAAAACAGGGAAAAAGACCATGCAGAAAAAAGGGGCAGGCTTCGGGCTGTTTTTGACAGCACCCATTTTGGCCTGGGCATTGTATGACTTTGCAAATACGATATTTTCATCGAATATGATCACCATTTTCTTCCCATTCTACTTGCAAGAAACGATCGGAGACAGTGCGAGAATGGATCAGATCGCTAGTACATTTATTTCTTATGCAAATGCATTAGCCAGTTTTTTTCTCGTCATTTTCACACCATTATACGGAGTCCTGATCGATCGGACAGGAAAAAAGAAGCGCTACATCACAGTGTTTACTCTAATATGTATAGCTTGTACGTTTTTAATGGGGATCTTTGCTGGAATTGATTTCTCAAGCGAATGGTTTGGGCTTCCTGTCTCTTTATTAGTCGTGGTCACCTTGTTTGTGATTGCAAAATTCTTTTATCACTCGAGCCTAGTGTTTTATGACACCATCCTGCCCGATCTTGGGACAAAGGATGACATACCGCTTATTTCTGGATTTGGCATTGCCGTTGGTTATTTAGGGACACTCGTTGGTCTCACAGTTTATTTACTTGTTGGCAATGACCAATTTCATGAAGCATTTATTCCGACAGCGCTATTATTCTTTCTCTTTTTCCTGCCATTTCTCTTTTTTGTAAAAGACCCTCAACCGCTGCCGCAGCAAGAGAAAAAGGCGTCATTTTTCAGCGGGTATAAAGAAATTATTCGCACGTTTAAAGAGATGAAGCATTACAAGCCGGCTTTTATTTTTATGATTGCTTTCTTTTTTATGAATGATGCCTTACAGACAGCGATTGCGATGATGGCGGTGTATGCCAAAATCATTATTGGCTTTACCGCTGGGCAATTTATTCTGCTTTATCTTGTGTCGACCATTTCAAGTATCATTGGTTCCTTTCTATTTGGATATATCACAAAAGCGATTGGGGCAAAGCGCTCGATTACAGTCGTGTATGTGATTTTGATCGTTGCTCTGATTCTGGCTGTGACAGCCACAACGGAATGGGTCTTCTGGGTGGCCGGCAGTTTATTTGGAATTTCACTCGGCGCAAGCTGGGGGGCATCACGAATATTGATTATTGAGCTGACACCAAAGGAAAAAAGAGGACAGTTTTTTGGTCTCTTTGCATTCTCAGGAAAGGTGTCTTCCATTATTGGTCCTATCATTTATGGCTCAGTCACTCTGCTGTTTGCAGAGCACGGAAATTTCGCAAGCCGCCTTGCGCTAGGGTCTTTACTCATTCTTGCAGCGATAGGACTTGTGATTCATCAATTCGTACGAGAGAAAGCGTAAAGAAACGTCAACTTTTTACCTATGCTGCCGATATAAAAAGTACAATCTTATATTGAAGAATAGAGGGATTTCCGTGGCTTTAAACAAACAAGAAATTTTACTTGACTCTGGTACCAATGAATTGGAAATTGTGAAGTTTGAAATTGGTTCAAATCAATTCGGCATTAACGTCATGAAAGTAAGAGAAATCATTCAGCCGGTTGAGGTGACGGTAGTACCGCACTCTCACCAAGATGTAGAAGGGATGATTAGTTTACGAGGCGAGATTTTACCAGTCATCAATCTATTTTCCTTTTTTAATGTCGAGTCAGATCAGTCAGAACAAGAGAAATATATTGTGACTGAATTCAACCAACGGAAATTTGTGTTCCATACAGGAACGGTATCACAAATTCACCGCGTCAGCTGGGAAGAGATTGAAAAGCCAACTGCACTCAATCAAGGAATGGACCGTCATTTAACCGGTATCATTAAGCTTGATGAAAAAATGATTTTCCTTCCAGATTACGAGAAAATCATTTATGATATTGAATCCGCTTCTGGCGTAGAAACGTATCATATGTTTGACGGTGAGAAAGACGAGAGAAGAACAGGGAAGAAGCTTTATGTCGTTGAAGACTCTCCGCTTCTCATGCGTTTATTAACAAATGAATTAACCGAAGCAGGCTATAAAAACATTGTGACCTTTGAAGACGGGAAACAGGCATATGACCACGTGATGGACCTTGTGAGCAAAGGAATTACTGTGACAGAAGAAATTGATATGATTATTACAGATATTGAAATGCCTAAAATGGATGGTCACCGATTAACGAAATTGTTGAAGGAAAATCCTTTAACGAGTTCTATACCGATTCTTATCTTCTCTTCATTAATCACTGAAGATTTACGCCATAAAGGGGAAACAATTGGTGCAGATGATCAAATTAGTAAGCCAGAAATTCATCAACTGATTGAAAAAGTTGATCACTTTATTATTTAAACAAAAAACCACTCGTCATGAGTGGTTTTTTTGTTTAAAAATAACTTTCCCCGAGTCGTTTGAAGACGGGCTTTGTATAATGTGGTTTTTGTTTTGTGGCGGTAGGTTTTTCTTTTAAACCGACATACGTTTGAAGCAGTTGCTTTGCTCGGTTTAATGACATATTCGCTTTCGGATTGCGATATGACTGATTTAAATTTCCTAAGTGTGGCAAAAATTCGAAGTCTTCTTTGGTTGGTGGCAGGTGAAAATAATAATCTCCAATTTCAATCAGCACGTCGGACTGTTGTTGACTATATTTGGGATTGTTAGAGAAATGTAGGCCCACTTTTCTTCCTTTACCTTCTTGCAACAGTTTTTGCAGCGCACGTTTTTTCAAAAGATAAAGAAACTTGGGATTTGGTGCGGTTTTAGCATGGCGGTTAACAGTATAAATGGCTTTTGCGATGTTTTCTGCTGTAGGTTCTATGTCTTTAGTATGAGCATAATCGTCCATTTTTTCTCTCCTTTGTCTTTCGTCTTCCTGTGCTTAGTATAAATTATACGTTTTTATTAGTAAATTGCAAATAGAGATATTGTAAAAAGCGATAGGACTCCTATACCTCTCTTATCTACAATAACCGTTCAGGACGAGTCTAAAACTTGGTTGACAATAAAAATGGCAGAATGATCAGCAAAGACTATGATTTTTCAGGTGGAAAGAATGCGGTATATTTCATTTTATATATGCTAAAGGTGTTGTATATTCATTCTTTGAAACATATGCTTCACATAACTTGTGATCGCGTGGCGATTTGCGTTAATGGACAAAGGAGAAGAGACGTTCATTGCAAGAAGCGTATAATAATTGACTGAATCAAATATATATGAAGTGAACTATTAGTTCATGATAACTACCTATTTTAAATAAATGGGTAGTTTCTCAATTGTATTCATTTTGCATCTGAAACTTTACCATATGCCAGACAACATGTTGAACATATCGTTTCATTATAAGGTCTATTTCTTATGACTTGAATAAGCGCAATAGAAGCAACCATTAAAATCAGTTTCATTCGTCATTTGTTTAGCTTCATCAATGGCACTTTCGCCATTCATGTGCAGACCAATCAATTTACGGCTTGAAGCATCACCTAAAAATGCACAATCCTCTGTATGTACAACATACTGCCCTTGATCATCTTTTGTATGAATAAAATAATAACTTTTTAGCATACCCCTCACCTCCAACCTGACTATCCTACTATAAAACTTCTAATGATGTAAAGATTTTTAATTAAAAATATTGCGATTTTATACACGTTCCTTTTATTTCATAAAAAGTAAAATATGTTATAAGATAAGGAGATTAAAGTTAATGAGAACAGAAAGGACTGTGAGGATTGAAAGATATGTTAACTCCTTTATTTGTCGCACTTGTCGTTGGAGGCATTGTGTACGTGATAGACGATCGGCCGATTCATCCTTTGCTTCTATTTCTCATCCTATTTATTAGCATTTATGCAGTTGAAAGAATCATTCATTTTGCTTCCACTCATTTCGATGAGCAGAAAAAATAAGCGCCATTTATGTTTCAGGCATACAAAAAGGACTTTCTATAGAAGAAAGTCCTTTCAGCTTGTAGACAAAGTCTACAAGCTTTTTTGTATAATAAGGGTAATAACAATAATCTGTGGGGGATAAACATGTTATCGAAACGTGAAGAAGAAAGAAGAAATCAATTAGAAGTAGTGGCTTTAGATGAATTAGTGCCTGAAGATCATCTTGTGCGGAAAATTGAACAAGCAATCGATTTCGACTTCATTTATGATCTTGTCAAAGATCATTATAGTTCTGATAATGGTAGACCAAGTGTTGATCCTGTTGTTCTCATTAAGATGGTCTTAATCCAATATCTATTTGGTATTCGCTCTATGCGTCAAACCATTAAAGAAATTGAAACCAACGTGGCTTATCGTTGGTTTATTGGATATGGGTTTTCGGAGAAAATTCCGCACTTTTCTACCTTCGGTAAAAACTACGTGAGACGCTTCCACGATACAGATTTATTTGAACAAATTTTTTACCGAATCTTAAGAGAAGCGATGAAAAAAGGGTTCGTTGACCCGTCTATTGCCTTTATTGATTCCACTCATGTCAAAGCGAATGCCAATAAGAAAAAACTTGAAAAGAAAATCGTTCGGGTAGAGACGAGAAGTTATCAAAATCAGCTTCATGAGGAGATCAATGTTGATCGTGAGGAACATGGAAAAAAGCCGTTACCCCTACAGAATAAAGAGAAGAAAAAAGAAATGAAAGTCAGTACAACTGACCCAGAGAGTGGCTATTATGTAAAGGATGAACGTGAAAAGTCATTTGCTTATTCATTTCATACAGCTTGTGATTCAAAAGGATTTATTTTAGGCTCGCTGGTCACAGGCGGAAATGTTCATGATAGTCGTATGTTGGATTCACTCGTATCAAAGGTGACAGAGAAAGTCGGAAAACCAAATGTAGTCGCAGTAGATGCGGGATATAAAACACCTTACATCGCTAAGTTCTTAATGGATCAAGAGATAAGACCTGTCATGCCATACACTCGTCCAAGAACAAAAGCTGGTTATTTGAAAAAGAATGAATACGTATACGATGCATATTTTGATTGTTACATTTGCCCCAACGGGCAAATTCTCTCTTATCGTACAACGACTAGAGAAGGTTATAAGCAATATGCGTCCGATTCAGAAGTATGTAAGTCCTGCTCGTTTTTAGATAACTGTACCCAAAGTCAAAACCACACCAAACAAATTCATCGGCATATTTGGCAGGATTACCTAGATGAAGCAGAAAATCTGAGACTTACTGAAATAAATAAGAGCATCTACGCAAAACGGAAAGAAACGATTGAACGCGTTTTTGCGGATGCAAAAGAAAAGCATGGTATGCGTTGGACGAAACTTCGTGGACTAAAAAAAGTTTCAATGCAAGCGATGCTTACTTTCGCTGCCATGAACCTTAAAAAGCTAGCAAACTGGACATGGAAAGTACCATGTCCAGCGTAAAACACATGATGTTTTTTCAAAAAAAGTGAAAACCCCACTTTTACTTGAAGTAAAGGTGGGGTTTGTCTACGGTCTGAAAGGACTTTCTATAGAAGAAAGTCCTTTTCGCTTCATTTATTGCGCTCCCTGTCCTTTAAGTTCACGCTGCACATCTAAGTCGTCAGCTTCTCTGCTGAACTTTGGCAGTGTAAAGAAGTAAAAAAGGAAAACGAGTAAAATAATAACGCCCATTCCGTAATAAATATAAGAAACGTTTGTAATGAGTTTTGGAAATAGTACCGCAATCAAACCTAATGTCATGGATTGAGCAAACATGGTAAGTGGATCAACCCAACCTGACACACGTCCCATCAAACGAGGGTGGACGATTCTCGGCAGCCAGCCGCCAATGACAATGTTGACTGGACCAATGCATGTACCAATGACAAATGATGTGACATAAAACAACCATAGTGTATGCGTGGAACCAAGTACAAAAATCAGAATGCCTGCAACCAAAATTGGAAGTGACATGAGATATTGCATCTTTACTTTTTTAGCGAGAACAGAGCCCATTAAGCTGCCAACAAGTAGACCTGCACCGATCGCGATCGTAAAGAAGGATGTATGCAGTTCAAAATGGTCTGGTGAAAGGCCATATTTCATTGTAAACATCGGAAGTACAGCAAATGCGCCATTGACTAGACCAAAAACAAAGAAGCCAAAAATTAAAGAAGCCAATAATTTATTTTTTACAATGTAAAGAATGCCTTCTTTAAAATCTTTTAGAGACGTTTTAATGGTCATGCCTCTCCAACCTGCTTGTCCATTTGGCTGACGTGCTTCAATTGGAATGTTACATGAACGAATCAGGATGCCTGACACAATAAAACTGATTAAATCGATGGTAATGGCACCATGAAGTCCAATTGTCTTATACATAATCGCACCGATTCCAACACCAAATACCATGAATAAACTAAACAGCATTTGATTTAAGCCAGCGGCTTTTGCATATTGATCTTTATTTAAAATCGCCTGAACGAGAGAGGCTTCAGCTGGATAGAAGAACTTCGTAATGGCACTTCGTATAAACAAGATCAAGAAAATAAGTGGAAGTGAATTAAAATAAATAACAATGAATAAAACAATCGTCAGCCCAGCTCGTATCCAATCGCAATTCTCTGCGACTTTTTTACGATCAAAACGATCTGCTACGACACCGACCATAAAAAAGACAAAGATCGTTGGAAGTGAATACATGAGCTCTGCTAATGTGGCATAGGCGGGCTGATGACTAAAATGATCGAGCAAATAAAAGGCAAACGCCATATTGCCGACTGTTGTCCCCATTTGCGAAGCAAGTGCTGCAAAAAAGAGACGAACAAAATTTCTGTTTTTAAAAATATCCATAAATACGCTCCTTAACCTGAAGATCCCACTTTATATCATATAAAATTTTAAGCATTCATACAATTGATTTCTACTACTGGCTAATGGTCACAGGTGTTCCATTTGGAACGATTGAAGCAAGTTCGATGACATTCTGATTATACATACGAATGCATCCACTAGACACAGCTTTACCAATTGAAGACGGGTTATTCGTACCGTGGATGCCGTAATGAACTTTTGAGAGGCTCAGCCAATAGGCGCCAAAGGGACCTCCTGGGTTTGGCTGTCTGTTCACAATATAATAAGAACCTGTCGGTGTCATATTTAAAATTCTTCCTGTTGCAATCGGATACGACCGAATCAGCTCTGATCCAGAAAACAAGACGAGACGTTTCCTAGAAATCGAAACAGAGATGCGGTAAGGGATCGTATTTGGATCGGGCAGACCAGGAATGGTGATGACCTCATTTTGTACCGGCTCTTGACCTTGCAGTGAAGGGTTTGCAGCCTTTAAAGCATCTGTTGTTGTTCGAAAATCAAGCGCTATAGAAGCAAGCGTTTCTCCGCGTTTTACCGTATATCGCAGCACCAAAGGACACTCCTTTTGCTCAAATAAAAGAAGCCAAGATGCCCGTCACTTGCTATATATATGGACGGAATCAGGCTAAGGAAGGTTTCTCCTAACATTTGTCATGAGAAAGATCTTTGATTATCTATATGCAAAAAGAAGCGGTTTGGCTTCTGTCTAAATGCGAGAAGAGAGGGTGAAAAAGGTTAATTCAGGTTTGGCTAAAAATCGAAGCGGCAATCTTGTTGTCCCAAGTCCGCGGTTGACATAGATTCGGTGCTGATAACTACCGTATAAACCTTCCACATATGTATGGCCGAAAGGTGCTGTGAGAATGGGTCCATAGAAAGGAAGCTGCACCTGTCCGCCATGGGTATGTCCAGAAAGCTGCAAGTTAATAGGGGTTGTATCCAGCTCTAATGCTGCATCAGGCTCATGTACGAGCAGCAAGGTAAATAAATCAGATGATACTTCCCGCTTCATCAGGTCATAATCCGGCACACTCATCATCAGGTCATCCATCGTCGCAATCTGAATATGTGCCCCTTCTTTTTCTAATGGAAACACATCATTTTTACATATTGTAAAACCGCAATCTTCCATCGTTTTCTCATAAAGATCAATGCCAAATGGTCCGTAGTCATGATTACCGCATATCGCGAGCTTACCAAACGGGGCATGTAGCTTAGTCAAATAGGCTTTTGCTTTTTCATGCTCTTCAATCGATGCTTGATAATCAACGAGATCCCCTGTGAATACAATGAGGTCTGGAGATTCAGCGTTGATTTGCTTCACGACGGATTCTAATTCCTTCGCAGGAAATGTATCACTTAAATGAACATCACTAAATTGAGCAATTTTAAACTGATCAAATGAAGCTGGAAGCTGAGCATCCCGAATGGTCATTGACACGGTATCAATCATGCGTGGTTCGATGTATCTGGCATATCCATACCCACATGTTGTAGCTAAAAAACCGAGAATGCTCGCACCAGCTGCTCCTTTTAAAAACTGTCTCCGAGAAAGTTGCTTCATATAAGACTCCTTTATAAATAAAATTAAGTATAGCATCATATTTAAAGAATCTCCCATATGGTGCATCTAGGGTCAATCATGATATGATAGGAAATAATGAATGAATAGTCATTCAAAATCACAGAGGGGGAGAACAAATGACGAAACAAACAGTGATTGTCACAGGAGGATCAAGCGGAATGGGGAAGGCGATGGCTGTCCACTTGGCACATGAAGGCTGGAATGTCGTGATTACGGGAAGAACAGAAGAAACGTTAGAAAAGGTAGCAAATGAAATCAAACAAAATGGCGGCTCGATCGCTTACTTCCAAATGGATGTGCGAAACCCAGAGGATGCTGATCAAATGGTCAAATTTACTGTAGATACATTTGGTGATGTGGACGCTCTGATTAACAATGCTGCAGGAAACTTTTTGGTTCCAGCAGAAAAACTATCTCCAAACGGCTGGAAGGCTGTCATTGATATTGTATTAAATGGAACATTTTTTTGCAGTCATGCGGTGGGCAATTACTGGATTCGTCAAAAGAAAAGGGGAAGTATGGTCAATATGGTGGCAACCTATGCATGGGGTGCTGGTGTAGGGGTGGCGCATTCAGCAGCAGCAAAGGCAGGCGTTTTATCCCTCACTCGAACGCTTGCAGTGGAGTGGGGAAAGCAATATCGAATTCGCGTCAATGCCATCGCGCCAGGTCCAATCGAGAGAACAGGCGGTGCGGATAAACTATGGGAATCGGAAGAGGCAGCGCAAAGAACATTAGATAGTGTTCCTCTTGGCAGACTGGGCACACCAGAGGAAATCGCAGAACTCGCAAGCTTTTTATTATCTGAACAAGCGTCTTATATAAATGGCGATTGTATCACAATGGATGGAGGGCAATGGCTCAACCAATCCCCATTTTGAATGACGATGTAAGACCTGCTTTTGATGTGTTATAATCACACAAAGAGAGAAGCAGGTGATGAAAATGGTCGATCCATTGGATATTTTAACGAATATTGAAGATGTTTTCCCGCACTATCAAGCGATATTCAGTGCGGAAGAGCAAAAAGTGATAGGCTATGAGATTTTAGGAAGAATGAAGCTCGAGTCTGAAACAGTTAGCCTAGGCTCCTTCTTTACGGATTCATCTATTCCTGACGAATATAAAGTGGAAGTAGATCATAAAGTACTGACGCAAGCACTCGATCTTTTCACAAAAGATGATGATGATTTGCTCATTTTTATTAATCATGATGCCAATATCCTGATGCTAGATCATGGTGAAAGCTTATTAGAACTCTTGAAGGAATATGAAGCAAGGGGCATTCAACTGAATCGGTTTGTTATCGAATTTACAGAGCATACGTTTAGCGGCGATATTGAACAGCTTTACCATACGTTAACGTATTTTCGTACATATGGTATTAAAATCGCCATCTCGAATATTGGAAAAGAAAGCAGCAATCTTGACCGGATTGCCTTGCTCTCACCCGATCTATTAAAAATAGATTTACACGCATTAAGGGCATCGGCTCCTTCGCCTTCCTATGAATATGTCTTGTACAGCATTTCATTGCTTGCGAGAAAAATAGGGGCGGCTTTAATTTATGAAGACATTGAAGCAAATTTTCAGCTGCAATATGCTTGGAGAAATGGCGGGAGATACTTTCAAGGGTTCTATCTTCACGAGCCGGCGGCGGAATTAATCGACCGCAATAAACGAAAAGATCAGCTGAGAGAAGAATTCCAGCAATTTATTGCCCATGAGAAAAAGAAACTTCAAACGGTCTACGAACATTCTGAAACATTTTATAAGCGAATTCACCAAGCTGTCACGACCTTAAAAAAATCATGCAGCACAAATGATGAGCTCATCCAAAAGCTGGCTTTAGAATTAACAGATTGCAGCTTTCGGATTTATATGTGTAATGAAGAAGGCTTTCAAATCACTGGAAATGTGTTTAAAAAAGAAAATGAATGGTTGTTTCAGCCTGAATATATTGAGAAAAACTGGAGCTGGCGTCCTTATTTCCTAGCAAATATTCTCCAAATGAGAATGAGCGGGAAAGGATTTTTCAGTGATATTTACAGCGATTTAGAAACTGGTGAGAGGATACGTACGTTTTCTTACCCGTTAGAGGGAGATATGTATTTATTTATAGATCTTCCGTATGCCTATTTATATGAGCAAGATGGATTAATTTAAAGTACAGTGAGAAGATCGCATGAACAATTTGAGTAGCCTTTTAGGCTGCTTTTTTTGATTGAAAAAAAGAAATAAAAAATGGTTGACAATGAAACTGATAATCATTATCATTTAGTTATAGAGAGAAGCTACTCTCTGTTCCCCAACCCCTCTATCAGATCAAGATCCAAAAAACTTGGCGCTACCCCCGCCAAGTTTTTTTTGTGCTTTTCATCTTCGCCTCATGCATAGGACAGCCCAATCCTTCCATACAACTTAAGTGATGACAGTTAGACGGTAGGAGGGAACGTCATGATCAAACGTGACAAGCGGCTGCTGATTGATTTGCCTAGACCAGATCACCCAGATGCAAATGGTGCTGCTGCTGTGCAAGAATTACTCGGCGGAAAATTCGGTGAAATGTCCACATTAAATAATTACATGTTCCAATCCTTTAACTTTAGAGGAAAACGAAAACTAAAACCGTTTTATGATCTCGTATCCAGCATTACAGCTGAAGAATTCGGTCATGTAGAACTTGTGACAACAGCTGTGAATCTCATGATTACAGGGACCACCCATGGAGGAGACCCAGATACGACACCGATGAAAGCGGCTGTCGATAAACGAAATACACAGCATTTTATTCAAACGGCTCAAACAGGTTATCCGTTTGATTCCATGGCAAAACCTTGGACCGGAGAGAATGTGTTCTCAAGCGGCAACCTGATTCTTGACCTCCTTCATAATTTCTTCCTTGAATGCGGGGCTCGTACGCACAAAATGCGCGTATATGAAATGACAGATCATCCTACAGCAAGAGAGATGATCGGTTATTTACTTGTGCGGGGCGGTGTGCATGTTGTGGCATATGCAAAGGCGCTTGAGGTAGCTACAGGAGTAGATGTAGGAAAAATGCTCCCGATTCCAAACCTCGACAACAAATACTTTGATTCAGCGAGGAAATTTGAAGACCAAAATATTCATACAAAACTGTACACATTTAGTGATACGGATTACAAAGATATCAATAAAATTTGGAAAGGTAGCCATCCGATTGATGGAAAGCCGCTCACAGTGATTGAGGGCACCCCGCAAGGAGCACCTGTGCCAGATTATCGAGAATTACCGGAAGAGTTTGCCCCAGGCATTTCCAAAGAGGATTTTGACGAAATTGCCAAACGGTTAATGAGATCTGCGGGTTTATAAAAACATGGTGCATGAGATCACAAAAAAGACTCAAACTAAAAAAACAGATTCTTTTTCTTTTTTTGAATTCAAGAGGAAAAATATCATCTGAGAACACTTTATGGTATGATGCTTTGTAGGACTTGTGTATAATCAATACGGGTTCATCTTGAGTTGTTTTTTTGAAAGGAGTCTTTTTTTAGAATGTCACAATTAATGGGTATCATTACAAGGCTGCAAAGTCTTCAAGAGACAGCAGAAGCTGCAAACGAGCCGGCACAGCGTTATTTCGAAGTGAACGGTGAGAAAATCTGTAGTGTGAAGTATTTCGAAAAGAATCAAACGTTTGAATTGACTGTTTTTCAACAAGGGGATAAGCCAAACACTTTCCCATTTGACAACATTGATATGATTTCGATTGAGATTTTTGAGCTTTTACAATCCTAAGCTGAATCGTATGAAATGTTTTTTCTAAGGATTCCTTCGTTTATTTGCGGCAATATACATGTGTCATCATAGGCGCATTGTACAAATGGAAGATGATCATTCTGCGCATATTTCGGATAAGAGACCATGAAAAAGGAGTTCCTTTCTGTGAGTGATTCTTTTTATTACAATCTTTCTGAAGATCATTTAGCGTTTTCTGATGTCGTCATGAGAATGAAAGACTTTATTCGAAAAGACCCTAGATCCGCCTATGTGTTATCAATTGGTACGGACTCTCAGGTCAATCAAAATGTCACAAGATTTATGACTGCAATTCATCTCCACCGGATTGGCAAAGGGGCTTGGGGCTGCCTCACGCAACAAGTGATCGAGAGGCCCGTGCAAAGCCTTAGAGAAAAAATTTCATTAGAGACAGCGTTTAGCCAAAAGGTATGTGCAGACATCCTTGAGGGGCCTTTAACAGAACTGATGGATTTGCTTCTTCCGTTTGCTGAGGAAGGGGCAGACCTTCGTTTTGAAGCCCATTTAGATATTGGCAAAAAAGGAAGTACAAAAGAGCTGATCCAGGAAATGACCGGAATGATCACAGCTATGGGAATTGAAGCTAAAATAAAACCCGACTCATACGCAGCATTTTGCTATGCCAATCGATACACAAAATAAATTCCGTCATTTTTCTCCAAACCTTGTCGAAACGTGCGGTTGACGATTCGATTCTAGTTCCTTATTCTAGCTGTATAGAGAGGAAGCAGACATTCAAAAGCCTGCTAATCAATATAAAAGCATATATGAAACAGGGGGCCTGATGTTGGATGAGCGTCATCGAAAATCGTTTTAATGAAGAAGAGAAAAAGCTATTATTAAACGTATTGCTGAATCAGGAATATGCTGTCGAATTACTAAGCAGTGAGATCAATGATATAGAATGTGGAACAAAAAATGTCGATGACAATACGTATAAGCAATTGATCACATTGTATGACAGAGTAAGGTTTGAGAATTAATAATGATTTAACATTCTATTAGATACTCGGGAGCTGAGTATCTTTTTTATGCAGAAAAAAATCTTTCGACAAATTTCGTTTTAGTTTATGCTTAATGGTAAAGGGGAATGTATGATTGATGATTGAGAGAAAAGGGGTCGAAGAAACATGATAGAGATAGAACCAACTCAATTGCTTGAGTCAACAGTAGCTGAGCATATGATTGATGCAGATAAAGTGGCACATGTTCAAATTGGAAATAATCTTGAGCATGCTCTATTGGTCCTTACAAAAACAGGATATACAGCCATCCCGGTACTAGATCCTTCTTATCACCTGCATGGGTTAATTGGAACGAATATGATTATGGATAAGATCTTTGGTTTAGAACGAATTGAATTCGAAAAACTGGACCAACTGAAGGTAGAAGAGGTTATGCTCACTGATATCCCTAGACTTAAAACGACAGATCCTGTGCTAAAAGGTGTTCACGCTGTAACGAATAATGGATTTGTTTGTGTCGTAAATGAGGAGCAAGTCTTTGAAGGAATATTTACCCGACGTGTTGTATTAAAGCGCTTAAATGAAGTGATTCATGCCGCAAAAAAATGAGCTGAAGCCCAGCTTATTTTTTTTGCCTTCATAAGCAATAATTTATATAATGACCATATGGAATAAGAAAAACTTATAGAGAGAAAGGGGACGCCCATGCAGCTTCAGGAGTTACATATGCTTGTTGTGCTAAGTGAAGAATTAAATATGAGAAAGGCTTCGGAGCGGCTCTTTGTCTCTCAGCCTGCTTTATCCCAAAGATTGCAGACAATTGAAAAAGAGTGGGGAACCAAAATCTTTTTTCGTTCTCAAAAAGGGCTCACCGTGACTTCGGCAGGTGAACAGATCATTCAATTTGCAAAAGAAGTAACAGTTGAGCAAGATCGAGTGAGAGAACGAATCGATGAACTTGAAGGGGAAATTCACGGTACGCTAAAGCTTGCAGTTGCCTCTATTATTGGGCAGCACTGGCTGCCAAAAGTGTTAAAGCGATATGTCGAAAAATTCCCAAATGCGAAGGTATCACTTGTGACCGGCTGGAGTAGTGAAATGCTCAAAAGCTTATACGAGGATCACGTACACATTGGGATCATTCGCGGAAACCCTGATTGGAAGGGAACTAAGGAATACTTAATGACAGATCATTTATATTTAGTCGATTCTGTTATCAAAGACGTGGACGAGTTAATCGAGACAGAACGCCCGTTTATTCAATTTAAAAGCGACAGCACGTATTATCAGGAAATTCAGCACTGGTGGCATCAAAAATTCAAAGTGTCTCCAAAGCAGACGATTCTAGTGGACCAGATTGAGACGTGTAAACAAATGGCCTACCACGGTATCGGCTACGCCATTTTGCCTTCAGTCACCTTATACGACCATGAAAAAAGTGTTCATAAAACACCGCTTGTTGACGTGAATGGAGAGCAAATTGGACGTGATACATGGCTGCTAGGCTATGAAGCTTCTTTTCAATTAAAACAGGTGCAAGCATTTGTTGGTGTGGTCAAAGAAATGCTTGAAAGCGATGCGGTATAAGTATCTTCTTGGAAGAGGAAGGTGCTTTTTTTAGGTGAGTGATCATTTACTTAGATAGAGCGAATGATAGAGGAGACTTCAATCTTATGAAAAACAATCAATTAATCAAAATACACAAACCTGAATGGGGAGATCGTTTGCGTGCGAGGTGGCGTGAACGTTTTGCTAGTCATCTTTCAATGAAAGAACAAAACGAGATATCAATAGATGCTTTTTTATGGCATTTATGCAGTTTTGAAATGGTTACATGTCTTGAAAAGGCTGAAGCGATAGACGCATTTCTTCAGCAATCAAAGGATAAGTGCACTGTTTTTTATCAATTTGTGGATGATGCATATCTTTTCGAAAATGCCAGCTCTCTTTCCATCAATGATTTACCATATCAAACGAATCATATGGATTATAACGATATGTATGTGATGGATTGGAATGAAAAATGGACATTTGTAATGACGCACGAAACGGATTATGGTCCATATTTTATTCAGATAGATGAAACGAACGAATGAGAAACCGATGATCTCTTCAATACGAAAAACCCGCCTTCCAATTGGGAAGAGCGGGTTTTTCATTGAGTTAAAGTAATAATTAGTCAAAGCTTTTTCATGAAATCATTTGACAATGAAAATCATTATCATTTAAAGTGTACATATAATAATTGAAAATGATTATCATTTAGATGAGGTGACCAATAGATGAAAGCACTAATTGCATTTGCGAGTATGTCTGGTAATACAGAAGATATGGCAGCGATTATAAAACAAACACTAGAAGGAAAAGGGATCGATACGGAGATGTTGGAATTTGATGATACAAGTGCAGAGGACCTTTCTTCATACGATTATGTGTTCATCGGTTCTTATACATGGGGTGATGGTGATTTACCTTATGAAGCAGAGGATTTTTATGAAGAGGTTTCTGCACTTGAACTAAGTGACATCAAAGCAGCTGTGTTCGGATCTGGAGATTACAGCTATCCGAAGTTTTGTGAGGCTGTCCATACATTTCATGACATGCTCAAATCAACTGGTGCATCTGTATTCCCTGAAACACTGAAAATGGAGCTTGCGCCTGATACAGATGAAGATGTGGCGTGCTGTCAGGAATTTGCGACAAGCTTTTTAACGTGGGCGGCGCTATCTAAGAAACGAGTTGAAAATCATGTTTCATAAAGGGGCGACGGCCGTTGCTGCATCTAAAAGCGGCGGGTACTTTGTCGCTGTAAAACGTGAAGGTATTTTTCACTACAGTGTGGAGAGCGGGTGGCAGCAACTGTTTAAACTCAAGCATAAAATTCATGCCATCAGCTATATTGGACCTTATTTGTTCGGGGTTGGTGAAAACGGCACAGTGATTAGATCTGGAGATGAAGGTCATACATGGGCGCTATCATCCTTTCCAACAAATGCAGTCGTTTGGTCTATTACAGGACGCAAAGACGGGTTTGTGTGTGCACATGGAAAACATAGTATTTATGTGTCAAATGATTTCGGGATTTCCTGGGAAATTATGAAGCCATTTGCTCATGTGAACCACCCGCCTGTCATTCGTTCTTTGTGTGCTGCAGGTGATCATCTTTATATTGGAACTCAAATTCATGAGGTTCACGGAGGAATATGGGTGTATAACTTGGAGAGTGAACAGGTTTTCCTCCTAAACAGAGAGGAGCACCGGATGACAGCTTCTATGCTGCTGTGTCATGAGCATCTGCTTGTTTGCGCATTGGGGTCAAAAAAAGGCAAAAAGGGATCTGTTCAAATTTTAGATTTACATACCAATAGGCTGCATGATATTCAATCACAAGCCTTTGCTAGAGAGGAATCATTTTTGGATGTGTCAGAGGATAATGGCATTGTGTATGTGACAACTTCACAAGACGAATACGGATTTTCTAAAGTGTATCAGCTTGATATGGAACAAAAAGAGCTCAAGTGGTTTGATACGATCAAAGGACACGGTTTTCGTGTAGCCAATCAAAATGAAAACTTTTTCTGTGCTGGTTTATATGAAAGCAAGTTTGTAAGACCATATGAGGAGCCGGCATTGATTCATTGATAAGGAGGAAGAAAAAGTGACAGAAAAGGTTTTACTAGTGTATGCCACGATGTCTGGGAATACAGAAGCGATGGCAGATTTAATTGCAAAAGGAATAACAGAAGCAGGGGCTGGTGTGGACCGTCATGAAGCGATGGATATTGATGCAGAGCTTCTCAATGATTACACGCACATTATGTTAGGTGCGTACACATGGGGTGATGGTGACCTTCCTGATGATTTTATTGATTTATATGAAGAAATGGAAGAGCTTGATTTAACGGGAAAAGCATTTGCTGTATTCGGTTCTGGGGACACATCTTATGAGCATTTTTGCGGAGCTGTTGACCTAATCGAAGAAAAAGTGAAGGAACTTGGCGGGGACATTGTCCTGCCATCCGTCAAGATCGAGCTAAATCCAGAAGGAGAAGAAGAAGAGAAATTGATTTCTTTTGGCAAACAATTTGTTCATCTTCACCAGCAGGAAGCGGGGTAACCGGTCCCGCTTGTTTTATTTTCCATTGAAGAGTCAACTCTTTCACTTGTCATTAAAACTCTCCTTTGGTACAGTAATGAAGTATAAATTAATAGGAGGACATACATACATGAAACAAATGGACGCTAATGAAATTATTTCATTTATTCAAAATAGTACAAAATCAACACCTGTCAAAGTCTACATCAAAGGTGATTTAGAAGGTATTGAGTTTGGTGAACAGGCAAAAACGTTCATCACAGGAAACACTGGAGTTGTTTTCGGTGAGTGGAGCGACATTCAAGTAGCGCTAGAAACGAACAAAGACAAAATTGAAGATGTTGTCGTTGAAAATGATCGCCGCAACTCTGCCATCCCAATGTTAGATTTAAAGAACATTAAAGCACGTATTGAGCCAGGTGCAATCATTCGTGACCAAGTTGAAATCGGTGATAATGCAGTCATCATGATGGGGGCTTCTATTAATATCGGTTCTGTGATCGGCGAAGGTACAATGATTGACATGAACGTGGTGCTTGGTGGCCGTGCGACAGTAGGTAAGAACTGTCATATCGGTGCTGGATCTGTTCTTGCAGGTGTCATTGAGCCACCGTCTGCTAAGCCAGTTGTCGTAGAAGATGATGTTGTCATCGGTGCGAACGCTGTTGTTCTAGAAGGTGTGACAATTGGTAAAGGTGCAGTCGTAGCTGCAGGTGCGATCGTTGTGAACGATGTAGAACCTTACACAGTTGTAGCAGGTACACCTGCAAAGAAAATCAAAGACATTGATGAAAAAACAAAAGGTAAAACAGAAATTAAACAAGAACTGCGTCAGCTTTAATTCATAATTCGCAGCTGAAGACATAGACGTGGATGATATATCCACGTCTTATTCGTATAGAGGAAAGGAAGCGAGTTCACTTGTTAAATCGTGAGCAATTGATATCCATTCGAAGAGATTTACATCAAATCCCTGAGCTTGGTTTTAAGGAATTCAAAACACAAGCGTATCTCATCAAACATCTTGATGCTTATTCAAAAGATCGCATTGAAATGGAAACATGGCGAACTGGACTTTTTGTCAAAGTAAAGGGAACAAATCCTGAGCGCGTATTTGCGTATCGTGCAGATATGGACGGGCTGTCTATTCCTGAGGATACAGGGTATCCATTTCAATCAGTACATGAAGGGAAGATGCATGCGTGTGGACATGACCTTCATATGACCATTGCACTTGGGGTCATTGATCATTTCGTTCATGAGCCAATCAAAGAAGATCTATTATTCATGTTCCAGCCGGCAGAAGAAGGTCCGGGCGGAGCTGAACCGATGCTGACAAGTGATGTGCTGAAAAAGTGGACGCCAGATTTTATTACAGCACTGCATATTGCACCTGAATATCCTGTCGGAACGATAGCCACAAAGCCAGGGCTGCTTTTTGCTAATACGAGTGAGCTTGTGATTGATCTTGAAGGAAAAGGTGGACACGCTGCTTACCCTCATTCAGCGAATGATATGGTTGTGGCAGCGAGTGCACTTGTAGGTCAGCTACAATCGGTTATTTCTCGTAATGTCGATCCTCTTGATAGTGCGGTCATAACGATTGGTACGATTACCGGAGGAACGGCTCAAAATATCATTGCGCAGCATGCAAAGCTTGATGGCACCATTCGTACACTTTCACCAGAATCTATGGAAAAAGTGAGAAAGCGAATTGAAGCACTAGCAAAAGGGATTGAAATTGGCTACGAATGCAAGGCAACCGTGCGATACCCTTCATCTTATTACGAAGTGGATAATTCAAAGGAACTGACAGAAGAATTTATGTCATATGTTGCTGAAGAAGGGCTTGCGAATGTGGTTGAATGCAGAGAAGCCATGACAGGAGAAGATTTTGGCTACATGCTGAAAAAATACCCTGGCTTCATGTTTTGGTTAGGGGTCGATTCAGAATATGGCCTGCATCATGCAAAACTTATGCCTGATGAAAAAGCGATAGAAACAGCAGTAAATGTTATGACGGCTTATTTCAAAAAGCAAGCAGGTGAGAATGAATAATCAAGCTGCCTCCTGTACACCTTATGAACAGGAGGTGTTCTTGATTATGACAAGAATTGGTGTAGAACCATCTTTATCCGATGTAGAAGAACTACTGAAGCAAAAAGGATATGACGTCGTACGTATTCAAAATGAACAGCAAATGGATCAGTGCGACTGCTATGTCGTCACAGGACTAGATTCAAATGTTCTTGGCATTTCAGACACAACGACAAAGGCATCTGTGATTACCGCGTCTGGTATGACGGCTGATGAAATTTGTCAAGAAGTAGAACAGCGTGTTCAATAAAACAAACCATAAAAAGAACCGGTAGATTATCGTCCCGGTTCTTTTTGCTCTTTTTCTATATCGAGTACTTCTTTCATTTTTTTGCGCAAGATTCGTTCTACCCGCCATTGCTCCATTGTTTCGGTCTTAGCAATGATGCGCAGTACAAGGGAGGAGGATCCGAACGCCTCCACGCCGACAACTTGAGGTCCTTCGATAATTTGAGGAATGTCTTCCCGCACTTCATCACACGCCGCTTGAAGGGCAGTGATCATTTGATCCACATTCTCTTCTGGAGATAGCTCGATATCAACGAGTGCCTGCATAGTCCCTCTTGAATGATTGCTCACGTTCAATATGCTTCGATTTGGAATAAAATGAAGGGTGCCGTCAAAGCTTCGAAGCTGCGTGGTCCTAAGTCCAATTTGTTCAACGATCCCATCAAATCCAGCAACTGTTATATATTCTCCTACATCGAATTGTTTCTCTAATAGGATAAAGAATCCTGTCACAATATCACTTACTAGTCCTTGAGCGCCAAAACCGATCGCAAGCCCCACAACGCCTGCACCAGCTAGCAAAGCGGTCGGGTTATAATGAAATAAGTCGAGGATCATGACGACTAGAATAAAAATCAATAAGTAGGCGAAAATATTCAACGTAAGACTTTGTAGCGTTTGAGCTCTTGATAAAGAGACATCGTGCTTTTCGGAGAATGTGGAATAAGCACGCTTAATCATCTTATTTCCGATGGCTCTAATGATAAAGTAAATCGCGAAAATAGCGATTAATTTTAGCAAAATCATACTGCTATTGAGGATAATGGAAACCCAATCTACTTGTTCAAATGCTTTCATGATCTTCAAAACCTTTCTATGTATGCTCTAATAGAGATGCTAATCATTTGTTCCCTTCTGCAAGACATGTTAAACTTTTATTAAGTGGAACAAGAGATTGTGACAAATCGTTAATTAAATTTATTATTAATTAATATTGACTAAAAACCGCTTAAGTATTATAATTGTAATTGTGAAGTTATTAACTAAATGAGAATTTCAACTTTTGATTCTCATTTTATATACAGCTTAGAAGCCTGTATAAAGATATTATTTTTGGAGGGATTTACATATGGCAGAGCGTTTTGTAGGAAAACAAGCTCCACGTTTTGAAATGGAAGCAGTACTTGCTAACAAGGAATTTGGTAAAGTGAGTCTAGAAGAAAACATGAAGAATGACAAATGGACAGTTCTTTTCTTCTACCCAATGGATTTCACATTTGTTTGCCCAACAGAAATTACAGCAATGAGCGATCGTTATGATGAGTTCGAAGATTTAGATGCTGAAATCATTGGTGTATCTACTGATACAATCCATACGCATCTTGCTTGGATCAACACAGACCGTAAAGACAATGGTCTAGGTGAATTGAAATATCCGCTAGCGGCTGACACAAACCACACAGTATCTAGAGAATACGGCGTTTTAATTGAAGAAGAAGGAATTGCACTTCGCGGTCTATTCATTATCAACCCAGAAGGCGAACTTCAATATCAAACAGTATTCCACAACAATATCGGTCGTGATGTAGATGAGACATTACGTGTTCTTCAAGCATTACAAACTGGTGGACTTTGCCCAGCGAACTGGAAGCCTGGTCAAAAAACACTTTAATTGATAGCTGAAGAAACAGGAGGGTCTAACTAATGTTAGACCTTTTTGTTTCGACACATACAATGGATGGAGGCGCTTCATAATGAAATTACGTCAACCAATGCCAGAGCTAACTGGTGCAAAAGAATGGTTAAATGGAGAAGTAACAAAAGAAGATCTAATTGGTGAGAAACCAACTTTGATTCATTTCTGGTCAGTCAGCTGTCACCTTTGTAAAGAGGCAATGCCTCAAGTCAATCAATTCCGTGATGAATACAAGGATCAACTAAACGTGATAGCCGTTCATATGCCGCGTTCAGAGGATGATCTAGATCTAGATAAGATCAAAGAAGTTGCGAAAGAGCATGAAATCACGCAGCCAATTTTTGTGGATAGTGATCATAAATTAACAGAAGCCTTTGAAAATGAATATGTACCAGCATATTACGTATTTGATAAAACAGGTGCTCTGCGTCACTTCCAAGCTGGCGGAAGCGGAATGAAAATGCTTGAGAAACGTGTCAATCGAGTGCTTTCTGAGTCTGAAAAGGCTGCAGAATAGGCTTCCCCCCATAAATGGGGGTTTTTTCATGGACAAAAATAGGCGACCTATTGCACGGAATGGACTTATTCTTCTTAAGAAAAGAGAAATTGAGGGAGTTTATTAAAAAATATTCCTGAAGCAAAAAGGTATAACGACCTATTTACATTTTTGTTTTGAAATGAAAATGTAAAGATTTTAACTTTTTACTATTCAGAACGTTTTTGCACAAAAGAAATTTCAGTTTGGTAAATAACGATGTAAATCAAGTAGTATAAGTGTTTATTCAAATTTTTTACAATATTTTAAGGTTTGTCAAAAGCCTTTAGTGGCAATGAAATGGATGCCGATTGTTCCTCTTTGGCAAAATTTTAGTTGAAAATACCTATCTGATAACAAACTGTAAAATGATAAAAAAATAGTTGATAAAATTAGTTTTCTAATCTAATATTTACTATAGAATATTTTTTATATGATGAGGGGGAAATCCATTGTTTAATGAGAGGGAAGCGTTACGATTACGATTGGAACAATTAAACGAAGCAGAAGTAAAGGTCATCCGTGAATATCAAATTGAGCGAGATGCGATTTATGCAAAATTAAGAGAATTAGACCGTCAAGGAACAGGTCTAGTGTCAGATACAAAAAAAGAAGTGCGTACAGAAAGAAAAACGGATTCACTGCCTGTATTAGCTGAGCTGGCTGCACAGGAAATGAGAAGCTACCAGCCGCCTGCACAATCACAATCAAATTCTGCATCAACTTTAGGAACAGGGCAGCTAAACAGTGCGCCTGTAGGTATTCCTGAAGGATCTACAAGACGCAGAAGAGGCACAGCTCGCCCTGGCTCAAAGGCAGCTAAGCTTCGTGAAGCTGCGATCAAAACGTTAAAGCGTCATAATGCGGCGATTAAAAGCTCTGAACTTCAAAAAGAAATTGAAAAAGAGAGCGGTCTTGAAATTCCAAATATGACAACGTTTATGCAAAGCTTAATTAAAATGTATCCTGAAGTGAAAAAGCCATATCGCGGACAGTATATTTTAGAAGGCGATATTCAAACAGAAGACGAATAAATAAAAAAGAAACTGCTGACGTCAAGCCAGCAGTTTTTTTATTGCGAGAATTACTTTTTTTGATCAACCGTATAGACAATTTTTCGTTCCTTTGGCAGGTGGTCACGCTGTTTTTTGAAACCGTCAATCTTCACTGTCATGATCTCTCCATTTTGCTGCACCGCATCAACTTGTGCTTGGAGCGTTTGAACTTGTTCGTTCAGCTTTTTCAAGATAGGTTCGATTTCTTCCGTTGTTTGTAGGAGGGTTTCTCGAGAGAATGGCTGTGGATTTGTTTGGGCTGACTGATCAATATCAGCAAAATGAGATGCGATCCATTCCTCGCTTTCGGCTAACTGCTTTTGATAGCTGATGAGCGTTTCATAAAAAATCGCTTCCTTCGCTTTTTCGATTTGCAGTAATTTCTCTTGTGTTTCATAAAAACGCTCCTGCAGGTGTTTAACGCCTTCCTGTAATAGATGAAGCTCTGCGTTTTTATCACTTAATGTTTGCTGTAGTTTCTCAATCACAGCGGATAAAGTATTTCCTTTTTTCTCCTCTTTTGCAAGCCGTTTATCTTGATCCTGCATCCGTTCATTTAATTGTTGAGAGATTTCTTTATATTTGATGACTTTTAAATGCAACCGGTGTTTTTCTTCCGTTTCTTTCCTTCTATGAAAGGTTTCTTTTTGGAGCATTTCATGAAGAAGGACTATTTTATGTAATAATTCAGATTTGCTGTAGGAAAGATCCTGTATTTTTGAGGCCGTATGATCTTGAGCAATGGTCATTTCATCCAATTGTTGCTTTAATTGCGTGTAATCCTTTTTCATCTCATGATATTCTTGAGTTAACTTCTTATTTTTAGAATACGTATATGAGGACTGTAAATCAGAGATCATTTGTTGGTATTTTGCTGCTTCCGCTTTTAAGTACAAATTCTCTTGAGATAGATCATGGAATAGGGGAGAAGCATGGCGCTTGTTCATTGATAGACCCTCCTTATTCATGTTATCAATAAAGTATGCGAGATGAGAGTGATTAGAACAACCATATCAAAGGAGGGAGAGCGGATGGACGTAGTCAATGTCATGTTAGCTGGAGGAGCATCGAGACGTTTTGGAGAGCCAAAGGCAAGTTATATGTATCAAGGAAAACCACTATATGAGCATGTGAAAAAACAGCTTTTGAAAGGACAGACGGTCATCATCAGCCATCCATCACTTCTGACCTTTTTCAAAGAAAGAGGTGAACGAGATGTGTGGTTAGATGATGAACAGGTGCGCGGATATGGGCCGCTTGCAGGTATGTATACGGCGATGCAAAAGAAAGAAGCAGCATGGTATTTAGTGACGGCATGTGACATGCCTTTCATACGGAGGGAGACCGCCGAAGCATTATCGTCCTATTGTAGCGAGCACGTAGACGCAATTATCCCGCTTGTTCAGGGCAGATTACAGCCTTTATTTGCGCTTTATCACCACCGCTGTCTGCCGGCCATTGATGCGTGTTTAAAAGAGAACCAATTAGCTATGAAAGATTTAATACAAAAGCTAAAGGTTCGTATCGTCTCAGAGGAGGAACTGAACGCAACGCCAAACGAATTTCGAAATATCAATAAAAGAAACGATTTACCTGAAAACGGTATGATATGATACATAAAAATGGTGAGGAGAGAACAGCATTGAATGATCGATATTCAAGACAAATCTTGTTCCCTCCGGTTGGGGAAAAGGGTCAGCGTGCGCTTGCTGACAGTCATGTTCTAATTGTTGGAGCGGGTGCACTTGGAACGGCCTCAGCAGAAGGGCTTGTCCGGTCTGGGATCGGCACGTTAACGATAGTAGATCGTGATTATGTAGAGTTTTCAAATTTACAGCGGCAGCAGCTTTACACAGAACATGATGCAAAGGCACATGTGCCAAAAGCAGTTGCGGCAAAAAAACGTCTCCAAGAGATCAATCATGAAGTAACCATAGATGCCCTAATTGAAGATGCAGGTGTTGAGCTGTTAAGACCGTTATTTCAAAACGCAAATATTGTCATTGATGCGACGGATAATTTTGAGACGAGAATGATCATGAATGATTTATCGCAGGAAACGAAGACGCCTTGGATATATGGCGCTTGTGTAAGCAGTCAGGGGATGTATATGACCGTTTTGCCGGATAAAACGCCGTGTTTATCGTGTGTCTTTACAGAAATGCCTGTTGGCGGCTTGACGTGTGATACAGCGGGGATTATTTCTCCAGCAGTTCAGATGGTTTCTGCTTATCAGCAAACAGAGGCGCTAAAATATTTAACAGGACATGAAGATCAAATCGAACGGAAATTTGTCACATTTGATCTTTGGCAGGCGACCTCGTTTAAAATGGATTTGTCTCTTACTAAGCAGACTGACTGTCCATCTTGTGGCAAAGATAGAACCTATCCTTATTTACACGAGCAACGTAAAAAAACGACGATTCTATGCGGGCGGGATACCGTACAAGTTGTATCTAAGGATTTAGCTAATCTATCATTTCAACATGTGAAAGAACGGCTGTCATCTATTTGTGAGATGGAAGTGAATGACTTCTTAATCCATGTCCGCTATGAGTCATATCGTATTGTCATTTTCAAAGGTGGACGTGCATTAATCCACGGGACAAATGATGAAAAAGCAGCCAATTCATTACTAGCAAAACTGCTAGGGATATAGGAGTGAAGTGTGATGGAAAGACGTCAGCCAATTCCAGTACAAGAAGCCATTCAGAAAGTCCATCAATATGAAAAGTATGGAGAAGTAGAATGGGTGCCTTTAAGAACTAGCCTTGAAAGGTTCATTGCAGAAGATATTTTGGCAGATCATGATGTGCCTGCATTTGATCGTTCCCCGTATGATGGTTTTGCACTTCGGGCAGAGGATACAAAAGAAGCGTCAAGCGAGCATCCGGTTGAATTTGAAGTCATTGATCATATTGGGGCAGGAATGGTCTCAGCAAAAACCGTCGGTCCCTTCCAAGCCATCCGTATCATGACAGGAGCAAAAATCCCGAATGAAGCAAATGTCGTCATCATGCTTGAGCTGACTAAAACCTTTGAAAAAGACGGAAAATCATATATGTCACTTAAAAGACCGCTGAAAAAAGGGGACAATATTTCTCGTCAAGGAGAAGAGGTACTTGAAGGGAATGTGATGCTCAAAAAAGGAACCAAAGTTACTCCGGGCGTGACAGCCTTATTGGCGACATTTGGATATGCGGTCGTCCCAGTGGTCAAAAAGCCAGTGATTGGCATCATCTCAACAGGCACAGAACTTCTTCAAGTGAGTGATGCGATGGTGGACGGGAAGATTAGAAATAGTAACCTTAGTATGGTTTATGCTCAGATCCTCAAAGCTGGGGGTGAGCCGCTTGATTTAGGTGGTGTGTCCGATGATTTTGACAAAAGCTATCAAGCAGTCAAAGCAGCCTTAAGCAAAGTAGACTTCTTAATCACAACAGGCGGAGTTTCAGTAGGTGATTTTGACTTTCTCCCCGCAATTTATGAAAAGCTGGGAGCTGAAGTGCTATTTAATAAAGTGGCCATGAGACCCGGAAGTGTGACGACGGTTGCTGCAATGCCAAATGGTCAACTGCTGTTTGGCCTGTCAGGAAATCCTGCTGCCTGTTTTGTTGGCTTTGAATTATTTGTGAAACCGATGATCTATAAATGGTCTTTGAAGAAACAGCCGTTCCCTGATTTTGCTGAGGCGAAGCTGACACACGATTTTCCAAAAGCCAATCCGTTCACTCGGTTTGTCAGAGCAGCACTTCAATTCACAGGCAGTCAGCTCAGTGTGACCCCAACAGGTCTTGATAAATCAAGTGCCGTGACATCAATTGCAGAGGCTAACTGTTTCATCGTGCTGCCAGGTGGAACAAGAGGTTTTAAGGCCGGTGATCAGGTACATGTTCTGCTGTTTCAGCACGAAGGCGAGGGTTCCCCATGCTGGATGACACATTAAGTATATTACAGGTGGTCGGTTATCAAAACAGCGGAAAGACGTCGTTAATTGAAAAGATCTGTCAGCTAGCTGTACTTGATGGGCTGAAGCTAGGCTGCTTTAAACACCATGGACATGGCGGTAAACCAGATTGTCTTTTGAAAGAAAAAGACACCGATCGATATGTCGGGGCGGGTGCATTTGCCGCAGGCGTGGAAGGCGAGGGTGAATTTCACTTTTCGATGCAGCACATCACGTTAAAGCAATTGCTCAGCATGTGTCAGCATCTTCCATTAGACGCAGTCTTGATAGAAGGGTATAAACAGGCACCATACCGCAAAATCGTTTGTGTGAAGAATGAAGAGGAGCTTATTGATCTATCAACACTTTCCAATATACAAGCAGCTATTTATTTTTCTCAAGAGTTTCAGTTAGCCAAAAATTACTCTTTTCCAGTGTTTTCAGCCTTTGAAAAGGATGCGAATCCATTTTGTTATAACTTATTGAAGGGAGGCGGCTCTTTTTGAGTGAACTTTTTAAAATAACAAAAGTGCCGATTGATGTGAATGAATTGATTCAGCACGTGACAAGTCGGAAGGCAGGAGCCATTACGACGTTTATCGGGACGGTCAGAGAGTGGACTAACGGTAAGAAGACGTTGCGCTTAACTTATGAAGCTTACATACCAATGGCAGAAAGCATGCTATGTCAAATTGGACAGGAAATCAAGAAACGGTGGCCTGATACTGAAGCCGCCATTGTGCACCGGATCGGAACACTTGATATAACGGATATTGCTGTTGCGATAGCCGTTTCATCTCCTCATAGGAAGGCTGCGTACGAAGCGAACGAATATGCTATTGAGCGAATTAAAGAAATCGTGCCAATTTGGAAAAAAGAATATTGGGAAGACGGGGAGGCCTGGATAGGTAATCAGCTTGAAACAGTTTCATATCCTGAGGGTAAACCTAGCGATCTTCAACTAGCTAAGAAAGAAGGTGATCAGCTTGATTAGTGTATTATTGTTCGCCGGCCTTGCTGAAAAGGCCGGTAAACAACAAATCATCATTCAAAAAGATCAAACAACGGTTGATGAGATTAAATTAGAATTACAGGAGGTATATGGTGTTGATGCTGCACAAAACGTGATGGTTGCAGTCAACGAATTATATACGAGGGGAAACGCTGAAGTGCGTAGCGGGGACACTGTTGCATTCATTCCTCCTGTAAGTGGTGGATAATAGATATTAGAGGATTTGGTTATGGCCAGCGGCTGTAACCAATTTTTTATGTGTGAAAAGATTGTAGAGGTATTTGGGTGTGATCTTCGTAAATAAAACATCCCCTTCGTGCTTTAGAAATGTGAGGATCGAGCTGTTGTATCAGATCATACAATTCGCTAATTCGTCTCACATTGAAATCTGTCTGTGCTTGAAGCTGTTCTTTTAATTCTTTTGTGCTCACAATGCTTCCCTTTTTCTCTTTAATAATATCTACACATCTAGCAGCGTAGTATATTTTGTCATTAGAGGGTCTGCTTTCTTTCATATCAAGTAATTTGAGCTCATGATAAATCAGTTCTCTTTCCTTTCGAAAGTATTGCCATGCTTCTTGTTCCTTTTCATAAAGTAAAATCAATTGCGTTTTCAATTTTTCTCTTAACATTCACTTGACTCCATTTCCACTATCATTTAACCTACCTCTATTTTACATTATATGAAAAAATAACTTTTGATCAAGTAAAATCATGATATTTTTAATTTTTTAATATGAAAGTATTGTTACTAAAGGCTCATTTGTTCTATAAAAGAAACCAATCATAGTCCTATAAAGCCGGGATTTGTTGAAATTACTAGGATTATTTTAACAAAAAATTGTTGTGTCTCACGAAGATCACCCAAATTCAAAGGAAAAGGATATTTATTCCGAAAGACATGTGTTTTTTTGATAAAATGATTTTTACGTCAGTAAACCTCTATTTTTTGATATGAATATGGTCTGGTTATGGTGTCATTTGGAGGATGTCATTCATGATAATAGAATAATAGATCATTTTTTCCCGCAATGAAAACAAGAAAATCAAATCAGCCATCACTTATTGGCAATCTTTTGATAAAATAGAAAGATAAAGAGAGAACATGTGCGTTTGCATACTTGCGTGGCATAGAGAGGATGACATTTGATGAAAGAAAATGTGCAAAAGCCTACGATCATTGGAGTGAGTACAAGACCTTCAGAGCACCTGAAAAGAGTATGGGAGAATCCGGTGGTTTGGTGGCCTTTAACTTGTGTCCTTCTTTTAACAGTGATTGTGACTTATTTGTCAGAGCTGGTGAATGAAGGAATGTGGGCAGATTTAAGCTTGCCGGTATCGGTCGTTTATGTGGTGACGCTTATTGGTCTCCTTCTCGGGCTTGTGGTTAATGCTGCAATATATAAGCTTATCGTATTTTTAGCAAAGGGGGATGCATCGTTTCAGCAGCTGTTTTCAGCGGTCCTGTTTATTACACCAGTTACGATCGTTGGGACGATTATTTCTCATCTGTCCATCATTCTGTTCCATGTACCAAAAAACACCACAATCACCTCATTAAATGCACTCATTCAAACGTCTGGTCCATGGCATGCTGTGCTTGCCAATATAGATCTATTTGTGATCTGGAATCTTGTTTTAACAGGCTTTTTATTGATGAAAGTTGGTCATATATCGCCAAGAATAACTTGGACTATTATAGGAGTCTTTTATCTCTTATCTATCATTTTTCAATATGTAGGAACTGCAATCACCATATCAGTAAGCTGGGGGTAGAATGTCTTTATGAGAAAGAAAATCATCATCGGATCCATTTTTATTATTGTTATCGGTCTATTTATTGGCTTTAACATTGCAAAAAATCAATCAAATCCTGCTTCAACAGCAGCGATTAAAACAGTAAAACCCATGCAAAAAGAAATCACCACTAAGGTCATGACGCCAGGCACACTTTCATTCTCTGAAGAGCAATTCATTTATGCAGAAGAGGACAAGGGACATTTGAAGGGGATTTCTGTAAAAGAAGGAGAAAAGGTAAAGCCTGGAACGCCGCTTCTTACATATGAAAATAGGGAGCTAGAGCTTGAAGAAGAGCAGCAAGCTCTTGCGGCTGAATCCAGTACGTTAAAACGCGAACAATTACAAAATAGATTGAACGAATTAGATAAAAAACAAGAAGGTGACTCTGCTGCCAATCCTAAAAACGAGCGAGACCAGCTTGAACTAGAGCTGAAAGCAGCTGAATTAGAACAAAAACAAGCAGAGATCAGCCAAGAAAAAGTAAAAGCACAAATAGAAGATTTAATCGTACATAGTAAAATTGACGGTACAGTGATTTCCATTGAGCAAGAAGATGGGGCCGGAAAGCCGGAAGAAAGGCAGCCGATTATTCATATTGGCAATGAGAAAAAAATGATTGTGCGAGGATTGATTTCTGAGTATGACGCCATAAAAGTGAAAAAGAAACAAAAAGTAAAGATCACGTCTGATGTCATTCGCGGAAAGAGCTGGCAAGGGGTCGTGAAAAAAGTGGGAGTTGTACCTGCTCAGGCAACATCCGAAACAACTGCTGGTGATCAAACGGTGCAATATCCAGTTGAAATCGAAATAAAGGGAAAAAAACCTGAAGCAAAACCTGGTTTTAAAATGATCATGGAAATTGAAACAGATAAGCGGCAAGCACTAACGATTCCTGAATCAGCTGTAAAAAAAGAGGATGATGGACAATACGTTTATGTAGTCAAAAAGAATGTACTTAAAAAAGTAAAAGTGGAGCTAGGGGAAACGTCAGGTAAAGACCTTGAAGTGACAAACGGTGTCGTAGCTGAGGATCAAATCATTTCTCATCCATCAGAGGACATGTATGACGGAATGGAAGTGAATGCTGAATGATTCAGCTTTCAAACGTGACAAAAAGCTATGAGGTTGCCCAAGAAGCATTTGATGTATTAAGTGAGATCGATCTTGCCATTGAAAAAGGCGAGTATATGTCCATTATGGGCCCGTCTGGCTCTGGAAAATCGACGTTAATGAATATCATTGGCTGTTTAGACCGGCCAACTACAGGACAATATCGTTTTCAAGGAAGAGAGCTGTCAGCAGCAAAGGATCAAGACCTCGCAGTGATTCGAAATCAATTCATTGGATTTGTCTTTCAGCAGTTTCACTTGTTGCCGAGGTTAAATGCGAGGCGTAATGTTGAGCTTCCGATGATTTACGCTGGTATCAGTCAAAAGGAAAGAAAAGAACGCGCAGAGATGGCACTTGAAAAGGTTGGTTTGGCAGACCGAATGAAACATATGCCAAGTGAGTTGTCGGGAGGGCAAAAGCAAAGGGTGGCAATTGCCCGTGCAATTGTCAATAAGCCGCAGCTTATCTTAGCAGATGAACCGACAGGCGCTCTTGACTCAAAAACAAGCTTCTCCATCATGGAACAGTTTACGAAGCTGAATGAGGAAGGGACAACGATTGTACTTGTTACCCATGAAGAAGAAATAGCTGCATATACAAATCGAACGGTCGTTGTAAGAGATGGACGACTCGTTGAAGATAGATTGACACAAGGGGACGCTATGAATGAAACTCTTTGAAAATATCAAAATAGCGATGAATTCTGTTTTAGCTCATAAATTACGTTCTATTTTAACGATGCTTGGGATTATTATTGGTGTTGGATCAGTCATTGCGGTTGTAGCTATCGGTCAAGGCGGCGAGCAAATGCTAAAAGGATCGATTTCAGGTCCAAACAATACCGTTGATATGACGTATACGCCTTCTGACGAAGAGTTAAATGCAAATCCTAATGCTTTATTCGACGCCACATTTACTGAAGAAGACATTAAAAGCATTAAGACAATGAATGGAGTGAATCAGGTTGCCTCTTCGACTGCGCAAGGAATGCAGCTGAGATTTCAAGATACGACAGTGGACGCGACAGTTAACGGTATAAATGAAGGGTATACGAATGTCCATTCATTACAAATAGCAGAAGGACAGAATTTAAAAGATATTGACTTTAGAAGCGGCAGAAGAGCCGCCCTGATCTCTGAAGGCTTACAAAAAGAATTATTTAATGGCAAGAAGGCCTTGGGCGAAATGATTTGGATGAACGGACAGCCAGTTGAAGTCATCGGTGTTTTAGCCAAACAGAAAGGGATGCTTTCATTCGATATGAATGAAATATATGTCCCATTTGCAATGCTCACCTCCACATTTGGGATCAATGAATACGATAAGTTGTCAATTCAAGTCGCACATGCTGATCAAATGAAGGAAGTAGGAAAGAATGCGGCTGCATTATTAAATGAAAATCATCATACAGAAGATGCTTATGAAATGATCAATATGGAAGAAATCGCAGAAGGCATCGGTCAAATCACGTCCGTTATGACAACAATCATTGGCTCCATAGCTGGAATTTCTTTACTTGTCGGCGGTATCGGCGTGATGAATATTATGCTTGTTTCTGTGACAGAGAGGACAAGGGAAATCGGTATTCGAAAAGCAATTGGAGCAACGAGGGCTCAAATACTCGTTCAATTTTTAATTGAGTCTGTCGTGTTAACCTTGATCGGTGGGTTGATGGGGATTGCACTAGGTATAGGCGGTGCCTCGTTAGTATCACTCATTGCTGGCTGGCCGTCCTTAGTATCTTGGCAAATCATCTGTGTAGGTGTGCTGTTTAGTATGCTTATTGGGATTGTTTTTGGGTTAATTCCTGCAAATAAAGCAGCAAGACTAGATCCGATTGATTCTCTTAGATATGAATAATTTCGATAGAACAAAAGCATACAAACAGTTTGAATTCCGCTGTAATCAAGTATCAAAAGCTTTTATGCATATCGCATAAAAGCTTTTTTTAGTTCTATTGAATGAAATGAAAAATGATAGAAATGCTAAGATCATGACTTTCATCTTAATGTCACATATTTTTCAGTTTACAAATGGTACATATAAAGGTAAGATGACCATGGTGAAAGATTTTGATAGTTATTGAATGTATTTGATTGTTTTGTATTGATAATGTTGAAAAAAGCGATTACAATAAAGGTGCGCGCAAAATGAATACGTTTTCAAAAGGGGGTGTTTTCATGTTAACACCGGAAAGACATCAACTCATTATCGACTGTTTAGAAGAAAATGATGTCATCAAAATACAGGACTTAACGATTATGACGGATGCGTCTGAATCTACTATTAGAAGAGATTTATCAGCCCTTGAAGAAAAAGGATTTTTAAAAAGAGTCCATGGGGGAGCAGCCAAGATATCAAGTATCCGTCTTGAACCAGATGTATTTGAGAAATCTGCCAAAAACCTTCAAGAAAAGTCATTGGTTGCAGAGGCAGCTGCTTCACTTTTAAAACAAGGCGATTGTATTTATTTAGACGCTGGTACGACCACACAGCAAATGATTGAATATATCGATCCAGATCAAGATATTGTTGTGGTGACAAACGGTGTTATGCACATTGAAGCACTCATGAGAAAAGGCATTTCTTTTTACCTGATAGGCGGATCAGTGAAACATCGAACAGGAGCCATGGTCGGAGCCGCAGCTTTGACGGCGATGGAACATTATCGTTTTGACAAAAGCTTTGTTGGGACGAACGGTATTCATCCCGAGGCGGGGTTTACAACACCTGATCCAGAGGAAGCGCTCATGAAAAAAAGGGCCATGAAGCAGGCGAAAAAAACCTATATCTTAACAGATGCCTCAAAGTTTGGCGAAATATCGTTTTCAACCTTTGCTAGTTTACAGGAAGCCACCATTATCACAAACGACGCAAAAGAGGATTCATTCGATAATTACCATGAAAAAACGGTTATAAAGGTAGTGAAAACATGATTTATACAGTTACTTTAAACCCATCAGTTGATTACATCGTACACGTGGAGGATTTTGCAGTCGGTGGTTTGAATCGTTCAACCTATGACAAAAAATATCCGGGCGGAAAAGGAATTAATGTCTCAAGACTTTTAAAACGTCACGGTGTTGAATCAAAGGCGCTTGGATTCATAGGTGGATTTACAGGCAAATATATTCAAGACTTTTTACAAAACGAACAATTACAAACGGCCTTTCACGAGGTGTCAGAAGATACACGAATTAATGTGAAACTAAAAACAGGTGAAGAAACCGAAATCAACGGACTCGGTCCATCAATTACTGAAGCGCAATTTGATTCGTTTCTGTCTCAATTTACTTCATTGATTGAAGGAGATGTCGTTGTGTTAGCTGGCAGCATTCCTTCTTCATTGCCTCATAACACGTATGAACGTATTGCTGAGGTATGCGAAAAGCAAGGCGTTAGAGTGGTCCTTGATATTTCTGGAGAAGCCTTAAAAAAAGCAGCAGGCTTGAAACCGTTCTTAATGAAACCAAACCATCATGAACTAGGCGAAATGTTTGAGACAAGTATCTCTACTTCGGAAGAAGCCATTCCTTATGGGAAGAAGCTGTTAGAACAAGGTGCTGAACATGTCATCGTATCCATGGCTGGAGATGGTGCTCTCTTATTTAGTAAGGAAGGGATTTATCAGTCCAATGTTCCAAAGGGTACGCTTGTTAATTCGGTTGGTGCAGGGGATTCGGTCGTTGCAGGATTTTTAGCCGGCGTTTCGAAAGGTCTTTCGATTGAAGAATCATTTAAGCTCGGCGTCACATCAGGCAGTGCTACAGCATTTTCTGAAGAGCTTGGGACAAAAGAGCTTGTCGACACACTATTACCACAAGTAAAAGTCACACGCATTTAAAGGAGGAGTCATCATGAAAATAACAGAACTACTCACAAAGCAGACCATTAAGCTTCAATTAGACAGCCAGCAGAAAGAAGCAGTCATTGAAGAACTAGTCACTGTTTTAGATACAGCAGGCAAGTTAAATGATAAAGAGGGCTACAAAGAAGCGGTGATCAACCGTGAAAAACAGAGCTCTACTGGTATTGGTGAAGGAATTGCTATCCCTCACGCTAAAACAGCGAGTGTCAAAGAGCCTGCTATTGCATTTGGTCGCTCGGTAGCTGGTGTAGATTATGAATCGCTGGATGCGCAGCCGAGCCATCTTGTCTTTATGATTGCAGCAACTGAAGGCGCAAACAACACGCATTTAGAAGCGCTTTCTCGTTTATCAACACTTTTGATGCGTGAAGAAATCAGAAAGCAACTACTTGAAGCGGCTTCTGAAGATGAAATCATTGATATCATCAATACGCATGATAAGGACGATGAAGAAGAAGAGGAAGTTCAAGAGGAGCCTGTTGTAGCAGGTAAACCAGCTAAGATTTTAGCAGTAACAGCTTGCCCAACAGGTATTGCACATACATTTATGGCAGCAGATGCTTTGAAAGAAAAAGCGAAAGAAATGGGCATTGACATTAAAGTCGAAACAAACGGCTCTGGCGGTATTAAACACGCCCTTACTGCAAAGGAAATCGAAGAAGCACCAGCCATTATTGTGGCAGCGGACAAGCAAGTGGAAATGGAACGATTTAAAGGCAAACATGTCATTGAAGTACCTGTGACAGCAGGAATCCGTCGTCCGCAGGAGTTGATTGAAAAAGCAGTTAATCAAGATGCGCCGATCTATAAAGGCTCTGGCGGCAGTTCTTCAAAAGACGAACATGAGTCATCTGGCAAAGGGAGAAGTGGTTTTTACAAGCACTTAATGAGCGGTGTAAGCAACATGCTTCCATTTGTTGTCGGAGGCGGTATTCTTGTTGCAATTTCATTCTTCTGGGGAATTAACTCAGCAGATCCTAAAGACCCTTCATTTAATTCATTTGCAGCTGTATTAAAAGGCATTGGCGGAGATAATGCACTTGCCTTAATCGTGGCTGTATTAGCTGGATTTATTGCGATGAGTATTGCAGATCGTCCAGGTTTTGCGCCGGGTATGGTCGGTGGATTTATGGCGTCAGCAGCAGGTGCAGGATTCTTAGGTGGACTCATTGCTGGTTTCCTTGCTGGTTATGTCGTTGTGTTACTTAAAAAAGTATTCACATTCGTACCGCAGTCACTCGATGGGATTAAACCGGTTCTGCTGTATCCATTGTTCGGTATTTTCTTCACAGGTATCATCATGCATTACATTGTGAACACACCAGTAAAAATGGTGATGGACGGATTAACTCATTGGCTTGAAACTTTAGGTACTGGAAACCTTGTCTTAATGGGCATTATCTTAGCAGGTATGATGGCGATTGATATGGGTGGCCCAATAAACAAAGCGGCTTACACATTTGGTCTTGCGATGATTGCTGCTGGAAACTATGCACCGCACGCTGCTATCATGGCAGGCGGAATGGTACCACCACTAGGTATTGCACTTGCTACAACAATTTTTAGAAATAAGTTCTCAAAACGTGACCGAGAAGCAGGGATTACATGCTACTTCATGGGAGCTGCCTTCATTACTGAAGGGGCGATCCCGTTTGCAGCGGCTGACCCTCTACGAGTGATTCCTTCAGCTGTCATTGGAGCAGCTGTGGCTGGTGGATTAACGGAATTCTTTAGAGTCACGCTTCCTGCACCGCACGGCGGACTATTCGTTTTCTGGGTAACAAATCATCCAGTTCTTTATATCATTAGCATCTTAATCGGTGCCGTTGTAACAGCGATTTTACTTGGTATTTTGAAAAAACCAGTGAAACTAGAAGCGTAATTCAGAAGAGAAGCATCGTGAAGAGCGGTGCTTCTTTTTGTTTAAGTATGAACAAATTAGGAAAAAATATCTAATTGAATGGTTGTCTTGTGAATTTTTAATTGACATGTGATAAAGTAAAGTTATTCAATTCACGTTTCAAGTCTTTTAGCAGAAAGTCTTAGGAGGAAGCAGTATTTTGAACGAAGAAAACAAACAAAACGAAAATGATATTCAATCTGATGCAAAGCAAGCCAAAACAGAGAAGAAAAGTTCACTGTTTGAATGGATCAAAGCCATTTTAATTGCACTTGCACTCGTCTTGCTCATCCGAACGTTTATATTTGAGCCGTATGTGGTGGAAGGAGAATCGATGGAACCGACCCTTCATGATGGAGAAAAGTTGTTTGTCAACAAAACCATTAACTATCTAGGTGGTGTCAAACGAGGTGACATCGTGATTATTAATGGAAAAGATGGTCAGAAAATTCATTATGTAAAACGATTGATCGGTCTTCCAGGAGACACGATTGAAATGAAGGATGATACACTTTACATTAATGGTAAAAAAGTTGATGAGTCTTATTTAAAAGAGAACAAGGCACATGCGAAAGAGTATGAAGTGCATTTGACAGGGGATTTTGGTCCAGTAAAAGTACCGAAAAACGATTACTTTGTGATGGGGGACAACAGACTCAATTCCATGGACAGCAGAAATGGACTTGGACTCATTGAAAAGGATCGGGTTGTCGGGACATCAGAATTTGTTTTCTTCCCATTTGGCGACATTCGGCAAACAAAATAAAAGCACCCTTCTCAGGTGCGTGAGAAAAGTGCTTGAATGGGCGACCCTTAAAAGAAGGGTCGTTTTTAATTTGGCGTGAGCACCGTAACAATGAGCACAATCGCCAACACAGAAACAAAAACAGACTCGGTAATGGCTAAGACGGACCGAAACAATCCGATCTTATGATTTTCTTTCCCTCGCTTTTGTAAAAAGCGTTTTGAAAAGATGTGTACCAGTGTGTAAATAAGCACAAGCCCAATATAAAGGCCAAAATCCCTCGCATTAAAGCCTGTTGCAGATAAATAAATACCCATAAAGAAAATCAATAAACAGTATTCCATCAGTGTAAGTAATCTCAAATCGCACGAACTCCTTCAATCAATCATTCCCGCTTATTATAACATATTGGACAATTTGTCTTCGTTCTTAGTGAGAGACGTTTCTAACAAACGTTATTCATGTTATACTTCATAGTGATGAATGAGTGATGGAGGATTAATAAATGATTGCAGTAAATAATGTTAGTTTGCGATTTGCTGATCGTAAACTATTTGAAGAAGTAAATATTAAATTCACTCCTGGCAACTGCTACGGTTTAATTGGTGCCAATGGAGCTGGTAAATCAACGTTTCTAAAGATTCTTTCAGGTGAAATTGAGGCTCAGACGGGCGATGTTCACATGAGCCCTGGTGAGCGTTTAGCGATTCTAAAACAGAACCACTTTGAATACGAAGAATTTGAAGTATTAAAAGTCGTCATGATGGGTCACAAACGTCTATATGATGTGATGCAGGAGAAAGATGCGATTTATATGAAACCTGATTTCTCAGATGAAGACGGGATTCGTGCAGCAGAGCTTGAAGGTGAGTTCGCTGAGTTAAACGGCTGGGAAGCAGAAAGTGAAGCAGCGATCCTATTAAAAGGTCTTGGCATCCCAGAGAGTCTTCAATCGAAGAAAATGTCTGAGCTTGGCGGTTCTGAAAAGGTAAAAGTACTACTAGCCCAAGCTTTATTTGGTAAGCCTGACGTCCTTCTTCTGGATGAGCCAACGAACCACTTGGACTTACAAGCCATCCAGTGGCTGGAAGAGTTCCTCATTAATTTTGAAAATACCGTGATCGTCGTTTCGCATGACCGTCACTTCTTAAACAAAGTATGTACACATATTGCAGACTTAGACTTCGGAAAAATCCAAGTGTATGTCGGTAACTATGATTTCTGGTATGAGTCCAGCCAGCTAGCGCTGAAACTTAGCCAAGATGCAAATAAGAAAAAAGAAGAGCAAATTAAGCAGCTTCAAGAGTTCGTTGCTCGGTTCAGTGCGAACGCTTCTAAATCGAAGCAAGCGACCTCAAGAAAGAAATTGCTTGATAAAATCTCTTTAGACGATATTAAGCCATCTTCACGTAAATATCCGTATGTTCATTTTGCGCCAGAGCGCGAAATTGGAAATGATGTCCTTCAAGTAGAAGGTCTATCGAAAACAATTGACGGTGTAAAAGTACTTGATAACGTCAGTTTTATCATGAATCGCGAGGATAAAATTGCGTTCCTAAGCCGTAATGAGCTGGCAGTGTCTACTTTATTTAAAATTCTTGCTGGTGAGATGGAACCAGACAGCGGGACATATAAATGGGGCGTCACAACATCTCAAGCCTTTTTCCCGAAAGACAATAGTGAATACTTTGAAGGAAACGATGTTGATCTAGTGGATTGGCTTCGCCAGTATTCTCCTAATGATCAAAGCGAGAGCTTCTTACGCGGATTCTTAGGACGTATGCTTTTCTCTGGAGAAGAAGTAAAGAAAAAAGCAAGTGTCTTATCAGGAGGAGAAAAGGTTCGCTGTATGTTATCGAAAATGATGCTGTCAGGAGCGAATGTGCTGCTTCTAGATGAGCCAACGAACCACTTAGACCTAGAATCCATTACGGCGCTCAATAACGGTTTAATGAGCTTTAAAGGCGCGATGCTCTTCTCATCTCATGACCATCAGTTTGTTGAAACAGTGGCAAACCGTATTATCGAAGTGACGCCAAACGGCATCGTCGATAAACAAACAACATATGATGAGTTTTTATCAGATCAAGAGATTCAAAAGAGGCTCGTTGAGCTTTATGCGTAAATAAGAAAAGACATCCACAAGTGGATGTCTCAGACCGTAGACAAACCCCACCTTTACTTCAAGTAAAAATGGGGTTTTCACTTTTTTTGAAAAAACATCATGTGTTTTACGCTGGACATGGTACTTTCCATGTCCAGTTTGCTAGCTTTTTAAGGTTCATGGCAGCGAAAGTAAGCATCGCTTGCATTGAAACTTTTTTCAGTCCACGAAGTTTCGTCCAACGCATACCATGCTTTTCTTTTGCATCCGCAAAAACGCGTTCAATCGTTTCTTTCCGTTTTGCGTAGATGCTCTTATTTATTTCAGTAAGTCTCAGATTTTCTGCTTCATCTAGGTAACCCTGCCAAATATGCCGATGAATTTGTTTGGTGTGGTTTTGACTTTGGGTACAGTTATCTAAAAACGAGCAGGACTTACATACTTCTGAATCGGACGCATATTGCTTATAACCTTCTCTAGTCGTTGTACGATAAGAGAGAATTTGCCCGTTGGGGCAAATGTAACAATCAAAATATGCATCGTATACGTATTCATTCTTTTTCAAATAACCAGCTTTTGTTCTTGGACGAGTGTATGGCATGACAGGTCTTATCTCTTGATCCATTAAGAACTTAGCGATGTAAGGTGTTTTATATCCCGCATCTACTGCGACTACATTTGGTTTTCCGACTTTCTCTGTCACCTTTGATACGAGTGAATCCAACATACGACTATCATGAACATTTCCGCCTGTGACCAGCGAGCCTAAAATAAATCCTTTTGAATCACAAGCTGTATGAAATGAATAAGCAAATGACTTTTCACGTTCATCCTTTACATAATAGCCACTCTCTGGGTCAGTTGTACTGACTTTCATTTCTTTTTTCTTCTCTTTATTCTGTAGGGGTAACGGCTTTTTTCCATGTTCCTCACGATCAACATTGATCTCCTCATGAAGCTGATTTTGATAACTTCTCGTCTCTACCCGAACGATTTTCTTTTCAAGTTTTTTCTTATTGGCATTCGCTTTGACATGAGTGGAATCAATAAAGGCAATAGACGGGTCAACGAACCCTTTTTTCATCGCTTCTCTTAAGATTCGGTAAAAAATTTCTTCAAATAAATCTGTATCGTGGAAGCGTCTCACGTAGTTTTTACCGAAGGTAGAAAAGTGCGGAATTTTCTCCGAAAACCCATATCCAATAAACCAACGATAAGCCACGTTGGTTTCAATTTCTTTAATGGTTTGACGCATAGAGCGAATACCAAATAGATATTGGATTAAGACCATCTTAATGAGAACAACAGGATCAACACTTGGTCTACCATTATCAGAACTATAATGATCTTTGACAAGATCATAAATGAAGTCGAAATCGATTGCTTGTTCAATTTTCCGCACAAGATGATCTTCAGGCACTAATTCATCTAAAGCCACTACTTCTAATTGATTTCTTCTTTCTTCTTCACGTTTCGATAACATGTTTATCCCCCACAGATTATTGTTATTACCCTTATTATACAAAAAAGCTTGTAGACTTTGTCTACAAGCTGAGACATCCACAAGTGGATGTCTCAGCGTGTAGACAAACCCTCGCATTCGGTGTCAGTCCTGCGTGCTGGTGCTCACGAATGTCAGATTCGCTCCGCGCCAGTACTCGTCTTTCCTAGACTGCAAAGGTTTTCTATCACGCTGTAAAGAAGACAAAGGGCTAAAATCAAGCCCTTTGTCAACAATCTGAGACATCCACAAATGGATGTCTTTTTTTCGGTTAAATCGCCCAGTTTCCATTACGGAAGATCGGTTCGCGTTTCCCGTCTTTTGTAATACCGTCAATATTCATTTCCTTTGAACCAATCATGAAATCGACGTGTGTAATACTGTTGTTTACACCAGCTGCATCCAATTCTTCACGATTCATCTCTTTTCCGCCTTCGATATTGAACGCATATCCGCTGCCGATGGCAAGGTGATTCGATGCATTTTCATCATAAAGGGTATTGTAATAGAGAATATTCGAGTTAGAGATTGGTGAATCATCTGGTACGAGAGCAACTTCACCTAGATAATGAGAGCCTTCATCTGTTTCAACGAGCGAAGTTAAAATGTCTTCGCCTTCCTTCGCTTTCACATCGACAATTCGGCCATTTTCAAATGTTAAAGTAAACTCATCAATGATATTTCCTGCATAGCTGAGCGGTTTTGTGCTTGAGACAGTCCCATTTACACCATCTTTTTTAGGTACGGTAAACACTTCTTCTGTTGGCATGTTGGCCATGAAAGAGACGCCGCGCTCACTCACGCTGCCGGCACCTACCCAAATGTGCTGTTCAGGGAGCTCAATCGTTAAATCAGTTCCAAGAGCATCATAATGAAGCTTGTGGTAGTGGCGCTCATTTAGGATTTTAACCTTTTCATTTAGCGACTCATCGTGCTTTTTCCAAGCCTCCACAGGGTCTGCTTGATCAGTGCGAGCGACTTTAAAGATTTGATCCCATAATAAAGCGACAGCTTCTTCATCTGTCTTGTCAGGGAAAATCTTTTTCGCCCAATCTTTTGATGCAGCGCCGACGACCGTCCAAGCCACTTTGTCTGATTGAACGTATTGGCGATATGTATGAAGGGCGGATCCAGCGGCTTTTTGCTGTGCAGCGATTTTTTTCGAATCAATGCCTCGCAGAAGGTCAGGGCTTTCTGACAAGATCGTGATAAAAGCGCCGCCGCGTTTTGCAATGGTTTCCATCATCTGTGCTTCCCATTCAGGGAATTGCTCAAACACATCCTGCGGTGCATGTTCATATTTTAAACGAGCAAGAACACCGTCACTCCAGCGGATATGTACGTTTTTCGCCCCGCGCTCATACGCATGTTTCGCGACAAGACGAACAAGGTCTGCAGATTCAGTTGATGCGGATACGACAACTTCTTGTTCTTTTTGAACATTCACACCAACTTCAACGATGGTTTTCGCATATTGATCTAGTTGTTTTTCAAATGAACTCATAAAAACCCTCCTTTAGTCATGTTCATCATATCAGATTTAAGACCGAAAAGGAAAATGGGGAGCATGCGAAAAGCCAAAATAAAAAAGCCGCTTTCATGCGGCTTTTTTAGCGGTTCAGTTGTTTCACAGGCTGTGCATTAGAAGGGGGCATATGTGAAAACGACAGGCTCATTCCTCCTAAGATAATACCCGTTAAAATGACTGTGACAATGACCCGTTTACCTAAATCAAGCAACATGTTCTTCCTCCTTCAAGTTTATCCATTCCTCACGATATGATCGAAATGATAAAAAAAGAAGTAGAACAAGGAGATTATTTTAATGTTTTTTGCAATTTATGAATGACTTCTAGTGAACGACCTGTTCCGATTGCAACAGATTCAAGTGGATTTGCTGCAATATGAACTGGCACGACAATTTCCTGTGAGAGCCATTCTTGAATTCCGTTTAACAAAGCGCCACCGCCAGTTAAGATCACGCCGCGGTCTACGATGTCACCACTAAGCTCCGGGGGGCTGTCCTCTAATGTGGCGCGAATCGCCTCTAAAATATGAAGAAGTGACTCTCGCATAGCACCTTGAATTTCATGAGATACAAGTGTGATCGTTTTTGGAAGACCTGTCACTAGATCACGTCCACGTACTTCTAATGACTCTGGCTCATGCTCAATAAGACCATAACCAATTTCCATTTTAACCTGTTCAGCTGTCCGCTCGCCGATTAATAGGTTATATTTCTTTCGCACAAACGTAATGATATCTTCATCCAGCTGATCTCCGCCAATTCGAATGGAATGACAAGAGACCACGCCGCCAAACGAAATGATGGCAACCTCCGTTGTTCCTCCGCCAATATCGACTACGACGTTTGCAACAGGCTCATCTACTGGCAGATCAGCGCCGATTGCCGCTGCAACAGGTTCTTCGATTAAATGCACGTGCTTTGCTCCGCAGTTTTTCACAGCATCACTGATGGCACGGCGCTCAACAGCTGTTGAACCAGAAGGTGTACAGACGACGACCGTTGGTTTTCTGAAAGTAAACCCGATATTTTTTCCTGCTTTTTTCATGATTTGTTTGAGTAAATCTGTTGTCATATCATAATCAGCGATGACACCGTCTTTCATTGGACGGATCGCCACAATTTTCCCAGGAGTTTTCCCGATCATTTCTTTAGCTTCTGTTCCGACGGCAAGTACAGTTTTTGTTTCTGTATCGACTGCCACGACGGACGGTTCATTTAAAATAATTCCCTTATTTTTACTATAAACCAATATGTTAGCTGTTCCTAAATCAATTCCAATTTCGGCATTTTGAAACATGTTTTCACCCAATCTCTATTTTTGCTATTTAAACAATTTTACATTTAAAAGTTCAGAGGGGTGAGGTCATTTGTGGGGGTTTGTGATGACCTTGAAATGAACTTGTAAAATTCAAGTATCATTTTGACAATCACAATAAATTTTCCCTTTGTTTTTTCTTTTATGAAAAAAATTTTTATAGAAGAGAAACCTTTTGAGAATCTCTTACGTCTACGATATATCAATTGGTGAAAAACAGATTGATCTTGAGCTAATGAAAGAAAGAGGGAACGAATTTGAAATCTATCGGAGTCGTAAGAAAAGTAGACGAACTAGGGCGTATTGTAATGCCAATCGAACTGAGAAGAGCACTTGATATTGCTATTAAAGACAGTATGGAATTTTTTATAGATGGGGATAAAATCGTCTTGAAAAAATACCAGCCAGAAGGTGTTTGCCTCATGACTGGTGAGATTACATCAGAGAACCATGATTATGGAAATGGTCAAATTACATTAAGCGCTGAAGGCGCAGAACTACTATTAAAAGAGCTGCAAGAAGCTCTTCAGCAGTAATGAAAAAAGCCTGATCTCTTCCTTTGTGCTGAGAACAGGCTTTTTTTTTCTGAAAAAGTTCCTTAAAAATGCCCCATCTCCCTCAAAAAATAAGTGGAAAATGGTACAATTGACAAAGAATCTCAGGGCGGCAGGTGGAATCATTTGAACAAAACATATCAAGTGCGGATCGTGTTATCTGTTCTTGCATTTATTTTAATTTTAAGCTGGGATTTCTTTTATTATCTAGGTGGCTATCAAATTAATTGGCCGCTCGATTTAGCCTTTACAGTCCTTGTTCTAACAGGGATCTGGGTTGTCTCAGGCTATGTAGACCGCTTAAATCTACTTGTGTCAGACTTAAATACGAGAGAAAAAGAAGCACACGAACTGACAGAGCGGCTGAATCGAATCACAGATAACTTGCAAGAAATCGTCTTTGAAACAAATGAAAAAGGTGAAATTATTTTCTTAAATCAAGCATGGACACAAATGACGGGCTATGACATCGATGAATGTCTAGGTACCATGTACAATCAGTACTTTGATCAAGAGGAACGCGTGGTCCAGCATTTATTATCTGTGATCAAGGAGCATAAGGATGCGGGACGAGTAGAGCTGCAGCTTCTCCATAAAGAGGGAAAGAAGGTATGGGGAGACGTTCATTACAAGCTCTATTTTGACGAGCATCACCAGTTTACCGGGGGAATTGGGACGGTAGCAGATATAACGAAACAAAGGCAGGCGAAGCTTGAGCTTGAAAGATCCAATCAGCAATTGCAAATGCAGGCGCAAAAGCTGGCCGTCGCTGGACAAATAGCCGCTGGAATCGCCCATGAAGTCAGAAATCCACTGACATCCGTAAATGGCTTTTTGCAGCTGATGAAGACACAATATCCTGAAAGAACCGATTATTTTGACATTATCTTTTCTGAAATTAAACGGATTGATTTTGTTTTGAGTGAGCTACTTGTATTGGCTAAGCCTCAATCGGTCCATTTTCAAGAAGTCCAGCTTCATGAGCTTCTAGAACAAGTGATTACTTTATTAAAAACAAATGCCGTTCTTTCAAATATTGACCTCAAGCAGCCATTTAAAAGGCAGGATGCCGGTGCCATCCTAGCAGACGCTAACCAAATGAAGCAGCTGTTCATTAATTTAATCAAAAATGCGATCGAGGCAATGCCTGAAGGTGGCAGCATATACATATCTACAGAAAAAGTATTGAATGAATGGAAGATTACCATTCAAGATGAAGGAAAAGGGATGTCTCAAGAAGATATTCAAAGAATATATGATCCTTTCTTTTCCACGAAAAAAGAAGGGACAGGGCTCGGTCTGACTATATGTGCGACAATTTTAAAAGATCATCACGGAAGAATGGACGTGTCAAGTGAGCTAGGAAAAGGCACAGCTTTTCATATTTATTTGCCTGTGTGTCAAAAAAGCAGACAGCAGCAAGTTGAGAGGACGTGAAGTCATGACGGTGAAAGCATTATTTGTATATGGGACGCTATTGCAGCATGAAAAGCACCACGAAACGTACATGAAGGAAAGCAGACTATTAGCGAAATCCGCTTGGATGAGTGGAAGAATCTACGATACAGGTCAAGGATATCCAGCGTGTGTTCCCTCAGAAAAAGGCACTGTATATGGAGAATTAAACGAGGTCACCGCTGACGCGTTGAATAAGATAGACGTACTAGAGGAAGGGTATGACAAGCAGGAAATCAATGTCATGACGGATCAAGGTCTGGTAGCAGCCGTGACATACACTTTGCCAGAGCAGAAGGCATCAGCGCTCAAAGAAATAAAGAGAGGGTGCTGGAAAGCTTATCAAATTTGGCAGCAGAAGCCATTATCCTTCTTTTATTTTGCCTATGGCTCCTGTATGGATGATGCTAGGTTTAAGCTCGCAGAAGTCGATCATCACTTCAAACAAATCATCGGCGGTGGTGTACTAAATGGTTTTACGACAAGATTTACATTGGTGAGGCCAGATGGATCAAGAGCTGATATGGTAGAAGACGGCGGCGAAACAGAGGGTGTTTTATATGAAGTTCCTTTTGATGCCATTCGTTATTTGTATAAACGAGAAGGAGTATATGAAGGGACATATCGTCCAGCATTTGTCGATGTCAAAATAGGAGATCAAATGTATGAGGACTGTTTAACCTTTCTTGTGCTTCAAAAAAGCGAAGAAATCGCTCCGCCAGCGCATTATCGCAGTGAAATCGAAAAAGGAGCAGACCTGTACTTAAGTGAAGCGTTCCGCAAAAAAATTCGTTCGCATATGGATTCATTAATCAAACCGTAGTAAAATGCATGGTAAGTGAGATAAAAGGAGTCTGAACATGAAAAAGGAATATGCAGTCATTGGTCTTGGACGCTTTGGTGGAAGTATTTGCAAGGCGCTGAGCGAAGAAGGACTTGAAGTCATGGCGATGGATATGAATGAAGATCGAGTAAACGAGTACGCGAAAATTGCCTCGCATGCGGTTATTGGTGATTCGACGGACGAAAACGTTTTAAAAAATCTTGGTATTCGCAATTTTGATCATGTCATCGTTGCAATTGGCGAAAACATTCAGGCAAGTATTTTAACAACGATTATGCTGAAAGAGCTTGGCGTCAAAATGGTCACCGTAAAAGCGCAAAATGACTACCATGAAAAGGTGCTCAACAAAATTGGAGCGGATCGCGTCGTTCATCCAGAGCGAGATATGGGCAGACGGATAGCACATAAAATCATTTCAAATAACGTGCTCGATTACCTCGAACTGTCAGATGAGTACAGCCTGATTGAGATTGTGGCAAACAGCAGGCTTGCGGGACATTCTCTATTAGATCTTGATATACGGGCGAGATACGGCATTAACATTGTGGCCATTAAGCGCGGAAAAGAAGTCATTGTTTCCCCCCTGGCTGATGAAATGATTCAAAAAGAAGATATCCTCATTGTCATTGGGGCGGTAGCCGATATAGGACGCTTTGAAAAACGAGAAATGCAGAACGATTATTAAACACTCCGAAGACGGGGTGTTTTTTTACATGAATGTGTTCATGACAGGTGGACATTGAGGCAGAAATAGATATTGAAAAAGGTTGCTTTGTTCAAGTAAAACCGCAAAAATAAATCATCTTATTTTTCATGCAATTATCACTATTCAGAAATGAAAATCAGTGTTTTGATATGGTTGATTTTCTCTAAATGTCATTGACTGGACAAACAGATTCGTTTACGATAAGAAACATTATATTGTTTACTTGGAGGAGGCAGTGTCGTTGGATAAGGAGCTTTTCAGACATCAAATTGAGGTAGCAGCAAAGAGAAAAAAAGCAGCCCTCGTGATTAAACATGCGAAAGTCATGGATGTGTTTAATCAGGAATGGATAGACGCAGATGTCGCTGTTGAAAATGGACAAATCGTCGGGATAGGAGAGTACGAGGGAGAACAGGAGCTAGATGCAGCAGGTCAAATGCTTGTGCCTGGTTTTATTGATGGCCATGTTCATATCGAGTCTTCAATGGTTACCCCTGCTGAATTTTCCAAAGCTGTCGTCCCTCACGGTGTGACAACTGTTGTAACAGACCCGCATGAAATTGCCAATGTCTCAGGAATAACAGGCATCCGTTTTATGCTGGAAGAAGCGAGAAAAGCTGCCTTACATATTTATTTCATGCTCCCATCCTGTGTACCGGCAGTCAGTTTTGAACGATCAGGTGCTACATTAAAAGCGAAAGATTTAAAGCCTCTTTATCAAGAAAAGGAAGTGCTTGGTCTTGCTGAGGTGATGGATTATGTCGGTGTGGAGCAGGCAGAAGAAGATATGCTTCAAAAGCTGCTTGATGCGCAAAACGAGAATAAACTGATTGATGGCCATCTAGCAGGCTTAACAGATCGATTAATCAACGTCTACCGGACAGCGAGTGTCCAAACAGACCATGAGGTGACAACAGCGCAGGAAGCCCTTGAACGTGTAAAAAGAGGCATGTATGTGATGCTGAGAGAAGGATCTGTTGCCAAAAACGTGAAAAACGTTTTACCCGCTGTAAATGAAAAGAATGCGAGACGCTTTTTCTTTTGTACAGATGATAAACATTTGGATGATTTAATGGCACAAGGAAGTATTGATGAGCAAGTACGAATGACCATAAAAGAAGGCTTAGATCCATTTTTAGCCTATCAAATGGGAAGCTTAAATGCCGCAGAGTGTTTTGGTCTTAAAGCAAAAGGAGCCATAGCACCAGGCTATGATGCTGATTTTATGCTTGTCTCAGACTTTCATCATGTAGACATTACAAGTGTATTTATCGCAGGGGAATTGGTTGCACAGAACGGTGAGTATAAGCCGAATGTCGAAAAGATCGCACCGAGCCCAGCATTATTACAATCTGTTCATGCAGTAGATGTTCAAGAGGAAGATATTGCACTACGTATCACGGGCGATCAACATATGAATGTCATCCGTATTATTCCGAATCAGCTTGAAACAAAGTTAGAACAAGTCTCTCCTTCAGAAATGAACGGACACTTTACAAGTGATACAGACAGAGATGTATTAAAAATGGTGCTTGTTGAACGTCATCAAGGTTTATCTGAAATGGGCGTAGGGATTGTCAGCGGCTTCGGCATCAAACAGGGTGCGATTGCAACAACAGTTGCACATGATTCGCATAATTTAATAGCTGTTGGCACAAATGATGCTGATATCATCAAAGCGATTGAGGCGTTAAAAGAAGCAGGCGGTGGTCTGACTGTTGTTAAAGAAGGGCAGTCACTTCATACGCTACCATTACCAATCTCTGGTTTGTTGTCAGATCAGCCGGCACATCTCGTCAATGAAAGCCTACAGTCACTTCATGAAGCGTTAAAAGAAACTGGTTTTTCCTTAGACTTTAATCCGTTTTTGACGCTTTCCTTCTTGGCACTTCCAGTCATTCCTGATGTGAAAATGACGACAAAAGGCTTATTTGATGTCAGAAACTTTCAGCACCTCCCAATACAATCATAAAAAGTGAGAAAGACCGCATGTGTACGATGTATATATGCGGCTTTTTTCAATACTTGATGAAAAAAGAGACACAGCCAAGTTGGCTCGTGTCTCTTTTTGTGATTACACTTCCATAATAATCGGTAAGATCATTGGACGGCGTCTTGTTTTTTCGTAAAGGAAAGGAGCAAGTGTGTCCGTAATTTCGTTCTTAATTTCCGACCACTGAGTTGTCTTGCGTTCCATTACTTTTTCAAGATGATTTGAAATCAGATCTTGTGCGTCGTTGATGAGGTCTCCAGATTCTCTCATGTAGACAAAGCCTCTTGAGATGAGATCAGGACCAGCAGAGATTTTGAATTCTTTCATGTCCATGCTGACGACTACAATGACAAGACCTTCTTCTGAAAGAATGCGGCGGTCTCTTAAGACGATATTCCCGATATCGCCAATTCCGCTTCCGTCGATATACACGTTACCTGAAGGAATTTTGCCAGCGACACTTGCTTCGTCGCCTTTAAGTGCAAGAACTTCACCATTATCCATGATAAAGCAGTTTTCCTCAGGAATCCCGCAATCATTCGCCAGTTTAATATGCGTTTTTTGCATGCGGTATTCACCGTGAATCGGCATAAAGAATTTTGGTTTAATTAAACGGAGCATCAGCTTTTGTTCTTCTTGTCCGCCGTGACCAGATGTATGAATATTATTTAGTGAGCCATGAATGACCTCAGCGCCAGCACGGTACAGCTGGTTAATGGTGCGGCTTACGCTAATATTGTTACCCGGAATCGGTGAAGATGAGAAGACAACAGTGTCTCCAGGGTTAATCGAAATCTGGCGGTGAGTACCGTTTGCAATACGAGAAAGAGCAGCCATCGGCTCACCTTGGCTTCCAGTACAAAGAATTGTCACTTTGTTTGCTGGTAGGCGATTAATTTCATTATGTTCAATAAACGTGTTTTTCGGACATTTAATGTAGCCAAGATCTTGTCCAATATCAATGGCGGATTCCATACTGCGTCCAAACACCGCAACTTTTCGGCCGTTGGCAACAGCGGACTCGATCACTTGCTGAAGTCTGTGAATGTTCGAAGCAAACGTAGCAAAGATAATACGTCCATCAACTTTTCTAAAGATGTCATCAATGCTTTCGCCCACGCGTCTTTCAGACATCGTAAATTCTGGAATTTCACTGTTTGTACTATCGGATAAAAGACATAGAACGCCTTCTTTCCCGATTTCAGCCATTTTTGTTAAGTTGGCAGGTTCGCCAACAGGCGTAAAGTCAAACTTGAAATCACCTGTATGTACGATGTTACCAGGAGGTGTCTTCACGACAATTCCATAAGAATCTGGAATACTGTGTGTAGTTCTAAAGAAAGACACAGCTGTTTTTCTAAATTTAATGGTATCTTCTTCTTCATAAATGTGAAGTTTTGTTTGTCTCAAGAGACCGTGCTCTTCCAATTTATTACGAAGTAGGCCGATTGCGAGTTTGCCGCCGTAAACTGGAATATTCACTTGCTTGAGAAGGTAAGGGATACCGCCGATGTGGTCTTCATGTCCGTGAGTGATGAAAAGACCTTTGATTTTATCTTCGTTTTTAACTAAGTACGTATAGTCAGGGATGACGTAGTCAATTCCAAGAAGCTCATCTTCAGGGAACTTAATACCAGCATCAATTAAAATGATTTCATCTTGAAATTGAACGCCATACGTGTTTTTACCGATCTCGCCTAAACCGCCGAGCGCAAAAACTGCCGCCTGATCGTTTTTTACAAATTTCATTCCTCTCATAGCTCCAATACTTTAAAATTTTCACTTTCTCGTTCATAGTCTAAAAAAGCACCGTCTACAGGCTGAATGAATTCAATGTTGTAGCTATGTTTTTTCAACTTATCGCGTACGTCTCTTTCAGAAACTGCTTCAACGTATAGTGAATCTGTGTGTTCTCTTACAGGTACCTCAGTAGTACTTGCCTGAAAAAATACCTTATATATCATCCAAATCTCTCCTTAAATACCGTATGTTACACTCGCTATTTCTATTATATTAAAAAAACGCGCATAAGAAAAGTCTCTGAGAAAAAAGGACCCTCAGCAAATGTGCGGAAGATCCTTTTAAGCGATCGATTTTTTACGAAGCATGTCCTTCCATTGTCTTCTAATTTTCTTACGCAGACGACGAAGCATCGCAGGTCGCCTCCTTTCGAATTGAAGTTAGATTAGACCTTCTATTCCGTTCTCTCTTTATACTTGTATTATATGACGTTTCCATTGAATGTTACATGGTTATATGTGGGAAATGGGCGTTTTCATCGGAAGTGGTTTCGAAAGCAGAAATCTTTCTGTATGATGAAAGGGAGTAGGTATACATAACAAGAGACAGGAGACGGGATATGAATAAAAAAGTCATCTTCTTTGATATCGATGGTACTTTATATGATCATGATAAAAAGATACCTGAATCAACGAAGCGAGCGGTTCATTTATTAAAAGAAAAAGGCCATCATCTCTTCATTGCATCTGGGCGTGCGCCTTTTTTAATTAAGCCTATTTTAGAGGAATTGGGGCTTGACTCCTTTATTGCTTATAACGGTCAGTATGTCATGTATGAGGGAGAAGTCATTTACGGCAATCCGCTTAAACTGGAGCTGATGGAGAAAATTTATGAAACGGCAGATCGTCAAGATCATCCGCTTGTTTTCATGGGAGAAAAAGCGCTGAAGGCTTCTGTGCCAAATCATCCGTTTATCCATGAGGGGATTGGGACTTTAAAAATAAAGCATCCTGAACATGATTTGTCTTACTTTAAAGAAAACGAGATTTTTCAAATACTGTTATTCTGTAAGGCAGAAGAGGAAGTCAAGTACGAGGCGTTCAGCGAAGAAATTGATCTTGTCAGGTGGCACGAGCTGTCAACAGATGTCGTGCCAAAGGGCGGTTCGAAAGCTGAAGGCATGAAACGAGTTATCGAAAGACTACCTTACGAACAAAAGGATACCGTTGCCTTTGGAGACGGTCTGAACGATCGAGAGATGATTTCGTTTGCTGGTACAGGTGTCGCCATGGGAAATGCTGTGAATGAACTAAAAGATTTGGCTGATTTTGTGACAAAGCCAGTAGATGAAGACGGCATATTCCATGCAGTGACTCATTTAGGCTTGATTGAAGAATAAAAAAGAAGACCCATAGGTTATTGGGTCTCAGCGTGTAGACAAACCCTCGCATTCGTTGTCAGGTCTGCGCTTCGGTGCTCACGAATGTCAAATTCGCTCCGCTCCGGTGCTCGTCCTTCCTAGACTTCAAAGGTTTTCATGTCACGCTGAAAAGAAGACAAAGGGCTAAAATAAAAATCATTTTAGCCCTTTGTCAACAATCTGAAGACCCATAGGTTATTGGGCCTTCTTTTTATTTTATGATCTGCCGATCGCAACAGAATTGTCAGGTTCAGCGAATGGCTGATCCTTTTGAATATGATCATAAAACATAATGCCGTTTAAATGGTCAATTTCATGCTGAAACACAATGGCTGGGAAGCCTTTTAGGCGAATATCAATGTCCTCACCTTCAAGCGTTGTGGCCTTCACCCTGATTTTTTGGTAGCGAGGGACAAATCCAGGAATGGCTTCATCAACAGATAAGCAGCCTTCACCTGTCGTTAAATAAGCTCTTTTGACAGAATGACTGACAATGCGTGGGTTGAAAAGGGCATAGCTGTATTCCTCTCCATCTTCATCCTCACAGTGAACAGCGATCATTCGTTTACTAATGTTAATTTGCGGAGCAGCGAGTCCAACGCCGGGTCTGAGTCCATACTTTTCAGCTATTTCAGCATCTTGACTATTTTTGACGAATTCAATCATATCAGCTAATTGCTGTTTTTCCTCTTCTGTTGGCGGGAGCTCGACCGCTTCAGCTGTTTGTCTTAAGACGGGATGTCCGTCCCGTACGATATCTTCCATGGTAATCACAAATCTTCACTCCTATTTCCTTTGTATGTAAAGTATATAAAATGATACACAACATATGCAATGAAATAAAGAAGACCGGTCCTATGAGACCGGTCAGAGGCTTAAACAGCCATTAGCAGCAGCCGCCACCGCCGCCTAAGAATGCTGCGCCAACGATGATTAATAGGATGAAAAGGACAACGATTAAAGCGAATGTGCGTCCTCCGCCGTATCCGTACCCACCGCCATAACTTGGGTAACAACAGCCACCGCCATATCCACCACCGTATCCATACCCGTAACCGCCGTATCCACCATACATACTTCCATGACTATAATTAGACATACTTTTGACCTCCTTTGGAAATACACTCGGCCTCTCATAAGTGAAGGCGAAGCGTGTAATATAAACTATGTATGAATGCACTATTTGTATAGTCATGCGCCTATCACTTGAAAAAAATCTTCTTCGGCTCCTCAAAATGACCTCTTTCCTTGTCACAAACGCCTATAAAAATTATAGTGGTATGTGGAGATATAAAGGGGGAACCTTGTGATGAAACAAATAAGAAGAAGCATGAAAGCAGGTGCTGCTTTAGCGGGGATATGTACCCTTTTGCTGACGGGATGCGGAGGTCAAAGTTCGTTTCATGACATGCAAGAGGCGATGACGAAAATGAACGAAAAAGAGGCATCTTTTGAAAAAGAGCAAGGCACACTGCAAAGCTATGAGAAAAAAGAGCAGCAGCTCTATAAAAAAATGATCCAAACCACAAAGGATCACACAAAAACAGTGTCAAGCCTTTCTGATCAGGCGTTAGCATCTGTAGCGAAACGAGAAGAACATTTGAAAACAGAAAAAGACAGCATGGATGAATCGAAAAAAGAATTGAAAACGGTCAAAGAATCTGCGGAACGTATACAAGATACGGATTTAAAAGAAAAAGCAGATGAAACGGTCAAATCGCTTGAGAAAAGATATGCATCGTATGACCAGCTTTACAAGGAATATCAAAAGGCGCTGAAACAAGATCAGCATTTGTATCAATCTTTAAAGAAGAAGGACTTAGGATATAAAGAGCTGAAATCTAAGCTGAAGACGGTGAACCGTTCTTATAGCAAAGTCAGAAAAGAAGGTAAAAAGTTCAATCAATATACAAAGCAATTGAATGAGCATAAACAGGCTTTGTCAAAAGCGGCAGATCAAGAGTCGAAAAAGAGCTGAAAAAACAGCTCTTTTTTTATTTTTCGACAAAAACAAACATTTTCTATTGTAGTACAGTAGCAAGCTCTATACTAGTACAGTTGGAGTTGTTTGTTAAACAGATTGATACAGCTCACCATAAAAAGTAAAGCGAATACATTTATTTAAATAAAGCCGTTAAATCAATTGACGGACTATTTTTCTTGTTGTAAACTAGTCCTTGTTAACAGAAGTTGTATTAGTTATTTGTGAACTATCGTTAATACAGTTAGAAGAACTCAAAAACGAGTGATCATTCAATGTTTCGACAACGATCCCAGTGGCTATTATATACAGGAGTCATATGCGTATTTTGGGTTATCCTATATCTGTATGTATAAATGGATTCACGACAAATTGACTGTTAAAAGAAAGGAAGAGGTGACTTTAGAATGGCTGCAAAAACAAAAAAAGCAATTGTTGATAGCAAAAAGCAATTTGATGCCATCAAAAAGCAGTTTGAAACGTTTCAAATTTTAAACGAAAAAGGCGAAGTCGTAAACGAAGCGGCAATGCCGGATCTCTCAGATGACCAATTAAAAGAATTAATGCGCCGTATGGTGTTTACACGAGTATTAGATCAACGTTCAATTTCATTGAACCGTCAAGGACGTCTTGGCTTCTATGCGCCAACAGCTGGACAAGAGGCTTCTCAGCTTGCAACTCACTTTGCACTTGAGAAAGAAGATTTCATTCTTCCAGGATATCGTGATGTACCACAATTAATCTGGCATGGCCTTCCATTAACAAAAGCGTTCTTGTTCTCTCGTGGACACTTTGTTGGTAACCAAATGCCTGAAGACTTGAATGCACTTTCACCACAAATCATTATCGGTGCACAAATCATTCAAGCTGCTGGTGTAGCTCTTGGTTTGAAAAAGCGCGGTAAAAATGCTGTTGCAATCACTTACACTGGTGATGGCGGAGCTTCACAAGGTGATTTCTACGAAGGTATTAACTTTGCAGGGGCTTACAAAGCGCCAGCGATTTTTGTTGTCCAAAACAACAGATATGCGATCTCTACTCCTGTTGAGAAGCAATCTGCTGCGCAAACAATTGCACAAAAAGCAGCTGCAGCTGGTATCGTAGGCGTACAAGTTGACGGTATGGATGCATTAGCTGTATATGCAGCAACTGCTGAAGCTCGTGAGCGTGCTGTAAATGGCGAAGGCCCAACATTAATCGAAACTCTTACATTCCGTTACGGCCCACATACAATGGCTGGTGACGATCCAACAAGATATCGTACAAAAGAAGATGAAAACGAGTGGGAGCAAAAAGATCCATTAGTACGCTACCGCAAATTCTTGGAAAACAAAGGCCTATGGTCTGAAGAAGAAGAGAATAAAGTCATCGAAGATGCAAAAGAACAAATCAAACAAGCGATCAAAGAAGCTGACGAACAGCCTAAGCAAAAAGTCACTGACTTGATTGAAAACATGTACGATGTGAAACCATTCAACTTAGTTGAACAGCTTGAAATTTACAAACAGAAGGAGTCGAAGTAAGCCATGGCGCAAATGACAATGATTCAAGCGATCACTGATGCGTTACGCACAGAACTGAAAAATGACGAAAACGTTCTCGTTTTCGGAGAAGACGTTGGTAAAAACGGCGGCGTATTCCGTGCGACTGAAGGATTGCAAAAAGAGTTTGGTGAGGATCGTGTATTCGATACACCACTTGCTGAATCTGGTATTGGCGGTCTTGCAATTGGCCTTGGACTACAAGAATTCCGCCCAGTAATGGAAATTCAATTCTTCGGATTCGTTTACGAAGTATTAGATTCTGTTTCTGGACAAATGGCTCGTATGCGTTACCGTTCTGGCGGACGCTGGCATTCTCCAGTGACAATCCGTTCTCCATTCGGTGGGGGAGTTCACACACCTGAGCTTCACGCTGACAGCTTAGAAGGTCTTATCGCTCAACAGCCTGGTATCAAGGTGGTCATTCCTTCAACACCTTACGATGCAAAAGGACTATTAATTTCTGCAATCCGCGACAATGATCCGGTTGTATTCCTTGAGCATATGAAACTGTATCGCTCTTTCCGTCAGGAAGTTCCTGAAGAAGAGTACACAATTGAAATCGGTAAAGCTGATGTGAAACGTGAAGGTTCTGACCTTTCAATCATCACTTACGGTGCAATGGTTCACGAATCACTTAAAGCTGCTGAAGAACTTGAAAAAGAAGGCGTTTCTGCTGAAGTAATCGACCTTCGTACAGTAAGCCCGCTTGATATTGAAACAATCATCGCTTCTGTTGAAAAAACAGGTCGTGCGATCGTTGTTCAAGAAGCACAAAAACAAGCTGGTATTGCTGCAAACGTAGTAGCTGAAATCAATGACAGAGCAATCCTTAGCCTAGAAGCACCAGTACTTCGTGTAGCTGCACCTGATACTGTATTTGCTTTCTCTCAAGCTGAGACTGTATGGCTTCCAAACCATAAAGACGTGCTTGAAACAGCTAAGAAAGTTCTTGAATTTTAATTAAATGACTGAGGGGAAAAGAATTTATTTCTCTTCCCCTTTATCAATTACATGACCGTGTAAACATACACAACAAGGATTCAACAAAATCTAGGAGGCGAAAAACAGTGGCATTTGAATTTAAACTTCCGGACATCGGAGAAGGTATCCACGAAGGTGAGATCGTTAAGTGGTTTGTAAAACCAAACGACGAAATTAATGAAGATGATGTTTTAGCAGAGGTACAAAACGATAAAGCAGTTGTAGAAATTCCTTCACCTGTTAAAGGAAAAGTATTAGAATTAAAAGTTGAAGAGGGAACAGTTGCAACTGTAGGACAAACAATCATTACGTTTGATGCACCTGGTTACGAAAATCTTCAATTTAAAGGTAGCGAAGAAGAAGGCGAAGCAAAAACTGAAGCTCAAGTACAAGGTACTGCTGAAGCTGGTAACGAGCCAGAGAAGAAAGAAGTGGCACAAGAAGAAGCGGCAGCAGCAACTGGTGCAGGCGCACAAGAGCAAGTAGATGCTGATCCAAACAAACGCGTTATCGCTATGCCATCTGTACGTAAATATGCGCGTGAAAAAGGCATTGAAATTTACAAAGTTGCAGGTTCTGGTAAAAACGGACGTGTGTTAAAAGAAGATATCGACAGCTTCGTTAATGGTGGTTCTGTAGCTCCAGAAGCAGCGCCTCAAGCAGCTGAAAGTGCGAAAGAAGAATCAGCTCCTAAAGCGGCAGCAGCAGCTCCAGTTCTTGAAGGAGAATTCCCAGAAACTCGCGAGAAAATGAGCGGAATCCGCAAAGCAATCGCGAAAGCAATGGTGAACTCTAAGCATACAGCTCCTCACGTAACATTAATGGATGAAGTGGATGTAACGAACCTTGTTGCTCATCGTAAACAATTCAAACAAGTTGCAGCTGATCAAGGAATCAAGTTAACTTACTTGCCTTACGTTGTAAAAGCTCTTACTTCTGCTTTGAAAAAGTACCCAGTACTTAACACTTCTATCGATGATAAAACAGATGAAGTTGTTCAAAAGCATTACTACAACATCGGAATTGCAGCTGATACTGAAAAAGGCTTGCTCGTTCCAGTTGTGAAAAATGCAGATCGCAAAGCAATTTTTGAAGTGTCTAACGAAATCAACGAGCTTGCAACAAAAGCACGTGATGGTAAATTGGCTCCAGCTGAAATGAAAGGTGCATCTTGCACAATCACAAACATCGGTTCTGCTGGTGGACAATGGTTTACTCCAGTCATCAACCACCCAGAAGTAGCGATCCTTGGTATTGGCCGTATCGCTGAAAAAGCGGTTGTTCGTGATGGCGAAATCGTTGCAGCTCCAGTCTTAGCTCTTTCCCTAAGCTTTGACCACCGTATGATTGACGGAGCTACTGCGCAAAATGCCCTTAACCACATCAAGCGTTTATTGAATGATCCACAATTAATTTTAATGGAGGCGTAATGTCATGGTAGTAGGAGATTTCCCAATCGAAACAGATACTCTTGTCATCGGTGCAGGTCCAGGTGGATATGTAGCTGCTATTCGTGCTGCACAGCTTGGACAAAAAGTAACAATCGTTGAAAAAGGAACACTTGGCGGTGTGTGTCTAAACGTTGGTTGTATTCCTTCAAAAGCATTAATCAATGCTGGCCATCGTTTTGAAAATGCTAAGCATTCTGAAGACATGGGTATCAAAGCTGAAAACGTAACAGTTGATTTCACAAAAGTTCAAGAGTGGAAAGCTTCTGTTGTAAACAAATTAACAGGTGGAGTTCAAGGTCTTCTTAAAGGAAATAAAGTAGACATCGTTAAAGGTGAAGCTTATTTCGTAGACAGCAACTCTGTACGTGTAATGGATGAAAATTCAGCACAGACGTACACTTTCAAAAATGCAATTCTTGCAACTGGATCTCGTCCAATTGAATTGCCTACTTTTAAATACACAGACCGCGTGATCAACTCAACCGGTGCTTTAGCGCTTAAAGAAGTACCTAAGAAGTTAGTTGTGATCGGTGGTGGATATATCGGTACTGAGCTTGGTACTGCTTATGCAAACTTTGGAACAGAAGTTGTCATCCTTGAAGGTGGAGACGAAATCCTTCCAGGTTTCGAAAAGCAAATGAGCTCATTGGTTAAACGTAACCTGAAGAAAAAAGGAAACGTTGAAATCCATACAAACGCTCTTGCAAAAGGCGTTGAAGAAAAATCTGATGGTGTCACTGTTACTTTCGAAGTAAAAGGTGAAGAAAAAACAGTTGATGCTGATTACGTACTTGTGACTGTTGGTCGTCGTCCAAACACAGATGAGCTTGGTCTTGAGCAAGTTGGTGTTGAATTGACTGATCGTGGAGTTGTCAAAACAGACAAACAATGCCGTACAAGCGTATCTAACATCTATGCAATTGGTGACATCGTTGATGGACCACCACTTGCACACAAAGCTTCTTACGAAGGTAAAATTGCAGCTGAAGCAATCGCTGGAGAGCCAGCTGAAATTGATTACCTTGGTATTCCTGCTGTTGTATTCTCTGAGCCAGAACTTGCAACTGTTGGATACACTGAAGCAGAAGCAAAAGAAGAAGGAATCGACATCGTTGCAGCGAAATTCCCATTCGCAGCAAACGGACGTGCACTTTCTCTTGATGCAACTGATGGCTTCATGAAGATGATCACTCGTAAAGAGGATGGTCTTGTGATCGGTGCACAAATCGCAGGTGTTGGCGCTTCTGATATGATTTCAGAGCTTAGCCTTGCAATCGAAGCTGGAGTGACTGCTGAAGATATCGCAATGACAATTCACGCTCACCCAACTTTAGGTGAAATTACAATGGAAACGGCTGAAGTAGCAATTGGAAGCCCAATCCATATCGTAAAATAATGATCTTATTAAACCCCTCTCCTTATTGGAGAGGGGTTTTTTGAGCACTGCATGAGAAAAGCCCCTCATTTCATGAGGGGCATCAGCGTGTAGACAAACCCTCGCATTCGTTGTCAGTCCTGCGTGCTGGTGCTCACGAATGTCAAATTCGCTCCGCGCCAGTACTCGTCCTTCCTAGACTTCAAAGGTTTTCTATCACGCTGAAAAGGAGACAAAGTGCTAAAATCAAGATCATTTTAGCACTTTGTCAACAATATGAAGCCCCTCATTTCATGAGGGGCTTTTTCATATGGATAAATAAGTGCAAGGAGAGGTCATTAATTTGTATTCACGCGGTCTAAAGCGTGGCATAAGGGCGATAAAATATCCTCTTTACTATTGACATTTCCTTCAACCTTCACTATGACTTTTTCATTATTTACAAGTAAAATAGCCGGCAATTCGTCTACTTCATTTTTCCAGCCTTTAAGATCTTCTTTCACAATCATTTTTGACATTTCCTTCGGGTATTCATTCTTTAAATCGAGGACTGCATCATAATAAGGACTTTCTTTATCAAGATTTTCTGCATCTGTAAAAAAGAGAATTCTTGGTTTTTGAATATGACTGACTTGGTCTGTCTGATTCGGTATGATATACGCAAATGAGCATGAACTAAGTACAAAGAGCATGGGGAATATAATGAGAAGTGTCCTCATAAAATTCAATCTATTCACCTCAAAATCCTTTGGGGTTGTCCCAACATTTTTAGGAGCTGGTTACCTGTTAGTCACTCTAGTGTATCATGTCCTTTTTGACAATTTTCGATTGTTACCCAATTGTTACAGAATTGATATGAAGCAAAATACAATTGAAACGTTCCCTCAATATGATGAAAAAACAGCACATATTCATAAAAAATAATTAAATGTGTCATACAATTAACCGTTGACAACTTAAATGTGACATCATATTATAGAAGTATGAAATAGATTAAACGCTTTCAAATATTGAATGAAGAAAAGGGGAATGTACGTGGGTACAATTATTTGTCAAGATTGCAATGAGACCATTGATCAATTTGAAAATGAAAAAGTGACAACTCTCTACGGAACGTGTGGTCACTGTCATTGCTGTGATGAAGCCTCTGAATAAATAAAAAAGCATGCAGCTCCATTTGGGGCTGCATGTTTCTTTTTTATAAAATTGGTTTTTGCTCTTTAATGACGCGGATCATTTCGAGCGTTGAATCTTCAGGTCCTTGGACAGGAAGACCAATTTCAATGTTTTTAAAGACATAAGAGATATTTTCTTCTGTGATAATCTCTCCTGGTATAAAAATAGGTATGCCTGGCGGGTATACCATGACAAACTCTGCGGTGATGCGGCCCGCTGCTTTTTTAAATGGGACCACTTCAGTTGTGGCGTAAAAGGCATCACGCGGCGTCATGGCAAGCGATGGAATCTCAGGAAGCAGGACTTCAGTTACCGCTTGTGTGCCGCTCTCACTTGTAGAGGTTGCGGCAATGTCTTTCATAGCTGTGATCAGCGCATCGATTGTTTCATCAGAATCACCAGGGGTCACAATACATAAAATGTTGTAAAGGTCAGAGAGCTCCACTTCAATCCGGTAGCTTTCTCTCAACCATTTTTCGACATCATGGCCATTGAGCCCAAGGTCTTTAATTGAAATAATTAATTTCGTTGGGTCATAATCGTACGTAGAAGCTGAACCGAGAATTTCCTTGCCAATACACGTAATGCCATCAATTTGATTCAAACGGTTTCTCGCTGAATCCGCTAAACGGATGGCTTCATCTGCTAGTGCCTTTCCTTCAGTGGCTAATCGTTTTCGAGCGACATCAAGTGACGCCAAGAGCAAATAAGATGTAGACGTTGTCGTCAACATACTCAAAATCGACTGCACGCGATCTTTTGAGATAAGCCCTTCCTTCATATTTAAAATAGAGCTCTGAGTAAGGGAGCCGCCAAGCTTATGGACACTTGTTGCAGCCATGTCGGCACCTGCTTGCATGGCTGATAGTGGGAGCTTATCGTGAAAATGAATATGCACGCCGTGCGCCTCATCGACAAGGACAGGCACATCAAATGAATGGGCAATGTCTACAATCGATTTTAAGTCTGCTGAAACGCCGAAATACGTCGGATTAATCACAAGTAGACCTTTTGCATCTGGATGCTCTGTGAGTGCCTTTTTCGCTGATTCTGGTGTAATACCGTGAGAGATGCCAAGCTCTTTGTCTATTTCTGGGTGAATAAAAACAGGAACTGCGCCAGAAAATACAATCGCGGACATAATCGATTTATGGACGTTACGCGGAACGATGATTTTATCCCCAGGTCCGCATACGGTCATCACCATTGTCATGATGGCGCCGCTTGTACCTTGAATACAGAAAAACGTATGGTCAGCACCGAAGGCTTCAGCAGCTAAATCTTGTGCTTCTTTTATCATTCCTCGAGGTGAGTGTAAATCATCAAGAGGTTCTATATTAATGAGATCAATGCTTAATGCATTGTCGCCAATGAATGATCTAAATTCAGGGTCCATTCCGGCTCCTTTTTTATGGCCAGGAATGTGAAATTGGACTGGATTGGTTGCTGCGTGTTTTTTTAGTCCAGTGTATAAGGGTGTATCATGTTGTGACAATTGCTTTCCCACCTTCATCGAAATACCTGCTATTATTGTGCCAATAACGACAGATTTCATTGCATAAAACAAAAGAATTATATTATGAACTGATCGGAATGTAAAGCATAAAATCAATCGGTTTCTGATCGAACAGATGCTATAATAAAAGTTCAAATAAGAAATGAGTGTTAAAGTGAGGGACAAGTAAATGGAATATCAATATCCAATGGACGTTGACTGGACGACAGAGGAAAAGATTGCGGTTATTTCGTTTTTTCAAGCTGTTGAAAAAGCCTATGAAAAAGGAATAGCGAAGCAGGAGTTATTAGATACTTATAAACGATTTAAAGAGATTGTGCCATCAAAAGCAGAAGAAAAGACGCATTGTGCAGCGTTTGAAAAAGAAAGCGGGTATTCTCCTTATCGTACAGTGAAAACGGCAAGAGAAGCAGAAGAGTCCGCCATTATACGTATGTAAGAAAAAACGAGCCTGTATGGGCTCGTTTTTTTATACAGATTGTTTTTGTGTAAAGCGGTATAGATATGTTACCGTGCGGAAGGCTTCTTCAATTTTTGATAAGAATTCTTCATTATTCATTTGAACGACTTCTTCTCTAGGCAGCTGAATGCCGCAAAGGAGCTCGGCTTTCTTCACCGTTTGGACACGTTCAAACAGTGTTTTCAGCTGTTCTGCATCGAGCTCGCTGTGACGCATGACATCTGGTTTCATATGATCTTTAGACCAAACAAAATTTTGCGGTATTTTCTTCTGAATGGCATCTAGTTCTTTTTCGAATAACTGACCATATTCGCCTTTTACAGGAGATTCATAAATAAGAGCAAACCATACAAAGACATGTGTTTTCCAAAGCCCAATTTGAAAATGAGGGAGTTTTTTGTACCCACGCTTGCTGTTTGCAAAAGCAACCCACGTATCATTTGGCGGATTGACTGATCTTCTAGCATGCTTTGCGACGTGTACAAACATTTCGTCTCCTGTAATAGAAGAAAGAAGTGGTGCAAAGTGTTCGCCAAGTGCCTCAAGCTTTGGACGGACTCTTTCTTTTAATATGGTCATTCGTTCATCTAAACCGTCAACTGTAAATGTCTCAAAATCTTCATCTCTAAAACGCATTTCACTCATCGTATGCCTCCTGTATTCTTTCGCTGATCATATTTTATCATAGCTTGGGTTAAGCTCAAAAAAAGATGCACCATCAGATCAAAGATTGTAGAGGAGGTAGGGCAGCGTTTAAAAACAACGATTTTGTGGTACATAACAAATAGGTAAAGACACAATTTTCAGAATGTCGTTGCGGTTATGCGATCGCTTCATACGATATAAGCAAGAACCAATTCTCTTATCGATTGAATTTTTTATCATTGAAAACTGACATGGAATGAATCATTCTCTGGAAGGGGCGTTGACCAAATGAAGCAAATCGTGAAGCAGGGGTATAGACAGGAGAAGAAGAATCGCATCGCTGTGTGGAGATTAGAGGTGGACTATGAGCTTTCTACGCTTCATGAAGCCATCGAGCAAAAAGATGACATCCAAATCGAACGCAGCAAACGAAAGCTTGAGCGCCTAAGAAAAGAATGGGAGCAGCTTAAAGGGTAAAACAAGGTGAGGTAAAAACGAACCAATTCATCGGTTCGTTTTTGTATGAAGCTGCTTTTTTCTTGCTTTTACGTACATAATATCAGTATGCTATTACAAATAGGTATTACATAGAAAAGAGGTTTACAGTCTGATGACAAACTGGGTGGAAATTGACCGTCTTGCAAAGCTTTGGGTAAAAGAAGCAGGAAGCCGTATTAAAGCGTCCATGCAGGGTGGTCTATCAATTGAAACAAAATCAAATCCAAATGATCTTGTCACAAATATCGATAAAGAAACAGAACGTTTTTTTATTGAAAAGATACAATCGACATTTTTAGATCATCATATTTTAGGTGAAGAAGGACAAGGGGAAGAGGTGACCTCACTGGATGGGGTCGTGTGGATCATTGATCCAATCGATGGCACAATGAACTTTGTCCATCAAAAACGAAACTTTGCCATTTCAATCGGGATATTTGAAAATGGCGTTGGGAAAATCGGTCTCATTTATGACGTCATTCATGACGAGCTTTACCATGCGATCAAAGGAGAAGGGGCTTATATGAATGATACCCTACTTCCTCCATTACAAGATGTAGCGATTGAAAAAGCCATCGTTGGCATTAACCCGACCTGGGCGATTGAAAGCCCTTATTTTGATGCGAAACCATTCGCCCGCCTTGTGCGTGATGTGAGAGGGACGAGAACGATTGGATCAGCTGCCTTGGAGCTCGCTTATATCGCAAGCGGCAGAAGTGACGCATACGTCACGTTAAGGCTTGCGCCGTGGGATTATGCAGCAGGCTGTGTGCTACTTGATGAAGTAGGGGCAGTCTACTCAAATATACACGGAGAACGCCTAACGTTCCTGGACAAAAACAGCATTGTCGCTGGAAATCGATCCGTTTGTGAAAAAATCTTGCATGATTACATAAAAGGCAGTGGAAATAAAAAATAAACCAAATCACTTCATGAGAATGAAGTGATTTTTTGTGTTTGATGAAACTTTTTAATGAAGCACAACTGGCTATCGATATGAAAAAGCCAGATGATCATTCTTTATTGGCTGAATTAAAAAACCCCCATCTGGGCGATCCAGGTGGGGGTTTCGAGCTTAGCTTAATTTTTCTTTAGCAATTTGGATTGCATCATATACTGATTTTAATTGCTCTTGAGGAATTTTTTTCAGCATTTGGTTGAAAACAAGTAATTCAGTAGAGCTGAATCCAATACCTTTAGCGATTTTTGAATCAATGACAACATTACCTTTTTTGTCTAAAACAAGTGCATCACCAGCAAGATCAGCAATTCTGATCACTGATTTCAACAGCTTTTCAAATTTAGCTGCTTCTTCTTTTGTAAGACCAAGTTCAACAGCTTTCGCTGCATCAAAAACCAATTTTCCTTTTTCGTTTTTAGTGATGCTTTCACTGAAAACGATTGTCAGAACAGCTGCGCGATCTAAGAATTTCTCAGCAGTTGCCGCTTCTTCTTCAGTTAGTCCAAGCTCAACAGCTTTTTTCACATCAAATGTGTAGTTGTTGTCTTCCTCAACAAATGAGTTGATGAGAATGTTGATGACACGCTCGTTTTTCTCCAATAATTCTTTAATGACTTGCTGCTGCTCGAAAGGAATCCCTTTGAACGTTGCAGCGTTTGCTTGCCCAGGAGCTACTGTTGTGAAAGTAAGAATAATAGCTAAAGCGAAAAATACAACAGAGCTGAGCGATTTGCTCAAAATCTTCTTCATGCTTCTTTTCTCTCCCTTTTCTGTTAAATTTTGTTGCAAGTACAGCATATCACGAGAAACTTTGTGGAAGAATAGGAAAATTGTAACTTTATGTTTGATTTTGGAGAACTATAAACCTTATTGTCGAAAAATGGAGAGGTTCAGATGACTTACTTTTGCCAAGTCTAAATGATACGTTCTGTCTTTATACCCGACCTTTCATAGGTGATTGGTCTTGTTTTTATCAAAAATAAAAGCCTTCTACATATAGAATGTAAAAGGCTTTTGAGAAATTTTATGATTGCACGTTTAATTTTCTTTTTAATGTAAATCCTGTACCCATGAAAATCATGGCAAACACAATACTTAGACAAATACCCAGCACGTTTTTTTCTGCAAGAGTTACCCCAATAAAAGCCATACTGACAACCGCAAGTAATGCACATAATAATAGAAGCCATTTGATTTGTTTCATTTTTCTCCATCCCTTTTTTTAGAGTTAATATAAGTTTACAGAAAAACGATCGGCATTTAAAGGGGATTGTGATATAATATGAAAGTTATCTAATTATTTTAGGAGATGAAAATGTGAAACTTCGAAAAGATCTTCGCAACATCGCAATTATTGCCCACGTTGACCATGGTAAAACGACGCTTGTTGACCAATTGCTCCATCAAGCTGGTACTTTCCGTGCGAATGAAAATATCGCTGAGAGAGCCATGGATTCAAATGATTTAGAGCGAGAGCGCGGTATTACGATTTTAGCTAAAAATACTGCGATCCATTATAAAGATACACGCATTAATATTTTAGATACACCAGGACACGCCGATTTCGGTGGTGAGGTTGAGCGTATCATGAAAATGGTAGATGGTGTACTTCTCGTTGTGGATGCTTATGAAGGCTGTATGCCTCAAACACGCTTTGTGCTGAAAAAAGCACTTGAGCAAAACTTAACACCAATCGTTGTTGTCAACAAAATTGACCGCGACTTTGCTCGTCCGGCTGAAGTAGTCGATGAAGTCATTGACTTGTTCATTGAATTGGATGCAACAGAAGAACAGCTTGAATTCCCAGTTGTCTATGCATCAGCAATCAATGGTACAGCAAGTAACGATGCGAGCAAACAAGATGAAAACATGGAATCTTTGTTTGAAGCCATTGTTAACCATATCCCTTGCCCAGTTGATAACCATGAAGAGCCGCTTCAATTCCAAGTGGCGCTACTTGATTACAATGATTATGTTGGAAGAATTGGGATCGGCCGTGTATTTAGAGGAACAATGCAAGTAGGACAGCAAGTAGCCTTAATGAAAGTTGACGGCAGTGTGAAACAATTCCGTGTGACGAAGATTTTTGGTTTCCAAGGGTTAAAACGAGTGGAAATCAACGAAGCGAAAGCTGGAGATCTTGTTGCTGTATCTGGAATGGAAGACATCAACGTAGGTGAAACGGTTTGTCCTGTTGAACATCAAGAGGCTTTGCCAATCCTTCGTATTGATGAGCCGACACTTCAAATGACGTTTGTTGTGAACAACAGCCCATTTGCAGGCCGTGAAGGAAAATACGTAACATCACGTAAAATTGAAGAGCGCCTAGAGCAGCAGCTTCAAACAGACGTTAGTCTTCGTGTTGATCCAACTGATTCACCGGATGCTTGGGTGGTATCTGGACGCGGAGAGCTTCACTTATCCATTCTTATTGAGAATATGAGACGTGAAGGTTTTGAATTACAAGTATCGAAGCCAGAAGTTATTGTAAAAGAAGTTGACGGTGTTCGATGTGAGCCTGTTGAACGCGTTCAAATTGATGTACCAGAAGAGCACACTGGCTCTATCATGGAATCAATGGGCGCACGAAAAGGTGAAATGATTGACATGATCAATAATGGTAATGGTCAAGTTCGCCTGATCTTTACAGTGCCATCACGTGGTTTAATCGGATATACAACTGAATTTCTTTCATTAACTCGTGGTTTTGGTATTTTGAACCATACGTTTGACAGCTACCAGCCAATGCAGTCTGGTCAAGTCGGCGGACGTCGTCAAGGTGTACTTGTTTCAATGGAAACAGGTAAAGCGACTGCTTACGGAATCCAAGGCGTTGAAGAGCGCGGTGTGATCTTCGTTGAGCCGGGTGTTGAAGTATACCAAGGAATGATTGTTGGTGAGCATAACCGTGAGAACGATCTTGTTGTCAACGTAAGCCGTATGAAACAACAAACAAATGTGCGTTCAGCGACGAAAGATCAAACGGTGAGCATGAAAAAACCACGTATTATGTCACTTGAGGAATCTCTTGAGTACTTGAACGAGGACGAATACTGTGAAGTTACACCTGAATCAATTCGTTTAAGAAAGAAAATTTTAGATAAAAACGAACGTGAGAAAGCAGCGAAGAAGAAAAAGATAGCAGGATTATCGTAATTCCATGAAGAATTAAAAAGATAGAACCCTGAAAGATAAGGGGAGGGAATCTTTTTGAATGAACAGGAAGTAAGTGAAAATCTATCCTTTTTCGCGATGCTGTTTCGTGTCGATGAAAATCCGCAAACAGGGATGTGGCTCCTATATGGCACCATCCTTGTTTTAGCAATTATTGTTTTTAAGCTCGGCTTTGCTAGACGTTTACCGATTTTAAAAGCGCTCGTGATTTACTTGTTTTTGATTTTTGGCTGCACGTTTCTCACATTTCTAGGAATCTTCCTGCCAGTAGCGGAAGGTCTAGTCGTGGCAGCTGCCATTTTGATTATTTATAAAATCAGGCTGCATCGTGCGAAAAAAGAAGGAACAGTGAATACGTAAAAAAAGACCTGAACTTGTGTCAGGTCTTTTTTTATGTCTTTTGTTCTTTTTTTCCTTTTTTCTTCTTTTTCTCTTTCGTCGCAGGATCTTGATAAAGAGAGAATCTGCCAGTCTTGATGCGTGCTTCTGTCTTTACTTTAATACGTTCCTGACAGTCATCGCACATATATGTATGAATCGGTCGATTTCTTAACCGCTTAGCAACGAGTGTATCATCATCAATGGTTTCAAGCTTCTCACATAATGAGCACTTCACTCTCATCCTTTTCACCTCACTTATTGCATTTATTATAGCATGTTTTCCAGCTACTTAAAATCAGCGTAGAAAACGGCTTATATCACAGGAGATATAAGCCGTTCTCTTTATTTCTTCTGATTCATATGATGGTTTGATTGATCGTTTTGATGTTCGTCTAATCTCTTTTGATCATTTTGTTTGAGCTGATCATTCGGTTCATTTGTTGGATCTGTTTCGCGGCGATCAATTTCATTTCTCGGCATCTCTGGCATTACGCGGCCGACAATGGCGGCTAGTTCATCCATAATCCCGCTGACAGGACGGCCTGCTTGTATTTCTTTACCCATTTCTTTTAACCGGCTGACTGTATCCGGATCAGCGACAACAACAGCATTCGCACCTTCTGGATCATTTTTCAGCGCTTTTGCAACTGAATATTTAATGGTTTCTACTTTGCTTCTATCTAAATCATCTTTTACATCAATACCAACAACAGCATAGCGGCCGATGACGACTGCCGTTGCATCATTAACATCTGCTACGTGCTCTGTCACTTTGACAAGATGCTGCGCCACATCTGTGGAAGACCTAGCTTGATTGGTCTGTTTCTTAGTGGAGTCTGACACTCTTACTACGTGCTGGCGTCCATCTTGCTTGTCCAGTGCTTCACTCTTTTCCTGCTGCTGGCAAGCGCCTAACAGCATGATGGCTTGAATCATGAATAATGTCAAAAATAGTCGCATCTGTATTCCCTCCTTCACAAACTGCATGATTTATTTTATTGTTGAATTAACCTTCTAACTTTATTCATGAAAACATATATTTTAACAATCGTTTTGGGAAAGACAAGGATGAATGAAACCCCGATCAGGAGGCGAAGGACCTGAGTAAAATTTATGTATTAGACACAAATGTGTTATTACAGGATCCGAATTCAATCTTTTCATTTGAAGACAACGAGGTCGTCATACCAGCCGTTGTGTTAGAAGAAGTAGACTCAAAAAAGAGATATATGGACGAGGTTGGACAAAATGCCCGGCGCGTCTCACGTCTAATCGACGGTTTAAGATCGAAAGGGAAACTGCATGAAAAAATTACACTAGAGTCGAAAGGGACACTGCGCATTGAACTGAATCACCGTTCTTTTCATGAGCTTCAAGAAATTTTCATTGAAAAAACGAACGATAATCGAATATTGGCAGTTGCGAAAAATTTAAGCTTAGAGGAAGAAACAAAGCCTCATGGCCGGCCTGTTATTTTGGTCAGTAAGGATGTGCTAGTGCGGGTAAAAGCGGATGCTATAGGGCTTCAAGCAGAAGACTTCTTAAGTGACCGTGTTTTGCAAAATGAAGACATCGATAATGGCTATCATGAGCTTTACATTCCGACTGAGCAATTGAATACATTTTATAAGCAAAATCAATTACCAATAAAAGAGGTCACAAGTGCACCATTCAACCCTCATCAATTTGTCATCATGAAGGGAAATGAAGGTGGTTCTGCTTTAGGAATGCTTGATCAAAAGGCAGAGCATGTAAAACGTCTCGTTTATGATCAAGAGCACATTTGGGGAATCCGTCCAAAGAATGTCCAGCAGACGATGGCACTTGAGCTGCTTTTGCGCCGTGATATTCCGCTCGTGACACTGATTGGAAAAGCGGGGACTGGTAAAACATTGCTTGCGCTTGCCGCCGGGTTAATGCAGACAGAGGATCTTGATATGTTTAAAAAGTTAATCGTGGCGCGCTCCATCGTGCCTGTTGGGAAAGATATAGGGTATTTGCCAGGAGAAAAGGAAGAAAAGCTCAGACCATGGATGCAGCCGATCTATGACAACCTAGAGTTTTTATTTAATACAAAAAAGCCGGGTGAGCTTGATGCGATTTTAGCGGGAATCGGATCTATTCAAGTCGAAGCATTGACGTATATTCGGGGAAGAAGTATCCCTGATCAATTTATTATCATTGATGAGGCGCAGAATTTAACAAAGCATGAGGTGAAAACATTATTAACGCGGGTCGGAGAGGGAAGTAAAATTGTGCTGATGGGAGATCCAGAGCAGATTGATCACCCTTATTTAGACAGCTTAAATAATGGGCTTACGTATGTCATCGAGCGGTTCAAAGGACAGCAAATATCTGGACATGTCAAGCTTGTCAAAGGAGAAAGGTCTGGACTTGCACAGCTTGCCGCTGATTTGCTATAGTCCAGACCCTCTGACTTATGTAATAACGAGCTCTTTGACACCTTTTATCGGCTGAGTGAGGTTGGACTGATCCGCGAAATAGACGTGGATTGGTCCTTCTTCTGTGATTGGCTTACCATGTTGGCTGAAATGAGCAATGCTTTCCATTGCCTGAGAAAGCGGGACAGCAAATGTACCTGTTTCTGTGACAAATTCGCATGAATCCGCATGTTCAAGCGGATCAGCATTTTTTATCATATCGCCAAGCTTCATCCCGAAGCTGCCTGTGACGAGTCTTTCTTTCTCGTACTTTTTCTCTGTTTTTAACGTCGGTGGAAGTGTTTGGCCTTCTCTTATCACCCGCTCTTGGTCAAGCTCCTGATCAAGCAGATTCTCTTCACTTGCTGCATTTTCAAAAAATGAATCCATTAAAAATTTGCGGTCATCAAAAATCCATACACTTGGATCAATGGTGATCTTGTACTGTACGTTCCCTTTGATTTGAATGATGCTCATGTTCAAGACAACCCCTTTCCAACATAAATTATAGAAGTTTTCGTCCAATTTGTCACTTTCATAAACAGGCTACACCTTGTACACACTAATCGTACATGAAAGATAGGGAGTGTATGAGGCATGGCATGTCGCGACAATGAAGAGCTTCAGCGATTTGTAGAAGAAGCAAAAAAAGTGGCCAAAGATGGTCAAGTAGCATCCTATATTCCTGCTCTCGGCAAAGCGAATCAGACGGATTTATCTGTGGCTGTGTATCATGTGAGTAATACGTGCCACTCTGCCGGGGATGTAGATAAACGATTTACGCTTCAAAGTATTTCAAAAGTATTAGCACTGGCGCTTGTGCTCTCAGAAGAAGGGCCAAAAAAAGTCTTTCAATTTGTTGGACAAGAACCAACAGGAGACCCATTTAATTCAATGATCAAACTGGAAACAGCGAGCCCGAATAAACCGCTGAATCCCATGATTAATGCAGGGGCACTCGCCGTCACGAGTTTAATCAGAGGAGCGACCCCAGAAGCTCAGCTGGGCCGGTTGCTTAGCTTCATTAGAGAGCTTGCAAATGACAAAAGCATTACATACTGCAAGGAAACCGCTGCGTCCGAATTTGAGACATCCATGATTAACCGGGCGATGTGCTATTATATGAAGCAATATCATATTATTAGAGGGAACGTAGAAGAAGTCATGGACGTCTATACGAAACAATGTGCCATCATGATGAACAGCTTGGATTTGGCGAAAATTGCTTGTGTTTTTTCATTAGACGGCAGACACCCAGAAACGGGAAAGCAAATTCTTTCGAAAGATGTCGCTAGAATTTGTAAAACCTTTATGGTGACGTGCGGCATGTACAATGCGAGCGGAGAATTTGCCATTAACATCGGAATTCCTGCAAAAAGCGGTGTCTCAGGCGGGATTATGGGCGCTGCACCATATGATTTTGGAATCGGTATCTTTGGTCCGGCTTTGGATGAAAAAGGGAATAGTATTGCTGGGATTAAGCTGCTTGAGCTGATGAGTGAAAAATACGAGATGAGTATCTTTTAATGAAGGAAGGCTTCTTTTTATTTTTACAAAGCGAACTGTACAAATCTGCTTGCAATTTTGGGCGTTTCGCTTTATGATAAATAGAAGAATTAGGTACTCGCCTGGGGAACGGAGGGATACTTTTGGCGTCAGAAATTTTAGTCGATCATCGGCAAAAAGCACTGGCTTTATTAAAATTGGATGCAGATAAAATTTTAAAATTGATCCAAGTGCAAATGGACAACTTAACGATGCCGCAATGTCCTCTTTATGAAGAGGTTTTAGATACTCAAATGTTCGGATTATCGAGAGAAATTGATTTCGCTGTCCGGCTTGGATTAGTTGATCAACATGAAGGTAAGAAACTACTCGATAAACTTGAGAGAGAGCTTTCCGCACTTCATGATGCGTTCACAAAAAAATAATGATTGAAAACTCAAACTTCTTGAACATAAGTTTGAGTTTTTTTGTCCTCTATTTTTTCATTGATTCATGTCAAACGGACTTGATTCTTTCATGAATGACGAACAATATAAAAGAGGTAAAACGAGATCAAACGGAGAAAATGTAGTAGAATAAAAACAGCTAAGAGGATATCAAGCAGTAGAAACAGACGTTAGGAAGAGGATTATATGTTAAAGAGAATGCTAAAATCGTATGACTACTCATTATTGTTCGCCATTATTTTAATTAGCGCATTCGGTTTGGTCATGGTGTATAGCTCAAGTATGATTACATCTGTGATTAGATACGATGCTGCGCCAGATAATTTTTTTAAGAAACAGCTTTTATTTATGATCGTTGGAGCGGTCATATTGCTCTTTACGGCACTCGTTCCATATCAGCTGTTTTCAAATAAGAAATTTCAGATCGGTATGCTGCTGCTATCCGTTTTTTCCCTCATCTATGTGTACTTTGGCGGTCATATTGCAGGGAACGCAAGAAGCTGGATTAAAGTAGGTCCATTCAGTCTTCAGCCAGCGGAATTTGTGAAGATTGTCGTCATTATTTATCTTGCTGCTGTGTATGCAAAAAAGCAGCATTATATTGATCATATTTTACGAGGAGTCACACCTCCAATCGTGATTGTCTCGATCTTATGTGGATTTATCATTTTGCAGCCAGACTATGGGACAGCCTTTATCATTGGCATGATCGCGCTTGCGATGATTTTATGTTCAGGGTTTAGCGGGAAAACACTTGCGAAGCTACTGGCGCTATTTAGTGCCGTGATGGTCGTCGTGACCCCATTTATTATTCTTTTTTGGGATAAAATTTTCACGCAAAATCGTCTTGGGCGTTTTGAGAGTTTCCAAGATCCCTTTAAAGATGCAGGGGCTACGGGACATCAATTGATTAATTCCTATTACGCCATTGGATCAGGTGGTTTTTTTGGACTGGGATTAGGAGAAAGCGTTCAAAAGTACGGGTATCTTCCAGAGCCGCACACAGATTTTATCATGGCAATTATTTCAGAAGAGCTTGGCTTTTTCGGTGTATTTTTTGTACTCGCTCTCCTTGGGTTCATCGTCGTGAAAGGTTTTTATATTGCAAGAAAGTGTGAAGATCCATTTGGAAGTTTGCTTGCAATAGGAATTTCCTCCATGATTGCAATCCAAACATGCATTAATTTAGGCGGTGTTTCAGGTCTGATTCCGATTACTGGGGTCACGCTTCCGTTTATTAGCTACGGGGGATCGTCTATCATTTTACTGAGTGGTTGTATGGGAATATTGCTGAATATCAGCATGTTTACTGAATATAAAGAGCGTTACAAAAAGAAAAAATCAATGAGCAAACCATCAATTCAAAAAAATGGAATGCAGAAAACTTTGAATCTTTAGAAAACAAAAGTGTACAGTTTTCATTTCTTCCTTTATTATAGAGTACATATAAAATTTTAAGGGATATGGAGGAGTGAGAAATGTCACAGAGAACAATTCAAAAGGTTCTAGTTGCAAACAGAGGGGAAATTGCTATCAGAGTCTTCAGGGCCTGTACGGAGCTCAATTTACGTACAGTAGCCATTTATTCCAAAGAAGACTCGGGCTCTTATCATCGCTATAAAGCAGATGAAGCATATCTAGTTGGAGAAGGAAAAAAACCGATTGATGCCTACCTTGATATCGAGGGGATCATCGAAATTGCAAAACGAAATGACGTGGATGCAATCCATCCAGGTTACGGATTTTTATCTGAAAATATTCATTTTGCAAGACGATGCGAAGAGGAAGGCATTCAATTTATCGGTCCAACTTCTCAGCATTTAGATATGTTTGGAGATAAAGTAAAGGCAAGAGAAGAAGCGAAAAAAGCGGGAATTCCAGTCATTCCAGGGAGTGACGGACCAGTTGATTCGGTCAAAGAAGTCGAAAAATTCGGTGAAGAATACGGTTACCCGTTTATTATTAAAGCTTCACTAGGCGGCGGCGGCCGAGGTATGCGGATTGTCAGAACGAAAGAGGAGCTGAAGGAAGCCTATGACCGTGCGAAGTCAGAGGCAAAAGCGGCTTTTGGTAATGACGAAGTATACGTTGAAAAACTGATTGAGAATCCGAAACATATTGAGGTTCAGGTGATTGGTGACAATCACGGCAATATCATTCATTTATATGAGCGTGACTGCTCTGTTCAAAGGCGACATCAAAAGGTCATCGAAGTGGCACCAAGTGTGTCTCTTACAGATCAACTGCGTGAAGACATTTGCGAAGCGGCTGTTCAGCTGGCTCGGAATGTATCATATATCAATGCAGGAACTGTAGAATTCCTTGTTGCAAATGGAGAGTTTTACTTTATTGAAGTCAATCCAAGGGTACAGGTAGAACACACGATCACTGAAATGATCACTGGTGTCGATATTGTCCAAACCCAAATTCTTGTCGCGAAAGGTCATGACCTTCACAGCAAGGAAGTCGGTATACCAAAGCAAGAAGATATTTTCACACATGGTTTTGCCATTCAATCAAGGGTTACAACAGAAGATCCTTTAAATGATTTTATGCCAGACACAGGGAAAATTATGGCCTACCGTTCAGGTGGAGGATTTGGTGTACGACTTGATACAGGGAACAGCTTTCAAGGTGCAGTCATTACACCTTATTACGATTCACTATTGGTCAAGCTGTCCACATGGGCGCTCACATTTGACCAAGCGGCTGCTAAAATGGTTCGAAACTTACAGGAATTTAGAATTCGCGGAATTAAAACAAACATTCCGTTTCTTGAAAATGTGTCAAAGCATGAGAAGTTTCTAAAAGGGGAATACGATACGTCATTTATCGATTCAACGCCAGAGCTATTTAATTTCCCTAAACAAAAAGACCGTGGAACGAAGATGCTGACTTATATTGGTAACGTGACCATTAATGGATTCCCTGGTATTGCAGAGAAAAAGAAGCCTCATTTTGACAAGCCTGTTGTACCGAAGCTTCCTCTCAAGCGAGAAATTCCATCTGGGACTAAACAATTGTTAGATGCCCATGGACCTGAGGGCCTTGCCAATTGGGTAAAAGAACAAAAGAACGTTCTTTTAACAGATACAACCTTTAGGGACGCGCATCAGTCTTTGCTTGCGACCCGCTTCAGAACGCATGATTTAAAGAAAGTGGCCCAGCCAACAGCAGGTTTATGGCCAGAGCTGTTTAGTATGGAAATGTGGGGCGGTGCTACATTTGATGTTGCGTATCGTTTCTTGAAAGAAGATCCTTGGCAGCGATTAAAAGAGCTTCGCCAAGAAGTGCCAAACACGTTGTTCCAAATGCTTTTAAGATCATCAAACGCTGTTGGATATACAAACTATGCGGATAATGTGATTAAAGCATTTGTAAAAGAATCTGCCGAGGCAGGCATTGACGTGTTCCGTATTTTCGATAGCTTAAACTGGGTGAAAGGCATGACGCTTGCCATTGATTCTGTTCGTGAATCAGGCAAAGTGGCAGAGGCAGCCATTTGTTATACAGGGGACATTCTCGATCCATCTCGTCCGAAATATGATCTTAAGTACTATGTATCTCTTGCGAAAGAGCTTGAATCTGCCGGAGCGCATATTTTAGGTATTAAAGATATGGCGGGATTATTAAAGCCGCAGGCAGCTTACGAGTTAGTCTCTGCTTTAAAAGATGAGCTCACGATCCCTATCCATCTTCATACACATGATACGAGTGGAAATGGACTGTTCACCTATGCAAGGGCAATTGATGCAGGTGTTGATATTGTCGATGTGGCCGTCAGCTCTATGGCAGGACTCACATCACAGCCAAGCGCAAGCTCACTGTACTATGCTTTAGATGGGCATGAAAGAAAGCCAGATATGAATGTCCAATCTGTCGAACACCTTTCTCAATACTGGGATTCTGTCAGAAAATACTACCGTGAATTTGAAAGCGGCATGAATTCACCTCATACAGAAATTTATGAGCATGAAATGCCTGGCGGACAGTATAGTAACTTGCAGCAGCAGGCGAAAGGTGTCGGACTTGGCGACCGCTGGAATGAAGTAAAAGAAATGTACAGACGTGTGAATGACATGTTTGGTGATATTGTGAAGGTGACCCCTTCTTCTAAAGTAGTCGGAGATATGGCACTTTATATGGTACAAAATGATCTAACAGAGGAAGAGGTCTATGAAAAAGGAGCAACTTTAGACTTCCCGGATTCTGTTGTGGAACTATTTAAAGGATATTTAGGTCAGCCGCATGGCGGATTCCCTGAAAAATTGCAAAAGCTAATTTTAAAAGGAGAAGAACCGCTTACTGTCAGACCTGGTGAGAAGCTGAAGCCTGTTGACTTTGAAGCTATTCAGCAGCAGTTCAAAGAATCTCATGACCTGACGCTGACTGAGCAAGATGCGATTGCGTATGCCTTATATCCGAAAGTCTTTTCTGAATTTGTCCAAACAGCAGAAAGCTACGGAGACATCTCAGTTCTTGACACACCAACGTTCTTCTATGGGATGAGGCTTGGTGAAGAGATTGAGGTAGAAATCGAAAAAGGGAAAACCCTCATTGTGAAACTCGTGTCAATCGGAGAACCGAACCCAGATGCCACAAGAGTTCTTTACTTTGAGTTAAATGGACAGCCTCGTGAAGTCGTGATTAAGGATGAAAGCATCAAATCGTCCGTTCAAGAAAAAATGAAAGCGGACCGTTCAAATCCAAATCACATTGCCGCTTCAATGCCAGGCACTGTCATCAAAGTGCTCGTGGAAAAAGGACAGAAAATCTCGCAAGGTGAGCATTTGATGATCAATGAAGCCATGAAAATGGAGACGACTGTACAAGCCCCATTCACTGCAGTAGTAGATGAAATACATGTGACAAATGGAGAACCGATTCAAACCGGTGATCTGCTCATTGTGTTAAAGCCTGAATAATAAGTGAGACACATCCGTCGTGATGTGTCTTTTTTTTGAGCGCATTAAAATGTGCAGTAGCCTGCGAGAGTGATTACACTATAGAGTGAGGTGAAGAAAGTTGGAAATTGTCGTGATTTGGTTTCGCCGAGATATGCGATTGGATGATCATATCGCCTTATCAAAAGCGATCACATATGCAAAAAAACATGAGTACAAATTATTGGCTCTTTATCATTTAGATCCATTTTTTACTGAAATGAAAATGGATCTAAATAATGAACATTTCTTTCAAAACTTGGCGCATTTCGTCAAGGAAGCGAGAGAATCTCAAGTGTATGTTCACCTTATCCATGATGATGTCCTGAGCGCCTTTCAGCAGGTCATGGATGTGTATAACATCAACGCCGTCTTTTTTAATGAAGATGAAGTGGGGATTGGCCAAAGGCGCGACAAGCAAGTAACCGATTTTTTAGAAAAGAAGGGCATTCATGTGTCAACGTGGCAAGATACACACCTTCACGGGGCGCGAGATATTTTAAAAGCAGATGGGTCACATTATCAAGTGTTTACCCCATACTATCAATCATGGCGTAAGCAAGAGAAGCAGCCTGTGATAAAAGTTGACAAATCATTTTTCAGCAGTGGGCATATGATTTGTGATGAGTCACTTTCACAAAGAGGAAATGATAAACTACGAGACTTGATAAAGGGCTGCTCAAGGAAGTTTGATCAAATTGGTTCAGACAAAGCGATGAACACGCTGCAGCAATTTATCCAAAAAAGATTAACGCGCTACCATGAGAAACGAGATATTCCGTCTATTTTTGGAACGAGCAAGTTGTCGAGGTTCTTAAAAACAGGCACTATTTCGATTCGAACGATCTTTCATGCGATATATGAAGAAGCACTCTATGAAGACGAGGGCAGAGAGACCTTTATCAAAGAGTTGGCTTGGCGTGATTTTTACCATATGATTTATGCGCATTATTCTGAGATGAAAGAAAAAGAAATCAATTCAACGTTTCAAGGGATGAAATGGAATGAAGATGAGGTGCTGTTTGAAGCTTGGTGTAAAGGAGAAACAGGCTTTCCGCTCGTTGATGCAGGGATGAGACAATTAAATGAGGAGGGCTGGATGCATAACCGCTTGCGAATGGTTACAGCCTCATTTTTAACAAAGGATTATTTGATTGATTGGAGAAAAGGCGAAGCGTATTTTGCAAAAAAACTTGTGGATTATGATGAAGCGTCAAATATCGGAGGATTTCAGTGGGCAGCCTCCGTTGGAACAGATGCGGTGCCGTACTTCCGTATTTTCAACCCGATCACTCAGTCAAAGCGATTTGACCCAAGAGGGGAATTTATTAGAAAATATGTACCAGAGCTAGAGCATGTCGATGAAAAATGGATTCATGAACCAAGTAAAATGCCGATTGATGAGCAATTGAAGTCGGGATGTGTGCTAGGTGATACATATCCGCTTCCGACGGTAGACCACCAGGAAAGACGCAAAAAAGCTATTTCGCTATTTGAAGAAGCAAAACAACAATAAAACAAATCCCCCAGACCGTATGGAAGGGGGATGCAAATTCTTATTTGAATGGCTCTTTGCTTTCATATTTAAACCGGGCAATGAGTAGGCAGAAGTAACAGAGTACTCCAAACAAACAGGAAATAAAGAATGAATGAGCCAGCGCATAGCCTAGTGCGAGCTGGGAATACACAGACATCACACCTGAAATCGCTTGAAGTGTAATGAGAATGGCTGAAATGATCCATCCATAATACAGCTGCTTCTGTTCTTTATAATGTTTCATGGCATGGAACATCGCAACAAATATCCAGACGAATAAAAGAAGTGCTGCTGCTCTGTGAGACATTTGCACCCACTGATTAAAGTACGCTGGAAGTGCACCGTCTTTTGAACAAAACGGGAAAACAGAGCAAGCAAGGCTTGATTTTGTATGCCTTACATAAGCACCCGTGTACACTACGATATACGTATAGGTGATCAAACCATAAATATGAAACTGCATTTTTTTGCCGATATGAAGCGGCTTCACAAGCTTTGTTTCAGATCGTGTTGCCTCGAATACAAGAAGCGCAAGCAATAACACTGAAGCAAAAGAAATGAGTGAAATACCGAAGTGCAGTGCCATGATAAGTGCGTTGGAACCAAACACGACGGCAAGAGCCCCTAACAGTGCTTGTAGCAGTAAGAATATAATCGACATGATGACCAAAAATTTGGTTTCACGGAATACTGGACTAATCTTTTTCCAGCATAAGACCGCCAGTGCCAAGACAAGAATGGTTGAAACCCCTGTTGACATGCGGTGACTCCATTCAATGATGGAAGCAGGGTTCATTTCAGGGAAGAAACGACCGTGGCAAAGGGGCCACTGTCTGCCGCAACCAAGACCCGAGCCGGTTTTTGTCACAAGCGCACCACCAATCAAAACGATCAGCATCACAAACGTTGTGATCACGCTCAATAACCTTAAAGCAAATTTCATCAAATTATTTCACCTTCTCTAAAAAACTTCTGATCTAAATGAAAAACCTCACATGCTCTCAAGTTTAAGCCAAATGCGTGTTCTGTTGCAATTCATAATGACCAAAGTTCACAAAAAAATGATATGTTAGTTCACAAAGTTTACAGATTTAGAGTGCTTGATCTTTCTTTCACAGTCTGATAGAAATAGAGGAGAGAATATTTCATTTTGCACCGCCTTCTGAAACACAGATAAATCCTAATAAATTCACGAAAAGTTCACAAATAACTTCGAGATTGTCGTTTATTATTTAATAGGATGTTTTTTTACAGCTGTTTATCTTGTATGATAGAGTTGTAACGAATTTACGTTTCATCGTTCGTTTGAAGGTTTGGGCAAGGGAGGTTATACACATTGGCAAATTCCAAAACAGCCGCGGAAGCAGCTATTCATGGACAAATAGAAGAAACAACAGCTTGGAAAGATTTTCTTGCTCTGATTAAAATGGGCATCGTCAATTCCAACTTCATTACGACATTTACTGGAATGTGGCTTGCGTTTTATTTTACAGGGATGAGTTTCCTTGGAAATCTAGATATTGTGCTGTTAACAATGATTGGTTCTTCTCTTATTATTGCCGGTTCATGCGCCATTAATAATGCGTTTGACCGTGATATTGATATATTAATGGAAAGAACAAAAACAAGACCGACGGTTACAGGTAAGATTCAGCCGGGGCAAGCGTATGCATTTGGTATTTTGCTTGTTGTACTTGGACTCATCATGCTTCTGATGACAACCGTAACATCAGCAGTGATTGGATTTATTGGCGTCTTTACTTATGCGGTTCTTTACACCATGTGGTCTAAACGTCATTACACCATCAATACCGTTATTGGAAGTGTATCTGGTGCAGTGCCGCCATTAATCGGCTGGACAGCTGTCACAGGTACCATCGACACAACGGCTTGGGTTTTGTTTATGATTATGTTCATTTGGCAAATCCCGCACTTCCTGTCACTTGCGATTAAGAAAACGGAAGATTACCGTAAGGCAGGTATTCCAATGCTGCCAGTCGTTTATGGCTTTGAAGTCACGAAACGCCAAATCATCATTTGGACAGCATGTCTTCTCCCACTTCCATTTTTCTTAGGTGGATTAGGATGGCCGATTGTCGCACTTGGCACATTGCTGAATATTGGATGGCTTGTCATTGGCCTTATGGGCTTTAAAATGAAAGACGTCATGAAGTGGTCAACGCTTATGTTCGTTTATTCATTAAATTACTTAACCATCTTTTTCGTTGCGATGATTATTATTACACTATTCTAGAGTAAAATACACTTTGATCACATCAAAACAAGGCTATATCTTATAACACAACATTTTCTAACAACTATGAAAGCCGCCTGATATTCAGTTCTATTTAGGCGGCTTTCTGTTTATACATAGATGGTATTTTGAGTAAAAACATCATTTTTTTATGAAAAGAGGAAATGTAAGTGCTTTTATAAGAGGCGGGGGTTATGGATGGGTGAAAAGTGATTTTATAAATAAGAGGTAAAAAGCGAAAGGCAAAGGAGATCAAGCAAAAGGGGTTGGGACAAATTATGATAAGAAAATGGCGTGTTTATTCACTGTTTCTCTTATTGACGCTCGTTTTGGCGGGCTGTGGTGAACCATACTTATCAACACTCAAACCAGTTGGGGAAGTAGCAGATAAACAATTCTTCCTAACGGTACTGAGTACACTCATTATGGTTCTTGTCGTCATTGTTGTATCGATCATTTTCTTTTACGTCATCATTAAATTCAAACGTTCTAAAGTGGGAGAAGATACGATTCCAAAGCAGGTTGAAGGGAACCGTAACCTAGAAATTACGTGGACAGCGATTCCGATTCTTCTCCTCATTATTCTCGTTGTGCCTGTTGTGGCATATACACTTGAGCTTGGGGATACAAGCGCTATGGATAAGAAAAAACGAGATCCTGAAAAGACACTTGTTGTCAATGTAAGAGCCAGTTTATATTGGTGGGAATTCGAATACCCTGATTATGGGATTGTCACAAGTCAGGAATTGATTGTACCGACAGATCAAAAGGTTTACTTTAAGCTGAAAGCATCTGATGTGAAACACTCTTTCTGGGTTCCATCGGCTGGCGGTAAAATTGATACAAACACAGACAATGAAAACAAGTTTTATTTAACCTTTGATTCAAAACGAACGAAAGATGCAGGAGAATATTTCTACGGGAAATGTGCGGAGCTTTGCGGTCCATCGCATGCTTTAATGGACTTTAAAGTTAAAACGCTTTCTCAAGATGAGTTTTTAGGATGGACGAAAAAAATGGCTGATTACAAGAAGCCTACATCCACAAAAGATCTTGCTCTTGAAGGTGAAAAATTATTTAAAGAGAAAAACTGCTTAAGCTGTCACGCAGTAGAGCCTGGGGACGAACGGCCGGAAGCGGCAAGGACAGCACCAAACCTTGCAACCTTCGGAGAGCGAACGAAAGTAGCTGGAATTAAAGACATGAACAAAGAAAACGTGAAAGCATGGCTGAAAGATCCAGAGAGCTTTAAACCAGGAAATAAAATGACAGGAACGTACCCTAAATTAAATGACTCAGAAGCAGATGCACTTTATGAGTATTTAAAAGGACTTAAAATCGAGTAATTTCTAATTTGAATGTGCAAGAGGGTATGTAATCGATGTGAAGTTTTTGTTAAGAGCTCCCGAATATGTCTCTACAACCAAGAAATAGCCATCTGTCAGACACAGTCTGTGTAAAGTGAAAATAGACATTGATATGAAAAAGGGGCAAATGGGAGATAAGAGGGGGATTTCATGGTGAGTACAATAGCTAAAAAGCGGGGGTTTGGCGCTGTCTTATGGGATTACTTGACAACGGTTGACCACAAAAAAATAGCCGTACTATATTTAGTGGCAGGGGGATTTTTCTTTTTAATTGGCGGCCTGGAAGCGATGATAATCCGTATTCAGCTAGCCATCCCTGAAAATGATTTTGTAAGTGCTGGGTTTTACAATGAAGTCATGACGATGCACGGAACAACGATGATTTTCCTTGCAGCGATGCCGCTTTTATTTGCATTAATGAATGCGGTTGTACCTATTCAAATTGGTGCACGTGACGTAGCATTTCCGTTTGTGAATTCACTTGGTTTTTGGCTATTCTTTTTCGGGGGAATTTTCTTAAACCTTGGATGGTTTATGGGCGGGGCACCTGATGCAGGTTGGACTGCATACGCTTCACTCACGCTGAATTCAGAAGGACACGGCATGGATTTCTATATTTTAGGGTTGCAGATAGCGGGTATTGGTACGCTAATTGCCGGGATCAACTTTCTTGCAACGATTATTAATATGAGAACGCCTGGTATGACGTATATGAGAATGCCACTCTTTACTTGGACGACATTTGTCGCCTCAGCACTGATTTTATTCGCATTCCCGCCGCTTACAGCAGGGCTTGCAATGCTGATGCTTGATAGAATGTTTGATACGAGCTTTTTCAATCCAGAGCTTGGCGGTAATACAATCATCTGGGAGCATTTGTTCTGGATTTTCGGACACCCAGAAGTTTATATTTTAATTTTGCCAGCATTCGGGATATTTTCTGAAATCATTCCAGTGTTTGCAAGAAAAAGGCTGTTTGGCTATTCGTCCATGGTGTTTGCGACTGTATTGATTGGTTTCCTTGGATTCATGGTGTGGGCGCATCACATGTTCACAACAGGACTTGGTCCGATTGCCAATGCCATCTTTGCTGTCGCCACTATGGCAATTGCGGTGCCGACAGGAATTAAAGTATTTAACTGGCTTCTCACCATATGGGGCGGTAATGTGAAGTTTACAACACCGATGCTGTATTCCGTTGCCTTTATACCGTCGTTTTTACTTGGCGGGGTAACCGGAGTCATGCTTGCAGCCGCTGCAGCAGATTATCAGTTCCATGATACGTATTTTGTTGTGGCGCATTTCCACTACGTCATTATCGGTGGGGTTGTATTCGGTATTTTAGCTGGTGTGCATTACTGGTGGCCGAAGATGTTTGGAAAAATACTGAATGAGAAGCTTGGGAAAATTAGCTTTGTGCTGTTTTTCGTCGGTTTTCATTTAACTTTCTTTATTCAGCATTTCCTCGGTCTTTGGGGCATGCCGCGCCGAGTCTTTACATTCCTGCCAAATCAGGGGTTAGACCTTGGGAACTTGGTCAGTACGATTGGGGCGCTGTTTATGTTTGTAGCTGTTGTCATCCTGCTGATTAACGTCATCTGGACGACAGCAAAAGGGGAGCGTGTATCGGGAGATCCTTGGGGAGACGGAAGAACGCTTGAATGGGCAGTGTCTTCACCTCCGCCAGAATATAACTTTAAACAGCTTCCACTTGTCAGAGGACTAGATCCATTATGGATTGAAAAAATGGATGGTAAAAAAGGAATGACAGCATCTGAACCGCTCGATGATATTCACATGCCGAATAATTCCATCTTACCTGTCATTATCTCATTCGGTCTATTTGTGTCAGCGTTTGGCTTCATGTATCGCCAAGAGCACAGCTGGGGACTTCCAGTGATTCTCATTGGTCTTGGTATTACATTTGCGACCATGCTGGTTCGCTCTCTTAAAGACGATCATGGGTATCATATTCACAAAGAAGATCTGACCGATGACGATGATAAAGGGGTGAAAGCATAATGGAACCACAAAAAATGACAGCAGAAACTTTTCCGGCTTCTCCTGAGAAAGCCACGTTAGAAGGAAAGAATAAGTTCGTCGGGTTCTGGTTGTTTCTTGGAGGAGAAACCGTTCTGTTTGCATCGCTCTTTGCCACGTATTTGGCGCTGAAAAACTCTAATGCAGGCGGAGCAAAAACAACTGATATGTTTGATCTCACACTTGTCTTTATTGCCACAATGCTTCTACTGACGAGTAGTTTAACGAGTGTGTATGCAATGTATCATATGAAAAACTTTGCCTTTAAAAAGATGCAGCTTTGGCTTGGCGTGACTGTGCTATTAGGTGCTTCATTTCTAGGGGTTGAAATTTATGAGTTCTATCATTATGTGCATGCGTATGATTTTACCATTACCAGCTCAGCTCTTGGTTCCTCCTTCTATACACTTGTAGGAACTCACGGAGCTCACGTTGCCTTCGGACTTTGCTGGATTACCGCTCTTATGATTCGAAATATGAGACGCGGACTCGATTTATACAATGCGCCAAAATATTATGTAGCAAGTCTGTATTGGCACTTCATTGATGTTGTGTGGGTCTTCATCTTTACCGTTGTATATTTAATGGGAATGGTGGGATAAGAATGGGAAATAAAAACACAAATCAGTCTAAAGTCGATCTTGTATACCGTAAAAAGAAAAATGCCGAAGAAATGAAGCATCAGCTCATTTCTTTCGGCTTGATGATTGGATTAACCTTTGTTGCCTTTTTAACAATCGCTTCTGAAGACGTAGGAAACTGGTTCGCAGTACCATTTATTTTACTGCTTGCCGTGATTCAGGTGGCTTTTCAGCTTTATTATTTTATGCACATGAACCAAAAAGGGCATGAAACACCCGCATTGTTTCTTTATTCAGGTGTGTTTGTCGCGTTTATTACCGTCTTAGCCTTTTTGACCATTATTTGGTGGTAAGTCCGCTTTGCCCTTGAAGGAGGCGCAGCAATGGAGAACTTAGAAATATTCGGATTTCGGGCATTATGGAGCCCTTACTATTTGACTAGCATTGTCATAGCAGCTGCTCTTTATCTGCTTCTTGTGACAAAGGGGAAGCATCGTGCGACGGTAAAAGAGAAAACGTTGTTTCTGACGGGGCTTGTTCTGTTATACGCCGTGAAAGGAAGCCCAACTGATTTAATGGGACATATTATGTTTAGTGCACATATGGCGCAAATGGCGGTGCTCTATTTAGTCATTCCGCCCCTCCTTATTACAGGATTGCCTGCGGCCATATGGGAGCGGATCATACAAACACCAGGCATTCAGCAGATGTTTCGTTTGTTTTCCAAGCCTTTAATTGCATTGCTCGGGTTTAATGGCTTGTTTTCGATGTATCATATTCCGCTTGTGTTTGACTTTGTGAAAACAGATCCGTTTTATCATGCGTTGATGACAGTAGTCATTTTTATCGCTGCCTTTTTCATGTGGTGGCCGCTCGTTCATAAAGTCCAAAGTCAGCCGCAGATTACAGGCATTTTAAAGCTTGGTTATATCATGGCAGACGGGATATTAATGACTCCTGCGTGTGCACTCATCATGTTTAGTGAGGCACCAATCTATGCAACCTATTCTGATGCTGGTGCATGGATACAGGCACTGCATCTATGCGTTCCAAGTGATACGCTGGCAGGTCTTGCGCTCACAGGTCCTGAAATGTTCCATACCTTGCCGCTGCTAGAAGACCAGCAGCTAGGCGCGATTTTGATGAAAATTATTCAGGAGATTGTGTACGGCTCGATCCTTGCTGTTGTCTTCTTTGACTGGGCAAGAAAAGAAAGAGCGAAAGATGCCGTACCAGATGCGCTGATTCCGAAATACGAATGAAAAAAGCACAGCCATATGGCTGTGCTTTCGTTTATGCTTCTGCAGTCATTGCTTCTAGTTTTTCTTTCAGCTGATTAAGCGTTTTTTTGCTTGATTGAATGAGAGACTTAGGGAAATCTTCGCCTTCGCCGTATTCAACACCATGCGGATAGTAATGTTTTCCGAGTAAAGGTGTGAGAAGCTGTACGTGTGCTCTTTTTGAACCAACATCTCCTTCAGTGGCGTAGCCGGAAATCCGTAAATAAAAGGTTCCCTCTACCATGTTATACTTTCTGTCGTACGTCACACGTTCATAATCCCATTGATCGGCTCGTACAAATCCTTCACTTTCCATGATGAAATCTAATTTATTTAAGTCAGCTGCTACCTTTTCAATCCCCGTACCTTCAAACTTCACCCAAAACCCCTCCTTATAAAAATTCCCTTTACTGACAATCATAGTATGAAAGCGTTAAACTTTCAACTGTGAAAGGTATGTTCTTTTATAACCTGGTTACAGTAATAAAGAAAATAACAGATGGAGGAATCAACGTGAAAACAAAAAAAATCAAAGATATTATGACAAAAAAAGTAGTGACATGTCAGCAAGATGACAATACGTATGAAGCCGCAGTCAAAATGAGAGACGCAGACATTGGTGCCATTCCTGTGGTTAATGGAGATCAGCTCGTTGGCATCGTCACAGACCGTGACCTTGTACTCAGAGGCATTGCAGAAAAAAAGCCAAACTCACAGGAAGTAGGCTCGCTGATGACGAGGGAAGTACTGACAGCAGAAGAAGATGCAACGCTTGAAGAAATTGTCCGGCTGATGTCAGAGCACCAGCTTCGCCGCATTCCAGTTGTGAAAAACGGTGCATTAACAGGGATTGTCGCTCTTGGAGATTTATCCGTCGAAGATTTATCGAATGATCGCGCAGGAGATGCATTGACAGAAATCTCTCAACAGGATCAAGATCATGGGCAAGGATTTCTCCATTAAGAGGGGCATATTTTAAATTCGTGTTAAATAGGCTGTATTGTCGTTGATAAATGAAGCGAGTTTTGTTTAAATGACAGTAGAAGGTACTTTTTTGGTACCTTGCCAATTTAACGGAGGTGTTTATTTGAAAACTGTGCTCAAAACACTCCTCATCCTCCTGATTATATCTGGAACGTACGTTCTGTTTATTCAATATGGATCTTCACCAGAAAAAGAAAACAGCAATGAACCGAAGGTGTCTAATGAAGAAACATCTAGCGATAAGCCGATCAACATCCCGAAAAAGGGGCTCATGTCCTTTATGGGGAAATCTTCAAACGAAGTGCTTAAACAGCTGGGAGAACCAGATCGCATTGATCCTTCCGCATATGATTATGACTGGTGGATCTACAATCAATCGAAGAAGCACTATATTCAAGTAGGGGTAAAGGATAGTAAAGTGGTGACATTGTTTGCAACAGGAGACGGGCTCAATGTTGAACCGTTTAAAATCGGTCAAGCCACAAGTGAGGTATTTAAAAAAACACAAATTGCACCTTACATTCATGTAGAGGATGAACAAAATTCATACCGCTTTGAATTCTCGGAAGATGATATGAATACAAGACCCACCGTGAAAGTGGACGATGATGTATATGTTCAGCTTTACATGGATAAGTTTGAAAGCACCCTATCAAGTATCAGGGCGTTTAACGCAGATACATTTGTGAAGCAAAAGCCATACGAAGTCGTCTATCGTGGTCAATTGATAGAACCAGAGGCAATATCGGGTGAAAAATGGAAAGAGATCGAAGCGTCCAGTCAAAAACAAATTTTTGATATGACCAATATTATTCGTCATAAATATAAACTGCCGATCTTAAACTGGGATGATGAAACCTCTGAAGTGGCATTCATGCATAGTGAGGACATGAAAGAGAATCATTATTTCTCCCATGAATCGAAAAAATACGGTACGCTAAAAGACCGATTAGAAAGAGGCGAGGTGCCATTTCAGCTTGCAGGTGAAAATATTGCCTATAATTATGTAGATGGACCTGCAGCGGTAGAAGGCTGGCTCAATAGTGAAGGTCATAGGAAGGCGTTATTAAATAAAGATTACACACACCTTGGCGTCGGTGTGAAAGAAAAATACTACACCCAAAACTTCATCAAAAAAACATCTTAAACGAAAACAGCTGCAGCATCGCAGCTGTTTTTTTGTTTCAAAAAGAGGCTCACCAAAATAACTGCTGGTGTATATAGTATAGTAGGCATTTGTATGGGGGTGAGGATATGACAAACAAGCAAAAACAAACATCCATTGATGAATTTAAACAATTCGTCAGACGCCATCCGAAGTTAATTCAAGAAGTACAAACGCAAGAAAAAAGCTGGCAAAGTGTATATGAAAATTGGGTCATGTTTGGTGAGGAAGATGAGATGTGGTCTTCTTACCGGCAAACGCAATCTGAGGACGTGAAAGAAGAAAAAGCCTCAAAGCCAAGTGAATCGGGAAAAGCAGATTTTATGTCTAAAATGGTTTCTGCTGTGAAAAAAATGGACGCTGATCAAATGAATGAACAAATCAACAAAATGAGCCAGTCTATTTCCTCTTTACAAAGCTTACTCGGACAATTTTCATCAAATGGCTCAAAGAAAGGTTCATCTGGAGGCAGTCAGCACCCATTCTCCTTCAGGAAAGATTAATTGAAAGGGGATGCTTTTGGTGCGGAAAGAAGTACAGGAGTTTGTCATGGCCGAAGAGGAGCGAATCAAATTCATCAGACAGCGTCCTCTCTGGTACAGACAGTTGACTCGACATCCTGATAAGCTATCGTCCTTTGAATTAGATAAAATGAATTTTTACGAAAAAACGATTCCTCATCGTGTGAGTCAGTTGAGTAACAGTGTCCAAATGGCTGAAATGATGATTCAAATGTTCCAAGCAATGCGCAATCAAAATGGAGCCGGGTGAGGCTTTTTTGAGTTGATTAAGATGTCTATTTCCTGAGCATCCTATAAAAGTAGATGAAAGGAGAATGAGATGATGAAATGGATGCTGTCAATATGCGCATTGCTTTTTCTTGTCACCGGGTGTCAAAGTCAACATGAAGAGAAGCAAATCACAAAGCAAGATCCAGCTGTACCAGTGATGCAGCAAACCAAAAGCGAAATGAAGCAGCAAGGTTTTTTAAAATACAAAGTGCAGGGATCTTCTGTTTATATAGAAAGTACACTTCAAGATTTTCATCTTGAGTCGACGCGACTAAAAAAGGATGAGAAGACGGGATATTTTACAGTGTATGTAGACGGAAAACGTGTGGGCAATGAGTATACTGCTGCATTTGTGGTCAAGCATCTTTCAAAAGGAAAGCATAAAATGACCGTTGAGCTCAATTCTCGTCATCCGGAATATAGGCAGAAAAGAGAGACATGGGATGTATTTGTGGCGTAAAAGCATTTTCTGATCCATAGGTTTCGTGGTAAACTATGAATTGGAGGTGCAACATTTATGTATGCGACAATCGAATCCGTGGAGCTCCAAGAGGAAGCAAATCAATTGGCTGCCATGATTCTTCAGTCGGAGGAGGCTGAACATTACCGCAACTGCTTTAAGCGTCTCCAGCAAGACGAAGAAGCCCAACAAATTATTGCCCATTTTACAAAAGTAAAAGAGCAATATGAGGATGTGCAGCGGTTCGGCAAATACCATCCGGACTATAGAACGATCTCAAAGGAAATGCGTGAGGTCAAAAGAAAGTTAGATCTTCACGATACAGTGGTTGATTTCAAAAAAGCAGAAACAGCGATTCAATCCATCTTAGATGAGATTAGTATTGAAATCGGTCAAGCTGTATCAGCATATATCAAAGTTCCAACAGGGAACCCATATTTTGATGGTCTATCATCATGCGGCGGTGGCTGTGGATCTGGTGGCAGCTGTGGCTGTAAAGTATCTTGACGAGACTTGAATGTCTCGTCTTTTACATAATAACTGAAAAGAATTGAAAAAGCGGCAGGTGAAAAGATGGAAACCAAACGTCAAGGGATGGTCGTTTGGCTGCATTCGTTAAAGCAGTCAAAGGCGCTAAGAAAATTTGGAAATGTTCACTATATTTCAAGGAAAATGAAATATGCAGTGATCTATTGCGATATGAATGATCTCGAGCGCCATATGGCTAAGCTCAGCTCATTGCCATTTGTGAAGCGTGTTGAGCCTTCATATAAGCCTTTTATTAAATTAGAGTACGAATCCAAATTGGACAAAGCAAAAGAGTATGATTATAAAGTGGGCTTTTAAAGACACAAAAAAACCCCCGCGGCATCACCCGCGGGGTCCTTCTATTCTTAATGATTCATTAAGGAGAAGGCAAAGGGAGAGGAGAAACCGGAGGAAGAACTTATGGGGAAACGTAAGTCTTCTCCGCGGTTGGCAACAGCACCACATCAGATGCTGTTATAAGTAGTATGACCCCTCTTTCCTTGATCTATACATAGAAAATGAATGAAAGTCCGCGCATTGTCCCTTGCGGTGTGTTGTGGTAAGATAATGTTGGATTTTTTGTCATACACAATAACCAATAGAAGCAAGCAGAAAAAGTGGTGGAAAAATGAGAGTCATCTCTGGAACGAGAAAAGGCCGCACACTTAAAGCGGTACCAGGTCAATCAACAAGACCGACGACAGATAAAGTAAAAGAATCGATATTTAATATGATCGGCCCGTATTTTGAAGGCGGATGGGCGCTTGATTTATTTGCGGGAAGCGGTGGTTTAGGGATTGAAGCGCTTTCTAGAGGATTCGATCATTGCATATTCGTTGATCGAGATATGAAGGCGATTCAAACGATAAAAGGAAACCTCAATCAATTGGATCTGATTGATCAAAGTGAAGTGTTTCGAAACGAGGCAAAGCGTGCACTCGCAGCCGTTGTGAAACGAGAGGAATCCTTTCAAGCGATTTTTCTTGACCCGCCTTATAAAGATCAACAGCTGAAAGCACTTCTTGACATGATTGATGAGCATGCCTTATTAATAGATGACGGCGTGATCGTGTGTGAGCATGATAAGGACGTCACACTGCCAGAGGAAGCAGGACAGCTTTACATATCAAGACAGGAACTGTACGGATTGACTGGTATTACGATCTATAGAAAGCGGGGAAATTAAAGCATGGGGAACATAGCCGTTTGTCCGGGTAGCTTCGATCCAGTCACCTTGGGCCATTTGGATATCATCAAAAGAGGTGCAAAGATCTTTGATGAAGTGTATGTATGTGTACTAAATAACTCATCCAAGAAACCGTTATTTACCGTTGAAGAACGGTGTGAGCTCATTCGCCAAGCGACGAAGGATTTGCCAAATATCAAAGTTGAATCCTTTCACGGTCTGCTTGTTGATTATGCGAAACAGAAAGAAGCCAAAGTCATTTTACGCGGATTAAGAGCCGTGACAGACTTTGAATATGAAATGCAAGGGACATCAATGAATAAAGTGTTAAACGATGACATTGAAACATTTTTCATGATGACCAACAATCAATATTCTTTCTTAAGCTCCAGCATTGTCAAAGAAGTAGCGAAATATGATGGTTCAGTAAAAGATCTTGTGCCAAAAGAGGTTGAAGAAGCGCTGATAGAAAAATTTAAAGGATGAGTGCACTGCGCACTCATCCTTTTTTTACTTTCTGATAGTATAGCGCCATATACAAGATCAAGCTGCATAGCGTGATCAAAGGGCCAGCTGTCACAAGCTGATTCCAAAGCACACCGCTGTACATGACGACCTGCTGGCTTGCGTCAAAGGCACCCGCTGGGAGAGCCATATCAGATCGAGAGACATAAAGAGGCTTGAACAATAAAAAGGCAAAAATAGCTGCATAAATGCCGTGGAGTAAACGAGCGAAGAAGAATGGTTTAAAGCGTATATCTGTTGCCGCTAGAATGCCGGCGACCTGAGCTTGAACAGAAAACCCGCTAAATCCTAATATAAAGCTGACGACAACCGTTTTAGCAAGAAGGGTAACTTCCTGTGACCCTGTCAGCTGACTTCCTAACGTGATTTCAAATAAACCGGCAATCATCGCAAGATCTAATTCTGGCGGAAGGTGCATCGTTTGCAGCATATATCCGATCCCGACGGATAAGAGGTCCGTCACATGAACAACTGATAGCATTTTGCTAAACACAGAAAATAAGATAATAAAGCCGCCAATCATAAAGAGTGTTTGGACTGATGACATGACCGCATCACTTAAAATTTGGCCGAGCGGTCTTTTCTCTGCGAGTCTTGCTGTATGAAGAGCGCTGAATGCCTCTTGAAACGGTGGGAATAATAATCGCTTACGGCTTCTCAAATGTGCATCATGCCTTGCTTTATATCCCCGCATCGTGACCCCAACTGCGAGATTCCCTAAATAATGTGCGCACGCCAAAACAATTCCTAAAGCTGGATGATGAAAAAAACCAACAGCCACCGCACCGAAAATGAACAATGGATTCGATGAATTTGTAAAAGAAACGAGGCGTTCTGCTTCGATTTGTGTCAGTTGTCCTTCCTGCCTGAGTCGTGTGGTTAATTTCGCACCAGAAGGAAAGCCTGAAGCCATTCCCATCGCTAGGACAAATCCGCCTACACCAGGCACTCGAAAGATAGGGCGCATAAATGGTTCTAATAATACACCGACAAATCTGACAATCCCGAAACTAATTAATAGCTCGGACAAAATAAAAAAAGGAAGCAATGATGGAAATACAACCTCCCACCACATTGCAAGTCCATTTTTAGACGCTTGCAAAGAGGCTTGTGGATGTGTAATCACAGTGGCTGTTAAAAAGATAAAAAAAGCAGCGATGAACAGAGTGTTCCATTTTTTCATGGAGATTTCGCCCCTTGCCGTTATGATCTATTGGCGAGCTCGTGATCAAAAAAGAAAGAAACTAGCCGAGCCTGTCTTCTATTACTATACGAGCAGAAGGGGCATGTTTAGACCAATAGATTCGTATATATGCATAGAAAAGAGGAGGGTGGATTTTCATGAGGCGACCAGTCATCGGGCTTGCGTTAGGCTCTGGGGGTGCGAGGGGAATGGCACATATCGGCGTTTTATCTAGTCTTGAGAAACAAGGTATTCAGGTAGATATGATCGCTGGCAGCAGTATTGGCGCACTTGTTGGGAGTTTTTATGCGGCAGGACAAGACGTAGAAAAAATGAAAAAACTTGCACTTGTCTTCAGAAGAAAGTATTATGCTGACTATACACTGCCAAAAATCGGTCTTTTAAAAGGAAATCGAATTTTGCAGCTGATTCACACGTTTACATATGGGAAAAAATTTGAAGAATTAAGAATGCCCCTTGCAGTGGTTGCCTGTGACCTCGAGACAGGGGAGAAGGTCGTGTTTAAAAAAGGGTCTGTCTCACAAGCAGTCAGAGCAAGCATCAGCATTCCGGGCGTGTTTGTTCCTCATGAAATGGGCGGCAGACAGCTAGTGGATGGAGCGGTTGTAGACCGCATTCCTGTATCTGTTTTAAAAGATATGGGCGCAGACCTCATTATCGCCTCTGATGTATCAAGGGTGAAAAAAACAGAAAAGGCGACGAGATTATCGGATGTCATTATGCAAAGTTTGGACATCCTTCAAAATGAATTGGTCCGTCATCAAACCATTCATGCTGATGTCATGATCCGGCCGAGGCTTGAAACATTTAGCTCGAGTGCGTTTACACAGGTGCAGGAGATGATTGAAGCAGGAGAGCTTGCCGCAGATCAATTAACAGGTAAGCTAAAAGATGTCATTGATAAATGGGAGTGTTAATCGAATGAAAAAATTAAATATTCGCTGGCTTAGCTTTTTTGTCATTATTCTTGTATTATGTGGCTTAACCTTTGTCAAATTGCCATATTACGTGACAAAGCCGGGTGATGCAACCGAGATTGCTCCCCACATTCAAGTAGACGGCGGATATGGCGAGAAGGGCAGCTTCTCTCTTATGACAATTAAAGTAGGTCCAGCCAATCCGTATACGTATTTGCTTGCGAAAATGAATAAATATGACGAAATCGTCCCAGAAGAAAATATTAAAGCGGACGGGGAGTCGGATCAAGATTATATGAAAAGGCAGCTTCAGCTGATGAAAAGCTCTCAAGAAAATGCCATGATTGCAGCATATACAAAAGCAGGAAAAAAAGTAGATTATACGTTTAACGGCGTATATGCAAGCTATGTGATGAAAGGAATGCCTGCTTACGGTAAAATTGAAGTGGGCGACCGAATCAAAAGCGTAGATGGCAAGACGTATGATTCTGCTGATAAAATGGTTTCGTATATCAGCAGCAAAAAAGCAGGTACACCTGTCCGTTTTGTCCTAGAACGAAATGGCAAAGACATCACGGAGAAAGTGACGTTAAAACCATTTAAAGAAGAGCCGAACCGAGTTGGAATTGGTGTATCATTATTTACAGACCGAAATGTGAAAGTTTCACCGTCCATTAAGGTGGATATTGAAAATATCGGCGGCCCATCAGCGGGTCTTATGATGTCACTTGAAATTTATAACCAGCTGACAAAAGAAGACGAAACACATGGCTATGCAATTGCAGGAACGGGAACGATTGACGCTGATGGAACGGTCGGTCCAATTGGCGGAATCGATCAAAAGGTCGTGGCGGCAGATAAAGCCGGAAAAGATATATTCTTTGCACCGAACGATAAAGGTGATCCAAATTCAGACTACCGAAATGCTGTCAAAACAGCGAAAGATATTAAAAGTGATATGAAAATTGTGCCTGTAGATACAATGCAAGATGCTCTGAACTATTTAAACAAATTAAAAGAGAAAGCATCTTGATCAAAAAGAGCAGCCTTTATAAAGGTTGCCCTTTTTTGCTAAGACTGGAAGAGCCCAGTCTCTTCATCATACCGGATCGGTGAGGTTTTAAATTCCGCTTCCGTTAAGTTCGTTTGCATTGGCTCACTAACGGGTAGGCTGAAGACGCGGGATGCACGAATATCAAGATCAAGTGCGGGATGTGAAAAGGCAGACAGTTTACTGACGAGCGGCACGTCCAAATCTTTTTTCACACGAGATAAGTATTGCTGCCCTTTCTTTGACATACCAAGTAACCGAATGTAAGGTGCTTTTTTCTCTTTCAGCAGCTCATGCATGGCACTCTTTTTCACCCTCATTAAGAGATGTGTGTTCATCCGCTGCAACCTTGTCCACGTATAGCGTTTTGTTTTCACAAGTGATAGATATTCCTCGTAGGAGGATGCATGTGTAATCGCTTTTTGCATGCGGTGTTCGATGCCTTCTTCGATTTCATAGATGCCTTCTAGTTCTGCCATATCCATTGTGTGAAAAACGTGTTTTAAGAAGCTAAAGTAGGCTTCTTGTGTATGTAGAAGACCATATGAAGAATGATAGTCATGTAATTGCTTGAGCGTAGCCTCTGGGAGATAAGGAGCAACTGTTTCAAATGTACCATGATCTTTTAACGTTTTTCGTATACTTGTTGCGCTTGCGATTTTTTGATTTTCAGGTAGTTCTTCATCATGATAACCAGATGAAATCCTTTGAGAGGTAAAGGGCTGCATGTGAGGAGATCTCTCCATGATGGCTTTGACATAATGGAAACCTAAAATATTATTGGGCAAAGACAGATCAAGTAAGTGCTTAGGATCAATCACCTCTTGAAACGCAGCAACTGCTGCAGTTGGATAACTAAGGCCTTTTTTCACTTTTTCTTTTGTGAAAAGGTCAATTTCTTCTTTTTTCTCATGCCAAGCATGAGCCGTTCGCTCAAATGCTTTGATGTCACCATCCTCGCTGCCGAAAAAAAGGGAGCGGCATTTTAAAGCATCTAGAATCGCCACAGCACCGTTTGCAAAGGTTTCTGCCTTTTGCACTGCGTATATGTATGGGAGCTCACACACAATGTCTACATCGTTTTGTAGTGCCATTTTTGTTCGCGCCCATTTTGAGACGATAGCAGGCTCACCGCGCTGGAGGAAGGAACCGCTCATGACGGCAATGGCAACATCTGAGGAGGTATGTGTTTTCGCCTGACGAACATGATAGGCATGTCCATAATGAAATGGATTATACTCGACAACGACTCCTATTGCTTTCAATAGATGTTCCGCCTTTCTTGCTATGGTTAAATGGTCTATGCTACAGTAGCATAAGGGAAAAATGAAGCCCATTTTTTTCAGTGTAGGCATTCCGAGAACTGATGTCAAACAACGCTCTGACATCACAAAGGACTGTAAAGAAAAAATATTGACAAATAACATGATGAAAGCTATAATCATGTTTGTTGCTCTTAGAGGTGATACAATTGAAATGGACAGTTTATCAGTTACATCAAAAAGCTAAAAACAGCTTCGATTTTCATGAGACGGTTGACTTAAATGAACTTACTAGCCTTCATTCAGATATACGTCGCATTTCACCAGTAGAGGTGAAAGGGACTGGAGTGATCGAATCAAAGCAAGTCGCATTTGATTTAACCATCACAGGTGAAATGACATTGCCTTGTTCAAGAACGCTTGTTGATGTAAATTATCCATTTGCGATTTCAACGAAAGAACTATTTGTACTTCATAAGACAGACGACATAGAAGATGAAGACGTTTCTATCGTAGAAGACGACATCATCGACTTAACGCCTTTAGTCAAGGAAGAAATTCTTCTTGAAGTGCCGATGCAAATCTTTTGCGATCAAACTGACGTAAAAGGTGCTGCACCACAAGAAGGGAATGACTGGGCGGTCATTTCGGAAGATGCACATCAAAACCGAATTGATCCTCGTTTGGAAGGCTTGAAGAAGCTCTTAGAAGAAAATAATGAATCTTAACTCTTTAAGGAGGTGGGAATAATGGCTGTACCTTTTAGAAGAACTTCTAAAATGAAAAAAAGATTGCGTCGTACGCATTTCAAACTACAAGTACCTGGTATGGTAGCTTGCCCAGAATGCGGTGAAATGAAAATTTCTCATCGTGTCTGCAAATCTTGCGGAACATACAAAGGCAAAGACGTAAAAAGCAACTAATGCTTGATAAAAAAACGTGAGGGAATCTTCCCTTGCGTTTTTTTATTTGTCTATTTTTTAGGATTCTCTCCTGCAAATAGTCTATCTACTCTAGTAGGCGCATATGATGTGGTATTCAGATTCAGGGGGGATGATCAATTGACGATTACAAGGCAGGACGCATGGACACAGGATGAAGATTTACTTTTAGCAGAAGTCGTCTTAAGGCACATTCGAGATGGAGGAACGCAGCTTTCCGCATTTGAGGAAGTTGGTAAGGCATTGTCAAGAACCGCGGCAGCATGCGGTTTTAGGTGGAATTCATACGTGAGAAAGCAATATCAGGCAGGCATAGAACTAGCAAAAAAACAGCGGAAAGAATTACGTAAAAAAATAGGGATTCATTCCTCTGGTTTACCACAACATGCGTTAACCATAGAAGAGAAGACATCTTCAAACGAGGCAGAATTGACCCTTCGAGAAGTGATTCAGTTTTTAGAGCAGCTTGAAAAAGAACCTGATGGACCTGCTCATTTACGCGAAGAACTGGAAGATGCACAGCATCAATTAAAGTCCCTTACAGAAGAAAATGAACACTTAAAGCGCCAATTAAAAATGACAGAAGAAGATTACCGGGCACTCATAAGTATCGTTGAAAGAGTCAAACAGAATATAAGCTTAAAAGAATATGCTAAATAAAGAGACGCCCCTCACAGAGAAAGGAGGGGCGTTTTGTGATCAGCCTTTAAGCGGATTCACCTGTATTTTTTTGAATATGTGCGGGCTCCCAGATGAGTGGATTTTCACCCTTATCGCGCTCCATATCATATTTGACTGCTTCAAAGCCCATTTTATCCCAAAAACCGGCAGATTTGACACGCGGATTGGTCCGAATTGGCAATCCAAACGATTTAGCGAATTCAACAAGTGCTTCGCCGTACCCTTTGCGCTGATACCCAGGAAGCACTTCCAGCTTCCACAGCTCTAAATAATCATGGTTGTGGTTAAAATACGTTGTCGTTGAGCCATCCACTTGATAAAGGCTCATACGTGCCACTAGCTTATCTCCAAAATATATCCCATAAAATGGAGAGTTGCTGTCGTTTTCAATCATATTGCTTTCAAGGTCTTCAAGCATGGATAGCTCTTGTATGCCGTATTCCTTAAATTGTTTAAATTCCTCTAAAGTTTTGTAATTAATTAGAAGTCGTTTTACTTGTGCCATATGATCTTCCCCCTTACACACATAATGTCGACAGTGTTGTCATTGAAGGCGTTTTCATCCCATCCGCCTCAAAAAGTTTTTACACTTATTATTATAGTTTTTAAATTAAAAAAATTCAATCATAGCGCGTCATCTGCTTTTTGCATCACGACATGAACCTGTTAAAATAGTTGATATCATGAAGTAAACGAAAAAGGGATGTGCGGCAGTTGAACATTGGAATCATTGGCGGCGGTGCGATTGGTCTGCTTTGTGCTAGTTATTTAACGCAGCATCATGACGTCACAGTCTTTACAAGAAGAAACGAACAGGCAGAAGAAATTCGAGCATTCGGTATCGAGCGAACAGTAAAAGGAGAAACATGCGAGGCGTCTGTTCATGCAGAGACAGGAATAACAGGAGAATTTGATTTGCTCATTGTGACAGTGAAATATCACCATTTGCAAGATGTGCTTAGTGAACTATCGACATTATCTCCTCATCGTATCTTATTTTTACAGAACGGAATGGCTCACTTATTAGATTTGGAGAATTGGAAAACGGGACATTCATTATACATAGGTGTGGTAGAGCACGGAGCAATGAAGATGTCAGATCATGAAGTGAACCATACAGGTATTGGTGTCATCAAGTGGGGGGCATTTCAGCATGAAGCAGCAGCTGATATAAAAAAAGCTTTGAATGAGACATCAGCCCATTTTCAGATGATCTATACGGATGAATGGAAAAAGGTGCTGGAGGAAAAACTGCTTGTCAATGTCTGTATTAATCCGCTCACGGCTTTACTGCATGTGAGAAACGGAGAATTAATCGAAAATCCCTCATATGAATACATGATGAAATGTGCATTTGAAGAAGCAGTTTCTATCTTGGGCTTACCTGAAAAAGAGCGGCTTTTGCCTTATGTCGTCTCTGTTTGCGAGAATACGGCAGAGAATCAATCATCTATGCTTCAAGATATAGTAAAAGGCCGCCAAACCGAAAGAAAAGCCATCCTTGGCTATCTTTTAAAAAAGGCTCAAGCGCAAGGTGTTACGGTGCCACATCTCACTTTCTTTGATCGAAGCTTGGAAGTATTGGAAAAAAAGCAAACAAAATCTTTTGAGTGAGCTCATTTACATGCTATACTTTTTCGGGAAACTAACTATTTATTGAAGAAAGGAAGTTCTAAACATGCAATTAACTGAACTTTCCATCCGAAGTCAGAATTTATTCATACGTGATTATATAGAAGAAAAAAAAGAGATGACGACTTTTTTTGATTATGATATACATTCTGAGCACACATGGAAAAAGAGATACGACGATCTCATGGAAATGAGCTTCCCGCGCGAGGCTTTAGCGGATTATATGAGTGCGTACCACACAAAGTTTGAATCGGCAGCGATGCGTCAGAACATTGAAAAGATCCGTGACAAGCGGAGTGTCATGGTGGTCGGAGGGCAGCAGGCTGGTCTATTAACAGGACCGCTTTATACCATACATAAAATCATATCCATCATTCAGTTTGCAAAAGAAAAAGAAACAGAGCTTGGCGTCCCAGTGATTCCGGTCTTTTGGGTAGCCGGTGAGGATCATGACTTAGATGAAATTAATTTTGTGTACACATCTGGCGAAAAAGGGCCAGTGAAACAAAAGCTGTCATTACATAACGTCAAAAAAGCGGCTGCGAAAAGAATCCCGCTTGATCAAGAAAAAACTGAGACATGGCTCCGTAATGTGTTTTCAACATATGAAGAATCTGCATACACCAATGATTTGCTTGAACAGCTTCTTCGATGTTTACGCAAATCACAAACGTTTACTGATTTCTTTGAATGGATTGTATGTGACCTCTTTGAAGAAGATGGACTGCTTTTATTTAATTCAGGTGACTTAGGTGTCAAACCACTCGAGCGTACGTTATTTAAGCACATTGTCGAGACAAATGATGAGGTTACTGCGCGTTTAAAAGAATCGCAGGCTGCTATGAAACGAGCAGGATATCAACCGATTATTGAAGCCGGTGACAATCAGGCGAATCTGTTTTACGAATATGATGAGGAACGCTTCCTAATTGAAAAAGAGAACGGCCAGTTTTTTATATCAGAAGTGGGGCTTACCTGGACAAAGGAAGAGCTTTTAAGTGAAGTTGAGGAGCATCCAGAACGATTTAGCAACAATGTGGTGACGCGTCCCTTGATGCAGGAAACCCTTCTCCCGACACTTGCTTTTATGGCAGGGCACGGTGAGGTTAACTATTGGGGAGAGCTGAAAGGAATCTTTGAGCATTTTCAATTAAAGATGGCGCCTGTTCTTCCGAGACTGCATGTGACCATTCTTGAAAGACACATCGACAAGAAACTGCCAGTTAGAGAACTGTCGGTAGAAGAAGTGCTGACAAATGGAGTAAAAGAAAAGAAAGACGCGCACTTTCAGCAAAGTCTTCCAGACAGCTTTGTTCAAGCGGTTGAGCATGCCAAACGTGAATTCGCTAATGCTCATGGCGTGATAAGACAAGAAGCACTGGAGATTGAACCAAACTTCGAGCAGCTACTAGATAAAAATGCCAAATTTATTGAAGACCAGCTTCAATTTGTGTATCAAAAGGTTGCGCAACGTGTGGAAGAGAAGGAAGGATATATCCTTCGAGACTTTGAACGAATCGAAAATAGTTTAAAACCACTAGATGCCCCACAAGAAAGAATTTGGAATATCATGTATTTTTTAAACAAATATGGTCCAGAATTCTTCAAAACGTTCAAAAATCTGCCATTTTCATTTCAAAACAAGCAACAAATTGTCAAACTTTGAAATAAAGTTTTAATGAACCCTGACTAGTTCAGGGTTTTTTTTTATGTAGAAACAGTGTAGAATAAGTTTTGTGGAGAGAAGTGGTGGATAGTGGAGAGTATGGGTGAGAAAGTGGGGCTCTGATTATCATGTTCATGGGTGAATACCAACATACGATTGATACAAAAGGGCGCATGATCATCCCTGCTAAATTTAGAGACGGTCTCGGAGAACAGTTTGTGCTGACGAGAGGGCTTGATCAATGTTTATTTGGCTACCCTATGAGTGAGTGGAAACTAATCGAAGAGAAACTCAAAGCACTACCGCTAACGAAAAAAGATGCACGTGCGTTTACCCGGTTCTTCTTCTCTGGCGCAGTCGAATGCGATCTGGACAAGCAGGGGCGTATTAACATCGCATCAAACCTACTCCAATATGCAAAACTCGAAAAAGAATGTGTGGTCATCGGCGTTTCAAATCGAATTGAGTTGTGGAGTAAGTCGATCTGGGAACAATATACAGAAGAGCAAGAAGATTCTTTTGCTGAAATTGCTGAAAACATGATTGGATTTGATATATAATAATCCCTTGTGCAGCAAGCTTTCTACACATTCATTTCTATTTGAAAAAGGTGGGACCATAACATCATGTTTCAACATGAGACAGTATTATTAAAAGAAACAGTTGACGGTTTAAACGTAAAAGAAGACGGTACATATGTGGACTGCACGCTAGGCGGAGCAGGTCATAGCTCATATTTACTATCTCAATTATCAGAAAAAGGTACATTGGTTGGTTTTGACCAAGACGATGCTGCACTGGATCATGCACGAGAGAAGCTCGCGGGTTCTAAAGCGAACATTCTTTTCATAAAAAGCAACTTCCGATATTTAAAAGAACGTCTGAATGAACAAGGTATTACAAGCGTAGACGGTGTGATTTTTGACCTTGGGGTATCATCTCCTCAGCTCGACACACCAGAGAGAGGCTTTAGTTATCACCATGATGCACCTCTTGACATGCGAATGGATCAATCAGCCGCATTGTCGGCAAAAACAGTGGTGAATGAATGGCCATTTGAAGATCTAGTTCGGATTTTCTACAAATATGGGGAAGAAAAGTTCAGCAAGCAAATCGCACGCAAAATTGAAGAAGCAAGAAAAAAAGCGCCAATTGAAACAACGGGTGAGCTTGTCGACATTATCAAAGAAGGAATTCCGGCACCTGCAAGACGAACTGGCGGACATCCAGCGAAAAGAGTGTTTCAAGCGATCCGAATTGCCGTAAATGATGAATTGAAAGTATTTGAAGAAGCACTAGAACAAGCAATCGAGTTACTCAATCCGAAGGGGAGAATTTCTGTCATTACATTCCATTCACTTGAAGACCGGATTTGTAAAAGTACATTTAGAGAAATGTCTTCTCTTCCAGAACTTCCGCACGGATTACCAGTGATTCCAGAAGGACTTGAACCAAAGCTGAAGCTGATCACGAGAAAACCGATCGTTGCATCAGAACAAGAGCTGGAACATAACAACCGTGCCCGTTCAGCGAAGCTCCGAATTGCAGAAAAAAAGTAAAACGACACCATAGATGATGATAAAAAGGAGGTTTCTTATGAGTAATTTGGCTTATCAAAGAGAAGTGAAGCAACATCAAACAGAGCAGCAAGGCCAATCAGTTGTCATTAAAAGAAGAGGTTCTATCACACTTGGTGAAAAAATCTTACTTGTCATGTTTGTCATGGCTCTTATGTGCAGCTCGATTCTCATCATTTCTAAAGCTTTTGCTGTCTATCACGCCAATATCGAAGTGCAGAAGCTAGAACAGCAAGTATCTTTAGAATCGAAGAAGATCACTGAGTTACAAAAGGAAAAAGACTTGCTGAGTGAACCAGAAAGAATCATCGAAGCTGCGAAAAAAGCAGGCTTAAGCATATCGAAAGATGTTAAGAAGGTCGATTAACATGGCGATGCCTAAAAAGAATAAAATGATGAACAGAGGCGCGGCAATTGCAAGTATTTGCTTCGCCCTGTTTTTCTTTATCATCCTAGCACGTTTTATCTATATTCAAATTACTGGAACGGTTGATGGACAAGTATTAGCTGCTAAGGCAAATGAACAATATCAATCGAAGAAAACACTTGAAGCCAAAAGAGGATCTATTTTAGACCGGAATGGAAATGTGATCGCTGAGGATACATCTGTGTATAAGCTCATTGCGGTTATGAGCAAGAAAATGACAGTGGACCCTAAGCATCCAATGCATGTCGTCGATAAAGAAAAGACGGCAAAAGAGCTTTCAAAAGTCATCGATATGAGTGAAAGCGAAATTTTAAAGCGTCTCAATACAAAAGACGCATTCCAAGTGGAGTTTGGTAAAGCGGGGAAGGATATTAGTTTTTCAACGAAGGAAAAAATTGAAAAGCTAAAGCTTCCAGGAGTTGCCTTTGAAAAAGACACGAAGCGCTATTATCCAAACGGCATGTTTGCTTCTAACCTCATCGGCTACGCCAGATTAAATGAGGCGACAAAGGACATGTCAGGTGCAATGGGACTTGAGAAGGCACTGAACAAATTTTTAAAAGAAAAAGACGGCTATGTGACATATAACAGTGACAGAAGCGGATGGGCCTTGCCGAATAGTAAAGAAGACATTGTCGCCCCGAAAGATGGGAAAAATGTCACGCTGACCATCGATCAGAAAATTCAAGCGTTTCTTGAAGAAAGTATGACGCAGGTTGCTAAAAAGTATAAGCCGAAGAAAATCATTGCTACAGTCGTTGATCCGAAAACTGGAAAGGTTCTCGCGATGGGGCAGCGACCAAGCTTTAATTTAAATGAACTAGACATTACCAATTATAACAATGATGTGATTTCATATGCGTTTGAACCAGGTTCGACGATGAAGATCTTTACCCTAGCAGCGGCGATCCAAGAAGGGGTCTACCAAGGCAATGACAAATACCAATCTGGTACTTATAAAGTAGGCGGCGGCCTTGTGCGAGACCATAACAACGGAAATGGCTGGGGGAAAATTGACTTTCATCAAGGGGTTCTTCGCTCATCAAACGTGGCCTTTGCAAAGCTAGCAAAAGAAAAACTAGGCTTCACACGCTACGAACAATATTTGCAGAAGTTCCATTTCTATGACAAAACGGGGATTGATTTACCGAACGAGGCGTCTAGCAAAATCAATTATAGATATGAATATGACAAAGCATCGACAGCTTATGGTCAAGCATCAGCTATCACACCGATTCAACAAATTGAAGCAGCCACAGCGATAGCAAACGGTGGAACAATGATGAAGCCATATGTCATTGACCATATTACAGACCCGAACACTAACAAAACGATTTTGCAGCACGAACCAACAGCAGCAGGCAAACCGATTTCATCTGATACAGCGAAGCAAGTCCGTGACATTTTAGGTGAGGTGGTTTCTTCGAAAATTGGAACAGGTCAGCCTTATCAAATCAAAGGCTTCGACGTGGCTGGGAAAACAGGAACGGGGCAAATTGGCGGTGCCGGCGGTTACCTCCAAGGACGAAACGATTATGTCTTTTCATTTATGGGAATGGCGCCAAAAGATGATCCGAAGCTACTTGTGTATGTGGCTGTCCAGCAGCCGCAGCTGTCTGAAACAGAAACAGGGTCAGCTCCGGTTTCTCAAATCTTTAACCCTGTCATGAAAAATAGTTTGCTATATTTAAATATTGCACCAACAAAAACAGACGATAAAAAATCAGGCGAAGATAAAGTGAAACAAGAAACGATGCCTTCATACCTAGATTTAGAAGTGAAGCAGGCAGAAACAGAAGCCAAAAATAAACACTTAACGCCTGTTGTCATCGGCGACGGTCTCTCGATTAAACGCCAGTGGCCGAGTGCGGGCTCTGAATTCTCTGAAAGCCAGAAAGTCTTTTTGAAAACAGCAGGGAAAACCATTAAGATGCCTGATATGACAGGCTGGTCCAGAAGGGAAGTCCTTCAATATGCTTCGATTGCCGGTGTGCATATAGAAACAAATGGACAAGGATATGCTGTGAAACAAAGTGTCAAAAGTGGAGCAGAGATTTCAGACAAAGTCGTCACAGTGACATTTAAAAGCCCAAATTAACTTGAAACCTAGCAAATCACTTGCTAGGTTTTTTTCTGTTGCTCCAGCAGAATATCACGGTGCGTTCTACAAAAGGACGGGCCTGCATATGATGAAAATAAGCCATATGTAAGGAGTGAACCGGGCGTGCGAGTATCAAGTGTAACAGTGAGAAAACGATTGCTTTTCGTGCTGCTGTTTGGGGTGATCATTTTTTTCATCATAGATACTAGATTAGGATATGTGCAGTTTATTATGGGGGAGAAGCTGACAAGCTTAGCAAAAGATTCATGGAGTAGAAACCTTCCATTCGAACCGGAACGAGGAGATATTTTGGACCGGAATGGTGTAGAGCTTGCGACGAACAAAAGTGCTCCATCTATTTTGGTTGTCCCTCGGCAAATTAAAGATCCTGCAGAAACAAGTAAGAAATTGGCAGCAGTGCTGAATATGTCTGAAGAGAAAGCGTACAAGCACGTCACGAAGAAAACTTCGATTGAACGAATTTCTCCTGAGGGCAGAAAGGTATCACATGAAAAAGCAAAAGAAGTAAGAGAGCTTGATTTAGAAGGTGTGTATGTAGCAGAAGACAGCATCAGACATTATCCGTTTGGTAGCTTTCTTTCACATGTACTCGGCTTTGCTGGAATTGATAATCAAGGATTGCTTGGACTTGAAGCCTACTATGATGACGACCTAAAAGGCGAAAAAGGCTCTGTGAAATTTTATTCTGATGCAAAAGGGCAGAAAATGCCAGATGAAGCAGATGATTATACACCCCCTAAAGATGGTCTTGATATGAAATTGACAGTCGATGCAAAAGTACAAACTATTATAGAACGGGAATTAGACAACGCGCAGGCAAAGTATAATCCGGATGGTATGATTGCGATTGCGATGAATCCGAAAAATGGTGAAGTGCTCGGAATGTCGAGCAGACCAGATTTTGATCCAGCTGATTATCAATCAGTTGATTCGAAAGTGTTCAACCGAAATCTACCGGTGTGGAGCACATATGAGCCGGGTTCGACATTTAAAATTATTACACTTGCAGCAGCATTAGAAGAGAAGAAAGTTAATTTAAAACGCGATTCATTTTTTGACAGCGGATCTGTGACGGTTGATGGTGCAAGACTCAGGTGCTGGAAAAAAGGCGGACACGGATCGCAGTCATTCTTAGAAGTCGTTCAAAATTCCTGTAACCCCGGTTTTGTAGAGCTGGGAGACCGTCTGGGTAAAGAAAAATTATTTTCTTATATCAAAAATTTCGGATTTGGCCAGAAAACCGGAATTGACCTTCAAGGAGAAGGGCGGGGAATTTTGTTCCCGCTTGATCGTGTAGGTCCTGTAGAGCAGGCGACCACGGCCTTTGGTCAAGGTGTTTCAGTTACACCGATTCAACAAGTGGCTGCAGTAGCAGCCGCAGTAAATGGTGGGACACTTTACACGCCATATATTGCAAAAGAATGGATAGATCCAATCACAAAAGAGGTCGTGAAAAAGCAATCGCCTATTGCCAAAAAGAAAGTGATTTCAGCAGAAACATCTAAAGAAATCAGGTATGCACTTGAAAGTGTAGTCGCCCAAGGAACTGGCCGAAATGCATTTGTTGAAGGGTATCGAGTCGGCGGAAAAACAGGAACAGCCCAGAAAGTAAAGGACGGAAAGTATATGGAGAATAACCATATTGTGTCGTTTATCGGTTTTGCGCCTGCCGATGACCCAAGTATCGTAGTCTATGTGGCTGTGGATAACCCAAAAGGCACCATTCAATTTGGTGGTACCGTTGCCGCACCAATTGTTGGTCATATTATGCGGGATAGCCTGCCTGAGATGGGTGTGAAAAAAAGAAAAGGCCAAATTGAAAAGAAGTATCAGTGGCTGGACACAAAAACCATTGAAGTACCGAATCTTGTAGGAGGATCTGTTTCAGATCTTGAATCCCTCTTGATCAACCTAAAGATCGATGCCTCAGGAACTGGTAGTAAAGTAGTGAAGCAATCACCTGCTGCGGGGACAAAGGTCAAAGAAGGCTCCACGATCAGATTATACTTAAACGATGAATCATAAAGAATAAACAGAGGGTAGCCGCACTCATTTGGCTGCCTCTTTTTGTTGAAAGAGAAGGACAGTTTGAAAAAAAGAGTCCAAAGTGTGTTTTTTCCAACAGAAACTTAAGGAATACGCTGGATGTATCCTTTTTTTTACGATAAAATATAGACTGTGTGTTTTTTTCACAAGACATGCACGTGAACGAATTTGAGAGGTTTGATATGAAAATGAAATTACAAGAACTGCTTACATACTTTAAAAGTGAAAACAATGAATTGATAAACGAAAATCCTGATATCACTTCCATTGAAATGGATTCAAGAGAGGTGAAAGAGGGAAGCCTTTTTGTCTGTATAAAAGGCTATACAGTAGATGGACACGATTATGCTGAAAAAGCGGTAAAAAGCGGGGCTGCAGCCATTGTAGCAGAACACCCTCTTAACATAACAGATGTACCAGTCATTATTGTGAAACACTCTCAAAGAGCACTTGCAAGAATAGCTGATGCGTTTTATGAACAGCCCACTCATAAGCTTAATCTCATTGGGATCACTGGCACAAACGGAAAAACCTCAACAACACACATGATTGAACAAATGATGAGAAAAGCCGAAAAGAAAACAGGCTTAATCGGTACGATGTATATGAAAGTGAATGATGACATTCTCGATGTGAAAAACACCACACCTGAAAGTGTCACACTTCAGAAAACGTTTAAACAGATGCTTGATCAAGATGTAGACACAGCCATCATGGAAGTATCATCACATGCCCTCCATCTTGGCAGAGTACATGGATGTGATTATGATATTGCGGTTTTCACAAACCTTACACAGGACCATCTTGACTATCACAACACAATGGAAGAATATAAACATGCGAAAAGCTTGCTGTTTTCTCAGCTTGGAAGTGCCTTTCATCACAATAAACCGAAGCATGCGATTTTAAATGCAGATGATGAGGCTTCGAGTTATTTTGAAAAAGTCACAGCTGCTGAAGTCATGACGTATGCCTTAGAGCAAAAAGCAGATGTCATGGCAAAAAATATTCAAATCATGCCGAAGGGAACTCAATTTGATTTGGTCACTCCAATTGGCACCAAGAAAGTGACGGTTGCCTTCGTCGGGAAGTTCAATGTGTATAATATCCTTGCAGCTGTATCAGTTGGGATCGTATCTGGCTTAACATTTGAGACGATCGTGAGTGCGATTGAAGAGCTTGAAGGAGTCAAAGGCAGATTTGAACTTGTAAACTGCGATCAAGATTTCCCCGTCATCGTCGATTACGCGCATACACCTGACAGTTTAGAAAATGTCCTCACAACGTGTAGAGAATTAACAGAGGGCAAAATTTTCTGTGTGATTGGCTGCGGTGGCGATCGTGATAAAACAAAGCGTCCTCAAATGGCTCAAATTGCTGTGAAATATGCAGATGAACCTGTATTTACGTCAGACAACCCAAGAAGCGAAGATCCTTCAGTCATCTTGAAAGATATGGAAAATGGGGTGCCAGACGCATATTATCATAGCTTTGTGAATCGGAAACAAGCGATCTTCTTTGCCATTGCCAATGCAAAAAAAGGCGATACAGTCCTAATAGCGGGTAAAGGCCATGAGACCTATCAAATTATTGGGGATCAAGTCTATGACTTCGATGATGCAAAAATTGCTGTTGACGCTATTTTAGACCTAAACAAATCTTAAAATGATGAAAAGAGTGTAATGAAATGAAGCATTTTGTACAAAAACAACATACGAAGAACAAGAATGAATACCATAATAATGAATGCAATTTTCTGATGGAAAACGGCTTTGGAAATTCGGAAGGAGTAAAGAACAATGCTTGAACAGGTGATATTGTTTACAATCATAATGGGATTTTTAATCAGTGTTCTTTTATCCCCGATTTTTATACCGTTTTTAAGAAGACTAAAATTTGGTCAAAGTATTAGAGAAGAGGGCCCGCAGTCGCACCAAAAGAAATCTGGCACGCCGACAATGGGCGGCATCATGATTATCTTTTCTATCACTATTACAACAATTGTGATGATCAACAAATTTTCTGAGATTAGTCCAGAAATGTTTTTACTGTTATTTGTCACACTTGGTTACGGCCTATTAGGATTTTTAGATGATTATATTAAAGTAGCGATGAAACGAAATCTTGGATTAACATCGAAACAGAAATTAATCGGTCAAATTGTGATCGCTGTGATCTTTTATGGAGTTTTCCATTATTATCAGTTTGCAACGACAATTCGCATTCCAGGAACAGACGTCAGCTTTGATTTAGGATGGGCTTACTTTATCCTTGTTGTCTTCATGCTTGTCGGAGGTTCTAATGCCGTCAACTTAACAGATGGACTGGATGGTCTCTTATCTGGAACCGCTGCTATTGCTTTTGGAGCATTTGCTATACTGGCTTGGAATCAATCGCAATATGATGTAGCGATCTTTTCAGTAGCTGTTGCAGGAGCCGTCCTTGGCTTCCTAGTGTTTAACGCACATCCTGCAAAAGTATTTATGGGTGATACAGGTTCTCTAGCATTAGGCGGAGCCATTGTAGCAATTGCGATTTTAACGAAGCTTGAAATTTTACTTGTCATTATTGGTGGAGTATTTGTTGTAGAGACGTTATCCGTTATTCTTCAAGTCATCTCCTTTAAAACAACTGGCAAAAGAATATTTAAGATGAGTCCGCTTCACCACCACTATGAGTTAGTTGGCTGGTCAGAGTGGAGAGTAGTTGTCACCTTCTGGACAGCTGGTTTATTACTTGCTGTTTTAGGAATTTACATCGAGGTGTGGTTATAATTGAATAAGATGCAAATGTTAAAAAACGAACATGTACTAGTATTAGGTCTTGCTAAAAGCGGATATGCGGCAGCTACAATTCTTCATGAACATGGAGTAAATGTGACGGTAAATGATCAAAAACCATTTGAAGAGAATGAACCTGCTCAGCTACTTTCTGAAAAGGGGATTGATGTCGTTTGTGGCAGTCATCCTCTTCGTATATTTGAAGATAAAGACATTACAATTTTAATTAAAAATCCAGGAATTCCATATGAAAATGTGATGGTTCAAGAAGCGCTTCGCCGCCAAATTCCAGTTTGGACGGAAATAGAATTAGCGTATCATTTAACCTCATCTCCTTTTATTGGGATTACTGGATCGAATGGAAAAACCACTACCACGACATTAATTTATGAAATGCTGAAAAAAGACAGCCAAAAAACATTAGTGGCAGGTAATATTGGAACAGTTGCCAGTGAAGTCGCTGCAAATGCAGATGGCGATGAGTGGATCGTAACGGAACTCTCTTCTTTTCAGTTAATGGGAACAGTTGAATTTAGACCTAAGATCAGCTTAATATTAAATATTTTTGATGCACATTTAGACTATCACCACACTCGTGAAGAATATGAAAAAGCAAAGCAGAAAGTATTTGCACATCAACATGAAGATGACATTGCTGTCATTAACTTAGATGATCCTTCGGTAGTAAAACTAGCAGAAGGTTCAAAAGCAAAAAAAGTGTTTTTCTCAGTGAAAGAACCAGTAGAACATGGTGCGTTTATTCAACATGGTGCAATTTACTACATGAATGAACATATTATTGATGTAAAGGATGTTGTCCTTCCTGGTGAGCATAACCAAGAAAACATTCTGGCAGCTATTTGTGTTGTGAAAAATGCAGGCTGCTCAAATGAGGCAATCGTTCACGTTCTCACGACATTTGGTGGAGTGAAGCATCGACTGCAATTTGTAGATACAATTCAGAGTCGTAAGTTTTATAACGATAGTAAAGCAACCAATATTTTGGCAACAAGTAAAGCATTGTCAGCCTTCGAACAACCGATTATTTTGTTAGCAGGTGGACTTGATAGAGGCAATGAATTTGATGAGTTGAAACCTTTTATGAAACATGTAAAAGGAATTATCACATTTGGTGAGACTGCACCTAAGTTTGTGAAACTTGGTGAAGAGCTTGGAATACATCATGTAAAACATGTCGATAATGTTGAACAAGCAGTACCTGCGGCGTTTAACATATCTGAAGAAGAAGACGTGATTTTATTATCTCCGGCTTGTGCAAGTTGGGATCAACATAAAACATTTGAAGAACGTGGAGACATGTTTGTAAACGCCGTGCATATGCTTAAATAAGGGCTTGTCTCTCGTATGACTGACAGCCCAAATGAAATTATGCTTGGGGTGTCGGTCTCTTGACGAATAAGAAAACTTCTCCGGATTTTTTGCTTGTTGTCATTACGTTACTTTTATTGACGATTGGTTTAATTATGGTGTACAGCGCTAGTGCTGTGTGGGCATCATATAAATTTGATGATTCGTTTTATTTTGCAAAAAGACAGCTGTTGTTTGCCGGAATCGGAGTTATCGCAATGTTTTTCATTATGCGAGTCGATTATTGGACGTGGCGCACTTGGTCAAAGATATTGATTGCTGTTTGTTTTCTCCTTTTGCTACTTGTACTTATTCCTGGCATCGGGATGGAGAGAAATGGATCAAGAAGCTGGATCGGTGTCGGTGCGTTCAGTATTCAGCCCTCTGAATTTATGAAGCTTGCGATGATTGCGTTTCTTGCAAAATTCTTATCTGAAAAACAAAAAAATATCACATCCTTTCGCAAAGGTTTTGCCCCAGCTTTAGGCATTGTATTTTCTGCATTTGCCATCATTATGCTTCAACCGGATCTGGGAACAGGAACGGTGATGGTTGGAACCTGTATTATTATGATATTTGTTTCAGGTGCGAGAATTGCTCACTTTATATTTCTCGGTCTTATAGGGCTCAGCGGGTTTGCTGCACTTGTCTTATCAGCACCCTACCGAATCAAACGAATTACATCTTATTTAAATCCTTGGGAAGATCCACTAGGCAGTGGATTTCAAATTATTCAATCCTTATATGCTGTTGGTCCAGGTGGTCTGTTCGGAATGGGACTTGGTCAAAGTAGACAAAAATTCTTCTATTTACCTGAGCCTCAAACGGACTTCATCTTTGCGATATTGTCTGAAGAGCTTGGCTTTATAGGGGGATCACTCATTTTACTCCTCTTTAGTGTTCTATTATGGAGAGGCATACGAATAGCACTTGGAGCTCCGGACTTATATGGGAGTTTCCTAGCAGTTGGAATTATTTCAATGGTTGCTATTCAAGTAATGATTAACATCGCAGTTGTAACTGGACTTATTCCTGTGACAGGTATCACGCTCCCATTCCTTAGTTATGGCGGCTCATCGTTGACATTAATGCTGATGGCCATTGGCGTACTTCTGAATGTCAGCAGGTACGCAAGATATTAGCTCGATGAAGCTAATGAAACCATGCTGACGTTTATTTTGCAAAAGTATAAAAAAATGATTTGAAGATCGAAAATGACAGTTTTTGTTTTGAAAACGTGTATTTTGACTCTTCTTTACAGGTTTTAAGGGAGCCCTGTTGTTTAAAACAGGGTTTATACTTTGTTCAGAGCAGAAAAAAATTGAGGGGAAATGGTATAATGCGTATAGTAATCAGTGGAGGTGGAACAGGCGGACATATTTATCCGGCCTTAGCCTTTATTAAAGAAGTGAAAAGACTACATCCTGATGTGGAATTTTTATATATCGGTACTGAAAATGGACTTGAAAAGAAAATTGTAGAAAGAGAAAATATTCCTTTCAAGGCGATAGAAATTTCAGGTTTTAAACGAAAACTTTCCTTTGATAACGTCAAAACGGTGATGAGATTTTTAAAAGGCGTTCAAAAAAGCAAATCTTACTTAAAAGAATTCAAGCCTGATGCGGTTATTGGAACAGGCGGTTATGTGTGTGGTCCTGTGGTTTATGCGGCTTCTAAGCTGAAGATCCCAACTATTATACACGAACAAAACAGCCTGCCTGGTATTACAAATAAGTTCCTAGCAAGATATGTTAATAAGGTAGCCATATGCTTTGATGAAGCAAAGGCGCATTTTCCTTCTGAAAAGGTTGTATTTACGGGAAACCCTAGAGCCTCTGAAGTCGTCTCTATAAAAGAGGGGAAATCTCTTAAAGAATTTGGGCTCGATGAAAAGAAAAAAACGATTCTTATTTTCGGCGGGAGCCGAGGTGCTGCTCCTATCAATAGAGCAGTGATTGAAATGCAAGATGATTTAAAGTCTAAAAACTACCAGCTTTTATATATCACAGGCGAGATTCATTATGAAAAAGTGTTGAATGAACTAAAGGAAAAAGGTTCAGCATCTAACATGATCACAAAACCTTTCTTGCATCAAATGCCGGAGTATCTGAAATCGATCGATGTGATTGTTGCAAGAGCAGGAGCTACAACAATTGCTGAAGTAACGGCTCTTGGAATCCCAACCATTTTTATTCCGAGCCCATACGTGACGGCAAATCATCAGGAAGTCAATGCAAGATCACTTGAAAAACATGATGCTGCGATTGTTTTAAGAGAATCAGAGCTTTCAGGGGATCGTCTGCTTCATGCCATTGATGAAATTGCTGGTAATGAAGAAAAGCTCACCCAAATGAGCCGTTTAACGAAAGAACTCGGAGTACCAGATGCGGCTACACGTTTATATAATGTGTTAAAAGAAATAACGACTACATGATGGAATGATATTAGGTAAGGCGGAGGGTAATATGGAGAACTTGAAGAATGAATTATTAGAAGCGCAAGTTGGTAAAGTACTTGAAAATGAGCCGCTTGCGAATCATACAACAATGAAAATAGGCGGACCAGCAGATCTTTTGATCATCCCAAAAGATATCGATGCAGTGAAAACGATCATGGATCATGTGAAAAAACATCATACCAATTGGACGGTCATTGGAAGAGGATCAAATTTACTTGTCCTTGATAAAGGTATTCGGGGAGTTGTCCTAAAGCTGGGTGCTGGACTCGATCACCTAACTGTAAATGATGAAGAAATTACAGTCGGCGGCGGCTACTCTGTCGTAAGACTCGCGACATCACTTAGTAAACAGGGTCTTTCAGGACTGGAATTCGCAGCTGGTATTCCGGGATCTATTGGCGGCGCTGTTTATATGAACGCAGGTGCACATGGATCTGATATCAGTAAGATCCTTGTGAAAGCCAGAATCTTATTTGAAGATGGTAGCATCGAGTGGCTCACAAATGAACAAATGAATTTTAGCTATCGAACGTCAGTCCTACAAAAGGAACGACCTGGTATTGTTCTAGAAGCTGTGTTTAAGCTCAAGCAGGATGACCGCGAGAAAATCACAAAGAAAATGCAGCAAAATAAAGATTATCGTAAAGAAACCCAGCCTTATAATCGGCCATGTGCTGGCAGTATTTTTAGAAATCCGCTGCCTGAATATGCAGGACAGCTTGTAGAAAAAGCGAATTTAAAAGGATACCAAATCGGCGGAGCTAGAATTTCTGATATGCACGGCAACTTTATTGTCAACGCTGGTGGAGCCACTGCTCAAGACGTACTGGACTTAATTCAGTTCATCCAAAAGAAAATTAAAGAAGACTACAACGTAGAGATGCATACAGAAGTAGAAATTATCGGTGAAGAAAATTAACAGGTAGTTTTTATGAATGATGACATCAGAAGAAAACAAACGGCATGAAAGAATGCCGTTTGTTTTCTCATCAAAATGATGATCCAAAGGTGTGGACAAGCAGCTTTGAATGAGGTGAAGAGTATATATGCGGCCTGATCATGAAAATGAAAAGATCGTCAATATAGAAGAGCGAATTCCTAAAATTAAAGAACAAAGGAAGCAAAAAGCGAATCGGAGACTGATCTCTTTTATACTACTGTTTTTTATCATGGTTTTAATTATTATTTATTTGCAGACACCTATCAGCAAAATTTCTTCTTTAACCATCACAGGTAACGAGCATGTCTCAACAAAACAGCTTGTTAAACTTTCACAAATTAAAGAAGGCGAAACAGAGTTTTGGAATTTAAATAAAGATGTAACAGCAGATCATATTAAACAAAATAAACTGATTAAAAGTGTCAGTATTAAAAAGCATTTCCCAAATAAAGTGAGTATTGCTGTCAAAGAATATGCAAATATTGCGTATCTTCAAAAGGGAAATCTATATTATGAGCTTCTTGAAAACGGGACCACTTTACCAGAAGAAGTGACACCGAGTCATGCAGGACCTCTATTTGTCGATTGGGACAATAAGGAGAAGTTGAAGCAAACTGTTAAATCTTTAAATCAACTGCCAGCCTCTATTCAGGAACTCATCTCAGAAGTATATTATGTGCCGACCAATTCAAATAAGTGGCTAGTTAAATTTTATATGAATGACGGAAACACTGTGATTGCATCAATTAAAACATTCGGTGATAAAATGCAAACCTATCCAGCCATTGTAAAAGAACTTTCTTCATCTGAAAAAGGCACAATCCATATGGAAGTCGCTACGTATTTCGAAGCGTTTAAATCTAAGAAAAAGGAAGATGAGCGTTGAGAGGCAAAACAGTAATATTCTCAATTGTCATGCTTGTTCTTGGTTTTCTGATTTCTTTTTCATACCAATATACAAAGCAGCATCAGGCAGATGTCATTCGGACAGAGCAATGGAAAAAAGAATACTCTCTGAAAAGTCAGCTCACAACGCAAGAAAAGGCGAATCAGAAACTCGAAAAAGAATTATATAGTCTTCAATCAAAGGTACAAGCAACAGAGTCCAATTTGAAAAATGAAAAAGAGCAGTATTTTAATGTACTGGAAGATGTTGAGAAATACAGAATGTTTACAGGAGAGATCGGTGTAAAAGGAAAAGGGGTAAAAGTGTCTCTTGAAGATGCATCTTATATCCCGAGTGGACAAAATGTCAATAATTACATTGTGCATGAGAGCCACATTTTTCATGTGATAAACGAACTATTTATATCAGGTGCTTCTGCTGTATCTATTAATGGACAAAGAATCACACACCAATCATACATACATTGTAACGGACCAGTTGTCACAGTAGATGGTGTTCAGCATCCAGCACCATTTGTCATATCTGCTATTGGTGATCCAGCTGTATTAATACCTGCTTTAAATATTGCAGGGGGAGTGGTCGATCAGCTGACAAGTGATCACATTTCAATGACGATTGAGAAAACGGATATTCGTATGAACCCTCTTTTAAGAAACAAAGATTAAAAGTGAAAAGGTGAGTGGTGTTGAGGAAAAAGAAGCCTTTACTTAGTTTAACAGTTTTAATGATCATATTTGGCATCATGGTCTCCATCCAATTCAATTCCTTACAAAAGCCCGAAGTTCGAGATACTCGTGATGTGTGGGAACTGAGAGAGGATTTATCTGCATCTAAAAGTAAGGAATTGGATTTATTAAAAGAAATTGATAAATACGAGGAGATGCTCAAAAAATATGGTCATCAAGGAGATCGATCAAAAGAAGCACAATTAACAAAAACGTTAAAAGATTTAAAAGAAAAGGCTGGTTTTACAGAAGTGGAAGGGGAGGGGATCGAAGTTGAAATTTCTCAGCTTTTTTCCAAGGATCTGACCGGAGAAGAAGTGAAAAATATCCCACCTGATCTTCTGAAAAAGTTAATTAATGAAGCCAATATGTTTGGGGCAAAACATATTTCCATCAATGATCGCCGTGTCATTAATACAAGTGTGATTCGAGATATTAATGGCACGACAAAAATGGATGGCTACAGCTTAGATAGTGATGAAGTCACCATTAAAATGATTGGTGAGCAGGCCGACAAATTATACAGCCGTTTAAATGTATCAGATATTGGTGACTTGTTTGCTCAGGAAAACTTCAGCTTGAGTATAAGCCAGCCGAAGAAAAAAATTCACTTAAAAGCATATGACGGTGCAATTCAAGTAAACGAATTGAAGCCTCTTGACGATGTAAAGGAGGGAAAATCTTAATGTGGCTTCCTGTACTGGGCTTAATCATAGGAGTTGCGATCGGTTTCTTAACTAATTTTACGATACCGAATGAGTATTCCAATTATCTTTCCCTCGCTGTACTTGCTGCGCTTGATACATTGATTGGTGGAATCCGGGCACATCTGCAAGGGGCATACGATGAACTAGTGTTTGTATCAGGCTTCTTCTTTAATATTATACTGGCAATAAGTTTAGCTTTTCTGGGCGTCCATCTTGGTGTAGACTTGTACTTAGTCGGAATGTTTGCATTCGGCGTTAGATTGTTTCAAAATATAGCAGTTATTAGAAGAATTCTACTAACAAAATGGACAATTTCTAGAGAAAAAAAGAAAAAAAGTGAGTCATAAAAAAGGATATACATATGATGTAACGAATATTTTCAGTAATCCTAATAAAAAATGTTGATTTTTTAAGTTTTGTTACACACTTGTAAAACCACATTCATTGTATTGTTGTTCAGCAAATAATAGAATAGAAAGTATTGATATGTGAGGAGGTGCCATAGAATGAACAACAATGAAATTTACGTCAGCCTTGACATCGGTACATCCAATATAAAAGTCATCGTCGGAGAAATGGCGGATGATTCGCTTAACATTATAGGTGTTGGAAATGTCCCTTCAGAGGGGTTAAAAAAAGGATCGATTGTTGATATAGATGAGACAGTTCATTCTATTAGACAAGCATTTGAACAGGCTGAGAGAATGGTAGGTTTTCCTTTACAAAAGGCGATTGTCGGAATTAACGGAAACCACATTCATATTCAGAATACGAGCGGCGTAGTCGCAGTATCTAGTGAAAACAAAGAAATACATGCTGAAGATGTGAGACGTGTCTTAGATGCTGCACAAGTAGTATCTATTCCTCAAGAACATCTCGTCGTAGACGTGATTCCGAGACAATTTATCGTCGACGGAAGAGATGAGATCACAGATCCGAAAAAAATGCTTGGTGTTCGGCTAGAGGTGGAAGGATCGTTAATTACAGGTTCTAAAACGATTCTACATAACTGGCTCCGATGTGTAGAAAGAGCTGGAATTGAAATTATGGATATATGCTTGCAGCCACTCGCATCGGGCTCAGCAGCATTATCGAAAGATGAAAAAAATCTTGGGGTAGCTCTTGTCGATATTGGCGGCGGATCTACAACGATTTCCGTATTTGAAAACGGGCATCTCTATTCTACTCACAGTATCCCTTTGGGCGGAGAGAACATAACAAAAGATTTGTCTATAGGACTTAGAACCTCCACAGAAGAAGCTGAACGAATCAAAAAACAATTTGGACATGCGTTTTATGATGAGGCATCCACTGAGGAGACATTTGAAGTGTCTGTGATTGGTACCGATCAAAAACAAACGTATACACAGCTTGATGCAGCCAACATTATTGAAGCGCGGCTGGAAGAAATCTTGCTCTTTGTTGCAGAGGAATTAAGAAATATGGATGTGCATGATTTGCCTGGTGGATTCGTTCTAACAGGTGGACAAGCAGCCATACCAGGTATTCTTTCTCTTGCACAAACGGTTTTGCAAAACAATGTTAGGATTGCAAGTCCGAATTATATCGGGGTGAGAGAGCCTCAATATATGACAGGAGTGGGTCTGATCCACTTTGCTTATCGCAATGCAAAGATTCAGGGCAGACAGGTTGGATTCCAAATGCCAGATGAGGCGTTTCATGAAGTAGGCGCATCCATGGAGCCGGTTTCTTCTGCACCACAAGTGAAAGAAGCGCAGCCAAGACCGAAAGTAAAACAAAAAGCACAACAAGAGACAAATAAAAAACCGGGCAAAATGAAAAAACTATTTAATATGTTCTGGGAATAGAATTAGATTTTCGACGGATTAGGAGGATTCAGCATGTTGGAGTTTGAAACAAATATAGACGGCCTAGCATCAATTAAAGTAATCGGAGTAGGTGGCGGCGGGAATAACGCTGTTAACCGAATGATCGAAAATGACGTACAAGGTGTCGATTTTATTGCAGTCAATACTGATGCACAGGCATTAAATCTATCAAAAGCAGAAACTAAAATGCAAATCGGTGCTAAGCTGACAAGAGGGCTTGGAGCAGGTGCTAATCCTGAGGTCGGTAAAAAAGCTGCTGAGGAAAGCAAAGAGCAGATTGAAGAAGTATTAAAAGGCGCAGACATGGTCTTCGTTACAGCTGGTATGGGCGGTGGAACTGGTACGGGTGCTGCACCTGTCATTGCAAAAATCGCAAAAGATTCTGGTGCATTGACAGTTGGAGTTGTGACTCGTCCTTTCACATTTGAAGGAAGAAAACGTCAGCTTCAAGCAGTAGAAGGAATTGCTTCTATGAAAGAAGCAGTTGACACATTAATTGTGATTCCAAACGATCGCTTGCTTGAAATTGTTGATAAAAACACGCCAATGCTGGAAGCGTTCCGCGCGGCAGATAACGTGCTTAGACAAGGTGTTCAAGGGATTTCCGATTTGATTGCAACACCAGGTCTGATTAACCTTGACTTTGCTGACGTGAAAACAATCATGTCTAATAAAGGATCGGCTCTGATGGGGATTGGCGTCGCTACAGGCGAAAATCGTGCTGCTGAAGCTGCGAAGAAAGCCATTTCTTCACCACTTCTAGAAACAGCGATTGATGGTGCTCAAGGCGTCATCATGAACATTACGGGTGGTACGAACCTAAGTCTTTATGAAGTGCAAGAAGCAGCAGATATTGTGGCTTCTGCATCTGACGAAGATGTAAACATGATTTTTGGATCTGTCATCAATGATAACTTGAAGGATGAAATTGTGGTGACTGTGATCGCTACTGGATTCATTGAGCAAGAACCAGAAGTGACAAAATCACAAAGAAACCCATTAGGACAAGGATTAAAGCAAAATCAATCCATTCCTCAAAAACGTGAAGTAAAACGCGAGGAACATCAACAGCCATCACCTCAGTCTAGACAAAATACACAATCAAGTGATGATACGCTAGACATTCCAACGTTCTTACGCAACCGCAATAAACGCTAATCAAGTATAGCTTAACCCCTTCCATTGGAAGGGGTTTTTTCATGTCTAAGGCGTATAAAGAATTTAATTAAAAAGTCTTAAATGAGAGAAAGTCATTTCAACTTCCATGTGTAATTTGACTTATGGTGTTTAAGAAAAAAGAATCATTTTTACTCCCTCTTACAAAAAACGACAAAATGATGAACTTTATTTGACTACATTAAATAGAACAACATGAATCTTGTCACGAATAATAGAAGGAAAGGAGTGAGACCTATACTCTGTTTGGCCATTTGAGGAGGAGGGATTTGATTGAAATTGAAGTTTCGCAAGACCGCCGGCTATCGTTTGATGAGTCTTTTGGTGATTGGTACTTTAACGATGACAAGCTTTGGGATGGTTCAAGCAAAATCGACTTCTACCTCATATCAGGAGGAAGCTGTCTCCTCTAAGACAACAAAAGCAAAGATCTCATCTAGATTAATGAAACAATTTCAGCAGGATGATCAGGTGACTTTTTTAATCAAAATGAAAGAGCAAACAAATACACAAAAAGTGGCGAAGGAAGCGGTGTCCAAAGCCAAAAAACAGAAATTAACAGCGGCTAAAACACAATACACAAAAAGATCAGCTGTTGTATCCGAATTAAGAGCAACATCTGAGGAGACGCAGCAAGCGCTGCTTACGTATTTACAAAAAGAGAAAAAGAAAAAGCAAGTGAAGGAGATTCATTCGTACTATATTGTGAATGGTCTAGCGGTGACGGGAACGAAAGAAGTCATGGAAAAGGTGGCTGCCTTCCCAGAAGTAGATCAAGTGCTGCCAAATGAAACCCGTCAAATTCACCGCCCCGTTGATTTGAAGACGAAGCAAAAAAAACAAATGAAAGCAGTAGATGGAGTCGAGTGGAACATTTCTCAAATTCATGCTCCAGACGCATGGGCTTTAGGTTATGACGGTACTGGTACAGTTGTGGCAAGTATTGATACAGGAGTGGAATGGGATCATCCTGCTTTAAAGGAAAAATACCGCGGGTTTGATCCAGCACACCCGAATGAACCAACGCATGAATTCAATTGGTACGATGCTACGACAGGATCTGAAGCACCATATGATGATTTAGAGCATGGTACCCATGTAACAGGAACGATGGTTGGCTCTGAGCCAGATGGAAAGAATCAAATCGGAGTTGCACCGGGCGCAAAATGGATTGCGGTGAAAGCTTTCTCAGAAGATGGTGGTACAGATGCTGATCTGCTTGATGCAGGTGAGTGGATTTTAGCACCAAAAGATGACGCGGGAAACCCACATCCAGAAAAGGCACCAGATGTCGTCAATAATTCTTGGGGCGGTGGGCCTGGCCTTGATGATTGGTATAAGGATGTCGTCAATGCTTGGAGAGCCGCAGACATCTTCCCAGAATTTTCAGCTGGCAATACCGATTTATTCAACCCTGGTGGTGAAGGCTCCATTGCGAATCCTGCGAACTATCAAGAGGCCTTTGCAACGGGCGCTACGGATCAAAATAATAAATTGGGGTCTTTCTCACTGCAAGGTCCGTCTCCATATGGCGTCATGAAACCAGACATTTCGGCTCCGGGGGTAAACATTCGTTCATCCATTCCTGGGAAAGGATATGAAGATGGCTGGAACGGGACGTCGATGGCTGGTCCACATGTGTCAGCTGTTGTGGCTCTTCTTCGCCAAGTACAGTCAGATCTTTCTGTTGAAGAGATTGAACAAATACTGATTGATACTGCGAAGCCGTTAACTGATCAGCAATTCCCGGAATCCCCTAACAATGGCTATGGGGCAGGTTTAGTTGATGCAAGAGAGGCAATTACGGCATTAACAGATGGAATTGGCATGATTGAAGGACAGGTGACAAACGAAGATGTTCATTTAGATGAGATGAAAATACCAGATCAAGCCATGCCTAAAAAAAATAAGGCTGTACATCCACATAAAAAAGAAATGAAAAAAGAAAAAAATCTAGCTACTCCGTCCATCAAAACTCTTCCTATGAAAGCGGAAATCAGTGTTCTTGAAAGCGGCAAGTCAACGTACACAGATGAAGCGACAGGGAGATATCAGCTTCCTCATAGTGCAGGAGAATTCACAGTGAAAGCGGAAGCTTACGGATTTGAATCACGCACACAAACCGTCCATATTTCTTCAAATGAAACGGTTGAGGCGAATTTTGCCTTACAGCCACTAAAGAAACGAACGATATCTGGCACAATTGCCAACGAAACAACGGGTGAAAAAGTAAAGGATGCAACGGTTTATCTTGTAGAGGATGCGAAAATTAAGCCGGTGAAAACAAATGAATCTGGCGAATTTTCTCTAGAGGCATTGAGCGGTGTCTATACCGTCAAAGTATTTGCCAAAGGGTTTAAAGGATATTCTTTTACAGCAGATGTGACAGAAAAGCCGGTGGAAAAAGCCATTCAGCTAGAGCCATTCATCGGATTTGCTGGTGAAATTGGCTATGATGACGGTACAGCTGAAAATGCGAGAGCCTTCTATGATCCAGGCAATGGCTGGGCTGTGAAGTTTTCACTAGAAAAGGGGAAGAAACAAGCGCAACTGACAGGAGGGCTTTTCCGATTCTGGTCATCAGAGTGGCCAGCTCCTGGAGGGAATGAATTTGCGGTTGAAGTGTATGACGCTTCTGGGAAGAACGGAGCTCCAGGGGAAAAAATAGCAGGACCTCTCAAAGCAAATGCGCTACGTAATGGTGAATGGACAAAAATAGATTTAGAAGACCAAGCCATTACGGTGGATGGAGATTTCTATCTTGTCTATATTCAAACGAAAAAGAATACCGAATCTCCAGGCCTTGCAACTGATGAGGATGGACCAAATGCTGAAAGAAGCTGGCAGCTGACAAGCGGTGCTTTTTCTCCTTCTCCAAAAGAAGAGGGGAATTATATGATTCGTGCGCTTGTTGACTATGAAGCAGATGTGCCAGAGATTACATCACCAAAGGCAGGAATCATTACGAACAAAGATGAACTAGAAATTGAAGGCAAAGCCTCTCCTGGGCTTGATGTAGCGATCTATCAAAACGATGAAGAGATTGCCAAAGTGAAAGCAGATCAGTCAGGCGTTTTCAAAGAAAAGGTTACAGTTTCAAGTGGAGAGCATGTATTCACGGCTGCAACTGTTACGGATAAAGGCGCAACAAAACGATCCAAACCAGTAAAGGTGATCATTGATCAAACAGCTCCAGTGCTCACCATTGATACACCGAAAAAAGGGAAAAAGACGAATAAAGAATCGCTCACTGTAGAAGGAAAGGTCACAGATGATCATCTTGCTCAAGTCACCGTAAATGGAAAAAAGGCAACCACAAAAGATGGGACATATTCCGCAAGAATACTGCTTGAGAACGGAGAAAATACGATCAAGGTCACAGCGAAAGATGCAGCAGGAAACAAAACGACTAAAAAAATCAATATCGATGTTCAATATGAGGCACCTGAAATTTCTGAGCTGACTCCAGCAGAGAATGTCCATCTTGCATCAGGGGAGTCTGTTAAAATTTCATTCCACAGCAGAGAAAAGCTAGACGCAACGTTTGTCATTCACATGCCGCTGACAAACGCGAGATCAAAGCTTCAAAATACCACAGAGCTGCCGCTTCGCGAAGTATCGAGCGGTACGTATGAAGGGTACTGGACTGCTACTTCTACCGCTAAAGCAAAAGGTGCGGTCATTGAGGTGATTGTGCGAGATGATTATGGAAATGTCACAAGACAAAAAGCTTCGGGCACATTAAATATCAATGAAAAGTAACTTAAACAAAAGACACGACTTCTAGGAGCGTGTCTTTTTTCTTTCAAACAATGGTTTGAAGGCTCGTCCAGAAAAATACTCTCCCTCAATCCTCGACAAAAACAATAACAATCCACCAAAAGTTCTCTATCATCCCCAACAAGAATTGACAGACTTCCATCTCATGACTGTTTTATACTGGTACAAACAAGTGCAAGTACTGCTTTTGATTCTTTGTTTCAGATGAAAGGAGCAGAAGGTGGTCATTTATTTAGATGTCATTTGGCTGTTAAACTTTTGTTTTGATCTATTGCTTCTCTTACTCACTGCATTTATTCTCAAACGACAAGTAAAAAAAAGGCGATATATGTTAGGAGCTCTCATTGGATCGAGCATTGTTCTCTTGCTCTTTACACCATTTGCAATGGTTGTGTCACACCCTTTAGGCAAACTACTTTTTTCTGTTTTGATCGTTCTTGCAACCTTTGGTTTTCAAAGATTTCGTTCCTTTTTTCAAAATCTGTTTGCTTTTTACTTTGTAACATTTTTGATGGGAGGAGGCATGATCGGAGTTCATTCATTTTTGCAAACCAATACAGTGATTCAAAATGGTCTGCTGATTTCACAAAATGGTGGCTTTGGTGATCCGATTAGCTGGCTTTTTGTTTTAACTGGGTTTCCTGCAATTTGGCTGTTTTCAAAGAAAAGATTAGGAGAGGTTGGTACGAAAAAAAGACAGTATGATGAACAAGTGCTTGTGGAACTACACATTCACGGAGAGACCATTCGTTTAAAGGGACTCGTCGATTCTGGCAACCAGCTGTATGATCCTATGACCAAAACACCGGTCATGATCGTCCAGGCCGACCATCTAACGGCCATTTGCGGAGAATCGTTTATAGACCTCATGAAACAGTCTCATCCTGTTGAAGTCATGCAAAAGATCGATGATCAATTTCCTCTTCTTGATCGATTAAGACTTGTTCCATATCGAGCAGTCGGTCATGATCACGGTTTTCTACTATGCCTAAAACCAGATACAGTTGTCATTTATTCAAAGACGCATATGATTCAGCCAGCTAAGTGTTTTGTAGGGTTGAGTCTGAGCGGCTTATCGGCAGATCAGGAATTTCAATCCATCATTCATCCAGATATGTTAGACGGGAAAATCATCCAGGGGGTGTCGTAGTTTTTGGTGATGTCTTTTATCTTACGAGGTCAACTTGACATTTAGAAGGGAGAAGAAGATGAAAAAATTAAAATTTAAACTCACTTACTACTGGTATAAACTCCTTATGAAGCTAGGTCTAAAGAGTGATGAAATATATTATATTGGTGGAAGTGAAGCGCTACCGCCTCCTTTATCAAAGGATGAAGAGCAGGAGCTGCTTGTCAAATTACCAAAGGGTGATCAAACCGCAAGGGCGATTTTAATTGAAAGAAATTTACGTTTAGTCGTTTACATCGCAAGAAAATTTGAGAACACAGGTATTAATATTGAGGATTTGATTAGTATCGGAACCATTGGTCTGATCAAAGCAGTCAATACATTTAACCCAGAAAAAAAGATCAAGCTTGCAACTTATGCGTCGAGATGTATTGAAAATGAGATTTTGATGTACTTGCGTCGAAATAATAAAATCAGATCAGAAGTTTCGTTTGATGAGCCGCTCAACATTGATTGGGACGGAAATGAACTGCTTTTATCAGACGTACTTGGAACAGATGATGATATTATCACACGTGATATTGAAGCAAATGTAGATAAAAAATTGTTGAAAAAAGCGCTCGAGCAATTAAATGATCGCGAAAAGCAGATCATGGAACTAAGATTTGGCTTAGTTGGCGGTGAGGAAAAAACCCAAAAGGATGTCGCTGACATGCTTGGGATTTCCCAGTCTTATATTTCGAGGCTTGAAAAAAGAATCATTAAACGATTACAAAAAGAATTTAATAAAATGGTCTAAAAAATTTTTTTGAAAAGCTCTGTCCCTGTACTGTCAAAGGAAACAACCTTTTTTCTCATGATTCTCGTCATCGCTCGTGCATATTTTTCCAACCCAAGGAGATACTGAACTTTGTACAACAGCTCCTGTAGGGAGGGAAAAAAGTGTCCAGAAATAAAGTGGAAATCTGCGGAGTCGACACCTCCAAGCTGCCTGTTCTGAAAAACGACGAGATGAGAAAATTGTTCAGACAGCTGCAAGATGAGGGTGACGATACAGCAAGAGAAAAGCTAGTCAATGGAAATTTACGGTTGGTTTTAAGTGTGATTCAGCGTTTCAACAACAGAGGCGAGTATGTCGATGATCTCTTTCAAGTAGGCTGTATCGGATTAATGAAATCAATTGATAATTTTGATTTAAGCCACAATGTCAGATTTTCAACTTATGCGGTTCCTATGATCATAGGAGAAATCCGTCGATACTTGCGTGATAACAACCCGATTCGGGTGTCTCGCTCACTAAGAGATATTGCCTATAAGGCACTTCAGGTCCGAGAGAGGCTGATTAGTGAGACAAGCAAGGAGCCAACTGCAGAAGACATTGCCAAAGTGCTGGAAGTGCCTCATGAGGAAATTGTCTTTGCCCTAGATGCGATTCAAGATCCTGTCTCTTTGTTTGAACCGATCTATAATGACGGAGGAGATCCGATTTATGTGATGGATCAAATTAGTGATGAACGGAACAAAGATACACAATGGGTGGAAGAATTGGCCTTAAAAGAGGGCATGCGCAGGTTGAACGACAGGGAAAAAATGATTCTTCGCAAACGCTTCTTCCAAGGCAAAACGCAAATGGAAGTCGCTGAGGAAATCGGAATTTCTCAAGCACAAGTCTCGAGGCTTGAAAAAGCAGCCATTAAACAAATGAATAAAAACATCTTTTAAAGCCGCCGCTTCATGTGCGGCTTTTTTCATTCTTATGAGAGAACACGCTTCTAGTATTGACTCTGTTATTTTTTTCATTTAATCTGTTTTTAACAAATGTTATTTTAAATAGCATTTGTTAGGGAACACTTAAGCGGAAAGAAGGGTTATTATGACATTCCATGATGAAAGAAGGCTGCTCATTAAGGTTGCGCATATGTATTATGAAGAAGGCGCCACTCAATCTAACATCGCAGAAGCGGTTGGGGTTAGTCGTTCGCTCATATCGAAATATTTGGCAAAAGCACGTGAAGCAGGAATCGTGGAAATCATTATTCATGATGAAGTCAACCAACAGTATGGATCGTTAGAAAGAAAAATAGAACGCAAATATGGACTGAGAGAAGTTGTCTGTGTGGAAACACTCAGCAAAGACACAACCAAAAGCCGAATCGGAGCCGCGGCGGCAAATTTTTTATTAAAAGTGATGAAAGATGGTCAAGTCATTGGATTTTCCTCAGGGACCACGCTGCATGAAATGGCGAAAGCGCTTACGTCTGTTCAGCACTATCCATCCGTGACATTTGTTCCGCTTGTCGGAGGTGTTGGAAATGAAGACGTTGATATCCACGCCAACTATATTATTGCGAGATGCACAGAAGCACTCAAATCTAAATGTGAGTTTTTACATGTACCCGTCATGCTTGATACGAAAGAAGCGAAAGATGTCCTGATCCGGCAGCCGTCAATTAAAAAAGTCATTGAACTAGGAGAATCATCAAATATCGCGGTTGTCGGAATTGGTGGTGTCCCGCAGCATTCAACAATGGTGAAATCGTATATGACAAGCGGCGAAGAGGACATCCTTCAAGCAAAAGATGTAGCAGGTGACATTTGCTATAACTTTATTGATCATCAAGGGGAAGTATATCCCCACCCATGGAACGACCGGGTGATGGGCATAAGCCCGCAAAAGCTAAAAGAAATTCCGCTTGTCATAGGTGTCGCTGGCGGTGAAGAGAAAATTGAAGCCATTCGGGCGGCATTAGCAGGTGGATTAATTCATGTATTAATTACCGATGAACGAACTGGAGATGCCTTATTAAAGTAACTACCTAATGATATTAGGTAGTTTTTTTGAGTCTTTAGACTCAAAAAGATTGAAAATTTTATCGATTTTAGCTTGACACAAAGTTGACACATCATATAAACTAAGTTCATAACAAATGATAAATAAAATAACAAATGTTACAAGAAACAGATTTTTGTTAATTTTTATAACATTTGTTAAAAGTTTCAGATTATATTTCTAGCAATCTACCCGAGAAGCAAGAAAACCTGAAAGGATGATTTAGATGTCAATCTATCAACAATTGTTAGCTCGAGAACGCAGTGGAGATCCAATCAAAGTAGGGATTATTGGGGCAGGCCAAATGGGCTTTGGACTCATTTCACAAATTTCTAAAATTCCAGGCATGATTGTTGCTGGTGTTTGTGATATCCACCTTAGTGCAGCAGAGAAGGCAGCGAATTTTTACAAGCAGCATGCAAAACCGCATCAAATGGTTGTCACAAATGATTACAGAGAAGTGATTCAATCAGATTCCGTGGAAGTTGTCGTAGACGCAACAGGTGTCCCAGAGGTTGGAGCAAACATTTCTTTGGAAGCGCTTAATTCGAAAAAACATCTCGTTCTTTTAAATGTAGAAGTTGATATTACCATCGGATTGGTCATGCATAAGTTGTTCACAAATGCAGGACTTGTTTACTCAGGATCAGCTGGAGACGAACCAGCAGCAACCCTAGAATTATATGAATTTGCGAAAACAATGGGGCTTGAGGTGCTCGTTGCTGGGAAAGGAAAGAACAACCCATTCTTCCCAGAAGCAAATCCAGATACGTGTAAAGCAGAAGCAGATAGTAAACATATGAGTGCTCATATGCTAGCTGCATTCCAGGACGGAACAAAAACAATGGCGGAAATGAACTTATTAAGTAACGCGACAGGGCTTCTGCCTGATAAAGTCGGTATGCATGGAGTCGAAGCAAATTTAGAAAATGTAGCAGATAAATTGAATCAAAAACAACAAGGCGGAGTGCTCGATAACTTCGGAGTTGTTGAATATGTCAATGGACTTGCACCAGGTGTATTTGTCATCGTGAAGAGTGATCTTGAGCCAGTAGATGAAGAGCTGCGTTACTTAAAAGTTGGAAAAGGCCCACACTACACACTTTACCGTCCTTTCCACTTAGCGAGTCTTGAAACACCTGTTACCATCGCAAAAGCGGTCTTACAGCATGATTCATCTATTCACCCAATTGGTGTACCAGTATCAGAAACAGTCGCTGTGGCGAAAAGAGATATTAAAGCTGGAGAATCACTTGACGGAATTGGCGGATACTCCGTAAGAGGTGTTCTTGAAACACATCAAGACATGAAAACGAACGGCCACATTCCAATTGGCTTAATTAGCGGAAAAGTCGTAGCCAAAAAAGACATCAAATTAGGACAATTCCTCACTCACGATGATGTAGAGCTTGATTCAAACACAACGGTCTGGAAGCTGCGTTCATTACAAGATCATTTATTTCAATCATAAGGGCGTGAAGCTGTGGAAAAATTAGCGATCGTACTTTGTATCATTCTCATTGTGCAGTATGGGTTATCTTTTATTCAAATCAAGTACTACCGCAAGAGCATGGATTCACTTATTGATGATTACAGAGGGAAGCAAGGCTACCACTTATTTTCAGGAATGGAGCGGCGCAAAGTTGGCCCTGGGGCCATTGCGCTCATCATTGTGGATGAATCGTATATCATTCAAAAATGCCATGTGCTTGGCGGTGTGTCGATCTTATCTAAATTTAAAGAAGTCCCTTCATATGAAGGGAAGCATGTAGGGGCTGTGTTAGACGAGCACCATATGATGAAGCAGACGTTGAAAAAACGCAAAAAGGGGCCAGCTGTCATGCACGCACTTTCCATGGCAGCTGAACAGGCACTTGTCTCGATTTCGAAAAAAAATATAACAAATGTGAACTAAAGAAAGGGGAGATGAAACATGGAATGGATTCAATGGTTTGGAGAGCACTTTATCGGAATGTTTGAAGCCGGCGGAAAGCAATTCATGGGTCTTGTTACTGGTATCGTTCCAACGCTTGTTGTGTTACTTACTTTCACTTATGCTGTCATGAAGTTTATTGGAGAAGAGCGAGTGAATAGAGCAATTCAGTTTGCTGCGAAATATACCATTTTGCGCTACACGTTAATGCCGATCTTATCCGTTCTTATTTTGACAAACCCAATGGCTTATACGTTTGGCCGATTCTTACCCGAAAAACAAAAACCAGCATTCTATGATTCAGCTGTTTCATTTGTTCATCCGGTGACATCACTGTTTCCATATGCCAACGCAGGAGAACTGTTTGTCTACTTAGGGATTGCGAACGGGATTAAAGAAGCAGGGTACTCAATGTCAGAGCTTGCTGTTCGGTACTTCTTAGTCGGGATCGTCGTCATTTTACTTCGCGGTATTATTACTGAATGGATTACAAAGTACTTAGCAGGAAAAATGAAAGCGAATTCACAATAGGGGAGGGTTAGACATGACAAACCACAAAGTATTTGTAGCAAAAGGTGCTGGCGGATGGGGCCAAGGCTTGGAGCTTGAACCAACCGGTAAAAGAAGAAAGGTTGTTTCCATTACAGGGGGAGGCATTCACCCAGTTGCACGTAAAATTGCAGAAATGACAGGGACAGAAGCATGTGATGGCTTTAAAAATTCGATACCAGAAGATGAAATGATGTGTGTTGTCATTGACTGCGGAGGAACCGCGCGAATCGGACTTTATCCAATGAAGCGCATTCCAACTGTAGACGTTTTGGCATCCTCTCCTTCTGGACCGCTTGCAAAACATATTACAGAGGATATCTTCGTATCAGGCGTCACAGAAAAAGATATTTCCTTTGCGGATGCATCAAGTGGTGAGGCAAAAGTAGAAGGTCAGGATAACAGTGAGCCGATTGACAAAGAGAATTTCAAAGAAACCTATTCAAAACTAAAAGAGGAAAATCTCGAGCGTCAGGAAAAAGGGAATTTCCTAATGAGGTTCTCAAGAGGAATTGGGAAAGTTACCGGTACGTTCTATCAGGCTGGTCGTGATTCTGTTGATATGCTTTTGAAAAACATTATTCCATTCATGGCATTTGTCAGTATGTTAATTGGAATTATCAATTATACAAAAATTGGTGACTTGATTGCCCATTTTCTATCACCACTGGCAGGATCTATTTGGGGACTGTTACTGCTCGTGGTGGTCTGTACATTGCCATTCCTATCACCTGTCTTAGGACCTGGTGCAGTCATTGCACAAGTAATCGGTGTTCTCATTGGTAGTCAAATTGCACTAGGAAATATCCCGCCCCAATTTGCACTTCCTGCACTATTTGCCATCAACGGTCAAGTAGGGTGTGATTTCATTCCAGTTGGGCTATCACTTGGTGAAGCGAAGCCGGAAACGGTACAATATGGAGTACCAGCTGTTTTGTATAGCCGTCTCATTACAGGGGTTCTATCTGTTGTGATCGCATACGCTGCCAGCTTCGGTATGTATTAAACGTATTAAAGGAGGAATCGAGATACATGGTCACACAATCTGTCGTAAAAGAAATCGGGATCTTAGTCCCGCAATTTAAAGAAGATAAGCTAATTGTTTTATTTGGACCCGCAGCGCCGCAGGAATTAAGAGATATGTCCGTCATTCATGAGTTCGAACACTTAGAAGAAGAGCCGTTGAAACTGGGCGGTACCATTCAAGTGGGTGATCAAACGTACACGATCACAGCCCTCGGCAATAAAGCAAATGACAACTTTAAAGAACTCGGCCATATTTCGATCTACTTCCAAGAGCCGTTTGATGATGTATTACCGGGAGCTGTCTTTGCATCTCCGCACACGTTTCCTGATATAAAAGAAGGCGTACGAATTGAAATTTCGTAACGGTAAAGAAAAGCTGTTTCTCAAAAGGAGCAGCTTTTTTATATGAGGTTTACCAGAAGGAGCAATTGCGATATGCTGTAAACATTCATTATTTGTTTATTCAGAATTTTTAATCAGGAGGAAATGATGGTGTCACTTGAATTAAAGAATGTTTCTTTAAAACGAAATGGAAAATGGTTGCTTCAGTCTGTTGACTGGCAGGTGAACAAAGAGGAGCACTGGGTGCTTTACGGTTTAAATGGTGCGGGGAAAACCGCTTTATTAAATATGCTCTGCTCATATTATTTCCCTACATCAGGTGAGATGACCGTGCTGGGACATGTCTTTGGCAAGGAGGCTCTTGGCGAAAAGCTCAGAAAGAAAATTGGACTCATTTCTGCGGGACTTGAAAAGAAACTACACAGAGACGACAATGCATTTGAAATTGTGCTCAGCGGGGCATTTGCCTCCATCGGGCTTTACGAAACCCCGACAGATGAGATAAGAGAAAAAGCCATTGATCTATTAAAAGCATTTGGTTCGTTCAAATATGCGAACCGGACATATGAAACACTCTCACAAGGAGAAAAGCAAAAAGTCCTGATTGCGAGGGCTTTAATGAATGATCCGAAGCTCCTGATTTTAGATGAGCCTGTGACGGGTCTTGATTTTTTAGCAAGAGAACAGGTGCTAGAGACCATCTCATTCATTGCATCAAAGCCTGATGCGCCTACGTTGCTTTACACGACCCATCATGCAGAAGAGATTTTGCCTGTTTTTCAGCACACTTTATTATTAAAAGATGGGTCTGTTTTTGATCAAGGGAAAACAAAAGAGATGATGACAAGCGACTTGCTTTCTTCCTTCTTTGAATGTTCTGTAGATGTGATGTGGAGAAATGGCCGTCCTCACTTAAGTAAATTGTAGATAAAAGAAACTATTGGTCTGCGTCCCTGCTTTTCCATCATACATATTATAGTAGAAAACGAAAGGCGGGGAAGGACAGATGATCAGTATTTCTGAATTCCAAATCAAGGATGTTGTCGATGTGTCAAGCGGAAAAAAACTAGGCACCATTGGGGACATTGATATCAATGTGACAAGCGGTAAAATACAAGCAATCATTATCGGCGGCACAGGTAAAATGATGGGATTTTTCGGAAAAGAAGAGGAAATGATTGTGCCGTGGCGAAATATAGTAAAAATTGGCGAAGATGTGATACTTGTCCGATTATCTTCTTAAAATTCGTATAACTCCTCAATGAATCATTCAATAATCCTGAACATAAGCTCTCCATTCTCAGCAAGCAATGTCTTTTTCGGGTAAAAAGATTACGTTTTCATATCAATTTGCAAAAAAACCTGTAGAAAGGGCACATTTGAGTGTAATATTTAATGAATCCCACTAACTGTCTATGCATGTCTTGTGGTAAAATAGGAGCGATATAAAGAGAGATGAATGAAAGGTGGGAGGCAGCTTTGACACACAATTATGACCCCTTTCAGCAGAAATCACCTTATGCAATGATGATTCACGATTGGACGAACATGACATGTTCTGGTAAAGAGGTATTGGCCGGATTTACGACAAAAAATGGCGGCTACAGCCTTTCTCCATATCAATCATTGAACACTGGACTCCATGTAGGAGATGATGCTTCTAGTGTCCAAATGAATCGTCAAGTCATAGCAGATGCTACTGCTGTGCCGCTCTCTGATTGGGTGTTTGCAGACCAAACACACGAGGACCGCATCAAGAAAGTCACCAAGGAGCAAAGAGGAAGAGGAAGTCTTCATTATCATGAGGCACTGCCTGGAACAGACGGATTGTATACGTCTGAACCGAATATCATGCTCGCTCTTTGTTTCGCCGATTGTGTTCCGCTTTATTTTCTAGCTCCGCAACATGGCCTCATCGGAACAGCCCATGCCGGATGGAAAGGAACCGTCAAGCAAATTGGTGCAAAGATGGTAGATCTATGGGTCAACCAAGAAGGTGCTAAGACCGATCAAATACAAGTCGTCATTGGACCATCCATTGGCAATTGCTGCTACATAGTGGATGATGTGGTCTTGAATCAAGTGAAACAGCTTCCCTTTTCTACAGAGGATGTGTATTCCGAGGTATCACAAGGACAATATAAATTAGACTTAAAAACATTAAACAAAAACGTATTGCTTCATGCAGGGATGAAAGAAGAAAACATACATGTCAGTTCGATGTGCACAAGCTGTAATGAGCAGCTATTCTTCTCACACCGGCGTGATCAAGGAAAAACAGGACGTATGATGTCTTTTGTCGGGTTTAAGGAGGCATAAGAGCCATTGAATGTACGAGAGAATCTCAGACAAATAAATGAACAAATAAACGAAGCATGTAAAAGAGCCGGTCGAAACCCAGACGATGTATCCGTCGTCGCTGTCACAAAATATGTCTCAATTGAACGAGCACAAGAAGCCAAAGAAGCAGGAATTTTGCATTTTGGTGAAAATCGTGACCAAGGGTTACTTGAAAAACAAGCGTCTATAACCGATGAAAGCATTAGCTGGCACTTCATCGGCAGTCTACAAACACGAAAAGTAAAATCTGTCATTCAGACCATTGACTACTTACATTCGCTCGATAGGATCTCACTTGCGAATGAAATTGAAAAAAGAGCGGATCACACGGTTCGCTGTTTTGTACAAGTGAATACATCGCTGGAGGAGTCAAAGCACGGCTTGCAAAGTGAAGACGTGATTCCATTTGTGAAGCAGCTCGCTGATTTCAAAAAGATTGAAATTGCTGGACTGATGACGATGGCTCCATTTACAGATGATCACACTGTGATACGAAACTGCTTTAAAACATTAAAAAACCTTCAAGAAGAAGTAAAACATCTTAACCAAGTAAATGCACCTTGTCAGCATTTATCGATGGGCATGTCAAATGATTTTGAAATCGCAATTGAAGAAGGTGCGACATTCGTTCGGATTGGCTCTTCACTTGTTGGAAATGAAACAGGAGGTGCGTGACATGAGCATAAAAAATAAGTTTAAAAGCTTTTTCACTCTCGACGATGAAGAGTATGAGTACGAATATATTGATGAAGAAAGAGAACCCGTTCAAGAAGAAAAAGGAACGAAGGACAAAGCAGCCTTTCAAGAGCGTCAGCAGACAGGAAAACAAAATGTCGTCAGCTTGCAAAGCGTGCAGAAATCCTCTAAAGTGGTGTTAAGTGAGCCGCGTGTTTATGCAGAAGCGCAGGAGATTGCCGACCATATTAAAAACAGACGTGCAGTCGTCGTCAATTTGCAGCGTATTCAGCATGATCAAGCAAAGCGAATCATCGACTTCTTAAGCGGAACTGTTTATGCAATCGGTGGAGACATCCAGCGCATTGGCTCGAATATATTCCTCTGCACACCTGATAATGTGGATGTATCTGGCACAATATCAGAACTTTTGACAGAGGAAGAACCTCAGAGGTGGTAAATCATAGTGATTCTAAACTTTATTTTTAACATTTTAGGAACGGTATTAACGATTTACTCATTCGCGATTATTATTTACATCTTTATGTCATGGGTGCCATCTGCAAGAGAAACATCAATTGGCCGTTTTTTGACAAATATTTGCGAACCGTATTTAGAACCATTTCGTAAAATTATTCCGCCAATTGGCATGATTGACATCTCGCCAATTGTGGCATTGCTTGTGATTCGTTTTGCATCAACGTATGGACTACCTGGTCTTTACAATATGATTGTACGCTTCATGTAGACAGGCTGCCGGGCTTGGCGCTGCCAGGCTCTTTTACATAAAAGGGGAACAAAATGAGCGATATTTATCAACATTTTAGAAAAGATGAACAGCCATTTGTCGACCAAGTGTTAGGCTGGAAAAAAATCGCACTCGACCAGTATCGATTGAAATTAACAGACTTTCTTGATCCGCGTGAGCAGTTTATTACCCAGTCCGTCATCCAGCATGCTGATGAGCTTGGAATCATGTTTTTTGGCGGGTATGAAGGAGCGGAGCGGAAAAGAGCGCTCATTTATCCTGAATATTTAGAACCGGCTACTCAGGATGCTGAGCTGTCTTATTTTCAGGTGAACTATGCGAAAAAGTTTATTTCGTTAGAACACCCGAAGCTCCTTGGTTCACTCATTGGGACAGGCTTGAAGCGTCAAAAATTTGGAGATCTGTTATTTTCAGAGGAAGATGTGCAGTTTATTTGTACGAGTGATGTTGCCGATTTTGTTCGGGCGCAGCTGACGCATGTCGGCAGAGCCTCCGTTTCATTAGAGGAAATCACGCAGGCAGACTTAAAGCCGGTTATCAGTAAGACTGACATCAAAGAAGATACGATTTCTTCACTGCGGCTTGATGCGGTATGTGCTGCAATCAGCCGTCAGTCTCGGCAAAAGGCACAACTTTTGATCAAAAATGGGCTTGTTAAAGTTAACTGGAAAGTCACTGAGGACCCTTCCTTTACAATCGGTGAAGGCGATCAGCTCTCTGTCAGGGGATTTGGCCGCTTTAGCCTCAAAACGATTGATGGGAAGACCAAAAAAGATAAATTTAAAGTAACATTTGAGCTTCTGACATAACGAACTTGAATCTGGAGGTGGCGAGGTTGCCATTAACACCTAATGATATTCATAATAAAACGTTCACAAAAAGCTTTCGCGGATATGATGAAGATGAAGTAAACGAGTTTTTAAGCCAAGTACGTAAAGATTACGAAATCGTGCTTCGCAAAAAGAATGAACTCGAAGAAAAAGTAAACGAGCTTGACGAAAGACTAGGTCATTTTGCGACAATTGAAGAAACGTTAAACAAATCAATTCTTGTAGCGCAGGAAGCAGCAGAAGACGTCAAACGTCATTCTGATAAAGAAGCAAAACTGATCATTCGTGAAGCAGAGAAAAATGCAGATCGTATTATCAACGAAGCGCTATCTAAATCAAGAAAGATTGCGATGGAAATCGAAGAGCTGAAGAAGCAGTCGAAAGTCTTTAGAACTCGCTTCCAAATGCTCATCGAAGCTCAGCTTGATCTTCTAAAAAATGACGATTGGGATCATTTACTGGAATATGAAGTTGACGCTGTCTTTGACGAAAAAGAATAAGCGCATCATCTTGACATGACACGCTCATGTTGCATATAATACCATCATAAATTAACAAGAGATAAACGTTTGAAAGGGACACTCGCAGTTGTCATATCCGTAATAAAGCGAATCAGGGATGGTGGAAGCCTGACATTACGAGACTCTGCAATGAGATCACCCCTTTAGTTCCTTTTCTGAAATGACCAGTAAGAAAAGGCGTCTGATCACGTTACGATTTTAGAGTGGATAAGCGGCTGCCTTAAATAGCGCTTGTCTAAAAGGGTGGTACCGCGAGACAAGCCTTCTCGTCCCTTATGGGATGAGAGGGCTTTTTTTATTGTTTTTTAATCAGAATTTGCATATGGAGGAATGGGTATGAACTACAAAGACACCTTATTAATGCCGAAAACAGAATTCCCAATGAGAGGGAACTTGCCGAACAAAGAGCCTGAAATCCAAGAGGAGTGGGCAGAAAAAGACATCTATCAAATGGTTTTAGAGCGGACAAAAGGACGCCCGACCTTTATTTTGCATGATGGACCTCCATATGCGAATGGTGACATTCATATGGGGCACGCTCTCAATAAAATCCTTAAAGATTTTATTGTCCGTTTTAAATCAATGAATGGATTCCATGCACCGTACGTACCGGGCTGGGATACACATGGCTTACCAATTGAAACAGCACTCACTAAAAATAAAAAAGTTAAACGTAAAGAAATGTCGACAGCTGAATTCCGCAAACTATGCGAAGAGTATGCTTGGAAGCAAATCGAAGGTCAGCGCAATCAGTTTAAGCGATTAGGCGTCAGAGCAGACTGGGACAATCCGTATGTCACGCTAAAGCCTGAGTACGAAGCGCAGCAAATTCTTGTCTTCGGTGAAATGGCGAAGAGAGGCTATATCTACAAAGGACTAAAGCCAGTTAACTGGTCTCCTTCAAGTGAGTCAGCTCTTGCTGAAGCGGAAATTGAATATAAAGACAAACGTTCACCATCCATTTACGTTTCATTTAAAGTGAAAGATGGAAAAGGCGTACTTGAAAACGGCGAACAATTCATCATCTGGACAACAACACCTTGGACACTTCCTGCAAACCTCGGCATCTGTGTTCATCCAAACCTAGAGTACAGCGTTCTTCAAGTGAATGCTGAGCGATATGTTGTTGCATCTGAGCTCGTTGAACAAGTGGCAAAAACGCTTGGCTTTGAAGAGTATGAAGTCGTGAAAACATTAAAAGGAAAAGAATTAGATAACGTCGTTGCAGAGCATCCGATTTATGGTAGAGATTCACTTGTGATGCTTGGTGATCACGTGACAACAGATGCAGGTACAGGCTGTGTTCATACAGCGCCAGGTCACGGGGAAGATGACTTTATTGTCAGCATGAAGTACGGTCTTGACGTACTATGTCCAGTAGACGAAAAAGGTGTCATGACAGAAGAAGCGCCTGGTTTTGAAGGACTATTCTACGAAGATGCCAATAAAGCCATCACAGAACAGCTTGAAGCAAAAGGCGCGCTGAAAAAGCTTGACTTTATCACACACTCTTACCCGCATGACTGGAGAACGAAAAAACCAACGATTTATCGTGCAACCGCTCAGTGGTTTGCATCGATTAAAGACTTCAGAGAAGCGCTTCTAGACAATATTAAAGAAACGAAATGGGTGCCAGCATGGGGCGAGACACGCCTTTTCAATATGGTGCGTGACAGAGGCGACTGGTGTATTTCAAGACAGCGAGTCTGGGGCGTTCCAATTCCGGTCTTTTATGCTGAAAATGGTGAGCCAATCATCACGGACGAAACCATTCAGCATGTCTCTCAATTATTTAGAGAACATGGCTCGAATATTTGGTTTGAAAAAGAAGCGAAAGAACTATTGCCAGAAGGCTTTACCCATCCAGGCAGTCCGAACGGTGAATTCACAAAAGAGCAGGACATCATGGATGTATGGTTTGATTCCGGTTCTTCTCACCAAGCCGTTTTAGAAGAAAGAGATGACCTTGTTCGTCCGGCAGACCTTTACCTTGAAGGCTCTGACCAATATCGCGGCTGGTTTAACTCTTCCTTATCAACAGCAGTTGCGGTCACTGGAAAAGCACCGTATAAAGGTGTTCTGAGCCACGGCTTTACGCTTGATAAAGAAGGACGCAAGATGAGTAAATCATTAGGCAATACAATTGACCCAACAAAGGTAGCGAAGCAGCTTGGGGCGGAGATTCTAAGACTTTGGGTATCTTCTGTCAACTATCAAGCCGATCACCCGGTGTCTGATGATATCTTAAAACAAGTAGCAGAAGTCTATCGTAAAATCCGTAACACGTTCCGCTTCCTGCACGGTAACCTATTTGACTTTGATCCAGCAGTCAATGCGGTGCCTGTAGAAGAGCTTCGCGAAGTGGATCAATATATCTTGATCAAATTAAACAAATTGATTGAGAAAGTGAAAAAGGCATATGATGATTACGAATTTGCGGTCGTGTATCATGCGATTCACAATTTCTGTACAATTGAGCTAAGTTCTTTCTATCTCGACTTTGCAAAGGATGTCGTGTACATTGAGCATGCGGATCATCCAGACCGCCGCAGCATGCAGACGGTCTTCTACGAAACATTGATGGCGTTAGTGAAACTGACAGCACCAATTCTTCCGCATACAGCAGATGAATTATGGAGCCACTTAAGCTTTGTTGAAGAGCCAAGCGTTCAATTAACAGATATGCCAGAAGGTGTTTCGGTTTCTCAAGCGGATGCGACAGAAGCGAAGTTTGACCGCTTTATGGAAGTGCGTGACGATGTGCTAAAAGCGCTCGAAATTGCACGTAATGAGAAAGTGATCGGACGTTCTCTTGAAGCAAGTGTGACCCTTTATGCGACAGAAGAAGTGAAAAATCTTCTTGCATCCATTAAAGAAGATGTGAAGCAGCTCTTTATCATCTCTGAATTAACGGTAGAAGATGCGCAAAATGCTGACACATCCGCACCTGAATACACTTCAGGACGAATTGTGGTTCAAAAAGCAGAAGGAGAACTATGCGAACGTTCTCGTATTATTTCTAAAGATGTTGGTGCAAATCCGAAATACCCAACATTGTCACTGAAAAATGCTGAAATCGTGGAAAAATATTACCAGAATTAACAGTGTGATAAGATCAACTAGCGCCCCGCCATATGCGGGGCGTTTTCTTTTTTGCGAAAATGACAGCCTTTAGAACGAAAGGAAAAATCTTATGGCTTTAAAGTGGACAGCCGGGGCAACAATATGATTATCACGACAGGGCAGGAGTTGAAGTAGCGACATGATTGGCGATCTAGAGACGATTTACACGGAACTCCTTCAAATGAAAGAAGAGCTGCAAGCTAAACTGTTTGAATACGCATCATTTCGTTCATCCGCTGAGCATGTCTCAATGAACGAGGTCCAAACGGCCACGCTTCTTTATCACATCAAAGAAGAACTTCAAGATGTGTCTCTCGCTATTGCAAAAATTGAGCAAGGAACCTATGGTATATGTGAGGCAACAGGTGATGTCATTCCGCTTGAACAAATGAGTATTCTTCCTACCGCCCGCACGGTTGATGACTTTTTATATCATAGGCAATACGAGAAAAAAGCATTCACTCCTTATCCTCATGAATCAGATGATTCTCATTTTGAAGCCTTCCACATGTAGGGAGGTTTTTGTCTGTCAACTAAAGTTTCTTTACTCCTCCCTGTTTTCTTGATAAAATGCTTAAAGATCAAAGTATGAAAGTGGAGGAACGTGTGTGTTCTATTACATAATCGCATTCGTGATGATTTGTTTAGATCAATTAACAAAATGGCTCATTGTCAAAAATATGATGCTCGGAGATTCTTATCCAGTGATTGATGGCTTCTTTTATATCACGTCTCACCGAAATTCAGGCGCCGCATGGGGAATTCTCCAAGGACAAATGTGGTTTTTCTATGTGATCACACTCGTTGTTATTGCGGGAATTGTTTATTATTTGCAAAAGCATGGACAAAAAGACAAGCTGCTTGGAGTTGCACTTGCCTTAATGCTTGGCGGAGCGATTGGGAACTTTATCGACCGCATTTTCCGTCAGGAAGTGGTAGATTTTGCTCATTTCGTCTTTGGGAATTATCACTACCCAATCTTTAATATTGCAGACTCTTCCCTATGTGTAGGGGTTATTCTGCTCTTCATTCAAATGCTGTTAGATGGAAAGAAAACGAAGGAGTCAACTACATGAATCAAGTAAATATTGCCGTTTCAGAAGAACAAGCGAGTGAACGGCTTGATAAATTTCTAAGCACGACAGAACCAGAATGGTCAAGAACCCAGGTCCAGCAGTGGGTAAAAGATGGGCTGATCGAAGTAAATGGGAAGCAAGTGAAAGCCAATTACAAAGTACAAGTTGGAGATCAAATTAAAGTCGAGATTCCAGAACCAGAAGCACTAGATGTTGAAGCAGAAGCAATGGATCTTGATATTTATTATGAAGATGCAGATGTACTAGTAGTGAATAAACCAAGAGGAATGGTCGTTCATCCAGCGCCAGGTCATGTGTCAGGAACGCTTGTAAATGGTCTAATGGCCCATTGTACAGATTTATCAGGGATTAATGGAGTGATGCGCCCTGGCATTGTCCACCGCATTGATAAAGATACCTCTGGGCTGTTAATGGTCGCAAAAAACGATATGGCGCATGAATCACTCGTCAATCAACTTGTGGCTAAGACTGTCACAAGAAAATATACAGCCGTTGTTCATGGTGTTATCCAGCATGATACCGGCACAATTGATGCGCCAATCGGCAGAGACAAAAAAGACCGCCAAAGCATGACCGTGACAAAAGAAAGTTCAAAACAAGCCGTCACTCACTTTGATGTGATTGAACGCTTTGAGGATTTCACGGTGGTAGAGTGCCGACTTGAAACAGGAAGAACACACCAGATTCGTGTTCATATGAAATATATCGGCTATCCGCTTGCAGGAGATCCGAAATATGGACCGAGAAAGACAGTCGATTTCAATGGTCAGCTGCTGCATGCAGGTGTTTTAGGATTTGATCATCCAAGAACAGGCGAATATATCGAGTTCACAGCACCAGTTCCTGCTGATATGCGGGGCTTTATCGATTCATTAAGAAATAACGATTGACAGGCCGTTCTTTTTTTGAAATAATGAACGAAGAAATCAAGATTCTTTAAAACAGTCCAGAGAGGCTGAGAAGGATAACGAATCAATTTGTGCACGTGTATGCACAAATGAGCGCCCCTCTCTGCCCTTTGCAGAAGGGGCTTTTTATTTGTCAAAAAGAGGTGTAAAAGATGGAACAAAAAGCAGTCATTCTTGATGAACAAGCGATCAGACGAGCGCTGACCCGAATTGCACATGAAATGATTGAGCGCAACAAAGGGATGAAAGATGTCATCCTTGCGGGGATCAAGACAAGAGGCATTCATCTTGCAAAGCGCCTTGCAGAGCGCATTGAGCAAATTGAAGGAAATCCAGTCATAGTGGGTGAACTTGATATTACGTTATACCGTGATGACCTGACAAAAAAGACAGACAACCAAGACCCGCTTGTGAAGGGTGCAGACATTCCAGCTGACATTAATGACAAAACATTAATCGTCGTTGACGATGTTCTGTTTACAGGCAGAACTGTCAGAGCGGCCATGGATGCCCTAGTGGATGTAGGAAGACCATCTTCCATTCAGCTTGCTGTACTCGTCGACCGAGGACACCGGGAGCTGCCGATTCGAGCGGATTATATCGGGAAGAACATTCCGACATCAAAAGCAGAGACAGTGATGGTTCAACTGAATGAAGTAGATCAAAACGACCTTGTCGCTATATATGAAAAATAACCTTTTTAAATGCATTCCAGAGAGTTTGCAAAGAGGGCAATAACAGAGACACTGAGCACGGTTAACAAGACGTGTACGGTTTTTCTAGGCCTCTTTGCGCATACTTGCAAAGAGGCTTTTTTATTGAAAAAGGACACATCTAGGAGGAAAAATCATGAGTCAGCAAAAAGCCAATTTAGGCATTCGAGATATCCCAAAACCGTTCACATGGCTGTCACTTAGCCTTCAGCATTTGTTTGCCATGTTTGGTGCGACCATTCTAGTACCAAAAATCATCGATATGAGTCCAGCCGTCGCGCTCATCTCAAGTGGTGTTGGAACCATAGTTTACTTAATCATCACAAGAGGCCAAATTCCGGCGTATCTTGGTTCGTCCTTTGCCTTTATCGCCCCCATACTGAATGTCAAAGCAACAGGCGGCCCTGGAGCCGCAATGGTTGGTGCCTTCATGGCGGGTGTCGCGTATGCACTCATTGCACTATTTATAAAATGGCTCGGCACAGGCTGGCTGATGAAACTTCTACCACCAGTCGTCGTAGGGCCGGTCATTATGGTCATCGGACTTGGACTCGCTGGAACAGCTGTTAACATGGCGATGTATGTTGATCCGAATGCCACTGAGCTTGTTTACAGCCTGAAGCACTTAACGGTCGCCGGCTTCACATTGGCTGTCACGATTATCAGCATGATTTTCCTAAGAGGCTTCCTAAGCTTGATTCCCGTATTAATCGGCATTATTAGCGGCTATCTCTTTGCCTTAACACAAGGCATTGTGAATTTTCAGCCGGTCATTGATGCAAAATGGTTTGCTGTACCAGACTTCGTCGTACCATTTGTCGACTATACACCTGCTGTGACATTAAGCATTCTCACTGTGATGGTGCCGGTTGCCTTTGTGACAATGTCTGAGCATATTGGCCACCAAGTGGTGTTAAGTAAAGTTGTAGGGCAAGATTTTATTAAAAAACCTGGTCTTCACCGCTCCATTTTAGGAGACAGTGCGGCGACAATCTTCGCTTCACTCATTGGCGGACCACCGACAACAACGTATGGAGAGAACATTGGTGTCCTTGCCATTACAAGAGTGTTCAGTATCTTCGTCATCGGAGGAGCAGCAGTCTTTGCTATCTGCTTCGGCTTTGTCGGAAAAATCTCAGCATTAATCAGTACAGTGCCGTCCGCGGTCATGGGAGGCGTTTCGTTCCTGCTCTTTGGGATCATTGCCTCAAGCGGTCTGAGAATCCTGATTGATCATAAAGTGAATTTTGAAGAAAAACGTAATCTCATTATCGCATCAGTCATTTTAGTCATCGGAATTGGCGGGGCATTCATTGAGGTGAAACAAATCAACCTCACGCTATCTGGAATGGCACTTGCTGCCATCACGGGTGTCCTGTTAAACCTGATCTTGCCGCAGCAAAAAGCGGAGGATGACGAGTCAAATGAATCGAATACAGAAAACCTTTTAAAAGAAGTCCAGTGAGGCTGACAAGGGTTCTAAAATGAGCAGAATGCACGAACGTGCCGCTGCTTCTTTTGGAGAACCCTAAGCTGCCGAGGCTTAGGGTTTTTTTGAACCTGAAAGTGATGAAAAACTAGAGGGGGAAGAAAAATGAATGATCTATCGACAATGAGTAGCTTAACTAAAGAAGAGATTTTACAGCTGATTGAAGAAGCAACAGCTCTCAAAAAGGGTAAGCAAGAACTTGGTTTAGCAGGAGAATTTGTAGCAAACCTCTTCTTTGAACCAAGCACAAGAACACGATTTAGCTTCGAAGTCGCTGAAAAGAAACTGGGGATGAATGTACTAAGCTTAGATGCGGCAAGCACCTCCGTCCAAAAAGGCGAAACACTATACGATACGGTAAAAACGCTCGAATCCATCGGCGTGAAAGCTTGTGTGATTAGAGACAGTACAGATGAATATTACAACGAACTGATTGGGAAGGTTGGGATTCCCATCATCAATGCTGGAGATGGCTGCGGGCAGCACCCGACCCAATCACTGCTTGACCTAATGACCATCTATGAAGAGTTTGGCGGCTTTGAGGGCTTAACGATTTCAATTCATGGAGACATCAAGCACAGCAGGGTGGCAAGGTCGAATGCTGAAGTGCTCTCAAGGCTGGGGGCGACCGTCCTTTTCTCAGGGCCTGCTTCCTTCCAAGATGAGCAAAATCCTCACGGAACATATGTCCAAGTAGACGAAGCCATTAAACAATCTGATGTGGTGATGCTACTTAGAATCCAGCATGAACGGCACACTGAAAAAATGGGCAATGAAGATTACTTATCGACTTATGGATTAACAGTAAACAGGGCAAACAACATGAAAGAACGAGCCATTATTATGCATCCAGCACCAGTAAACAGAGGTGTGGAGATAGATGATTCTCTCGTAGAATCAAAGCAGTCACGAATTTTCAAGCAAATGGAAAATGGTGTTTATGTCCGAATGGCAGTATTAAAAAGAGCTTTTCAAAATAGCAGACTACATCAAAAAGGGAGAGATTCTGTCTATGTCGTATCTCATTAAAAACGGTTTTATCTTATCAAGCACAGGCGAAAAAGTGCAGCAGGATATTAGGGTAGAAGGAGAAGTGATTCAAGCGATTGGTCACTTAGAAAGAGAAGACGGAGAAGAGGTCATTGATGCTAAAGGGCTATTTGTTTCACCAGGATTAATTGATCTGCATGTGCATTTAAGAGAGCCAGGCGGAGAGAAAAAGGAAACGATTGAAACAGGCTCTAAAGCGGCAGCAAGAGGCGGCTATACAACAATTGCAGCCATGCCGAATACGCGCCCAGTTCCAGATACAAAAGAGCAAATGGAATGGCTCATGAATCGAATCGAAGAGACTTCTTCTGTCAGAGTGCTGCCATACGCCTCCATCACAACTAGACAAATTGGGGAAGAGATGACAGACTTTGCAGCACTAAAAGAAGCAGGGGCTTTCGCTTTCACAGATGACGGGGTTGGCATCCAAACAGCAGGCATGATGTATGAAGCGATGAAAAAGGCAGCAAGTCTTGATCAAGCGATTGTGGCACACTGTGAAGATAACTCGCTCATTTACGGAGGATGCGTCCATGAAGGAGAATTTTCAAAAGCAAATGAATTAAACGGAATACCGTCCATTTGTGAATCGGTGCATATTGCAAGAGATGTTCTTTTAGCAGAAGCAGCGAACTGTCATTATCATGTATGTCATATCAGTACGAAAGAATCTGTGCGAGTCGTTCGCGATGCAAAAAAAGCAGGCATCCGCGTGACAGCAGAGGTGTCACCGCATCACCTGCTCTTATGTGATGCCGACATCCCAGGTCTTGACACAAACTATAAAATGAATCCACCGCTCAGAGGAAAAGAGGATCGCGAGGCACTAATTGAGGGACTGTTAGATGGAACGATTGATTTCATCGCAACAGACCATGCACCGCATACAGAAGAAGAAAAGAACGAAACGATGCAGCGCGCACCTTTTGGAATAGTCGGGCTTGAAACAGCGTTCCCGCTTCTGTACACACGATTTGTCAAAACGGGCGAATGGACATTAAAAGAACTCGTTGATTATATGACGATCAAGCCAGCAGAAGCCTTCTCCCTTCCTTTTGGAAAGCTGGAAGAAGGTCAAATCGCTGATATCACACTCATTGATTTAAACAAAGAAATGGCAATTGATAAAAAAAGCTTCTTATCAAAAGGACAAAATACACCGTTTGACAAATTGACTGTATCAGGATGGCCGGTCATGACACTTGCATCTGGGAAAGTCGTGTATGAAGAGGGGAGACTAGTAAAATGAAGAGACGCTTAGTGCTAGAAAACGGAACAGTATTCGAAGGAACAGGCTTTGGCAGCTTAGAATCATCAGTCGGAGAAGTCGTCTTTAATACAGGAATGACAGGTTATCAAGAAATTTTGTCTGATCCATCATACTGCGGACAAATTGTCACACTCACTTACCCGCTTATCGGCAACTACGGCATTAACCGTGATGATTTTGAATCGATCACACCGTTTGTAAAAGGGCTGATTGTGAAGGAACTTTGTGAAAAGCCCTCAAACTGGCGCTCTGCATACTCGCTCGATGAGTATTTAAAAATGAAAAACATTCCAGGGCTGAGCGGAATCGATACACGAAAGCTGACGAGAATGATTCGAAGTGCAGGCACATTAAGAGGTGCTTTTGCAGGACCGGATGAACAAGTAGAAGACGTTGTGAGCCGCCTTCAAACGATGCAGCTGCCAACAGATCAAGTAAGCCAAGTATCTGTGAAAAATGCGTATCCAAGCCCAGGAAGAGGAAAAAGAATTGTCCTTGTCGATTTCGGCATGAAGCATGGTATTTTGCGCGAGCTCAATAAACGGGACTGTGACGTCATTGTGGTGCCGTACAATATCACAGCAGATGAAGTACTGCAGCTCAAGCCAGATGGAATCATGCTTTCAAACGGCCCTGGGGATCCTGTGGATGTACCAGAAGCAGTCGAGATGATTCAGCAATTGATTGGAAAGGTTCCACTCTTTGGCATTTGCCTAGGACATCAATTATTCGCGCTTGCATGCGGCGCAAGTACTGAAAAAATGAAATTCGGTCACAGGGGCTCAAATCACCCAGTCAAGGAACTAGCAACCGGCAAGGTAACATTGACATCTCAAAACCATGGCTACACAGTTAGTGCCATTAATGAGGACGTGCTCGAAGTCACACATATCGCCCTAAATGACAATACAATTGAAGGTTTAAAACATAAAGAAGCACCAGCATTCACTGTCCAGTACCATCCAGAAGCATCACCAGGTCCAGAAGATGCGAACTACTTATTCGACCAGTTCATGGATATGATTCATACAACTGAGAAAGAAGGGGAAGAAGTATGCCAAAACGCGTAGATATCAAAAAGATTTTAGTGATCGGATCAGGTCCAATCATCATTGGTCAGGCAGCGGAGTTTGACTATGCAGGCACACAGGCTTGCTTAGCGCTAAAAGAAGAGGGCTATGAAGTCGTTCTTGTGAACTCGAACCCTGCGACGATCATGACAGATACAGAAATGGCCGATAAGGTATACATCGAACCACTGACACCAGAATTCTTAACACGAATCATTCGAAAGGAACGTCCTGATGCGATTTTGCCAACACTTGGTGGACAAACTGGATTGAACCTTGCTGTTGAATTATCAGACCTTGGCGTATTAGCTGAATGCGGTGTTGAAGTATTAGGGACAAAGCTGTCAGCAATCCAAAAAGCAGAAGACAGAGATCTATTCCGTAATTTAATGAATGAACTGAATGAGCCTGTACCAGAAAGTGAAATCATCCATAACCTAGAAGAAGCGATGGCGTTTACGAACCAAATCGGTTTCCCTGTCATTGTGAGACCCGCTTATACATTAGGCGGAACTGGCGGCGGAATTTGTACAAACGAGCAAGAATTGAAGGAAATCGTCGAAAACGGTTTGAAGCTAAGCCCAGTCACACAATGCTTACTTGAAAAAAGTATTGCAGGCTTTAAAGAAATTGAATATGAAGTCATGCGTGATAGCGGTGATCATGCGATCGTTGTTTGTAACATGGAAAACTTTGACCCAGTCGGTATCCACACAGGTGACAGTATTGTTGTGGCGCCAAGCCAAACGTTAAGTGACCGTGAATATCAGCTGCTTCGCAATGTGTCGCTCAAGCTGATCCGGGCACTTGGGATTGAAGGCGGATGTAACGTACAGCTGGCAATTGATCCAGACAGCTTTCAATACTATATCATTGAAGTAAATCCGCGTGTGAGTCGTTCTTCTGCACTTGCGTCGAAAGCAACGGGTTATCCAATTGCGAAACTTGCAGCGAAAATTGCTGTCGGCTTAACGCTTGATGAAATGATGAACCCAGTCACAGGTAAAACCTATGCCGCCTTCGAACCGGCACTTGACTATATTGTGTCTAAAATTCCGCGCTGGCCGTTTGATAAATTCGAATCTGCCAACAGACGTCTTGGCACACAAATGAAAGCAACGGGTGAAGTAATGGCGATCGGCCGTACGTTAGAAGAGTCGCTTCTAAAGGCTGTCCGTTCACTTGAAGCTGATGTGCATCACATTGAATTAAAAGATGAAGCAGATATCACAAACGAAGTGCTTGAAAAGCGGATTATCAAGGCGGGAGACGAACGGTTATTCTATATCGCCGAGGCGCTTAGAAGAGGGTATACGGTTGAACAAATACATGTATTCTCAAAAATTGATTACTTCTTCCTTCATAAGCTAGAAGGCATCATCGCTTTTGAAAAGACATTAAAAGAAAACAAAGGCAATCTAGACGTATTAAAAGAAGCGAAAGAAAAAGGCTTCTCAGACATCTATATTAGCCGCGAGTGGAATATGAATGAAGCGGACGTCTACACGCTAAGACAAGAAACAGGCATCGTACCTGTTTACAAAATGGTAGATACTTGTGCGGCTGAATTTGAATCAGAGACGCCATATTTCTACAGCACATATGAAGATGAAAATGAATCAGAACGTACAGACAAGAAAAGCGTCATCGTATTAGGCTCAGGTCCTATCAGAATCGGTCAAGGAGTAGAATTTGATTATGCGACCGTTCATTCTGTGTGGGCAATTAAACAAGCAGGCTATGAAGCAATCATTATTAACAACAACCCTGAAACGGTCTCAACAGACTTTAGTATTTCGGACAAGCTCTACTTTGAACCACTCACTGTAGAAGATGTGATGCACATTATCGATCTAGAGCAGCCTGAAGGAGTCGTTGTCCAGTTCGGCGGACAAACAGCCATCAACCTAGCAGATGAACTATCAAATAGAGGAGTGAAGATTCTCGGCACTTCCCTTGAAGACCTAGACCGAGCTGAAAACCGAGACAAGTTTGAACAAACATTAGAAACACTCGGCGTGCCGCAGCCTAAAGGAAAAACAGCTACGTCTGTGCCAGAAGCTGTAGCGATTGCTAATCAGATCGGCTACCCAGTTCTTGTCCGCCCTTCCTATGTATTAGGCGGTCGCGCAATGGAAATCGTTTATCAAGAAGCCGAGCTTCTTCACTACATGGAGAATGCAGTGAAAGTTAATCCGCAGCACCCAGTCTTAATTGACAAGTATTTGACAGGAAAAGAAATCGAAGTAGACGCTGTGTCTGATGGCGAAACTGTCGTGATCCCAGGCATTATGGAACACATTGAAAGAGCTGGGGTTCACTCTGGTGACTCGATTGCGGTTTACCCGCCACAAACATTGTCTGAAGAGATCAAAGCGAAGATCGCAGAATACACGATCAAGCTTGCAAAAGGACTCAACATTATTGGGCTGCTAAACATTCAATTTGTTCTCTCAAAAGGTGAAGTGTTCGTACTTGAAGTAAACCCGCGTTCAAGCCGGACTGTACCTTTCTTAAGTAAAATCACAGGCATCCCGATGGCGAACCTGGCGACAAAAGTCATTTTAGGAGACAAACTTAAAAACTATGGCTACGAAGAAGGACTTCACACAGAGCAAGAAGGCGTGTACGTCAAAGTTCCAGTCTTCTCTTTTGCAAAACTAAGAAGAGTTGATATTACACTCGGACCTGAAATGAAATCAACGGGTGAAGTCATGGGGAAAGATGTCACAATCGAAAAAGCTCTTTACAAAGGATTAATTGCATCAGGCATTCAAATTCCTAAAGACGGGACAGTTCTTCTGACAGTTGCTGATAAGGATAAAGAAGAAGGACTTGAGATTGCGAGAAGATTCCATTCAATCGGCTATCATATTTTAGCGACAGAGGGAACGGCGAATTACTTAAAACAAGCCTCCATCCCATCAAGTGTTGTCGGCAAAATTGGAGAAGAAGGCAAAAACCTTCTCGACGTCATTCGAAACGGAGAAGCCCAATTTGTCATCAACACTCTGACAAAAGGAAAACAGCCGGCAAGAGACGGCTTTAGAATCAGACGTGAAGCTGTTGAAAATGGTGTAGCTTGCTTAACATCGCTAGATACAGCAGAAGCCATTTTAAGAGTACTAGAAAGCATGACATTTAGAGCAGACGAAATGCCAGAAGTGAAAACGAATGCTGAGGTGACAGTAACGATATGAAAAAAGCATACTTGACGGTCGTCTCAAATCGAGAGATCGCTGATCATATTTACGAAATGACATTAAAAGGTGACCTTGTGGACTCCTTTCAAACGGCTGGACAATTTCTTCATATCAAGGTCAGCGAGTCCATGACACCGCTGCTGAGAAGACCGATCAGTATTGCCAATATTCATGCCGAGAAACAAGAAGCAACCATCATTTATCGCGCAGAGGGAGAGGGCACAAAGCTCCTTTCCCAAAAGCGAGATGGGGAATCCATCGATGTATTAGGGCCGCTTGGCAACGGATATGATCCTTCAGTTGTTCAACCAGGTCAGACAGCGTTACTAGTCGGTGGCGGGATTGGAGTACCGCCTTTATATGAGCTGTCCAAGCGTTTAACGAAAAAAGGCGTCATCGTCAAGCATGTTCTTGGTTTTCAATCGAAAAAGGATGTATTTTACGAGGAGAAATTCCAAGCACTCGGAGATACATTTATTGCAACAGTTGATGGGACATATGGCGCAAAGGGATTCGTGACAAATGTCATTGAAGAGATTGATTTGAGTTTTGATGTCATGCTTTCTTGCGGGCCGACTCCTATGTTAAAAGCACTAAAAGACTCTTACCCCGATAAGCCTGTCTACATTTCAATGGAAGAACGAATGGGCTGCGGAATTGGTGCTTGCTTTGCATGTGTCTGTCATACAGACCAGCACGAAAAAGCGTACGTCAAAGTCTGTCTGGACGGACCTGTATTTAAAGCAGAGGAGGTGGCATTGTCATGCTAAACGTTGAGTTACCGGGATTATCTTTAAAAAACCCGATTATCCCTGCATCAGGCTGCTTTGGATTCGGGAGAGAATTTGCTTCATTATATGACTTATCCGTGCTTGGCAGTATCATGATCAAAGCCACAACCTTAGAACCGAGATTTGGCAACCCGACACCAAGGGTAGCGGAAACAGGAGCCGGGATGCTCAATGCCATCGGTCTTCAAAATCCTGGCCTAAAAGGCGTGCTCGAAAATGAATTGCCTTGGCTTGAGCAGTTTGATACGCCTATTATTGCAAACGTGGCTGGCTCACAGGTCGATGATTATGTAGAAGTAGCGAAGCAGATCAGCCAAGCAAAAAATGTCCATGCCCTTGAACTGAATATCTCGTGTCCGAATGTCAAAACAGGCGGAATAGCCTTTGGAACAGATCCTCAAATGGCAGCAGCATTGACAAAAGCGGTGAAGGACGTATCCTCCGTTCCTGTCTATGTCAAATTGTCTCCTAACGTAGCCAATATTGTGGAGATTGCGAAAGCGATTGAATCTGCTGGAGCGGATGGACTCACGATGATTAATACGTTAATCGGTATGCGTCTAGATCTAAAAACAGGGAAACCGATTCTTGCCAATAAAACAGGCGGATTATCAGGTCCTGCGATCAAACCTGTCGCTGTGCGCATGGTACATGAGGTCAGTCAAGCAGTATCTATCCCGATTATCGGAATGGGCGGGGTGCAAAATGCTGAAGACGTACTTGAATTTTTACTAGCAGGTGCGAGTGCAGTAGCTGTTGGCACAGCCAATTTTGTGAACCCATTTATTTGCCCAGAAATCATTGAAGAACTGCCAAAAGTATTAGCAGCCTATGGGTATTCATCTGTAGAGGAATGTATCGGAAGGAGCTGGAAACATGAAGCACTTGCCCATCATCGCGCTTGATTTTCCATCAGGACAGGAGGCGCTCGCCTTTTTAGAACCCTTTGAAGGGACACCATTATTTGTAAAGGTCGGCATGGAGCTGTTTTATCAAGAAGGACCTGTCATCCTTGAGGCGCTGAAAGAAAAAAATTGCCGCATTTTCCTTGATCTCAAATTACATGACATTCCAACAACGGTGAAAAAAGCAATGAACCGGCTTGCCGCACTTGGCGTTGATCTAGTCAATGTACATGCTGCTGGCGGGAAACAGATGATGCAAGCTGCTTTAGAAGGGCTAGAAAGCGGGACACCTGCTGGACAAAAACGTCCAGGCATTATTGCAGTGACTCAGCTGACGAGTACGTCAGAAGACATGATGAGAAACGAATTACTTATAGACCGTTCGCTGCAAGAGACTGTCATCCGGTACGGGCAATTGGCATATGACAGTGGACTAGACGGTGTTGTTTGCTCTGTTCATGAATCCAAAGCCCTTCATGAGCATATCTCACCTGACTTCCTCACTGTTACGCCAGGGATTCGTTTACTAAATGATCAAACCGATGATCAAAAGCGCGTGGCGACCCCTGCTTATGCAAAAGAGCAAGGAGTTTCACAAATTGTTGTCGGAAGGTCAATCACAAAAGCTGATAAACCATTGGAAGCCTATCATCAAATTTTGAAAGAGTGGGAGTGACTGCCAGATGAAAACGAAAATCGCTAAACACCTATTACAAATCAAAGCGGTCTCATTGAAACCAGACGAACCGTTTACATGGGCAAGCGGTATCAAATCACCGATCTATTGTGACAACCGTCTTACCTTGTCCTATCCAGACGTCAGACACGACATTGCTGAAGGTCTGAAAGAGTTGATTCTCACTCATTTTGAGGGGGCAGAGGTAATTGCTGGTACTGCAACAGCAGGCATCCCGCATGCGGCATTAGCGGCAGACCGTCTAAACGCCCCGATGTGTTATGTCAGAAGCAAGCCAAAAGCACATGGAAAAGGGAATCAAATTGAAGGTGCCGTATCAAAAGGCCAAAAGGTAGTCGTCGTAGAAGATCTAATTTCAACAGGGGGCAGTGTGCTTGAAGTAGTCGCTGCTCTTCAAGAAGCGGGCTGTGATGTATTAGGCGTTGCCGCGATCTTCACATACGGTCTGCCAAAAGCTACGGCAGCATTCCAAGAGAAAAACATTCCATATGTCACTCTAACAGACTATGACACACTGACAGACGTGGCTCTTGAGCTGAAAGCAATCGAGCCTTCTGCTATGAATAAATTGAAACGCTGGAGACAAGATCCTTCCTCTGAATCTTGGATGGAAGAAACCGTTTAAAAAGCTGTGCGCAACCGCACAGCTTTTTCATTTGGTTAAAAATAGTAAAATAGACTCAAATCTAAATAAAAACTAATCCTATCAATAAAGTCGGGTTGACTTTTGTTTGAATTGTGTTAATATTTAAGACAAATTAAAACACTTATCCAGAGAGGTGGAGGGACTGGCCCGATGAAGCCCGGCAACCTGCGATTTGCAAGGTGCTACTTCCTGCAAAATGATTCTATTTTGAAAGATAAGGAAATCGTGAGCTTCCTCATCTTTCTTTCGGACTGAAAGGAAGTTTTTTTATTTTAACGGTGAGGGGGAAGTGAAGTAAAAGCAGGATGAAGACTTAATTGAAGCCTATACAGAAACTGATTGGGATATGAATTCAGTTTAGTTGCACTGATTGTTCAGGACGGTCAAGTGATTCAAGTGGAAGAAAACAGAAAAATGTAGTTGACGTAGTGCGGAGAGTAGTGATACTCCGGAAGGGGAGAAACAATGTTAACTTATGAAAATTGGCAGGAGCCGTCCATTACATTTCAAGAAGATGATTTGTATAAAGGGGCCTTATCTGTTCTGAAATGGGCATACGGTCATTATGGTGATCAGCTCGTTTATGCATGTAGCTTTGGTATTGAAGGCATCGTCCTCATTGATCTGATTGCGAAAGTAAAAAAAGATGCAAGAATAGTCTTTTTAGATACAGGTCTGCATTTTAAGGAAACGTACGACACAATTGATGCGGTAAAGGAAAGATACCCAGGTTTAGATATTGTGCTGAAAACTCCTGAGCTGACGGTGGAGGAGCAAAACGATCAGCATGGTGATCAACTATGGAAAACAGATCCTCAAAGCTGCTGCCATATGCGTAAGGTCATTCCTTTGCAAGAAGCGTTATCAGGCTACCCGGCATGGCTTTCTGGCTTAAGAAGAGAGCAGTCACCTAAGCGAGCAGGAACGAACTTTTTAAATAAGGATGAAAAATTCAAATCAGTGAAAGTATGTCCGCTTATCCACTGGACGTGGAAGGACATATGGAGATATGCATCTAGAGAGGAGCTTACTTATAATCCGCTTCATGATCAGGGATATCCAAGTATCGGCTGTGCCCCGTGTACACAGCCAGCATTTACTGCCGAGGATTTGCGGTCTGGCAGATGGTCAGGCACAGCTAAGACTGAGTGCGGATTACATGAGTAAGGGAGCATAGTGTATGGAAATTGCTGCAATTTTATTTAGTTTATTTTTCGCTCTAAACATTGGCGCGAGTGGTGCAGCTGCTTCAATGGGCATCGCGTACGGATCAGGTGCGATTCGAAAACCGATCTATGCACTCAGTGTATGTGCAGTTGGAATTTTAGCAGGTTCAGTTATTGGCGGTGGTGAGGTTGTCAAAACGATTAGCTCTGGAATTATGCCTGAATCCGTCATTACACTTGAAATTGTCTGTATTATCATAGGTTCTGCTGCATTATCACTTTTTATAGCGAATGTGATGGCCATCCCTTTATCAACGAGTGAGGTGACAGTAGGAGCTGTAGTCGGTGTCGCGGTCGCATATAAAGTATTGTATGTGAAATCCATTTTAGTCATTGTGGCATTTTGGGTTATCATTCCGCTTGTCGCCTTTCTTTTTACCTTTGTTGTAGTCAAAATCATCAGAATGTTCCCTAAACGGAAGCTGTCTAAAAAAGGAACAGTTATTTTATCCATTGTTTTAATCCTTAGTGGATTTTTAGAAGCATTTTCAGCAGGCATGAACAATGTGGCAAATGCAGTCGGCCCGCTTGTTGCCGCAGGCGTTTTGTCAGTTGGGCAAGGAACACTTTACGGCGGAATCTTTGTCGCCATTGGTGCCCTCTTGCTTGGCAGAAGGGTGCTTGAAACAAACGGAAAGAAAATTACCCGCTATCAAACGGGCGAGGGGATATTGCTTTCTGGTACCGGTGCTGGACTTGTCATCGTCAGCTCTATTTTTGGGCTACCAGTCCCGCTTACCCAAATCACCTCTTCGTCTATCATTGGGCTTGGCATGGCAAAAGGCGGACCTAATATTTTTCATAAACATGTGGTGAAAAAAATGCTGAAAGTGTGGGTAGTATCTCCCTTTTTATCACTTAGTCTATCGTATTTGCTGGTGAGTCTTTTCTTAAAAGGAGACTATTACACTATCTTTATTATGATGAGTGTACTGCTTGCTTCACTTGGTGCGCTAAGTCTGATGAAGGCAGTAAAAAATGAAAGTAGCTCGATTCATGAACAGGGCGGCGGGATTTAATTTTAAATCCGACTATTAATATCTACTAAATATGAACATTGAGAGGAAGATGAACAAATGAGTTTAACACCACATGGTGGCGTATTAATTAATCGAGTAAATGAAGAGTATGATCTCAGCACGGCTGCGAAGGAAATTGAACTAGATGCTATCTCTTTTGCAGACCTTGAACTCATAGCAATTGGCGGGTATAGTCCAATTGAAGGGTTTTTAACAAAAGCTGATTATGAAGCGGTTGTGAGCAGTATGCGGCTAGCAAGTGGTGTCGTTTGGTCTCTTCCTATTACATTGCCAGTGACGAAGGAAAAAGCAGCAGAAATCCATCAAGGCGATATTGTGCGTCTATCATATAAAGGAACTGTATATGGCGTGATTGAAGTAGAGGATCAATACACACCAAATAAGGAAAAAGAAGCGGTGAATGTGTATAAAACGGATGACCGCAATCATCCAGGCGTGAAAAAATTATTTGAACGCGGTGACACGTACATTGGTGGTAAAATTACACTGACGAAACGCAGCGAAAAACCATTCCCTCAATTTACGTATGAGCCAGAAGAAACAAGACGGCATTTTAAAGAGAACGGCTGGAAAACGATTGTGGGTTTCCAAACGAGAAACCCTGTTCACCGTGCCCATGAATATATTCAAAAAACAGCACTGGAAACCGTCGATGGTTTGTTTTTAAATCCACTTGTAGGGGAAACAAAATCCGACGATATTCCGGCAGACGTGAGAATGAAAAGCTATCAAGTGTTATTGAATGGTTATTATCCGAAGGATCGCGTCTTTTTAGGTGTTTTTCCTGCAGCAATGCGTTATGCTGGACCAAAGGAAGCAATCTTTCATGCGCTTGTTCGTAAAAATTACGGCTGTACTCACTTTATTGTGGGGAGAGATCATGCAGGTGTTGGTGATTATTACGGCACATACGAGGCGCAGGAGCTTTTTGAACAATTTACAAGCGAAGAAATTGGCATTACCCCGTTAAAATTTGAACATAGCTTCTACTGTAATACATGTGAAGCAATGGCAACACCAAAAACATGTCCTCACGATAAAAGCGAGCATGTCATTCTTTCAGGTACAAAGGTTCGAACGATGCTGAGAAATGGAGAATTACCGCCAAGCACGTTCAGCCGAAAAGAAGTCATTGAAACATTAATCGAAGGATTAAAAACGACGGTATCTTAATGGGAGGGTATGACATGAGCAACGAACATATCGTGTGGCATGATTCATCTATTACAAAAAAAGAATATCAACAGAAAAACAATCATAAAAGCGGCATTATTTGGCTCACAGGTTTAAGTGGATCAGGTAAATCAACAATTGCAAATGCAGCGGCTAGAGAGCTGTTTGAACAAGGTTATCAAGTGACCGTTCTTGATGGCGATAATGTGCGGCATGGATTGAATAAAGATTTAGGGTTTTCAGATGATGACAGAAAAGAGAACATCCGCCGCATCGGAGAAGTGGCGAAATTGTTTGTTGAGCAAGGAACGATAGTCATCACGGCTTTTATTTCTCCATTTCAAGAAGACCGCCGCATTGTCAGACAGTTAGTGGAAGCAGGGGAATTTCACGAAGTGTTTGTGAAATGTGATTTGAATGTATGCGAAGAGCGTGACCCAAAGGGATTATATAAAAAAGCTAGAAATGGCGAAATTCCATTTTTTACCGGAATTGATTCACCATATGAAGAGCCAGCAGCACCTGAGCTCGTTCTAGATACAGGTGAATTATCGCGTGAAGAGTCCAAACAACGTCTTGTTGATTATGTAAAAGAAAAAGCGAAATAATCGCCTGATGGCAGGGGGAGAAAAGCACGATGGGGAAAGTATACATTGTGGGGGCTGGACCTGGGGATCCAGACTTAATTACATTAAAAGCCCATAAGGCAATACAGCAGGCAGATGTCATATTATATGATCGTCTTGTCAATCAAGAAATACTCGCCCACGCCAAACCCGAGGCGGAATTAATTTATTGCGGAAAGCTGCCGAATCATCATACGATGAGACAGGAAGCCATTAATGAAGCCCTTGTCACCCATGCAAAAGAAGGGAATGTTGTCGTCCGGCTGAAAGGCGGCGATCCCTTTGTATTTGGACGCGGCGGTGAAGAAATCGAATGCTTAGCTGAGCATGGAATTTCATATGAGGTTGTCCCTGGAATTACCTCTGGTATTGCAGCAGCAGCATATGCAGGCATTCCCGTGACCCACCGTGAATTCAGTTCGAATGTTGCGTTTGTCACGGGTCACTATCAAAAAGATGAGCATTTTGAAGAAAAGTGGGAAGCGCTGGCTACGGGGATTGATACACTTGTGATTTACATGGGCGTCAAAAACGTAGAAAGAGTGCAGCAGCTTCTGATAAAAAATGGACGCGATCCTGAAACGCCAGCAGCGTTTATACACTGGGGAACTACGACGAGGCAAAAGACGACTTGCTGCACTGTGGCGACATTGTCTGAAACCGTTGAAAAAGAAGGTATCGAGCATCCAAGTTTAATCGTTGTTGGGGATGTCGTTCATTTTCACCAAAAGCTGAACTGGTTTGAACCAGCCCTCATTGAGAATTGAGAATGATAAAGAAAAGACACGTCATTAATCGTGTCTTTTCGTCTGAACAAAACAAATAAGAAGGAGGAGGAGTCACATGAAACAAGCTGTCCTTTATGTTGGGCATGGAAGCAGGGTAAAAGAAGCACAAGATAAAGCCATTTCTTTTATGAAAAGCTGTATGCCATTAGTAGAAGCCGATATACAAGAAATTTGTTTTTTAGAACTGACAGCCCCTTCTATAGAAGAAGGTTTTGAAGCCTGTGTGAAAAAAGGAGCTACACACATTGCGATTGTCCCGCTCCTCCTTTTAACTGCTATGCATGCTAAATCAGATATTCCAGTTGAGATTGAGAAAGTACAAAAACGATACCCGCAAGTGAAGGTCACATACGGGAAACCAATTGGGGTCAATCAAGAAGTGACAAAAGCTGTTGCTGCAAGAATTGAAGAAGCAGGATATCAAGGCGGGAAAGCACGAATTCTTTTAATTGGCCGAGGAAGCTCTGATCCAGATGTGAAGCGAGATGTGTTTGGCATTGCGGACGATGTCCGGCGCCTGCTGCCTCTTGCAGAAGTCCTGCCATGTTTTATTACAGCATGTGAACCAAATTACCGAGATGTTCTGGCGCAATTAACAGTAGATGATGATGTTCCTGTTTATCTCGTTCCTTATCTGTTGTTTACGGGTATTTTAATGAAAGAGATTGAAAATGAAGCGGCTCAGGCGAGAGAGAGACTGAAAGATGTCCGGGTATGCCGGTATATTGGCTTTCATCCGCATGTGAAAGCAGCTTATATTGAACGTGTGCAAGAAACCATTTTAAACAAAGACGATGAGTTTCAATTCCAAGGAGAAAGCCATGCTTCCAGTCCATCTTGATTTAACCAACCAACAAGTGCTCATTGCCGGCGGTGGGAAAATAGCGACAAGAAGGGCTGAGGCGCTATGTATAGAGGCTTGCCATATCACCATCGTGAGTCCTGACATTTCTAAAGAGATGGCACGTCTCGTTGATACATACAACCTGAATTGGAAAGAAAAGAAAGTGGATGCAGAAGATTTAGAGGATGCTTTTTTCATTGTCGCTGCTACAAACGATCCGGCGGTAAATGAATGGATTGCCCAAACAGCAAGGCCTCATCAGCTTGTGAATTGTGTGAGCCAATCAGAACTTGGCAATGTGATCGTGCCAAAGGTGGTCAAAGCAGGGAAAGTGACGATTTCAGTCTCTACAAGCGGTGCGAGCCCAGCTCGGACAAAACAGCTGGCTGCGGAAATTGAGACATTGCTTGAACAAGAGGATGTAGATGCACTTGACGCTCTCTATATCGAAAGAAAAAAACAACAAAGAAAAAGCCGATAAAATCTCCTTAAAAGATTTTATCGGCTTTTATTATTGTCGCAGCTTTAGAACCACATCTTCGTCAGGGGTGACAAACAATGTTTGCTGTTGATCATATGTCACAAATCCGGGCTTGGCTCCATTTGGTTTTTTCACATGCCGGATTTTTGTGTAATCGACAGGTACGGAGCTCGACTCTTTTGCCTTCGAGAAGTAGGCAGCGATTTGAGCCGCTTCAAGCAGCGTCTGTTCATCAGGCGTTTGATGACGGATGACGACGTGTGATCCAGGAATATCTTTCGTGTGCAGCCAAATGTCGTCACGGGCAGCCGCCTTTGTGGTTAAATATTCGTTTTGTTTGTTGTTTTTTCCGACTAAGATCGGAATCCCTTGAGACGATTCATACGTTTCAAGCTGAATCGCCGTCGTTTTTTTCTTTTTGGCGTTACGCTTTTGTTTGGCGCGTAAATATTTCCCCTCAACAAGCTCTTCTCTCATTTCCTCTAAATCCTTCGGTGAGGCAGAGGACAGCTGCTGAATCAACTCATCAAAATAAGCAATCTCTTCATGCGTCCGCTCAATTTGTTCATTGACCGCTTCTACTGCATTTTTTGCCTTTTGATATTTTGTGAAATATGCTTGTGCATTTTCAGAAGGGGTTTTGTTTGTTTTGAGCGGAATCGTGATCTCTCCGCCATCTTCATCGTAATAATTGATGACAGTCGCCTCTTTATCCCCTTTTTTGATGGCATATAAATTGGCTGTTAGCAATTCGCCATAGAGCTGATATTTATGGGCATTTTGAGATTCTTCAAGGGTTCGGTTCAGTTTTTTGAGCTTGTTTTCATTTTTCTTTTTTTCATTTACGACAAACCGTTCAAGGTCAGACGCTTGTTGTTTCACTCTGTCTCTTTCAGCTTTGCCGAAATAAAAGCGGTCAAGCAGCTGGCTGAGAGAGTCGAATGTTTTCATTTCACCATCGACATGCTGTAGTTCTAATAAATAGAAATACTCCTTCCCATCTTTTCTTGTCAGTTGCGGGGTAAAGGAATGCATGCGAATAAGCTGGAACATGTTGAGCAGTGTATTTGGAATTGTTTCCTGATTGGCAAGACCGGCCCTGTGTACAGCTTCCTTTGCAAACAGCGGAGAAACCCCAGAGAATGTATCGACAATTTGCTTTGCGATCATTCCTTCTTGAAAGCGTAAATGCTTTAAAATATCGTCCTTCGTTACTGCAAACGGATTTAATTTTTGCTGAGCAGGCGGCAGAAGGTATTTGTGACCAGGAAGCACTGTCCGATAGCTGTTTACAGATGGAGAAAGATGCTTCAGGCCATCAATGATCTGCTGCGTATCATCTTCGACAAGAATCAAATTACTATGTCTTCCCATGATTTCGATGTAGAGCTTTCGGGTCTGCTCGTCGCCAATTTCATTACGGCTTCGTACATGAAGTACGATCACTCGGTCAAATCCAATTTGTTCGAAGCGTTCAATGAATCCGCCCTCAAGATGTTTTCTAAGGAGCATACAAAACATTGGAGGTTCGCTTGGATTGTCATATTGCTGCTCTGTGAGCTGTACTCTGGCGTAGCTCGGATGAGCGGATAAAAGGAGCTTATGATTCTTTCCGTTTGCCCGGATATGAAAAATCAACTCGTGCTTATATGGCTGATGAATTTTTGAAATTCTACCGCCAGTTAATGTCTCTTGCAATTCATTTGTCATACCATATGTAAAAATGCCGTCAAATGACATGTTGGATACACCCTCTTCTTTCACACAAATCTACTGAAAGAACCTTCAATTTCTCGTTCTTTAGGCAGTCTTATTATTATAGCATGATTTAGGACGAGTCTGAATAAACTGGCTTATAGAACACTGCATATGAGAGAGAACAAAAGAGGAGTGGACGAGGTCAAATGAATTGGCATGAACTGAACCAAACCGATTTATTAAAAACAATGAATACATCGATAGGTGACGGACTGTCAGAAAAAGATGTACAAAAACGGCTTGAAAAACACGGGCCAAATGAATTGCAAGAAGGGAAAAAGGCGTCGGCTCTGATCATTTTTTTAGCGCAATTTAAAGATTTTATGGTGTTAATCTTGCTTGCAGCAACGATCATTTCTGCTTTTCTAGGTGAATACATTGATGCAGTTGCCATTGTAGCGATTGTTCTCATTAATGGAGTGCTCGGCTTTTATCAAGAGCGCCGGGCGGAAAAATCCCTTCAAGCGCTAAAGGAATTATCAACCCCGCATGTGTATGCAAGGAGAAATAATGAATGGATCAAGATTCCGTCTAAACATCTCGTGCCAGGGGATATTGTGAAATTTTCAAGTGGAGACCGGATTGGCGCAGATATTAGATTACTAGAAACAAAGAGCTTAGAAATTGAGGAGTCTGCTCTCACTGGCGAATCCATCCCAGCAGTCAAACACGCAAGTCCGCTTTCTAGCAATCACGTCTCGCTTGGCGATTTGACGAACATGGCCTTTATGGGGACGCTTGTCACTAGAGGGAGCGGCGTGGGCGTTGTCATTGGGACAGGAATGAATACAGCGATGGGACAAATTGCCGGCATGCTGGATGCAGCTGGAAATATGGAAACGCCGCTGCAAAGACGTCTCGAACAGCTGGGGAAAATCCTCATTGTGGCAGCTTTATTTTTAACGGTGCTCGTTGTCGTTCTTGGCGTTGTGCAAGGACATGATTTGTATCATATGTTCCTGGCGGGAGTATCGCTTGCGGTTGCTGCCATTCCTGAAGGCCTGCCGGCGATTGTCACCGTCGCACTTTCCTTAGGCGTGCAGCGGATGATCAAACAAAAATCGATTGTCAGAAAGCTCCCGGCGGTGGAGACTCTTGGCTGCGCGTCAATCATTTGCTCAGATAAAACAGGAACCATGACGCAAAATAAAATGACTGTGACCCATGTATGGGCAGAGGGCAAAACGTGGAATATTTCTGGTACGGGCTATGAGCCATCTGGTGATTTCACTTTGAACGGAGAACTTGTCCACGTAGACAAACATCCAAGCTTGCAAAAGGTGTTACTATACGGGGCGCTATGTAATACTTCGACCATCGTTGAAAAAGATGGCGAAATGAGGCTTGATGGTGATCCGACAGAGGGGGCACTTCTCACCGCAGCACGTAAAGCGGGTTTTACAGAGCAATTCATCGAAGCTGGATTTCACGTGGTAGAAGAGTTTCCTTTTGATTCAGAAAGAAAGATGATGTCAGTCGTCGTCGAAACGAATCAAAAAGAGCGGTACGTCATTGCAAAAGGTGCACCGGATGTCCTAATGAACCGTTCCAGCCATATCATGCACGGCGGCCGTACAGCTTCATTTTCAACCACTCATAGGCAAGAAACAGAGGCTGCAATTCAAGGCTTAGCAAGACAAGCGCTCAGAACGATCGCCATTGCGTATAAAAAAGTTGGTCTGACTGAAACAATCACCTCTGTTCAGCAGGCTGAAACTGATTTAACATTTATCGGGCTAGAAGGCATGATCGATCCCCCTCGTCCTGAAGTGAGACGAGCGATTAAAGAGTGCAGGGATGCGGGCATAAAAACAGTCATGATTACAGGAGATCACGTGGAAACAGCCAAAGCGATTGCGAAAGACTTGAGCCTTTTACCAAAGCAAGGAAAGGTGCTCGACGGAAAAGCGCTGGATCAGATGAGTGACAAAGAGCTTGAGCAAACGGCTGAAAATGTATACGTCTTTGCACGGGTATCACCGGAACATAAGCTGAGAATTGTGAAGGCCTATCAAAAAAATGGACATATTGTAGCGATGACAGGTGACGGGGTCAATGATGCGCCTGCAATTAAGCAAGCAGATATTGGTATCTCTATGGGCATCACTGGAACAGACGTAGCCAAGGAAGCGTCCTCTCTTATTTTACTTGATGACAACTTTGCGACCATTAAATCGGCCATTAAAGAAGGCCGAAATATTTATGAAAACATCCGTAAGTTTGTTCGTTATTTGCTCGCATCAAATGTGGGGGAAATTTTGGTTATGCTGTTTGCGATGCTTCTAGCGCTTCCGCTTCCTCTCGTTCCTATTCAAATTTTATGGGTCAACCTCGTCACAGATGGTCTCCCGGCGATGGCGCTTGGCATGGATAAGCCAGAAGGCGATGTCATGAAAAGGAAGCCGAGGAATATGAAAGAGGGGATTTTTGCTAGAGGACTCGGTTGGAAGGTTGTATCAAGAGGGTTTCTCATTGGACTTGCGACCCTTTTAGCATTTATGTTTGTGTATCACCGTGATCCAAACAATCTGCCATATGCGCAGACTGTTGCATTTAGTACGCTTGTATTGGCGCAGCTCATTCATGTATTTGACTGCCGCAGTGAACGATCCATCTTTGAGCGGAATCCATTCGGGAATCTCTACTTAATCGGTGCGGTTTTGTCATCACTTTTACTGATGTTTGTGGTCATTTATTATCCACCGCTACAGCCGATTTTCAAAACGGTGGCGATTGCACCAATTGATTGGCTATTGATCATCGGTATGTCTGCGTTGCCAACTTTTTTACTGGCAGGATCACTTTTGACAAGAAAAAAATAATTCGTTATGGTATAATTTTGAGGTAATAGTGTCTGCTATTACCTTTTTCATTTTATTAATATGAAAGAATTGGGTGTTTTGACATGATACGCAGTATGACGGGATTCGGTCAAGCGAGTAAAACGGATGGAGAACTGACAGTGTCAGTTGAGCTAAAATCGGTCAATCACCGTTTTAAAGAGGTTCATGCCCGTTTGCCGAGGCCGCTTTTATATTTCGAAGACACATTAAAAAAAATTATTCTTCGTCACGTGCAGCGCGGTAGAATTGAGCTGTTTGTTACGATTGAAGGCGGTAAACTAGCAAGCCGGTCCTTGCAGATCGACTGGCCGCTGCTTGATGAATACATGAAAGCCGCAAAAGATCTGGAGAAGCGCTATCATATTTCAGGCATTCAGCATGCACATGACTTACTTGGGCTAGAGCATGCCGTTCAAGTAGAAGAATCCGCCAGCCGAAATGAGCCATTAGAGCAATTGCTGATGGAAGCTTGTGAAACGGCTGTCAAGGAGCTTTGCTCCATGAGAGAGCAGGAGGGAACATCACTTCAAAAAGACTGTGAGCTGAGGCTTTCTGAATTAGAGGCCTATACAGAAGAGATCAAAGTCTTTGCCCCAGAGGTTGTGAGTCAGTATAAAGACAGGCTCAATCAGCGTTTGCAAGAGTGGGTTGGAGAGGCGCTTGACGAAAGCAGATTGACAACAGAAGCTGCGATCTTTGCTGACCGCTGTGACATCACAGAAGAGATCACGAGATTGAAAAGCCACTTTCAGCAATTCCAACAAATCTTGATGCAAGGCGGTGCTGCTGGCAGAAAACTTGATTTTCTTGTACAGGAGCTCAACCGTGAAGTGAACACCATTGGTTCAAAAGCGAACCACCATCATTTAACTAAGCTCGTGGTTGAAATGAAAAGTGCTATTGAAAAAATAAAAGAACAAGTGCAAAATATAGAATAGTCATTGTGTATGCTGTTTACAGTACGTCTCTTTCGGCGAGACTAGAGACGTTTATAATACAGGGGGACGTTAGAAGATGACCATAAAGTTGATCAATATCGGATTTGGAAACATCATTTCAGCGAATCGGATGATTTCGATCGTCAGTCCGGAATCAGCACCGATTAAACGAATGATACAAGACGCAAGAGATCGAGGCATGCTCATAGATGCTACATACGGAAGAAGAACCCGTGCTGTTGTCATTATGGACAGTGACCATGTCATCTTATCTGCCGTTCAGCCTGAGACTGTCGCGCAAAGACTTTCTGTAAAAGAAGAAATCATAGATGAAGGGCAGGGGTAATACGCCATTATGAAAGAAAGAGGACTTTTAATCGTTCTCTCTGGACCTTCGGGAGTTGGAAAAGGAACGGTCAGACAGGCCATTTTCTCCCAGGAAGATACGAAATTTGAATACTCAATTTCTGTGACAACACGTAAACCGCGTGAAGGTGAAAGAAATGGTGTCGATTATTTCTTTAAATCCAGGGAAGAATTTGAACATATGATTGAAAACAAAAAGCTGTTAGAATGGGCAGAGTATGTCGGGAATTACTACGGCACACCTGTTGACTATGTAGAACAGACATTAAGCGAAGGAAAAGATGTTTTCCTTGAAATCGAAGTGCAAGGTGCACTTCAAGTAAGAGAAGCATTCCCAGAAGGTCTTTTTATTTTCCTTGCACCGCCTAGTCTTTCAGAACTTCAGAACCGCATCATTACACGTGGTACAGAGTCTGAGGAGCTCATTCGAAATCGAATGGCTGCTGCAAAAGAAGAAATTGAAATGATGGATGCTTACGACTATGTCGTCGAAAACGATGATGTCGAGCTTGCTTGTGAAAGAATCAAAGCGATCGTTCTTGCAGAACACTTGCGCAGAGACAGAGTCGCACCGAGATATAAAAAAATGCTGGGGGTAGAATAAACCATGTTAGATCCTTCAATTGACTCATTGATGAACAAACTTGATTCAAAATATACACTTGTAACAGTATCTGCACGCCGTGCACGTGAAATGCAGATCCACCAAGATCAGCAAATCGAAAATACGAAGTCTTACAAATTTGTAGGCAAAGCACTTGAAGAAATCGATGCCGGTCTTTTGACATTTGAAAAAGAGGATCAAGAATAACACATCGCTTCTGCTATGCAGATACGATACGTTCAAAAAAGTCAAAACTATGATTGGTTTTGACTTTTTTGAATTGTAGACGAATTTGTGAAAAAGGCCGTTAAGGGGGACAAACTAATGTTACAGTCAAAAAATATTTTGCTCGGCGTCAGCGGAGGAATCGCCGTATATAAAGCAGCTGCACTTACTAGTAAACTCGTACAGGCGGGCGCAAATGTAAGAGTCATTATGACGGAATCTGCTCGTGAGTTTGTGTCTCCGCTTACCTTCCAAGCTCTGTCTCGACATGAGGTGTATGTGGATACATTTAAAGAAAACAATCCAAAGGTCATAGCGCATATTGATGTAGCTGACTGGGCCGATCTCATTCTAGTTGCCCCTGCAACAGCACATACGATTGGTAAAATGGCGGCAGGGCTTGCAGATGATATGCTCACGACGACCTTACTTGCTTCAACCGCTCCTGTATGGATCGCACCAGCTATGAATGTGCATATGTATGATCACCCAGCTGTGAAGCGGAACATTCGCACATTATATGAGGATGGCTACCGGTTTATTGAGCCGAGCGAAGGTTATTTAGCGTGTGGCTACATTGGAAAAGGGCGATTAGAGGAGCCTGAAAAAATCGTAGAGCACATCCGTGCATTTTTTGAAGAACCAAAAAGCTTACCACTTTCAGGTAAAAAAGTCGTGGTGACAGCAGGTCCTACTAGAGAAGTCATCGATCCTGTGCGTTTCTTTACAAATCGATCGTCAGGAAAAATGGGCTATGCGATTGCAGAGGCTGCGCAGCAGATGGGGGCAGATGTCACACTCATTTCAGGACCTGTTTCTTTAACAGCACCTGATCATGTACATGTGGTGCACGTTGAATCGGCAGAGGACATGTATCAAGCCGCATTAGCTGTGTACGAGGAAGCGGACCTTGTCATTAAATCAGCTGCAGTGGCTGATTATACCCCCGTGACCTCATATCCTCATAAAATGAAAAAACAGGACGGCGCCTTAGAGATTGAATTCACCCGGACTAAAGATATTTTAAAAGAGCTGGGGAAAAGAAAAGAGCATCAAGTGCTTGTCGGTTTTGCAGCTGAAACGCAGGATGTAGAATATTATGCGAAAAAGAAAATCGAATCCAAGCATTTAGATATGATTGTGGCCAACAACGTCACAAAAGAAGGTGCAGGATTTGCGACAGACACAAATATAGCAGCCATCATCAAAGCAGACGGTACAACAAAAGAACTGCCAATGATGAGCAAAAAAGACCTCGCTTTTGAAATCTTAAAGGAGGCAAAACAGCTGTTGCCAAAAGAGCGTGATCGAGCATGATTGCTGAAGTCATCGTAGATGTCACAACGAAAGCCATTGACCGGCCATTCGATTACCGTGTACCAGATCGATTCAAAGATCTCGTCAAAGCGGGAATGAGGGTGGTCGTTCCCTTTGGCCCGAGGAAGATTCAAGGATTTGTGACAAAAGTCAAAGAAGAAACAGATGTAAAAACAGGAAGTATAAAGGACATTGTCGATTTATTTGATTTATCACCTGTTCTGACAGATGAGCTATTGGAGCTTTCCCACTGGCTGACGGAAAAAACATTGTCCTATCACATTACGGCACTTCAATCGATGTTGCCTGCAGCCATGAAGGCGAAGTATGAAAAAGAAATTCAAGTGCTGTCAGATGAAGAACTTCCGCAGTCATTGAAAGAGCTTTTCGGTCAGCGAGATAGCATTCTTTACGCTGACATCCCAGCCGAACAACTAAAACAGATTCAAAAGCATGTCCAAAAAGGTCATCTAGAGGTAAGGTATCACGTCTCGCAAAAATCTGGAAAGAAAAAAGTGCGCACGCTCCAACTAGCTGCTTCGAAAGATAAGCTTGAAGAAAAGCAGCAGCAGCTGAAGAAAAATGCGGTGAAACAAAAGGCACTGCTCTCCTTTTTGCTTCAAGCGAGTGAGACGACCTTTTTAGCGAAAGACTTGCAGCAACAAACAGGCGCGAGTTCTCAAACGCTTAAAACCTTGATTCAAGAAGGACTGCTAACAGAAAGCTATGAAGAGGTCTACCGGGATCCTTATCGTGACCGGGCGTTTACACCTTCTGCCTCACTAGACCTCATGCCAGAACAAGCAGAAGCGGCAAAACATATTCATCAAGCCGTCAGTGACGACCATCATGAAACCTTTCTGCTGCACGGGGTAACAGGAAGCGGTAAAACGGAAATATACTTGCAGACGATTGATCATGCCCTTCAAAAAGGCAAAGAAGCGATCGTCCTTGTTCCAGAAATCTCGTTAACCCCTCAAATGGTTCAGCGGTTTAAAGAACGGTTCGGTTCAAATGTGGCTGTCCTTCACAGCGGCTTATCGACAGGAGAAAAATATGATGAATGGCGGAAAATCCACCGCAAAGAAGTCAAGCTTGTTGTAGGCGCGAGATCGGCAGTTTTCGCACCATTTGAAAATCTAGGCATGATTATCATAGATGAAGAGCATGAATCTTCTTATAAACAAGAGGAAATGCCTCGTTATCATGCCAAGGACGTCGCCATTGAACGAGCCAAAAGACATCGATGTCCAGTCGTTTTAGGCAGTGCAACCCCTTCACTTGAAACATACGCGCGTGCCCAAAAAGGCGTGTTTACATTGCTGACGCTTAAGCACCGAGTGAACCAGCAAAAGCTGCCGCACGTCTCGTTAATTGATATGAGAGAAGAATTGAGAAATGGTAACAGGTCTATGTTTTCAGAAGAATTAATGCTCAGATTAAAGGGAGTGCTTGAAAGAAAAGAACAAGCCGTCTTATTTCTGAATAAAAGGGGTTATTCATCCTTTGTGATGTGCCGTGATTGCGGATATGTGGAGCAATGCCCCCATTGCGAAATTTCTCTCACCTATCACCGCTATCAAAAACGGCTGAAATGCCATTATTGTGGTCACGAAGCACCGGTGCCAGCTGAATGTCCAGAATGCCATAGTGAGCATATTCGCTATTTTGGAACGGGTACGCAGCGTGTAGAAGAAGAGCTGACAAAAGTACTGCCAGAGGCAAGAGTCATTCGAATGGATGTGGATACAACGTCTCGTAAAGGTGCTCATGAAAAACTCCTTACATCTTTTGGGAATAAAGAAGCGGACATCTTGCTCGGAACGCAGATGATTGCAAAAGGGTTAGATTTCCCAGATGTCACACTTGTTGGAGTTCTAAGTGCGGATACGTCTCTTCATATTCCTGATTTCCGTTCAAGTGAAAAAACATTCCAGCTGCTCACGCAGGTCAGCGGCAGGGCAGGACGACATGAAAAAGCGGGCTCTGTTATCATTCAATCGTATACGCCTTCTCACTATAGTATTGAATTAACGAAGCAGCATGACTACGAAGCCTTTTATGAACAGGAGATGCTGCATCGCCGCCACCAGTCTTATCCGCCGTATTACTTTTTGGCGATGGTGACTGTATCGCATGAGGAAGTGACGAAGGCAGCGCATGTCACGGATCAAATTGTTCAGTTCCTAAAAATGAACTGTGCACCGAATACAAGAATCCTCGGTCCTGCTGCATCACCAATCGCTAAGATCAAAGATAGATATCGATATCAATGCGTGATAAAATACAAAAGGGAAAATGAACTGGCAAGTTTACTACGGAAAATACAAGATCATTATCAAAAGGAAATGGAACAAAAACAATTGATGATTTCAATAGATATGAATCCATATATGATGATGTAAAACGGAGGGCTTTAAGTGGCAGTAAAACCGATAGTCATACATCCGGCAGAAGTACTCGAACAAAAGGCAGTGCCTGTCGATACGTTCGATAAAAAGCTTAAAAAACTGCTTGATGATATGTATGATACAATGCTTGAGCTAGATGGAGTCGGACTAGCAGCACCACAAATTGGTATTTCACAAAGAATTGCTGTTGTTGATATTGGTGAAGAATCTGGCAGAATTGATTTAGTGAATCCCGAGGTTCTTGAAGTAAAAGGAAGTCAAACAGATATTGAAGGCTGTCTGAGCTTTCCATCTTTATACGGCACAGTAGAAAGACCGAGCTATGTGAAGTTAAAAGCCTTTGATAAGAAAGGCAAACCATTTACAATAGAAGCAGAAGGATTTTTAGCAAGAGCATTATTGCACGAAATTGATCATTTAGACGGCATATTATTCACGTCGAAAATCATTCAAACTTATACAGAAAAAGAACTAGCTGAAATGGAAGGGTGAAGAAAATGGCACGTATTGTATTTATGGGAACCCCTGATTTCTCAGTACCTGTGCTGCAAACACTCATAACAGAAGGATACGAAGTTGTCGGGGTCGTCACGCAGCCAGATCGCCCGAAAGGCAGAAAACGAGTTCTCACGCCGCCTCCTGTGAAAGTGGAAGCCTTAAAGCACGGCATTCCGGTCTTGCAACCTGAAAAGGTACGTCTTGATGAAGAAATTGATAAAGTGCTTGCACTGAAGCCAGATTTAATTGTCACGGCGGCATTTGGACAAATTTTACCAAAACGCCTGCTGGATGAACCTCAGTTTGGCTGTATCAATGTACATGCCTCACTGCTTCCAGAACTAAGAGGGGGCGCGCCGATCCATTATGCGATCCTTCAAGGTAAAAAGAAAACAGGCGTCACGATCATGTACATGGTGGAACGACTCGATGCAGGGGACATGATCAGTAAAGTAGAAGTGGAAATCGACGAATTAGACAATGTCGGTACATTGCATGACAAATTAAGTGTAGCAGGCGCTGCACTATTGAAAGATACTGTGCCGAATGTTCTGAGCGGATCTATTTCGCCAATTCCGCAAAATGAAGAAGCGGCAACGTACGCACCTAATATAAAGCGAGAGCAGGAAAGGTTAGACTGGACAAAGACCGGTGAAGAGCTTTACAACCAAGTTCGCGGCTTAAATCCATGGCCAGTTGCCTATACTGAATGGAACGGGGCTCATCTAAAAGTATGGGAAGCGAAAAAAATTCCACTCGAAGCGCAAGAAGAGCCTGGGAAAGTGATTGAGCTTCAAAAAGAAGGTCCAGTCATTGGAACTGGGAATAAACAGGGCCTTTTATTGACAGGTGTACAGCCAGCTGGTAAGAAAAAGATGAGCGGCGAAGACTTCCTAAGAGGCGCAAATATCGAAATTGGACAGAAATTAGGGTTAATGAATGAAGAAAAGTAATGTGAGAGAAGTAGCGCTGGACGCTTTAATCAAACTCGAACAAAACCAAGCTTATAGTAATTTACTGTTGCAGTCAGTCATGAAAGACAAAGACTTGGCAGATCAAGACAAGCCGCTCTTAACAGAGCTTGTGTACGGTACACTGCAAAACAAGCTGGCATTAGATTATATGTTGGCACCATTTGTGAAAAAACCGCAAAAGGTGGCTCCGTGGGTCATGCAGCTTTTGCGGATGTCTCTTTATCAAATGGTCTACCTTGAAAAGATTCCAGATCGTGCAGCCATCCATGAAGCTGTAGAGCTAACGAAAAAGAGAGGGCACAAGGGCATTTCTTCACTTGTGAACGGGGTTCTTCGTTCCGTGCAAAGAGAAGGCGTTCCGGCTTTTGATGACATCAAAGATCCAGTCAAGCGTCTTTCGATTGAGACAAGCCACCCATTATGGCTCGTACAGGAATGGGTTCAGTCGTACGGATTTGAAGCGGCAGAAAGCATGTGCCGCATTCACTTAGTACCGCCAAAGCAAACCCTTCGTGTCAATCGAATGAAAACGGACCGCGCAGCACTGAAGCAAAAACTGCTGGATGCCGGAATTGAAACGGAGCTTGGCGACTTATCGGAAGATGCACTTAAGCTGATGAAAGGGTCCATCGTTTCAACCCCTTCTTTTCAAGAAGGCTATGTGACCATTCAAGATGAAAGCTCAATGCTTGTCGCAAGAGCACTAGACCCTCAGCCGGGAGAAACTGTACTTGATGCCTGTGCGGCTCCAGGCGGAAAATCAACACATATCGCTGAGCGTATGAACGACGAAGGACAAATTGTTTCACTTGATTTGCACGAACATAAAGTGAAACTCATCAAACAAGCAGCAAAACGTCTGAACCTTACTCGGATTGAAGCAAAAGCGCTCGATGCAAGGAAAGCAAAGGGCGATTACAACGAAGCTTCATTTGACCGGATTCTGATTGATGCGCCGTGTTCTGGTTTTGGCGTCATCAGACGAAAACCAGATATGAAATATACAAAGTCTCCAGAAGACTCAGCAAGACTTGCTACAATTCAGCAGGCAATCTTAAATGAAACAGCTCCACTTTTAAAACCTGGCGGAACCCTTGTATATAGTACATGTACAATGGACCCAACAGAAAATCAACAAGTGATTCATGCGTTCTTACAAGAACACCAAGACTTCGAACCCGATCTATCTCTTAATGAACGGCTGCCTGAGCAGGTTGCTCCGTTTGTTCAAAATGGAAGTGTGCAAATTCTTCCTCATTATTTCGGAACAGATGGTTTCTTTATTTGCAGCATGAGAAAGAAGGGATAAAAAATGACAGAACAAAAAGTAAGAAAAGAACTGAAAACAGATATGCCATCGATCTATTCATTTGAGCTTCACGAAATGAAAGAATGGTTAAATGAACAAGACGAAAAGCCTTTCCGTGCAGCTCAAATTTTTGAGTGGCTTTATGAGAAACGTGTGACATCCTTTGATGAAATGTCTAACCTCTCCAAAGAATTAAGAGAAAAATTAAAAGATCAATTTACAATCACAACTTTAAAAACCGTGATCAAACAAACGTCTCAAGATGGAACGATCAAGTTTTTATTTGAACTACACGATGGTTATACAATTGAAACAGTGCTTATGCGTCATGAATATGGTAACTCTGTCTGCGTGACAACACAGGTTGGCTGTAGAATCGGCTGTACATTCTGTGCATCTACACTTGGCGGTTTAAAACGAAACCTTGAAGCCGGGGAAATCGTTGCACAAGTATTAAAAGTGCAACAGGCACTTGATGAAACAGACGAGAGAGTTAGCTCTGTTGTCATCATGGGTATTGGCGAACCGTTTGATAACTTTGAAGAAATGCTTGCCTTCCTTAAAATCATCAACCATGATAATGGCTTAAATATTGGTGCACGCCATATTACGGTTTCGACAAGTGGAATCATTCCAAAGATCTATCAATTCGCTGATGAGCAAATGCAAATCAACTTTGCTGTGTCATTACACGCACCGAACACAGAGATCAGAAGCCGCTTAATGCCGATCAATAAGGCATATAAGCTGCCAAAATTAATGGAAGCCATCGAATACTACATTCAAAAGACGGGTAGACGTGTCAGCTTTGAATACGGCCTGTTTGGCGGAGTAAATGATCAGGTTCACCATGCAGAAGAACTAGCAGACCTATTAAAAGGAATCAAGTGCCACGTGAACCTCATTCCGGTGAACTATGTACCAGAGAGAGATTATGTGAGAACACCTAGAGAACAAATCTTCCTATTTGAAAAAACGCTGAAAGAACGCGGCGTAAACGTAACGATTAGACGAGAGCAAGGCCATGATATTGATGCTGCTTGCGGTCAGCTAAGAGCGAAGGAGCGTCAGGAAGAGACGAGGTGACGAATGTTGATAAGGGCAGCCTTTCTTACCGATACAGGAAAAGTCCGTCAGCATAATGAAGATGATGCAGGTATTTTTGAAGCAAAAGAAGATTCCCTTCTCGCTGTTGTAGCAGACGGCATGGGAGGTCATCTTGCTGGTGATGTCGCCAGCAAGATGGCAGTCTCTTCTTTAAAAGAATACTGGGAAGAAACATCTTCAATTCCAGAAAAGCCAGCCGATCAAGAAAGCTGGTTAATCTCAAAAATCAGTGACATTAATGATCAAGTTTATGAACATGCGCAAAACAATGAGGAATGCCAAGGAATGGGGACGACCATTGTATGCGCACTCGTTCATTTGCAAACGGTCACAATTGCGCATATTGGAGACAGCCGCTGCTACTTGCTAAGAGAAGGAGCGCTGACCCAATTAACAGATGATCATTCACTCGTGAACGAGCTTGTGAAAACAGGTGAAATTTCAAAAGCGGATGCAGAATATCATCCAAGAAAAAATGTGCTCACGAAAGCATTAGGAACAGATAAACGTGTTCAAATTGATGCACGTACTTTTGAGGTGGACCCAGGAGATCAAATCCTGCTTTGCTCAGATGGTCTATCGAATAAAGTAGAAGAAGAGAATCTGATTCATATTTTAACGCAAACAACCGCACCAGAGGAAAAAGTTACAGAGTTAATACAAACAGCGAATGACAACGGCGGTGAAGATAACATTACAGCAGTACTGTTAGAAATCTCCTCCCAGCTAGAGGAGGGTGACAGCAAGTGTTGATCGGAAAAAGGATCAGCGGCCGTTATCAGATTCTTCGCGTCATAGGCGGAGGCGGAATGGCAAACGTCTATTTGGCGGAGGATATGATTTTAGATCGCGAAGTAGCGATTAAAATTTTGCGGTTTGACTTTGCGAGCGATGATGATTTTATTAGACGCTTCCGGAGAGAAGCGCAGTCAGCTGCAAGCTTAGATCATTCGAATATTGTCAGCATCTACGATGTCGGGGAAGAAGATGACATTTATTATATTGTCATGGAATATGTCGAGGGAATGACGCTGAAAGAATACATACACGCCAATGGCCCACTTCATCCAAAAGAAGCCGTTCGTATTATGGAGCAAGTCGTTGCGGCGATGGAAGAAGCCCATGCGAAACAGCTCGTCCACCGAGACATTAAGCCTCACAATATATTAATAGACAACATGGGGAACATCAAAGTCACTGATTTTGGGATTGCCATGGCACTTAGCTCAGCAACCATTACCCATACAAATTCTGTCCTTGGCTCCGTGCACTACTTGTCTCCAGAACAAGCACGCGGGGGTCTTGCAACGAAAAAGTCAGACATCTATTCGCTTGGGATTGTGCTCTATGAACTCATCTCAGGACGCATGCCATTTGAAGGGGAATCGGCTGTTAGTGTTGCACTGAAACATTTGCAATCAGAGCCACCATCTGTGAGAAGATGGAATCCTTCTGTTCCACAAAGCGTGGAAAACATCATTTTAAAGGCGATGGCCAAAGATCCATTTTATCGATATGAAGATGCATCTGAAATGCAAAAGGACTTAAAAACCGCTTTCGATCCAGCCAGATTAAAAGAAAAACGCTTTGTTATTGAAGAAGACCATGAAGCAACGAAAGCGATCCCAATCATTCAAGATCATCAAATTGATCAAGATAATGAAAAAACAGCCGTCCACTCTGCTCAAAAACCGAAGAAAAAAGAGAAACAAAAGCCGAAAAAGAAACGAAAAAAATGGCCATGGATTGTGGCATCCATCTTATTTATATTGACTGCTGCGACAATTTTAGCCATCACTGTGTTTCCAGGGCTACTTTTTCCAAAAGATGTGGAAGTCACAGACGTATCTGGCATGACAGTTGAAAAAGCAGAAGATGCCTTAAAGAAAGCTGGGTTTACCGTCGCTTCGGAGTCAATAGAAATTGCTGATGAGAAAATTGAAAAAGGTCTCGTCGTCAAAACAGACCCGAAAATCGGCACAAAGGTCAAAGAAGGAACAGAGATTCAGCTATATGAAAGTACTGGCAAGGAAAAGACTGAATTACCTGATGTGACAGGTGAAAAGGTCGATAAAGCAAAAGAAATATTAGAGAAAAAAGGGTTTAAACAGGTCGTTGTGGAGGAAGTGAATGATAATGACACCGAATCTGGGCTTGTCATGGAACAGAGTCCTTCAGCGAATACGGAACTTGTAGCAGCAGATGAAGAGGTCACGTTGACTGTCAGCATAGGTCCTGCCGATATTACATTACGTGATTTAACGACGTATAGTAAGCAAGCGGCATCGAATTATTTAGAGGATAATGGCTTAAAGCTTGATGAAAAAGAAGCGCATTCTGACGATGTGCCAAAAGGCGAGGTCATGAAGCAGGAGCCAGGAGCAGGAACAGCTGTTAAACCAGGTGACACGGTCAAGATTACATTCTCACTTGGACCGAAGGAAAAACCAGCCAAAACGGTAACTGAAAAGATTTCGATCCCTTATGAACCAGAAGCGGAAGGGCAGGAGATGAATGTCCAAATTTCCATTGATGATGCGGAGCATAGCATCTCTGATTCTTACGAAAGCTTTAAAATCACTGCGCCGACTGAACGGACCATTAAATTTAAGATTGAACCAGGTCAAAAAGGATATTATCAAGTGACGGTTGATGATAAAGTCGTCAGCTCGAAAACGATCGAATACCCTGATGATGAATAAAGGAGGGACTTTATGCCTGAGGGCAAAATTATAAAAGCATTAAGTGGATTCTATTATGTGCTAGATGAGTCACAAGAGAGTGGAAAAGTGGTTCAGTGCAGAGCGAGAGGTATCTTTCGAAAAAATAAAATTACACCTCTTGTTGGAGATTACGTCGTCTATCAAGCAGACAACGATAAAGAAGGCTACTTATTAGAAGTAAAGGAACGGACAAATGAACTTGTTCGTCCGCCTATTAGTAACGTTGATCAAGCGGTACTTGTTTTCTCAGCGGCAGAACCAACCTTTAGCACATCACTTTTAGACAGATTTTTAGTACTTGTTGAAGCCAATCATATTGAGCCAATTATCTGTATTACTAAAATGGACTTATTGAGGACAGACGAAGAGCGTGAAACGATCATGGCATATGCAGACGACTATCGGCAAATTGGCTATGAGGTTCATTTAACTTCTACGATTGAAGGAGACGGCATTGAGAAGCTGACTCCACACTTTCACAATAAAATCACGGTGTTTGCCGGTCAGTCTGGTGTAGGCAAGTCGTCTCTTTTAAATGCGATGAGTCCTGAATTGGCACTGAAAACAGATGATATCTCATCCCATCTCGGACGAGGAAAACATACGACAAGACATGTCGAGCTCATTCGAACAGCAGACGGGCTCATTGCAGATACTCCGGGCTTTAGCTCGCTCGAATTTACTGGCATCGAAGCAGAAGATCTAGGTCTATACTTTTTAGATATTAGAGACCGAAGTGCAGGCTGTAAATTTCGAGGCTGTCTGCACGTGAAAGAGCCTGGCTGTGCGATAAAAGATGCGGTAGAGCATGATCAAATCAAAGAGTATCGCTATCAGCATTATCTAGAGTTTTTAACTGAAATCAAAGACAGAAAGCCGAGGTACTAAATCATGGTTTATATTGCCCCTTCCATTTTATCAGCAGATTTTTCCAATTTGGAGAAAGATATCCGTGATGTGGAACAAGGCGGTGCAGATTACATTCATATCGATGTCATGGATGGTCATTTTGTTCCGAATATGACATTCGGGCCAAATATCGTCGAAGCGATCAGACCGCATACGCGTCTTCCGCTTGATGTTCACCTCATGATTGAGCAGCCAGATCGGTATATTCCTGCATTCGCAAAAGCTGGCGCTGATATTATTTCTGTTCATGTGGAAGCTTGTCCGCACTTACACCGAACAATACAACATATAAAAGAACAAGGTGTAAAAGCAGGGGTCGTCTTGAATCCTCACACACCTGTGTCTCACATTGAGCATGTATTAGAAGATGTGGACCTAGTGTTATTCATGACTGTGAACCCTGGTTTTGGTGGACAGGCATTTATTCCATCTGTCCTCAAAAAGGTAAAAGAAGTAAAAGCACTGAGTGAACAAAAGGGCTTAACCGATTTACTGATAGAAATAGACGGCGGTGTCAATGTAGAGACTGCAAAGGACTGCAAGGATGCAGGCGCTAATTTACTCGTCGCGGGTTCTGCGGTATACGGTAAAGACAACCGCGCAGCAGCGATCCAAGCAATTAAAGAAGCATAAAGGTAGGAACCAAAGTCATTGTGATCTTTGGTTCTTTTTACATGGAGAGGAGCGTATATCATGCACATACATATCGTAGCCGGCGGTCCTATTGAATACATCCCGCCACTTGAACGTGAAGCATCACAAGAGGATGTTCTCTGGATTGGCGTAGACCGAGGAACCCTCTTCTTACTAGAGCAGGGCATTACCCCTGCCAAAGCATTTGGTGATTTTGACAGTGTGACAGAAGAAGAGCTTCGGGAGCTAAAAGAAAAATTGCCTGCCCTGAATGTCTTTCAAGCTGAAAAGGATGAAACCGATTTAGAGCTTGCACTGAACTGGGCACTAAGTCAGCACCCAGCACATATTTACATTTACGGTATTACAGGAGGAAGGGCGGATCATTTTCTAGGAAATATCCATCTTCTTTACAAAGGGATTCAGTACAAGCAGAATATCACCCTTGTAGACAAACAAAATATCATTCAAATGTTTGAACCTGGTACATACGAAATAAAAGAAGATCAGGATAAAAAATATGTATCGTTTTTACCCTTTGGAACACCTGTTGAAAAGCTGACATTAAAAGGTTTCAAATATCCTCTGAAAAATTGTCATATTGAGCCTGGTTCCACACTATGTATTAGTAACGAACTCATCCACTCAAATGGTACTTTTTCTTTTCATGAAGGCATATTAATAATGGTAAGAAGCAAAGATTGACCAACCTATCAATGTGGATGGCTGATTAAGCTCAATTGTGCTGCAAACGGTACTTTTAGGAGGGGGACAAAATGAAATTTTATACAATCAAACTGCCTAGATTTCTTGGCGGCATTGTCCGTGCGATGCTTGGTTCATTTAAGAAAGATTAATGAGTAATCTCCTTTATTTCCACATAAAAACGCCTGCTACAAGTTATTGTAGCAGGCGTTTACTCTTGCTTATACACGCTCAACTTTACCAGATTTCAAAGCTCGAGCTGATACATATACTCTTTTAGGCTTACCGTCCACTAGAATACGAACTTTTTGAAGGTTCGCGCCCCATGTACGTTTTGTAGAGTTCATTGCGTGAGAACGATTGTTCCCAGCTTTTGTTTTTCTGCCTGTAATAACGCATTTACGTGCCATTTGTTTCCCTCCTAACTGCGAAAACATCATCATATTCTTCATATACGTACTTAGAGATGCCTCAAGATACTTTAATAATTTACCACAGCTTCAAGGGGTTTGCAAGGATTGTTTACTCCTCTTTCAAGAAAAATACCTTGACATCTTGATAAAAAATCAAGGCTATAGTATAAGTAGGATTGGGTCGGATTGAATGATTTCTTTTAAAAAGAAGGGTCTTATAGTAAAATAGTGATAACTCAGGGCAATTTCTCAAAAAGGGGGAACCAATGTGTCCATTGAACTTAGAACGAAATACGGACAAATTGATATATCAAATGAAGTCATTGCAATGGTGGCAGGAGGCGCTGCGATCGATTGCTATGGTATTGTTGGGATGGCGTCCAAAAATCAAATCAAGGACGGCTTGACGGATATTCTCCGCAAAGAGAACTTCAGCCGGGGTGTTCTTGTGCGTCAAAAAGAAGACCGCATTCATATTGATATGTACATCATCGTCAGCTACGGTACAAAAATATCAGAAGTCGCACATAATGTTCAAACGAAAGTCAAATATACAATTTCTCACACAGTTGGACTTTCTGTTGATTCGGTCAACATTTATGTACAAGGAGTAAGAGTTACGAACCCGTAGTAAGGAGGAAATATATTGTCTATTAGAAATCTTGATGGCCGCTCATTTGCAAAAATGATTCTTGCAGGTGCTCACCATCTTTCTCAAAACGCACAAATTGTGGATGCGTTAAATGTTTTTCCAGTGCCAGACGGAGACACGGGGACAAATATGAATTTGTCAATGACTTCAGGGGCAAAAGCAGTTGAAGAAACAAATACCGATCATATTGGGAAGGTCGGCGTGGCCTTGTCAAAAGGGCTATTGATGGGAGCAAGAGGGAACTCAGGCGTTATCCTATCACAGCTCTTTAGAGGTTTCAGTAAACAAATCGAACAAAAAGAAATGATTGATGCAAAAGAATTTGCCCTTGCCTTACAGGCAGGTGTCGATACAGCATATAAAGCCGTGATGAAGCCGATTGAAGGGACCATCTTAACGGTCGCAAAGGATGCAGCAAAGAAAGCGGTTGCTGTTTCAGCAACCGAAAATGACATTGACCGCGTTCTTGAGTTAACGATTGAGGAAGCGAGAGCATCACTTGATCGAACGCCAGATCTGCTTCCTGTGTTAAAAGAAGTAGGCGTTGTCGATAGTGGAGGTAAAGGACTTCTCTGCGTATATGAAGGTTTCCTTGCTTCATTAAGAGGAGAGGAACTTCCTTCAAAGATGGCCTCTTTGCCAACGTTAAAAGAGCTTGTCAGTGCAGAGCATCATAAAAGTGCACAAAGCCATATGAACACTGAAGATATCGAATTTGGTTATTGTACTGAATTTATGGTGAAATTTGAAGAAGACAAACAGTCCTTTGATGAGAATGCTTTCAGAGAAGACTTAAGCGAATTCGGAGATTCACTTCTTGTGGTATCAGATGAAACGCTGGCAAAAGTTCATATTCATGCAGAGCAGCCTGGGGATGTCTTATCCTATGCACAGCGCTACGGCAGCCTGATCAATATGAAAATTGAAAACATGAGAGAGCAGCATAGCTCAATTGTGAACGAAGAAAAAGAACATGCACCTGCTGCTACACCAAAGGCATCTGCTGTTGCTGAAAAACAGCGCTTTGGCGTCGTCAGTGTCGCAATGGGAGAAGGAATTGCTGACTTGTTTAAAAGTATCGGAGCTTCCGTCGTCATTGAAGGCGGACAGACAATGAACCCGAGCACAGAAGACATTGTCACAGCAATTGAAAGCGTACATGCCGAAACCGTCTTTATCTTACCTAATAATTCTAATATTGTCATGGCAGCGAAACAGGCGGCAACTGTCTCAAATCGTGAGGTTGTGGTCATTCCGACAAAGACCGTTCCTCAAGGAATGTCGGCACTTCTTTCTCTTAATGAAGCAGCTTCAAATGAAGACAACGAAGCTGCGATGCTAGAAGCCATTGACCACGTGAAAAGCGGCCAAATCACCTTTGCAGTGAGAGATACCCAAATCGATGGAATCGACATTGCCAAAGGAGATTATATGGGTCTCTATAACGGAAAAATCACCTTAACGGCGAAAAATCAATTAGATGCAGCTAAGGAACTTTTGACCAAAATGGTGACAGAAGATGATGAGATTGTTACGATCATTAAAGGGGAAGATGCATCGTCTGAAGAGATGGACGAGTTAGAAACCTTTATTGAAGAAACATTTGAAGATATAGAAGTTGAAGTCCACGATGGAAAACAGCCGCTTTATTCATATATTTTGGCTGTAGAATAACGAAAGAAGGGCAAATAAAGCCCTTCTTCTTCTTTTGCATTTTTTTACTAACGATTCAACGGTGAAATGAGTTGCGGGAAACGATTGAATCCATTAGTCTAAAGAAAGAACCAAACCAATATGTGAGTGGTTATGAGAGGGGAAGACCTATGAAATTTAGAAGTGTGTTTGATATTATTGGACCCGTCATGATTGGTCCATCAAGTTCGCACACAGCGGGTGCGGCTCGAATAGGAAGAGTGGCTCGCAGCTTATTCGGAAGAGAGCCGAAACGAATTGTCGTTTCATTTTATGGCTCTTTTAAAGATACGTATAAAGGACACGGTACAGATGTCGCCATTATCGGCGGCGTTCTTGACTTTGATACATTTGATGAACGCATCAAAACAGCGATCGATATTGCAAAAAGCAAAGGGATCGATATTGAATTTAAAGAAGAAGATGCAGTGCCAGCGCATCCGAATACAGCAAAAGTAGAGATATCAGATGCAAATGGAAGCCTTGAATTAATCGGGATTTCCATCGGCGGTGGTAAAATTGAAATCACTGAACTGAATGGCTTTGAGCTCAGACTTTCAGGGAATCATCCTGCTATTCTTGTGGTTCATAACGATCGCTATGGCACGATTGCAGCAGTCGCCAACGTGTTAGCGAAATTTGCCATCAACATCGGTCATATGGAAGTGGCGCGTAAAGATGTCGGGCAAGAAGCTCTGATGACCATCGAAGTGGATCAAAATATTGACCCAGCTGTCCTATTAGAGCTTGAAACACTGCCAAACATTATTCAAGTCACACAAATTGCAGAGTAACAACAAGGAGGTTATGAATGATGTTTAAAAACGTCAAAGAACTCGTACAGCTAACAGAAGAACGGAATACCTCCATTTCAGAAATCATGATTACGCAAGAAATGGAAGTGACAGGGAAGTCACGTGAAGATATTTTCTCCCAGATGTACCGCAACCTAGAAGTGATGGAACAGGCCGTAGAAAACGGGCTAAAAGGTGTGAAATCATTATCGGGTTTAACGGGCGGAGATGCGGTCAAACTTCAAGCGTATATCGCATCTGGCAAAACACTGTCTGGTCATACGATATTAGATGCTGTCAGTAAGGCAGTGGCAACAAATGAAGTCAATGCCGCAATGGGGACGATCTGTGCAACGCCTACAGCAGGTTCAGCAGGTGTGGTGCCAGGGACATTATTTGCAGTAAAACAAACATTAAAGCCAACAAAGGAACAAATGGTCAGATTCCTATTCACTTCTGGCGCATTTGGTTTTGTTGTGGCCAATAATGCGAGCATTTCTGGTGCAGCAGGCGGCTGTCAGGCTGAGGTAGGTTCAGCCTCAGGGATGGCGGCAGCAGCCATTGTTGAAATGGCAGGCGGTACACCTCAGCAATCTGCTGAAGCCATGGCGATTACACTGAAAAATATGCTTGGACTTGTTTGTGACCCAGTCGCTGGACTTGTCGAGGTACCTTGCGTAAAACGAAACGCGATGGGTGCATCAAATGCAATGATCGCAGCAGATATGGCACTTGCCGGCATCACAAGTCGAATTCCGTGTGATGAAGTTATTGATGCGATGTATAAAATCGGTCAAACCATGCCAACGGCACTTCGCGAAACAGCACAAGGCGGACTTGCTGCGACACCGACAGCAAGGGAGCTTGAAAAGAAGATTTTCGGAGGTGTGACCTCATCTCGTGATACAGAAACTGCAAGATAACGTCTCAGTCCTCAAGGGGATTGGAGAAGAAACCGAAAAAACACTTAATGAACTTGGGATCCACACAGTAGCCGATTTACTTGGCTACTTTCCTTATCGATATGACGACTATGAGCTTCGTAACTTAGAAGAAGTAAAGCATGACGAACGTGTCACAGTTGAAGGAAAAGTACACAGTGAGCCCGTCCTCACCTATTATGGAAAAAAACGAAGCAGGCTGACATTCAGGCTGCTTGTCGGGCGTTTCCTCATCACAGCCATTTGCTTTAATCGCCCCTATTTAAAAAGAAGCCTTGTGTTAGGTGATACGGTATCCGTCACTGGGAAATGGGATAAAAACCGTCAATCGATCATGGTGCAGGAATTTAAAAAAGGGACGCACGAGCAAGATGGCAGTATAGAGCCTGTTTATTCAGTCAAAGAAAATGTAACCGTGAAGATGATGAGGCGTTTTGTCAAACAAGCCTTGTCACTTTATGTAGATAAAGCTGAAGATCCACTGCCAAAGCAGCTTGTTTCTACCTATAAACTTATGTCCTATCAGGAAGCATTAAAAACCATTCATCTGCCAGAAACAAGAGACTCGCTCAAGCAAGCAAGACGACGCTTTGTGTACGAGGAATTTCTTATTTTCCAGCTGAAGATGCAGGCTATCAGAAAGAAAGAACGAGAAAAAACATCGGGCATCCAGCATCCGTTTTCTAAAGAGGCTGTTTTTGAGTTTGTTCACAGCCTGCCATTTCCGCTGACAAAGGCACAATCAAGAGTGCTTGATGAAATTATGTCTGATATGGCGTCCCCATACCGGATGAACCGACTGCTTCAAGGGGATGTAGGCTCAGGGAAAACAGCTGTTGCAGCAATTGCACTATATGCCGCTCATTTATCCGGCTACCAAGGTGCATTAATGGTTCCAACAGAGATTTTGGCAGAGCAGCATGCTGATTCCCTTTATCAGTTGTTTGAAAAATGGGGACTCAATATCGCTCTACTAACAAGCTCTGTAAAGGGAAAGCGCCGCAGAGAATTGCTGGAACGTTTAAAAGAGGGCGAGATTGATATATTAGTCGGAACGCATGCGCTCATCCAAGACGAAGTCGAATTTCAGCAGCTCGGTCTTGTGATTACAGATGAGCAGCACCGGTTTGGCGTAGAACAACGGAAAAAACTAAGAAGTAAAGGACAGGACCCAGATGTCTTGTTCATGACGGCCACACCTATTCCGCGCACACTTGCGATCACTGTTTTTGGAGAAATGGATGTGTCCGTCATTGATGAATTACCAGCCGGCAGAAAACAGATCGAAACGTATTGGGTCAAGCATGACATGCTTGAGAGGATTCTTGCATTTGTAGATAAAGAGCTGAAAAAAGGAAGACAGGCATACATTATTTGTCCGCTCATAGAAGAATCAGACAAACTCGATGTGCAAAATGCGATTGATGTCCACAGCATGCTGACAGAGGCATACCGCGGTAAGTGGTCGATCGGCTTAATGCATGGGAAACTCACGAGTGATGAAAAGGATCAGGTGATGAGAGACTTTACAGCAAATGAAGTGCAAATTCTCGTTTCAACAACAGTCGTTGAAGTGGGCGTCAACGTACCCAATGCGACCATCATGGTTATTTACGATGCAGACCGCTTCGGACTGTCTCAGCTTCATCAGCTCAGAGGCCGGGTTGGACGCGGAGAGCATCAATCATTTTGTGTTTTAATGGCGGATCCAAAATCAGAAACCGGCAAAGAGCGGATGCGGATTATGTCCGAAACAACCGACGGCTTTGAGCTGTCTGAAAAGGATTTAGAGCTAAGAGGTCCCGGTGATTTCTTCGGTAAAAAACAAAGCGGTATGCCTGAGTTTAAAGTAGCCGATATGGTTCATGACTACAGAGCACTGGAAACCGCTAGAAAAGATGCGGCAGAACTTGTGCAGTCAGATGCATTTTGGGCAGATCCGGAATACAAAGAACTTCGGCAAACGCTGGTAGACAGCGGGGTGCTGGGCGGAGATAAATTAAGCTGATCAAGCGCTGGAGGATTTTTCTTGTCTTTTTGAAACAAGGATTGATTTATCACCTATGAGATTATATACTACTATTAGTACCTAGTCATAAATGTACGGATGGTGTCTGCATATGAAACTAAATAAAAAAGAACGTCAAAAGCTTCTCCAGCAAACGATCAGCTCGACTCCGTTCATTACTGATGAAGAATTGGCAACTAAATTCGGTGTAAGCATTCAAACGGTTCGTCTGGATCGTTTGGAATTGTCAATCCCTGAATTACGCGAAAGAATTAAGCATGTGGCCGAAAAGACATTAGAGGATGAAGTGAAGTCACTTCCACTGGATGAAGTGATTGGAGAAATGATTGATGTAGAGCTTGATGATCAAGCCATTTCCATTTTAGAAGTGAGAAAAGAGCATGTATTTAGCCGAAACCAAATTGCCAGGGGACATCATCTCTTCGCCCAGGCAAATTCGCTTGCAGTAGCGGTCATTGACGATGAACTGGCTTTAACAGCAAAAGCGAATATTAAATTTACAAGGCAGGTTAAACAAGGCGAACGAGTTGTCTCAAAAGCCAAAGTAGCCTCGCATGATAAAGAAAAAGGCAGAACTGTAGTTGAAGTGAACAGCTATGTCGGTGAGGAAGTTGTCTTCTCAGGTGACTTTGTCATGTATCGCTCAAAACAAAAGTAAAAGGTGGCACGTAATATGAGAATTGCAGTCGATGCAATGGGGGGAGACCATGCCCCTAAAGCCATTATTGACGGTGTGCAAAAAAGCTTAACAGCATTTTCAGATATCGAGATTACACTTGTCGGCGATGAAAGTAAAATCAAACCATACATAACAAACAACGAGCGCATCACGATTTTAGATGCAAAAGAAGTCATTGAACCGACAGATGAACCAGTGCGTGCAGTTAGGCGTAAAAAGGATTCATCTATGGTGAAAATGGCGCAAGAAGTATCCGAAGGACGAGCAGATGCTTGTATTTCAGCAGGAAACACTGGCGCACTCATGACAGCAGGACTGTTTATCGTAGGAAGAATTGATGGCATCGATAGACCGGCACTTGCTCCTACACTGCCAACACTTGATGGCAGCGGGTTTTTATTACTAGATGTCGGTGCTAACGTTGATGCCAAACCAGAACACCTTGTGCAATATGCCATAATGGGTTCAATTTACGCAGAGCGTGTTTTTCCAAAGAGCAATCCGCGTGTAGGATTGTTAAATGTAGGAACAGAAGATAAAAAAGGCAACGATCTCACGAAAAAAACCTTTGAATTGTTAAAAGCATCAGACTTGAATTTCGTAGGAAATGTGGAGTCTCGTGATTTATTAGAAGGTGTAGCTGATGTAGTTGTCACAGATGGTTTCACAGGAAATATCGCCCTGAAAACGATTGAAGGCACAGCCCTTTCTGTATTTAAAATGCTGAAAGAAACATTAACATCCAGCTTCACAGCAAAAATAGCGGCTGGCATGATGAAGCCGAAATTAATGCAGATGAAATCTAAAATGGATTACTCCGAATATGGCGGTGCCGCTTTATTTGGTTTAAAGGCACCTGTCATTAAAGCGCACGGTTCCTCTGATGAAAACGCCATTTTTCATGCCATTCGTCAGGCACGTGATATCGTAGAAAAAGACGTTTCAGCCATCATTCATCAAGAAGTCCAAAAAGAAACCACGAACGAGTCTTAATGGAGGTAAAACATCATGACTAAAATTGCATTTTTATTCCCTGGCCAAGGCTCTCAAAAAATTGGCATGGGGAAAGATTTATTTGACCAAGAGGCAGTATCTAAAGCTGTATTTGAAGAAGCAGACAAGACCCTCGGTTTTGACTTATCTTCAATGATTTTTGAAGGAGATGCAGAAGAACTGACGCTCACTTATAACGCGCAGCCAGCTCTTTTAACCACAAGTATCGCCATCTTAAAGAAATTTGAAGAGAGCGGAATCAAAGCAGATTACGCAGCAGGACATAGCCTTGGGGAATATACGGCCCTCGTTGCAGCAGGCGCACTTTCGTTTCAAGATGCTGTCTATGCAGTGAGAAAGCGCGGCGAATTAATGAACGAAGCTGTTCCAGCAGGAGAAGGCGCTATGGCAGCGATCCTAGGCTTAGATCAAACAGCGCTTTTAGAAGTGACAAAAGAAGTGACAGAGAGCGGTCATCTTGTAGAACTCGCTAACTTAAACTGTCCTGGTCAAATTGTGATCTCTGGTACAGCAAAGGGTGTCGAACTTGCTTCAGAGAAAGCGAAAGAAAAGGGTGCAAAACGTGCGATTGCCCTTGAAGTGAGCGGACCTTTCCATTCTGCCTTAATGAAACCAGCCGCTGAAAAATTCACAGATGTTTTGTCAAAGCTAGACATTACAGATGCCAAAACACCAGTGATCTCAAATGTCACAGCAGACATCGTCACATCTCGTGATGCTATTGAAACAAAGCTCATTGAACAATTGTATTCTCCTGTTCGATTTGAAGAAAGCGTAGAACGCCTGATTGATTTAGGCGTGACAACGTTTATTGAAATTGGTCCGGGCAAAGTGCTTTCAGGTCTAGTGAAAAAGGTTAATCGCCGCCTGACAACCATTTCAGTTTCAGATCAGGAAACAATTGAAGCAGCTATTGAAACATTGAAGGAGGATTCTTGATGCTTACAAATAAAACAGCCGTTGTAACAGGCGCATCACGCGGAATTGGCCGTTCTATCGCGATCGATTTAGCAAAGAATGGTGCAAATGTTGTCGTCAACTATTCTGGAAACGAAGCAAAAGCAAACGAAGTCGTAGACGAAATCAAAGCACTTGGCCAGCAGGCATTTGCCGTTAAAGCTGATGTTTCAAATGCTGAAGAAGTACAAGCGCTCATGAAGCAAGCGATTGACACATTTGGTTCAATTGACATCCTTGTTAATAATGCAGGGATTACAAAAGACAACCTGCTTATGAGAATGAAAGAAAATGAATGGGATGACGTCATTAACATAAACTTAAAAGGTGTCTTTAACTGTACAAAAGCCGTGACTCGTCAAATGATGAAACAGCGCAGCGGAAGAATCATCAACTTGGCTTCAGTGGTTGGCGTATGTGGAAACCCTGGACAAGCAAACTATGTTGCAGCAAAAGCTGGTGTCATCGGATTAACGAAAACAACAGCAAAAGAACTGGCAACCCGTCATATTACAGTTAATGCAGTAGCACCAGGCTTTATTTCAACAGATATGACAGACAAACTTGATGAGAATGTACAGGCTGAAATGCTTAAGCAGATTCCGCTTGCCCGCTTTGGTGCACCTGAAGATATTAGTAACGTTGTTGTCTTTTTAGCTTCAGAAGGAGCAGGTTATATTACAGGCCAAACCATCCAAGTAGATGGCGGAATGGTCATGTCCTAAGAAATATCAAAATTTCATTAGGTTTTCTCTAGTTTTTTAAAAACGAATCAACTATAATACTTTGAGGGGAGGTGAAAGGCAATGGCAGACGTATTAGAGCGTGTAACAAAAATTATTGTAGACCGCCTTGGCGTTGATGAGGCTGACGTGAAAATGGAAGCTTCATTTAAAGAAGATTTAGGCGCTGATTCCCTTGATGTAGTTGAGCTAGTTATGGAACTTGAAGATGAGTTCGATATGGAAATTTCTGACGAAGATGCTGAAAAAATTGCAACAGTCGGTGACGCTGTGAACTACATAAATAGCCAGCAATAAGCGTAACAAAGTCCCGTCTATTTTCATGACGGGACTTTCAAAATTTATGTTAGTTTCAACATATTCAGCTGATCAATTGTCAGCCTTTTTCAGATGCTAAGGAGCAATGTTTCCTTGCATGTAGAAAGAGAGACTCCATATAATCAGTATCCTTAAAGGCGATTAAGCCTACCTGGAGGTTGCTATGCCAAAACAATATAAAGACAAACAGAAACAGAGCAAAAAACTAGAGCAATTTAGAGAATTCCAGCAGCGTATTTCTGTACACTTTCAAAATGAAAAACTTCTATATCAAGCGTTTACGCATTCCTCTTATGTGAATGAACACCGGAAAAAACCATACGAGGATAATGAAAGACTTGAATTTTTAGGAGATGCTGTTTTGGAATTGACCATCTCTCAATTCTTATTTGCGAAATACCCTGCGATGAGCGAGGGAGATTTAACAAAACTAAGAGCAGCGATCGTATGTGAACCGTCACTTGTGTCTCTGGCACATGAGCTGTCCTTCGGAGACCTTGTACTTTTAGGAAAAGGCGAAGAAATGACAGGCGGTAGAAAACGTCCAGCGCTTTTAGCAGACGTATTCGAGGCATTTATCGGAGCACTTTATTTAGATCAAGGGCTTGAGCCAGTAGAACGTTTCCTAGAAGCCTATGTTTATCCGAAAATTAATGATGGAGCGTTCTCGCATGTCATGGACTTTAAAAGCCAGCTGCAGGAATTCGTTCAGCGTGATGGAAAAGGTGTACTGGAATACCGCATTTTGCATGAAAAAGGACCAGCACACAACCGGGAATTTGAAGCAAATGTCTCCCTTCGCGGAGAAGTGCTTGGAATTGGAAATGGTCGCAGTAAAAAAGAAGCAGAACAGCATGCTGCACAGGAAGCACTTGCTAAATTGCAGAAACATCATATGAACCAATAAAATCCCCCTCGTGATTCAGGGGGATTTCACTCTGTTTTCCATCATCTTTTTTCACTTCATATGGTAAGATGATAGTACTTTAAATACATAAGGAGGATCACTCTCATGTTCCTCAAACGTTTAGACGTGATAGGATTCAAATCTTTTGCGCAGCGAGTGACCGTGGACTTTGTCAAAGGGGTCACAGCTGTTGTCGGACCAAACGGAAGCGGCAAAAGTAATATTACCGATGCCATCCGCTGGGTACTTGGAGAACAATCAGCGAAAAGCCTCCGCGGAGGAAAAATGGAAGACATCATTTTTGCAGGAAGCGACTCAAGAAAAAGAGTCAATCTAGCAGAAGTGACTTTAACATTAGATAACGAAGATCACTTTTTACCGATCGATTTTCACGAAGTCAGTGTGACAAGAAGAGTCTATCGATCAGGAGAAAGTGAATTTCTCATAAACAATCAATCTGTCCGCTTAAAGGATATCATTGATCTTTTCATGGATTCAGGTCTTGGAAAGGAAGCTTTTTCGATCATCAGCCAAGGAAAAGTAGAAGAAATTCTATCTAGTAAGGCAGAAGAGAGAAGAAGCATATTTGAAGAAGCGGCTGGTGTTTTGAAATATAAAACAAGAAAGAAAAAAGCCGAGAATAAACTGTTTGAAACGCAGGACAACTTAAACCGAGTAGAAGATATTCTGCATGAACTAGAAGATCAAGTAGAACCATTAAGAATGCAGGCATCTATTGCAAAGGACTATTTGCAAAAAAAAGAAGAGCTTGAAAATGTCGAAATCGCCTTAACTGTCCATGACATTGAAGCACTTCATGAAAAATGGACAACACTTTGTGAAGCTGTCGAGCGCTTCAAACAAGATGAAATGAAGCAATCCACAGAGATTCAAGCAAAAGAAGCAAAAATTGAAGAATCAAGAGATCGCATTCAAGCGCTTGACGAATCAATTAATGACCTGCAAGAAGTTCTTCTTTTCACAAGTGAGGAATTAGAAAAGCTTGAAGGCAAAAAAGAAGTACTAAAAGAACGGAAGAAAAATGCTGCCGCAAACCAGGGACAGCTAGAAGAAACGCTCATTCGCTTAACTGAAAAGCAGGCGCAGCTAACCGAAAAGATTCAGCAGCAGAAAATCACGCGGGATCGCCTTCAAAAAGAAGTGCAACAGCTAAAAGATGAAGTGAAAACGAAGCAGCATCAACTGTCGCTTCATAGTGAGGATGTAGAAGGTCAAATTGAACAGCTAAAAAGCGATTATTTTGACCTGCTCAATGAACAGGCTTCCATCCGCAATGAACGCAAATTGTTAGAAGAACAGCAGCGCCAAGCGGCTATGCAACTGGATCGGCTCACACAAAACAACCAAAAACACATTGAAGAGCGTGTGTCTGTCAAAGAGAAAAAAACAGAGGCTGAGCAGCAGCTTTCAGCCCTAGAAGAAGACATTTTGGCTCAGGTCAAGCGGTTTAGAGAAGCGGAACAAAAGCTTGAGCAAATGAAACGTCAATACGAGAAAAAAGAAACGGCTCTTTATCAAGTCTATCAATATGTGCAGCAGGCAAAGTCAAAAAAAGAGATGCTAGAATCCATGCAGGAAGACTTCTCAGGCTTTTTCCAAGGAGTGAAAGAGGTCTTAAAGGCAAAAGAACGGTTAGGCGGTATTCACGGTGCCATTGCAGAGCTGATTCAAACAGATCAGCAGCATGAAACAGCGATTGAAATCGCATTAGGTGCAGCAACGCAGCACGTCGTCACAGAAAATGAAGCCGCAGCGCGACAAGCAATTGCATACTTAAAGCAGCACTCCTTTGGACGAGCAACCTTCTTGCCAATGAATGTGATCAAAGAAAGAACCATTCAGCATAGAGACGTCCAAACAGCCGAGCAACATGCTGCATTTATCGGTGTAGCAAGTCACCTTGTTTCCTTTGACGAAAAGTATCAAAAGGTCATACAGAACTTGCTTGGAACGGTTCTGATCGTTAGAGACTTAAAAGGCGCCAATGAACTCGCAAAAATGCTTGGTCATCGTTATCGCATCGTGACCCTTGATGGCGATGTCGTAAACCCAGGCGGTTCAATGACCGGTGGCGGTGTAAAGAAAAAGAACAACTCCCTTCTTTCAAGAAGCAGGGAGATTGAAACATTAACAAAACAGCTCGTTGAAATGGAAGAAAAAACAACGATCCTTGAAAAGGAAACAAAAGAAACGAAGCAATTGATTGCAGCAAACGAAAGCCAATTAAACGAACTGCGTCAGCGGGGAGAAACGCTTCGAGAACAGCAGCAAGAGCTCAAAGGGAAGCTATACGAACTGCAAGTAGCAGAAAAAAATATTAATGCTCACCTTGAACTTTATGATCAAGAAAAAGAAGAATTGCAGCTACGTTCTACTGAACTTACAGATAAGGACAAAGAGCAGGCAGCTCTTGAAGTTTCGATAGGGGAGAAATTGACCACCCTAGATCAAGAGATCAATACATTAACAAAGCGTAAGCAGACCCAAAGCTCAACGAAAGAAACCATTTCTGCCGAATTAACAGAGCTGAAAATCTCCCTTGCCAAAAAAGAGCAGTCCTTAGCGAATGAACAAGAAAAGCTTTCGAGCTTAATGGCCGAATTAGAAGAGGCTGAACAAACGCTGACGGAAACAAAAGAAGATCTGTCACTCTTAACAAGTGAAATGACGTCTAGCTCAAGCGGGGCAGAACAGCTGGAAGAAGCGGCGAAAGAGAAATTGGAAAACAAAAACAAAACAACCGCACTCATTTCAGAGCGGCGTAAACAGCGTCTTGCTCTTTCTGAAACGTTAGAATTTGCTGAACGTGAACTGAAAGAACAAAAACGCCTTTACAAGCAGCTCACCACAAGCTTAAAAGATGAAGAAATTAAGCTTGGCCGTATGGAAGTTGAGCTCGACAACCTCATCGCTTATTTGAACGAAGAGTATGCACTTTCGTTTGAAGGGGCAAAAGAGATGTATCATCTGACGCTATCGCCAGATGAAGCAAGAAAACGAGTGAAGCTGATCAAATTAGCCATTGAAGAGCTAGGAACAGTAAACTTAGGCAGCATTGATGAGTATGAACGAGTGAATGAACGCTACCTCTTCTTAACAGAACAGCGAAATGATCTGACAGAAGCGAAAAATACATTATTCCAAGTGATCGAAGAAATGGATCAAGAGATGACAAAGCGCTTCTCTGAAACATTCTCGCAAATTCGCGGGCATTTTGAATCAGTTTTCCAAGCATTATTTGGCGGCGGAAGAGCAGACCTTAAGCTAACAGATCCAAACGATTTACTAAACTCTGGCGTTGATATTGTCGCCCAGCCGCCAGGGAAAAAGCTGCAAAACTTAAGCCTGCTTTCAGGCGGAGAGAGAGCCTTAACAGCGATCGCTTTACTATTTTCTATTTTAAAAGTCAGACCAGTTCCATTCTGCGTATTAGATGAGGTAGAAGCGGCGCTTGATGAAGCCAATGTTTTCCGCTTTGCGCAATATTTAAAGAAATACAGCGAGGAAACACAATTCATAGTCATTACGCACCGCAAAGGAACAATGGAAGAAGCGGATGTGCTCTACGGTGTGACAATGCAAGAGTCAGGTGTTTCAAAACTTGTATCCGTCAAACTAGAAGAAACGAAAGAGCTTGTCCAGTAATTAAAGGAGGTTTTTGAACCAAATGAGCTTTTTTAAGAAATTAAAAGAAAAATTTACACAGCAAACCGATTCAGTATCAGAAAAGTTTAAAGATGGACTTGAAAAAACGAGAAACTCCTTTCAAGGAAGAGTAAACGAACTCATTTCACGCTACCGTAAAGTGGATGAAGACTTTTTTGAAGAATTAGAAGAAGTTCTGATCGGAGCAGATGTCGGTTTCACAACGGTGATGGAACTGATTGATGAGCTGAAGAAAGAAGTAAAACTAAGAAACATTCAAGACCCAAGTGAAGTACAATCGGTCATCTCTGAAAAACTAGTTGAAATCTACAATAGCGGAGAGGAACAAATCTCTGCGCTGAATATCGAAGATGGGCGATTAAATATCATTTTATTTGTAGGTGTCAATGGCGTTGGGAAAACAACGACGATCGGCAAACTTGCAAATAAACTGAAAAATGATGGGAAATCTGTCATTTTGGCAGCAGGTGATACATTCCGTGCCGGTGCGATTGAGCAGCTTGAAGTATGGGGAGAGCGTTCAGGTGTCCCTGTTGTCAAACAGACGGCTGGTTCTGACCCAGCAGCGGTCATCTATGATGCTGTTCAATCAGCAAAAGCGAAAAATGCGGATGTCCTTATTTGTGATACAGCAGGAAGACTGCAAAACAAAGTCAACTTGATGAAAGAGCTGGAGAAGGTCAAGAGAGTCATTGAACGCGAGGTTCCAGATGCACCGCATGAAGTGCTACTCGCTCTTGACGCAACAACGGGTCAAAATGCGATGGCGCAAGCGAAGGAATTTTCTAAGGCGACGAATGTGACAGGAATTGCTTTAACAAAGCTTGACGGGACTGCAAAAGGCGGGATTGTCCTTGCCATTCGAAATGAGCTAAACATCCCTGTGAAGCTTGTCGGTTTAGGTGAAAAGGTAGACGATCTGCAAGAATTCGATGCAGAATCGTATGTGTATGGATTATTCTCAGACGTAATTGATCAAGAAGACTAACAAAAATGCCGGCAAAATCTGCTGGCATTTTTATTTATACGCCACTTTATGAAGTGACAAGATAAAAACTTGACACACAGTAGAGAACCGTGTAAACTTAGTTGATGTAAAGGGAATGAACTTAACAAAGGGGAGAGAGCCCATGACGCTTGAAAAAACAACGAGAATGAACTACTTGTTTGACTTCTATCAATCGTTGTTAACCGCAAAGCAAAAGAGCTACATGTCGCTTTACTACCTAGACGATTTTTCCCTCGGTGAAATTGCGGATGAATATGAAGTATCAAGACAGGCTGTTTATGATAATATTAAACGGACTGAAGCGATGCTTGAACAATATGAAGAAAAGCTGCTCTTGTTTAAGAAATTTAAAGAGCGTAAAGAACTTCTCCAAAAAATGAGAGAGCTCGTAGCAGATTCCGCTCAGACGGAAGAAGCAGAAGCTTTAATTGAATCGCTTGAGAAATTAGATTAGGAGGCGGCACAGTATGGCATTTGAAGGATTAGCCGACCGACTGCAGCAGACGATTTCAAAAATCCGCGGCAAAGGAAAAGTGTCAGAACAAGATGTAAAAGAAATGATGCGCGAGGTTCGCCTTGCCCTTCTTGAAGCTGACGTCAATTTTAAAGTAGTCAAAGACTTTGTGAAAAAAGTAAGTGAGCGGGCAGTTGGACAAGAGGTTATGAAAAGCCTTACCCCTGGACAACAGGTCATTAAAGTTGTAAAAGAAGAACTCACTGAATTAATGGGCGGAGAAGAGAGTAAAATCGCTGTAGCGAAAAAATCTCCGACGGTCATTATGATGGTTGGTCTTCAAGGGGCAGGTAAAACCACGACAACTGGTAAGCTTGCTAATTTACTTCGCAAAAAACATAATCGCAAGCCGATGATGGTGGCTGCAGATATTTACAGACCAGCAGCGATCCAGCAGCTTCAAACGCTTGGGAAACAGCTTGATATGCCTGTGTTTTCATTAGGTGATCAAGTCAGTCCTGTCGAAATTGCCAAACAGGCAATCGAAAAAGCGAAAGAAGAACACCATGATTATGTCATTTTAGATACAGCAGGACGCCTTCATATTGATGAAGAATTGATGGATGAACTTCAGAAAGTAAAAGAAGTAGCGAATCCAGAAGAAATTTTCCTTGTTGTTGACTCTATGACAGGTCAAGATGCTGTCAATGTAGCGAAAAGCTTCAATGAACAGCTTGGTTTAACAGGTGTTGTTCTAACGAAACTAGACGGGGATACCCGAGGCGGTGCAGCACTTTCCATTCGAGCTGTCACCAATACGCCGATTAAATTCGCCGCGCTAGGTGAAAAGCTTGACGCGATTGAACCATTCCACCCAGAACGGATGGCATCAAGAATTCTTGGCATGGGAGATGTGCTTACACTGATTGAAAAAGCACAGGCAAACGTGGACCAAGATAAAGCGAAAGAGCTTGAACAAAAAATGCGGACCATGAGCTTTACACTCGATGATTTCCTCGAGCAGCTTGGCCAAGTTCGTAACATGGGTCCACTTGATGAATTGATCCAAATGATGCCGGGAGCCGGTAAAATGAAGGGGCTCAAAAACGTCCAAGTAGACGAAAAGCAGCTCAATCACATCGAAGCGATCATTAAATCAATGACGACCGAGGAAAAAGAACAGCCAGAGGTCATCAATGCAAGCCGAAGAAAACGGATTGCAAAAGGAAGCGGAACATCTGTACAGGAAGTCAATCGCCTTTTAAAGCAATTTGACGAAATGAAAAAGATGATGAAGCAAATGACCAACATGTCCAAAGGAAAGAAAAAAGGCTTTAAATTACCATTTATGTAATTGGTTATACATGATAAAACCGTTGTTAAGAAAAAACACTTTACAAACCCTTTTATCATTGTTAATATACTATCTTGTTGAAATATTTTCGGAGGTGCTAGTAAAATGGCAGTAAAAATTCGTTTAAAACGTATGGGATCAAAAAGATCTCCTTTCTATCGTATTGTTGTAGCAGATTCTCGTTCACCACGTGACGGTCGTTTCATCGAAACAGTTGGAACATACAATCCAGTGTTATCACCAGCTGAGGTGAAAATCAACGAAGAATTAGCTCTTAAATGGCTTCAAAATGGTGCGAAACCATCTGATACAGTTCGTAACCTTTTCTCAAGCCAAGGAATTCTTGAAAAATTTCATAATGCGAAAAACAGCAAATAATGAATGAGCTGTCCTTGGAAGAATTGATTGTGTCCATCGTCGAGCCACTTGTTGATTTCCCTGAAGATATTCACGTATCTTCATTAGAAAAAGATGAGCAAGTGATTTACACACTGTCTGTCAATGCTGAAGATACCGGAAAGGTGATTGGAAAGCAGGGACGTACAGCAAAAGCGATACGAACAGTCATGTTTGCAGCAAGTGCAGAGTCTTCTAAGAAAGTTCAACTTGAGATTGCTGACTAAAAAGGGAGAGGGCTTAGGACCTCCCCTTTTTTTACACGTTTAAATCTATTTTTCGTTATACTGTAGAGGACAAATGCCTTCGGATAGGGGGACAAAAAGGAAGATGCAGATCATTCAACATGTCACCGTCATGCAAGTATTAACTGAAAGCAGTAAGGACAAACTGTTAACGACTTTTTTGGAGAAAAAAGAAAGACTAGAGCGTGAATGCAATCAACTATATTTTCAACTGAAAAAACATGAAAAAGAACCACATCAGCAAGAAGCCATCCCTCAATTTCAAAAAGCCATCGATAAACGGCAGGAGAAAATCCAGCAAATTGACTTTCAAGTAGAGCAGCTGCATATTTTGCCACTTGGAAGTGAAATGAAAGAGACAGAAGTGGATGCGCTGGTTGAAGTGAATATAGGTGATAAATGGGATGACAAGATGCAAGACAATGTCATCGTCGTGAAAGACGGCACCATTGTGGAAATACGTCAGGGGTGATTGAGAACATGGAACAAGAATGGTTGAATGTTGGAAAGATTGTCAATACACACGGAGTACGTGGAGAAGTACGCGTCGTGTCAAAGACAGATTTCCCAGAAGAGCGTTACAAAAAAGGAAGCGTCCTCTATATCTTTAAGCAAGGTCAAGGGGAGCCGCTAAAAGTCACTGTCGCATCACATAGGCAGCATAAACAGTTTGATTTGCTCACATTTGAAGAAATTAGCTCATTAAATGAAGCAGAGCTATTGAAGGAATCAATCTTAAAAGTAGAAAAAGAACATCTCGGCTCTTTAGATGAAGGAGAGTTTTATTTCCACCAAATCATTGGCTGTGAAGTATACGATGAAGAGAATCAGCTGGTCGGTCAAATCAAAGAGATTTTAACACCAGGGGCAAATGATGTCTGGGTCGTCGGAAGAAAAGGTAAAAAAGATGCCTTGATTCCTTATATCCCATCTGTCGTCAAAAAGATCGATATCTCATCCAAAACCATACACATTGAAGTGATGGAAGGACTCATTGACGAATGAAAATAGACTTCTTAACACTTTTTCCTGAAATGTTCGAAGGGGTGCTCCACTCATCGATCTTAAAAAAGGCACAGGAGAAAGAAGCTGTCTCATTCAATGTTGTCAATTTTAGAGAGTATTCGGATCATAAGCATAAAACAGTAGATGACTATCCGTATGGCGGCGGTGCTGGTATGGTACTGAAAGCACAGCCCGTATTCGATGCGGTAGAAGATTTGACGAACAAAGCAAGCAAGAAGCCCCGAATTATTCTTGTCTGTCCTCAAGGAGAAAGATATACGCAAAAGAAGGCAGAGGAACTTGCAAAAGAAGAACACCTTATGTTCATTTGCGGCCATTATGAAGGCTACGATGAGCGCATCAGGGAGCATCTTGTCACAGATGAAATTTCGATCGGAGATTTCGTTCTCACAGGCGGAGAGCTGCCAGCGATGATGATTGCAGACAGTGTGGTCAGGCTTTTGCCTCATGTGCTTGGAAAAGAAGCGTCTCACATTGAAGATTCATTTAGTACAGGTTTGCTAGAGCATCCTCACTATACAAGGCCAGCCGATTATAAAGGACTAAAAGTGCCGGATGTGCTCCTTTCTGGAAATCATGCCAAAATAGAAGAGTGGCGGCGCAAAGAATCTTTGAAGCGAACTTATACAAGACGGCCAGATTTGATCGATTCTTGCAAAACGTTAACAGAAGAAGAAAAAAGATGGCTTTGGCAGCTTCATAATGACTAGATTGTATTGCACACTGCATATAGGTATGGTATGATACTACTTGTGACTTGGACGGCTTGCCGATTCAAGTTTGAAAACGATGTTCCGCTGCAATGAAGAAAGAGGACATGAGCATCTGTTGGAAGGAGTTGAAAACGATGCAACATTTGATTGAAGAAATCACAAAAGAACAATTACGCACTGATCTTCCTGCGTTCCGTCCTGGTGACACTTTACGTGTACACGTTAAAGTTGTCGAGGGTACTCGTGAGCGTATCCAGATCTTTGAAGGTGTTGTAATTAAGCGTCGTGGTGGTGGAATCAGCGAAACTTTCACAGTTCGTAAGATTTCTTACGGTGTAGGCGTTGAGCGTACATTCCCTGTACACACACCAAAAATCGCTAACATCGAAGTTGTACGTCACGGTAAGGTACGTCGTGCGAAACTTTACTACCTACGTGAACTTCGCGGTAAAGCGGCTCGTATCAAAGAAATCAGACGATAATGATATCAAAAGAAAGAGCTTGTTACCTGTAACAGGCTCTTTTTTTGTACAATGTATAGAGATAATCGATATAGAAGAGAAGGTGCACATATGACGATTCAATGGTTTCCAGGCCATATGGCAAAAGCAAGACGTGAAGTTACAGAAAAATTAAAGCTCATCGACATCGTATTTGAATTAACTGATGCTAGAATTCCGATGTCCTCTAGAAACCCAATGATCGAAGAAATCCTTCAGAACAAACCCAAAATCATGCTATTAAACAAAGCAGATAAAGCAGATCCTCGTGTGACAAAGGAGTGGCAGGCGCACTTTGAGCAGCAAGGCGTTCGGTCACTTGCTATTAACTCTGTCGATGGACAAGGGTTAAATCAGATTATCACCACTTCAAAAGAAATCTTAAAAGAAAAATTCGACCGCATGAAAGCAAAAGGTGTCAAACCACGTGCAATTCGGGCGCTGATTATCGGAATTCCCAACGTCGGGAAATCGACCTTAATCAATCGTTTAGCGAAAAAGAACATTGCCAAAACAGGAGACCGTCCTGGTATTACCACCTCACAGCAATGGGTGAAGGTAGGGAAAGAATTGGAACTGCTCGATACACCTGGAATCCTCTGGCCGAAGTTTGAAGATGAGAAAGTAGGACTCAGGCTAGCGGTAACTGGAGCGATCAAAGATTCTATCATTAACTTACAGGATGTCGCTGTGTATGGACTACGCTTTCTAGAAGAAAACTATCCAGAGAGATTAAAAAAGCGCTATGACCTAACGGAGATCCCTGAAGATACGGCTGAGCTGTTTGATGCGATAGGTACAAAACGCGGCTGTCTCATGAGTGGTGGATTTATTAATTACGACAAAACGACCGAAATCATTATTCGGGATATTCGAACAGAAAAATTTGGTCCCCTCACTTTTGAGAAGCCTGAAAGCTAAAAGACACGCAGCTCATGCGGGTCTTTATTTTTTGCGGAAAACTGCCGATATAAAGAAGGAGGCTGACAAAAAGCCTATGTACACAGTGAAACAAATAAAAGAATTGATAGAAAAGCATTCGCAAGACGAGTCATACATTCATGCACTTGTAAAAGATGATACGAGAAAAAGTGTTCAAAAACTGATAGAAAAGTGGCACAAAGAGAAAGAAAAGCAGCAGCAACTTCAAGCAGCATGGAATGAGATGCTTCAATTTGAAAACAATGCGAAGGCGCAGGGATACACATGTATTGCTGGGATAGATGAAGCAGGAAGAGGACCGCTAGCAGGCCCCGTTGTCGCAGCGGCTGTCATATTAAAGGAAGATACAGTCCTGCTCGGTTTAAACGACTCAAAGCAATTATCTGAGAAAAAAAGATTGGCATATTATGACCTGATTCAGAAAGAAGCACTTGATATCGGAATCGGCATTGTTGATGCGGGTACGATTGATGAAATCAATATTTACGAAGCATCAAGACTGGCGATGGTGAGGGCAGTGGAGCAATTAACTCATACACCTGATTATCTACTCATAGATGCCATGACGCTCCCGCTTCCTATTCACCAGGAGAATATCATCAAAGGAGACGCAAAAAGTGCATCTATTGCAGCAGGTGCATGTATCGCAAAGGTGACAAGAGATCAGATGATGGAAGAATACGGGCGTCAGTACCCTGAGTATCAATTAGAAAAACATAAAGGATACGGAACAAAAGAGCATTTGGCTGCCATTCAAACACATGGAGCTACCCCAATCCATCGATTATCGTTTGCGCCGGTGAAATCCGTTATATCATAAATTTTTGACCTAAGGAGGCTGCCTGTAATGACAAGAGTAGAGGACATACATACAGCACTGAATAGCCGGCTGAATACGACAGAATCTGTACCATTAAACACCGAAGGAAAGGAAAATGTGCATCGGTTGATTCTCGGTAAAGTACTGAAAATGCTCGGAGATGATACGGCCCTTGTTCAAATAGGCTCAACAAAAATAAAAGCGCAGCTAGCGGCTCAGCTCAAAGCAGACGCATTTTATTGGTTCCAATTTGAACAAGAGGGTGGAGGCAGCCTCAATAAACTAAGGCCAGTCCAGCAATTTGACCAAGATCCTAAGACATTAAAGGATGCAGCTGCCAAACTATTAGAAGGTCTTTCTCTGAAAAACGGACTTGAAAACATCCTAACAGCTACAGCTTTTTTAAAAGAAAAATCCGTTATCAATGAAGCAGAGCTAAAAACGGCAGTGAAATGGATCGAACAGTTTCAAGGAGCTGATGTAAAAAAAGGTCTCCAGTCACTCCTATTTGCTTTAAAGAAAGACTTGCCGATCCAGGAAGGAGTGCTTCAATCCATTTTAGCCGTGAAATCATCCTCTGCTCTCCATCAGGATATGACAGCGCTGCTAGAACGCTTAACACAGCTCCCGAAGCACTCAGATGCCACACAGGCCCTTACACAAGCCGTTCGATCAGTCATAGGTGCTGAGACAACTGTCCATGCAGAAAAGCTCTTATCGGTCCTTCTATCAGCGAGAGAAGGGATGGCGAAGCAAGGAGGAAATCTACCTGTAACGCCTCAGTTCAATCTGTCTCAACCAAAAGAAACTAGTCAGAATCCAATAGCTCAAGAGCGTCAGACGACCCAAGTTATTCAATCTAACGTGCAGCAATCAACAAGTCCAAAAGAGCTGAAAATCCCGCCTCAGCAAATTGAGCGGATACTTACAAGTTTGATGAAACAAGGTGCAGATGGGCAGCAAGAGCCTAACTTAAAACAGCTCACGTCATTGCTGCAAGGGCTTCAGCAGGCAGGATCTCAGCCGGATGCAAAAGCATCTGTGATCCAAAAAGAATTTCCGTTCCTGTCAAAAACAGAGGCGAAAGCATTGGCTCAGGTCGTGCAGCAGACGGAACCCGTATTAAGCAATAAAACCGATGTGCTCGATTTACTCATGACGATGAAAAAGGCAATAGGTGTACGTGATGAAATCGGTATGCTGAAACTACTCGAAAAAGGCAGTCAGGATGTAAAAAGTCAGGAGCTTCACCAATTAAAGCTCGTCTTAAATGATGTGAGGCAGTCTGATTTACCAGAGCCCGTAAAAAAAGAAGTCGATCAATTGTTTCATAGATTGAACGGGCAGTTATTTGTGCAGCAGGAGAATCAAACCATCAGCCAAATGATGGTCTCTTATCCGCTCTTTTCAAAACATAGTGTTCAAGATTTAACCTTTATTTTAAAAGGACATAAGAAAAAAGATGGTTCCATTGATATTTCTCAGTGTCGCCTTATGTTTTATTTAAACATGGAAAACCTCGAAGAAACATTAATCGACTGTACGATTCAGCAAAAGGTTATGTCAATTACAGTTGAAACTGGTCATGAACTTCAAGGAACCATTAATCCAATGATTCCAGCTGTTCGAGAGAATTTAAATGCCTTAGGATACAACCTTACGGGAATTACAGCAAAGAAGAGACAAGAGCCAGTAGATCCGTCTCAATTTCTAGATGAACACTTTCATAAAATCAGCGAGAAAGGGCTGGACTTACGAGTATGAAGGATTCAAAACCGCTTAGAAGGGCGGTCGCTCTACATTATGATGAAGAAAAACAAAAGGCGCCAAGAGTCGTTGCAACAGGTAGTGGCTATGTAGCCGACCATATTATTGAAGAAGCAAAAAAGTCGGGAGTTCCAATTCAAGAAGACCGTAATTTAGTCGAACTTATGCGCCACTTAACACTGGATGAGGAGATCCCTGAAGCGTTATACGATACTGTAGCAGAAATATTTTCGTTTATCTATAGGTTAGATCAAAAAATGAAAAAATAAGGTAAAATAAGTGATTTGGATGAAAAATTTATATTTTTAATAAAATAAAAGTGTGAATGTTTAGAAGGATTTTACGATTTTACATAGAACCCTAGACATTCTCTTTTTTATTCTTTAAAATGAAAGCGCAGTCTATTTTATATTTTTTGTTTCTACATATGTTGGGAGGATGGGAAATGAATATCCATGAGTACCAAGGAAAAGAAATCCTAAGAAAATATGGGGTTTCAGTTCCAAATGGTAAAGTAGCATTTACACCTGATGAAGCAGTAAAAGCATCAGAAGAGCTAGAAAGCTCTGTATATGTCGTAAAAGCACAGATTCATGCAGGCGGCCGTGGTAAAGCAGGCGGGGTAAAAATTGCAAAAACAAAAGATGAGGTGAAAGGGTTTGCAGAGGAATTGCTCGGCAAAACACTTGTCACACATCAAACTGGTCCTGAGGGGCGCGAAATAAAACGCTTACTTATTGAAGAAGGCTGCGATATCCAAAAGGAGTACTACGTAGGACTCGTTTTGGACAGAGCGACATCAAGAATTGTATTGATGGCTTCTGAAGAAGGCGGTACTGAAATTGAAGAAGTAGCAGAAAAAACGCCAGAAAAAATCGTCAAAGTGGTCATCGACCCAGCGATTGGTTTGCAAGGCTATCAGGCTAGAGAAGTAGCGTTTAAAATTAATATTCCAACAAAATTAGTTGGCCAAGCTGTTAAGTTTATGACAAGTCTTTACAATGCGTTCATTGAAAAAGATTGTTCAATTGCTGAGATTAATCCACTTGTTGTCACAGGCGATGGAAAAGTCATGGCACTTGATGCGAAATTAAACTTTGATAGTAATGCCTTATATAGACAAAAAGATATATTAGAATACCGTGACCTTGATGAAGAGGATCCAAAAGAAATTGAAGCATCTAAATATGATCTAAGTTACATTTCTCTAGATGGAAATATTGGCTGTATGGTCAATGGTGCAGGTCTTGCGATGTCTACAATGGATATCATCAAGCATTACGGCGGGGACCCTGCAAACTTCCTGGATGTTGGCGGCGGTGCAACAGCTGAAAAAGTAACGGAAGCATTTAAAATCATCTTATCTGATCAAAATGTAAAAGGGATTTTCGTGAACATTTTTGGCGGCATCATGAAATGTGATGTCATTGCAGAAGGTGTCGTTGAAGCGACGAAACAAGTCGGCTTAACATTACCACTCGTTGTACGTCTTGAAGGAACAAACGTTGAATTAGGGAAGAAAATCCTGAGCGATTCAGGCTTAAATATCACTTCTGCTGAGTCTATGGCTGACGGGGCAGAAAAGATTGTATCTTTAGTCAAGTAGAGCAGAAAGGCAGGGAACCTAAATGAGTGTATTTATTAATAAAAATACGAGAGTAATTGTTCAGGGGATTACCGGTTCAACCGCATTGTTCCATACAAAACAAATGATTGAGTACGGAACCAATATTGTTGGCGGTGTCACACCTGGAAAAGGTGGAACTGAAGTAGAAGGAGTTCCTGTATTTAATACAGTATCGGAAGCTGTTCAAACAACTGGAGCAAATGCTTCTGTTATCTATGTACCAGCACCATTTGCAGCAGATGCCATTTTAGAGGCTGTTGATGCAGAAGTCGATCTAGTCATTTGTATTACAGAACATATTCCAGTACTTGACATGGTCAAAGTGAAACGGTATATGGAAGGGAAAAAGACAAGACTTGTTGGTCCTAACTGCCCAGGTGTCATTACACCTGAAGAATGTAAGATAGGGATCATGCCAGGCTACATTCATAAAAAAGGTCATGTGGGTGTTGTTTCTCGTTCTGGAACGCTTACATATGAAGCGGTACATCAGCTTTCAGAAGCTGGCGTTGGTCAATCAACAGCTGTAGGAATCGGCGGAGACCCTGTCAATGGGACAAACTTTATTGATGCATTAAAAGCATTCAATGAAGATCCTGATACACATGCTGTCATTATGATCGGTGAAATCGGCGGTACGGCTGAAGAAGAAGCAGCTGAATGGGTAAAAGCAAATATGACAAAGCCTGTTGTTGGCTTTATTGGCGGTAAAACGGCGCCTCCAGGAAAACGTATGGGACATGCTGGTGCCATTATTTCTGGTGGTAAAGGAACAGCTGATGAAAAAGTAAAAACAATGCGTGAATGTGGAATTGAAGTGGCAGAGACACCATCTGTCATGGGAGAAACATTGATTAAAGTACTAAAAGAGAAGAATCTCTTTGAAGCTTGCAAAACGCATTAATGACACAAGAAGACTTGTTCTTTGACAAGTCTTCTTCTTTCTATCTTAAACAGGAGGAATGGTATGTACAACGTGTCCGAAAGAATGATTTTTCACCGCTTAAAAGGCCTCATCTCACCCTCTTTGTTAACAAAATGGTGGAAAGTCGATCCTGAGCTATATATAAATGAAGAAACACATCATTTCAAACAGGATCGATCATTACAAACAATCGACTTCACCCGCCTAAAACAAGCCGAAGAAAAAGAATTCCCCGTTTTTCAACACATCGTTCAAGCCTATTTAAAGCAAAACATTCACATGATTCCCATCACATCACCCATATATCCCAACACACTAAAACATATTTATGATCCTCCCCCTGTGTTATTCCTAAAAGGAAACATATCGTATTTAAATGAAGAAAAGAGTTTAGGTGTAGTAGGCACACGAGTTCCATCGTCTTATGGAGAAGCATGTGTGAAGAAAATTGTTGGTGAACTTGTAAAGGAAAATTGGATGATTGTCAGTGGCTTAGCAAAAGGCATTGATGGACTTGCACATAAAGAGTGCATGAGGAATAAAGGGAAAACGATTGGTATTATAGCAGGCGGATTTCAGCACTTATACCCAAAGGAACATGTGCAAATGGCTGAATACATGGGCGAGCATCATTTGCTTTTGTCTGAGCATCCACCTTATGTCAAACCAGAAAAGTGGCATTTTCCTTTGAGGAATCGTTTAATTAGTGCGCTCACAAGTGGAACCATCGTGATTCAGTGCAAAGAAAAGAGCGGTTCACTCATTACCGCGTATCAAGCACTTGAGCAAGGTAAAGAGGTATTTGCCGTTGCTGGATCAATCTTTGATCCTAATTCCACAGGTCCAGCCAAACTTATACAGCAGGGAGCAAAGCTTGTTCATTCTACGAAGGATATTTTAGAGGAATTCTCCTTCCGCAGTGTTCAATATACTGAACTCTCATAAAAATATCGTTTGACAAAAGACATAGGAATATTTAATAATAGTGAGGATTTAAGTTTACACTTTGTTTTTCGTGTTTATAATGATGTTCATCATAAAGAATTTTTCATGATTGCCTGTTAGATAGGTGCAATTAACATAAATATGAATTGTGAAATGTATAAAGAGAGAACACCTCTTAAGGGGGATTTTGAGTATGGCTGATTATTTAGTCATCGTTGAGTCGCCAGCCAAGGCGAAAACGATTGAGCGTTATTTAGGTAAAAAGTATAAAGTAAAGGCTTCAATGGGACACATAAGAGATTTACCGAAAAGTCAGCTTGGTGTTGACACTGAGCATGACTTCGAACCGAGGTATATTACGATTCGCGGGAAAGGCCCCGTATTAAAAGAATTGAAAACAGCTGCGAAAAAAGCAAAGAAAGTCTATCTCGCAGCTGACCCCGATAGAGAGGGAGAAGCGATTGCTTGGCATTTAGCGCATAGCCTTGACCTTGACCTCTCTTCTGACTGCCGCGTTGTCTTTAATGAGATTACAAAAGATGCTATTAAAGATTCCTTTAAGCATCCACGTATGATCAATATGGATTTAGTTGATGCACAGCAGGCAAGACGGATCTTAGATCGTCTCGTTGGGTATAAAATTAGTCCGATTTTATGGAAGAAAGTGAAAAAGGGCTTGAGTGCTGGTCGTGTTCAATCAGTTGCACTCCGCCTGATCATTGATCGCGAGAATGAAATCAATGAGTTTAAACCAGAAGAATACTGGACAATTGACGGTACATTCCTAAAAGGAAAAGAAAGCTTCGAAGCGAGCTTCTTTGGCGTCAATGGCAAAAAGCATCCACTGAAAACAAAAGAAGATGTAAAAGAAATCCTTTCGAAACTAAAAGGGAGCAAATTCTCCGTAGAGAAAGTGACGAAAAAAGAGCGTAAACGCAACCCAGCTGTTCCGTTTACAACATCTACTTTACAGCAGGAGGCTGCAAGAAAATTAAACTTCCGTGCGAAAAAGACAATGATGATTGCACAGCAATTATATGAAGGAATTGATCTTGGTAAAGAAGGTACAGTCGGACTCATTACATACATGAGAACAGACTCAACTCGTATTTCGAATACGGCGATTGAAGAAGTATCTGCTTTCATTGATCAGACGTACGGTAAGAATTTCTTAAATACAACAAAACGAACCGTTAAAAAGAATGAAAATGCACAAGATGCTCACGAAGCCATCAGACCGACCTCTACGCTAAGAAAACCAGCAGATGTCAAACATGTATTAAGCCGAGATCAGCTTCGTTTGTATAAATTGATTTGGGAACGATTCGTCGCAAGCCAAATGGCGCCGGCTGTTCTTGATACAATGAGTGTGGATCTTGATAATAACGGACTTACATTCCGTGCTAACGGGAGCAAAGTGAAATTCCCTGGATTCATGAAGGTATATGTAGAAGGGAAAGACGACCAGCTAGAAGAAAAGGACAAAATGCTGCCTGATCTAAAAGAAGGTGATACGGTTCTTTCTAAAGATATCGAACCTGAACAGCACTTCACGCAGCCGCCTCCGCGCTACACTGAGGCAAGACTTGTCAAAACTCTTGAAGAGCTAGGTATAGGCCGTCCGTCTACGTATGCACCGACGTTAGATACGATTCAAAAGCGCGGCTATGTCGCACTTGATAATAAACGGTTTATCCCAACAGAGCTTGGGGAAATTGTTCTCAACTTAATCATTGAATTCTTCCCTGAAATCATTAACGTGGAATTCACGGCGAAAATGGAAAAAGAACTTGATAGTGTTGAAGAAGGTACGATCGAATGGGTTCGCATTATCGACAGCTTCTATCAAGACTTTGCAAAACGGGTCGAAAAAGCAGAAGCAGAAATGCAAGAAGTTGAGATTGAGCCTGAATACGCTGGAGTTGACTGTGAAGAGTGTGGACATCCGATGGTGTACAAAATGGGTCGATACGGTAAGTTTATGGCTTGCTCTAACTTTCCTGATTGCCGCAACACAAAACCAATTGTGAAAGACATCGGTGTGAAATGCCCAACATGTCATGAAGGAAACATTGTTGAACGGAAATCTAAGAAGCGCCGCATTTTTTATGGCTGTGATCGTTTTCCAGAGTGCGAATTCGTCTCTTGGGACAAACCGATTGAAAGAAAGTGTCCAAAATGCGAAAATATGCTTGTAGAGAAAAAGCTGAAAAAAGGCATGCAAGTTCAATGTGTGAACTGTGATTATAAAGAGGAACAACAAAAATAGCGGTGGGCAACCTTGTTCACCTGCTTTTTTGTGTCATCAAACAGAACTTACGAAATAGGAGAGTTGTACAATGAGTCAATTTGTAAATGTGATCGGAGCAGGTTTAGCTGGAAGTGAAGCGGCATGGCAAATTGCTAAACGCGGAATTAAAGTCAACTTATATGAAATGAGACCTGTCAAACAAACACCAGCTCACCACACAGATAAATTTGCAGAGCTTGTATGCAGTAATTCACTGCGTGCCAACGCTTTGACAAATGCGGTCGGTGTATTAAAGGAAGAAATGCGTCATTTAGATTCAGCGATTATCGCAGCAGCAGATGAAAGCTCAGTTCCTGCTGGCGGAGCGCTTGCAGTAGATCGTCATGAATTTGCAGCAAACGTTACTGATCGAGTCAAAAATCACCCGAATGTGACAGTCTTTCAAGAAGAAGTACAAAGCATTCCAGAAGGTCCAACAATTATTGCGACAGGTCCACTTACATCTGAAGCACTTTCAAAAGAATTAAAAACGTTAACTGGTGAAGAATATTTGTACTTCTACGATGCAGCGGCGCCTATCCTAGAGAAAGATAGCATTGATATGGATAAGGTGTACTTGAAATCACGTTATGACAAAGGAGAAGCTGCTTATTTAAACTGTCCAATGACAGAAGAAGAATTCGATCGTTTTTACGACGCGCTTATTGCTGCTGAAACTGTGCCATTAAAAGAGTTCGAAAAAGAAATCTTCTTTGAAGGCTGTATGCCAATTGAAGTCATGGCGAAAAGAGGAAAGAAAACGATGTTGTTTGGTCCGATGAAGCCAGTAGGACTTGAAGATCCGAAAACAGGAAAAAGACCTTACGCTGTTGTTCAATTAAGACAAGATGATGCAGCAGGTACTTTATATAACATCGTTGGCTTCCAGACACATCTGAAGTGGGGCGACCAAAAGGAAGTATTCCGCTTGATTCCAGGACTTGAAGAAGCAGAGATTGTTCGTTATGGCGTGATGCACCGCAATACATTTATTAATTCACCAAGTCTTCTAAAACCAACGTATCAGTTTAAAAATAGAGAAGATCTATTCTTTGCCGGACAAATGACAGGTGTTGAAGGCTATGTCGAGTCCGCAGCTTCTGGACTAGTGGCTGGAATTAACGCCGCTCGTTTTGTCAAAGGAGAAGAGCTTGTGACACTTCCGGAGGAAACAGCGATCGGCAGCATGGCTTATTACATCACATCGACTAATAAGAAAAGCTTCCAGCCAATGAATGCGAATTTTGGTTTGTTGAAAGATCTTGGTGTTCGTATAAAAAACAAACAAGAGCGTTATGCAGAGTACGCTAAGCGCGCAATCGAAACTATTCAAACTATTTCGAAATCTCTGTAGTAAAACATTGCACGGAAAGCAAGATATGTGATACCATTTAAAAGCCTTAAAGAGGTGTAAAAATGACGAATAAACAGCGTCTTGTTCACTTATTCATTGAATATCTGCAAATTGAAAAAAATTATTCTGCTTTAACCATCTCAGGATATACAGAAGCGATTGAAGAGTTTGTCAGATTTATGAACGTTCAAGGAATAGACGGTTTTGAAGAGGTATCCTATCAAGATACGAGAATTTATTTAACAGAAGCTTATGAAAAAGGCCTGACAAGAAGAACGATTAGTAAGAAAGTCTCTGCGCTTCGCAGCTTTTATAAATTTCTATTAAGAGAACAGCTTGTGAGAGAAAATCCTTTTTTACTCGTGAGCTTACCAAAGCAGGATAAGCGAATTCCTTCATTTTTGTATGAAGAGGAACTGAAAGAGCTTTTTACAGTTTCTGATGCCAGCACACCGCTTGGGCAAAGAAACCAAGCGATTTTAGAACTTCTTTATGCAACAGGTATGAGGGTCAGTGAGTTATGTTCATTAAAAGAATCTGATCTTGATTTATCGATGGATACAGTGCTTGTTCATGGGAAAGGCAGCAAGCAGCGGTATGTACCTTTTGGTTCCTATGCACATGAAGCGCTCATCACTTATTTAGAGGATGGAAGGCTGAAGCTGAAAGCGAAGGGGAAAGATCGTGCTGATGCGTATGTATTTTTGAATCAGCGCGGGGCGCCTCTTACAGACAGAGGCGTTCGATTCATTCTCACTGAACTAATGAAAAAGGCGTCAGGCACATTACATATCCATCCTCACATGTTAAGGCACACCTTTGCCACTCACCTCTTAAATGAGGGAGCGGATTTGAGAAGTGTTCAAGAACTTCTTGGTCATTCGAATTTATCATCAACTCAGGTGTACACGCATGTATCAAAGGATTCTTTAAAGAAGACGTACATGTCTCATCACCCAAGGGCTTTTAAACGATCCTAAAAGGAGGTTTTTTCATGTCATCATTTCATGCAACAACCATCTTTGCCGTTCAACATAAAGGAAAAAGTGCGATGGCTGGAGACGGTCAAGTCACTTTCGGGCAGGCTGTCGTGATGAAACACACGGCAAAAAAAGTGCGCCGTCTTTTCGGAGGCAAGGTGCTTGCAGGTTTTGCAGGTTCAGTAGCAGATGCATTTACACTCTTTGAAAAGTTTGAAACGAAGCTTGAAGAATATGGTGGTAACTTAAAGCGGGCAGCCGTAGAACTAGCAAAAGAATGGCGTAGTGACAAGATGCTGAGGCAGCTTGAGGCCATGCTGATCGTTATGAACAAAGACACCATCCTACTTGTCTCTGGGACAGGAGAGGTCATCGAACCAGATGACGGCATTTTGGCCATCGGCTCAGGCGGCAATTATGCGCTTAGCGCCGGGAGAGCACTCAAAACACATGCAGGTGATCACCTCACAGCAAGAGATATTGCAAAGGCTGCTCTTGAAACCGCTGGAGAAATCTGTGTCTACACGAACGATCAAATCACTTTAGAAGAGCTTGAATAGAAAGGACATGAGACGTATGGAGAAAAAGCCGTTTACCCCAAGAGAGATAGTTGAAAAGCTTGATCAATACATTATTGGTCAGCTTGATGCTAAAAAAGCAGTGGCGGTGGCTTTAAGAAACCGTTACAGAAGAAGCCTTTTACATGATAAGCTAAAGGATGAAGTCGTTCCGAAAAACATTTTAATGATCGGCCCAACAGGTGTGGGGAAAACAGAGATTGCCCGCAGAATTGCAAAAATTTCTGGTGCGCCTTTTATTAAAGTGGAAGCGACGAAGTTTACTGAAGTTGGTTACGTTGGCCGTGATGTAGAATCGATGGTCAGAGATCTAGTTGAGACAGCGATCAGAATTGTCAAAGAAGACAAGATGAAAGATGTGCAAGAAGAAGCAGAAAAACAAGCAAATAAACGTCTTGTTCATTTACTTGTTCCAGGCAAGAAAAAAAGCCAGTCTGTGAAAAATCCTTTTGAGATGCTGTTTGGTGGTTCTGATGAAGATGACCGTGATCGAGATCAGTCAAGTGAAGAAGTTGAACTTGAATCGACAAGAAAACGAATCGCTCATCAGCTGGCTATGGGCGAACTTGAAGATCATTACGTGACGATCGAAGTCGAAGAGCAGCAGCCATCCATGTTTGATATGCTTCAGGGCTCGGGTATGGAGCAAATGGGCATGAACATGCAGGATGCGCTCGGCAATCTCATGCCGAAAAAGAAAAAACGCAGAAAGCTGACCGTCAGAGAAGCAAGAAAGGCGTTAACAGCTGAGGAAGCTTCCAAACTGATTGACATGGATGAAGTTAGTCAAGAAGCTGTCTATAAAGCAGAGCAGCAAGGGATTATTTTTATCGACGAAATTGACAAAATCGCCAAAAGCGGTGGTGCATCATCTGCAGATGTGTCTCGTGAAGGGGTGCAACGTGATATTTTACCGATTGTGGAAGGTTCAACTGTGATGACGAAATATGGGGCAGTGAAAACAGACCATGTGCTTTTTGTAGCAGCAGGGGCATTTCATATGGCAAAACCATCAGATTTGATTCCAGAGCTTCAAGGACGCTTCCCAATTCGTGTAGAATTAGATAAATTAAGTATCGAAGACTTTGTGAAAATCTTAACGGAACCAGATAATGCATTATTAAAGCAATATAAAGCTTTACTTGAAACAGAAGGTATATCTCTTGAATTTTCTGACGATGCTATTCATAAGATTGCCGAAGTGGCTTATCATGTCAATCAGGAGACAGATAACATCGGTGCAAGAAGGCTTCATACCATACTTGAAAAGCTGCTTGAAGAGCTTTCATTTGAGGCGCCTGATATTACACTAGGGACAGTGACCATTACCCCTCAGTATGTAGAAGAGAAGCTAGGAAAGATTGCAAATAACAAAGACTTAAGTCAATTTATACTTTAACAAATGAATAAAGTAATCTAGGAGGATCATTAATATGGCGTTACTACAAAAAACAAGGATTATTAACTCAATGCTGCAAGATGCAGCGGGGAAACCAGTTAATTTTAAGGAAATGGCAGAAACATTGAGAGATGTCATTGATTCAAACATTTTCGTATTAAGCAGAAGAGGGAAGCTTCTAGGCTACTCGATCAACCAGCAGATTGAAAATCCGCGTATGAAGAAAATGCTTGAAGATCGTCAGTTCCCTGAAGAATATACAAAGAGTCTATTCAACATCCCTGAAACATCTTCAAATCTTGACATTAACAGTGAGTATACAGCTTTTCCGATTGAGAACCGTGATTTATTTGAATCAGGTTTGACAACCGTTGTTCCAATTATCGGCGGAGGAGATCGTTTAGGAACGTTAATCCTGTCTCGTTTGCAAGATACATTTAAAGACGATGATTTAATTCTTGCTGAATACGGAGCAACAGTTGTTGGAATGGAGATCCTTCGTGAGAAAGCAGAGGAAATCGAAGAAGAAGCAAGAAGTAAAGCTGTTGTCCAAATGGCAATTAGTTCTCTATCATATAGTGAGCTTGAAGCCATTGAACACATCTTTGAAGAGCTTGATGGCAACGAAGGGCTTCTAGTGGCAAGTAAAATTGCTGACCGTGTAGGAATTACTCGTTCAGTGATCGTGAACGCCTTACGTAAGTTAGAAAGTGCTGGCGTCATCGAATCACGCTCTCTTGGAATGAAGGGAACATATATCAAAGTGTTAAACAACAAATTTTTAATCGAACTTGAAAATTTAAAATCTCATTAATCAAAACCCCTTTTCAGCAGAAATACAAGCTGAAAAGGGTTTTTTTTTATAAAAAAAGAGGATTTGTCCGAAAAATGACACTCTTTTTTCCAAGAAAACCCTTACAATTCTTAGTTCTTTGAATCTAGGTCTTTATACCTATTCGTAAAATAGATATATATTACGAGTTTTTTTTACATATACATCATAGACTTTAATCCTATTATTTCTTACAATGAACATATGGTTTTACAAATCTCGACATGATTAAATGGAATGAAATACATATGATTGGAGGTATATGGTTTTGGATATATTTTCTGGAACGATAAGCAACCTTGAAAATGCCTTGGGCAGAGCGAATGTTAAGCAAAAAGTCATAAGCAATAATATCGCGAATATAGACACACCGAACTACAAGTCGAAAAACGTCGCATTTCATGATATGCTAAACGATGCGTCGATCAAGTTAGATGCTAAAAAAACATACCAAGGTCACATTGATTTTTCTAAAACAGGGTCTAATTATTCAGTTGTTTCGAGCAACCGTACTTCATATCAAGAAAACGGAAATAATGTCGATATTGATCAAGAGATGAGTGAACTCGCTAAAAACCAAATTCAGTATAATGCGTTGGTTGAAAGAATGAGTGGAAAATTCAATTCTCTTAAAACAGTTTTGACAGGAGGTAAGTGATGTCAATTTTTTCAGGCGTTAACGCTTCAGCCTCTGCACTAACAGCACAGAGGCTCAGAATGGACGTTGTATCCTCTAACCTTGCAAATATGGATACAACAAGAGCGAAACAGGTTGATGGCAACTGGGAGCCTTATAGACGTAAGCTCGTCACATTACAGCCGTCAGGTGAATCGTTTTCATCTATATTAAACTCAAGCATGAATTCGAGCGGTAAATTAGGAAACGGCGTGAAAGCAACGAAGATTACAGAAGACGAAACTCCATTCAACCTTCAATATGATCCTACAAATCCCGATGCCAATGAAAATGGATATGTTCAAACACCTAATGTTGATCCATTAAAGGAAATGGTTGACCTCATCAGCAGCTCAAGGTCATATGAAGCAAACGTGACCGCACTAAATGCGAATAAAAGCATGTTGATGAAAGCTTTAGAAATAGGAAAGTAAGGTGAAAAGAATTGGTTAACGCAATATCTCCTTTCCAGCTTCAAGCTGCTCAGCAAGCAAGTGAATTGACTAATGCATCGTCTGTTCATGCGGCTGCACCTAAAAGTCAAACGAATTTCTCTGATGTGCTGAAGAATTCCATTGAGGCATTGAATCAATCACAGCTAAAATCAGACCAGTATACAAATGCACTTGCACAAGGAAAAGATGTCAATCTCGATGAAGTCATGATTGCCTCGCAAAAAGCGAGTGTGACACTCACAGCTGCAACGGAGTTTCGAAATAAAGCAGTCGAAGCGTACCAAGAGATTATGAGAATGCAGATGTAGGAGGTGCTGACGGACAAAAAAAGACTGAATGGAATGACCGGGGGTTAAGATGAATCGTACTTTAATGCAATTAAGAACAAAAACAGTTGAGTTTTGGCGAAATCGATCAAAATTACAAAAAACACTCATGATTGGTGGCGTTGCTGCCCTAGCAATCATTATTACGGTTGTTAGCATCTTTGCTTCTTCTGAAAAAATGGTTCCATTGTTTAAAGATTTGTCTGAGTCAGAAGCAGGACAAATCAAACAGGAACTGGATGGCAAAAAAATTAAATCGGAACTTGCAAACAATGGAACAACGATTCTCGTTCCAGAAAAGCAGGCAGACTCTTTAAAAGTAACACTCGCATCTCAAGGCCTTCCCAAGACAGGGAAGATTGATTATTCCTTCTTTGCGAACAATTCCGGCTTCGGTTTAACAGATAATGAATTTGATGTTCTGAAAGTAGACGCAACTCAGACAGAACTGTCCAATCTGATCAACACGATTGATGGAATTAAAGATTCAAAAGTTATGATTAACTTGCCAAAAGATTCCGTTTTTGTTGGAGAAGAGCAAAGTAATGCATCAGCATCTATTGTGCTGCAAGTTGAACGTGGCTACACGCTCTCGCCGCAGCAAGTAAAAGGCCTTTATCATCTTATTTCAAAAAGTGTACCGAATTTAAAGACAGAAAACATTGTCATTATGGACCAAGATTCCAACTACTATGACTTAAACAGCAGTTCCGATTCCTATGCAAGTGGAATGGATGCACAGCAGCAGAAAAAAGAAGAAATTGAAAAGAACCTTCAAAGAAAAATTCAACAGCTGCTCGGAACAATGATGGGTCAAGAAAAAGTCGCTGTATCGGTCACGACAGACATTGATTTTACTGAAGAGAAAAGAAAAGAAGACCTTGTAGAACCAGTTGATAAAGAAAACATGCAAGGCATCGCTGTCAGTGCTGAAAAGATTGCTGAAACTTATTCAGGAAATGGTGCAGCAGCTGGTGGAACCGCTGGAACAGGCGATGATGATGTCACAAACTATCAAGGCGCCGATGGAGCGAATGGTAGCGGAAATTACGAAAAGAGCGAAGATCGTATCAACTATGAAGTCAACCGCATTCATAAAGATATCAAAGAGAGCCCTTATAAAATTAGAGATGTTGGCATTCAAGCATTGGTCGAACCACCAACGGCAAACGATGTGAACTCTTTAACAGCTGAAAGGCAAGATGATATTAAAAAGATTCTTTCAACGATCATTAGCACGTCAATTGATAAAGAATACACAAATGGTCAAGCGCTCACTCAAGCAGACCTAGATAACAAAATTGTTTTATCTGTATCAAAATTAGACGGTAAACAGCAAACTGCAGCAGAAAACCCATCAAACAATATTCCAATCTGGGTTTATATTGTAGGCGGTGTGCTACTACTTGCAATTATCGCTCTTATTATTCTTCTTGTGCGTAGACGCAGAAAAGAAGAGGAAGAAGAGTTTGAGTTTGATGAACGTACACCACTCCATGTTCCTGATATTGACACTGAACCAGAAACAGAGGAAATGGTGAGGAAAAATCAGCTTGAGAAAATGGCAAAAGATAAACCAGAAGACTTTGCTAAATTGCTACGCAGCTGGCTGTCCGAGGATTAGGAGGAATACACATGTCGAGAAAAGATCCAAATCGACTAACAGGCAGACAAAAAGCAGCAATCCTAATGATTTCCTTAGGGCTAGACGTGTCAGCATCTGTATACAAACATCTGTCTGAAGACGAAATAGAAAAATTAACACTGGAAATTTCCAATGTACGAAGTGTAGATACTGCTAAAAAAGATGAAGTCATCGAAGAGTTTCACAGCATCGCCATCGCGCAGGACTACATATCACAAGGCGGTCTTATGTATGCAAGACAAGTACTTGAAAAAGCACTTGGTGAGGACAAAGCGGACAGCATCTTAAACCGATTAACATCCTCGCTTCAAGTGAAACCGTTTGATTTTGCTCGAAAGGCGGATCCAGAACAAATCTTAAACTTTATCCAGCATGAGCATCCACAAACCATTGCGCTCATCCTATCCTACTTAGATCCAGTCCAAGCAGGACAGATATTATCTGAATTAGGCGAGGATGTACAAACAGAGGTTGCGAGACGTATTGCTTTAATGGACCGCACATCTCCAGAGATCATCAATGAAGTGGAACGCATTCTTGAGCAAAAGCTTTCTTCAACCTTTACGCAAGATTATACGCAAACGGGCGGAGTCGAAGCGGTTGTAGAAGTACTAAATGGTGTAGACCGAGCGACCGAGAAGACCATTTTAGACACACTTGAAATTCAAGATCCTGAGCTTGCTGATGAAATTAAGAAACGTATGTTTGTCTTTGAAGATATTGTCACTCTTGACAGCAGAGCAATTCAGCGCGTGATCAGAGATGTTGAAAATGATGACTTATTGCTCGCACTCAAAGTGGCAAGCGAAGAGGTCAAAGAAATTGTTTTCCGCAACATGTCGCAGAGAATGGTCGAAACGTTCAAAGAAGAAATGGAGTTTATGGGACCTGTCCGGCTTAGAGATGTCGAGGAAGCACAAACCCGTATTGTCAGCATCGTAAGACGACTCGAGGAAGCTGGAGAAATCGTCATAGCTCGAGGCGGAGGAGACGATATCATTGTCTAGGATTATCAAACATGAAACATCTGTTACTCCTGAACAAGGCCGGCAAACGATTCCTTTGCAGCAAGTGGAGTTCAAAAAAGAACATCATGAAGAAGAGCTTATCAATGAAACAGAAGCATCGCAGCTTGTACTAAGTGATGCTGAAGATCAAGCAAGCCGTATAGTAGAACAAGCAAATAATGAACTTGAAAAAACAATGGCTGAAATCAATCAGCGTCGCGCTGATTTTGAAGAAGAAAGAATGCAGCTCATTGAAGAAGCGAAACAAACTGGTTACGAAGATGGCTTCCAAAAGGGTGAAGCAGATGCGATGAGTCAGTATCGATCAATTCTTGATCAAGCAAATGACATTGTCAGTCTTGCCAAGCAGGATTACGAAGAAAAAATTGAAAGCTCCGCAGAAAAAATTGTGGAACTGGCTTTTGAACTCGCTAAACGCGTTTGGTATTCGGCTGAGGACACGAAAGATCAATTTTTGGCTCTCGTGAAGCAGGTCATTTCTGAAGTGAAAGAATATGACGATATTTCCATCTATGTGGACCCTGAACATTACGATCACGTGATGGAGTATAAAGACGAATTAATCAGAATCCTTCAAAAGGATACACACCTTGCCATTTACTCGGATGAAAAAGCGCCAAAAGGGACTTGTTACGTAGAAACAAGCTTTGGAAAAGTGGAAGCGAGTGTTGATACACAAATGAATCAGTTGAAAGAAAAGCTACTTGAAGTCATTGATTCAGGTGATCACAAATGAACATCGATGTGTTAAAAGAAACGATTGAAACCGCCGATCCTTATAAACGATTTGGCAAAGTCAATCGAGTAGTTGGACTGATGATTGAATCTAAGGGGCCTGAAAGTTCTATCGGAGACGTGTGTCTCATTCATAAAAAGGGGCGTAAGCACGATCCGATAAAAGCAGAGGTTGTAGGGTTTAGAGATGAACATATTCTGCTCATGCCTTATGTAGAAGCATCCAATATTTCACCAGGAAGTCTAGTTGAAGCGACAGGTGAGTCGCTGAAGGTCAAAGTTGGGACTGGATTAATTGGCGAAGTTGTTGATGCTTTCGGTGAACCGCTGGACGGCAGTATGCTTCCAAAGGGACTTGCACCTGTTTCGACAGATCAGTCTCCACCAAATCCGATGGACAGACCACCTATTCGTGAAAAAATGGGCGTTGGTGTCAGAGTGATCGACAGTTTGCTTACAGTCGGCACTGGTCAGAGAATCGGGATTTTTGCCGGGAGTGGTGTTGGAAAAAGTACCTTAATGGGGATGATTGCTAAGCAGACAGAAGCAGACCTAAATGTGATTGCCCTTGTTGGAGAGCGTGGCCGGGAAGTTCGTGAGTTTATTGAAAAGGATTTAGGTACCGAAGGACTAAAGCGATCGATTGTTGTCGTCGCAACTTCTGACCAGCCTGCACTGACGAGAATGAAGGCTGCTTATACAGCAACAGCTATTGCAGAATATTTTAGAGACAGAGGAAAAAATGTCATGTTCATGATGGACTCTGTTACACGGGTCGCTATGGCACAAAGAGAAATTGGTCTTGCAACTGGCGAACCACCAACGACAAAAGGATATACGCCTTCAGTGTTCGCTATACTGCCAAAATTACTTGAACGAACTGGAACGAATCAGCTTGGTTCCATCACAGCGTTTTACACAGTGCTTGTTGATGGTGACGATATGAATGAGCCAATCGCTGATACAGTTAGAGGAATCTTAGATGGCCACATTGTACTTGATCGTGCTTTAGCCAACAAAGGACAATTTCCCGCTGTCAATATTCTGAAAAGTATCAGCCGTGTTATGAGCAATATTGCAAGTCATGATCACAAGGAGGCGGCCAACCGGTTCCGCCAGCTTTTATCCACTTATCAAAACGCTGAAGACCTCATTAACATTGGAGCATATAAAAAAGGCTCCTCGAAAGACATTGATGATGCCATGCAGGCTTACCCCCATCTGATTTCATTTTTGAAGCAGGATGTAGAAGAGGCTGTATCTATTGAAGACAGTGTGAATGTATTGCTCGGTTTGATGAATAGAGAGGATTGACGAAAACAGTGAGATATCAATACAAATTTCAAAAGCTCTTAGAACTGAAAGAAAGTGAAAAAGACAAGTCACTCGCAGCGTACCAACAATCCGTTTTGGCATTTGAGCAAGTCGCTGAAAAGCTCTATGAAAATATGAGTAAGAAAGAATTAATGGAAAAAAGCAAAGAAGAAAAGCTGAGAAGTGGTATGAGTGTTCAAGAAATGCGTCATTTTCAGCAATTTGTGACCAATTTAGATAACACCATTCAGCATTATCAGCAGCTTGTGATCATGAAGCGCCATCAAATGAACGAAAAACAATCTGATTTAACTGAAAAAAACATTGAGTTTAAAAAGTTTGAAAAAATGAAAGAAAAGCAGTATGAAAAGTTTTCCCTTGAACATAAGGCCATTGAAATGAAAGAAATGGATGATATCTCTATCAGCCAATTCATGTTTCAAGGACATTAGGAGTCGAGATGAATGCCTAAGAAGGAAAAAACGAAAGAATCAAGCGGCGGTAAATTTCAATGGATCTTGTTTATTGTCATCATCCCATTGATTGTGCTTGTGTTAGTGACTGGCACAATCCTTTCTATGGCAGGTTTTGATCTAAAGAAACCGCTCCAAAATATTCCGGGCGTCAGTAGTTTGGTTGGTTCAGATGACACGTCAAAAACGTCATCTTCACATAATAATCAAAACGATGCAGAATTGAAGGAACTGAAAAAGACCATTAAAGAGCAAAAAAATGAGCTTGAAATTGCGCAAAAAGACTTAAAAACAAGTGATGAAGAGATTAAAAGACTGAATCAAAAAATCAGTTCGCTTGAAAAAACATCTGAAAATGATGCAAATAATACGTCTTCGAGTGACAGTTCATCAAATAACAGCTCATCAAGCGATACATCAAGTAATAATGCATCAGGGACAACTTCTGATGGGGCAGCAGCCGCTAACCAGAAACCTAAAGGTAAGATTGTTAGTATCTATGAAAGCATGGACGCAGGGAAATCCGCCAAAATTTTATCAGAATTAAATGATAAAGAGGCATTGAAGATCCTCGAAGAGCTGAGCAAAAATAAACTAACAGACATATTAGCGAAACTAACACCTCAGAAGGCAGCTACGTTTACGAAAGAGCTTTCTAAAAAAGAAAGTGAAAATGGGGGTGGACAATAAGTGAAGCTATTGGATATTGGAGCCTTACAGCAATCGTCTCAAGGTCTCGCGGGACCAAAGGGGAGCGGGATGGCCTCTGCAAGCGGGTTGTTTAAACAATTACTTAGCGGGGCAGGAGCACAAAGCGGCCTTGTGAATGCTGAGACAGCGGGTGCCACTCTTTCTATTAATGATGCGATGCAAATCATTGAAAAATGGATGCAATCGCCTGAAGAAGGCATCAACGGAGACCTTCTTAGCGCCCTTCAAACACTTCAAGGTCAAACGCTTGATTCGTCTGATCTCAAGTCACTAGAAGAGTTATTTCAAAAAATGGAATCAGCCATTTACGGTGAACAAGCTGATAAGCCAGCTTCTGAACATAGTGAGCAGCTCATTCAAGTCCACTTTTTCTTATACCAACTGCTCAATCAACAGCCGCTCAGCTTTGATGCAAAGACAGTGCAGGATATTGAAGCAAAGGGTCAAGATTTCATCCACTTTCTTTCAAAAAATGGGGTAGATGAGAAACTGATTCAGCAAGTAAAAGAGCAGTTTTTCTCACAGCAGGGTTCAGCACCAAAGCTGAATTCGATGTCTCAAAGTGAGCTGAAACACTTTAATCAGTTAATCGACCATATGATGGCCAATGCAAAAGGGTCAGACAAAGAGTTGAAGATTGCTTTAGGAGAGTTAAAAGAATTGGTCTCTCCAAGACAAGAATCTACTCTCGCTACTCCTGCAAAAGGGGCTGCCTCTCTTGAATGGCTCATCAAAAAGGAAGTGGTCAAAGGACAAAGCACTGCTGCACCTGCTTCTGAAAAAACGATCACTCATACGCTGTTGCCTGGTCATAAGCAGTTTTTTCAACTGCAATCAGCAGCTCCTGTTCAGCAGACACAAACAAGTGATGAAAAGCCAGGAACGGTTGATCAGCAAATTCTAAATACGTGGAAGCAAATGAAATTCACGCCATTTGGTAACTCAAGCGGACGCTTTACAGTTCGATTAAATCCAGAAAATCTCGGATTTATCACGATTCAGCTGACAAAGCAAAATGGCATGTATGCAAGTAAGATTACTGCTTCGACACAAGCAGCAAAAGAGCTGCTAGAGCATCACCTGCCGCAGCTCAAACAGGCGCTTCCGAATATGTCGGTTCAAGTGGACCGTTTCCATATACCGCTTCAATCAAATGAACAGCCGTTATTTGGACAATTTAACGAAGAAAACAAGCAGCAACAGTCAAAAGGGCAGAATTTCCAGAATCCTGATGAACAGGAAGCAGAATTCCAAGATGTACTGGATGCTCTTGTTGGGTCAGATGAAGAAGAGGAGGAAATCTAATGGCAACAGTTGATGCTACGAATAGAACAGTCGCACAAACAGACACTTCTTCAAAAGCAGAAAAGAAAACAGATACGCTCGGTAAAGATCAATTCTTGAAAATATTGCTCACGCAGCTTCAAAACCAAGATCCGACAAACCCACTAGATGACCGTGAGTTTGTCACACAGCTCGCAACATTTTCATCTTTAGAACAGCAAACCAATATGAACGATTCTATCACCAAGCTGAATCAGCTCATGTCTACATTTGTTGCTCACCAAGATCCGTTTACGACGTATGTAGGCTGGATTGGCAAAGAGGTTTCTGGCAAATTGGATGATAAAGACATATCAGGCACTGTAAAGTCTGTTAAAAACATAAACAATGAATATTTCCTGTATTTAGAAGATGGAACGAAAATCAGCCCTTGGGATGTTACAGCAGTTGGAGAAAAAACGAAGTAATTCGAGGAGGAAAATAAATGTTACGCTCACTTTACTCAGGAATTAGCGGAATGAAAAACTTTCAATCAAAATTAGATGTTGTAGCCAATAACGTAGCCAACGTCAATACACACGGATACAAAAAAAGCCGTATCACTTTTAAAGATATGGTCAGCCAAACCATTGGAAGTTCTGGTGGACCAACGAACAACTCTGGTTCAATCAATTCAAAACAAATTGGTTTAGGATCATCTTTATCTTCTATTGATAAAATCATGTCAGCGGGAGCTTCTCAAAATACAAATGAACCTTACGACTTCTACATCAATGGAGATGGATTTTTCCGTATTCAAAATCAAGGAGAAGTTCTTTATACAAGAACTGGGAATTTTAAACCTGATTCAGAAGGAAGTTTAGTCACTCCTGATGGAAACTATCTGCTTGGAATGAATGGACAAAAAATAACGATTCCAGAGGGTGTTTCAAGTGTAAGCGTTGGTCCAGATGGAACGATTTCGGTTGTTGAAAACAATGTATCAAGAACCGTTGGTCAAGTATCACTGGTATCTTTCCGTAACGCAGGTGGGTTAGACAAAGTTGGTGACAACCTTTACCGCCAAACGTTAAGCTCAGGTGCACCAAGTAACCCTATCGTACCTGGTGAACAAGGAACGGGCGTCGTCCAAACAGGTCGACTTGAAATGTCAAACGTTGATTTAACAGACGAATTTACCGAAATGATTATCGCGCAGCGTGGATTCCAATCGAATGCAAAGACGATCACAACATCTGATGAAATCCTGCAAGAGCTTGTGAATCTGAAACGATAGGAGGTAGGGGGAGCGGAAGATCGCTTCTCTGCTTAATATGATTGAAGTGACAAGATTGAATGGCAAAGGATTTATGCTGAACGCTCTCCATATCGAGCAAATCGAAAGCTTTCCAGACACAACCATTACATTAGCCAATGGAAAGAAATTCGTTGTGAAAGAAAATGAAGATCAGCTTCAAGAAAAAATCATTTCTTTCTACAGAAAAATCCAAGTCATTTCATTGAATCAAGGAATAGAGGAATTTGAATGAAGAAGAAATTAGTCGTAGTAATGCTAATCATGATTATTGCCATCGGCGGAATAGGAGCAGGCATCATTTTTCTGCTGAATGGTTCAGACGAAGCAAAAGCTGAAAAAGAACCAACAGCAGATGAAGTCGTAAAAGCTTCTGTTGAAATTCCTGAGATTATCACCAATTTAAAGTCTGAAGGAAATGCGGTCAAACTTGTATTGAATATTGAAACGGACTCTGAAAAAGCAAAAGAAGAGCTTGAGAAAAGAAGTTTTCAAGTGAAAGACGCCGTAATTGACATTTTATCAGACACAAATGCAGATGAACTTGATGGCAAAAAAGGCAGAGAACATTTTAAAACACTAGTCAAAAACAAAGTGAATAACTATTTGCAAGATGGCAAGGTGAAAGAAGTATATATAACCTCCTTTAATCTGCAATAGAGGCGATTAATTGACACGATGGAGGTGAAGAAATGTCAGGAGAAGTGCTTTCCCAGAATGAGATCGATGCATTATTATCCGCCATATCTACAGGCGAAATGGATGCAGAAGAGCTGAAAAAAGAAGAAACGACGAAAAAAGTAAAGGTGTATGATTTTAAACGTGCACTTCGCTTCTCGAAAGACCAGATTCGAAGTTTAACAAGGATTCACGATAACTTCGCTAGACTGCTCACCACGCACTTTTCAGCTCAGCTAAGATCATATATTCAAATTACTGTCAGCTCGGTTGACCAAGTACCATACGAAGAATTTATTCGTTCGATTCCTAATATGACATTATTAAACTTATTTTATGTCAGCCCGCTTGAAGGAAGAATCATGCTTGAAGTAAACCCAACAATCGGCTATGCCATGATGGACAGGCTGATGGGTGGGATTGGCATTAGTCATAATAAGACAGAATCACTTACAGAAATCGAAACAAAGATCATCTCAAACATGTTTGAGGGAGCTTTGGAAAATTACAGAGAAGCGTGGCAGTCCATAACCGACATCGAGCCTGAAATGGCAGATTTCGAGGTAAATCCCCAGTTTGTTCAAATGGTGTCACCAAACGAAACAGTTGTCGTCATTTCTCTTAATACACAAATTGGTGAGGTAAGCGGGGTTATTAACCTATGTATTCCTCATGTTGTATTAGAACCTATTATTCCGAAGCTATCTGTACACTACTGGATGCAGTCTGAACGAAATGAACCAAAACAACAAGAAACAAAGGCCATTGAAAAACGGATTATGACGGCAAAAATACCGGTAGTCGCAGAGCTAGGGGAATCGGAAATGACGGTGGAAGAGTTTTTGAATTTGGAAATTGGTGATTGTATTGCCTTGGACAAACCAGTAAATGCGCCTCTTACTGTTATGGTCGGAAATAAACCGAAATTCTTGGGACAGGCCGGCCGCGTGAATCGGAAACAGGCGATTCAAATTCTAGATCACGACATAAGAGGTGAAGAAGATGGAGAATAACGGAAGTAAATTATCACAAGACGAAATCGATGCGCTCCTTAAAGGAGGTAGCAATGACGATATAGAGCCTGATACAGTCCTTTCAGCAATGGAGCAAGATGCCATTGGAGAAATTGGAAATATTTCATTCGGCAGCTCTGCTACAGCACTTTCAACCCTATTAAATCAAAAAGTGGAGATTACCACTCCAACTGTGACAGTGATTCAAAAAAGTATGCTAAATGAGGAATTCCCTCATCCGTATGTCGCGATTGAAGTGAATTATACAGAAGGCTTCAGCGCAAGCAACCTGCTTGTTGTCCAGCAAACAGATGCAGCAGTCATTGCGGACTTAATGATGGGCGGAGACGGGACAAATGCTGATCCTTCTTTAAGCGAGATTCACTTAAGTGCAGTGCAAGAAGCGATGAACCAAATGATGGGTTCTGCTGCGACATCCATGTCGACGGTCTTTAACAAAAAGATTGATATTTCTCCGCCGCGCGTCGAGTTACTCGATGTGAAAGAAGGAGAAGGAACAGACCGCATCCCAGCTGCAGAAATGCTTGTCAAAGTGTCCTTCAGATTAAAAATAGGTGAACTCATTGATTCAAATATTATGCAACTTTATCCTATTACATTTGCGAAGGATTTAATTGCAGAATTAACAGACCCAGCGCAAGAAGAAGAGCCGGTTCAAGAAGCTCAAGTGAGTACACCTGAACCTCAGCAGGCAGCGCCGCAAACGCAATCTGCACCAGCGCAGCAAGCAGCTCCGCCGAAAAGACAGGCGAAGCCAAAACCGGCAGCACCTGTAAATGTGGCACCAGTTGAATTTGAAGCATTCAGTGAGCCTCAGCATACAACAAGCCAGCTTGGAAATCTTGATATGCTGATGGATATTCCACTTTCCATTACGGTGGAACTTGGAAGAACTCAGCGAAGTGTCAAAGAAGTCCTTGAGCTTTCAGCAGGAAGTATCATTGAACTGGACAAACTTGCTGGTGAGCCAGTAGACATTCTAGTTAACAAACGAATCGTCGCCAAAGGGGAAGTCGTTGTCATTGATGAGAACTTTGGTGTTCGTGTGACTGATATTTTAAGTCAGTCAGAAAGACTTTCTAATTTAAAATAAACAAACATACAGGGAGAGAATAAGTAAATGGCTACTAAGGTATTAATCGTAGATGATGCAGCATTCATGAGAATGATGATAAAGGATATTCTTGTAAAAAACGGATTTGATGTAGTAGGAGAAGCAGAAAACGGCGCTCAAGCAGTTGAAAAATTCAAAGAAACGTCTCCAGACCTTGTCACAATGGATATCACAATGCCAGAAATGGACGGGATCACAGCACTTAAAGAAATTAAACAAATTGACGCTTCTGCAAAAATCATCATGTGTTCTGCAATGGGGCAGCAGTCAATGGTTATTGACGCGATCCAAGCAGGTGCAAAAGACTTTATCGTAAAGCCGTTCCAGGCAGACCGTGTACTTGAAGCAATTAATAAAACGTTAGGCTAAAAAAGGGTGTAAGACTTGTTGAAAAAACGTTTGATATGTATAGCAATGATCAGTTTTATGCTTTTCTTGACGATGCAGCCTGCCTCACTGTTTGCTGAAACGAAAGATCCTGAAAATGGCACAGTGAATGACTGGATTAAAGAAGAGAAAAGCAGCAAAAAGGATACAGAAAAGACAACCACTGACAATCAAACGAATCCGGCAGAAGAAGTTCCCTCTTCTTCTGTCTCCATTATGGATTTTGTCAAAATGATTGGTGCTTTACTTTTTGTCATCCTGCTTATATATGGATTGGTGAGATTTGTTGGTAAGCAAAACCGCTTACTTAAACCATTTCGCTATGTTGAAAATATTGGCGGAACGACGGTTGGCCAAAACCGTTCAGTCCAGTTGATCAAAGTGGGCAAACGAGTATTAGTTGTCGGAGTAGCGGACTCGATCCAGCTGCTAAAAGAAATTGATGATGAACAAGAATGTGAAGCGATCGTGCAACAATACGAAGAAGCGATGGAAAGTAAAACAGATTTACCAAAAATCGTTCAAAAATTCACATCTCAGATAAAGAAACAGGATCAGCCAACCACTTCTTCTTTTTCAGCCAATTTGAAGGCGCAGCTAGCCGAATTGAAAAAGACCCAATCAGAAGTCAGAAAGAAAGGCCCGAAACAAAATGAATGAGTTTATCGATTTATTTAATTCCAGCGGTGCAGGGAATATTAGCACGTCTGTCCGTCTTCTTTTACTTTTAACCGTATTTTCGGTTGCACCAGGCATTCTCATTTTAATGACATGTTTTACACGAATTGTGATTGTACTTTCATTCGTTAGAACGTCACTTGCAACCAACTCAATGCCGCCAAACCAAGTGCTTGTTGGGCTTGCTTTGTTTCTCACATTTTTTATCATGGCACCCACGTTCTCAGAGATTAATAAAGAGGCACTAACGCCGCTTTTAAATGATGACATTACGCTTAATCAGGCATATGAAAAAGCCGAAGTGCCCATTAAAGAGTTTATGAGTAAACATACGAGACAGAAGGATTTGGCTTTATTCCTTAGTTACGCAAAAATGGATACACCTGAATCGATAAAAGATATTCCGTTAACAGCGATGGTACCCGCTTTTGCGATTTCAGAATTAAAGACGGCATTTCAAATTGGTTTCATGATCTTTATTCCATTTTTAATTATTGATATGGTCGTCGCAAGTGTCCTGATGTCAATGGGGATGATGATGCTTCCGCCGGTTATGATATCGCTCCCTTTTAAAATATTGTTATTTGTTTTAGTCGATGGATGGTATTTGATTGTTAAATCTTTGCTGCAAAGCTTTTAGAGTAGGTGCTTAAAACATGAGTTCAGAATTTGTCATTACGATGGCTGAAAGATCAGTGTATGTGGTATTGCTTGTCAGTGGGCCGCTTCTAGCGCTCGCTCTTATTGTGGGACTGATTGTCAGTGTGTTTCAGGCGACAACCCAAATTCAAGAACAGACGCTTGCGTTTATTCCTAAAATTGTAGCAGTTCTCATTGGACTTGTTGTGTTTGGTCCATGGATGCTGTCAACAATTTTGTCCTTTACGACTGAGCTGTTCTCGAATTTAGATCGATTTACAGGTTAACGAGCGATGTCAATCATAGAATTATTCCCTGCTTTTCTATTGGTTTTTATTCGGATCACCGCTTTTTTTGTGACAGTACCGCTTTTAGCGCATAGAACGATCCCAGCTGTACACAGAGTCGGATTCTCACTGTTTTTAGCCGTGATTAGCTTTAGCACGATTAAGGAACCGCCAGCACTCGACATAGACGGTCTTTATATGATGCTTGCGGTGAAAGAAGCAATGGTCGGACTTCTGCTTGGTTTGATTGCATATATCATGGTGTCCGCTGTTCAAATTGCCGGCTCATTTATTGATTTTCAAATGGGCTTTGCGATTGCCAATGTGATTGATCCACAAACAGGGGCGCAAACGCCGCTGATGGGGCAGTTTTTTTATACGGTCACTTTGCTATTGATGCTAGCAACCAATGCACACCACCTGCTGCTTGATGGGATCTTTTACAGCTTTCAATATATTGCAGTTGATCAGTATGCACTGAATTTCGGCAGTGAATCCTTTGCTTATTTTATTGCAAAAAGCTTCAACCAAATGTTCATCATTGCCTTTCAAATCTCAGCACCGGTCGTTGCCAGCTTGTTTTTGGTCGATTTGGCACTGGGCATTGTGGCACGAACAGTACCGCAGATGAACGTTTTTGTTGTCGGACTTCCTATTAAAATGGCTGTGAGTTTTATTATGATCATCATCTGTATGGGCGTCATCTTCGGAGTTGTCCAAAATACATTTGATACGATTGTGCTTACCATGAGGAATTTCTTAGCATTGGTCGGTGGTTCGTCATGATGACAAGACTTAGACTAGACTTGCAATTTTTCGCAGGTGAAAAAACAGAAAAAGCAACGCCGAAAAAGAGACAAGATTCACGTAAAAAAGGTCAGGTTGCCAAAAGTACCGACGTCAATACAGCCATCTCATTTCTATTAATCTTTTTATCATTCTTTTTTATTGGGCCTTTTATGAAAGAGCGTATTATTGCGCTCATTGAACGTTTTTATTCAACAACCATGCTAATGAAAGTTAGCACATCTAATATTCATCAACTATTCGTGGAATTGCTTCAGGAAACAGGGCTCCTTCTCATGCCAATCCTTGGTGTTGGTATGCTGGCAGGCGTTATCAGTAACTATTTACAAGTTGGCTTTCTCTTTTCAACAGAAATCATCAAACCGAAATTAGAAAAGCTAGATCCTATTAAAGGATTTAAACGGATATACAGTATTCGAGCCCTCGTAGAGCTATTAAAATCCATTTTGAAAATTGGTTTAATTGGTTTTGCGACATTTATTGCACTTTGGATGCACTTTGACGAGATTCTGAGGCTTCCTTTATTAACAGCAGAGGAAACCCTTCATTTCGTCGCAAATATGACCTTGATTATGGGTCTGTATGCAGCAGGTGCTCTCATGATCTTAGCAGGGCTTGATTATATGTATCAGAAATTTGATTATGAAAAAAACTTACGGATGTCCAAACAAGACATCAAAGATGAGTATAAAAAATCAGAGGGTGACCCGCTCATAAAATCAAAGATTAAACAGCGTCAGCGGGAAATGGCCATGAGACGGATGATGCAGGAAGTCCCAAAAGCGGACGTCATCATTACAAACCCAACCCACTATGCCATTGCTTTAAAGTATGACGAAGAAAAGATGGACGCGCCCTTTGTTGTGGCAAAGGGAACCGATATTTTGGCTTTGAAAATTAGAACGATTGCGAAAGAGCACGATATCATGACCGTAGAAAACCGGCCGCTCGCTCGTGCACTATATGATCAGGTCGACATCGACCAAGCGGTCCCAGAGGAATACTTTAAGGCGATCGCAGAAATTTTAGCTTACGTCTATAAAACGAAACAAAAGATTTTATGAATTTTTGGTTTTAAAAGGAGAGAACAGGCATGTCAGCAAGAGATTTATCTGTTATATTCAGTGTTATTTTAATTGTGGCGATGCTGGTCATACCGTTTCCGCCAATGCTATTAAGTATTTTAATCATTATTAATATTTCTCTTGCGCTTATCGTGCTTCTCACCACTATGAACATGCAAGAACCACTGGAATTTTCAATTTTTCCATCATTGCTTTTGCTCTTAACACTGTTTCGTTTAGGGCTTAACATCTCTACAACACGTTCTATTCTTTCAACAGGAGATGCTGGAAAGGTTGTAGAAACGTTTGGTTCATTTGTTGTTGGAGGAAATATCATCGTTGGTCTCGTTGTTTTCCTTATTCTGATCATCATTCAGTTTATTGTTATTACTAAAGGAGCTGAGCGTGTATCAGAGGTTGCGGCAAGATTTACACTTGATGCGATGCCAGGTAAACAAATGAGTATTGACGCTGATTTAAATGCAGGAATGCTGACAGAAAGTGAAGCAAGAAATCGTCGTGAAAAAGTAGCGAGAGAAGCAGACTTTTACGGTGCGATGGATGGGGCAAGTAAGTTTGTCAAAGGGGATGCCATCGCAGGTATTATCATCGTTATTATTAATATTATTTTTGGGATTATTATTGGGATGCTTCAGCAAGGCATGTCGATCCAAGAATCAGCTTCCCACTTTACACTATTAACGGTAGGAGACGGGATTGTATCACAAATTCCAGCACTTCTCATTTCAACAGCGACAGGGATTGTCGTCACAAGGGCTGCTTCTAATGGGAACCTTGGGTCAGATATTACTGAACAGCTGTTTGCATTCCCTGCTATGCTTTACGTTACAGCAGGCACGATCTTCCTTCTTGGGTTGTTTACTCCAATTGGCGTACTTTTGACTGGACCAATCGCAGGTTTACTCGCTCTCGGGGCATACTTGATGTCGAAAAACAAACAAGATCAAGAAGAAATCGAAGAGGTACTAGAGGAACAGGCAGAGGTAGAAGAGATGAAAAGTCCAGAAAGCGTCATTCACCTTTTGCAAATGGATGCCATTGAATTTGAATTTGGCTACGGCTTGATTCCGCTAGCCGATGCAAATCAGGGTGGGGACCTGTTAGACCGAATTGTGATGATCAGAAGGCAGCTTGCCCTTGAACTCGGTCTTGTGATTCCAGTTGTACGGATCCGGGACAATATTGCACTTAACCCAAACGAGTATCGGCTTAAAATAAAAGGAAACGAAGTGGCAAAAGGTGAGCTGTTGCTTGATCACTACTTAGCGATGTCGCCTACGCCTGATGATGATCCGATTGAAGGAATTGAAACAATCGAGCCATCCTTTGGTCTCCCGGCTAAATGGATCTCAGAAGCAGAAAAAGATCAGGCTGAGATGCTTGGCTACACGGTTGTAGATCCTGCATCGGTTGTGTCCACTCACATCACAGAGAAAATTAGACAAAACACACACGAACTGCTCGGACGCCAAGAAACGAAGCAATTAATCGATCATTTGAAAGAAAGTTATCCTGTTTTAGTGGATGAGGTGACGCCAAACCCACTAGCAGTTGGTGATATTCAAAAAGTGCTTGCAAAACTGCTGAAAGAAAAGGTTTCTATTCGAAATCTTGTCACCATTTTTGAGACGCTTGCAGACTACGGAAAATTAACAACGGATACAGATTTGTTAACAGAGTATGTCAGACAGGCGCTTGCAAGACAGATTACCGCACAATATGCGAGAGAAAACGAATCGCTCAAAGTCGTGACATGCTCAGGCCGAGTGGAAAAGGTGATTGCTGACAGCGTACAGCAGACAGAGCATGGCAACTACTTATCGTTAGATCCAGAATCCTCTGAAAGTGTGATTCAATCAGTGGCGAGAGAAATTGAACAGCTTTCGCTTCGTCAGGAAACGCCGGTTCTATTGTGCTCACCTCCTATCAGAATGTACGTCAAGCAGCTGTTAGAAAGATATTTCCCGGACTTACCGGTACTATCTTATAACGAACTGGAAGCAAATGTGGAAGTACAGAGCATCGGAGTGGTGGATATCTAATGAAAATGAAAAAAATCATAGCAAATTCAATGCAAGAGGCAACGATTCAAATTAGGCAGCAGCTTGGGAAGGATGCCGTCATTTTAAATTCCAAAACCGTTGTGAAACGAAAGCTATTCGGTTTAAAGAAACAGCAAATGGTTGAAGTGATTGCAGTGCTGGATCAAGATTTTGAAGAAAGAGCGGGTAAAGGTGGCCCCCCTGCACCTCCTCTTCCAGTATTTCCGAAAAAGGAGCAGGTTCAACACCGACCAGAAGGACCGTCTCTTGCTCCTGAGGCAGTGAAATCAGTCCCTTCTCAAGCTCAACCTTTAGAATATGCGAGGAATGAGCGGCATGCTGGTATTTTGCCTGATCCACTTATGGCAATCGATCAAAAGCTGAAGGATCAAGGTCTTGATGATGCCATTCGAGACGAATGCCTCAAAGGTCTTTTAACGAAGGGTGCTGTCAAGGAAGATCAAATTCAAAAAGAACTTGAACAACTGCTGACAGATAAACTGCCGGCTCACACTTCAGATGAGCCGATGATTCGTTCTAAATACATTGTGCTGTTTGGTTCGACTGGGGCTGGTAAAACAACAACAATTGCAAAGCTCGCTGCCAAAACGGCCATTCAGAAGCAAAAGAAAATCGCATTTATTACAACAGATACGTACCGAATAGCTGCAATTGAACAACTGAAAACATATGCGGAACTGCTCAATGCACCCCTTGAGGTTTGTTATTCGAGAGAGGATTTTGTGAAAGCTCAAGAGACGTTCAAAGAGTATGATCATATTTTCGTAGATACAGCGGGTCGTAACTTTAAAGAAGAAGCGTATATCAAAGAGCTGACAGACATCATTCCATTTGATGAAAGCATTCAAAGTTTCCTAGTGATGAGTGCGACCTCGAAGTATCAGGACATGAAAGCCATGGTTAAACGTTTTGAACACGTTTCAATCGATCAATTCATTTTTACAAAAGTAGATGAAACAGACACGATGGGAACCATCTATCAAATCATTGCAGACTCTCAAATTGGACTTGGCTTTTTAACAAATGGTCAAAATGTTCCTGAGGATATTCTTGAGGGCTCTCCTCTTGAATTAACAAGGATGGTCCTACAATGATGAAGCCCGACCAAGCAGAAGGTTTAAGAAAGCTCGTTCAGCAGAATCAAACGTTCACACCAGCTCCTCTTGGTATAAGCGGACAGGCAAAAACCATTGCTGTCATGAGCGGTAAAGGCGGGGTTGGAAAATCGAATTTGACGCTGAATATGGCACTGTCTATCGCAAATGCAGGGAAGCGAGTGTTAGTCATCGACCTTGATTTTGGTATGGGGAATATTGATATTTTACTAGGAAAAGCATCAACTAGCTCTATATTAGATGTTCTTGTCAGGAAGAAATCCTTCCAAGCAGCTATGACTCAAGGAACGAACAACCTTTATTACATTTCTGGCGGAAGTGGACTTGAACAGCTGTTTTCTTTAGATAAAGATCAATGGTCGTTCTTTCTAGAGGAGATGGAAAGAATGATACACGACTTTGATTGTATCTTCTTTGATATGGGGGCTGGCCTTTCAAAAGATCAATTACCTTTTGTTTTATCAGCAGGAGAAGTTGTGGTTGTGACAACGCCAGAACCAACGTCAATCATGGATGCCTACAGCGCCATTAAACACTTAGCGATTCATCAGTTCGAACAATCTGTGCAAATCATTGTCAACCGTTGTAAAACCCCGTCAGAAGGGTCTGAAACCTATCGGAAATTAGCAGGAGTGGTTACATCATTTCTACACAGAAAACTAGTATTTGCTGGTGCTGTGCCGGATGATCCTGCGGTTCCAAAAGCGGTGGCTGAACAAATTCCATTTTATATGAAGCAGCCTCATTCACGGCTGAGTAAAACGATTAAAATGCTGGCAGAAACACTTTATCAACAGCAGATAAGAGAGGCACAGAGAGAGCAGCATACGTTTATAGATAAGTTGTCCTCTTTTTTTAAAAGGAGGAAGGTGGACTCATGATTAGAGTACTTGTAGTAGATGACTCGGCCTTTATGCGAAAGCTCATTAGTGATTTCCTAAGTGCCGAGCAAGAAATAGAAGTCGTCGGAACGGCGCGAAATGGGGAAGATGCCTTAAAACGGATCAAGGAACTGAATCCAGATGTCGTCACATTAGATGTGGAAATGCCTGTTTTAAATGGAACAGAAGCATTAAAACAAATTCTGGCTGAACACGACCTTGCCGTGATTATGGTGTCAAGCCAGACAAAGCAAGGGAAAGATTTAACCATCCATTGCTTAGAACTTGGTGCTTTTGACTTTGTGACAAAGCCATCAGGAAGTATTTCGCTCGATTTACACAAAGTAAGAGGCCAAATTGTAGAGCGAGTGCTTGCAGCAGGGCTGTCAAGGAAACGCACTGAAGTACAGTTTTCTCCTAAGCCGGTGATGAAGCCATCAATTCCAGTGGTTGCACCTCACCCGCAAGCAGTAAAAAGCAGCTCACTCCGAAAGATTATTTCAATCGGAACATCCACGGGAGGACCAAGGGCACTTCAACGAGTTGTCACGAAGCTGCCCAAGGACATAGAAGCACCTATTTTGATTGTGCAGCATATGCCGGCAGGATTTACAGCATCACTTGCTACTAGGTTAGACCATTTATCTCAAATTTCGATTAAAGAAGCGCAAGATGGAGACATCGCTAAAAATGGAGTAGCTTACATAGCGCCTGGTGGAATGAATATGTCACTTCATGAACAAGGGGCATCCTTAGTCATCAGGCTATCTCCAGAGGACACGGAAAGCCGGCACAAACCTTCTGTTAACTATTTATTTGAATCCATCAGTCATATAAAAGGTTACGAGAAAATTGCTGTCATTATGACAGGCATGGGTAGTGACGGCACAGAAGGTGTCAAAAAAATGGTCGCAAGCGGTCATACAAAAGTCATTGCAGAAAAAGAAGAATCATGTGTTGTTTTCGGAATGCCTAAATCAGTCATTAAAGCAGGCCTTGCACATGAAACAAGGCATGTGGATGACATCGCACATGCAATTATAAGCTCCATGAAAAAAGAGAGGGCGTGAACACGTTGGATGTAAACCAATACTTAGATATCTTTTTAGATGAAAGCAGAGAACACTTACAAACTTGTAATGAAAAACTTCTTGATTTAGAAAAGAACCCAACCGACTTGCAGCTAGTGAATGATATATTCAGAGCGGCTCACACATTGAAAGGCATGAGTGCTACGATGGGCTACGCTGATATGGCTCAGCTAACACATCATTTAGAAAACATGTTTGATGCCATTCGAAATGAACAAATGATTGTCACACCTGAGTCAATGGACACGATGTTTGAAGCACTTGACCACCTTGAAGCAATGGTTCAATCAATTGCAGAAGGCGGAGATGGGAAACGCGATGTCACAGAGATTAGTAAAAAGCTAGATGTGACAGGAAGCCATGCTGAGGCAGCTCCTAGTGTTGAAACAGCGGATGTACCAGCGGCTGCTGCTAACGACTTAGACTATAACGAATTTGAACGAACAGTGCTTGATGAAGCGAGGGAGCAAGGTTTTAAATGTTATGAACTGAATGTAACATTAAGTGACGCATGCTTATTAAAAGCCGTTCGTGTCTATATGATTTTTGAAAGACTGAACGAAGCAGGAGAGGTCGTCAAAACAGTTCCAAATGCAGAACTTTTAGAATCAGAAGATTTCGAATCTGAATTCAGCATTTCTTATTTGTCTAAACAACCGATGGACGAAGTGAAGAAAATCGTGATGACGATCTCAGAAGTTGAACAAGTTGAAATCTCAGAAGTTTCTGCATTTGAAGAAGCGGCTCCAGCTGAAAAACAAGAAGCCAAACCTGAACAGGTAAAAGAAGAAGTCTCTGTTCCTACTGCGAAAGCACCAGCAAACGATGCGCCAAAAGCAAATGGCAATAACGGTGCAGCTGCCGGCGGAACAAAAACGATTCGTGTCAACATCGACCGTCTTGATTCTCTTATGAATCTATTTGAAGAACTGGTGATTGACAGAGGCCGTTTAGAACAGATTGCCAAAGAATTAGAAAATAATGAACTGACAGACACAGTTGAAAGAATGACACGTATTTCTGGAGATCTGCAATCGATCATCCTGAACATGAGAATGGTCCCTGTGGAAACGGTATTTAACCGATTCCCTCGTATGATTCGTCAATTGACAAAAGAGCTGAATAAGAAAATTGAACTGATCATTGAAGGTGCTGAGACAGAGCTTGATCGAACAGTAATCGACGAGATTGGAGATCCACTCTTACACCTACTTAGAAACAGTCTAGATCACGGAATTGAATCGCCAGAAGAACGTGTGAAAAAAGGCAAGCCAGAAAAAGGCACCGTTCTATTAAAGGCGTATCATAGTGGAAACCACGTCTTCATTGAAGTAGAAGATGATGGCGGCGGAATTAACCGTAAGAAAGTGCTTGAAAAAGCATTAGAGCGCGGGGTTATTACAGAAAGAGAAGCAGAAACGCTTGAAGATCATCAAATTGATTCATTGATCCTTGCAGCAGGATTCTCTACAGCTGATACGATTTCTGACATCTCAGGCCGCGGTGTAGGTCTTGACGTTGTGAAAAACAAGCTGGAATCACTAGGCGGATCTGTGAGCATCAACTCAACAGAAGGACAGGGCTCACTATTCTCGATCCAGCTTCCGCTTACATTATCGATTATTTCCGTCCTTCTTGTGAAACTGGAAGAGGAAACATTTGCGATTCCGATTTCTTCTATTATTGAAACGGCTGTCATTAAGAAAAGCGACATCCTTCAAACGCATGATCGTGAAGTGATTGATTTCCGCGGATTTATCGTACCGGTCGTGTACTTGAAGAAACAATTCAATGTACCAAATGCGAATGAATTAGAGGAAGAACTGCACATCATCGTTGTCCGTAAAGGAGATAAGCTGACAGCATTTGTGGTCGATTCATTTATTGGTCAGCAAGAGGTTGTATTGAAATCACTAGGAGATTACTTGCCTAACGTGTTTGCGATCTCAGGCGCAACAATCCTAGGCGATGGTCAAGTTGCACTCATCGTTGACTGTAATGCACTGATCAAGTAAAAAACAATAGAGGAGCGGTCTGAAATGAGTACAGATATCCAAACTGGCGAAAAGATGATTGTGTTTATCGTAAACAAAAAAGAATACGCCATTTCAGTATCAGAAGTAAAGTCCATTGAAAAATGGCAGCAGCCGACAAGAGTCCCTGGCGTTGTCCCTTATATATGCGGTGTTATTAATTTGCGTGGTGTCGTGACGCCTGTCATCGATCTTAGAGTGAGGCTTGGATCAAGTGACAACGAAATTACAGATGAAACAAGAATGATTATTGTACAATTTGGTGACATTGAAGTCGGCTGGATTGTTGATGAAGCGAATGATGTTATTACTGTCCATCAAGAAGAAGTAGAATCTTCTCCTGAATCAGCTGAAAAAGAAGGGCAATCATGGGTGACAGGTATCATTAAGCATGATCAGCGTCTATTTAATATCATTCATCCTGGTGCTGTCCTCGACAAGAGTGTTCAAGATGCACCTGTTCATTAAGGAGGATGTGAAATGAGCATTTTCAATGAAATAAAAGATGAACAGCTGGATGTATTAAGAGAGGTTGGAAATATTGGAGCAGGCCACGCCGCGTCTGCTCTTGCCAGCCTATTGGATCGCAAAATAGATATGGCTGTTCCATTTGTCAAGGTTCTCTCGTTTGAAGAGTTAATGGAATTCTTTGGCGGTGCAGACCTCCCAGTTGCAAGCATTTTCCTGCGAATGGAAGGAGATTTATCCGGCTCAATCTTTTTCATTATGCCCTTTGAGCAAGCAGAGCAATTTGTAAGAGAGCTTGTACGAGATCCGGCATTTGATATTGATACCATTCACGAGCATGTGATGGGGACGTCAGCACTACACGAGCTGGGAAATATTTTAGCAGGCTCTTATTTATCAGCCCTTGCCGATTTAACAAAATTGCAGCTTCACCCAAGTGTTCCAGATGTTACGCTCGATATGTTCGGAGCTGTCATTAGCGAAGGATTAATGCAATTCAGTCCTTTAGGTGATCAGGCAATTGTGATTGATACATCGATTTTTGATGATCAAAATAAGCAAGAGCTGAAAGGAAATATGTTTCTATTACCAGACTTTGAATCGTTTGCAAAACTATTTAAAGCATTAGGTAACCTGTAATGAACGTTCAGATTCCGGCAGTTGTAAAGGTTGGTATAGCGGATGTTCAGCTCGTGAAAACACCGGACCGCATTCGGACATCCGGACTTGGTTCTTGTGTAGGACTTGTTCTGTTTGATCAAGAAAAAAAACTGGCAGGTCTTGTCCATGTCATGCTTCCAGACTCATCCCTTGCAAAAGGGGCAGTGGAGAACTTGGCTAAATATGCAGATACAGGTGTCAAGCATACAATTGATCTGCTCCTTAAAGAAGGAGCGCGCAAACATGCGCTAAAGGCAAAACTTGCTGGTGGCGCAGAAATGTTTAAATTTAAGTCAACCAATGATCTGATGAGAATTGGACCTAGAAATGTATCAGCTGTTAAAGAACATCTGTCTCTTTATCGCATCCCGATCATTAGTGAGGATACGGGCGGAAACAATGGTCGTACGATTGAATTTGATCCGCTTACGACAGAGCTTGAGATCCGCACTGTGAAGCAAGGCATTATGAAGATATAACTAAGGAAGTATAGGGGGAGAAAGATGCAATCCTTAAATTACGAAGATCAGGCGCTATGGGCTAGATGGAAAGAGTGGAAGGACCCAGCTGCTGGAGATGATCTTATGCGCCGCTATATGCCGCTCGTCACATATCATGTTGGAAGAATTTCCATCGGTCTCCCGAAGTCAGTGCATAAAGAAGACTTGATCAGTCTAGGGATGCTCGGTTTATATGATGCCCTTGAAAAATTTGACCCCGGAAGAGATCTGAAGTTCGATACATATGCATCCTTCAGAATCCGAGGGGCCATCATCGACGGTCTTCGTAAAGAGGACTGGCTGCCTCGTACATCAAGAGAAAAAACAAAAAAAGTAGAAGCGGCTATTGAAAAGCTTGAACAACGCTATTTACGAAATGTGACGCCGACAGAAGTGGCAGAGGAACTTGGTATGAGTGAACAGGATGTTGTCACAACAATGAATGAAGGTTTCTTTGCAAATCTGCTTTCAATCGACGAGAAGCTGCATGATCAAGAAGACGGCGAAAACGTCCAAGTCATGATTCGCGACGAGAAAACTGTGACACCTGAAGAGAAGATGCTAAAAGATGAATTAATAGAGCAACTTGCTGAAAAAATGACCGAGCTATCGGAAAAAGAAAAGCTCGTGATCAGTCTATTCTATAAAGAGGAACTGACGTTAACGGAAATCGGTCACGTGCTCAATTTATCGACCTCTCGCATTTCGCAAATTCATTCAAAGGCATTGTTCAAGCTTAAGCATCTGCTTGATAAAGCCATTCAATCTTAAAGAGTTAGTGAGTGAAAAAATATGTTATGGCTGATTAGCTTCATGCTTCATGCTGCACTTATTTATTTTGTGATCATTTTATATACGAGAATGAATACGCTGAAGGCAACTGAACAAAAGCAGCGAGAACTTCTAGAAGAAACGGAAAATACCCTGGCTGCATTTTTGATGGAAGTCAAAGAAGAGAATGACAAACTATCAAAAGTGGCAGCTGCTTCCCCTGATTTTTCTGCTGAAGAGCTGAAATCGGATTTTCAGACACCAAAGCAGCCACAAACACCAATTGAATCCCAGCAATCGGTAGAAAGTGAAGATCCAGTACCAGAGCACTTGTCAGCCCTCCTTAGCGAAGTTGAAGTGCAGGAAGAGAAGGTAAACGAACCCGTTCCACATCTTGAATCAGAAGTTTCTGTGCCTTCTGAAAGTGAAATAGAAGAAACATTCGAGAATCAGGTGAAGACCTTATATGACAAAGGGCATTCGCTAGAAGAAATAGCGAAAGAACTGAAAACGGGCAAGACAGAAATCGAGCTTTTATTAAAATTTAGCGGAAAGCTGTAAAGGATTCTTGATTGTCAGTCCATCATGTGTTATATTATTTCTTGGTGTTAAATACACACGCTTAATGATTCGTATGAAGGTGCTGCCGTGGCGCAGTTTTATGTGAACATGACTTAAGCGGAGGAAAAAAAACCATTATATTAGGAGGCAACAACATGTCAGTTATTTCTATGAAACAATTGCTAGAAGCTGGTGTTCACTTCGGTCACCAAACACGCCGTTGGAACCCAAAAATGAAACGTTACATCTTTACAGAGCGTAACGGTATCTACATCATCGATCTTCAAAAAACGGTGAAAAAAGTAGAGGAAGCTTACAACTTCACGAAAAACCTTGCTGCTGACGGAGGAAAAATCCTTTTCGTTGGTACGAAAAAGCAAGCACAAGATTCAGTGAAAGAAGAAGCAATCCGTTCTGGTATGTTCTATGTGAACCAACGCTGGCTTGGTGGAACTTTAACAAACTTTGAAACAATCCAAAAACGTATCAAACGTTTAAAAGATATTGAAAAAATGCAAGAAAACGGTACATTCGATGTTCTTCCTAAGAAAGAAGTCGTTCAACTGAAAAAAGAATTAGAACGTCTTGAAAAATTCCTAGGCGGAATCAAAGACATGAAAGGTCTTCCGGATGCACTTTTCATTATCGACCCTCGTAAAGAGCGTATTGCAGTTGCAGAAGCTCGTAAATTGAATATCCCAATCATCGGTATCGTTGACACAAACTGTGATCCAGACGAAATTGATGTTGTGATCCCTGCAAACGATGATGCAATCCGTGCTGTAAAACTTCTAACTGCTAAAATGGCAGATGCGATTCTTGAGTCTAAACAAGGCGAAGAAGAAGCTGTTGTAGAAGAAACGACAGAAACTGAAACAACAACTGCGTAACCTATTCAAAAGGTGATAAGAGGGAAATGCCTTTTATCACCTTTTTTTCACCTAGTAATCCGTGTTTTAACATAGAAGGAGGAAATGTAAAATGGCTATTACTGCTCAATTAGTTAAAGAACTGCGTCAAAAAACTGGTGCAGGTATGATGGACTGTAAAAAAGCGTTAACAGAAACTGATGGTGACATCGATAAAGCAATCGATCTTCTAAGAGAAAAAGGAATTGCAAAAGCTGCGAAAAAAGCAGACCGTATTGCTGCAGAAGGATTAACTCTTATCAAAACTGACGGCAACACAGGCGTGATCCTAGAAGTGAACTCTGAGACTGACTTCGTTGCGAAAAACGAAGGATTCCAATCACTTCTTAACGAACTTGCTGATCATTTGCTTGCTGCTAAACCTGCAACAATTGAAGAAGCTCATGCTTCTAAAATGGAAAACGGTTCAACAGTTGAAGAGCATATCACTTCTGCAATTGCGAAAATCGGAGAGAAAATCACTCTACGTCGTTTCTCTGTTATCACGAAAGAAGATAACGCTGTATTCGGTTCTTACTTACACATGGGCGGACGCATCGGTGTGTTAGCTGTTCTTAACGGAACAACTGACGAAGAGCTTGCAAGAGACATTGCAATGCATGTTGCTGCTGTAAACCCTAAATACATTTCTCGTGACCAAGTGTCAGAAGAAGAAGCAAACCGTGAGCGCGAAGTATTAACGCAGCAAGCGCTTCAAGAAGGAAAGCCTGAAAACATTGTAGCTAAAATGGTAGAAGGCCGTCTAAACAAATTCTTCGAAGAAATTTGCTTACTTGACCAAGCTTTCGTTAAAAACCCAGATGAAAAAGTGAAACAAGTAGTAGCTGCGAAAAACGCAAGCATTCAAACTTATGTTCGCTATGAAGTGGGCGAAGGCATCGAGAAGCGTCAAGACAACTTTGCTGAAGAAGTTATGAGCCAAGTGAAAAAATAATGTTTGAAAAGCTCTCTGGGGCTTTTTTAGGGAGCACAAGCACTGTGTTCCCTATTTTTTAGAGGATATTGATTTACAAAAGGCAGTTTCTTACGCATAATAAGAGACGGTATAGTTTACACTTGGAGGTTATCATGAGCAAACCGAAATATAATCGCATTGTACTGAAGCTAAGTGGCGAAGCACTAGCAGGTGATGCTGGAAATGGAATTAACCCAACTGTCATTCATTCAATTGCAAAGCAAGTAAAAGAAATTGCAGAGCTAGATGTAGAAGTTGCAGTTGTTGTAGGCGGAGGAAACCTTTGGCGCGGTAAGACAGGTAGTGACTTAGGTATGGACCGTGCAACAGCAGACTACATGGGCATGCTGGCAACAGTGATGAATTCACTCGCGCTACAGGACAGCCTAGAAACGCTTGGCATTCAGTCTAGGGTACAAACTTCTATCGAAATGAGACAGGTTGCAGAACCATACATAAGAAGAAAAGCGATCCGTCATCTTGAGAAGAAACGTGTCGTGATTTTTGCTGCAGGTACTGGTAACCCTTATTTCTCTACAGATACAACGGCAGCACTTCGTGCAGCAGAAATTGAAGCAGATGTCATTTTAATGGCGAAAAATAATGTAGACGGTGTCTACAGTGCTGATCCTCGTACAGATGCGGATGCAGTAAAATATGACAAGCTTTCATATCTTGATGTGCTAAAAGAAGGGCTTGCTGTAATGGATTCTACTGCGTCCTCATTATGTATGGACAATGACATTCCATTAATCGTATTCTCTATTATGGAAGAAGGAAATATTAAACGTGCCGTAAATGGCGAATCAATTGGAACGATTGTGAGGGGGAAATAACGTGTCAAAAGAAGTATTGAACCAAACGAAAGAAAAAATGGAAAAAGCCGTTCAAGCATACGGACGTGAACTTGCAACTGTCCGTGCGGGCAGAGCGAATGCTTCATTGCTTGATAAAGTAACGGTTGATTATTACGGTGCACAAACACCACTTAACCAAATCGCGTCAATCACAGTGCCAGAAGCACGTATGCTGATTATCACACCTTATGATAAAACAGCTATCGGTGATATCGAAAAATCGATCCAAAAGTCTGATCTTGGCATCACGCCAACAAGTGACGGAAATGTCATCCGTATTGCGATTCCAGCACTAACAGAAGAAAGACGTAAAGAGCTTGTGAAAGTGGTAAGAAAATATTCAGAAGAAGCAAAAGTAGCTGTTCGTAATGTTCGTCGTGATGCAAACGATGAATTGAAAAAGCTCGAGAAAAATGGTGAGATCACTGAAGATGAATTAAGATCATCAACAGAGGATGTTCAAAAATTGACAGATGAATATGTCGCTAAAATTGATGACGTGATGAAAGATAAAGAAAAAGAAATCATGGAAGTTTAAGATAAAACTATGTACAATAGATAATAGTGAAAAGACCCTCTTCATGTTTACAGGGGGTTTTTTTGTTAATACTGTTGGTGACTATATTATTAGCGGAAACGCAACCTTTTTGGGTGATGGAGGAATCTCATGCTCAATATACTCAAAAATTGGAAGAATCAGCAAACTGCTGCTTCCAACTTAGAAAGTCTGACAAAAGAAGACATATTAAACGGAGAAATTCCTGAACATATCGCCATTATCATGGATGGGAACGGAAGATGGGCGAAAAAACGTGCTCTTCCACGGGTAGCAGGACATCATGAAGGAATGAAAGTCGTCAAGCGCATGACAAAGCTTGCAAATGAGCTAAATGTCAAAGTGCTGACTTTGTATGCTTTCTCTACGGAAAATTGGAAACGTCCAAAATTAGAAGTAGACTTTTTAATGAAACTTCCTGAAGAATTTTTGAACATCTATCTGCCCGAGCTCATCGAGGAAAATGTCCGTGTGCGCTTAACAGGTGATCCAGACGGCCTCCCGCAGCATACGAAAAGAGCGGTAGAGAACGCAGTAAAGAGTACGGCGAATAATGACGGACTCGTTTTGAATTTTGCGCTCAACTATGGAGGGCGCACAGAAATCGTCTCCGCATGCAGACAAATTTCTGAAAAAGTCAAAGAAGGTAAGCTTCAAGCAGAAGACATCACAGAAGAGATGTTTTCAGCTTATTTAATGACAGAATCTCTTCAAGATCCGGATTTGCTTATTCGCACAAGTGGAGAAATTAGATTAAGCAACTTTATGCTTTGGCAAATTGCGTACAGCGAATTTGTCTTTACGGATGTGCTTTGGCCTGACTTTTCTGATGAGCATCTTATAGGCGCTATCGGAGAATACCAGCGCCGCGGCCGGAGGTTCGGTGGAATTTAGAGGGTGGTGCAGATGAAACAAAGAATTTTGACGGGTGTGTTGGCAGCTGCTGTCTTTTTACTTGCAGTTATATATGGACAGATGCCATTTACCCTCCTGATTTACTTAATGGGAAGTGTCGCTCTCTTTGAGCTTTTAAGAATGAAAAAGATATCGATTTTCAGCTTTCCTGGTATTGTCAGCTTAATATTGCTTTGGCTTTTAATGGGCGGAGAGAACAGCTTCTTCCCGAACGCAGACGAATCAAAATTGCAAATTGCTTTATTTGCAGTCTTAATCCTTTTAACTTATACAGTGTTGAGCAAAAACTCTTTCACATTTGATGAGGTTGCTTTTGTTGTATTGGCGACATTATATATTGGCGTTAGTTTCTATTATTTTATCCAAATTAGAGGCTTATATGGTATGACTGGGATCTTTTTCGCAGCAGTGATTATTTGGTCCACTGACTCAGGTGCCTATTTTATTGGGAAATCAATGGGGAAACGAAAGCTCTGGCCAGAGATTAGCCCAAATAAAACAGTAGAAGGATTTATCGGGGGCATCGTCACAGCTGTCGTGTTGTCACTTGTGTTTCAAGCGGTTACAGATTTTTTGCCATCATATCTGCTTGTTATGTTTATTACGCTTTTGCTCAGTATCTTTGGCCAGCTTGGCGACCTTGTGGAATCTGCTTTAAAGCGTCATTACGACGTGAAGGATTCAGGGACAATTCTCCCAGGACATGGCGGGATATTGGACAGGTTTGACAGCTTTTTATTCGTTCTACCGTTTTTATATTTACTGCTGGACACGTTTGTCAGCTAACCTCATAGAAACTTATTGAACGAGAGAAGGAGTGGCAATTTGAGATATATTTCGCTATTAGGCGCAACAGGATCAATTGGAGAACAAACGTTAGATGTGATCAGGCAGCACCCAGACAAATTTAAGCTAAAAGCCATGACGTTTGGCCGAAATGTAGACAAGGCCATACCAATTATTGAACAGTTTCAGCCTGAATTTGTCGGATGCTTAAGTGAAGAGGCCTATCACACGCTAAAAGGTCATTCATTTGAATACGATGTCAAGATGGCTGCTGGTGATGAAGCCAACATCGAAGCAGCGATCTATGATGCAGTGGACGTTGTGGTCAATGCCCTTGTCGGAAGTGTTGGGCTTGTTCCAACATTAAAGGCCATTGAACAAAAAAAGACGATTGCACTCGCAAATAAGGAAACACTTGTGACAGCTGGTCATATAGTAAAAGAGTACGCGAAAAGATACGATGTACCTTTACTCCCTGTCGATAGTGAGCATTCCGCTATTTTTCAATGCCTGCAAGGTGAACAAGCTAAAAACATTGAACGCTTAATCGTGACAGCTTCAGGTGGTAGTTTCCGAGATAAAAAACGAACTGAACTTGAAGGTGTTACGGTTGAAGAAGCGCTGAACCACCCAAACTGGTCAATGGGAGCGAAAATTACCATTGATTCAGCGACAATGATGAATAAAGGGCTCGAGGTCATTGAGGCGCATTGGTTGTTTGATATACCTTATGAACAAATTGATGTGCTGTTACATAAAGAGAGCATTATCCATTCAATGGTAGAATTTCACGACAAAAGCGTCATGGCTCAGTTAGGGACACCTGACATGAGAGTGCCCATTCAATATGCACTCACATACCCTGACAGGGCGCCATTACCAGAAGCAAAATCATTGAACCTTTGGGAGATTGGACAATTAAATTTCCAAAAAGCGGATTTTGACAGGTATCGTTGCTTACATTTTGCTTATGAATCAGGTAAAATAGGAGGGACAATGCCCGCTGTGCTCAATGCAGCAAATGAAATGGCAGTCGATGCATTTCTGAAAGGCAAAGTAACGTTCCTGCAAATTGAAGAATTGATTGAAAAGGCACTGAACAGACATCATGTGATTTCAACGCCTAGTTTGCAAGATATCCATGAAGTGGACAAAGAGACACGAGACTTTGTTCAATCAATCCTCACATAAGGTGGTATGTTCGTGAATACAGTGATTGCGTTTATTATTATTTTTGGAACGCTCGTTTTTTTCCACGAGCTTGGCCATTTAATTATGGCGCAGCGAGCGGGGATTTTATGCCGTGAGTTCGCAATTGGTTTTGGACCGAAGATTTTCTCCTTTAAACGAAAGGAAACCGTTTATACCATTAGACTTCTCCCTATTGGCGGGTTTGTCAAAATGGCAGGAGAGGACCCTGAAGTCATTGAAATTAAACCAGGTCATACAGTGGGGCTCTTATTCAATGAGCAAAATGAAGTAGAAAAAATCATTTTAAATGATAAAGAAAAATATCCTGATGCACTTGTCATCGAAGTGGAGCAGATTGATTTAGATCACGCCATGAGAATCTCAGGATATGAAGCTGGAAATGAAGATATTTTGACTGGTTACAATGTGAGTCAAACAAGCTTTTACATTGCAGATGGTGAAGAAATTCAAATTGCTCCGTACAATCGTCAATTTGGATCAAAAACGGTATGGCAGCGTATTAAAGCGATCGCAGCTGGACCGATTATGAACTTCATATTGGCATATGTGATTTTAGTTGCTTTAGGATTTATTCAAGGGGTCACCGTTGATGATCCTGTACTCGGTAAGCTGACGAAAGACGGCCGAGCGGCAGAAGCTGGGCTTATGCAGGGAGACCACATTGTGTCCATTAACGGGGATAAAATGAATTCTTGGACAGACGTCGTTCAAACTGTTCAAAAGAACCCTGAGAAAAAAATGAATGTCGTCATTGACCGAGACGGCAAAGAAAGCACTGTACAGGTTGTACCAGAAGCTGTGAAAGCAGACGGAAAAAACATTGGCCGTTTCGGTTCCTATCCGCCAACGGAAAATGGATTTTTGAAGGTTATTTCATCTTCAGGAACGACTGTGGTTTCAACAGCAGGTCTGATTTTAACGAACTTGCAAAAAATTGTCACAGGACAATTTTCACTAGATATGTTAGCAGGTCCTGTTGGGATCTATGACATGACAGGAGAAGTAGCTAAGCAAGGTGTGTTAACATTGATGCAGTTTGCGGCGTTCCTTAGTATCAACTTAGGTATCGTGAATTTATTGCCGATTCCTGCACTAGACGGAGGACGTTTACTCTTCTTGTTTGTTGAAGCCATTCGCGGTAAACCAATTAATCGTGAGAAAGAAGCACTTGTTGTCTTTATCGGTGTTGCATTCCTCATGCTTTTAATGCTAGTGGTTACGTGGAATGACATCCAGCGATTATTTTTATAAAACCAATGTCTCTTGTTTCTCATTACGGGAAACAAGAGTTTTTGTGAGAAGTCCTATTTCATAAATGAGGTGTAACGACATGAGACAATCCCTGACTTTCATACCAACTCTTCGAGAGGTGCCAGCAGATGCTGAAGCAAAAAGTCACCAGCTCTTAGTAAGAGCTGGGTTCATAAGACAAAATACAAGCGGAATCTATCATTATCTGCCGCTTGCTCATAAAGTCATTCAGCATATTCAATCCATCGTTCGCAAGGAGATGGAAAAGGCAGGAGCAGCTGAGCTGTTAATGCCAGTGCTGCAACAGGCAGAAATGTGGCAAGAGTCAGGAAGATGGTATACATACGGTCCAGAATTGATGCGTATGAAAGATCGTCATGGCCGCGAGTTCGCACTTGGCCCAACGCACGAAGAAGTGATTACATCACTCGTTCGTAGTGAAGTGAAATCGTATAAGAAACTTCCTTTAACTCTTTATCAAATTCAATCAAAATTCCGTGACGAACAGAGACCGCGTTTTGGGCTGCTGCGTGGACGTGAATTTATTATGAAGGATGCGTACTCATTCCATTCTTCACCAGAAAGCCTTGATGACACATACAACAAGATGTTTACAGCTTACTCCAATGTGTTCTCAAAAGTAGGTCTTAATTTTAGACCAGTCATTGCAGATTCTGGTGCAATGGGAGGAAAAGATACACATGAGTTTATGGCACTGTCAGAAGTAGGAGAAGATACAATCGCATACTCTGATACATCTTCCTATGCTGCGAATATTGAAATGGCTGAAGCTGTCTATCAAGGAGAAGAAGCAAATCCTGCGGACTTCAAAGAACTTGAAAAAGTTCACACACCGCAAGTAAAAACGATTCAAGACATCGCTGGATTTTTAGATGTTGATCCTTCTCTTTGTATGAAGTCTGTTTTGTTTAAAGCAGATGATGCGTATGTCCTCATACTGACGAGAGGCGACCATGAAGTAAATGATGTGAAAGTGAAAAACTTGGTAGGAGCACAGCTTGTAGAGCTGGCTACTCGCGAAGAAGTACTAGAAGTCATTGGAACAGAGCCTGGATTTGTTGGTCCTGTGAAGCTGGAAGCAGAAGTTGATATTTATGCAGATCTTGCAGTTAAAGGCATGACAAATGCTGTCGCAGGTGCAAACGAAGCGGATTATCACTATGTTAATGTTAATCCTGCGCGTGATGTGACAGTGAAAGAATTCACAGATCTCCGTTTGATCCAAGAAGGCGACGTTTCTCCTGATGGAGAAGGCACAATCCAGTTTGCCAAGGGGATTGAAGTAGGACAAGTCTTTAAACTAGGTACTCGTTATTCTGAGTCGATGGATGCGACGTACCTCGATGAGAATGGCCGGGCGCAGCCAATGATTATGGGCTGTTATGGTATCGGTATCTCTAGAACTCTTTCAGCGATTGTTGAACAGCATCACGATGAGAAAGGAATCATTTGGCCGGAAGCTGTTGCGCCATATGACCTTCACCTCCTTGCATTAAATATGAAAAACGATGCTCAAAAAGAGCTCGCTGAAACGTTATACGAGCGCTTAGAAGATGAAGGCTTTGACGTACTTTTCGATGACCGCCAGGAGCGTGCCGGCGTGAAATTTGCAGACAGTGATTTAATTGGGCTGCCAATTCGCATTAGCTGCGGAAAACGTTCAGAAGAAGGCATTGTTGAAGTGAAGTTTAGAAAATCAGGAGAATCACATGAAGTATCTGTTGACGAACTGATTTCATTTATACGCCAAGCATAAAAACGAACAAAAAAATGAAGGTACCTCCTGTAGAAAAGAGGTACCTTTCTGATTGACAAAAGGAGGGTCCTGTCTTGGATGAACAATTACCGATCACACGGCGGCAATTTCATATATTACTCAATCAGATTCAAATGACAGATGATGACCTCAGTCGTTACTTTGAAGAAGGAGAAATCGTCAAATTGACGGTGCATAAGCTGGCGAAAACGTGGCATTTCCTTTTTAAATTTAAGGCGCTTCTGCCTTACAAGGTATATGCAATGTTCCTCAGCAGGCTGACAAATGCATTTTCTCATATTGCACAAGTTACTTGTACGATTGAAGTCAATGATCCGAGCATCTCGGAAGAGCTCGTTCAATCGTATTGGTCACATTGTGTGGAAGAGCTTCAAGGAATTTCTCCTCCAATTATCAGCTTGCTTCAGCAGCAAAAACCATCGCTGTCTGGACATAAAATCATCATCAAAACGAAAAGCGAAACAGAGGCTTTGGCCATCAAGAAGAAATACAGTCCAATGCTCCAGGCTGCTTTTAAACAAGTAGGCTTTCCAGAACTGCAATTTGATACAGAAATTTTTGTATCAGATCAAGAGATTCAGAAGTTCAGAGAACAAAAGCTTGCTGAAGATCAAGAAAGAGCGATGCAAGCCCTCACTGAGATGGAGAAAAAGGAAAGTGAGGATCAGGAGGAAGGTCCGTCTGGCCCTCTCATGATTGGCTATCAAATTAAAGACAATGAAGAAATTCGTACGCTTGATAGTATTATGGACGAGGAAAGAAGAATCACCGTCCAGGGCTACGTATTCGATGCAGAAACGCGTGAGCTGAAAAGCGGCAGAACGCTTTGTATCTTTAAAATTACTGATTATACAAACAGTATTTTAATCAAAATGTTTGCAAGAGAAAAAGAAGATGCCCAGCTGATGAAATCATTGAAAAAAGGCATGTGGGTCAAAGCAAGAGGAAGCATTCAAAACGATACGTTTGTTAGAGACCTTGTCATGATTGCCAATGACGTCAATGAAATGAAACCTCAACTGAAAGAGGATACGGCACCTGAGGGTGAAAAGCGTGTCGAGCTTCATTTGCATTCACCAATGAGCCAAATGGATGCTGTTACTGGCATCGGCAGGCTGGTAGAACAAGCAAAAAAATGGGGACATGAAGCAATTGCCCTGACGGATCATGCAGTTGTACAATCCTTCCCAGATGCGTATGCAGCAAGTAGAAAGCATGACATCAAAATGATGTATGGTGTGGAAATCAACTTGGTTGACGACGGAGTGCCTATTGCCTATAATCCAGAGCACCGTTTGTTAGAGGATGCAACGTATGTCGTATTTGACGTAGAGACAACTGGACTTTCAGCTGTTTATGACACGATCATTGAGCTGGCAGCAGTGAAAATAAAAGGCGGAGAAATCATTGACCGTTTTGAGGCATTTGCAAATCCTCATCACCCATTATCAGCGACAACGATCGAATTAACAGGTATCACGGATGATATGGTCAGAGATGCGCCAGATGTCGTCGATGTCGTACGGGATTTCAAAGAATGGATTGGACAAGATATCCTTGTTGCGCACAATGCAAGCTTTGATATGGGCTTTTTAAATACAGCGTACAAACGCCTGTTAAAAACAGATAAAGCGTCAAACCCGGTGATTGATACACTTGAACTTGGCCGATTCCTATACCCAGAATTTAAGAATCACCGGCTGAACACACTTTGTAAAAAGTTCGATATAGAACTGACGCAGCATCACCGTGCCATTTACGATGCAGAGGCAACAGGCTACCTCATGCTAAAAATGCTAAAAGATGCGGCTGAAAAAGATATTGCTTATCACGATCAATTGAATGAAAACATGGGTCAGTCTAACGCGTACCAGCGCTCACGTCCTTACCATGCCATTCTGATCGCACAAAATGAGACGGGGCTGAAAAATTTATTCAAGCTTGTTTCTCTTTCTCATATTCATTATTTCTACCGAGTGCCGCGCATTCCGCGCTCACAGCTTGAGAAATATCGAGAAGGACTAATTATCGGGTCTGCCTGTGATAAGGGTGAAGTGTTTGAAGGGATGATGCAAAAATCACCTGATGAGGTGGAAGACATTGCCGCATTTTACGACTATTTAGAAGTTCATCCGCCAGAAGTGTACCAGCATCTGTTGCAGCTGGAGCTTGTTCGAGATGAGCGTGCGTTAAAAGAAATCATCACAAACATTGTGAAGCTTGGTGAAAAGCTGAATAAACCAGTCGTGGCAACAGGTAATGTGCATTATCTGCATCCAGAAGACAAACTTTATCGTAAAATCTTAATTTCATCGCAAGGTGGAGCGAATCCGCTGAATCGTCATGAACTGCCGAAAGTTCATTTTAGAACGACAGATGAAATGCTTGAAGCATTCTCCTTTCTAGGAGAGGAAAAAGCGAAAGAGATCGTCGTGACGAATACGAAAAAAGTCTCTGAGATGGTCGAAAGCATTAAACCAATCAAAGATGATCTCTACACACCAAAAATTGAAGGTGCAGATGAAGAAATACGAGAAATGAGTTATCAAATGGCGCGCAGCATCTATGGAGATGATTTGCCGAAAATCGTAGAAGACCGTATTGAGAAAGAATTAAAAAGTATTATCGGTCATGGATTCGCTGTTATTTACTTAATCTCTCATAAGCTTGTAAAGAAATCACTTGATGACGGATATCTTGTTGGTTCAAGGGGATCTGTCGGCTCATCACTTGTTGCCACTTTAACAGAGATTACCGAAGTGAACCCGCTTGCGCCGCATTATGTATGTCCAAGCTGTAAGCATTCCGAATTCTTTAACGACGGATCTGTTGGTTCAGGCTTTGACCTTCCTGACAAAGACTGCCCAGAATGTGGCACGCCGTACAAAAAAGACGGACATGATATTCCGTTTGAAACGTTCTTAGGTTTTAAAGGAGACAAAGTACCTGATATCGACTTGAACTTCTCAGGTGAATATCAACCGATAGCCCATAATTATACAAAAGAGCTGTTCGGTGAAGAGTACGTATACCGTGCAGGTACGATTGGTACTGTTGCAGAAAAAACAGCATATGGTTACGTGAAAGGCTACGCTGGAGATCATAATCTTCATATGAGGGGCGCAGAAATCGACCGGCTTGTACAAGGCTGTACAGGGGTAAAACGGACAACGGGTCAGCATCCAGGCGGTATTATTGTAGTGCCAGATTATATGGACATTTACGATTTTTCACCTATTCAATTTCCAGCAGATGCAACAGGTTCTGATTGGAAAACGACGCATTTTGATTTCCACTCCATCCATGACAACTTGCTCAAACTTGATATACTAGGGCACGATGATCCTACAGTTATTCGTATGCTTCAGGATTTAAGCGGAATTGATCCAAAAACGATTCCAACAGATGATCCTGAAGTGATGAAGATTTTCCAAGGAACAGAGCCTCTTGGTGTAACAGAGGAGCAAATTGGCTGTAAAACAGGTACACTTGGTATTCCAGAGTTTGGGACAAGGTTTGTTCGGCAAATGCTTGAGGATACAAAACCAACAACCTTCTCAGAGCTCGTTCAGATCTCTGGACTATCACACGGGACGGATGTATGGCTCGGGAACGCGCAAGAGCTCATCCACAATAAAACGTGTGAACTTAGTGAAGTGATTGGGTGTCGTGACGATATTATGGTCTATCTCATCTATCAGGGCTTAGAGCCATCACTTGCTTTTAAAATCATGGAGTCTGTTCGTAAAGGGAAAGGCCTTCCTCCTGAATGGGAAGAAGAAATGAAGAATAATAATGTACCGAATTGGTATATTGATTCTTGTAAAAAGATCAAATACATGTTCCCTAAGGCCCACGCAGCTGCTTACGTATTAATGGCTGTACGAATTGCCTACTTTAAGGTACATCATGCACTTTTATACTATGCGGCTTACTTTACCGTTCGTGCAGATGACTTTGATATTGAAACAATGACAAAAGGATCGAATGCGATCCGAGCAGTCATGGACGATATTAACTCAAAAGGTTTAGATGCATCACCGAAAGAAAAAAACTTATTAACTGTACTAGAGCTTGCTCTTGAAATGTGTGAAAGAGGCTACCATTTCAAAAAAGTGGATCTCTATCGATCAAGTGCAACAGAGTTTATCATTGATGGTGACGGATTGATTCCGCCATTTAACTCAATCCCTGGACTTGGCACGAACGTTGCGTTAAATATTGTACGCGCACGTCAAGATGGGGAATTCCTTTCAAAAGAAGATTTACAAAAACGCGGAAAAGTGTCGAAAACGATCCTAGAATATTTAGATCGTCAAGGCTGCTTAGAAGCACTTCCTGATCAAAACCAGCTTTCTTTGTTTTAATACGATCAATGAAGAGCGCCCTTAATGGGGCGTTCTTTTTATATATACAATAATATTATTATGTTAACTAATAAAGAATTCCCACCAATTGGAATCATTTTCTAATTCACTCATATACCTTGATTTAGCGTGATGTTTTAAGAGAAGAGATTGTATGTCATTCTTTCTACCCAAATAGAGCAAAAAAGAAAATTTCGCCGTCTGAAATGTTCTCATGCGACATATGATCATTCTGGGTACAGTCACAGAAAGAATCAAGAGAAAAAAACTTCGATGAGCGCAAAGCTGATTGCTGTTTACTATGCTTATTTTTGAAACATATTTGATTCTTTTCAAAGCTGTTCAAATCACGTTCTGAATAAAAGGAGGTGGCTTGTCTATTCATGTTTGACTAAAAAGAAGGGGTGAGTTATACGGAAATGGCATCTTATAACTATGTAGAGGTTCTTCAAAAATCCTTGTTGTTTTATGAAGCACAGCGGTCTGGAAAGCTACCTCAAAGCAACCGTCTCAACTGGCGGGGAGATTCTGGACTAGAGGATGGGAAAGATGTAGGGCATGACTTAACTGGCGGCTGGTATGACGCAGGTGATCATGTGAAGTTTGGCCTTCCAATGGCGTACTCAGCGGCTGTGCTTGCTTGGACAGTATATGAATACCGAGAAGCCTATGAAGAGGCAGGACTGCTTGATGACATCTTAGATCAGATCAAGTGGGCAACAGATTATTTTTTGAAAGCTCATACAGGTCCAAACGAATTTTGGGCGCAGGTAGGTGATGGGAACGCTGATCATGCTTGGTGGGGACCGGCAGAAGTGATGCCGATGAGCCGGCCAGCTTTTAAAATTGATGAAAATTGCCCTGGAACAGAAGTGGCCGCGCAAACTGCGGCAGCTTTAGCAGCGGGTTCTATCATTTTTAAAGAGACAGATGCCCCTTATGCAGCAAAGCTTCTGACGCACGCGAAACAGCTTTATGCATTTGCTGACAGGTATCGCGGCGAGTATACAGATTGTGTCACAAACGCTCAGCCGTTTTACAACTCCTGGAGTGGCTATATTGATGAACTCATTTGGGGCGGAATCTGGCTGCATTTGGCAACAAATGAAGAAACCTATTTAAATCAAGCATTAAAAGCAGTAGAGGAATGGCCAAAGGATTGGGATTATACGTTTACCATGTCGTGGGACAATACTTTTTTTGCTTCACAAATCTTACTCGCCAGAATTACAAAAGAGAATCGATTTATAGAATCAACAGAGCGTAATCTCGATTACTGGACGACGGGTTTTGTTCAAAATGGAAAAGTTGAAAGAATCACTTATACGCCTGGCGGTTTGGCATGGCTAGATCAATGGGGCTCCCTTCGTTATACAGCAAATGCCGCATTTTTAGCCTTTGTCTACGCTGACTGGGTGTCAGATGAAGAAAAAAAGAATCGATACCAAACGTTTGCGATCAACCAAACTCATTATATGCTCGGTGATAATCCGCTCAATAGAAGCTATGTCGTTGGGTTTGGCCAAAACCCGCCGAAGCATCCACACCACCGAACTGCACACGGCTCATGGTCTAACCAGCTGACAAATCCTCCGTATCATCGTCACACTCTTTATGGTGCCCTCGTTGGCGGACCTAATGCACAGGATCAATATGACGATGACATCTCTGATTATGTTTCAAATGAGGTGGCGACGGATTATAATGCCGCTTTTACAGGAAATATAGCCAAAATGGTGCAGTTGTTTGGAAAAGGGCAATCAAAGCTACCCGATTTTCCGCCTAAAGAACAACCAGAAGATGAGTTTTTTGTAGAGGCAGCAGTCATGAATAACGATGCTACATCTACTCAAGTAAAGGCGGTTCTATACAACCGCTCCGGATGGCCGGCTAGACGTAGTCAAACGCTCTCCTTTAGATATTACGTCAATTTGAGTGAGGTCTTTGCAAAGGGATTCACTGAAAAAGATATTCAAGTGACAGCTGCCTACAATGAAGGCGCTTCCTTATCTCCGCTCAATGTATATGACGCATCAGCCCACGTGTATTATGCAGAAATTGATTTTACGGGCGTAGCGATTTTTCCTGGAGGAGAATCAGAGCATAAGAAGGAAATCCAATTTCGATTATCTGCACCAAATGGATCGAATATATGGGATGCCTCAAATGATTATTCCTTTCAAGGCTTAACATCCAATATGCAAAAAACACCGAGATTACCTGTTTTTGATGATGGTTCTTTAGTATTTGGTACACTTCCAGACAAATAAAAATGAAGATTTATTGAAAGGGTGAAGGTTTTGTCAAACAAAGAACGATTTTTAACGCTTTATCATCAAATTAAAAGTGATGCGAATGGATATTTTTCACCAGAAGGAATTCCGTATCATTCAATTGAGACACTTATTTGCGAAGCGCCTGATTATGGGCATATGACAACGTCAGAAGCATATAGTTATTGGCTGTGGCTAGAGGTGTTGTACGGACATTACACAGGAGATTGGAGCAAATTAGAGGCAGCCTGGGATAATATGGAGAAATACATCATCCCGGTAAATGAAGATGGGAATGATGAACAGCCACATATGAGCGCCTACAACCCTTCTAGTCCAGCCACCTACGCAGCAGAAAAACCATATCCGGATCAATATCCTAGTCAGCTGAGCGGAGCTCGTCCTGCTGGTCAAGATCCGATTGATGGTGAATTGAAATCAACCTATGGAACAAATGAAACGTATTTAATGCACTGGCTGCTAGATGTCGATAACTGGTATAAATATGGGAACTTGCTCAATCCATCACATAAAGCCGCATATGTGAACACGTTCCAGCGCGGGCCGCAGGAATCTGTATGGGAGGCGATCCCGCATCCATCCCAAGATGATAAATCGTTTGGTAAGTCAAATGAAGGCTTTATGAGCTTGTTCACAAAAGAAAACCAAGTGCCGGCTGCTCAGTGGCGCTATACCAATGCGACGGATGCTGATGCGCGTGCAATACAAGCGATCTATTGGGCAAAGGAACTTGGCTACAATAATTCAACCTATCTTGATAAAGCGAAAAAAATGGGTGATTTTCTCCGTTACGGTATGTACGATAAGTATTTTCAAACGATTGGAAGCGGCAAGCAAGGGAATCCGTACCCTGGAAACGGAAAGGGTGCCTGTCATTACTTAATGGCATGGTATACCTCTTGGGGCGGAGGACTTGGCGATTATGCAAACTGGTCATGGCGTATCGGAGCGAGCCACTGCCACCAGGGGTATCAAAACCCTGTCGCCGCTTATGCTTTGTCCTCAGACAAAGGTGGTTTAAAGCCATCTTCCGCTACCGGTGCAAGCGATTGGGAAAAAACATTAAAAAGGCAGCTTGAATTTTATGTATGGCTTCAATCAAAAGAGGGAGCGATAGCAGGAGGCGCAACCAATAGCTGGAATGGAGACTATAGTGCCTATCCGGCGGGAAGAAGTACTTTTTACGATATGGCGTACGAAGATGCACCTGTTTACCATGATCCGCCTTCTAATAACTGGTTTGGGATGCAGGCATGGCCGATGGAGCGCGTTGCAGAGCTTTATTATATTTTTGTAAAAGATGGAGACAAAACTTCTGAAAATGTCCAAATGGCTAAATCTTGTATCACAAAATGGGTGAACTATGCACTCGATTATATTTTTATCGGCAAACGTCCTGTGTCAGATGATGAGGGTTATTTCTTAGATGACCAAGGACAAAGAATTCTAGGGGGAACAAATGCTGCTGTGGCAACAACGAGTGCACCAGGCGAGTTTTGGCTTCCTGGAAATATTGCTTGGAGCGGGCAGCCTGACACTTGGAATGGATTCCAGTCTGCAACAGGAAATCCAAACCTAACAGCTGTTACAAAAGATCCAACTCAGGATACGGGCGTACTAGGGAGTCTAGTCAAGGCTTTCACTTTCTTTGCTGCTGCGACTAAGCTTGAAACAGGGAATTATACAGCGCTTGGTGTCAGAGCGAAAGATGCTGCCGCACAGCTCCTTGAAGTTGCGTGGAATTACAATGATGGCGTCGGCATTGTAACAGAAGAAGAAAGAGAGGACTATGACCGCTTCTTTAAAAAAGAAGTGTATTTCCCAAATGGTTGGAACGGGACATTTGGTCAAGGAAATCAGATTCCTGGATCAAGCACAATTCCTTCTGATCCGCAGCGAGGAGGAAATGGAGTCTATACGAGTTTTGCTGATCTTCGTCCGAACATTAAACAAGATCCAGCATGGTCTTCACTCGAGAGTAAATATCAATCTTCATTTAATGAAGCAACAGGCAAATGGGAGAATGGGGCACCGGTTTTCACCTATCACCGTTTCTGGTCACAAGTGGATATGGCCACTGCCTACGCAGAATATCATCGCTTGATCAACTAACAGGTTAAATTTAAGCTGCCGGTTTCTTTGAGCCGGCAGTTTGATTAAGAAATATAAATCCAGTGAAGATAAGGGAGTTTTTACATGGTCAAAGAAAGAAGTTTTCTTCATCAATCATTAAACAAGGACGAAAATGGGCAGATCAATCTGATGTGGAAAAAAGAGGCGAATGATCGAATCTCAGAGCATAGACAAAGGGATCTTGAAATAAATGTCACAAATCATGAAAAAAAGCCAATAGCAGGTATAGAGGTTGAGATGAAGCAAATCAGGCATGAATTCGCATTTGGTTCAGCGATGAATGACCAAGTGTTATTTAATCAACAATATGCCGATTTTTTTGTGAAGCATTTTAACTGGGCTGTTTTTGAAAATGAGGCAAAATGGTATGCGAATGAGCCGGAAAGAGGGAGAAACACCTACGAAAAAGCAGATGCGATGCTGAATTTTGCAGATAAACATCAACTTCCAGTAAGGGGGCACGCTTTATTTTGGGAGGTAGAGGATGCGAATCCAAGCTGGCTGAGGTCACTACCGAATCACGAAGTGTATGAAGCCATGAAAAAAAGGCTTGAGCATGCGGGCAATCATTTTAAAGGAAGATTCCGTCATTGGGATGTAAACAATGAAATGATGCATGGTTCATTTTTTAAAGACCGATTCGGGAAAAGTATTTGGAAATGGATGTATGAAGAAACGAAAAAAATTGACCCTCAAGCACGATTGTTTGTGAATGATTATAATGTGATCTCATATGGTGAGCACCATGCTTATAAAGCACATATTAATGAACTTCGTCAATTAGGTGCACCTGTTGAGGCGATTGGGGTTCAAGGTCATTTTGAAGAGCGAGTCGATCCAGCCGTTGTAAAAGAAAGGCTTGATGTGCTTGCTGAGCTTGGACTTCCTATATGGGTCACAGAGTACGACTCTGTTCATCCTGACGCTAATAGAAGAGCGGATAACCTAGAGGCCTTATATCGCGTCGCATTTAGTCATCCAGCCGTAAAAGGAGTGCTAATGTGGGGATTTTGGGCAGGTGCCCATTGGAGAGGTGAGCATGCGGCCATCGTGAATTATGATTGGTCTCTAAATGAAGCAGGAAGACGTTACGAAAAGCTTCTAAATGAGTGGACCACACAAAGAGCTGAAAAAACAGATGCTAATGGCAATGTGACATGTCGAGCATTTCACGGAACATATGAGATTCGAATCGGTAAAGAAAATAAACTGTTGAAACAACAGACAATTGAACTTGATTCAAAAGAACAAACACCGCTTCGTCTAGATGTGATTGTATCTGAAGAAGGATAGATTGTGAGGAGAATGTAAATGAAAAAGTGGACTCAAAGAGTGTCCTGCTTCATACTTGTGGTCGCTGTATGGGCCGGTTGGTTTTCACTTACGATTAAAGCCGCCGCTTTTGTGCAGACATCTGGTACACAATTTACGCTGAACAATCAACCATTTTACTTTGCTGGTACAAATAATTACTATTTCCATTACAAATCTAAAAAGATGGTAGATGCAGTGTTCGATGATATGAAAGCCATGAATTTAAAGGTCATACGTATTTGGGGATTTCACGACGGGGCCCCTCAAGAAAACTCCGTCTTACAATCTAGTCCAGGGGTCTATGAAGAATCGGGTTTTCAAAAATTAGATTATGCAATTTATAAAGCGGGACAGGAAGGAATAAAGCTTGTCATCCCACTAGTGAACAATTGGGATGACTTTGGCGGAATGAATCAATACGTAAAGTGGTTCAATGCAGGATCACATGATGCCTTTTATACAGATCCTCGTATTCAACATGCTTACAAAAATTATGTACGTTATGTTTTAGAAAGAACGAATACGTACACAGGTGTGCAATATAAGGACGATCCAGCTATTATGACTTGGGAATTAGCCAATGAGCCGCGAGTGCAGTCAGATCCAGCGGGTCATATACTAGTCAAATGGGCAGATGAAATGAGTACATGGATCAAATCACTGGATCCTCACCATCTTGTTGCAGTAGGAGATGAAGGGTTTTTTCGCATCCCAGGCCATGAAGATTGGTTTTACAGAGGCGGAGAGGGCGTTGATTGGGACCGTTTGACGGCTCTCTCTTATATTGATTATGGAACCTATCACCTGTACCCAGATCATTGGAACAAGTCTGCTGCTTGGGGAGTGAAATGGATCGAAGACCATATCACCCGCGGGAAGACCATCGGAAAACCAGTTGTGTTAGAAGAGTTTGGCTATCAACATCAATCAGCACGTCCTGACGTATACCAAAGCTGGCTGTCAGCGGTTGAGCGGCTCGGAGGGGCTGGCAGTCAATTTTGGATTTTAACAAGCATTCAAGACGATGATTCGCTCTATCCCGATTATGACGGTTTTCGCATCATAAATGGGAGCAAAGAGGCAGCACTTATCAGTGAACATGCGAAAAGAATGAACGAAAAGAACCGATGACGAATGCCTGCTCAATAAGGAAGTTCATTTGCATAAAAAAATTGGATATGGTATAGTTTTTATGGAAATGCTAACGATTACCGAGACAAGAGTGGGGAAACCCGCTCTTTTGTATTGAACAGGCAATTTTTGTCTCGACATTATTCATCCGTTTTCTGCTCCCCCTGCTCACATAAAGCAGGGTTTTTATGCAGAATGATTGATAAGAGCGTTTATCGAAAGCACAAGGAGGAAGAGAATGAGCAAAAAAGTAGTGGATGTCGTAAGCGAAATGGTGCAGCCAATTTTAGATGGCTTACAGCTTGAACTCGTTGATGTTGAATTTGTCAAAGAGGGTCAAAACTGGTTCCTTCGCGTGTTTATTGACTCTGATAAAGGCGTCGATATCGAAGAATGTGCCAAAGTGAGCGAAGCCTTGAGCGAAAAGCTTGATGAGGCAGATCCGATTAGCCAAAACTACTTTCTTGAAGTGTCCTCTCCTGGAGCGGAGCGCCCATTAAAGAAAAAAGCTGATTTTGAAAAAGCACTTGGAAAAAATGTTTTCATGAAAACATATGAACCAATTGATGGTGAAAAAGCATTTGAAGGTGAGCTTACAAGCTTTGATGGTGAGATTGCAACAGTGACAGTGAAGATCAAGACAAGAAAGAAAGAGATCAATATTCCATACGAAAAAATAGCTAACGCAAGATTAGCAGTTTCGTTCAATTAACCTTTTCATTGATATAAGGGGGAACCATAAAAATGAGTAGTGAGTTGTTAGATGCCCTGACTGTTCTCGAGAAAGAGAAGGGTATTAGTAAAGAAATTATTATTGAAGCGATAGAAGCTGCACTCATTTCTGCATATAAGCGTAACTTTAATCAAGCGCAAAATGTTCGTGTTGATTTAAACCGCGAAACGGGAACAATTCGCGTATTTGCAAGAAAAGATGTTGTAGACGAAGTGTATGATTCTCGCCTTGAAATCTCTGTAGATGATGCAGCCAATATGAACCCGAATTACATGGTAGGTGACGTCGTTGAAATTGAAGTCACGCCAAAAGATTTCGGACGTATTGCAGCTCAGACTGCGAAACAAGTGGTGACGCAGCGAGTGAGAGAAGCAGAGCGAGGTGTGATCTATACTGAGTTTATTGATCGCGAAGAAGACATTATGACGGGAATCGTTCAGCGAATTGACAGTAAATTCATTTACGTGTCACTTGGCAAAATCGAAGCCCTTCTTCCGGTCAACGAACAAATGCCAAATGAGGACTACAAACCACATGACCGCATTAAGGTATTTATTACAAAAGTCGAAAAAACAACAAAAGGACCACAAATTTATGTGTCTAGAACACATCCAGGTCTTTTAAAGCGTTTATTTGAAATTGAAGTGCCAGAAATTTATGATGGTACTGTAGAGCTTAAATCGGTTGCTAGAGAAGCTGGGGACCGTTCTAAAATCTCTGTTCGTACTGAGGACCCTGATGTTGACCCAGTAGGTTCTTGTGTTGGACCAAAAGGTCAGCGTGTACAAGCAATTGTCAACGAGCTAAAAGGCGAAAAAATTGACATTGTCCATTGGTCTAATGACCCGGTTGAGTTTGTTGCCAATGCATTAAGTCCATCAAAAGTACTTGATGTGATTGTCAATGAAGAAGATAAGGCGACAACAGTGATTGTCCCTGATTATCAGCTGTCGTTAGCTATTGGTAAAAGAGGTCAAAATGCTCGTCTTGCAGCAAAGTTGACTAGTTGGAAAATCGACATTAAAAGTGAAACAGATGCAAGGGAACTCGGTATTTTCCCAAGAACTGAAGACTCTGAATCTCTTTTCTTAGAGGCTGAACCAGTAGCTGAGGAATCTGACGAATAAGAGGTGATGTAAAAGGTGAATAGCCGAAAAAAAATCCCGCTTAGAAAATGTGTCGTGACGGGAGAAATGAAACCAAAGAAAGAACTGATTCGTGTTGTTCGTTCTAAAGAAGGTGAAGTGTCTGTTGACGCAACCGGAAAAAAGAACGGACGCGGAGCTTACCTTTCTCTCGATAAAGAAACCATTCTTGCGGCAAAGAACAAACGCAGTTTACAGCAGCAATTTCAGACACAGATTGACGAACACATATTTGAAGAATTACTAGAACTAGCTGAAAAGGTGAAAAAACCAAATGACTCAAACTGAATGGTATCCTTTGCTTGGTCTAGCAAATCGAGCTCGAAAAGTCGTGTCAGGAGAAGATCTTGTGATCAAAGAAATTAGACATGCGCGTGCTAAGCTGGTTCTTCTTGCAGCAGATGCCTCATCGAACACAGAGAAAAAGGTATCTGATAAATGCAAATTTTATAATGTTCCGGTTAGAAGAGTTGAAGACCGTTCCGTTCTCGGACGTTCTATTGGGAAAGAAGCTCGCGTAGTTGTCGCTGTCACTGACCAAGGCTTCGCTAAGAAGCTTATAAGCTTGCTCGATTAATTTATTTGGGGGTGAACGAATGGCTAAAGTGAGAGTATATGAATACGCAAAAGCCATAGATGTTTCAAGTAAAGATATTATAGCAGCGCTTAAGGATATGAACGTGGAAGTGAACAACCACATGGCGACGCTTGAAGACGACACTGTGAAAAAGCTAGACGCGATCTATAAAAAAGCCAAAGCAAAAGAGACAGCTAACGAGAAACCCGCAGAACAAAAAAAACAATCATCTAACAAAATCAATGATAGAAAGAAGAATGACGTGCAGAATAATCAATTTAATAAAAACAAAAAAAACAACAACCAAAACAAAAACAAAAATAAACGCGGTGGAAATAACAAATCGCAGCATCAACAAGCTAGACCTGTAAAACCTAAAAAAGAGCTTCCTGAAAAAATTGAATTTACTAATTCAATGACAGTCGGCCAGCTGGCTGAAGAGCTTGGAAAAGAAACAGCTGAAATTATCAAAAAGCTGATGATGCTTGGTGTGATGGCAACCATTAACCAAGAGCTGGATAAAGATACAGTTGAATTAATCGCTTCTGAATATGGCGTTCCAGTAGAGGAAGTCATTATTTTAGAAGAAACTGAACTTGAAAAGTATGAAGTTGAAGATAAAGAAGAAGATATGCAAGTACGCCCTCCAGTTGTGACGATCATGGGACACGTTGACCACGGGAAAACAACGCTTCTTGACAGCATTCGTAAGACGAAAGTCGTCGAAGGCGAAGCTGGTGGAATCACGCAGCATATCGGTGCATACCAAATTGAAGATAACGGCAAGAAAATCACGTTCCTTGATACACCTGGACACGCAGCATTTACAACGATGCGTGCACGTGGTGCTGAGGTAACGGATACGACCATTCTAGTCGTTGCAGCAGATGATGGCGTTATGCCGCAAACGGTTGAAGCCATTAACCATGCGAAAGCAGCAGAAGTGCCGATCATTGTCGCTGTCAACAAAATTGACAAACCAACAGCGAACCCTGATCGTGTGATGCAGGAATTAACTGAGCATGGTCTAGTACCAGAAGCTTGGGGCGGCGAAACGATCTTCGTTCCTCTATCTGCAAAAACAGGTGAAGGCATTGACGAATTGATCGAAATGATCCTTCTTGTCAGCGAAGTAGGAGAACTGAAAGCCAACCCAAATCGTGCGGCAAAAGGAACTGTTATCGAAGCTGAGCTTGATAAAGGAAGAGGATCTGTTGCAACCCTTCTTGTTCAAACTGGTACACTTCAAGTAGGTGACCCAATCGTTGTCGGAAATACATTTGGCCGTGTACGTGCAATGGTCAATGACATCGGACGCCGCGTGAAAACAGCAGGACCATCTACACCTGTTGAAATCACTGGTCTAAACGATGTACCGAATGCAGGGGATCAGTTCCTCGTATTCAAAGATGAAAAAACAGCTCGTCAAGTAGGTGAGGCGCGTGCTTCGAAACAGCTTGATGAACAGCGTTCAGACAAAGCAAAATTATCTCTAGATGACCTATTTGAGCAAATCAAACAAGGTGAAGTGAAAGATATCAACTTGATCGTGAAAGCAGACGTACAAGGTTCTGCTGAAGCACTGACGGCCGCTCTTCAAAAAATTGAAGTAGAAGGCGTAAAAGTGAAAATCATCCATACGGGTGTTGGAGCGATTACAGAATCTGATATTATTTTAGCAAGTGCTTCTAATGCGATCGTGATCGGATTTAACGTACGTCCTGATGGAAATGCGAAGAGCACAGCTGAAACAGAAAACGTAGATATCCGCTTACACCGCATTATTTATAAAGTCATTGATGAAATTGAAGCAGCGATGAAAGGAATGCTTGATCCTGAATATGAAGAAAAAGTCATCGGTCAAGTTGAAGTTCGTCAAACGTTCAAAGTATCTAAAATCGGTACAATTGCTGGTGGTTATGTCACTGAAGGAACCATCACAAGAGATAGTGGTATCCGCTTAATCCGTGACGGCGTCGTTATTTTTGAAGGCGAAGTCGACGTATTGAAACGATTCAAAGATGACGTGAAAGAAGTTTCACAAGGCTATGAATGTGGTATTACCATTAAGAAGTACAATGATATCCGTGAAGGTGATGTCATGGAATCATTCGTTATGCAAGAAATCGAAAGAAAATGATCGGTTATACCGAATGTGAGTGCATCATTTATGATGCCTCCTCACTGAAGGAAAAACGTGCGGTTCTTCAGCGTATATTGACAAGAACGCGCCATAAATTTAATGTAACCATGGCTGAAATGGATTACCAGGACACATGGCAGCGTACATCAATTGGAATCGCCGTGATTTCCTCATCTCGGGTTCAAGTGGAAAAGGAATTGCAACGTGTTTTAAGCTTTATTGATTCTTTTCCTGAAATTGAACGAACGATCACGAAAACTGAGTGGTTTTAATTAGAGGTGATATGATCATGAGTATGAGAGCAACCCGCGTGGGTGAGCAGATGAAAAAAGAATTAGGCGACATCCTAGGCAGAAAGCTAAAAGATCCAAGAATCGGCTTTTTGACTGTAACCGATGTCGAAGTGTCCGGTGATTTGCAAATTGCGAAAGTGTACATTTCTGTTCTCGGTGACGAGAAGAAAAGAGAGGAAACCTTAAAAGGTCTTGCAAAGGCTAAAGGGTATATCCGTTCTGAAATTGGCAATCGAATTAGACTTCGCAAAACACCAGAACTGCACTTTGAATTTGATGAATCCGTGGATTACGGAAACCGAATTGAAAGCCTAATTGCTGAACTAAACACAAAAGATCACGAATAAGACGTTGAAATAAGGATAGACGATGATCGTCTGTCCTTTTTCATCGTTTACGAAAGGAGAGCGCGCAGATGATAAATGGTGTTCTTTTATTACATAAAGAAAGAGGGATGACCTCTCACGACTGTGTGTTTAAAGTAAGAAAGATCTTGCATACAAAAAAAGTGGGACATACAGGCACCCTCGACCCAGAAGTTTCAGGTGTTCTGCCTATTTGTATCGGAAGAGCAACGAAGATTGTCGAATACTTAACAGATAAATCGAAAACGTATGATGCAGAAATCACGATTGGTTTTTCTACAACAACAGAAGACCAAACAGGTGAGATCGTAGAAGAAAAAAAGGTGCAAAACCCCATCTCAGAAGAAGACATTGATGCTGCGTTGAAACAGTTTCAAGGAACCATTGAACAAATTCCACCTATGTTTTCGGCAGTAAAAATTGGCGGAAAAAAACTCTATGAATATGCAAGAGAAGGCATTGAAATTGAGCGACCGAGCCGTGAAATTACGATTCACCGTATCGAGCGGACAACATCTGCTTTATTTGAAAATGGAAAAGTATCATTTAGATTTACCGTTTTATGTTCAAAAGGAACGTATGTCAGAACCTTAGCGGTTGACATTGGAAAGAAACTAGGATTTCCAGCCCATATGTCACACCTCATTCGCACTGGTTCAGGTGATTTTACACTAGATGAGTGCATCACCCTTGATGAGCTGCGAGATATAAGCGAAGAAGGCATGGTAGATGAGCACCTTGTCCCGATCGAGCGTGCGCTCAATCATTTGCCGAAATGGGAGATAAATGATACATTAGCAAGTAAAGTGGAAAACGGTGCAGTCCTGCCAATGCCTGATGAATTCGCTCATTTCGCAGAGGAAGATCGTGTCGCTGTCTTTGCTCCTTCAGGCCGGTGTATGGCGATATATATGAAGCACCCGACCAAACAGAATTTGATGAAGCCGGCGAAGATCTTATCTCAGGACAAGCAATCTTAAAGAAAAGGTGACCATCTCGTGAAGACTATACATATTTCACACCCACATACATTGAATCAAAAGGATCAAGACCCGTCTGTTATGGCTTTAGGGTATTTTGACGGTGTTCACCTCGGACATCAAAAAGTGATTGACGCAGCAAAAAGCATTGCCAGAAAAGAAGGTTTGGCTTTAGCGGTCATGACCTTTCACCCGCACCCATCACATGTTTTGCAAAAAGCACGTGAACCCAAGGACTTAATTACGCCGCTTGAGGATAAAATTGATTTCATCGAACAGCTGGGCGCTGACTACTTATACATTGTGCAGTTCAGCGAAAGCTTTGCAGCGCTATCCCCTCAAGAGTTTGTCGATCAATATTTGGATGAGCTGAATGTGAAGCACGCAGTAGCTGGTTTTGATTTTACGTTCGGCCGTTTTGGTGCAGGCACAATGGAAACCTTCGATGAGTACGGAAAAGGACGTATGACGGCCACCATCGTTCCTAAGTTGTCCAATCAAGACCGAAAAGTCAGCTCAACACTCATACGATCTGCATTGAAAAATGGGGATGTTGAATATGTGAGTGAGCTTTTAGGAAAACCTTATCAGCTGCGCGGTATTGTCATTCATGGTGATAAACGAGGACGGACGATCGGCTTTCCGACTGCCAATGTTGGTTTATCTGCTGAGTATATCATTCCGCCAACAGGGGTTTATGCCGTAAGAGCAGAAGTGAAAGGCCACGTGTATGACGGTGTTTGTAATGTTGGCTATAAACCAACTTTTTATGAAAAACGTCCTGATCAACCTGCCATTGAAGTAAACCTTTTTGATTTTAGCGAAGAAATATATGGGGAACCGATTAAATTACAGTGGTTCAAGCGCATTCGCAGTGAGCAGAAATTTAACGGAATCCAGGAGTTAACGGCTCAAATCAGTCTAGATAAAGAAGAAGCGATTCAGTTTTTTCAACATCAGCGAAAGTAAACAAAAAATTCATAGAAAAACAGCTCTACCATTTGCAAATTCAGCATATTTTTAGTATGATTATTCCTGTAGCTTTAAAACCACTTACTTGGCAGGCCGACTTCACCGACGGTTGCGAGGTAGATGGGGCTAACATGATTTGGAGGTGAAACAGGATGGCTATTACTCAAGAGCGTAAAACTCAATTAATTAGTGAGTTCAAAACACACGAATCTGATACTGGATCTCCAGAAGTTCAGATCGCTGTCCTAACAGAATCAATTAACAACTTGAACGAGCATTTACGTACTCATAAGAAAGATCACCACTCACGTCGCGGTCTTTTGAAAATGGTAGGTAGACGTCGTAATCTTCTTACGTATCTACGTAATAAAGACGTAACTCGTTACCGTGAGTTAATTAACAAACTAGGCTTACGTCGATAATCGTAAAAAGCGGGAGGATTCCCGCTTTTTTATCGTATAATCACTAATATTTTATGGTTAAAATGTTGAAAGAATGGCAAAAACCCTTCTACATACACCTTTCACATTGATATGTGAAAATCATTTTGTTCATAATAAGAATTAACTAAAATTTCAAGATAAGAGAGGAGTTTTTCTCAGAATGGGACAAGAGAAACATGTCTTCACCATAGACTGGGCTGGACGTCAACTGACAGTTGAAACTGGCCAGCTTGCAAAGCAAGCAAACGGAGCGGTCCTCGTACGCTACGGAGATACAGCTGTGCTTAGCTCAGCAACAGCTTCTAAAGAACCAAAACCACTTGATTTCTTCCCGCTCACTGTGAACTACGAAGAAAGATTATATGCAGTAGGTAAAATTCCTGGTGGCTTCATTAAAAGAGAAGGTCGTCCAAGTGAAAAAGCGATCCTTGCGAGCCGCTTAATTGACAGACCAATCCGTCCATTGTTTGCAGATGGATTTAGAAACGAAGTACAAGTGATTAGTATCGTTATGAGTGTGGATCAAGATTGTTCATCTGAAATGGCAGCAATGTTTGGCTCATCATTAGCATTATGTGTGTCTGACATTCCATTTGAGGGACCAATCGCCGGCGTTACAGTAGGACGAGTTGATGGAAAGTTTATCATCAATCCAAATGTAGAACAGCTTGAACAAAGTGACATCAACCTTGTAGTCGCTGGAACAAAAGATGCGATCAACATGGTCGAAGCTGGTGCTGATGAAGTACCAGAAGAAACAATGCTTGAAGCGATCATGTATGGTCACCAAGAGATCAAACGTTTAATCGAATTCCAAGAGGAAATTGTCAAAGCAGTCGGTAAAGCAAAGATCGATATTCCTTTATATGAAGTAGATCAAACGTTAGCAGATGAAGTCAAGGCACTTGCTGAAACAGACCTGCTGAAAGCGATTCAAGTACATGAGAAGCATGCACGTGAAGATGCAATCAGTGCTGTGAAAAAAGCTGTGGTTGAGAAATTTGAAGAAGAAGAACGCGACGAAGCGACGATTAAACAAGCGAAAGATGTATTAAACAAGCTTGTCAAAAATGAAGTTCGTCGTCTGATCACTGAAGAGAAAGTACGTCCAGATGGACGCGGTGTAGATCAAATCCGTCCACTTTCTTCAGAAGTAGGACTTCTGCCAAGAACGCACGGTTCAGGTCTATTTACAAGAGGACAAACACAGGCGCTTAGTATTTGTACATTAGGTGCACTTGGCGATGTGCAAATTCTTGACGGTTTAGGCGTTGAAGAATCAAAACGCTTCATGCACCATTACAACTTCCCGCAATTCAGTGTTGGTGAGACAGGTCCAATGCGTGGCCCAGGCCGACGTGAAATCGGACATGGAGCGCTAGGTGAACGAGCATTAGAACCAGTGATTCCATCTGAAAAAGATTTCCCTTATACGGTTCGCCTTGTGTCTGAGGTACTAGAATCAAACGGATCTACTTCACAAGCAAGTATTTGCGCAAGCACACTTGCGATGATGGATGCGGGTGTTCCAATTAAAGCACCAGTTGCAGGGATTGCAATGGGACTTGTGAAATCTGGTGAATACTACACAGTGCTGACAGACATTCAAGGAATGGAAGATGCACTTGGCGATATGGACTTTAAAGTGGCAGGTACATCAAAAGGTGTAACTGCACTTCAAATGGATATCAAAATCGATGGTCTATCAAAAGACATCTTGGAAGAAGCTCTCCAACAAGCGAAAAAAGGAAGAATGGAAATTTTAGATAGCATGCTATCAACGATTCCTACTTCTAGAGGAGAATTGTCTCGTTATGCACCAAAAATCTTAACGATGAAAATCAATCCTGATAAAATTCGCGATGTCATCGGACCAAGCGGTAAACAAATCAATAAAATCATCGAAGATACCGGTGTGAAAATTGATATTGAACAAGATGGTACAATCTTTATCTCTTCTACAGAAGAAGACATGAACCAAAAAGCGAAGAAAATCATTGAAGATCTTGTGAGAGAAGTTGAAGTAGGACAACTTTACTTAGGTAAAGTAAAACGCATTGAAAAATTCGGAGCTTTCCTTGAAATCTTCAGCGGCAAAGATGGACTTGTTCATATTTCTGAACTTGCGCTTGATCGTGTAGGCAAAGTAGAAGATGTTGTGAAAATTGGCGATGAATTACTTGTCAAAGTCACTGAAATCGATAAACAAGGCCGTGTGAACCTTTCTCGCAAAGCTGTTTTACGTGAAGAAAAGGAAAAAGAAGAAAAACAGTCTTAATGAAATATATGAGAAGCCAGGTATCCGTACCAGGCTTCTTTCTTTTCTTGCGCTAACTATAGTTCTAGCTTGTTTCTCCCCATCATAATTTGTGGTAAAGGGGAGGGACAACCATTGAAAAAAACGTTACCATTCATTGTGTTTGTATTTTTACTGCTCGTGTCATATCAAACGATGAAGCAGCCGGTTGCTGTTACATATATTGAATCATTGAAAGAGCATGCTGAGGTTGCATCTGTTTCAAAAGATATTTTATATCAAGAGATTGAATCGAAGTCTTCTGACTATGAAGTGAAGGCGCAAAATGCTAAGATTGATAAAGTGTGGAAAAAGATGCCTGGTCTAAATGGACAGACGGTCAATATCGATGCCTCTTATGAAAAAATGAAAAAGCAAGGGTCATTTGATGAAAAGCTGCTTGTTTTCAATGAAACAAAACCGTCTATTCATTTACATGAACTTGGTGCTGAGCCTATTTACAAAGGACATCCAGACAAAAAAATGAATGCTTTTCTCATCAACGTGGCTTGGGGAGACGAGCATTTAATCAAGATGTTAAAGACACTGGAAAAGCATCAAGTCAAGGCGACCTTTTTCTTAGAAGGCAAATGGGTGAAAAAAAGCACGGAACTTGCTAAAAAAATCGTGGCAGATGGTCATGAAATTGGAAACCATTCATACAATCACCCAGATATGCGCACACTGACAAGAGAACGAGCATTAGAGCAGATTACCAAAACGAATCGTCAAATTGAAGAATCCCTTGGAAAAAAACCGAAGTGGTTCGCCCCTCCAAGCGGTAGCTTTAAAGAAGAAACAGTGAAGCTGGCCGCAGAAGAAGGAATGGAAACCATTATGTGGACGGTAGACACCATCGACTGGCAAAAACCGTCACCAAACATCTTACAAAAACGGGTACTAGGGAAAATTCACAATGGGGCGATGATATTAATGCATCCAACAGATTCGACGGCGAAAAGTCTTGACGCACTTATCACTCAAATCAAGGAAAGAGGATATGAATTAGGAACGGTTTCTGACCTCCTAAGTGAAAAAAGACATCCGTGATCCGATCTGTTTGTTGAATAGGAGGAGCAAAACTTGGTCAAAACGTATACATGCCAAAACGGAGTAAGAATTGTACTTGAAAACAATCCCACTGTAAGATCTGTCGCAATTGGCGTCTGGATTGGAACGGGTTCTAGACATGAGACACCAGAAATTAATGGGATCTCACACTTTCTAGAGCATATGTTCTTTAAAGGAACAAAGACGAGATCTGCACGTGATATTGCAGAATCTTTTGACCGCATCGGTGGTCAAGTAAATGCCTTTACGTCAAAAGAATACACTTGCTACTATGCAAAGGTGCTTGATTCACATGCCGGCTACGCCCTCGATGTATTGAGCGATATGTTTTTCCATTCCGCTTTTGATGAAGAAGAGCTGAAAAAAGAAAAAAATGTAGTATATGAAGAAATCAAAATGTATGAAGATACGCCTGATGATATCGTTCATGATCTGTTGAGCAAAGCGATTTATGGTGATCATTCTTTAGGGTTCCCAATTTTAGGAACAGAAGAAACACTTTCTACCTTTAACGGTGACTCTCTTAGAGCTTATATGGATGAATTCTATACGCCGGACCGCGTCGTCATCTCTGTTGCAGGGAATGTGGATGACACATTCATTAGTGAAGTTGAAAAGTTGTTCGGTTCGTATGAAACGAAAGGAAAAAAACAACCTGTAGAAGCGCCGCAATTTCACTATGACAAACTCACACGCAAAAAGGAAACAGAGCAAGCGCATTTATGCATGGGCTTTAATGGCCTTCCAGCTGGAGATAAAGGCATCTATGACTTAATCGTCTTAAATAATGTTCTTGGCGGAAGCATGAGCAGCCGCTTGTTCCAGGATGTAAGAGAAGACAAAGGCCTCGCATATTCTGTTTTCAGCTATCACAGTTCATTTGCAGATAACGGCATGCTGACGATTTATGGCGGGACTGGAGCGAAGCAGTTAAACTTGCTCTCTGAAACCATCTTACAAACGCTAGACGTTTTAAAACGTGAGGGAATCACACAAAAAGAGCTTGAAAACTCTAAGGAGCAAATGAAAGGGAACCTAATGCTCAGTCTTGAAAGCACAAACAGCAAGATGAGCCGAAACGGTAAAAATGAACTGCTCCTTGGCAAACATCGTACGCTTGATGAAATTATTGACGAAATAAACAAAGTCACATTAGACGGTGTGAATAACTTATCAAAACGAATCTTTACAGAGGATTATGCGCTCTCGCTTATTAGTCCTACGGGTGATCAGCCATCATAATGTAAACAACACGGCAGGCTTCTTAAGAGGTCTGCCGTTTATTGTATATCAAGTGGAAAGGAGTACTGCTTACATGGAACATGAAAAACTGAAACGTCTCTCTCCGCTTCTGACACAAGCCATCTCCTTTCAGCTGATGACATCTGGCTTTTCTGGCAACCGTACTTATCTCGTCACAACATCCTCAAGTGAAAAGCTAGTGCTCAAGCTATCAAACCTCAAAACGTATTTAAATTTTAAAAGAAAAGCATCAATTCAGCAAAAGTTTAAAGATCGAGGGCTTCTATGTTGTGAAGTGAAGGAGATTGGATTAGATACTGAACTCAACTGTACCTATCGTATTTTCTCTTATATTGAAGGAGAGAACGCAAGAGGAGCCATTCATCTCCTTACAAATGAAGAGCAGTATGAAATCGGGAGACGGGCAGGCAAAGAACTGAGTTTCATGCATAGAAGTCCCGCTCCTTCTCATGTTACGTCATGGTATGAGAGGGTCATAGCAAAACATGAACGGTATGTACATGCCTATCAATCAAGTGGAGTGACCTTTGCCCAGGATCAATTCGTATTAGATTTTATCAAATCACATGCTGATGCGGTAAAGGCAAGACCTAATCAATTCCAGCATGATGATTTTCATTTGGGGAATATCATCATACAAGAAGGTGAGTATGCAGGTGTCATTGATTTTGATCAATCTGACTGGGGTGACCCCGTTCATGACTTTTATAAATTGTCCTTATTTAGCCGAGAAAATAGTATTCCATTTTCAGCAGGGCAACTGGATCACTATGTAAATACGCATGCCACAGACGATTTTTGGCTACTTTTTTCTATCTATACAGCAATGAGCTGCTTTTCTTCCATTGTCTGGACGCTTTTTTATGACACTGAACATGTAAAAGATATGGTGAACCGAGTGGAAAGAATGCTGGGAGCCCATGATTACTTTCATCAACTGAAACCCGCTTGGTATTCAAATTGGCATCATTCATAACTTGAAAAAGCGGGACGGTCTATTTCATCTTATGGCTGCATATATGATACGGAAGGGAAGTGATGCGATTTTGAGGCTAAGTGAGCTGTCAGGAAAAGAGATCGTTGATATCAAAAGAGCGGAGCGGCTTGGCGTGCTTGGACAAACCGACCTTGAAATCAATGAACAGGACGGTCAAATCACGGCACTCATTATACCTTCGGTGAAGTGGTTTGGTTTTCGAAAGCAAGGAAATGACATTCGCGTCCCGTGGAATCACATTCAAAAAATAGGATCAGATATGATCATTCTCGATGTGCCTGAAGCACTTCAGCCGCCCGGGGAAAAAGAGCATCCATCATAAATGGGTGCTCTTTTTGTTTTCTCTCTCCGATTCGTTCACAGCCTGAATCCTCTCCTCATATGCTGAAAGGGAGATTCAGAAAATATTACAGACTTTTTTAAATAAAGAAGGTGAACGGTCAGTATGTTGAGCGGTTTAACGGTTGCGGTGATCGGGGGAGATGCAAGGCAGCTTGAAATTATTCGCAAGCTGTCACAGCAGCATGCCAAAGTGTTTTTGGTTGGATTTGATCAGCTGGATCACGGATTTATTGGGGCTGAAAAGCTAAAAATGTCAGAACTTCCATTCGAACAGGTAGACAGTATGATCCTGCCAGTATCAGGGGCAACGGATGAAGGTGTTGTCGCGACAGTTTTCTCAAATGAGCAGGTGTTACTAGAAGCAACATATTTAGAAAGAACCCCTGCCCATTGTACCTTGTACTCAGGTATTTCTAATACGTACTTAGACAATCTGGCAAAGCAGGTGAATCGAAAACTTGTGAAGCTGTTTGAGCGAGATGATATTGCCATATATAACTCTATTCCAACAGTTGAAGGGATTATCATGATGGCCATTCAGCAAACGGATTATACGATTCATGGATCACGAGTTGCTGTTCTCGGACTCGGAAGAACAGGACTCACCATTGCCCGCACATTTCGGGCACTCGGTGCGGATGTAAAAGTAGGGGCGGCAGATACAGCGCATTTAGCACGGGCCTTTGAAATGGGACTCGATCCATTTTCAATGGACCAGTTAAAAGAAGAAGTAACGGATGTAGATATCGTCATCAATACCATTCCAAGCCTTGTATTAGATTCATCTGTCATCGTCAGCATGACACCAAAGACACTCATTTTGGATATCGCCTCCCGCCCAGGAGGAACAGACTTTGACTTTGCACAAAAACACGGAGTGAAGGCGCTTCTTGCACCTGGACTCCCCGGAATTGTTGCACCAAAGACAGCAGGGCAAATCATTGCAAAAGTGCTTTCTGGGCTCTTATGTGAACTTGCAGAGGAAAAAAGGGGGATGGAATCATGACAACATTAAAAGGGAAAAGAATCGGCTTTGGCTTAACTGGTTCCCACTGTACGTACGAAGCGGTTTATCCGCAAATCGAAGCACTTGTAAAAGAAGGAGCGGAAGTGCGTCCAGTGGTGTCATATACGGTCCAGAACACGAATACAAGATTCGGAGATGGGGCGGACTGGATTGAGCGTATCGAGAAGTTGACTGGATTTAAAGCGATTGACTCCATCGTGAAAGCAGAGCCACTTGGACCTAAGCTACCACTTGATTGTATGGTCATTGCTCCATTAACAGGGAATTCAATGGCGAAATTCGCAAATGCCATGACAGATAGTCCTGTTTTAATGGCTGCAAAAGCAACCATTCGAAATCATCGTCCTGTCGTTTTAGGCATTTCAACAAATGATGCGCTAGGCTTAAATGGTACAAATCTGATGAGGCTGATGTCGACAAAAAATATTTTCTTTATTCCATTTGGTCAAGATGATCCATTTAAAAAGCCAACCTCCATGGTCGCAAACATGGATTTGCTTTCTCAAACAGTAGAAGAGGCATTAGAGCATAGACAAATTCAACCAATTTTAATCGGACCAAGCGAGTAATAGATTCACTAGAAAATCATGAAAGATTCAAAAAAGATGCTTCAAGCCTTGCTTTTCTATGGTAAAATAAAATGTAAAAAGTCATAGGATGGCCATCCGAAAGAAAAGAATCATGGATGGGTCGGAAGGAGTTTTACTGATGGGAAGAGGATTGCATGTAGCTGTAGTTGGAGCGACTGGAGCTGTCGGTCAACAAATGTTAAAAACACTAGCTGACAGAGATTTTGAAATGGATACACTGACTCTACTATCCTCAAAACGTTCTGCTGGAACAAAAGTGACATTCAGAGGTCAAGAGTATACCGTACAGGAAGCAACACCTGAAAGCTTTGAAGGAGTAAACATTGCATTATTCAGTGCTGGAGGAAATGTTTCCAAGGCGCTCGCTCCTGAAGCAGTCAAACGAGGTGCGATTGTTGTAGACAACACAAGTGCTTTCCGTATGGACGAAAACATCCCTCTTGTCGTACCAGAGGTAAACGAAAAAGACTTGCATGACCATAAAGGAATCATTGCAAACCCTAACTGTTCAACGATTCAAATGGTAGCGGCATTAGAACCGCTTCGTCAGGCGTATGGCATGAAAAAAGTCATCGTGTCCACTTACCAAGCCGTATCAGGTGCAGGACATGAAGCCATTGACGAGCTATATAGCCAATCACAAGCCATTTTAAATAAAGAAGATGTGAAGCCGGAAGTCATGCCTTATCAAATTGCTTTTAATGCAATTCCGCAAATTGATAAATTCCAAGACAACGGCTATACATTTGAAGAAATGAAAATGATCAACGAAACGAAAAAAATCATGCATATGCCAGAGCTGGAAGTAGCGGCAACATGTGTGAGACTTCCAATTGAGACAGGACATTCAGAATCTGTTTACGTCGAACTAGAATCAACCGACGCAACAGTTGAAGACGTCAAGTCCATTCTAAAAGATGCTCCAGGCATTACATTGCAAGATGATCCGTCTCAGCAAATTTATCCAATGCCTGCAGATGCTGTCGGGAAAAACGACGTATTTGTCGGCCGCATTCGGAAAGATTTGGACCGTCCAAACGGGTTCCATATGTGGATTGTATCTGATAACCTGCTAAAAGGCGCTGCATGGAACTCCGTTCAAATTGCAGAAAGCTTAAAAGCATTAAAATTAGTTTAACATTCAATGGATGATGAGGACGAACAGAAGAGAGTTAGGCATCTTTCGCCTGCTCTCTTCTGTTACGTCAGAATGAACTTGGAGTGAAAACAGTGAAAATAATTGTCCAAAAATTTGGCGGTACATCTGTCAAAGATGATCAAGGTAGAAAAAGGGCACTTGCACATATCTTATCGGCAAAAGAGAAAGGCTATAAGTCGGTTGTCGTCGTATCCGCAATGGGACGAAAAGGTGATCCTTATGCGACAGATACGCTACTTGGCCTACTTTACGGTAGCGGGCAGCAGATGACAAATCGAGAAAAAGACTTGCTCGTTTCCTGCGGAGAGAATATTTCAGCTGTTGTGTTTTCAAGTATGCTGAATGAAAACGGGCTAAAAGCTGTAGCGATGACAGGCGCTCAGGCGGGTTTTGTGACAGATAAGGAACATACGAGTGCGAAAATTATTGATATGAAGTGTGAGCGACTCGAGGCGGCACTATCTGAACATGATGTTGTCGTTGTTGCTGGGTTCCAAGGAGCTGCGAAAAATGGAGACGTGACCACAATCGGACGAGGTGGCAGTGATACGTCCGCAGCTGCTTTAGGTGCTGCATTACAGGCAGACTTCATTGATATTTTTACAGATGTAGAAGGCGTCATGACGGCTGATCCCCGCATTGTTGAAAATGCAAAGCCGCTCAGAGTCGTGACATATACAGAAATTTGCAACCTTGCATATCAAGGAGCAAAAGTCATTCACCCGAGAGCTGTCGAAATTGCGATGCAAGCAAAAGTACCAATGAGGGTCCGTTCAACATACTCTGATGAAGAGGGCACACTCGTCACGTCACACTACTCGGATAAAATGAGCCATGATGTGTACGACCGCCTCATTACGGGTATTGCACATGTCAATGATGTGACGCAAATCAAAGTCCCAGCAAAAGAAGGGCAGTACAGCGTCCAAACAGAGGTCTTTAAAGCGATGGCTAATGCACAAATCAGTGTCGATTTCTTCAACATTACGCCGAGTGAGATTGTCTATACCGTGACAGGTGCAATGACTGAAAAGGCCACCTCGATCCTAAAAGATCTTGGTTACACGCCAATTGTCACAACAAATTGTGCGAAAGTATCAGCTGTTGGCGCAGGTATCATGGGTGTACCAGGTGTCACTTCTAAAATTGTATCAGCTTTATCCGAGCAAAACATTCCGATTTTACAATCGGCTGACAGCCATACGACCATTTGGGTGCTAGTGAACGAAGAAAACATGAGAGCAGCTGTCAATGCCCTGCACGAAGTGTTTGAACTTTCAAGATAAATGTGATTGAATCATGATGAGGTGAAAAAAATGAATTTCGGAAATATCGCAACAGCTATGATTACACCTTTTGATAAAAAGGGCAACATTGATTTCCAAAAGCTATCAATTCTCATTGATTACTTGTTAAAAAACGGCAGTGACTCGCTAGTCGTTGCAGGGACAACAGGCGAATCGCCAACTTTATCGACTGAAGAAAAAGTCGCTCTTTTTCAGCAATCGGTAAAATTAGCAAATGGTCGTTGTAAAATCATTGCAGGAACAGGAAGTAATAATACAAATGCGTCTATCAAACTAACGAAAAAAGCAGAAGAAGCGGGCGTTGATGCAGTGATGCTTGTCGTACCTTACTACAACAAGCCATCACAGGAAGGCATGTATGCACACTTTAAAGCCATTGCCGAGTCTACATCTCTTCCTGTCATGCTTTACAATGTACCAGGGAGAACGGTTGCGTCATTAGCTCCAGAAACAACCATTAAGCTTGCGCAAATTCCTAACATTGTCGCAATCAAAGAAGCAAGTGGTGATCTTGATGCTATGACAAAAATCATTGCAGAGACACCAGAAGATTTCGATGTTTATTCAGGTGACGACAGCTTGACACTTCCAGCTGTATCTGTTGGCGCTAAAGGAGTGGTCTCTGTAGCGTCTCATATCGTAGGGCTTGATATGCAGCAAATGCTGAAAAGCTATGCTTCTGGTCAAACGGCCAATGCCGCATTGATCCATCAAAAGCTACTCCCAATCATGAAACAGCTATTCTCAGCGCCAAATCCAACGCCTGTTAAAACAGCTCTTCAGCTAAAAGGACTAGATGTCGGATCGGTTCGTCTTCCGCTCTTACCTTTGTCAGAAGAAGAGAGACTGGATTTAAGCAGCGTCTTAAACAGCTAATCAAAACAAAAGATTTCGTAAGCGGTCATTCTCAGATGTCCCTGAGTATGACCGTTTTTTATACATAAACACTTTCTTAAAATGTGACTTCATCTTGTTTTCTAAAATTAGATTCAGTTATAATAGCATTAAGCGATGATGGACGGGCTTGAGACTAGGAGGATAAGAATTTTGAAAAAGAAAAATACAGAGAACGTAAGAATTATTGCACTGGGAGGCGTTGGAGAAATCGGGAAAAACTTATATGTCATTGAAATCGATTCCGACATATATGTGGTGGATGCAGGCTTGATGCATCCAGAAAACGAAATGCTAGGCATTGACGTCGTTATTCCTGATATCTCTTATTTAACAGAACGTGCTGATCGGGTGAAAGCAATTTTTCTTACCCACGGACATGATGAAGCAATCGGAGGCGTATTCCATTGCTTAAGCAAATTGTCTGTACCAGTTTACGGAACGAAGCTGACCCTTGCGTTACTTCGAGAAAAATTAAAACAATATGGCTTCAATCAAAAAGCTGACTTGCGTGAGGTTCATGCAAAATCAGTCATTACGTTTGAAACAACAAAGGTATCATTCTTTAGAACGAATCACAGCATCCCTGATTCAGTTGGGATCAGCTTCAAAACCTCTCTTGGTTCAATCGTATGCACAGGTGATTTTAAATTTGATCAAACCCCAGCGCTTAACCAAGCCTGTGACATCGGAGAGATTGCGAAAATTGGAAACAATGGCGTGTTAGCACTTCTTTCAGACAGTGCCAATGCTGAAAAACCAGGTTATACACCTTCTGAGGCGCTCGTCCAAGACGAAATCTCAAATGCGATGTACAATGCTGAAAATCGTGTCATTGTGGCTGTATCTTCATCTAACATTAACCGAGTGCAACAGATCATTAATGCAACAAATCAAAATGGCCGTAAGCTTGCTGTAGCAGGTAAGAATATGATGACCACTCTTCAGCTGGCGATCAAACTTGGTTATGTCACAGCAGACGAAGAATTATTTGTACCAGTTCAAGAAGTGAAGAAAATGGCGAAAAATGATGTGGTCATCCTGACAGCTGGAAGCCACGGAGAGCCTCTTGCTGCGTTAACCAAAATGGCAAAACAAAATCACAAACAGCTTCATATTGAAAAAGATGACACGGTTGTGATTGCATCTACACCTCTTCCTGGACAAGAACTCACCTATTCAAAAACAGTGGATTTCCTTACAAGAAGCGGCGCACAAGTCATTTTTGCTCAAAAACGTGTGCATGTTTCTGGACACGGTTGCCAAGAAGAGTTAAAGCTCATGCTGAACTTACTAAAGCCGAAGTATTTAATTCCGGTGAATGGCGAATACCGTATGCAAAAAGCACATTCTCGTATTGCGGAAGAAGTGGGAATGAAACGAAGTGACATTTTCTTGATTGATAAAGGAGATGTTGTCGAGTTTAGAGGACAGAACGTCAAGATCGGTGAAAAAGTTCACCAAGGCAATATTTTGATCGATGGTCTTGGCGTTGGTGATATCGGGAACATTGTGTTACGCGATAGACGCCTACTGTCTCAAGATGGTATCTTAATTGTCGTCATTACGCTCGACAAACAAAAGAAACAATTAATTTCTGGACCTGAAATCATCACAAGAGGATTTGTGTATGTTAGAGAATCTGAAGAACTGATTGTGAAAGCGACAGAAATGGTCAAAGGGATTGTCAAAGAGCAAACGGAAAACTCAATTGTTGAATGGTCAACATTGAAACAATCCATGCGCGACGTACTGAATCAATTCCTATATGAAAAAACAAAACGTAAGCCAATGATCATTCCAATTATTATGGAAGTGTGATGTGATGAAAAAGCCCAAGGAGCATAAACTGGGACTGACCCCCGTTTTTGAGACAGGAATCAAAACACCTTTATACAGCCAATTGCCGATAGTTTATCGGTGATTGGTTGTTTAGTTTCGTTTGAATACGAATGTTGTTATAATAATAAATGTATTCTTTGACAGTGCGTTCTACGATGGTGGTTGTAGTGCGATCAATCCTGTTAAGATAGAACGTTTCAGACTTTAGTGAGGAATGAAACGATTCGATGGAGGCATTATCAGCGGGCGTCCCTTTACGGGACATGCTCATGGTAATGCCTTTTATATGAACCGCTTTCTGATACTCGTAAGATGTATACACAGAACCTTGATCGCTATGTAACACGCAATTCTCAGGAAGTGCTGGGAGCTGATTAAGTGTGTTTAAGATAAAGTCTGTGTCCTGCTTATCACCAATCGTAAAAGCAATCACTTCTCCATTATATAAATCCAATATACTGGAAAGGTACAATTGTTTCTGTCCATAAGGCAAATACGTGATGTCCGTTACTAGTTTTTCAAGAGGGCGATCAGACTGAAAATTCCGATCCAGTATATTACCGGCTACGGCATAAGGCTGCCCATTCTTCTTACGCTTTTTCATTTTAACCCGGCATTGCCACTGGTTTTTCTGCATGATACGTTGAACAGTTTTATGGTTAATACGCATTCTCATTTTTAGTATGGCTGTGATTTTCCGATAACCATATCGATATTTGTGCTTTCGGCACAACGTGCCGACCTGTTTCTCTAGTTGTCTTTCAGAATGAGTCTGAGTCAAATCTTTTTTCCATCTATAATACGAAGTACGTAAGATGCCTAAATGGACACAGATGTCCTGTACCGTCATCGTTTTGCGAAATTCTTCTACCAGTTTGATTGACGTTTCCTTATCAACTTCCTTTCCAATTCGTTGTACTTTTTTAAAACTTCATTCTGTTGACTCAAATAGCGATTTTCTGCCTGTAGTCTCTCTAATTCAGAAGAGTACTCGGGACCCTTTCCATAGGTATATTGTTTTCCAACAGGTTGTTCGAACCTGTGTGTATCCCCAGCTTTATGCCATCTCACCCATGTCTGAACCTGCGTCTTATTCTTGATATTCAATTCCTGCATGATCTCTTTCATAGGTACGCCTGCCAACCTCATTTCCACAGCCTTCTGTTTGACTTCAACCGGATAACTCACTCTTGTCCCCATAGAAAAAACACCTCCATGTTTTATTTCGGATCACAACGATCCGTTTTCAAACTTGAAGGTGTTTTTTATTTGTCTCATCTTATGGGGTCAGTCCCACTCTTTGGGCTTTTTTGATGTGGTGTGAGCAATGCGGATTGAATACGGTCTTCTTGTTCATAATAGGAGGAGAGTTTGAGGAAAGGATGGAGACAAATGGACGAAAAAAATGAACAGCAGCCTGAGCGAAAGCCAGAAGAAAAAGACAGCATAATGAGCAAAATACAGCAGCTTGGTGAAACAGCCATACCACAGCTACCGCAAGATACAAACATCCATTGCCTTACCATTATTGGACAAATTGAAGGCCACATGCAGCTACCACCACAAAATAAAACAACCAAATACGAGCATGTCATTCCGCAAATTGTAGCAGTAGAGCAAAATCCAAAAATTGAAGGTCTTTTGATCATCTTAAATACAGTAGGAGGAGATGTTGAAGCAGGACTAGCGATTGCAGAGATGCTTGCGTCTTTATCAAAACCGACTGTATCAATTGTACTTGGCGGCGGCCACTCCATTGGTGTCCCAATTGCTGTATCATGCGACTATTCCTATATTGCGGAAACAGCCACGATGACCATTCATCCTGTACGTTTAACTGGACTTGTCATTGGTGTTCCGCAAACCTTTGAATACTTAGATAAAATGCAGGAAAGAGTCATTAACTTTGTGACAAGCCACTCCAATATTACAGAAGAGAAGTTTAAAGAACTCATGTTTTCAAAAGGCAATTTGACAAGAGACATAGGAACAAATGTTGTTGGTCATGAGGCGGCAGAATACGGACTCATGAATGAAGTAGGCGGTGTAGGACAAGCAATTAAAAAGTTAAACGAGCTGATTGGAGAAAGGACATCTCAAAACGAGGGGCTGATCCAATGATTTTATACACACCTATGCCATATGAAGCCATTTACGCAGAGGAACAAGGAGACCGCAAACTTCAGCAGGTAAACATCCAAGGCGTGCCAGTTATGGTTGAAATGAAAGAGGATGAAGCAGAAATCGTTCAAGTCATGAGCACTAATCCAATGGACTTTCTGAATCAAGAGCTTGCACCAGGCAAGCGATTGAAGTTACAATTAGGCTCCAATCAAACCGACTCATATGAATGATTCTATGCTATAATAAAGGGAAAACTTACAACAAGATGCAGCCAAAACCAGGCTGCTTTCTTTCTGATCTTTCGGTAGGTTATATTTTCTTTCGTAGTAAGGTGATGAGTATGGCGAAAAAGAGAAAACGGAAAACGAGAAAAAAACAAAATAAACAGCTAAAACTGAAATATGAATTAAATGGGTTAGTCTGTATTGCCATAGCGATCATTGCCATTTTACAGCTAGGCGTCGTTGGACAAACCTTCGTATATTTATTCCGATTTTTTGCAGGTGAATGGTTCATTCTCTGCCTTATCGGATTATTTCTTTTTGGCGTGACCATCTTCTGGAAAAAACAAATCCCAGATTTGTTGACAAGGAGAAAGGCAGGGCTATACTGCATCATTGCGAGTATCTTGCTTTTGTCTCATGTGAAGCTCTTTCAGCACCTTTCATCTGCGGGTGCGATAGGCTCTCAAAGTGTGATCAGAAATACATTTGAGCTTTTCCTGATGGACACGAAAGGTGAGACAGGATCTCCTGATTTAGGAGGCGGCATGATCGGTGCCGTATTATTTGCTGCTTCTTATTTCTTATTTGCGCAAGCAGGCTCTCAAATCATGGCAATCGTTTTGATGCTGATTGGAATTGTGCTGATTACAAATCGATCTCTTCAAGAAATGGTGAAAAAAGTGACGCTGCTTATCTCGCAATTTATGGTGAAGCAGTGGAAAGCGTTTGTTGAAGATATGAAAGGGATTAGGCAGGCGAAAAAGAGCGCCCCCCCTCAGAAAACGGCTGAAAAGAAAAAACGGTCTCGTATTCAGGAAGAGGATGAAGATGATCAAATCTTAGTTGAAGAGGAAGCGCCAGTGCCTGACAATAGTCAGCCGATTATCTCAAGCTTTGCTGACAGAGATGACATTCTCAACCCGATCGTTCAAAAAGAGCAGGCGGCAAAAGAGACTTCGCCTCTTCAAGAATCTGTACAAAATACGCCGTCTCCATCAGATTCAGCTGATGAACCAAAAGAGGCGCCGCCGATGACGTTTACGGAACTTGAAAACAAAGATTACGAATTGCCGTCACTGGATATTTTGGCAGAGCCGCAGCATTCAGGACAGCAAACAGACAAGAAGAATATATATGAAAATGCAAGAAAACTTGAAAAAACGTTTCAAAGCTTCGGCGTAAAAGCAAAAGTTACACAGGTTCACTTAGGACCAGCCGTGACCAAATATGAAGTCTATCCAGATGTCGGCGTGAAGGTAAGTAAGATCGTCAATCTAAGTGATGACTTAGCCCTAGCTCTTGCAGCAAAAGATATTCGGATTGAGGCACCGATTCCTGGGAAATCAGCCATCGGTATTGAGGTTCCTAATGCAGAAATTGCGATGGTTTCTTTAAAAGAGGTACTAGAATCGAAGCAAAATGACCGTCCAAATGCCAAGCTACTGATTGGACTTGGCCGCAATATTTCGGGTGAAGCTGTACTCGCTGAAATGAACAAAATGCCGCATTTACTTGTAGCAGGATCGACAGGAAGCGGAAAAAGTGTGTGCATCAATGGCATTATCACAAGTATTCTCATGAGAGCGAAACCTCATGAAGTAAAAATGATGATGATTGATCCGAAAATGGTGGAACTAAATGTGTATAATGGCATCCCGCATCTGCTCGCTCCCGTTGTAACGGACCCTAAGAAAGCCTCACAGGCACTGAAAAAAGTCGTCAGTGAAATGGAACGCCGCTATGAATTATTTTCTCATACGGGGACAAGAAATATTGAAGGGTACAATGATTACATTAAACGAATGAATCAATCAGAAGAAGCGAAACAGCCAGAATTGCCTTATATTGTCGTCATTGTAGACGAGCTTGCAGATTTAATGATGGTCGCTTCCTCTGATGTGGAAGATTCCATTACAAGACTTTCGCAAATGGCTCGTGCAGCCGGGATTCATTTAATTATTGCTACACAAAGACCTTCTGTTGATGTCATTACAGGTGTCATTAAAGCAAACATCCCATCTCGCATCGCCTTTAGTGTGTCCTCACAAACCGATTCAAGGACGATCCTTGATATGGGGGGCGCAGAAAAATTGCTCGGCAGAGGGGATATGCTGTTTCTACCAGTCGGGGCAAACAAACCGGTTCGTGTGCAGGGCGCCTTTTTATCTGATGAAGAAGTGGAGCATGTCGTTGACCATGTGATTACTCAGCAAAAAGCACAATATCAAGAAGAAATGATTCCAACTGAAGAAACGCAGGATCAGCTGACAGCTGTGGATGATGATTTATATGATGAAGCAGTGGAACTCATCATCGGCATGCAGACGGCTTCTGTCTCTATGCTTCAAAGGAGATTCCGTATCGGCTATACCCGAGCTGCCCGCCTCATTGATGCAATGGAAGAGCGAGGCGTTGTCGGTCCTTATGAAGGCAGTAAACCGAGAGAAGTCCTGCTTTCAAAAGAACAATATGACGAGCTCTCTTCATAAATCGAAGAGAGCTTTCTAAAAAAAGAAGTAAACGATAGTATGATTATGTTAACTGGAAGTCAGACTATTTATTTATTTGCAAAAACATGATATAGTTATGTTCAACTTATCTCGGAATAGAGATTTCTCATCTTATCATTTGCATTGATTAGACGGAGGGAAAACATGTCGACCAAAACAGACAATCGCCATTTATATTTGAAAGTGATTGACCGTATTAAAGAAGATATACAATCAGGCGTATATGCCGAAAAAGAAAAGCTACCTTCTGAATTTGAGCTCTCAAAGCTTTTAGGCGTCAGCAGAGCGACACTGCGTGAAGCCCTTCGTATATTAGAAGAAGAGAAATATTTAATTAGAAGGCATGGTGTGGGAACATTCGTCAACACAAGACCACTCTTTTCAACAGGCATAGAACAGCTGGCAAGTGTCACGAAAATGATAGAGCAGGTCAATATGACGCCTGGTACCATCTTTTTATCCTCGCAAGAAGGGGAGCCAACAGAGAATGATGTGATTCGTTTTCAGTGTGATGCATCTGATGAGATTTTTTCAATGGAGCGCGTTCGAACGGCAGATGGACAGCCCGTGGTTTATTGTTTAGATAAAATTCCAGTCAAGCATCTTCCCGCTTCTTTTACACATGAAGAAGAGTCTCTTTTTGAGCTGTTTGGAAGAGAACCACACAGCGGGATTAAATATGCAGTTGCTGACATTGAACCAATTGGCTACCATGATCAGGTTTCACCGATACTAGAATGTGACCCTGAAACAGCATTATTATTACTGAAACAAATGCACTATGATCAGGATGATCAGCCGGTCTTATACTCGCTTAATTATTTTCGAGCAGATAAATTCAGCTTTCATGTGATACGTAAACGTTTCTAACGAGCAGTCGCTTTCATAAGCGGTTGCTTTTTGTTTGTCCATACATAATACCCGTAAAACTTGCCACACTAATACGTAACAGTATATAGAATTGGGTGAATGATGTTGGGCGAGAAAACAGTCAGTAAAAAGAATATTATTGCATTATCATCAGTGCCTTTAATCATGACACTCGGGAACTCAATGCTAATTCCCGTATTGCCACAGATAGAAAAGACACTTTCCATTACTTCCTTTCAAGTCTCCCTCATTATTACGGTATACTCCGTTGTTGCGATCTTATGTATTCCGATCGCTGGCTATTTATCAGACCGAATCGGGCGAAAAAAGGTACTCCTGCCATGTCTGTTAATCGCAGGACTTGGAGGGGCTGTGGCAGCAGTTGCCTCAACGATCATGAAAGAACCGTACATGTGGATTCTATTTGGCAGGGTCCTTCAAGGTGTTGGATCAGCCGGGGCAGCACCTGTCGTGATGCCGTTTATTGGAGATTTATTTCATGATGATGAAGAAGTCAGTGCGGGTCTAGGCGCCATTGAAACTTCTAACACAGCTGGGAAGGTATTGAGCCCGATTATTGGGGCGCTTTTGGCTTCATGGTTTTGGTTTGTGCCGTTTTGGTTTATTCCGTTCTTCTCCATCATCAGCTTTCTCATGGTACTATTCATGGTAGAGTCTGGGGAAAAAGAGGAGGACCCGCCTTCATTCAAAAAATTCTTAAAATCAACAAAGACCATATTTAAGCATGAGGGACGCTGGCTGTATGCCATTTTTGCCATTGGCGGTTTTATTATGTTTCTTCTTTTTGGTGTGCTTTTTTACTTATCTGATAACCTAGAGGCAGCTTATCAAATTAAAGGTGTCAAAAAAGGGCTCCTGCTTAGCATTCCGCTCCTTTTTCTATCCATTAGCTCATACGTTGCTGGGAAAACGATTGGAAAAGAAAAAGGGAAAATGAGGATCTTTTTAATTGTAGGTATGGCCTTGCTATCACTTTCCTATATGTTTTTATGGTGGAATCACAGCTTTTACGTATTGTTTATCTGCTTAAGCATTGGCGGTGTTGGCATCGGTATTGTCCTGCCCGCACTTGATGCCCTGATCACAGAAGGAATTGAAAAAGAGCAGTGCGGAACCATTACGTCGTTTTACAGCAGTATGCGTTTTATCGGTGTCGCTTTAGGACCTCCGATTTACGCTTATCTCATGGATAAAGGAGACTCCATCGTTTTTATTCTTTCGACCATTTGCAGTCTTATTTCTCTATTTTTGGTTCTCTTCTTTATCCAGCCAGATGAAGAAGATGAAAGTGAACAATTAAAAACGATTTAATCTAGAAAAAGACGGTATTTTGCCATCTTTTTTCTTTTTTATAAATTGACATGTAAAATTTTGATAGTTAAACTAATGTATAGTAATATCTTTTAAATTATTCCAAACAGGAGGTGTTCAAAAACATTCAATTTCTGTCCTTCTTTAGGCAGAAATTGAGTTCGCGTGGTGATGATGAATGTGTGTTCTTCAACACGAAAAGACAATTGAATAGGTCATCCTGCCATTAGCACGTTGAAGGAGACGCAGTCAGCACTTCAGACACGCTCAAATACAGCAAATTGATTGATGAACTAGAAGGAGCTTGAAGCAGCTATGTTGCAAATAATTAAAGCAAGATGGATTGTATTAGTGGTGTGGATGATAACAGCTGTAATTCTGTTTATTACTGCGCCCAATTTAGAGGAATTAACAAGAGAAAAAGGGCAATTAAAGGTTCCGGAGGGGACACCAACAGCTGAAGCACTTCACTTATTGGATAAGCTCACAGATCAAAATGGGAAAAAGGATACGGGAGTTATTGTATTTTCCGAACAACATCTGTTCCCTAAGAAAGAGCAGGAATTAAAAAAGGCTTTATCTGCACTTATGACACATGCTCCAGACCTCCACATTGACGGAATTACTTCGTATTTTCATGTAGATCCGGACATTCAAAAACAACTTTTATCAAAGGATAAAAGTACACTTCTTGTTCCATTCAAATTCGACCACTACGAAACAAAAGCTGTGAAGATTAAAGAACAAATTGAGGAAGTTTTAAAGCCCTATCATGTCTCATATGAAATGACGGGACAGAAATTTGTGGATTCAGATGTCATTCAAAGCTCTCAACAAGGTCTGAAGAAAACCGAACTTATTACCATCATTTTTATTTTCTTTATTTTAATTATTGTTTTCAGATCAATTTTGGCACCTGTTGTTCCACTCATTACGATCGGCATTTCTTATGCGGTCAGCCGTTGTATTGTGGCTTTTCTAGTAGAATATATGCAATTTCCTCTATCTAACTTTACTCAGATTTTTATGGTAGCGATTATGTTCGGTATAGGAACAGATTATTGTATTTTGCTGTTAAGCCGTTTTAAAGAAGAGATCGGTCAAGGTCGTGATGTCAAAGAGTCGATTATCATCACATATAAATGTGCAGGGAAAACGGTCCTTTTTAGTGGCTTAGCCGTGTTAGTTGGCTTCTCAAGCATTGGGTTTGCCAAATTTCAATTGTATCAATCAGCCGTTAGTGTTGCAGTTGGAGTTGGCATTCTGCTGATCGCCCTTGTCACCATCGTTCCCTTTTTTATGTCTGTTTTTGGAAAATCCCTTTTTTGGCCATCTAAAAGAGAAAACATTCGCCACCCGCAAAGTAAAATGTGGGAATGGGCTGGGCGTTTTTCATTTAAAAGGCCACTGATCAGCCTAGGTTTAGTTGCACTCATTACGGTGCCTCCTATTCTGATGTACGACGGGACTCTTTCTTATAACAGCTTAAATGAGATTGGGACAAAGTATGAATCAGTGTCTGCATTTAATACGATATCTGAGCAATTTGGCTTTGGGGAGGCGCTGCCCCTGAATGTACTTGTTGAAAGTGACAATGAGTTAGATAATCAAGAAAAGATTGTCATGATTGAAAAACTAACCCGTAAATTAAATGACATTGACGAAGTCAAAACAGTCCGCAGTGTCACTCGTCCTGTTGGAGATGGGTTAAGTCAGCTTTACGTTACCTCTCAAGCAAAAGAGCTGGGAGGAGAACTTGGTAAAGGACATGAAGGAATCGGGAAAATTTCAGATGGTTTGACCGAAACAAATCTTGCCCTACTTAAACAAAAACCAAAAATTCAAGAATCTGCTAAAGGCATTGACCAGCTGATTGATGGAACAAAAGCGATCAAAAGCGGCATTGGAGAAGTCAGGGAGTCCCTGATCTCTTTAGAAGATGGGGTGAGGCGCAGTAAAGATGGCGTCGGGACCATCCGAAGTAAAATCAAAGAAGCAAAAAAGGAATTAGAGCAAGAATATCGCAGCAGTGAAGCGATGATCCAAGAGCTTAAGCGAATGGTGAGTACGCTAGAACGTCATGCGAAATCAAATCAGCAGCTGATAACCACCATTAAAAAAGTAAAAAGTTCTTATGAAAATGTATCGTTTGAAGCACTTGAAAAACGGCTTCCAGAAGTAAAAGGTATGGATGAATATAAAGAAATCAAGAACGTGTTCAAAGAGACAAAAGGAATGCTTGATCAAGCAGGGGACCAAATGAATCTGTATGAAGAGGAAGCCTCTCTGTTTAAAGAAAAGATCAAAAAAGCAGATTCAGTGATTCAAAGCTTTTCAAGCAAGCAAAAAGAAGTAAAACATCAAGTGCGAGCGCTTATGGAAGGACTGGATCAAATTTATGCCGGTCTTGATCAAACAAATGAAGGGCAAAAACAATTGATCAAAGAAATGCCTAAAATTGAAGATGGCGCAGATCAACTGACAGGTGGACAAAAAGCCATCAAAAAAGGATTTAATCAGCTTTCATCAAAACTTACATTATTAACAGATGGATTAGGTGAAAGCATTGAAGGGCTTGAGCAGGTCAAAAGCGGCTTCACAGAGGCGGACGACTATTTAAAGCAGCTTCAGCAAGCACCAGATGAAGAGATAACGGGCTGGTTTATTCCAGAAGAAGTGCTGAAACGCCATGAATTTAAGCAAATCTTTCAAACGTATATGTCTCCAGATCGTAAACTAACAACCTTAGAAGTTATTTTAAATGTGAATCCATACAGCAATGAAGCGATGAAAGGCGTTGCAAAAATTGAAGAAACCCTCGATCAATATTTACCTGTCAGCGGGTTAAAGAATGCAAATTACGGCGTGTCTGGTATTTCAAGTTTAAATGTCGATTTAAAAGAAACATCTGACGGTGACTTTATTCGAACAGTCATTTTTATGCTAGCTGGCATCTTTATTATTTTAATTATATTATTACGGTCGATCGTCATGCCGATATACTTAACTCTTTCACTCATTTTAACGTATTTTACATCCGTCGGATTAACAGAGTGGATTTTCAACACATTTTTTGGCTACGACGGTCTCAGCTGGGCTGTCCCATTTTTCAGCTTTGTCATTCTTGTCACCTTAGGCATTGATTATTCAATCTTCTTAATGGATCGCTTTAATGAATGGAAGGGAGAGCATGTGCAAGCATCAATGATATCAGCGATGAGAAATATGGGTTCTGTCATTATTTCAGCAGTCGCAATATTAGCGGGGACCTTTGCCGCTATGCTGCCGTCCGGTGTCTTATCACTTGTTGAAATTGCAACGGTCATACTCATTGGACTTTTATTATATGCGTTTGTTGTATTACCGCTCTTTATTCCGGTCATGGTTCGTATTTTTGGAAAATGGAATTGGTGGCCTTTTAGAATGAAATAACGACTGGCGTCTCTGCTTATAGCAGAGGCGTTTTTATTTCCTATCCTTTCCTCTGATTGATATAATGTCTATTAAATGGCTGTTTTACGTATATATCAGCTATGTTCTAATACATAATAAATAGGATGAACAAAGGAGGTTTCTCATGACGTACTTACAAGAGAAGACACTAGACACACCTGGTCTTCATACTCATATTGTCAAAACAGAAAAATTTAAAACGGTCACAATTCTTTTTAAAATGCTCGCGCCTCTATCGAAAGATGACGTCACCATGCGTTCACTTTTCCCGCATGTGCTGTTAAGAGGAACAGAGAAAATGCCGAAAACAGGAGAATTGCGTGCTTATTTTGATGAGCTTTATGGTGCGACTGTTTCAGCAGACATGGCGAAAAAAGGGGAGAATCACATCATTACCTTCCGCCTGGAAATGGCAAATGAAAAATATTTAAAGGATCAAACCCCTTTACTAGAAAAAGGAATTTCCTTACTATCTGATCTACTATTCCATCCGTATGTTGAAGATGGAGCGTTTAGTCAATTATATGTAGATCAAGAAAAACGCACTTTAAAACAGCGAATTCAAGCGGTGTATGATGATAAAATGCGTTACTCGAACTTAAGGCTTGTACAGGAAATGTGCAAAGGTGAACCGTATGCACTGCACGTCAATGGAGAAATGGAAGATATCGAAACGATCACAGCTCATTCGCTGTTTGAAGCATATCAGCATGCGCTTCAAACAAATCAGCTTGATCTTTATGTAGTCGGAGATGTAGACGAACAAGACATCAGCCGAATGGTCTCTCAATACTTCAAAACAAGTGATAGAGAACCGGTTAAACAACACGCTGAATCAACAAGCACGCAAAGAGAAGCAAAAGAAGTCATCGACGAAGAAGACGTAAAGCAAGGCAAGCTGAATATCGGCTTTCGCACGCATACGACGATTGCAGATGACGATTATCCGGCTTTGCATTTGTTTAATGGCATATTTGGCGGCTTCTCGCACTCGAAGCTATTCATCAATGTTCGGGAAAAAGCAAGTCTTGCATACTACGCTGTGTCTAGACTTGAGAGCTTTAAAGGCTTAATGATGGTGATGTCAGGGATTGAAGTCGGCAACTATCAGCAGGCAGTAGATATCATTAAAGAACAATTTGAAGCGATGAAAAAAGGTGATTTTTCAGATGAAGCGATTGATCAAACAAAAGCTGTCGTCAAAAATCAGCTTCTTGAAACGATCGATACATCTTATGGGACAGCAGAATACCTGTATCAGCATGCCGTTGTGCCAACAGGAGAAACGCTTGATTCCTTTTTACAAGCACTTGACCGAGTGACAAAAGAGGACATCATCAAAGTGGGTCAGAAAATCGAATGGGATACGACCTATTTTCTTAAAGGAACGGAGGGTGCTTCATGACAGTGAAAACAATTCAATTCGACCAGCTGCAAGAAACGGTCTATCACGAAAAAATGGAGAGCGGACTTGACGTCTATGTGCTCCCAAAGCAAGGGTTTAACAAAACCTATGCAACTTTTACAACCAAATATGGCTCTGTCGATAACGAATTTGTGCCGCTTGGTAAAGAAGACATGATTCGAGTGCCTGACGGAATTGCTCATTTCTTAGAACATAAACTGTTTGAAAAAGAAGATGGAGACGTATTCCATACATTTAGTAAACAAGGGGCATCCGCAAATGCTTTTACGACATTTACGAGAACAGCTTACTTATTCTCAAGCACCTCAAATGTCGAACAAAATCTTGAGACACTCATTGATTTTGTCCAAGAGCCTTATTTTACTGAAAAGACGGTCGAAAAAGAAAAGGGCATCATTGGTCAAGAGATTAACATGTATGATGACAATCCGGACTGGCGTTTATTTTTCGGTCTGATTGAAAATCTATATCAAGAGCACCCTGTAAGAATTGATATAGCTGGAACTGTAGAAAGCATTGCTCCGATTACAAAAGATCATTTGTACGAATGCTATGAAACGTTCTATCATCCAAGCAATATGCTTCTATTTGTTGTCGGTCCCGTTGATCCGCAGCAAATATTAGATCAAGTTCGAGCAAATCAGGCGAAAAAGCCATTTACAGATCAGCCAGAGATTAAACGAAAAGACATCAACGAGCCTGAAGGTGTGTACCGAAAAGAGTACGAACTTCCAATGAACGTACAAGGCTCGAAATGTATGTTTGGATTAAAAACAAAGAATCCTCATAAAAAAGGAAATGATCTGCTAAAACATGAACTCGGTATGAATCTCATTTTAGAGACGTTGTTTGGTAAAAGCTCCTTACAATATGAACAAATGTATGAAAAAGGTTTAATAGATGAGACCTTCAGCTACGATTATACAGAAGAAGGCGGCTTCGGCTTCACGTCAGTTGGTGGAGACACAAATGATCCTGATCAATTGGCGAAAGTATTAAAAGAAACCCTTCTTCAAGCAAAGAACTTGATCTCAGAAGAGAAAATCGAGCTCGCGCGCAAGAAGAAAATCGGCAGCTTTTTAAAAGCCATGAATTCTCCTGAATACATTGCGAACCAATTCACTCGATATGCATTTTTAGACATGAGCTTATTTGATGTCGTGACCATGCTGGAACAGATCCAATTAACTGACATTCAGCACATTTTAGAGGAAGAAATTGACGAAGAACGGATGTCCGTTTTCAAAGTTGTCCCGAAAACAAAATAAAATAAAAAAAGACAAACTCAACGTATAAGAGTTTGTCTTTTTTGTGTCCAGCGGAAGAAAGCGCTTTATATGTGAGGATATTGATTGACAATTGTTTTGGTAATTAGTTAAACTCTTTAATAGTTAAATAATCAAACTAAAGGAGAAGCATATGGTACAAAATAAAATTGCACAGCTCATCCAGAGGTATGCGGACGTCTATCTCATGATGGAGAAAAAAGTATCGAGTATGATCACGGAAAAGCTGGATAAAGAACTGACACTTGATCAATATTACTCGCTTCGATACATCAACTTACACCCAGGATGTACATCAACAGACCTTGCCATCGAATGTAATGTCAATAAAAGTGCTGTGACATCCATGACTAATCGTCTTTTTAATAAGGATTATATTTATCGAGAGCATGATCAAGCTGATCGAAGAAACGTTCATCTCTACGTGACACCTGAAGGAAAAGACGTGGTCAGCCGAATGGAGAAGCAGCTTCAGGATCTTGTTCGGTCATATTTAGAAAAGTTTGATGAAAAAGAAATCGAATCATTTATTCAAACATATGAAAAGATTTATCAAATTATCATCGAAGAGGAGGCACAACATAGTAATGAGAGCAATCATAAAAGGTAGATGGCTGATCACGATCCTCTGGGTCGTACTAGCGGCAGTATTACTCATCACCGCTCCTAATATGGCGCAATTAACTAAAGAAAAAGGGCAAATTTCTGTTCCTGATGGTTATCCTTCTTCCTACGCCGATCAATTATTAAAGAACATGTCTAAAAATGGGGATACGGAGAAATCGATCGTCATAGTCTTCCAAGGTAAGGATATCGTTAAAGAAAGAGAAACCTCTTTAAAGAAAGCGATGGAGATATTAGAAAAGGATCAAGACCTCCATGTGCAAGACATCACTTCTTATTTTGATGCAAACAAAGATATCAAAAAACAGATGCTCTCTAAAGATCAAACAACACTTCTTGTTCCTGTTACATACGACTCGAACAAAATCAAAGCATCTGATTTTAAAGAAAGAGTCAATGAAAAGCTAAAGAGTCTGAACCTGACATTTGAAATGACAGGGCAGCCGCTGATCGACGATGATGTCATCACAAGCTCGCAAGAAGGTCTGAAAAAAACGGAATTCATTACAATTGGGTTTATTTTAATTGTTCTTGTGCTTGTCTTCAGATCGGCAGTAGCACCATTTGTTCCTTTAGTAGCAGTGGCGCTTTCTTATTTAATCAGCCAATCGATTGTGGCTTACCTAGTAAAGTATGTTGATTTTCCGCTCTCGACCTTTACCCAAATTTTTATGGTCGCCATCATGTTTGGGATTGGTACCGACTACTGCATCTTATTGCTAAGCCGGTTTAAAGAAGAACTATCTCATGGAAAAGATAAGATTGAGGCCATTATTACAACATATAAGACGGCAGGTAAAACTGTTTTATTCAGCGGAATTGCTGTCCTCATTGGTTTTACGTGTATCGGTTTAGCTCAATTCCAACTGTATAAATCAGCTGTAGCAGTGGCAGTTGGTGTCGCCGTGTTAATTGTGGCACTCCTCACGGTCGTTCCATTCTTTATGGCGGTTTTAGGAAAAGTGTTATTCTGGCCGATTAAAGGAGATATTGCCCACCCGCAATCGAAAATGTGGGAAACAGCAGGTCGTTTTTCATTTAAGAAACCACTTTTCAGCTTGCTAATCGTTGCAATCATTACCCTTCCGCCGATTCTCATGTATAAAGGGACACTTTCATATAACAACCTTGACGAAATCGGCAATAAATACGAATCCGTCAATGCATTCAATACCATCTCTGACAAATTTGGACCAGGTGAAGCTCTTCCAGCAACAGTTGTGGTAAAATCATCTGATCTTTTAGACAATAATAAAGGCCTGATTGCTGTTGAAAAACTCAGCCGCGCGATCGAACAAACAGATGGCGTGAGTAAAGTGAGAAGTGCCACACGTCCTGTTGGTAAAGGGCTGAATGATCTTTACGTGAAATCTCAAGCCAAAGAGCTAAATAGCGGGCTTGATAAAAGTAATGAAGGGTTGAAAAAGATCCAAGATGGACTTGCGAAAGCGAGTAAATCTATTGAAGATCAAACTCCACAAATCAAATCATCAGGAAAAGGCATCAACCAACTCATTTCGGGTACTGAATCGGTACAAACGGGTATTCAAAACGTCGAGAAATCGTTGAGAAAACTAAAAGACGGTATCGATCAGAATAAACAAGGTGTTGCTAAAATTAAAAATGAAATAAAGGCTGCGAAAAAAGAACTAACGGATCAGGTTGCACAAGTAAACCAGCAAGTGACCTTATATAAAAACATTTCGAAAGAATTAAAAGCAGCATTGGCACAAGTCGATACATCATCCTCTGCTGCAGCGGATGTAAAAGCTTTGATCAGTCAAGCGAATAAACAATTCAGTACACTTGAGAATCAAATTCCGCAAGTAAAAGAAAATCAATCGTATCAAGCCATCAAAGCTTCCTATAATGAACTTTCTGCTACTTTGCAAGAGGGTGCTAAACAGGCAGACAGCTATGCAAAACAAGCAAAAGAAGCCAAAAAGCAGCTTGAAGCAGCAGATGCTTTTATCGCAAAAGCCTCAGAGCAGCAAAAAGTGTTTACAAATAAAATCGATGAGCTGATTGCTGGCTTAGAAGCCATTGAAACTGGACTGAATCAAACATCTAAAGGCCAAGGACAGTTAGCAGATAGTATGCCTCAACTTGAAAATGGTGCAGGTAAAATCGTTGATGGTCAAAAACAAATGAAAGAAAAGGTTGGAGGCTTTGGTGATGAGCTCACCAAACTGACAGATGGTCTCAATAAAAGTGTAGATGGACTTGAGAAAATTTCAAACGGCTTAATGGGTGCAGGAGACTACTTAGATGAACTGAAAAACGCACCAGATCAAGACATGGCCGGTTGGTTTATTCCAAAAGATGTCCTGAAAAATAAAGCATTCAAGCAAGTATTTGATTCATACATGTCGGATGACCGCAAGATGACAAAGATTGATGTCATTTTAGAAAACAATCCATATGGGAACGACGCCATGAAAACGATTAAACAAGTAGAAGCTTCGGTAAAACGTGCACTTCCTGAAACAAATCTAAAAGATGTTTCATTTGGCGTATCTGGTGTATCAAGTATGAACGCTGATTTAAAACAGCTGTCAGACCAAGACTTCAATAAGACGGTTCTTTACATGATGATCGGCATTTTCCTGATACTCGTGATTCTGTTCCGTTCTCTCGTTATGCCGCTTTACTTAGTTGGATCGCTGATTTTGACTTACTTCACTGCGATAGGTGTAACAGAATTTATTTTCACCCATTTCTTCGGATATCCGGGCATCAACTGGGCTGTTCCATTCTTTGGCTTTGTCATCTTAATGGCGCTCGGGGTCGACTATTCGATTTTCTTAATGGAGAGGTTCAATGAATACAAAACAAAAGACATTCAGTTTGCGATGACTGAATCAATGAAGAATATGGGCTCTGTCATTATGTCTGCTGCTGTTATTTTGGCAGGAACATTTGCAGCCATGCTTCCTTCAGGAGTGCTGTCTCTCTTACAGATTGCAACACTTGTTCTCACAGGGCTTTTGCTATACGCACTCGTTGTGCTACCATTGTTCGTACCTGTGATGGTGAAATTGTTCGGATCAGCGAACTGGTTCCCATTTAAACGGAAAGAATAGATATTTTAAATAGAAAGTAGGAATCCATGTGATGAGTCGTTGGGCGCTGATAACAGGTGCCAGTGGCGGGATTGGGCAGGCTACGGCTAAAAAGCTTGCCCAAGAAGGCTGCCACATGATACTCCATTATCACAAAAATGAACAGGCAGCCGTGCAGCTTGCCGCTGAGCTGGAAGAAACATGTCATATTCAAACGCATGTCGTTCAAGCAGATTTAGCTAAAATAGGCGGAGCTGATGAGCTCGTCAGCCGTCTTTCTGTATCTCCGGATATCCTTGTGTTAAATAGTGGTAGGAGTCATGTCGGATTAGTGACAGATACAGAAAAAGACGTATTAGCCAGTATGGTTCAGCTTCATGTCACAAGTCCATATGAGCTTACCCAACAGCTATTGCCAGCCATGATTCAAAAAAAAGCAGGTCATATTGTTGCGGTAAGCTCGATATGGGGAGAAACAGGGGCATCATGTGAAGTGCTGTATAGCATGGTGAAGGGTGCGCAAAATGCGTTTATTAAAGGTCTGGCAAAAGAGCTTGCCCCAAGTGGAATTAGAGCAAATGCTGTTTCACCAGGTGCTGTCCATACTGATATGATGAAAAGCTTCACACAAGAAGATATTGACATGCTGGAGGAAGAAATCCCGCTTGGCCGGCTTGCATCCCCTGAGGAGATTGCTGATGTCATTTGGTTTCTCGCCTCAAAGCAGTCAAGTTATATGACAGGTCAAATTTTATCCGTTAATGGCGGCTGGTACTGTTAAAAAACGTGTATAATTCGTCACTTCATGACAAAAGCTATGGCTGTAATTCATCTTTTCGAATGGAGGAATCGACATGTCAGTACTTGAGAACTGGGACCATTGGAAAAACTTTTTAGGTGACCGTTTAAATCATGCGCAGGATAAAGGTTTAAAAGATGATACCATCAATAACCTTGCGTATGAAATTGGCGGATATTTAGCTAACGAAGTTGAAGCAAAAAACGAGCAAGAAAGAGTACTTGCTGACCTTTGGAGCGTCGCATCAGAAGATGAGCAGCGCGCAATTGCCAATATGATGGTCAAACTGGTTGAAAATAATAGCTCGCACTAAAGAAAAAGAGGGGTCGTTTGTGCCTCTCTTTTTATTTTAACTGTTTCACAACATTGTGCTTTCTAAAAATGTGAAAATGCTTTATGATATAGGAAGGTAAAAATTTGCCACAATGAAGGGGGTAATATCATTTGGCAAAGCTCGAATGGTATTTTGAATATGAGATACAGGTAAACCGTCCCGGACTATTAGGAGACATTTCATCTCTGATGGGGATGCTTTCAATTAATATTGTGACAATTAATGGTGTTGATGTATCAAGACGCGGAATGCTTCTGCGCTGTGACCATACAGATCAAATTAAGCGCCTTGAATCAATTTTAAATACAATGGAAACGATAAAAGTAACGAAATTAAGACAGCCAAAACTTCGTGACCGCTTAGCGGTTCGTCACGGCAGATATATTCAGCGTGATGCAGATGACAAAAAGACGTTCCGATTTGAAAGGGACGAGCTTGGTCTTCTTGTTGATTTTATGGCTGAGCTATTTAAAAAAGAAGGACATAAATTGATTGGGATTCGCGGGATGCCGCGTGTCGGAAAAACAGAATCAATTGTGGCCTCAAGTGTATGTGCTAGCAAAAGATGGCTTTTTGTATCATCCACTCTTTTGAAACAGACGATCCGAAGTCAACTGATTGCGGATGAATATAGCCCAGATAACGTTTTTATTATTGATGGGATTGTGTCGACGCGAAGAGGTTCTGAGAAGCACTTGCAGCTTTTAAGAGAAATTATGAGACTGCCGGCAACGAAAGTAGTAGAGCATCCAGACATCTTTATTCAAAATTCAGAATATACAATGGATGATTTCGACTATATTATTGAATTGCGTAATAGTGCAGATGAAGAGATTACATATGAGCACGCTGAAGAACCACAAGTGTTTGATCATTCTGGTTTTTCTGGCTTCGATTTTTAATATGGTAATGGTAGGTGTTTGTTTTGACTGAATTGGGAAAACGGCTCATTGAGGCCAGAGAGGAAAAAGGGATGTCGCTGGAGGATCTTCAGACGGTGACCAAAATCCAAAAGCGCTACTTGCTAGCAATCGAACAAGGAAACTATGATATTATTCCAGGTAAATTTTACGTCAGAGCGTTTATTAAACAATATGCCGAAGCCGTTGGACTAAACCCTGAACAATTGTTCGAAGAATTTCGTAAAGATGTACCGAGCACGTATAACGATGAAGTATCTGATAAATTATCAAATATTAAGCCGCAAAGAGAGCTGCCAAAGCCTGCCTCGAAGGTGCTTGAGCTGCTGCCTACCATCTTGATTATTGGAGGCGTCCTTGTGGTCATCGCGATCATTTATGTCATCGTGCAGGCAGTTAATCATGATAGCGGACAGAAGAACAACCAGACGGCTCCTCAGCAGTCAGAATCTAAGTATGAAGTATCTGAGGATTCATCTCTTGCAAAGGATCAAAAGAAAAAAGATAAAGCTTCGTCAGATGATCAAGAAAAATCATCTAAAAAAGATGACTCATCAAAGGATTCATCTAAAGACGATGAAACGGTCTCTTTGAAGGCAGCGAATACAGAAGGCTCAACGACAACGTATGAAGCGTCAGGCACAGAAGAGATGGAGTTAACCATTTCTGCTACAAAAGCTTCATGGCTGCGCGTCAGAGACGAGTCTGGAAAAGTGCTGAAAATGGGTGAACTAAAAGATGGCGAATCGTTTAAAACAGACTTGACTGAGCTCTCTCAGGTCGATATCCGTCTAGGCAATGCGACTGGAATTGATATCAAGGTGAATGACGAGACGCTTAAGTACGAATTAGACCCTGAGAACACCATGACACAAAACATTGTGATTGTGAATAAAGGAAAGGAAAAGTCATCTTAAGCAAGTAGATGACTTTTCTTTTGTTCCTACTATTATATATACATAAAAAAATGGCCTATTGGAGGATTGAAATTCATGTTTAACTTACCGAATAAAATAACTCTTTCTAGGATCGCTTTGATCCCTGTTTTTATGATTATTATGCTTGCACCCTTAGATTGGGGCGTTGTTCGTTTTGGTCACGTCAGCATCGAAGTGACGCATCTTGTTGGCGCAATCCTGTTTATTGTTGCTTCGACAACGGATTGGATTGATGGGTACTATGCACGTAAACTGAACTTAGTGACGAATTTTGGTAAATTTTTAGATCCGCTTGCAGATAAATTGCTTGTTTCAGCTGCTTTAATTATACTTGTTCAGTACAACCTCACGCCGGCATGGATGGCGATTGTGATCATTAGCCGTGAATTTGCTGTTACTGGTCTAAGGCTTGTACTAGCCGGAGGCGGTGAAGTGGTAGCAGCTAATATGCTTGGAAAAGTGAAAACATGGGCACAAATCATTGCGATTTCAGCTCTTCTATTGCATAACCTGCCGTTCGAACTTGTATCATTCCCATTTGGTGACCTAGCGATGTGGGTAGCAGTGTTCTTCACTGTTGTGTCAGGCTGGGATTACTTTGTGAAAAACTGGGAAGCTTTAAAGAATTCTAACTAAAAAGGACGTGTACGCTTTGAAGTCAGAGAGAAAAGCAGAAATTATTGCAGTCGGTTCCGAACTTTTGCTAGGGCAAATTACGAATACGAATGCACAATTCATCAGCAAACAGCTAGCTGAAATTGGTGTGAATGTTTATTACCATACAGCAGTTGGTGACAATCCAGAGCGTTTAAAAAGGGCCATTCAAGTGGCGCAGGAAAGATCGAATTTTATTATCTTCTCAGGTGGTCTTGGACCAACAAAAGATGATTTAACAAAAGAAACCATTGCGAGTACGCTCGGTAAAGAGCTTGTGCTAAATGAAGAAGCATTTGAATCCATTCAAGAATACTTTCGAAAGACTGGACGAGACATGTCACCGAATAACCGGAAGCAGGCACTCGTTCTAGAAGGATCTGATGTGCTCGTGAACCGGTTTGGTATGGCTCCGGGTATGTTTATTCAAGAAAACGATACGTTTTATATGCTTCTTCCAGGCCCGCCAAGTGAACTGCATCCGATGTTTGAGAACGAGGCGAAGCCGCTCATATCTGAGAAACTAGGTTTAAAGGAAAAAATCGTGTCTGTTGTTCTCCGCTTCTTTGGAATTGGTGAATCACAGCTTGAAACAGACCTAGAAGATTTAATTGATGCTCAAACCAACCCAACGATTGCACCTCTTGCATCTGACGGTGAAGTGACACTTAGGCTCACGGCTAAGCATGAGGATGAAAAAGAAACGGAGCGTCTGTTAAAAGAGACGGAAGCGAAAATTTTAGCGCGAGTAGGAGAGTACTTCTACGGGTATGGTGATACATCACTTGTCCGCGAAGCTTCTAAGGCCTTGCACGATAAGGGGAAAACAGTGGCAGCGGCTGAGAGCCTAACAGGCGGAATGTTTTCTGAATGGCTGACAGATCTTGAAGGTGCATCGTCAATTTTAAGCGGCAGTATCGTTTGTTATACAAACCAAGTCAAACAACAGGTGCTTGGCTGCCGGGAGGAAACATTGTCTTCTCATGGTGCTGTCAGCAAAGAGTGTGCTTTAGAGCTTGCTGAAGGTGTTAGAAAGCTTACGGGAAGTGATATTGGCATTAGCTTTACGGGTGTAGCAGGCCCTGATACCCACGAGGGACAGCCGGTCGGCAAAGTGTTCATCGGGCTATCTACGAAAGACCATACAGACGTGTTTGAATGGATGTTTACTGGAAGCCGGTCAGGCATTCGCAAACGCGCTGTGAAATATGGTCTTCATCACTTGCTCAATTTATTAAAAGAAAGTTAATTTTGTTTTTTGTTAGGTTTCTCCTTTAGAAAAGAGTGTTTTTTCTACTAGAAATCACTCTTTTCTTAAAAATCCACCAAGAAAAAAACGAATATGTGTTCGATTTTTTCTTGGCAAATGACGTAAAACAAGGTATAGTATAGATAGTGGAATTGATAAAGGAGGAAACAATAGAATGAGTGATCGTCAAGCAGCCTTAGATATGGCTCTTAAACAAATAGAAAAACAGTTTGGTAAAGGCTCTATTATGAAACTAGGAGAGCAAACAGATACACGTATTTCAACAGTACCGAGTGGTTCGTTAGCACTTGATACTGCACTGGGAATAGGCGGATATCCTCGCGGCCGTATTATTGAAGTATATGGTCCAGAGAGTTCTGGTAAAACGACAGTAGCACTTCATGCCATTGCTGAGGTTCAGCAGCAGGGAGGACAAGCTGCATTTATCGATGCAGAGCATGCACTTGATCCAGTTTATGCTCAAAAACTAGGTGTCAATATTGATGAACTGTTACTTTCTCAGCCTGACACAGGAGAACAAGCACTTGAAATTGCAGAAGCGCTTGTCCGCAGTGGTGCAGTTGACATTGTTGTTATTGACTCAGTAGCTGCTCTTGTACCAAAAGCAGAGATTGAAGGAGACATGGGTGATTCACACGTTGGTCTACAAGCACGTTTGATGTCCCAAGCACTTCGTAAACTATCTGGTGCCATTAATAAATCAAAAACCATTGCCATCTTTATTAACCAAATTCGTGAAAAAGTTGGGGTCATGTTCGGTAACCCTGAAACAACGCCTGGTGGACGTGCGCTGAAGTTCTATTCATCTGTTCGTTTAGAAGTGCGCCGTGCTGAACAGCTGAAGCAGGGAAATGACATTATGGGGAATAAAACGAGAATTAAAGTAGTGAAAAACAAAGTAGCACCGCCATTCCGTATTGCAGAAGTAGACATTATGTACGGTGAAGGAATTTCAAAAGAGGGCGAAATCATCGACCTTGGAAGCGAACTAGATATCGTACAAAAGAGCGGTGCTTGGTATTCTTACCAAGAGGAACGTCTTGGACAAGGTCGCGAAAATGCGAAACAGTTCCTTAAAGAAAACAAAGATATTCTTCTCATGATTCAAGAACAAATTAGAGAGCACTACGGTTTGGATACAAACGGAGTGAAAGCACCTGAAGATGAAGAAGGTCAAGAGGAATTGGAAATTTAAAGACTAAAAGATGCTGAAAAGCGTCTTAGATAGTTGACAAAGGGCTAAAATGATCTTGATTTTAGCCCTTTGTCTTCTTTTCAGCGTGATAGAAAACCTTTGAAGGCTAGGAAGGGTGAGCACCGGAGCACAGACCTGACACCGAATGCGAGGATTTGACTACACGCTAAAGACGCTGAAAAGCGTCTTTTTTTTACATTTACATGACAGCTAGCAGGTCAAAAGTTCTGTCTTTACTTGAAATAACGACTTACGCCTCAGTCTGACTAGCTTGACAAGTATTTCCGACACAATTACAATGGGAATGTATCACTTGTTTTTCTTAACATGATTGATAACTAATTTAAACTTGACAAGGGCAGTGAGGATCTCATTCCCTGTGAAGGCCCTGTATGTTGAGACACAAAACAATGTACATGCCGACACTTTATTTGTAAAACCAAGTTCATAGCAAGAGGAGGTGAAAATATGTCGCCTACGATGTTTACGATCATCTCCATTTTGCTGAGCCTAATCTGTTTAGTTGTTGGCTACTTTGTTCGTAAAACCATTGCAGAAGCAAAAATATCCGGCGCAAGAAACATGGCCGAACAAATTGTTGAGGATGCAAAGCGTGATGCGGAAGCATTGAAGAAAGAAGCGCTCTTGGAAGCGAAAGATGAAATTCATTCCTTTCGTGTAGAGGCGGAGCAAGAAGTTCGTGAAAGACGTAATGAGCTTCAAAGACAAGAAAACCGTTTACTTCAAAAAGAGGAAAATCTTGATCGCAAAGATGAATCTTTAGATAAACGGGAGTCCCTGTTGGAGAAGAGAGATCATTCTCTGAATGAACGACAACAACATATTGAAGAGATGGAAAGCAAAGTGGATGATATGATTCGTTTGCAGAAAGCCGAGTTGGAACGTATTTCAAGTTTAACTCGAGATGAAGCGAAACAAATCATTCTGGATCAAGTTGAAAATGAGCTTTCCCACGACATTGCAGTCATGACGAAAGAATCTGAAAACCGAGCGAAAGAAGAGGCTGATAAAAAGGCGAAAAACATTCTTTCACTTGCGTTACAGCGTTGTGCAGCTGATCATGTAGCTGAAACGACGGTATCTGTAGTCAATCTTCCAAATGATGAGATGAAAGGTCGTATTATCGGACGTGAAGGACGAAATATCCGTACGTTAGAAACGTTAACAGGTATTGACTTGATCATAGATGATACACCTGAAGCTGTTATCCTATCGGGCTTTGATCCGATTAGACGTGAAACAGCGAGGATAGCTCTGGACAAGCTAGTCCAGGATGGCCGCATTCATCCTGCACGAATTGAAGAAATGGTGGAAAAATCACGCCGTGAAGTCGATGATTATATCCGTGAGATGGGTGAGCAAACGACATTCGAAGTCGGAGTTCACGGTCTGCATCCGGATCTCATCAAAATTCTCGGTCGCTTAAAATTCCGTACAAGTTATGGACAAAATGTCCTGAAGCATTCAATTGAGGTTGCACATCTTGCAGGTCTCATGGCTTCAGAACTTGGAGAAGATGCAAAGCTTGCAAAACGAGCAGGTCTTCTGCATGACATTGGAAAAGCCATTGATCATGAAGTAGAAGGAAGCCACGTAGAAATTGGCGTTGAGCTTGCGACGAAATATAAAGAGCATCCTGTTGTCATCAACAGTATTGCCTCTCACCATGGTGACCAAGAACCGACGTCTATTATCGCTGTTCTTGTTGCGGCAGCAGATGCATTATCTGCAGCACGCCCTGGTGCAAGAAGTGAGACGCTTGAAAATTACATTCGGAGACTTGAGAAATTAGAAGATATCTCTGAATCTTATGAAGGTGTTGAAAAATCGTTTGCGATACAGGCTGGACGTGAAGTACGTATTATGGTGAAGCCGGATTCAATTAATGATCTTGAAGCTCACCGTCTAGCAAGGGATATTCGTAAGCGGATTGAGGACGAGCTCGATTACCCTGGTCACATTAAAGTGACGGTCATTCGAGAAACTCGCGCAGTAGAGTATGCAAAATAGAGCGGTGCGCTTAGCGCCGCTTTATTTTTTTGTGTAAATATGCAACACTGATAAGAAGTCAATTTATAAGAGGAAGGGTTCAAAGCGCATGAAAATATTATTTGTTGGAGATATTGTCGGTTCACCTGGACGAGACACACTGAAAGAATACTTGCCAAAACTAAAGAAAAAATATCAGCCCCATTTTACTATTGTCAATGGAGAAAATGCTGCTCATGGAAAAGGGATAACTGAAAAAATCTATCATGAGCTGCTGCAAGCAGGAGCTGACGTGCTCACAATGGGCAACCATACATGGGATAAAAGAGACATTTTTGATTTTATCGATGATGCAGCCCAAATGGTTCGTCCGGCGAACTTCCCAGAAGGCACACCTGGTAAAGGTCTGACGTTTATCAAAAAACAAGGGAAAGAATTAGCCGTCATCAACCTGCAAGGACGTACTTTTTTACCCCCACTTGACTGCCCATTTCAAAAAGTAGACGAGTTAATTGCGGAAGCATCCAAACGTACACCGTTCATTTTTATTGATTTTCATGGTGAAGCCACAAGTGAAAAGCTAGCGATGGGCTGGTATACAGACGGCCGTGCATCTTGTGTCGTTGGAACGCATACACATGTTCAAACAGCAGATAACCGCGTTTTGCCAAAAGGAACTGCGTATATTTCAGATGTGGGAATGACAGGACCTTATGATGGCATTTTAGGTGTTGATCGGGAGACGATTATTAAACGATTCAAAACAAGTCTTCCCGTCCGTTTTGAGATTGCAGAAGGGCCTACGACATTAAGTGCAGTCATCGTAGAAATTGACGAACAGTCGAAAAAAGCTGTCAAAATTGATCGAATTTTGATAAATGATGACCATATTTTCTTTGAATAAATGTTCACAAATTTATTTCAGAAAAATATTAATCAGAAAGAAGGAATATGCGCCCTCTATCGTGAATATAGTAAAAATGGTAGGTAGCCTGCTATTTTTGAAAAACATTTTGGGGATGGATTTTCAAAAAATAGCATCATCTAACAAAGATTGTTCTAATGAACACTCACTTATCCATTGTAAATTTAAGGGGGAGCAGAAATGGAAATTTTAAAAGTTTCAGCAAAGTCAAATCCGAATTCAGTAGCAGGAGCTTTAGCAGGCGTTTTACGTGAACGCGGTGCAGCGGAAATACAAGCAATCGGCGCTGGAGCGCTGAATCAGGCGGTCAAGGCTGTAGCCATAGCAAGGGGATTTGTTGCACCAAGCGGAGTGGATTTGATATGCATTCCAGCCTTTACTGACATTCTTATCGATGGAGAAGAAAGAACAGCCATCAAATTGATTGTTGAGCCACGATAATTCTAATTTTATTATTTTCAACCTGCTTACATCATGTAAGCAGGTTGTTTTTGTTTACCACTATACATTTCTTATATAACATATTCAGTTCATGAAATAGATAAAAATTACATATTAGAGCTTGCATTTTTTCACCATGATGATAAATTAAGATTAAGTTGAAAATACTTCATCAAAAATAAATATTTAAGTAGGTGAAATAATGATTGAAGCTTTTTTGAAAAGAGGAAAGCTTGTTTTTATTTTATTTTTTATAGTTCTTATCGCTGGTGGCTATTTATTTACGCAGCTTCCAAAGCGAGAACTGCCAGAATTTCAAGCAAATATCGTTACGATTTCCACTGTGTTTCCTGGTGCAGATGCAAAACAGGTGGAAAGTGATGTAACCAATAAGCTCGAATCAGCCATATCTGATATCAATGGTGTAGAGAAAACGAGCTCTGTTTCTGCCATTGGTTTTTCAAATATTGTGCTTGAAATTGATGATCAAGCCGACTTTCAAAAGGTGGCAAGTCAAATTAAGAACGAAACCACCAGTGCTGCGTCGTCCTTTCCTGATGGAGTGCTGGAGCCAGATGTAAAGGATGAGTTTGGCAACGTACCGGTTGGTTCTTATATGGTTGTGGCAAGTCAATCAGCAGACTTAGCAAAAAGTCAGGAATCGCTTCGTGCGTTGAAGGAAAAGGTGGAGGACATCAAAGGGGTAGACAGTGTCGTCATCAAAGGGTTCAATGACAAACAAGCAGTATTAAACATGGATTCAAGCAAACTAGAGGATGAAGGGTTAAATGTAACGGATGTCACAAATGCCATTAATCAGGAGTTTGACACATCCCCACTAGGTGACATTCGGACAGGCGGCGAGAAGGCCAAACTGTCCATCAATACCTACGACCGTTTGGATCAAGTGAAAAAGCTTGAGCTTTTCTCCAAAACGAACCGTGAACCGGTCACAATCAGTCAGCTTGGCAGTTTAAAAGAAGTAGAAAAAGAGAAAAGTGACATTGTGTCGTATAACGGAAAGCCTGCCTATTCATTTACAGTCAATATCAAACCAGGGCTTGATATCCCGAAAATGTATGACAAAGTCAGTGATGTTATTGAGAAAGAGAAAGAGCTTCCAAGTGATGTCGAGTGGGTAAACTACTATTCGCAAAAAAGTGAAGTGGATGCCATTTTTAATGATTTGATAAAAGAAGCCATTGTTGCGGTCATCGCTGTTATTGTGGTCACCACACTTGGTCTCAATATTGGCGGTGCGTTTATCGTTTCACTTGCCATCCCATTATCCATCACCATCGGAACGATTCCGTTGCCATTTTTACAAGTGGACCTCAATCAGATTTCGATTATCGGCTTTATCATTGCCCTAGGAATACTTGTCGATGATGCCATTGTCGTCAACGATAATATTTTAAGGCAGATGAGAAAATATGAAAGTCCGCTGAAAGGAACGATTGCAGGGGTCAAAGAAGTGGCAGGGTCTATTTTGACCTCAACACTTGCGGTTGTGTTTGCTTTCTTGCCACTTGTTTTCCTATCAGGTGCAAACGGTTCATTTATACGAGCATTACCGTCTGTCCTCGTAACGACTGTACTTGCGTCTATGGTCATTTCTCTGACACTAGTGCCGGTCTATCAATATACCGTGAACCGAAAAAGACAGAACAAGAAAATTCAAAAGGAGCCAGGATTCCTAGGCAAACCATTAAAAAAATTAGCTGATTTTTATGCAGACCGCGTGCTGACGAACATTGTGAAGCGTCCGCTGCTTATTGGCTTAAGTGGTTTGCTTGTTGCAACGCTAGCCTTTTTACTAATTTTCGTCACACCATTTGAATTTTTCCCTGCAGCGAATAAGAAAGAAGTGGTTGTCACTGTCACACTTCCGAGTGAAACAACATTAGACAAAACAAATGAAACATTAGAGAAAATAGAACAAGAAGTGAAAAAACAGAAAGGTATTGAAGAGACGGCGATCTTTGCAGGGGGTGGTGTACCGAACCTGTTCAATGAAAGTATCTCAAATGCAAGTGATCATACTGGTCAGGTTGTCGTGAGAGTAGACAATGATCAAATGACGAGTAAACAATTAATCGATCGTATGACAGAGCCATTGCGTAATAAATTTAAAGATGCTGATATCTTTATGAAAACCATTGTTCAAGGTCCACCAACTGGTGCGCCTGTAACAGTAACCATTGCGGGTGACTCTTTCGCAAAGCTCATTGATGCCAAAGAAACACTCACAAGTGAAATGAAAGAAAAAGGAGCGAGCTTGATCACTGACGATGTCAATCAGCCGGTAAAAACGATCTCCTTTGAACTAAACCGTGACCGAATGACAGAGGATGGCCTCAGCGCTCAGTTTGTTAGCAGACAGCTTGGTCTTGTGACAGAAGGCATGCCTTTAGGCAGCTTTAAACAAGGAACAAATGATATCGACTTAGTAGTCAAACAGGATGTAGGTACACATCAAAATGGATTAAAGCTAAACAAAATAAAAGTGCCTGTGAATTCAAATGAAGGCGGTATGCCTTCACTCGAGCCACTTAGCCGATATGTAAAAGAAAAAGAAACAGAGCAGTACGAAAGCATTCCTCATGAAAATGGAATTCCGACCATTACGTTGAAGGCGTACCCTGGCACGTCAGACTCGTTTAAAGACGACATGAAAGAAGTTGTCGATCAAGTAGGACAAACGGATGCAGCGAAGAACTTAGCCATTTCTCAAGGCGGAGAAAATGAAGATCAATCCCAGTTCTTTATTGAAATTAGTCTCTTATTTGGGGTTGTCTTGCTGCTCATTTATGTGACCATCGCTTTCCAGTTCAATTCATTGATGCTTCCACTATTAGTTCTAGGAACGGTTTACTTAGCGATATCTGGAGCTGTTATTGGACTATTTGTTACACAAACGCCGTTCAGCTTTATGGCAACAATGGGAATTGTCTCTTTAGCTGGTATCGTGGTTCGAAACGCCGTTGTCTTGTTCGAATTTATTGAGCAGCGGCGTAAGCAAGGATTCGATCAACAGACTGCTGTCATTGAAGCGGGAAGAGCAAGGATCAGGCCAATTTTACTTACAGCATTTACGGCACTTGTTGCCCTTATGCCTGTAGCATTAAGTAATGATCCGCTGTTTAAGCCGCTGGCCATCTGCATTGTATCGGGTGTCTTTTTCTCAACCATTTTGACACTATTAATCGTGCCAGCTTTATATATTGCTGTTTCAAAAAGACGGTGAAATTAAAAAGTAAATCTCTTTTTCTAAGGAGATTTGCTTTTTTTTTAGAAAAATATCCAAAAAAATATGTGGAGTGTTCATTTGTCCTCATGCAGTAGACATTGGTATTTACGACGAAAATAAGACGTGTTAAAATCTCATTGGGAGAAGTTTTTTAACAAAGGGGTTGTACGCCATGTGTGGAACGATGAAAGCAATTGTTAAAAAAGAAAGCGCTTACGGAGCGGTGCTAATGGAGATGCCGATTCCAGAAATCAATGATCATGAAGTATTAATTCAGGTAAAAGCCACATCGATATGCGGAACAGACGTGCATATTTATCATTGGGATGATTGGGCAAAGGGGAGAGTGAAAGCGCCCTACATTTTTGGACATGAATTTACAGGGGAAGTTGTCAAGACGGGGAAGCAAGTCTCGCGTGCAAAAGTAGGGGATTTTGTATCGGCAGAGACTCATGTTGTATGTAATCAGTGCTCTATGTGTTTAACTGGGCAACAGCACTTGTGCAATGAAACGAAAATTTTAGGGGTAGACATTGACGGATGTTTTGCTGAATATGTCAAAGTACCTGAACAAAATGTGTGGCACAATCCAGCTCAAATGCCAGTAGAGCTTGCGTCTATTCAAGAGCCGCTTGGAAATGCGGTTCATACAGTGCTTCACACACCTGTTTCCGGTAAGGCAGTGGCGATTTTTGGCTGCGGACCAATCGGTTTAATGGCGATCGCCGTCGCGAAAGCTTCAGGTGCTGTCCAAGTGTTTGCTGTCGATCAAAACGAATACAGGCTGGATCTTGCCAAGAAAATGGGGGCAGACCATATCGTGGATATTGGAAAAGGTGATCCTGTTGAGGTGATTAAGCAGTTCACGCGGATGGAAGGCGCAGATGTGATATGCGAGATGTCAGGACATCCAGTTGCCATTAATCAAGCACTCGAAGCTTGTGCAAATGGAGGGAAAGTGAATATCCTCAGTTTGCCCGAACGACCAGTGACAATTGACATTACGAATCAAATTGTTTTTAGGGGATTAACCGTGCAAGGGATCACGGGGAGAAAAATGTTTGAGACGTGGCGTCAAGTATCTGAGTTATTAAGAACGAATACCATTGATGTCCAGCCAGTTGTCACCCATACACTGCCATTTGAACAGTTCGAAAAGGGATTTGAACTCATGAGAAATGGTACGTGCGGAAAGGTCGTACTGATGATGCCATCAAATCAAAGGGGGAAGAAACGATGAAAGAATTCACGTATTTACAAGATGAACTGGAAACAATGAAGCAGCAAGGCACCCACCAAATATTGAAAGAGATTGACTCAAAACAATCATCCACTGTGACATTAAATGAACAATCTGTCATACAGCTCTCCTCAAATAACTACTTAGGCCTCACCTCGCATCCAAGGCTGGTGAAAGCGGCAAAAGAGGCCATTGATGAATTCGGTGCTGGTACAGGATCTGTACGAACGATCGCTGGTACAATGACGATGCACGAACGCCTTGAAAAAAAGCTTGCTACATTTAAAAAGACCGAGGCAGCCCTTGTGTTCCAATCAGGCTTTACGACAAATCAAGGGGTCTTATCAAGTATCTTGACGAAAGATGATATTGTGATTTCAGATGAACTGAATCATGCTTCAATCATAGACGGCATCCGATTAACAAAAGCAGATAAAAAAGTATATGGTCATGCCAATATGGAAGAGCTTGAGAAAATTTTAAAGAAATCTATGAATTACCGCGTGCGTCTCATCGTCACAGACGGTGTGTTCTCTATGGATGGAGATATTGCGCCACTTCCTGAGATTGTCAGGCTAGCAGAAGCATATGATGCATTTGTGATGGTAGACGATGCACATGCCTCGGGCGTGCTTGGTGAAAATGGCCGCGGGACAGTCAACCATTTTAAACTTGATGGCAGAGTGCATATTCAGGTTGGGACACTTAGTAAGGCTGTCGGAGTGCTCGGCGGCTATGTAGCGGGGTCAGCCGTTTTAATTGATTATTTAAAACATAAAGCAAGACCGTTTTTATTCAGCACCTCACATCCACCAGCTGTGACTAGAGCGTGTGAAGAAGCGATTGAAGTGCTGTTAGACGAACCAGAGCGAATTGAAATTCTTTGGGAGAATGCGGCCTATTTTAAAGAAAAAGTCATCGGCCTTGGATTTGAGGTGGCACCAACAGAAACGCCTATTATTCCAATGATGATTGGAGACGAGGCACTCACTTTCCGTTTTTCAAAAGCGTTAATTGAGCGCGGTGTTTTCGCTCAAGGCATCGCTTTCCCAACTGTAGCAAAAGGAAAAGCGAGAATTAGAGCCATCATCACAGCAGAGCACACAAAAGAAGAGCTTGACCGTGCACTGACGATCATCGAAGAAGAAGCAAAAAAACTAAACATACTTGATTGAGAGAGCAAAGGCTCTCTTTTTTTAATAAAGAGATTGGCTGTGACCTTCTTGATGAATAGCCATTTTTTATAGAAAGACTGCATATGAATTTATTTTCAATTCACGACAAAATAGTCTATACTGTAGGGTGGAGCTTGGTTTGAAAGGAGTACAAATACATGAATGAAGAGCAGAGAAAAGCGAGCGGACAAGTAAGTTCATCGGACAAAAAATCCGAGAAGGACTACAGCCAGTATTTTGAAGCTGTGTACATTCCGCCTTCCTTAAAAGATGCAAAAAAACGGGGTAAAGAAGAAGTCGAATACAATCAATTTCAAATTGACGAGCGTTTTCAAGGGTTAGGAAACGGGCGCAAGTTTTATATTCGCACATATGGCTGTCAAATGAATGAGCATGATACAGAAGTGATGGCTGGTATTTTTATGGCGCTTGGTTATGAACCGACAAACTCAACGGAAGATGCAAATGTCATCTTATTAAACACTTGTGCAATTCGTGAGAATGCGGAAAACAAAGTGTTCGGAGAGCTTGGTCATTTAAAAGCATTAAAGCGTGAAAAGCCAGATTTAATTTTAGGTGTCTGCGGATGTATGTCACAAGAGGAATCTGTCGTCAACCGTATCTTGAAGAAACATCCATTTGTTGATTTGATTTTCGGTACACATAACATTCACCGCCTGCCAGAGTTATTATCTGAATGCTATCTTTCAAAAGAAATGGTCATCGAGGTTTGGTCAAAAGAAGGCGATGTCATTGAAAACCTTCCGAGAGCCCGCCAAGGAAAAATTAAGGGCTGGGTGAATATTATGTACGGCTGTGATAAATTCTGTACATACTGTATCGTCCCTTACACGCGTGGTAAAGAAAGAAGCCGCCGCCCTGACGAAATTATTCAAGAGGTCAGACGTTTAGCGGCAGAAGGATATAAGGAAATTACCCTTCTTGGTCAGAACGTGAATGCGTATGGAAAAGATTTTGAAGACATGGAATATGGTCTTGGACACTTGATGGATGAGCTGCGTAAAATCGATATTCCGCGTATCCGTTTTACAACAAGTCACCCGCGTGACTTTGATGATCACTTAATTGAAGTACTGGCTAGGGGGGGGAACCTTCTCGATCATATTCATTTGCCAGTTCAATCCGGCAGTTCTTCTGTCTTGAAACTTATGGCGAGAAAATATGACCGTGAGCGTTACCTTGACCTTGTGCGCAAAATCAAAGAAGCCATGCCAAATGCTTCATTAACAACGGATATTATTGTTGGGTTCCCAAATGAGACAGATGAGCAGTTTGAGGAAACACTTTCCCTCTATCGCGAAGTTGAGTTTGATGCAGCTTATACATTCATTTACTCTCCAAGAGAAGGAACACCAGCAGCGAAAATGCAAGACAACGTGCCGATGCATGTGAAAAAAGAACGTCTACAGCGCCTGAATGCCCTCGTGAATGAAATTTCTGCGAAAAAAATGAAGGAATATGAAGGGCAGACTGTCGAAGTATTAGTAGAGGGTGAAAGTAAAAATAACCCTGAAATCCTAGCCGGATATACAAGTAAAAGCAAGCTTGTGAATTTTAAAGCACCAAAAGAAGCGATTGGCAACATCGTCAAAGTGAAAATCACACAAGCCAAAACTTGGTCTCTTGACGGAGAAATGGTTGGAGAAGCTATCGAGGTGAATTAAAATGACGCTTTATTCAAAAAAAGAAATTGTCGAGCGCGCAAGAGAGCTCGCTAAAATGATTTCTGAAACAGAAGAAGTTGATTTCTTCAAAAAAGCAGAAGCGCAAATCAATGAAAATACAAAAATTTCAACGATTATTAACCAAATTAAGGCGCTTCAAAAACAAGCTGTGAATTTAAAGCATTACGGCAAACATGAAGCCTTAAAGCAAGTGGAAGAAAAAATCGATGCCCTGCAAGAAGAACTGGATGAAATCCCAGTGATTCAAGAATTCAAAGAATCACAAGTGGAAGTCAATTCCCTATTGCAGCTCGTAGCGCATACGATTTCTAATCAAGTAACAGATGAAATCATTCTTTCAACCGGCGGTGACCTCTTATTAGGAGAAACCGGTTCAAAAGTGAAAAATTCATCACCAAGTTGCTCCATTAAATGAGAAAACCCCGCAGATGCGGGGTTTTTTGTTATATAGAATATATGTAATTTGTATTTTGCTACTGCATCAACATTTTGTTGTTGATGCAGTAGCCCTGTATTTCGTAAAAAATGTATTGAGTGATACGTTATTAACTAAAAATTAATTGATTTTACAGATTAAAAGATTTGAATTGAAGCTCAATGCTTAATCTAAAAATGTTTATTATAATATTAAATTGTTTCATAAGATCTCCTCCTTATATAAAGAAGGGCTACTATCTTTATTACATCAATTGACACCATTACAGTCAACCCCAATCTCTCACTCTCCAACTTTTCCAATTTTCAAGGCAAGTTTATGGGCGACCATGCATACACTGAAACAGAAATGAATTTAATTTGATCATGAAGTTCAAAATCGTGACACACTAGACGAATGCCCAGCATAAGATAAAACGATCAAGAACAAGGAGGCATGCCGGAATGTCTGAATACAGAGAGATTATTACAAAAGCGGTGGTTGCAAAAGGGAGGAAATTCACCCAAAGCACACACACCATTTCTCCATCGCAAAAACCAACCAGCATCCTAGGTGGTTGGATCATTAATCATAAGTATGATGCTGAAAAGGTCGGTAAAACTGTTGAGATTGAAGGAACCTTCGATATTAACGTATGGTATTCTTACGCCGATAACACCAAAACAGAAGTTGTCACTGAACGGGTGAAATATGTAGACATCATCAAACTGAGATATAAAGACAAAAATTTCCTTGATGATGAGCATGAAGTGATTGCAAAAGTGCTCCAGCAGCCGAATTGCTTAGAAGTGACCATTTCTCCAAACGGCAATAAAATTATCGTTCAAGCAGAGCGGGAATTCATCGCTGAAGTGGTAGGAGAAACAAAAATTGTTGTAGAGGTCAATTCAAGCTGGAAAGAAAAAGATGATCATGAGTGGGAAGAAGAGGTGGATGAGGAGTTAGAGGATATTCATCCAGAATTTCTAGCAGGTGATCCAGAAGAGTAATTCATGACTAGGGCGCATACCCCCCTAGTTTTTTTGTGTTCTATCTAGGAGAAAAAAGGAGAATTTTTATGCTATAATGAAAGATGGTATGAATTCGAATGTAATATAGTGAGGGATTAGAAATATGGCAAGTTATACGCCCATGATACAGCAATATTTAAACATCAAGGCAGAGTATCAAGATGCCTTTTTATTTTTCCGCTTAGGCGATTTTTATGAAATGTTTTTTGATGATGCAAAAGAAGCGTCACAAGAATTAGAAATTACGCTAACAAGTAGAGATGGCGGGACCATACCAATGTGTGGTGTCCCTTATCATTCTGCTTCTGCATACATAGAACAATTGATTTCAAAAGGCTACAAGGTCGCAATTTGTGAGCAGGTGGAAGATCCTAAAACGGCAAAAGGTGTAGTCAAAAGAGAAGTTGTGCAACTCATTACACCAGGTACGGTAATGGATGGGAAAGGCTTAAGTGAAAATGAAAACAACTTCATTGCCTCTGTGACAAAGTTTGAAAACGGATATGGACTTGCACTTTCCGATTTATCTACTGGTGAAAACATGGCGGCTTTCATCGATCGATTAGATGAAGTCGTGTCTGAAATTTATTCTGTCGGTGCAAAAGAAATTGTCGTGTCAAAGCAGCTGGATGAAGAAACAGTCAAGACCTTAAAGGATCGGTGCCAAGCGACTATTTCATACGAAGATAGTGATGAATTAATCGATGAAGCTGAGCGACTCGTGTCCCGCCTGAGCGAGCAACTAAGATCGACCTTTTTGACATTATATGCGTATTTAAGAAGAACGCAAAAAAGAAGTCTTGATCACCTTCAGCAAGTGCAAGTGTTTGAGCTCGAACAAACAATGAAAATTGATCTTTACTCAAAACGAAATCTTGAATTAACAGAGACGATCCGCTCAAAAAGCAAGAAGGGCTCTTTGTTATGGCTGTTAGATGAAACAAAAACAGCGATGGGCGGAAGGCTGCTCAAGCAATGGATCGACCGGCCGTTAATTCGTCTTTCGCACATTAAAGAACGCCAGGAAATGGTGCAAATTTTAATGGACCATCTCTTTGAACGAGAGGATCTGCGTGAACGGTTAAAGCAAGTATATGATCTCGAACGTTTAGCAGGACGCGTGGCTTTTGGCAATGTAAATGCCCGTGATCTCATTCAGTTAAAGGAATCCTTAAAGCAAGTGCCAGCCATCAAAGAGCTTGTGCACTCACTGCCAGAGGAAATGGCGAAATCAAGAGCAAATGATATTGATCCTTGTGATGATTTACTGGATTTATTAGAAGATGCGCTATATGAAAATCCGCCAATGACGCTAAAAGAAGGCAATTTGATTAAAGACGGCTACAATGCAAAATTAGATGAATACCGTGATGCCAGTCGAAATGGGAAGGACTGGATTGCACGTCTTGAACAGCAGGAAAGAGAATATACAGGCATTCGCTCTTTAAAAGTCGGGTTTAATAAAGTATTTGGTTATTATATTGAAGTGACACGAGCGAATACACATTTGCTAGAGGAAGGGCGTTACGAAAGAAAACAAACGCTCGCCAATGCAGAGCGGTATATTACACCTGAATTGAAAGAAAAAGAAGCGCTGATTCTTGAGGCAGAATCAAATATTAGCGAACTGGAATATGAGCTATTCGCAGCTCTCAGAGAACAAGTGAAAGTGTATATTCCGAGATTACAGTTGCTCGCAAAACAAATGAGTGAGCTGGACGCTCTCCAATGCTTTGCGACTGTCAGTGAAAAGCGCCGTTATATCCGTCCAGAATTCTCAGAGGATGAGGTAGATGTCATAGATGGTCGTCATCCAGTCGTTGAAAAAGTGATGGATCATCAGGAGTATGTGCCGAATGACTGCCATATGGGAAATGGCCGGCAAACCTTACTCATTACTGGACCGAATATGTCAGGGAAAAGTACGTATATGAGACAAATGGCGCTTATCTCTATTCTTGCGCAAATTGGATGCTTTGTGCCAGCATCTAAAGCAACTCTTCCAATCTTTGACCAAATCTTTACACGTATTGGTGCGGCAGATGATTTGATTTCTGGTCAAAGTACTTTTATGGTAGAGATGCTTGAAGCAAAAAATGCGATGGTGCACGCAACGAAAAACAGCTTGATCTTATTTGATGAAATTGGACGCGGGACAAGCACCTATGATGGCATGGCTCTTGCGCAGGCGATCATTGAATTTGTACACGATCATATTGGTGCCAAAACGCTATTTTCTACACATTACCATGAACTTACCGTTCTTGAGTCTCAATTAAGCGAGCTGAAAAATGTTCATGTACGAGCTGAAGAGCATGAAGGCACGGTCGTTTTCTTACATCAAATCAAAGAAGGTGCAGCTGATAAAAGCTATGGTATTCATGTAGCGCAGCTTGCTGAATTGCCTGATGCGATCATCGATAGGGCCCAGACCATTTTGACGGAGCTTGAGAGCGGATCACATGAAGTGACCCCGCACGTATCTGCAGCTCCAAAAGCAGAAAAGGCCGAGGAAAAACAGCAGCTTTCTTTCTTTGAAGTAGAAGAAAAACCGCAAACCAAACCAGTTCTAAAACAGAAAGATCAAGTGGTGATCGAGGAGTTAAAGTCATTCAATTTAATGGATATGACTCCGCTCGAAGCGATGACTAAGCTATATGAATTGCAAAAGAAATTATAATGTAAGGTGAGGTGAGCAACATGGCAAAGATTATTCAGTTATCCGATGACCTATCCAATAAAATTGCTGCAGGTGAAGTAGTCGAGCGTCCGGCTTCTGTTGTAAAAGAACTTATGGAAAATGCAATTGATGCAAGTAGTACAGTGGTTGAAATCGATGTAGAAGAAGCAGGTCTTTCCTCTATTAGAATGATTGATAATGGTGTTGGAATCGATGCCGAAGATTGTAAGCTCGCCTTTCAGCGCCATGCAACGAGTAAAATCAAAGATGAAAATGATCTGTTCCGTGTCAGAACGCTTGGGTTCAGGGGAGAGGCGTTGCCAAGTATCGCATCTGTCTCTCATCTAGAAATGAAAACTAGTACTGGTGAAGGAGCTGGAACGCACCTTGTGCTGCAAGGCGGAAAGATCATTTCAGAGAAAAAAACCTCTGGCCGCCGCGGTACCGAAATTGTCGTTACCAACTTATTTTACAATACGCCTGCCAGACTAAAATACATGAAAACTGTTCATACGGAACTTGGCAATATATCAGATGTCGTCAATCGAATTGCGCTGGCTCACCCAGAAGTATCGATTCGCTTGCGTCACCAAGGAAAAGTCCTGCTACAGACGAATGGAAACGGGGATGTGCGGCATGTGCTTGCGGCCATTTATGGGACAGCTGTTGCGAAAAAAATGGTGCCACTTCATGTGCAATCACTTGATTTTGAAGTGAAAGGATATATCTCCCTGCCAGAAGTGACAAGGGCATCACGGAATTATATGTCTTCTGTAGTAAATGGCAGATATGTTAAGCATTTTCCGCTCGTAAAAGCGGTCCATGAAGGGTATCACACGCTGCTGCCGATTGGTCGCCATCCGATTACATTTATCGAAATGAAGATGGACCCCATTTTAGTGGATGTGAACGTTCATCCTTCTAAGCTTGAAGTGAGACTAAGTAAAGAGCAGGAACTTCATGAGCTAATCAAACAAGGAATTAAGGAAGTATTTCAAAAACAGCAACTCATTCCAAGTGCTTCGGTGCCAAAGAAAGCACCAATGCCAGCGATCAAAAATGAGCAGCAATCCTTAACCTTTGATGCGAAAAAAGGAAACACAAACGAGATGGAAACACCGCTATCCTATGAGCCGGAGCCTCTAGGATCAGTTGTATACGAGACAAATCAGATGGGAACATACGGGACGCCCGTGCAGGAAATGAAAGGAGCATCGTCACCCGTATTTAATGAAGATGCTCCATCTGAACATGTTCATATAGAGGAATCTGCTGCTTCTCTTGAATGTGAAGAGTCAGTACTGAGAGAAGATCACGCAGCAATCATTTCAGATAACGAACGTGTTCCGGTCATGTATCCCATCGGACAAATGCATGGCACATATATTTTGGCTCAAAATGAACGAGGGCTTTATATTATTGATCAGCATGCGGCTCAGGAGCGAATCAAGTATGAGTATTATCGTGAGAAAGTAGGAGAGATCGAACAGGAAGTGCAAGAAATGCTCGTCCCATTAACATTTCACTATTCTAAAAACGATATGCTGATTATTGAAGAGCATAAAGAGATACTAACGAAAGTGGGTGTCTTCTTAGAGCCTTTTGGTTCAGGAAGCTACATTGTTCGGTCGCATCCACAGTGGTTTCCGAAAGGGGAAGAGGCTGAACTGATCGAAGAAATTATAGAGCAAGTGCTGGATGAGAAGCGTGTAGATATTAAAAAATTAAGAGAAGAAGCAGCGATTATGATGAGCTGCAAAGGCTCTATCAAAGCCAATCGTCATTTGCGAAATGATGAAATCAAAGCTCTATTAGATGAACTCAGACAGACAAAGGACCCCTTCACTTGTCCGCACGGCCGGCCGATCATCATTCATCACTCGACATATGAAATGGAGAAAATGTTTAAACGGGTGATGTGATCAAATAAAAAAGACAAAGGGCTAAAAAAGCCCTTTGTTACAGTCTGAAGCGCTCATATTTGAGTGCTTTTTTATTTAGCAACCACACGGATCTGGTGGTGTGACCACAACTGGTCGTGTTTGAATATCGAGGGTATCCTCTGCATAAAATTTAGAACCAATGCTAAGCGCACGGTTTTCTGCACGGAACGTATATGTACCTGCAGCAGGAAGTACTTTGTGTGAAAGTTGTAATTTAAATTGTGAAATTCCTAATAAATCGAGTCTAGCTGGAATGCGGACCGTTTTTCCACTGTTCAAAATGTAGCTGTCTTTTAGTGCTTTTCCATTGAAGATGTCTTTTGTTGTCGCTTGAAAACCTGCAGGTAATGTGAACTCAATGGCACCGAGACTTAATACAGAATTTGGGCGGTATGTCAGCTCAATGTCAGAAAAAGACCATTCCTGCTTACTTGTACCTGTAATTTTCGCATAAAGTTCAGCTGGTCTGGCATTTGTTGATGCCTTGCCCTCCTGTGTGGCTCCTTCAGCGGATGCGGCAATCGGTACCGATAGTGCCATGACCAGTGTGAGCATCCCCATCATGATCATTGTCCATGTTTTTTTCATTTCTTCATTCCCCCTTGTTGATTATAGGTAAATAACAGATGATTAAATCCATTATTTACCTATAATGTTACCATATCCCTATGTGGTATTAAATGGGATATTATACCCTTATTTTGTCAATTTGTTTAATAATAACGAGGGAAGTGTGCATTTGGTTGGTTCATTCCGTAACCAAAGCCTGGCATTTGCTGATTCGGCATCATCATATGCATATCTTGATATCCATAAGGATGGTATGGCATCATTCCATATCCACCATAGTGGCCATGATGATGGTGATCCTTCATTGGAACATGTGAAAAGGGATCATGTTGATTTGGAAAAGCTGGATAGACTGAATGATGATGCGGATAGTGGCCGCTGTACTTATCTTTTTTACCAGTATGATAATGGTTTGGCATATTCATATGATCATGCATGTTTGGCGCGACTACATGCTCATGATTGGCTGTATACACATTCTCAAACGTATGGTACGGATTTCCTTCGTGATGATAATTCATTTGGCTATTCATATTGTTCATTTGATATCTCATCCTTTATGTCAGGTTGCCATATCCTATGAGCATGATCTATTTCATGAGCCTATCCATATGAAAAAAACCGGCTTTTCAGCCGGGAAAACAAAAAGCAGGTGAAAGCGTCAGATGTTAAAATGAGATGCTGTGTCTTCTTCTGCGACGCTTCTTACAGCTGCTGCAGACACTTTTAGGATAATAATAGGGATCGTAGCTTCTAGAAGTATCCCAGAAATCGCTCTCAAACCAATCATCTTTTTTATGACAATATTTCTTTTCTTTACATGGATCAACATGGTGATGATCGTCATGCTTTTTATAACAGTTTGAGTGGGAATGTTTGCACTTGCATTTGCACATTGTCATCCCTCCTAAATGTGACTCAATGCTAGTATATGCAAGAATGAGACAAGGGGACTGGATGGTGGCGCAACTTCTGTAAAAAAAGGCTTTTTCTGAAAATCTCAAATAAAAAGAATTGACTAGTGCTAAAATAACATGATAAAATATAAATTTTTATCCAACGATGAAATATGTTATAATCATATTGTGAATACTTTCGGAGGTGGCGGATTTGTTTCAAATAGGTGATAAAATTGTTTATCCTATGCATGGTGCCGGTGTGATTGAAGGAATGGAAGAAAAAGAGATTTTAGGTAAGACGGAGGAATATTTTCTGATTCAAATGCCGAATATGCAGATGATGATCCCAAGAGGCAGAATCAATCAACTAGGTATACGTCCGGTAGCAGATCAAGCAACGCTGAAAGTTGTAATGAACAATTTTGCAGAAGAAACAAACGACGACACGCTTACTTGGAAGCAAAGATATGATGAAAATCTGAAAAAGCTAAAAACAGGTGCGATCGAAGATGGTGCAGACGTTGTCAAAGATCTGATGAGACGAAATCAGAAGAAAGCATTAAATTCAAGTGAAAAGAAAATGCTTGAAGATGCGCGAGGCATGTTAGTGAGTGAAATTTCTCTTGCACAAGGGCTGTCACAAGATGAAGTCCTTTCAGCTTTAGAGAATGAACTAAGAGTTTTATGATGGATATACAATAATTGGCTGTAAGCATAAGGGCATCCCTTTTGTTTACAGCTTTTTTTGTTTGAAATCAAAAAAATCTGTCCATTTTTGTAGGTGATTTTAACTAAAGCAAAAATGAGGTCATACGATGCAGTTTTTATTCAATCAGCGAATGATGCAAAGAAGTCAGAAATACCTAGAACGGCATAAAAAAACAGGAAAGTTCTCCTGATTCGTTTAAATAAGCCGGACAATCTTTGAATTCTGTTGGGCATTGATAGTAAAATAATGCCGATAAGATGACACCTAAGAGAATGAAAAGGAGCGGTGAAATGAAAAGGCTACTGATATGTGGATTCATCTTTCTGGTCCTGTGTGCTCTTTTAATGGTGAAATGCAGCCATTCTGTTCAAGAAAAAAAAGAGCAAAAGCAACATCAAGAAGAGGTAGAAAAGTATCAAAAGGAGCGAAAAAAAGGGGATCAATATGAAAGTTTTAAACAGCTTATCCGGCATGAAAAAGAGGGCTATGAAATAGAATTTCATGAAAAGGGTGGAAGTGATTTACTCGTCTTTTCTCCTCATGGAGGGGAAATTGAACCAGGAACTAGTGAAATTGTAGAAGCATTTCAACAAAGATACTCGACGTATTTGTTTGAAGGAACGAAACAAGAGAATAATCGTGATTTGCATATTACAAGCACGAAGTTTGATGAACCGATATTGGTCCAAATGATTAAAACGTATCCATTCTCCATTTCCATCCACGGCTATAAAAGTGATAAAAGGCACACGCTAGTCGGCGGGACAAACGAAAAAATGCAAAGAGCCGTTGTACGAGAATTAAAAGATAGAGGGTTTTCAGCGGAAATGGTGCAAGAAGGTGAACGGCTTTCAGGAACAGATCCTAAAAATATTAATAATCGCAATGCAAGTGGTGAAAGCGTTCAGCTAGAAATTAGTACGGCACAGAGAGAGGCTTTTTTCGACAATTTTGATACGAGAAAAGGAAAGAAACAAGCATTCAGACGTTATATCCGTGCTTTAAAAGAAGTATTAAGAGAATTTGACCCAACTTCATAGGAAAAATCGTTTTGATGGGCAAAAGTACTCTATTTAAACTTGGTAAAAAAGATAGAAATATGCGAAATGAACATAAATTATGTAATAACTTACAATTTGCCTTAAAAACATAATTTATGTAAAATAATAGTTATCAGTTTGACATGATAGAATGGGGCTGAAGTGGATGGCACATAAAATACCATCTTCCGAAGTAGGTGTAAAGATCAATCAATGGTACACGCATATTTGCAAATTTGAAGTCGAACAAGCAAACGATATGAAGCGCCTTGTTGAAGAAGAAATTCATGAGATGGAAGAAGATCAAGATTTACTTCTATATTATTCTCTAATGGATTTTCGCCATCAACTGATGCTTCAGCATTTAACGCCAGTCCATGCAGGGAGTGAAACACTTCAAGCCGTGTCTTTTCCTAAAGAAATGGAAGATGGAGAAGATGAGATGACAGGCTTACTTGGCTATTACTTTCATTTTTTTCATGGAATGTATGCGTTTATCCAGCGCCGGTACATCGAGGCCATTTCCTATTACAAGCATGCGGAACATCAACTGATCTTAGTGACAGATGAGATTGAAAAAGCGGAATTTTACTATAAAATCGCTGAAGTATACTATCATATGAAACAAACTTATTTCTCCATGCATTATGCTAAAAAGGCGAGAGACATTTATAAGAAACATCAGCTTTATGGAAAAAGAAGCATTCAATGTGATTTTGTCATGGCAGGTAATTGGATTGATGTGAGCCAGCACCAAAGAGCGCTTCCTTACTTAGAAAAAGCGTTAAAGGTCTGTGAAGCGATGGAGCGGAAAGAGTGCACATCTTATTTTAAAGCGATGGCTCTTAATAACTTAGGAGCTTGTCATTATAGTATGGGAACGTATCATACAGCAACAGTCTTTTTTGAACAAGCCATTTCCCTTTATCAAAAAGATCAAGCATCCACGATGATCAAATCATTATTTTCACTTGCTCTTACCTGGTTTAAACTCGGAGATATCGAGCGGGCGGGTGAGGCTATACGTAAAGGGATGAACGAGTCTTGTTTATTGCAAGATGAAATCTATCAGTTGAAATTCCAATTTTTACAGGCGCTTTATATAGAAAAAGATAGCTGTGAGCAATTAAGATCAGCACTATTTGGACTGCGGAGCAAAAAAATGTTTGCTGATTTAGAGGAATTAGCACTTGATGCGGCTAATTATTATAAAGAACGCGACATGTACAAGGAATCTTCCACTTTTTTTGAGATTGTGATCGAAGCGCGTACGCACATTCAAAAAGGAGATGAGATGTATGAGAACGAAGCATAACATGTCAGCTGATCAAGTAGATGAAAGACTTCACACGTAATAACAGACAAAAATAACACCCTTTACAAATTTCTGTAAAGGGCTTTTTTTATTTATTCTTTGATGGCTTTTTCTGCGTCAATGGCACCTGCCCCGTAAATCATCGGGTCATCTCCAGACCACTTGCTTGTATTTTCTTTTAATAGGGTTTTGACCTCATCGGGCGTTAAATCTGGTGAATGCTCTAATAGGAGAGCACAAATACCTGCGCAAATGGGTGTTGCCATAGATGTACCAGATAACGTCGTGTAATCATCATCGACTCTACTTGATTTGTCGAGTTTATCTAGAAAGGATCTTGGTGATCTGAGAGAGACGATGTTTACTCCTGGTGCAAGGATATCAGGCTTTGTCTCACCATAAACAGTAGGACCTCTGCTTGAAAATGGTGCCACGATATCATCGTTTGATTCTGGTGTATTCCGGTCATCAAAAGCGCCAACCGTAATCACTTTTTGACTGACGGCAGGGCTCGCAATCGTTTGGCTGTTAGGACCTGAGTTTCCGGCTGCAACGCATACGACAATGCCTTGATCCCAAGCAGCATTCACAGCACGAACCATCGGATCGTCTTGTTCGTCATCATAACGCTGAGCATCTCCGCCTAGTGACATACTCATAATATGAATCGGATCATCAGGGTGATCTTCATTGAACTGGATGCACCATTCAACTCCTTCTATAATAGTAGAAAGTGATCCAGCCCCTTGTTTATTTAATACTTTTACGCCAATTAAATGAGCTTTTGGAGCAGGTCCTTTGTACAAGCCATCTGAGGCCGCTCCGTCTCCAGCTACATCTCCAGCGCAGTGAGTGCCATGTCCGTTATCATCATAAGGCTTTGTTTTCTGCTTGACTAAGTCCACAAAATCGCGAATTCTTCCTTCTAGATCTTCATGCGGATAAATGCCTGTATCAATGACAGCAACCGTAATACCTTCCCCTGTTAAGGCTGTACCGTTTCGAATGACTTCATCCGCGTGACTGGCTTGTGTAGCCACATCCAGAAGTGCATGAACTTTCCGATCTAAATAAATTTTACGAATATGCTCACCATTTGCTAACAGTTCTTCTAAAGCGGCCGGTGTTAAGTCAGCAGCGCAGCAGTCGATATGTGAAAAATGCCGTTTGACCTTTGTTTTTCTACTTTTCTTCATGAGCTGTTTTGTGCTTTGAATACCTGCTTCGACCGCGTCTTCCTTAAATTCAATAATCACACGAAGCTTCTTTCTCTTCTTTAATCTTCCTTCAAAGAAACGATGAAGAAAGCATGGCGTCCATTTAAAAGGCTTATAAAGGTGAAGGACGGTCTCTCTTAAAGGCTGATCCAGTTTGCTAGCATGTGTTCTGACCATTTGCACCATAGAAAATCCAAACATGTAATGCCCTCCATTCTAGCTATCCATTCTTGTACACTCTTACGTTATGAGAATGAGAGCTGCTTGGTTCGGATTCTTGTCCCTTCTTTTCATCATATTGGCGTCTTGCTCATTTCAGATGAAAAAGAAAAGCGCTTACATTTTGTAAAATAATAGAAAAAGGTGGAAAACATGTAGAATCAGCCGATGATAGGTGGGAGAGTTCTCCTTAGAGAACCGGTGAAACAAACAATTTTGCAGAAAAAAGGAGGGGTTAGACAGGGCCAATGCTCATACAAATGTGACTTGTCAAAGAGGGGAAAAATCAAATCCATATAAAAAGTAGCCGAATTAAAGAAAACAGACTGGATAGAACTAGGTCATTTTAAACATAACTTCATTTGTCTGTCATACTATTCTAACTCTGTTTTCAAAGTGGAGAGGCGTTTCTGTGTATATAAATGCAATTATCTTATTTTTGAGGAATCTCATGATCTAGAGTGTTATGATCAAATTTGAAGAGAAAAAGTGGAAAAAATGAAAAGAAATGATGATTCAATATAAATCATAGAAACGGCTTAGAAATCTGTTAAAGGAGAACGGGAATGAAGAAGTTTTTTGCTTTGCTTCTCCTGCTTGCGATCGGATGGGGCGTTTATTATACAATGCAAGCACAGGAACATGATGAGCCAGTGTCATCAGGTGGGGAAGACGAAAGCGGTTCAACTGATATTTATCGTAATTTTAAAGAACTGGAAGAGAACGAATCAACAAGCAGCTATCAAATTACAGCCAACCCAGTGCCTGGAAGCCGCCTTCTTGTGATGTCACCCCATGGCGGGAGAATTGAAGGCGGCGTGAGCGAGATCGTCCATTTTTTTGATAATGATTTCTCTACGTATTTGTTTGAAGGTTTAAGAGAGAATGCATCAGAACTTCATGTGACAAGTACAAACTTTGATGAGCCAGTCGGCGTCGCGCAGGCAAAAGCACACGATTATATCTTAGCAGTGCATGGGTACAAAGGTGAGGAAGGCATTGACCATACGCTCGTTGGCGGAACTGATTACGACCGTGCAGAAAAAATAGTGAACTCATTAGAGCGGAACGGATTTTCAGCTGAACTGGCTGTCGCACACGCAACCCTGAGCGGAACAAGCAATCATAATATTAATAATCTTACAAAAACAGGGCAAAGTGTACAGCTAGAGATTAGTAGAAGTCAGCGTGAAGCTTTATTTGACAGTTTTGACTTTCGGCGGCGGTCGAGTACAAAAAACGAGACGTTCTACCGGTATGTCAGGGCGATTCGGACAGTGCTGGATGAGGAATATACATAAAGATGGTGCGCATGTTAAGACAGGCAGCGTGAATTCTTGTTACACTATAAAAAGTGATAACAAAAGGAGAGACGAATATGGCGCAACATCATTTTCATCTTCAGGCAAGCTGGCCTGGCCTGCGTAACGATGTGGGTACAATCTCATGTGAACAGTTAAAAACGAAGATTTCAATTCCAAAAGAAATGGACGGTCCTGGCATTGGAACAAATCCAGATGAGATGCTCTTAGGTGCAGCGGCTACGTGTTATATTATTACACTTGCCGCCATGATGGAGCGGAGCCAATTAGAAAAAGAGGATCTCACGATGAGTTCTGAGGCGGTCGTCGATGTAACGAATGGTGTGTTTACATATGAAAAAATCATTCACCGGCCTGTCATCATCCTCAAAGCATCTGCTTCTCCGCAAGATATTGAACTTGCGCGCAAGCTCGCGCACAAAGCCGAAGGCTCATGTATGATCTCAAGAGCTGTTCAAGGAAATGTGGATATTTCCTTAGAAGAAACCATTCAACTCGGCAGGTAAAAACAAAAAGTCATTTTCTCTTAATAAATGGAGAAAATGACTTTTTTTATGGCGTCCATTCGGTTTGATTGATTTGTTCTTTCGTTTCTTCTTTTTGTTTTTTTGACAAATTCAAGACAATCACGCCGCATATCACAAGTGCAAGACCAATGAAGCCTTTTATGTGAATGGTTTCGTTAAATAGCAAGAGTCCGATAAGAGCAGTGAGGGCTGTTCCAACGCCAGACCATGTCGCGTAAGCAGACGAAAGATCAATCGTTTTAAGTGCTAGACTGAGGAAGGTAAAGGCACACCCAAATCCGATCAGGACCCCAATACTCGGCAAGAGTTGCGAAAAACCTTGTGAAAGCTTTAGCATCGTACTGCCAAAAACCTCTGTCAAAATAGCCCCTGTTAAATAGAGCATTCCTTTCATGATCTCACATCCTTTATGACATATTTAAAAGTACGACCCCTGAGACAAGCATCGCCATCCCAATGACTGCTCTTTGGTTCAAGGTTTCTTTGAAAAAAAGCACGCCAAAAATAGCCGTGAGGACTGTACCAACCCCAGACCATGTTGCGTAAGACATGCTAAGCGGAATGATATTCAGTGTCAATGACAGCATATAAAAGGCAAGTGTATACCCAGCAACAACGACAGCGCTAGGCTTAAAGCGAGTAAAGCCATTCGAGAATTTTAACATCACGGCGCCAATGGCTTCTGAAAAAATGGCCACAGCTAGAAAAAGATATCCGAGGATCATCATGTTCCCTCCTCTAATAGGTGTAAAATCCGTTGAAGTAAAAGGGTTTTTTCCTCTCGATTCAGCGGTTCAAGCTGAAACATTTCTGAAAACCATATTCCATCACATGCAAGACGGATCAGCTGGCTCAATGAAGGGTCATTAATTTCCTCATCTGCTTTCGCTTTGAACTCTGCATAAAAATCACGCCAAGGGTTCAATAACGTTTCATTAAATGACATAGTAGCAAGCATACTTGTACATAGCTGAGTCGTGTTTTGATGATCAAGGTCATGTAATGTGGCTGATATATATGCACGGACATATGGCGCTTTTTCATGTTTATAAGTTTCTTGATACGTTTTGAGCTGCTGACGAAAGCAAAGAATTGCGTGCTCATTCATTTTTTGGATGAGCTCTTCTTTGCTTGCAAAATGATAAAGCAGGCCGGCTTTGGTCATATGTGCATGCTCTGCTACTTGCTGAAGGGTAAGCTGACTTAATCCTTCTTCTAAAATCGTGCGGGCAGCTGCATCAAAGATTTGCTCTTTTTTGGTTTTAGACATAAAAAAAACACCTACTTTACTGAACGGTCGGTAAAGTAAATGTTAACCTATGAAAAACAAGTGTGTCAATCGATTCATTTTATGAGCGGATGTTTTCACTGAAACGTCATATTTAATAATAAGGGTATGGTCCGTATGGCGGGTATGGCGGCGGATAAGGGTACCCATAGCCATATCCTGGCGCGAGTAAAGATCCTGCAAGCAGCCCTCCAGCAAAACCACCTAAAAATGGAGGTCCAAAGAATCCAGGTCTGCCATAACCAAATCCAGGTCTCCCAAACCCAAAACCCGGGCGTCCAAAGCCAAAACCAAAAGGTCTTCGCATGTCTTCTTGCATAAATGGCGGTGCGTCAAAATAATTCATAAAAAAAGGCTCCTTTCACATAAAATGACTGTAACTGACAACAGTGTATTCGATTGGCCTATATGTGTTTGGGTGAACGCCTAAGTTAAGGAGGAATGTTAAAAATGGGCCTGTATCCATCTGATTGGGCAAAATGTCCGCCGCATGCTCATGCTTATAAAGCAAGAACGGATGTTACTGAAGAACATTATCATTTAATAGAAGGTATTTCCCAACCTGTCAATGGAAGCAGTACCGATCAGCATACTCATTACTATCGCGGAATCACTTCTTTTGAGAGAGGGCATTTCCACAGATATTATGGCATCACAGGGCCTGCGATACCGAGAGTGGACGGTACGCATTATCACGAGATTGAGGAAGTCACGTATTCTGCCTATAACGATTCTGTCCCTATTCCATATGGAGGAGTGGTCTTTAGCCCCGACGAGGAGCGGCCAACGCATACGCACCGTTTGAAAGGAAAAACATATGAAGTGGTCGGAAATGAACCACTCGGCTGGTGATAGTCGTTCTATAGGAGAGAAAGAGAAGTTATGCTATACTGTAGGCAGTTTGTAAAAGAGAGTGATGTTATGAAAAAAAAGAAACAACCAGTGATTGTATTAGTAGGACCGACCGCTGTCGGCAAAACAAAACTGAGCATTCATATAGCAAAAGCATTTAATGGAGAAATTATCAGCGGTGATTCTATGCAGATTTACAAAGGAATGGACATTGGAACAGCTAAAATCACCTCTGAAGAAATGGATGGTGTCCCGCACCACTTAATTGATATTAAAGAGCCGGACGAATCCTTCTCTACAGCTGAATTTCAGCAGCTAGTTCGTATGAAAATCAAAGAGATTGCCGCTAGAGGGAAAACTCCCATGATTGTCGGCGGAACAGGTTTGTATATTCAATCTGTTTTATATGATTACACATTTACCGATGAAAAAAGTGACCCTGCTTTTAGAGAAGAAATGGCGCTGTTTGAACAGCAGCATGGCTCCCTTCAGTTACACGAAAAGCTAAAGGCGGTAGACCCTGATGCTGCAAAAGCCATTCATCCGAATAATGTCCGCCGCGTGATCCGGGCACTTGAAGTGATCCATACAACAGGTCAGAAAATGTCTGAAATGCAAAATGGTCATCTAGAAGTTCCTCTTTATGATACAGCCTTCATTGGGCTGAAAATGTATCGAGAGCTTTTGTACGAGCGCATTCACCAAAGAATTGATATGATGATAGATGAAGGTTTAATTGAGGAAGTGAGCGCACTTTATCAATCTGGATTGAAGGATTGTCAATCGGTTCAAGCGATTGGTTATAAAGAGTTGTATACGTATTTCCAAGGTGACTGCTCACTTGATGAAGCCATTCAGCAATTAAAGCAAAATTCCCGTAGATATGCGAAGCGTCAGCTCACGTGGTTCCGTAATAAAATGGATGTCACTTGGTTCGACATGACACCGCCTTGCCACTTTTCAGACAAAAAAGAGGAAATTTTCGCATATATAGCAGGAAAGCTTGGACTTAAAGCGAAACTGTAGGTATCAGAATCAAGGAGGACGAAACATGAAACCGATTAATATTCAGGACCAATTTTTGAATCAAATCCGCAAAGACAATACATTTGTTACAGTATTCTTACTGAATGGCTTTCAGCTTCGCGGTCAAGTGAAAGGGTTTGACAATTTCACAGTGCTGCTTGAAACAGAAGGCAAGCAGCAGCTTATTTATAAACACGCCATTTCTACATTTGCACCTCAAAAGAATGTAAATCTAGAATTAGAATAGGATATGTTCTACCTAATAGCCCCATGCATCTGCGAATAAACCGGCCGAAACCCGCTACGTTTTTTGTCAGTGCAGAGGGGCTATTTTGCATGCCATGAAACTTTTCTGCCTATTTTGCGTATAATCCCTTATTGGATATGAAGAAAGGTGAGGGGAACGATATGGAAAACGCAGAGCTTGAATTAAGAAGGATTAGAGTGATCCTTCTACTAATTGGGATTGTTGTCTTATTTGGATCGTGCGCCATTTCAAACATTGAATCCAGGCAGGAAAGCTGGCATAACTATTCTAATCAAGATGATCATGGAGATATTGAAGGTCTGTTACAATCAGCTGTTGCACTAAAAAATAATCACTTCGCTGTTGTGAAAGATGATGAAGTACATGTGTACCGGTTTGATGAAAAAGAGGGAAAACTGACCCTGATTAAAACAAAATACATAGATGAGTGGGACGAAGATTATGATGATGACGATTCTGTGGAAGAGTAAGCACGTAAATTTACAAATGAATGTGAAGTCGCTACACTATAATCATGCATCAGACATCTAGACAGAAAAGGATGAGTTCATGACACACAAAATTAAAATTAATCATTGGGAACAAACTTGTGAAGATGACTCCTGTTTTGAATATGGAACAAGCGTTTCTGTAAATGGGAAAGAATTAGTCAGAGAAGCTTCAATCGTCTCTGCGCTTGAAGCGGTGCTAAAAGAATTAGGTGTTGAAGTGGAAATTACAGAAGTGTCAGAAGATTTACAGTGCGATGCCTACAAAAAATAAAACAAAAAGTCTAGTCTACTAAGCGATTTTTTTTCGTGTTATGATAGATTTCGGTTTCAGTTGAATAGAGAGTAGAGCAGTCTATTTTTAGATCCTGTTCTGCTCTATTTATTTGAACGTACGAGTTCGGCTATGAATGTTCGGCCGGGTTGGTTGATTTTTTTCGTTTCGAGCATCTATATGTTGTGTTTTGAAAAAACATAGTATACTATATATAGTGAATAACGAAATGATCAACAATACTAAAAACTAGGTCGTGATGGAATTGATTCAAATCGTATTTGATTCAAAAACAGGAAATGTTCAACGCTTTTTGGACAAGACCCCTTTTACAGACAAACAAAAATTGACTGGAGAAGAGTTTTTGGATACGCCGTTTATTCTCGTCACCTTTACGACAGGATTTGGACAAGTCCCTAGTACCACTCAATCCTTTTTAGAGAAAAATGCTCACCTTTTACTAGGTGTAGCGGTGAGTGGAAACAAAGTGTGGGGAGATAATTTTGCCAAAAGCGCCGATACGATTTCTAAACAATATCAAGTTCCTATTTTGCACACCTTTGAACTAAGCGGAACAAAAAGGGATGTTGAATTGTTTACACAGGAGGTAGAAAGAATTGTCACAAAATCAGGTTCCAAAGTGGATACAATTAAATAACGAGATTATGATTCAAAAAGAAGGAAAGTTTCAGTTCGATAAGGACAAAGAAGCTGTACATAGTTATTTCGTAGATTATATTAATCAAAACACAGTCTTCTTTCACAACTTAGAAGAGAAGATTGATTACTTAATAGAAAACGACTACTATGAGGAAGAATTTTTAAGACAGTACAGCATGGCGGATATTAAAGAGGTATTCGAAGCTGCATATGCGAAGAAATTTAGATTCCCATCATTCATGAGTGCGTTTAAGTTTTACAACGACTATGCACTGAAAACAAATGATAAAAAGAAAATCCTTGAACGCTATGAAGACCGCATTTCAGTTGTAGCGCTTTTCTTTGCGGGCGGAGATAAAGCAAAAGCCATTGAGTTTGTAGAACTGATGATCAATCAGGAATATCAGCCAAGTACACCAACATTCTTAAATGCGGGACGTAAAAGACGCGGTGAGCTTGTGAGCTGCTTCTTGCTTGAAGTGAATGACTCATTAAACGATATTTCAAGAGCGATTGATATTTCAATGCAGCTTTCAAAATTAGGCGGCGGCGTCAGCTTAAACTTGTCAAAACTTCGTGCCAAAGGCGAAGCAATCAAAGATGTTGAAAATGCGACAAAAGGTGTCGTCGGCGTGATGAAGCTTCTTGATAATGCATTCAGATATGCAGATCAAATGGGACAAAGACAAGGATCAGGCAGTGCCTACCTTAATATTTTCCACAGAGACATTAATGATTTCTTAGATACAAAAAAAATCTCTGCAGATGAAGATGTGCGTGTGAAAACATTGTCCATCGGTGTCGTCATCCCAGACAAATTTATTGAGCTTGCAAGAGAAGATAAAACAGCTTACACTTTCTATCCGCACACAGTCTATAAAGAATATGGACAGCATCTTGATGAGATGGACATGGAAGAAATGTATGATGAGCTTGTAGAAAACCCGAAAGTCAAAAAAGAAAAAGTCAATCCGAGAAAGCTTCTTGAAAAATTGGCTGTTCTTCGCTCAGAATCAGGCTATCCATATATCATGTTCCAAGACAACGTGAATAGAGAGCATGCATTAAACCATATCTCACGAGTGAAATTCTCAAACCTTTGCTCAGAAGTGCTTCAAGCTTCAGAGGTCTCTTCTTATGCGGACTATGATCAAGAAGATGAAATTGGTCTTGATATTTCTTGTAACCTTGGTTCATTAAATATCATGAATGTCATGAAAAACAAATCGATTGAAAAAACAGTCAAACTTGCAACAGATTCACTAACACTTGTATCTGAAACAACAGATATTCGCAATGCACCGGCTGTTCGAAAAGCTAACAAGGCGATGAAATCAATCGGACTTGGCGCGATGAACCTTCACGGGTATTTGGCTCAAAACCAAATGGCCTATGAAAGTGAAGAAGCAAGAGATTTCGCGAATACGTTCTTTATGATGGTGAACTACTATTCAATTAAACGCTCAAGTGAGCTTGCAAAAGAAAAAGGAGAAACATTCCATCGTTATGAAGGATCTGGCTACGCAACGGGCGAGTACTTCAATAAATACGTGGAGAATGATTTCACACCAAAAACAGAAAAAGCAGCCGCATTATTTGAAGGCATGCATATTCCAACAAAAGAAGACTGGGCAGCACTCAAAGACTTTGTAGCGGAAAATGGCATGTACCATAGCTACCGCTTATGTATTGCACCAACTGGTTCCATTTCTTACGTGCAATCAGCAACAGCCTCTGTTATGCCAATTATGGAACGTATCGAAGAAAGAACATACGGCAACAGCAAAACGTATTACCCAATGCCAGGTCTTTCAGCGCAAAACTGGTTCTTCTATAAAGAAGCGTACGATATGGATATGTTTAAAGTGGTCGATATGATCGCAACGATTCAGCAGCACGTCGATCAAGGAATCAGCTTTACACTATTCCTGAAAGATACGATGACAACGCGTGACCTAAACCGCATCGATCTGTATGCACACCATAAAGGCATTAAGACACTTTATTATGCGAGAACGAAGGATACAGGGCAGGAAGGCTGTCTTTCTTGTGTTGTTTGATTAAAGGAGAGTTTAACGTGACAAAAATTTATGATGCAGCCAACTGGTCAAAACACGAAGACGATTTTACACAAATGTTTTACAACCAAAATGTGAAGCAGTTCTGGCTTCCTGAAGAGATTTCTTTAAACGGGGATCTCTTAACGTGGAAATATTTAGGTGAAAAAGAGCGAGATACGTACATGAAGGTACTTGCTGGACTGACTTTACTTGATACAGAACAAGGAAATACAGGGATGCCGATTGTGGCTGAACATGTAGAAGGTCATCAGCGTAAAGCGGTATTAAACTTTATGGCGATGATGGAAAATGCGGTACATGCGAAATCATACTCAAATATCTTCATGACACTCGCACCAACTGAAACGATCAGTGAAGTGTTTGAATGGGTTAAAAAGAATAAATTCTTGCAAAAGAAAGCGGATATGATTGTCAGTTTATACCGTTCGATTCAAAAGGACGATCCGATTTCCCTCTTTAAAGCAATGGTTGCTTCTGTTTATTTAGAAAGCTTCCTGTTTTACAGTGGTTTTTACTACCCGCTTTATTTCTATGGTCAAGGAAAGCTGATGCAAAGTGGTGAAATCATCAACTTGATTTTGCGTGATGAAGCGATTCATGGTGTATACGTTGGATTATTAGCACAAGAAATTTACAACAAACAAACACCTGACGTGCAAAAAGAGCTGTATGATTTCTCGATTGACCTCTTGAACGAGCTTTATGAAAATGAACTTCATTACACGGAAGATATTTATGACCAAGTCAATTTATCGCATGATGTGAAAAAGTTCATTCGTTACAATGCCAATAAAGCGTTAATGAACCTTGGATTTGCCCCTTACTTTGAAGAAGAAGAGATCAATCCAATTGTATTGAACGGCCTCAATACAAAAACAAAATCGCATGACTTCTTCTCAATGAAAGGGAATGGCTACAAAAAAGCAACGGTTGAGCCGTTAAAAGATGACGATTTCTTCTTTGGAGATGAATCATAAGTGTAAGTAAGGCGTAAAAGTCAAAACGCATCACTCGTTTTGGCTTTTTGCCATTTCATACAATGCGTTACATACTGGAGGTTACCGAACATGGGAAAAATGGATGAGATCATACTAGTTGCACCGCGCGCACGCGTGTTCCAAAACGAAACGCTTGCGTTTAATGGTGTGAATAGTGAAGAGAAAACAATCAACACAATTATGAAAGAAATCGAAGAGCACTTCGAGCAGATGCGTAGGGGCGATGCAGAAGAAAATCCTGAATTCAAGCAGCCAATTCCTTATGTCGTGATTAAGCGTGAGGATGAAGTGTATGTATATGAAAGACTTCAAGGTGGGGGAGAGACTCGATTGCATCATAAGTTATCTCTTGGCTTTGGTGGTCACATGAATTTCATCGAAGGTAAAAACTTTGCTGAAATTCTAAAAGAAAATACGGATCGTGAGCTAGACGAGGAACTTTCTATTCAAGAAAAAGACAAGCTTGAGATGAAAACCCTTGGATTAATTAATGATGATGACAACAGTGTTGGCCGTGTGCACATTGGACTGTTATCAGCACTTGAATTATCTCTAGGTGCTCATGTAGAAGTGAAAGAAACAGATCAAATATCAGGAAAATGGATGAAAGCATCCGATTTGAAAAAGCCTGAATACTTCGATCGACTTGAAACGTGGTCTCAATTTGTCGTGAACATTTTAGCATAAAGGAATCCATCAAAAACCGGCTCAGCAGTAGACTTGAGCCGGTTTATTTCGTTATAACAGCTTCAGTTATTGGAAAACGAATGCGTCATGACCGGCCTGTTTCAACCTTGCGACGAGGTCATCCGCATTTTGCTTTGTACGAAAAGCCCCGGCTTGCACTCGGAACATGCCGCCCTCTAATACAACGAAGGCGTCAAAGCCTTTGGATTTCAGCGTGGCTGCTAATTCATCCGCATTGGCTTTTACCTTGAAAGCTCCGGCCTGTACTTTATAAAGATTACTTGCTTTTTTTTTCAGCTGAAAGGCTTTCTCTAATCCAGTGGCATGAGCGCGAGCGATGCCTTGAAGGAAGGTCGCGTTGCGGAGCTTATTTGCATCAGCGGTCGTATCGATGAAACCATTCTCAGTTAAAATAGCGGGCATAGAAGTTTCTCGAAGAACGTGGAAGTTCGCTGTTTTCTTGCCGCGGTTGGCAAAATCCACCGAGCGAACAATTTCATCATGAAGGGCATTGCGATACGTGGTGGTCGGTGCTGAAACGCCAGGGTACACATAGCTTTCAAAACCATTGCCCCCGCCTGCATTAACGTGAATAGACACGAAATAGTCAGCTCCCCAGCTGTTTGCTGCATTTGTACGCTGAGCTAAAGTGACGGATTGGTCAATTGAACGACTTAAGCGGACGGAAACGTCATCATAATCACTGATCAACATATCTCTCAGTAAAATCGCAATTTGCAGTGTGATATTTTTCTCCAAAAGTCCATTCGCAGCAGCTCCAGAATCTGTTCCTCCATGGCCAGGATCAATAAAAATCTTCACCATCTATTCATCACCTCGTCTTTATTTTATGAGAAAATAGAAAAATTGCCTGTACAAAATGCGGAAATCATTGAGACTCTTTTCTGCACAATTTGTGATGAAAAAGCTACATTTTTCTAAGAAAAAACAAATTGTTGGTTTGTCCGCCTAAATGGGATGAATACAATGGAAATAGCACATCATTTCCTGGGAAACCGCAGAAATCCCTACAATATTCGGTATCTCGGGTCATTTTGACAGCAAACTTGGGCTTAAGCGGGCGATTGTCACGATTACAGCTCCACCCGAATAGAATAAAGAGAGAAGAGCGAGAGGTGAATACGTTGGAGCGAGCTGTCACATATAAAAACAACGGCCAAATCAATATTATACTTAACGGACAAAAGCAAGTATTGGTTGATGCAGATTCAGAGGCAGAATACCTAGAAGCCTTGCAGAAAAATGAGGCAAAACACAGCATCTTACGGGAAATAGAACGTGAAATGAATAGCCTTGTCGGTATGGATGAAATGAAACGAAACATAAAAGAGATTTATGCTTGGATTTTTGTCAATCAAAAAAGGCAGGAACAAGGGTTAAAAGTAGGTAAACAAGCGCTTCATATGATGTTCAAAGGAAATCCAGGCACAGGGAAAACAACGGTTGCAAGGCTTGTCGGGAAACTGTTCTTTGAAATGAATGTCCTCTCAAAAGGCCACTTAATTGAAGCGGAACGCGGAGATCTTGTCGGGGAGTACATCGGTCATACGGCTCAAAAAACAAGAGACTTAATTAAAAAATCACTAGGCGGCATTTTGTTCATCGACGAAGCCTATTCTCTTGCCCGCGGAGGCGAAAAGGATTTTGGGAAAGAAGCGATTGATACATTAGTCAAACATATGGAGGACAAACAGCACGAATTCATTCTCATTCTTGCTGGCTACTCCAAGGAAATGGATCATTTTCTATCTTTAAACCCTGGGCTGCAATCCAGATTTCCAATCAATATCAGCTTTCCTGATTATACCGTCGATCAGCTCATGGACATTGCTAAACGGATGATGGCTGACAGAGAATATATATTTACCCAAGAAGCTGAATGGAAGCTGCGTGATTATTTAATGCATATTAAAAGCACCACGAGTCCAGCAAAATTCAGCAACGGCCGCTTTGTGCGAAACACGATTGAAAAGGCCATTCGAACCCAAGCGATGAGACTCTTGCTAGTGGATCATTATGATAAAAAAGATTTGCTTACGATTAAAAGTCACGATCTCCAAATGAAAGAGGATACGCCTACTTAAAATGGCGTATCCTTTTTATAAAGAGATACTAAAATAAACCATCCGAATAGTGGTATACGTGTGATGTGTTTGGTATGATGGTACTACTGAAAACTTAAGTACAGAAAGGAAACAACTGATATTGAATGAACATGAAATGACAGAAAAAGCGATCCTTGTCGGCTGTCAATTGCCACATGTCACGGATGAACGCTTTCAATACTCAATGGAAGAATTAGCTTCCTTAACCAAAACGGCTGGCGGTGAAGCTGTCAGCGTAATGACGCAGAAGAGAAATAGACAAGACAGCGCAACATATATCGGTAAAGGGAAAGTAGAAGAGCTTGAAGTGCTTTGCGAGGAATTCGAATGTGATGTCATTATTTTTAACGACGAACTATCTCCAAGTCAGCTAAAAGCTTTGGCAACTGCCTTAGATGTGAAAATTATCGATCGGACACAATTGATTTTAGACATCTTTGCAAAAAGAGCGCGAACAAGAGAGGGGAAGCTGCAAATAGAGCTTGCTCAGCTTCAGTATGCCTTGCCGAGACTAAGCGGACAAGGGATCAGCCTCTCAAGACAAGGAGGCGGAATTGGCGCAAGAGGTCCAGGTGAAACAAAACTTGAAACAGATAGACGCCATATTCGTAACCGTATTCATGAAATTAACGGGCAATTATCTACTGTCAAAGAACACCGGACAAGATACCGGGAACGCCGGAAGAAAAATGGTGTGTTTCAAATTGCCATCGTCGGATATACGAATGCCGGAAAATCTACTTTGTTTAACCAATTAACAGATGCAGATAGTCATGAAGAGGATCTGCTGTTTGCGACACTTGATCCAATGACACGTAAGATGACATTGGTATCTGGCTACAGTGTGCTGATTTCAGACACCGTTGGTTTTATCCAAGACCTTCCAACAACGCTGATAGCGGCATTTCGTTCCACTCTTGAAGAAGTGAAGGAAGCTGATTATTTGCTTCATGTCATTGATTCTTCTAATGAGGATTACGAAGGACACGAACGAACGGTTCATAAGCTTTTAGAGGAATTAGAAGCAGATCGTATTCCGATGCTGACGGTTTATAACAAAGAAGATCAAATCAGGCCAGACTTCATCCCATCTTCAAAGCATCGTCATCTGTTAATCAGTGCGAGACGCGAAGAAGATGTGAAGCGATTAAAAGAAGATATCATGGCTGAGCTGAAAAAAGCCTTTTTAAAGCCATACCATGTGAAAATTCCAGCATATGAAGGAAAGCTCATCTCCGCATTAAAATCAGAAACGCTCGTGGAATCACTAGAATTTCAAAAAGAAGCAGAACTTTATGACATCACCGGATTTAGTGGTGAGGAGCAGACCATATTAGGTCAAATCAAGAAGTATATGTTGTAAGAAAGGAATTAAATCAAGATGTTTCATACATTAAAACACGGCAGTATTTTAGAAAAAGTAGCAGCAGAAACAGAACAAGACATTTTACACGTGCATCAGCAAATTGATCAAAAGAGTGAACAAAATGAGTGGCGGGTGCTTGAAAGCTACCGAAAGCATAGAGTCAGTGACTCTCACTTTAACCCGACCACTGGATATGGTTACGATGATATGGGGAGAGACACGTTAGAAAAGATCTATGCGGATGTCTTCGGAGGAGAAAGCGGCCTTGTCCGTCCGCAGATCATTTCTGGCACACATGCGATTTCCATTGCGTTATTCGGTGTGCTAAGACCTGGCGATGAATTGATTTATATGACGGGAAAACCATACGATACGCTAGAAGAAATTGTAGGAATTCGCGGCAAAGAAGGGACAGGCTCTTTAAAAGACTTCCAGATTGATTACAAGGCCATTGATTTAAGGCAAGATGGATCCGTCGATTATGACAAAGTAAAAAAGTCGATCTCCTCTAAAACAAAAATGATCGGCATTCAGCGTTCAAAAGGCTATGCGTCAAGGCCTTCTTTTACAATAGAAGAAATCGAGCAAATGATTACATTTGTGAAAGAGATCAATGAAGAAATCATTGTGTTTGTGGACAACTGTTATGGTGAATTTACTGAATTACAAGAGCCATGTCATGTGGGAGCGGATCTTATGGCCGGTTCCCTTATTAAAAACCCAGGCGGTGGGCTTGCCAAAACTGGCGGCTACATCGTTGGAAAAGAAAAATGGGTAGAAGCTTGCTCTTATCGAATGACATCTCCGGGCATCGGCAGTGAAGCGGGTGCCTCGCTGTATGCGCTTCAGGAGATGTATCAAGGATTTTTCTTAGCACCGCATGTTGTGGCGCAAAGCTTAAAAGGTGCAGTGTTCACGGCTCGTTTTCTTGAGAAGCTCGGATTCCAAACGAACCCAGCGTGGAATGCGAAAAGAACGGATCTAATTCAATCCGTCGAATTTGGTGAACCTAACAAAATGATTGCATTCTGTCAGGCGATTCAATATGCATCTCCGATCAACAGTCACGTCACACCGCATGCAAGCTATATGCCGGGATACGAGGATGATGTCATTATGGCAGCGGGCACCTTCGTCCAAGGGGCTAGTATCGAATTGTCAGCCGATGGACCAATAAGACCGCCTTATACAGCCTACGTTCAAGGCGGACTCACGTATGCTCATGTGAAAAATGCGATTTGTAGTGCTGTAGATGCCTTATTGGAACAAGGTTTTATCAACATACCTGCTCAATAAAAAAATCCATGTTAATATTCCTAACATGTTGTTGACACATAATATAACATGACATATAATAAATTTAAGCAAAGAGGAGGAGACAGTTGAGATGAGTGATAACATTCGCCGCTCAATGCCTTTATTCCCAATTGGGATTGTCATGCAGCTAACAGAATTATCTGCAAGGCAAATTCGCTATTATGAGGAAAATGGTTTAGTATTTCCTGCAAGAAGTGATGGGAATCGCCGATTATTTTCTTTCCATGATGTTGATAAATTACTAGAAATTAAAAACCTCATCGAACAAGGTGTAAACATGGCAGGAATCAAAAAACTTTTTGCCAAAGCTGAGGCAGAACATCCAGCGTCTGATGCAAAGACCGAGGAGAAATCCACAGCGAAGCACAACTTGACAGATGATGAACTCAGGAAGCTACTGAAGAAGGAACTTATTCAGGCTGGACGTTTCCAACAAGGAACGACCTTTAGGCAGGGAGATATGTCAAGGTTCTTCCGTTAACCAATTAGCAAAAGCATTGCTATACAATTTTACCTTTTGTAGGGGAGGAGTTTTACGAAATGGCAAAATACACAAGAGAAGATATCGTAAAATTAGTAAATGAGGAAAACGTAAAGTACATCCGTCTGCAATTTACAGACATTCTCGGAACGATTAAAAATGTTGAAATTCCTGTGAGCCAGTTAGAAAAAGCTCTCGATAACAAATGTATGTTTGACGGTTCATCTATTGAAGGTTTCGTACGTATTGAAGAATCAGATATGTATCTATACCCAGACCTCAACACATTTGTTATTTTCCCTTGGACAGCAGAAAAAGGTAAAGTTGCACGCTTTATTTGTGACATTTACAAACCAGACGGGACGCCATTTGATGGAGACCCACGTAACAACTTAAAGCGTATTTTAAAGGAAATGGAAGACCTAGGATTTAGTGATTTTAACCTTGGACCTGAGCCAGAATTCTTCTTATTTAAATTAGATGAAAAAGGCGAACCAACGCTTGAACTAAACGATAAAGGTGGATACTTTGACCTTGCACCAACAGATCTAGGCGAAAACTGCCGCCGTGATATCGTGCTTGAGCTTGAAGAAATGGGCTTTGAAATTGAAGCGTCTCACCACGAAGTAGCACCTGGACAGCATGAAATTGACTTCAAATATGCAGGCGCTATCCGCTCTTGTGATGACATTCAAACGTTCAAACTCGTTGTTAAAACAATTGCGAGAAAGCACGGACTTCATGCGACATTCATGCCAAAACCATTGTTCGGTGTAAACGGATCTGGTATGCACTGTAACCTATCATTATTCAAAAATGGCAAAAACGCATTCTTTGATGAAAAAGCAGATTTACAATTAAGTGAGACGGCTAGGCACTTTATCGCGGGTATCGTGAAGCACGCAACAAGCTTCACAGCGGTCACAAACCCAACGGTGAACTCTTACAAGCGTCTTGTACCTGGTTATGAAGCACCTTGCTATGTGGCATGGAGTGCACAAAACCGTAGCCCATTGATCCGTATCCCTGCATCACGCGGCATCAGCACACGTGTAGAAGTGCGCAGCGTAGACCCATCTGCAAACCCATACCTTGCATTAAGCGTATTACTTGCAGCAGGACTTGACGGCATCAAAAACAAACTAGACGCACCAGCTCCAATCGACAGAAACATCTATGTCATGGACAAAGAAGAGCGCCTTGAAAACGGCATCGCTGACCTACCTGCAACACTTGCAGAAGCACTTGAACTGCTCAAGTCAAACGAAGTAATGGTCAATGCACTAGGTGATCACTTATTCGAGCACTTCATCGAATCAAAAGAAATCGAATGGGATATGTTCCGCACCCAAGTACACCCATGGGAACGCGATCAGTATATGTCTCAGTATTAATCAAGAAACCCTTTGGGGCCATTGGCTTCAGGGGGTTTTTATTTTTGTGGGTGTTTCTAATATTTCAAAATGAGGAAGCCTCCACCCACAATTCACCCACAAAAAATGATAAAAAAATCACTCCATTATCTTGGAGATATACTCTTCATATTTATTCATTGAATCTGTGTCTATTTTTTCTAGTATGAGATCCATGCCAACGAAGCTGTACCTATGCAGAAAGATGAGAAGCAGCCGCTAAATGATTAGATCCCTCCAAAGTGCGAAAGACGATTCTGACGAGAATGATCAAAAAGAAGAGGAAGACGGGGCTGTCTAAGATGGCACGCAAACGATCAAAACGGTGGTTCCTGCTTTATCGTATAGAGAATGGACAGCGTGTTCACCTCTATGAACCACTTAAAAAATATGAACTGCTCAGTCGGATCAGGAAAGGGTGGAGGATTATCAGATGAAAAACAAATTCTTAGAAGGAGACTGGATTAAAGCATCTAGGAAAGGAAAAAGAGAACCACTTAACAAAGCAGGTTATGTACTTAAAGTATCTGAAGATGACATTTTAGTAAGGTTCCTTAGTGGTAATACCTTGGTTGTTCCAAAGTCTTGGGCTGAAAATTTGGATGAGGTACTTACTGAAGATGATCTGAAGGCTTTGATTGATTTGTCTTTAGATTTAAGGGACGAACACCTCTTTAGAATGTGTGTACATGATTTGCAAGCTCTTCAGGACAAATAAAAAGAACCGAAGCACAAGGCCCCAGTTCTATTGAATCTGCACAATTCATTATAACACGGGAGGTCTTGTGCATGAATAATCCTTACAATCATATAGACTCCAATATCTCAATTGATCAGCTTTTTGAAAAAGGAGAAGTGAAAGTCATTATCCTAGATGGGCATTCCAACAATGTGGTGTTGGCTGAAACACCAATGTACGGTAAAACCGAGATCACTACACGAGGTGGCCAGTTCACAAATTTAAATTATACAAGTTCTCACAGAATAGATATTAGCAGATAGAGCTTCCTAATTACTTGAAAAAATCTAAAAAATGCCGATTCAATAAAGAAGAATATTGAAAAGGTGTGTATTTATGGACTATTTTGGATTTCTTAAAACGATGGGGATACCAGGTGATTTGGCTGCTGCAACTATACTTTTTATTATCATTTTCAAATTAATAAGACCTATTAATTTATTATCATCAAGTATCTTTGAACAAAAGTTGTTAACTAAAGATATGGTTATTCTATTATTAAGTATTAAATATCTTGGACAGACTTTATGGTGGGTATTGATTAATTTGTCTATACTTTATATTTTTGATGTACCGTCCTGGACAGGGGATCCAGATTTATCTCCCATGATAGGATCAATTTTTTTTGCAATTGGTGCTCCAACTTTTTTTTTAATTTATGCTATTAACAATGAATTCCCTTCAAAACTTAATCGGTTAAGAGTAAGAATATTATTAGTAATACTTTTCATGATTTGTTTATTATGCTATTATTTTCCGTTGAATGGAACAGTTGTAACAAATGTATTTGTAGAAAATCCAATTGGAAAATTAGCAATTATAATAGGGTGTACGACCGTTTTATGTCTCCCTATACCAGCTTTAATGAAGCAAATTTCAAAATTTTTATATTGGACAAAAGAAAAGTATATACTCGTTTCTGACATTGATTTAGCTAATGAACAAAATAAACTTGAAAGTGATTTAAATAAAAAATCTTGGTATGTACTACACGCTATAAACAAAGAATTAATTTTATTAGGAAATAACCCTAAGCCAAAGTTATGTACAGAAACAAAAATTATCAAGTTAGAAGACTTGTGCAATATAAAAATGTCGATTGAAGAGGTCGATCAAGATTCTACAAACGAGGAATCTACGAACGATAGTACTACAAACAATAATTCATTATATAATTAAACAGTCTACTTATAAGATTTTTTAGAGAGAGGGTATAAATTTGTTAACCAACCAATTATGCCTTATTCCTGAGGTCAATGAAAAGCAGGTCCGTCAGACATTAATAAATGAATTGAAGCTTTATAAAGCATTAAAAGTTAAACTAGAGAACTTGGATGAGCAAAAAGCAAATGGCATCTTAACTTTGTTTCCAAGATTAAAAGATCAACATGTTTGTTCGGAGCTTAAGGTGCGGCAAATAGAAGGAGCACTAGAGTACAGCTTGGATGAAGTTGAACAAGACATTATACGCATGAAGTACCTTACTTCACGAATGGTTAAAGACCTTGAGGTATGCGAAGAACTTGAATTAAAGAAAGATCGATATTACAAATTAAAAAAGCAAGCAACGTTTAAACTTTCAACAGCACTTGGAATCATCTGAGTGCTGTTTTGTATTTGAAAAAAATAATGGTAAAATACATCATGTTTCTCATAATATGTTTAAAAGAGGTGCGATGATTTTGAAGAGATTTACACTCTTTCTAGTAGTATTAATTCTAACTGTGACATCTATAACATTAATAATAAATAAAAACAAAACTGAGAAATTTAAGAATGAAAATTGGGCCTATGAATATTTAAAAATTAATAAACTGCATAACCAGAAAAAACTAACTGGAAAAGGTGTTAAAGTAGCATTAATTGATTCAGGTGTTTCATTTAAGCAGGAGATCAATGTTAAAAAGGGGATAAACGTTTTAGATCCCAAAAGATCATATCAAGATAATCATGGTCATGGAACTCATTTAGCTGAATTTTAACTAATAAAGATATTGGTGTTGCGCCAAAAATCGATTTATATGTAATTAAAGCCTTGGATAACAATTTAAACGGTGATATTAATAATGTAATAGAAGCAGTGGATTATAGTATTGAAGAAAAGGTTGACATTATTCTTATGTCATTTGGCACTTTAAAATATTCTATAAAACTGGAATCTGTAATAAATAGAGCTTTAAGAAATAATATTGTTGTAATATCATCGGTTGGGAACTATGGGTTACAAGAAAATAGCGAGATACTCTACCCTGCTAAATTTGAAGGTGTTATTGCTGTAGGAGCTTTAAATATGAACGATGATATATGGAAAGGGACAACTGTAGGTAATGGATTAAATGTGTTACTTACGGGGCATTATATAAAAAGTTATTCAAAAGATGGTTCTTTTTTATATAGTAGTGGTACTTCAATGGCGGCTGCCTACATGGCAGGTCTTGCTGCTCTCTTTTTTGAAGAATATTCTTCTGATAATAAATACACAATCTCTAAAAATTTAGATAAAATAAATGGGTATTCAGTTATGAATACAGATAAATTTTTTTGAGAAAGTAGTGTTTATATGAAGAATAAGGTTATTTTAGTAGTACTGTCTTTTATTCTATGTTTTCCGCGGTGACTCCAGCATATTCTTAGAGCGTAACTTCACTGAATAGTGAACTTGTGGTTAGTGATCAATTGATTGAACAAGTATACGAGGATACCAGTATAGATATTTCAAACTTTAATAAAGAATTTGACTTTCTTTTGAATGATCCAGTATTTATTGAATTAGAAGAAACTTTAGCGTTACAGAGTCAGAATGCTAAATTGAAAGAAGACAGTGTAACTGGTCAGTGGATACCGGTGGTGGCTGCTGCTTTAAGATTATTAATTTCTCAAGTTGGAAAAAAGAAAAAGGGAATGCAAAAAGGATGGAAAGTAGCTAGACCATATGTGCAGAAAGCATTAAAGGCGCCTCAAAATCGTATTATTGATGGCCCTGGATCAGTAGGGCGCATTATGCAGGTACGTAGCAAAAAAACCCCTATTCAGACTAGATTATGTACCTATAAAACATGGAAGACCTGCTGTTCTGCATTATCATGTTCCACCAAATCTAAAAGATCATCATGTTATTTTCTAAAGGGGAGATCAACGTTGCTTAACTTAGACGATACAATGCATTTGCATGTAGGTTATTATGAAAATGATTTAGATTATGAAGGAGTGTTTTTAAAAAGTTTAGATTCAGGGAAATGGTTATTGTTTTTTTATCAAGAAAGCTATGGTATAAAACTTGAACAAAAATATGAAAAATATGATGATTTTGTTTTGTTGGTTGGAGAGTATAATATTGATGATGAAGATATTGAGGATAAAGGTGATGCATTGTTCGAACAATTTCTAAAAGAAAATGATTTAATAAAAGCATAGCGTTTTTGTGTGATAAATAAAATGATATAGTAGAAGATATCTTTATCTGTTTGAAGACTGTTATGTAGACTTTAAAACTTTTCTAGAAGTATATTGATTCTGAAGGCGATGCGTTTTGGGAATAATAGAACCAAAGTGTCCATTTTTATGGGCACTTTTTTATTTGCATTGCAGAGAAAAAGCAACATGAATATTTTAGTTTGTCCAGAAAGAAGAACCTGCAGCTGCTGATCATTCGGCCTTTAAGTGCCTCAATGGGTGCCCGATTTTATATTGTGTTTTTGTATCTTTATTCCTATTTAATGACAAGTTTTGTGTTGGTAAAATTGACCTTGTCAATGACTAGGAAGGAGTGAATTCTGCTGGGGAAGATACTTGATGCAAAAGCACTAACAAGTGCCATGGACGCAAGGGCAAAACACTATCAGGAACTCCGCGAACAAATGGTTGATTTAAAAAAGGCACTTCAAGGTGTGGCAAACCTCGGTGATGATTTTACTGGGAAAGGTGCCGATAACATTAAAAGCTTTTATAAAGAGCTAGCTGGAAATGTGGACATGTTTATCAGCTTCATCGATAAGCAGAAAGCCTTTCATGAAGGTGTTTCTGGGACACTTGATGATACGAGCTTTGGCGGAGACACCTTCGTAGAAGAACACTTTTTAGACAATGCAGTACATATGGGCATGAAAAATGCCAGAAGCATTGTGAAGGATCAAAAAAATGCTCTTAAAACGATTTTTGAAGATATCGATGACCTCATTTCACTGGAGGTATTCGATAGCCAAACCTTTGATGAAAAAATAGAATATGCTGAAGATGTTCAAAAAAAGACAGTAAAAGACTTAATAGAGCTTGATCAAAATTTAAAAGATGAATATGCTTTGTCAGAAACGGAGCAGCAAGCTACAATGGCATTGTACGCAGAAATGATCAATGCCACGAATGACGGGAAATCAATTTCACCTATGAATTTTGACAAAAAAGCATTTCAAGATAGTGAAATCTATAAGGCAAAAAGCGATATTGAGAAGCAAACTGCTGAATATCTCAAAATCAAAAAAGAACAAGAAGAAGCCCGCGAGATCGCAAAGGAACAAGAAGCGCTCGCCAACCGTCCTTGGTATGAAAAAGCCCTTGATTATGGGGGGAACATTGTCAATGAGCTAACCGGTGTGAATGATGCAAAACGAGCAGCTACGGGCGTCGATCCAATCACAGGCGAAAAGCTTACGGCAGGCCAACGAGTCGCTGCAGGTGGCATGGCAGCAGCCGGCTACATTCCTATTGTCGGTTGGGCAGGACGCATTTTCAAAGGCGGAAAGGCCGTCTATAAAACGACTCAAGCCACGTCAGCCGCAGTCAGAGCGGTCGACATCTACAAAACGTCACAAAAATCTTTTGATGCCCTAAAGACATCCCAAAAAGGTTTATACGGGCTCACCGCGACCAACGGCTTCAGTGAAGCGATTACAGGTCGAGACATGTTTGGAAATAAGGTCTCGAAAGAACAGCAGGAAGCAAGTATGAATGCGGCGCTTGCAATGCTTTTACCATTTGGAGCAAAAGGGTTTCATGGTAAGATGGGAATCAAGAAAGGTGAGAAAAATCCTTTATCTCCAGGTAATGGATTAGCTACACATGAATCCAGAGGTGGGCACTTAATAGAGAGACATGTTGGAAAAACAGATGAAGAACTATTAGAGAGACTGAAAAGTAATCCTAAAATCACGGGTTCTTCTACTTTTAACGATAGAATGACTGCAGAAAGAGTTGCTGATTCAGTCCTGGGTGATCCTAAGAGTGTTGATAAAATACAAAAGTGGTTATCCAACCCCAACAGTAGACCTACATTACCATTAAAATATAAGGGTGATGGAGAGGTAATTGGAAGAAGTGTTTCGAGAAATTCAGAAGTAGTTGAGAATGTTACAAATGCAAAAATTATACTGAAAAAAGATGAGAATGGCGGTTTTATTTTAACAGGATACCCTGTTAAATAGAAAGAAGGATGATAAAATGAATGAGAGTTACAGTTATTTAGAGGAGTTAGAAGATTTTTTAGGTGGGACATTTCATCAGGATATCGATTCACCAGAAGAAGCGTTAGAGGAGTTTATTCATGAAGCTACTAAAGAATGTCTACTGTCTACTATAAAGGATTGTCAGGATTTTTTGAATGGTACTTTAACAATAGAAGAAAAAGAAAGCTTTATCGAAAATAATGCAGAAATCTATTTTCCGGCGATCTCATTAAATCCTATACAGTGGTTTAATAGGATAGTAGAGGAAATGAAAGAAGCAGTGAAAATGAAGTAACAAAATGATCCTTGATCGGCCAATGCCTTTCAAGGTTTTTTGTGTTTATTGGACTCCTTGCCGAGAAAAAGCCGAGAAAAAACCGACAAAAAGGGGACCTTTTTTCCTAAGTGGATCATCGTATGATAGAGACAAGCAAAACGAACGTGAATATTTTGTCCAGAAGGAAGAACCTGCGGACGCTGATCATTGAGCACTTTAAGTGCCTTGATTGGTGTCCGCTTTTTTTATTGGGAGACGCGCCTTTCCCTTATCAATGGTGTATCTGGATACGGAACAAAGGTGTTGAGGAATGTGGCCATACGAGAGGGACATTCTGAGCCAGGATAGCAGCTGGTCTGCGGCGGCCGTATCGAGGACAGTTTTTCATTTTATTTGATGATTGACTGTACTTGGCATCCTCTCGGAGTGTAGTCATCATTGCAAAATCAAAATCTATTTAAGCGAATAGCGTAAGGTGGTGCTTATTCGGCAAGGAGAGTATGAACATGAAGATCAGGGATTCTGTTTCTAAAGAGACATTAAAGCAATTTAAAAGCATTGCTCCTGGTTCTAATAGTAAGAAGAGCGATGCTGATCCGATAACGACGCGCGATTGGGAAGAAATAATGGGAACGAGACGCGAAACGTATCAAAGACAAGGCGGCCGTATCCGAAGAAAACGATAAATTTTGGGAACAGTCGTCTTTTGGGTGTATGGCTGCACGTGCTTTGGTGAGGGATAGGAGCGCAAAAATATAAAAAGGGAGATGATGAGCATGGCATCAAAATTTGGTGTATCTGCTAATCCAAAAAAAGCGAATCATACTTTAGGAAAGGACAAGGTTGTGGTTGTTGCGATTCAAAATCACAATGATTACATTTGTGGGCCAAACCTTATTCCTCAACGAAAAGTTGCAGGGAGATGGGTCACAATCAGAACGAATTCACCTAACCCGCTTAACCCAGCAGAGAAACAGTATGATGAATTCGATATCAAGGAATCACTAGGTAACAAAAAAGGTACGTATCGATTCAAAGTTGAAGTAGAGCGCTACGACAAGAATGGCAACCATGTTGCAACTGTTGGTACATTTTATACATCGGAATTTTACATCAAGTAAATTACAATGCCGTCTCTAGGCGGCTAATCTTAAATATCCTATATAAGTTAATCCTCTAGTAATCACCTCAATTATTATGATTTCGTTCGACAAAATCCGCAAATGGTTCCATATGCTTATTTTCAGCCGATATTTAAGGTAGGGAGGAATGCAAAATGTTAATTGAAGAATATGCTAAACAACTTGATAAATTAGGAGATCTAATAATATTAATATCAAATAATATAAACTCCGATAGAGAGAGAATGGAAATTGCGATAAAAGAGTATTATAAAGTTTTAGAAATAATTAAGTCCATTGCTAGGCCTACTTTTATTGAAAAAGAGCATTTAAAATTGATTGAACACTTAAAGGGATGGATTGAAATTACTAAAGATTATTATAAAGTTGAATCAGAAGAAGGATTCAACAATTTTATTGACAGACAAAAAGCTGCCGAAGTAAAAATAGGAATATCAGTCGAATCTATAGTGAAGACAATAAATCAAAACCTTTAAAATGCTTATACTAAAATTAAAAGGACAGATGTTAAATCAAATAGAAAAGAGCGATGAACAAATGAGTAAATATAATGAATTTGAAGAGGCTGGAAATGAATTAGAAGAACTATCAATGGAAGGATATTTTGGAGACGATATAAAAGAGTTAACATCGCGAAGTAATGATTTAACTTTAAATGAATATCTTTTTCTATCAGTTAAACTATGGATTGATGACAAAAAAATATATGGGAAAAATGAGGTTAAAGAGTTTATATCATTATTTTTAGAACTTTATGACAGTGCATCAAAAATAAACCCAGTAGAAGTTGTAAGTGTTCTTACAGCATTCTGGCAAGGGTCGAAAGAAAATCCAGAAGCAGAGACTATGTCATCGTATAGTGAGTTTACGAGGATATTTACTGAAACGAAAACTATGTTTAAAAATTCGAAAGGAAAGCAACTTAAATTACATGAAAAGAAATCTATGGGAGCAAATGTTATAAATACATATTCTAAAGGGGTAGAAATGATCGGGAAAGTTTTGAATTCTTGTTTAGCTCTTGCTGAAATAAGCAATAAAAACCAATATGATTTATTTAAAATATCAAAACTAACAATTTATCAGAAAATAGAGCGTTTTAACAAAGTAACAAATGATAAATATTCAAGGTTAACATCCTTAATAAATAGACAAATTAGAAATTCAGACGCTCATCTCAGTATTACTTACAAACCAGATTTAAATAAATTTGCATATAAAAGTACAGTAAAAGGCAAAGTTGAAACACAATTTATTGGTATGGATGAAGTTATAGTTAAGTTATTACCGTCTGTAGGTTGGATAATTCAAGCTTTTATTTATTCAAATATTCTTCTGCATTTTTTTCATGCGGATAAACAAATGTACCTTCAATTAGCTACCGAAATCGAAAAGGCATAATCTAAATATTAAAAACAAACTCAAACTTAATTCAGCAACTCGGAGGTGGGTGATATGTAATGGCTAGACCACGCGATCCAAGAAGAGATGAGGCTTTTCGTCTTTGGAAAGAGAGCGATAGAACCCGCTTGCTTAAAGACATTGCAGATGAGTTAGGTGTGGCAAGCAGTACAGTCCGTAAATGGAAAGCGAACGATAAATGGGAAGACAAATTCAAAGGGAGCGCTCCTTTTCGTTCCGGCGCACCTAAAGGGAACAAAAACGCCAAAGGAAACAAAGGAGGTAAAGCGCCACCCGGCAACCAAAATGCTAAAGGTAATAGGGGTGGCGCAGCTCCAAAAGGGAACAAGAATTCATTCAAGACCGGTGAATATGAAACGACCATGTTTGAGTACATGGATGAAAAGGAACAGAAGCTTTTTATTGAAGTTGAGACTGATCCTCTGTACCAAATTGATCTATCAATACGATTATTGAGCGTTCGTGAATCAAGAATGATGCGATTGATCACTAAATACGAGAATGGATTGACTGATAAGCAGCGGACAGTCTTGCAGCAAATGCGGAAGATGAAAGACGTTGTACAGGCTCCAGATAAGAATGGCCTGATTAAAGCAGCGCCAATAACTAATGAACGTCTTGCTGTGGTCCAGATTGAAGAGACAGACTCACCTCTGCTGGAGAAGATATTGAGCATAGAAGATGCTCTGACACGTGTGACCGCACAACGTGATAAAGCCATTAGGCAGAAAGTCGACATAATGAAAACTATGTCTGAATACGAATTGAGGCTACGTGGCCTTGATCTTGCAAACCGAACGAGAGAAGCAGAGCTGGAGCGGATCACTGCTCGACCTGTTGATGACTCTGTACAAATAACAATTAAGCGGAAGAATAAAGGTGATGGCTGATGGTTCAAATGATGGAGAAGGAAGTCAATCCACATTTTGAGGACTTTCTTTTTTGATTGGGATCAGAAGTTTCAATTCTTGGTGGGCGGCTAAGGCTCGTCCAAAAGCTATCACATTGCCCTCAAACTTATCTTAAAGCTGCTAGATGAGAAGCGAACCGCTCTTGTGATTCGTGAAGTCTATGATACGCACAGGGATTCGACATTTTCGCTGTTTGAAGAGATCGTGAATGATCTTGGACTCGATCATGTCATTCAGTGCCGGACATCACCGCTCATGCTTAAATTTCACAATGGCAGCCGGATCATTTTCAAAGGCTTGGACAAGCCAGCCAAGCTGAAGTCGATCAACAACATCTGGATCATGTGGATTGAAGAATGTTCAGAAGTGAAGTACGAGGGATTCAAGGAGCTGCTTGGTCGTTTGCGTCATCCAACATTGCAGCTGCACATGATTCTATCGACGAACCCTGTCGGCCAGGATAATTGGACGTACAGACATTTCTTTAAGGATGATCAGAACAACCGCTTTATCCTTGATGATGAAAGGTTATACAAAGAGCGAACGATCGCTATCAACGATACGTACTATCATCATTCTACAGCTGAAGATAACTTGTTCCTTCCGGTCAGTTACATCAAGCAGCTGGACGAACTAAAGGAATACGATCCAGACCTTTATCGCATAGCCCGAAAAGGTCATTTTGGCGTTAACGGAATTCGTGTTCTTCCTCAATTCGAGGTGCAGTCACATAAAGATGTGATGCTGGCCATCTCAAATATCAATCGTCCTTTGCTTAGAGCGGGCATGGACTTTGGTTTCGTTGATTCATATAACGCTGTGGTTAGGCTGGCTGTGGATCACGAGAAGAAGTATCTATATATCTATTGGGAGTATTACGATCGTGGTAAGACTGATGATGTCACGGTTGAGGACTTGAAAGAGTTCGTCGAAACAAAAGAGTTGATCAAGGCTGATAATGAGCAGAAGACAATCGCATATTTCCGCAAGATGGGATACAACATGGTGGCCGCTCATAAGTTCCAAGGATCACGCTTGCAGTACACCAAGAAGATCAAGCGGTTTAAGAAAATCATTTGTTCCGACTCATGCAAAAACACGATCTATGAGCTTCAGCCGCTCACGTATAAGACAGACAAGCGCGGCAATATCATAGAGGACGAGTTTCAGATTGACCCTCATACTTTTTCAGCCATCTGGTATGCGTTAGATGATTATGAAGTCACCGATCTGAAAGAGAAACCAAAAGAGCGGACACGCCCGAACAGAGAAAGGAGGTCACGCTGATGAAAACGGTCAGAGCAACAGTGATGAAAGCAAATGTGTCTGAAACCACTAAGCAGATTTATGAAGATGGATTTAATTATGAGGCTGATGACGTTATCGAGCCGCCGTACAATATCACAGAGCTTAAACAAATAGCTGAGTATTCTACCATTCTTCAGCAATGCATCGATGCGTATAAAACCAACATTCTAGGTTTCGGCTTGGGGATCGAATATGTCTTTGATTTCAACGCTGAGAACGCGCCAGAGGAAAAGAAAAAGACAGCTGAGAAAGAATGGACACGACTTGAAGAATTCGGCAGATACATGAACTATGATGAATCAGCCGAAGTGGTTCTAGGGTATGTGATAGAGGATAGGGAGCGGACAGGGAATGGCTTTCTTGAAATTTTACGTAATGGCACAGGGCAACCAGCAGGGATTGAATATTTAGATGCTCAACACATGCGAATATGTAAGATAGGTGATCCTGTCGAGATTGACTTTAAATATACCGATCATGGTCAAGTCAAATCTCTCAAAAGAATGAAACGGTTCAGAAAGTATGTGCAGCAAGTCAACACTAAAAAAGTATTCTTCAAGGAGTACGGTGATCCAAGAACATTGAACGCTGCTACGGGAGAATACAGCGAAGACACCCCTTCTAATCTTGTAGCAAGCGAAGTCATTCACTTCAAGATCGGCAGCGGTACATATGGTGTTCCTCGTTGGATTGGTAACATCGTCAATATGTATGGAGCGCGCAAAGCTGAAGAACTGAACTATCTGTACTTTAAACAAGGGCGGCATGTGCCAGCTGCAATTACTGTAGAGAATGGAATGCTTTCTGAATCGTCATATGAGCAGCTGCAGGAATACATGAACGGCATCGAGGGATCAGACAATGCACATAAATTTCTGTTACTCGAAGTGGAAGGGATTCCGAAGAAGGATGAACTATCGAACGATGAAGAGCCGGCGAATGTAAAGGTAGATATAAAATCACTGGCCGAGATTCTTCAGGAAGATGCTCTGTTCCTTGAATATGATGAGAAGACGAGAAACAAGATACGTTCCTCATTCCGATTGCCGCCGATCTACACAGGCGAGTCACAGGATTATAACAAGGCCACAGCTGACACCGCTCGTAAGACTACAGAGGAACAGGTATTTCAGCCGGAAAGAATGATCATCACTGGCAAGCTCAATACGCTATTTCTTCCTGATCTCGATCTTTGGCATGTGCGGCTCATATTAAATGGTCCTGACTTTCGTGATCCGCTCGAAATCGCAAAGGTTCTTACACCGTTTATTCAGGCAGGAGCGGTTTCACCGAATGATCTGCGTGATCTGGCTGGCCGTATTCTTGGTAAGACACTTGAAGAATGGCCAGAGGAAGAATATCATCGACCAATTGAAGCGAAGCCAAAGGCATCAACTAGCTTCCTTGATACGGTTCTTCAAAAGTCTGCGGGTACTAACAATGAATTGGTATCTATCCTCAAAGACCTTCGGGATGAACTAGAGGAGATCCGCAAATGAGTAAGATTGATCAGCTGATAAAAAACATCAATGCCTTTGTGCAAAAAGCGGAATCGGATGAGATCGAGGAACTCAAAGCGGCGGTGGCTGATTTCCCTGAACTGGAGGGTATCCCTTCCTTGGTGGAGGATTATGAGAAAACCATCGCTAGGTTGTTCAGATTGCAACGTAAGACGTTTTTGAAAGCACTGAATGGTTTTATATCCAAGGATGATTCGGAGACGTTAGAATCAATTCTAGCGTTTTTTAATAATGATCTATTCACTTCAGATGAATTTGCGGAGCTGTTCGGAAAAGAAACTGCTGTCTTTCTTACTCTTACCGTCACACAACTGGCTGAGAAGATCATGCATTCCATCGATGCAGATATTCCTTTCAAGGTCTTATCTGAAAGAACCACAGAGTGGATTGAATCATGGTCTCGGGAGTTGGCGCAGCTGATGAAGCTGAATACTCATACGGCTATTGAACAAACCCTGAAAGATGGTATAAAAGAAGGCCGCTCTATTCAGGAGATTGAATTGGAGCTAAAGGATCTTCCTGAATTCAGTCGAAAACGTGCACGTGTAACAGCCATTACAGAAGTGTTGACCGCTTCTTCTGTTGCTCAACATGAATCATATGTACAATCTCCAGCTGTAACGGGGAAGAAGTGGAAGCACAGCGGAGGGAAAAAGAATCAGTCGAGGGATAGTCATGTGCAGCTCGATGGAACGATCATTCCTCTCGATGAAGAATTTGAGATACCAGGAAGCGGAGAGCGGTGCATGTTTCCGAGAGATACAAAACTGTCTCCGAAAGAGCGGGTTAACTGCCATTGTGCTGTGGGACCTGTGGTTGATCCTGTTATTCTAGGATTGTCGGCTGAGGAAAAAGAAGATATTCTTAGAAAAATGTTATGAAATTAAATTATTTCCATTTTATAGTGCTATAATACTTTTTGAATGAAAAAGTATTAAAGGAGAATACAATGGGTGAATTTATCTCTACTATTATTTTTACGTTACCAGGTCTGATTTGTTATTATTGGTTACAACTTTTCGGAATAACGCCAAATCAAAAGCATAATCCGTTTGAAATGGTTGGTATAAGTGCATTATTGTGGATGCCAGTTTCTGTGATAAGTATAGTGGCATATAACTTTCTAGTTCTTATGTACAATCTATTTTTAGACTGGATGGAGTCCAAAGTAAATATATCATTAATAGAATTAAGAAATGAATATATTAGTGATTTGACATCTCTAAACGATCATTTGACCAGTTTCCCTTTTGTTATAACGTTTCTTTTGTTTAGTCTAATAAGTAGTTATTGGATTGCACGAGTATATACGAAACTATTTTACAAATTGATTTTAACTAATGTTAATAAAATTCGAGAGAAACGAGATTTGAATAAACTATCTAATTCTCAAACTGTTTGGGAAGAGATATTTATTACAAAAGGATCAAATGTAGTTGAAATTTCAAAGATTGATGGATCAGAAAAATTAGTGGGGGATATTGAAAAAGTGTCCAGGCCTTTAGAGCCTGAACGAAATCTTACATTAACTGATACACATTATTTTACAGAGTTAATAAATAAATACGATTTAAAACCAGAAAAGTACTATGTAGATGTAAGAACTGGTATGAAAATTGGCATTTACAATAAAGAAGAAATTAAAGATAGCCAAATTATTGACAATGCATCCTCTAATCCAATTGTATAAATTTCTATTTTTCTCTTCTTGTATTAGAAGCAATTCTGGAAGAAGGAACATCTACAGAAAATCTTTCTCTTTTTTCATTTTTGGGTCCGGGTTTTTTAGGTGTGATCGGATTTGTTGGCAATCTAGACGGTGGAGATTCGACAGATTCATCAAGTTTTTTACCCAGTTTAGTTTCATTCATTTGATTGTAGTTATCTTTATTACTTTTCACAATGTTAATGCCTCCTTTTTATTTGATTAGACTAAAAAATTACAAATGTGTCAATGGACAACTTGAAATAATTTTAAAATTATTGAAAGGAGGTGAATGAATTGCCACGCGAATTGATAAATGCAAAAATCACACACGTTTCATACGTAGACAAGGCTGCTAATCAAAAGCAGTTCTTTTTTATGAAATCAGAAAAACAGCCAGACTTTCAAAAAGAGATCAAGGTCCTTGCGAAGGCTGATGATGTGCAACGTCTTGTGTATGGAATTGTATACGAACCAAATGTAGCTGATGCACATGGAGACTTTATGACACCAGAAGAAATTGAGAAAGCGGCTCACGGATTCTTGAAGGATGCACGTGAGATCGACAAGCAGCATGATTTCCAAGGCGGTGTCGGAGAAGTCGTTGAATCGTACATTGCGCCGTCTGACTTTGAAATGGGCGATGAGATTATCAAGAAAGGATCGTGGGTCCTTGTGACGAAGGCTTCCGATGAAATTTGGGAACAGATTCAAAAGGGCGAGATCACCGGATATTCAATGGCCGGAACAGCGGATATAGGTAAGCAAGAGCGTGAGCCAGCTTCTGAAGAGAAGGGGCTTTTTTCTTTGCTTAAAAACTTCTTTTTATCAAAAGGAGAAGTAAAGAACCGATACGACAAAGGTCGCATGCGTCGTGAGTTTTGGGCGGCACAAGATGCACTGAATTCCGTTTTGTATAAATGGGATTCTTACGACGATGAAGACTTGGAGACTGACCCTGAAAAGGTGAGGGCAGCACTGCAAGATTTTGTGGAAATCACACAAGAGATTTTGCTTACTGATGACTTGGCTGGGATCCAAACTGATCCACCTGAAGAAGTCGCAAAAGCTGGCCGAAAGTTTTCAGCTGCTAACTTGAATGAGCTAAAAAATGCAAGAGCTGCTATAGACAACTTACTAAGTCAAGCGGAAGAGGAGGAGGAAGAAGTGAACAAAGAAGATCTGCAAAAGATGCTAGAGGAAACAATTGCACCAGTCGTAAAACGTCTGGATGACCTTGAGAAGGGAGAAGGCGAAGATCAGCCTGATCCGCAAGAAAAACAAATTGATGAAGAGGTCGCAAAAGAAATGGCCGCAGCTGTAGGGATGTCTAGGTCACAAGTTGAAAATAATTTGGATCGATATTCAGCGGTTGATTGAGCAACAGAATTGTATCGACGTGTCAAATATAGGTTATACGAACTTCTCATTTTTGTAAGGAAACAATTGGTTAAAGATTTCCGATTAAAAAATTGAATTGATTGATAAAGTAGTACTTCATTATAAGTACAAATACTGGTAGAATTGAGCAAACAAACCATAAAATAACTGAGTTAGAGCAGTATAGCCACTATACAAATATAATTACAATATGAGGGAGAAATTTAATGGAGTATGTATTAATGGAACCACCAATTATAATGGAATCCTTTGAAACTTTATCAAAAAAAGAGGCTGAAATTCTCTTTGATTGGTTTGTTAATCAGATACCACTACGAGTTTTGGAAAATGTTACTAATTAAGAGGTGGACTTTAATTTCACTCCCGAATCACTTATAGATATCTATAGTTGGTTTTTATCTCAGATTGAAATTTATGAATTTAGAAGAAGAGATTGGTAGAGAATTAGAAGAATTAAGGCAATATCCTGATTTTATTTATGAAGATGAAAAAAAGAGCTTATTGGCTAATCCGGTTGAAATTGCAAAAGTGGACTATGCAATAGCAATGGATATAGGGATTTATTATGCAGAAGTTATTAGAAGAAACCATCCTCAAGTGGAGTGGACGTACTTTACAAAACCGAAAACTTATGTTTACTTAAACAAGCCTATTCTTCATTCCGAAGAAGGCGACAGCATTTATTATGAGCGTGAACCTATAGATTTAATGTTTATTCTTAACCAACGAATTAAAAAAGGAGAAGTAACAGAGCGTACACTTTATGAAATGTATTTTGTAGATGAAAATTTGATATTTGGTGTAGACGAAGATCCTGAGGATGAAGATTAAAAAAGAGCAACTTCTGACTTAGAAATTGCTTTTTTGCACAAGAACCTTGGTCGAATTTTTGTTCACGTTAAAAGTTTGTGACATTAGGAGGAAATACTACATTGAAATCTTTTTGGGAAATAGACGATGAAGGTTACTATACGTTAAAAAAGATCAACGCAGAAGAAGTAGCGAAGGCTGAAGATAAACTTGGGGTCACTTTGCCAGATACATATAAAAAGCTCATATTAGAACAGAATGGTGGTTATACAGTTCATAATGCTTTTCCAACGACTCACTCTAATTCATGGGCTGAGGATCACATTCAATTTAATCACCTGCTGGGAATTGCTGAAGATGAAGGGATTATGGATAGTGCCTATTTGATAAAAGAGTGGGAGCTGCCAGAAGGGCTTGTTTTGATTAACGGGGATGGCCATACTTGGGTAGCGATGGATTATCGAAAAACAAAAGAGAATCCTCCAATTCATTATTTTGATGTTGAGATGGAAGAAGACTTTAAGTTAGCAGATTCCTTTGATGAATTCATTCAGGGGCTTTATACAGCTGAGTACACTGTTGATGAGGAAGCATCAGAGGGTGAATATGAACTTTCTGAAGTTCATTTAAGTAAAGAAGAACTTGAAGCCATATTTGAATTGGACGTCCTTGATGAAGAGAATCTTTATAAAATTCAATATTACCCGATGGTTGATTTGAACGAAATTGAATGGTTTTTTAAAAAGATGCAATATCACATTGAAAAAACAAAAGATGAAGATGATCTTTATGAAGTAGCTGATACGATTAACAACGTTCTCTTATTGAATCCCAATATGCCAATCAACGATAAAATTAATGGAAATCTAAATCAAATTGCTAAATTTTTAGAAAAAAATAAAGATCCACTTATAGTAAATCAAGGAGAACAAATTGCTATGAAAACAAGTTTCCTTTAGTAAGCTTTGGGCACAAAAAACAGGCCATACTAGTGGAAGATTTATTTGGAGTATCATCAAATAATAAAAGGCATACCAGAGAGGCGAATTCGTCTCTCTTTTTTTGTTCTTTTTTGCGGTTTCTTTTCGGTGTGGAATATTCAAACAGATGATAATATATGTAATTATAGGGAAAATAAAGGAATGGATAGGGGGAGGTTTGTTTGGGAGAAAAAGTAGCAAGCCCATTTGTTGCTAAAATGATCGGTGATTGGTACGGATATATCAAGAAACAGGACATTCTAAAGGCTGAAAATAAGAGAAAAGAGATCGTAATAGCCTTTGAAAATATGGAAGAAGATCAAAATGTCTTATTATACTTTAACTTGATTGATTCCAGATACAAAATGTTGGCGCAGGAGTTTGAGGGATCAAAAGATATATTGAAGCAAATAGACATTGAAGAGAAGCAGAAAACGGATGACATGATTCAGTATTATTATTTCTTCTTCAATGGCATGTATGAGTTTTATAAAAAGCGCTTTTCAGACGCTATCAACTATTATCATATTGCAGAGACCCGACTTCGAAACGTTCCTGATGATTTAGAACGTGCTGAATTTAATTATCAGCTTTCGATTGCATACTACGAAATCGCACAAAATCATTTCTCCATTAACCACGCCAAAAAAGCTTTAGAAAGCTTTAAATCAGCAGATTTACAAGAGAGTCGGGTTGCTACTACTCTAATGGTAATCGCATCAAATAAGATGGATTTAAACCAATTTGTACAAGCTGAATCCACCTATAAGGATGCTATCAATTTAGTAGCAGAATCTAAAATTGATTTTCCACAAGCGCTAGGGTATTTCAATCTTGGGATATGTTATGAGCGTCAAGGAAAGCTTCAGCAAGCTTTAGAATGTTTACAATATGTCTTTTCGGTTGAATTAAAAAAGCCACACAAACCACTGTATATGAGAACAAATTACATGTTAGCGAATGAATTATCTGACAATGCGTATATTGCTAAGTTAAACATCATACATTCAATTTATATAACAGGTGATGAAGCTCAACTAGATGCAGCTTTAAATGCACTGAAAAATCAAAAACTTTGGACAGATGCCGCAGAATTGTCAATTATGGCAGCAAGATTTTATAAAAAGCAGGATAATTACAAACTGGCATCAAAATACTTTGATGAAGGTTTGGAATCACAGGCCAAAAAATTGACATGGATGGAGGAGGAAGCTGAATGAAGCACCTGAAAGTTATGATATTAAGCCTTACCTTATTAATGGGGATCACAACTACTGTACATATAAATTCCTCAAATGATTTTCAAACCGCAGAAAACGGCTACTTTGGTTAAACATGAAGTCTATTAATAAAAAAGCCCTTTTCAGGGCTTTCAGACCGTAGACAAACCCCATCTTTACTTCAAGTAAAAGTGGGGTTTTCACATTTTTTGAAAAAACATCATGTGTTTTACGCTGGACATGGTACTTTCCATGTCCAGTTTGCTAGCTTTTTAAGGTTCATGGCAGCGAAAGTAAGCATCGCTTGCATTGAAACTTTTTTTAGTCCACGAAGTTTCGTCCAACGCATACCATGCTTTTCTTTTGCATCCGCAAAAACGCGTTCAATCGTTTCTTTCCGTTTTGCGTAGATGCTCTTATTTATTTCAGTAAGTCTCAGATTTTCTGCTTCATCTAGGTAATCCTGCCAAATATGCCGATGAATTTGTTTGGTGTGGTTTTGACTTTGGGTACAGTTATCTAAAAACGAGCAGGACTTACATACTTCTGAATCGGACGCATATTGCTTATAACCTTCTCTAGTCGTTGTACGATAAGAGAGAATTTGCCCGTTGGGGCAAATGTAACAATCAAAATATGCATCGTATACGTATTCATTCTTTTTCAAATAACCAGCTTTTGTTCTTGGACGAGTGTATGGCATGACAGGTCTTATCTCTTGATCCATTAAGAACTTAGCGATGTAAGGTGTTTTATATCCCGCATCTACTGCGACTACATTTGGTTTTCCGACTTTCTCTGTCACCTTTGATACGAGTGAATCCAACATACGACTATCATGAACATTTCCGCCTGTGACCAGCGAGCCTAAAATAAATCCTTTTGAATCACAAGCTGTATGAAATGAATAAGCAAATGACTTTTCACGTTCATCCTTTACATAATAGCCACTCTCTGGGTCAGTTGTACTGACTTTCATTTCTTTTTTCTTCTCTTTATTCTGTAGGGGTAACGGCTTTTTTCCATGTTCCTCACGATCAACATTGATCTCCTCATGAAGCTGATTTTGATAACTTCTCGTCTCTACCCGAACGATTTTCTTTTCAAGTTTTTTCTTATTGGCATTCGCTTTGACATGAGTGGAATCAATAAAGGCAATAGACGGGTCAACGAACCCTTTTTTCATCGCTTCTCTTAAGATTCGGTAAAAAATTTGTTCAAATAAATCTGTATCGTGGAAGCGTCTCACGTAGTTTTTACCGAAGGTAGAAAAGTGCGGAATTTTCTCCGAAAACCCATATCCAATAAACCAACGATAAGCCACGTTGGTTTCAATTTCTTTAATGGTTTGACGCATAGAGCGAATACCAAATAGATATTGGATTAAGACCATCTTAATGAGAACAACAGGATCAACACTTGGTCTACCATTATCAGAACTATAATGATCTTTGACAAGATCATAAATGAAGTCGAAATCGATTGCTTGTTCAATTTTCCGCACAAGATGATCTTCAGGCACTAATTCATCTAAAGCCACTACTTCTAATTGATTTCTTCTTTCTTCTTCACGTTTCGATAACATGTTTATCCCCCACAGATTATTGTTATTACCCTTATTATACAAAAAAGCTTGTAGACTTTGTCTACGGTCTGAAACAGACCTAAATGGTCTGTTTTATAGAAAGGATTTGTTATTTATCAAACTAGGTTTATAATGAATTCTCATTCTTTTAGGAAACACCCACAAAACGCCCACGAATCACCCACAATTTAAAAATATTTTATGATTTTGTATTATTTTTTTTAGATGAAAACCTCTATAAATCAACGTTGATGATCTACAAAGACATATAAAGACAATATAGGTTATAATCCGCACCCAAGTACATCCTTGGGAACGCGATCAGTATATGTCTCAGTATTAATATAGAAAACCCCTTGGAGCCATTGGCTTCAGGGGGTTTTTTAAATAGGATGTTTGTGGTCACATTTATAGTGACCACAAACAAAATGAGGAATGACCACTTTTGACCACCAAATTCAACAACTTAGATATCACATGCAAAAGGAACAGATTGATTTAAATAAATTCCTAAAAGATCGTGTAAACTTAAGCGTAAAGAAGCGCTGCAAGATTGGGTTGAAAAAAACGAAAAATCAATTAACGCAAATTATGATGATCTTATTAATGCTGAGCATGGGTTTAAGGATTATATAGGAAAATTGATGAACGATAAGATTATTGATATCAATAAACAGCTTCCTGAATTCACAAAGTTTATCAATTCAAGTATGGAGTCAATCGGCAAGTTCATCTCTAACAGTTTGATTGATAAGCTTAAAAAGGCTTCAAATGCTCTCGTTACCCCAGGATTTGAAGTGTCAGAAACTAAGAATGTTACCAACAATTATTCAGTGAATATGCACTTCGATAAAATGGGTAGTGATGAAAAAGGGCCTGATAATGCTTTATAATCTATTAGAAAAGGATTAAAGCAAATGAAAGAAAAGCTTTGAAAACCGAATTTATAAATAATTTTGGTGAATTTGCAATGGTACCAGCTCTTTCTAACTTATTTTTAATCCATATTCAAGTTCACAACTGAATAGAATCAGTCTATGCTCCTGGATTAAGGTGTTGTCTTTCGTGATGGCTAATTATAGGAAGAGCCTGTCGTAGAATGCGCTAACACGAAGGGGAGTGACTCAGCCAATGCGATAAATGAGGATAGAATCTCTCCGTGCCTCCCTATTTGCCTATTTATCTGATATTAACAGACGCAACTCAGCTTCAAAAAATTGTAAACAAAATGGGGATAATGTCGATAATATAATAACTATCAAAAGAAGAACATTTGGAGGGTGAGAAAGTGAGTTTATGGAATACTATTAAGCATATGATTTTTAAACAAGAAGCAAAAAGTACTGTGAATACTTTAGAAAAGATAGCTGATCCGCCCCTGAAAATCGATGAATATCCAAAGTTTGTGAGTGAAACTTCATACTCAGTTAAGTATGAAGAGGAAGATGCATTTTTTGAATATATCACATTCAATGTTGCTGGAGTAAGCTATTATCAAAAAGAAATAAAAAAGGCCATTGCCCAAGAAAAAGACAATTATAATTTTGAAGAAAAATATAATGGAATGACCAGTACTGAAATATTAGAATACACTTATGACGAGCCTATTTTCCTTCATCAGGATGAATTTTTTTCTGATGGTTATTTGCAACTTGAGGAGGACAACGAACATGATCCTCAAGCTATTGCAGTTTATATTAATAATTTGAAAGTAGGGCATGTTCCACTTAAAGATTATAAAAAAGGCAAGGAATTTATATTCAGATATCTTAGAGATGGTGAGTCCTATCCTGTTTCATCGAGATTGTATGGTGGGAAATATAAAATTAACCGTGATGATATAAAAGTTGATACTGGTGAATCCACTTACAAAATCGAGTGTCAAATAGTTATTAAGACGGATAAGCAGTAAGACAGATGGTTTTCAAATAAAATGATGTTTTTATGGATTAATAATAATATGTATAATGAACCATTAAAGGTATGTAACCAAAACCCTATTTACTTCAATTATTTACAAATGATAGCATAAAACCGAGGGGGGTTACTCTTAATAGCTGAAACAAAATATTGAATTACAAAATATGCTAATATTTGTTAGGAGCATAGCCACTAAATATTTAAAATTAGGAGTTATTATGAAAAATTTAAGCACTTCTAAAGGGATATTATTCTCAATGGTTGCTGGAATTTCTTTTTTAACAGTCACACCTTTTGCAGAAGCAAATGCTGCTAAAGCTCTCGAGAAAGAACAGTCCTATTCTTATTCATTTGTAAATGCTTCTTTTGATCAATCAACAGATCCTACAATAGATGAGATTGTACAGTATTGGAATCTAAACGAAGAAGAAACAGTAAAATTCAAAAAAACTATAAAAGAATTTCAAGAAAAGGAAAATGCAGAAGCCACTGTACATGGTAAATTCACAACGGCTATCAAAGCGATAAAAGGTGCCTATGACCAATTACCGAAAAAACTTAAGGTAATGATAGGCGGTGTTACTGGATTAGAAACGATTCTAATGACTCTAGAACATTATACAGGCGCTCTAGAACATGGTATCTATTTAGGCGCTCTTAAAGTTACTGGAAATGAAAATGCGGCGTGGTGGGTTGCTAAAACCATAATGCTGTTTGTTTTTTAAACTTAGCTAAAACATCCTAATGGTAAAATTCAAGGAGGTGCTTGATTAGATGACACAGGAAAATAAGGCATCTAAAAGTGTGTTAATTACTTTACCTATCGCTATTATAGCTGTTGTGTTGGTTTTAAGTAAAATTGATACACCTGTCACTAATGTTTTATTTTATATTGTAGCTTTTGGTGTTATGGGTTTAACTGTTTCAAGTTTAATAAAAGATCACAAAAAAAAGAAAAATTAATCACATATATGAGGGGGCTACGTTTATAGCTCCCTGTTTTTGATTTTTAATCTATTTCGGATATCTGTTTCTTGTAATAAACAGAAAGGGGAGATACGATAAAATAACCCTTCCGATTTATTATTTGTGTGGGTGTTTTCAATATTTCAAGCATATGTACGCAAGAACGAAAATAGATCCATCAAAGTGACAATAAAGATTTAAAGAAAAAATGAACAAATAAAAAATGAGTAGGCCGTCCTTCTGGGCGGCTTTTTTCTATGCATCTTACAGGAGTAAAAAGTGAAAAAACGAAAGAAGGCATTTACTTTTGTATAACTTCTATCCGGCTAATGGATCAAAAAACAATGGGGTAGATGGCTACTATGTACCAAAGACAACAAATATGTTAAACGCTTCTACTAGTTGATTCGCTTTGAATTGACGGTATTTATGAATCTAAAATAAGAAGAACAAAATGCTGACTGTATTTAATATAGTCATAGTGGCTCTATTTAGAGGAGAAGAAAATTGTTAAAATGATACATGTTTTATAGAAAAAGGGGGAATTATTGATGCAAATAAAAGAAGTTTTTTTTATTAGGTGTATATCATGCTTGAGTGTAGTTCTTATCCATGCAATTGCCATCCTATCAAGTCCACAACAATCATCCATTTTTACAGCTTTACTTATGTTCAGTACACCAAGTTTTATTTTCATTTCAGAGTTTTTATTGGCACATGCTTATCCAAACGGCACACCAAAAGGATTTATGTGGAAGAGGATCAAAGCTATTTTTTTCCCCTTTGTATTTATCGGAATAATAGATGCACTCATGTATTCGGCATCAATCAATTGGGGATTAATTGATTTCTTCAAAAGAGCCTCTGCAAATGTGTTTTTGGGAAATTATATTGGTTATTTTGTTTTGATTATTTTTCAATTTTATCTATTGCATATGGTGTTTCATAAATTTAATCATCTTATTTCCCCAAAGTGGGTATTATCCATTTCATTTATGATAACGATCGGTTATTTAAGTTTGTGGAATTTTGTTAAAATACCGCAGCCTCAATTACCAAATCCAATGTTCGGATTAGAGTGGATTCCATTCCCAGGATGGCTTTTCTATTTTTGCTTAGCTTATTATTGCGGGAAACATTATCAGCAATTTATAGCATTACTGAATCGTTTTCAGCTTGCTGTTTACGGGTTGATCATCGTTTCAGCAATGAATGTGTTATCTAATTCATATTTAGGTTTCTTCACACTTTCTTCTAAAAGACCAGATGTTGTACTTTATACAGTAAGCTTTATTTTCTTATGTTTTCTTATGTTTTCAAAAGTGAAAAAAGTCCCTGCCTTTGTACAGATGATTAGCCAGTATTCATTTACAATCTATTTGCTTCATGGCTATTTTCTTGGGATAGCCGTTTTACTTTGGACACAATTAAAGGAGTATCCTTTTTCCATAAGTACTATTTTAATAACAGTGCTTGCTGTTGTTGGACCAATCATCATATCATGGGCGGCGAATCATCATAAACATGGATATATGTTTGTTGGAAAGATTAACAGACCACGACAAAAATCAGCTGTTTCATAATTTCTCAAAGGAGCCTCAATAGGCGCCCTTTTTTTTGCCTAAATGTACAATCCCTTTTGCCCAAAAGTACAATTTTATTTAACTAATCTATTGCGTAGAATATAAGTGATAAATAGAATGAATTTAATGAAAAGGGAGTAAGTGAATGGCAAAATTTTTATATAACTTAGGGAAATTTTCTTTCTCTAAGCCTAAAAGAATGTTTATTGGTTGGTTACTTGTTTTAGTTGCGATCGTTGCCGCAACAATAGGGACAGGCGTTTCATTTAATGGAGATATGTCGATTCCAGGAACAAAATCCGAGAAAGCCATGGATCTATTGAAAAAAAAGTTTCCTGCAGGTGAAGATGGAGGAACGATCCGACTAATATTTAAAGCGCCTAAAGATGAAACTTTAGAGACAAAGAAAGTTAAGCATAAAATAAATGAGACGATTAAAGAAATTAAGAAAGATAAAGCAGTAAAGCAAGTGACGGATTTGTATCAGACATTTGCCATAAGCAAAGATAAGAAAATAGGGTATGCGGATATTACCTATCGAGTAAAAGCAGATAAAGTCAAGGAATCCTCTAAAAAAAAGGTATTGGATAGTATTGAAATTTCAAGAAATGGTGGCATTCAAACGGAATTAGGTGGCTCAGTCACGTTTTCAGAAATTGAAGTTGGAGGCATTTCGGAAGTTTTAGGTATTGTCCTAGCATTCTTGATTTTAGCTTTTACATTTGCTTCACTTTTAATTGCAGGATTACCAATATTAACCGCTCTCATTGGTTTAATCATTGGCGTGATGGGCATCTTAATCACGTCAAATTTTGTGGATATGTCTGCGTTTAGCCTCACATTAGCTGTAATGATTGGACTTGCAGTGGGAATTGATTATGCACTGTTTATAATTTCAAGATATCGACAGCTGTTAGCGGAAGGTTATGATTTAGAAGAGGCAGCGGGTAGAGCTGTAGGTACAGCTGGAAGTGCTGTATTGTTCGCTGGGGTAACTGTCATTATTGCACTATGTGGACTGGTATTAGTTGATATTCCATTTTTGGGGGTTATGGGAATTGTAGCCGCATTTATGGTGCTATCTGTTATGCTTGTTTCTTTGACAATTGTACCATCCATATTGGGGATTCTTAAAGACAAGGTAAGTCCTTCACGGAAGAATAAATTGTTTGCCAGCATACAAACAAAAAAAGAGAAAGAAACCACACGCTGGGGTAGGTTTATTCAGAAATATCCAGGAAGAATTATGATAGGTGTTATTTTATTGACAGGCTTGATTAGCTGGCCTGCACTTCATATGGAGCTTGGTCTTCCTGATAACGGTATGAAAGGTAAAGAAACCACCGAGCGAAAAGGCTATGATCTTTTAGCAGAAGGTTTTGGTAAGGGGTTTAATGGACCACTTGTTGTCATTATGGATGCCTCTAAATCGAGTAAGGAAATGAAAGCTATTGAAAAATCATCAAAATTATTAGAGAAAATGGATGGCATCAAACAGATCACCCCGGCGATCCCTGATGCATCTGGTCAGTACGCAATGTTAACCATTCTGCCTAAGAGTGGTCCAGAAGAGAAAGAAACGAAGCAATTAGTGAAAGATATTCGAAATGAGTCTAGTGTGAATGGTACTAAATTCCTTGTCACTGGTTCCACTGCAATTAATATCGATATCTCAGATAGGCTTAGTAAAGCATTGCCTAAATTTGCAGGAGTCATCATTGGTTTTGCTTTTATTTTAATGATTCTTGTATTTAGATCATTACTTGTTCCATTCAAAGCAGTACTAGGATTCTTAATGACACTGAGTGCTACATTAGGTTTTGCTGTTTTTGTATTACAGGATGGTCATCTAGCGCAATGGTTTGGAATACCTGCTACTGGGCCATTACTTAATTTTATGCCTGTACTAGTAACCGGAATCTTATTCGGTCTTGCAATGGATTATGAAGTATTCCTAGTAAGTAGAATGAGGGAAGAATTCATTCTAACAGGTGATGCAAAGAAATCTGTTGTTTCAGGATTGAAACACAGTGGTAGGGTCGTAACTGCAGCCGGTTTGATTATGATTTTCGTCTTTGCAAGTTTTATTTTTGCAGAAGATTTGATTATTAAAACAATGGGATTAACGTTGGCATTTGGTGTTTTATTTGACGCATTTGTTATACGGATGACGTTTATTCCGGCTTGTATGATGCTATTAGGACGTGCAAGTTGGTACTTGCCTAAATGGCTAGCACGTTGGCTTCCACATATAGATATTGAAGGAGAGTCAATTTCACAAAAAGAAAAAAAGGTGATCTAATTTATTAGGTATGAACTGAAAGAATGTAACTAATACCGCCGTTGCCTCAATAAAAGGCGGGCGGTATTTTTGTGTTAATATGGGGGGAGGAAGGTGAGCATTTATGGTGAAGAGAAGGGTAGACCCATTTAATGAAATGATATATTCGCGTATCCCTACGTTGTTGTGGGTCACACTGGTTTATGTGGCGGCAATGATTTTTCAATTTATCACTACACAATGGTCGATTTCAGGTTTGGTTTTTTCTGCACTTATTGTCATACATCTTATATTACATTGGTGGTCATTCTATTGGTTCCAAAATAATCCATGGGTATATTTTCTGATTCAAGGGATTATCGTTTTACTTTGTGTCTCAGTCATGCAAGCAGCCTCCCCTGTCATCCTAATAGGTCTCTTACCGGTTCTCATTGCACAAAGTATTGGTGTGTACTATCATACCTTGAAGGTGATATTGACAGGGCTTAGCTTTTATGTGCTTTTCTTTCTTGCGCTTATTTTAGTTAATGATACAGATGATCTGACGGTATACATTCCTATTTTATTTTTAATTTTAATTGTGGTCATCGCATATTCTATTTTATTTTTTAGACAAGTGAAAGCTAGAATTAGAACACAAATCTTTCTAAAAGAGCTAGAGCTCGCACACCGACAAGTTGAGGAGCTGACACTTGCAAATGAACGTCAAAGAATGGCGCGAGACCTACACGATACTCTAGCCCAAGGACTTGCAGGTATTATTATGCAGCTTGAAGCAGTTCAAGCACACTTAGACAAGCAGAATGTGACGCGTGCTCAAAATATTATTAAAGGTTCAATGAGCCAAGCGCGAAAAACATTGGCTGAGGCACGAATGGTTATTGACGATCTTAGAATGCAAGGGAAAGATCAACATGATTTAGCTGATTCGGTTAAGAGTGAAGTTAATCGCTTTATGGAGGCGACGAATATTCCAGTTCATAAGAAAATATCTGACTCTTATCAAGTGTCGCCTTTTCTTATAGAACATACTATTTATATTGTCAGTGAATGCTTAACAAATATCGCAAAACATGCCAAAGCCAGTCTCGTTTGGGTGGTCTTGGATCAACAAGACGACCAAATTTATTTAGAAGTTAAAGATAATGGAGTGGGATTTGATGAGAAAAAAAATGAATCCACTTTTGGACATTATGGCATAATTGGTATGACAGAACGTGTACGACTCGTAAACGGACAAATCTGCTTGAAAAGTACAAAAAATGAAGGTACACAAGTAACGGTTACCATACCTTTGAAAAAGGAGTAAATACATTGTCTTATCGAATTGTGATTGTTGATGACCATTATGTAGTTAGAGAAGGGTTAAAATTAATTCTTGAAACAGATCACCGGTTTGAAGTAGTTGGAGAAGCGGAAGATGGAGATATTGGACTGGATGTGATGAAGAAGGAAGCGCCGGACCTTGTGTTACTCGATCTGAACATGCCTAGAATGAATGGGCTTGATATGCTGAGAGAAATGCAATCTCTTCAATTAAATATTCCAGTGCTCATACTGACTACATATAATGAAGATAAATTGATGGTTCAAGGGCTGAAATTGGGTGCAAAAGGCTACCTATTAAAAGATGCCAGTAGAGAAAATTTATTTAACACGATTGAAGCTGCTATAAGAGGAGACATTTTACTTCAATCAAATGTAGCTACAAAAATTTTTGAGTCAACAGAACATCAGGAACCTCAAGAAAAAACAGAAAGAGAGAACAGCTTGCTGACTGGAAAAGAGCTGCTTGTTTTGCAAGCGGTGGCAAGAGGTTTTAGAAGTAAAGAAATCGCATTTGATATGGGGATTTCAGAAAGAACGGTAAAAGCGCATTTAACAAATATTTATCAAAAACTAGAAGTGACATCAAGAGCTGAAGCAATTAAAACGGCAGTAGAATTGGGCATCATTCATTTTTAAATGAATCATTAAGAACTTCTAATTATCCACAAAGACGATACTCAAAAAAGCATTAAAATAAAACGCCTGTCCTTAAATGGGTAGGGTCTTTTTTTGTTCGTTAGGGAAAAATTGGTTATATAGTGAGGAGAAACGTGATAGGATTGAAAAAGGAGGTCAAATAAATGACATTCAAAAAAGCGTTCAGCATAGGTTATTTTGTTTTGCTTTTATCTTTTATTGTCGTATATTTCTTGCTTCCAGCCGATCAGATATTTACTGCAATTATCATCTTAACCGTACTATTTGGATTATATCAATTTGTGGTTTTCAAAAAACTAAAAGATCAATAAAAGACCTGCTTTTATGCATGGCATGACACAGGCGTGTTTTTCAAAACAGTCGCATCAAGAGGCAGCTCTGTATGGATAATTGATTAATAAACAATAAAATGGATTAAAGTGTCAGGCTCCTTATGGTATTCTAGTAAAAGAATATTCCATAAAAGGAGTCTTTTTTATATGAAAATATTAGATGCTCCATCTTTACTATCGGCTGTTGAACAGAGATCAAAGGCCTATCATGAGCTCCAAGAAGAGATGAAACTTGTGAAAAAAGCACTGAAAGGTGTATCGGGATTAGGTGATGAGTTTACTGGAAAAGGTGCTGATAATATCAAAGCTTTTTATAATGATCTTGCACTATACACAGACACTTATCTTGATTTTATCGATATGCAAAAGGCTTTTTTAGATGGAGTGAAAGGAAAGCTGGATGATGAATCATTAGGCGGGAGTACATTTATTGATGAACACTTCCTAGATGCTCAATTGAAGCAAGGCATTCAGAACAATAAAGATATGGTCAACGAACAAAAAGAAGCTCTATCAACGATTTTTGACGATATTAGTGATTTGATTGAATTACAGACATTTTCCAGCAAAGAGGTAGATGAGCATTTAGATGATGCGAACAAAAAAAGAAAAGATGCAATTGAGGCTATACATACATTAGATCATGTGCTAAAAACAGAGTACGAAAAATCAGAAGCGATTGAGAAACATCTTGCAACTTTTTATACAAAAATGATGGCTGCTACAGGAAAAGGTAAGAACGCTCAGCCGATGTATTATGATGCAAAAGCATTTCACGAGACAGATGTGTACAAGAATCATGATAAAATTGATGCACAGGTGAAAGCATACTTAAAAGTGAAAAAAGAAGAAAAAGAGAAACGAAGAATCAAAGAATTGAAGGAAAAGCTCAATGATCCTTCGTGTATATCAGTAGAGAAATACTTTGAGATTGTAGACGAAATTGGATATGAAAATCTTTCTTACGATCAAAAATTGTATTATAGCCAGCTGCTCCAAATCAAAGCGCAGGAAGAAGCATCAGATGTATTTGTTGATAGTGTAAAAGGTGCTGCAGTGGGTCTATATGATGTGGCCAAAGATACAGTAGTGGGCATCTACGATCTTGTAACAGACCCTGGTGGTGCCGTAGAATCAGTCGTAACGGCTGTTTCTCATCCCATCCAAACATCAAAAGCAATTGGAAAAGCGATTTCAGACTCATTCGAAAAAGAAGTCATAGATGGTGATGCGTATTCACGGTCACACTGGTTCGCCTATGCGACTGGTTCACTCGCAGAAATTGTCTTTGGTTCTAAAGGAGCGGGAGCCATCACAAAAACGGGGACAACCGCAGCGAAAACTACAGTGAAGAAAGGGCTTGAACAAGGAGCAAGATCATTAGACAGAGTCTCTCTTCCGAATCTCTTGCCGTACTCACCAAAGTTTCAAATGGCAGGTGGACCGAAGCTACCGTATAACGTGTTTGACGGAGAAAATCTCAAAAATAAACTCCTCTCCATGGCAAAGCGTCTAGACAACAATTCAGGCTACGGCATCTCTCAGACAGGTAGACGCTTACCAGCACCAAAATTACCGCCAACCGTCGTTAGTTATGGAGACCACTATGTGAGATGGAAACGTAAGAAAGTATTAAAACCGAATGTCGTTTATTCAACAAAGCAAGGGTACACCTACACAACCGATCACTACGGACGTATTGTCAAAGTCGAAGCAAGTGATTTAAAATACGGAGAGATCAAAAGAAACCAATACGCCCAATCCAATTCAGGAAAGCCGGATCGATTGTTAGATGATGATGGTGGACACTTAATTGCGTCTATTTTTAAAGGTTCAGGTGATATTGATAACCTGCTTCCGATGAATTCACAAATTAATCGTAGTGGCGGGAAATGGTATCAGATGGAACAAGAGTGGTTAGCTGCATTGAAAGAAGTTCCTCCTGAGAAAGTATCTGTTTCAATAGAGCCAGTTTATAAAAGTGATTCATTGAGACCAGAACGTTTTATTGTTGAATTTAAAATAGGTAATGACGAATTACAAAGATCAATTATTAAAAATCAAAAAGGTGGATAAACAATGGAATTAGAGAAACTAGATTCTCTGTATGGTGAAATTGCACAAACTGTTAATGAGATGATACCAAAAGAGTGGGATGAAGTTTGTTTATATGCCGAAATACTAGACGACTCTGCAGAGATTAATTTTTATTATAGATTAAAGGGAGAAACGGAATTTCTTTACTCACATAATATACCTGAAGATCATCATGTAAGTAAGTCAATCTATAACGATTTTTTAATAAAATTACATGATTTGTTTGAAGAGTTACAACAAGCATATGAATTAATTAATCCGGAAAAATGGACAAATTTAACTTTGAAGTTAGATGCGAATGGAAAATTCTCTTTAGATTTAAATTATGATGATGTATTGAATCAAGGAATTAACGGATCTCAAAGAAGAGCAATATGGGCTTACGAAAATCTTGGAATACTTCCTAAAAGAAAATCAGTTAAAGAATTTCTTGATCAATATATCAAGAACAAAGAAAAGGGCAACAATTAGCTTATTACCCTCCAAATAAAGGAGGGTTTTTGTATGACAGAATTTACATCGAACAAAGTTCTTGAATTTGAGTTTCTAGTCAAATACAAGATAAGTGGAAGAGTTCATACAGACACAATATATAATAGACTAGGAGGATGAAATAATTGGAAGCAAAAGAAATGGAAATTTTGTATAAAGAAATAGCGCAGCATTTACATGAGATGATTCCTGTAGAATGGGATGCAATTTGGATGTACGCAGAAATGTTAGATGATTCTGCATCAGCTTTATTTTATTTTACAGTCCCTAGTAAAGAGGAATATTATTACTCAAACAATATCCCTGAACAATTTCATGTTAGTGAAGACACATATGATAGTCTATTAATTAACTTACAAAGAAAATTAAGAAGATTAAGAGAAGACTATGCTAAATTACATACAGATAAATGGATAACTGTAACAATGGAATTGACGGCCACAGGAAATATGTCAATCAATTTTGGGTACGAAGATATTTATTCATTAGGCATTGATGGTGATCAAAGAATCGCAGTTTGGGAATATGAAACGTTCGGATTTTTACCCGACGATGACGAAGATAAAGAAGCTGTATTAAATTATTTGAAAAATAAAGACAACAACTAACACACAAAACTCTCCAAATTAAGGAGGGTATTTGTCATATATGTTTCATAAAAACCTCGTTTCATTATTTAAACCGATAAACCATCACTTCACACCCACCCAATATCTCTTCAATCATGCCTTCAACAATCGTCCAATCGCCGCCCGCCAGTCCACAGCCAATCCCGTAAGGAATGGCGATAGACGTTTGGTTTTTCTTTTCATTTAAATGGGTTACTGTGTCTTTTAAGCTTTGTAAGCAGCTGCGTAAGGCATCGTAATCCGTTTGCATTCTTTTTCTTCCGTATCCGGTTTGAGCGAATAGGTTGGCAATTGTTTTTCCGTCATTTGTTGAGATGAGTTGAACGGAACTTAGCAAGTCATCTCCTTGTTCTGTACATAATTGTTTATACTCTTTGTATACATTGGGGTATTTGCTTTTGATTTGTTTGGCTAATCCAGCGCCCATGACGCCTTTACAATTCACCTGGTGACAGATGATATCTTCACTTGCCTCTAAAATGTTGCCATCCACTGTTTTGATCATATCGTGTAACCCCTTTTTCATAAAATAGAAACATAAGTTCTATTTTATCAGTTTTGATCAAATTATTTAATAGCAAAATGCTTTTTATGAGTTTCGTTTATTGGAGACAGTTTACAATAACTTGATTGTCAAAGCTGGAGCATGTCATCTAAAATATGGAGAGACTAGAAAATACGATGATGCAAAGAGGAGTTAAGTATGAATCAAATAGAAACGAATCGTTTAATTCTTAGACCGTTTTGCGTTGAAGATGTGGCAGGGATGCTTGAATACTTGTCAAATCCAAGAGTAAATTGTTTTCTCGCTGATCGAATTTCTACATTAGAAGAAGCTTTGGCTATAGTACAAAAGAGAAAAGAAGATCATTCATATATAGCGGTTTGTTTAAAAGAAAGTGGGCAGATGATCGGTGAGTTGTTTCATTTAAAAGAGGAGCCTGATACGTATGCAATCGGCTGGAATTTCAATGAAGCTTATGAAGGAAAAGGGTATGCACGAGAGAGTGCTGAGGCATTTTTGTCCTATTTATTTGTAGAAAAGGCAGCAAGGCGGCTTTATGCCTATGTAGAAGATGATAATGTCCGTTCACAGGCATTATGTGAGCGACTAGGCATGCGAAAAGAAGGCCTTTTTCTTGAGTTTATTTCATTTACTACATATGAGGACGGCACTCCTAAATATGAAAACACGTACCAATATGCTTTACTAAAAAAGGAATGGGAGCAACATCACTCTCTTTAGAGCAGTAAGTGAATAATGTTTAGTGACAGCAAAGTGACAAACATGTCATATGATTCCATGGTTTGTTCGTTTGATCGATGGAGTCTGACAACTCATTTCAATTATCCTTATCATAAATCAAGTAAAAAGGGATGAAATGAGATGCGGGGATTTAATGAAGATTTATTTAGGTGGGTGAATCAGCTCGGTATCGATCATGGTTACTTGAATCCGATATTTATTGGACTAGCTGAATATACTGTGCTGTTAGTAGCGCTCATGTGTCTGTTCATATGGTTTCAAAATCGAAGTAGAACCGATAGGGGCATGGTTGTATCTGCTGGACTTACTTTCATATTGGCAGAGTTAATGGGGAAAATTGCAGGTATTTTCTATTCCAACCAGCAGCCCTTTGCGGAAATGAGTCATGTCAATCTTTTGATTCAAAAGGAAGTGAATAACTCTTTTCCGAGTGATCATACGATCTTTATTTTTTCTGTTTGTCTGATCTTTTGGCTTTTTCACAAACGTCATGTTTATTGGCTGATTATAGCGTGTGCCGTTGGTTTTTCAAGGATTTGGGTAGGTGTCCATTATCCATTTGATGTCTTAGCAGGTGCTGTCATATCGTGTTTGATTGCGGTTGCGGTTGTCTATTTGCCGATATGTCAAAGGAGTGTGAATGCCATCTTGTCATGTTATGAGTGGCTTGAGCAGAACGTTGTAAGGAAGAGAACAAAATAACATGTTGTAGCAAAATGCCCCGATCTGTTAATGGCTTAGATCGGGGTCCTTTTTATTTTCGCCAAAACGTTGAACAATCCGCTTTGTCTTCGATATTAAATTCGATGATTTTCTTTAGGAGAGGATAATCAACTGGCAAGCTTTCTTTCATGCGAAACATCTTTTTTCCATGATCGTAACCCGCTTGTACAATGTCAGTTGAAAAGTGTTCAATTCCTTTACCTTCTGGTGCGACAGAAATGTGATGTTTTGCCACGCTAAACCCAATAATAAATGTGCCATGGTCTGTGAACATGGGCTGATTCCAAGCAATTTTTGGCTCTAATTGAGGGAATGTGTCTAATATCCATTGTAAAATGTCTTGCGTGCGCTGTTTCAGCTCTGGATTACCAATATTGCTTACATATTCTTCAAACACATGCATGATGTTTTATCCTCCCATTCCATCTACCTCATAAGCCTCAGACGGGATTCGAACCCGCACTCCTTTCGTAAGCATAGGCTAGGGGCAACACGCTTCCCTACGGAATTTCACCGACAGGAATTTCACCTGTCTCAGCTCGTGTGCTTTTCGGTGCTTCTGAAACCCTTGCCTTGCGACCCGCTAGCTACAATTTGTTTTACGGCGCTCTTCCCTTCTAGAGCTACTGAGGCGCGGAAGTTATTGATCATATGATTATAGTAAAATGCTAATAGGGTTATTGTAAAGAGAAATTAAAAGGAAGAGATGATTCTCAAATTAACAATTAAATGAAAAATAATGAAATCATTATGAATGAAAAATTCTATATTTGTTTAAAAGAGACTCACCTAAACCTAGATTACGCTCTCAATTGGGTTTTATATAAAGCTCCCGTTTAGAAGAATTTTTACTCTATAGTAAAAAACGACTCCGAAATTGGAAGTCGTTTTGTGAAAGTTTTATTTTGAAACAAAGCATTTTCCGTTAGATAATACTTCGCATTTTACAAGGAAATAACTGTTGCTGCTTGTCCAAACTTGAGTGTAACTGACCCCATTTTGTTTAATTAATACGTAGTCCCACTGATCAGGATAAGCATCTCTGACCCACTCTAACGGAGCAGCACTTGCAGTATTCATAGAAAATAACATTGTTGCTGAAAAGGCGATAGATAATACAGCTTTTTTTAATGTTGATTTTTTCAAACAAAACAACTCCTTAATAGTAATTAACCTATTATTTATAAATAGGTTAATTCAATAGTAACAAAGAGAAAGAGTATTTTGTGTCGAAATTTGTAAAAATACCTTAAATTTACCTATTTTTAAAAGGTGATCATTCTCACTATTTATAAATAACCTTTTAACTACTCCTTTATAGGCGTATTCATATGGCTTTTTATTTGCGAATAGCTGGCATCGTTTTTGGCGGAGCATGACAGAAAACCGGCGTAATATCCCAAGGTTCAATAGGAAAATGACAACTTCTAAGTAACTTTTCGTTCAGTACATTTTGAGGTTAGTTTCCAGGAGGCTTTTTAGTCCCTAATTTTAGGCGAATCGCACAAAATAGTCAAAGGCACATATGATAAAAGACCATATGGATTTGTATACAGCATTGAATTGGGCTGATGGAAAGTGACAAACCTGTTGTTGAGTAAACTGAAAGAGATCGATATTCAAACAAAAAATGAGGGCTTAACTCACAAACGTCCAATAAGTTCTCCCTTTTTGCTCATCATGGAAGATGGGGAACCTTTCTGCTCATGGGTGTTCTTTGAAAGAAGTGTGTTTAAGAGTTGCTATTTTTCCTTGATTTCCATCAATGAAGAACAGAATTGTGTGGTGTTAGAGGTTCTTGTTCCATGCTGCATGCGATCGACGTGTTGTCACAAAGTTTTATATCGATCCAGTTCAAAGATCCTTGTTGATCTTTCTTTTTTATGCGGAATGATTGAAGCAGATCTACCTGTCTATGATGCGCTCATTTTAAAGAATATAGAACCTCACCACATCCTTCTTGGTTTTTCAACATCGCCCAGTTCGGTTGAAATCTGGCGGAATGGAACAAAATTACTCAATACAGCAACAGTGGTTTTGCATCATCATGATGATCAAGATGTGCCAGTTACTATCACGATTCAAACGAGAAGAGCATGTCATGATATATGTGTTCAAAAGGGAGAAAGCCGCTCGATTACTGTCAAAGATATGATGTTGATTTTCAATCATCAAACTGTTGAAAAGGTGCAAGCATGCTTAGACATTCAATTGAACATGGTGCAAAGGAAAAAAATAAGGCTTTGAGTCTGGGATAATCGCACAATCTTCGTAGATCACTAGATCATAGTCTATCAAGAATAGGTTGAAGGAGGGTTAAAATGGCTATTTTAGGCGGGTGTAGTAATGAGCAAACAGGCTTTGTAAATGATGCGGTATGTTTCACAGTCGATTTAGCAGCAGCAGCGGACCCAGTAGTCGTCTGGACGGATGGAACACCATTTGTCATAAATGGGACCATTATGGTGGAAAACAACGGAATCGTGGCTGTAGCTCCAACTGTGACATTAGAGGTCAACGGTGCGGCTGTTCCAGACTTCACTGTAGCTCCAGGAGAAAGTCAATCCATTACACTCAGTGATCTGAATTCCATTGGGATTGTAGCTACTGGTGGGACATCGACTGGGAGTATTGTCGTTTCTTTTTCTCTCAATTATCAGTATTAGTGTGTATGTCTTGAAGATTCCACAGTTTGAAAGAAGTGAGAGGCATGTGCGCCCAGCTTAATATGTGTGGAGGAATAACGGGTCCAACTGGATCAACCGGAATAACCGGTCCGACGGGAGTAACCGGTGCGACTGGAATAACAGGCTCAACAGGTCCAACTGGAACAACAGGTGCGACCGGAATAACGGGTCCAACAGGGGCAACCGGAATAACGGGTTCAACGGGAGCAACCGGCTCAACCGGAATAACGGGTTCAACGGGAGCAACCGGCTCAACCGGAATAACGGGTCCAACAGGGGCAACCGGATCAACCGGGTTTACGGGTCCAACGGGAGTAACAGGATCAACCGGATCAACCGGAATAACGGGTCCAACAGGGGCAACCGGATCAACTGGGTTTACGGGTCCAACGGGAGCAACCGGAGCAACCGGAATAACGGGTTCGACGGGAGTAACAGGTTCAACCGGAATAACAGGTCCAACGGGAGCAACAGGCGCGACCGGAATAACAGGTTCGACGGGAGCAGCAGGTTCAACCGGAATAACAGGTTCGACGGGAGCAACAGGTTCAACCGGAATAACAGGTTCGACAGGAGTAACCGGGTCGACCGGGTCAACGGGTCCAACGGGAGCAACCGGCGCGACCGGAATAACAGGTTCGACGGGAGTAACAGGTTCAACCGGAATAACAGGCGCAACTGGAGCAACGGGCTCAACCGGAATAACGGGCTCAACCGGACCAACCGGCACAATTGTAACCGCTAACTCAATGTACGCGTCTAATACGTCTGGAAGTACAGTGCTTGTGGTCTTAGGCGGGACAGCGGTTTCTTTGCCTAATAATCAGAGCTTAGATGGTTTTACAGCAAGTGGTGGAAATACGATTTTTACAGTGCCAGTCTCGGGTCGCTATTTCATCACATATCAAGTGAACACAAATGCAGCGCTGCTTGCTGGAACAAGGCTGATTAACAGCGGATCTGCCATTGCTGGTTCTATATTAACACCCGCTTTATCAGCATCTACCTACAACGTATCACTCATTACAACACTTGCAGCAGGTAACCAAATTTCTCTCCAAATTTTCGGTTTAGTCGCAGCAGTGGTGTTACTTGGGGGAGGGTCTGTTGGAGCTGCACTTACCATCATACGATTGGAATAAAGACAAAAAGCCCCGAAAAAGGGCTTTTTTCATTTCACCACGAGATGATAGGTTACTTTAAAATTGAAAAAAGGCGGAATTTGTACGCAAACTTCATTGACTAGAAGAAAGAAACGCATCTTCAAAGGAAACGGTTATTGAAGATTCAAGTGATTCATATTAAAATGATTTCAAATGGACTAATTAGCAATTGCTAATAGAAGTTCCATATTTAGTGAAATCATGTGTTGCAGCTGTAGGTGATTGGGGGTGTAGAATGAGCAAGATTCCTGTTGCGGAATTGGCATCATTATTAAATGACTGGAACATGGAAATTAAAAAAGATCATGCAGATGAGGCAGAACGGCTATTTGCTAAAGCAAAACAAGCAGTAGAGGAAATTGATGATGCGGACATCCTGATGTACTATTCTCTTCTTGAGAAGAGGCATCACATTCTTATGTACAATTTGAGAGGTCAAAAGGGAAGTGTTTCAACGAAAAGTATAGAAAGTCTTCACGGAAAAAAAGAGGAGGACTTATCTAACCGACTTGCCTACTATTTTGATTTTTATGAGGGTGTGTATGAGCAACATCAAGGGAATTACGAGGTTGCATTGCAAATGTATCAAAGTGCTGAAAAGCTTTTAGATAAAATTCCAAGTGAGATCGAACGTGCTGATTTTGATTTTAAGGTGGCCTGGCTTTACTACCGGCTTAGTCATATCATGCTCTCATTAAGCTATATTCGCAGAGCACTTCACGTTTATAAATGGCATAAGCATTATGAAAGAAGAACGGCACTTTCGTATTCTCTCATAGCGGCGAACCAAACAGAGATCGGCCGGTATGAAGACGCACTTGAAAATTATCGTCTGGCGGAAGAAGTTTTGACAAGCGAGCAGGATGACTTTATGCTGGCTCAGCTTCATCACAACGTAGCCATTTTATATTCATTTTGGAACAAACCGAAAGAATCAATACGTCATCTTGAAAAAGCATTGTCACATCAAGAATATTACGAATCGGATTTCTTTTTCCATTCTACGTATCTGATTAGCCGAGAACTCTGTGTGATTGGTGAAAAGCAGCGTGCAAGCCAATATATAGAGGCTGCGTATGCGAGAATAAAAGATGCTTCTCATGAAGTGTTTCAGCTGAAAATAGGCATCGTCCATGACCTTTACTTAACGAATGCACCACAAAGATTTCAGCAAATTGATGAGAAATTAAGAAAGTTAGAAGAGAAGAACGAATATCATGAAGTAAAAGAGCTTTCACATTTTGCAGCTAAGTATTGTGAAAAGCAAGCACTTTATGAGCAGTCTGTTTTTTACTTGAACAAAAGTTTAGAAGCGGATTTACATATGAAAAGAATGGGGTTGATTTAAGATGAAAACAGGTTTAAAAGTATTATTCGTTGTAGGTTTAGCGATCGCTGCGTCAGTTCTGACTCAAAACGTTGCGGGTTCTTTCGAAGTAGCAGAAAAAATCATTGGTGGTTAATCCACCATGTATCTCTTGCCCTTGTTGATGATCGTCAGCAAGGGTTTTTTTATGTGGTTAATAGGCTCTTCTTATTAAACGCTACAAGAACGTTTAATAAGAAGAATTCGCAACAAAGGGGGTGTGCAAATTTGTTACCTGCCCCATTATTCTAAATAAACATAGGGCAGAGCAACAAGTTAAAAAGGTCACCTTTCTTTGCTTAATTTAATTTTTTGCAGGACTTTTCATTCAAATTTTCTCAAATTGGTCTATTGTACATAGAAGTAAATGAAAAAGCCGGAACACCGCTCCATTTGTCATGCATATGATGTGATAGGTGTTAGCCGAAGGCAGGTGATTGAATGTATCCACGAGTATACGGAGGCTTTCATGGAGGCGGTTTTAGCGGCGGAGGAGCACATATTGGGCCGGTTGGTTCTCATATCGGCTTTGGCGGGTATTATGTGAGCCCTGGTGTGTTCTCAGGTTTAGGCGGTTTCCCTGGATACGGTGGATTCGGGACATTTTCTGGTTATCCGTATGGCTCCACGTTCATTATGGGGCGTCCTCCCGGTTTTTATGTAAGAAGTTATTAGTGTTTCATTACAGTGATTGAAATAGCCATCTAATAATTGGCTATTTCAATTGATGAAAGTGCTTAATTGCAGCAGTTATCACAATGACGCCAAGGATAGAGATAGGCAGCCAAATGATGATAAATGGATCGAATGCATCTGTGTATGCAGCTAAAGCAGCACCTAGGCAGTAAAAGACAATAGAGCCTATTCGCATGAAACTAACCTGCTGAATGGGAGCTGTTCTTTTTTCCCGATGTGAAATACGCTGAGCCAAATCCTCAAATAGGTTGGCGAGTGTACTTGTTAGAACTGTTGTGGAAATGCCAGCTACATTTAATTTGCGGGCGGCCGCTGTCTGCAGGCCCATGGCCATACTTAAAAGGATAATCAGCATAAAATAAGCACCTTGTGTATAAGGGAAAATGGTCATGAGAGCAAATAGAAGTAGTATCATGACCTCTATGATAAAGATACGTGTAACGGCTTTTGGCCAAAACGTTTTCTCATGCTTTCCGCCTATCACAACAGCTAGTAAAACCCCTAAAACAAATCCACTTAGTGCGGTGATGGAATGAAGGGCCGTAAGCTGCAAGGAGCTTCCTGCTGCAATGCCAAGCAGCACGATATTACCTGTCATATTGGCTGTAAACACATGCCCTAAGCTCAAATAGCCAATCACATCCACAATACCTGCTGATAGGCACAAGAAAATAAGTGCGATATTTCGAAATGAATGTGCGGTCAAAATGGTCATCCCTTTCTTACTCTCTAATGAATAAGTGTAACGCTTAATGACCGCGTATGTCCATCTTATGTGCTGGGATCATGTCCTCAAGCCGATGCGAAACTTGTCTGAACGTGTCATCATTTACAAGGTGCCTCATGCGGCGGAATGGATCGCCTTTTTCCTTTAGACGCTCTATCACAGCTGGCATGGTAAACAAAGAAGGGTGAAGTCCATCTTGATGGAGTTCGTCCCATTCAAGCGGTGTCGCTACAAGTCCAAGCTCATTTCCTCTTGGTGAATAGGGTGCAATGATTGTTTTTCCAGCATCGTGCTGAATATAGTCTAAATACAAGCGATTGCCGCGTTTTTTCTTAAGGCGTTCCAAAGTAAAAAGTTCCGGTGCTTGTTCACATAAAAATTGGCATATAAACGCGGTAAATGTTCTCGTTTCTTCGTATGTGAAGGCATTTTTCTTTAATGGAATATAAACTTGCAGTCCTTTACCACCGCTTGTTTTAATAAAGGCTGTGAGAAAGAGACCGTCTAAAAGTGTTTTGATTCGCTTGGCAGCTTCTATGGCTAGATGAAATTCGTTAACAGACGGTGGGTCTAAATCAAAGACGATTTCGGCCGGCCGGTTCGTATCCCTTGTTTCAAAAGGAATGTGAAATTCCATTGCCAGCTGATTGCCGAGCCAAAGAAGCGTCTGAGGGTCATTACAGACCGTGTAAGCAATATCATCATCTTGATCGGTCAACACATAATCTGGCGCATAATCAGGTGTCGACTTTTGATAAAAGAATTCATCCCCGGCGCCATGAGGAAACCGAATTAAAGTCAGCCGTCTTTCACGTAAAAAGGGCAAGAGATAAGGAGCAGCTTGTCTCAAATAAAGTAAGTAATCTGCCTTATTCAGATGAAGAGCCGGCACAATTGGTTTTTCAGGATGAGTGACCTCAATGACGGTAGGAAGAGGATATAGCTGTTTGAGCATTTGCTGAAACGTACACGCCGCTGGATCAGTATCCAGTAAAAAGGAAGAAAAACGCGGCTCTCTTAAGGCGGACCCATCAAAGGAGATACAAGCAATGCTCGCGACGATAGATGGTGGGATTTCATATGCTGATGCCCCTGTTTGCTTGCCATTTGTCTGAAAGAGCGTACGTAGCGTTTGTTCTTCTTCTTTAGAAAATCCATGCTTGAATTGGACAACCTCAGTGAGATGATGATCTTGATAAATACAGCCCTGAAAATAGCCATTTTCTTTATCAAAACGAGTCACAATGACAGTAACATATCGCCAGTTTTTGACTTTGAGCCATTCTTTTGACCGAGTATTGTCGTGCCATTTACTCGTCCTTTTTTTCGCAACAAGTCCTTCTGCAAGATAGGTCGTCATCAGTTTTTTCATATGTTCAGAATTTGTGTCTGTATAAATGAGTTGAAGAAGGGAAGGGTGCTCAAGCTGAACAGATGGCGGGAGTTTAGCTGCTTTGAAAACTTGCTGTAATTGTGTTTTCCTTTCCATCAACGGCAAATCAATGAGAGATTTCCCTTTGCATCTTAATAAATCAAATGCGATCAAATGACATGGAAACCGCTCAGCCTGCAGCTTAATCGCCTCTTTGTTTTTCAGCCTGCCCCTTTGCTGAACCCTCGCAAAGTCGCTTTGTTGTTCATCCAGCAAAAAGACCAATTCTCCATCAAACGTCAATGGTAATAAAGGAGCAAAATGATCCCTTAATTGTTCGCACTGTTCAATCACCTCGGGAAACTGTTCGTTTAATCGTTTTCCGGCTCTGCTTTCTAAATGAATTTCGTTTTGATCCCACGTCAGAATGACTCGAAAGCCGTCATATTTTAATTCATACACCCAGTCTGCACCGGTAGGAACATCATGTGCAGCCGTTAATCGCATAGGTTTCATTTGTGCATGTCACTTCCTCATATGATGTGTTCTTAGAGTGGGATGAAATTTTCATTCGCATACATAAGTCTGACGAAAACATTGCATAGTAAGGAGAAAAGAACGGAGGCGACGCGATGCATACGGTTTGGAAAGGCGGCATTAGCTTTGGGCTAGTCAATATTCCAGTGAAGCTGTTTACCGCTACAGAGAACAAAGATATTAAATTAAGACAGCTGCATAAAGAGTGTCACACGCCCATTAATTATAAAAAGGTTTGTGCCAACTGCGGGGAAGAGGTGGCACCAGAACAAATTGTAAAAGCGTACGAGTATGCAAAAAACAAATTCATTGAATTAGACGAGGAAGAGCTTGAAAAACTGCGAAAAGAAAATGAAGAAAAAGCCGTTGAAATCATTGATTTTGTGAAGATAGAGGAGATTGATCCAATCTATTATGAAAGAAGTTATTTTTTATCACCAGATACCGGCGGTGCGAAAGCATATTCATTATTAAGAAAAGCTTTAGAGGAATCGGGGAAAATTGGTGTGGCAAAGATTATGATCCGCTCAAAGGAGCAATTAGCGATCGTTAGGTGCTATGAACATATTTTGCTGATGGAAACCATTCATTTTCCAGATGAAATTAGACAAGTATCAGATGTACCGAATATCCCCCAAGAAGAAAACATTGTGAAAAAGGAGTTAGATACAGCGCTTCTTTTAATCGAACAATTAACCACAACTTTTGATCCAGCAGCCTATCAGGATGAATACAGAGAACAGCTGATGAATTTAATCGGAGATAAAATATCTGGAGAACATACCGTTCAGCCAGAAACGACAGGCAAAAAAGATCCGGCATCCAATGTGACGGATTTAATGGCAGCTCTTCAGGCTTCAATCGATCGATCAAAACCAGCCAAAGCGAAAAAGGCAGCGCCTAAAAAAAGAAAAACACCAGCCAAAAAAGAAAAGAATGCATAAGAAAAGACCGCTCATGGGCGGTCTTATTGCGGTTTTAACACGTCTTGAATGTTCCCATCTTTGCTATGGATAACAACGGAAGACCCTTTATTAGAGGCAATCTCCTTTGCCCGGTTGATTGCTTCTTGTTTCGTTTCTTTGATCTCACTTGCTCGTTTTGCTTTCTCTGTTTGAACCGCCCAGCCTTCTTCGTGTTTGACGACATGCTGCGCATGATCCATAAGTTCTGGTCTTGCGGAGTTGCTGTCTTTAGATGGCGTCACAGAACCATGAGCTGTGAAATCCTCGATCTCTTTCTCCGTTGCGTTCTTTTTCCATTCTTTCGCTTGACTGATTGCAATTGGAATGGCTCTACTTTCGTCATAGCCTTCCTGTATCATTTTATTAGCAATCTCAAGTGCTTTTTTTCGAATAATGCGGTCTAACGATTGAAATGAAGCCGGATAATCATTCATCGTCCAAGGCATATCAAACGCTCCTTTCTTTTATTTGAACACCTTCCCCCATCTGTAATGGATCAAACATATCATTTTTCTCAAACCAATGAAGGGGGCAAAATACATCGTTTTACTGAGGCGGAATTTTTTCAAACCCCGCAGAATAGAAGGTAGAAAAGGAGTGGTTTTGATGATGATAAAAGGTTTGTATGAAGCCCATTTACCTGTGAGTGACTTGAAGGCGTCGATTGCGTTTTATGAAAAATTGGAATTGACACTTGCTCACGAAAATGAACGAGTTGCTTTTTTATGGATTGAAAAAGGAAAGAGCTGGCTTGGCTTGTGGAAAGTAGATATCAATGACTTCCCATATCATCCTTCGACCCGGCACGTTGCTTTTCAAATTACAACGTCTAGTATCGAACAAATCAAGGCTTGGCTAGTTGAAAAAGGCATCGGTGTTCACCCAATGTTTGGTTTTTCAGAAGAGGAGCAGCCTTTAGTTCTGGATAATCCGCCGCAATTTCATGCAGCGATCTATTTTCTTGACCCAGATGGAAATCTGCTTGAATGCATTGCGCCGCTTGAGCTTGATACAGAAGAAGACTACGATATCATGACATATGAGGACTGGGATCGAAAGAAAAATCCGTATATTGATTGACAAAATCACTTATTGTAACTATATTGATTACAACGGTGGTGAAAGATTGTGAAACAAATTAGCAGCAGGTATCCGATTGCTGTTCATATTATGTCATTTATTGCAGGTGTACCAAAAGAGTGTACAGGAGATTTTATTGCAGAAAGTGTGAATTCAAATCCAGCCATTGTTCGAAAAATGATGGCAATGCTCAAACGGGCGGGTCTGATTGAGATACGACGCGGAGTAGGCGGTGCTTACTTAAAAAGGCCGGCAGAGGAAATCACGCTATTAGATGTGTACCGTGCTGTCGATGTAAGCGAGGATGAAGAATTGTTTAACTTTCATCAGCCAGTCATCGCATGTCCGATTGGTCAAGCGATGGATACAAGACTGCGGCATGAACTAAAAGAAGCACAAGCTGCACTTGAGAATCACCTAAAGCAAGTGACAATCCAGCAATTGTTGACAGAGGCGGAATAAAAAGCTCGTTCATTAGAGCTTTTTTTACACCTTTGTTGTAACCATTCTGATTATAACGAATACACATCACCGTTGAACAAAAAATGAGGAGGTCAAACAAATGAAATTATTAGTAACAGGCGCAACAGGACAGCTCGGATCGCTCGTTGTCCAGCATTTACTTAAAAAGGTACCAGCTGAACAAATTGCGGTGAGTGTTCGAGATCCGCAAAAAGCAGCACATTTAAAGGAAACTGGGGTAGATGTACGCCACGGAGACTTTACTCAGCCAGACACCCTGACATCAGCATTTGAGGGCATTGACCGTCTGTTGATCATTTCAACTGCGGATGGTGACCGCGTGCAGCAGCATACAGCTGCCATCCAAGCGGCGAAAGCAGCTGGTGTATCCTTTATTGCATATACAAGCGTTGTAAATGCAAGAGAGAGTCAGCTTGTCCTGGCACATGACCACGCAAAAACTGAAGAAGCCATTGTGGCCTCCGGCATTCCTCATGTGTTTCTAAGAAACAACTGGTATGTAGAAAATGAAAAAGATACGATACTAGCAGCCGTGAGTGGCGCACCATTTTTAAGTCCAATTGGTGATGGCAAGGTTGGCTGGGCAACAAGAAATGACTACGCAGAAGCGGCCGCAAATGCGTTAACACTTTCTGAACATGACAAGGAGACATATGAACTGTCAGGACCTCTTCGGACGCATACTGAACTTGCTCACATTGTTAGTGAAGTGAGCGGAAAAGAGATCAAGGTGGAGCAAATTGATGTCGACACATTTGGAGAATTTTTAGCTTCTAATGGTGTACCAAAAGAAGCTGTGCCATTTGTCAAAGCCATTCAAAGCGGGATTCGCGATGGTGAATTAGCCGTTGAAAGCCATGATTTCGAAACCTTATTAGGCAGACCCTTAACACCTATTAAAGAAAAAATTCGTGAAATGATTTCAAAATAAACATCAAAAACGCCCAATTAAAGGGGCGTTTTTTTGTCCAAAATTAGACAAATCACTTCGTTGAAATTTCAGAAATTTGGGATTAAAATGAAAATAGGACCTGTTATTTAGTCATCAGAGGACCAAATTGATGAATCAAATTGCAGCAAAGAAGGGAAGTTCGCCGATGAAAGTCCATTTATTCGTTACCTGTTTAATTGACACCATGCAGCCAAATGTAGGGAAGGCCACAGTGGAAGTATTAGAAAGGCTCGGTGTAGAAGTGGAATTTCCAGAGGCGCAAGTGTGCTGCGGACAGCCAGCCTTTAACAGCGGCTATACAAAAGAAACCATTAGAGCAGCAAAAAACATGATCAAAGTCTTTGAAACAGCTGAATATGTCGTGACGCCGTCAGGTTCTTGTAAGGCGATGTTTTTAGAATATCCTCAACTTTTAAAAGAAGACCCAGTGTGGTCAACACAAGCTGAAGCACTTGCTGAAAAAACATATGAATTAACCGAGTTTATTGTTGATATATTACACGTCACAGATGTAGGCGCGAGCCTGAAAGGCAACGCAACCTATCACACATCCTGTCATATGACGAGACTGCTGCGAATTAAGGAAGCCCCTTTCACACTGTTGTCAAATGTCAAAGATTTGTCGATGACACCATTGCCGCGTGCAGAAAATTGCTGCGGATTTGGAGGGACCTTTTCAGTAAAAATGACACCTATTTCTGAGCAAATGGTCGATGAAAAAGTCCAAAGCATAGAGGAGACAGGCGCTCAATACATCATTGGTGCCGACTGCGGCTGCCTTCTCAATATTGGCGGGAGACTGAATCGTCTTGATAAACCCATTCAAGTGATGCATATCGCAGAGGTGTTAAATAGCCGCTGAGTTTAAGAGGGGGAACGGCACATGAGTATGAAAATTGGAGCGAAGGCCTTTAAAGAACGAATCGGAGAAGGATTAGAAGATACAGTTATGAGAGGGGCAGTCTCCTCAGCGCAGGAACGCTTGTATGAAAGGCGGCTATCTGCGAGCGAAGAGCTTGGTAACTGGGAAAAGTGGCGAGAACTTGGCGAGGAAATCAGGCAACATACGCTGACGCATCTTGATGACTACTTATACCAATTAAGTGAGAGCGTTAGTGCACGCGGAGGACATGTCTTTTTTGCAAAAACAAAAGAAGAGGCATCAGCGTATATTCAACATGTGGCACAGAAAAAAGAGGCCAAAAAGATCGTTAAATCAAAATCAATGGTCACAGAAGAAATTGAAATGAATCAAGCCCTTGAAGAGATCGGCTGTGAGGTGGTGGAAAGTGACCTTGGCGAGTATATTCTGCAAGTAGATGATCATGAACCCCCTTCACATATTGTGGCACCTGCTCTTCACATGACAAAAGAACAAATACGAGAAGTCTTTCACGAAAAGCTCGGATATGAGATGTCAGAGACACCTGAAGATATGACGAGTTTTGTGAGAGCCATATTACGTGAAAAGTTCCTCGAAGCAGATATGGGTGTCACCGGATGTAATTTTGCTGTTGCCAATACAGGTTCCATTTGCCTTGTGACAAATGAAGGGAATGCGGATCTTGTCACAGCTATCCCGAAGACACATATCGCCGTTATGGGCATGGAACGGATTGTTCCAACGATGGAGGAGCTAGATGTCCTCGTTGGTCTTTTGTGCAGAAGTGCAGTCGGTCAGAAATTAACGAGTTACATTTCTGTCGTCGGACCAAAAGGAGAAGAAGAAGTCGATGGACCAGAAGAATTTCACTTGGTCATTGTGGACAATGGGCGTTCCAATATATTAGGTACGGCCTTTCAGCCTGTTCTCCAATGTATCCGGTGCGCAGCCTGCATCAATGTGTGCCCAGTTTACCGGCATGTGGGCGGACATTCATACGGATCAATTTACCCTGGACCAATTGGTGCTGTTTTATCACCGCTTCTTGGCGGCTATGATGACTATCAAGAGCTTCCCTTTGCATCAAGCCTTTGCGCAGCCTGCACAGATGCTTGTCCAGTAAAGATCCCGCTTCACGAGTTATTAATAAAACATCGACAAGTCATCGTGGAAAAAGAGGGGAGAGCGCCTAAAGCTGAAATGATGGCGATGAAAATGTTCGGAATGGGCGCATCGACTCCCGGGATGTATCAATTCGGAACAAAAGCAGCACCTGTATTGATGAAACGTATGGCTTCAAACGGACAGATTTCAAAAGGAATAGGCCCTTTAAAGAATTGGACAGATATTCGTGACCTGCCAGCTCCAAGTAAAGAAAGGTTCAGAGATTGGTTTAAAAAGAGACAGAAGGAGGAGCAGTGATGAAAGGAACCATAACTCACCGAGAATCGTTTTTAACTCATATCCGTCAGCAATTAGGGAAAGATTCATCCTCGTCTGCATCGATTCAGCGTCCGGCTTGGAAGCATCAAGTTCAGTGGGAAACAAACGGACTTTTGTCTAAAGAAGAGCTAGTCGAGCAATTGAAGATGCAATGTCAACGAATTCACACAAGAGTGGTCGAAACAACCCCAGAGGAAGCGCCCTCTGCACTACGATCATTGATGACAGAGTATGGAGAGGGTTCTGTGATGACATCGGGCGATCATCGTTTTGAACAGTATGGATTTTATCCGATGTTTGACAGCTTGCAGCACGAAGGATTCGCAGTCACAAGCTGGAATGCTGAGGCATCAAGGGAAGAAAATATCAGGCTAGCAGAACAAGCGGCGTATTCGGTTGTATTTAGTGATTACACTTTAGCAGAATCAGGGACGATCGTCCTTTCATCCCATCAGGGCCAAGGAAGAGCACTGCATTTTTTACCGATGATGTATATCGTGTGTATTGAAAAAAGCACGGTGGTTCCGCGGATGATCCAAGCTGTTTCGACTCTCAATCGCTTGGTAGAAGAAAGAGAGCAGGCGAAAGGTGCGATTCATTTCATATCAGGTCCGAGTAACTCTGCGGATATTGAGATGAATTTGGTAGTAGGGGTTCATGGTCCCGTTCGGGCGGTTTATCTATTGATAGATGATGAATAGGGCTTTCGAGATGAAAGCCTTTTTTCATGCAAAAAAGCTTACATAAGTTTAAAAATCATCTTGCCTCTAGCGGATTTGACATAGTAAGATGACGACATACAAGATGAACTTCTCATCTACTGCTGATGTAAAGGAAGCTGCTGCTTATGGACATGAAGTCTACTGCTCAAAAGAAATCAATTGCTCTACCGCTTGTGATTTCAATTATTGCCATTTCGTTTTCTGCGATTATTGTGAAATGGTCAAATGCACCTGCTGCTATTTTAAGCATGTATCGAATGATCTTTGCCGCGGTTTTTATGCTGCCGTTTATTCTGCCACGAAAAAAAGAATTTCTCTCGATTCAGCGAAGAGACTGGTTTTTCTTATGTATGTCAGGCTTCTTTTTAGGACTCCATTTTGTGTTGTGGTTTGGCTCACTAAAGCTGACGACTGTGGCAAGCTCTACTATTATCATCGCCCTGCAGCCGATGGTCTCTTTATTAGGCGGCTTTCTCATTTTCCGTGAACGAACGACGCTACCTGCACTTTTGACGATGTGTGCCGCAATTGTTGGTGCACTTATGATTGGGTGGGGAGACATAGGTCATAGCCAGGAAGCCATCCTAGGAGACATTTTATCCTTTTTAAGTGTGATCGCAGTTGTTTGTTATTTATTAATAGGTCAACAGGCTGTCAGAAAGATATCTCATTGGATTTATAGTTTTTGTGTGTTTGGTTTTGCTGGTCTTTTTTTAATTTTGTTCAATTTGATTCAGCAAACTCCTTTTACAGGCTATCCAGGTAAAGAGTGGGGGATCTTTTTATTGCTTGCGATCATCCCCACCATGTCTCATGTCATTAATAATTGGCTTTTAACCTATGTTAATGCCACAACCATTTCAATGAGTATCCTTGGCGAACCTGTTGGAGCCACGATTCTTGCTGTATGGCTGCTTGGAGAAAAAGTCACACTGCTCCAAATGTGTGGCGGTTTTCTTGTCCTTTTAGGCGTCTTTTTCTTTTTGATGCAGCAGCGGCAAGGAATTGTGATGAAACAAAAAAAATCCGGTTAAAGTCCGGATTTTTTACTCTTTTAAATCGTTTTTTTCAATCACTTTGTTCAATCTTTCCTCAACCTTCTTCAATTCCATTCGTTTTCTTCTGATCATTCGAAAAGCGATGACAATGATCGTCACGATCGCAGCAATGAATAGAAGAGAGAACACTTGAAATAGAAGATCACCTATGTTAAATGCCATATTCTCTCCGTTAGACATACGTAAAACCTCCCTTTCTATCTATATATTACCATAATCAATTAAGGATTGAGATTTATCCATTATTTATCTATAATAGGTAAAATATCACTTGTTAAAGGAGAACCAATATGAGAACTTTAGTCCTTTTACGAGGTCTCCCAGGCGTAGGGAAATCAACTTGGATCAAAGCCCAAGGCTTAGAGCCTTACACGTTATCAGCGGATCAAATCCGTCTTTTGACCCAGCCGCCTCAGTTATCTGTCAATGGGAAACCAGAAATTTCAAGCAAACATGACCACAAAGTCTGGTCTTTATTATTTGAATTGCTTACAGCACGTATGGAACGCGGAGACTTTACTGTGATTGATGCCACGCATATTTCAAGCAAATCGATATCTCAATATAAATCGCTGGCCACATCGTATCGTTACAGAGTGTATGTCGTCGACTTCACGCAGGTGCCGCTTGAAACAGCTCTCCTGCAAAATCGCTCACGGGAAGCTCACAAAGTTGTTCGGGAGTCTGTTTTATATCAAATGAACGAGCGGTTAAAAACAGAAAAGGTCCCATCATGGGTGACGGTCTTGCAGCCTGAGGAATATTCGCAAGTGATGACCTATCAGCCTCGATCCTTCGATCAATATGAGGCCATTCATGTCTTTGGAGATATTCACGGCTGTTATACCGCTCTGACCACCTATTTGCAAGGAGACATTAAAGAAAATGAACTTTATATCTTTGCAGGTGATTTGCTTGATAGAGGAATAGAAAACAAGGAAGTATTAGCATGGATGCTCGCACATAGAGAATGCCGGAATGTCATCGTGATTGAGGGTAATCATGATCAGCATTTATACCGGTTTGCACATGGTGAAAAAGTAAGAAGCAATATGTTCAACAGGCATACTGCACCTGAAATTGAAGCAGCAGACTTTGATTTAAAAGAAGTACGGAAGTTTGTTAGAACATTTCATCAGCTTACTTATTTTACGTACCATGGCAAGACATTTCTTGTTACCCACGGTGGTCTTGCTCATTTGCCAGAAGAGCTTCTACATGTCTCAACCCAGCAACTTATTCACGGTGTAGGTGAATATTCAGATGACATTGATCACTTGTTTGTTCAAAATACCGCTGGATTAGATGTCATTCAAATTCACGGGCATCGCAATTTATACAGACTGCCTACTCAAGCAGCGGAAAGGTCTTATAATCTAGAAGGCCAGGTTGAATTCGGGGGACAGCTGAGGGTATTGAAAATCACAGCTGACGGGATTGAGACTCATGAAATCGACAACCCAATCTATAGAGCTTCTGAGAAAAAACCATCGGCTGCCATTCAACCAGATATCTCACTAGATGACTTTTTAGCTCACTTAGATCAACATGAATATGTACAGGAATTAAAGCTTCCGCACCATATTTCATCTTTTAATTTTACGAAAAAAGCGTTTAGTGAACGGCAGTGGGATGATGTGAATGTAAAGGCAAGAGGCTTGTTTGTCAATATGGTGTCAAAGCAAATTGTTTCAAGAAGCTACAACAAATTTTTTAACATTGATGAGCGTCCTGAGACAAAAATGCATCATTTAGTGAACCACCTTCAATTTCCTGTTACCGTCTTTGATAAAGCAAATGGATATTTAGGGACGGTTGGGTATAACGAAATAGAAGATGAATTGGTGTTTACGTCTAAATCGTATACATCTCATGTGAAGCAAAACCAGCATGCTTCTTGGGTGGAAGAGTTATTCTATCAGACTTTTGGAGACGTGCAGGTCGACTACATCAAATCATATGTACGTGACCACAATGCATCTCTTGTGTTTGAAGTCATTTTGCCAGAGAAAGACCCACATATTATCACATATGATCATGATCAACTCATTTTGCTTGATATTGTGAAGCGTCAGCTAAGCTATGAAAAGGCACCATATACTGAAGTGAAAAGAGTAAGCGAACAGCTTGGAATATCGAGCAAGCAGGAAGTGGCTGTGTTCCAAGATTGGACGTCTTTTTATAAATGGTACCAGGCTGTCTCCCATGACGACTCAATCAAAGAAGAGGGATATGTCATTGAGGATCATCGCGGCTTTATGACCAAGCTCAAACTTCCTTATTATCAATTCTGGAAGCAGATGCGCGCGATCAAGCAGCGCGTTGCAGAGAAGCGTTCCACGCAAAAATATATGCAAGCATTGCAAACAGCAGAGCAAGCTAGATTTTATACGTGGCTTCTTGAGCAAGATGCCCATGTTGTGAGAAATAGCTCCATTATCGAGCTGCGCTCACAATTTGAGCAAAGCGATGTTGCAGAGTTGAATAATGATGGAATAAATGCATAGTCTAAAAAGGAGTCTTTTCTAAGGAAAAGGCTTTTTTTGATGCAATTGAAAGGTGGACCCTGACATGCCTGACCACATTGAAGTCATTTTACGGACGATGTTTGCTTTTGCGATTTTATTTGGCGGAGCACGTCTTCTTGGAAAGCAAACCATTGCTCAAATGAATATTTTTGATTTTATAGCAGCCATCAGCTTAGGTTCAATTGCGGCGAGTCTCGCGTTTAATACAACGCTTCCATTTCATCACACGACGATTTCCTTTGTCACGCTTGTCATGATCATTTATGTGATTTCACTGATTGCTTTAAGGAGCCGGAAATTGAGAGGATTTATGGCAGGTAAACCAACCCTTGTCATACAAAATGGCAAAATTCTTGAAGAGAATATGAAGGGAATGAGGTATACCCTTGATTATTTAAATCAGCAGCTGAGAGAAAAAGACATTTTTGATATTAGTGAAGTTGAATTTGCCATGATTGAAACAGATGGACATATGTCAGTGAAAAAATATCCTTCGTTTGAAAATGTCACTCGAAAGGATCTTCAATTGTATATGAAGGCAGAGGGCTACATGCCGATCGAAGTGATCATGGACGGAAAGCTCATTTTGAAAAACATTCAAGAAAATCAATTAACTGTGGAATGGATAGATGAAGAGCTTGAGAAAAGGCAGCTCTCCTTAAAGGACATTGTATACGCAGTCCGTTCAAGTAATGGTAGCTTATATATTGATACATATGATGATCACATTCACTCTCCGATTGATCAAGAATGAAGGTATAGTGCTGAGGTCACCCGCATGACACATATCTGTCAATGTTTCTAAGTCCTTTGGGTGCTACCTGACTAGGCATCATTTCTTAATTATTATTATTTTCAGAAAATGTGATGACGAAGTAAAATAAGTGTGTTTAAGTATATATAGAAGAAATTAAAATATTAATATAATATGCCACATGCGGAATGAACGTTCATTCCTAAAGAGGAGGAGATGAAGTGCCAGCAGTGACTGATAAACAAGAACAGATCATGAAGGCTTCACTAGACTTATTTATTGAACGGGGCTTTGATGGGACCACAATGCCAATGATTTCAAAAAGAGCAAACGTCGGAGCAGGAACCATTTACCGATATTTCGACAGCAAAGAGGCACTCGTCAATATTTTGTATCAGCGTAGCCTTTCTGCTTTTATCGAAAAAATGAACACAAACAGTCCAGATCCAAAGGTAAGTATTCGTGCGTACTTTAAGCATGTATTCTATTGCCTCGTTTTATTTACAAAGGACAATCCAAGCGGGCTATATTTCTTAGAAATTGATAGACGATCCCATTACTTAGACGAGACGAGCAAAGAGAAAATGCAGCATTTGTTAAATGAATTATTCCTGATCTTTGAAGAAGGAAAAAGGGATGGGATTCATCCTAATCTCTCAGGTAGAACCATTTTATCGATTGTATTTGGTGCCTTTGTGCAGCTGCATAAACAAATTATTGCAGACGGAATAGAGCCGACGATTGAATTTCTAGAGGACATTGAGCAAAGTTTATGGCGCGCTATCAGCGTTGCATCTTAATGAATGAAAGGGAGTGGGATCATGCAACAAACATCAATCATTCCAAAACCAAAAACATACGGACCTTTTAAAAATATTCCTCATATCAAAAAGGGGGAGCTTTCTCAAGCTTTTTGGCGGCTGGCAGATGAATTAGGACCGATCTTTCAATTTGAATTTTCAAAAGCAACAGGTATTTTTGTTTCAAGCCATGAACTTGCCAAAGAAGTATTTGATGAGAGCCGTTTTGATAAATTCATCGGGAGCAGTCTGAATAAAGTAAGAACATTTTCAGGGGATGGGTTATTTACAAGCTGGACAGAGGAACCGAACTGGAGAAAGGCTCATCACATCTTGATGCCAGCCTTTAGTCAGCAGGCTATGAAGGGCTACCATGAGATGATGCTCGATATTGCCACACAGCTTGTCCAAAAATGGCAAAGAACAGGCCGTGATGAAGAAATTGAAGTAGCAGAGGATATGACAAAGCTCACTTTAGATACGATTGGACTTTGTGGTTTTGACTTCAGATTTAACAGCTTTTATAAAGAAAATCAGCATCCATTCATCGAAAGCATGCTGAACGGGTTAAACGAAGCGATGGAACAAGCGAGTAGGTTGCCGGTTGCAGATAAATTAATGATTAAAAGAAGAAAAGAATTTGAAGAAAATGTAGATTTTATGAAGACATTAGTAGACGACATTATTCAAGAACGGAGAAAACAAGATAAAACGGGCAATGATTTACTGTCCCTCATGCTTCATGCAAAGGACCCTGAAACAGGTGAGCGCCTGTCAGATGAAAATATCCGTTATCAAATCATTACCTTCTTAATAGCTGGACACGAAACAACTAGTGGACTGTTATCCTTTGCGATTTATTTCTTATTAAAGAATCCAGAAAAATTAAAGAAAGCCGTCCAAGAAGCAGATGATGTGCTGCAAGGGGAACTGCCAACATTTAAGCAGGTACAAAAACTAACTTACACTCGTATGGTTTTAAATGAAGCCCTTCGCCTCTGGCCAACAGCGCCTACGTTCTCTCTGTATGCGAAAGAGGACACAATCATCGGAGGGAAATACTCGATTAAAAAGAACCAAAGTGTTTCCATTCTGCTTCCTAAATTACACCGTGATCAAGCAGTATGGGGAGAGGATGCGGAAGAATTTAAACCAGAGCGGTTTCTTCACCCTGAAAAGATCCCGCAGCATGCCTACAAGCCTTTTGGGAATGGACAGCGTGCATGTATTGGTATGCAATTTGCTCTTCATGAAGCCACAATGGTGCTGGCAATGGTCTTGCACAACCTGGAACTGATTGATCACACATCATATGAGCTTGATTTAAAAGAATCTTTAACGATTAAGCCAAACGATTTTAAAATCAAAGTGCGGCCAAGGAAGCAGCAACTCTTTATGGCTCCACCGAAAGAAGAGATGAAAAAAAGCACAACGACTGAAGAGTCTAAAGTGAAGAGTCATGGTACACCACTACTTGTTTTATATGGATCAAATCTTGGCACAGCGCAGCAAATCGCAAATGAATTAGCTGAAGACGGAAAAGCAAAAGGGTTTGATGTGACCACGGCTCCGCTTGATGACTATGCACGCCAATTACCAGATAAGGGTGCAGTCTTCATCGTGACCGCTTCATACAATGGACATCCGCCTGACCATGCGAAAAAATTTGTGGATTGGGTCACGCAGGATAAAGAGCAGGATTTAACAAACGTGTCGTTTGCTGTGTTTGGATGCGGGGATCGAAATTGGGCAAGTACGTACCAGCGTATTCCTCGTCTCATTGACGAAGCACTTGAAAGTAAAGGGGCAAAGCGTGTAGCTGATTTAGGAGAAGGTGACGCAGGCGGAGATATGGATGAGGATAAAGAAACATTTCAGAAAACAGTCTTCGAGCAGTTAGCAAAAGAATTTCAGCTCACCTTCCAAGAGAAAGGTAAGGAAAACCCAAAACTATCAGTAGCTTATACAAATGAGCTAGTAGAACGTCCTGTGGCGAAAACATATGGTGCCTTTTCAGCTGTTGTACTGAAAAATGAAGAATTACAATCTCAAAAAAGTGAGCGGAAAACAAGACATATAGAGTTGCGACTACCTGAAGGGAAAAAATACAAAGAAGGGGATCATATCGGAATTGTTCCGAAAAATCGTGATGTACTCGTTCAGCGGGTGATTGATCGCTTCAATCTAGATCCTAAGCAGCACATCAAGCTTTCTTCTGAGAAAGAAGCAAATCACTTACCTTTAGGTCAGCCGATTCAAATAAGAGAATTACTTGCGTCACATGTTGAGCTTCAAGAACCGGCAACACGTACGCAGCTAAGAGAGCTCGCCTCATATACAGTTTGTCCGCCTCACCGCGTGGAGCTTGAGCAAATGGCTGGTGAAGCATATCAAGAAGCTATTTTAAAGAAACGAGTCACCATGCTTGACTTACTAGATCAATATGAAGCGTGTGAAATGCCATTTGCGCAATTTTTAGCACTTTTACCAGGTTTGAAGCCGCGCTATTATTCAATTTCGAGCTCACCAAAAGTCGATGAAAAAAGAGTCAGTATCACAGTAGCGGTTGTGAAAGGGAAAGCGTGGAGCGGCCGCGGTGAATATGCAGGAGTCGCATCAAACTATTTATGTGATCTGCAAAAAGGAGAAGAAGTCGCCTGCTTCCTTCACGAAGCGCAGGCAGGATTCCAGCTGCCACCTTCATCCGAAACACCGATGATCATGATCGGACCTGGTACAGGAATCGCTCCATTTAGAGGATTTGTTCAGGCAAGAGAAGTGTGGCAGAAGGAAGGGAAGCGACTAGGCGAAGCTCACCTATATTTTGGCTGCCGTCACCCTCATGAAGATGATCTGTATTTTGAGGAAATGCAGCTTGCAGCGCAAAAAGGAGTTGTTCACATCCGCCGGGCTTATTCTCGTCACAAAGACCAAAAAGTATATGTTCAGCATTTGTTAAAAGAAGACGGCGGTATGCTCATCAAATTACTCGATGAAGGTGCGTATCTTTACGTATGCGGGGACGGAAAAGTCATGGCACCAGACGTAGAGGCGACACTGATCGACCTCTATCAACACGAGAAACAATGCTCGAAGGAAGAAGCTGAAAATTGGCTGACAACCCTTGCAAATAATAATAGATATGTAAAAGATGTATGGAGCTAACAAGAGGAAAGGCCGCCAATTAGGCGGTTTTTCCTTTTCATTAAGAAAGGTGAGATCGATAGAATGAAAGTTGGAAAGATTCAAAACACCTAATTTAATAATGAAATATTTTGAAAAAATAAGAATATTCTCTCATTTACTCCAATATGAAACAATCGTATGATTTTTGATATAGGACATAAAGGAGGAATATGATGAAAAAGGTGAAAATGTTACTCCCTTCTCTACTCGTTTTTGGTGCTTTAAGTGTGCCTAGTTTTGCCCATGCGGCATCGGATTCAGTACTAACGTCTGATTATGACATGGTGACTTCTGATGGAAAGGTGATCTCTTCAAGTGATTTCCACAATGATTCGAAATCCCCCTCATCCTTTGACAAAGTGGATGATCTATCTTCTACTGTTGGCGAAAAAGTAAAACCACTATCAAAATATTTAAAAGACTCTCAAACGAAAGTCGTCATTGGAGACGATGGTAGAACAAAAGTAGCAAACACAAGAGTAGCACCATACAATTCAATTGCTTATATTACATTTGGCGGCTCAAGCTGCACGGGGACACTGATTGCCCCTAACAAAATTTTGACAAACGGACACTGCGTGTACAATACAGCATCGAGGAGTTATAGTACTAAAGGATCGGTGTATCCAGGGATGAATGATAGCACTGCGGTAAATGGGTCAGCAAATATGACAGAGTTTTATGTACCAAGTGGATATATCAATACAGGTGCGAGCCAATATGATTTTGCCGTGATCAAAACAGACACGAACATTGGCAATACAGTTGGTTACCGTTCCATCCGTCAGGTGACAAACTTAACTGGGACAACGATTAAAATTTCTGGATATCCAGGTGATAAAATGAGATCGACTGGCAAGATCTCGCAATGGGAGATGTCAGGTTCTGTGACAAGAGAAGATACGAACCTCGCATACTATACGATTGATACATTTAGCGGAAATTCAGGCTCAGCGATGCTAGATCAAAATCAGCAAATCGTTGGGGTTCATAACGCAGGGTATTCAAACGGAACGATTAATGGCGGTCCAAAAGCGACAGCTGCCTTTGTTGAATTTATCAACTATGCAAAAGCGCAATAAAAGCTAGGGGCTAAAGCTTGTTTCCTTCATAGGGGACAAGCTTTTTTATATGGAAACAAGTGTCTATCTGTATACGCTTGAAAGATCCATTGACCTCTCAGCCTCTTCATTTTTTTCACATGTCATTCGAGAACGACTCATACATTAAAATGACACATTCCCTTTAAGTCAAGATTCTGCTTGAAAAAAATGAGGAGGTCTCACACTTTTGAAGATGAGAAGAGGCTGGATGACTGCTGTCGCTTTATGCTTTGTGATATGGATGGGCACGCTGTTAAGTGGATTTGGGGAGGAACATGCGGCAAAAGGTGCGGATCGATATGATCATGTCATTCAATTTCCAAAGGAACGGTACCCTGAAACAGGCAGTCATATTCAAGAAGCCATTCGAAAAGGGCATTCACATGTGTGTACGATAGACCGAAATGGAGCAGATGCCCGCAGGCAAGAATCTTTAAAAGGCATTCCGACTAAACCAGGATTCGACCGAGATGAGTGGCCAATGGCCGTTTGTCTTGAAGGAGGAAAAGGGGCGAGTGTTCAATATGTCAGCCCTTCTGATAATAGGGGAGCAGGCTCATGGGTTGGACACCAGATGAGTGGGTATCCTGATGGGAAAAGAATATTATTTATTGTGAAATAAAACTAAAAGAGAGGCACCTGTGAGTAGGTGTCTTTTTTGTTTGATCAGAGCGTATTGGAGTTAGCAGGGACAAAAGATTCAGTGTACAATTGATCTATAAGATACAAAGACAGACAAGAAGAAAATGTGAAGGGACATTTGCTTATGGATAAGAACCGTGCATTATACGATTATTTCATGAAACATGCAGAGAAACTGACTGAAACTTGGTATGATTCAATTGAGGATGATGATCCAGAATCAATATACCGTTCAACAGATTCCAGCATTATATCAGAGCTGAAACGGCAAAATCAAGATTATTACCAGCATTTTATACGTGCGCTTATTGAAGACAAGACGTATTTACATACTGAGTTTAAGAAGTGGTCTGAAGACTTAGCCAGTGACCCGAAGCATTTAAACACACCATTAGATTATGTTGTGAGAGAATATATGTCCAATCAAAGAGTGGTCCTTCATTACTTAAAAGAATTTATTAAGCAGCGCCAAGATGATATTGATATTGACCGCATCTTTTATTGGTATGATTTAATTTCAGAGGCATTTAATATATCAATTCATATGTTCATCCAACAATATGTGAAAAATACAACAAGGAAGCTCGTGGCACAAAGAGACATGATCTACGAGCTAAGTTCACCTGTCATTGTTTTAAAAAGCCATATTGCGTTATTGCCGCTAGTAGGTGATATTGATACAGCGAGAGCAAAGATTATTTTAGAAAATACGCTCAAACAGTGCTCACAAAAAGGTGTGCAGCATTTATGTATTGATTTATCGGGCGTTGTCATTATTGATACAATGGTGGCTCAGCAAATTTTTGATCTTGTTACATCACTTCGGTTAATTGGAGTAGAGACAACCATTTCAGGAATCAGACCAGAAATTGCCCAAACTGCTGTACAGCTCGGGCTTCCTTTTAATGAATTTCGCACCGCAGCATCACTTGCTCACGCATTAGAACGCATGACTGAATTTTCTCCAATATAAAAACCAGGCCGATTAATGGCCTGGTTTTTATTTAGATAACAGCGTCAATTTTTGTGACTTTCCAATCTTTTTGTCCTTTTTCGAACGTAACTGTTCTTTTTACTTTGCGCCCGTCAAGTGTTGGGACAGTGAATTCATATGTGCGGACTGCTTGTTTTTTAGAGACAAGTTTAGGTGTCGCTTTATCCCAATTAAGCATATTGTCTCCGTCGCCAACTGGAACAGCCATTTTACCTTTATGAACAATGAACTGGTAGTCTTTTAAACCTTGATTGATGGCATCTTTTGTGAAAACTTGAGATAGGTAGCTGTTTAGTTTTTTCTTCGTATCAAATGTTTTAGAAAGATAGTTGTAAGTCATGTCTTTATAGCTAAATGATTTTAATTTGTAATCAGAATGTTCTTTAATTTTGTAGCCTGACATCGCACTCCAAAAGTGTTCTCGTGCATCAAGGGCAATATGTAACGCTTCTTTATTTGTCAAAGTGGCTGGTTTTTTAGAAGCGGCCAATGTTGTAGATTGTAATGAAATCATAAGCATAATAGCAGTTAGTAAAACGAATAATTTTTTCAAGGCGATTGCCTCCTTTTCTCAATGAAAACTTCTTATGTTACAAATGTTACAATGATTACAGTGATATTACAAGTATTAAATTGAAATGTTTTTTATTTCTTTTCTTTCTATATATATAACGTTTGAGGGTGGCAAAAAGTTTTCATTTTTTTATTTTTCTTTATATCTAGTATTTAACCGTTCTAAAGAAGAACAAAACGCTTTTTGGGAAAATTTCTGTTTGGACGTTCAACACGCTTTTTCATTTATGACATATACTATCGTGATGAATGTCTAAGAAAGTGGTGTTGAATATGTATTATCCGTATGAAGGTATGTGGAATGGGTACCCATATGATAGGCAGATGCAAAGTTTTCCGTCGTTTCCTTCTCAAGTTGGAGGATTTCCAGGGTTTCCATTCGGAGGAGGAGGCACTGGATCCGGATCTAGTGGATCAGCCCCGCCAGCTCCACCGCAGCATATTATTTCGCAATATCAGCAAGCATTATCACAGCCTCAAAGCATGCAATCACTGATTTCAGGGCAAACAGGTGGAGGGCAGCAATCGGTTCAATTCGCTGCGGGATGTATTAGAAGATGGACGATTGTCTTTATGAGAAACGGTCAAGTATTTTTAATGTATGTCCTATCCTCACAGCCATTCGGGAGAACAACGGGCTTTATTTGGCCGAACTTTACATTTGGTTCCTTCCCAAGCTCGAGTATTCTTGCCTATTCTTGTTCATAAAAAAAAGCCGGTTCTCATCATTAGCTGATGAAATACCGGCTTTTTTTAGTGAATATTTCTAAATACGCCAATCACTTTACCTAGTATACTTACATTCTGTAAAATAATCGGTTCCATAGATGGATTTTCTGGCTGTAATCTAAAGTGAGTATTTTCTTTATAGAAACGCTTGACTGTCGCTTCATCTTCCTCTGTCATGGCGACGACAATATCTCCATTGTTAGCAGTGCTTTGCTGACGCACAATGACATAGTCCTTGTCCAAAATACCTGCGTCAATCATACTTTCTCCCATAATTTCAAGCATAAATACTTGTTCATCTGGTGCTGCAAAAGTTTCTGGAAGAGGGAAGTATTCTTCTACATTCTCAACAGCCGTAATAGGCAGGCCTGCTGTTACTTTTCCGATGACTGGTACGTTCATTACAGCACTCTTTGGAATATTCATTTCCTCTTCATCTAGTACTTCAATCGCTCTAGGTTTTGTCGGGTCTCTTCTAATTAAGCCCTTCGTTTCTAATCTAGCTAAATGTCCATGAACCGTAGAACTGGATGCTAGACCGACAGCTTCTCCAATTTCACGAACGGATGGGGGATAGCCCTTACTTTTTACTTCTTCTTTGATGAATGTCAGGATATCGAGTTGTCTTTTTGATAGCTTCGTCATCTTTTGCACCTCAAAACGTCAATTTTAAAGAAATTATAGCATGTTTTTCCTAACAGTACAAACATAGGTTCGAAAAAAACGTTTGACAGAAACGTTTGTTCGTATTTATAATAAGTGACAGAAAGAACGAACATACATTCTATTAGGAGAGATGACATTATGAGGTTAAAAGAATCTATTATTTTTATTGGGGTATTCTCATTCATCGTTGGCATATTTCTCTCACTTATTGCAGTCACAAGCCATAATGATCCAAATCAATATGTTAAAATAGAAGTTCAATCAGGTGATACTCTTTGGGGGTTAGCTGATCAAGTAAACGACAGCAAATCAATCGATAAAAATGCGTTTATTGACTGGGTGACTCAGCACAATGACCTTGCTTCAACAGAAATCCAGCCTGGTGACATCCTTGTCATACCAGTCAAAAAAGAGCATCCAGTCGTATATCAACTTGCAACAGTACAGTAGAAAGGTCGATTGAAGACATGAATGCAATCATCTACGCGAGAGTAAGCACTGTCAAAGAAGAGCAGGAAACCTCGCTGAAGAGACAAGAAGAAGAATTACTGGCTTTAGCTGCTATGCACAAGATGAATGTGGTTAAAGTCATTAAAGAAAAAGCAAGCGGGTATGATTTAGATCGCGATGGTGTGTTTGATATGCTAGCTACATTAAAAGAAGAGTCAATTGATGCTGTTCTGATCCAAGATGAAACACGTCTCGGAAGAGGACAAGCAAAAATTGCGCTTCTTCATTGTCTTTTTAAAGAGAATGTGAAGGTGTACAGTACGTTTCATAGAGGAGAGCTTGAGCTTTCAGAAGCTGATGAAATGGTGATTGAGATCGTGGGAGTCGTTGAAGAATATCAACGAAAAATTCACAACCTGAAAATCAAGCGGGGAATGAGAAGAGCTGTAGAACGCGGATATCAGCCCGAACTGAATTTAAAACAGCAAGATCATGCCCCTGGCCGTGAGCGTATTGAAGTCCCGATTTCAGAAATTGTTCGATTAAGAAAGAACAACATGACATTCGCCGAAATTGCAGCAACTCTTCAGGCATTAGGTTTTGACATTTCAAAAGCAACAGTTCATAGAAGGTATCAAGAATATGAAAAAGGTCTGATCACCTAAAGCTCGATTTGTTGTCAAAGTGATGGATATTTAGTAGTATGTAGAGAAAATGTTTTAAAGGAGTTAGTCATGATTTCTAAAAATCAGCTTGCAAGAATCAATGAGCTTTCAAAAAAGTCAAAAGAAACCGGTTTGTCAGATGCTGAAAAAACAGAACAAAAGCAATTAAGAGAAGAGTATTTAAAAGCTTTTCGTTCTTCTATGAAAAATACACTTAAAACCGTAAAGATCGTTGACCCTGAAGGAAACGATGTCACACCAGAAAAATTAAAAAGAGAAAGAGATCAAAACCTTCATTGAAGTTTATGATTTCTTGAATTTTGAAAAGATGGGAAAAACATTCTCATCTTTTTTCATGTTTGCATAACTTTTTAGGTGATCGATAAACTAAATGTGACAAAATCACTCTTTTTCAGCGTGAAATAGTTGTGAAAAAAGGACAGTAGATTTATGATAATGGTGTACACAAGATACGGAAGGGGATTTATATGGAAACGATTGAATTGAAATCTATTGCAACAATACGTACTCTCTCCATAGACGCAATTGAAAAAGCGAATTCCGGTCACCCTGGAATGCCGATGGGTGCTGCACCAATGGCATACGCTTTATGGACGAATCACTTAAACGTAAGTCCGCAAAACCCAAATTGGTTTAACAGAGACCGTTTTGTATTATCTGCTGGACATGGTTCTATGCTTCTATATAGCATGCTTCATTTAAGCGGATACAACCTGAGCATCGATGATCTAAAGCAATTCCGCCAATGGGGGAGCAAAACACCTGGACATCCTGAATTTGGACATACAGAGGGCGTAGATGCCACAACAGGTCCTTTAGGACAAGGGATTGCCATGGCAGTTGGTATGGCACTTGCAGAAAGACATCTTGCGGAAACGTATAACAAAGACAACTTTAATGTTGTAGATCACTATACATACAGCATTTGCGGAGATGGAGACTTAATGGAGGGGATTTCCTCTGAAGCTGCTTCTCTTGCTGGTCATTTAGGCTTAGGGCGTTTAATTGTTCTTTATGATTCAAATGATATTTCTTTAGATGGCGATCTAGATCGTTCATTCTCTGAAAATGTGAAGAATCGTTTTGAAGCGATGAACTGGGAAGTTCTTTACGTAAAAGACGGTAACAACATTGAAGAAGTGACGGCTGCTATCGAAAAGGCGAAACAAAGCACAGACAGACCTACACTGATTGAAGTGAAAACAACCATCGGTTTCGGATCGCCAAACCGTGCAGGAACGTCTGGTGTGCATGGTGCACCACTTGGCAGCGATGAAGCTAAGCTGACGAAGGAAGCTTACTCTTGGACGTTTGAAGAAGATTTCCATGTACCTTCTGAAGTGTACGATCATTTCAAAGAAGCTGTAAAAGACGCTGGTCAGAAAAAAGAAGCAGCTTGGAATGAACAATTTGCGCAATATGAAAAAGAATACCCTGAGCTTGCAGCTCAATTGAAGCTTGCGATTGAAGGAAAACTTCCTGAGAATTGGGATCAAGAGGTTCCTGTTTATGAAGCAGGCTCAAGTCTTGCCTCCCGCGCTTCTTCAGGCGAAGTATTAAATGGCATTGCGAAGCAAGTACCTTTCTTCATTGGTGGTTCTGCTGACCTTGCAGGTTCAAACAAAACAACGATTAAAAACACAGACGATTTTGGTAAAGATCATTATGCGGGTAAGAACATTTGGTTCGGTGTTAGAGAATTTGCAATGGGTGCCGCGTTAAACGGTATGGCGCTTCACGGTGGTCTTCGTGTATTCGGCGGAACGTTCTTTGTTTTCTCAGATTACTTAAGACCAGCAATTCGTCTTGCTGCATTAATGGGACTTCCAGTTACTTATGTCTTTACTCATGACAGTATCGCTGTTGGTGAAGATGGTCCGACGCATGAGCCGGTTGAACAGCTTGCTTCATTACGTGCAATGCCAAACCTTTCTGTCATTCGCCCTGCGGATGGGAACGAGACAGCTGCAGCATGGAAACTTGCTGTATCTTCAACGGATAAACCGACAGCACTAGTTCTGACTCGTCAAAACCTTCCAACGATTGATCAAGCACCTGAGAAGGCATATGAGGGAGTAGAAAAGGGTGGATACGTCGTCGTTGAAGCTGCTGATGCACAGCCTGAAGCACTTCTACTCGCTTCTGGATCTGAAGTCGGTTTAGCGATTGAAGCGCAAAAAGCACTTGAAAAAGAAGGAATTCGCGCGTCTGTTGTTAGTCTTCCTGCATGGGATCGTTTCGATCAGCAGTCTGACGAATACAAAGAATCAGTCCTTCCTACAGTAGTGCGGGCTCGTATTGCGATTGAAATGGGAGCTTCACTTGGCTGGGAGCGTTACACTGGTCTTGATGGTGACGTAATTGCTATTGATAAATTTGGCGCATCTGCACCTGGTGAAACCATTATTGAGAAATACGGCTTTACGGTCAGCAATGTCGTCAGCAGAGTGAAAGCGAAGCTGAACAAATAATTAGTCTCCATGCATCATGCTTTTTTTCAACTGTTTGCAGAGCATTTTCATCCGCTCTGCAAACTTTTTTCTTTTTTCTTGTTTTTTTGACAAAACTAGTTTCTTCTTGCTTCATATATAGACAATTCTTTCTTTCACATTTTTGTATAATACAAGCAATATACGAGATTGACGAAATGTGAAAGGAAGGGATAGACATGGAACGCCATTATTATATTTATTGGATTGAGGATGAATTTGCGCATCATTATTTTGGCAGAGAATCAATTTTGTTTCATTTGTTTGAGTCGTTACACTGGACGAATCGCACGGAAGATGAGTTGGTGATGCTTGTGAAACAAGTGGATTACGTGACGAAACGAATCCCTGCTTTTCATATGCACCAGCGATTAATGAACAACTTAACGAATATTCACTATACACAAATTGGCTCGATATACAGCGCTTCCTTACCTGATGGAAAAGGAACGGCTGCATTTATCATAAAAGATCGCTATATCCAAATGTCTGCTACCGGCAGTTATGAAGCAGAAGCAGTATTTTTTGAAGTGCTGAGAAAAATCAGTCCTTGCTTCCTTGCGATGGACTTCGGTTCAAAGAAGCACGGGTGGCTCAATCCGGTAAAAGTGAGGAATTTTGTTTAAAAAAATAAAATTGAACGTGAAATGTTGTATAATAGCCTTTTGTTTAGTACACTTTATACGAGACAACATGAAGGAGGAAGAATTATGGATTTATGGGTTGTCATCCTTGTAGGCGTTGTTGCACTGCTTGCAGGAGTTGCACTCGGATTCTTTATTGCTCGTAAGTATATGATGAGCTACTTGAAAAAGAATCCACCAATTAACGAACAAATGCTTCGAATGATGATGATGCAAATGGGCATGAAACCGTCCCAGAAGAAAATCAATCAAATGATGAAAGCCATGAACAACCAAGCGAAATAATACGTACGATATTATGATCATAGATGGAACATGGTTATAAAGAATGGACAAGCGTTGTCCTTTCTTTATTGAATTCACCTTCATCAGACGCTTTAAAACCACTGTACTTGCCTAAATGAAGCAGGGAAGGTGGTTTTTATTTTGGCTTCAGCTTATTGCTAAAAAACAAAAACCCCTGTTATTCAGAGGTTTTTGTTTCGTTTATGGTCACACATATCAACTGTTCTAAAAATCGTGCAGCATGATAAATATCATGAGATATGATTAGTTGGCTGAGTTTGAGTGTAAGTGTCGTTGATATTGTAAGAGGAGATGATCTAGCTGCTGGCTATGTTCGATGGTTACTGTTGATGTCATCCCATTGTGCAAGACAACTTTCATCAGCTCTTCTCTTTTTTCTTCGATTTGAGTTAATAATGATGTTTTTACCAAAGTCATGTTCCTTTCATGCAAATCTTGATAAAAAGAATCGATTCTATTATATCCATTTTAAGGTTTATTTTCAAATTTAAAGGATTCATTATCTTGATGTCAAATTAAATTATATAAGGTTTTAAGAGAATAGACCATCTTTATTGAGAGGATGTAAAAAAAATGAAATGATTTTGTCATCTCTTATTGTATATTGTAAGAAGGGGGTGTTGTTTTGACAGATTTGAATTTCTTTTTAGCCTTTGGAGCAGGGTTTCTTTCTTTTATCTCACCATGCTGTCTACCGCTTTATCCAGCCTTTTTATCGTATATTACGGGCGTTAGTATGGATGAAGTGAAATCTGAGAAGGTGATGCTGAGAAGAAGAAGTCTACTTCATACCTTATTCTTTTTAGTTGGGTTCTCTATTATCTTTATTGCGATTGGCTTTGGAACATCGTTTGTTGGGAAGTTTTTTGATGATTACCATCAAGCGATTCGCCAGGTTGGAGCCATTCTCATTATTTTCTTTGGCTTTATGACGCTTGGTGTATTTCAGCCTTCTTTCCTCATGGGAGAAAAGAGGATGCAGTTCAAAAACCGACCTGCTGGTTTTTTGGGGTCGATTCTCATCGGAATGGGCTTTGCCGCTGGATGGACACCTTGTACAGGACCAATTTTATCGGCCGTTATCGCACTTGCTAGTAACAATCCAGAGTTGGCTGTGCCTTATATGATTGCATATGTCCTTGGATTTGCCGTCCCGTTTTTTATTCTATCTTTCTTCATCACGAAAATGGCATGGATCAGGAAGCGTCAGCAGCTTATCATGAAAATTGGTGGGATCATTATGATTGTGGTAGGGCTATTGCTGTTCTTTGATCTTCTCACATGGATTATCATCATGTTCTCTTCCTTTTTTGGCGGATTTACTGGCTTTTGAAATCGTTTTCTACAGTCGCGGCGAATGGTTTTTTTTCGTCAATTGGAGTATATTATACATAGGCTGACCTTAAAGAATAAAGGAATGATTTGATATGATGGTCTTGATCTCTTCAATAATTGCGGTATGTATGGCGGTAGCCGTCATGTTTATTCGCATTAAGTCATCTGCAAAACCGGCAACTGCGAAAAAAATTATATTACCTCCTATTTTCATGAGCACTGGAGCTTTGATGTTTTTTGTTCCAATGTTTCAGGTAACTGGGGCTGAATTTCTTGAGGCAATCACAGTGGGGATGTTTTTCTCCATCTTTTTAATCAAAACATCGAAGTTTGAAATTAGAGGGAATGAGATTTACTTAAAGCGGTCAAAAGCATTTGTATTTATTCTCATTGGACTTCTTGTTCTTCGTATCGGAATGAAGACGATCCTGAGTTCTTCTATTGATTATGGCTCTCTAAGCGGAATGTTTTGGATACTTGCCTTTGGCATGATTGTACCTTGGCGCGTTGCCATGTATTTGTCGTTTAGAAAGATATCTAAGCAACTAGACCCTCAGCAGGTTCAAATGAATTAAACCCAGATTGTTGACAAAGTGCTAAAATGATCTTGATTTTAGCACTTTGTCTTCTTTTCAGCGTGATAGAAAACCTTTGAAGTCTAGGAAAGACGAGTACTGGCGCGGAGCGAATTTGACATTCGTGAGCACCAGCACGCAGGACTGACAACGAATGCGAGGGTTTGTCTACACGCTGAAACCTCCTTTTATAAGGAGGTTATTTTAATAATGCTTCATATGGCGTATGATCGATGTTTTTTTCTTGAAGGCGTTTCAATAAAAACTTATGATCACGCTTTGGTGTAGCGATAATATAGCCGCGAATGATTAAGTCTAAATTAATGCTGGCAGCTTGTTCTTTTAATGCCAGCTCGCCAATTTTGCCTGCAATTTTTTCTTTGGCGACATCTCTAAACAGCTCTGGAACAGGTAATACAAGTTCATTTAAAAGCTGTTTGTCTTCTTCCCGCCATAGGTGAAGGCTCTTTTGAATATATTCATCCTGCCAATCAAGCTCTGATTTCCCATCTTCCTTCGGCAATCGTTTTAAAAATTTGCGAAACATAAAAAAGCCACCGATTGCGAGTAAACCGATCATCACCGTGCCCCAAAATAAAATGAACCACAAAAACCAGCCGCTTAACATGTTCTCACTCCTTATACCCCTCGTCTCTCTATCTTATTTTACATGAAGAAATGATAGAAGAAAATAACAAAAATGTATGTCTCTTATCTCTATGAACGCCTTTTTTCATTCATAACTGCCCATTTACTAGAAAAACCCAAACTATCTAATAGCAAAAGAATACCTTATCATATAGCGACTCTACTATTTGGCCATGGTGGTTCGCAAAAGGTATTGACTTGACACGAACGGAAGAGAGCCCACCAAATGAAGGTGGGCTCTTAATGTTTGAAGTGCGGGATTTGAAAGGAAAATGCACCGCTTGAATGGTCAGAACTTTTTTTAATTTTTATCGAAATGATTCGGTTTTCGTATTCTGTTTCAATCTCTTTGTCGTTCAAATAAAAAGGGAGCATGACACTCTTTTCAATTGGTTGTTCGCTTTTATCATTGGGCTTTTGTACTGTGTAAGCGAGAGTGAGCTCATGTCCAGCGAAGGTCAGCTTTACATCAGTGATCGACAGGGTGGAGACATCAATCTCAATAATATAATCACGGCTTGTTTCATAAAGGTCAATTGGGAGGTGTTCATCATACCAAGCAAATGGATCGTCCATTAAAACATTGAGCCAATCGTCTATTTCAAGAAAATCAGAGGAATTCGATTGCTTTTCATTCTCCATAAACACTCCTCCATCACATCTCATAATAAATGATATGTTGAGAACTGAAATGTGTGAAAGACCTAAAACATCCCGCTTTGCCACGGGATGAGAGGAGAATGTTTACATATCGTGATGAGAATTGTGCTTTTGTCTTGTATGGTTGCGGTTTTTCACTTTTTTACTGCCTGATAATGGCTCAGGTTGCCCACTTTGATGCTCCTTAGGCGAGTTTTGACGGATGTCTTTTCCTGTGTTTTTATTCGTCATGATACTGGCTCCTTTCTTATTGATTTTTTTTACGTTTTTTATTGTTTTGTCTTTGTGCTTCTGTTAAAACGAGTTGGTCATCTTCAATATAGCCTGCACCATTTCCTTGGCTTTTGGCTGCGTTCATGCCGTTAATCACATGATTGGCTTTACGTTTTGTCATGTTCTATCACCTCAATTGTAGTATGAACCCGCTCTGCCTCGATTATGAAGAGTAATCATTTCCTAATGATAAGATAAACTTATTGAATTTAATAAAAGCATTGTTATTTACTTATGTATGAATTTGTTTTAAGATGAAATTGTGAGAAAATTGTGGTGAAATACGACGATTTTTCTGAGAATTGAAATTGATCTTGATCATCAAAAGGGGGATTTTGGATATGTCGAAACAGCAGCAAGTCGCTAAACAAGACGCTTTTCAATCTAGAAAAACGTTTTCGACAAATGGGAAAACGTATCACTATTATTCGTTAGAAGCACTAGAGAAACAAGGAATCGGAAACGTTTCTAAGCTGCCTTATTCCATTAAGGTACTTTTAGAATCAGTGCTTCGCCAAGTAGACGGTAGAGTGATCAAAAAGGAACACGTTGAAAACTTGGCAAAATGGGGAACTGCCGAGGTCAAAGAAATTGATGTTCCATTTAAACCTTCTCGTGTTATTTTACAAGACTTCACGGGTGTACCAGCCGTCGTTGACCTTGCTTCTTTAAGAAAAGCAATGGCAGATGTAGGTGGGGATCCGGATAAAATCAACCCTGAAATTCCAGTTGACCTTGTCATTGACCACTCAGTACAAGTTGATAAAGCTGGAACTGAAGATGCATTAAACATTAACATGGATTTAGAATTCGAACGTAACGCAGAGCGTTATAACTTCCTTAGCTGGGCAAAGAAAGCGTTTAATAATTATCAAGCTGTTCCGCCTGCAACAGGAATTGTTCACCAAGTAAACTTAGAGTACCTTGCAAGTGTTGTTCATGCCATTGAAGAAGATGGCGAGATCATCACTTACCCAGATACATTGGTTGGTACTGACTCTCATACAACCATGATCAACGGGATCGGCGTCCTTGGATGGGGTGTTGGTGGTATTGAAGCAGAAGCTGGTATGCTTGGTCAGCCTTCATACTTCCCAGTACCAGAAGTCATTGGTGCTAAATTAGTTGGAGAGCTTCCAAACGGAACAACTGCAACTGACCTTGCACTAAAAGTGACACAAGTTCTTCGTGAAAAAGGCGTAGTGAACAAATTCGTTGAATTCTTCGGACCTGGCGTTGCACAGCTGCCGTTAGCGGATCGTGCAACGATTGCGAACATGGCGCCTGAATACGGGGCAACTTGCGGATTCTTCCCAGTAGATGAGGAAGCTCTTGCTTACCTTCGCCTGACTGGACGTGATGAAGAGCAAATTAATATCGTTGAAGAATATTCTCGCGCAAATGGCTTATTCTATACGCCAGATGCAGAAGAGCCAATTTTTACGGATGTTGTGGAAATTGACCTTTCTCAAATTGAATCAAACTTATCTGGTCCAAAGCGTCCACAAGATTTGATTCCACTTTCTGAAATGAAAGAAACATTCCATCAGCACATTGAAAGCCCAGCTGGTAACCAAGGGTTTGGCTTAGAAAAATCAGAGCTGGATAAACAAATTGAATTTGATCTAGCAAATGGTGAAAAAGCTGTGATGAAGACAGGTGCGATTGCGATTGCAGCGATTACGAGCTGTACGAATACATCGAACCCATACGTCTTGATCGGAGCAGGTCTTGTTGCGAAGAAAGCAAGTGAGCTTGGCATGAAGGTGCCAAACTACGTGAAAACGTCACTTGCGCCAGGTTCTAAGGTTGTGACAGGATACCTCGTGAACTCAGGACTTCTTCCATACTTAAGAGACCTCGGGTTTAATATCGTTGGGTATGGCTGTACAACATGTATCGGAAACTCAGGACCGCTTGCACAAGAAATTGAAGATGCTGTCTCTGAAAATGATCTGCTGATCACTTCTGTTTTATCAGGTAACCGTAACTTTGAAGGTCGTATCCATCCGCTTGTGAAAGGAAACTACCTTGCATCTCCACCATTAGTTGTGGCGTATGCACTTGCTGGTACGGTCAATATCGATTTAACAAAAGACCCTATCGGTGTCGATAAAAATGGTGAGAACGTTTATTTCAATGACATTTGGCCATCAATGGACGAAATCAACAGTGTCGTCAAAAGCACAGTCACACCTGAACTCTTCCGTTCAGAGTATGAAACTGTTTTTGACAACAATGATCGCTGGAATGAAATTAAAACGACGGATGATGCATTGTACAAATGGGATGAAAATTCCACATACATTGATAACCCGCCATTCTTTGAAAACCTATCAGTTGAACCTGGTAAAGTTGAACCGCTTAAAGGCTTGCGCGTCGTTGCGAAGTTCGGTGACTCTGTGACGACTGACCATATTTCTCCTGCTGGAGCGATTGGTAAAGACACACCTGCGGGTAAATACTTGCAAGAAAGAGGCGTATCACCTAGAGACTTTAACTCATACGGATCTCGCCGTGGTAACCACCATGTCATGATGAGAGGTACTTTTGCAAACATCCGTATTAAGAACCAAATCGCACCAGGAACAGAAGGTGGATATACAACTTATTGGCCAACTGGTGAAGTGACATCCATTTATGATGCATGTATGCGTTATAAAGAAGATGGTACAGGTCTTGCAATATTAGCAGGTAAAGACTACGGAATGGGTTCTTCACGTGACTGGGCTGCAAAAGGAACAAACCTTCTTGGAATTAAATTTGTTCTAGCTGAAAGCTTCGAGCGTATCCATAGAAGTAACCTTGTCTTCATGGGCGTACTTCCTTTACAGTTTAAAGACGGAGAAAGTGCAGAAACTTATGGTCTAACAGGAACTGAAACATTTGAAGTTCATGTTGATGAAACTGTTCGTCCACGTGATCTTGTCACTGTGAAAGCAATTGATACAGATGGCAATGAGAAAACATTTGAAGTGGTTGTTCGTTTTGATAGTGAAGTCGAAATTGACTACTATCGTCATGGCGGTATCCTTCAAATGGTACTTCGTGAAAAATTGGCAAGCAACTAATACTCATACAGCAAAGAAGAGAAGGCGCCTAAACAGCTTTCTCTTCTTTTTTAAAATAGTGGAGGATCCATCATGTGGAAAAAAGGAATAGCAAGCGCTGTTTTACTTTTGTTGATTGGTTTACTTGTGTGGAATTTACTTGAACCGAAAGAGCCCGCAATCGGTCTTGAAAAAGGGGATCAAGCCCCTGACTTTGAACTGAAAACCTTAGACGGTCAAACGGCCTCGTTATCTGATTACCAAGGGAAAAAGGTGCTCGTCAATTTTTGGGCGACATGGTGTAAGCCATGCAGGACAGAAATGCCGGATCTAGACGCCATTAGAAGCGAATATGATCAGGTCGAAGTACTGGCAGTGAATTTGACGACCACTGAAAAAAGTGTAGATCATGTTGCAGCATTTGCAGATGAATTAAAGTTGAGCTTTCCTATTTTATTGGATCAAAAAGGCATTCAAGCACGATATCAAGTGCTTTCATACCCCACGACATACATATTAGATGAAAAAGGACGCATCGTGTCTGTGAAGCATCAAATGCTGACAAAAAAAGAAATTGAGCAAGAGCTGGGTCTATAATGATTCAGCTTTTTTGCTTATTTTCTAAATGTTTTGGCGAAAATGAAATACAACTACTGGAGGTGAGTACAATGAGAAGAAGAAAACGACGTACATTTGAAGAGCTTGTACTTGAAAATAAAAAAGAATTATTAAGCAATGAGGAATTTTTAAACCAACTTGAAGAAAAGTTGGAAGAGCGGTTTAGACAGAAATAAGTTATGAATTCTCCTTTTTCGTTCATCCTAAAGAAGAGGGAGGGATGAATGATGGGTAGAGAGCATGATAAACAAGCACAGTTTACACCAGACCATTTAGGGACAAAACCTGTCGCATACAAACGCAATAAAGGTAAAAAGATGCATAATAAATCAAATGAACAGCCTGATGTGATCCAGACGAAGGGCGAATAAGGAGGGTATTAAGATGAATGAAAAGTCATATCAATCCAATCCAGATGATCGTTCTGATAATGTTGAAAAGCTGCAAGATATGATCGAAAACACCCTTGACAATATCGATGAATCTGAAGCAGCGATGGCCCTTTCGACAGATCAAGAAAAACAGATGATCAAGCAAAAAAATGAAAATCGAAAAATGAGCATTGATGCCATGCGTTCTGAGATTAAGGACGAAGAAGCAGCAAGAAAAAATGGCTATACTGAATAAACCAGGGATTCCTGGTTTATTTTATTGCCTCCTTTTAGAAGAACCATTTCGATTGTGGTAAAATGGCAGAGACCTTAGGTTTTGATAGGAGAGCGATGAAAACGTGTATGTATCTAAAAAAGAAATAGAAGTTCGTTATGCAGAAACAGACCAAATGGGCATTGTGTATCATGCCAATTATTTAATCTGGATGGAAGTCGGTAGAACAGCACTGATTAAAGAATTAGGATTTTCCTATGCACAGCTAGAAGCAGAAGGCGCTCTTGCACCCGTTATAGATTTGCAGGTGAAATATAAAAAACCACTCTTGTACGGTGAAACAGCGACCGTTCATACTTGGATTGAAGAATACAATGGACTCAAAACGGTATATGGCTACGAAATTCAAAAGCCTGATGGACAAACAGCGATTACAGGGACAACCTCGCATATTTGTGTAGACAAAGACACCTTTAGACCGATTCAATTTAGAAAAGCATTTCCTGCCTGGCACAAAGTATATGAACAGTCGAAGAAGCAGGTTTAATTCATGGCGTTTGGTATTAAAAGAAGCGATTTAAATGCGTGGAAATCAGCTGTTCAGCAAGGAGAAATAGCGTTTTTAACCCATTATTGGCTTGATGACCGTTTCCCGCATGCCAATACCGTCACTAAAGCAGCCTGTCAGGATATGAAACACTTAATTGAGTGGGGAAAAAAGCATGGACTTAAAAAAGAATGGATTCATGACCGCGCAGGGTTTCCTCACTTTGACTTGATCGGTGAAACGCAAAAAAGAATCCTGCAAAAGGAGCGGTCTTTAGGAAACATTCAGGAATATGGGCTATATATTGAAGGATAATACAAAAAAGATACCCGAGGGATGAGGTATCTTTTTTGTTTATTCATAATGAAATTCTGGTTCTTTTACAGACTCGTTATAATCAATATGCAGATCATGGTTGTCAAAATACCAAATATCACTTTCTTCCACAAAGAAAGTAATACCTTCTATTTCAGCGGTTGCGCCGGCATTTTGAGGTTCATCTTTTGCGACGCCGAGAGAAAAGCCTTTTTGTACATTACTGCACCCGCCATATCTCACAAAAAAGCGAACTTGATCACCTTTTTCTAAATCTAATTCATCCTTGTACCAATTGAGTGCATCTTCTTTAATCGTTAATTTCAATGTGATCGCCCCTTTTTTGAAGTCATGCTGTTTTTTAAAATGCAGGATGCAAAAAAACAGCTTTTCTTTACTTTTACCACAGAATGAAACTTATGAAACGGCTAGAGCCATTTGATTTTCGGTTCAGTTTTGTTGAGGATTCGTTTGAGGTTGGCGATGTGTCTGTAAATCACAAAACCAGCAAGAACGGCAACAACAATGATTAAAAATACGTCTTTGGTGAATATGCTGTAAATGAACGTATAGATCCCGGTCAGCATAGATGATAATGATACATATTTACTAATGTATAAAAATAAGAAAAAAGCAGCGATCATCGTGATAAATAAGAACGGGGCATAAAATAATAACACGCCGCCAGATGTAGCGACTGCTTTTCCCCCTTTAAATTTTGCAAAGATAGGAAAGCTGTGACCGATAACAGCAGCAACCCCCGCTAATAAGGGATGAATGTCCAGTTGCATGAAAAACGGTAAAGCAGAAGCGAGAGTCCCTTTTAAAATATCAGCAGAAATAACAATAGACCCTGCTTTTATGCCAAGCGTACGAAATGCATTCGTTGCACCTAGGTTTCCGCTGCCATGTTCACGGATATCAATACCCTTTGCAGCTTTCCCGACAATGAGACCGGATGGAATACTGCCGAGAAGATAAGCCAAAATAAACATCAAAGCAATTAACATCTGCATAACTCCTTTATATTCTCCCTCTTGTCTTACATTTTAACATGATCTTATGAAAAACATGGGGATCTTTTTTTGAAAAAATCAAATGCAGATGGATTCAGCTTTGTTTTTAAGCAGAAGTTCGCTAAAATAGAGGAAAAGGGGTGTTTGGATGAATCATCCTTCGAAACAAGAAATTGGTCGTATTTTAAAGAGCAGTAAAAGAATTGCTGTTGTTGGATTATCAGATCAGCCGCACCGAACGTCTTATATGGTGTCTAAAGCAATGCAGGATGCCGGTTATGAGATCATTCCGGTGAATCCAACGATCGATGAAGCACTTGGTGTGAAAGCAGTCGCTTCACTAAAAGAGATCAAAGAGCCTGTTGATATTGTGAATGTTTTCAGACGTTCAGAGTTTTTGCCCGAGGTGGCTGAAGAATTTCTTGAAATCGACGCACCTGTTTTTTGGGCGCAGCAAGGCATCTATCACGAAGAAGCGAAAAGGCTGATTGAGGAAAATGGCAAGGTTGCCATCATGGATTTATGTATCAAGGTGGCTCATGCAATGACAAAAACTCATTAAATCGTCAAAAATCCTTGGTTTTCAAGGATTTTTGCTTTTTTGTTGCAGAAATATATTTGCGATTCTAGAAGAAAGCGATAAAATAAGGCGACAGGGACATATCGGTGATCTTGCATATCAAGAAAAAGAGCGATAAGATAAAGATAGAACATTTGTTCTTATTTGTGAAAATCATCATATGATTGCATTTGGCTTATCAAACAGTCTTGTTTATAATGGACTTCTAGTTCTCATTGCAGAATGTAGAACATTCTCATAGCCGTGCAAAGGAGCATGTTTTGTTGAAACACATGCATGGTGATGATGCAGCTTATTAAAGTAGACAGTAATGAGCAGCATGATCATCATTAAAATCTAGAGAGATCAACTGATGGTTTGCCGGTTATGTTTGTTAGTGAAAGGGGATTAAGCATTTGGTTAAAAAGCAGCAAGTAGATTATAACGATGATTCTATTCAGGTGCTAGAGGGACTTGAAGCGGTCCGTAAACGTCCAGGAATGTATATTGGGTCAACGGATTCACGCGGTCTTCATCACCTTGTCTATGAGATTGTAGACAACTCTGTCGATGAAGTACTCGCTGGCCATGGAGAACATATCGTTGTCAAAATACATAAAGATAACAGCATTTCCGTCCAGGATAAAGGACGTGGAATGCCTACTGGTATGCATAAGCTTGGAAAACCGACACCTGAGATCATTTTAACGGTCCTTCACGCAGGGGGAAAATTTGGTCAAGGCGGATATAAAACAAGTGGTGGGCTTCACGGAGTTGGGGCATCTGTTGTAAACGCGCTGTCAGAGTGGCTTACCGTCACAATTGAACGTGATGGCTATATCTATCATCAGCGTTTTGAAAACGGCGGAAAACCTGTGACGTCACTTGAAAAAGTCGGAAAAACGAAAAAAACCGGAACACTGATTCATTTTAAACCAGATCGATCCATGTTCAGTGTCACCACCTATAATTTCGATACATTATCAGAACGTTTAAGAGAATCTGCCTTTTTATTAAAAGGATTAAAAATAGAGCTGATTGATGAACGACATGATGTACAAGAAACCTTTTATTATGAGACAGGCATTGAAGCCTTCGTTGCTTATTTAAATGAAGAAAAAGATGTTCTGAGTGAAGTAGTCTCATTTGAAGGAGAGCATCAATCCATCGAAGTAGATTTTGCATTTCAATTCAATGACGGCTACTCGGAAAATATTCTTTCTTTCGTCAATAACGTGAGAACAAAAGATGGTGGTACACATGAGTCTGGTGCCAAAACAGCGATGACGAGAGCCTTTAATGAATATGCGCGCAAAGTCGCACTTTTAAAAGAAAAAGACAAAAATTTAGAGGGCACTGATATTCGCGAAGGGCTATCTGCTATTATTTCTGTCAGAATTCCTGAAGAACTGCTTCAATTTGAAGGTCAGACAAAAGGAAAGCTTGGGACAAGTGAGGCTCGCTCAGCTGTTGATGCTGTTATTTCTGAAAAGCTAGCTTATTTCCTTGAAGAAAACCGTGAAACAGCGACTCTTCTTGTGAGAAAAGCGATTAAAGCGCAGCAGGCAAGAGAAGCTGCTAGAAGAGCACGTGAAGAAGCAAGGAGCGGCAAGAAACGGAAGAAGTCCGAAGCGACCCTGAGCGGAAAATTAACACCTGCTCAATCTAGAAACCCGGCAAGAAATGAGTTGTACCTAGTAGAGGGAGACTCAGCAGGCGGGTCAGCAAAACAAGGACGTGACCGTAAATTCCAAGCGGTGCTGCCGCTTCGTGGAAAGGTCATTAACACAGAAAAAGCGAAACTTGCTGATATTTTCAAAAATGAAGAAATCAACACGATTATTCATGCGATCGGTGGAGGCGTCGGTGTCGATTTTAATGTAGAAGACATCAATTATGACAAAATCGTGATCATGACAGATGCTGATACAGATGGAGCGCATATTCAAGTGCTTCTGCTCACGTTCTTCTACCGCTATATGAAGCCGCTGATTGAGCATGGCAAGGTGTTTATTGCACTACCGCCTTTATATAAAGTCAGCAAAGGCTCAGGGAAAAAAGAAGTCATTGAGTACGCATGGTCTGATGAAGAAATGGATGACGTACTGAAGAAAGTTGGAAAAGGGTACACGATTCAGCGCTATAAAGGTTTAGGTGAAATGAACGCCGACCAGCTATGGGAAACGACAATGAATCCAGAATCGAGAACACTTGTCAGAGTCAAAATCGACGATGCTGCACGAGTGGAACGCCGCGTCACGACATTAATGGGTGACAAAGTAGAACCACGTCGTAAATGGATTGAAAAGAATGTCGCCTTTGGACTTGATGAGGAAAGTAACATTCTTGAAAATGAAAACTTGTCGCTAGCTGAGGAGGTTTAAACATGGCACAACAAGAACGATTTCATGATTTACCGTTAGAAGAAGTCATCGGAGACCGATTTGGTCGCTATAGTAAATATATTATCCAAGATCGTGCGCTTCCAGATGCGCGAGATGGATTAAAGCCTGTACAACGAAGAATCTTATATGCGATGTACGCAGAAGGAAACACGCAAGATAAAAACTTCCGTAAAGCCGCGAAAACAGTCGGTAACGTGATTGGTAACTATCATCCGCACGGTGACTCATCTGTTTATGAAGCAATGGTGAGAATGAGTCAGGATTGGAAAGTGCGGAATGTGCTCATTGAGATGCATGGAAATAACGGGAGTATCGATGGTGATCCGCCTGCTGCCATGCGTTATACAGAAGCAAGGCTATCTGCGATTGCTTCAGAGCTCTTAAAGGACTTAGACAAGGAAACGGTCGAGTTTGTCGCAAACTTTGATGATACAAGCAAGGAGCCTGTTGTTTTACCAGCGATGTTCCCAAACCTTCTCGTGAATGGATCAACAGGCATTTCCGCTGGTTATGCCACTGATATCCCGCCGCATCATCTAGGAGAAGTGATTGATGGTGTCATTAAACGAATCGAACAGCCGCATTGTACGGTTGAGGATTTAATGACAGTCATCAAAGGTCCAGATTTCCCAACAGGCGGTATCATTCAAGGGATAGACGGCATTAAGAAGGCTTATGAAACAGGCAAAGGAAAGATCATGATTCGCGGGAAAGCGGAGATTGAAACCATCCGCGGCGGCCGCCAGCAAATTGTGATCACAGAAATTCCTTATGAAGTGAATAAAGCCAACCTTGTTAAAAAAATGGACGAGTTCCGAATTGAAAGAAAAGTGGAAGGAATTTCAGAGGTTCGAGACGAGACTGACCGGACTGGGCTTCGAATCGTAGTAGAGCTGAAAAAAGAAGCGGATGCAAATGGCGTTTTGAATTTCTTATATAAAAACTCAGATCTGCAAATTCCATATAACTTTAATATGGTAGCGATACATAATCGTAGACCAACCTTAATGACGCTGACAACTATACTTGATGCATATATTGCCCATCAAAAAGAAGTAGTGACGAACCGTTCAGCATATGAGCTTCGAAAAGCGAAGGAGCGCCACCATATTGTAGATGGATTAATTAAGGCGCTATCCATTTTAGATGAAGTCATTGCCACAATCCGCTCCTCCAATGATAAACGAGATGCGAAAAACAACTTGATGGTGAAATATGACTTTACAGAAGCACAATCAGAAGCGATTGTTTCCCTTCAGTTATATCGTTTAACGAATACAGATATTACGCAATTGAGAGACGAAGCGAATGAGCTTGATGTGCGTATAGCAGAACTTGAAGACATTTTAGGTAACGAGAAAAAGCTGTTAAAGGTCATTACAAACAGTTTGAAAAAGCTCAAAAAGACATATGCTGATGACAGACGCTCTGTCATTGAGGAAAAAATTGAAGAAATTAAGATTAACCTAGAAGTAATGATTGCCTCAGAGGATGTTTACGTCACGGTGACGAAGGATGGGTACATCAAACGGACAAGTCAGCGCTCCTATGCTGCTTCTAACGGTAAGGACTTTGGCATGAAGGATACAGACCGCCTGATTCATCAGTTTGAAATGAATACAACGGATGTCCTCCTACTATTCACGAATAAAGGGAGCTACATTTATTGTCCTGTGCATCAGCTGCCAGACATACGCTGGAAAGACATGGGGCAGCATATTACGAATATCATTTCGATTGATCGTGATGAATCCATCCAAAAAGCCATTCCAATTAAAGAATTTGATGAAAAATCGTATCTTCTGTTCTTTACAAAAGGCGGAATGGTGAAGAAAACTGAGCTTCTTCAATATAAAGCGCAGCGCTATTCAAAACCGCTTGTCGCCTTGAATCTAAAAGGTGATGATGAGCTCGTGGATGTCCATGTGACATCAGGACAGCAGGAATTGTTTATTGCGACGAAAAATGGTTATGGATTGTGGTTTGATGAAGAAGAAGTAAGTGTTGTTGGTCCGAGAGCGGCCGGTGTCAAAGGCATCAACTTGAAGGATGGGGACGAAGTAGTCTCTGGCCAGATCATAGATCCAAAGAACGATGTCCTCGTGCTGACGACGCAAAGAGGGGCTGTGAAGCGAATGAACCTCTCTGAATTTGATAAAACATCTAGAGCCAAACGCGGAGTTCTGATGCTTAGAGAATTAAAGAAAAACCCGCATCGTATTGTTTCTGTCATCGCTGCATCACTGCACGATACACTTGAGATTGATACAGAGAAGGGTGCAACAATTCCGCTAGATATCTCTACTCTGAGAGCGAATGACCGCTATAGCAATGGATCATTTATTGTAGATGAGGAAGAGCAGGGAGAAGTAACACATGTACTTGTCACACCTCAACCTGCACCAGATGACAATAAATAAGCAAACGAAAACCCCCTGCGATCAGCAGGGGGTATCTTTTATATACAGGTCTTAGCTCTCGTGGTTGCCAAACATGCTTGTAATGGCGTGCACTACTTCAATTCCTTGGTAGACGAAAAGAGAAAGTGAAGTGACAGAGAATAGACCTAGAATGAATACTCTTAAGAAAAATAACATCGTGTAAAACCTCCCAATTTTTGTTTTGATTTAAATGGTTGGGTTAAACACGAGATAGTCGGAAATAAGAAGATTGATAGAATACTGCAAGTAAATGCTTCTTTTTCCGGTCATATTGATCAGTATGAGTGATGCGTGCAAATCCAGCTGTCATACTGCCAATCATCAGCAGTACTGTAAATGCGGCAAATACTGCGCTCACATGTTTTTGTTTCTTTTCATCGCCCATAGTCTGAGCGATTTTCATCTCATGTGATTCTTGATCGGCAACCACCTTTGCATGATGGTATACCTGAACGGAATGAGGCATTGAGAACAAATGAAAACTTGCGAGTGCTATGAATAAGACAGCTAATTTTAGCAGCATATTTTTTTTCATTTATCTCACCCCTTCCTGTTTATTTTCATGATCTTACCACGTTTTCTGTTATTTGAAAAGTCTTATTTTTTTACTTTCCCTCTTTAAAAAAGCGATAAACATCAGGACATTTATAGGACTGTTTCACTTCATGAAAGGTTTCAATTTTATTTTTTAAATTTAAAAAAAGTGCCATGATCGAGGATCAGACACTTTTAGTGAACTTGTGATGCAAGCGGTTTTGCGACAGCTTTTGTAAAGATTCCCGCAATACATATGGCGAATAAAACAAAAATAAAGGCATGAAGCAGTCCAACTTGATTGGCAAGCAGCCCTAATATAGGCGGACCAGAAAGAGAGGCGGTGTAACCTGATAAGGTCACAATGCTGACGCGTTTCACGGCGTACCGGCTATCATCACCGGCTGCAGAAATGGTTAGCGGGAAGCCTAAAGAAGCGCCAAGTCCCCATAAAAAGATCGATATCATACATACCACAAGTGAAATCTTTAAAATGACCAATAATAGTCCAGCAGCAGCTGATACAATCGCAACTCTTAGCAATAACACCCTGCCGAAACGGTCGATCAAACGTCCGCTAATTAATCTACCGCTAATCATCCCGCATAAAAATAATGCATAGATGACTGTACTCATGGAATGTGAAACCTGGTATCCATCCACCATTGCAAGTGGAATCCAATCGTTGGCAGATCCTTCGACAAACGCAAGACATAAGGCGATCATGGCAAGAGAGATCGTTCGTTTATTCAGCCACGGCGTTTGAGTATCATCTATTGTACCTGACTGCGGGTGCTTCTCATGCTGATCCATTCCAGTCCCGTGCGGAATAAACCGGGTACAAATGAAGATGCTGAGAAAGAAAAGAAGGGCAATGACAAGTAAGTGATTCAACACAGAGATCCCTAGATGGATAAAAAGAATGCCAGCTCCTGCTCCAATTAAAGTACCAATGCTAAAGGAAGCGTGCAATATAGGCAAAATGGTTTTCTTAATCCTGTATTCAATTTCTGTCCCTTCTAGGTTCATCGCCACATTGCACATACCTGAACCTGCTCCAAAAAGAAATAGCCCGGCTGTGACGACAAAGATAGAAGAGAGGGTCGAACCAACAGCAAGAGTGGTGAACCCAAGAAACATCAAAAAAGCACTAATGACAATCGCCACTCGTCCGCCTTTTTTTCGAACAAATACATTTGAAAGAACAAGTCCAACAATTGAACCAACGGATAAGCCGAGCAGGATGAGGCCCATCGTTCCTGTATTGGCTTGTAATAAATCTCTCACTTCTGGTGTCCGTGAAAACCATGTAGAAATGGAGATACCAGACATCGTGAAAATGATGATGATGGCTTTATACCACTTTAATTCCATGTAAACCCCTCACATTTAAAGATGTATCTGTTCCTAAACAAATCTACTCGATTATAAATGAGACAGGGCGATTCGTAAATAACTTGGGGCAGGAACAGGGGTAAATATTAGATAAAAGAAATCATACTTTTACAATTATTCTGATGAGGTAAAATAAACATAAAGGGGATATATCAGGATAAATAGAAGGGGAGGAGAGGATGAAGATGAAAAGTGAGAAGGAAAAAATGATTCAAGGGGAACATTATGTATCTAGTGACGAAACCTTGATCGCAGATCGAGAAAGAGCGAGACAATTGACATTTTCATATCAGCAAACCAATCAGCCAGAAAAAAGAACATCCATTTTAAAGGAATTATTAGGTGCTTGCGGCGATGATGTCGTTTTTGAAGGAAGACTACAGTGCGATTACGGATACAATATCGAAATTGGCGAGCATTTTTTTGCGAATTTTGATGCGGTGTTTTTAGACGTATGCAAAATTGCCATTGGACATCATTGTTTATTAGGACCGAATGTACATATTTATACGGCTGGTCATCCGCTTGATCCAATAGAACGTGCAAAAGGCATTGAATTTGGTAAACCAGTCACCGTTGGAAACCACGTATGGATTGGCGGTGGCGCTATTATTAATCCAGGTGTCACGATTGGCGACAATGCTGTCATAGCATCTGGTGCCGTTGTGACAAAAAGTGTTCCAGCAAATGTCGTGGTTGGCGGAAATCCTGCGAAAATCATAAAGTATCTGGATGAATCAAAATCTGGCGAATAAGCGAAGGATTTTGATTTCCCTTTTTTGTCTCAATAAGATAAGTATACTTAGAATTGAGACAAAAGAAATGCTTTCATCGTTTAACTTCCTAGAATATATATTATGTAAACTAATAAATGAAAATATACAGGAGCAATGTGACGTTTTGCTGTATAGCGTTTTTTCTGCTCTCCCTCTTTCTTCGTACTGTAAATGTGTGTACACTGACTTGAATCAACTATAGCTAGTTTAAATTTCAAAACCTCTACCTCTCCTCCATAGAAGTTTTTGAAATAAAGCCCAATCTAGCTGCTGACGCCAAAATCTTGAGTTTTTCTTTTAAAAATATATTTCTCTTTTCATCTGTTGTTAGGTTCACTCTAGAAAAATGAATCCATTTGATGTATTCATTTTTAATTCCCAAGTCAGCAAGCGTTCTGTTAATAAAAACGCTTTGAATCGCATTTCCAGCTTCAGGTTCTATATAATCTTTATCTGTTGTAGAAGTTGAAATAACGGTTGTTTTTTTAAAATAGGAAATTAGCTTGAAACGTATGCTAGGAACGATTTCTTTTAAAACATGAACCAACACACTAAAAGAACTTAAACCTGTATTAGATGAGATATGTTATTGGGGAGAGGAACAAATGAAAAATCATTAGGTAGACTGGAAAGAAAGCTACTACGGTTTAAACATGCTTTCTAAAGTAGCTTTCTTCTCATCTTATAACAATCCCATTGGCTCATTTTGTTGATGCGCTAACTCCATTCCTTCTGCCAGATAGAGAGCGTTCTGCGTGATTTTTCTCTCAGGTTATTTTGATTTTATCCCTGCACCACAAAGAGGTATGACAATGGTTTCTTCTGGTTTCTTTTGATATTTCATGTAGCCAGCCAAATTGACGGCAGATGTCACTTCGACATAAAATCCTTTCTCACTTAGTTTAGAACGTGCATTGAGAATTTCATCTTCTTCAATCTCAATAAACGTACCATTGGTATCTTGTACAGCTTCTAAAATTTGTTTGGAGCGTGCTGGAGAAGCAATGGCGATCCCTTCTGCTAAGGTCCCTTTATTCGTGACAGGTGCTGCTGATTCCTCTTCATTTTGATACGCTTTTACAAGGGGTGCACAGTTTTTCGCTTGTATAGCAACAATTTTCGGTATTTGATGAATGAGACCATTTTCAAATAACTCTTTAAAACCATAATATGCTCCAAGTAGGAGAGTACCGTTTCCAACCGGAATGATTAAAGCATCAGGTGCTCCATTTAGTTGCTCATAGATTTCATAGGCGTATGTTTTAGTGCCTTCAAAAAAATAGGGGTTATAGACATGACTTGCATAAAAAACGTTTTCATTGTCTACTGCCTTTTGGGCCGCAGCAGCAATGTCCTCTCGCGTCCCGTGAATTTCTTTAATCGTTGCTCCATGGGCTTTTATTTGAGCGACTTTTTTGGGTGAAGTGTTATCGCTTAGATAGATGTCACAGGCGATACCACAACGTGATGCATAAGCTGCAATTGCCGTTCCTGCATTCCCACTACTATCAGCAATCACCTTTGATACCCCTAATTCTTTTGCATGTGTCATCAATACAGCGGCTCCTCGGTCTTTAAAGGATAATGTCGGCATCATAAAATCAACTTTTACATAAGTGTTTGGCTCATGAGGATCTAGTACGATTATAGGGGATTGACCCTCCCCCATTGTGACCGTTTCCCAAGTGTTGGAACCTTTTGGAAATGGCATGGTTTCAACATAACGCCATAAGGAGTTTGGATAGTGATTCCAAGCTGCGACGTCTATTTTCGGAGTATCTTTCACTAGATTTAATACGCCATCACAATCACATTTCCATAGAGTTGGTGTCATCTCATATTTTTTCCCGCAATGGTGACAAATTAATTGATTCATCAATCATCTACCCCTTTGAATATTTTTTTATATGAAATATAATTTTTTATATAGAGTAGGCAAAAAAATATCTTAAATATATGCAATGGCATCCATTTCAATTTTAAAACCAAAATGTAATTCATTCGTTGGAACAATCGTACGCGCTGGTTTATGTTCACCGAAAAATTCCGTATAAACAGCATCGACTTTGTCCCATAAATGAATATCCGAAATGTATAATGTCATGCGCAAAATCTTCTCTTTTTTACTTCCCGCAGCCTCTACAATCATCTCTACATTCTTAAGCGCTAGTAACGTCTCTTCTTCAATGGGACCGAACTCTTTTTCTGTCGTTTCGGGGTTGATGGCAAATTGTCCCGAAACATAGACTGTGTTTTGATGAATGGTTGCGAATGCATAGTGCCCGTTTGATTTTAGATTTCCTACCTCGCGTATGCTTTCCATGTTGACACTCCTTACCTTGATTTATTTTTGATTTCATCCAAATAGCTATAGACAGTAACTTTGGAAATGCCTAACATAGATGCGACCTTCTCTACAGATCCTTTCATTAGAAAGATGCCCTTTTCATCCATAAATTTAATTAGTTCAATTTTCTCATGACGTTTCATGACTGGATGAACACTGTTTTGAATGATTTGTTGAATCAATTGATCTACTATTTCTTCCACATTTTCAAGATCATCATTTGATGTTGTTTCTTTCTCTTGAGCTTCCACTTGTGTAGAAAGAAAAGTGTCCATAAATTGCTGCATTTGATTTAGGGCTTCAATATCAAAATTAATACAAAAAGCGCCAATCACTTTTTGCTTTGAATCACGTATTAATGAAGTCGAAGAACGAATCGTACGCTTGTCTTCTGTTACAAATGTATAACCAGCCAGATAATCTTCTTTAAAATCTTCTGATTGTAATACAGTCTTGACTAGATGATCAAATGATTGACCAATTTCTCTTCCTGTCACATGGTTATTTACTGTAAACATGACAGATGCTTGAGGGTTCGTTAAATCATGTATCACCACTTCACAATTTGGTCCAAACATTTTTGCAGTAGATTTTGCTAAAGGAATATAACTCTCTAATAACTTTTTAATATGTTCCATGCCTAAGCACCTCATTTTTTTATTCCACTAGATTATATAATTTTTTATATATAAAAACAATATATAGATTTATTTATATGTTGTGAAAATTACCATATAAAAAAAGCAGCCATTGACTGCCTTTTACTTGTGCTCCTTTCTATTTGTCTTTTTGCTGGATTCCATACAAAATGACGTCAATTCCCCATCGGAATCGTTCCATTGAAACGGGATCACCTGCAAACATTTCTTCTTTTACAAGATGAATGAAAGGAAAACGCGTTTTGTCTGCATCATGAAATGCTTTTTTTGTGTCTGAAACCTGCGAAGAGTCATATTTTTTCCAAGAGACCTTTTCGTATGCTACCGAAGATACGTATAACAGCAATAGGTCTACTCCCCATGCAGCGGATGTAGATTTGATCCCGCCTTCATGCAATGCAGCGAGAAGATGTTCGGTCAACTGTAGAAAGTTCGTTCCTTGAGGAATGGTGGAAAGAGAAATTTCAGCAAGACCAGGTTTCTCGAATAGCAGTAGGAAATAAGTATGCAATATGTCAAATAACTGTTCTTTCCATGTGCGATCCGCTGAATCTGGATAAACCATTTGGCCGAGACCATAATCCAATACGTAAGCACTGAGTTCTTGAAAATTGTTCACGTAGACATACAAGGAAGCAGGTCCCGTATCCAAGGCTTTAGCCACCTTACGCATACTCATGCCCTCTATCCCATGCTCCTTAAGAAGGTCATATGCCGTTTTCACAATGAGCTCACGGCTTAAGGGCTCTTTAGCCGGCCGAGACCGGCGACTTATAATACGACGATTTGAATTGTTCATACTCTCTTTATAACATGTCAAAGTCAAATAGTAAATTGAGCATCAATCACCGTTTTCTTGAAAAGAATTCATCATTTCTGCAAGCTTGACCACAGCATCTTTTGAAAAACACAGTTTTAAACTTTTTTCCGATTCACGAGCTTTCTCCGATGAATATTCGTACATCTTGTCTTCGTATTCTTCAATGGCCTTTTCAGTATCATGAAGATGTCGGATAATAGCAAGTGCGAGCTCCCTTGCATCAAACATCGCCATGTTTACACCCTCTCCTGCGAATGGTGACATGACATGAGCTGCATCACCGATAAGCGTTACCCCTTTATGACGATTCCATTTAAAACCGACCGGAAGCGTATAAATCCGTCTTGGAATGATGGAATCTTCTGCATAACGAATATAATTTTTCAGCTGATCATCCCAATCACTAAATAACGTTAATAATTGTTCTTTTGCTTCTTTCGCTTGATGAAACGGTATACCACAAGTCTCGATCCAGTTGCGTTCTACCATTAGGCTTGCATACACTTTGATTCGTCCATCACCGTTTAACTGTCCAATTAGTCCTTTGTGGTCTGCTAAAGCAAACATCTTACCACGTTTATTAAATTCAGCTAAATCAGGGTAATTCTCCTCTACGCTTAAGACATTCAATTCCAGCATCGTGAGACCTGAGTATTCAATATCAATATCTGTTAACAGAGGACGCACACGAGAAAAAGCACCATCAGCCCCAATCAAAAGGTCAACTGTCTCGACGACTCCGTTTTCAAAATGAAGCTCCGTCATGCCGTTTTCTAATGAAACGCATCTTTCTAGTTTATAACCATATTTGATATTTTTAGCATCAATTTGATCTAACAGTAGATCACATAACACACCACGATCAATTTCTGGGCGAGTGCCTTTTTGATCTAATTCCGTTTCTTCATCTACATAAATTCTTCCTGATTTATCAAGTAATCGGAAATCTTCTTCTTCATAGCGGGCATTCCTTTGAAATTTTTCATAAACTCCTGCTTCTTTTAAGGCTTTTTGACCTGTTTCTTCATGAATATCCAGCGAGCCCCCTCGTTCAAGGCTCTTGTCATGCATTTCCCGTTCATAGATGGTTGTTTGTATACCGTAATTTTGCAGAATTAAAGCGAGTGTTAGTCCCCCAGGTCCTCCTCCAATGATAGCGATTTGCTTTTGATCCTTAGATAATGACGTCATCGTATGCATCTCCTCTCCCTTTATGGTAATCGTTTAAAACGACATCTCATTTATATTATAACGAACATCGTTCGTAAAGAACAGTGTTCGTTAAAATCGTTTGGTTCACGATTGTGTTTTCGTGATAAGAAACCAATCGCCCGCCATCATATGATACACTTCATCTAGGAAGGTTAAAGGTTTACATTGTTCTAACTCTAAGTGTAAGAGGTGTTTCTATGAATAAATTATTGGCCATGTTGATATTAGGATTGGGGTTTAGTGGTGCCGCGCTTATTCTTTCTATCCCTTTGTTATTCAAAGTCAAACCAGAACACACTGAGCTGATGTTTGCTGCTGGATCAGCGGGCGCTTTCGTAGTATTTGCTGTCTCCTGCTTAGTTCTTCGAAGGCGATTCAATCGCTAAAAAACCTAAACAACATCCATCATTGGACCAATGGAGATTTGTTTAGGTTTGTGACTTACCTTGATATGAATTTAAAGAAAGTGGTATAGGCTGACCCCAATACTAAGAGCGAATAAAACAAGTGCAGGAATTGCTTTTTTAAAGGGATCTCTGGCCAATACGATCAGAGTAAATGCAGCTGCCAGCATCGTGCCTCCTAACAATAAGCCTGATAATAATGCTAATATTGGCATCCAAATGCCGGCGAGCATTCCAGCAGCGCCTATTAGCTCAAGAGCCCCCGTTAAAATATTGAAAAATGCAGGTAAACCAAATCGTTTGAACTCTTCTGCCATTTTTCCAGATATGATTTTCGTTCCTGTGAGGAAAAAGAAAACGCCCAATACAATTTGTAGAATCAGAATGAAAATAATGATCACATCTTTCTAAGTTATTTGACCAGAAAGAAACACAGTTTTCTGGAGTCATCTTGATAAAATCTCATTTCGACACGGAATGGATGAAATTTATATGTCATAGCATATATTGTACAAAAATAGAGGATGTTCCTACCTTACAGATTTATCAAGATGGATAGTCTGAATGAAATAATTTGTTTAAAAGTAATTTTAATTGTTGAATCTCTTCATCGCTTAATTGATTTGTCACAGTTCGGTGTGCATCCATGACGACAGGAAGAATCGCCTTTTTGATCTCGTCCCCTTTTTCTGTTAAAAACAAGTGATGCGAGCGCCGGTCTTGTTCATTAAAGATTTTTTTGACAAGTCCTTTTCGTTCCATTGACTGGATCATTCTGACGACAGTGGTTTGATTTTTATCAATGCCCTCTGCCAATTCTTTTTGAGTTGAGCCTTTTTCACTGCTAAGAATACTAATAATACTCCACTGTTCTGGTGTAACTCCGTACGGCTTTAACCTATTCGTAAAATAATTCGTCATTTTCACATCAGTGCGATGAACGAGATAACCTATTAAATCATGTAACTTCATGTAAACACCCTCTCACCATTTTATATGCTATAGCATTTATATTAGTGGAGCGGTGAAACATTGTCAAATTGTCTACCTGTTATGCTTAAAATCAATACCTGACATGATATATGGCAATGCTGATTTGATAAATTCTTCTGCAGATATGTGCGAACTATTCCTTCTCCACTCAACAGAAGCTCCGTGAATTCCCCAGCTTAAAAAAACAGCCGTGACCTTCAACACTTGCTTTTCAACATTTATATATTGATTCACTAACAATTGATAAAAAATAATTTCAAGCTGTTCTCGAACAATTGGAGCAAGTTCAGTTTCATATTCTACTTGGCAGCGATTATGCAGAGACTGTTGAAAATTCGCCAGCGCTTTAAAAATCTTCAACATTGTATCTTCATCTAGTTTACTATTATTAAAATTGATACTTTCTAAATTAATCGACAATACTTCTGAGAGTGTTTTATCTAATAAATCGTATTTATCCTCAAAATGATAATAAAATGTCGCTCGGTTAATCATGGCTTCTGCTGTCACATCTTTTACCGTAATATCCTTAAATTCCTTTTTTGATGAAAGCTTGATAAATGACTCCATTATTAATTTGCGTGTTCTTAATACGCGCGGATCTGTCTTTGGCTGCGTCATCTTCTTCCCCCTTCTTTTTAAACACATGCTTCAATCTGTTGGATAAACAACAAATTGAAGAAATTATTGGTGTTGATCTCACTCATTCTGTCTTAAGATTCAATTGTAAAGCAAATGATGGTTTGATTCAAACAACGGATCAGGAAACAAGTATTCCTAATAATTGAGGAGGAAATATCATGATTAAAATTGGGATTATCACTGGTAGTACAAGAGATTCAAGAGTTAATATTCAAGTTGCGGAATGGGTAAAATCCATCGCAGATAAACGAACGGATGCTACTTTTGAGATCGTTGATATTAAGGATTATGAGCTGCCTCGCTACAACGAACCAGCACCTGCCCTCATGTCAAAGGATTATCAAACACCTGAAGCGCATGCATGGTCAAAAAAAGTGAGTGAGCTTGATGGGTTTATCTTTGTCACGCCTGAATACAACAAAGCGGTCACAGCTGGACTGAAAGATGCTATTGATTACTTATATACTGAATGGAACAACAAGGCAGCTGGAATTGTCAGCTATGGTTCTTCTCTAGGTGTAACAGCAGCAAATAACTTACGGTTAATTTTATCTGTTCCGGCTGTTGCAACAGTTCGTACTCAACCTGGACTAAGTCTTTTTACTGACTTTGAACATATGACAACCTTTAAACCAGCAGTATTTCATGAGCAAACGGTTGATACGATGCTGTTTGAAGTCGTATCTTGGTCTACAGCTTTAAAAACCATCAGACATTAATACTTAAATAGAAAAATAGAAAAGAGGAAATAACTTGAAAAACAATGACATGTTTTGTGATGTAGAAACTGGTGTATGCGGTGTAGGTGAAGAGGAAGATATCCAAGTCATTGACTTTCACCAACCTAAAAAAACCATTACACTCTACTATGTAACAGATCCGATTTGTTCTCATTGCTGGGCAATTGAACCGGTCTTGCGTCGTTTTAAAGAGCAATACGGAAATTATTTTCATTTCCAGACTGTGCTTGGTGGACTGCTAGAGAAATGGCATGACGGTCCAATAGACCCAGCAAACGGAATTTATAAGCCTGCTGATGTTGCGGGTCACTGGAGAGAAGTCGGAGAACATTCTCGCATGCCAATTGATGGGTCGTTAATGATTGACAATCCTGTTCAATCCTCTTACCCATCCTCTCGTGTGTTCAAAGTGATTCAAAAACATCATGGTGATGAACGAGCCTATACGTTTTTACGCCGTGCAAGAGAAGCGCTATTTGCATTCAATCAAAATATATCGGATATCGCGGTTTTGATTGATATCGTTAACAACCTTGGACTGAACGGAGATGTGATTTTACATGAAGCGGAGCTCCCAAGCGGACAAGACTTATTAAATCAAGATTTTGCTCTTGTTCGAGACCTCGGTGCAAGAGGTTTTCCGACCATCATCTTCGTCAACGAAGAAAATAAAGGAGTTAAAATCACGGGCGGTCGACCATTAGACGTCTATGTAGATGGATTAAAGCAAGCTTTAAACACTGAAGAGCTTCAACCGAAGAAACTCCCGTCGGTTTCTGCCTTACTCGAAAAAGAAAAATGTCTATTTTCTAAAGAGATTGAAGTAATGTACGATGTTGACCAATCGGATGTGCAGCCTTTTATGGAGAAAGAACTTTCACAAGAATCGTTCCAAATGAAAGAAGTGCTAGGAGAACAGTATTTCACAACTTCAACATAAGGAGAACGGCGATGGCTTACGTATTACAAGTGGATTTTAAAATGAATGGCCCTTTTGGAGATGAAATGGCAAAAGAGTTTTCTGATTTAGCAAGAAGTATTCATGAAGAGGACGGGTTCATATGGAAGATATGGACGGAGAATCCTGAGAAAAATGAGGGTGGCGGGATCTATTTATTCGAAACAAAAGAAGCAGCTGAAATATATCTCGATATGCATTCTAAAAGAATCACGAGCTTTGGCATAACAGACATCAATGCAAAAATCTTTGATATAAACTCTGAGCTGACTCATATTACAAAAGGTCCATTCAAAACACATAAAGATTAATACACGAAAAAAAGAGCGGTTGTTGGCTGCTCTTTTTTATTTATTAAGATGATGGATTGATCCATTTTACATTGTCTCTTTTCTCTTCATTGACAATGAGTTGGAATATATCAGGTCTTGAATAATGACCGACAACATCGAAGTCAAATTGACTAGATGAAATATCGCGTAAATCAAGCTCTGCTAATAGGAGCTCTTCTTTTCCGTAAACAGGCTCTTTTATATATTCTCCTAAAGGACCGACAATGGCACTTCCACCTCGGCACATTTCATCAGGAGAAGATGCTAATTCATCATAGCAGGCTAAATCTTTAGGATACATTTCTTTATTCACATATTGGTTACAGGATAGAACAAAACATCTGCCTTCTGCTGCAATATGACGAATCGTCGATTGCCAGAGCTCCCGGGAATCTGCCGTAGGGGCAATATAGATTTGGACGCCTTTTGCATACATGGCTGTTCTAGCTAATGGCATGTAGTTTTCCCAGCAAATTAAAGCACCTATTCTGCCATAAGGTGTATCGAAAACCGGTAATGTGCTACCATCCCCCTCTCCCCATATGAGTCGTTCAGAACCTGTCGGCTTTAATTTACGGTGTTTTCCAAGTAAGGATCCATCTGGTCCAAAAAATAATACGGAACAATATAAAGTGCCATGACTGAACTCATGATCTCTTTCAATGACCCCGATGACGAGGTAGACTCCAGCCTTACGTGCTGCTTCCCCTAACCGTTCTGTCGTTTCACTAGGAACAGGGACCGAATTTTCTAAGTAACGAAGCCAGTCTTTTCTGCCTTCTTGAGAGCGGCTGCCTACTGTGGCGCCAAAAGATAGTCCTCTTGGATAAGCAGGGATAAAAGCTTCAGGAAATACGACAATATTGGCGCCTTTTTCTCCGGCTTGGCGTGTTAACGAAATGGCTTTTTCAGTACTTGCTTCTCTATCCATAATGACAGACGCAGCTTGAATAACAGCAACTTTACATGGTGACATTTTAACTCCTCCTTTACCTAAGTGTAAAAATAAACGTTTATAATGTACAATATATCATCATCATAATGAGTATTCCTTGTTGGAATAATGGGAGGGTAAAATGAACATACGAGACTTTGAAATATTTAAAACAATTGCGGAATGTGGGAGTTTTTCAAGAGCAAGTGAAAAGCTTTTTATCGCACAGCCTTCCCTATCTAAAACCATTCAAAAATTAGAGAAGAAACTAGGTGTCATTCTTTTTGATCGATCTAATCGCATTTTTAGGTTAACTGATGAGGGACAGCTTGTGTATGAAAAAGCGGTGACGGTGCTTCAGCAAATGAATGAGCTTCAAATTGAGCTTGAAGATACTGATAAGCATGTTCGTGGACATTTAAAGATCGGACTGCCGCAAGTGATTGGAACCTTTTTCTTTTCAAAAGTGGCAAAAGTTTTTACTGGAAAATATCCAGATGTGACTCTTGAAATCGTCGAAGAAGGTGGCTTACATGTAGAAAAACTTGTTGAGAAAGGCGAAGTAGATGCTGCCTTTGTTGTCATACCTGCACAAAGTCATGCGTTAGAAGAACAACTCATTTTTGAAGCACCATTTGTGGCTTGTTTACCAAACAATCATGCTTTAAAAGATGAACAACAACTTTCACTCGAACAGCTGAAAGAGGATGACTGGATATTGTTTGATTCTTCATTTGCTTTAAGTCAAGTGATTTTGGAAAGCTGTCAGAAGGAACATTTTGTTCCCAAAATCGCCTATAGCACGACACAATGGGATTTGTTAATGACATTAGTTCGTGATGAATTAGGAGTGGCCATCATTCCAAGTCCTTTAACTGAAATGTATCAAGAAGAGATTTGTGTAAAACCAATTAGCAGTCAATATATCGCTTGGAAAATTGGGATTGTCGTGAAAAAAGATCGATATAAAACATGGGCTTTGAAAGCTTTTTTGAAAAACGTGACGGATATATATGCTATAAGTAGTGAAGTGAAATCATGATATTTCCTACTTCCAAATAATTAGCACCCAGTGTATTGAAGAACTGTGATATTCAAAATTTTAGGCTGATTCTTTAAAAGGCTACTATTAGCAGCTTCCCCGTTAACTCACTTGTTGCTGGTTTTCTTGATTAAGTTTACACCTTCATATGACAGGCTTTCTACACGTACAGCCTTTTGCAGGATGTAATGATCAAAAAACGTCTTCGTGTAGTCCGTCACAAGATGATGCATCTCTAATGCATCCCTTGTGCCTCTAAGTTCCTCATCTACACCTGTAAACACGATGTCACAGTAATCTAAATGTGCAGCACCATCAACAGTGAAATAATAGGTTTCCGTGCTGTTGTTAGCACCAATGATCGCATTCATATCATAATTCGGTTCAGTAAACAGGAGCAAAAAGGGTTTATTGAGGTCGCTGTCGAGAAGGCCGAATGCACCACTATCTAAGCCAACCCCGCAGACAAACCGGTCGTCATCCCGGCAAACAAAAGCCGCTGTAGGTCCGCCATAAGAATGTCCAGCGATGCCCATGCCGGTGCCGAGCAGCAGTCTGTCATGAAAAATGGACTTCCATTCTCCAGAGTTTAGTTTGTGAAGTTGATCGGCTACGTACATTACATCTTCTGCCTGACGTTCACTATATCTTGTTAACTCGTTAATGATTGGCAAGGAAAGGACGTTGCGGCACATCTCAATAGCTGTTTCATCGTTAGGTCGCAATTTCATCTTACCTGCCAGCGTCATCATCTCTGGATCTTCAGAAAACGCCATAATGACATCCGAAAAATCCTTTGATACATTCAACAGCTTCCCATCTTTCCGTTTGTACATGGTGCTATCCTGATGGCCGATACTCACGACAACATACCCCTTGCTTGCCATGTCTGTACAGATGGCTGTCCCCCATTCTGGTGAACCACCTCCGCCGCAAATATAGAATACCACTGGATAGCGCTCTTCCTTCTGGGAAAGAGCCAGGTCGTCGTAACAATGCGTTTTGATATCAATAGAGAAGAAGTTTATTTCCTTCATATACTCAGTGACGAGCGGCTGGTCATGAAGCAATTCGTAGACTTCAGGAAACATGTATGTGGATGGAGTCTTCCCTTCACTGCTATCAGATGGATAGTACATAAATGCGGTCAGTTCTCTTTTCGAGTGATCTGATGCTGTATATTCAAAATCCATCTGGGTTCGACCTGCTATATAGCTACCGACTGGTTCTGGAAATGTGTCATACCTTTTCATTCTTTTATGCCCCTTTCATCATGAAAATGGATATCAGGTCTTTGCTTGGTGAGTATCGTTTTGTGATATAATTTTGAGTCAAAGACAAGCGCTAAGAGAAATGAAATGTCATGATTGTGAAAAATTCTAAAGAAGTGATAGGGTGATAGCGATGAGAAGACTTGAGTCTGGTATACCAATAGACAACGAAACATTTCCTGATGTTGCTAGGTATGAAAACGAAACAATCAGCAGAACGACGATCATCAACTCAAATGTTCGTTCTCCTATTTTTTGGAGCTGTCACCTGGATCATCTTGTATTTGATACGTGTGATCTCACGAATGCAAGATTTTTTGCCGGTAGTACGATTGATCATTGTACTTTTATTCGTTCCGACATGCGCTCTGTGGGCATCGGCAAAAACGAAGCAGTCTTCACCAATTGCGTATTTTCTTCCTGCGATATGAGAGGAATGACATTGGAGAATGCTACGTTTATTGATTGTACTTTCTCTAAATGTAGATTCAATGACCGCGTTTTACAGGTAGCGAACATCGTCAATTGTACCTTTGCTGGTAAGCTAATAGATATAACGTTTGAGGGAAAGGGCAAACAAAAGCTAATCGCCGATTTTAAAAACTGCAACCTTGACGGTGTTCGTTTTATAGACTGTGACCTGTCGGCATGTATTCCGCCAGCATCCAAAAACCATCTATATGTTGAAAATGTATCTGCACGTGTGAAAAAGACCTTGGAGAAGCTAGATGATGATCCTACTCTTTCTGACGATGATCGTAAAATACTAGTGCGCAGTCTGCGCAAGCTTGAACAAATGGAACAGTATATTTTTAACACGAAATATGTGAAGAAAATACATGGGGCTGCTTTTGTGGAGCGATTTTTCAGTCATCTTGGATGTAGCAAGGGTCACATTTAGCGCTTGCTACATCTCTTTTTCTACTTTATCTTTATGTGGTACATCAGCTTCGAGTATATTTGAGCGGAATGAGTTCTTCGATTTTCACCTTGACCAGCTCCCCATCGATCTCAAGGATGACAAAACATGCTGGTCCAAAGTCTGAAATGAGCTCTCGGCAGATGCCGCAAGGGCTTACTACCCTCATACTTCTATCTTCTTCATCTGAATAAGGGTGTCTCACTGCAACAATGGTATCAAAATCCTTATATCCATTCGATAAAGCGCTACCAATCGCAATAGCTTCTGCACAAACAGTTACCCGTCCGATATAGGCTTCTATATGGACAGCTGATACGATTTCTCCTGTTTTCATACGGATCGCTGCCCCTACATGGTGTTTATCATCTTCATAAAGACTGATAATCTTCTTTTTTGCTTCGTCTATTAATTTTACATCTTCTTGTGATAGATCAAAAGTTTTCATCACGTTCCCCTTTCATCTCACTACTCGTATGTATTATACCAAACATGAGGTGATGAACTGTTGCGTGAGATGAAATGAATGGCAACAAAAAATTTATGTTTGCACATATCATCATCTTCTTATCTTTTTTTATAGCGATGAATCATATAGTGGATGATTTTTGTGATGACAGAGGTACACATGCATAGAAAGGTCATCGTAATGACCCAATACATATTCGACATATCAAACCCCGTATAGGCAAAGATAAAAATAGTTGAAGCTGCAAAGGTGATCATTAGAACGATGTAGACCCGCTTAAAGAGGATATAGCCTACAATCCCCCATATTAAAAATAACAAAGGCAATGTAAATAAGATCAGAGCCATAGGTTGAAGAAAAGACATCATCATTATTCACTCTCCTTTACTAACTACCCATTTGTTTCATTCCAATGATAAAGCGAACAATCTTCATGTTAATGGGAAAGATGCTCCTTGTAAACATAAATTGGAATTTAAGGAAAGTTTAATCTGTTATGAATTGATATTGTGATTGTATTTAAAAAGACTGCTTTCAAGTAAGCAGCCTTTTGGGTGTGAACCGAATCCCTAACGATTGATCACTTGAATGATTTTCTCCGCGGCATCTTGTGCCTCAGGAATGGGCATGACAACAAACACATGCAGCAATTCAGGATAAATAAAGGTTTTGATGTCTATTCCTTGTTCTGTTAGTTTTTCATCGAGCTTTATGGCATCTGGATATAACATATCATGTGTTCCAATGAAATGAGTAATCTTCGCAAGTCCTTTGAAGTCTCCGAATATGGGACTGATTAATGGGTCAGTTAGATGTTGATCAGCTGTCCAAATCTTTGCAATGACTTCCATTCCTTCATGACCTAGAATCGGGTCCTTCTTTGCATATTCAAACATGAGAGGATTGCTTAAGCTCATGTCAACACATGCAGATAATAAAATAATATCCTTCGGCTGCGGCAGATCTTCCTTCTTTAAAAGGTGCGCCAGACCAAGTGAGATATTTCCACCAGCTGAATCTCCCATGATCGTCAATTGATTGGCACTTCCGGCGGTTTTCAGAAGGTCTTTATATAGGTTGAGAATTTTCGGATACGTATCCTTGTAGCTATAATGAGGCACTTTTGGGTAGATAGGAGCGACCACTTTCGCACCGAGTGATTGCCCCATTTTATCCATGAACCACCAATGGACATTTAAAGGCTGATTTGTCCACGCGCCACCATGCAGATAGAGAATGACTTTTTGATTTTGTGATGCTTGTTCATTCAATGTGAACACTTGCATTCCTTCGAATGTCTGCTCTTGTACCTCACTGATTAACTTCACATCATCCCCAATGGCATAAGGCTGCGTATTTTCAATTCCTTTTTGCTCAAGAAATTTTTTTGTATGTTCGATACTAGAAAAACTCTCTTTATTACTTTGCGAAGCGAATAATGTTTCAAATTGAATACTTTCTTTAGAACGCTCACCATGATAAATTTCTACACTCATTTTTTTCTCTCCTAACACTCAATATGATGATTAATCATCCTGATTTGGTACACGAAATGATTCCAGGTAGACGTGTACTTTTGTTTCAGGGGTTTTTAATAAGTTAGATAAAAGGTCTTGAATGAGACGAAGGCTTTTAATTTTCTTTTCAATTTCTTCATGTTTAAGATGGACAATTTCCCTTAGGGTATCAAGGTCTATGTCTTGACTTAGCATGTTCATAATTTCAGCTATTTCCTTTAATGAATAACCCAGCGTTTTTGCATCTTTGATCAATTGAATCTTCACAACATAGTCTTCTGTATAGAATCTGTAACCGTTTGAACGTCGTCTTGGAGCAGGCAATATGTTGTGCTCTTCATAGTAACGAATTGCGGCAGGACTTACTCCTGTTTTTTTGGCAAGTTCTCCTCTAGTCATCAACTCCATCGTTACTCCTTTTTTATTTTTTTGTCTTACTATATGTACATTATAAAGGTTGAACTATACTTCAAGGTCAAGGTGAAACATTTTTTGGCCAGCTTTTGCTATCAGATTAGTGGGGCGAAAAGATCCATAGTGCTAGATATGACATGCTTTTCGTTAAACAAATAAAACACCATCGCGCCCGTCAAATAAAGGCGGGCGCAATGATGTTTTCATCATTCATTCTAGATTATGATAAATCTTCTCCATTTGTTGCAATCACATTTTTGTACCAGTAGAAGGAATCTTTTCGATAACGATCCAATGTACCATTCCCTCTATCGTCTTGATCTACATAGATCAAACCATAGCGTTTACTCATTTGAGATGTTCCGCAGCTAATTAAGTCAATGCAACCCCAAGGCGTATACCCCATTAAGTCGACACCTTCTTTGACTGCTTCTTTCATCTGTTCAATATGTTGTTTTAAATAATCAATTCGATAATCGTCGTGTATTTCTCCGTCTGATGTCAATGTATCTCTTGCCCCAAGTCCGTTTTCACAAACAAATAAAGGTTTTTGGTATCTGTCATACAGTTTAATTAATGAAATGCGCAGACCCATCGGATCAATTGGCCAATCCCATTGTGATAACTCCAAATGCTCATTTTTGATTGGACTATCAAATGTACCCGCTAGCTCGGCCGCATCTTCTCGCGCTTCTGCTACGTGGGACATATAATAGCTGATCGCCACAAAATCAACGATGCCCTCTTTCAAAATTTCTTCATCTTGCTCTTCAATATCGAGTTTTATATCGTTGTCAGCAAAATATTTCACCATGTATGTTGGATATTCACCTCTAGCTTGAACATCCGGATAGAACATATTCAATTGGTTCGATTTTACCGCTTGCAGCTGGTCCTCTGGCTTCGTTGTTTTTGCATAGGCTTCAATTTGGTTAATCATACAGCCAATTTGGACATTTGGAATGATTTCTTTTGCAGCCTTCACTGTGAGAGCACTAGCGATAAATTGGTGATGTGATGCTTGATACGCAGCCTGTAATTTATGGTCTACTAGGTCCTCTAAAATTCCAGCACCAGTGTAAAGGCTGTTGAGGTTCATATTCATTTCATTGAATGTAATCCAATACTTCACTTTATCTTTATATCTTTCTAAAATGGCGCGGGCATATTTTTCAAACAACGGGACAAGCTCTCTACTCATCCAGCCATTATATTTCTCTGTTAAAGTAATCGGCATTTCATAGTGAGACATCGTGACTAATGGTTCAATTCCATATTTCGCACATTCATCAAATACTTTATCGTAAAAAGCCAATCCTTCTTCGTTTGGCTTGTCTTCTAAACCAGTTGGAAAGATTCTTGCCCATGAAATAGACAAGCGAAACACTTTAAAGCCCATCTCTGCAAATAGTGCAATATCCTCTTCATATCGATGGTAAAAATCGATTCCGCGTCTTTTTGGGAAATCAAATTCATCAGGTTGTTCCTTGTATCTTTTTAATTCAGCTGAACTAACATCGAAAGTAAAGTTGTTCACTTTTCCTTTTTCATAAGGATCTTTATATGCAGCAAAGTCTGATGTCGACAGGCCCTTGCCACCTTCTAAGTATGCGCCCTCTATTTGATTGGCTGCAGTTGCGCCACCCCATAAGAAATTATCTGAAAATCCTTTTTTTAATTCTTTCATTTCAATCATCCCTTCTCTTTATATTAGTGAATAAGCATTAAGAGCTTATTTTGACCTGCGGTGACATGAGCGTCACCTGTATGAATCACATCAAGGTATTGCGTAGAATTTGTGACGATAATAGGTGTCACTACATCTAAATGGTTTGATTGAATTCCTTCTATATCAAACGATAATAAATGATCCCCGGTTTTGATCTCATCGCCCTCTTTTACGAGTACATCAAAGAATTGGCCGTTTAGGCTGACGGTATCAATCCCCACGTGAATCAATAATTCAATCCCATCATCTGAAACGAGTCCGATGGCATGTTTAGTAGGCGTAACAGTCACTACTTTTCCTGAGAACGGTGCTTGTACCACCCCCTTATCAGGCAAAATTGCGACTCCCTTTCCCATCATTTCACTTGAGAACACGGAATCATTCACTTCAGATAAAGGAATGACCTTTCCGCTCATAGGTGCTTGAACTTCGAATGGGCTTGTTTGCTTAGTTAATTGTTGATTCTCTGTACCCGCAGCGTGATTTGGATTTTCTGCTGCTTGCTCGTTAACGGCTGTAACAGACTCCTTAAATCCAAGGAAAATGGTGACGAGAAGTGACACGATGAAGCTCAATGCGATTCCAATCAGAGCTAGCTGGAAATTATTCGTCCCTTTCATCATGTAAGTGGGCAGTGAGGTGATGCCTGGAATCGAAAAGGCTGTCGTTTTAACTGAAAATAAACCGTAAAAACATCCACCAACTGCGCCGCCTATTAATGAAGCATAAAAAGGTTTTTTTAGTCTAAGCGTGACTCCATAAATGGCTGGCTCTGTGATACCGAAGAAACTAGGAAGCAATGTTGAAAGCGCTAAAGACCTTGTTTCTACCCGTTTGGTACGGATAATGACACCTAACACAGCGCCTGCTTGTGCCATATTCGCAATGAAATTCATCGGAAGCAGCATGATATCGTAACCCAGTTTTTCAAAGCTGGCTAACGTGCTTGGGAAAAATGCGTAATGCATCCCAGTTAACACAATGAGTGGCATCAATCCTCCCATTAATAAACCGGCAACCGGACCAGCGAAATTGAACAAAGAAGTGAAAAAGATTTCTAAATACTGCCCGGAAACGTTTCCAATAGGAGCGATAAAAGCCAGTGTAAGAGGAGCCGTGATCATCAGGCTCAATACTGGAGTAAATACGATGCTTAAGGATTTTGGGATCACTTTTGTTATCCACTTATCGACAAAACTTAGTAATAGCACACCTAAAATAATTGGTAATACAGAAGATGTGTAATTATTTAATGGAATACTTAACCCTAAAAAACTTAGCGGATCTGCTCCTTTTGCTGCACCTTCGATCATCGCTGGATATAGTAAAATTCCTGCTAATGCGAGCGCAAGAGATTCTCGCGTTTTAAACTTCTTCGCTGCCGAATAAGCAATGAGGAAAGGTAAAAAGTAAAACACAGCATTTGAAAAGATTTGAAGTACTTGATAAGTAGAGCTTGTCTCCGTCAACCAACCTAAGCTAACAAACAGTGCCATGATTCCTTTGATCAATCCACTACCAACAATCGCTGGTAAAATAGGTGTGAAAATCCCGCTGATTACATCAAATACGATTTCGATTGGATTCATCTTTGACGTGTTTTTAACAGGAGTAGAATCATTGCTACTATGACCGACTAGATGATCGATTTCCTCATAGACCTCTGCTACCTTTGCTCCAATAATGACTTGAAATTGTCCACTTTGGAATTGTGCACCTAAGACACCATCTAATGTTTTCAACTCATCCACTTTTACCTTGCTTTCATTATTGAGATTAAATCTTAGCCTTGTGATACAATGCCAACTTTGAGATATATTTTCGGTTCCACCGATTAATTTCACAATTTCTTGAGCCAATTCTTTGTTTTCCATGTCTTCACCCCTTCATTTTCACAAAAAAAACCTAAACAAAATCCACCATTAGAAAAGATCATTCTTCTTCATGGAGATTTGTTTAGGTTAATGCTTTTTCATAACACGCCTAAAAGAAATCATTTATTTTTTTGGTGTTCCTTTGTAATTCTTTCAATATGGATGACTAAAAAAACAAGCTCGTCTTCTGTCACATTCCAATTGAATTCTCGTTTTAACATTTCTTTGATAATCAATCCGCAGGCATAACTCTTCATATAACGATCCTGTATTAATTCTTTTAACGAGTCATCCATCTGCTGTGGTGGTTGATTGGTTTCCTGCCTGACAATAAAATATCTCAAATGTGTGATAAACCTCGAATAATTAATGGATGATTTATCTAATATCATCTCGAAAATATTTTGAATGATTTTGACGATTTCTTTCGTGAGGTGAGTCATCTTAATGGTGTCTCCCATAGACTGACCATCTATTTGAGCATTTACAAAATGCAGGGCAATGAGTGAAGCTTCAGTATCTTCAAAAGAAATGCCCATCATCTTTTGAATAATTGTCAGTGCTTTTTTCCCGATTTGATATTCTTGAAAATAGAGATGTGGAATCTCCCACACAATGGGATTTTCATACGCTATTTTTTCTTCGTGCCTTTGAATAGCAAAGGTAAGATGATCGGATAGCGAAAAGAGCACGCTGGAACCTAACTTCTTATTCAACATCTCTTCGCCCACGCGAATGATTTTTTCAGTTAATAAAAGGATATCAGTTGGGATAGCGGTAAGTTGAGATTCTAATGGAGACGTCTGATCAGAATAAAATGTCTTACTGATAGCGCTCTCATCAAGTGTATCACCTTTCTTCTTTTTAAAACCTATTCCTGTTCCAAACACAACAACTTCATTTTGAGCCTCTGTTAGAGCTAATACGATATTATTATTTAAAACTTTAACGACGGTGAACATCCTCATCCCACCTTACCTAAAATGCTAAAAAAAGCATAAAAAAACACCAAAATCTCAGCAAACAACGTACAAATGTACAAACTGTTTACCTGACTTGGTGGTGCCTGATCATATCAGTAACACTCCTGCATCGGTTACGTCTTTATTTTAAACAGAGGAATGATCAAAGTCAACTATTTTTTCTGGAGAAATAGATTGAAATACCTATAATGATTTTATCTTGCATGGATCATTCTACATTTAAGGTTGTTGTAAGGTTCGGATTAATACAAGTTAAGGTTGAGGTTGTACAATGGGTTTGTAAGGAAGTGAGGGATGAGTCAAATGGTCCTCTCTTCTAAATCCATCATAGAGGTGAAAAGTTTTGAGAGAAAATAAAATCTTGTCTTCATTATGTTACTTCAGTATCTTTTTTGCACCGTTTCTGTTTCCGATTATCGTTTACTTCTTAGGAAAGGATGAAGTGAAATATCATGCGAAGAAGTCACTATGGACGCATGTTATTCCTTATTTGATTTTCGGTATTGGAATTGCCGGATCAGGTTTACTTGGCATGAACGATATCAGTCATGCTGGTCCGTTCTTAATTGCTACGTATGCTGTGACATTCCTTGTGGCGATCTACTTCTTCATTTGGAACATTGTGAAAGGTATTAAAGTGTTTTCAGAATAATAGATGGAAAAAACGGTTCTGTCATTGAGCAGAACCGTTTTTTGTATGTCTCTTTATGCGGGTAACTGGATATCAATCGTTGTCCCTTCTCCAATGATACTTTGTATCGTCATATCTCCGCCGTGTTTTTGGATGATATCTTTTGCAATCGCCATTCCAAGACCAGAGCCAGCATGTGTCCCTCCTGTATTCGTCCCTCTATAGTAGCGGTCAAACACTTTTTCTAGCTCTGCTTCTTCAATTCCTTTGCCGTTGTCTTGAATTGTGATGTGGGTATGGTCTTTTTGTTCAAGCTGTACAATGATTTTCACATCTGCATCATTGTGGACAAGGGCATTTAATATGAGATTGGTGACCGCTCTTCGTATGAGGATCGTATCAATATTCAGTATCAGCTTGTCTACATTCGTTTGCAGCTCAATGGTCTGATTAGCATATCTCGAATCATTGAGGATATCAATTAACGTTTCACGCAGCAACGGCACAATGTTCACTAGCTCTTTATGCAGCAACACGTCGTTATTTTTCAATCTTGTTGTTAAATTTAGATCCTCCATCACATCTTTAATGTACAGTGATTTATTCTCAATGATGTCAGCGTAATGTCTGATATCTTGTTCTGAAAGAGGATAATTTGGATCTTTTATGATTTCTGCATAGCCTTGAATAGAGGATAATGGTGTTTTAATATCATGAGAAATATGGCTGATCCACTCTTCTCGCATTTGCTCTAATTTGTCTTTTTCCTTTTGACTTGAAGCGAGCTGCTCTGATAAGTGATTGACATTATAGAATACATCTTTATAGATTCCCTTCGTTGGCAGCTTCGTCGTATAATCTCCGTTTGCAAGTCGCTGGATGCCATAAATGGCACGGCCGAGCGGTTTGATGAGCTGCCGGCTGAATAAGTATCCAATGAATAAGGCAATAATGGCATCAATCGATAATAAAATCATCGTCCCGATATTGAATTGCGATATTAAGTCTTTCGTATCAAAAGAAAATAAATATTTTCCGATGGAAGGGTCCTTAAATCCGATAAAGTAGCTGTATTCTTTGCCCTTTCCGTTTTTCCCCCCAGCATAAATAGTCGACATCAATTGCTTATCTTTATATTTATGTAAGTTCACGATTTCTATAGGTGTGTATTTACTCTTTAAACCTTTAGGTGCTTGTGCATGATAGACGTCTTGTCCATTTTCGTCTAATATTTGAATCCATGCATTTTGTTGTTTTAAGGCTTGTTGTCCTTCTTTACTCACAGTAATATCTTGATTAAACAAGGTGATGTATTGTTCAAATGTTCTTGTGAAGGTTTCCGGCGTATTTTCTTCGTTTTGCTGGCTGCTTGCTTGTAGTACAAGCCAAATCATGAATCCAAATAAGTTAATAAAGACTGTGATAATGGTCACGATAATGACAGAGACCATATATCTGCCTGTTAATCGCCATTTCATCTTTACGCATCCTTTACAACAAATTTATAGCCAAGTCCTTTGACCGTCACGAGAAATTCTGGTGTAGATGGGGAATGTTCTATTTTTTCCCGAAGTCTTCTTATATGTACCATCACTGTATTATCAGAACCGAAGAAATCCTCTCCCCAAACCGTTTGATAAAGCGTTTCTTTACTGATCACGCGATTCGGATGCTGCAAAAAATAGGTCATCAACATAAGTTCTTTCGGAGTGAGCTCAATCGTCGCTCCATTTTTCATCAGTTCAGCTTGCTGCTCGTTTAATTCAAAAGGTCCTTTTTTAATGATCGGGTCAGCTTGAGAAGGCTGTAAGTATGATGACCGTCTTAGCTGAGCTTTTACCCGGTAGGCGACTTCTTTTGGGCTGAACGGTTTTGTAATGTAATCATCGCCGCCAATGGCAAGTCCTACAATTTTGTCTGATTCCTCTCCCTTTGCTGATAAAAAGATAATCGGAACAGTCGAGACGTCTCTGATTTGTTTGCAAATATCGTAGCCTTCACCGTCTGGCAGCATAATATCCAGTATGACGAGATCGGGTTGTTCTTGATGGAATTGCGAGAGTCCATCACGGGCAGTTGAAGCTGTTATCACCCGGTCAATGCCTTCTCTTGTTAAAACGGTATGGATTAATTCCAAGATTTCTTTTTCGTCATCTATAATCAAGACTTTGCTTTGAAGTTTTGGCATTATGATCACTCTCCTGAAGTCATTGTTATTATTATACCCAAAGTGTAGACGTCGTGAAAAATCAACTTTCTATTTACACAGAAAAAAAGCCAATTTTCTTTTTTAATGAGAAAATTGGCTTTAAGCGTTTTTAGCGTTTGACCACAAACGTTGTCACACTTTGAGCAGGGAGATGTGCCCAAAATTGATTTCCTGATATGTTTAAGTCAGTTCCGGGCTGAAGGTTACTGTTACTGCTTGTGACCCACCTTGACGCTTTCGAAGCAGTTCCATTTTGCATAACAAAGTGTTGATTGACTCCTGCATTGTTTTTGTTAATCGCGACAATGACGACCTGGTTGTTTCCTTTATAGGCTGACACGAAAACATTCGGTTCAGGGCTTTTCGTTGCATCAACTCTAACGAACCCTGGACGCACAAACTTGGAGAAATGCGCCATGTTGTATCCACGCTTGCTAATCATTCCATCTTCTTTCATAGGACCGTATGATCTCCTGATGTACCACCACACATACGCCTGAAAGTCCCCTTCCACCATTGAATGGTGAATATGCTCTGATACCCCTAATGCCTCAGGCCAGCGGTCCGCAGAATTGTTATCGCTATTCGGGTAGTAGACCTCTGTCATCCACAGCTCTTTTCCACCTCCTTTTTGTTTGAAAAGAGGATACGGAAGCTGGCTGATTTGGGTTCCGTACAGATGGGCACCGAGAATGTCCATATTTCTAAGCGCCTGCGAATCGTTTAAGATAGGATCTGAAATATTCTTAAGGTATTGAAAAGATTCTGGTGCAATCACACGTGCATTAATGGAGCCGGCATTTTCTCTCATGAATCGCAGGATTTCCTGAGGTGTCCACCATGTCCATTCATGTGCATAATCAGGCTCGTTTTGTACAGAAATGGCATAGAGATTGACGCCATTATTTTTCATGTATGTCACAAAATCATTCAAATGCTGAGCGTATGCGGCGTATTGATTGTATCTTAGCCGCTTTGCAGACGCACCATTACGGTTGAAAGTCTCCACCATATGGCTTGGAGGATTCCAAGGCGAAGCGATCACCAAAGCGCCGTGCTCTATCGCTCGTTTAGCGGTGGCGACTTCTCTGTGCCAATTATTTCTGTTCTCGTCTACATAAATCCGTAAAATGGAGAATCCTAACTGATTCTGCCCATTACCAAATGCGGTTTCTCTTTGAGGTCCGGTCAAATCACCAATCCAAGCTGGGTGGTTCATTCCGCCAAAGCCGCGGATCACTTGTCTTTCCGCGTTGACATTAATATTCGCATCACTTGCCGCTGACACCTCAGTTACCCCAGGCCCTATGAACATGACAGACAACATAGTGAAGCAGACCAATAAAGTGCAAATTGGTTTTTTGATTATGGACATCAAATTTTCCCACTCTCCCATCAAGTAGTTTTGTTTATCTTTGAGTAAACTGCCAGGAATCAAATTGGAATAGGTTGGCACCATTTCCTTTGAAGACAAAAAATACGTTGTGTACTCCCGTTGCCCCGTTTACTGCTGTTTCTATTTCTCGCCAGTTTCCGCCTGAGGAAGGGACATTGAGTGTTCCTACAATTCTGCCGTCTGGACTGCCAAGACGTACTTCAATTTGTCCGCCTGAGGCTGCTGCTACATTGGCTTTAAAGGTTCTGGCACCCCTCGAGCCGAAATCGACATTACTGACAGCCACCCAATCGCCATTTTGAATGTTTGTGACATGCTGGTTATTGACTGGCCCACCAGGTGCTGAGGAAGCCTCTGTTAAAATGCGTCCATTCCAAGCGAATGTTTCAGCTTCTACCCGTTGATATGGATTGAGGTTAGAAAGCTGTTTAACGCCTTCAAAATTGGCTGCGACCTCTCGAAGGGAGCCGTCAGCATTATGGACAAGCTTATTAATGTGGGGAGATCTGTAGCCTTTCCCTGCTCCGTATAAGGCAGAGCTCACCGTTTGCGTGTGATACACGACATACCATTCGTTTTTAAAATTGAACACCGCATGATGGTTGTTACCGCCGCCACCGAAAAAAGAACCCGGATTTTTCAAGAAGTGTCCTTTATACGTAAAGGGACCCATAGGACTTGAGCTCGTCATATAACCGATCTCGCCTGGCGGTTTATCTCCTGGGTGAGAGCCGCCAAAATTGATGCAATAAGAATAGTAATAGGTACCGTTATACTTATGCATCCCTGAATCTTCAAACATAAAAGGAGCATCAATGGTTGATGCACTGCCGACCACACTTGTCATGTCAGGCCCTAGTTTTAGAACTCTTGCTGTTTTAGGATTGGCCCATTGTCCCTGCGTTGGATTTGAACCGCCTGGAACGCCTCCGCCGGCATATAGATAACCAGTCCCGTCATCATCTACAAATACGGCTGGATCAAACAGCCATACAACACCAGACATCCCTGGTGTATTTGGCGTGACGAGCGCTTTTCCGATAGGATCTTTCCAAGGACCAATCGGGCTGTCCGCTGTCAGGACGCCAATCCCTCCACCGCTATTAGCAAAATAAAGGAAAAATTTATCCTTCCCATTGATCTTCTTCACCGCAGCCGCTGGAGCCCAAGAAGCGCCTGCCCATTTGGCAATCCCTTTCCCGCCATTAGCCCCATTGGCACCTGCTACTGGAATCGCTCCGTGATCTGTCCAGTTCACCATATCTGCCGAAGAGATGACAAAGACCCTATTCAAATTCGCAAAAGAATTGTCCTTAATCGTTCCATTGCTGTGATATTCATAGTCATCACTCGACATATAAATGTACACTCTGCCGTTATAGGTGAGCGCAAACGGATCTGCCCCCAGGTGATGGTCTATGAGCGGATTTGCATTTCCTACTCGTTTTGCAATGGGGGTACTTGCTGCACTCGCATCATATACGGGTATACAGCTTAGTACCAAAGCTAGAATTAAAAAACCTAAACCGCACTTCATCCTCTTTCTCATCGCATCATTTTCCTCCTGTTTTCATCTTCCTAATATTGGGGTTTACGCCCAATTTCAAATTATGTTGATAGACGCTGATGAAGAATGAATACAAAGGATGATTTCTTGAGGGGAATCGTTGCTAAAACAACCATGTAAACCCTTACTTTTTGACTAGGAGACAACAAAAAAATGCAGTTCTCCTTTTGGAACTGCATTTTCCTAGCTTATTTATGATGCTCATCACATATAACGAGCGGTAACCATTTTCTTTCTAGTGTAAAACTCCACTCCGTCTGTTCCATTGGCATGCAAATCCCCGTAGAAAGAATCCTTCCAGCCGGAAAACGGGAAAAATGCCATTGGTGCGGGAACACCGATATTGACGCCGAGCATCCCTGCTTCGATATTTTCGCGAAATTCTCTGATGCTTGATGCACTGTCTGTGTAAAGGCAGGCACCGTTCGCAAATTTAGATTGATTGGACAGGTCGATCGCTTCCGTCAGTGAAGAGACACGAACAATTGATAAGACTGGGGCGAAAATCTCGTCCTGCCAAATTTTCATTTGATTTGTCACATGGTCAAAGATCGTTGGTCCAACGAAATACCCTTTTCCATTTGTTTCGTGATCTTTCCTGCCATCTCGAATGAGACTTGCGCCTTCTTCAATCCCTGACTGAATGTATTGAAGCGTTCGCTCCTTATGTTCTTCTCGAATGACTGGACCAAGAAAGACCTCTTCATTTATTCCGTTTCCAATGACGAGCTCGTTCGATTCATCCACTAATTTTTGAATGAGCTCATCTGCCACGTCTTCTTCCACTGCGACAACGGCCGCGGCCATGCAGCGTTCTCCTGCTGATCCAAAGGCAGCACCAATGATTTGTTTCGTTGCCGCATCTAAATCTGCATCTTTGAGGACAATGGAGTGATTTTTTGCTCCTGCAAGTGCTTGGACACGTTTGCCATACTCTGTGCCCTTTTTATAGACGTATTCTGCAACTGGTTGAGAGCCGACAAATGAAATGGCTTTGACCTTTTGGTGTTCAAGCAGACCGTTGACGACATCGTGAGCCCCATTGACAATGTTGAGAACCCCTTTTGGAAGACCTGCTTCTTCAAATAATTCGGCTAATCGTGCGGCAAGAATCGGCGTGCGCTCTGAAGGTTTTAAAACAAACGTATTTCCGCAGGCAATGGCAAGTGGGAACATCCAGCAAGGAACCATCATCGGAAAGTTAAATGGTGTAATTCCGCCGATGACGCCAATTGGATAGCGGTACATGCCAGATTCGAGTCCAGATGCGATATCTGGTAATTGTTTTCCCATCATTAAGGTTGGTGCACCAGCGGCAAATTCAACACATTCAATCCCGCGCTGTACTTCTCCTTTTGCTTCAGTGATGCTTTTTCCGTTTTCCATCGTTACGAGTTCAGCCAGCTCATCCCATTTTTCAACGAGTAACTGTTGGTATTTAAATAAAATGCGTGCACGGCGGGGAACGGGAGTTTTCGACCAAGTGGAAAATGCTTCTTGTGCTGCCTGTACCGCATGTTCGACATCTTTTTTTGTTGAAAGCGGCACTTCTGCGATGATCTCGCCAGTAGCTGGGTTATATACTGCCTCTGTTTGACTAGTTTCTGCCTCAATCCATTGTCCGCCAATATAATTTTTCAACATTTGTACATCTGTTTTGGTCATGTTCCCTCTCTCCTTTTTATGAAAAAATTGTTATGCTTATAGGATGTGTTTGGTTGTCATTGTCTCATCTAACGGGCGTCCATCTGTATACACTCTTTGTCAAATATTATTGTCGTTTTGGTTTACGTTGTGATAAAAGCTTGCTCTAACGTGTGAAAGGCTGACGCCCATCCATTGGTTTGTGAGAAATGATTCCAGAATGTGATTCATTCATGGTGTATTTTTGATTAACTTTTGATTAACTTTAGAAAAATCATAATATTAAAAACGCTTTCAGTCAATCCTCTTTTTGCAGCATAAAAAAACTGATGCGCGTGGCATCAGGTAGAGGTTGGTTTATTTCTGTAAGTTGGTTGATGCGGCATATTGATTGGGTTCTGCAAAATGCGGAAGCATCTCTCCATGTGCTTCAATGAGCTCATCGCATAATTTGATGATGTCATCAATCGATAGCTCAGCGCTTGTGTGTGGATCAAGTAATGCCGCTTGATAAATGTGCTCTTTTTTGCCGCTGATTGCTGCTTCGATGGTCATGAGCTGTGAGCTGATATTGGTCCGGTTCAGTCCAGCCAATTGTTCAGGGATCTCTCCAACATAGCAAGGCAAGATCCCGCTCCGATCTGCAACACACGGTACTTCGACACATGCTTTTTCAGGCAGGTTGGAAATGAGGCCTCCTGTGTTCAGCACATTCCCGCCAAATTTAAAGGGAACGTTCGTTTCAATCGCTTCAATGATACGAGAACCATATTCTTTTGAGCGAGTATGTGTGATCTGTGTATTGCCCACAAGATTATGCTTCATGGTATTCCAGTTGTTGATTTGTTCTTCGCAGCGTCTCGGGTATTCATCAAGCGGAATGTTAAATTGACCGATCAATTCTGGGTACCGCGATTTGATAAAATAAGGGTGGTATTCGGCATTATGCTCTGAGGACTCTGTGACATAGTAGCCGAATTTATCCATCAGCTCAAAACGTACCATATCATGATGCCGTGATTTTTGCTTTTCTTTCGCTCTTCTTTTGATGTCTGGGTACAAATCTTTTCCGTCTCGTTTCACTTCTAATAACCACGCCATATGATTGATGCCAGCAATTTTTTCTTCAATTCCTTCATGGTCCATTTCAAGTGATTCAAATAGATCCTTTGTACACACCTGCACGCTATGACAAAGACCCACCGTTTGAACCTGTGTGTAGCGTAGCATTGCGCCTGTCAGTGTGGCCATTGGATTTGTGTAATTTAACAATAAAGCATTTGGGCAAACCTCTTCCATCTCCTTTGCAAAAGCAAGCATCACAGGAATTGTTCGAAGGAAGCGAAAGATGCCGCCAATGCCAACTGTATCCGCAATCGTTTGTCTTAACCCATATTTTTTCGGAATCTCAAAATCAATCAATGTGCTTGGCCGGTAGCCTCCAACCTGGATGGCATTGATCACATATTTTGCATCTTTTAAGGCTTCTTTTCGGTTGTGATAGGACGTAATGGTCACATGTGAACCATAGTTCTCTTTTAACTGGTGGAGCATCGTTTCTGATTCTTTCAGCCGCTTATGGTCGATATCATATAAAGCAAATTCGAAACCGCTTAGTGCAGGGACGAACAAACAATCTCCTAATATATTTTTAGCAAAGACGGTACTCCCTGCACCGATAAATGTAATTTTAGACATAGACGACTCTCCTTTTTGCATCCATATATTGAACTACCCTTTGACAGAGCCTTGTGAAAGCCCTGCAATAAAATATTTTTGTAACAGTAAAAACATTGTCACCATTGGCAGCATCGCAATGAGCGCAGCGGCACCAACGAGCTGTAGCTGATGCTGATTTTGACCAAAAAAATGGGATAAGGCGACTGTGAGTGTATGCATCTCCTTATCTTGCAAAAAGAAGATGGCAAATTGATAGTCGTTCCAAATATACACACAGGCAATGATTAAAACAGAAGCCGTAATAGGTTTCAGAAGCGGAAAAACGACGGTGAAAAAAACCCTAAGTGTCCCCGCCCCATCAATACGGGCTGCTTCTTCAAGCTCCTTTGGAATGGTCGACCGGATAAAGCCTGCGTATAAGAAAATCGTTAGCGGCAAAAAAGCAGCGACATTATTTAAAATAGCGATTTGATAGGTGTTCATCATCCCGATTTGAACGACCATTTTATAGAGCGGGACAAGGGCTGTGAGTGGTGGAATGACCATAATGGCGATGAATAAAACATACACTGCTTTATTTAGCTTTGTGCTTCTCCTTGCGAGCGGATAGGCTGCAAGGGAGCCAAGAAAGATGAGGCATACAGCAGAGCTGAACGTAATGATCACGGTATTCAAAAAGGACTGACCAAGCTGTGCCTCTGTCCATGCCGTGCGAAAGTTTTCAAGATGAAGCGCTTTTGGAAACAGCCATTTTGAACTGAAATCTCCTATTCCCTTTAATGATGTCGTCAGTAAGATATAAAATGGAATGAGGTGAAGTACTGTCACCAAAAGAGCGAGAAAGGTGTACCATCTCTTCTTATGTTTAAAGGAATTTTCCATCACATCTCGGTCTCCTTTCGTTTGAAATACAACAGAGCTGTGACACTAATGATAAGAATGATGACCGCCATGAAGACCCCTTGTGTTGCTGCATACCCTGCATCTTGACGTTTGAAGTACAGATCATACATAAAGGTCGACATCGATTGTGAGGAATCTCCCGGTCCGCCGCCAGTAAGCGCCACAATCACATCAAAGAGCTTGAGCCCGCCAATGACATTTAGCACAACATTAATGGTGATAGACGGTAGAAGGAGAGGCAATGTAATTCGCCTAAATTGCTGGAGGCTGGATGCGCCGTCTAATTGTGCCGCTTCATAATAATCCTTAGGAATGCTTTGCAGTCCCGCTAAATAAATGATCATCGCAATCCCGACGAATTGATAGGTGTTGACGAGCACAATGATCCAAGTGTTTAATTGCGGATTGCCAAGCGCATTCATTTGATCAAATCCAAAAAGCGTCACCACATCGTTTAAGGCACCCCCTTGGTAAGCAAACACGAAATACCAAATATAGCCCATCGCAATCGGACTAATCATGACAGGTAAATAGATGACTGTTCTTGTGATCGCTCTCATCTTTAAGCTTTGATTTAATAAAAGAGCATATCCAAGTCCAATGATATTTTGTAAGATGGTGCTCCCGATTCCGTATAGAAGCGTATTTTTGACAACAAGCCATGTCGTTGGGTCCTGAACCAGGCGCTTATATTGATCAAGCCCAATCCATTCATAAGTTTGTGAGAATCCATTCCAATTCGTAAAAGAAAGCTGAATGCCGTTCAAAAACGGATAAATGATAAAGGTACTGACAATGAGAACAGCTGGCAAGTACATCCACCAAAGGGATGAATTCTGGCTTTTTTTCATTTTCTGCTTTGGTAAAGGGGAGAATGCGGCTGGCTGCTCTGCTTTTGTGATGTCATTCATTGGTTTCACTCCTGTTTCAGCATGAGCCTGCTATTGTTTTTTCAGACGCTTATATTCCTCTTCCATCTTCTTCGATAATTGTTCTGGTGTGATGGAGCCTGCTAATAATTCTTGCCCCGTTGTTGCCATGACCGCCCACATTCCGCTTGGTAAGTATTTTCGATCGAAATACGGTTCAATCTTCACCTGTTCGTATTGATCGTAAAACGTAGAGTAATCGTTTTTCGCTTTTACTTGTTTTAAGGCTGCTTCAGATGAGGTACCTTCTGCGATTTTTTTCGCATTTTCAGGTTTTGCGAGAAAAACGATGAATTGTTTTGCTTCTTTTAAATGTTTGGAGTTTTTCCAGGCAGCGACTGTAAACCGTTCTCCTCCAATCCAGCTTTGCTTATCTCCTTCATGAATAGATGGAACTGGCATTGTGCCTACTTTGACTGATGGATTGAGTTCAGACGCTTCAGGTCCTAAAGAACCTCCGACAAAGGTGAAGGCTATCTTGTTTTGTGCCATTAGTTCAGGTGCTTGAGTGAGTTTTGCTGTGAGGACATCTTTGTTTAAAAGGTCTTGATCCTTCAGATCTTTCATGAACTGTGCAAGTGGTGTATAGAGAGACCAATCAAATGATCCGTTCTCAAGTTCTTTTCCGTAGCGATGATTTGGACCCGTGATCAATAAAGGTGTGGCGAGTTCATCAAAGACTTGGGCGATATTTGAGTTGTCTCCTCCTGGTATCCAGAGCGGCACAACCTCTCCTTTGCTCTTTTCCTTAACGGTCAGCAAAGCCGATTTGAATTCATCAAGTGTTCTAGGTACCTCAATGTCATAGTCCTTTAATAAATTGGCATTAAAGCTAAGCCCGTCTTTTGCTTGATTCAGCGGATACGCGTATACTTTGCCATCTTGGTCCTTTAAAATTTGATCGAGTGAAGGGTCAAGTTGTTTCACCCAATCCATCTCTTTTAAATCAGCGACATACTCGCTATAGCGGAGTTTGGCCCAGCCATGTGTGTCAAACAGATCTGGCATATCATTTGCCCCCATTTTGACACGGATCGTATCTTCATAGCTGTTGCCTGGGAAGTTGGCATCGATTCGAAGATGTGGATGCTCTTTTTCAAATGCACGAATCACTTCTTCAAACGCTTTTCTTTCCCCGCTATTGCTCATCGTCGAAAAGAGCGTCAGGGTGACCTTTCCGTTTGCTTCGGACGTACCGTTATTGCCACAAGCAGACAAAAGAATGGTCAAGACAAAGACCGCAGTCAGCAGCATGATTTTTTTATTCATGATTTCCTCCTTTTGATCACTGAAAATTCAGACGATAATCGGTAGAATTCATGCAGTTGCTGAAACAAAAGAAGTCTATTATACTGGAATTCTATTCTTTTCAAAGAGATAAGAGAGCATACCGGTAGGCTGCCTTGTTCTTCGCATGATCTGGCCATCGTGCGAAGCAGCTTGCTTTCTGCTTTTTTGTCTCTTTTTTGTTTGCTGAAATCGCGGGTTCACCCCCTTTCATGGACGAGACATGTGCTGCCCCGTTCGATGAGTTTTGTTGGCACGACGACTTTTAGAGGAAGCTTTCTGCCGTTTATTCTCTCAAGCAAAAGCTTCAGACCAACTTCCCCCATTTCTTCTGTATATACTTTGACGGTTGTAAGTGGCGGACTTGAAAATGAAGCCGCTTCAATGTCATTAAACCCAACGATGGATACGTCTGAAGGTACACGTAGACCGGCTTCGTTGAGCGCGCGCATTGCACCGATCGCCATTGAATCACTTCCGATAAAAAAGGCTTGTGGCAGGTTTCCTTTTTTAATGGCATGCTGCATGAGCGTATAGCCTTCTTGCATGGAGTATTCCCCGATATGGATGTCATCCAGATGAAGACCACCTGCTTCTTGCATTCTTTTCATAAACGTCGTTTGTCTTTCGTCCTCAATCACAGCATTCCCTTCGAAATAATGCTCTCGCTCCTTTCCGCCAATATAGCCTAGATGTGAATAACCAAGCGATTGCAAATGGCGAATTGCTCGATCTGCCGCTCTGACAAAATCAACATGTACACAATCATACAAATCCTCATCCGCATAATGATTGATAAAAACAATGTGTTCCATTCGATTTGTCATTTTTTCAACCGTATCAGGACTGATTCGGCCAATGACGATTAAACCATCAATATCCTTTAACATCGCCTCTTGATCCATGCTTCTCAGGCGAAAGGTATGGAGGGTGGACAGCCCTTGTTTGGCATATTCTTTTTCAATTCCTTTTCGAATCGATGAAAAAAAGGGATCATTTAATTCTTCGTCAATGGATTGAGCGACAACGATACCGATGATTGGGGATTCAGGTGGGCTTTTTTCCTCTGCTTGATCGGCTTTTCTTGCTCTCACTGGGGTATAGTTTAACTTCTTTGCAATGTCGAGGATGTTTTGTCTTGTTGCGTGAGAAACGGCAAGGGTTTGATCGCCATTTAACACACGGGATACAGTAGAAACGGACACTTTTGCATCATGAGCAATATCTTTGAGTGTGGTCATAGGCAAACTCCTCTTGGTTTTTGACTAAATATTTACTAAAGATATTTGAAGGATACCATGTTGGGGAAACGCTTTCAAGTGTGAATTCTTGATTTTTCCCTTTGTTTTTTGAGTGTATTTTGGTTAGAAGTGATGTTTTAGTAAATTTGCGTAAAAAAAGAGGATTGTTTCATCCTCTTTTACTAATGTGATTCAATTGAGGCTGTTTCTTTTGAAAACAATTGCTTCATTGTCTCCCAAGCCGTATCGAGTTGCTGGTGAAGTCCGAATAAACCTGAGTTGCCGATAATATAGATCTCGTTTCCAGCCTCAGCAAGCTGCCGGAACGTGTTCTCATTACAGGAGCCGTCTACTTCAATTGAAAATGAATATCCTTTCTTCTCTTTTACCTCTTTCACCTGTTTAATTTTCTGTAGCATTTCTTTAATAAAAGGCTGCCCAGCAAAGCCTGGATCAATCGTCATGATCGTCACTCGGTCTATTAAATGTAGATAGGAATCTAACACTGCAATTGGTGTTGCGGGATTTAAGACAAAGCCAACCTCGCAGTCTCTTTGATGGATATGCCGAATGATCCTAAAAACGTCTCTTTGCACGACCTCTGGGTGTAAGCAGACCATGCTTGCGCCTGCATCAATGCAGGCATCGATTAAAAATTCTTGAGGGGATTCAGCCATAAGATGCACATCAATTGGTTTGTCTGTCAGTTTTCGGAGCTGTTCTATGAAATAGGGTGATAAGGTGATATTTTTCACATAATGAGCATCCATGACATCGACATGATATCGATCTGCTCTTGTGTTGAGAATATGAATATGTTCGCGGAAGTGCGTTAAATCCATGCACATTAGTGACGGTGAAAAAATGGCTGACATTCTCAGAATCCTCCTTTTTACAGTTGAAATACAAACTTGATCAATCCAATCAAGATTCCGATGATACCAAAGTCTGTATCTCCAAACGTTGTCCCTTCAAAACCAAGGGTTCCTAACACAGGCAATAAACAAGCAGGTAAAAAGGAAAGGAGCAACCCATTCACAAATGCCCCAGCGATAGCACCTCTCACCCCTCCTGTTGCATTGCCATACACTCCTGCTGTAGCGCCGCAAAAAAAGTGCGGGACAAGACCAGGAACAATGACAGTTAAACCAAATAATGGTAATAGAAAAATGGATACGATGCCGCCTGCAAAGCTGCATAAAAAACCGATAATGACTGCATTTGGAGCAAATGGAAAAACGGTTGGAGCGTCAAGGGCCGGTTTTGCCCCTTTCACAAAACGATCGGCAATCCCTTTGAAAGCAGGTACGATTTCACCGATTGCCATCCGCACCCCGGCTAAAATAATGTACACACCAGCAGCAAAGGTAATCGCCTGAATGAGAATGAAGACAGCGAAGTTTGTGCCACCACTCATTTGTTCTATCAAAGAAATTCCAGCAAACGGTGCAATTGCAAAGAAGAGCAAAGCCATCGTGATTGAAATGGCCACAGATGTATCTCGTAGAAAACCGAGTGATTTAGGCACTTGAATGGTTTCTGTTGATCTTTCTGGACGACCGATCCATTTTCCGATCATTCCCGCTGTAAAATAACCGAAGGTACTGAAGTGTCCAAGCGCTAGATCATCGCTTCCAGTGACTTTCCTTGTGAATGGTTGAAGAATAGCGGGTGCAATGACCATTGCAGTCCCTAATATGATTGAACCGGCGGTGACAAGAACCGATCCCTCCATTCCAGCTGTCGAGAGAACGACTGCGAGCATTGCAGCCATATACAAGGTATGGTGTCCTGTTAAAAAAACGTATTTAAAGGGCGTGAATTTTGCCAATAGCAAATTGACCAGCATGCCAAAAATCATAATGAGAGCTGTCTGTGTCCCGAATTCTTTTTGAGCAATGGCTGCCATGGCATCTGTATTTGGCACAACCCCTTGAATGTGAAATGCTGCTTCAAACATTTTTCGGAAAACTCCAAGTGAATCAGACACGACTGTGGCACCCGCTCCTAATATGACAAAACCCATGGTTGTTTTTAAGGTGCCTGACACAGTATCTGCGGTTGATTTTTTCTGCAAAAGTAAACCGACCAGCGCAAACAAACCAATGAGAATGGCCGGTGTACCCAATATATCGTTCATGATCAGTTCTATCATGATGTGAATCCCCCTTTTTTCGTAGCTTATATGTGTTTGCGCAGGACGTCTTTAATGGCTTCCTGGTCTAACAAGTTATTTAATCCAGCCACCTTTCTTATACCGTCATCCAGCTGATCGATAATGTCAGTGGCTCCGATATATAGATCAGCCAGTTCATTTTTACTTGTGCTGAGATCAGTATGATCCACTTCAGCTACAAGCCCTAACTCTTCTAATGCTTTCTTGACATTCATTTCTACAATAAAGCTGCTTCCTAATCCGTTTCCGCACACAACAAGAATTTTTTTCATTCTCTTTTTCCTCCTTTATCGTTGTGAAAATTGATCAACTAGTTTTTGCACCGTCTCTAATTCCTTTGCTTCAACCAGTTGTTTCCTCCGTTTTTCATCACTTAACAGCATGGTCAGTTGTTTGAGTGCTTTCAGGTGAGTGATACTGTCAATGGCTGCTAGCACAATGATGAGACGAACCTGTTTTTTTTCATCCTTAGAGAAAAAAACAGGTTGTTCGAATGTCATGAGTGACATGCTTAATTCGTTGACGCCGTCCTCTGGTCTGGCATGTGGAATGGCTACCTGTGGTGCAATGACAATATAAGGCCCATTTTGATCAACGGATTGAATCATGGCCTCTATATAACTTTTCTGAATGGCGTTTTGATCGAGTAAAGGCTGCGCTGCTTTTGTGATGGCTTCTTGCCACGTTTCTGCTGTTTGCTGGAGATCAATCGTGTTTTCTGTTAATAAATCATTTAACACTGGTTTCCACCCTTTCTGATGGGATACATATGCGGGATGAAGTAGCTCTTTCAGATCTCGAAGCAGTGCTTCTTCATTTTTTACGATGGTATGCTGTTGAATGATGTTGAATAAAGCGTTCACATTTTTCTCATCAAACCTGGTTTCTGCACCTTCTCCATATTGAAGTAAGGTTTTTTTCTCATAGGAAGTAAGGATGGGATGAACGAGATGAACTGGCTTTCCTTTAAACGAAATAGGTGTTGTTGACACAACAAAGTCGACATCAATTGATGACATTTCTTCATATGAGCGCTTTGATAATAGATCACGCACTTCGATATAACCGATTAATTCGATAAGCTGTGTTTTCAACATGTGACTTGTGCCAATTCCTTCCCCGCAAACAATGTATACAGAACGACGCACAATTGGCGAAATCCCTTCTCTTCTCATCCAACCACCAAAATGCATCGCTACGTAAGCCATTTCATGCTCACTTATCTTGGAGCAGGTCGCCTTTTCTAAATGGCATACGACCTTTTGAGTGATGTCAAACACCTCTGGCTGTGTTTTTTTAATAGATTCTGTTAATTCATTGTTGATATCAATGTGATAGATGAGTCTGTAATAGGCAGGGATGAGATGCATGGTTAAGTTTTGCTCCAAGGCTTCGTAATCTTGAAAGGAGATACATGCATACCGCTGAAAATCAAAAATCATTTGTCTGGCAATGGTGCGAATGAGATGCTCCTCTGGATTTTGACTTGATGGAAGCTTTTGTTTCTTGGCGCTGAGCCATAGCGTGCTAAGAAAATAGATTTCATCATCATGAACTTGAAGACCCGTTTCTTTTTGAATTCGTGCCATAAACCGAATCGCCGCCAAGCATTCATCAGTTTCCTGTAATGTACGCTTTTCTTCATTTGAAAGGTGTATAGCACGTCCTAGCTTTATCCGTTTAAAGTAGAAAAAAAGATCCAAAGACAGCTGATCCAGCATGTCATCTGCAAACTCGAGCTTAAGCTCTTGTTCTGACTGCTCGAGGAGATGTTTTAACCTGTTATATGAAATGGGCCCCTCTAACCAAAAAGATGAAAACGCTTTTTCGTTTTTTATCATGGTGCGAATTGAATGAATATAAGGTTTCAGAGCCAATCGGATCGCTCTTTCTTCTCCTGAAATCAAATAGCCACAGGCTGCCTGATAGTGAAGCGTGAGCTGCTGCTTTGACAGTGCTTCTTTTAGCTGTTTCATATCTTCAAGCAATGTATTTCTGCTCACTTTGGTGAGCTTCATCAAATCATCTATTTTTAGATATTTCTCACTGCATGCAATGGATAAGAGCAGGATCGCTCTTCTTTCCTTTACACATGGTTCGTAATCGTGACCGACAAGAATCGTGTCAGCTTTTTGAATAATGACTTCTTTTTCATGTGGGTGTAAGTAGTAGCCAAGTTGATCTTTTCGCTGAACGCCACTAAGCTGATGCGTTTCCAGCCAGCTATTCATGCGTTTGATTTCAGAGTAGACGGTTCGAGTAGAGACATTCAGTCGATTCTGTAAATCTTCAATTGATAAATAAGATGTCGTGTGAATCAGCATTGATAGTAAAGTCGTGCCTCTTTTGGTTAAGTGCAGTTGGAATTCCTCCCTTCTTCTCTTTGGTTATAAGTCTAATCAACTCACATGCGTGAAAGAAGCCCAAATGTTTTCAGCACGTGCTGTGCAGGTTTTTGGGTGTTCTTTTGTTATAAGAAAAAGCACACTCGCTTGAGTGTGCTTTGAGATTTGTATCCAAAGAATCCTTTATGTAAAGAAAACTTTTGTAGTGAGGTCATTAATATACTGGAATATTTTCAAATGCACCTTTTTGATCTTTCACAATGATCTTGGCATTCTTGATTTACGCATACTGGACTTAATTCCGGTAAAAAAACGAACACTGATTAATATGCATTCAGGATCAAATCATCAAGGGTTCGCAGGTTCTTCCTTCTGGACAAAAATATTTCGTTTGTTTTGCTTGTCTCTATCATACGATGATCCACTTAGGAAAAAAGGTCCCCTTTTTATCCCCCTTTTTGTCGGTTTTTTCTCGGTTAGGAGTCCAATAAACACCAAAACCTTGAAAGGCAATAGCCCATCAAGGTTTTTTTATTATCTATAATTCTGTATATCATCTCCACCGCCAGCTAATTTCCCTATCAGGATAAACTGCAGGTATATATATCCCCCTTCTTTTATTTTCATCATCAATAATGTACCAATTGTTATCATCTAACCATTCTTCGTTATAATTCGTTTCTACAAAATCATTTTCCTCATCAACAAGTGCTGCGAAAAAATCATTAAATTTGTCAATATTATTTGAAGGAGTAATCTCACCATTAACCCACATACCATCAACATTAATATCGCGTATATCTCCTAAAAACTCGTTTAGAAAGTATAATTTCACAATTCTCACTCCTTAGGTGAAACCTTAATATATTGGCTTGGAACTTCCCCTTTAATCAAATACTCATTATCCCTTTTAGTCCAATTAATCGCTCTTTTCTTCCAAAAATCAGAAGAAACAATATCTCTTTCAATCAACTTTTGAATTTGTTTTGGAGAAAGTATAACAACATTTTTTAGCTTTCCAGACTGTATATCTTTCCTTAAAGCTGATATATTTAGTTCAATTGCATTTTCCCCATAATTTCCAATAACATTTTTGTTATTTGTAAAACTAGTATAAGGGCTATTAGATTTAGCTCCTTTTCTATAACCTCCAAGTATATGCTCTGTAACAGTCACTTCTCGTCCTTTATATAAACCCTCTTTACTAGCTGGTACTAAATCACCTGAACTTGATATATGAGGTTTACCAATTCCATTTGGTCTAGTTGGAGAGTGTAGTAAACTATCCCCCCTATATAAATTACCTTTGTTGGTTAAAGAAGCATCATCTATACCCTTAATCCCCATCTTCCCATGAAACCCCTTCGCCCCAAACGGCAAAAGCATTCCCAGCGCCGCTTTCATACTCGATTCCTGCTGTTCTTTCGAAATCTTATTTCCAAACATATCACGCCCCGTAATCGCTTCGCTAAAGCCATTGGTGGCGGTGAGGCCATATAAGCCTTTTTGCGATGTTTTTAAGGCGTCAAAGGATTTTTGTGATGTCTTGTAAATGTCGACTGCCCTGATTGCAGCTGATGTGGCTTGAGTGGTTTTATAGACAGCTTTTCCGCCTTTGAAAATGCGCCCTGCCCAGCCGACGATTGGGATGTAGCCTGCGGCTGCCATGCCGCCTGCCGCGACTCGCTGTCCTGCGGTGAGTTCCTCGCCTGTGATTGGATCAACGCCTGTTGCGGCACGTTTTGCATCGTTCACGCCGGTCAGTTCATTCACGATGTTTCCACCATAATCGAGGGCTTTTTCATACCAAGGGCGGTTGGCGAGCGCTTCTTGTTCCTTCGCAATCTTTCGGGCTTCTTCTTGTTCTTTCTTGATTTTCAGATATTCAGAAGTTTGCCTCTCAATATCGCTTTTTGCCTTGTAAATTTCACTATTTTGATACGCTTTCTTGTCAAAATTCATTGGAGAAATCGCTTTTCCGTCATTTGTGGCATTCATCATTTCTGAGTACAATGCCATTGTAGCTTGCTGCTCCGTTTCTGACAAAGCATATTCATCTTTTAAATTTTGATCAAGCTCTCTTAGGTCTTTGACCGTCTTTTTTCGTTCATCTTCCGCATCTGCAATTTTTTCATCAAAGGTTTGACTATCAAATACTTCTAGAGAAATGAGGTCGTCGATGTCTTGGAAAATGGTTTTAAGCGCCTTTTTTTGATCCTTCACAATGCTTTTGGCATTTTTGATGCCCATATGTACAGCGTTGTCTAAAAAGTGTTCTTCTACAAAGGTGTCGCCGCCAAAGTTTGTATCATCTAGTGTCCCAGAAACACCCTCATGAAAGGCTTTTTGCTTATCGATGAAGTTGATAAACATGTCTACATTTCCAGCGAGCTCTTTGTAGAAGCTTTTAATGTTATCGGCACCTTTCCCAGTGAAGTCATCACCGAGGTTGGCAACACCTTGTAATGCCTTTTTTAAATCGACCATTTGTTCACGGAGTTCTTGGTAGTGTTTTGCCCTTGCGTCCAAGGCACTTGTTAGTGCTTTTGCATCAAGTATCTTGCCCAGAAGAATTCACTCCTTCCTATCATTGACAAGGTCAATTTTACCAACACAAAGTTTGTCATTAAATAGGAATATAGATACAGATACAAAAACAGTACTTAATATGTAAATGATCAGAATCAAATCCTCGCCATTTTATTTTTCAAAGAAAAGCACACCTTTAACATTGTGCTCTCTTAAAACTTAGACTTAAGCAATTGCAGCTCTTGGTCCATAATATCTGCCGCTTCGGTAATAAATTGAATGATTAAGTCTAATTCTTCTCGTTTGTATTCGTTTGTGAGCTGTTTAGTCGAAGCCGATAAAGATTGAAAGAGTTCTTTTACTTGTGATTTCCCTGCCGTTAATGGAACGATGATGACTCTTCGTTTGTCTTTTGGGTCCTTTTCTCTTTTGGCGTATCCCGCTTTTTCAAGGCGGTCAATAAGAGCTGTGACCGCACCTGAGCTAAGACCTGTTTTTTCACTTAATTCTCCTGCTGTGAGAGGGCCGAGTTCGTTTAACAAATCGGCTGATTTCAGGTCTGTTGGGAAAAGGCCAAGCGATTGTGCGGCCGCTTGGTGGAATAAAACCGTTCGTGTGGCGAGGCGTCTCATTGTATGGATGATCAGGTTTGCTTTGTCTTCTGCGTCGTTCTTTATTGACAACTTGTTCTCCTCCCTTTAAAATAAATTATCTTGATCATCAAGATAAATGTTTTCTTCCTTTATATTTAAGTTGATCATAGCAAAAATAAGAAGAGAACGTAAGCAGGGGGTAAATGAAATGAATCATGTGGATAATGGTAAGGCATCCACTCGCTTTGTTGTCATCGGTTTGCTGTTAGGAATTTTCATGGCAGCGATGGATAATACCATTGTTGCAACAGCGATGGGAAGCATCGTAGCAGATTTGGGCAGTTTTGATAAATTTGCTTGGGTGACGGCTTCTTATATGGTGGCGGTAATGGCTGGAATGCCGATTTACGGAAAGCTTTCTGATATGTATGGTCGAAAGCGTTTTTTTCTGTTTGGACTTATTTTCTTTTTAATTGGATCTGCGCTGTGCGGTATCGCACAAACGATGGATCAACTCATTATTTACCGAGCCATTCAAGGGCTTGGAGGCGGTGCCCTTCTTCCAATCGCGTTTACAATCATCTTTGATATCTTCCCGCCTGAAAAGCGCGGAAAAATGTCCGGTATGTTTGGTGCAGTGTTTGGTTTATCGAGTGTACTAGGACCACTTTTAGGAGCTATTATCACAGATTCGATCGGTTGGCACTGGGTTTTCTATATTAACGTACCAATCGGTATTGTTAGTGTGTTCTTGATTGCTAGATACTACCAGGAATCGCTGGAACACCGCAAGCAAAAAATTGACTGGTCAGGTGCTATCACACTTGTTGTGGCGGTTGTGAGCTTGATGTTCGCTCTTGAGCTTGGCGGTAAATCTTATGCGTGGGATTCAGTGCAAATCCTCACACTTTTTGCTGTGTTTGTTGTGTTCGGTACCATCTTCTTTATTGTTGAGCGTAAAGCGGAGGAACCGATTATTTCATTTTGGATGTTTAAAAATCGTTTATTTGCGACATCTCAAATTTTGGCGTTCTTATATGGCGGAACATTTATTATTCTTGCCGTCTTCATTCCTATTTTCGTTCAGGCGGTGTACGGAGAATCTGCGACAAGTGCAGGATTCATTTTAACGCCGATGATGATTGGGTCTGTCATTGGCAGTATGATTGGTGGAACGATGCAGACGAAAGTGCCTTTCAGACGTCTTATGGCGATCTCTGTTATCTCATTTTTCGCGGGAATGCTGCTGCTTGCCAATATGTCACCTGATACAGCTAGACTTTGGCTCACAATCTTTATGATGATATCAGGCTTTGGTGTCGGCTTCAGCTTCTCCCTTCTGCCGTCAGCTTCAATGAATGATCTTGCCCCTCGTTACCGAGGCAGTGCAAACTCGACCAATTCATTTATGAGATCACTTGGGATGACACTTGGTGTCACGATTTTTGGGACGATTCAAACCAATGTCCTATCGAATCGCTTAGCAGATGCCTTTAGCGGAATGAAAGGAGCCTCTTCTCAAATAGGCGATCCACAAGCCATTTTCCAAGAAGGTGCCCGTTCACAAATTCCGTCTGATATTTTAAATAAAGTCATCGATGCGATGTCACAAAGTATTACGTACGTATTTTTGATTGCGTTATTCCCAATTGTCCTTGCAGCGATTACGGTCCTGTTTATGGGGAATGCACGGGTACGCACATCGAATGAAATGAAAGAAAACGAATAATGTGAAAAAGCAGAGCTTAAGCGCTCTGCTTTTTTGTTTCACTGATAGAGAGGATGGGCTTTGCCCTCACTGCCAACGATACGTATTTTCGATGTCACCATATCTTTTGCTGCTTGTTTTGCTTTTTGTAAATACATCCGTGGATCTAAGCTTTCGGGCTCATTTGAGAAATGGTCACGGATGGCTTCAGAGTACGCATTTTTTAATTCAGTTGAGACATTGACCTTTGCCATACCAAGAGCCACACATCGTTTGACGTCTTCATCCGGAACAGCAGAACCGCCGTGCAGCACAAGGGGAACATCGACAAGCGATGCAATTTGTTCAATACGGTCAAAGTCAATATCCGGTACCCCTTTATAAATGCCGTGTGCCGTACCAATTGCAGGCGCTAAAGTTGGTACACCAGTTTCTTCTACAAATTGACGGCATTCTGATGGAACGGCTTTTTCAGCATCTTTTTCATCGACAACGATATCATCTTCGACACCGCCTACCTTGCCTAATTCTGCTTCAACATTCACCCCTACTTTTAATGCGAGGTCCACCACTTCTTTTGTGCGGCGAACATTTTCTTCATATGAATGCATCGATGCATCGATCATCACAGATGTATATCCCGCTCGAATACAGGTGAGAATCACATCAAAGTCCGTACAGTGATCGAGGTGCAGACCGATTGGAATTTGATATTGATCAGCCGCAGCCTTGACTGTATCTGCAATCGCTTTTGCTCCAAGAGATTGAACGGTTCCAACCGTTGTTTGCAATATGACAGGCGATTTTAATTCTGCGGCCGTTTCGAGCACCCAATAAATACTGTCAAAGGAATGTACGTTGAATGCAACGATTCCGTATTTTTCTTTTTTCGCAGTCTCAAGCATTGGTGTTGTTGATAGTAAAGGCATGATCAAACATCCTCTCTCGTTAAAATATCTGTTTCTAAAACAGTCAGCATGTCTTCATTTGTTCTTGTTTCTAGCAGCTTTTGTCGTTTCGCTTCATCCATTAATCCTCGAGAAAGGGCAGAAAGAGCCTTTAGATGAGTGGTCCCTGCTTCACTTTTGGGGATCAGTAAGGATAAGAAGAAAAAGCAAGGCTTCCCATCAAAAGCGTCCCATTCAATACCTGTTTCCGTGCGTACGATCACGAGTGCTGGTTTTGTGATGGCGTCTGTTTGTGTATGCGGAATCGCAAATCCATCTTGAAATCCAGTTGTGCTTAGTGCTTCTCTTTCAGCTAAGCCTTTTTTAACATCCTCTGGTGATGTACAAATACCTGCTTTGTAAGCAATGTCAGCAATGGCTGCGAAAACGCCAGCCTGTGATGACGCGGTTTCATGAAGATTCATATAAATATGTTCCATCATTTCTCTTCCTCCCTATTAAACTGTGGGTTTGTCTATTTTTTTACGATAAAGTCCGTATAGAATGGCACCTACAAGTGATCCGATCAATATGGATAGGACCCACTGGAATGCGCCTGTGACGACTGGAAGGACAAGGAATCCGCCATGCGGAGCTGGAACCTGTACGCCAAAGAGATACGTCAATATAGCAGAGATAGCGGAACCAAACATGATAATTGGCAGAACAACAACCGGGTTTTTGGCCGCAAATGGGATGGCCCCTTCTGTTATATGTGTCGCTCCTAGAATATAGTTGATCGCCCCTGCATTTCGTTCTTGCGGTGTGAAATGTTTTCGGAAAATCGTTGTGGCAATCGCAATGATAAGCGGCGGTGTGATACATGCTGCTGACACACCTGCCATGAAGTAAAGGTTACCTTCTGCAAGTAAAGCCGTTCCTGTGACATAAGCTGCTTTGTTAAAAGGTCCTCCCATATCAAATCCACACATCGCTCCAACAATTAAACCTAAGAGCAGCGGATTCGTGGATTGAACTGCTGAAAGAAAATCCATTAATGAATTATTTAAGCCTGTGATTGGAACTAATAGAGGTGTCATCACAGCCCCAATTAAGAAAATACCAATGACAGGATAGATGAAGATTGATTTTAATCCATCAAGTGAAGCAGGTAATTTTTGAAGCAGGAATTGAAGGAGTACGATGATATATCCTGCTGCAAAACCTGCGATAATACCACCTAAGAATCCAGCGCCTCCATCGTTTGCAAGCAAGCCGCCGATAAATCCGACCACCATCCCTGGGCGTTTGGCGATTGAATCAGCGATAAATGCTGCTAAAATAGGCACCATTAAGCTAAAGCCGAGTCCGCCAATGTTTTTCAAGTAGGCAGCAAACGGATGATACGTTTCATGCTGAGGATCAGCTGAGTAAATACCGAATAGAAAAGATAAAGCAATTAAGACCCCGCCCCCAACAACAAATGGAAGCATGTGTGATACACCGTTCATTAAATGTTTGTAGATGGTGTGTATCCACTTATTCGACGACTTTTGTTGAGATGGTGAAGGTGCAGATGTTTTTTCTGTTCCAGAAGCTCTTCCTTTCACTTGATGAACGGGCGCTTCTCCATTGATAATGCCTTGGATCAATTCATTTGGCGTGCGGATTCCCTTCGCTACAGGCACTTCAATCAGTGGTTTGCCGTGAAAACGATCTGTATTCACATCTTTGTCAGCTGCGACAATGACCCCGTCTGCCTCCAGAATGTCTTGATCAGTTAAAGCGTTTTCAATTCCTACTTGACCGTGCGTTTCAACTTTGATGTCGACCCCTAGTTGCTCAGCAGCTATTTTTAATGCCTCAGCTGCCATAAACGTGTGTGCAATGCCTGTTGGACAGCCAGTTGCAGCGACAATTTTTTTGCGGCTCATGTCTATTCCCCCTTATATCTTGTCAATGTGTACTTGATCAATTAATGAATGAATGTCATGTAAATCACTTAAGCCTTTAGAAAATGCAGTAGATGCGCCTGTTGCAATGCCGTAACGTAAGCATTCGTCAGGTGTATGACCTTCAAGCTGTTTACTAAGAAAGGCTGCGAGCATTGCATCTCCAGAGCAAGCTGTGTTTACCACAGTGCCTGTTGGCGCGTTTCCTTTTAAGACGGCGTCTTTCGTAATGAACAAAGCCCCTTCTCCCCCGCGGGAAATCAGCACTTGCTCTGCACCCATCTCAATAAGCTTTTCTCCTGATTGAATGAGTTCTTTTTCTGACAAAGGATGTGTTTTGCCAAAAAAAGCAGCAATTTCTTCTTCATTCGGTTTTAATAAATACGGCTTGTATTGAAGTGTCTCAAGAACTGCCGAGGAGCTTGTGTCTAAAATAAACTTGACGTTGTTCTGATGACAAATAGCTGCTACTTCTGAAAAAATGCTGGCTGGTACGCCCTTTGGCAGGCTGCCTGACATGATGAGTATATCCCCCTGCGGGATGGCCGCTATTTTTTCACGAAAGGCGTGAAGTGCTTTTTCTTCAATCGCAGGTCCTTGGTTTACGAGCTTGTATTCTTCTGTCGTATTAATAAAAACATTAATGCGTGTAATTCCTTCAACTGAGATAAAATCGGTTTGAATGGAAAGGTCCTTTAAGGATTGTTCAATATAAGAGCCTGAAAATCCAGCAATAAATCCTAATGCAGTGCTGGTGAATCCATATTTCTTTAGCATAATGGAGACATTGACTCCCTTGCCATTTGGCTGATAATCTTCATCTTCCGTGCGGTTGACCGCATTTGCCTTCATTTCTTTCAATGCAATATATAGGTCAATAGCAGGATTTAAGGTGCAGGTATATATCAATTGGTTTCACCTTCTTTCTTTTCTCTAAAGAAAGTATCTCATACGCTGGAGTGAAAATGTTTTCAGATTGTGTAAAGGTTTTCATGATAAAAAGCCTTCCAGATCAAAGTCTCGAAGGCTTTTTTATCGGTTATTTCATTCGAATCACGTAGGCATCTAGTAAAATGCGGGCGATGACATGAAGAGACAGGCGCGATCTGACCTCATAATCTGGAAAGAAAGATTGTTCGCCTTTATATCCGACTAGAGTCATATCTGATATTTTGCTTAATGTAGAATCTATTCTTGTTGTGACGGTAATGGTCGTGACTTGCTTCATGCTAAGATTTTGACACGCTTCAACGAGCTCTGCTGTTTCGCCATTTAATGAAACAAAAATCGCAAGTTCGTTTTTATCGATGTCTCTCGATTTCAGCCGAATAATATTTGGGTCGTCGTGCACTTCGCATGTTTTTCCGATGAGCTGTAATTTAATGGTCATTTCTTTGGCAATCATTTCTGAGAAGCCTCTACCGAAAATATAAATTTTCTCGGCATTATGTATTTTTTGAACGGCATCTTCAATTTGCCCAATACTTTGCAGCTGGATCGTTTTTAAAACCTCTTCTTCATTTTTCCGAATCGCTAGTTTAATGTCTTCATCAATGTTTTTGAGCTGATCGCTTGCATCCGTCATTTTCTTTTCTTGTTTCAATCGATATTTAAAGGATGTATAGCCGTTGTAGCCGATTTTTTTCATCAGTCTGACAATTGTGGCTGTCGACACATTCGCCCTTTCACTCAATGTGACGATGGATAAGGTGGAGATATCCTCTAAATGCTGGTGAATATAGTGGAGTAAATAACGTTCTGTTTCACTTAATGTTTGATACACTTCGCTTGGAATGTTAAATAGTGGTTCATTCAATTCGATTCCCCCTTACTCATTTCATACTATAATTAATTACCCAATAAAAACAAGCTGATTCTTTTGTCATATATTTTGTTAGTAAGCCAAAATGAGTGAAATTTGAATTTTGACATACACTAAGGAAAAGTTGTGTCTGTGTGAAAGGAGCTGATCATGATGCTTCATCTTTTGTTTTATCTCATTTTTCTTTATGTCGTCTATGTATTTTTGACCGCATTTGTTTTGTTTTATTTACCGGTTCAAAAAACATGCAAAGAACATTGCATTTATAAAGCCTCTTCTATCTCAGGAGACGATCAGGGGACAAATCAAGTGATGCTTCTTGACGACGGGTTTGAATCTGGTCAGGTGAGGATCCAAATGATACGTGAGGCAAAGAAGATCATCCGACTCAGTTACTACTCCATTCAAAAGGGAAAAACAGCTGAATGGATACTAGGTGCTTTAATTGAAGCAGCTGATCGAGGTGTGAAAGTGCAGCTGATGTTAGATGGCATCTGTCACAGTTTGCGCGGGCCGCTAAAGCATTTGCGCTATGCGGTAGCAAATCACCCTAATATGGCGATTCGTTTTTATGAGCCCTTTCGTTTGTTCAAGCCATGGACGTGGCATAATCGGTTACACGATAAACTGATACTAGCAGATGGCCGAATGGCTGTGATGGGCGGAAGAAATATTGGTGATAAATACTTTGCAGATCAGCCGCCGAAAGACTTTGCTTTTGACCGTGATGTGCTGCTCTATAACGCGAAAAAGGGAAAAGTGTTAGATGAAATAGAGCAATATTTCGTTTATTTATGGAATCATGATTTTACGAAAAGAACAAAAGACGTGTTTTCCAAGGCAAAAGCGAAAAAAGGGTTAAAGCTAAGAAAACAGTTGCTCAGATCATACCAAGAAGCCGTGCGCACGAAAGAACCTTTTGTGATGTCCTCCTTTAATTGGGCAGCAGATACCACTTCTGTGAAACAGATTGCTTTTTTTACAAATCCTGTGGAACGCTTTAATAAGCGGCCACTTGTGCTGAAAAAACTGAACGATCTTGCGCACCGGGCAAAGCGTTCTGTGCTCATACAGACACCCTATGTCATTCCAACACGCCCAATGAAAGCCGGACTCACCCCCTTACCTAGTAAGATCCAGACGACAGTGGTGACGAATTCTCTTACGGCGACGCCAAATCCATTAGCCTTTGCCGGATATTTAAGTACCAAAAAGGAATTGATAAAAACAGGCATTCATTTGTATGAATACGAAGGTCCCTATTCCATTCATGCGAAATCAATGGTGATTGATGATTATTTGAGTATTATTGGGACATATAACTTAGATGCCAGGTCTAGTTTTTTAAATACTGAGTCAATTTTGGTCATTGACAGTGCCCCGTTTGCGTTATCACTTACACAAGCAATTGAACGAAAAATTGCCTATAGTTATCTCGTTGCTAAAGATCGAACTGTCTACCAGACGAACGCTTATGGACAGAAAAAAAAGCCTTTGATGAAAAGGCTCCTGTTAAATGGATTATCCGCGATAACGGTTTTATGGCGGCGATTGATATAAAGTAGGGCAGCTACTCTTGTGGCAGCCCTTTTTCTTGCGATTGATCTGTTTCTGCAGACTCCAATTTGGTCAATTTAAACACCAAGATGCCAGCCACAATCACCATAACACCTAAAAGTTTTGTCAAAGAAAATTCTACTTTTTCTAAGCCAAGCCAGCCAAGCGAATCAAACAAAAGCGCGCAGCCAAGCTGTGACGTGAGGACAATCGAGATGCCATAAGTCGGTCCTAAACGTTTAATACCCTGAACAAGACAAATGACCACACCTACCCCAATGGCCCCACTGATCCAGTACCAAGTCTCCATATGTCTTAAACGAAACATGCCAGTTCCCTCTAGTAAGAGACCCATCAGGAGTGAAGCGATAAAGCCCATGCCAAGAACGAGGGTTGTAGTTGACCAAGAGCCTGTCTGCTCGTTGACCTTACTATTAAAAATGGTTTGTAAGCTGACGAGTGCGCCAGCCGTGATGGCTAATACTATTCCTATGATCATATATAAATCCCTTCATTTCTTCTATTCATAAATGTTGTGCTCTGCTATTTCTAGGAGCCCTTTACGATCAGAAATCGTAATCTTTCCTCTCTGCCTTTCTATCAATCCTTTTTCACAGAATTGCTGAATGACTCGGTTAATATGACGGTAGCTTGTACCGATTAAGCTTGCCGCATCTGTGAGACGAAGAGCGCTTGCGCTGTGATCATCTGTGACAACAGATAATAAGTAGCTTGCAAGCCTGACCTCCACAGGATATAACAGATGGAAACTCAAATCGTTTGATTTTGTATAAAATTTGTTTGTGATCCCTTTTAGCAGAAAGGTTAACACGCGCGCGTCATCCTTCGCATGGCGCATGAGCGCTTGATGAGAAACCCTTAACATATGTACTTCTGTGACCGCTTCGACTGTATTGACCATGTCAGTCTGCTGAACGTATTCAATATCTCCAATCGCTTCAAGGGGATGTTTAAAGCTAAGGATAAAGGTTTTCCCTTCTTTTGTTGTTGTGAAAATCTTTAATTTTCCTTTCACTAACAAGTGCAGGTACTCCCTCTTATCCCCTTTTGAACAAACGAGTTCCCCTTGCTCATAGCGCCACAAACTTACGTGTGATATGAGCTTTTGATGAAAGACACTTTCTAATTGATGTGCCTTCATATAAGAGGCAAAAAGAGATTCATCATGAAGCTCCTCCATCTGATGCCCTCCTTTATAGTTTTAAAATGATCACCCCTGTAACCATCAATAAAATTCCAGCATAATGAGGCCATTTCATTTTCTTCTTCTGTACACCAAACCATCCTTTTGCATCGATTGCAAAGGTAAAAGCAAGCTGTGCAATCAATAACGCTGCGATAGTGAGTGTCACACCGATGATTTGAATCGCAGTGACTTCATTAAAAATAATAATCGCTGCAAATGCGCCGCCTATTAAATAAAGTGGCTGCACCTTTCGATATTCCCTGAAGTGTCCGTCTCGTACGATGAGTAAAATGACGAGCGAGATGATAAAGCCGGTTAGCTGCGTGATGGTGGCTGCCTGCCATGTGCCGATATCCTGGCTGATTCTTGCGTTGGCTACGCCTTGTAGTGTAATACAAGCGCCTCCTAATAAAGCGAAAATAACACCTTTCATTCGTTCAAAAGCTCCTTCTTTTTTCAGTCTATTACCATTAAATGATACATGCCCGCCGGTTGAAAAGGACATATGTCCCACTTTGGGTATTATATCAAAAACTTTTTCTTTTGCAGTTTGTTCGTTTTAGATTTTTCACAGTGGGTACAGTTTTATATCAGCTGAAAACAGAATATTGAATGAATCACATACAAAAAGGAGACATGTCAGAATGAGAAATCAAGAGAAACATTTTATTAACGGAGAATGGGTTGCATCAACTGGAAACGAAACGACAGAGGTCATCAACCCTGCAACAGAAGAGGTTATTGGCACGATTAGTTTAGGAACAAAAGAGGATTTAGATAAGGCAGTGAAAGCAGCTCGTGCCGCCTTCCCTTCTTTCTCAAAAACATCTCGAAATGAACGAGTAAAAATGCTGGAAAACATTGTGCGCGGCTATGAAAAACGCAAAGATGAACTTGTAGAAGTGATGACACAAGAGCTCGGTGCACCGCTAAAAGTATCAGAAGAAGTTCATTATAAAATGGGCTATGAACATTTTTCTAAAGCGGCGGAAGCACTTAAATCATATACATTTACCGAGGATCGCGGCGGACATACCATTATAAAAGAAGCGATTGGCGTCAGTGGGTTGATTACACCGTGGAACTTCCCGACGAACCAGACATCCCTTAAAATCGCAGGTGCCATTGCGGCAGGCTCAACAGTTGTCTTAAAGCCAGCGGAAATTACACCGTTTGCTGCAATGATTCTTGCAGAAATTATTGATGAAGCTGGTGTACCGAAAGGCGTCTTCAACTTAGTAAACGGAACGGGAGACGTGATTGGAGACGGCATTAGCTCACATCCTGATATTGACTTTGTTTCATTTACTGGATCAGGTGCTGTTGGCTCTAAAATTATGGAAAACGCAGCGGACAATGTGAAGAAAGTCGCTCTTGAGCTTGGCGGGAAATCCCCTCTTATCGTCTTAGATGATGCAGATGTGGATGTGGCAGCTGAAACTGCCATTCAGCATATTGCGATGAATACAGGTCAAGTGTGTTCTGCAGCTACACGTGTGCTGATTCCAGAATCAATGAAAGATCAGTTTGAAAAAGCGCTACTGAACGCCCTACCGAAGTTTACAGTTGGTGATCCGAGAGAAGATCATGCTACAGGCCCGCTTGTTTCTAAAAAGCAGTGGGATACCGTGCAATCTTATATTGAAAAAGGAATCGAAGAAGGTGCAACCCTTCTTGCTGGGGGAACTGGAAAGCCAGACGGAATCGATAAAGGATATTTCGCCAAGCATACCATTTTCACCAATGTGAAAAATGACATGACCATTGCACAAGAAGAAATCTTTGGCCCAGTCATGAGTGTCATCGCGTATCACAATCTTGATCATGCCCTTGAGATCGCCAATGATACAGTGTATGGTCTTGCGGGGTATGTTGTGGGAAAAGATGAAAAAACATTAAAATATGTCGCTGAACATATTCGCGCTGGCCAAATCACCATTAACAATGCCGAAACAGATTACTTTGCCCCATTTGGCGGCTTTAAGCAATCAGGTATCGGAAGAGAATGGGGAGACTTCGGTATCGAGGAATATTTAGAAGTGAAAGCTGTGATGGGACTTCCAACGGCGTAAACAGGTAGATCAAAGGAAAACGGATGATTGTTTTCCTTTTTTTATGCCTTCTCCCCTATTCGCATATGTTTGTCATTAGAAATCTTAATCATGACAATCAACATTATATATTTTACTTAATGGCAAACTTTCGGTAAAGTTCAAATTGAACCTATATATATAATTCCTATCGAATTAATCTATGTTTATATTCCTTGTGAGGTGGATATCGTTGCAACTTCATGTATTGAACAGTCCTTTTAGTCAGCAGCAGGCAGACTTGCTCAATCAGCTGCTTCCGACTTTAACAGATCAACAAAAAATTTGGCTTACCGGTTATTTATCAGCACAAGCAGCTCTAGCCGGATCAGAAACAGCTACTCAAGCCCCTTCTCCTTCTGCCGCAGCACCTGCGCAGCCTGTCAGTAAAGATGTGACCGTCCTTTTTGGCTCACAAACAGGTAATTCTGAAGGATTAGCGAAAAGGGCAGCACAGCATCTTGAGGAGAAAGGTTTTCAAGTGACGCTCTCTTCTATGTCAGATTTTAAACCGAATAATCTGAAAAAAATACACAATTTACTGATGATCGTCAGCACACATGGCGAGGGAGATCCGCCTGACAATGCTCTTTCTTTCCATGAATATGTCCATGGTAGACGTGCGCCAAAGCTCGATCATTTAAGCTTTTCTGTTCTATCGCTTGGCGACAGCTCCTACGAATTCTTCTGTCAGACTGGAAAAGAATTTGATGAGCGCTTCAAAGAACTTGGCGGAACGCGCCTGACAGATCGAGTGGATTGTGACCTTGATTATGATGAGCCGTTTTCTGAATGGCTTCAAGGGGTAGCGTCGTCACTTAGCGTAGGTGAAGCCGCAGCATTCACGCAAGAAACAGCGGCAGCAAACAGCGAAACAACAATCTCTGAATACTCAAGAACGAATCCTTTTTATGCGGAAGTGCTTGAAAATATCAACCTAAATGGTCGTGGCTCTAACAAAGAAACCCGTCATTTGGAGCTTTCACTTGAAGGGTCAGGACTTGTTTATGAACCGGGTGACAGTCTTGGAATTTATCCAACAAATGACCCTACGCTTGTTGATGAACTGATCACGACATGCGGATGGAATGCAGACGAAGCCGTAACCGTTCATAAAAACGGTGACACTTTGCCTTTAAAAGAAGCACTTACCTCACATTTTGAGATTACAGTATTAACAAAACCCCTTCTTCAAAAGTTGGCGGACTTGACGAAAAATGAAGCCCTCCATTCCCTTTTAAAAGAAGGAAATGAAGAAAAGTTAAAAGCGTATATAGCAGGAAGAGATTTAGTCGATGCTGCGCGGGATTTCGGTCCTTTTGAAGGAACAGCCGCAGACTTCACTGCGATTTTAAGAAAAATCCCTGCCCGCCTTTATTCGATTGCAAGCAGTCTGAAAGCGAATGAAGAAGAAGTTCACTTGACGATCGGTGCTGTGAGATATGATGCGCACGGGAGAGAACGTCAAGGTGTCTGCTCCATTTTATGTGCAGAGCGCTTAGAACCAGGTGATACACTGCCTGTTTATATTCAGCACAATCAAAACTTTAAGCTTCCTGAAAACCCTGATACACCGATCATTATGGTGGGACCAGGCACAGGCATTGCCCCTTTCCGTTCGTTTATGCAGGAACGAGAAGAAATCGGTGCAAGCGGAAAGTCGTGGTTATTCTTCGGTGATCAGCACTTTGTGACGGACTTCTTATATCAAACCGAATGGCAAAAGTGGTTAAAAGATGGCGTCTTAACGAAAATGGATGTGGCTTTTTCAAGAGATTCAGAGGAAAAAGTATATGTTCAGCATCAAATGAAGAAGCAAAGTAAAGAATTATTCGAATGGCTAGAGCAAGGTGCCTCTGTATATGTTTGCGGAGATGAAAAGCATATGGCGCATGATGTTCATCATACTCTTCTATCGATCATTCAAGAAGAAGGTGCGATGAGCAAAGAAAAAGCAGAAAGCTATCTAGCCAACTTGCAGCAGCAAAAACGCTATCAGCGCGACGTATATTAATGGACTTAATGCTTGAAAGAAAGGAGCTTTTCTTACATGGTGAAGACAGCATTAACAGCGCCGGAAGGACCTCCGAGCGACGTTGAAGAAATCAAAGAAAAAAGTGATTATTTACGGGGTACGTTAAAAGAAGTAATGCTTGATCCGATTTCAGCGGGAATTCCTGATGATGACAACCGCCTAATGAAGCATCACGGCAGCTATTTACAGGATGATCGGGACCTCAGAAATGAACGGCAGAAACAAAAACTTGAGCCAGCCTATCAATTTATGCTGCGCGTACGCCTGCCTGGTGGAATCGCCACATCTAAGCAGTGGCTTGTGATGGATGAGCTTGCTCACAAATACGGAAACGGAACGTTAAAGCTGACTACTCGTGAAACCTTTCAGCTTCATGGTATTTTAAAATGGAATATGAAAAAAACCATTCAAGACATTCATTCTACTATGCTTGATACAATTGCTGCTTGCGGCGACGTGAACCGGAATGTCATGTGTACATCAAACCCCTATCAATCAGAAGTGCACCATGATGTATACGAGCTGGCGAAAAAATTAAGTAATGACTTGCTCCCACAAACAAGAGCGTATCATGAAATTTGGCTTGATGAGGAGAAGGTTGCGGCAACGCCTGATACGGAAGTTGAACCGATGTATGGCCCGCTTTATTTACCAAGGAAATTCAAAATTGGTGTGGCGGTCCCTCCTGCTAACGATATTGATGTCTTTTCGCAGGATTTAGGCTTCATTGCGATCATTGAAAATGAGCAATTGATCGGCTTTAATGTCGCCATTGGCGGTGGCATGGGTATGACTCATGGTGATACAGCGACCTATCCTCAGCTTGCAAAAGTGATTGGCTTTTGTACACCAGAACAGGTTGTAGAGATTGCAAAACATGTGATTACCATTCAGCGTGACTACGGAAATCGTTCCGTGCGAAAAAATGCCCGCTTTAAATATACGGTAGACCGCCTTGGTCTTGAGAATGTAAAAGAAGAGCTGGAGCGCCGCCTCGGGTTTGCCCTTTTAGACGCAAGAGATTATCACTTTGATCATAACGGTGACCGCTATGGTTGGGTAAAAGGCATCAATGGCAGATGGCATTATACGATGTTTGTAGAAGGCGGACGTATCACAGATTATGATGATTATCCGCTGATGACAGGCATTCGTGAAATTGCAAAGATTCATTCAGGTGACTTCCGCTTAACAGCGAATCAAAATTTGATCATTGGAAATGTCACTTCTCATAAAAAGAAACAAATCGAGCAGCTCATTCAGGAGTTCGGCTTATCAGATGGTCAGCAGCACTCTGCGCTCCGACGCAGCTCAATGGCCTGTGTTTCTCTTCCAACATGCGGCTTAGCAATGGCAGAAGCAGAACGCTACCTTCCGCGCTTGATTGACAAAATTGAAGAGATTGTCGAAGAAAACGGCTTAAGTGATAAAGAAATCACGATTCGTATGACTGGTTGTCCAAATGGATGTGCCCGTCATGCGCTAGGTGAAATTGGTTTTATCGGGAAATCACCTGGCAAATACAACATGTATCTTGGCGCTGCGTTTGATGGCAGCAGACTAAGTAAGCTGTACCGTGAAAATGTTGGTGAGGAAGAGATTTTAAACGAGCTTGGCTCTTTACTCCCCCGCTATGCAAAAGAACGAGAAGAAAAAGAACATTTCGGTGATTTTGTCGTTCGAGCAGGGATTGTCAAAGAAACAACAGATGGCACGAACTTTCATGTGCAATAGGAAAAGACAGGACTCTCTCCTGTCTTTTTCTATTGATTCTGTTTCCGGTTCAAATACTCACAAATACTTTCGTACACATGAGGATTGTCTAAAGAAGAAAGATCTGGTGAAGGCTGCTGTTCATAAGCTCCTTTTAATAAACGCCGGACGATTTTTCCGTTTCTTGTTTTCGGTAAAGCTGAAATCAGATGAATGTCCTTTGGCGTGAGCGCTTTTCCCGCATATGAACCAACATGAGTTTTGAGTTCTTGAATCAATTTTGATTCGTCACAAGACTGCGGGCTGGTCACGATGAAGCACACGAGTGCCTCCCCTTTCACCTCATCCTTGACCCCAATCACTGCTGCCTCGTGTACTGCTGGATGCCCAACAAGAATGGATTCTATTTCTGCTGGACCGACACGTTTTCCTGCTGTATTAATGACATCATCCGATCTGCCAGTGATATGAAACGTGCCATCATCTGATTGCACCACCCAATCACCATGCGTCCATACCCCATCAAATCGTTTGAAATACGTGTCTTCATAACGTTCAGGATCTTTCCAAAACCCACATGTCATGCCGACCCAAGGCTTTTTCACAACGAGCTCCCCTACTTCATTTATGACGCTCTCACCTGCTTCATTATATACATCAGCTGCCATTCCTAAGATTGCCGCATTAAAAAGGACTGGCTTAATTGGGCGAAGCAGTGTACTACCTACAATTCCGCCAGAGACTTCTGTTCCTCCCGAATAGTTTAGAATTGGAATATGCTTATGGCCAATTTTGTCAAAAAGCCATTGCCATGGTGCTTCATTCCACGGCTCACCTGTAGATATGATGGCTTTGACATGGGGTAGCTTTATACTTGCAAGATCTTGCTGCATCGCGGATCGAACAAACGTAGGTGAAAGCCCAAAGTGGGTGACCTTTTGCTCGTGAATGAATGACCAGAGGTGTTGATCATCTGGATAATCGGGTGCGCCGTCATATAAAACAATCGCAGCTCCATTGATCAAGCCGCCAAAGACGAGAAATGGCCCCATCATCCAGCCCATGTCTGTGAGCCAAAACAAGCGGTCTCCTTTTGCAACGTCCATACAAAGACCGGCATCAAAAGCCGCTTTTACAGGGAAGCCTGCGTGTGTATGAACAGCTCCTTTTGGCGTACCCGTTGTTCCAGAAGTGTATAAGATCATGAGAGGCTCTTCATTTGAGAGATAGGTCGTTTCACACATCGGGTCTTCTGTTAACAAATCATTGAGCCTGATATCCCCTTCATATTCAGTTTCAGAGAAGGTGTGTACGATGACGGTTTTGACGGTTGAGGTTTTCTCTATCGCTTCTGCCGCACATTCTCGCATATTGATCTTCTTTCCGCGGCGCGTCATGCCTGAGCCAGTGACGACAATAGCAGCACCTGACGCACGAATACGCACCGCAAGAGGCTCGCTTCCATAGCCGGAGAAGACAGGACTAAAGATAACACCAATTTTTGCAAAGGCTAGCATGACAGCAACCGTTTCAGGAAGCATCGGCATATAAATGACGGCCACATCTCCTTTTTGAAGCCCATTCTTCAAAAAGCCAGCAGCAAGGCGATTTACTTTTTCCTGAAGATCGAGAAACGTCCATCTCCTCTCTTCTCCCATCTCGTTTTTCCAAATCACGGCTGGCTGATGCTGCGCTTCTTCGTTCTTTGCCCATTTGTCCACGGCCGTTTCGGTTATGTTGAGTTGGCCGCCTTTATACCACTTCGGCCACATGAATGAATCTTGACCTAATGCAGCTTCATATGGAACCTTCCACTTGATACCGACCGCCTTTTCAGCTTCTCTCCAAAACCAATCGGTACGCTCGATACTAGCTTTGTAGAATGTATCATAAGTAGAAAAACCAAGTGAGTGCATCCATTTGTAAAGACGTGTCTGTTTGGTCATCTGCTCTTCCGGTTTCCATACTGGTTTCAGGTTCATCATGAGGATGTCCCCCTTTAGACCGGATAGACCGGATGTTTTCGTCTTGTAAATGTCATCTCTTTTGAGGAATAGGCATGGAATCGGTGACAAAGCTCATTTCGCAAATGGTCAAACGGGATGACGCCGTCGACAATCATTTCAGAGGCAAGTTCATATATATTCATATCTTCTTGATATTCCTTGCGCTTCTCTTGGATAAATGCAGCTCTCTCTTCAGCAGGCAATTCGGCGATCTTATTTGCATAGACAGCATTTACAGCCGCTTCTGGTCCCATGACAGCAATTTGTGCCGATGGAAGAGCGAGACAGCAGTCTGGTTCAAACGCTGGTCCTGCCATTGCATATAAACCTGCACCGTAAGCTTTCCGCACAATGACCGATATTTTCGGAACGGTCGCCTCTGACATAGCGGAGATCATTTTCGCCCCATGTCTAATAATACCAGCTTGTTCCACTTTTGTTCCGATCATAAATCCCGGTATATCCGCAAGGAAAAGGAGCGGGATATGAAAGGCGTCACAAAGCTGAATAAACTTAGCGGCTTTATCAGCTGAGTCATGGAACAGCACTCCGCCTTTTACCCTCGGCTGGTTGGCAATCAGACCGACGGGCTGCCCGTTCATTCGGCCAAAGCCTGTGATCAGCTCTGCGGCAAACAGTTTTTTGATTTCAAAAAATGACCCTTCATCAATGAGTAAATCAATGAGCTGATACATATCGAAAGGGGTATTTTGCCCTTTAGGAATAAGTCCTTGGATGGTCATCTCAGATGCTTTAGGTGCTTTTGCGACTGCCGGTTTTGGTTTTTCTGTATAATTGGCAGGCATGTAGGTTAAATAGTCGCGAGCGATTTGAATGGCTTCTTCTTCTGTTTTGGCTAAAATATCACCACATCCTGATATGCTGCAATGCATGTTTGCGCCGCCCATTTCTTCAAGTGTTACTTTTTCTCCAATCACCATTTCGGCCATTCTCGGAGAGCCTAAATACATCGAGGCATTCCCTTCGACCATCACAACGATGTCACAAAAAGCAGGAATGTAAGCACCTCCTGCCGCAGAAGGACCAAATAGTAAACAAACTTGCGGGATACGTCCAGACAACTTCACCTGGTTATAAAAAATGCGTCCCGCTCCCCTTCTGCCTGGAAACATCGCAATTTGATCAGTGATTCTTGCACCCGCAGAGTCAACTAAATACAGCATCGGGCAGTTGAGCTTTTCTGCTGTTTCTTGGATTCTGATGATTTTTTCGACCGTTTTGACGCCCCACGATCCAGCTTTGACAGTAGAATCATTTGCCATAACGCATACGGTTTGCCCATTCATCCGTCCCGTCCCTGTGACAACACCATCTGCTGGTAAATGCTCATCTTTACACTCGGCAAACATGGCATCCTCAATGAACGAATCCTGATCTAATAGCAACTGGAGCCGGTCGCGGACGAACAATTTTCCTTTTTCTTTGTTTTTTTGATGATATCGCTCGGCCCCTCCTTTGACAATTCGCTGTTTTTTCACTTCAAATTTTTCGATCATGCCCATTCCCCTTTCTTGCTAGTTGCCCCTGTATTGAGGCGCTCGTTTTTCTTGAAAAGCTTGAAGGCCTTCCCTTCGATCTTCTGTATCAATGAGCCGTAAATAGGCTTCGTATTCCTTCATCAAACCTGTACGCAGATCGTGATCAAGGCTCATTTGAATCGCTCGTTTCGCTTCTTTTAAAGCAATTGGACCGTTTTTTGAAATTTGTTTTGCGAGAGAAATGGCGTCATTCATTAGGGAATCTGCTAATGAGAGGTGCTCAACCAGTCCAATTTGAATGGCTTCTTCAGCTTGTAATGAAGCACCTGTGAAAATGAGCTCTTTTGCTTTACCGAGTCCGACGAGGCGCGGGAGACGCTGCGTTCCTCCTGCTCCTGGTATGATAGCTAGTCCAGTTTCTGGAAGGCCGAGTCTTGCTCCGGCTCGTGCAATGCGAATATCACAAGCCAGTGCGAGCTCAAGTCCTCCGCCGAGTGCGTGTCCATTTATGACGGCAATGACAGGTACAGGGAGGGATTCAATCTCCGTAAAGGTTTGCTGAATTGACAGAACTGCCTCTTTTACTTCTTCTTCTGTCATTAATCGTCGCTCTTTTAAATCAGCACCTGCGCAAAAAATGTTAGAACCAGCTCCTGTCAAGAGCAGGCAGCGGATGCTTTCATCGTGTTTGATTTCTTGAATGAGCTGATTGATCTCCTCAAGCATCGCAGCAGATAGGGCATTCGCTTGTTCTGGTCTGTTTAAGGTTATGATCCCAATCTGTTCCTCTTGTATCGTAAAATTGACCAGTGAAGTCATGTCACATTCATCCTTTATGAAGTAGTATGAGAGTGAAAAGCACGTAAACAATGACTAGGCAGGGTGCGGTCTACTTTTGTTTCGATCCATTCTGCCGCTTTTATCAATGCTGGAAAATCGATATTGGTGTCGATTCCTAATTTTTGAAGCATATGCACGACATCTTCTGTCGCGACATTTCCACTAGAACCAGGCGCATATGGGCAGCCACCTAGCCCGCCGCTAGAGGCGTCAAATATGGTAATTCCTGCTTTTAATGCTGTATAAATATTGGCAAGCCCCATCCCTTTCGTATCGTGAAAATGAAGAGCGATTTTATCAGCAGGAAAGCGTTCAAGTAAAATGTCTAAGCGCCTTTCTACTTGAAGGGGGTGGGCTTCTCCAATGGTGTCACCGAGTGATATTTCATCAATGCCATAAGAAAGTAGTATATCCGTTAACCGCAACACTTGATCCATCGGCACTTGATGTTCATATGGGCAGCCAAACACGGTGGAAATATATGCGCGTGTGTGTTTTCCTGCAGCTTTTAAATCAGCTGTCATTTGTTTGATGACAGGAAGGGTTTCTTGGATGGATTGATTCATGTTCTTTTTGTTATGCGTTTCACTCGAAGAGATAAACATAGCGCCTGTATCAAGATTTGCTTCAAAAAAGTGAGCTAACCCTTTTTCGTTAGGTATAAGTGCAGCATAGGTGATGTCGCCTTTTTTGTGTAAGGATTGGGCTAGTTCTTTGGCGTCTTTTAAAGATGGGACCCATTTAGGATGAACAAATGAGGTGACTTCAATATAAGGAAGCCGGGCTGCTGTGAGTAGTTCAATCCACTTTTGTTTCTCGCGTGTGTCTAGCCAAGTGGATTCATTTTGCAACCCGTCCCGCGGACCGACCTCCCTAATAAGTACACGCTTTGGTAATGCCATCTCGCTTTCCCCCCTATTCTGTCAGCTCTAAAAGAACCTCCCCTTCATCGACAAATTCCCCCTCTGCTTTATACACTTTGCTAATAAAACCCGCCTCTTCTGCCACTATAGGAATCTCCATTTTCATTGATTCCAAGATAGCGACCTCCTGCCCTTTTTGCACTTCATCGCCTTGTTTCACAAGAAGCTTCCATAAGTTTCCCGCCATTTGTATCGTGACCGTTTTCATGAACGGTTTCCCTCCCTTTTTTTCATAAGAAAATCGGTTGTGATGCTGCCATGTAAGAAAGCAGATGATCCAGCCATTTCTTTTAAAAGCGGTAAGTTGGATTTGATCCCTTCTATTTCATATGCTTGTAACGCTGCTTTTAATCGTTCTATTGCAAGTTTTCGTGTATCACCGTAAACGACCATCTTCGCAATCATTGGATCGTAATATGGGGTAATGACGCTTCCGTTTGTCACACTTGATTCATGGCGGATATAGGGAGCTTCTGGCATAGATAGCCGAGTGATTGTTCCTGGTGACGGATAAAAGGTGACGGGATCCTCCGCATAAATTCTGACCTCAATGGCATGCCCGATTTGATGAATGTCCTCCTGATTGAAGGAAAGCGGCTCTGATGCAGCGATTTTCAGCTGCTCTTCGACAAGATCAATTCCTGTAATTTCTTCTGTGATAGGGTGTTCTACTTGTAATCTCGTGTTCATCTCAAGAAAGTAAAAGTGTTGGTTTTGATCGACTAAACATTCAATTGTCCCTGCATTTTCATAGCCGATGGCTTTGGCTGCTTTCACCGCCATTTGTCCCATCTCTTGTCGTACGGATTCATCGAGACAGGCAGCTGGTGCTTCTTCGATGATTTTCTGGTGTCTTCTTTGGAGTGAACAGTCGCGCTCAAATAAGTGAACCCCGTGGCCGAATGAATCAAAAAGGACTTGAATTTCAATGTGCCGCGCATCTTCAATGACCTTTTCCATATAAAGCGTCCCGTCGTTAAAAAAACTTTGCGCTCTTTTTTGATTTCCTTCAAAAGCTTTACGCAGCTCCTCATCATTTCGGACAAGCTGCATGCCGATACCTCCGCCTCCACTTGATGCCTTGAGCATGATCGGGTAACCGAGTGACTGCGCTTTACTGACTCCTTCTTCTGCGTCATAAAGAGGTGCTGAAACGCCCGGCACAATGGGGATTCCCGCTTGATCCATCGTTTTTCTTGCTTCAATTTTATTGCCCATGCACTGAATGACCTGGGCAGATGGACCAATAAAAGCGATTCCTTCGCTGCGGCATCGCTTAGCAAAGGCTGCATTTTCTGATAAAAGGCCATAGCCAGGATGGATGGCATCTGTATTTGTCTGCTTGGCAATCTCGATGATCACTTCCATGTTTAAATAGCTTTCAGATACTTTTGCGCCTCCAATGAGATAGGCGCTGTCTGCTTCTTGCACATGAAGCGCATGCTGATCTGCCTCTGAATAAACAGCCACAGTGTTGATCCCGAGCCTTTTACAAGTCCGAATGATTCGACGAGCAATTTCGCCTCGATTGGCAATCAGTACTTTTTTGAACATCGCTGCCCTCACTCCTTTATTAAATCAAGCGCTTGTTTTTTCAGACGAAATTTTTGAATCTTCCCTGAGGCGGTCATTGGATACTCATCTGTGATGAAAAAATATTTCGGAATTTTGTAGCGTGCCATTTGTGATTGACAGTAGCTTGTTAATGTCTCAATCGTCACAGTGTGACCTTGTTTGAGCCGAATGAATGCGGCGGCTTCTTCTCCGTAAGTCTCGTCAGGAATACCGACGACCTGTGCATCAAGAATGGCTGGATGCGTGTAAAGAACGTCTTCAATCTCTTTTGGGTAAACATTTTCCCCGCCTCTAATAATCATATCTTTCAGCCGTCCGGTGATTTTCACATAGCCATCCTCATCCATCTCCGCTAAATCTCCTGTATGCAGCCACCCGTCCTCATCAATGACTTCATTTGTGGCTTCTTCATTTTTATAGTAGCCTTTCATCACGTGATAGCCTCTCGTACATAGCTCGCCTTGTTCTCCTCTTGGTACTTCATCTGGGGTACCTGGCGCGGTGATTTTCACTTCGATGTGAGGAAGCGCCCGGCCGGCCGTTTGAACGCGCCTTTCAAATGAATCATCCGTTCTTGTTTGGGTAATGACAGGAGAGCTTTCTGTCTGGCCGTAAGCAATCGTGAGCTCCTTCAGACCCATTTGTTCAATGACGGCTTTCATTACATGGGATGGACAGAGAGATCCTGCCATAATGCCAGTGCGTAATGTGGACAGATCGTACTTGTGGAAATTCGGGTGATCCAGCTCTGCGATGAACATTGTCGGGACGCCGTGAAGAACTGTGCACTTCTCTTTTTCCACTGTTTGAAGGACGCGCTCTGGGTGGAAAGATTCAATTGGAATGATCGTGCCACCTTTTGTGAGACAAGCCAGTACGCCAAGAACAGACCCAAAACAATGAAAAAACGGCACAGGGATACACATGCGGTCATCACGTGTGAGCTTCATGCAATCTCCGATTTGACTAGCATTGCAGACGATGTTTGTATGGCTGAGCATGACACCTTTTGGGTAGCCGGTGGTCCCTGACGTATACTGCATGTTAATGACGTCATCAGGCGTCAGCTCCTCCATTCGTTTCTCCCATTCATCATTCTCCGTTCTTTTGGCAGCAGCTTGAATACTGTCCCAGCTCCGCATGCCCTTTGGCGTGTGCTCACCAATATAGACGACGCTTTTTAAATATGGAAAAGCTGTTGAAGTGATATCGTCCTGGTGAGCTGTTTGAAGCTCTGGGATGAGGTCTTCAAGCATCCTGACATATGATGTCTCTTTAAACCCGTCAACGATAAATAGCATGCTGCTATCAGAGTGCTTTAGTAAGTATGCAAGTTCTTGTGATTGAAAGTTCGTATTTACGGTGACAAGAACAGCTCCAATAGAAGCACAGGCGAATTGCAGTATGAGCCATTCAGGTACATTAGGTGCCATGATGGCGATATGGTCGCCTTTTTGAACACCTAATGCCATAAGACCTTTCCCTGTTTCCTTGACCTCTCTAAAAAACGCTTCGTATGAATAACGTAATGAACGTTCTGGATACACAATGGCTTCATGTGCTGGGTGCTGCTCCTTTTTCTCTTTTAGTAGGGAGCCGATCGTTTGCGGATGAATCGACATCATGATTTTCCTCCTTCATCGATGGTAAGCGTTTTCATTATAGAATTAAGCTAACAATTGTCTTGCAATGACTAAACGCTGAATTTCAGAGGTGCCTTCTCCGATTTCCATGAGCTTGGCATCTCTCACAAGCCGCTCTACCCCGCACTCTTTCATATAGCCTGTTCCTCCGTGAATTTGGACAGCATCGAGGCTTGCTTTTGTCGCCATTTCTGAAGCGAAAAGTTTTGCGTAAGCAGCTTCTTTAGTAAATGGCTTGCCATGATCTTTCAGCCAGGCCGCTTTCCACACCATTTGTCTAGCGAGTTCTATTTGCATCGCCATATCTGCCAGCTTAAACTGAATGGCTTGAAAGGAAGAAAGGGTCTGCCCAAATTGCTTTCTTTCCTTTGCATAGGAGAGAGACGCATCTAGTGCAGCTTGCGCGATGCCAACAGATAAAGCAGCGATCGAAATTCGCCCCCCGTCTAAAGTGTATAAAAATTGCTTGAAGCCTTTGTTTGGATCACCTAATATATGATGTGCTGGTACACGTACGTTGTCTAAAATGATTTCAGCCGTATCTGAACCGCGCACCCCCATTTTGTCGTATGGATTTGTAATGGTCAGTCCTTTTTGCCCTTTTTCTACAATGAAGGCGGAGATGATCGGGCGGCCGTGCTCATCGTGATCCGATACGGCGGTAACGATAATCGTTCTGGCAAAATTGGCGTTTGTGATCCAGCATTTCTCCCCGCTGATCACATATTCTTGTCCGTCTCTGACTGCTTTTGTTTTTGTCCCTTTTGCATCTGATCCTGCATTTGGCTCCGTTAATCCGAAGGAACCGAGTGCTGTTCCAGATGCCAGCGGAACGAGGTGGTCCATTTTTTGTTCCTCTGTACCGAAGTAATAAAGGGGGCTTGCACCTAAGGAAACGGCTGCGGCATAGCTAAGACCTGTACTCGCACACTGTTTTCCGATTTCTTCTACAGCGAGTGCATATGAGATTGTATCTCCCCCTGAGCCTCCGTATTTCTCTGGAAATGGAATACCCATCAAGCCGAGCTCTCCCATTTTTTGAAAAGTTTGGGCTGGGAATATAGCTTGTTCATCAATGGTTTGAGCGAGTGGTGCAATTTCTGCTTTAGCAAATTCTTTGACCATCTGGCGGATCATTTGTTGTTCTTTCGTTAATTCAAAATCCATCTTTTTTCCCCCTTTGGCTCTTTTCTATCATATTTATTAATCAAGTAGCTGCTTCATGCCAAGCTTAGATGAATTCAGAAAATTAAAACAAAAATAATAGAAAAAAGCATGAACGAAGAATCTCCTCATTCATGCTTTTTCATTATCTCACTCTTTTTGTAGAAGGCTTGCTTTCGTGATGAAGACGATTGAGAGCTGTTACTTTGTAAGTATCACTCTTATTTTGGTGAACTGAAAGATCTTTGACAGATGTTAGCGTACCGGTTTCTTTTCTAACAGTTTGAAGCAATTCGTATGTTCCTTTTGCCGTCAATCGGTAGACTGCATAATAGGATGCGGTAGACCTCGGATCATTTTTGATCTGTAAAGCCATACCATCTGCTGTCTTTTTAATAGATTGAATGATTGGTTTTTTTGGCGCTTTCTGATGAAGCCAAGGCATTTCTGGAATGAGAGCCGGTTTCCGGTAGGCGTCTTCTATCAATCGATTTTTGACATTCAAAGGGTTACGGTTGATATCTTTTAGGCTAAAGTGCATGCTTCCCTGAACGAGAGGCGACTGCCTGTTCAGCTGGATCTGCCGAAAGTATTCATCAGGATCAGACCAAGCAGGATCACTGTTTTGATTGATTTTATACGTCGCCTGACCAATGTACAGATGAACAGGCTCTCCCTTCACTTCATTTGACCACCATTTCGTGAGCACGTCATAGGCGGCTGCCTGAAAACCGATGCTCCAGTAAATTTGCGGGGTGACATAATCGATATCATGCTGCTGAATCCACTCTCTTGTATCAGCATACAAATCATCGTAATTGGTCATCCCTGCTGTCGTATTTGAACCAGTCGGATCATCCTTTATATTGCGCCAGACGCCAAATGGGCTAATGCCAAATTTCACATACGGCTTTACTTTCTTCACGGTGTCGTTGATTTGCTTGACCAATTGGTTCACATTATTTCTTCGCCAATCTTCTATATGCGTGAATGCCTTTTTTCCATATGTTTCATACGTTTCTTGATCTGGGAACGGCACACCAGCTATTTTATTCGGGTAAAAATAATCATCCATATGCACTGCATCAACATCGTAGTTTTTCACGACTTCTTCTATACCGCCGACAATAAATTCCTGTGCTTTAGGAATGCCAGGATTGTAATAAAGCTGATTCCCGTACGCAATGGTCCAATCAGGATGTTTTTTTGCCGGATGATCGGCTGACAAACGGCTCAGGTCGGTATGATTCATTGTGATGCGATACGGGTTAAACCAAGCGTGAAATTCGAGGCCGCGTTTATGAGCTTCTTCGATCATGAATTCAAGAGGGTTATACCCGGGATCTTTCCCTTGCGTGCCGGTCAAATATTCAGACCACGGACCGAATTTCGAAGGGTAAAAGGCATCTGCTGTTGGCTTAATTTGCATGATCACGGCATTCATATTCATCGCTTTGATCTCATCTAACAAATGAATATACTCTTCTTTCTGCTCTTTGACAGGCAGTCCTTTCTTTGATGGCCAATCTAAATTATAAACTGATGCGATCCATACCGCGCGCATCTCTCTTGTGCTTTCAAGCTTCCCTTTTGTGATTGGACGAGCTAGACTGCTAGATGGAATCAATAACAATACAAACATCAAAGTTAGTGTTAGACACGTCATACTGATCTTTTTCACCATTTTTTGCATCACCTCATCATCAGTTTATTCCGCTTTTTGAGATCGAATGCCAGCAGATGGTGTTAGCAGGATGTTTTTCATTTCCTTGAGCTGGGCTTCAGGTATGTCGCAAGCATCGATTAAATACCTTTCTGCACTCCCGTATGTCTCCATCATCTCGTTTAGCACATCTTCCAGATAATCCTGCTGCACGCCGAGAAGCGGCTGAATTTGCTTTTTTGACACCCGGTATAAACTCATCATGCGGACAAATCGCTGCTGCCTTCTGACAAGCATTTTCACCCCTTCATTAGAGCGCATGTATTCACTTAAAACGGCAGATACCGGTACACCTGCTGCTAATTGAATGAGGGCAGATGAAAAGCCTGTCCGGTCCTTACCGCTTGTGCAGTGAACCATCAGCGGGTAATTGCTTTTATCTGAAAGCAGTGAGAACAGCTGCCGAATTTCTTCTTTACGCTCTGTGAGCATGCTTTGATATAAATCTTTCATAATCGGTGTGAAAGTGAAAGATTTCCCTTCTGCTACTAGCATACGGAACATGATCCATTTGCTTGGCATCTTACTGTCAGGGTGCATGGGAATATGGACGATTTTGTCATGTTCTTTGATTTTTGGCGGATGTGATTTTCGTTCTGAGGCTGTACGGAGATCACAAACGGTTTGAACACGAAGGGTTGAAAACGTCTCGATATCTTGTTTTGTCAGACGGGATAAGTCTGCGGATCGATAAATCATCCCCTCTCTGATCACCATTTCATCTGTTGTGTGAAGTCCGCCTACTTCTCTAAAATTCGCAAGCTTCGAAAATGGGTTGTTTGATTGATTCATAGAAGTGAAAGTCCTTTCCGTTACGTTCTTTCTCTATCATACGCTTTTATTGAGATGGGGAAAAGAGAAGCCATTTGGTATAATGGAAAAAGCACATTCGGTTGGATTGGAGATATGTAGCATGATCAAAACAAAACGGATTCAGCAAATCAAAGAGTATGTGTTTGACCGAGAATCTGCCTCACTAGATGAGCTTGTGGCGCATTTCGGCGTTTCAAAAAACACGATACGCCGAGATGTACAAGCATTGGTGGAGTCCGGCGTGTTCAAAAAAGTATATGGCGGAGTGGCTGTGAATCATTCAACGTTAGTGGTCTATCAGGAGCGAAAGACTCGTCAGCTCAGTAAAAAGCAATTGATTGGTCAAACAGCAGCTGCTTTTGTGGAGAATGGGGATATGATATTTGTAGATTCTGGTACGACAACACTTGAGATGCTCCCCTATTTGACTGAGAAACAGGTGACAGTTGTGACCAATAACGTAGATTTCATCACACAGGCAATGCCTTATGAAAATATGACCATCTTTTCTACCGGCGGAATGCTCGAGAGAAAAACGAATTCTTTCGTTGGCTATCAAAGTGTAGAGCGTTTGAAAGCTTACAATGTCAATAAAGCCTTTATCGCATCAACTGGTTTATCGATTGACCACGGAGTCACGAATTCATCCCCGCTTGAAACGGATATTAAAAAGACAATTGTTGAAAAAAGTGCAAAAACATTTTTATTAGTGGATGATAGTAAATTTAATCATTACGCTTTGACCACATTTTGTCATTTGCAAGATCTTGATGTCGTTGTGACGAATAAACAGCCAAGTGAAGACTATCTTCAATATGGAAAAGAGCATGATGTACAGTTTGCCACGCCTTTATCAGTAAATGAATAGATTACAAAAACAACGGCTCAGGAAGTTGAGCCGTTGTTTGATTCATTCATTTCAAGCTGCATGATCAGACGGAATAAAAAGCGGTACACGGCTGAGACGACTTCAATGAAAGGCATCTCTTCATGGATGTCCTCAAGCTCAAGAAGCTGTAAATTCACATCAAACAAGCCATCTTGTCCATTAAATTGAAGCTGTGCACCATTTAATGGAGCCAGAATGTCCTTTAGAATGCCCGTGTCTTTTTTAGGACGTTTGAAACCGAATAACACCGTATACGTTTGGAATACTTCATCCCATTCAATGGCTAACCCATCGACTCTTACCACATCAAACCACTTTGATTCGATATAAATGAATTCTTTTTGATGTTGTTTTACATATGTAAGTGGTGTGTTGAGAAATGAGGCGCCTTCTGATTGAATCATGTCCTCAGTTTCTTTGCCTACACGCTCTATATATACATCGCTAAAGCGTGCCTCTTCCTTTATTCTTGCACCTTCTAAATGCCAATTGTTGCGCTCCGCTTCGTCATATTCAAAGTCTGTCAGCGCTTGTCCTTCTTTCAATAGATCTTGTAAGCGATTTTGTAGCGACATAGCGATGTCTCCTTTCTTCTCCTTCATGTGCGTGTCTTATTTTAGCATAACTCATGAAAAGAAAGATATGACTCCGCATATGATGGTATGATAGTGTCAAAAGATACATCTCGGAGGGGTACGTTTTGCTCACAATGACACTGGCAGAAAAAATTGTAGACGAGGTTAAAAAGGTGCTGACTGAGGAAATCATCATTGCACAAACAAATGGCACCATCATAGCGGCAACAGATCCAGCGCGCATTGGCCAATTTCATGAAGGAGCATATTTGACATCCTTTGAAGGACAAAAACGAATCCTCACAAAGGATGATGAGCAGCGAATGAAAGGGGTCAAAGCTGGCATCAATCTGCCTATTTATTTTAAGCAAGAGGTCATTGGTGTGATTGGGATGACAGGAAATCCTATCCATGTCTCTCCATTTGGCGAAATATTACGAAAAATGACGGAATTGCTCATACAAGAACATGAATTTTTCCTAGAAACGGAAACCGATGAACGGCAACTTGAAGCGTTCGTGTTCGATTGGCTTCACCTGCCAGAGGCAGCCGTCGATCTCACTGAAAAAGCAGCGCGGCTGCAGCTTGATATTAATATGCAACGTGTAGTCGTCCTTATTGATTGTCATGATGAATCGTTTATGAAGCAGGATCAATATAAAAAAGTGAAGGAAATGCTGCATCTCACCCATCAGGAAATGATCGTCCGCTGGGGGCATGCCCGCTTTTTGCTCATGCTGCAAACTTCAGCAAATGATCGTGATACTTTGCAGCATCGTCTTTTTCATATCCATGCTACGCTCACAGCACGTTCCACGTCAAAGGTTTTGATAGGTGCGGGGAAACCTGCAGCTGGACGAATGATGAAGCAATCATTTCATCAAGCCTTTCGCGCGTTGAAAATGACGAATGCGGATACACCGATTGTATTTGATGAAGATTTAACACTTGAGCTTTTTATAGAAGAAGTGAGTCAGGAAACTAAAGAAGTGTTCCTTGATCGAACAATTGTCCCACTTCTCCCCTATCCTGAGCTAGTGAAAACATTGCGTGTACTCATGACGTCGGATTGCTCATTGAAATATACCGCGGAAGCGATGCACGTACATATCAATACACTGCATTACAGGCTAAAACGTATCCAAGATTTAACCACACTTGATCCAAAACGCATGCAAGATGCGATGCTCTTTTATTTAGCCTTGATGCTATTAGATCATCATCCAAATAATCGAAGCAAGCAGTCTGATATTTTGTAGAATCGTCCATAGGCATGAGGCGGTTCTTTTTTTATACTGAAAGAAACGGTATGTCTAACCAATAGGAGTGAATGCGCATGTTAAATTCTGAATTTTTAAATCAATTAAAAAAGATTGTCGGTGCGTCTCATGTACAAGACAGCAAAGCTGATCGGCTTGCCTACTCTTATGATGCAACGCCTAATTTTCAGCACATGCCAGATGTTATCATAAGCCCGCGTACAGCTGAGGACATCCAGCAAATTGTTCGGCTCTGCGCCTCATATCAGGTGCCGATTGTGCCAAGAGGGTCCGGAACGAACCTTTGTGCAGGAACCTGTCCTACACAAGGTGGACTTGTAATGTTGTTTACAAGGATGAACCAATTCATCGAAATAGATGAAGAAAACTTGACCGCAACGGTCCAGCCTGGCTTGATCACTCAGGAACTCATTCGCGAAGTAGAGGCAAGAGGCCTTTTCTATCCACCAGATCCAAGCTCGATGAAAATTTCGACGTTAGGCGGCAATATTAATGAAAATTCAGGTGGACTTCGGGGGTTAAAATATGGCGTGACGAGAGATTATGTACTTGGACTTGAAGTGGTTCTGCCAAACGGCGACATCATTAAAACGGGCGGTAAGCTCGCAAAAGACGTGGCCGGGTATGATATGACCCGTTTATTTGTTGGATCAGAAGGAACGCTCGGAATCGTTACTGAAGCTACGCTAAAGCTTTTGCCGCTTCCAGAAACTAAACAAACGATGCTTTGCTTATATGAAAGCCTTGAGGAAGCAGCTGCATCAGTTTCGGCGATTATTGCAGAACGTATCATCCCCGCCACATTAGAATTTATGGATCAACCGACACTAGAAGTCGTTGAAGACTTTGCCCAAATTGGCCTCCCTACTGACGTTCAAGCGGTGCTATTAATCGAACAGGACGGCAATCCGGAGGCTGTTTCCCGTGATATGCAAAACATCGCAAAGGTCTGTCAGCAGCACGGTGCAAAAGAAGTGAATATTGCACATTCTGAAGAAGAAGCAAGTGCCCTTTTAACAGCAAGACGAGCCGCTTTATCTGCTCTCGCCCGTTTAAGCCCTACGACTATTTTAGAAGATGCCACAGTCCCCCGTTCTGAAATTGCGAACATGGTAAGGGCGATCGAAGACATTGCGAGAGAGTACGAAGTGAAAATTTGTACTTTTGGTCATGCAGGCGACGGAAATCTGCACCCTACTTGTGCAACTGATGCAAGAAATGAAGAAGAAATGAAGCGGGTTGAAGAAGCCTTTCAGGCCATTTTTGAAAAAGCAGTCTCCCTCGGCGGCACCATTACAGGTGAACATGGTGTAGGTTTAATGAAAGCACCTTATTTGGAGCTAAAGGTCAAAAAAGAAGGAATCGCTGCAATGAAAGCGATCAAACAAGCGCTAGATCCAGCAAATATCATGAATCCTGATAAGGTGTTTGGAAAAGCAGCAAGGAAGCGAGTGGTGATCTCATGAATTCCTCTAAACAAACAGAGATGCAGCAAACATTTCAACAGCAAATGGATGAAAAGGAGCTGCTCAATTGCATGCGCTGCGGCTTCTGCCTCCCTTCCTGCCCTACCTATATTGAATCCGGTCAACAAGAAACGCACTCTCCACGCGGCCGAATTGCTTTAATGAAGGCGGTAAGAGACGGCGTGATTGAGCCTGATAAAGACGTCGAACATTCATTGAACCTTTGTCTTGGCTGCCGTGCATGTGAACCGGTCTGCCCCTCAGGCGTTAAATATGGCCGTTTACTTGAGGATGCAAGAGACATTATTCAGCAGCACAAAAAACAATCTCTTCCTGTCAAATTTGTGAGACGTGTTGCGTTCAAAGGACTCTTCCCTTCCCAAAGCCGGATGCGTCAAGCGGCTGGACTTCTGCGATTTTATCAAAGCTCTGGTCTGCAAACGGCCGCCCGCAAATCTGGCATGCTAAAGGTGCTTCCGCCGCATTTACAGCTGATGGAGCAGGCCCTTCCAAAGGTGCCGCGTCAACAAAAAAGGCGTGCGTTAGAATACAAAGCCATTGGCACAGCAAAAAAGCGTGTCGCCTTTTTTACTGGCTGTTTAATGGACACCGTTTTTTCCAGCACAAATGAAGCGACCATCCAGCTTTTGCAGCTGGCCGGCTGTGACGTTGTTGTCCCCCCTGTTCAGACGTGCTGCGGCGCACTTCATGGGCATAGCGGAGAAAAGGAACAAGCGAAAGAGCTAGCAAGGCGGAATATTGAAGCATTTGAGGGCATAGAGGCTGATGCCATTGTCATGAATGCGGGCGGATGTGGTGCCTTTTTAAGTGATTATGATCATTTGCTAAAGGATGATCCAGATTTTCAAAAACGAGGTGAAGCCTTCTCACAGAAAATCACGGATATATCAGACATTTTAGTGGAGCTGGCATTTCACCGCCGTACGCCGCTTGCTTTGCCAGAGCAAGTCATCACCTATCAAGATTCTTGTCATTTGCGAAACGGAATGGGTGTACAGCAAGCGCCAAGGGTGCTAATGAAGGCGGTTCAAGGGGTATCATTTAAAGAAATGAAGGATGCCGACCGCTGCTGCGGATCTGCCGGAATTTATAATATCTTACAGCCGCAAATGTCGATGCAAATTCTAGATCATAAAATGACAGAAGCTAGGCAAACAGCTGCGGCTGCTATTGTCACCTCCAATCCAGGCTGTCAGCTGCAAATGGCAGCAGGTATCAAACGGTCAGGACAATCGCCTAACATGCGGGCCGTGCATCTCGTCGATTTTTTATTAGAAGCCGTTCAATATGGAAAAAAAGCGTCCAGTTCATCAAGCTGAACGCTTTTTTTCATGCATATCTTCAGGCAATTGGTTGGATAATAGAGGCAAATCGCGCAAGGAGATGGTTCAAGTGCTGAAGAAAAACAAACAACAAAAAGACCCAAATTCAGTATTTGAGGCATTGTCACGTTCCTCTGATTTTACAAACGAGTTGTCACGAAGTGAAGGATTTCTTTATCGAATTTCTTTTTTTCGTTCTTTAATTAATGGTCATCTACTCCATGAACAAATTTTGCCCTTCATGAAAGAATTACAGCTCACACCCACTCTTGAGGAGCTGAAAGAACGAATTCCCATTGAACAGTCTGTCATCACGACCGATCTCAAGGAAGTGGAAAAAGCCCTTCATCGAGGGAATATGGCCATTCGGCTTGAAACGGACTGGGGCAAAGCGCTTCTAATCCCGATTGAAGAAAAGAAAGGCAGACAAGTAGGTCCGCCTGAGATTGAATTTGGCATTATTAGCGCGCAGGAAGCATTTGTGGAAGTTTTGGATACCAATTTAAATTTGGTCAGACGGCGACTGCCGACACCGAATCTGAAAGTGTCGGAAAAGACGGTTGGCACGCTCTCGCAAACTAAAGTAGCGGTGTTATATATTGAAGAGATTGCGAATCCGGCAAACATTGAAACCGTTCTCCAGCGTATTGAAGACATTGATTTTGATCAAATTTTAGATGCGAATTACCTTTCACAAATGCTTTATGATGTGTCCAATACGATCTTTCCATTGTTTTTAAATACAGAAAGGCCCGATCGCGTATCTTCAGGTTTATCAGAAGGGAAAATTGCCATTTTAGTGGATGGCTCGCCTCATGTCTTGCTTGCTCCGACGATTTTACTTGAGTATTTTTCCACTATGGAAGACTACAATATGCCGTGGATTGCAGCTTCTTGCTTTAGGCTGTTGCGCATATTTGCTGTGATATTTTCCATATTTGCGACACCTTTATATGTAGCCGTTTTAACGTTTCATTATGAGCTGATTCCAAAGGATTTATTAGAAACCATCGTGTCCTCTCGCTATCTTGTTCCATTTCCTCCAATCATTGAGGCGCTATTTTTAGAGATTTCGATTGAATTACTCAGAGAAGCTGGATCGAGGCTTCCAGCTAAAGTCGGACAGACACTCGGGATTGTTGGAGGGATCGTTATTGGACAGGCTGCTGTGGCAGCGGGCTTAACAAGTAATATTTTACTCATTATTGTTGCCCTTTCTGCTCTTGCCTCATTTGTCACCCCTATTTACAAAATGGGCAGTGCTATTCGGCTGCTGAGATTTCCGTTTCTACTTGCGGCTCAGGTGTGGGGTGCACTTGGTATTGCCATAATGGGAGCTTTCCTTCTCACCCATTTAATGAAATTAACGTCTATTGGACGTCCGTATCTAGAGCCAATTTTTCCGCTGCGTCTGACGGATTTAAAGGGGAGCTTGATTCGTCCTCAGCTCCGCTTTTTGAATAAAAGACCGGCAAATTTACGTCCGAAAAATGAAATCATTCATCGGCAAAAGCCTAAGCAAGGCAAAAAGGGGAAAAATGATTTTTATGAATAAGGAAGTGAAAGCATGAGTTCTTCTTCTGTAAAAGAGAAATTTCAAGTTTCCCCTTTTTTCGTGTTTTTTCTCATTAATGCCAATCAAGTAGGTGTTGGTATTTTAAACTTTCAAACAAACCTTGTGCGTTCTATGAATAATGATGGATGGATTGCTATTCTTATTTCTGGCATCAGTGTCAATGTCATGCTCTTTCTAATGTACTTAATGTTTAAAAAGGCCCCTTCGGATGAATTTGGTGATATCACGCAATATGTTTTTGGCAAATGGATTGGGCAATTATTCAACATCCTCTATATTTTATATTTTGCTTCCTTATCGTTGACCGTTCTCGTCCATTATATGGATGTGATCCATGTATGGCTGTTTAAAGAGATTCCAGGTCTATTGTTTGCGTCTGTACTATTGTTGCTCGTGTATTACATTCATACTGGCGGATTTAGAACGATTGCTGGATGGGCATTTTTTAGTATTGTACTGACATATTGGATGACGTTTATTTGTTTTTATGCCATGAAATATAGTCACATTCGCTTCATGTTCCCGATGTTTGATCATACATTTTCGCAGCTGCTAGTGGGAGTCAAAGATGCGTCATTATCCATGTTTGGTTTTGGCACATTGCTTGTCTATTATCCCTTTATTAAACAAGCGCAGACGTCTCAAAAATATGCTCACATGGGGGCATTATTCACGACATGCTTAAACTTACTCACTTTTCTCGTCTCCATTGCATATTACTCAAGTGCACAGCTTAAATTAACCAAATGGCCGACGCTAACGTTAACAAGCATTGTGAAGCTTCCGTTTATCCAGCGCTTTGAATTTATTGAAGTGTCTCTTTGGCTGTTTTTGATCATTCCAAATATCACGATTCCATTATGGGCTGCGAGCCGAATGGCAAAACAAGTGCTTCATACAAGTCAGCGTGTCACGTTCATCGGTCTCAGCATCCTCATTCTGGTCATGTTTTCATTTTTTACAGGGGCGACTTCTTTTGAAGCCTTTAACCAATGGCTAGAATATAGCGGATACTTTCTTGTATATGGCTTGATTGTCTGTATGGTCATTGGACTGATGTGGAAAAGAAGGTGGGTGAAAAAACGAGCATGAAACGTTATATACTCACGGGTCTCATGTTGTTTAGTCTTTTGTTAACTAGCTGTGCACAGCCTCGCCTTTTAGATGAATTAAATATTTCACAGGCGGCAGGCTTTGATTTAATCGAAGATGGAGAAATGAAGGGCTTCTTTGTCTTCCCAGTCTTTAAAAGCCAAGAACAAGGAAGTTATCAAATATTAAGCGCAAGGTCAAATACCATTAGTAATATTCAGTTTCTCGTATCAGAAAAATCACCTTTTCCAGTGGTCATGGGCCAGGTGCTTGTTATTTTAGTGAGTGAAAAATTAGCAAAGGATGTCGGCATGATCGATTTAATGAATTACATTTATCGTGATCCTATCATTGGTTCACGCCAAGTATTTGCCGTTGTAGGCGGAGATGTTGAAGACTTATTATATACAAAAATGAATCAAACAAACTTAAATATAGGCGTATATCTCTCTGATCTGCTATCCCAAAATATGCGAAATGGCAATCAACCTGTCACCAATCAGCATATTTTTATGAATCAGATGCTGGCAAAAGGAGTCGATGCTTCCCTGCCTTACATCAAGAAAACGAGCAATGCTATCAAAGTCACAGGAGTTGCTCTGTTTGATCAGGAAAAAATGGTCGGCCATATTCCTGGAGAAGACACATTCACATTTAAAGCGATGATTGAAAATCATAAAAATGGCATCTACGAGTTTCAATTGGCTGATCAAGCAAAGACCCATGTCGTCATTGAAAATATTAAATCACATGTGTCCTACCAGATCAAACCAACAAATCACTTAACAAAAAAACCTCATATCACGATTGATATCAAGCTGAAAGGCGAATTAAAAGAATTCATGAAGTCCAAAAAAATTGATAAACCGAACATATTGGACCAAGTCGAAAAAGAAGTAGAAAAACGTGTCGCTCAGCAAGGACAAGACCTTGTTCAGTCCTTTAAAAAGCAACATATTGACCCGCTTGGGCTAGGTTTAAGGTATCGATCAAAAGACAAAGCCATGACACCAGAAAAATGGCAGAAAATCTATCCTGATGCGGATATACAAATTAAATGCCATATGAATATTGTGCAAACTGGTGTCAGTCAATAAAGGAGTTGGAAATTATTCGAAAATATCTTCTTTATTGTTCAATATGGTAGACACGTTCGTTTTGACTCTTGGAACGCCATCTTTTTGAAGATAGTCATTTAAAGTGTTCTCTACTTCACTTTTATCTGTGTGAAGGATTTTAGGAGAATATTGTTCCACAAGGACTGGTCTATTCCCTTTAGCACAGTGTGCCATTGTTTCAAGGGCAATTAAACTGAAAGGTCTTCCTTTGTCTAGCCATGTTTTCATTCGATCCCAGGTTGGATGGCTTAAGGCTGCCAGCCTTCCCCAATGAACGTGAAAATGAGTGCAAGCTGACTCCATCCAATCCAGTATTTTGTTAGAACGGAAACGGTACAGGCAGATAAAAGCATCTGTCGGCAATTCTTTTTCACTGATCGATGTCAATTTCTCTAATACATGTTGTAAACCTTCATTTTCTGGCAAACTGCTGGCCGTTGCCCAAGAAAGTGGATAAAGCAATTCTTTGTCAGTCTGAATCATAAGTTCCCTTACCCACCCAGCGGCAGATGTACCTAAAACATCAGCTGTGATTTCTAGCATACGTGATTTCACTTCAATATGCTGAGTCTGATCAAACCGATATTGAACAGAGTCTAAGATTCTTTGCTGATCATGCTGTTTCAGCGCATCAATGACATCAGCCTCAAGAAACCACCTAGTGATTGAAAAGTCTAATAAAGACGCCAAATCTTGCCGAACATCTTGTAATGTGGGGGCTTTATCTTCTTTTGTGACGATGACATCACCCTCTAATAAGACAGCCTGTCCGTCCTCTCCATAAAAGTCATCATGCAGTAAAAATTGTTTAGGTGAATGGAGAACGGCTAAGTGATACCATTCAATCGGTCGTAAAGAATTGTTGAGTAGTCTCTTGTGACACGGTTGGCATAATTGATAAGGTTGTTTTGGTTCATCCGTATCTTCTACCACATTCATTGCGTTCTTTTGACAGGCTTCACACAAGACGGCATTTTCCACTCCATTCACTTCCTTTGAATCTAATCTTCGTCCTTTACATCTGGATCTTCAGGAATCGGTTCATTTAAAATCTCTTGGACGAGCTCTTTATATTGTTCAAGCTGCTTTATATGCGTTTGAAACTGTCCTTGATAAATGAGATATGATTCTCCGTCAAATACAAAACGGATCTTTTTTTGCTGAATTAATTTCTCAATATACGCCTCAGAAACTTCTAAGTATTCAGCTGTTTCTTCAATGGTTAAATACATGTTTGTGCACCACCCGTTCGTTTCATCTATCAAAGTATATCATGATTTGTTGAAAAAACGGTCACAGCCTGTACATGATAGTTCTTCACATAACAAGTGTTCACCAAGTAAATCGTCTAGGTGTGAGCAAATATGGTATGATAAAGTTTGCTCGATGGGCGTTTTTCGGTTTAGCCTTAATGAGAGGTAAGCGTAATCAGACTCATGAGAAAAGCAAAACAAGCATAGGCTTTTATCAGGATGCTTGAAGAAAATTCGTATTTAAAGGCAGCGTGAAATGAATGGGAACCTTTTTTAATGAAATTTTAACCTGGCTGACAAGCCTTGGTTATGTAGGTGTAGCTCTAGGTCTGATGATTGAAATCATTCCGAGCGAAATTGTACTAGCTTATGGCGGATATATGGTGTCAACAGGAACAATCGGTTTTGTGGGAGCTGTTATCGCTGGCGTCATCGGGGGTACGCTCGCACAGTGTTTTATATACTGGATTGGTCTTTATGGCGGAAGACCATTTTTAACAAAGTACGGAAAATACTTATTCATCCATGAACATCATATCGCCACTGCAGAGCGCTGGTTTGATCGATATGGAACCGGTGTGGTGTTTACAGCGCGCTTTATTCCTGTTGTCCGCCATGCCATCTCCATTCCAGCTGGTATTGCCAAAATGCCTTTTTTGAAATTTGTTCTATTGACAGGATTAGCAGCCATCCCTTGGTCGATCTTATTTATCTATCTCGGTATGCAGCTTGGGACAAAGTGGGATCACATTCAAAGCGTTGCTCACGCTTATACAACTCCTATTATGGCCATTGCAATCGTCTTGATCGTTCTCTATTTCGTCATAAAAAAAATTCGGACGAACCGAAAACGGACAATCTAATGAAAAACGCCTTCCACTGCTTTAGTGAAAGGCGTTTTTTCTATGAGTGTGAGGATTGTTTTTTCATATATTGAGATAATTCCATAATCATTGCACCCATTCTCTCAAGTGACGGGGCAAGAATCCTGTCAATGCCCTCTTCTTTTAAAGCTTCAGCTGTGACTTTTCCAACAGCTACTGCCAGTACGTGCTGCTCAAATAGCGCTTTAAGTTCTTCTTTTCTGCCCCATTTTGCTGCTAATGTGAAAAAGGCGTGCACCTGAACAGCGGTTGTAAAACAGACGGCGTGGACTTTTCCGTCTTTCATTTCTTGAAACAATGTTTCTGCGGCTTCTGGTTCAGGTGGTGTGTGCTGATAAGGTAAAAGTGGCAATACCTCTGCCCCTTTGTCATGTAAAAACTTCATGAGAGCTGGAGCATTTTCCCCGTGCAGCTGCACCATGACACGTTTGCCTTGAAACTCTTTGCCTTCAAGCTTTGAGATCAGATCACGCACTGTTCCATCTTCATCAGACACGTCTGGCTGAATTCCACGTTTTTTGAGAGCAGCATAGGTTTTGTATCCTCTTGAAGCAATTTGTGCATTTGATAGAATATGCATAAATTCTTCTCCTAAATCAAGCTCTTCTGCACTCTCAATTAATGTATCAGTCCCAATGCCTGTTGTTAAAATCACCCAGTCAGTACCTTGTTTCACAAAGGTTTCAATGCCTGGCTTTAACTCCTCTTTGGCTAAAAATACGGTTCCTTGAAGAGAACGAATAACAGCTTGTCCCCCTTGCTTTTCGACAAGTGTACGCATTTCTTCTGTTTTTCTCGTTCCACAAATGGCAATCGTTTTTCCAGATAAGCCTTTACTCAATTTTATCCCTCTTTTTCTATCACATTTGATATGTATTAAATATAGATTTATTTGGAAGACGATGCAAGTGTCTACTAAAAAAGAGCTTGACGTTTCGGTCTAATTCGAGTATCTTTTGTAAGTGCAAATTGTAGGAGGTCATTATGGAAAAACAGAATGTTCAAGCTTATCGATTATCAATTGCAGACCCAACACCACTTGGTTTGTTTGGTTTAGCAATGGTGACGCTCGTTGCGTCCTCACAAAAACTAGGAATTACAGATGGCACTTCCCTTATTTTACCTTGGGCTATCTTCCTTGGAGGCATCGCGCAACTGATCGCGTCCATACAAGATTCAAAGCATCATAATATTTTTGGAGCCACTGCCTTTGGCGCATTCGGTCTTTTTTGGATGGGCGTTGGAACGACTTGGCTCATTCAAGCGGGCGTTTTTGGGAAAACGCTTGCGGAAGCAGCAGATCCTAAACAACTAGGTTTTGCGTTTATCGGGTATTTAATTTTCAGCTTGTTTATGACGATTGGTGCAATGGAAACACATAAAGTATTATTTTTGATTTTTGTCTTTATTGATTTCTTATTCCTTGGTCTTTCCCTAAGCTCTTTTGGTGTGATGTACGACGTGACTCATACCATTGCCGGTATTGCAGAATTGATCATTTCCCTGCTTTCATTTTATGGTTCAGCAGCAGTTGTGCTCAATACTCATTTTGGCCGTACTGTGCTGCCAATTGGACAACCATTTCGTATTTTTACAAAAGCATAAGTAAAAAAGAACTGCTTTATGCAGTTCTTTTTTATGTTTATTTTTCTTGTGCTTCTTGGAAGATCTCGCCAATGATTTCATATGAACGCATTCTTTCTTGATGGTCAAACATATCCGAATTAATCATCAATTCGTCTGCTTGAGTGGCTTCAACAAAGGCTTCCAATTCTCTTTTCACCTTTTCTTTATCTCCGATCATTGTCGAACTTAATTGTTCATCCACCATTGCTTTTTCATATGGACTCCAAAGACTGTCCATACTGTCGACAGGCGCTTTGAGTTTTCCTGGAGTATTTCGAATGAGGCTCAAAAACCGCTGATAATGAGAGGTTGCCAAATATTCAGCTCGCTCTGTTTGATCTGCAGCAAAAGCTGTCACCCCCACCATGGCATAAGGCTCTTTTAACACATCAGATGGTCTAAATGACTGTCTATACAACTCTAAAGCAGGAATTGTATTTTTAGGTGAAAAATGTGCCGCAAATGCGAATGGCAATCCAAGCTCTCCTGCAAGTCTTGCGCTAAAACCACTTGACCCAAGGAGCCATATCGGAATGTCTAGCCCCTCTCCCGGAACGGCTCTTACATGCTTTTTGACCTGGCCGGTTGGCTTGAAATATTGCATAAGTTCTTCTAGCTGCTCAGGGAAATCCTCTCCATTATGAAGATTACGTCTAAGTGCCCTTGCCGTTAACTGATCTGTCCCTGGTGCTCTGCCAAGACCTAAATCAATTCTCCCTGGATATAATGTCTCAAGTGTGCCGAATTGTTCAGCAATGACAAGTGAAGAGTGGTTTGGCAGCATAATTCCGCCAGACCCTACTCGAATTTTCTCGGTTCCGCCAGCAATATATCCAATTAAAACGGACGTTGCTGAACTTGCAACACCTTCCATATTATGGTGTTCCGCAAGCCAATATCTATGATAACCCCACTTCTCCGCCTTTTTTGCTAAATCCATACTATGTTCAAAAGATTCCTTAATGGTGCCGCCTTCTGTCACAGAGGATAAATTTAAAACGGAATAAGCTGTGCGCTTTAAAACTGATTGACTCATAAATGATGTCCCCATTTCTGTCAAAAATCATACTAGTTTCATACTTTCAACACCATAACATAAAATCATAAAACATTTAAATGATTTGATTCGATGATTTTCGAAATGATGATTTTCTAGGTTTTACTTCCAATTTAAAAATTTGCTCATAGAATGAAATATCAATTTTAGGAGATGGGCAATTTGTACAATCAATTCGATCACAAATGTCCCTTTTGCGGTAAATATCATGAGGAGCCTCATTACAAAAGATCACGTCATGATCGTCCTCAAAGAAGAGACTGTCCATTTATCAAACAAGAACATTCAAAACAAAACAGACCTCAAGGGGATCCCCCCTGTGCAAAAGGAGAAAAACAACCAAAAATAATTCAAAGGGTTGGACGAAGAGGCCCAGCAGGTCCCGCAGGGCCTACCGGACCAACCGGACCTGCTGGCGGATTAACCGGCGCCCTCTCATTTAACCCCTCACAATCACAAGATTACGAGGCGGGTCAAGTCGTTACGTTTAATGGCAGTACTTATATTGCCAAGGTAGATGCTCCCTCAGGAATACCTGGACTTTCCCCCGATTATACGCTTTTGGCAGCTTCTGGGGAAACTGGTCCGACTGGCCCTACAGGGGTAGGATTAAGTGGTATTGAAGCATATGATCCAGCAAGAGCATCCACGTATTCAGTGGGTCAAGTGGTCACTTATGAAGGTGGTACGTATATTGTGAACTCGGCTCCACCTTTAGGTACGCCAGATACGTCCCCGGATTATACGCTTTTGGCAGCACCTGGTGATCCGGGTTCTACTGGCGTCACAGGTAGCACTGGTTCAACCGGACCTACTGGAGTTACAGGTATCACTGGGGCAACCGGACCTACTGGTGACACGGGAATCACTGGTTCAACCGGATCTACTGGTGACACGGGAATCACTGGGGCAACTGGACCTACTGGCGTCACAGGTATCACTGGGGCAACTGGATCTACTGGTGCCACAGGTAGCACTGGTTCAACCGGACCTACTGGCGCCACAGGTAGCACTGGACCAACTGGTCCGACTGGCGCTACAGGAATCACTGGTTCAACCGGACCTACTGGCGCCACAGGTAGCACTGGACCAACTGGTCCGACTGGCGCTACAGGAATCACTGGTTCAACCGGACCTACTGGTGACACAGGTAGCACTGGATCAACTGGATCTACTGGTGCCACGGGAATCACTGGGGCAACTGGATCTACTGGTGCCACGGGAATCACTGGGGCAACTGGACCTACTGGCGTCACAGGTAGCACTGGACCAACTGGTCCGACTGGCGCTACAGGAATCACTGGTTCAACCGGACCTACTGGTGACACAGGTAGCACTGGGGCAACTGGATCTACTGGTGACACGGGAATCACTGGGGCAACTGGACCTACTGGCGTCACAGGTAGCACTGGACCAACTGGTCCGACTGGCGCTACAGGAATCACTGGTTCAACCGGACCTACTGGTGACACAGGTAGCACTGGGGCAACTGGATCTACTGGTGCCACGGGAATCACTGGGGCAACTGGACCTACTGGCGTCACAGGTAGCACTGGGGCAACTGGATCTACTGGTGACACAGGTAGCACTGGTTCAACCGGACCTACTGGCGCCACAGGAATCACTGGGGCAACTGGATCTACTGGTGCCACAGGTAGCACTGGGGCAACTGGATCTACTGGCGTCACAGGTAGCACTGGGGCAACTGGATCTCTCCGACTGGCGTCACAGGAATCACTGGGGCAACTGGACTGGCGTCACAGGAATCACTGGGGCAACTGGATCTACTGGACTGGTCACAGGTAGCACTGGGGCAACTGGATCTACTGGGCCATCACTGGGGGACCTACTGGTCCGACTGGCGTCACAGGTAGCACTGGGGCAACTGGATCTACTGGCATCACTGGACCTACTGGTCCTACTGGCGTCACAGGTAGCACTGGGGTCACAGGTAGCACTGGGGCAACTGGATCTACTGGCATCACTGGTGCAACTGGACCTACTGGCGCTACAGGAATCACTGGGGCAACTGGATCTACTGGCGTCACAGGTATCACTGGTTCAACTGGATCTACTGGCGCTACAGGAATCACTGGGGCAACTGGATCTACTGGTGCCACAGGTAGCACTGGGGCAACTGGACCTACTGGCATCACAGGTAGCACTGGTGCAACTGGACCTACTGGCGCTACAGGAATCACTGGGGCAACTGGATCTACTGGTGCCACTGGATTCACTGGGGCAACCGGATCTACTGGTGCCACGGGAATCACTGGAGCGACTGGATCTACTGGCATCACTGGAATCACTGGTGCCACTGGATCTACTGGTGACACAGGTAGCACTGGTTCAACCGGACCTACTGGCGCCACAGGTAGCACTGGGGCAACTGGATCTACTGGTGACACGGGAATCACTGGGGCAACTGGACCTACTGGCGTCACAGGTAGCACTGGACCAACTGGTCCGACTGGCGCTACAGGAATCACTGGTTCAACCGGACCTACTGGTGACACAGGTAGCACTGGGGCAACTGGATCTACTGGTGCCACGGGAATCACTGGGGCAACTGGACCTACTGGCGTCACAGGTAGCACTGGGGCAACTGGATCTACTGGTGACACAGGTAGCACTGGTTCAACCGGATCTACTGGTGCCACGGGAATCACTGGGGCAACTGGACCTACTGGTGCCACGGGAATCACTGGGGCAACTGGACCTACTGGCGTCACAGGTAGCACTGGTCCGACTGGGGCTACAGGAATCACAGGACCAACCGGACCTACTGGCGTCACAGGTGTTACTGGAGCTACTGGAACAGGTGGTTTTACGGATACAGCACTTTATGCTGCTAATAGTTCTGGTCCTACCATTGTTACTGTAGCCGGGGGAACGAATATTCCATTGCCGAACTTTCAAAACATTACTGGTTTTACAGCAAACGGCACAAGTACGGTTTTTACCGTTCTGCAAACAGGTAAATATTATATTACGTATCAAGTCAACACCACTACAGCACTTTTGATTAATACGCGTTTGCTTTTAAATGGAGCAAATACTATTTCTGGTTCTGTTCAATCACCTGTTATCTCTACTTCATTTATCAACAATACTGTCATTGTTAATTTAACAGCTGGTAATACTATTTCACTGCAGTTTTTTGGGGCGGTTGTCACAGCTATATTAGTTGGCGGTGGTGGTGCTGCCGGAGCAACCTTGACTATTATACGGCTCAGTTAAACAAAAAAAGAAAGGCTTTTTCAGCCTTTCTTTTTTATGTCTTCTATGACTTTTATACATTGTTCGATATCATCAGATTGTAAGAGGTGAAAAATAGATTGGATGACGGTAAACTCTAAATTCCACCATTCTAATAACTGAAGTTTTTCAATTGTTTTAGATGAAAATCGGTATTTCATGAGCTGCTGCGGATTTCCTGCGGCGATTGCATATGGCGGTACATCTTTTGTGATCACACTATTTGCTCCAATTACTGCTCCGTTCCCTATACATACTCCTGACATAATCGTCGCTCCATTTCCAATCCATACGTCGTGCCCTATGTGCACATCTCCTTTTGATCTGGGATGTCCTTTGATGTGGGCAGCTTCTTTGAAAATTTGATTAAATGGATACGTTGTGACCCAATCTGTCCGGTGTTCACCGCCAAGAAAAATTTTCACTTCGTTTGCAATGGAACAAAACTTACCGATGGTTAGTGTCGTTCCTTCCCCCCATGTCAACACTTGGAAATCTGGTCCGGCATAAGAAAAATCACCGATATCGTGCGTACTCAGTTCACTTCTTTGATTCAAAAACATAGAAGATCACACCTCCTGAAATGTGATAGATCTTCGTATGTATATGCTACTTCACACGTTTACATTATGATTGCACAAGCGCTACAATCTGTTTTTTCTTCCAAACCAGCTGATAGTAGCCGTATTGAAGGAGTAAGTTCACAAAGAAAGCCGCAGGATAGCCAATCCATATGCCCTTGATGCCAAGGGATGTGTAGTGCGATAACACATAAGCAACTGGTACTTCTACAAGCCAAATAGAGCAAATACTAAAGATTGTTGGCCATAAAACTGTTCCACTTGCTCTCATCGTGGCTGCAACAATTTGGGCTGTTCCAAAAATAAGATAGCTCCATAATGTAATGACGACTAAGCTATAGGCAATGTCAATCGTCTTAGAATCTGTTAAAAAGATAGATAAAATCTGTGGTGCTAAGAGATAAACGATGATAATAATGAATCCGCCTATGGCGAAATTGAGCCCTAACCCGATTTTTATTACATCTTTCAAGCGGTTGATATTCCCTGCACCGATGAATTGTGCTGCAAAGATCGAGACTGCAATGCCGAGACTTACCGCCGGCATCTGCACATAGCTCACAACTTGATTGACAACGCCATACGCAGCAGTCGCCTGTGACCCATAATCATTGACAAAGGAAATAACAGCAATTTCTGATAAGGAAATGAGAATCATATTAATGCTCGATGGAATGCTGAGCTTTAATAATGTTTTTAGTAAATCCCCTTTCATCAATAAATGCTTTCTAACTGATGCATCAATACGAAGCGGGTGCTTTGTCTTATATAAGTAGATATGTAGAATAGTAAACGTCACAATGGTTGAAATCACAGAAGCATATGCAGCGCCGTATAAACCGAACGCTGGCAGTCCGAGCCAGCCAAATAATAAAATCGGCAGCATTAAAATATTCGTTGCTGTACTAATCATTAAGAAATAAAAAGGTGTTTTCGAATCCCCAGTTCCTCGCAGGAAGGTCGTGTACACAAAATAAAGAAATAAGATTGGCATTGAGATGAATAGAATTCTGGCATACGCCGCACTTTCCTTCACGATATTTGCAGGTGTCCCCATGAGGTTTAAAATGTCAGTGGCAAAAAAACCTCCAATAATTGCTAAAGAAAGTCCGATCAAAAAAGTGAATGAAAGCGTTGTGCCGATAATTTCTTTTAACCTTTGTTCATTTTTTGCTCCATACGCTTGTCCAATTAGGATTGAACTTCCTGATCCAATTCCAATGGAAAAAGAAACGAGTAAAAAGAAAAGCGGAAAGAATGCAGAAATGGCAGCTACTGCATCCTCTCCGATCCATCTGCCAACAAGAACGATGGATACAAGCTGTCCGATTGATTGCAAAATATTGCTAAGCAAAAGCGGGACGAGAAAAATGGACATGGTTTTTACTAAAGATTGATTGTTATCTAACGTCATGATGGTTCTCCTTCTCTATCTAAAGATTCTCAGCTAAAATGCTGACAATGTGGTCTTCTATCTCTTTCCCCTTTTCGTCATCAACAAGATGATTTAATAAGATGGAAAAAGCGATTGTTTTTCCGCTCTTCGTGTCAATGTATCCAGAAAGTGTACTGACTGTAGTTAATGAACCTGTTTTTGCACGTACTTTTTCTAGTGTAGCAGGTTTTTTTAATCTGTTCCTTAACGTCCCTCCGACCATTCGTTCACTTGCCCCAGCTAACGGAAGCGCATGTTCAAAGGTCTTAAACCACTTTTCTTTTTGAATGTTTGCTAAAAATAATGTGAACTGATTGGCAGAAACAAGGTTAATAGGTGATATGCCTGACCCATCTCGCAAAACTGTCAGAGAAGAATCTATGCCAAAGGCAGGAAGACGTTCATTCATGACATCTAGTCCAGCTTCAAAGCTCCCTTTGTTCTTCACTTTCTTGCCTAGCTCCTTTAGCAAAACTTCTGCATGGGTATTGTTGCTGAGTTTCATCATGGGAACAAGAAGCTCTGATAAAGGCATAGATGAATGGGAAGCAATTTTCTTCGCTTTTTTAGGAACTTGTTTTGTTTTCAGTGGTCCCTTTACTTGGATCCCTTCCACCCTTAATGCGTGTTTCATTAAATCTAACGCATAAGAGGTTGGTTCCCATAACGCTACCCATTGCCTAGATACACTCGCTTTTACCGGAATAGTTCCAGTCAAAGTGATCTTGTTGGTTCCGTGAGAACGCTTAAAAGAAATTTTCTTTTTCCCGCCTTCTGGTACGGTTTTTACTTGATTGATGACTTGAGGGACAGAAGTCTTCGGAATCATGTCATAGGTCGCTTTTTGCCCTGCCTTTTTGCCAGGCTTAACTTCAAGAATCACTGTTCCGGCATCATAATCTTGATTCGGTGAAGCTGTGAGAGCAGAGATTTGTGCACCGTAATATTGATCCTCATCACTCCAAGGTAAATCAATCGAATATCTTGTGTCATCATACCATGTATCGTCTGCCGCAAGCTGTCCGCGAATCGTATGTATTCCGGCCTTTTTCACTTGTTTGGCAAGTGCTGCAAAATCCTCTTCTAATAAAGTCGGATCTCCGGTACCGCGTAGATACAGGCTTCCATGTAACGTTTTCTTTTGAATAGAACCATCCATCCAGATGTCTGTAGGGAATGTGTGTGTTTCTCCAAGTATATCAAGGGCGATGGCTGATGTGAGAAGTTTAATATTAGAAGCAGGAGTGAGACGCATATCAGCTTGATGTTCATAAAGAAGAGAGGAGTCAGAAGTATCGCGGACGCTAATGCCTGAGATTGCGCCCTCTAAATCAGGTGCTGTTCGTATGAATTCATCTAAAGTTGTCATCCACGATAGTGAGCCGTTACGAGCTGTCAGTTGATCATCTTTTGCTGAAAACGGGAGAAATAAAATCGACAGAATACATATTTGTAAAAACAAGAGCTGTGAAAAACGCTTCACGGAATCCCTCCTTTTTTGTCTCAGCCAATTTTAGAAGAATATGTTCATTATACACAAAAGAACGTTTGTTCTCAAAGGTTTTTTAAACAGAAAAGTCAGCTTTCTTTGACGAAAACTGACAAGCCCTTTACCTTTTTTCTGGATTCCAGCCATCGGCTCCGCCAAGAACAGCTTGCACCGTGATTTGACTTGCTTCATTTTTCGTTAAAATGCTGGACCATTTCACGCGGTTTGTCAAATTGCTTCCTGCCCCTGTCGATCCGTATTCTTTATATCTTGCTGTTCTTTCGTTATCGCGGTTATCCCAGTTATGCCACCCCTCTGCCTTTATATGATGATCCATTTTTGTATTGAGGAATGTCACAGCAGAATGAGGCCTCCACGGACGTCCTAAATAAACTGATTGAGCAGCAGCCGTGCCCTTTTGCAGCGTAGAATCAATCAATACATAGCCATATTTTTGAAATTCTGTTGTGGATGCTGCAGTAATATACCCATTTCCAAGACTTTTTATTTCAGCTCTTTTAAACACGGCTGTAGCTGATCCAAAAATAAAATCGACCGTTCCTTCGATATAGCAGTTTTCATAATATTGCCGGCCTGTACCCGTTGCATAAAGTGTATCTTGATACCCTAAGACTCGTACTTGTTTGAATGCAGCCCGGTCACCAGAGACGTACAGTGCAACCGCCTGACCAGCATGTCTGCCGGCCGTATTTTGAAAGGTAATATTTTCTGCGTAAAAGTCGTTCGCACGAATCATTGTGCTTGAACTATTTGTTGTGCTTCCAGTACTTGCATTTGTATCATTATACGTCAGAATCGTCTTGTATTGGTCTTCCCCGATAAAGGACACGTAAGGTTTATTTTGTGGAAGCAGGATTTTTTCTTTATACACACCATTTTTAATATAGATCGTGACGCGCTGTTGATTATTTGCTGGAATCGCATCAATGGCAGACTGAACGGTTCGAAACGAGCCATTTCCCTTTTGATCGACCACAAGGACGCGATTTGTTTGATTCTGATGTCCGGCTGCTTGAAGTGAAGCAGAGTTCAATAGTAATAAAGACAAGGCGATCACAAGCCATACCTTTCCATACTTCATCGTACATCTCCTCCTCTTTGTGAACGTTTTCAATCAAACATTCTTTTTGATCCTATTCATGACGGGCATAAAAAACACCCACTTCTTCTTAATGTTAGGGGTGTTTTTTAGACTTTTCATATTTCATTGCATAAATCCCTTCATTTTCAATCCATTCACAAAATAGAACGTCTCGATAGGAGGAAATGTGCTGCTTTTTTAATTGCTCACTCAACCATGTTTCGTCAAAGCCAGCTTCTTGTAGATCATCTTTTAAAATTTCACCATCAATAATAAACGTTCTAGGCAATTTGACTTCTTTTCCCTTCACGTTCACATCTTCTGCGGTGGCTGTTGCGTATTTCATTTTCGGAAGAACACTGACAGAGCCGTCTGTTTCCAAAATGGCATATTCAATTTCATGCAAGGAAAAATGACCTTTCGCGCGGATCAATGTCTGAAGCTGATTGAGATCCAGCATATTTTTCTTCAAGCGATTGTAGTGAATCTTCCCTTGATCAATGACAAGTGTCGGTCTTCCTTCTAAAAAGGCCCTGATCCCTTTAAAGCGCTGTGAAAACCATTCAACTGTGTAGATGAGGACGCCCCATACCGCAACAGCAAATAAAATGTGCTGAATTTTGACTTCTGGGTCAAAAATGGCGTTTCCGACCATTTCGCCTAAAATGAGTGCAGAAATAAAATCAAACGGCGTGATTTGAGCAAATTGTGTTTTCCCTAATAATTTTGTAATTAAAAACAAGGCGAAAAATCCGATAAAGAGCTCAAGCAATATACTAAGAAACGGCACGAAGATTCCTTCCTTTCTTGCTCTATTTACATACAGCATTTACATGAAAGGAAGGATCTAAACTAGTTATATAGGGAATAAAACAAAGACCTCGTTCCCCTCAACCAATGTTTCATATGTTTTAACGCATCCATGATCTGGTGCTTGAACGTTCCCTGACGAAAGATCGATTTTCCAATCATGCATTGGGCAGAACACATATTCTCCGCTTACCATTCCTTCAGCCAGAACACCGCCTTTATGAGGACAGCGGTTTTCAATCGCTTTGAACTGCTGTTGAGAGGTTTGAAAAACAGCTAATTCAAGAGTACCTGCTTCAACTGTTTTTCCTAGCTGCAGCGGAAAATCTGATAAGGTGCCAATGTGAACTTTTACAACTGAAACTGTCATATGATCTCATCCCTTCAATTGATTGATACAGAAGCCGTTGCTTTTTGAAATAATTGTTTCGTCGCTTTTTGACTCTCGCGAAGCTCCTGCCAAGGCTCTTCATACGTGGAAAGTGCGATGTCCATTCTTTGGATCAAGGCTTCTCGTTTCTCATCGTCTAGAAGTACAGATTGAATATGATCTAATCCAAGTCGTTCAACCCAAGCAGAGGTTCTTTCTAAATAATTAGCCGTTTCTCTGTAATATTGAAGATATGCAGCTGCCACTTGCTCTACTTCTTCAGCTGTACTGACCTTCATCAATAAATCTCCAGCACGCAGATGCGTGCCGCCATTACCGCCAGCGTACAATTCGAATCCTCCATCTATCCCCACAATGCCGAGGTCCTTAATGCCAGATTCTGCACAGTTTCTAGGGCAAGCAGAGACAGCCAATTTGACTTTATGCGGTGTCGCAAGACCTTCGAATTTCTTTTCAAGTGCAATACCAAGCGCCATTGAATCCTGTGTGCCGAACCGGCAAAATTGTTCGCCAACACAAGTTTTGACCGTTCTTAAAGATTTTCCGTATGCATAACCAGAAGGCATATCCAGGTCTGCCCACACTTTAGGTAAATCTTCTTTTTTGACACCTAGAAGGTCAATACGCTGACCGCCCGTCATTTTCACAAGCGGTATTTCATATTTGTCGACGACATCAGCTATTTTTCTCAGGTCATTTGCATTTGTGACGCCACCATACATCCGCGGAACAACCGAATAAGTGCCATCTTTTTGAATATTGGCATGCAAACGTTCATTCACATATCTTGAGCTTCTTTCATCTTTGTACTCAAGAGGTTGAAGCATGCCTAAATAGTAGTTTAAGGCAGGTCGGCATTTTGAACAGCCTTCTTCTGTCTCCCAATCAAGTACACTCATGACTTCCTTGACATGCTGCAAGCCCTTCTCTTTGATTTCGTGAATGACTTCATCCCGTGAAAGAGTGGTGCAGGCGCAGATGGTTTCTTTTTGAGCTGTTCGGTTCGCACCATCGCCCAACGTGTGCCAAAGAATCTCTTCAACAACGGGTTTGCAGCCTCCGCATGATCGTGAGGCACTTGTACATTGCTTGACTTCCTGAAGCGTTGTTAAGCCTTCTTTTTGAATAGCTTCCACAATCTGACCCTTTGAGACCCCGTTACAGCCGCAAACGATATGGTCATTTGACATGCTTTCAATCGTGCTTTCTTGCGCCGGATTATTTGAGGTTAGAACAGACACCTTTTCCCTATCCGACATATCTATCCCTTTTCTAATGTATGAGAATAGGCGGGGCCCATCACTTGTTTCTCCAAACATGACGGCACCTACTAATCGATTTTGCTGGAAGACTAGTTTTTGGTAAATGCCTTTTTGCTCATCAAAAATTTTGATCGCTTTTTTCTCATCGTTTTCTATAAAATCACCGGCGGAAAATACGTCAACTCCTGACACTTTCAGCTGTGTTGACATCACAGAGCCTTCATATGGGGCAGGATTCATGTCACATATATGCCCAGCAAGCACATGCGCTTGGTCATATAAAGGAGCAACAAGACCGTACGTTTGTCCCCTGTGTTCTAAACATTCTCCGACGGCATAAATGCCTGGTACACTTGTTTCCATGAAATCATTCACGATAATACCTTTGTTCACTTCAAGACCACTTATTTCTGCAAGCATTTTACTTGGTTTAATTCCTACAGCCATGACGACGAGATCTGTCTCAAGTGTTGTGCCGTCTGAAAATGATAATTCTTCAACTCTTGTTTCTCCTAAAATCTCAGTTGTCTTCTTTCCTAATAGGAAGTTCATGCCCTGTTCCTCTAATGCTTTTTGAAGAAGCTGACCTGCAGTCGGGTCTAGCTGACGTTCCATTAAATAGGGGCAGAGGTGAATGACATTCACTTCCATGCCTAAGTTAAGTAGGCCGCGTGCCGCTTCTAGTCCAAGAAGCCCGCCTCCAATGACTGCTGCTTTTTTGTACTTGTGAGAGGCTCTCACCATTTCCTCTGTATCTTGCAATGTCCGAAAGCCAGTCACACCTTTTTTATCACTTCCTGGAATCGGCAGGATAAACGGAAGTGAGCCTGTAGCTAAAATCAACCGGTCATAAGGCACGGTGCGTCCTTGATCACTGGTGACTGTTTGGTTTTCTGTATCGATCTTCACAATGGTTTCATTTGTAAAAAGCTGAATCTCATGCGCCTCATACCAGTTCCAATCGTTTAGTGTAATATCTTCAACCTTCGTATCTCCTTGAAGCACCTTTGATAAAAGAATCCGGTTATAGTTAGGATGCGGTTCGCTTCCAAATACCGTCATCTCGAATCGTTCGCTGTCCATTTTTAAAATGTTTTCGATGCTCCGAATACCAGCCATACCGTTCCCCACTAATACGAGTCTTTCTTTCATGATAAAACACCCCTCAAGTGATCATTTTTAGAAAGTACCATCATTTAAACATAGATATAAAATACATGTTTTGATTTCTCACATAGTCTGGCAGCTGTACAGGACAGTTCCCTAGCCACCTTTTTTCATGTTGTGTGACAACGACAAATTTTGCTCCACTATCATAATGTGAGCATTCATTTTTAAAACATCGTTCGGTTCATAGGTCATGCCAGAATAATCAGATTCTTCAACTTTTATTACAGCTCACCATTTTTCTTCTGCGAGTGAAAAAGCCGTATTTGCCTTCATAGAGTTGTTAAAATACAAATGGATATGTTGCTTCTTTTAGCGTAACGCGCCCTTCTACGTTTGTCACGGTACCTTCAGCCTTTAAATATGACGAAGTAAGTAAAATTACATCTTCTGAATCATAAAAAGCCATGACCACTATTTGGTCATGGCTTTTCTTTATATGTGTAAACACCCTTTGTTTGACCTATTTTGGCAGAACCGAACTCCCCATTAAATACCGGTCTACCTCATGCGCCACTTGTCTGCCTTCATTAATTGCCCAGACAATCAAGCTTTGCCCGCGTCTTGCATCTCCCGCTGCAAATACGCCTTCTACATTTGTTGTATATTCCCCATACTTTGCGTCAATGCGATTGTTTTTGCTGTCCACGCCAAAGTGTTTCACAAGTGGCTGTTCAGTTCCCTCAAAACCAATTGCAATAAAGACTAGCTGAGCTGGCCATACTTTTTCTGTCCCTGGAATCTCATGAAATTCAAACTTCCCATGTTCGTTTTTCACCTTTTCCATTTGGATCGTATGAAGCTCTTTTAATTTTCCATTTTTATCTGCCACTATTTTTGTGGTTTGAATGGAATATTGACGCGGATCTTCCCCGAATTTCGCTTGAGCTTCTTCATAAGCATAATCGAGTGAGAAGACGTAAGGCTGTTCAGGCCACATGTTATCCCCTACACGTGTATCTGGAAGCTTCGGATGCTTCCCGAACTGAACAACACTTTTTGCTTTTTGGCGAAGGGCAGTTGCAACGCAATCTGCACCTGTATCTCCTCCGCCAATGACAATAACGTCTTTTCCTTTTGCATCAATAAAGTTTTTGTCTTTAAATCCTGAATCCAGCATGCTTTTTGTTGCGAGGGTTAAATAATCCATCGCAAGGTGAATCCCTTTAGCTTCACGGCCTTCAATCAACAGGTCACGCTGCTTTTGTGCACCTGTACAAAGGATGACCGCATCAAACTGTTCTTTCAGTTCATCGGCAGTGACATCTAAGCCGATTTCTGTGTTTGTCACAAAGTCAATGCCTTCTTGTCTCAACAGTTTGACTCTTCGCTCCACGACTTCTTTGTCCAGCTTCATGTTTGGAATGCCGTATGTCAGCAGTCCGCCAAGGCGGTCAGACCGTTCAAACACGGTAACGGCATGACCTGCTTGGTTTAATTGATCCGCACTTGCAAGTCCTGCTGGTCCTGAGCCGACAATGGCAATTTTTTTGCCTGTACGGCTTGAAGGAATTCGCGGTGTGATCCAGCCATTTTCAAAGCCTTTATCAATGATCGTGCGTTCGATATTTTTAATCGAAACAGCTGGATCATTGATAGCGACTGTACATGATCCTTCGCAAGGAGCTGGACATACTCTCCCAGTAAATTCAGGGAAATTATTTGTTTTTTGCAGTCTTTCGAGCGCTTCTTTCCATCTTCCGCGATACACAAGGTCATTCCATTCAGGAATTAAATTATAGATCGGGCAGCCTGACACACCGCCCCTGATCTCCATTCCGATTTGACAAAACGGTGTGCCGCAATCCATACATCTAGCGCCCTGCTTCTTCAATACGTCATCTGTATAAGGAGCTGAATATTCTTTCCAGTCATTTTGACGAGTGAGAGGGTCACGTTCATTTGGCTTTTCTCTTTTATAATCCATAAAACCTGTTGCTTTGCCCATTGTCCTCTCCCCTTTCTTAATGAGCGAGGGCTGCTTTTTGCCCGTTTGCCGTTTCTTGATTTTTTGGTTTCGTGTTTGCTTCAAAGGCGAACATGACAGCTTCTTCATGACTAAGGCCTGCTTGCTTTTGTTCTTCAATACTTTGAAGCATCATTTTGTAATTTCTCGGAATCACCTTGATGAATTGATCCTTTTCTTGCGCCCAGTTTTCTAAAAGTGCCGAAGCTTTTGCGCTGTTTGTATAGTGAAGGTGCTCTTGAATTAGCTGTTTCACTTCTTGCTCTTCATCGTGATCTATGAGTTTTTCAAACATAATCATTTCCATGTTGCACATTCTTTTGAATTGTTTCGCATCGGATGTATGAATGTAAGCTACGCCGCCAGACATGCCTGCGCCGAAGTTCTTTCCGACGTCTCCTAAAATGACGACACGTCCGCCTGTCATGTATTCACAGCCGTGATCACCGATTCCTTCAACGACTACATGCACACCTGAATTACGAACGGCAAACCGTTCACCTGCACGCCCATTAATAAAGGCTTTTCCGCTTGTCGCTCCGTAGAATGCAACGTTTCCGACAATGACGTTTTCATGTCCATTTTGTACAAAGTGATCAGAGGTTTTGACAGCAATTTTGCCTCCAGAGAGTCCTTTGCCGATATAGTCATTTGAATCACCCGTTAAATAGAGAGACATGCCCTTTGGTACAAATGCGCCGAAGCTTTGTCCTGCGGAACCAGTGAACCTTAGTGTGATCGTATCCTCTGGCAAGCCTTCTTCCCCGTAGCGCTTAGACACTTCACTTCCAGTAATGGTTCCCGCCACGCGATTGATATTGCGAATATTCAATGATAGATCCACCGGTGTTTGATGATTCAGCGCTTCCTGTACATAAGGGAGGATTTCATTCATATCCAGTGATTCATCAATTTTATGATTTTGCGGTGTTCTGAATGTACGAGCTCCTTCTGGCTGATAAAGCAGTGTTTCAAGGTCTAGCTGGCCTGCTTTCCAGTGAGCTTTTGCTCGTTTGCTAACTCCTAGAACATCCGTGCGTCCAATTAATTCATCCATTGATGTAAAGCCAAGCTCTGCTAAGATTTCTCTGACTTCCTCTGCAATAAACATCATGAAATTCACAATGTGGTCAGGGTTCCCCATGAATTTTTTACGAAGCTCTGGATTCTGTGTAGCGACACCGACTGGGCAAGTATCTAAATGACAAGCTCTCATCATGACGCAGCCCAATACGACAAGTGGAGCTGTTGCAAAGCCATATTCCTCTGCTCCTAAGATCGCAGCCATGACAACGTCGCGGCCAGTCATTAACTTTCCGTCCGTCTCAAGAACGACTCTTTCGCGAAGGCCGTTTAGCACAAGGGTTTGATGCGCTTCTGCCAAACCGAGCTCCCAAGGAAGTCCTGTATGTTTAATACTCGTTTTCGGGGAAGCTCCTGTGCCGCCGTCGTATCCACTGATGACAATGACATCCGCCGTCCCTTTTGCAACACCTGCTGCAATCGTACCAACACCTGCTTTAGACACAAGCTTGACGCTGATACGTGCATCACGGTTCGCGTTTTTCAAATCATGGATCAGCTGCGCTAAATCCTCGATGGAATAAATATCATGATGCGGCGGTGGTGAAATCAACCCAACGCCTGGTGTAGATCCGCGTACATCGGCAACCCAAGGGTATACTTTATTTCCTGGCAGCTGTCCACCTTCTCCAGGTTTTGCTCCCTGCGCCATTTTAATTTGCAATTCATCTGCATTGACCAAATAATGACTCTTTACACCAAAGCGTCCAGAAGCAATTTGTTTAATCGCACTTCTTCGATCATCACCGTGCTCATCAACTGTAAAGCGAGCAGGGTCTTCCCCGCCTTCTCCGCTGTTACTTTTACCGCCAATTCGGTTCATGGCAATGGCAAGTGCTTCGTGCGCTTCTTTACTTAAAGACCCAAATGACATGGCACCTGTCTTGAATCGGCGCACGATGGATTCAGCAGATTCAACATCTTCCAAACGAACTGATTTTTGCTTTGGCTGAAAAGCAAATAAATTTCGAAGGAAGCCGATTCTTTCTTCATCTGCTGCCTTTGTATATTGCTTAAATAGATCGTAATCTTCATTGCGGCATGCCCACTGAAGCGTATGGATCGTTTTTGGATTAAAGGCATGGTGCTCCCCATTTTTTCTCCACTGGAAATCACTTCCTGATTCAAGTGTTTGGTCAGTCGCTGCCTGATACCCTGCTTCATGACGGAGTTTTGCTTCATGTGCAATGGTCTCAAGGTCAATCCCGCCAAGCTGAGAAGCTGTTCCCGTGAAATACGCCTGAATGACGTCTTCACTAATGCCGACGGCTTCAAAGATTTGCGCGCCTCTGTAGCTTTGCACAGTGGAGATTCCTACTTTAGACATGACTTTGACGACACCTTCGGTTACGCTTTTTCCAAACTTTGTAACTGCTTCATCAAAGCTGAATGAGATCGCTTCTTCTGCAATCAACTGTTTGTACGTTTCATACACAAGATAAGGATGAATCGCGTCTGCTCCGTAGCCAATCAGTGCGGCAAAATGATGGACCTCTCTCACTTCTCCAGATTCAACGATCAGACTCACCTTTGTCCGTAAGCCTTGACGCACAAGATGTTGATGCAGTGCACTTAGCGCTAGTAGTGGTGGGATCGGCACCTTTTGTTCTGTCATGTCACGATCTGAAAGGATTAATAAAGATACACCTTCACGAATCGCTTTTTCCGCCTCTTCAAACATCGCATCCATTCCACGCTTTAAATCATCGGTGAAAAGAGTATGAATCGTTTTGCTTTTAAAGGCATTATGAACAATTGTTTTCAAACCGTTAAACTGCCCACTTGTTAAGACGGGTGTATACAATTTAATTCGCCGGCATGAATATTCATTCGGATGTAAAATATCTCCTTCAGCACCTAGCCACGTCATCGTAGATGTCACAAGCTGCTCACGAATGGCATCAATCGGCGGGTTCGTCACTTGTGCAAACAGCTGCTTGAAATAAGAAAATAGAGACTGTGCACGATCAGATAACACAGCAAGTGGAGTGTCGCTTCCCATTGAACCAATTGGGTCCTTGCCTTCTTCTAGTAAAGGAATTAAATACTTTTGAATGTCCTCATACGTATAATGGAACGCACGCTGGCGCGTCAATAAATCATCCATTATACTAGAATTTTCTGAATTTTCTTCCGAGCGATTGACGTGCACCATTTCTTCATCAAGCCATTTTTGATAAGGAAGTTCATTCGCAATCGTCGATTTCACTTCTTCGTCAGAGATAATTCGTCCTTCTTCTAAGTCAATTAGTAGCATTTTACCTGGCTCAAGTCGATCTTTATACTTCACATCCTCTTCATTTGTGTCGATCACACCGACCTCAGAAGAGAAAATAATATGATCATCATTTGTGACATAGTATCTTGCCGGTCTTAATCCGTTTCGGTCTAAGATGGCTCCGATTTGTTTACCATCAGTAAAGGAAATGGCTGTTGGTCCATCCCACGGCTCCATAAGAGAACTATGGTATTCATAAAATGCCCGTTTCTCTTTCGACATGTGCGTGTTTTCAGTCCATGGTTCTGGAATCAGCATCATGGCTGTATGAGCAGGTGTACGACCTGCAAGCACAAAGAATTCAAAGGCATTGTCTAGAATGGATGAATCACTTCCGTCTGCATTCAGCACTGGCAAAATCTTGTCTAAATCGTCTCCGAAAGCTTCAGATACGAATTGTTGTTCTCTTGCTCTCATCCAATTGATGTTTCCTCTTAATGTGTTAATTTCACCGTTGTGAATCAAGTAACGGTTTGGATGGGCTCTTTCCCATGTAGGAAATGTATTTGTACTAAATCGTGAATGAACAAGTGAAAATGCAGAAACAAATGTTTCATCCTGAAGATCAAGATAAAAAGCATCGACTTGATCTGATGTTAAAAGCCCCTTATATACAATGGTTTGACTCGACAAGCTGACAAAGTAAAATTGCTTTTCCTCTTCTGTTCCCCAGTTCTCAGCCTGCTTACGAATGACATATAATTTTCTTTCAAATGACAAACGATCTGTGATCTTGTCGTTTGCCCCGATAAAGACTTGCCTCACAACCGGACAACTCTTCGCTGCGACAGTACCAATTTTACCGGTATCAACAGGAACTGTTCTCCAGCCAATCAATGTTTGACCTTCTTGCTTAATGAATCCGTTGATTTTTTGCTCGATGGCTTGACGCGTTTTCTCGTCATCCTCTTTTGAAAAGAAGACCATTCCTACCCCGTAACGGCCCTTTTCAGGAAGTGCAAAGTCTTTGCAGCTTTTTCTAAAGAAAGCGTCTGGCAGTTGTACCATTAAACCGGCACCATCACCTGTATACGGATCACTGCCTTGCCCGCCGCGGTGATCAAGCTGGCATAGCATTTGTAATCCCTTTTTGACGATGCTGTGTGTCGCTTCCCCTTTTAAATGAGCGTACAGTCCGATCCCACATGCATCATGTTCAAATTCAGGACGGTAGAGACCTTGTGGTTGTGGTAGTTGATTATAAGTCATCGTTTCTCTCCCCCGTTTTAAAGATCCGTTTTTTCAAAGTAATAAAATCTCACAAACTCTGTAACTTATTTTAAGTTTTCAAATTAATATAAACAATATATAATTTAGATGAAAACAATCTCTTTTTGAGATAGATGGGTGTGAAGTGTAAAAATGGAGCTTCGTCAATTGCGTTATTTTGTAGAAGTCGCAGACCGTGAACACGTGTCAGAAGCGGCTGAAAACTTACATGTTGCCCAATCTGCGATCAGTCGGCAGATTGCGAATTTAGAAGAAGAACTTGGAGTGGCCTTATTCGAACGAGAAGGACGAAATATCAAATTAACGAAGATTGGCAGGCAATTTTTAGATCATGTCAGAACAGCACTCAAAGCCATTGATTATGCGAAAGAGCAAATTGATGAATATTTAGATCCGCACAAAGGAACTGTCAATATTGGCTTTCCTACTAGCCTAGCAAGCCAAGTGCTACCTTCTGTCATTTCCGCCTTTAAGCAGGAATACCCAGAGGTCGATTTTTTACTTCGTCAAGGATCCTATAAATTTCTCATTGAAGCTGTAAAAAATCGAGATATTGATCTCGCCTTTTTAGGACCTGTACCGACAAACGACCCTCAAATAGAGGGAAATATTTTGTTTTCAGAAAGCATTTATGCCTTGCTGCCTGTCAGCCACCCCTTTAGCGGACAAAGGAGTATTCATCTAAGTGATTTAAGAAAAGATCATTTCGTGTTATTTCCGGAAGGATATGTGCTGAGACAAATTGCGGTTGATGCTTGTAAGCAGGCAGGCTATGAGCCAACCATTTCATCAGAAGGAGAAGATTTAGACGCCATTAAAGGTCTCGTATCAGCGGGTATGGGCGTTACCTTATTACCCGAAAGTGCTTTTTATGAAACCACACCGCGATTTACAGTGAAAATTCCGATCGATTTTCCGCAAGTGAGAAGAACTGTTGGCATTATTGCTTCTAAATCACGAGAAATGTCTCCATCTGCTCATGATTTTTATGTGTTTGTGAAGGATTTCTTTTCTAAAATTGAACAATATAAATAATTCACTCAAACAAGACATTTCATTTGTAGAAATAAACCCTCTTTGTATATGATGGGTTACAGAACAGAACAACAGACTATATGGAAGAAAGGTATTTGTATGAAATCAATTTTATCGTTTTTAAAGCCTTATCGGCTATCCGTTGTGTCCATTGTGATCCTCACCTTTTTAAGCAGTATGCTCCAGCTATATTTACCGACGCTTACGGCAGATATCGTCGATGTCGGGATCGTCCAAGGAGATATTGCTTACATATGGAAAGTAGGCGGCTGGATGGTGGCTTGTTCTTTACTTGCCATCTTGCTCACGATCTGGAAATCTTACTTGTCATCAAAGACTGCACTTGGCTTCGGGCGTGATATGAGAAGACAGCTTTTTGTGCATGTCGAACAATTTTCACTAGAAGAATTTCAAAAAATCGGCACGTCTTCCTTTATTACAAGATCGACAAATGATGTGAAACAAGTCCAAGATGTTACGATCATGATTTTACAAATGATGACGAGAGCCCCGCTCATGCTTGTGGGCGGAATTATTTTGGCTGTATCCCGAGATGCTGTCCTATCTCTCATCTTTTTAGCAGCCCTTCCCCTTCTTGGCGGATTTATCTATTTAGTATCGAGAAAGGCCATTCCGCTCTTCGGTCAGCTTCAGAAAAAAACAGACCGGCTGAATTTAATTATGCGAGAATCTCTTTCAGGCATCCGGGTCATTCGTGCTTTTAACCGTGTAGATGATGAAAAGGAACGTTTTCAAGAAGCCAACACATCCTACAAGGATACGGGCCTTAGAGTTAACCGTTTAATGGCTTACTTGTTTCCATTTATGCTCATCATCATGAACTTCACAAATATCGGCATCGTCTGGCTTGGTGCAAATCGAATTGATGCCGGAGAGATGGAAGTTGGGAATCTGATTGCCTTTATCCAATATGCGATGATGATTTTGATGGCACTGATTATGCTGTCAATGAGTTTTATTATGGTCCCAAGAGCACAAGCATCAGCTAAACGCATGAACGAAGTGTTAAACATGGAACCGAAAATTCAAGACAATGAAGGAACGGTTACTGACCTGCGTGCGCCCGCACAATCCATTCGTTTTGAGGATGTGTCATTTTATTACTCAAATGCGGAAAAACCGGCGGTTCAAGACATTACGTTTGAAGCCAAAACTGGCGAAACGACAGCTATTATCGGCAGTACAGGTTCAGGGAAAACCACCCTTCTCCAGCTAATGACGCGGTTTTACGAAGCGACAGAAGGCAGGATTACACTTGATGGTGTAGACATTAGAGATTTGCCTCAGGAGAAGCTGAGAAGCCAGATGGGTTATGTTTCTCAAAAAGCGGTTTTATTTAGTGGAACCATTGCCGATAATGTGCGCTTTGGCAGGCAGGATGCAAGCGATGAAGATGTTTGGCAGGCGCTTCGCACGGCACAGGCAGAAGAATTTGTTTTGCAAAAAGATGGCGGCATCGATGCGGAAATTGACCAAGGTGGATCGAATCTATCTGGCGGTCAAAAGCAACGTCTTTCTATTGCAAGAGCGCTAGTGAGAAAGCCGTCATTCTATCTGTTTGACGATAGTTTCTCAGCACTTGATTATAAAACAGATGCAAAGCTTCGGGCATCATTAGAAGCCGAAAAAGCACATGCTGCTCTCATCATTGTGGCGCAAAGAATTAGCACAGTGAAGCATAGTGATAAAATCATCGTACTAGATGAAGGGAAAATTGCAGGTATCGGAACGCATGAACAATTACTGAAGGACAATCTTGTCTATCAAGAGATTGTGGCATCACAGGAAGGTCAGGAGGTGGAGCGAGGATGAGTAAGAAAATGTCTTCCGGCATGGGCCATAAAGGCGGCCACCCTAGAGGGCCTGTCGCAAAACCAAAGGAATTTAAGAAAACACTAATTCGTTTGATTGGCTATTTGAAACCGAGAAAATTTCAGCTGATCCTTGTTTTCATTGCAGCGGTCGGTTCAACCGTTTTTAATGTCATTAGTCCAAAGCTGCTAGGGGATGCCACCTCTTCCCTATTTGACAGCTTTACTCAAGGAACGGCTGTTCAATTTGATGTCATTTCGCGGATTTTATTACTGCTTATCCTATTATATGTCGTTGCCTCTCTCTTTTCATTTGTTCAGCAATATGTGATGGCGGGTGTCTCCCAACAGACCATTGCTGAATTGAGGCAGGAAGCAAATGACAAGCTCACCCGTCTCCCCCTTCGGTATTTTGATAAAACAACCCATGGGGACACACTGAGCCGTGTGATGAATGACATCGATAATATTAATACTTCGCTTCAACAGGCACTCACCCAAGTGATTACATCTGTCATCACGGTCATTGGGATTGTTGTCATGATGCTATTCATTAGTCCGCTTCTGACCTTGCTCGTTTGTTTGACGCTGCCGCTCAGCCTGTTTGCGATTCGCGGCATTACGTCATTTTCTCAAAAGCATTTTAAAGCGCAGCAAAAAGAGCTTGGGATGATCAACGGACATATTAATGAAATGTTCACAGGACATCAAACGGTTCGTGCATATGGCTATGAAAAGAAAGCGATCGATACATTTGATCAATTAAACGATCAGCTATATGAATCATCGAGAAAAGCGCAGTTCATATCCGGATTAATGATGCCATTGATGACGTTTATCGGGAACCTTGGCTATGTGGCAGTCAGTGTAGCCGGCGGTATTCTTGTGATCAACGGGAATATTCGTGTTGGGGATGTGCAGGCGTTTATCCAGTATACGCAGCAAATGTCTCAACCGCTCGTGCAAGCATCAAGCGTCGCCAACTTGGTTCAATCAGCGATTGCTTCTGCTGAAAGGGTGTTTGACATCCTGGATGAGGAAGAAGAAAGCGCTGAGGAAGATGCAGCAATTGACCTTGAATCACTTTCAGGCGATGTGAGCTTTGAACAAGTTCAATTTGGATATGAAAAAGACCATCCGATTATTAAAAATTTGAGTTTAGATGTCAAAGAAGGTCAAACGGTTGCGATTGTTGGACCAACAGGTGCTGGAAAAACAACCATCATCAATCTTTTAATGCGTTTCTATGAATTAGATCAAGGCTCTATCCGCATCGGCAGCGTCAAAACAACTGATCTCAGCCGTCAGCAAGTACGCGACTTATTTGCGATGGTTCTTCAGGATACGTGGCTTTTTGAAGGGACGATTCATGACAATATTGCCTATGGCAAGCAGAACGTCTCAAAAGAGGATGTCATCAAAGCCGCCAAACATGCTTATGCTGATGACTTCATCCGCACGCTTCCAGACGGATATAACACACTCTTAACAGAAGATGCCGGCAATCTCTCCCAAGGTCAGCGCCAGCTGTTAACCATCGCCCGTGCGATTTTATCTGATCCTAAGATCTTAATATTAGATGAAGCGACGAGCAGTGTGGATACACGGACAGAGATGCACATTCAAAAAGCGATGAATGAATTGATGAACGGCAGAACGAGCTTTGTCATTGCACACAGACTGTCGACGATTAAAGATGCCGACCTTATTCTAGTCATGAAAGATGGCACCATCATTGAAAAAGGAACGCACAGCGAACTCTTAAAACAAAATGGCTTTTATGCAGACTTATATATGAGCCAATTTACGGAGAATCAAGTCGGTTAATATCAAAAAGGATAGACGCGCATCCATGCGGTCTATCCTTTTTTGGTTAATCTGAGTGCTTTTTCACTTTTACACTGAGTTTTGTTATATACTCTGCTTCATCTTTAGACATGAGTGAATGAAGCAAATACTCTTCAAATACATCTCCATCTAGTATCATGTCCTCTTTTTCAATTTCATCTAACAAGCGCGAATAAGCAGATTCAATCTTTTCATATGATCCTTGCTCATACATCACCGCATAGAGGCCAGCAGGTTTTTTAACTGCTTCCGGCGCTTCCATTCGGCAGAATAACTGATCTGACTGATGATATTGTCGCTGAAGGAACTGTTCCTTTTTTAAGACAGCTCCATTTGCGGCAGCCCCTTTTATGCCAATTTCCTTTAGAAAATGTCCAACAATACGAGATATTTCTTCTACGGATGTATTCATGTCAATCGGGTTTGACACGCTTAATACAACTGGTTCTTCTGGGAGCTCTTGAAACAGCACCTCCCCTATTTTTACAGATGAAAGTTCATGTGTCGTCTCCATCACCCGCATAAGGAAAGACTGGATATCTTGAAGTTTTTCAATCTCTTGTTTAACCTTTTCTATTTGTTCAGTTGCTAGGCTTTGGAGCCTTTCGCGAGAAGGCTCAGTGAAATATTGTTTTAATTCTTTTATCGGAAATTGCACAGCTCGAAGGGATTGGATCGCTATAAAATGATCAAATTGCTCAAGGGTATAGTAACGGTACCCATTTTCATGGACACCAGCTGGCTTAAATAAGTCAATTTTATCGTAATAAAACAAAGTATCCTTCTTTACATCAAATAACTTGGCAAATTCTCCAGTGAAAAATGTTTTTTGCACATCATTTATCATCATTAAGGCTCCTCTCTTGACTATGGAGTTACTCCACCCTTTATGATAACATGCAGAACACCACTACGCTTGGAAAGGATAAAAACATGAACAACATCACTCAACATGAAGTAACATTAGAACTTGCAAAAAAAGAGGACTTCCCTTTTATGAAAAATGAGCTACAGAAAGCTTTTACAGCTGGCGTGATTGACGCATTTGGCGATGCGCAAGACGGACCGATTCCTCCAGATGAAGTGATTGATGAATCTTTTCATTCGAAGGAACACATCGTTTATCATATTATGCTAAATGATGAAAAGGCAGGCGGCGTGGTCATGAAAATCAACCAAGAGACCAACCACAATTCAGTTGACCTATTATACATCTCTTCATCCTCACACGGAAAAGGCATTGGTCAGGCAGCATGGAAAGCCATCGAGGCGCAATATCCAGAAACGATTGTCTGGGAGGTTGTGACCCCATATTTTGAAAAACGCAACATTCACTTCTATGTCAATAAATGCGGCTTTCAAATTGTGGAGTTTTATCATATGAAACATCAAGATCCAAACGCACCTCAAGAGGATGAGAGAGAAAGTGAGCATACAGCACCTGAGGAATTTGAATTCTTTAAGTTTGAGAAAATGATGAAGAAAACCTGCTGTAACAAATGAATGCATAGAAACGATAAAAAAACTCCCTCGCATAGGGAGTTTTTATCATGATAGAAAACTTGGTCGTTCATCTGTAGACAATATGGCAAATAAATAATGATCTTTCCATTCTCCATTAATTTTCACATTTTGCCTAGATAGACCTTCTTTTTGAAAGCCTGCTTTTTCAAGGACTCGTATAGACCCGAGGTTATGAGGCTGAACACCTGCCTCTATCCTATGCAGGTCAAGCTTTTGAAATGCCTCATCAAGCATGAGCGCAATGGCTTGAGTTGTGTAGCCTTTGCCATTTTGATTTTGATCAAGACCGTAGCCAAGCCAAGCACTTTGAATCACATCTCTGACAATACCAGACAGTGTAATCGATCCAATGAGTTGATTGGTCTCACGATGAAAAATACCCTTTGCATATGTTTCATCGTTTTTCCGACCTTTCTGATACATCTCAATTCGCTTCAATTGCTCACGTATGGTGTAAAAATGTTCTTGTCTTAATGAAGTAAAGGGCTGAAAGAAATCACGATTTTCATATTCAAGTGTTGTCAGCGCTTCAGCATCGTCTTCTATCAAATCTCTCAAATAAATGGATAAGTTGATATTCTCCATGTCATACCCCTTTCTCATCTATCTTTTCATCATACACTAAAAAAACACTACCCCATGAAAAAAGGTAGTGTTTTTTGAATCTCATTCTTATCTAGCTTCTAATCTGACCGTCACCAGACAGAAGCAGCTTCGTTGTTGTCAGTGCTGGAAGTCCCATTGGGCCTCTGGCGTGCAGTTTTTGAGTGGAGATACCAATTTCAGCCCCATACCCAAGCGCACCGCCGTCTGTAAAGCGAGTAGATGCGTTATGATAAACTGCCGCCGCATCGACTTCGTTTAAAAATGTGAGTGCCTGCTCTTCATCCTCTGTCACGATAGCTTCTGAATGTTTTGTACCGTATTTCTCAATATGCTGGATCGCTTCCTCGATTGAATCGACTACCTTGATGGCAAGATCAAGACTTAAATACTCATCTGTCCAGTCCACTTCCTCAGCAGGACTGGCATTTGAAAAATGAGACAATGCAGCCTCGTCGCCATGTACGGTGACATCGTGCTCCAGCAGGGCATCATTCAATGGTGCCGCATTTTCTTTCAGCCAATCGCGATGGATGATCAGCGTTTCAAGTGCATTACATACAGCTGGACGATTCGTTTTTGCATTGATGACGATCTCAATGGCTTTTTTCACATTGGCTGTTTGATCAATAAAGACATGACAGTTTCCTGTTCCTGTTTCAAGGACGGGAATGGTCGATTGTTCAACCACTGTTTTGATTAAAGAAGCTCCGCCGCGCGGAATCAAGACATCAATCCATTCTTTTAGATGGAACATAGCTTGAACCGATGAACGATCTGTTTGTTCTATCAATTGCACCGCATCACGCGGAATTTTTGTTTGATCCAATGCTTGATGAATCACACTCACGATCGCTTTGTTGGAAGAAATAGCGGAGGAACCGCCTTTTAAAATCACTGCGTTACCTGCTTTAAGGGCAAGTCCTGCTGCATCGACAGTGACGTTCGGTCTCGCTTCATAGATCATCCCGATCACGCCGAGCGGTACTCTTCGGCTTTTCACATGTAAGCCGTTTTCAAGAGTCCATTCATCCAATATTTCTCCAACAGGATCTGTTAATCTCGTCACAAGCCTCAAGCTTTCGGCAAACTCATGAATTCTTTCTTCATTTAACATTAAACGATCCAAGAGTGCCTCTGAAAAGCCCTTTTCCTTCCCGGCATCTATATCCTTTTGGTTCTCTTGTAAAATGAACGTGCTATTTTGTTCTAACGCTTCTGCTAGTTTAAGCAGTGCCTCGTTTTTATCCTTTGTATGAAGTAAACCTAGTTTTTTTGAAACGTGCTTTGCTTTTTTCGCTTTTTCTTTGACCGATGTGACAACTTCAGCTGTCAGTGTCATGAAATTCCTCCCTTTTTGTTAGCAAACTGGTATCGATAAATCTAAATGACAAACAAAAGCTTCAAGATCGACGACCTGAACCACTTCATCCTGTAACGAGTCACGGCTTAGTGCAAGTTCGTCAGATGGATAATTTACAATACCTAACCCGATTTCTCTTTCATCTTGATCTAAAATACGGACGACATCGCCTTTTTTAAACGAACCTTTTACATTGACAATGCCACCGGAATCAAGGCATTTCTCCCGGTGCATAAGATGTTCCTGTGATTTCTTTTGCACAACGATCTCGCCTTTTGGTCCAGAATGAAAGGCAATCCACTGCTTCTTGTAATTCAGCGGTGCTAAGTTTTCATCAGCGGTAAAATAAGTGCCATCCTCTGTTCCATTGATTGCTTTGTCTAAAATGTGAGGCGTATCCGCTTTGCCTAAAAAGCCATTGATACCAGCAGCCATTGAAATTTTAAACGCATCGAGCTTTGATTTCATTCCGCCTGTCCCTACGCTGCTACCTGCATCTCCAGCTGCTGCTTCGATGTCTTCTGTAATGTCTGTGACTTCAAGGATTCTTTTCGCATTCGGATTTGTATGCGGGTTCTCTTCATACAGGCCATCAATATCAGATAAAATGGCAAGGAAATCCGCATCAATGAGTCCAGCTACTTTTGCAGACAATGTATCGTTATCTCCGAACTTCAAGCGATTAATCGTCACTGTATCATTTTCATTGATAATCGGAATGATGCCTCGATCTAATAACACATTCATCGTGTTGCGCACATTTTGATAGCGCGTTTCATCTGAAAAATCACTTCTCGTGATTAAAAGCTGTGAGGCAATATAACCGTGTGATAAAAATAAAGTAGAATATGATTCCATTAAAAGCCCTTGCCCGATGGAGGCAGATGCCTGTTTTTCCGGCAGTGTTTTGGGTCTATCAATAAATCCTAGTTTTCGGTAACCAGCTGCAACCGCACCTGATGAAACCAAAATGACTTCGTGTCCTTCATCTTTGAGTTTCACAATTTGATTGACGAGGTTTTCTAGTTTTTTTAAACTAATCTCCCCTTGAAAGCTAGTAAGAGAGCTGCTTCCGATTTTCACAACAATTCGTTTTCTCTCTTTATCTGCGTACACCTTATCACTCCTGTATTTGAGCTCTATTTATATAGATACTTTTTGTTTTTGCTGTTTGCTGATCTCTTTTGATCGATTGACAGCATGTTTGACGGCCTGCTTGATGGCTTCTCCTCCGCCAAAATCATCTAATGCATTCAATCCTGCCGCAGTTGTTCCATTTGGTGACGTAATTTTCTCTCTTAGTGCAGAAGGGTCTTCCTCTGTTTCTTGCAGCATTTTCGCAGCACCGAGAAGTGTCTGCGCGCCGATTTGGCGAGACAATTCCTTAGATAAACCTGCTTCTTCCCCTGCTTCTTCGATTCTTTCCATTAAGAAATAAAAATAGGCTGGTCCGCTTCCGGCAATTCCAGTAAAAATATCCATTTGTTCTTCCTGAATGGTATACACTTCACCCATTTCAGATAAAAGAGCCTGACTCATGCTGATATGGTCGTCTTTCACATAACGCCCAGCACATAAAGCGGTCGCTGAAGCCCCAATCGTACTTGACGTATTCGGCATGACCCTCATCACGGGCTGCCCTTCATGCAGCATATCTTCAATATAGGATTGCTTCACGCCTGCAAGGACAGACAAGATCAGCTGATCTCTCTGAATATGAGGTTTTAACGATTCAAGTGCTGTTTCAGCATCCTTTGGCTTCATGGCCAGGATCAACATATCCATTTCTTCAAAAGGAAAAGAATCCATTGTGGCTGTTTGTATTCCGTAACGTGTCGTTAGTTCATTCAATCGAAGTTGATTTTGTCTGTTTGTTGCGTATATTTGGCCCGGCGGCATTTGTCCTGATCGCACAATCCCCGCAATCATTCCTTCCGCCATAGAACCTGCTCCAATGAAAGCAACTTTCTTTTGATCAATGATATTGATCCTCTCCCTTGTTCGCTTTTTGTTCGTGTTTTTCGCACGTTAGTAATCGTAACATGAAGAGAAATCGTGTCAAGAAAGAGCCAGCGCTTTTCAAAAGTCCCGAATACGTGTTTAACCGCTTGCTGTGTGTATACTGACTGTGTTTTTGCAAAACAACAATTTAGATCTAAAGAACTATACATATTTGCATCATAGTACCCTTTCGTTCGACTGAATTCCCCATTTTATTTTTGGTTTCGGTGACTTCAATTCTATTTTATAGAAAGCGCTATCATTTTTAATGGATTTCTATTTTCCTATACGACGAATGTGCTTGAATCTTCCGATTAGACTATTGACATATTTTAGAAAACATGTCCGTTGAAATGATATTTTACGGGTGATACCGTGAAAGAGAAACCAAGTGAAAAAGGAGCGTTCATAATGAAAGTGAAAGAAAACTATATCAATGTCATTCCAATGAAAGAAATCCGTTCGACAGATGACCTTCTTTTCCCGTTCCCTATTTACAATGAGCTACGTGCAGAGAGTGATATTAGATATGATGAAACAAGAAAGTGCTGGGATCTCTTTCGATATGCGGATATCCAGTCTGTTCTGAAGCAACCCAAAATGTTCTCATCACAGCGAGGAAGAAGCACAACAAAAACGAGTATTTTAACGATGGACCCGCCAAAGCATACAAAAATGAGAGCACTCGTGAATAAAGCATTCACGCCAAAAGCGATCAAACAATTAGAAGATAATATTAAAGACCTGACACATGACCTGTTGCAACAAGTCAAAGATCAGCGTACGTTTGATATCGTGGAAGATCTAGCAGCTCCCCTGCCTGTCATGATCATTGCTGAGCTTCTCGGCGCAGAGGTAAAGGATAGAGCGTTCATTAAGAAACATTCTGATGCCCTAGTAGCAGGTGCAAAGGATGAATCAAAAGAAGCCATTCAAGCAGTAGTCGATATGCAGAAACGCGCAGAGGAAGAGCTGTCCGCTTATTTTACTCACTTGATCCAAAAACGAAAAGCAGCTCCTGCTGATGACCTGATCTCACTTCTTATTCAAGCAGAAATCGATGGTGAGCGTTTAACCGAGGATGAACTACTTGGTTTTTGTATTCTATTACTTGTTGCTGGTAATGAGACAACGACAAATTTGATTACAAATGCAGTAAGACTGCTAACAGAGCAGCCGCATATCGCCGAAGAAGTTCGGCAAGACCCTTCTCTTATTCCTCAATTGACCGAGGAAACGTTACGCTATTACCCACCTGTTCAAGCCATTGGGCGAATCGCGGCCGAGGATGTTGAGATTGCAGGCTCAAAAATTAAAAAAGGAGACTATCTCATTAGCTGGGTCGCTTCAGCAAATCGCGATGAACAGAAATTTGACGATCCAGATACGTTCCGCCTTGACCGGAAATCAAACCCGCATATGAGCTTTGGCTTTGGTATTCATTTTTGTCTCGGTGCACCGCTTGCCCGCCTTGAGAGCAACATTGCACTTGAGGTCTTACTCCAGTCGTTTCAAGACATCACCTGCGTTGCAGATCAGCTAAAACCTATTCAAAGCACATTTGTTTTTGGGGTAAAAGAATTTCCTGTACAGGTCACCCGATTTTAAAAGTCCCTCTTAAGGGGCTTTTTTTCAATTCATCATCTCTTTCTTACCTTCCATCTCCGAACATGCTAAAATAAAGTCCATACAAAGAGATAACGGATTTCAGAAAAGGAGCCAAAAATTCATGACCGATTATACAGCAACGAAAGACGGAATATTCAAATCAGTTTGTTCGTTAGATTGCCCGGATCAGTGCGGTCTTTTGATACATAAAGAAAATGGAAAGATCGTAAAAGTGCAGGGAGATCCAGACCACCCCGTCACCCAAGGCAACATATGCAACAAAGTACGGAATGTCACAGCCCGTTTATATGATGAAAAACGACTGACGACTCCTTTGAAGCGTGTCGGCCGAAAAGGCGATGGGCAATTTGCGCCGATTACGTGGGAAGAAGCCATTGAAACCATTCGGCAAAAATGGACAAAGCTCATTGAAGAAAAAGGTCCAGAAAGTATTCTGCCATACAGCTTTTATGGAAATATGGGCAATCTGAATGCAGAAGGCATGGATCGCCGCTTTTTCTATCGTCTTGGTTCAAGTCAATTAGACCGGACCATCTGTCAGTCAGCAGGAACGACTGGCTATAAATATACAATGGGTGCAAGCATCGGGACTGACCCAGAAGACACCATTCATACGAAACTATTCATCTTTTGGGGAATCAATGCTGTGTCGACCAATATGCACCAAATCACCCTCGCGCAAAAAGCCCGAAAGCAAGGAGCAAAGATTGTTGTGATTGATGTTCACAAAAACCAAACTGGACGGATGGCAGATTGGTTCATTCCGCTTCGACCTGGTACTGACAGTGCCCTTGCCCTTGGCATCATGCATGTCCTTTTTAAAGAAGGACTGACAGATGAAGCCTTTTTAGAAACGTATACAACCGGTCATCAGGAGCTGCGTGAGCATGTGAAGCAGTATGATCCAGACACTGTTGAGGGGATCACTGGGGTTTCAAAAGAGGACATCGTGACACTTGCAAGAATGTATGCAGAGACATCACCATCTCTTATTCGTATTGGCAATGGGTTGCAGCACCATGATAATGGCGGGATGAGCATTCGAACCATTGCCTGCCTCCCTGCTCTGACTGGTCAGTGGCTCCACAAGGGCGGCGGTGCGATGAAATCAAACTCTTCTTTTCTGAGCTATAATGAAACAGCTCTTCAGCGGCCAGATCTATTAAAGGACCACACGCCTAGGTCATTTAATATGAATCAGCTTGGCAGTGTGCTGACGAATGCAGCGCCTTCCATAGATGCACTCTTTGTCTACTCGTCAAACCCAGCCGTTGTCACGCCTGAAGCAAATAAAGTAAGAGAAGGTTTGCTGAGAGAGGACTTATTTACAGTCGTTCATGATCTATTTCTGACAGAGACCGCTAAGTACGCAGATATTGTCCTGCCTGCCACATCAGCCTTTGAAAATGAGGATTTCTATACATCATACTGGCACCATTATATTCAAATTCAAGAGCCAGTGATTGAGCGCTATGGAGAAAGCAAATCCAATACGGAAGTGTTCCGCTTATTAGCTCATGCGATGGGCTTTGAAGATGAAGCCTTCCGCGAGACAGATGCAGAACTTATGGAACAAGCCCTTCATCATCCAGAAAATCCGCATTATGAGGACATTTCATACGAGGCATTAAAAGAAAAGAAATGGATCAAAGCAAAAAGAGGACCTTTCCAGGACTTAAAGCTCTCTACTCCGAGCGGTAAAATTGAGCTTTATTCTGAACAAATGAAAAAAGACGGGTATCCAGCGCTTCCAACCTATGTGCCCCTCTATCAGGAAAGCGAATATCCACTTACTTTTATACCGGGTCCGAATCATAATTTTCTTAACTCGACCTTCTCTCTTCATGAAAAGCATCAAAAACTCGAGAAGTTTCCTAAGCTTCATATGAATGAAGCGGATGCAAAAGCAAGAGAGATTGAAGATGGTGATATGGTGCGTGTGCTGAATGACCGGGGTGAATGCGAGCTTGTCGTGTCAGTTGGTCAAAATGTATTATCAGGTGTTGTGGTGAGCCAAGGATTATGGGCAGATCAAAAAGGCAAAAAACAGCTAGTCAATGGACTAACACCTGATCGGCTGGCAGATATGGGCGGCGGTGCGACGTTCTTTTCTGGCAGAGTTGAAGTTGAAAAGTTATCATAGACAGAAGAAAAGCCAGCAAAAACTGCTGGCTTCAGATTGTTGACAAAGTGCTAAAATGATCTTGATTTTAGCACTTTGTCTTCTTTTCAGCGTGATAGAAAACCTTTGCAGTCTAGAAAGGACGAGTACTGGCGCGGAGCGAATTTGTCATTCGTGAGCACCAGCACGCAGGACCGACAACGAATGCGAGGGTTTGTCTACACGCTGGAGCCAGCAAAAAACTGCTGGCTTTTTTGTATTCTATTATCGTCCAATCATCAGCTGGTTGGTAAACACATTCGCACTTCCGTTGCTTCGGTAGCCTTCTACAGTCAATGCTGTTTCATACATTTTCCCCATCGGCATACCTAGGCTTTCCCATTTTCTGAAATGCTGACTGACCGATACAGTTCCGCTCGTACGTTTTGTTTGACGTACACTCCAATATTGCTTAAAGGTAGCGTCTCCAATAATAGAAGGTTGGTTGACACGTAGCGTTTCATAAATGTCATATGTGCCGCCATCGGCATAAAATGATCCTTTATACGTTCCTGTTGGGCGATATGTGCCCCATGACTCAACAATGTAGTATTCAGCTAATGGAGATTGTGTCCAGCCGTAGACACATAAGTAGGAATTCCCGCCTGGGTTAAAGGCTGCGTTGTAATTGATGGAGATGTTGCCAAGTTGATGATGAGTTTTAGTGGAATCAAACTTCTTCCCTTTTCGAAACAGAGCATTTCCGATATTGTTCCATTGCGCGCTAAAAGCGCCGCCATTATTAAGTGTCATAGAGGTATTTCCGTAATCCTTCCATAACTCAAAATCGTATCCGCCGTGTGTGCCGATTCTATTATCATAAATCGTTTCCGCATGAGCTGGCACAGCCGTCAGTGTCAGCACAAATCCAATACACAATACAAACAACAGCCTCAATCTTTTCAAATTCATTTTCCATCCCTCTCCTTTTTTCAATCAAATTATTCTGCCTTTTCTAAGATGAAGCGAACCCATCACCTCCTTTCATATCAGCCTTTTCTGCTAGATGGAACGATATTGCGCTAAACCGGCATGGATGTCTCTTGTTTGTGTATAGATCTTTTGATACAGATGAAATAGATCAGCATATAGATTTGCATGTTTCTGCTCTGGTTCATAGACAGCAGCTTGATGAATACACTGATCTGCACATGCCTCAAGCGACGGATACCAGCCGCAGCCAACAGCGGCAAGCATCGCTGCACCTAAAGCAGGCCCTTGTTCATTGTCTAACTGGATGACCTCAGCCTGAAAAATATCTGCTTGCATTTGAAGCCATGTTCGGCTTCTCGCTCCGCCTCCAATGGAGACAATAGAATCTATGTGTTTCCCTGCTTGCCGGAATAAGGCGATCGATTCATTTAACGAGAAGGTAATCCCTTCTAGCACAGCCCTGACAACATGTGCCCGTTCATGCCGGCTGTCTAATCCAATCAAGCTTCCACGAATGATAGAATCCGCATGAGGTGTTCTTTCTCCTACTAAATAGGGTGTGAAGAGCAATCCATTCGCTCCAGGCGCAACATCAACCGCACCTTCTAATAGTGATTGGAACGATTCCTCTGGGGCCAGCAAATGTTTTACCCAGTTCAGGCTGTATCCTGCTGAAAGGGTCACACCCATTGTGTAAAAAGCATCTTTTTTTGCATGGTGAAACAAATGCAAGTTTCCTTGAAGCGCTCTTTCATGATCCTCTTCATAAGAAAGAATGACGCCAGATGTGCCAATGCTGCATAACGTGCGGCCAGAAGATAAAATGCCGGCTCCAATTGCTCCGCAGGCATTGTCTGCCCCGCCAGCAAAGACTTTGGCCCCCTCTTCGATCCCCGCCTCACGTGCAATGTGCGGCAATAGGGTTCCGACCTCATCCTCTGATGTGACAAGTGGCGGGCAAATTTGAAAAGGAATATCAAATGTCTGACAAATCTCTTCACTCCACGCTCGCTCCCCAATATTTAACAGCAAGGTACCAGCCGCATCAGAATAATCGATATGAACAGAACCAGTTAAACGAAATCTGACATAATCTTTCGGAAGTAAAAACATGTCGATTTGTTGATCGATTTCTGGTTCATGTTCCTTTACCCATAATAATTTTGGCAGTGTGAATCCTTCTAGCGCTTGATTTTTCGTTATTTGGTAGAGTCGTTCCCCCAGCTTGTTTGTGATGTGTGTACACTGCGCTGTCGTTCGTGTATCATTCCATAAAATCGCAGGGCGGAGCACCTCGCGGGATTCATTTAAAAGAACCAGACCATGCATCTGTCCAGAAAAGCTGATGCCCTCTACTTTCTTTGAAAGGACAGGCTGCCTTGCCATCAGTTCTTTCATCGCAGCCACTGTTTGCTCCACCCATTCCTCTGGGTTCTGTTCACAATATCCAGGTTTATCTTGAATGAGGCGGTAAGGCTTAGTAGCCTCGCCGCACACCTTTCCATTCTCATCGACTAATATGGCTTTGACTCCGCTCGTTCCAAGATCAATTCCCATCACATACTTCATGTCTTCACTCCTTCAAAACAGATCCGCTTCTCCAATCAATCTTCTAACAAGTATTGATTTAACCGGGCTTTTAACTGTTCCTCTCTTCCCGATTCGTTTCTGATTAAAGGATGTTTCAACGCATACTCTTCTAATGTATGAAAGTTTGCTTTTCCTTCTGAAATGTCACGGCCAATCCCTTCAGAAAAACTGCGATACCGGTGCTTAATGACGTCTTCAAACACACGATCTTCTATGAGTCTATGAGCGACCCTCAATCCTTTTGCGAATGCATCCATCCCCGCAATATGGGCATACAAAATATCTTCAAGCTCAAAAGAAGCTCTTCTAACTTTTGCATCAAAGTTGAGACCACCAGTACCTAGTCCGCCATTTTGCAGAATTTCATACATGGCAAGCGTTGTGGCATATAAATTGGTTGGAAATTCATCAGTGTCCCAGCCAAGCAGCGTATTCCCTTGGTTCGCATCCACAGAACCGAGCAATCCATGTATTCTCGCGACACGTAATTCATGCTCAAACGTATGACCAGCAAGCGTCGCATGATTCGCCTCAATGTTCAATTTAAAATGTGTATCTAATCCGTATTGCTTTAAAAAGGCGATAGATGTCGCTGCATCTGCATCGTATTGATGAGTAGTCGGTTCCTTCGGCTTAGGCTCAATTAAAAATTGGCCAGTGTATCCAATTTCCTTTGCATAGTCAACAGCCATATGCAAGAATGACGCCATGTGGTCAAGCTCTCTTTTCATATCCGTATTCAGCAGAGTATCGTATCCTTCTCGTCCTCCCCAGAAAACGTAATTTTCTGCGCCAAGTTCTTTAGCTGTTTCGATGCCTTTTTTCACCTGTGCGGCTGCATAGGCAAAGACATCTGCATGACAAGATGTCGCTGCACCATGTACAAATCTAGGATGCTTGAACATGTTGGCCGTGTTCCACAGTAGCTTAACTCCGCTATCCCGCATGTATTCTTTCATTCTTTCTAAAATGATGTCTAGTTGTTGATTCGTCTCTTGAAGTGTTTCTCCTTCCGGTGCAATGTCACGGTCATGGAATGAAAAATACGGGACATCTAATAGATCAAACAGTTGAAAGGCAACTTCCAATCTAGCTTTTGCTAAATCCATCCCGCTGTAGGAATCCCATGCTCTCTGCATCGTGCCAGTTCCAAACATGTCTGTTCCATCAGCAGTCAATGTATGCCAATAAGCGACTGAGAAGCGCAGGTGATCTTTCATTGTTTTTCCGCCAATTACTTCACTTGGATTATAGTATTTAAAAGCGAGTGGATTTTTTGATTGTTTTCCTTCAAATTGTATTTTTCCGATTCCTTCTAAGCTGTGTAACGTTTTCATATTTGAGTTGGCCATTTTTTATTCCTCCTATGATTACACTTTGTAAGTTGGTTCAACAAACTAAATTTCTATTGATGAACCATTCACTTTGAATTTTCCATATTTTTTAGTTTTTTAGAAATATATTCGTTATAATAAAGTTAAAAGCATCCTTCTTACAGATGACAGGCGAAGGAAATTAGCTTTTTTCTTCACTTAATCTAAAGACGAAACAAATGGAGTGGATAACATGGATATCGCTGATCAGAACTTTGTGAAAAAAATAAATCAAAAGCTATTATTAAAAGAAATTCTCCAGCATGCGCCAATTTCTAGAGCCAAATTATCTGAACGCACTGGGTTAAATAAATCGACTGTTTCCTCTCAAGTGAGTACATTAATGAAAGAGCAACTCGTCTATGAGATCGGTCAAGGTGAGTCTAGCGGCGGGCGAAGACCCGTTTTACTCATGTTTAATAAACGTGCTGGCTGCTCCATCGGGATTGATGTCGGCGTTGATTATGTCAATGGCATTTTAACCGACCTTGAAGGGTCCATCCTTCACGAAGAGCAGATGGGGCTCCCATCAAGCGCTCCTGATGTGACCATACGCATATTAACTGAATTAATACAGCAGTTGATAGCCCAAATCCCCTCTTCCCCATACGGGCTCATAGGTATTGGCCTATGTATACCCGGACTAGTGGATGCCGATCAACAAATCGTGTTTACGCCTCATTCTAAATGGAAAAATGTTGACCTGAAAAAGGCGCTACAAGATGCATTCCAAGTTCCGGTCTTTATTGAAAATGAAGCAAATGCCGGTGCATATGGTGAAAAAATCTTTGGTGCCGCTAAACATTATGATCATTTGATCTATGCAAGCATCGGCACTGGCATTGGAATTGGAATCATAATCAATCATCATTTATACAGAGGTGCATACGGCTTTTCTGGTGAAATGGGACATATGACCATCGACTTTAATGGACCAACATGCAACTGCGGAAATCGTGGTTGCTGGGAGCTGTATGCATCTGAGAAAGCTTTGTTTCAGTCCCTTCAAGCAAATGATCAGCCCATCTCCCACCAAGATGTGGAACAGCTGGCGACGTTAAATGACATGAAAACGCTCAATGCACTGCGCAACTTTGGTTTTTACCTTGGGGTCGGTCTCACAAACGTCCTGCATACCTTTAACCCGCAAGCGATTATTTTACGAAACAAGGTGATTGAAGCGCAGCCAACGGTTTTACGTGTGATTCAAGAGGAAGTATCTTCAAGGATAGATACTCAATTCAGTTCACATGTCGAGCTACTACCTTCGTCATTAGGACATAACGCACCGGTATTAGGGATGACATCTCTCGTCATTGAAGCCTTTCTGCAAGATGCCACCCTCTCACCATGACAGATTCTTAGATAAAAAAGACAGCTCTTACCATGTTGTCTTTTTTTATTTATCTGTTTCCTCATAACGGAAATAGTTGAAATCAGCAGGAAGACGCTCTCCGCTTGTATCCTGACACTGCATGCCGACAAATGCCCCTGTAAAAAATCCTCCTCCTCGAATAAAGTCATCAGATAGATGGCTAGATTCAAATATCACATCAATGTCCTTCCAGTCCTTTTGATCAAAAGAATAAGAATAGGTATATGTTTCTTTCTGAACGGTCACTTTTAAATACACATAGGTGACTTCCTCTGGAATGACGATTTTTTGTGTCAATGGCTGAGAAAAGGAAAGGTTTTGACAGGCAGATAATTCAAGAATGCGGCCAAGTTCCTCGTCATATGTCACCTGAATCGCAGTCCAATTTTCCGTATTATAATAATTCACAAGACCAGCGGCTTGCTGAAAATTCTCTGGAAAGAACGATACAGCTGTCTCTGCTTCAAAATAAAAGCTTTGCCAGCGCCTTGCAACAAAGGCTTGGGTAAACTTAGATGTAAGAGATTCCTGACCATATAACCTTAAATGCTGAGGTTTTTCGGTTAATGAACCGATCTGATCAGTAAAAGGAATTCTTAATGTTTGGAAGTGTCTATTTAACGTTGAATCTTTAAATTCATCGACTGTATAATGGGTTGGAGCAAAAACCTTTTCGTTGATCGCTGGCGCTTCAACCTCCAGCGCTCCCTCTTTTCCGCCCACAACATACGGCCAGCCATCCTTCCATTCAAGCTTTTGAATCGCTGTTTCTCTTCCTAAAGGACACCACCCTCTCTGTTGAAAAATAGATTCCTTGCTTGATTGAATAGGGCGGCCAGTCAAATGGGCGAGATACCATTCATTTGTGTGCGTTTGAACAATGGAAGCATGCCCGCATTTTTGAAGCGGATGTTCAGGTGTGTGAAAAGCACTTAAAATTGGGTTATCAGGATGAACCTCATAGGGCCCTTCAATCTGCGGGGAACGGGCAATCGTTGCCGCATGCTCGTAGCGGGTGCCTCCTTCTGCTGTTAATAAATAATAGTAATCACCGATGTGATAAAGATGCGGTGCTTCTGTCAATTTGATCGGTGTGCCTTTAAAAATAACCTTCCGCTCATCAATGAGTTTCTTTTCTGTCACGCTATATTCCTGCAGGGCAATACCTGCAAAGGAATGGTGCTTTTCCCTATGATCCCACAGCATATTTAAGACGTATTTCTTGCCGCTTTGGTCATGAAATAAAGAGGGATCAAAGCCAGAGCTATTAAGCTTCACCGGCTCACTCCAATCACCGTCAACTTCATTTGCTGTCACCAAATAATTATGTCCATCTTTAAATGGACCATCCACTACTTTGATATCTGAATAAATAAGCCAAAACTGACCATCTGCATAGCTTAGGCACGGTGCCCATACTCCGCCAGAATCAGGGTTCCCTTTCATGTCCAGCTGCGACGTTTTTTGCAAAGGACGCGCAGCAAGCCGCCAATGAACAAGATCCTTCGAATGATAAATTTGCACCCCTGGAAACCATTCAAATGTAGAGACCGCCATGTAATAATCTTCTCCTACGCGGCAAATACTTGGGTCTGGGTTAAATCCTCTCAGCACTGGATTGGTAATTTTCATTCAACTTCCTCCTCTTTCACGACCTACATTTTAAAATCATCCATATGATCAATATATACTTGATCCCTATTCTCAAGCTCCCTCACGACTTTTTGGTGCTCTTCTTCATCTAAATTATAAAAATTAATATCAATCATCGCTAAAATCAGTAAGCATACAGGGATCACTGTTACCGTGAGTAAAATGCCAAGCAACGCTTCAGGCGTCTGTATTTGGTTCGCGACATAACCAAATCGATCGAGTACAAGCCCCGGAACAATTCCGCCTAATGCCATCCCGAATTTAAAGAAAAATCCAATGACTGCGTAGATCAGTCCGCCCATCCTTTTTCCAGTTTTATATTCGCCATATTCAACGGTCTCAGGAATGAGTGCCCACATGTAAGCACCGGCTGTAATACTCCCCGCAGCAGCAACGAGCCTGAAAATCAGGATTAACGTGATTTGACTCGGTGGTATCACAAGTAAGGCAAGAAGACCTACGATATTCAGCGATAATGAATAATTCAGCAGTTTTTTCTTTCCTAAGAACTTGTGCAGCTTTGGAATAAACGGTAGCACCATTAAAGCTGGCAGACTGCCAATCAGTCCATACCATTTCACTAAATCTTCTCTTCCAAGGTTATACGTCACATAATAGATCCCAACAGAGTTGCTGATCGAGTTCACACCAAAAATAATAATAAAGAAAATACTTAATACAACAAGCGGGCGATTCACTCGTAACTGGACAAAAATATCACTGAATTTAATCTTTTCCTCTGGTTTTTGAAGCGTGACACGTTCATTCGTGCTTTTAAAACAGAAAATCAGTAATGCGCCGCCAAGAACGCCGAGAAAAGCCATCGTCATCTGCCAGCCGAGTGCTGTATTTCCTGTCGTATCACTTAAAAAGGTCGCAAGAAATGGAACAAAAAAAGCCACAACGAGACCACCTAGATTGGCAAACACCATACGAACGGACGTAATACTGACAACCTCTTGGTTATTTCTTGTCATTGCGGAAGTTAAAGCACCATAAGGAACGTTGATGAATGTGTATGTAAGCGATAGACCAACATACGTGATGTAGGCATAAATGAGTTTACCCATTTCGGAAAAATCAGGTGTTGTAAAGCAAAGAATGGCAAGTACGACAAAAGGAAAGGCGCCGAATAACAAATAAGGTCTAAATCTACCAAAACGGCTGTTCGTTCGGTCTACCAATGCACCAATGAATGGATCTGCAAGCGCATCAATGGCGCGAACAACCAAAAACATCGTCCCTGCTGCTGCTGCTGATAAACCGTACACATCTGTATAGAAAAATAATAGATACGTAGAGACAGTTGCGTAAATCAAATTACATGCGAAATCCCCTGAAGCATACCCCACTTTTTCAGACATACGAATCTTCTTTAAATTCTCACTAACCATGAGCTTTCTCCCTTCTTCACTTAGCCTCTTCTAACGAACAGATGATGGAGGGCAGCAGCAATCAATGCAGGAAATATAAAGCGCTTTCAATTTGATATAAAAACGTAGCTGAACATCTTATTCTTTCAGCTTAGCCCAAATGCGCAGCAAAACAGTCGAATGACAGAATCATCTCCTTCAAATAGGGAACATGACTTGAAATTCATCTTAGTTTATTGACCAAACAAACTAAGATGAATTCATTTTATAAAATCTGATCTGACTTTTCAATATTTTTTGAAAAAATAATCCAAATAATTGATTTCTTGTCATTTATTTTTGTGAAATAACGTGAAAATCTGAAAGAATTCATTTAATGGTTGCATTCAAACTCATCCCATGCTATATTAATCAAGCGATGAGCTGAATTGTGTAAGTCGGGTAACATGTCTCTTTGAGACACACACGAATGTGGCGTGTGGTTATTCCGCCTCAATACGCAAAAGACATCTTCTTAGGAAGATGTCTTTTTTCTTACCCTATTTTGGTTCCATTCTCAACTGGTTCATCTGTCGCTAGCAAAACCACGTCTTCTTTTGACGGCATGCCTCCTAAGACAAGCACTTCTGATTTGAACCCTGCAATTCTTCTTGGCGGGAAATTAACGACCGCTACGATTTGTTTGCCAGTAAGATTCTCCGCTGTATAACGCTTTGTGAGCTGAGCACTAGATTGCTTAACACCGATTTCTTCACCAAAATCAATCTTGAGTTTCAACGCAGGCACTCTTGCCTCTGCAAAAAATTCTGCTTCTATGATCGTCCCAATGCGAATGTCTAATGCCAAAAACTGTTCAATATCTGCCATCTGCCTCTCTCCCCTTTTTAAAAGGTAACGTGCTCTATTGATTATCCATTGTAGCACATTCATTTTGTCATAGAGGAGGTTCAAATAGCCTACAAAGCGTTAAATCACATTTCTTAGTTTACATAATAAGTTTATGGTCGCGTATTAAATGTTTGCATCCTAAAAATGATTTCGGTAGAATGGCAAATAATCCTACTGCTTCCTCTCGAATACTTTTGGGAGGGTTCACACTTGTTTACATTATCAGATATGTGGACGTTTTGCTGGTCGTTTTTTGTCATTCTTCCTATTGTTGCCATATTGCATCAACTTGGCCATATCTTGGTTGCGTGGATGTTTGGAGCAAAGGTTTCTTTTGCTCTTGGCAGAGGTAAAAAAGTGTTGAAAGTCGGCGTCGTTGAAATTAGACGAATCTATTTTCTAGATGCATTTTGCCACTATGAAGAAATGAGAAAAAACAACCGATTGTCGCACATTTTAGTCTACTTGGGCGGATCATTATGTAACTTGCTCAGTGTTCTCATATTGAACACAATGATCGCCAATGATTTCCTGCCAGAGCACCAATTTTTCTATCAATTTGCTTACTTCTCAGTCTACTATGTATTTTTTGCACTTCTGCCAGTCCAGTATGCAGATCATCATCCGAGTGATGGGCAAGCGATTGTGAACATTATTCGGCACGGTGAACCATGTGACATCATTGACTAACATGATGACTTTCACTGTCAATTTGATAATGAATCGTTAAAAAAGGAATACCGAAAAGCTTCATTTGATGTACCGCTGTGAGACTTTGATCCGTCTTCGGTTTCATATGAAAGCTTTCTTCCATTGGCAGTTGCATGGTGATAAAAGGCGTATGCAAATACAATCCTTCGTCACCGGTACTGCCTTTTGGACATGTACTTTTTAATATAAAATCTTCTTTCTCATTAAAAGGCCTTAAAATAGCTGTCAGCTGAGAATATGGAAGCGGCAGCGCAATATTCATATAACCCGTAGCTGCATCGTGATGAAGAGCATATAGTGCAAAAAAGACTTGCTCTCCTTTTACATTGTGCCGTATCCAAGCCCGAACATTTTTCCTTTCTTCCTTCGGATGTTGAAATCTAATCAGACGTCCCTTCATTTCATATGGATGACGAGATAATCCCAAAAAAAGCTGCCCTATTTGCTTAAATAGTGGTTTAAGTAAAAAGACGAACGGCCTTATCCACCAATGAAAGCTGACGGCCGCTTTTAATGTAAAAGCCATAGGGTCTTCATAAAATCTGCGAATCACAGGTGACACCCTATCAGCTGAAAATGTCGTTCCATTTAATTCATCAAGCGAATCGACTAAACCCAGCTTCTCAGGGTTATGCACACTTTCCTCTTGAAAAGAAATCATTTGAAACCGGCCATGCACTTTCGAAATCGGAAAGTTCTTCTGCTTTAATTGATCCTTCGGCCCTTCAATCAGCCAGCCAATCAAACCTGGCAATATCACAAAAAAAGCATTGATACTGCCATGAAACCAAATCATCTGATCAATGCTAATGTAGGTCACACGCATCAGCATCCCAGCGGAATAAAGGAGTGATAACACGATCGTCCCCATTAAAACTATACTAGACAACACAACAAGACCTTTTGCGAAAGTTGACCGAAATCTTATTTTCATACAAAGGATGCCATATATGTAGAGGGCCACCACATAAAGAATGACACTGAACGTATCAAATAGACGGGAAAAGCTAATCCCCACAGCAATCATTACAGGCGACAGCAAAATCACCCATCCCGCCGCTTTGTATAAAGCTCTTTCTTTTGCTTGCTGCCGTCCTAAAAATCCATAAAAAAGAGGGATAAAAAAAGCAGAATAATGAAAATGAATAACGGTCAAAAGAACAATAATCGGCGAAAATGTCATCACCTGTATATCTGCTGTATAAAGCCAAAACCACAGCCCGCCTAAAGCAAGATACATCCATGCGCCATCAATCATCAGCTCATGGAGCGGGAAGATTCCTCTTTTCAGCAAACGAAAAAAGCCAAATAACGCCAATAAGATTGTATATAAAAGCCATCCCGATGCGAACCAAGCAGAATGATAGATAAAAGCAGCAGTTGCACAAAAAGCCGCTAGTGGAAAGGCTTTCATTAAAAACCCGATCAGCCTCTCTTCCTTGTGTTTCTTCCCTTCTTTCTCAAAAAAGTGTAAGGCGGTGGGAAGAAAAAATAGAATGGCCAAGAGAACAAAAAATTCTGCTATCAGACCTGTCATGAAACGAGTGGCGATAAAATAAGACATGAAGATCAGACTGGATGCCAAATGCCACTTATTCATCATGAGACACCCTTTCTGTAAAACGGCCTTTATATGTAAAAAGAGTACCGAACAGGCGATTTTTCACGTGGACATCAATGATATATTCACCTGCATGCTCATCGTAGCCTTCCGTTACATCTGACACACCATAAAGCCATGATGGAAGCGGCCATTCTCTTCCGAACATCAAAAACTTCTGCCGGCCGGATTGGATGTGCAAGAAGCCATGCTTTGTTACTGTAAAATGGAGCTCTGACACAAGAAGTCTAGGCTTTCCAAAATAGTCTAGTACGGTATGACTCTCCTGATCAATGATCATATCTGCATCAAAGTGCCGCTCCTTCTTTGGGAAATAAAACGTTCGATACCAGTGCATCCCTTCCTCCCCCTTATTTGTCACAAAGGGCTCGTTGACAATTTGGAAAGGAATGTTTTTCCCTCTCTCGGTGAAAAAACAACGAAACAGTGGACCCATTCTGAAGATCAATCGAATGAGTCTTGACCCGCCGCCTATTTCCTCCATAATGCCTTCAGCAGTAAATGCGCGGTTGTATCTCTCTTTTAGTTTTGGATGCAGTTTATCGTAATCCTTTACTTGATGACGATGAACGACCATGTCTACCTCCCCTTTTTCGTTTGATGGAAAATACATCTACACAATCTTTTAAATTGAACATACCTGCAATCGACAAAATCAAAAATGCACTCATCACAAGCGGTTCATGAAGCGTCGTTTGCGGCGGAGATAGAATTCCTATACAAAGCATCATAAGAAGAAACATACTTTGTAAAATGAAGAGATATTTCTTTGATAATTTGGGCATTAGCCATGCTACGCCTAAAAGCGCATAAAACAATCGAAAACTCATGCTATGATCAAAAGTCGAATGTGAAAAAGGAATGACTGCTTGGCATAGCCAGACGATGGCAAACAGCAAACAAATCCCGTAATGAGCGAGTGTTCTCTCTAGTAATAACCGGGGATGCGTTCCCTTTTCAAGCCACGTCTTTAATGCACCAAAACTAAAGGCCGTCATAAACCCGATCATTGGTCGAAAAAGAATCTTGTCTGCCCATGTCCATCCTTTTCCTTCTTTCGTTTTGTAATCAAATTGAGTTTGAAACACAATGTGGTCGCTTGTTTTTATATACTTCCAGTAACCGCTGCCTTCTTTAATAAAAGACAATGGGTGTGACGATTTGAAATTTAGTGAGGATGCCCGCTCATTCCGTTCATCCATCATTCTTGTTCGATAAACTCCTGTCCCTGTGACACTTAAACCAAACCCAAGGTGCTTTTCATACAAAAAGGATTGGGGCTGTTCATTTTGAGGTTCATTTAATGAAATGGTTGAAAAACGCAAATCCCATTGTTCATGAAGCTTTGGATTTTGCGTATGCTCCCATACTTTCTCTATCGGTGCATGAATAGTTGTTTCCACATAAACAGGCTTTCTTTTCATCTGCCTCTACTCCTCTATGTGAATTATTTCACATAATAATCATAACATGTTTCACAAAACTGTCAAATGTTTATTCTTTTTTTGACAAAAAATTGGTTCAAGATGGCCGCCTCTTTAACATATCGATTCACTACCAAAAAAAGACCTGTCAATAAGACAGATCTTCTTTTTGCAACACACCTGAGATATAAAGCTTGACCGCATAGCTCACACTGTCTTCAAGCTGTTCTTTTCGTTGAAATCCCTTTTTATTTGAAATATCACCAAAGCCGTGCAATAAGCTTCTTAATCCTCTGACCACATGTGTCATCTCTTCTTCTTTGACACCAAAACGGGAAATGATCGATTGGACAAATTCAACAAGGCGCTCTGCCTCACTTCTTACTTTTTTGTCCTCCATATGTGAAAAGGCTGCTTCATAAAGACCTGGATGTTCGCGGACAAATTGCACATACTGTTTGGCAAAAGCTAATACAGCTTCTTCTTTATCCAGCCCCTCTGTTACGCTTATGCCTTTTTCACGTAGCATGGACAGTCCTTTTTCTGCGAGTGCCGCCTGAATTTCCTGAAGACCAGATACATGATTATAAATGGAAGGTGGTCTGATGTTCAGTCTTTTAGACAATGTAGCAATGGTCAAAGCTGAAAAGCCCTCTTCATCAACAAGTGCGGCTGCTGTATCCATGATTTTTTCTTGCGTGATTCCCATTCTTGGAGACACGGTTTACTGCTCCCCTTTCTTCAGTTGTTGCTGCCTTTTATAAACGGCAGCTTGAAGCTTTTCCTGAGGTTCTATGATGAGATCGCCATGTCCTGCAGCAAGACAGGATAGGCGAAGTGTCAGTAATTTTTCAGCGCTTTTAAGTGCGGTTTCTGCATCCCATGTAGCAAAAGCCGGGAACGGAAAAGTCCAGCGAAATTCACCCGTAACTGATAAGCCGCCTTTTGTTACAAGGGCATCCCCAGCAATCACAACTTTTGACCTTTCATCGTATAAGGAAATGCTGCCAGGTGTGTGCCCTGGTGTCGCAATCACTTTCAGCGGTCCAATTTCATCTCCTTCTTCGACAAGCACATCCGGTTTTGTACGAATATGTTTCGAAAAACTGCCTTTGATTTTTTGCTGGGGTTCGCCAGGAAGTAAGGACAAGTCACCCTCAAATAGGCGGGCATCGCGTTTTGATAAATAGACGACAGCCTCTGGAAAAACCTTTTTCACTTCATCTAATTCGCCGATATGATCCATATGACTATGAGTAAGAATAATTTTGTTAATAGGCTTGTTCTTTTGTCGAACAAATTCGATAATCGAGTTTGCTGCCATTTTTAACGCAGCATCAATTAAGATCAGTCCATTCTCTTCCTCAAAAATATAACAGTTTACCGGGAATAATCTCGGCATTAATGTGAGCTGGTGCAGGCGGTCAAAAGTTGTCAATCTCATCAAGTGTCCCCCTAAAACTAATATTGTTAGTTTTATATTAACTAATGCTATTAGTTTTAGCAAGCATTTTTTCATCAACCGCAATATAAATATCAATTTGCGCTTCTTTTGGGTCTATAGATCTTTCGTCATACCATTCAAAATCGCCTGTATATGTGCGGTAATGGCGCTCATCCCACGTCCAAATTTGCTGCCATGTTTCCAAAACGACCTCTTCAATCGGCCCCTTTCTCGTTTGAAATTTTGCGTAGGTGGACGCAGGAATCTCTATCACATGTTCTAACTGCTGATCCGCGAATTGCCCAGCAGTAAATAAATAAGAACCATGCTCATCTTTTTCATAATCTGAATACAATCCTATGACCGGCGCTTGCCCTCCGTAAAGCTGCTGCGCAAAAAATTCCTGCCAGAGTGGAGCAATCTTCCGCTCTTTTGTTTGCTCCATTTCGTTTGTTGTTCGAACAGACAACCCTTTTATCCAAATTTTCTCTAATGTCACGATATCGTACATACATTCTCATCTCCTTTTTTTCTATCATATAAAAAGAAACCTGACAACATTGTGTCAAGTTTCTATTCGTTTGAAAAATTGTTTCAACTGGAGATCAAATGCTTCTTTGACATGCTTCGGAGAAAGAATGTCAACATCTGGACCTAAATGAAATAGGAAACTATTTAACCAATCATCAAGAGGTACGGTGATGGTGGCAAGATAGGTGCCGTCTGAACAGACATTCAATTCGTTCTCATCTACCCATTCCTTTACTTTACCCACTGATGCTTCTGTTAATCTGAGCGTAACAGAGCTGACCGATGGTTGTTCTTGCCAAGAGTCATTCCAAGGCTTCTCTTCGTTTTTGATTCTTTTCGGTTGAAAATACCCTGAAATGGTGACAAGACCGGTCATTCTAGTCAGCTTAAACAGACGAAAAGCTTTTTTTACACAACAGAACGCATACAAATACCAATGCCTCCCTTTTAAAACGAGTGTATAAGGCTCCACTTTGCGTGGAAGTGTTTCACCTTTCGCATTGCGGTAAGTAAACTGAATGTATTGGTGCCCTGACGCAGCTGTATGTATGAGCTGGAGCTTCTGCTCTGCCTTGCTGTCTTTTCCCCAGGAGCTTAAATCGATGAAGACATGATGCAGTTTCTCGCTTTCATCTGTTTGCGTGGGAATAAGCGATTTGATTTTTTTCAGAACATGCTCACTTTCTTTAAAGGAGTACGCACTCATCATGCTTTCAAGGGCTGTTAAAATGACTTCAATGTCATCATCGGTAAATAATTTTTTCTCTAAACGATAGTCCTCAACAAGTGAAATGCCTCCACCTGCTCCTTGGGTTGTCACAACAGGGATTCCCGCTTGATTGATTGTATCAATATCACGATAAATGGTCCTCGTGCTCACTTCGTGAAGTTCAGCAAGATCTTTCGCCTGTACTTGCTTCTTGCTAATGAGCAACATCACAGTAGATAAAATACGGTCAATTTTCATGACTTTTCCTCTTTTTCATAAATGTAGGTTTTGTTTTGATAAAAAAAGAAAGAATGGTAAAGATAAGTAACAGCCAGCATTCGTTTACATCCCTGCACGTGCAGGAGGAGGTTGCATCATGACACATAACGTGTGGCAGTTGTTCATGATTGGGAGCATTATGTTGATCTGCATCATGATTCGAATGAATCGAATGAGACGCTATCAGCTTGTGCGCCCCATCAGGCTTTTGATGAGAATGTATCTCTTTGGTTTTTCAGCCCTTATTCTCCTATCAGAAGGATGGCAAAATCATAGTATCATCATCTATGCCGCTATTGGTATGCTTTTTGGAAGTAGCCTCGCTGTTCATGCCTATCAGACGATTCGTATGAAAGAAGAAAATGGCCGGCTGTATATGAAAACGAGTAAATGGATTGAAAGCTTCATATTATGTTTGTTTTTATCTAGGCTTAGTTTTAAGCTGGTTGAACTGACAAATCATTCGATCACCAAAATCAGTGTCGTTGAACTGTATCAGCACATCGTAAGCGATGATGCGATGACCATGCTCAGCTTTTTTCTTTTAGCGGCTTACTATGTTGTTTTTTCTTTTCACATGATGAAAGCAAGTAAACGATCGACACATGTCCATCATGCATAAAAAACCTTCCTATTAACGTAGGAAGGTTTTTTTATCAATCGTGCTGTGCATGATGAATCATCTGTTCAAGCACTTCCATCACATGCTGATCTTCAGGGCTATAAAAAATGGAAGTCCCTGCTCGTCTAGATTTCACAAGACGAAGATTTTTTAAGAAGCGCAGCTGATGAGAAACGGTTGATTGCATAAGATTCAGTGTTTCTGCTATATCATTAACCGAATGTTCACCTTGAGACAGCAGGTGCAGAATTCGAATACGTGTCGGATCAGATAAAGCTTTAAAGGTTTGGGAGACAAGAAATAGACTTTCTTCATCCAGCTCCATCCTTTCCTGTTCTTGATTTGTATTCAGTTCTTCCTTCATTTTGCTTCACCTTTCTTGTCCGTCAAATCACGACTTATTCTATGTATCATCATATACCAAAACGTCCGGCATGCAAAGAGAGCACACTTCAGAAAAAAGATTTACTCAAATAGCATTGACACTTGGTAGCATTCTTTTTAAAATGAGCATTATTTATTCATTTTTTTAGAGGAGCTGATAGACAAATTGACTGAGGAGCCAAGACTAAAACGCAGCCTGACTGTCTTTCCACTTGTGGTGATCGGGCTTGCTTATATGGACCCACTTGTCGTATTTGATTCATACGGCATTGTGGCTCAGCTGACGAAAGGACACGTCGCTGCCGCTTATATATTTACGTTACTTGCATTACTATTGACAGCGCTTAGCTATGGGAATATGGTGAAGGCTTTTCCAAAAGCAGGTTCTGCTTATACATACGCGCAAAAAAGTATTCATCCTCATGTTGGCTTTCTTGTTGGCTGGACACTTTTACTGGATTATTTATTTTTGCCTATGGTGAATTTTGCGATTGGAAGTGCTTATTTAACCGCAGCCTTTCCTGATGTACCTCATTACATTTGGATCATCATACTTGCTATCGCCATAACGACTGTCAATGTAATTGGTATCCGGCTTACAGCTAACATTACGGCTTTATTTGTGACTTTTCAGGTCATTGTCGCCGTCACTTTTGTGGGGTTTATTATTTATGGGCTCACTCAAAACGCAGGTAGCGGAGAATTATTGTCCGCCCGGCCTTTTTATTCCGCGAGCTTAGATCCAGCGCTTATTTTTTCAGGAGCAACCATTTTATGTTTTTCGTTTCTAGGATTTGATGCGATTTCGACCATGTCTGAGGAAACCATTAAGCCAAAAAAGACGATCCCGCTTGCCATCTTCTTAACTGTTGCCATTGGAGGCGTACTGTTTACCTTGACGTCTTATTTTTTGCAGCAAGTATTTCCAAATTTTCAGCAGTTCAAGCACCCCGATGCTGCCTCACTTGAAATTGCGGAATTTGTGGGCGGCGCCTTTCTCCACTCGTTCTTTTTAGCTGGCACAATGGTCGCTGTTATCTCTTCTTCCTTATCATCACATGCAAGTGCAGCAAGGCTGTTATATGCAATGGGTAGAGATGAATCATTACCGAAGCGTTTCTTCGGATATATTCATCCGAGATTAAAAACGCCTGTTTTTAATATTTTATTAATTGGTGCTTTCTCCTTAACCGCAGTCGTTGGCGAACTTGAAGTCATTTATTCCTTTATTAGCTTCGGGGCGTTGATTGGCTTCACATTTGTGAACTTATCTGTTTTTGCGTACTATTTCGTTAAACAAAAACAAAGAGGTGTGCTCAATACATTGAGATACGCAGTGATTCCTCTGTGCGGGACGGCCTTTTGTCTATGGCTGTTAACGAGCATCAGTACAAATGCATTAATCATTGGTATGCTTTGGCTGATTATCGGTTTTGTTTATTTCTGCTACAGACTGAAAACGAGACCCGAATTTACATTTGGGTACGATTGATTATCAGGTTTTCACTTGGTATCTTGTGCAGGATATGGCATAATAAAAAGGCTGTACTTCCCTTTTAAAAGCGGGGCAAAACAGGGGTGAACTGACCTTGAAAAAGAAAAAAACAGGATGTTTTGCCATTTCAGGCTGCTTCACGATTTTTCTGTTTGTTTTCGTATTAGCAGCCATTGTCATGTCCTTTAATCAAAAGGAGTTAAAAAAGCTGCCGATTGATACGGAATCAATTGTTTTGTCGAGATTGGATGATTTCAAACCGCTTGTAGAAACAGAGTTAAGAGATCAAGATTTAGATCAATATACCGCGTTAATCCTCGGTATGATGTATCAAGAATCAAAAGGCAGAGGCGGAGATCCAATGCAGTCCTCTGAATCTCTTGGTTTGAAACGAAATGAAATCAATGACCCTCAGAAAAGCATTAAACAAGGAGTCCATCATTTTTCTACTATGTACAAGCATGGGAAGAAAAAAGGCGTTGATTTGGAAACCATTATTCAAAGCTATAATATGGGAATTGGCTATATTGATTTTGTTGCAAAAAACGGGGGAAAACATTCCGAGAAATTGGCAAAGCAATACTCTAAAAAGCAAGTGAAACGAAACCCAGAAGTTTATACGTGTGGAGGCAACAAAGATAACTTCCGCTACCCATATTGCTTCGGTGACTTCACTTATGCTGAAAAAGTAAAAGAAAAAACGAAAACAGTTGAAGAAAAGATGAAATTGGCTTCGTCATCCTCACCATCATCGTAAAAAAAGCACTTCCATATAGGAAGTGCTTCAGACCGTAGACAAACCCCACCTTTACTTCAAGTAAAAGTGGGGTTTTCACTTTTTTTGAAAAAACATCATGTGTTTACGCTGGACATGGTACTTTCCATGTCCAGTTTGCTAGCTTTTTAAGGTTCATGGCAGCGAAAGTAAGCATCGCTTGCATTGAAACTTTTTTTAGTCCACGAAGTTTCGTCCAACGCATACCATGCTTTTCTTTTGCATCCGCAAAAACGCGTTCAATCGTTTCTTTCCGTTTTGCGTAGATGCTCTTATTTATTTCAGTAAGTCTCAGATTTTCTGCTTCATCTAGGTAATCCTGCCAAATATGCCGATGAATTTGTTTGGTGTGGTTTTGACTTTGGGTACAGTTATCTAAAAACGAGCAGGACTTACATACTTCTGAATCGGACGCATATTGCTTATAACCTTCTCTAGTCGTTGTACGATAAGAGAGAATTTGCCCGTTGGGGCAAATGTAACAATCAAAATATGCATCGTATACGTATTCATTCTTTTTCAAATAACCAGCTTTTGTTCTTGGACGAGTGTATGGCATGACAGGTCTTATCTCTTGATCCATTAAGAACTTAGCGATGTAAGGTGTTTTATATCCCGCATCTACTGCGACTACATTTGGTTTTCCGACTTTCTCTGTCACCTTTGATACGAGTGAATCCAACATACGACTATCATGAACATTTCCGCCTGTGACCAGCGAGCCTAAAATAAATCCTTTTGAATCACAAGCTGTATGAAATGAATAAGCAAATGACTTTTCACGTTCATCCTTTACATAATAGCCACTCTCTGGGTCAGTTGTACTGACTTTCATTTCTTTTTTCTTCTCTTTATTCTGTAGGGGTAACGGCTTTTTTCCATGTTCCTCACGATCAACATTGATCTCCTCATGAAGCTGATTTTGATAACTTCTCGTCTCTACCCGAACGATTTTCTTTTCAAGTTTTTTCTTATTGGCATTCGCTTTGACATGAGTGGAATCAATAAAGGCAATAGACGGGTCAACGAACCCTTTTTTCATCGCTTCTCTTAAGATTCGGTAAAAAATTTGTTCAAATAAATCTGTATCGTGGAAGCGTCTCACGTAGTTTTTACCGAAGGTAGAAAAGTGCGGAATTTTCTCCGAAAACCCATATCCAATAAACCAACGATAAGCCACGTTGGTTTCAATTTCTTTAATGGTTTGACGCATAGAGCGAATACCAAATAGATATTGGATTAAGACCATCTTAATGAGAACAACAGGATCAACACTTGGTCTACCATTATCAGAACTATAATGATCTTTGACAAGATCATAAATGAAGTCGAAATCGATTGCTTGATCTATTTTCCGTACAAGATGATCTTGAGGCACTAATTCATCTAAAGCCACTACTTCTAATTGATTCCGTCTTTCTTCTTCACGTTTCGATAACATGTTTATCCCCCACAGATTATTGTTATTACCCTTATTATACAAAAAAGCTTGTAGACTTTGTCTACAAGCTGAAGCACTTCCATATAGGAAGTGCTTTTCATTTTATCGATGTTCTTTTCCGATTTCCGGCAGGATCGTTTTCGCTAAATGCTGATCCATCTCCTCATATTGATCATAATGAATCGTTTCATACAGCTCTTGTCTCGTTTGCATGTCCTTCAGCATTCCTTGCTGCGTCCCCTTCTCCATGATTTCTGTAAATAAACGCTCATATGATTTTGCAGCGACTCTGAGTGATGACACAGGGTATATGACCATCTGAAATCCAAACATGGAAAATTCGTCTGCATGATAATAAGGCGTTTTGCCAAACTCCGTCATGTTTGCAAGAAGCGGACCTTTAATATTATTTGACGCATGCGTGAAGTCCTCTGCTGTGATGAGTGCCTCAGGAAAAATAGCATCAGCTCCTGCTTCTACGTAAAGATTGGCCCGTCGGATGACATCCTCCATTCCGCTTACAGATTTTGCATCAGTTCTCGCAATCACTAAAAGCGTTGGTGCCGCTTGTTTAATGGCTTTGATTTTTGCGACCATTTCTTCTACTGGAACAAGTGCTTTTCCGTTTAAATGCCCGCATTTTTTCGGCATTTGCTGATCTTCAATTTGAACAGCTGCCACCTTGCTTTCTACCATTTCCTTTGCCGCCCTTGCTGCATTCAATACACCGCCATAGCCAGTATCCATATCGACCAAAAGCGGCAGCTGAGAAGCTCGAATGATTTCCTTCGCTTTTTCAGCCATTTCCGTTGAATGGATCATGCCGAGATCAGGCAACCCTTTGCTGGCACAAAAAGCGGCGCCGGATAAATAGAGCCCTTGAAAGCCCATTTTTTTTGCATAAAGCGCAGACATTCCATCGTGAACGCCTGGGATTTGAAATAAAGCTGATTTGTGCATTTGTTCTTGAAAGGCTGCGGCTAAATTTGCTTGACTTGATTCATCATTCACGATCCACACACTAGTTCCCCCTTATATGACGAATAAATCCATAAATGCTGGTACAGTCGTTGTTTTTAATTGATTTGGGTTTTGACAGAGTGACACAATGTGATCCACTTGTTTTTGCGGAAATCTCGTCTTCAAATGATAGAGCCATTTCTTTTCGAGCAGAGGAATACCTTCCTGCCTTCTTCTGCGATGACCAAGTGGATATTCAATTTCAATTCGGTCTGTCATCGTCCCGTCTTTAAAGAAGATCTGCACACTGTTTGCAATGGATCTCTTTTTCGGGTCTAAATAATCCGCTGTATATTGTGTATCTTCTTTGACGACCATTTGATCCCGGAGACGATCAATAGCCGGATTTTGCGCCGTTTCTTCTTCATAATGGTCAGCCGTGAGCTCCCCATAGATCAATCCAATCGCAGTAATATATTGCAAGCAATGATCACGGTCTGCTGGATTATACAGCGGTCCCTTCTTATCGATAATTCGAATCGCCGATTCATGTGTTGTAATCTCTACCCGGTCAATTTCATCTAATCGATCTTTTACAGCGTCATGCAGGATCATAGCAGCTTCTGCAGCCGTTTGGGCGTGAAACTCAGCAGGATAAGCAATTTTGAAAAGCACATTTTCGATGACGTATGATCCTAGCGGCTGAGCAAGTGTGAGAGATTTCCCTTTCATCAGAACATCTTCAAAGCCCCACTTCTCTGCACTAAGCGGCGTTTGATAGCCCATTTCCCCTTTGAGTGTCATCATTGCAAGTCTCACTCCGCGGCTTGTTGCATCACCTGCTGCCCATGATTTCCTTGATCCTGTGTTCGGGGCATGACGATATGTTCTAAGCGGAGAATTGTCAACAAACGCTTGTGATAAAACGTGCTGCACGTCCTCCTTTGTTCCGCCAAGCATTGCACATACAACAGCACTTGTTGCTACTTTGACAAATAGCACATGATCCAAGCCATTTCGATTCAAACAATTTTCTAAAGCCAGCACGCCTTGAATTTCATGTGCTTTGACGATCGCATGTAGCACGTCATTCATTGAAAGCGGCTCTTCTCCGTTTGCAAGCCGTGTTCTACTAATATAATCGCTTACAGCTAATATCCCGCCTAAGTTATCTGACGGATGTCCCCACTCCGCTGCAAGCCACGTGTCATTATAATCTAACCAGCGAATCATACAGCCTATATCAAAAGCCGCTTGAACAGGATCTAGCACAAAGGAAGTGCCTGGAACTCTTGCTCCGTTAGGTACAACGGTTCCAGGGACGATCGGTCCAAGATGCTTCGTACATTCAGGAAAATTGAGCGCCAGCATTCCGCAACCAAGTGTGTCTATCAGCACATAGCGTGCCGTTTCAATGGCTTCTTTACTCGTAATTTCCCCGTCTACTGCATAGGCTGCGATTTCTTCTAATAGCTGATCCGTTTGATTGGCGACTGCTGTTTTATTCATGTTTATTCCCCCGTTTTTCTATCATCATCTGAAACTTTTAATCCTCTTGGCCCTAAATACCGGACTCTCGGTCTGAAAATGCGATTATGCAAATGCTGTTCAATGACATGAGCAGCTAATCCACTTGCCCTTGCAGCAAAGAAAATGGGTGTATAAAGTGAAATTGGAATCCCAAGCACGTAATAAATAGGTGCGGCATAATAATCAAGGTTTGGATAGAGATTTTTCTTCTCTTTCATGTATGCCTCTCCTGCTACACACATGTCATACAGCGTTGTATCGCCCTTCGATTCGGTAAGCGTTTTCAATGATCGTTTTAAAAGAGCGGCTCTTGGGTCCATTTTTCTCATGTATACCCTATGGCCAAAGCCCATCATTTTTTCCTTTGCAGCTAATTTTCGCTCAATGAGCGCAAGGAAGCCTTCCGTTGTTTTTCCTTCGAGAAGCATATGCATGACAGCTTCATTCGCTCCCCCGTGCAAGTCACCTTTTAAAGAAGAAATTGCTCCAGTAAAAGCACCATACATGTCAGAATGTGTGGATGCGATGACTCTAGCGGCAAACGTTGAATTAGGCAGTTCATGTTCACTATATAATGTGAGTGTTTGGTCAAAAGCGGTGATTTCGTCTTGGGTTGGCGTGCGTCCTGTTAGCATGGTTAAAAAGGTTTCAGTGTAGGATTTGGTCTGATCTGGAGAAATAGCGGCGTCTTTTGTGAGAATATGATAGCTTCCAGCGACAATCGCCGGCAGCTGGCCGAGTAATCGGACAGCGCGCTTTTGCTGGCATGCTTCTGATCGATCTTGTAATGCATCATCGTACCCACTAAGAGCAGATAGGCACGTTCTCATGGCATCCATCGGATGGGTGGTTTTTGGCAGTTTTGTTAAAATGGTTTGAATGGTTGGATGTAAGTTGGTTTGTGAGGAAATGTCTTGCTGAAATTGGTGATATTCCATGGCATCTGGTAATCTTCCATAAATAAGCAGATAGGCTGTTTCTAAATAGGTCTTTTTTTGTGCCAACTCGATGAGGTCATACCCGCGAATTACAATCTCTTCTTGCTGCACATCTAAGTATGAGATCGACGTTTCGCTTGCCACAATGTCTTCAAGCCCCGGTTTATACTGCAGTTGTTCAGTCATCATATAACCCCCGTTTCGTTCAATTGTTGTTCTCCAAACGAGCAAACGGCCAGAAATGATGTGAGTCTATAGATGGGAAGATACCGTGCAAGTCGGATACCCAATTCCCATTTTATCCAAAGCACTGCATCTTGTAAATAAAAGAACGTATGTCCAGTTGGACATACGTTAGCTGTAGTATGGAGAAATCATCATATATACAATGACGCCAGTGAGGCTGACATAAAGCCATAACGGCATTGTCCAGCGAGCAATTTTACGGTGGCGCTCGACTTGCATCTGTGCGCCTCTAAATAGCGTAATCAAGGCAAGCGGTACAATGACTGCTGATAAGACAATATGTGTGATTAAAATAAAGAAGTAAATTGGACGGATGATCCCTTCTCCTCCGAAATGGGTATCAGCTGCCATTGAATGATAGGTTACATACGAAATTAAAAAGACAAGTGTCGTTGAAAATGCAGCAAAGATAAATCGTCTATGCGCTTTAATGTTCTTTTGTTTAATCATGATGAGTGCTGAAAGTAAAAAGATAAACGTAAAGCTGTTCATCACGGCATTCAGTAACGGCAAAAATGTAATATCCAGATGACTAAATTTATCTGATTTTGGCATTAAAAATAATAAAGCGATTAATCCGTTTATGGCAATTGTTAAAATGATCACAATACCAGTAAAATTTTTCGGTTTTTGATTCTGTTCTTTCATGTTTGAAAACCTCTCTTTATTAGTTCCGACTAAGAGTATGTTATTTAAATTTCTCTATAAAGTCAATGAATTCGCTATCTTCGTCGAATTTTAGACAAACTTGCAGGTTGCAGGCGTTCTAACGGCTTGAAAGATCCATCCACATCCTTTAAAATTGGAATTTATGTGATTTTTATCATCTCTGATAGGAAAGGAGCAATGGACTTGTCAATCTTACAGGAAACAGCCAAAGATGTGAAGTCGTTAGAGCAAGAATTACAGCAATTGCAGTTCCAAATGTATCGAATGCAAGAAAATATGAAAGATATTTCGAAAAAAGCAAAAATCATTGGCATCGATCAAGCGAAAGAAGATGAGTGGCTGATCGTCTCTGCCATTGAAAGTGCAGATACATGTAAAATTATGCTCAGCGATTGTGAAAAAGCTTTTCGCGGACAATCTGATTTTTCCTTAATTGCGGAATATCCTGAAGAAGGAAAGATTCATATTGCCGATATTAAAGGCCCGCCAGATAATGGGTACGGCTCCATCTGCATGAAGCATTTAAAAGAAATCGCAAGAGAGCAGAACATCCCAGTGATTACTGGCGACCTCGTCAAAAGAGACTGGGGTCACGTGGACCGCTTGATTCATTTTTATGAAAAGCATCAATTTGATGTCCAGATCAATTGGAAAGAACAAAGCGGAGAAATTTATTGGGTGGACAGCTAACGACAAAAACCAGCGTATATCATAAGATATGCGCTACTTTATGTCGAAAATGCAAATTTTTCAGAAAAATATGTGTATTTTTGACCAAAAAAAGGGTACAATAAAAGCATCAGGCCGCCACCTGATGCTTTCTTCCAAAAAACAATTGTTTACTAGTTAAGTACTTTTACTTTGACTGATTTTACGCCCCAATTTTTCGCTTGGGATTTGCTTGGTACATGTACATCAATTTTGTTACCTTTAATTGCGCCGCCAGTATCTGCTGCGATGGCTTCACCGTAGCCTTCAACATAAACCTTACTTCCTAATGGAATGACACTAGGATCTACTGCAATCACTTTTGCATTTGGGTTTTTGTTTAAGTTTACCCCTGTTGCAGTGATACCTGAGATGCCACCATCATTTGCTGTATAAGCCGTAGCCGTAACAGTCATTTCTTTTTGTACACTCTGACTAGCAGAAGATGATTCTGCTTTAGCTGTTTCCTTTTTAGGAGCAGCTTTTTTCGTTGTTTGCTCTTTTTGGACAGGTTCCTGTTTTTGAACAGGTTCTGAGCTTACCGGAGCCGAGCTTTGGCCAGCAACACTTAGTGTTGAACCAACCATAATTATATCTGAGTTTAAGTTATTCCAAGACTTAATATCGCTAATTGACACATTGAATTTTTGAGCGATTTTCCAGAGGCTGTCCCCCTTCTGGACTTTATACTGCTCCTGAGTTTTCTCTTTTGAAGAGATTGTCAATTTATCACCCACATAGATCATATCAGTAGATAAATTGTTCCAACCCTTTAGGTCCTTTAGAGACACATCATTTTTTTGTGAGATTCCCCAAAGTGTATCACCTTTCTGTACAGTGATTTCCTTTGCAGAAGCTTGCTGTGCTCCAAATGCTGTTGTTGAGATTGCTGCAACAGCAACCAAGGACATAATAGTCTTCTTCATAAAGTAAATCCTCCCTTGTTAGCTTTTTATGGCGGCTAACGAGTGCTATCGTAACATATGTAAATGTCAATTCAATAACAAAACGATATGTTTTAGATTACAGTTCCTTTACATGAAACATCTCTCTCCATTGGTAAATCAGACCACAAAATGGCTTGATTCCCCGCCATATCAAGGTTTTAAAAGGGTCAAAAACGGCCTGATGAAAACGTGTCCAAGTGCAACGAAAAAAAATATTTTTCTTCTTCAAACTCTTTATTTTTTCTCTTTTTCTATAAATAAACGAATTTCTTCTAAAAAAACATCTCCGTATTTCTCTCTTTTTTGAGCGCCAATCCCCTTGATTTGGAGTAATTCTTCATCTGTTTGAGGCTCTACCGCTGACATTTCCTTCAATGTTTGATCAGAAAAAACAACAAACGGCGGAACACCTTGCTCTCTAGCTAGCTTCATTCTCAGCGAGCGTAATCGCTCAAATAATGCATCATTTTCTTGAATAGCTTCTGCTTTGATCGCCTGCTTTTTATACACTTTCTCTTGTCCAACTAGCACTTTCTTCCCTTTATGAGTCACCTTGAGTGTTGGGTAAGCACCTTCAGACATGTGCAAATACTCTTCTGTAATTAAAAATTCAATGAAGTCACTGATTTGCTGAGCCGAATGTTGTTTCATTAAAGCATATGTAGGGAGGCGGTCAAAACCTAGCTCTAGCACTTTTTTGTTTTTAGAGCCTGCCAGTACTTGGGCGATCATCATTTTACCGAATCGCTCATTCATTCTCACTGTACAAGATAACACCATCTGCGCTTCTCTTGTGACCTCTTCACGCTCTCTTTCATCAAGGCAATTGCTGCATTTACCGCAAGGCGAACTAGCTGTTTGATCAAAATAATCCATCACAAATTGCTGCAAACATTGCTCAGTATGACAGTAATCCACCATTTGCCTTAATTTAAGCAACTCATGCTGGTAGCGCGTCTCATCTTCTATTGACTGTTCAATGAGAAAACGCTGCACCCTTACTCCTTGAGGTGAAAACAGTAAGATGCATTCACTTTCAAGCCCATCTCTGCCGGCACGCCCAGCTTCTTGATAGTAGCTTTCTATATCCCTTGGAATTTGATGATGGATCACAAAACGCACATTCGACTTATTAATGCCCATGCCAAATGCTGATGTGGCGACCATCACCTGGATATCATCATTTAAAAAGAGATTTTGTTGCTCTTCTCTCGTATGATCATCCAAGCCACCATGATAAACACCAGCTTTGATCTTTTGTTTTTTTAGTCGATGATAAATGTGGTCCGCTTCTTTACGAGTGGCGGTATAAATAATGCCAGACTCAAGACTGTTTTTCTTCATATATTGTGTGATAAAACGTTCACTGTTTTCTCCTTTGATCACTTGAAAGGACAAATTTTCTCTAGCAAACCCAGTAAAAATGGTTTCTTCTCCGTTTATACCAAGCTGTTCACATATATCTTGTTGGACCTTTTTCGTCGCTGTAGCTGTTAATGCGACAATCACCGGTCTTTTTGACAGCTTGTTCAAGCATTCTTGAATGAAGCGATAACTTGGCCTAAAATCATGTCCCCACTCGGATATACAGTGCGCCTCATCAATTGCAATTAAAGGAATCGTTAACCGATCTAGCAGCTGAAAAAAACGTTCATTTTGTAAGCGTTCAGGTGTGATATAAAGAAGTTCATATTCCCCTTTTTCGCATTTTTTCAGCCTTGCATTCATTTCAGATGCAGACAGGGTGCTGTTTAAAAAGGAGGAACGTATCCCCATCTCATTTAACGCATCAACCTGATCCTTCATTAAAGAAATAAGCGGAGATACGACGATCGTTGTCCCTTCCATCATCAGCGCAGGGATCTGATAGCAAACTGACTTCCCTCCGCCTGTCGGCATAATGCAGACGGTATCCTTTTGTTTATTTACAATCGCTTCAATGGCTTGTTTCTGTCCTTTTCTAAAGGCATCAAAGCCATAATATTGTTTCAGGAGTGCTTCTGCTTTTTCTAACATCCAATTCCCTCTCCGTCATTTGTTTTGTCCATTTTAACATAGATTCTTGCCTTTACAGGCGATCAGTCCAATTTCGTCTTTTCGCAAAATAAAAAGCCATTTTCCGAAATGGAAAATGGCTTGAATCATCCTAGGAAAAGCTGCGGATGCCGTAATCTAAGTAAGAAAGTTTTAAACCACCACTCCTCAAAGTGGGTGTTTGCAGAAACGTTCCTGTCTTCCTCTCTAAGGAGGCATGACATTCCGGCTTCAATATAAAACTCCCTATTACAGCTTAAAGGTTAAAACTTAATTAACATTACGCGCATCGCAGCCTTTAAACTATATTACACGAAAGTTTATTAAATTTCAAGAGATCTTTTTTCTAAAAAAAACTCGTGTATACAAGAGATTTGTTCTTGCACACATAAGAAAAAATTATTCTGAAAAAATGTAACTTCCATTTATCATCCTATTTTTCATCGTCTATGTCAACATCCTGCTCTTCCTCTAATCGTTCATACGTATCTGAATGCATCTGGTCCATTGTTTGTCTATTTGTTAAATCACGCATTTGATCAGAAAAATTACGGTCAAACTCATTTGGGTCTTGAGTGGTTTCTTCATTTTTCTTCGCGTCAATTGAATAACGTGTATAGGGAACTACTTTTAAACGTTCATATGGAATGTCTTTCCCTGTTTTCTCGCAAACACCGTATGTTCCGTCTTCCATTCGTTTCAGTGCTGCATCAATTTCAGCTTCAATCTGGCCATCAACTTGGTCCAGCGTTTGTTCGGTCATGCGGTCTAAATAGATGCTTCCATGATCAGCGATATGGTTCCCAACACCATTTGAAATCTCGCTCGATTCACTTAGCATAGATTCATCTTTCTTTTTTGCCCCTTTTACATCTTCCTTTAATTGATTCAATCTTTCGTATAAATCAGCTTGTTGTTCTTTCGTTAAGCCCACGGTCAATCACTCCTTTCTTAATACCTTCCCGCTACAAAGGAATTGAAAACATCAAAAAAGCCGCCGCCTGATTGGCAGCAGCTTTCTTCTCTTACAAGGTACGAAGTGCTTCTTCTACTGATTTATCGCCTTTAATCAAGTCAAAGGATTTATTTTTTACATTGGATTCTGTTAAGCTTTCCACAAGAACAGTAGCTACGTCCTCTCTTGAAATCTCAATGTTTTGATCATCTGGAATATGCGCTGCAGCTTCAATCTTTCCTGTCTTTTCCTCATGCAGCAAGGCACCTGGTCGGACAATGGTATAGGAAAGCCCAGACTGTTTAAGGTGTTCATCTGCTTTTCTTTTTGCCTCATAATAAATTTCCATACTTCCTTGCCCTTTTCCCTGGTTTGGATCATCGGCATTATAGGAACTCAGCATCACAAAATGCTGAATATTTTCTTTTTTCGCTGTGTCAACAAGACGTTTTGCACCTTCTTGATCCACTGCAATCGTCTTTTCTGCCCCCGTTTTTGAGCCTGAACCAGCTGCAAAGATGACAGCATCTGCTTGTTTCACAGCATCTGTCACATCCTTTTCAAGATCACCGATGACAGGCAATGCACCAAGTTCTTTTAGCGCATCCGCTTGTTTTTCATCTCGAATAAGAGCAAGCGGCTCATGTCCTTTTTCTTTTAAATAACGTATGACGAGTCTACCTGTATGTCCATTTGCTCCTGCAACTAATACTTTCATTGTTCATTCTCCTTTCTGTATCTGTTTCATCTTTATCCTTTTTTACTATCATTCAAACACGTAAACAAAAAAGCCCTTCCCAGAAAATATGGGCAAGGCCTCAGGCAATGTGCGATCTATTAAAATAAATACGAAGAATGAGAAAAGTGCATGTGATCTATGTAATCGCAAGGTTGATCAGCAAAGATGTTTTGTCAAAATGGCTTGCACATCATTCAAATCCGTCTCTTTTGAAAAATCGAGTTCAAATACTTTTGAGCTTGTGACAAGCAACATACCTGTGTCCTGATCAAACACGCCAGCTTCTTGAATGGCAAAACTTTCAATTGATCGATAAGGCAAGGAGACCCTGACTTTCTTTTTAGAAAATACGCGGTTATCGCCAAAGATCAGTCGTTTATTCGTGAAACAAATTTGGTCGTGACGCAGTCTGTAAACAGCTTCAATTCTTTCCCCTTCAATTAGTAAGGATTCGAATTTCTTATCATTTTGTTTACTGACAGAAAAAATACCCACGTAAACCCCCTCTTCCTCCATCAAATTCCTTTATGAAAAAACGGCCACACGCTTTGTGGATACGTTTTGTTCTCACTTATAGAATACGCTATAAATGGTCGTTATTCCATTACGAATAGATTAAATTTCATTTAACTTTTTCTTTTTGATTCGATGCTCTTTCCTCTACTTATTTAGACAGTTAAAGCAGGAAAAAAGTTTCAGTTTTTTTTGAGAAAATGGGTAAATTGTGACCAATAAAAAAACAGTGATTTTTCAAATCACTGTTTAAAATGACTATTCGTCTTTTGGTGTTTCAATGGTTCCCTCTGCATACACATCGGAAATTTGCTCAAGCGTAATTGCCATATCAGCATCTTCGTTATCATGCCAAGCATTTTGTTGATTCTGCTCATCTGTTTGCTTCTTTTTCATCATCATCACCCTTTACTGTTTTTCTTAGTATGAGTGATGATCACCAAAATCATTCAGCAGAAATGTCTTCGAAATACTCTTTATAATACCCGCCTACTTTACCTGTATTATCAACGACAAACAGGAATTCTTCTGTTTCATTTTTCACTTCATATGTGCTGCCAACCGTTAGTGCACGGTCAACCATATATTTTTTCGCATTCGTATGTATACATTTTACTTGTTTTAACGTTTGAGCCGTTTGCCAGTTTTGATGGATCATGATTTAAAAACTCCTTTTTTCATCTATACATTTATTGTAGCCAATTTTTCATGAAATGCAATGAGTGTTATGGATTGCTTTCAAAGATGTCGTGTAATATGATGAATGTATACGTTTACATTCATATGCGTATACTAGATCATTTGCTTCAAGTCCGCTTTTCCACCTAGAACTCGCAGAACAATCCATATCTTTTAAGGAGGTTTGTTTATTTATGAGCTCTACAACACTTCAAATTAGTTCAAAACTCGAATCTTTTCTCCAAGGGACGAAAAAACTCTACATTAATGGTCAGTTTGTCACAAGTCACGATAACAAAACCTTTTCAACTCCTAACCCAGCCACAGGTGAAACCCTTATTGATGTATATGAAGCAGGTGCAAAAGACATTGATCAGGCAGTAAAAGCAGCCAAAAAAGCCTTTCATGGTCCTTGGCGCTCCATGTCTGCCGCCGAACGCGCCCGTCTTATGTTTAAGCTTGCTGATTTAATGGAAGAAAACCAAGAAGAACTCGCGCAGCTTGAAACTTTAGATAACGGAAAGCCAATTAATGAAACAACCAATGCAGATATCCCTCTCGCAATCGAGCATATGCGCTATTATGCGGGATGGACAACGAAAATAAGCGGACAAACCATTCCTGTCAGCCAAGGATACTTTAATTATACCCGTCATGAGCCTGTTGGCGTTGTAGGACAAATCATTCCTTGGAACTTCCCGCTACTTATGGCCATGTGGAAAATGGGTGCTGCACTTGCGACTGGCTGCACCATCGTGTTAAAACCAGCAGAACAAACACCCCTCTCTGCGCTCTATTTAGCTGAATTAGTAGATAAAGCTGGCTTCCCAGAAGGTGTGATTAACATCGTTCCTGGATTTGGTGAAACAGCTGGAAACGCTTTAACCGATCACCCTGATGTAAACAAGATTGCCTTCACGGGATCAACAAGTGTTGGGAAACTCATCATGGAGAAAGCTGCCAAATCCATTAAGAGAGTCACATTAGAACTTGGCGGAAAATCACCAAACATTATATTGCCAGATGCCGATTTAAAGAAAGCCATTCCAGGTGCTTTAAATGGGGTTATGTTTAACCAAGGTCAAGTATGCTGTGCAGGTTCTAGGGTCTTTGTTCACCGGAGTCAATATGATGAGGTGGTTGATCAAATGGCTGAATATGCGACATCCCTCAAACAAGGAGCCGGTCTTCATCAAGATACGCAAATCGGACCTCTTGTCAGTAAAGAACAGCATGAGCGTGTGTTAGGCTATATTGAAAAAGGTAAATCAGAAGGTGCAACAGCCGTTGTCGGTGGTGATTGCCCTTATGAGGCTGGTTATTTTGTCTCCCCTACTGTTTTTAGAGATGTAGAAGATGATATGACCATCGCAAAAGAAGAAATCTTTGGACCTGTCCTATCTGCGATTCCTTACGATTCCATTGAAGAAGTGGTCGAAAGAGCCAACCAGTCTGACTATGGATTAGCCGCAGGGCTTTGGACAGAAAACTTAAAGCATGCCCATGACATTGCTGCACGCCTTGAAGCAGGCACAATTTGGGTCAACTGCTACAACGTCTTTGATGCTGCCTCCCCGTTTGGAGGATACAAGCAATCAGGTCTTGGCAGAGAAATGGGATCATACGCCCTTAACAACTATACAGAAGTCAAAAGTGTGTGGATTAATCTCCAAGACTAATGACGCCTATAAAGCCGGTGACCAAGTCATCGGCTTTTTTGTGATTGCATGTGACAGGCAGGCTCCTGAATATAGTAATAAAGGAAAGGAGCATGGCCGAATATGCAAGATTTCAAAACGAAAGTAAACGAATATATGGATGAACTGCACATGCAAATGCAGCACAGACAACGAGAAGATGGCGCTTTTGTCTTCTGCTTTGAAGGGCCCATGATGACAAATGCTTTTTTAATTATGCTATTAAAGGCTGTTGGCGATTCGGATCAGGCTTTGGTTCATCAATTGGCAGAAGCAATTCGCAAAAAGCAAAATGAGGATGGTTCCTTCTCTTTGTATCATGATCAGGCGGGACATGTAACCGCGACTGTGCAAGGCTACTGCGGAATGCTCGTGTCAGGCAGGTATCAACAAGATGAGCCACATATGGAAAAAGCAGCACATTTTATTCGATCAAATGGCGGTTTGAAGGACGTTCATTTTATGACAAAGTGGATGCTTGCCGTCAATGGTATGCACCCTTGGCCATACTTCTATGCACCACTTGCATTTTTACTCATCCCTACATACTTCCCGCTTCATTTCTATCATCTTAGTGCCTATGCAAGAATTCATTTTGTCCCAATGATGATTGCACTCAACAAACGATATACCTCTCATGAGCAGTTCCCAAGCTTATCACATCTTGATGCGAACATGTCTAAAAATCCTTTTGACTGGTTTATGGCAAGAGAAGAACGTTCCACTCACCACTTTCTAGCGTACATGCGGTCGTATACAGTACTCGACAGCAGGTTCGACTTTTTCGGGTATGAGGCAGCGAAGCGATATATGTTTGACCGTCTTGAAAAAGATGGCACGCTGTACAGCTATTTAAGTGCCAGTATTTTTATGGTCTATGCACTCATGAGTCTTGGATACTCTCCGGGACATCATCTCATTTTAAAAGCAGTCAAAGGGATGAAACAGCTAGTCACTGACTGTGGGGGCAAAAAATATGCTGAGAATTCTACATCTACTGTTTGGGATACAGCGCTTGTCAGTTATGCTTCTCAGCGAGCGGGCAGAACACAAGATGATCCAGTTATTAAAAAATCTTTTACGTACTTACTAAACCGGCAGCAAACGAAGAAAGCAGATTGGGCAATCCATAACCGGCATGCGGCTCCGGGAGGCTTTGGTTTTTCAGATTTGAACACAAATAACCCAGATTGTGATGATACGCAAATTGTGTTAAAAGCCATTCCTCAAACTTATGCTCCTGTTCAGTGGAAACGAGGATTTGATTGGCTTCTTTCTATGCAAAACCGGGATGGTGGCTTTTCAGCTTTTGAAAAAAATCAAGATCACTTCTTGCTTCGTCATCTCCCGCTCGAATCTGCTGAGGATGCAGCCATTGATCCTTCTACTCCTGATATTACAGGTCGTGTGCTCCATCTTATCGCTCTTGAAGAGAACGACAAGTCACCACTCATGCAAAGGCAAAAAGATCATTGTGTGAAATGGCTACTTGATCATCAAGAGAAGAATGGATCATGGTTCGGCAGATGGGGCGTTTGCTATATTTATGGTACTTGGGCTGCGTTAACAGGACTAAAGGCTAGTGGCATCCCCTCATCGCATCCTGCTGTTAAAAAAGCATGTCGATTTTTAAAAACCATTCAATTAGAAGATGGCAGTTTCGGAGAATCGTGTAAAAGTGCAGAGGTTAAAAGATATGTCCCGCTTCCATTTGGAACAGTGGTTCAAACGGCTTGGGCCGCTGAAGCACTTTTACAATACGTGCAACCAGATGACAAAGCGATTTTAAAAGCCATCTCGTTTTTGATTCAACATCAGCATTCGAGTAAAGCCTTGCACTATCCAGTAGGCATTGGTCTTCCAAAGCAATTTTACATCACCTATCATAGTTATCCATTTGTTTTTCCAATGATGGCTTGTTCCACATTTTTAGAAGAAATGAGGCGTAAATATGAATAAGGAAGAATATCGTATGCAACTTAAAGATTGGCTTAGCTCCATTCAAGGTGCAATTCAAGATGACAACATCCGTCAAAAAGCAGAACATTTATCGTTCATCATGAATGATGAGCATTCCCGTGAAGAAGAGTGGTACACATTGGCTGAAAGTATTGCAGAGGATATAATTCCACAAGATGCAATGCGAGATGTAGCAGTTGGCGGTCATCAATTACCCCCTCTCCCTTACCGGTATGATGCACTAGAACCGTTTATTTCAAAAGAGATTATGTATTTGCATCACCAGAAGCATCACCAATCATATGTTGATGGTCTGAATCAAGCAGAGCTTGCATTAAAAAGAGCGAGAAGAACCAATGATTTTAAAATGATCAAGCATTGGGAACGGGAGCTTGCCTTCAATGGTGCGGGACACTATTTACATTGCATTTTTTGGTTTTCCATGAGTCCTTCAGGGAAACGAAAGCCCACTGGGCAAATGCTTCGCCAGATTGAACAATCGTTTGAAAGCTATGATGCATTCAAATCCCAATTTTCTGCTGCAGCTAAACAAGTAGAAGGTGTTGGCTGGGCGATTCTTGTTTGGGCGCCCAGATCTCAGCGATTAGAGATTTTACAAGCAGAACGCCACCAATTTTTATCACAATGGGATGTGATCCCTCTTCTCGCTCTTGACGTATGGGAACATGCCTACTATCTGCAATATCTGAATGAAAAAGCGACATATGTAGATCGTTGGTGGAATGTCGTTGACTGGCATGAGCCAGAAGCACGGCTTAAGCAAGCTCAGCAAGTGAAATGGACCCCTTTTTAACAACGCTACTCCATGTAGGCATTCGCTTATATGGAGTTTATTCAGTTTACATAATATTATTATCAGCACTGAAAGAATGGGTTGTTTTTTCAGAAAATTCATTTAAAATAGAAAAGATATGTAAAGAAAGAGAGTTGAAGTATTATATGAAGATTCTTTTAACTATTAGTCACTTTGCAGGTAGGACCTTTGCAATTTGGGTCATTGTGTTTGCGTTTCTTGGATTCGCTTTTCCTGCGGAATTCTCTAAAATCGGACCTTATATACCTTTTTTACTCGGTATCATTATGTTTGGGATGGGGCTGACATTGTCCGCTGAAGATTTTAAAGAACTGTTTCGGAAACCTCTTTATGTACTCATCGGAGTTCTAGCTCAGTACACACTCATGCCGCTTATCGCCTTTCTATTAGCTTACGGATTACAGCTTCCTACTGAAATTGCTGTAGGCGTTATTCTTGTGGGCTGCTGCCCAGGCGGTACAGCATCGAACGTTATGACCTTTTTGGCGAAAGGAAATACGGCATTATCTGTAGCCGTCACCACCATATCGACACTTCTTGCTCCCTTTTTAACACCTGTATTTATTTTACTCTTTGCAAGATCATGGTTACCTGTATCGCCAGAAGCACTATTTTTGTCAATTGTACAAGTTGTGTTAATCCCTATCATCTTAGGCGTTATCGTTAAATTATTTTTCAAAAAACAAGTGACCTATGCGGTGCAAGCACTACCGCTTGTGTCTGTCGCCGGAATTGTCGTGATCATTGCAGCGGTTGTCAGTGCAAATAAAGAGCAGATTCTTCAATCTGGGCTGCTAATATTGGCCGTTGTGATCTTACATAATGGACTTGGTCTGTTATTTGGTTATCTTATCGCAAAGTGGTGCAAAATGGACATCCCTTCTCGAAGAGCCATCTCGATTGAAGTAGGTATGCAAAACTCTGGACTCGGTGCAGCTCTAGCAACAGCACACTTCTCTCCACTTGCAGCCGTACCAAGTGCCATTTTTAGTGTGTGGCATAATTTATCCGGTTCCTGGCTTGCGACATATTGGTCAAAAAGAGGAAATGCTGAAAGTGAAAAGAAAAAAAGCTAGCCCTTTAATAGGTGCTAGCTTTTAAAATTGAAGATTATCCTTCAAGCAATAGTTGCTCCGGATCTTCAAGCAAGTTTTTAATTGTGACAAGGAATCCAACTGCTTCTTTACCATCGACAATTCGGTGGTCGTAAGAAAGAGCTAAATACATCATCGGACGGTTCTCAAAACGTTCTTCATCAATTGCCACAGGTCGAAGCTGAATTTTGTGCATCCCTAAAATTCCAACTTGAGGACTGTTTAAAATTGGTGTTGAAAGCAGTGAACCGAAAGTTCCGCCGTTTGTGATCGTGAATGACCCACCTTGTAGCTCATTTAGAGACAATTTGTTATCTCGTGCTTTTTTCGCAAGGTGACCAATTTCCTTTTCAATCCCCGCAAACGACAATCTGTCTGCATCACGGACAACCGGTACGACAAGTCCTTCATTAGCAGCAACAGCGATGCCGATGTCATAGAATTTCTTCAAGACAAGCTCATCACCTTGAATTTCTGCGTTAAGCAGCGGATATTTCTTCAGTGCTGCTACAACTGCTTTTGTGAAGAAGGACATGAAACCAAGCTTTACATCATTTTGTTCAAGGAAGGCATCTTTACGGCGCTTTCTTAAGTCCATCACAGCCGTCATATCTACTTCATTGAATGTCGTCAGCATTGCAGCCGTTTGCTGAACCTCAACTAAACGTTTTGCAATCGTTTGTCTGCGGCGCGACATTCTTTCACGTTCAACTGGCTTTCCTGGTTGTTCATTTTGCACCGCAGCATTTGCTTTTGGCGCGGCTTTTGGTGCACTTGCAGGTGCTTCATTCTTTTCATAAGAAGCGACATCCTGCTTTCGTACCCTGCCCAGCGGATCTACGGTTGGAATTTCAGATAAGTCTAGTCCCTTCTCTCTCGCTAGTTTTCTAGCTGCAGGAGAAGCGATGGTTCTGCCATTACCAGATTTCGGCTCTTCTTTCACTGCTTCTTCTTTTTGAGCAGCTGCCGGTTCATCTTTCGGAGCTGGTGCAGACTCTTGCTCAGGTGCTGGAGCTGCGGACTCGCTTCCGCCAGCTTCACCTGCTGCAATTGTTCCGATGACTTCTCCAACTTGTACAGTGTCACCAGAATCTTTCAGCACTTCTTTGAGTACACCAGATTCTTCGGCTGTCAGTTCGACATTGACTTTATCTGTTTCAAGCTCTAACAGGTATTCTCCCTGCTCCACATAGTCGCCCGGCTGCTTGAGCCATTGAGCTATCGTTCCTTCCGAGATCGATTCCGCTAATTCAGGTACTTTAATTTCCGCCATTTTTCATTTCCCCCTTAGTTTTTGCGAGTCAAGCTATCAGATACAATTCGTTCTTGTTCTTTTTTATGCACAGTTGGATCACCCTCAGCCGTACTTGAACGTCTTCTTCGGCCGATGTAACGTACTTTTACTTTTTCAGGCGCAATTTCACGTAAATATGGCTCAATGTATCCCCAAGCTCCCATATTTTGTGGCTCTTCTTGCGTCCATACGATTTCTTCTAAGTTTGTTAGTTTTGATAAAATCGCTTTAATATCTTTGGCTGGGAATGGATATAGTTGTTCCACTCTCGCAATGTGAAGCCAATCTTTCGGCTCTTCCATTTGAGTAAAACGATCACTAATATCAATGGATACCTTCCCGCTAGATAGCACGAGGCGCGATACTTTTTCGTAATCATGCACAAGGCCTGGTTGTTCAAGAACTGGTTGGAACTGTCCATCCGTTAATTCCTGGACTTCAGACAATGTGTTCGGGTTACGAAGCAGACTCTTCGGTGTCATGATCACAAGCGGACGAATCTCTTCTCGAAGCAGCATTTTCGCCTGTCTTCTCAGAATGTGGAAGTATTGCGCTGCACTTGTGAGGTTCGCCACTGTCCAGTTATTCTCAGCAGCTGATTGCAGGAATCGCTCTGTTCTTCCACTTGAATGCTCAGGACCTTGTCCTTCATATCCATGAGGCAAGAGCATCACTAGACCTGATTTTTGTCCCCATTTTGCGCGTCCAGCTGAAATAAATTGATCGAAATACACTTGAGCCGCATTTGCGAAGTCTCCAAATTGAGCCTCCCAAATGACTAACGTTTCAGGAGAATAGACATTATAACCATATTCAAACCCGATGACTGAGCCCTCTGACAGCGGACTATTATGAACAGTAAATGATGCGTTTGCATCACTCAGCTCATGAAGAGCAATAAATTCATTTCCAGTTTGACTGTCGTGAAGAACAAGGTTTCTTTGAGCAAAAGTACCGCGCTCTGAATCCTGTCCGGTCATTCGAATTGGCGTACCGTCTTTTAATATAGATGCAAATGCAAGTGCTTCTCCAAGTGACCATTCTACTTTACGGTCATCTGTAAACACTTTTGCCCGTTTTTCAAGGATCCGTTTAAGCTTACCAAATACTTGGAAATCGTCCGGCCAGCTGATCAATTCTTCATTCAGCTTACGTAATACATCAAATTCTACGGATGTATCCACTGCTGGGAAGCCATTTGATACAGGTTCTGGCAGTTCAATTTCTTGAATCGTATGCTCTTTCTTTGAAGGCACCTTTTGATAGGCTTCTTCTATTCTTGTCGCTACAGCCTGCTCGATTTCTTCACGCTGTTCTGTCGTTAGAAGACCTTCTGTGACAAGTTTATCGGCAAAGATATTCTTGACCGTTTTGTGCTTTCTGACGGCATCGTATAGCATCGGCTGAGTCGTAGAAGGCTCATCCATTTCGTTATGACCGTATCTGCGGTAACCGATCAAGTCAATTAAGAAATCCTTCTTAAAGCGTTTTCGGTATTCTACAGCTAATTGAACAGCTGCTAAACATGCTTCTGGATCATCTGCATTGACGTGAACAATTGGAATCTCAAACCCTTTTGCAAGGTCACTTGCATATTTCGTTGAGCGAGATTCATTGCTTTCCGTCGTAAATCCGATCATATTGTTTGCAATGATATGGATCGTTCCACCCACTTGATAGCCTACAAGTTGACTTAAATTTAATGTTTCTGCCACAATTCCTTCTCCAGGAAATGCTGCATCACCATGAATTAAGATGGCTAATGCCTTTTCAACGTCTTGTGCTGGATATCCCTTTTGAGTACGCAATTCCTGAGCGGCACGTGTGCTACCTTCAATGATTGGATCAATGAATTCTAGGTGACTTGGGTTATTAGCAAGCGTGACTCTCGCACTCTTTGTATCTTCGTCTTTAATTTGACGATCTGCTCCTAGATGGTACTTTACATCACCTGTCCATCCGTAGCTGATGCCGATAGAACCTTCTGATGGAACTAGCTCTTTATTCGGCGCATGCTGGAATTCCGAGAAAATAATCTCATATGGTTTTCCTAACACATGTGCTAATACATTTAAACGGCCTCTGTGTGCCATTCCAATGTTAATATTTGAAGTCCCTTGTGTAACAGACTCTGAAATAATTTCATCAAGTACTGGGACAAGTGCGTCTAAACCTTCTATTGAGAAGCGCTTTTGCCCAACAAATGTTTTATGAAGAAACTGTTCGAACTGCTCAACTTCTGTTAATCTCTTGAATACAGAAACTAGTTTATCGGCTGGTTTTTTCTTAAATAAGTCACCAGACTCGATTGATTTTGAGAGCCAGTTTCGTTCTTCGAAATCATGTACGTGATCAAACTCAAATGAAATCGTACGCTTATACGTATTTCTCAAATGGTTAATGGCTTCTATGCCGTTTGAAATGTGTTTTGGTGCGTCAGGACTAATAATAGATATTGGAATATTCTTGACGTCTTCTTCTGTTAAACCGTACTCCTTTAAAGGAAACAGCTCTTGTAATTCCTTTTCTTTGCGAAGAGGATTGACGGAAGCATTTAAATGGCCATACGTTCTGATGTCTTCTGCCAGTTTAACGACTGATGCTATCTTTTGGATTTGTTCAGAAGTAACTACGCTATTTTCTTTTTTCCCAATTTCCTCCTTCATTTCACTCGGTGGTGCACCAAGTTCATCAAATATGCCTCTTAGATCTTCATCAACACTAGTAGGATCCTGGACATACTGATCGTAGAGCTCGAGCACATAGCCGAGGTTCGGACCATGAAATTCTTCCCAACTCAACGGTTGCTTCACATCATTTTGAAACATTTTGAACACTACCCCCAACTTTGATCATCAAGTGATTGAACACTATCTCGATATAACTTCCAGAACACAATGACCAAATTTATGTAATAAAACGCTTCCAATAATATTCTACCATTGTTTCAGATTACTTTCTACATTCTTTGTTCAATTAAAGATAAAAAATTCACAGAAAAACAAAAAATTTAAATCATTCCGAAAAATATTTTGAAGAAAGGGGCAAAACCTTATGCCCCAATGCTTTTATGCAGTAATTTCTTCAGTAACGGATATAAAACATCTGGCAATGTATCGACATCTGGTACAAAAATGCTGAACTTGCCATACATATCTTGAATCGTTTTCATCTGTGCTTCTTCGATCGGTGAATTGGATAAAAACACATTGATGACCTCAATGCCTTTTTTCCTCGCCTCAAGAACTGCTTCATGTGTATCGACGATCCCATTTTGTTCGTAGCTGAATGCAGCCGGTTCTCCATCGGAAAAAACAATGAGAAACTTTTGCTCTTCTCTTCTTTTTAATATCATTTTTGTCATTTGGCGAATCGCATAGCCATCTCGGTTATCCTCTTCTGGTTCAAGAGACATAATGGAAGGACCTGCATCAAATAACGAATCTTTGAACGACACGACTGTGTTGAAATAGTTCGGCTGACTTGTTTCTGATGCATCGTTTGTATCTTCCCAAAACCCCACAATTTGATGTGGGACTTGAACGGACTTTAAGGCTTCATGAAATAGGACAATGCCTTTTTTCGTCTCGTCCATCTTGTCAAACATGCTAGCAGAACAATCCACTAATAAAGTGAACACAGCATCAATCTCCGAAGAAGGTGCCTGTTTTTTATAGAAAAGACGCGGATTCGACTCTGTAAAATAACGAATGAGCTTTTTACTCAAACGTCCCGCATGAAGATCCGTTTTTGGCCATGTTTTTTTGTGTTCGAGCGTTTTTTGAATCATCTGTTTTAATCGTTTCTGATACGGCTCAATTTCCTTGGCATGCTGCTTGTACACGTCGATTTGCTCTGGCGCAGGAGGATCTGGTGAAATCATGACTGGAAAAGCATATTTGTTCTCTTTTCCATTTTCATGAGCATCCGTCCCGCTTTCTTCGCCTTCAGCCTCTTCCAGCGCCTCAAGCTTTGAATAATCTTTTCGTTGTGTTTGCTTGGCAGAGCCTTGGACAGTGCCAAGTGCTTGATCTCCGTCATCGCCTTCTCTTGCTGCATCCTTCCCAAGATCACTTTTCCCGCCGTGCTCTAAATCAAATTGAAGGAAGCTTTTTGACGGCGCCTCTGTTTCCCGGTGCCACACTTCCATATACTCTTCGTGGATGTCTTCATCGCCCTCTTTTTCCCGGTCGACTTTGATGTCCTCACTTAATTTAGGTTTCCTTTTCAAGTCATGAAATAGCGGTTCTTTTGCCGCTTTTTCATAATCCAATTCGGGGAAGAAAAAGTATGTATTCAGCATATCTTTATCAAGAAGCTCATCAAAGCCTTCCATTAATTCTTTGACAATGACTGCGATATCTCCAGTTGAACGCGCTTCATATACACGCTCAAGACTTGATTCAATAAACGGAATCATTGAGTTGATTTGCTCATGAAGAGGCGGAATTTCTTCCAGCGGCGAATCAGCTGTTAGCTTCACATACATTGCACAATAAAGTGCATCCGTTAAAATGCTCCGCTCCTGGTTAATCGTTAATTGCGTCTTAAAATGACGCCGGTACAGTTCTCTTCTTCGTTTAAATACTTTTTTTGTTCCTGAGCGGTCACGTTTAATCCGTTCTTCTATTCTGGTATCTTCAAAGAGCATAAACAATTGTTTACACAAATCTGGAATGGATATTGTGTGAGCATAGCGAATGATTTCTTGAAAGACAGTCAGATCACTATAAACGGTTCCTACTGCACGGAGGAATACATCACTTTTCAGCCCGGCTGTCATGTCTTCTTGTTTACGGTCATCCCAAAAATGGCTGATGAAAATTTTCTTTTCAAAAGGATCATAGTAGGACTGCACGCCGTATTCAAGCTCGACATCATCACTTTTTGCTAACGTTTTGGCTAAATCCGTTAATTCCATAAATAAAAATGAATCGATTCTGCTGTCATTAAATTTGATGAATTTCAAAGCTCAGAACCTCACTCGAATAATGTTTGGGCAATATTTCTTACCGCTGCTTTTTCTCGGTCATCTTCTAGCTTTTCAACAATCCCTCGTTCAACTGCTCGAAGCGGCGGGATGTATTGTGCAAGATCACATGTGTCTAGGAGTGCGCGAATGGATGCTGCTTCTTCACTTACCTGTCCGTTGTGCGCCTGTGTAATGAGGTCTGATGAGAGCTGCACGAATTGATCGATCAAGCGTTCATCCTTTAATACAGATTGAGATTGCAATACATCCTTTAAGATACCGCCACCGATATATGGAACGTCAATGACAACAAAACGGTTTTTTAACGCTTCATTTAGAGGGACTGTGCCGACATAGCCTTCATTGATGGCCGCAATCACGCCAAAGCCTTCATCTGCTCGAACGACCTCGCCTGTAAATGGATTTGTCATCATTTTTCTGTAGTCGAGTACACCGTTTAAAATAGGCAAGGTTTCCGGCTTTGCCATGTTGATTTCATCAATATATAAAAGATGGCCTTTTTTCATTGCTTTTGTTACAGGTCCTTCTATAAATTCAATAGAAGCAACTTGACCATCATTGTGAATGGTTTTATAGCCAATCAAGCTTTCTGCATCAAGATCAACTGAGCAGTTCACACTGTGCATCGGCTGCTGAAAGTAAGCAGATAAAGTTTCTGCTAGTTTTGTTTTTCCTGAACCGGTCGGCCCTTTTAAAAGAACGTTTTTGTCGAGTGCTAGTGCAATCATCGCATCTTGTATGATAGACGTGTCCTGTGATTCATAGCCGCCTGTTCCAATAAGCGGACGGAATTCTTCTTCTAGTCCTTTTGCTTTTGCTTCAATCATTGCTTGAATTTCTTCTGGGAGTGATTGTTCGTTAAACATGTATGATTAATTCCTCTCTTCGATCATTTTCCTCACCAAGTATACTAAAAAAACCTTTATGCACTCAATACATAAAGGCTAGACATCTGTTATTTTACCATTTCTTTTGTGATTGCTCCGCAGGCGATGCGTTTCCCTGAGTTTCCAGAAGGGTTGCTTAAGTAATCATCTGCTTCTGCATGAATGATAAAGCTGCGCCCATTTTGATCGATTAATTGGTTCATTCCTCCCTTTAACGTCACATCCGGTACATTCACGACAACATCAATTTGTCCATCTGCCCCAACTTCTAAATTAGGCATATCTCCAGCATGGTGACCCTTTGGGTTATCAAAGCCATGCTCCCGGTGTGTTGGATTAAAGTGAGCCCCTGCCGTTTCAAAATCTGGCGTTTCACATCTTCCTGTTTCGTGAATATGGAAGCCATGAGGACCTGGCGGCAGATTTTTTGCTTTCACATGTAAATCCAGCCCGTTTTCTGAGGAGTCTCTTACTTCGATACTTCCTATTTTTTGCCCGCTTTCATTAATGAGTGGCGTGGTAACCGGTGCTTGTTTAGGTACTGCAACTTCAATGGTTTCTTCTGTCGTTTCTTTTTTCGGCGGTGCATGACATGCTGTTGCGACAAAGACTAGACACATCATGATCAACCACACTGACTTTTTCATATGATTGCCCCCTTTTGATATCAGTATGGACAACCTGATCAATAGGCAAACAAAAAAAGCCGAAATTCGGCTTTTTTAGAAGAAACGTTTTGCACCTAAATACGCTTTTTTCCAGTATGAGTTGCTCAAGTTCGAGATCCCCACACCGTTGTCACTTGCATGGAGGAAATCTCCTCCGCCAAGGTATAGCCCCATATGAGATGGTCCCGCTTTGTACGTTGTGAAATAAACAAAATCACCAACTTGAGGTGTGCTCACAGGTGTCATCATACTCCAATAGCCTGCTGTGCTTAATCTCGATACAGATGAAACCTTGTTAATGAGATAATAAACAAAGCCGCTACAGTCAAATCCAGACGGTGTATTGCCGCCCCATCTGTAAGGAATGCCTGTCAGCTTTTTCCCTTCTTGAATCATCGTCGTGATTTTTGCATTCATTGGCACATTGTTTTTGTCATTGTTGACTGGAGTTGTCGAGCCGTTAGACGTCGAACCATTTGACCCAGTTGAGCCTGAAGCTGCACCATTAATTTTGAGAACTTGTCCAATTCTAAGCACATCGCTTTTTAAGCTGTTAGCTGTACGGATGGATTGAACTTGCACTTTAAATTGATTTGCAATCTTCCATAAAGAATCACCTGATTTTACAGTATAAGATGTCGCTTTCCCGCTTGAAGACTGGTTACCATTTGAAGGCGGATTGCTTGGTTTTGCAGGTGCTTTAGGCTGACTTGGCTTTGATGAAGCCGTCCCCTTTACTTTCAAGACTTGATTCGGATAAATCGTATCAGATTTGATCCCATTCAATGTTTTAATTTCACCAATCGACATATTGAGCGAATTCGCAATTTTCCAGAGAGAATCCCCTAATTTGACCTTGTATGTACTTGATGAAGATGAACTATTTGAGTTCGTTGTTTTATTGTTTGAGCTGGAATTTGAAGAGGAGTTTGATGACTGGCTCCCGCTTGTCTTTGTGCTTCCAGATACCTTTAGCTTTTGTCCAGGACGAATTAAGTCACTGTTTAAGCTGTTTAGACTTTTTAAGCTTGCAACTGACATTTTATGATTGTTTGCAATAAGCCATAAAGAATCTCCAAGCTTTACAGTATAGCTTGATGTCGTTGAAGCATTTGATTTCGTTGCTTTTGAACCAGTTGACGAACTGGATTTTGTGCTTTTTGCGCCAGGAATTTTCAAGCTTTGTCCTGCAAAAATCATCGTCGTTTTTAGTTGATTAAGAGATTGAAGCTCCGAAATACTTGTATTGTACTGTTCGGCAATCTTCCAAAGTGAGTCACCGCTTTTCACCTTGATCGTCTGTGCTTCTGCCGGTGCAGCAAACACAGCTGAGCCAGCGATCGCTGATACTGTGAGGCCGGTTACTACTTTTTTCTTCATAGATGAATCTCCGCCTTTCATGATTTCATTCAATAAGACTTATGTACTAGTTTTAAGTTTAGCATTTAATGATTCTGCTTCTCTTGCACTATTTTATCTTTATTTCTATTATATTACTCGACATGTAGACGTTGGGCAATAACAAATAGGCTAAAGCAGTCAACTCAAAATGCTAAAACAGAGCCATATCGTTTGTATCGGCAGTTTACTGTATTTATAAACATTTTTTAAGGAATTTTTAAGTTGACGTTTAGAAATTTGTCAAAACAAGCACGTTGCTAGTTTCATAGTTCTATTCTACATGACAAATTTTTCTGTATCAAATGACTTTTTACTTAATTGCCTGTTTTTTCTCTTCGAATGAAAAAAGCATCCTTCCTAATGAAGGGGACTGACCCCCGTTTTTGAGACAGGAATCAAAACACCTTTATACAGCCAATTGCCGATAGTTTATCGGTGATTGGTTGTTTAGTTTCGTTTGAATACGAATGTTGTTATAATAATAAATGTATTCTTTGACAGTGCGTTCTACGATGGTGGTTGTAGTGCGATCAATCCTGTTAAGATAGAACGTTTCAGACTTTAGTGAGGAATGAAACGATTCGATGGAGGCATTATCAGCGGGCGTCCCTTTACGGGACATGCTCATGGTAATGCCTTTTATATGAACAGCTTTCTGATACTCGTAAGATGTATACACAGAACCTTGATCGCTATGTAACACGCAATTCTCAGGAAGTGCTGGGAGCTGATTAAGTGTGTTTAAGATAAAGTCTGTGTCCTGCTTATCACCAATCGTAAAAGCAATCACTTCTCCATTATATAAATCCAATATACTGGAAAGGTACAATTGTTTCTGTCCATAAGGCAAATACGTGATGTCCGTTACTAGTTTTTCAAGAGGGCGATCAGACTGAAAATTCCGATCCAGTATATTACCGGCTACGGCATAAGGCTGCCCATTCTTCTTACGCTTTTTCATTTTAACCCGGCATTGCCACTGGTTTTTCTGCATGATACGTTGAACAGTTTTATGGTTAATACGCATTCTCATTTTTAGTATGGCTGTGATTTTCCGATAACCATATCGATATTTGTGCTTTCGGCACAACGTGCCGACCTGTTTCTCTAGTTGTCTTTCAGAATGAGTCTGAGTCAAATCTTTTTTCCATCTATAATACGAAGTACGTAAGATGCCTAAATGGACACAGATGTCCTGTACCGTCATCGTTTTGCGCAATTCTTCTACCAGTTTGATTGACGTTTCCTTATCAACTTCCTTTCCAATTCGTTGTACTTTTTTAAAACTTCATTCTGTTGACTCAAATAGCGATTTTCTGCCTGTAGTCTCTCTAATTCAGAAGAGTACTCGGGGCCCTTTCCATAGGTATATTGTTTTCCAACAGGTTGTTCGAACCTGTGTGTATCCCCAGCTTTATGCCATCTCACCCATGTCTGAACCTGCGTCTTATTCTTGATATTCAATTCCTGCATGATCTCTTTCATAGGTACGCCTGCCAACCTCATTTCCACAGCCTTCTGTTTGACTTCAACCGGATAACTCACTCTTGTCCCCATAGAAAAACACCTCCATGTTTTATTTCGGATCACAACGATCCGTTTTCAAACTTGAAGGTGTTTTTTATTTGTCTCATCTTATGGGGTCAGTTCCAAGAATGCAGTTTTTATTTTTTGATTTGAGGCTCTTTTACAGTGAGCGGATAAAGGACGCCTTCTTTCGCAAATGACATTTTCCCCGTTTCCTCTGAAACGACGAGAACAAGTGCATCGGTCATGCCAGAGAGTCCAATCGCAGCCCTATGTCTTGTCCCGAGAGAAGGATTAACTTTTTTTGAAGTAAGCGGCAGCACATTTGCCGCAGATACGAGCGTATTTTCTTTGACTAAAAGCGCACCATCATGAAGCGGATTCCCCGGGTAGAAAATGCTCTCAATTAATGATGCACTTATTTTCGCATGAAGATTTGTCCCTCTTTGAATAAAATCCTCAACCTCATCCCGCCTTTGAATCACAATCAGTGCCCCGTGCTTTTGTTTTGATAAGCTCTCAATGGCTAACGAAAATTGAGCAAATCCAGGTGTGAATTCTTCCATATACGATTGTAAATAAAACGAGGAAGCCTCTGCATGCATTTCATTAAATTCATCATGTAATGACTCGAGATCACAAAGTAGACATTGCTCAATCTCATCAAGAGAATCGATAATGTCACTTGCATCCTTCATAATTTTCATCAAGTGTGTTCTCATGCCCACTTTAAATTGTGCTTCTTCATTTGTACGATTGATCATTTGATCTTTTCCCTCCTCCTTTTCGTTGTCATAAAATAACAAATGATGCGCATTCTATTATTATGGAGGTGACGTAATAATGACTATTCAGAAAGTGATTCAATATGCTTGCAGCATTTTAGGTGTTGTCAGTCTTTCCTTTATTTATGCCCAAATGTTTAAAAAAACGAAGCCATCAAAGAAAAATAATTCGACGGAGAATTGATTTTTTTACATAGCATGATATAATCCTCTCGTTATTTCTGTTCAGAGAGGAACTTATGATGAGAAAAACAAATAGCATTCGAGCTAAGGTGACACTATTTTTAACTATTTTGATTCCGATTTTAATCACTCAAGCGGGTCTTTCGCTTATTACGTTTTTAGACACCGTGATGTCTGGAAAAGTGAGTGCAGAAGACCTTGCGGGTGTTGCAATTGGTTCAAGTATTTGGACACCCGTTTATACAGGGCTTGCTGGTATTTTAATGGCCGTTACGCCGATTGTCGCTCAGCTGATGGGTGCAGGGCATAAAAAGGATGTCCCTAAGGCTGTCTTTCAGGCGATTTATTTATCCTTTCTTTTAGGTATCTGTGTGATTGCGATTGGAACAATTGGCATCCCTTACGTATTAGGGGGGCTTGGACTGGAGCAATCCGTAGAGGATATTGCGCGGCATTTCTTAAGTTTTCTTGCTTTTGGTATCATCCCGCTGTTTGGTTATTCGGTGCTTAGGTCATTTATTGATGCACTAGGAAAAACACGTGTGACGATGTTTATCACGTTAACAGCACTTCCGATTAACTTTGTGTTAAACTATGTATTTATTTTTGGGAATTTTGGCTTTCCAAAGCTTGGCGGTGCGGGAGCTGGCCTTGCTTCTGCGATGACGTATTGGGCAATTTTTATCATGAGTATTTGTATTGTCATGAAAGCAGAACCATTTGCCTCATTTCGGTTGTTTCAAAAGCTGCCTCGGATCAATTTATCCCGTATGGGGCAAATTCTGAAAATTGGTCTTCCTATTGGGTTTGCGATCTTTTTTGAAACGAGTATCTTTGCTGCTGTTACGTTATTAATGGGGCACTTTGATACTGTGACGATTGCAAGTCACCAGGCCGCGATGAACTTTGCTTCTATCTTATATATTTTACCGCTCAGTATCTCAATGGCTTTAACGATTGTCGTTGGGTTTGAAGCCGGTGCCAAGCGCTATAAAGATGCGCAAAGCTATAGCTATATCGGAATTGGAACGGCGATATTATTCTCCTTGTTTACGGCAGCACTCATTTTATTATTTAGACCAGAAATTGCTGGTTTATACACAGCTGAATCGGCTGTTTTACAGATGACACAGCACTTCTTGATTTATGCGATCTTTTTCCAACTATCAGATGCCATTGCTGCACCTATTCAAGGAGCGCTACGCGGCTATAAAGATGTGAACTATACGCTCATTGCCGCATTTGTTTCATACTGGGTGATTGGCCTTCCTTCCGGTTATCTGATTGGCACCTATACCTCGTATGGGGCATTCGGGTATTGGATTGGTCTCATTGCAGGACTTGCAGCAGGTGCTGTTGTCCTCTTTATTCGTCTCAGATTGATGGAAAAACGTTTGCTTCAGCAAGCACCTAATCACTAAATACGATACAAAAAGCAGCTGATCGGTGTCAGCTGCTTTTTTATTTAGTCATTCCATTGGTATGTCCAGAAAATTTCTTCATCGAACCATTTTTGGACAACAGGTTCTTTGTTTTTTAGCTTTTGTTCAAGCTCTCTCAGCATACCTTCTGTTTGCGTTCTATGTGCTCTCAGTGCATTTAATTTGATATCTGCTACATCTGTAATGTCGATCGTAATATCTGCATTTCCGAGCACTTCTTCTCTATTTTTCGTAATCGCCATGCAGTATGTGACAGGACGGTCTTCTTTTTTCTTACGGTAAAGAGCGCGGATTACCGCTTCCCCTATCGCATCATGATCAGGGTGTACACCGTGTCCAGGATAAAACGTGACAATCAATGTAGGTTTGACTTCATCAATGATGGTTTCCATCACATCAGCTAAATACTCGTCGTCCTCAAATTCCAAAGTTTTATCGCGAAGTCCAAGCATACGTAAGTCTGTGATATCCATTTCTTTGCAGGCGTTGATTAATTCCTGTTTTCTTAGCTCAGGAAGTGTTTCCCGATTGGCATATGTTGGGCTGCCCATATTTCTACCCATTTCCCCAAGTGTCCCGCATGCATACGTGACTGGGATGCCGCGTTTTCTGCTTTGTGCAATGAGACCTGCAACCCCAAACGATTCATCATCTGGGTGAGGCAGCATCACTAGTACATGTTCATTCATGACTCGTCACCCTCTCTTCTACACCTGAAATGGTGTTTCACTAATTTGTAATGAGATCGCTAGTTTCCCGTCTGGCAAATGCCCTGCTAACAGCAAGCGGTCTTGGTCATCAAATTCATAATCGGTTAAGCCTTCTGCGTAAATCCAGCCATCTTCAGTTTTCATTCCAACACGGTACGGACCTTGTCCTTTTATTTTCGCCTGTGAATAGACGACTTTCGCATTGCGGATATAGGCAACGACCGTCATATTTTGTTCATTTACATGAGCTGAATAAGAACCAGTGGTCGTTTCAAGATGAACGAAGACTGGGCGATTTAAAAACGATTCAAGATGTGCTGTGACATCTTCCGTTTGAATTGGTTTCATGAGTGGTTCCTTCCTTCATTTTGAATTAATTCGCGCAGCTTTTTTGTATGTAAGCTGATCAGCTGCAGTTGATGATCATGCTCAAGCCCGCTTTCTAATATTCTCTCTACAGCGAGTACATATTTTTGATGGAATGATTTTCTCACCCTCGGATGAGTGCGCGCATCGCTTAAATCATCACAAATTGCCTCGAGTAAAGAAGTCATATTATCGACATCAAGCTGACGATTTTTCCATAAAGATTGATAAGCAGCTGTAAGCTCAGTGGCTGATGACATGTAATCACCTCTACAGTTTTGGTAACAACTTATTATGACATGATTCACCTTCAAAAAAAAGCAAACTGCTCGTCGGACTTAATGAGAATTCGCTGTTTTTTTCATGCGTAATTGAGAGGTCGTAAACAATAAAATCGCCACCCAGATACAAAGGAACGTCACGATTTTAGCTGAAGATAAATGCTCGTGATACACAAACAACCCCAAAAACAGCGTAATCGTTGGTGCAATGTATTGCAAAATACCCACTTGATAAAGAGGAATTCGTTTTGCCCCTTCAGAGAATAAAAGAAGCGGTACCGCAGTAAAGACCCCTGCGAAAAATAACAGACCAAGCGATCCGAAACTGTTAGGATTCATTGTCACGACAGGTTCTTTTAAGAAGAACAATAAGTACACAAGAGCTGCCGGTGCGAGAAGCAGTGTTTCAATGGTCAAACCAATGGCACTCGTAAAGCTCATTCTTTTTTTAATCAATCCATAAAAACCAAAGCTAAAGGCAAGTAATATGGCAACGACAGGAAATGAACCGTACTGAATCGTAGAAAGAATCACCCCTGCTGCAGCAATTAAAATCGCAATGGTTTGTAATTTATTGAGCCGCTCTTTCAAGAAAATAATCCCTAGTAAAACAGAGACAAGCGGATTAATATAATACCCTAAACTAGCTTCTAGCATAAGATGATGGTTGACTGCCCAAATGTACACATACCAGTTAACCGATATTAAAATAGCAGATAGGAGTAATGAAAAAAGTGCTTTACCATCGAGCATGAGACCCTTCACGGTCTGCATGGCTGGTCGGACTTGTTTTAAATACAGAAGAATACCGCACATAAAAACAAATGACCATAAAATTCTGTGCGCTAAAATTTCGCCTGACGAAATATGTTCCATCAGTTTCCAATATAACGGAAATAGTCCCCATAATGTAAAAGATGCTGCCGTGTAGAGAACACCTTTTGATTGCTGTTGTTCGTTCAATCTAACCATTCCTTTCTAAACCTATCGTATATTATAGCACGCACTCAAGTGAATGGGCATATACTAATTCAGGGCATTTAGAAAGGATGATTTGCATGTTTGACTGGAACCGATTATTCCCTTTTCAAAAGCAATTTTCAAAAGAAGCCTTAAAGAATTCAGACCCTAAAGACGTCGAGCAGTACGTCAATCAAGTGATGGAAAGTGTATTCGGCTCCAATTATCCTGCTCAGTTCCCTTTTCAGGACCCACTCTCTCAACATCAAAAAACGAGAGAAACAGACGTCAAAAAAGAAAAAGAACCCGAAGTGGAAGTGTTTGAGACCACTGATCACGTGTTCGTTAAGATTGAGCTTGCTCGGCCGAACACAGAAAAAGTAAAAATCAAACATACAGCCAACCTGCTATTTATTGATCATTTCCCTGAGGAAGGTACGCAGAAGAAAGTCGTTCTCCCTGCTGCTGTCAAAAGAAAAGGAACGAAGGCTTCGTATCAGGACGGTATTTTGGAGATTATGTTTTTAAAGCATGATGATCCGGGGATTTCTGAAATCGATATTCCATTATAAAAAGCCTGCTTTGATATAGAAGCAGGCTTACTCTTTTTTCTTAATAGTATGGTGGATATCCTCCGCCATAAGGTGGTGGAACAGGCGGTGGTGGTGGCGGGTAATATGGACGGGGATAATTAAAAATCGCACTTCCTAAAAATCCGCCAAGCAGTCCGCCGACTAAAGGAGCGCCAAAACCAAAAAACAAAGGGACTCTGGATTCATATGGCGGAATGCCAGGGGCGCCGCCTCGGAAATACGGAGTATGAGGGTACATGCATTTCTCCTCCTTTGTCATGTGCCTAAGATCAGCATATTCATCAGGAGTCAAAACGTTTGGGCAAACCTGAAACTAGGCTTGCTCCTTTTTTTCATGAGATTCTGTGTATTCCCCTGCCCACCTAGATACCTCATGAAACACATCATGTAGCGCATTTCCTTTTTCAGTTAAACAATAAATGACTTTAACAGGCGTCTCAGCAAGTACAGTTCGCTTTATAATCCCTTCTTGCTCAAGTTCTTTTAAACGCTCTGCGAGCATTTTCTGACTGATAGATGGGATAATGTCCGTCATGTCTTTAAATCGCTTTGGACCATCAAGCAATACATGAATAATGAGACCATTCCACCTTTTGCCTAGCAGTAAAAAAGCTTGCTGAATGTGTGGACATAATTGAAATTCCATAAATTTCAGCCTTTCTTTTCATGATTGTTTGACAAACTAACGGTATACAATTTAAAATATCTCTAGTTACAATAAGTAAGTTTCTCACTTTTTTAGTTATTGTACCATACTATTTGCAAAAACGGGAGGAAATATCCATATGGCGACTGATCAAAAAACGATTGACATTTTAAAACAAAGAGCTTCAGTAAAAGAGTATGATACAACTCATGAAATGACAAAAGAAGAGCTAACAGAGCTACTTGATATCACAACAAAAGCTCCATCTGCATGGAACCTTCAGCATTGGCATTTTACTGTTTTCCACAGTGCTGAATCCAAAGCGAAGTTACTTCCAATCGCTTATAACCAAAAACAAATCTCACAAGCATCAGCTGTTATTGCTGTACTAGGTGATCTTGAAGCCAATCAAAATGGCGAAAAAATCTACAGTGAGCTGGCAGAACAGGGGTTCATTACTGAAGACATCAAAGAAACATTGATGACTCAAATCAATGGCGCATACCAAAGCGAGCAATATGCACGTGAAGCTGCGTATTCAAATGCTTCATTAGCTGCTATGCAATTAATGATTGCTGCAAAAGCAATGGGCTATGATACATGTGCAATGGGTGGTTTCAGTAAAGACGCCTTCATCAAAGAATTCAATGTAAGCGGACGTTATGAGCCAGTCATGCTGATTTCAGTTGGTAAAGCAGCGAAAGAAGCTCATAAAAGCAACCGTTTCGACATCGAAGAAGTATCTGATTTTCTTTAAAAAATGGCAAAGCCCCAGCTTTTGTGCTGGGGCTTTTTTATTTGCTTTAAATATTATTTTTGCATATTTTCTTTTTACTTTATCCCTTTTCTCCTCTACTTTTCTCCTTTTTAAGAATGAAAGCGTTATATTAGTATGATATTCTCCAAAATGATTGTTTTTTCTGAAAATGGTCTTGTGATCTAATCTGACAACTGCTATTATTATGAAATTACAAAAAATTCAGGAGGGAATCATGAATAAAAAATTGATACTGGCGCTACTTATAGCGATTCCATTCATCGGACAACTTGCACTGCTGCCCTTTGCGAATCGTATTCATCCATTTGTGATCGGCCTGCCTTTTTTCCACTTTTGGCTCTTACTATGGATCGTTCTCACACCAGTCTGTACATTTATCATTTATCGAATGCAACATTCAAATGGAGGAACTGACTAATGCAAGGAAATTTAACAGCTTTATTGATTACAGCAAGTATCATTTTCATCGTCGTGGTCATTGGATTTGCCGCTGGCCGTGATAAATCATCCAGACAATCAGTAGAGGAATGGTCTGTCGGCGGGAGGAAATTTGGCGGGCTACTCGTCTGGTTCCTTGTTGGCGCAGATTTATACACAGCCTATACCTTTTTAGGGCTTACTAGTACAGCCTATACAGCTGGAAGTGTCGCTTTTTTCGCTATTCCTTATTCAGTTCTTGCGTATTTTATTGCTTATTTCTTCTTACCAAAGCTATGGACGGTGGCGAAAAATCACAACCTCACAACGCTCGCTGATTATGCACGTGAGCGGTTTGACAGCAAGCTGTTATCCAGTCTCATTGCGATTATTGGAGTACTTATGCTCATTCCTTATATTTGTCTTCAACTGAGCGGGATTCAAGATACGTTAACTGTCGCTGGAACGAGTTATATTAATGTGAATGCAGTTGTTATTATTTCATTTATTTTAGTTGCACTTTACACATTTTTTAGCGGGATAAAAGGTCCTACATATACAGCGATTATCAAGGATATTCTCGTTTGGGTCATCATGCTGTTTATGGTGGTTTCACTACCAATCATTCATTTTAACGGCTGGACTCCGATGATGAATACGTTAGCGAAGGAAGCGCCACAGCTTCTGACAATTCCTGACGGCGGCCCTAAAGGTATTTTATGGTTCATTACCGCTTCAGGCGTTTCTGCCCTTGCTTTATTTATGTGGGCACATGCGGCAACAGGGGTTTTCACAGCCAAAAGTGCAGATGCTATCCGTAAAAACAGTATGTTTTTGCCTCTTTATAACATCGTATTGATTCTGGTCATCTTCCTTGGGTTTATTGCCTTTTTGGTCTTACCAGAAGATACGAATCCAAGATTTGCACTTCTTCATTTAATTCAAACGTCATATGGCGGCGTGATGCAGGGTCTTGCTTATTCAACGATTGCACTTGCTTCCCTCATTCCATGCTCGATCATGGCCATTGGTGCATCGAATTTATTTGCCAATAATTTATATCGTGATTTAATTCATCCAAATGTATCATCTAAAAGATTGACCATGATCACTCGTTCAATGGTATTTATCGTCATTGGGCTGGCTCTACTATTCGGAATGCTCTTCCCAACAGCGCTTGTAACACTTCAACTCATTGGTGTTTCAGGAATGGTTCAAATCTTCCCTGCCATTGCGATCAGCTTGTTCTGGAAAAAACAATCGAGAGAAGCAACGATTGCGGGGTTAGTTGTTGGCATCATCGTCACCTTTACAGCCAATATCTCACAAGTCACGTTCGGTCTTTATGAAGGATTTCTTGGTTTACTAGCAAACGTTGTGGTCATCCTGATTTTGAATCCATTCTTCCAAAAGAAGGTCACATCCAATTCTGTCATGAATGATCTATTTGAAACAGATCAAGAAAAAACAGAAGCAATTGTAAACAACGCGTAAATAAAGAAAGAGCAGTCCCCCCCTAAGTGGACTGCTCTTTCTTTATTTCATATCTTTTTTCAAGACTTCAATCGCTTTTTTCATTTGCGTATCATTGTTCTTTAACTTATCTTGGATTTTTGTCATCAGTACTGTCGTTGTATCTCCCGTCAGCATTCCGTCTGCTTTCAGGTCGTTGTCTGTTTGGAAGTTTTTGACGATCGTCTGGAAGGCTTGATCGTACTCACCATTTGCTTTTGCTTTGTAGTCAAGCGCTTGGAACATTTTTTGAGCCGCTTTGACTTCATCCCCATTGTCATTCAGCTGATACGTTTTTTTCGGGCTTAAGTATGGCAGCTTTGCATAACTTGGGAGTGATGCTTTGACCTGTGGTTCAATTCCTTTTTTGTGAATCCATGAACCATCCGGCGTCAGCCACTTAGCAATGGTTAACTTGACACTAGAACCATCATTATAGCTTTGCGCATTTTGAACAGTTCCTTTACCAAATGTCTTTTCACCAATCATTTTGATACCTGAAGATTGGTGCAGAGCCGCCGCCATGATTTCTGCAGCGCTGGCTGAGCCGCCATTTACAAGGACAACTGCCGGCTGATGCACTTTACGTTCTTTTTCAGCCTTGTACTCTTCTTTTTTCCCTTTTTCTTCAACTTGCATGATGACTTTCCCTTTATCGATAAAGTCATTACTCATTTCAATCGCTTCTGTCATGATACCGCCTGGATTATCTCTCAGGTCAATGACAAATCCTTTTGCCCCTTTTTTCTCGAGGTCATCAATGGCTTTATCTAACTCTTTCGATGTTGTTTCAGCAAAGGACGTAATTTGGATTTCTCCTATTTTGTCTTTTGTGAGTTTTGCATACACTGTTTCAACCGGAATGGTGTCTCTTGTGATGGTCACATCAACATTGCCCACTCCTTGACGGTTAAGGTGCAGCTTAACATCTGTTCCTTTTTTGCCTCTGATCAGAGAGACTGCTTGGTTGACCGACATGCCTTTTGTGTTTTTTCCATCCACCTTTAAAATACGATCATGAGGTTTCAACCCGGCTTTTTCAGCAGGAGAGCCTTTTATCGGTGCGACAATTAAAATTTGTCCATCCTTCTCTTCTACTTGCGCACCAATTCCTTCAAATGATGAAGAAATGGTGTTGTTAAATCCTTCGGCTTCCTCCTGATCCATATATGTAGAGTATGGATCATCAAGTGATGCAATCATCCCTTGAATCGCACCATCTACTAGTTTTTGATCATCCGTTTTTTCGTAATACTCATCTTTTACCTTCGTATACGCAGCCATGAGTTTACTAAACTTCTCATCTCCTGAGACATTGACAGCCCCTTGTTTTGTGATCACAAATGTAATCGCTGAGGACAGTGCCGCTGTCACCAGAATGGCGATGACGAACTTAAATTGTTTTTTCAAAAAAACACCACCTTTATCTCCTTTCATTATTATCAAGGACGATGCACCATCCGTCAACCAAAGGATCGAAGTTCTCTTTGAAAAGATAAGCCATTTGACCTTACATTGCATAATCTTTAAAGAGGAACTTGATAAGGAAAGAAGGGATTTTATGAGTGATTATGTAGAAATGCTTGCCTATTTTGGCGTATCTAGTGCCCATCCTGGTGGAATAGAGCTAACAAAAACGATGCTTGAACAGATAAAATTGACGCCAGAGGCACGTATACTGGATGCGGGATGCGGAACTGGTCAAACGGCGGCATATTTAGGCAATATTGGTTATCAGGTGGAGGCGATTGATACACACCCTTTAATGATTGAAAAGGCCAATCTGCGATTTGAACGAGAAGAACTGCCGATCCGCGCATTGCAAGCATCGATCGAACATCTGCCATTTCCAGATGAAGTGTTCAATCTTCTAATCAGTGAATCTGTTTTAAGCTTTACTAACCTTCCAGCGGCACTTGCTGAGATCAAACGCGTTCTTGCTCCTGGAAGTCAAATGATTGCAAATGAAGCAGTATTAAAAGCACCTCTTACGCCGAAGGAGCTTGCGACCGTTCGAGATTTTTACGGGTTTCACGCACTCTTTTCAGTTGAAGATTGGCAGGAGCAGCTAAAAGCAGCAGGATTTCGAGACGTTCGCATTCTCTCATTTGATGAACACATGGTACAAGAAGAGCCGACAGAAATGGAATTATCTGAGTATATCCCGCCTTCTCTTTACGAAACGATGCAAACACACTACGATTTGATTCAGGCGCACCGAAAACATCTAAGCCACGTTCTATTTGAATGTACCGTATAAAATGAGCGAATCTCCTATATGTTTTGTCCAAACTCTATGAGGTCTCTCGCATAGGATAAGAGTGAAAAGAGTTTGTCATAAGGAGGAACAATATGGAGCGCTATCAAAAGCTTTGTCAGCAGCATATGGGGAAAGTCGCTAGAATCACAGATCGTAATGGCAGAGTACATGTTGGACGCATTGAGCGGGTAACAAACCGTAAAGTGTATATTCGTCCAGTCGGCGGTTCTCGCGGCGGCTTTGGCTTTGGTTATTACGGAGGGTATTACGGCTGGGGTGCCGCTTATGGCATCGGGCTTGGGTTCATTACAGGATTCGCATTAGCAGGATTGTTCTTTTTTTAAAAGAAGAATAAAGAAGGCCCCCCGAATAGCTGGGAGGCCTTTTTATTTGATTAAATTTTCTTCACTTTGTTCATGTACTCTTCAAATGTTAAATCGTGATCATGCATCGCTTTTGCGGCTTCTTTTCCAACATAGCGCAGATGCCACGGCTCATATTCATATTTTGTAATATCTTCTTTTCCTTTTGGATAACGAATGATAAAACCATATTTATAGGCGTTTTTAGCCACCCATTTGCCATCAGGTGTTTCACCAAACTTTTCAGAGATGTCAAAGCCGGCACTTTTTGAGGAAATGTCCATCGCAAGGCCTGTTTGATGTTCACTTTCGCCTGGTAATGCTACTGCTTCTTGCGCCTTTTCTTTTCCTTTTAACTTGACTTCACTATCAAAAATGACCTTTTGACGGTCATAGGAGCGATAGCCAGATACGGCAGCCAGCTCGAAGTTTTTCTTTTTCGCATCTTTGAATAAGGTCTCAAGTGCTTCTGCTGCTTCTTTACGAATATATCGTTTTTCAATATCCTCTGAAAAAGAGAATTCTACTTTTGGTACAACGAGATCAGAAGGTTTATAGGTTCCTGGTAATGCGTATTCTTTGTTAACAAGTGCAAGCACGTTTGCAGGATTTTGAATGGTTTTCAGCCCGCTTACCACCTTGATGTCATTGAAATATTCACTCTTTAACGTCAGCTCTTGATCAGATGAATCTGCTGTATTGTTTGAGTTTTGCTGGGTAGATGAATTTTCTGCGCTTTTTTGTTCGTTTGTTTTGTTCGATTCAGATGTACCGCTTTTTTGATCCAGCAACTGGCAGCCCGATAATGCGGCTGTCAAACCAAGAATCGATGCGATTGAGAGTATTTTATAGCTTTTCTTCATGACATACCTTCCTTTTGCTCTTCTAAAAAAATAAAGATGCGCTACATCGTAGCACACCCTTTATAGTATTATAAAACGGAGTCTAGTGCAATTAAGATCATTTCGTCAAATGTCGTTTGACGCTCTTCAGCCGTTGTTTCTTCTCCTGTGAGAACATGATCACTCACTGTCAGAATAGATAACGCTTTTCGATCAAATTTTGCTGCAAGCGAATATAGAGCGGTTGTCTCCATTTCAATTGCTAGAATCCCGTATTGAGCCATGAGCTCAAGTGGTTTTTCATTATAAAACTGGTCTGCTGTAAATACATTGCCGACACGTACAGCGACATTTTTTGCTTCCGCTGTGTCATAGGCTTTCTTAAGCAGTCCAAAATCAGCGCAAGGTGCGTAATCAATCGGTCCAAACGCCACACGATTCATTTGTGAATCTGTTGAAGAGGTTTGAGCTAAAATGACATCACGTACGTTGACATCCCTTTTGATCGCCCCGCAAGATCCGACGCGGATTAAGTTTTGAACATCATAGCTTTGAATGAGTTCATTCACATAAATCGAAATAGAAGGTACGCCCATTCCAGTTCCTTGTACAGAAACACGCTTTCCTTTGTACGTTCCAGTATAACCATACATGCCGCGCACTTCGTTATAACATTCAACATCTTCTAAATATGTATCTGCAATATATTTCGCACGAAGCGGATCGCCTGGCAGCAACACCGTTTCTGCAATTTGTCCTTTTTCTGCTCCAATATGTACACTCATTTTTTAGCCTCCACTTACGTTTACTATGTGATTTGTCCTATTCAGTATAAACGATTGAGCCCAAAAAAGAAAATACCAGCTGAAGCTCAAGCTGGCATCGTCAATCATCTATTTAACTCATTGTCATCAGTCGCTCACTACGTTTCCATCCTGCCGGAAAAAGCTGATAATAGCACTTTCCTTTTTTCTTATCATCAATCACAACAATATCGCCTGTTGTCATAAACCGTGCATTGTAATCACTAGGGACTGTATCATGTACATTAAATGTCGAGAATGCTTTTTCCAGAACATCCAGGTGTGTTCTGCCGCCAATTTTTGTCCGGTACACAGGCTGATGCCCGCTTGCAGCGCCATATTCAGGTGTCTGATAAATGGTTAAGTGAAATGCTGAAGGTTTCTTTTGAAAAAATCTCAACGTCAATTGCATTCAAATCCCTCCCCTTTTATATAAAATTGGCTGGGATCTGTCAATTTCCTTCTTCTATTTTTGTCGAATGACAGACAATTTTTCGTCAATCTTTTTACAAATAAGGAATAAAGCAAGTCCTATCGCAAAACCACCTGCCACATCTGTCAAAAAATGAACGCCGATATACATTCTGCTGACCCCAATGATAAGAACACAGATCCCTGTGATCAAATAGACGATTTTTTGCCTTTCTTTCAGCCATGGAATCATTTCAACGAGTAGGTAAGCTATAAACGGATAGATGGTGGCTGCATTCATTGAATGTCCGCTCGGAAAGCTGTAATACGTTTCATTGACAAGATGATCAAAGGCTGGACGCTCTCTAGCAAACAGCCCTTTTAGTTCATGATTAATGGTTTTTTCTGTGAGATATAATAGAAAAAGCATCATGATAGAGTAATAGCGCTTATATATGAATAAAGCGACACTGAAAATGAGCATGATGGGCACGAGCAGTGCACTAATGCCAAAGTCCGTCAAAGCCAGCATCACTTCATTTAAAAAAGGGAGTCTGATGCTCTCAAACCATAAAATAATCTGGTTGTCCAATACTTGACCTACACCAGATACCATAAGCGCAGCAATGGCACCAAATAAAATTAAAAGAACTAGGATATACACGCGAAAGATTCCCCTCCCTCTTTTCAGAATCTCTTCAAAGTATAATGCCTACCACGCCTCTTCTTCAACTATCATTGTTTTTTTCAGCATATATTCAAACGTAATGTCAGCCAGTTCAAACGTTTCCAGCTCTGCAGGTATGTACCCTCTTTTGATCAGCTCCATGTAGAAGAATTCCGCAATTTCCTCTGTATCAATCACCAAATCTGCTTCTTTCATTCCATTCCGCCTCCTTTTTTATGATGTATGAACGTCGCCTGTTTTTTATTACAGTTTGTCATAATGGCTCATTCCATACATATAAATGCAGTAAACAAAAAGAAAAGGGGTTTGAGGCAATGAAATGGTTCAACATATTAGATGGAGAAATGTTTGATCAGGTGATGGGCCGTATCTTGAGGGGATGGTTTTATGTGATTGTTTTATTCTGTGTGCCTTATTTTTTATTCGTGTTAGGACAAGTCTTTCTCTAACCAAAATGCTCGTGTAAACTTTCCAATATAAAATCCATCATATCTTTGTATTCTGGATCTTCGAAAAATTCGTAGAGAATTTTATAGTCATTATAAATATCAAGAAGCTCATCCACTATAGATACAGCGAGGAATTCTAGTGATGCTTCGCTTTCTTGTTTCTCTTCTAATTGTAATAGAGCTGTTTGCACCATATCTTCTTCCATTTCTTTTGAAGTTTCACCCACGTAATGCACAAAAAGAAGCTGATGAACGAACTGGTCCATCTCATATTTCCTCAAAACAAGCGTTAAGTCTTCCTCTTCTGTTTCCAGCCACTCTCCGTCCTTTAGCCTCGTGAGTTCGTAAATGACATCTTCCCAGCCATCATCAAGGTATCGCCATATTTCAGTCCGATGGCCAATAATTTTAAATAGCTCTTTTCCGTAATCTTTTACATATACAACATCGCCAATGAGGAACTCATATTCAATGTCCAGCTTTTCTGTATCCACAATCACCCCGTTGTACTCTTCGTAAAGCTGAAGTGATGTTTCAAAATAAAGCACCTCATTATGATTGACCTCATACAAATAGTGCTGGTCAATTTGATGGACTTTTGTAATCGTTCCGACTGTGCCGTACATGACAACGACGACAATATCCCCTACTTGATATTTTGGTGCTTTCGCCTTCATTCTGTCTCCCCCTTGCCCGACTTTTGGTCTTAACGTATCGTATGCCGGCGCAAGGAATTCTGCATGGGCAACCACACCATGCAAAACGCCATTTTATTTCTCATCAAAAAACCGCTTCTCCCATCTGGAAAAAGCGGTTGTGTGTTATTTTTTTTTGACTTCTACATCATATTGCTCATACGCTTCGTCAAATGTTGTCATTGAGCTTAAATAATCGCCATTTAATTCCAAATAGGCAGACAGCTCATGATAATCAGTGGACGCTTTCGGGAAGCTGTGATCCTCATAAGCAGCATTTGCAAAATGGCTGATTTCATCTTTCGGTTTTGGATGTCTGTACTTCATTAAATAATGGTAAAACGACTTCACCTATTTTCCCTCCGCGACACTCTATTTTGTTGTTATATTATACAGCAATTTGATGACTTGTATAGGCGGAGGTACAACTTATGATGAAAAGTCAAAGTAATTTCGCTTTAATAACCGCTCCATGCTCATTAATTCTTCATATGAAATTTTTTCTGGAAGTTTTGTCTGATCCACTAAAATTAATTGATCTTCTATTTCTTTGACCGTCTCATCCTTTTGATATGTCATACCGCAATGCGTGCAGGAAATGGACGGTGTTTCGATGATTTCAATGGATTGTGTGCCAGTGATCAGTTCCCAATAGACTGTTGTCTGCTCTGCGTTTGCTTTATTTTCCTCACACCAATCACATGTCAGCAAGGCTATTTCTCCTCCTTTACAGTTTGATCTTTTTTAAGCTGCGCTTGATATTTTTTCTCTTTTAATTCATCTCGTTTTTCACGTTTGTTTTTGAGTGTGTCATGCTCAGGATTTGTTTCATATGCTTCTCTTCGTTTCATCCGGCTTAAATTCTCTGGCGCAAACGATTTCGCTTCATCCTGAAATAGTGCAGTAATACCAATTGCCGGATCTTGTTTCTCTTCATAAATTTCATTAAAATACGCATCTGCCTGGCCTGCAACGTAATGCTCTGGTTCAGGGTAAGAGGTGATGACACCTTCAAAGTTACGAAGCACGACTTTGTCAGGGCTTTGCGATAATAAATAATTTGGCTGCAAGGCGATCTTTCCCCCGCCTCCTGGTGCATCCACAACGAAGCTTGGCACGGCGTAGCCGCTCGTATGTCCTCTTAAGCCTTCGATGATTTCAAGACCTTTTGATACTGGTGTTCTAAAGTGGCCAATCCCCTCAGATAAATCACACTGATAAATATAATAAGGTCTGACCCGTATCATCACGAGATCGTGCATCAGCTTTTTCATAATCGGCACACTGTCGTTAATTCCTGCAAGGATGACGGCCTGATTACCTACAGGCACACCAGCATTTACAAGACGTTCGCACGCTTCTTTCGCTTCTTTCGTAATTTCAATGCTTGTATTGAAATGAGTATTTAGCCAAACCGGATGATATTTTTTCAAAATCTCGCACAGCTCATCTGTAATGCGCTGCGGAAAGACGACCGGCGCACGCGTGCCTATGCGAATGATTTCAACGTGCGGAATGTCTCGTAAGTTTTTCAAAATGTATTCAAGCACTTGATCGTTGATTAAAAGACCATCTCCGCCGGAAATTAACACATCCCGCACCTCAGGCGTTTCCCTAATATATCCAATGGCAGCATCTAACTGCTTTTTTGGCACGCCCATACCGATCTGTCCAGAAAAACGTCTTCTCGTACAATAGCGGCAGTACATGGAGCACTGATTGGTTACAAGAAAAAGCACACGATCTGGGTACCGATGCGTTAACCCCGGAACAGGTGAGTCTTCATCTTCGTGCAAAGGATCTTCCAGATCATATTTTGTTTTATGAAGCTCTTCAGCAATTGGCACAGATTGCATACGTACTGGACATCTTGGATCGTCTGGATTCATCAATGAGGCATAGTAGGGTGTAATGTTGAGTGGAATGGTTTTGGTGGAGATCTTCACCCCTTCTCTTTCCTCTTCTGTTAAGTTTACGATTTTCTCTAAATCTTCAAGCGTTTTCACGGTATGCGTCAGCTGCCAAATCCAGTCGTTCCATTTTTCCTCAGGTACATCTTTCCAAAGCTCAATGTCCTTCCAATGACGCGCCGGTTCATATAGTTTCTGATTCATATCCATTCCCCCTATCAGCATTCACCTTATACTATGCAAGTTATGTGCCAACATGGGAAAATGCCCCTTTTCTTTATAAAAGGAGCTTTACCCGTGATATTGTATGAATGGTGGTGCCTATATTTCGGCATCTGCATATTTCTTCAGTTTATATTGCAGCGTTTGTCGAGGGATTTTTAAAGCTGCGGCAGTTTTTTTAATATTGCCTTGATGCTTGTTTAAAGCTTCCTGAATAAGTGTTTGTTCAAATGAAGAGACCTGACTTTTTAAGGAGGCATCGGGTGTTTCATCCTCAAGCTTCTGCGTACGTAAATGAGCTGGAAGATATGAAGGTGTAATGTCTTCCGCTTCCTTTGGCATCATCAATACGGCATGCTCAATGGTATGTTTTAATTCTCGAACGTTCCCCGGCCAGTGGTGAGCCATAAACAATTGCTTTGTTTCTTCAGAAAGGCGTTTGACGTTTTTTGAAAACTGCTGATGATAGGTTTGAATGAAATGGCGGGAAAGCAGCGGAATGTCTTGCTTCCTCTCACGAAGCGGCGGGATATGAAAAGATGACACATGCAGTCTATAAAATAAGTCTTCTCTTAGAATTTGCTTTTTCACCGCTTCAAATGGGTCCATATTGAGTGCAGTAATGAGTCTTACATCTACTTGAATCGCTTTTGCATCCCCAATGCGGCGCACCACGCCATCCTCTAACACACGCAATAATTTCGTCTGCAGCGTGAGCGGCATCGCTTGCAGTTCATCAAGAAAAAGCGTGCCTCCATCAGCTAATTCAAAGAGCCCCTTACGATCAATTGCGCCCGTATAGCTCCCTTTGACAGATCCGAACAATAGGCTCTCAAGTAGCGACTCTGGGAGTGCTGCACAGTTTTGCGGAATGAACACTTGGTTTTTCCGGTCAGATTCATGAACGATGGCTTGAACGAGCACTTCTTTCCCTGTCCCTGTTTCCCCGTAGACAACAACTGATGACGGGTAAGCAGCAGCTTTTTTTGCCTTTTCAAGCATTTCATTTAAGAGCGGATCATTTGTTAAAAATGAAGAAAAATTGTGCATTTGTTCTGCCCCAGCCGCATCATGTATTCGTTTTTTTTGATCTAAACGATTCGAAAGGGCTGACAGCTTCGATACATCTTTTGCGACTTCGACAGCACCTATTAACTGGCTGTCTTCAATAATAGGCAATGTCGTGTTGACGGTCTCAATTCTTTCGCCGTTTTTATTCAAATAGGTTTGCAGCGAATGATAAATGGGCTTCCCTGTTCTCAAAACATGCATGAGCGTACTTGTTTTTTCTGTTAAAGAGGGATACACATCAAGGATGTACTTACCAATCACCTCTTCTTTTTGTAAACAGTCAAACTTAGCAGCATTATGATTGTAAAAGATCGTCATTCCTTGATCATCTACAACATGGATGGCTTCATCAATGGCTTCTAAAATTAATTCAAACCAATCCGCTCTTTCGACAACCTTCCCCATTCTTTCCCCCTCACTTTCAGTGCCGAAAAACCGGCATCCATTGCCGGATTTTCAGCGGCTTGATCATCTTCATCACACGTTCTCCTGTCCTTTCATGTTTCGCTTTTCCCTTGAAACTTCCTGCTTTTTTTGTCAATAGCGTCAAAAAAGCACCCCTCTTATGAGGAGTGCTTTCGCCCTGATGTTTGATAAAGAGACATATCGAATTCTTGCAACGATTCCATATACAGCGGCATGATCGGCTTTCCTTCTTGAAATAAGCTAAATTGGGAAGGGTATAAATTTATAGGCTGATGATAAAAAGCAAATCGCTTTACAACTTCAGGGTCAATCCGGCAAAAGGTGTGATGCATCAGTAAATACACTTCTTGTTTCCATTTAAAGAGCCGCCTGTTTGGCGGATGAAATACTGGAGAAACTTGAATCATTCCTCCATCTTTAAACAACTGAAGGCGTTCATTTGAAATGGTATAAATCTCCTTAGGATGAAACTGAAAATATTGCACGTCACGCTTTGAAGCAAATCGCCTTTTTTTCTGATCTTCAATATAATAGAACGTCTTCCCATGATCTGCCGTGACAACTGTATAATTGGGTACTGCCAGCATATCTTTTATCTCATATTTCATCGCACATAACGAAGGAACCCGAATGGCGCGCCTATTTTTTTCATTTACCCAGCACCTTTCAATTCTATGAAGATTCCCGCCTGCGATTTGGTAGAAATCACCTTCCTTTTCAATCACCGTTCCGTCAATGAGATCATACGGCATACTCGAAAACAAATGATGAAAGGAATGGGGCGTTTTATACGTTGTATCAAGTACATCTCTTAATGGAAAGAACGCGGCAAATTGATTCAGCCTCATCCAAAAAACAGAATCTGCATGATGCCAGTGTTTCGCCTCATCATCCCAATATTGTCCGTATTTTTCATGAATGAGCGGAAGCAAACGCCTTCTGTGCATGACCGAACAATGGTCCACTTGAAAGGACGCATGCTCCAATATTTGGTCTGCTTCACGCACAAAGCTCATCGTCTCGACTAATTGCTTATCAACATGCACGACCCGCTGCGAGGAATACACAATATCTATATGAGGCTTCGACTGAAAAACATCCACCATTTTCTGCAAACGATCTTGATGATACACGGTATCATCAGTTAAATAACAAATGAGCTCACCTGTTATACGAGCTAGCGCTTCATTAATGAGCGTCGCATATCGTACGGTTAACAGCCGTTTTGCAGGATGAACCGTGCGTGAATATAGATGAATGCGCTCATCTTCTAAATAGGTCTGGATCTTTTCGATGGTGTCTTGTTCTGAGCCATCATCCATAATGAGAAGCTCCCAATTTGAATACGTTTGTTCCATCATACTCTTTAGCACACGATCAATGAAATCAGGTTTATTGTAGCTTGTTAAAATCACCGATACTTTCATGATCATTATCCTTTTTAATTAGATTAAAAAGCCCCCCAGCTGACGATGTTCACGTAAGGAACATTCACTCTTAGCTGATTTGTCGCGTTTTTAAAGACCGCTACTGAATCAAAGAGTTGCACAACAACTACGTTTTGAAGGACATCTCCATTGACTAAATGAACGCGTGGCACTGGAATGCCAAGTTCAAGCCAAGGACGAAGTAATTCTTTAATATCTGACACACTCTCTTCCTCACTTTCTTCTAATAGACGAAGAAGTAGTAAAATCAAGATGACTTCAATTACTCCTTCTGCTTCTAATAATTCTTCGTTCCAACCATTTAATAATTGATCAAATTCCATTCATAATCCCTCTCTCTTCACATTTAATCTTTACTAGAGTATGAGATTCACTTCATTTAGCCTCAGCATTTGAAAACATTTTTAAAAATGTGTGAAGTGATTAAATGATAAAAAGAACAAGGAATCAGCGTTCTGCTTATACCAAAAAAAATGAACGACATATACATAGGGGTGAGTTTGAATTGATGAAGAAAGGATGGGAAAAAAATGAGCGACAAGCGTGCCGAATTAAAAAAAGAACTATTTAAAGTGTTTTTCAAACCACTTACTCGTGCATTAACAGTTAATCTTGATGAAGGAGGAGTTCAAATGGAAGAAAAATTGAATGATTTATTAAGTGAAGTGGCAGCTGAGGCATCACCTTCAGATTCTGCTACAACACTCGATGTATCTCAGCCAGCAAGATGGATTTTTGCAAGACTTTCACCAGGAACTGTCATTAGCATTGTCACTGACTCAGGAGACTTAATCGGGCCAGTTCAATTCGTATCATTCGATGCGTCAACTGGTGTTGTCTTTGTTACACAAGAAAGCTCAGTCACTCCAACAGGCTCTGCAACGACTTTATTAGATGTAGATAAAGTTGAAAGTGTTACGTTCACGTCTTAATGTGAGAGGGTCATCATGAAGCTTCTTTATATCAGCTCTGGCTACGGCGGAATCTATCACATGTTTGATCAATGGGTAGAAGAGAGCTTCATTGATTCCCCCTTTTCCTGTGTAAAGGTTGACCGAGAATCTCTACCCGCTCACATGCACAAAATCCGGACATTTTCTCCGGATTTTGTTTTGATGATGATCGGTGATCATGTTCCGAGCGAAGTGCTTCATCAATTCAAACAAGAAAAGATCCCGATCGTTTTGTGGATGACAGAAGATCCCTTTTATACAGATGTGTCAGCTGCTTGTGCACGTGATGCGCGGCTCATATTAACGATTGATGAAGGAGCTTTGCCATTTTACAAACAATTGGGGATAGGTCACGCCTACTACTTTCCCATTCCGGCAAATACACGTATTTTTCAAAAAAACGAATCGTCTGAAAAGATGTGCGTTTACGACATTGCACTCATTGGCTACCCTTACCCCAATCGCACGAAAGCCATTGATACACTCTTACAACAGAAAAAATGGCGAATTCTCGTAGCAGGTAAGGAATGGCATCGTCATTTAAATAAGATTCGAAGACATGATCGAGATCTCACATTAGTGACTAATTGGCTGAGTCCTCAGCAAATGGCGGACACCTATCAACAATCAGCCATTGTTCTTAATCCGCACAGACCGGCACATTTTTCCTATAACAAAAACAAAGCCATGATTCAAAATGTAAGCCTGAACAACAGAGCGTTTGATATCGCTGCAGCGGGAAGCTTTCAATTGACGGATCTACAACCGCCACAAGCCTTTTCAAGCTTCGCTTTTTATAAAGATGAGGACGATTTGCTTGAACAGGTTGAATATTATGGATCAAATGCCGAGAAAAGAAAAGCAATCGCACGAAACAATTATGAACAAGTCGTTTCTTGGAATACATTTGAGTCATTTCCACACAGACTTTATGAGATCGTAAAAAGCGCCCTATGACTGGGCGCTTTTCTCGTTGAAATTCATCTTATGCCTGACCCTCCGCATCTCTGCGAGCCAATAAAACTTTCTCCGCTTTCACAAGGTCTTCTTCCTGTTTCACCACGAGTGATTTTTGGGGATCCATGATATATGCTCCAACAGATCCTTCTAAAAAGGAATGAATGCATTCTTTTGCATATGGAACATGAAAAGCATACACCGCTCCATTTAAACGACCATACGTATATGGTGACTCATGCTTTGGCATGAAAAAGTAATGATTGTCCTTATATAAAGTAGCTTCATTATTCTCATGCAGTGTCCATGTTTCATTTGGGTTTTCTAGCGCCTCTGTAAAAGTTGCCATGCAGTCATAATTTCCTTCTACTAAAAGCTTCAAGCACTTCTCAATATCTTCCGGCTGTCTCAAAGGAGACGATGGATGCAAATATAGAACAATATCAAACGTCTTCCCCTCACGCTCTAAATAAGCAAGCGCATGCTTCACTGCTATGAGTGACGGTGTTTGTTCTGTTACATGACTGTCTGGTAGTTCAATCACACGGGCTCCGTAGTGAGAAGAAATGATTTGCGTATTGACATCCTCTGTAGAGACGATGATTTCGTCTAACTCAATCATTTGCAGTAACGGCTGAATGGTCCAATAGATGAGCGGGCGCTCCGCCAAGATGCGAATATGTTCATCATGCTGATCACGCCTGCTTCTAAAAGCTGGTATCAAGGCTAAAATACGATTTCCCCTATACATGTATTCCCTTCTCCCCTCGCGCACAGCTCACTTCATTTTCTCCTGAGCTGATCGCCGTACTGAAGTGTTCAGGTCTCTCGTTTTTCTACTTATTCTCTTATCTCTCCATATTCTATTAAGACGTCAAGCAGATGGTTATAATGTGTTCACCTAATTTATATAGAAAGTGGTTCTTTTCCTCAAACAGATACCGCTCTTTCACATATGATGCAAAGTAGAGAAATGAGAGTTGGGGGATTAGATATGTCCAAAAAGATAGAAAAGAGTTTAAAGGCTTTTTTTCGTGACAAAACGATATTGGTCACAGGCGGTACAGGTTCAATCGGCCGTCAAATTGTGAAAAAATTAACATCATGCTTTCCAAAGAAGATTATCGTCTTCAGCAAAGATGATAGCAAACAATACATGATGAAAAATGAGTATGCAGATCATCCAGAAGTTGTCTTCGCTTTAGGGGATGTACGAGATGCAAGCCGCGTGAGACAGCTCGTCAAAGGCGTTGATATCATCTTTCATGCAGCCGCCTTAAAACAAGTTCCTACTTGTGAAGACAATCCGTTTGAAGCCGTACAAACAAATATTATCGGCGGGCAGCACGTCATTGAGGCTGCGATCGAACATGAAGTCAGTCATGTTGTCAACATTTCCACTGATAAAGCAGTTTCTCCGACAAATGCCATGGGGGCAACAAAATTAATTTCAGAAAAACTATTCTTCCAAGCAAACGAAAGTATTCCGAACCAAAAAACAATGTTTTGCTCTGTCCGTTTTGGCAATGTGCTTGGATCAAGAGGTTCCGTCATTCCCATCATGCTCCAGCAGTTGTTAAATGAAAAACCTTTGACCGTCACTGATCCTCATATGACACGTTTTTTTATGTCCATCGAAGAGGCTGTCTCCCTCACACTTCAAGCAGCTATCATGATGAAAGGCGGCGAAACGTTTATTCTCAAGATGGAGTCGTTACAGCTTGCTGATCTCTTAAAAGCGTTTCAAGAATATGCTGCTCAAATCAATGTCGCAGCTCCGGAGATTCTCGTTGTCGGGAAAAGACCTGGAGAAAAGCTTCACGAAGAGCTTACATTTCCGCATGAAGCAGATGCACTATTTGAGCATGAACAATTTTATGCCATTTTACCAAGACCAAAACGGCATCCTGCCTTTCAAAAAGTCGACTTAACCAATTACACATCCAATGAAGCACCTCTCATTACAAAAGAAAAGCTGTTCCACATCATTGAACAATTACATCACACGCATCATAAAAAATAAAAAATCGTCACACGGAAGCAGATGCTTTCCATGTGACGATTTTTCAATAGATCAATCAAATAGATGTTTCAAATCCCCATAGCCTTCTTTTTCAAGATCATCTTTTGGGATAAACTTCAAAGCAGCTGAGTTAATACAATACCGAAGACCATTTGGTCCTAGTCCATCTGGAAAGACATGGCCTAGATGAGAATCAGCTGTCTTGCTGCGCACCTCTGTCCGCACCATCCCATGGCTCTTATCCACCTTCTCCGCTACTTCCTCATCTTCAAGCGGCTTTGTGAAACTCGGCCAGCCGCAATGGGCATCAAACTTATCTAAAGAAGAAAAAAGCGGCTTGCCTGAAATGATATCGACATAAATGCCTTCTTCTTTATGATCCCAAAATTCATTTTGAAATGGCGGTTCCGTGCCATTATTTTGTGTGACTTCGTACTGCATTCGGTTTAATTCTTTTAGTCGTTTTTCTTTATCGTTTGTCATGATTTATCACTCCAATGGGACTCAATAAAACCCGCTCTGCCAGAACCGACATGATATCGTTCATAGTGCATTTTGTTCTTTTTATAATAGTGCTGATGATACTCCTCTGCGGGATAAAAAGGAGCAGCATCTAAAATTTCTGTTACGATTGGCTTTTGGAAGATGCCGCTTTCGTTCAGCTTCTCTTTCGATGCCTCTGCAAGCTTTCTTTGCTCGTCATGATGAACATAAATACCTGTGCGGTAGGACTCTCCTCTATCACCAAATTGCCCGCCATCATCTGTTGGGTCTATTTGCTGCCAATACAGTTCTAATAGCTTTTCATACGGGAAAACGTCTGGATCAAACGTGATTTGAACCGCTTCTCTATGTCCGGTTGCATTTGTACATACTTCTTCATAGGTCGGATTCACTGTATGTCCGCCAGTATACCCTGATTCAACTTTGATAATGCCCGGCTGTTCATCAAAAGGTTTAACCATACACCAGAAACAGCCTCCTGCAAATGTGGCTAATTCTTGTTTTTCAGACATATTAGTGCCCCCTTCATTTAAAAAATGGTATCATCATATTATAACATGATGAAAAATAATGAAAATGATACGACTTGTATACCTAAATGATCAAAAAGCATTTTGTCGTATTTTAAAATATAATGGGGGTTTAATGATTGGAACAAAGAAAAAAAATGATGTATGAAATGGATACCTTACTGAGAACCGTATTTAAGCAGATCCGTTATGAGATTAACAGCCTGCTCGAAAACGAATTATCTCGGAATGAATTTCTTATTTTAAATCTGCTTCGTGAACAAGGTGCAAAAAAAGTAACGGAATTTGCGTCCATTCTAGGGGTGTCAGCAAGCCATATCACAGCTGTGACTGACACACTTGTAGAAAAGGGCTGGATCACCCGTATCCGTTCTAAAGAGGATCGCCGCATCATCAAAATCCACTTAACCGATAAGGGTAAGGAAATTACTGAGCATTTTGAGAAAAAGAAAACAGAATACTTCATGGAGCGATTTGAGTCATTCGACGACGAAGAACTAAAAACAATGATCAAATTATTTAAAAAGCTGGATAAAAGTCAAAAGGATTAAGCATAGAATTTAGCGCTCTGGACATGCTACGGATAAAAAGAGGTGGAATGAATCATGACAAGCCCTTATCTTTGTCCAAACTGTAAAACGAACAGAACGCGCTTTAATCTGATTGAGCAGCTTTCAGAACCTGTGAAACTCGACCCTGCGACCGGAGCAGTTGTCGAAAGATACGAAGGAGAGCAGCTTTCTCCTTTTCACATGAGCTATCAAGGTCCACAAATAAAAGTCCAGTGCGGTGTTTGTGGACTCATTGAGGATGAAAAAACATTCATTAAGCTAGCTGAATATCATCAATATTCTTCTCCTTCTTAACATGCGGGTCTGACGGAAAACGTCAGGCTTTTTTCTATGCCTCGTTTGCCTATACAGATCACCTTTTTCATGCATACGCTACAAAAAACACCATCGCATAAGAAAGGGGGGATTGATAACATGCAGCAGCTCTTTTATCATGACTATCCATATCGCCCACTCGCTCCGGGATTCGAGCACCATCAAAGCAGCCCTTATACCAAAGCCTTTATTCGGCTTTTTCACGCTGCCCCAGATCTTAGTGAGCTCGCTGTATATGTGAACCGGAATGAGGTCCTGAAGAAAATACGTTACAGCCAGTTAACAGCTTATATGGAGTGGGATGAGGGAATGTATGAGATAGAAGTGTTCAAGCTGGCTACAAAAGAAAGAGTTCTTCATTCTCGTATGATGATTAAACGTGACGAGATTTACACCTTATGTATCACAGGTGCACATGCGGGTTTTGCGCTGCTCACAGAGCGGCAAGACCCTGTCATTCAACATGAGGATTTGTCAGCTCTTACCTTTGTCCATCTGTCTCCAGACCTTCCTTCCATTGATCTATATGAACGTGATCAAGGGATGTTAGCACAGGAGCTTCACTATGTAAACAGCACTCACATTCATCATTTCTCTCCTAATAAATATCATTTTGAATTAAAAGCCGCCGGCACTCAAAGTATACTGCTCGATATCCCAAAAGTTCATCTGCAAGCTAATCGCGCATACCTCATTCTGCTTCATGGATTTGCTAACGGAGAGCCAGAGCTTATGGCGAAGGTGGTCTTGTCTCAGCAAATATAAAAAAGAGCCTTTTCCATAGAGGAAAGGCTCTTTACGAGACATCTTCAGCTTTTTCTTGCTTTTGAAAATCAAAAGCAAGAATCATGATACCTAGAAATAATGCACAATAGGCAATATTTAAGTAAAACTGATCGATATTTTCTGCTCTTAAATCAGTGGCAGCTGTAATGCCAAAGTATGCAGCAAATAAAAACGACAGTAAACTAAAATATTGATAGACTCGCTTCATGATTTCACTCCTGACTCACTTTCTATTGCTTTGGATGATAATAGGAGAACTCAATTTCATCGTTCTCTAAATCAATTTTGTTTGCTTTCACATACATATCATTTGGCAGTGGCATTTCTGAAAGACGCACTTCAACCGTTTTTTGATCCGGTTTCACATGAACGAATTCTGGCAGTTCATAGAACTGGCCCATGTAGCTTAGAACAAAACTAATCGGAATACTCAATTGTCCAATTGAAAGGCCATCCACTTTTAAAAGTACATCACCATTATCTTCGACAGATGGTGTAAATGAGACGTTTGCATCAATCGTCGAAGAGAAAGCTTTAATGGCGCCTGTTACTTTCACATCTTGATCGATCGCCACATGAAAGTCTGGCATATCACTCGACCCTTGATTTTTCAAATAATCATTGATAAAGCTAGTGAGTGATTCCTTTGAGCTAGATATATGAAAAGAATACTCGCTTTTCAATTCTTTCGTCGAAGCGGATTGACCGCTTGGCAGTAACATCAAAATACCGCAGGCAAGTACAATCAATAGATTGATTGCAAGTAAAATAAAAAATAAGCTTTTCCACTTTTTCATACGTTCACCCTATTCCTTCGGCAGTCCTTCTTTTTTCACTTTGGAGAATAAACGATTTGCCATAAGAGAGTACCCCTTTTGGTTTGGGTGGAAATCATCATCTGCCAGTAATTTTTCATCAGAATCTTCCTCAAATAAATCTGCTACATTGATCATATCAGCATTGCCATCTTTTTTCAGTTCCTTCTTGGCGACAGCATTCCAGTCTTTGACGACTTCATCAATGTCTTTCAGCTCAGTGAGACTGAATTTAAAAGGATTATACATGCTTACATACATGATCTTTGCATGGTCATTATGTTCTCTCAGCTGAGCAAGAATGGTTTTAAAGCGCTCCTCAAAAGGCCCTTGCTCTTTTTGAAAAGGAGCAAACGTCAAATTGAGCACATTTTGACGGACGACATGCATTAAGTCATTGCCGCCGATCGTAAAGAAAATATAGTCAGCATCTTTCAGACCGTCTTGCACCTTTTTATCTTTTAATCTTTTTAATAAATCTACCGTTCTACTGCCTTTAATGGCATAGTTTTTTAATGTGACAGATTGCACGCCATCCACCGCTTCTAGCTTATCACGGGTCATGCCTACATATCCTTTTTTTTGTTGATCTCCGATTCCTTCTGTTAAGGAATCTCCAACCGCTGCGATGGTAATATGTTCTTTTACGTCTTGTGTGTCTTCTAGTTTATCCTTTATGCTAGCCTCTTGCGCGGAACATGCAGAAAGAACAAAAGCTAGAGACATCACAATCAAAATCAAACGAGCCTTCAAACGATGATGTCCCTCCTTTTTCTGATTAAAAAAGTGTATCATGTTTTTGCTCATTTGAACATCTTTATGCTAGCTTCGGATCAGCGTTTTGATGTCCTTGATGATGTCATCATATGGCGTGTTTTGTACACCATCATAATTCTTCATCACTTTTCCTTCTTGATCAACTAGAAAAAACAATGACTGATGAATCACTTGGTCTTCATCTTCAGGTTTCTTCACAATGGTTTTAAAGCTTTTCATTGCGAATTTTTCGATCGCAGACTGTGAATAGCCAGTGAGGAAATCCCAATTTTTAAAGGATAAAGGATATGCTTTTGCAAATTCTTTTAGCTTTTTCGGTGAATCTACCTCCGGGTCCACGCTAAAGGAAATGATACGTGCATCCAATTTTTCTTCTTTTAACCGTTTTTGCAGCTCTGTCATATGCGCGGTCATCGGCGGACAGATCGTTTCACAGCTTGTGAATATAAAATCTGCCACCCATACTTTCCCCTTTAAATCATCTAACGACACCTTTTGTCCATCCTGATTTTCATACTCAAACGGCTGTATTTGATAATTTAACGCATCTTTGATTTGTCCATTTGAACATGAGACTAAAAGAAGCACGCTTATGATCATAAGCGCACCAAGTGAGGCTCCCCTTTTGTTAAGCATGACACGTCCATCCCCTTTTTCAAATCAATCGGTATAAAAAGTAAAACCTATTGCGCCCTTTCCAGTGTGACACGAAATAATCGGTGTAGTGTAGGCAATGTCGACAAGAGCTTCAGGTGTATGATCAAGCAGCGCTGATTTGAGCTTTTCAGCGAGTTCTAATGCATCTGCATGCGCTATCCCAATGGCTTGAACTGTTTTTCCTTTCACCGCCTGTACATACTGTTTGGTTAAATAGCGGACAAGAGCAGAATAGCTTCTCACATTCGCTTCCGGCGTATACACCCCGTCTGTTAAGCTGGCAATTGGTTTGATGTGAAGAAGTGAGCCGATCAGCGCCTTCCCTCTTCCAATTCTTCCACCTTTTACGAGATTTTCTAATGTATCGATTGTGACAAATAGCTTTGTTTCAAGGCGGATTTTATCCATTTCTTTAATAATGTCTTCGCGGCTTGCACCATTTTGTGCAAGTTCGGCTGCTTTGGTGACTTGAAATCCTAATCCATAGGAAATAAAGTTTGAATCAATCACGGTAATGTTTCCGTCTACCATTTTCGAAGCGCTTTCAGCAGTTTGAACTGTACCACTCATTCCGCCCGTTAAATGGATACTAATGACTTCGCTTCCATCTGCCGTTAGCTTTTCATATAACTCGACGAATTGACCGATCGCAGGTTGAGACGTTTTCGGCAATTCTTCAGCGGCCTCCATTTTTTCAATAAATTCATCTGGCTGTATATTCACTCGGTCAATATAATCAACCCCAGAAATGGAGATATTGAGCGGAATCACGTGAATCGAAAGATCATTGATTTTTTCTTGCGGAAGGTCCACAGTAGAATCTGTTACAATTTTAATTTGTTTCACTATCGTCTCATCCTTGCTGTCTTAGTCTTTACATATGATATTACCTTATTTCGCGCATAGTTGAAAACAACTGTCAGAACGTTTTTGAAATTGTCACATTTTCTTGGTTACATGAAAAAAATCCTTGCCAAGCTGAGCAGCAGCCATTTCAAAACAGCCGCTCACTCCCTTTGACAAAGATTCCTTTTTACGCATTGTGTTTCAGTGTAGGCTCCTGATAGATCTGCTCATATGTGCTCCACTTGACGTTACGTTTCACATCCTCTCTGAAAGAGTACACAGTTCTCTTTCCTTTAGATACATAGACTTTTTTCAAGAAAGCTTCAAGTCTAAAGGTGAGCATGAAACCATGCGGCTCATCTCCCTTTAGTACAGGAACTTCTGTTACCTTGATCTGAGCTCCATCCATCCGTCTAAAACATATTGTTTTGAGCAGCACAAACGATCAATCCTCTTTTCCCATGTTCTGTTAAGCCTAAATAAATAGGTGGAATAAATCTTGATCTTTATTCACTTCAACATAATGGAATCCTTTTTTATTCATCCGTTCAATGAGCGCCGTATAGTCATCTCTTTCTTTCAATTCGATGCCAACAAGCGCAGGTCCTTTGCTTCGGTTATTCTTTTTCGTATATTCAAAGCGGGAGATATCATCATTTGGCCCCAATACTTCATCTAAAAATTCCCGAAGCGCACCTGCTCTTTGCGGAAAATTGACAATGAAGTAATGTTGAAGCCCTTCATAGATCATCGACCGTTCTTTAATTTCTTGCATTCTGCCAATGTCATTATTTCCTCCACTGACAATACAGACAACATTTTTCCCTTTAATCTCCTCGCGGTGGGCATCAAGCGCTGCGATCGGAAGTGCGCCTGCCGGCTCTGCTACAATCGCACATTGATTATAAAGCTCTAAAATGGTTGTACATACTTTCCCTTCAGGTACAAGACTAATTTTATCAACAACAGACTGTAGAGATGTAAACGTCTTTTCGCCAATCCGCTGAACCGCTGCTCCGTCTACAAACTTATCAATGGAATCAAGTGTCACAACCTTACCCTTTTCATGGGAAGCATGGAGTGAAGCTGCGCCAAGCGGTTCGACTGCGATGATTTCAGTTTCTGGGGCGATATTTTTGATATATGTACCCACTCCAGATAACAGGCCTCCACCTCCAACACTTGCAAATAAAAAGTGAGGCTCCACTTCGATATCATTTAATATTTCTACAGCAGTCGTTCCTTGTCCTGCCATCACCTCTAGATCATCAAACGGGTGGATAAATTCACGCTTTTCTTCATCTCCGCATTTCACTGCTTCATGATATGAATCATCGAACGTATCTCCGGTTAAGATAATTTCAACATATTCTTTTCCGAAAAGCTCCACTTGAGATACTTTTTGCCTTGGTGTCGTAGCAGGCATAAAGATTTTCCCGTGGATACCTAGATATTTACAAGAATAAGCAACGCCTTGTGCGTGGTTTCCTGCACTTGCACAGACAATGCCGTTTTTTAGTTTATCTTTTGGAAGCTGGCTCATTTTATTAAAAGCGCCTCTTAATTTAAAGGAACGAACTACTTGAAGGTCCTCTCTTTTTAAGTAGACATTACATTCATATCGTTCAGAAAGTCGCTCATTTTTTTGAAGAGGTGTATGAATGACTACATCCTTCAAATTTTGATGGGCCTTTAAAATGTCTTTCACTTGAATTAGCGTGTTTTCTTTGAGCAACGGTTTCATGTACAAGATCCTTTCTCTTTAACCTTATTTAATTTGTCATTATAACATGAATATTCAAAAAATAAACCAATAGATCATGGATCAAGCAGAAATTTCATAAACTTTTTCGTTTCTCTGTACATTTGGTTTTATTGGGTGTTACAATTGAACCAATTAGAACCATAAAGAAAGGAATCACCCGATGACCACTCATTCGTTTACGTCTATATATGGAAAGCATCAAGAAATAAAGCGTGCCATTCACCTAGCAAAGCAATTCACAAAACACGAACAGCCAGTCTTGATCACAGGAGAAATTGGCACAGGCAAAACGCGATTTGCCTATGAAATTGCTCATGCATCGGCTTCAAACGCTTCACTGACACATCTATATTGTCCCGTCCTAGATGAAGCTACGTTGCAGAAAGCCTTCACGGAAAAAACCCGTCAAATTGTTTATTTAGACGAAATTGCCTCATTAAGTATTCCAATGCAGCATCAGGTCATTCGTTTTCTAGAAATTTCTCCTGCAACAAAAATCATTGCCACTTCGTCTTTATCATTAGAGGCATTGAGGGTTTCATCTACCTTTTTACCTGAACTGTTTTATCGCTTAAATATTTTCCATTTGCCTTTGCCGTCATTAGCAGATCGAAAAACAGATATTCCTGTGTTAACAACTGCTTTCTTTCAGGAGCTGGGCATGGCGCCTGATATTGATCCAAGTGTCTGGGAAACCTTGCAGGAGTATCCGTTTGAAGGAAATGTACAGGAACTCAAGAATATCGTTCATTATGCTGCAGTCGTTCTCGAGGGGCAAACGGTATTTTTACACCACCTGCCGCCTTTTGTGTTAACCCCTCTTTCGCCGGAGGTAAAAGGAAAAAAGGAAGAACATCAACTTACATTAATGGAAAAGCAAGAGTTTGTTTTTCTGCTAGAAGCTATTAAATCTCTCAATGAGAAAGGTGAAGCCGCCAGCAGACGCATCTTGTCTGAATTAAGCAAGCAAGGCGACATCCCGTTGACCCCTCAGCAGGTGAGGAGCCGATTAGATGACCTTGAGAAAAAAGCATACGTGACGAAAGGAAAAGGCAGGGCGGGCACAAAGATTACACTTGAAGGCCTTTCATTCCTGAAGTCACTTGATGGTTATATACCGGTTCAATAAAAGGAGGACATCCATTGTTTACTGTAAAAGAAGAAATTGCAAACGCCATTACACATGGCATTGGCGTTATTTTATCCATTCCAGCCATTGTGTTTCTCGTGTTATTCGCTGTTCAATACGGCACTGTCACAGAGATTGTGAGCTTTTCAATATTTGGCGCATCCATGCTGCTGCTCTATTTAAGCTCAACCTTGCTTCACAGCATTCGGCACAAAAAAACAAAAGATGTATTTGAAATTCTCGACCACTCGGCTATTTATGTATTGATCGCTGGTACCTATACGCCCTTTTTACTCGGACCATTAAAAGGCGCACTCGGCTATACGCTTCTTGCGATTGTATGGGCTCTTGCTGCTGGTGGAATTGTCTTTAAAATCTTTTTCGTCAAACGGTTTATCATTGTGTCTACCCTCGTTTATTTATTAATGGGCTGGATGATTATCATTGCCATCAAACCACTTTACATTGGGTTAACAGGTCCAGGGTTTGGCCTCTTACTGTTAGGCGGTCTATTGTATTCGGTCGGAACCATCTTTTATATTTGGCGGAAGATCCCCTATCATCATGCGATTTGGCACAGCTTTGTTCTAGGCGGCAGTGCATCAATGTTCTTCTGCATTCTGTTCTACTGTGTGAACATTCCTGCTGCATGAAAAAAACCAGCATCCACTTCGGATGCTGGTTTTTCTATGCCCGCTTTTGGGCGTAATCGCTCATCATAACAGGTGCTTTAATATGAATATCAACATTCACAGGGTGCAGCCTTTTTACGACTTTACCAGTTAATAGACGATCCGTTCCACTTGTTTCAATCGGTACAACCGGACAATCACAATCTTCAGCAAGTGCCTCCGCCATGTGGCGCTGTGCTTCTGAAAGCAATACACTCTGACCAGATAGAATTCTTTCCTTTGCTTCTTCTAATAAGGCATCATCAGATTGATTCTGATGAATTACCGCCATCTTTTTCAGCCATTGTTTTAAAATGGGATATCGAAAAAGATTCGGCTTTGCCATAAAAGCAAATGGTTTTTCAAGATGGCCAATTAATAATGTCATCGTAACTGGATTCAGTGCTTGCGTGATATAAATAACGGGCCCATCCGGCAGCTTCTTTTGCTGGTGAATGGTCATGACTGATCCTGACTGATCAATACAGCCCCGGGCAAACCTTTTAGCATGCTCATGTATGAGATGCATTCGTTTCGTATAGGAAATGCGCGGATCAGTTAATTCATGGGCATGCAAATGCCTCATACTTTTAAAAAAGGATACAACAACATAAATCGTTAAAAACCAATAACGAAACAACCGTACTCCTCCTACTCATTTATCCTTTTTTGTCATAAACGACAAATTCATAATTGTAGGGGTTCTTTTCGTCACGATGGCCTTTTTCGCGTGATACAACCGTCCATTTGTTTTCATCGTAATGAGGAAAGTAGCGGTCTCCTTCAAACGCATGGTGGATATGCGTGATATATAGACGATCCGCATATGGCATCATTTCTTCATACAGCTTAGACCCGCCAATGATAAATAATTCTGTCTCACCTTTTCCAATTGCCAAAATATCGGCAATGGAATGGACAACCTCGCATCCTTCTGCTTCAAAAGAAGAACTTGTTGTGAGCACGATATTACGGCGGTTAGGCAGCGCTCGTCCAATGGATTCATACGTTTTTCTGCCCATGACAATCGTATGGCCACCTGTGACCTTCTTAAAATATGCTAAATCAGCTGGTAAATGCCAAGGCATTTGATTATCTTGACCAATGACTCTGTCTTTTCCTGTCGCCACAATCATCGAAATCATACACTGACTTCTCCTTTAATATGCGGATGCGGATCATAGTTTTCAAGTACAAAATCATCGAACGTGAAATCAAAAATACTCTTCACATCTCTTGTGATGCGAAGCTGCGGAAGCGCACGTTCCTCACGCTCTAGTTGCATGTTCACCTGAGGAAGATGATTCTGATAAATATGAGCATCTCCTAGCGTATGAACAAACTCTCCTGGCTCAAGATTTGTGACTTTGGCAATCATCATCGTAAGAAGAGCATATGAAGCAATATTAAATGGCACGCCTAAAAAGATATCTGCCGATCTTTGATAAAGCTGGCAAGAAAGCTTTCCGTTTGATACGTAAAATTGAAACAGACAATGACATGGTGGCAGCGCCATTTGATCAATTTCACCCGGGTTCCAAGCGCTGACGATTAGTCTTCTTGAATTGGGATTATGCTCGATATCGTGGATCAGCTTTGTGATCTGATCAACAGTCTCACCGTCTCCACTAGCCCAAGATCGCCACTGCGCTCCGTACACACGGCCCAGTTCACCATTTTCATCTGCCCATTCGTTCCATATACGGACACCATTTTCCTGAAGGTATTTGACATTTGTATCACCTTTTAAAAACCAAAGTAACTCATGAATAATTGATTTCAGGTGCAATTTCTTTGTTGTTAAAAGTGGAAATCCTTCCTGCAAATCAAATCTCATCTGGTAACCGAACGTGCTGATTGTGCCTGTTCCCGTTCTGTCACCTTTTTCATCCCCGTGCTGTAATACATGACGGCATAACTCTTTGTATTGTTTCATTTTTTTCATCCTTTATTTATGTTCTTGTTGTAGTTTACCTTATTTCTGCTTTTGTTTAAACCAAAAAAACACGCCTGCATGAGGAGCAGACATGTTTTTCTTTTTATACTTGATTCACCCGATCCTGCTCTTCGTCCTTAATATCTTGGTGTGAGTGAGCAATACGACTAGCTGCTGCTGCGGCAAGCGCAGCGACAAGGTCATCAAGGAAGGTATGCACTTCACCTGGGCGACCTTCATCTAATTCTCTGATAATACCGAATTTCTCTTTATCTAAATAACCGAAGTTGGTCAAACCGATTGATCCATATACATTGACAATGGAAAGCGGAATAATCTCATCAATTCCATATAGCGGCTCATCTGTTTCGACTAAGTGCTGCAAAGGTTCTGGCAATAGCTTTTTTTCAGCCAGCTGATCAAGGGCAAGTCCTGTTAAAACCGCATGGACAATTTCCCTTTTCTTCAACACTTTCTCAACATTTTCAATACAGACACTAAGTGGAAGGTTTGGATGATATTTTTCTTGAAGCTTTAGCACAATGTGTGCAATATCTTCAATTTTCACTCCACGTTCGTTTAACATTTGTTTTGTAATCTGCACCATTTCGTTCATTGTATACTTTTTCAATTGGCATGACATCTCCTTCTAGTGGCTCATCCAGCTCGGCGGGGTGTTTTTGTCCCAGTAAATATTACCGAGTTCATGATGCGTCTGGAATCCATCTTCTGCTGTATGGTAGTGAAAGTTAAACCAATATCCGCTGTGTGGCGGCTGATCTCTTCTCACATGAAAACGGAGCAAATCTTCTCCAGTCTTCCGGTTGTAGATGTGAAAGATTTTTTCACCATTTCCGCTTGAAGGCTGATCAGTTAACACAACATCTTGAAATTTTTCGTCATCTTTGAAATTTGTTAAAACATCGGTTAACACTTGTTCAATTTTCGGTTGAATCTCTTCTCTGTACTCGTCTTCAATGACAGGTGTGATTTTACGGCCGAATTTGAGAAAGGATTGATTTTCTGCACTTGATAGAACCTCTTCCTTATATTGCTCAAAGGGGTCTACCTGATCTTCGCTTGCCTCTTGCGATCGTCCCCAGCTGCGCAATTCATCTGATGAATCATAAACCGCTGTATAAGGCGTTTTATCAGGTGAAGAAAGTTCAGATGGCTTGTCTGTCATCAAAGCTGACGGAGGAGAAACCAAACCAAAAGTTGCAATTGTAAAGAGCGCAACAAGCGTTTTTCTCATCCACATCTTCATGATATCTAATTCCTTCCATAAGTTATCATACTGCTATTCTAGCATATAATGAATTTTCAGTCATTCAATTTGGTCACTGATTTGAGACTTTCTTTTTCATAATAAAACGTTTACAATTACAGTACAGGCAACTAAAATTTGGGAGGAATGGGTATGCTTGAAGGCTTTTTCGTCACAGCTTCCTTGCTGACACTGTTTTATTTTGTCTATATGGAGATTACGGATTAAAAGCCCTTAGTAAGGGCTTTTCAGATTGTTGACAAAGGGCTAAAATGATCTTGATTTTAGCCCTTTGTCTTCTTTTCAGCGTGATAGAAAACCTTTGAAGTCTAGGAAGGACGAGTACTGGCGCGGAGCGAATTTGACATTCGTGAGCACCAGCACGCAGGACTGACAACGAATGCGAGGGTTTGTCTACACGCTGTAAAGCCCTTAGTAAGGGCTTTTTTCTTTCTCGATATACCCATAATGAAATTGGGCTGTTTTTCGTTTGATGACCTGAAATTGGTAAGAGTCCGCTTTAAATCGTGTACTTTTCCAATGATCTTTTAACACCACTCTTTTTCTTGCCACCCTTAATGCTTCTTGCACGGCTGCTTCGTGATCAAAGTCGTGCTCTGCCGCATGACGCAGCGGCGCTATACTTGTAGATTCTTGAATCGATTCCTCAAACATTGGGTCAAAATAGACGACATCAAATGAACCGTCAGGATACTTCTTTAGCTGCTCGATACTGTCACCACTGATAACAGATATCCGTTTCATCGCTTCATCTGCTTCCTCTATCCCCGTCTCCCATGTATTCAGTCCTTCTCGCACAAGTAATGCCGTAATCGAATTCTTTTCAATACCGACGATCTTTCCTTTCCTGCCTACCGCAAAGCTTGCAGTAATCGCATCAGATCCTAAGCCAAGTGTGCAATCTAAAAAGGAATCGCCTGGCTTTAGCTGTGCTGCTTCAATTAAAGGATCCTTTTCTTCGCGCAAGAGCCGCTTCACCCTGAACATCGCTGAGCTTGGATGAAAGAAGAACTTTTCACCATTTGGCTGATACCATTCAAATCTTTCTTTCCCGACAACAAGGACATCTCCTCGTTTCAGCGCAAGCTGCTTGACAGATTGTTTGCGTCTTTCTACATACTCACCATGTAAATCTTCTGCAAGTGCCTTCGCTGTTTCAATCGTTTGTTCATTCGCTCTAAAGCTTGTAGTAATGAGCATATCGTTCCTCCATCATGATCAAGAAAAAATGCCCTGATCTGATCGCAGGGCATTTCAACACGTGTATTAGCAATGTTTTTCGAATGCAGTTAAGACATTTTTCATGATATCTTCCATTTCATGACCTTCAATTTCGTCACGCGGGATAAAATGAACGAGCTCATTTCCTTTTAAAAGGGCCATAGAAGGAGATGATGGCTCTTCACCAGTGAAATATTCTCTCATTTTTGCCGTAGCTTCTCGGTCCTGCCCAGCGAATACTGTGACAATTTTGTTTGGCGCTTTTTCTGCCTTCATCACAGCTTGAGTCGCTGCAGGGCGTGCTAATCCTGCCGCACAGCCGCATACAGAATTTACAACAACAAATGTTGTTCCTTCAGCTTCTTGCATCGTTTGTTCTACTTCTTCTTCCGTCGTCAGTTCTTGGAATCCTGCACTTGTCAACTCTTGGCGCATTGGCACAACGAGCTGGCGCATATATTCTTCATATGCCATTGACATAAAAAAGCCCCCTCTAAAATCCTTTTGTTGTGAATAAAGGATACTATAGAGAGAGCCAATTTTCAAATGTTCTATTTCAGATTAAATTTTCATGATTCCGCCTGTATTGGCTGATGTCACAAGTTTTGAATATCTAGCAAGATAGCCAGTTTTCACTTTTGGTTCAAAGCCTTTCCAGTTGGCTTTTCTTTTTTCCCATTCTTCCTCTGGAACATCGACACTTAAAATGCGCTGCTCAATATCGACGACGACATGGTCACCATTTTCAACAAAGGCAAGCGGGCCGCCTTCAGCTGCTTCAGGAGAGACGTGTCCGATAGACAAGCCGCGAGAAGCGCCGGAAAAACGTCCGTCTGTAATTAAAGCAACCTTTGGTCCAAGTCCCATCCCGACAATTTGTGAAGTAGGAGCAAGCATTTCTGGCATACCAGGTCCGCCTTTAGGTCCTTCATAGCGAATGATGACAACATGTCCTGCTTCTACTTTTCTATTAATAATGCCTTCAAGAGCTTCTTCTTGGGATTCAAATACAATCGCAGGCCCTTCGTGACGTGTGATCCCATCTTGTACACCGCCCGTTTTAATGATAGCTCCATCTGGCGCAAGGTTTCCAAATAGAACGGCTAAGCCGCCCTTTTCAGTAAATGGCTTATCGATTGGATAAATGACATTATAGTCTTTGACTTCATGACCGGCAATGTTCTCACCAAGCGTTTTCGCTGTGACGGTCATTGTATCTAAATGAAGTGCGCCTTCTTTTTTGGACAATTCATTTAGCGCAGCTGTGACGCCGCCTGCTTCATGTAAATCCTCAATATAAACATCTGAAGCCGGCGCTAGTTTTGATAAATGAGGCACACGCTCTGCTACTTCATTGATACGTTCAAGTGAATATTCAACACCTGCTTCATTTGCGATCGCCAGTGTGTGAAGAACAGTATTCGTTGAACCACCAAGCGCCATATCTAGTGCAAATGCGTTATCAATGGCTTTTTCAGTCACAATATCACGCGGTTTAATATCCTTTTTAATGAGCTCCATCAGTTGTTTTGCTGACTTTTTCGCAAATTCTCTTCGCTCTGGTGATGTCGCCAAAATCGTTCCATTTCCAGGAAGAGCAATGCCAAGCGCCTCTGCTAAACAGTTCATTGAGTTTGCTGTAAACATCCCTGAACAAGATCCGCAGGTCGGACAGCCAAACTGTTCTAATTCATTTAATTCCTCTTCGTTAATTTTACCTGACTGATATGCACCGACGCCTTCAAATACAGAAGAAAGAGAAATTTTTCTACCATCACTTGTTCTACCCGCTTCCATCGGGCCACCGCTGACAAAGACCGTCGGAATATTGACACGCATCGCTGCCATCATCATCCCCGGTGTGATTTTATCGCAGTTAGGAATACAAACCATTCCATCAAACCAGTGAGCAGATACAACGGTTTCGACAGAGTCAGCAATGATTTCACGGCTTGGTAGTGAATATCTCATCCCGATATGCCCCATTGCAATTCCATCATCGACCCCAATCGTATTAAATTCAAATGGGACCCCGCCAGCCTCACGAATAGCTTCTTTCACAATCTTTCCGAATTCCTGAAGATGGACATGTCCTGGGACAATATCAATATAGGAATTACATACAGCAATAAATGGTTTGCCGAAGTCCTCATCCTTTACCCCCGCTGCTCTTAGTAAGCTTCGGTGAGGTGCTCTGTCAATTCCTTGTTTAATCATATTACTACGAAGTTCTGCCATCTGTTTAAAAAGCCTCCTATACTACAAGTCTTGTTGACTGTATGATTTTGAGTTGATTTTATTTTACAAATTTTCTGTTTATTTAGCCACCGATGAATGAACGATGACAAACATGTTTGCTGAAGCTAGCGCTCAGCAAGGTTCGTGTCATAAAATCTGACCTCCAATATTCTATATTGGTACTACTATATAGAGTTTTTTCGCATATTTCAACAATATTCAAAATAATTTTTCTAAAAAAATTTTTCTGTCTATGACTTTAAGAAAAACAAGCTGCCAATGATAGGCAGCTTGCTCATAAGTCTCATCATTCTGATGCATTTTTTCTACTTTCTGTCATTTGCTTCCATACTGACCCTTTCGCTTCTTCTCCATGCTCAATACGCTCAATCGCCATTTTCACTTGAAGGCTGACTTCAAATTCAGGGTCTTGCTCAGCCTCTTTTAATGCGTCAAGTGCTGTTTCGTCACCTTCTTCATAAAGAAACATCGCTGCACGCCAGCGAACAAGTTTACTTGGGTCCTTTAATGATTCAATCATTGCTTCTATAGCGCTCGGGTCACCAAGGTCTGAAATGCAGTCTCCAGCGGTTCTGCGGACTGTCACTGTTTTATCTTTAAGCCCTTTATATAAAATAGGCAAAATAGCAGGATCTTCAATCATTCCAGCATTCACAACAGCTTGTCTGCGAATGGATGTTTTAGGGTCCTCCATTGCTTTCATTAAAACAGGGATATCCTTTTGCTCTGGTAGCATTTGCTCTAAATGGGCAAAACGCTTTTTCCAGTCTTCCTCGCGCAGCATATCTTCTGTTACATCATATGCCTTTCGGTTCACCTGTCGATCTACAGCTTCTTGTCCTTCTTTGACCGCTTCTGTTAAGCGGGCTAAACGCTCGTCGTCATAGGCTGCTTGCAGCTCTTCTGTGACTTCTTGGCCAATATCTGCAAAGTCACCAAAACGAACGCCATGCTCTTTCCACACACGTTCAAATACGACATTGTCTGAACTGCTTCTGAGCTTTAAAATAGCTGCTTGGAAGCGTTCAGGCATGCCGAATCGCTCTTCTCTTTCTCCGTCCGTTAATTTAACTTGCATCGGAATTCCATTAAACATTTGGACAAACACTTTGACTTCGCCAAATGTGTCACCACCAGACTGCGATCCTTCCTGAAGGCCTTCTGTTTCTTGACCAAAGGCTTCTCTGACCTGCTGCAAAATGCCCTGCCAGTCAAACTTTGCATTACGCTCAACCGCTAAGAAATCTGCGACATGATAAACACCTTTTACACCTTCAATGTTTAAAATACGTTTAATCATCTCTGGCGCTTCGTCTTTTTGATCCTTTTTGTAGTTGTTGCTTTTACCGCCGGAAAGCGCTTCTGTCAAGATGACCTTCATCGTATTTGGACTTGGCGTCGGTTCTATCGCTGTTATTTTCATCTATACATCCTCCTTACACACATAAAGACCCTACTCATCTGTAAGGCCGCATTCTTCTTTCCATGTCTTAATAAACAGGCTCATCAAATTATGCCGCTCCTCAGCAAGCTGCTTTCCAGAACGAGTATTCATTAAGTCTTTTAATTTGAGCAGTTTTTCTTCCATATGCTTTAGTACGGAGCCCTGCTGCGTGTCCTTTGAATAGTGGGGTTCCCCTTTTGCACCTGCATAAGTAAACACCCTCGCAATACCGGTTGCTCCTATCGCATCGAGCCGATCTGCGTCTTGAACAATGGCCCCTTCTAACGATATTGGCCTATTGTGTTTATGTCGATGACGAAAAGACATCGTTGTAATGATGTCCATGATATAACGAATATCCCGCGTATGAACTTCCCAAGAAAGGAGCTGAAGTTCAAGCCGCTTTGGTGATATCCTCCATTCACTCGACAGCTTTTCATCAATGACATCATGAACAATCGCTGACATCTCAATCACAAACTGGGAGCCGCCTTCCTGATTAGAAATTTGGCGGGCAAGCTGCCGCACGCGATCAATATGAGCCGCATCGTGTCCAGTCGGTTCATCTTTCAGCCAATCTGAAACAAAGGAGGCAGCTGCCTCCAATTGTTTTTTCTGCATGACGGTCAGCACCTTATTTGTCCAAAAGAGCAATGATGGAGCTTTCTAATTCTTTTGGTGATGTTTTCGGAGAGAAACGCTCAGTGACTTCTCCGTTTTGATCCACGATAAATTTTGTAAAATTCCATTTCACTGTTTTCGTCCCAAGTACACCTTTTGCATGACTTGTTAAATGTTTGAACAGCGGGTGCGCATTGTCACCATTGACATCTACTTTCGCAAACATAGGGAAGGTCACCCCATAATTCAAAGAACAGAATTCTTGAATGGCTTCTTCTCCTTCTGGCTCTTGGTTCATAAATTGGTTACATGGAAATCCTAAAATTTCAAGGCCTTTTTCATGATATTGATCATATAGTTCTTGCAGTTGTTTAAATTGAGGAGTTAGTCCACATTTGCTTGCTGTGTTAACAATAATGAGGACTTTTCCTTTGTAATCTGCCATTGATTTTTCTTGACCGTTAATGGTTTTGACCTGAATATCATAAATTGACATCTCATAGCCTCCTAGGATTCACTTTTTCCTATCGTAACATGCTTCTTTTATAAAATCGCTTTTTATGCTTCCGGTTAAAAGAGTCCTGTCACACTGCCGTCTTCTAATAAATCCATCTCGAGCGCCGCAGGTTTTTTAGGTAATCCAGGCATTGTCAGAATGCTTCCAGTTAAAGCAACAATAAATCCTGCTCCTACAGATGGTTTTAACTCACGAATCGTGATGGTGAAGCCTTTAGGTCTCCCAATTAAAGCCGGATCCTCAGAAAGTGAATATTGCGTTTTTGCCATACAAACCGGTAAATGCCCCCAGCCGTTTTCCTCGATGGCTGCCAGCTGCTTTCTTGCTTTTGAAGTGAGTGTGACCCCGTCTGCACCGTAAACCGCTTTGGCAACTTTAGATAATTTTTCTTCGATGGATTCATCCTCTTCATACAAATAGGAAAAGCTGTTCTTCTTCTTTTCAATAAGTGTCGTGAGTTCTTCGGCAAGTGCTGTCCCGCCTTCGCCTCCTTCTTCCCATACATTCACAGCTTTGACTGGATGGTCATGTGCAAGGCACCAATCTTCTATCGCTTGAATCTCTTCTTTTGTATCCGTGATAAACCTGTTAACTGCGACGATATATGGAAGTCCGAAGGCTTGCACAGTTTCAATATGCTTTTCTAAATTATGTATACCTTTTAATACAGCTTGTGTATTCTCTTCTTTGAGTTCTGTTTTCTTCATTCCGCCATGCATCTTTAGTGCTCTGACAGTCGCTACAATAACCACTGCACCAGGCTTGAAATCACCAGCTCTTGTTTTAATGTTCAGGAACTTTTCTGCTCCAAGATCTGCTCCAAATCCAGCTTCTGTTACGACATAATCGGCTAATTTCGCCGCCATTTTAGTTGCAATTAAACTATTACATCCATGCGCAATATTGGCAAAAGGACCACCATGAACGAGGGCCGGAGTTCCTTCAATCGTTTGTACAAGATTCGGTTTGAGTGCGTCTTTTAAAAGTAACGTCAGAACACCTTCATATCCAAGTGCACCAACTGTGACTGGCTCCCCGTCTTGATTATAGGCAACAACAATAGAAGAAAGACGTTTTTTTAAGTCAGTTAAGTCTTCTGCTAAACAAAGGATGGCCATCATTTCGGAGGCAACCGTGATGTCAAACCCGTCTTCTCTAGGATATCCATTTACCTGTCCACCAAGTCCGACAACGACCTGTCTTAATGCACGATCGTTTAAATCAAGCACTCGCTTCCACACAATGCGGCGCGCGTCGATGCGAAGTTCATTTCCGTGATGGATATGGTTATCAATGAACGCAGATAAGGCATTATGTGCAGAAGTAATGGCATGAAAATCTCCTGTAAAATGAAGATTGATTTCTTCCATTGGTAGCACCTGTGAATATCCTCCACCTGCTGCACCGCCTTTTATGCCCATTGTAGGACCCAATGAAGGCTCTCGCATTGCAATGATTGCTTTTTTCCCTATTTTTTCGAAGGCCTGACCGAGTCCGACTGTGACGGTGGACTTCCCTTCACCTGCTGGCGTTGGATTGATGGATGTGACAAGAATCACATGTCCTTCTTTTTGTTCTTTTAAACGGTCAAAAATAGTTAAAGATATTTTCGCTTTTGTGAAACCATAGCATTCTAATTCTTCGTCATGTATTTGCAGCTTTGCTGCGATGTCTTGAATAGGTCTCAGCTTTGCCTTTTGGGCGATGTCAATATCTGATAAATGCTTTGTGATCATAAATAAACGGCCTCCTTTTTTTCGAGAAACAGCTTTGTTTTTGCTCTGTTTTTCATTGTAACATAATTGAAACATTGAAATATCGCCAGAAAGTTCCTATAATGAAATGAAATTAGCTTTGGTTCAGGGGGTGGCGAGTTGCCTATTAACATACCAGTTCATCTGCCGGCAAAACAAATACTAGAGAGTGAAAACATTTTCGTCATGGATGAGACAAGGGCATTCAAGCAAGATATCCGTCCTTTGAATATCGTGATCTTAAATTTAATGCCAAAAAAAATACAAACTGAAACGCAGCTACTCAGAATGCTCGGGAATTCTCCTTTGCAAGTGTACTTTACGTTTTTGATTCCAAGTACACACACACCAAAAAATACATCGAGAGAGCATCTAGATGAATTTTATACGACCTTTGAATCGATTCGCCATAAGAAATTTGATGGAATGATTATCACAGGCGCACCAATTGAGCATTTAGCTTTTGAAGAAGTTTCTTATTGGAAAGAGCTGCAGGAGATTTTGGACTGGAGTAAAACGAATGTGACATCTACTCTGCACATTTGCTGGGGCGCACAAGCAGGCCTATATCACCATTATGGTATTGAGAAAATCAAGCTTGCTGAGAAAAAATTTGGTGTATTTGAGCATCTTGTGAAAGAGAAAAAAGAAAGATTAGTCAGAGGTTTCGATGAAGTATACTATGTCCCACATTCGAGGCATACAGATATTAATACAGAACAATTAAAAAACACACCGAACTTGAAAGTATTGAGTATCTCTGAAGAAGCGGGTGTTTGTTTAATTGTTTCAGATGATGATAAACAAGTATTTTTAACTGGACATCCTGAATATGATACAGACACATTGAAGCAGGAATATGAAAGAGATTTGTTGAAGGATGATACAGTCCAAAAACCTGTCCACTATTTTATAGAAGATGGTGACACATTAGTCCCAGTGAATCGATGGAAAGCCCATGCCACATTACTGTTTATGAATTGGCTCAATTATTATGTTTATCAAGAAACACCATACGTTTGGGAATAAAATAGACTGTAGTCTGATGATAAATGGCCAAAATGTGTTAAAATACAAATGGCTCTGTCTTCCATTATCAATTTAGTCTTGTTGTTTTTTAAAATTAGTTTAATTCTTTCGTAACGAATGATATGCTCTGACTGTTTATATGTTATCTTTATGTATATGTAGACCTATGAGATTAATAGTTTTCGTACGAAATTTTGTTGTTGTTGATTACATTTGAGGTGAATATTCTTGAATACCAATAAAAAAATATTAATCTTGACCGCAAATTATGGAAATGGACATATGCAGGTGGCTAAAACACTGTATGATGAGTGCAAATCCCAAGGGTTTGAGCATGTTGTAGTTTCTAATTTGTATCAAGAATCAAATCCCATTGTGTCGGAAGTGACTCAATATTTATACTTGAAGAGCTTTTCCATTGGGAAACAATTTTATCGCTTGTTTTATTACGGTGTAGATAAAATTTACAATAAACGCAAATTTAACATTTATTTAAAAATGGGAAATAAGCGTCTTGATGAACTTATTCAATTACACAATCCGGATATCATTATTATTACATTCCCGATGATTGTTGTTCCTGAATACCGGAACAAAACAGGAAAAGTCATCCCAACATTTAATGTGATGACAGATTTCTGTCTTCATAAGATTTGGGTACACGAAAACATCGACCGGTACTATGTTGCAACCGATTATGTGAAACAAAAATTAGTCGAAATCGGCACACATCCAAGCGATGTCAAAGTGACAGGCATTCCTATTAGACCACAATTTGAAGCAGACGTGCCAAAATCGAAGATTTATAAAAAATATGGATTATCATCAAACAAAAAAGTTCTTCTGATTATGGCCGGTGCTCATGGTGTACTGAAAAATGTCAAGGAATTATGTGAAGCATTGCTTCTAGACAGTGAAGTACAAATTGTTGTTGTATGCGGAAAGAACGCGGCGCTGAAACAATCACTAAGCGATCTTGAACAAGCACATCCAGATCAATTGAAGGCGCTTGGATATGTGGAACAAATTGATGAATTGTTCAGAGTAACAGATTGTATGATCACAAAACCAGGTGGCATTACTTTAACAGAAGCAACAGCAATCGGCGTCCCAGTCATTCTTTACAAGCCTGTCCCTGGACAAGAAAAGGAAAATGCTCATTTCTTTGAAGATTATGGTGCAGCCATCGTCATCAACAGACATGAAGACATTTTAGAATCTGTGACCAACTTGCTTCAAGATGAAGAGAAGTTAGAAACCATGAAACAAAACATGAAAAATCTTCACTTAAAGCATTCTTCTCAAACCATTTTGGAAGATATCGTTGAGCAATCAGATCTCATCACGAATAACAAAACGTATGCTCGCGCATTATCATAAAAAAGGTGTCCGTCATTGACGGACACTTTTTTCTTTATCCTTGATTTCCATTTGTTGTGTACACTTCTTCAAATGGTTGCACGACCACAAATCCGCTTCCGCTAAATTTCATTTGAATAGACTCGCCGCTTCCTCTACCAATAAAGGTTTTGAATGAAACATCTGTCACAAATTCCGTTTTTAAATCCCCTGACCATGCAACTGTCGCATTTGGATCTGTATAGACAGAGTCCCCCGGCTCAACAATCAATGTGAGCGGCTCATAATGACTCGTAATCGCAACAAGACCTGGTCCTTCTAATTTGACGTTAAATAATCCCCCTGCAAGCATCCCCGACACTTTTTTCATCAATTTGATATCCCAGCGGACTGAAGGTTCAAATGCGAGCAAATCATTCCCATTCACAAATATGGATTCGCCTTGAGCCAAACGAAGAATTGAGATTTTTTTGCCTTGATCTGCTACATATAATTTCCCATCACCGGTTGCCTTCATGAGGGAAGTGCCTTCTCCTGACAGCATTTTTTTGAACATCTTTGAGACACCATGTTCAAACACGCCCTCACGTTCAAATTTGATTTTGCCTCGGTACGAAACCATGGCCCCTGTTTTGGCCCAAATGGTATCCGTCAAATTAATTTCTAAAAGTCTTGGTGTTTCAAGTTCGAAGACCCCTTCTCCCTTATCTTCCTGCTGCGTATTCTGAACAAATTCTTCGAGTGTATAACGATTCATGATAGCACCTCTTTCTGTATTTTTTTTATATACGGACAAACTGTGCATAAAGTTTCAGAAAATGGGGACGGTTTAGCTATTATTGTTATTTATCAAAAAAATCAAACATTCTGCTCAAAATTTGGCTCTCCTGCTTGACGCTTTACTTTTAATGGTGTATAGTGGAAGCATCATTTAGCAACTGCAAAGTCGTTAGGTGATGAAAATTTTTTTTAGTATGCCAAAAGGTATGCTACAGTACTAGGAGGAAAAAGCAATATGCAAAACGGTAAAGTAAAATGGTTCAATAATGAAAAAGGTTTCGGCTTCATTGAAGTTGAAGGCGGAGACGATGTATTCGTTCACTTCACAGCTATCGAAGGTGACGGCTACAAGTCTTTAGAAGAAGGACAAGAAGTTTCTTTTGAAATCGTTGAAGGTAATCGTGGACCTCAAGCTGCAAACGTAACAAAAATCTAATCAACTAAATCAATGATGCAAAATAAAGAGAGGCTTATGCCTCTCTTATTTGATTTTCAGTTGAATTTCAATTGCTAAAATATTTTGCTTCAGTCGTTGTTCAATTTCAGAAATATCTTTTTCGAGAAAAGGTCTTCCCTTCTTTGCTACATCTACAAGTTGCTCTAGATCGCTGTACACCTCTTGAAATGTTCGATGTAATACCGTTTCGAACTCCTTATTATTCATACCGGCCTTCCCCTTTTCCTCTAATATCCGTCACTTAGTCAAAAAGTAACTCAACCAAAACTTTCTATAGTTATATCGGCTCATTTTTCGGAATATGTTCTTTTTTTACACATTCTATCCGTTTTTTTTCAAGAACGGATGTTTGAGAAGGGAAAACCGGTGCATCCGTTTATTTTTTGAGTAGCGTTTGGCCATATTCTTTTATTTTCTCTCCAACGGTGCATTGCTGTATACAAAAGGAATGGGCATATTTTTTGCCAAATTCTTTTCGAAAATGCTTCTTAATCAAACAATCTGAACAATACGTGTCTTGAAGATCGGTCAATTCTTGTACTGCTGTTTTTTTATCCACATTATTCAGCTCCGTCTGCTTCTAATTTCAATGTACTTTCGATTGGGACGTCTGCAAGAACCTGTCTTGCAAGCTGATCCGCTTCTGCATTTTGTTTCCGATCGATGGCTTCATAGGTTGGCGTCAGCTTCAGCTCTTTTAAAGTCGCTTCAATTCGGTCAAGCCATTTGTTATGTACATCATCATAACAAGGCCATTCTCCTTTTAACTGATTCATGACAACAAGTGAATCTCCTCTAATCGTAACAGAATTTCTGCTTGCTCCTAGGTCTTTTAAAGTTTTTACTGCCTCAAATAAAGCCGCATACTCTGCTTCATTATTAGTGCTCCCTTGGAAAGGCTGATTTTTCCTCAATCGATAAGCGTCTTTTCCTAGCTGATAGTAGACGACAACACCAAGACCAGAGTCGCCTGTTTCTTTATGAAAACTTGCATCAAAATAGACTTGAAGCTGATCCGGTTCAAGCTTTAATTCTTCATTTAGCTTTTCAAGCTCTTTTATAGACCACATGGCCCCTTTTTCATCTTCAAATGACAGAAGTGACTGGGGTTCTTTTTTGTCGATATGTTTTGCTAACCTTAGGGCCTCTTTTAGCTCCAACCAATCTTCTTGATAAAAAGCAATGGCCCCAATCGATTTCACTTTCATTGTGTAGTGTGCTCTTAATTTCATTGATCACATCGCCTTCCCGTGCTTTTAAGGTAAACATACGTTATGCTATAATCAAAAAGTTACATTTTACAATGAGAAAGGAAGTTCATGTCACTTGTTTAATGAAGGTATTTGGATCTTATTTGCGATCATTAATTTTATCATTGTTCTTTTATTTTATAAAGGATTTGGCAAGATGGGCCTTTTTGTCTGGATTGGCTTTGCGACGGTTGCCGCAAATTTACAAGTTGTCAAAACCGTTGAATTATTTGGCCTAACGGCAACACTTGGAAATATTTTATATGGCAGTGTGTTCTTTGCAACGGACGTATTGAATGAAAAATATGGCCAAAATGAAGCGAGAAAAGCTGTTTGGATTGGTTTTGCGACCCTTCTAACACTAACTGTTGTCATGCAGGAAGCATTGCTTTTCCATCCCGCTCCATCTGATATCTCACAATCATCGCTGGAAACCATATTTGGGTTTATGCCAAGGGTTGCACTTGGCAGTCTCGCTGCTTATATCATCAGTCAAATGCTAGATGTTTATGTATATTCGTTTATTCGCCGGATATTTCCTTCCGATGGTGCGCTCTGGGTGCGCAATGCCGGAAGTACGATGATTAGCCAGCTACTTGATACATTGATTTTCACGACCATTGCCTTTCTTGGCACGTATCCAATTCATGTATGGATAGAAATTTTCATCACGACATATGTCATTAAATTTATCGTCGCTGCGATTGCAACACCTTACGCATATGCAGCGAAAAAAATGGTTCCGCTAGATGAAAGGGTGAAATGATGTGCCAGCAGAAATCTACATTGACGGTGCGAGTGCAGGGAATCCAGGTCCCTCTGGCATCGGCATTTTCATCAAATATGATGGAAAGGCTGAATCCTTCTCCATTCCTCTAGGGTCCATGAGTAATCACGAAGCAGAATTTTCTGCTCTGATCGAGGGGATGAAAATCTGCGTGGAAAAAGGATTGCGTACCGTTTCATTTCGCACAGATTCACAAGTAGTTGACCGCGCAGCCAATGCAGGATTTGCTAAAAATCCAGCCTTTCAGCATTTTATTAAAGAGATGATCGAACTTCAAAGCAAGTTTGATTTATTTTTTATTAAATGGATTCCGAGTAAGGAAAATCAAGTAGCAGATCAGCTCGCAAGAAAAGCGATTCACCTTTCTAAAGGATGAATCGCTTTTTTTCGGTTATGCTAATGTATGTGAGGTGATACTGATTGGATAAAGAAAATAAAGGTCGTGTCACAAATGGGACAACCCCACAAGGTGATGCGCAAACAAAAGATAAACAGCCACTATCTCAGCTAGAAAATAGCGCGAAGAAAAGCAATACAAAAAGATGAACATAAGAGATCGGCTTTAGCTGATCTCTCTTATATTTAAACGATTCATCATCGGTTCGATTCCTTTAATTTGATGGTGCCTTAGCATAGTAGCAGCACGTTCTTGATTGATGTTCATTTTTGCTTCATCTATTGGGCAGCTGAGCGGGACATCACATTTGATCTCTGCCAATAGACGAGAAAGCTTCAAATCTTCTAACCCTGCTTGCATTTTCTTTTGCTGTGCAGCCGTTAGTTCATGGACATTTTCTAATAAACCGTCAATCGTTTTATAAGTTTGAATAAATTTCAAAGCCGTTTTTTCTCCGATTCCTTTGACACCTGGATAATTATCACTTGCATCACCCATGAGTGCTTTCATATCAATGAGTGCCTTCGGTGAGATTCCCATTTCCTCTTCAAATAAGGCTTTTGTATAATGCTTATAATTGCCAATTCCTTTTTGCATCAAGGCCACAGTCACTTGTTCATTCAAAATTTGCAGTAAGTCTTTGTCACCAGTTAGGACAGTCACACGTGCTTCTTTTTGGTAAAGCGCAGCAAGAGTACCAATGCAATCATCTGCTTCAAAGCCCTTTAAACCAATGTTCACAATTCCTAGTTCTTCTGTAGCTTCTTTTGCTAAATCGAATTGCGGAATGAGCTCGACAGGCGCCTCTCCACGATTTGCTTTATAATCTTGAAACAATTCGTTTCGATAGGTTTGACTCCCCATATCCCAGCAGCACACAATATGAGTTGGCTCAAATGTCTGTACAGCTGTTAATAAGTGTTTCAAATAGCCATTCACTCCATTTGTCGGCACACCGTGGTCATTTATCATAAAATTGCGATGGACAGCTGTCGCATAAAACGATCTGAACAAAAGCGCCATTCCATCTACAAGCAGTACGTGTTTTCTCATTCTTATAAACTCCCTTTTCAAAACAATACTCCTATTCTATCACAGAACGCAAAACTAGACTTAAAAAAGGCGCCTTCTTCTTTTGGAAAAGAAGAGGCAGCCTGTTTACTTTTGACCGTATTGCATTTTTTTCGATTCTGCTTCTGCATAGGACGGCATGTCTTTTTGTTTAGGGTCACGCTTATCCTGCTGCTTTGCCTGTTGCTTTTTTTTCATGATCATTCCCCTTTCTCGGTACATTCATTAAGATGACCAAAAAAGAGAATGTTACTCTTTTACTTCTGTTTCCGCTCGACATACTCCCTAACCATATCATTCGTCACTAGCTTACGCAGTGGAACAATACCGCCTCGTGCAAGCTCATTCATCTTCGACGTAATGGCGTTGATCTCGTCTGTTGTAAATGGCTCGTTTTGCTCACATTTGAATACAGCCATCTCTATTGCTTGTTCTCTTTTCTGTTCAAGCTCAAGAAAAGACTGGATATGAGCATGTTGCTTTTGTGAGTGTGCGGAGATCTCTTCGTGTACGCTCGTCATTTTGTATCAACTGCTTTCTTTTTTATTTAGTCTACCATGAATCAAATGGATTTCAACTGGTTCTTCCATTCGTTTGTTTGTTCATAAACTTGTTCAATGACCGCCTGCTCTTTAGCATCTGTCGTGAGACTCGTGATAAATGTTTGTTTTTGTTCATTTAGCTGCTCGAGTGCTTCTGTTTCATATCTTTCCGTAAACGTCTTCACCATCATGTTGTACCTGCTTAGTAATTCTTCTTTTTCTTTATCTGCCCATTTCGTGGTTAGCTGATGAAGAATGTCTCGAATCCCTTCAATAAAAGCAGCCTTACCATTCTGTTCAAAGAAAACTTTCGCTGATTTTTGTTTCTTTAAGATCGGTTCGAATGGCGTCAGTTCAGCTTCGACTTCAATTTGTTTCAGTTCAGCATTTTTCTCTTCTGGCGGCGACAGTGAGAGATAAAAATAAGGGTCATCTGCACATGCCGCCTGTAATCCTTTCTCCCATTCCTCTTGGAAGTATTGAAGAATAAACGATTCCATCCGGATATCAAGTGCCTTTAACTCCTGTACAAATTCAAATTCATAATCCTTTAGTGCCTTCTCAAGTGCTTTTTTCAATTGCTGTCCGAAATTCCCTTGGGATATTCCAGGATAGAAGGCTGTCTTTAACAGATCATTCGCAAATAGTGACAGGCGCTGCACAATATGATAGAGCTGCTCAAGTAAGTCCTTTTTCACACTTTCTGTCACTAGCTTAGATTGTTTTACATGACTCATTTGATCAAGAATCGCTTCATACGATGCATCTATCTTCTTCTTTTCCGCTTGCTTCTCATCTTCTGACTGATGCAGCGTCGCATGCAGTTTGTCGACTGTTCTACATAACGTACCAGCTTCAAAATATAACAGCTCGATCGCATCTTTCGTTAATTCTTCCTCAATAAAATAGTCGAGCTTCTTTCTAAGCTTTGCGTATTGATTATAAGCCGTCTCTCCCTTTCCTTCGATCTCTTCCTTACTCGAGACATGGTGAAGGTTTGGGTTTCTTATGCCTTCTTTTGTAAGTTCATTTTTCACATAGTCAAAGACGGTGTCAAGCTCTGCTTGATCCTTTGCGAGATCAGCTGCATTAATAATAAAAAACATTTTATCCATGCTAAATGAATCTTTTACAAGCCCAAGCTTACGTAAAAATGACCGATCTGCCTTCGAAAAAGAGTGCTGGTAGTAAGTTAAATAAAGAAGCGCATCTGCGTCCTTCATATATTGAAAGGCGATTTCTGTATGACGCTTATTCATACTGCTAGCGCCTGGCGTATCAACAATAGTCAGCCCTTTATCTGTTAGAGGTGTACTCAAATAAACCGTCACTTCCTTCACTACACAAGAAACAGCTTCTTCTGCCACGTATGGCCTCAGTTCTTGTAGAGTGACATGAAGCGGCGTTTGCTTCGTAATGTGATCAAGGAAACGGGTATGCGCCTGTAAAAAATGTTCAACAATAATGCGGTGATCTTGTTCAAGCTGTCTTTTTTTCAGCGTTCGTTCGAGCTTTGATGGTAACGTCTCTCCCTTTTCGTCTGAGACCGGAAATCCTAGGATCTGATTGAGCTCCTCTAATATATCCTGTTCGGTTTTGAACACCACTTTGACACTTTCATGAGGGTGATCTTCCGTCGGCCGCGTCAGCTTATTAATGGTTGCCGTTGTTGGTGTGGGAGAGGATGGCAGCACCTTTCTCCCGACAAGAGCATTTGCAAAGGAAGATTTCCCCGAACTAAAAGCCCCAAACAAAGCGAGTGTAAATTCTTTCGCTTGCAGCCGTTTTGTTCGTTTTTCAAAGGACTTTCTTTGAGATTGGAGTGCATCTAATGGCAATAAAATCTGAGAAAGCTGCTCAAACTGGGCAATCGACTGTGCCGTCGTGACATGCTGTGCCTGACGCATTTGAGGTTGCTCTATCTGCTTGTTCGGTTTTTCTTGTTCGCTCTCTTCAAGATGAATGGTCACTTGATCCTGTTTTAGCTGGTCATGCTGCATTTGTCTCTTTTTCGCGTAAAACCAATCTTCTTCGATTTTTTCATCCGTTCCATTTTGCCATATATCCCATAGATGCTGAATATCTCGCTTCATTTGTTCATTTTTTTTGGTGAACTGATCGAGTGTTTCGAGCTCTTTTGCAGACTGAGCCCATTTTTCTTGCTGCTCTGCTCTATCTTCCATAAGCTTGGCTTTCAGCGACTCCACCATTTGTTCTACCAGTATCATCGCTTGCTGTTTAGCCTGTCTTCTCAAGGCTTCGCCAGCATCCTTTGCATATTGCAGCACGTATTCATTGGAGAACGTTGCACCTTGATGAATCACACTTGCAAGGAGTGATTCTTGCACAGGTGTTTCAAACGCCATCACTTGATTTAATAAGTCTTCACCAAGCTGATGCTTCTTGACTTCTTTTTTTAGCAGCTCAGCAATATGCCAGTCCACTTCTGCCTTCATTCTCGCTTTGACATCTGTTAAAAAGTCAGTGGCCCGTTTTTCTTTTTCCTGCTCCGTTTTATTTTTAGCAAAAAGCAGTCCCACTTTAAAACCAGGTGCTTTGGATTCAATATAGTCACTTGCGAGTTCTCTCATTTTAAATGGCGTTAGGTTGGCATTTTTCAAAATGCTCTCGATTTCAGTAGATACTTCTTCTTCTAATTGTTTGGCCCCATTTTCAATGAAGTGATTTTTCGCTTCCAATTCTTTTACTTCTTTTCTTTTTTCTTCGAGCTGTGACTCAAGCTCCTCACCTTGCAGGTCTTCTTTTAACGAGTCAATGTGCTCTTTTAAGACATGCTCAATTTTCTGGTCCGTATAAGCCCGAAGTGAGGCCTTCGGCAATGTCTGTAATTCTTGCAGTTTTTTGATTAAACGAATCATTTCATTTCTTGGGTGGGTCTCATCGGTTACAGATGTAAAGTATAGATGATCTTCTTCAATGCCCTCTTTAAGGAGCATGTCAACCACTTGATTTTTGTAGTCTTCAAATGCAGTTTCACGCTCATCATGCCGGTCCACTTGATTTACGATGAAATAAAGATTTGGCACTTTTTCTTTGATGGATCGAATAAAACGAATGTTCTCTTCAGAATGAACATGGTTGTAGTGAACGACGTAAAAAAGAGCATCTGCTTGATGAAGAATAGACGCAGCAGACATAAAGTGAGCATGATCCGTTGAATCAATTCCTGGCGTATCAATCAGTGCCACATGATCTTCAAGACCTCTATAATCACCGCTAATTTCCACCATTTCAATCTGTTCTCCATCCTTACAGAAATGCTGTACTTCTTCTTTATCATAAGAGCCGCTCATTTTTGCAAAACGGCCATCTGAGGTGTGAAGCTGCACTTCACTTTCCCCTTTCCTCACGACGACCAAGTTTGCACTTGTTGGGATTGGACTCGTTGGCAAAATGTGATCATGAAGCAGATGATTCACAAGTGATGACTTTCCAGCAGAATAGTGGCCGGTAAAAGCGATATACACTTCTTTTTCTGCTTCCTTTTTGATAATCGATGCAAGTTTGGCTGCCCGCTCATGATCATTCCTTTTGAGAAAGCTTTGATATAAAGCTCCAGTAGTTTGAACGAGCGAATCTCGAATAGACAAGTCTTTCATGACGATAAACCCCTTTGTTTTTAGAAAAGTCAGTTATGTATGTGATACCATTTTACACAAAATAAAGAGATTTTTCTTCTGATCTGAGGAAATAAAAAAAATCTGCTACCCGATCAGTCGCAATTGACTGGAATCAGGAAGCAGATTTTTTGGAGACACCTTTTAATACGAAGCCAATTAATAGACTATATACACACACCGTACCGAGCAAGAAAATCATTGTCATGTGATCACCGTCCATCCTTCATGATTGAGAATGCTTATCATTAATGAAAGTGTAGCACAATTGATAATGATTTTCAATATTAATTTAGCAAATACTGATTTAATGCTTTCTCCTCTGTTTGAATTCGTACAACCATCATCCATGCATTTAAACATGTAAACAAAATGGCAGTGACATACGCTTCAAACAATAACGGAATCAGCAAAAGCTCAATCGCTACGACTACATAGTTAGGGTGTTTCAACCAGCGATACGGCCCTTTTTTTACAATCGTTGCGTTTGGCACGACTAAAATTTTTGTATTCCAGTACGTTCCTAAAGAGCATAATGCCCAGTACCGAATAATCTGTGTAGCCATCAGGAAAAGGAGTAGAACAAGAAAATATTGAGATGGCCCTTTATGTAAAAGCCCTATCTCTACTATAAGTGAGAGAAAAAAGGCCGTATGCATAGCGACCATATAAGGATAATGACTCGCACCAAATTCAATGGCACCTAGTGCTTTTACTTTCTTTTCATTTCTTTTGGCGACAAGCATTTCAATGAGCCGCTGACAAACGAAGAAGCCGATGACAAGCCAAATGATCATGACAAGACCTCCTCCCACTTCATAAGCAGCAGCTCTGAAGAAAAGCCCGGACCAAGTGCTCCGCAAAGTCCCAACTCCCCCACTTCAGCAGATTGATGTTCAAGGAAATGCTTGATGACATACAAAACTGTGGCAGAGGACATATTTCCGTGTTGTTTGAGTACTTCTTTTGAAGAAAATAACTGATCCTCTCGCAAAGATAGACTTTCAACATACGCATCAATTACTTTTTTTCCACCAGGATGGGCTAGAAAAACAGACAAGTCTTTAGTTGAATATCCTTTCTCCTCTAAAAATTGATCCACCTGTTCTTTTAACCAGCCGGAAATCATCGATGGAATGTCACGGGAGAAAATTACCCGAAAGCCATCACTTGTAAAGTCCCAGCCCATCACATCCTCAGAATCTTTCATTGTGACGGATTGCGTGCTTAGGACTTTAGGGACCTTTTTTAAATAGGCATAGTCAAGCGTAGCTTCTTCTCCAGCTAAAAGAACCGCCGCCGTCCCGTCTCCAAATAACGAGGTGCCTATCAAATTGCTTTTTGATTGATCTTGCGGCTGAAACGTTAAACTGCACAGCTCACAGGCAACGACAAGTACCTTTGCTTCCGGAAATGCCCTTATGTATTCATAAGCTCGCGACAGCCCTGCTGCACCGCCTCCGCACCCTAGGCCCCAAATTGGTACTCGTTTCGTATAAGGAGAAAAAGGAAGGACGTTCATAAGTTTTGCATCTAGACTTGGGGTCGATAAGCCGGTACTTGAAATAAAAAACAATGCATCAATCTCTTCAACTGGGACTGGCTTTTTCAGAAACGTCTTATCTTGAAGACAATGTATGATTGCTTCTTTTGCATGAGTAAGGGCTTTTTCCAAATAGATATTGTTCTTCTCTTCAAAAGAGTGGTGCGTCTGATACCATTCAATGGGCTGCACAAACTGCCTACTTATAATTTCTCCATTTTGAAATGCTCTCAGCAGCCGGTCAATATCTTTAAACGAACGTTTAAATTGAGACCTAGCAAAATCAGCAGCTGTTTTCTGATCCACGTGATGCTTCGGGTGACTCGTTCCAACTGAAAGAATGTACGCCATCGGCTTCACCTCTTTTTTCGGTTAATATCCCCTATTGAAAAAAGGATATACATGCCAAAGCGTCACAATTCGATCAAAACATTTTCCTCCGTCTAACTTTTTGTCTTGACGACAATTGATAAATATTGGATAATATAGGTGAAAACATGATGTAGTTTTCCTCCTTCACAGGTTCGTTCCAAGCCAAGCGAACCTGCTTTTTTTATGCAAAAAAACACTTCTAAAAGAGAAGTGTTCAGAACGTAGACTCCCACACCTTTCATGAGCACCCTTTTTTCAATGAAATCATCATGATACAACACTTTCATACGGAATCTCCCTTTGCTTCGAATGAATGGTCAAATCTGCTGCTATCTTAGCGTATACATATTAACGTTTCGATCTCACCTTTTTTGCTGATCAACACAAAGTAACAACCATAAATTTTCTAATTCATTTGAATTTTCTATATAAACAGGATTTTTCCCACTATATACTTAATCAATATGAGCACCAAGAAAAACAGTGAAAAAAGAAAGAATCGACAACATGGTTCGGCTCAAAATTTAATTGACTGGAGTGATTGTCATGAAAAAGGTTTCCCAAAAAAAGACACCATACAACACGATACTTCTCTCAAAGGTAATTGGTTTAGTGCTACTTACACTGTTTCTCTTTTTTATCTGGGATATGTCTAAACCCCATTTACAGGCGACAAATGGGCAAGCAAAAGATCAGTCTACAAGAACATTGGATACACATTTTAAGACCAATCCAAACCAACAGGCAACGAATAAAACGGTCTTTTTAACATTTGATGATGGTCCTTCTGCTACATCAAATCAGCTGTTAAATGTATTAAAAGCACATCACGTGAAGGCGACATTCTTCATGCTTGGACCGCAAATCCAAGCACACCAATCAACTGTGAAAAGACTTTATCAAGAAGGACATCAATTAGGTCTTCATGGCATGACGCATGATATAAACCTTTTTTATCAGAACAGCGAGTCTCCTGTAAATGAAATGAGAGAAGCTCAGCGTATTCTTGCCTCCGTTACAGGCGTCTACAGCCGTCTTGTGAGAACCCCTTATGGAAGTGTTCCAAATTTAACATATCATCAAAAAGTACGTTTAAACCAAAGTGGCTTTATTTACTGGGACTGGACGATTGATAGCCTTGACTGGAGATATAAAAACTCACAATATGTTCCAGAGGTATTGAATCAATTGCAAATGTTTGAGAAAAATAAACCATGGGAACCAAAAGTTATTTTAATGCATGATCAACCCTCTACCACAAACTATTTAGATAGCCTAATTATCCAGCTAAAAGCAAGGGGCTATACATTTGCCGTCATTAACGAAACAATGCCGCCGGTACAACATTAATCGTGCTAATCACAAAGAGCCCGTATCCAAAAGATGCGGGCTTTCAGCTTGTAGACAAATCCTCACACGCTCTTTCCTAGGATCCTAGGGCTTCAAAAGTTTTTTATCAAGCTAAAAAAAAGACAAAGAGCTAAAATAAAAGGTCATTTTAGCTCTTTGTCCATAATCTGAACCTCTCTCCAAGAGAGGGGTTTACATAACAGATTGCTTAGGCTCTTCCATCAGGTCCTGCCCGCTTTCTTTTTTAAAAGGAATCATGTGATAAATAATATGAAGCAAAATAGCGGTAAAGCTGCCGGCCACGATGCCATTACTTGTTAATAATTTGATTGATTCTGGCAGATGCTCAAACATTTGCGGCACAACGGTGACACCTAAGCCGATCCCCACTGAGCATGCAACAATGAGCAGGTTTTCCTGTTTGGCAAAATCCACACGCGAGAGCATTTTAATACCGTAGGCAATGACCATCCCAAACATCGCAACCATTGCGCCGCCAAGAACGGACTTTGGAATAATCGTCGTAAATGCAGCAATTTTAGGAAAAAGTCCAAATAACATGAGCAATGCACCTGTCACAACGATAACTTGATTTTTCTTGACCCCAGTCAACTGGATCAACCCAACGTTTTGCGAGTAGGCTGTGTAAGGAAAAGCATTAAAGATACCACCTAATAACACAGCAATCCCTTCTGCGCGATAGCCTTTCGCTAAGTCTTTTTCTTTTAATGAGCGGTTTGTTAAATCACCTAGTGCGAAATAAACACCTGTTGATTCGACTAATGACACAATTGCCACTAACGTCATCGTCATAATCGGTGCAAATTCAAAGGTAGGCATGCCAAAATAGAATGGTTCAATCATGCGAAAAACTTGCGCATTCGCCACCTCAGCTGTTTCCACTTTTCCCATAAATGCAGCAACGGCTGTCCCAAGGAGAATACCGATTAAAATGGCGATCGCCTTCATAAAGCCTGTTGTGAATCGATAGAGCAGCACAATGATAAACAGTACAAGGAAAGCGAGTCCTAGATTTTCAAAAGAACCATAATCAGCACTTCCTTCTCCTCCTGCCATATTGTTCATCGCTACTGGAATAAGGGTTATGCCAATAATGGTGACGACAGACCCTGTCACGACAGGCGGGAAAAATTTCACAAGCTTCCCAAAGAAAAAGGAAAGCAGAATGATGATACACCCCGAAGCGATAATACTTCCATAGATAGACGAAATCCCGTATTTAGAACCAATCGCAATCATAGGAGAAACCGCAGTAAATGTACAGCCTAATACAACAGGCAGACCGATACCAAAGAAACGGTTTTTCCAAACTTGCAGGAGCGTGGCAGCCCCGCACATGAAAATGTCTGCCGAGATTAAGTAAGTCAGCTGTGCAGGGGTGAGGCCGAGTGCATCTCCCACAATGAGTGGTACAAGAACCGCACCTGCATACATCGCCAGCACATGCTGAATCCCTAGCGAGAGTGTTTTCGCTTTTTTAGCAGCACTCATGATTGTACCTCTCGTACAAACGTGACTTTCCCTTCCTCAAGTGATTCAATACGTGCAAGGGATTCGACGCGGTAGCCCATTTGAACAAGCGCATCTCTTCCTGGCTGGAATGACTTTTCAATGACAATGCCAAATCCGGCTACTTTTGCTTTCGCCTGCTTTGCGATTGCGGCAAGTCCTTTAGCGGCTTCACCGTTCGCCAAAAAGTCATCAATGATTAAGACACAATCTTTTTCACCGAGGTGCGTATTTGAGACAGCGATTGTACTTTCTACTTTTTTTGTAAAAGAGTACACACTCGCTGTTAATAGGTTTTCTGTTAGTGTTAGTGATTGACGTTTTCGAGCAAAAACAACGGGTACTTGAAGAGCTAGTCCAGCCATCACAGCAGGTGCAATGCCTGAAGACTCGATTGTGATAATTTTTGTAATGCCATCATGCTTAAATAATCTAGCAAACTCTTGCCCGATTTCATGCATTAAGACAGGATCAATTTGATGATTTAAAAAGGCATCTACCTTTAACACTTGATTTGACAGAACGATTCCTTCGTTCTCAATTTTTTGACGTAACAATTCCATCATTCTTCCTCCCAGCATATTGGCAACCATTTTCATTTTTCGCATAAAAAAAGCATTGCTGTCCATGAGGAGCAAGCAATGCGAAAACGATCCACGGATCTTCAGCTCAAACAAGAGCTGTTTCATTTGCTCACTCATAGTCGGACGGTGTCGGTGTCCGGTAGAAACTTGCGTGCCATCATCACGCGATTATATGAGTGCTATAGTGTTCAAATTATAACAAGATTTCAGACGCTTGGAAAGCACTTTTCTAGAAAAATACCGAACTTAAATAATAAATAAGATCAAAACGTTCGTTTTTAGAATATTCAAGCATCAAAAAAGCACCCTTCTGAGGAAAGGGTGCCATTTATTTAAGACAAATACAGTTTCGTATATTTATCAGTTAAATAATCGATTAAATATTGTACATTTAATTCCTCACCAGTCGCATCTTGAATGATTTCAGAAGGCTTTTTGCGTTTTCCATGCTGGTGAACATGAGTTGTGAGCCATTCTTTTATCGGTGCAAAAGACCCATTTTGAATCAGCTCATCAAAATTCGGTAAATCTTGGATCATTTGGTTCTTTAGTTGCGCCGCATACATATAACCAAGGGCATATGAAGGGAAATATCCAAAGCTACCATCAGACCAGTGAACATCCTGCAAGATGCCAAGTGCATCATTAGGAGGCGTAATGCCAAGATATGCTTTATATTTTTCATTCCACAGTGCAGGCAGGTCTTCAACCGCAACCTCTTCATTAAATATCGCTTTTTCAATTTCATAGCGGATGATAATGTGAAGTGGATAGGTGAGCTCATCTGCTTCAATTCGAATATAAGTTGGCTTCGATTCATTCACAGCATGCACAAATTCTTCTAAAGAGACATCTTTAAATTGCTCAGGAGACGCTTCTTGAAGCTTTTGATAATACGTTTTCCAGAAGTCTTCATGTCTGCCAATAAAGTTCTCAAAGAAAAGAGACTGTGATTCATGGATCCCCATTGATGTGCCATCACATAATAACGTTCCGCTCAGCGCCTCATCAATGTTTTGCTCATAGATGGCATGACCACACTCATGAATCGTGCCAAAGATTGCCATCCGAAAATCATGCTCATCATAACGAGTCGTCACACGAACATCCCCTCTGCTCAATGTCACCGCAAACGGATGTACTGTTGTATCCAGACGTCCTGCATCAAAGTCATATCCCAATTCTTTTAAGAAGAAAAGGCTCAGTTCCTTTTGTTTGTCGATCGGAAAGCTTTTCGATAAAAATGAAGTATCCGGTTTATGAGAAGAGGCTTCAATTTTTTTCACGAGAGGAACAATGGCATCACGAAGTGCACCAAACTTTTGATCGAGCTGTTCAACCGTCATATCTGGCTCATAGTTATTGAGTAGCACATCATATGGTGTTTTTTTCACGCCCCAATATTGAATAAAACGCTTGTTAAAATCAATGAGCTGTTTTAAGTATGGTGCAAAGAGTGAAAAGTCTGATTTCTCCCTTGCTTCTACCCAGACATGCTCTGCTTTTGATTGTAAAATCGAGTATTCTTTAAATTCTTCTTTCGGAATTTTGCTGTTTTCATCATACTCTTTTTGTGATAATTCGAGCGCCTTTTGTGTATCTTTTGACAGCTCATCTCGGTGTTTATTTAATGCGTCAAGAAGATCTCTCATTTCATTAGAAGTCTTCATATTAAAAATATCACTTGATAATTGACCGATCGTTTCAGCTCTGAAATCAGCGCTTTTTTTAGGCGCCTGTGTTCTAGAGTCCCAATAAAGTAAATGGAGCGCCTCCGTATAGTGGGCGATTTTTCCTAGTAATTGATAAAACGCTTTCTCTTGTGCTTCAAGACTCATACGTTTGTTCCCCCAATCGATAAAATATGTATGTACGTTTCAAGGCTACTTCAAGGAATGTTCTTTTGTCAATGAAAAAGGAGGATACGCAGATGGTATCCTCCTCTCTTTTCTCGTTATATATGATTTAAGATGTAATGATTGGCTTTACTGGCAGAACGGATTCAATTTTACTTTGAAGCTCTGCATTTTCCTTATGGTCAAAGTAAATATGAATGGTTCCTGCATCTTGGCTTGTCCGAATCAGTCTTCCAATACCTTGTCGCAAGCGTAGCAACATATACGGAAGGTCGACTTCAGCACGAGCATCCTTTGCTTCATTCCGCTTTGCCTCAAATACCGGATCATGAGGCGGGTAAGGAAGTCCCCAGATGACCACATTTGTTAAGGATTGTCCTGGAATATCCAGCCCTTCCCAAAGGTGAACTGAGCATAATACAGATGTCTCATCCGCTTGGAATTTCCGAACAATTGTACTGATTTCCTCGTCTCCCTCAAAGTACACATCGAAAGGAAGTGAATCATTCGATGCCTCAATCTGCTTTCTAAAGAAATGAAGTTCATCAAATGAAGGGAACAAAATGAGAGACCGTCCTCCATTATCTTTCAGATGAGTGATCACTTGCTGTGCTTTTACTTCTTGCTCTTGAAGCTGCTGAATCCCGTGGAAATAAATCTTCATTTGCTCATCGTAATCATACGGCGAAGCGACACTCATTGATAAATAATCTTTAATCCCAAGACTTTCAGCTAAATAATCAAAGGATTGATTTTCAGACAATGTAGCAGAAGAGAAAATGTATGGTCTTTTTTGCGAGAATACCTTTTCACCAAGCACCTCTGCGACAGTCTTTGGCATCACAACAAATGTCGTATCTAATTCCTGTTTTTCAAGCCAGCTAATCGCATTTTTTTGATAAAGCGACAGAGAATACGCCATTTGTTCAATGTACTCTTCTACAACAGATAATTCGTATTGATCAATTGTATACATCTCTGATTCAAATACGAGTGCTTCTCCGATTTTTTCAAGTAAATCACACAATTCACTTGCAGAACGCTTCACCTCATCCACACGTCCAATTTCAAGTCGATGTGAGCCCTTGATTTCTTTGGCATGTGTTTTTAAGAGATAGAAGAACTCATCGTTTGTAGCAAGTGCATCTTCAACGAGTTCGGCAAACTCCTCGCGTATATCGTTTTGAAGCAGGCGCTCTAAAAAGGTTTCGAGCATGGATTGCTTCACGCGGTATGTCAGTGCTTTTTGTGCGGCAAATTCAAGAAGGTGGCCTTCATCAAATACAACGGAGCTATGTTCTGGAAGCAGCGGAAGCTGACCTTCGCGTTTGCGAGATTCCTTTGTCCACACATGCTCCATATAAAAATCATGAGAACAGATGATGAGATCTGTTGCTTTCCGGTAATGATCTCTTGATAAATTCAATCCACAGCGATGACGCATATCGCACGTCAAACAGTCCTGAAACGAGTCGTAGCCAATACGTGACCATTCATCATTGGATAGCTCTGGGTACTCTTTACGATCCCCATACGGATAAAAGTTCTGCATCCCATGTGATTCATGAACAAACGAAGGAAGCGATTCATAAATATCAAGCCACTTCTCATCATCTTCACGCTGCATGGTTTTCTCTAATTTCTTTAAGCATAAATATTGATCATGCGATTTACTTAATCTCGCATCTATTTGAATATCAAGGTGATTGGCAATTTTATAGATATCACCCTCTTGTTTCACTAGCTGTTCAATTAACGTTTCGTCTGCACATGCAATAATCGCAGGCTTCCCTGTATACCTTGCATATGTGACCGCAAATAATAGATAAACGATGGTTTTGCCTGTGCCTACCCCAGCTTCGGCAAACATCACACTTTTTTCTTTAAAGGCTCTTTCTAGTTGAAAAGCCATAAATATTTGTTCATCTCGAAGATCAAAGCCCTTTTCTGGCAAAATGTCATAGAACACATCACCAATCCAGTTGCCCAGTTCTTCGTAAAAATTATGTTCTTTTGATAATGAAAAAGGCAAACGAGATGCTGTCACCTGCTTCAACCCCCAACTTTTGAATCATTCAGACATTCTATAGTAACATTTATGCTGGGGAATGACAATCTTTTTTATGACCGCAAACGATGATGATACGTTTCTTTCATTAAAAATGCATGCTCAGATCGCTCTATGTAAGCCTGAGCTAGCGCTAAATCTTCGATGGCTGCATTCAGCTGAGCAGATTGTCCACCTTCTTGCCCTTTCATTTCTTGAGCAGTCGAATCGAGTGCTTTTTGGATTAACTGAAATTGATCATATTGTATCATGGAGACACCTCTTTTTTTAAAATCAAGTTCAGTTTATTCCGTCCCGTGAAGGTTTATACCTTTCTGGGGTAAAAAAAGCCACACCTTCTGTAGGTGTGACCATTTTTTATGATTCAGTTGTCTGTTTTCTAGGCGGGCGTTTTCCCCAGTATTGGTAATAGTCTGTTTTAATAAAACCATTAAACAGTTTTCTCTTTTTCGTTGCTTTTCTACCAAAGCACTCTTCGAACTTTTCGTGTGACGTTAAGATGTAAATGGACCATGTGTCTAGGCTTTTAAATGCTTCGCCCATTCCTTGATACATTTTTTCAACAGCTGGTTTATCACTGAGTCGTTCTCCATAAGGCGGATTTCCGACAATCACACCGTAATCTTCTTTTGTTTGAAAGTCTTTCACTTGCATTTGTTTAAACTCAATCAATTCACTTAGTCCTGCTTCTTCCGCATTCATTTTGGCAATGTCTATCATCCGGTGGTCGATATCACTTGCAATAATGTGGAGCGGCTGATCATATTTTGCTTTTTCTTCCACTTCGTGACGCGCTTTGTTCCATACGTCTTCACCAATCCATTCCCATGACTCTGAAGCAAAATCTCGGTTAAACCCTGGGGCGATGTTTTGTCCAATCATGGCCGCTTCAATAGCGATTGTTCCTGATCCGCAGAAGGGATCAACAAACGGACGGTCAGGTGTCCAGTTCGTTAATAGCACGAGTGCAGCCGCAAGGGTTTCTTTAATAGGTGCTCCGCCTTGATCCATGCGGTACCCCCGTTTATGAAGGCCTACACCAGATGTATCAAGCGTAAGGACAGCTTTATCTTTTAAGAGGGCAACCTCAATTTTATACTCAGGTCCTGTTTCTTCAAGCCATTCAGACTGTATGTTGTAAGATGATATAAGCTTTTGCGCAATCGCCTTTTTGACGATACGCTGGCAATCCGGCACACTGGCAAGCTGTGATTTCACAGATTTACCAATGACTGGGAACGTGCTGTTTTTCGGTAAAAATGCAGCCCAGTCAATCGCCTTAGTGCGTTCAAACAGCTCATCGAATGTTTTTGCCGAAAATTCAGCAACTTGTACCTTTATTCGGTCTGCTGTACGTAGCCAAAGGTTCGCACGACAAATCGCAAGAGCGTCCCCTTCGAAAATCACTTTTCCGTTGTCTACTGTGCAGTCGTAGCCAAGGTCTCTTACTTCTTTTGCAACAATCGCTTCAATCCCCATTGGAGCCGTTGCAATAAGTGTATAGGTTTTCATTGAATTATCACCTGTTTTCTCGTCCTTTTATGTATTCCAAGATAAAAGCTCTCCATATGTTGAAATAGGAGAGCTTTGTTTTCATCATGTTTATAATAACGGATATAACGTTCTGTAAGCCATGTTTTGTTCCATTGTACTGCAAACGGCAAATGCCTCGTACTCAGGTGGTAATCATCTATCTACAGAATACTCTGTCCTTCTCTCCGTTTGGTTCCTTTGAGAAAGTTCCCCTACCAAGTTTGGGTTTCTCGCTCGAGGGGTTTACCGCGTTCCACTCTCACCATTTCTAGTGAGACTTCGTCACTGTGGCACTTTCAAGGATACTTTGCCATATCCTAAAAGGACGTAGGCATTTTTCCTGCCGTCAGCCTTTCCCAGGCTGCCCTGGCTTATCTTTTCGCCAGGCACGAACACTACGGGCATCTCAGCACCGTGCGAGCATGGACTTTCCTCTGCAATGTCTAAATGCATTGCAGCGATTACCCGAACGTTAATCAACAAGCGTTATTATAAACGACAATGACATGAGGCACAAGCTTTTTCAGCAAGGCTCAATCATAAAGTTTGCTTCCAAAAACGTGTTTCTCAAGGTTAGATAGTCTTTTTAAAATATCAAAGTTTGTTGTATTAGACTGTGTAGGCTGTCTTTTCCCTTGCTCAACGGCTTCTTCAAGCTGTTTAGACAAATGGAGGTTTTCTTGTTGAAGCTTTTCGATTTCTTGGTTGAATGTCTCATAGTCTTTAATGACCATATCTAAAAATTTATCGACTTCTTCTTGTTTGTATCCTCTGACACCTGTTTTAAATTCTTTTTCTAAAATTTCTTTCGCAGAAAGCTTTACTTTATCAGCAAGCATCTTTTTCACCTCATATCGTGAATTCATAGTATATTTTTTCAGAAATACGTGACGTTGTCAAATTTTCTCTTGCTTTTCATCAAAAAACGGATCTTCCGCCTCAACTTGCGCTCTCAAATCATCCATTGTGATGTACATAATGGGGTAATCGGTATAGTTTTCCGCTTCTTTGATCATGTACTTTGGCGAGCCATCATGCTCCGGATCATACAGAGCGAGGAGTCCATCTGTTTTTTCAATAAAAAAACGGTTCTTTTGTTTAAATTGTGCCGGACTTTCATACGGTCTATGCGTGACACTTTCTACAAAATCGGCCTGTGCAACAATTCCTTCATACAACTCTTTGTTTTGTTCATTCCAGCGCTCTTCCTGTTCATAAAATGGCGTAATGACGGCAAGTTTTAGCGCTGGATACTCCTCTTGAAGCTCAAATACCACTTCGGCTGTCCATATTTCTGCCCCTAGCTGGCCTGATATGAGAACCCACTCCAGTCCATCTTCAATTAAAGCCGTCAGCCTTTTTTGAAGCTCCGCTTTTATGTATTGAAGTGCAGGCTCGTCTTGTTTGAATATTCCAAGCTCAAATGGCTTGTACCCTGTGACAGCAATAATTTTCATTTTTTCACCTGCTTTTAAAAAAAGGGACTTATAAAAGTCCCATTCCACTTTATCTGTTACAGCAAGGTCCACCGCAGTTAAAGTGTTGATGTGTTGCCGGGTCCACCTGAGAAAACGTATGCGGGAAGTAGTGAACATGTTTGAAATTTTGATGGTGAACATTTGTCACATGTTGCGGATGGATATGCGGCACAATTGTTGTAGAATCACTGTGTGTACAGCAATGATTCGTCGGATGAACAATTGGCTGTGTAACATTCGGCTGACAATGATGATGATGATGATACATGTAGCATTCCCCTCTCCTTAATTTTCTTACATTAACAATGTATGAATTAAGAGGTGTACATGTACTAATGCATTAACCTATTTTAAAAGTTTGCAAGGAAAACATCCTTATAGTTTGAAAACACAAAAGCGACCAAAATGACAACAAGAAAAAACAAGTAGAAAAGACCCTTATACATGCTCTACGCTCCTCATTCAATATCTAACGTTATTTTACAGGATTCGCGGCCTTTCTACAATAAAAGTGCTAAACAATTTTTATTTTCGGCCGAGAGCCGAACGTTGTCATGTTTTGCGCTTTCCCGGGCAATAATGTTTATTGCCCAGCTTTCTTCAAAAGCCGTTTTTTTCGCTTTTCAAGTTCTTCAGTTTCTCGCTGACTTAACGAGGAGAATGATAATAACGATTCAGTGATAGATAGAGCTGATCTTGCATCTTTTTCACGATGTTCTTTATACTTCGCAAGTTCTATACCCGCTTTTAATGCTAAATGGACATCGCTTGATGTAAATAATGTGTCCCATATTCGAACCGCTTCATCCCACTCGTTTTGTCGTTTATATTGCAATGAAAGATCATAAGACGCCTGATTCGCATGCTCAAAGTCAGCATTCGTTAATTCCTGCAAATGCTTCGTTGCCTCCTGTACATCCCGATGAGCAAGATGCCACCTAGCGAGCGCATATTTCTCATTGTGTTCCTTTACCGCATCCTCAGATAGTATTTTTTTAGATAGATGAATGTAGAGACTAATTAACGATAAGACGTCTAATTCATTATGAGTCAAGATTCCTTCAATCAGCTTCGGGTTTTGTTCCTTTAAAAAATGAAAATAAATCATCGGTGCCAAAAACCCCGGCGTGTCGTTTTCACGCTGCACGTGCAGCTCTTCCTTTTCCACAACAGATAGCGCCATTCGTTCATATTTATGCTTCCACAATCGTCTAGATCCGTGCAAAAGATCAAAATGGCCAAATTCAGGAAGTGCAGGAATTTGATCTCTTAAAAGTGTATGTCTCGTTTTCACTTGCGGCCAATCGAACGATTTACCATTATATGTAACTAACGATTCTACATTTACCTCATCTAGAAAGCTTTTGTAAAGAGCCGCTTCATTTCCTGGATTGGTGAGCAGATGCTGTTTCACCACCACTTTGTCAGAAAAAACACGTGCGTGTCCAAGCAAGAAGATCATATTTCCCGTACCGCCAGATAATCCTGTTGTTTCAGTATCAAAGAAAAACAGCTCGTGCGGCTTGTACCCTTTAGCCGATAGCGAATGCTGGATGCCGTTTTCGTTCCATTGCTCAATGACTTTCGGCAGCTCCGCAAACGAATAGCGCCCATGCTGATCATCTAATGAATAGGTGACTTCCCGAATCAGACAAAAGGAATCCTCAAAATGATAAGGCAACACACCTAATTCTTCCCATTCTCTTAAAAATGGGATATTTTCTGAAGTCACAGGCTGAGGTTGTCCTTCTGATGTTTTCTGCCGGTTTTCTTGTGGCTGATTGTGCGATAGATGCTTTTTCATTCTGTTTAATTTCCCTTTTAAAGACATGAGCAGATGTCCCCTCCTTTCTCTTAAAATACGGACATCAATTCAACGATGCTGCTTTTTCCGTTGACCTCTTTCATTTCCATGCCAATGCAGGATGGACAGCCATTTTCACAGCGGCACCGCTCAATGAGCTGAATGGCTGCGCCTGCTATTTCATCGAAACGAGCTTGTACTTCCTTACTTAAACCAATTCCGCCAGGGTAATGGTCATATAAAAAGACCGTCGGTTTTCTGGTATGTGCCGCTTTAATTTGTGAAACCACATGAATATCAGAACGGTCACACATGACAAAAGCAGGTACAATGTGCTGAAGAACATTTGCGATGCCTAGCAGGAGCTGTTCAAGTGTCTTCTCTTCAAATCTCCGCTCTGCCTCGTGTAATTCAAACCAAGCCGCACTCGTATGAATTTCTTCTTCTGGTAAGTGAATCGGTCCAGACCCGATATTTTCACCAGTACTCAGACGGATTTTTTTAAATATCGTAGGCATTGCGTTGACGGTCACATCACCGTAGTGAACAGATACAGCTTCTTTCTCTGTCGTCTGATCGATTTCAAGTACCTTAAGTTGAACAGCTAAATTCGCATCTGTATAGTATTCTACATCTACTTGTTTCACATAAGCCTTCAGATGCTCGTAATCTAGCTTTTCCACTTGATACTGAACCCCTTCGTGTAAATAAATGGCCTCATCATGGAGCAGCGTCATCGCACTGAAACGGTCCATCTCGCCAATAATCCGAACATTCGCCACATCTGATTGATCCACAATCACGACATTTTCCTGACTTGCAGACCGGAGGCTGATGCCATGCGCCGGAAACGATTGATCTGACCAATAATACCGATTCCCGCTAAAATGGAGAACGCCTTCCTCATGTAAGTATTGCAAAATCTCTTCTACGTCCATGTCGCCAAACTGTTCATCCTCCTGAAACGGAAGCTCGTAGGAAGCACATTTTAAATGATCCACTAAAATGATGAGGTTTTCTGGGTTAATTCTGGCAGCTTCAGGCGGTCTATTAAAGAAATATTCAGGGTGTCTGACAATATATTGGTCAAGGGGTGAGGAACTTGCCACCATAATAATGAGTGCTTCCTCATGACGTCTTCCAGCACGGCCTGCCTGCTGCCATGTACTCGCTACACTGCCAGGATACCCGGTCATGATACAGACCTTGAGCTGACCTATATCAACACCTAATTCAAGTGCGTTCGTACTGACGACACCTAGAATGTCTCCTTCTCTCAATCCTTTTTCAATCACGCGCCGCTCTTTTGGTAAATAGCCTCCGCGATATCCACGAATTGATTTTGGGCCGATCTCTTTTTTCACTAGCTCTTGAATATGACTTAAAATTACTTCAACTCTTACTCTGCTTCTAGCAAAAACAATCGTTTGGATTTTTTCCTTTAAAAAAGTTTTAGCGAGTTGATTAACGACAGTGGCGGCACTTTGTCTAATATTTAGTGGTTTATTCACAACTGGCGGATTGTAAAACACAAAATTCTTTTTACCACTAGGTGCCCCGTTTCGCTCAATCAAATGCATCTTGCTTCCCGTTAGCTGCTGCGCAAGCTCTTTTGGATTCGCAATTGTTGCGGACGTACAAATGAAAATTGGATCACTTCCATAAAATGCACAAATTCGTTTTAACCTGCGAATCACATTCGCCACATGACTACCAAATACGCCTCGATATGTATGTAGCTCATCTATGACAATATACTTCAAATTCTCAAACAAGCTGACCCATTTTGTATGATGAGGCAAAATGGCTGAATGTAGCATATCTGGGTTTGTGATGACAATGTGTCCTGCTTGTCTGACTCGCTGCCGAATGGCGGGAGAGGTATCCCCGTCATATGTTTCACTATGAATCGGAACATCCATCTCGTGGATGATCTCGTTAAGTTCACTCTTTTGGTCTTGTGCGAGCGCTTTTGTTGGGAATAAATAAAGGGAGCGGCTTGTCTGATCTTCGACGATCGACTGAAGGACTGGCAGGTTGTAGCAAAGTGTTTTACCTGAAGCTGTTGGCGTGACAGTTACGACATGCTCCGCGTCCATCACACGTTCAAAGGCTTCCTTTTGATGAATGTAGAGTTCACTCACGCCTCGTTTCTCAAGCGCCTTTTTCAGCTTTTCATTCACTCTTTCAGGCACCGGAGAGGTCTGTGCAGGCTTCGCTTCAATTTCATGCCAATGTTCTACCTGTTCGTCTTTTTTTAATTCTTCTATGAGTTCGTTCATTGTTTTCTTTTTCATATCGCATCACCTCTCCTACATAGTGTACCGAATATTTGTTTGCATGACTAGGCGGCAATTTTTTGATGCGCAGCTTATGAGCAAATACTTTGAAGTGTTGTAACAGTATCTATTACACTTCTATAGTGAAATGATTTTATCAAGGAAGAAGATGATGAGAGTGAAAAACGAATTTAAGCCTTTATTTGAACCATTTACGTTTCCAGGAGGTGCGTCTATTGATGGCCGGTTAGTTGTTGCGCCAATGACACACTTCGGTTCTCACGAGGATGGCACTATTTCTAAAGAGGAAATTGATTTCATTACAGCTAGATCTAGTGATATGGGCATGGTGATCACTGCATGTGCGAACGTGACTCCAGATGGTAAGGCATTTGAAGGACAGCCTTCTATCGCAAGAGATGAAGATATACCTGGCCTGAAAAAACTAGCTTCTGCGATTCAGGCAAAGGGAACAAAAGCCATCATTCAAATTCATCACGGCGGCTCTCAGGCTCTCCCTCACTTAGTTCCAAATGGTGATGTGGTTGCGCCAAGTGACGTGTTTAAAGATGGAAAACAGATAGCACGTGCTTTAAAAGAAGAGGAAATTGTCCATATTATTGACTCTTTTAAAGAAGCGACAAGACGAGCAGTCGAAGCAGGATTTGACGGTGTGGAAATCCACGGTGCAAACGGTTATCTATTACAGCAATTTTACTCCCCGCATAGCAATCAGCGGACAGATCAGTGGGGAGGAAATGAAGAAAAGCGTCTAGCTTTCCCTATCGCTGTTGTGGATGCAGTGAAAGAAGCAATCGAAAAGCATGCGACAAAACCGTTTATCTTTGGATATCGATTATCCCCTGAAGAACCAGAAACGCCTGGTTTAACGATGACAGAGACGTTTACCTTAGTCGATGTTCTTAAAACGAAAAACCTTGATTATTTGCATATCTCTTTAATGGAGATTGACTCTAAAGCAAGACGCGGTGCAGATACGGATAAGACGCGTATGGAGTTGCTCAAAGATCGCTGTGGCGATACTCTCCCGCTCATCGGTGTAGGCAGCGTCATTACAGCCGAAGATGCACTAAGTGCCTATAACCAAGGAATTCCGCTTATCGCTGTCGCACGTGAACTGATCGTCGACCCAGATTGGGCAAAGAAGATTAAAGAAGGCAGAGAAAGCGAGATTGAAACTGTGATTAAACGCAGCCAAAAAGATCAGTATTTGATTCCAGAAGGATTGTGGTCTGTTATGGAAGCAAGTAAAGGCTGGGTTCCGATGGAAGATTAATATCATCAAAAAAACTACCCTCATACATTTGGGTAGTTTTTTTATTTTTATTATTTTAACTTAACAGTAAAAAGCTTAGATGTTTGTTTTTCAACAGATCCCTTTGGTTCTTTATCGAGTTGCTCGATCAAGTCACCATTCATAATGACAATCGGTGTCACTGTGCTTGCCGCTTTCTCTTCAATCAGTTCTAAATCACACGTAATGAGAGGGTCACCGATCTTGACTTTATCTCCCTCTTTGATGTGCGCTTCAAATCCTTCACCATTTAATCCCACTGTTTCAAGTCCGACATGAATCAGAAGCTCAAGCCCTGAGAGTGTTCGAATGCCAATTGCATGTTTTGTATGGAAGAGCTGAATGATTTCACCCTCTACTGGTGACACAATCGTTCCACTATTTGGTTTGACTGCTACGCCGTCTCCCATCATCTTTTGAGAAAAAACAGGGTCTGGTACATCCGTCATATCCATTAACTCTCCATCAGCTGGAGAATAAATGATTTCTTCCTTTACATCATCTTGGTTTTTCCCGAAACCGAATAATTTTTTCAGCAATGTCAATTGCTCCCTTCAAGCTTTGCTTCTAGATCTATTCCGTGTATGAAACGCTGCGCTCATACACCTTGCTTCATTCAACACTATTTAATCATAATTTTTTCCTCTCATCAATTGATAACCGCCTGAGTCCTTTCTGCATAGGCTGTAGAAGAGAGGTGATTCCAATTGAAACATGAAGGCGACAAGAAACATGAATTGCTGGCAAATGAAGATATTCTCTATGAAGCGATTGAACAATTTTTCGCATCCTCCCCGTTTCATGAGATATTAAATAGTGCGGAGGCGCTCATGACCACATCGCATTCACTAGCATCGATTACGACTGATGTGACAGAGGATGAGCAGTTTGTGTATATCGTAATCCAATTTCCCGACCATTTTGTCGAAGGCGATATCGCGCTAGAAGTAAAAGCCCAATATTTACACTTATCCGTGCAGGAAACAATTAAAACGGATACAGCTTCCTCGTATTCGAGCTTTACAAAAACCATTTTAATGCCGGCAAAAATAGATGAGACGAACATGAAAAGCGTGTGGAAAGATCAAACGCTTCGTGTGACGGCACCAAAGCAAAGAGCCCAATAGATCCTTCTATTGGGTTTTCACTATGCTTTAAAAATGCTCGTAAATCCTTTCGCTAATGAGCCTACTTGATTCATTGTACTCATCATTTGCCCAGCTGTATCAAACATTTTGTTAAAGTCCAATTGTCCATTCGTTTTTTTGAATTGCGATAGCACACTTTTAAATTGAGATGATTGCTGTTTTTGCGGTCTTGGCAAAGGATAAGGGTTCATAGGTTGCTGCATGGGCATCATGCCTGGTGGCTGCATCTGTGGCTGATTGATCGCTTCGGGCGGCTGATAAGGCGGCACATTTTCTTGGTATCCATAGGGCGGCTGATAGACGACAGGTGATGCCTGGCTCATTCCACCTTGATGCGGCGGCATGAAATATTCTGGAGGCTGCGGAGGCTGTTGCTGCATTTCTGGATACGGAAAAGGCCCTTGATTGAATGGATTGAATTCATACGGCTGCTGGTTTGAATAAGGGATCATATATCTCGCTCCTCTCGCTCTCAGTGCATAGTCTTGTCACTCATATATTATGTTGAAAAACAGAAGATGTGCCTAAAGCAGACATAAGAAAAACGCAGCGATATCTTCAGCTGCGCTTGTTAATTTCTTCTATTAAAAGGTTCAGTGTGTAAATCACTGACTCAACTAAATTTTTCACACGGGGTGCATGCTGTTTGCCAAAATAAGATTGCAGGACAACTTCTTTCCCATTTTCTTTGACGGCTTCAAGCTGTTCTTCGTGTAAATATCTAGGTTTCGCCAGATGAATAAACGAGATCGCAGCAGTGAGCCACTCTTCCATTTTCTGATCAAATGTCTCAACGGCTGGCTGAATGTCTGTGTGAAAATCATAAACGGGGTATTCCTCTTCAGCCTTTCCCTTTTGGTACTGCTCATACGCCTCTTCGATCCATATTCTCAAGTTTTGTGTATGTTCAAGTAATGTTTGATTATCCAAAGTGTTCACCTCTATGAACCATCCTATCAAACGATTACTTATTGCTCAAATAGAAAGCTACCCTGCGTGGTATGCCGGTCTTGCCGCCAGTTGATACTCAGCTGCGTGAATCTTCCCTTCACAGTCCTTTACTTCAGATTCAAGCCGGTCTATCATTTGCTCTTGCTCTTCTATGGCTATTCGTTTTGTTTCATTCACAGCAAGAGATAGTTCTTCTTCCACCGCATCAATTTTTCGCTCGATTTCCTCTAATAACTGCAAAATGGATTCTTTTGATACAAATTCGCTCATCATCAGATTCCTCCTTTATCGTCTCTCGTTACATTCTCTTTTCTTTCACACCCTCCTTCACACATGACAAAACTAGAAGCAAATCGCCAATCTAAGTGTAGATGAGCGCTATTTCTTCCTTTTCGACATCTGCTTGTCCTTCTTTGTATGATTGCGTCCGATTGTGTAAATTCTAAGGACAAAGGAGGTAGATTTCATGAAAAAGCAGCCAGCACCAAAAGAGCAAAAGCCAAAAGGGAAAGAAAACAGTACAGATCAGCTTGATAAAAAGCTTGGCGGTCCTAATCGACCATCCACGTAAAAAAAGCAGGTACCCCCTGCTTTTTATTTATGCAAAAAATAATGCTCTAATGAGAAAAGAAAACGAAGCTGTCTTTTTTTATGAAAATACCAGTCGGTCAGCTCAATTTGTTTTGGTAATGTCTCTGCATCAAACAAAGTTGGGCTCAATTTCTTTTGAAACCAATCTTCTCTTTGATCGTCTAATGAATGTGTCATCACTGGATAAACAGTTCGAAGAAAAGGTGTTGACCTCCTAGCGATCCCTAAAAACGGCTCAAAATCAAACCGTGATCCGGTATGCGGAACAGTATGCAAAAAATGATAAAAATCCGAAAATAAATCAGCACGAAATAATAGTTTCGCTAGTTTTTTTCCTAATGTAATACGCTCTTTTACGCGGGAAAACTTTCGTATGGTTAACCCGTACAAATGCCCGTCCACCGTTGGGAAAACAACGGTTTGAAAATGTCCCCACTCGCTAAACAGATATTGAATCGAGTGAAAAACATTCTTTTTCAGAAGAGGATTTTGTATAATAGGAGATTGTATAGTATATTGTTCATTTATGATGAGTGCATAAAGCAGGCGCTCTGTGTCACGCTTTAGCCAAAAACGTTCCCACTCAGTGCTCATAAAACGAGATACAGAAAAATACGGAAGCAGATGGAACAAAGGTTTGCCGCACCGCTTAGACCATTCATACAAAAGAAGCTGGGGATAAGCATCTGAAAAGATCAGCCAATTCGCTCTTTCATATGCTGTGAAAAAAAGGTGCCCCTCTTGATCTGTTAAACCTGGATGGAAAAGCTCGCCCTTTAGATCCGTCATAGACCATCCAGCATTTCTCGAGACAAAGGAAGCAAGCAGCGACCATTTCATCTCTGGATGACGATCATAAAAACGCTTGTAAGCATTTGTCCTCGTCAGGTTGTCTTTATTTTTCACTTTCGTTTCATGCAATATATGCTGAGTGATGATGTGCTCTTCTTGTGACAACATAGGTATCTCTCCAATACAAAATGCATTAAAAGGAGGCTGAAACTTGATGATTCGGTATCCAAACGGAAAATCGTATCAGCCCATTCAACCAATTGGGACAAAAAAACGAATCAGCGGCGAATCCTCTTATAGTAACCGCGGGATGACGCTTGAGGCTGACTTAAACGAAACCAACCAGTACTATTTGGTCAACGGGATCGCAGTCATTCATAAAAAGCCTACCCCCGTTCAAATTGTGAACGTGGATTATCCAAAAAGAAGTGCTGCTGTGATCAAAGAAGCCTATTTTAAGCAATCATCCACAACAGACTATAATGGAGTGTACAAAGGGCGCTATATCGATTTTGAAGCAAAGGAAACCAAAAGTACCACCTCGTTTCCGCTCAAAAATTTTCATGACCATCAAATTGAGCATATGAAACAGGTTGAAAAGCAAGGCGGTATTTGTTTCGTTATTATATCCGCATTTGGCTCTGTTTATTATTTGCCCGCGTCAGATCTCTTTTTCTTCTGGGAACGGCAGAAGCTAAACGGCCGGAAATCCATTAGTAAAGCTGAACTAATGGAAGCCGGTCACTTAATGACACTTGGATATTCGCCAAGAATTGATTATATTAAAGTAGTGGAGACACTTCATTTTTCGGATGAAAGTAAGTAACAATGACGTTCGAAAAAGGTTTAACACGAAAGGTTGAGATGTGATGTCTGATCAATTTACAAGTCGTGAACAGCGACGTAAAGCAAGTCAAGAAAACAATAAGAAGCAAAAGAACAAAAAAGGCAAAAAGAAAGCAGGTCTATTTAAAAAAATATTTTTATCTTTACTCGTGATCGGTCTTCTATGTCTAGTGGCCGGAATCACAACTTTTGCCGTTTTTGCATCAAGCGCTCCTTCAATTGATGATAGTAAGCTCAAAACACCTTATTCTTCAAAGCTTTATGACATAGACAAGAAAGTATTTGCAGAAGTCGGTGCGGAAAAAAGAACGTATGTCTCGATTAAAGATATACCCGATGTCGTAAAAGAAGCATTTATTGCAACGGAAGATGCACGTTTTTATAAACACCACGGGATTGATCCAATCCGTATTGGCGGTGCCCTTGTCGCAAACGTTGAGGACGGCTTTGGAGCTGAAGGTGGAAGTACAATTACACAGCAAGTTGTGAAAAACACTCTACTGAACAATCAAAAAACGTTAAAACGTAAAGTACAGGAAGTATGGCTCTCGATTCAGCTTGAGCAAAAGTACTCTAAAGATGAAATTTTAGAAATGTATTTAAACCGTATTTTCTTCTCGCCTTATGCTTATGGTGTTGGGAAAGCGGCTGAACAATTTTTCGGCGTCACAGATTTAAATAAACTAACTGTTGCACAGGCTGCGACACTTGCAGGTATGCCGCAGAGTCCTTCTGCTTATAACCCAGTGAAAAATCCTGAGGCAGCGGAAAAACGCCGTAATATCGTGTTAGGCCTCATGAAAAAACAAGGCTATATTTCAGAGAAAGACTATGAAGTGGCAAAAGCAACCCCTGTCAAAAAGACCGTAGTCCCTGCTGATAAATATAAGAGCCAGAACTCAAGTAAGTACTCTGCTTACATTGAAGAAGTCATGGAAGAAGTACAGAAAAAAGCCAAAGTGGATGTATCAACAGATGGATTAAAAATCTATACTTCACTCGATCGTAAAGCTCAGGATCACCTAGATGATATTATCAATGGGGATTCTGTTGGATTTACGAAAGGTATGCAGGCGGGTGTCACCTTACTTGATACAAAAAATGGTGAAATCCGAGCTATTGGCGGTGGCCGTGATGTACCAGCCGGCGGCTTTAACTATGCAACTGATGCAAAACGTCAGCCAGGTTCAACAATCAAACCCATTTTAGATTACGGTCCTGTCATTGAAAACAAAAAATGGTCAACATACCAGCAAATTGATGATGCGCCGTATACGTACTCAAACGGTACACCGATTAATAACTTTGACAGAAGACATTTAGGGAAAATGTCGATGAGAAGTGCTTTGGCACAATCACGAAACATCCCTGCCCTAAAGGCTTTCCAAGAAGCTGGCACAGACAATGCCGTGAAATTCGCTAATAATTTAGGTATGGACTTACCGTCTGACATTCCAGAGTCTTACTCAATCGGTGGATTTGACGATGGTGTTTCCTCCTTGAAGATGGCTGGAGCATTTAGTGCATTCGGTAATAATGGATACTATAACGAACCGCATGCTGTCACGTCTGTTGAATTTAATGACGGTACAAAGCTTGACCTTACGCCAGATTCCAAAGCGGCTATGAGTGATTACACGGCATTTATGGTTACAGATATGCTGAAAACTGCTGTCCAATCTGGAACTGGTACACTTGCACAAGTACCTAACGTTCAAGTAGCTGGTAAAACAGGTACAACGAACTTTACACAAGATGATATCAATAAATACAATATTCCTTCTGGCGGTGCAAAAGATTCGTGGTTTGTTGGTTACACGCCGCAATATACAGCAGCCGTTTGGACTGGAATTGGTAACTCAAAAGATGCGGACGGCAAAATGTGGCTCACAGATTATGAGCAGCGTGTTGCTAAACTCGTCTTCCAGCGATTAATTTCTCAAATTGATGATGGAAGCGGCTCATTTGAAAAACCAGACAGTGTCGTAGAAGCTACGGTTGAAAAAGGATCGGATCCAGCGAAATTAGCCGGACCAAATACACCTAGTGATAAGAAGACAACAGAATACTTTGTAAAAGGAACGGTTCCGACCAAAGTGTCTGACACATATGAGAAAAAAGAAGCCGATAAGCCTTCTGACTTAAAAGCGGTGTATGATGAAGAGAAAAAATCCATCACACTGACATGGGGCTATGATGACGACGCAGACGCTACATTTAATGTAAAACAAGCGGTTGATAACGGCGGCTATAAAGAGATTCAAAGCAGTTCTGCTAAAGAAGCGGTTATCTCTGATGTGAAGCCTGGCTCTACTTATAAGTTCCAAGTGACAGCCACTGTAGAGGATGTTACAAGTAAAGCAGCTTCTACCTTCCTCACCATCAAGGATGATGAAGATGAGGAAGAAAAAGCAGATGATGAGAACAAAGAAGAAGAAGAACCGCAGAAGCCTGACGACGAGCAGACAGACAAGACTGACGATAACAAAAATCAACCCCCAGGCACTGATGAGCAAAAGCCAGATGATAAAAAAGATCAAGACAAAGATAAAGATCAGGATCAAGGCGGAAATACGGAAAACGGAAATAATGGTTCTTCCGATAATGGCTCAGACAGTACAAATGGGAACGGCAACTCACAAACTGATAATAAAGATAAAAAGAAAGATGATGCCAAAACGAACTCACAAAGCTCAAGTTCGCAATCAACTTCTCCTAATCGAAAAGAAAATGAATAATGAAAAAGCACTTGCCTATGTGGCAAGTGCTTTTTTTAACGCTTTTGTCTAATCTTTTTGAGTGCTTCATATTTTCCATACTGCTTTTTTAGTTCTGTGTATAGCTCGTCTAGTTGAATAAAGCAGTGATATTGAGTTGGTTTTAGCAAAATGAACTCTAAACGTTCTGTCCAATTAATAGGAGCAACAGGAAATGTCTCTTGCTTAATATGTTCCCATTCAAGCGTTTGAAGTCTCTCCCCTTTGATCCAGTAAAACACCGCAATCATACTGACAATCCCTTGCAGCATATCATCTTCTTCACACCGAGACTTTCTTGTTTCAAAACGAGGAAGCATTTTTTCTTTTAATTCATTCCATAGTTCGAACATCACAGGAACAAATTCTTCTGTTTTCTGCCATGGAAGCTCATCTGTTAAACGTTCTGATGATAGATCATATGCGAGTGGATGCTCTCTAAGGATGTCCATTCGATCACCTTTTATCTCTACCTTTTTTGCTTTTAGTTTTTCGACATATGAGGAAAAAACAACGGCCCCGCTCATGCCAGCTTCACCAATCCTTTTTTCAGCCTCTTCTGCCCTTCTCTACACATATCAAGAAGCGGACAAGATTCGCACTGCGGACGCTGCGCCTTGCAGTGATATCTGCCAAAAAAAATGAGGCGGTGATGCGTCACAGACCAATCTTCTTCTGGCACCTTTTTCATTAAGGTTTGTTCTACTTCGAGAACAGAATCCTTCCAGCGGCAGATTCCAAGTCGTTTGCTGACACGTTCTACATGTGTATCGACTGCAATTGCCGGCACCCCAAAAGCGACCGAAACAACGACATTTGCTGTTTTTCGGCCCACCCCAGGAAGCTTCACAAGCTCATCCCGATCCTTTGGCACTTCGCCGCCATATTCTTCAATCAGCATTTTGCTCAACTTTTGAATATTTTTGGCTTTATTTCGATAAAGGCCAATCGAACGAATATCTTGCTGCAATTCTTCAAGCGGTACACTTAAATAGTCTTCTGGTGTTTTATATTTTTGAAATAACGTTTTGGTCACTTTGTTGACAAGCACGTCTGTACACTGCGCAGAGAGTGCTACAGCGATCACAAGTTCAAATGGATTGGAATGAACAAGCTCACACTCAGCTTCTGGATACATATCTCCTATAATATCTAAACATTCATTGATTTGTTTTTTTGATAACATGACTTCTCCTTTATTGGTTATTGTTCCAGCCAATTATAAAAAGGAACTTGTCGCTTATATGTTGACGTCTCTTCTTTTGAAGGTGGCGCTTTTTGCTGAGAACGGAAGTGCTGGCTATGCTCTTTTGCTTCTTCCGCTGTTTTCAGCCCTTTCTTTTTCCACTCAAACAAAATTCGATCAATATAACGGAAATTTAATTTTCCCGATAAAACGGCTTCTCTTAGCGCTAGCCGAATCATTTCAGCATCATGATGGTCTTGATCCATCCAGATCGAGAGTGTTTCTCCTTCAAGAGGAGAAAGCGGTCTGCCAAATTCATCTTCAAATAAAGCATATAAAGACCTTTCAGCCTGTACATGTTGTTTTTGACCTTCCTTCGCTTGTTTAGCCTCTAAAAAGTCATACAACACGCCCCATAATGGCTCAACTGAGTAACGGTCATGCTGAATACCAGACCCGTCCTCAAACGGCTGAATCGAAATAAATCCTTTTTGAATTAAATGCTGAACCATATACGCACACTCTTCAGCTGATATGGTCATGCCATGGGAAAGCTCTTCAAATGTTTGAAAGAACACACCTTGTTCTTCATTCATTTTAATCTTAAGCATCACCATCATCTGTGATTCATTCAGTCCTAATTGCTCATAATGAGCAATCAGCAAATTAGGCAAACTGGTCGACCCCATTTGCTGCATATTAATAAATTGCTGCCTATTCATCGGATACACCTCTTCACTTTAAGTATATCACGTTTTATTTCACGTGCCCCTTCAAAAACGTTTGAAAAAGCCTCCATATGTTGGAGGCTTTCACGTCTTAAGGATATAAACGGTTTAATAATCTTGGGAAAGGAATGGTTTCACGCACATGCGGCGCTCCACTAATCCAAGCAACTGTACGTTCAAGTCCAAGACCAAAACCTGAATGCGGTACAGAACCATATTGTCTTAATTCTGTGTACCATTTGTAAGTTTCTTTGTCTAGTCCATGTTCTTTCAATCTTGCTTCAAGAAGTTCTAGATCATGAACACGCTCAGAACCACCAATGATCTCTCCGTAGCCTTCTGGTGCAATCAAGTCTGCACAAAGAACGACATCATCACGATCTGGTGCAGGCTGCATGTAAAATGGTTTTAATGATGTTGGGTAGTGAGTGATAAACACTGGTTTATCGTAGCTTTCAGCGATCGCTGTTTCGTGAGGCGCGCCGAAGTCATCTCCCCATTCAATATCGTCAAATCCTTTTTCTTGCAAGAATTTAATGGCTTCATCGTAAGTGATACGCGGGAATGGTGCTTTGATATTTTCTAGTTTAGCTGTATCACGGCCAAGTGTATGCAGTTCCACTTTACAGTTTTCAAGTACACTTTGAACCACATGAGTCACATAGTTTTCTTGGTACTCAAGGTTTTCATTAAATTCGACAAAAGCCATCTCAGGCTCGATCATCCAAAACTCAATTAAATGGCGTTTTGTTTTAGATTTTTCAGCTCTAAATGTTGGACCGAAAGAGAATACTTTCCCAAGTGCCATAGCAGCAGCTTCCATGTAAAGCTGTCCACTTTGAGAAAGGTACGCGTCTTCATCAAAATATTTCGTCGCAAACAGCTCCGTTGTGCCCTCAGGTGCACTTCCAGTTAAAATTGGCGGATCTACTTTCACGAAGCCTTCTTGATGGAAGAATTCATATGTAGCACGAATGATTTCGTTGCGAATTTTCATAATGGCATGCTGCTTTTTAGAACGAAGCCATAAATGACGGTGATCCATTAAGAATTCTGTTCCATGCTCTTTTGGTGTAATCGGGTAGTCAGTTGCTTCGTGAATCACTTCAATGGATTTCACTTGCAATTCAAAACCAAGAGGTGAACGCTCGTCTTTTGTTACTTGTCCTGTCACATAGACAGCTGTTTCTTGAGTGACTGATTTCGCAAGCTTAAAGACTTCTTCTTCTACTTCTGCTTTTACTACGACTCCTTGAATAAAGCCTGTCCCGTCACGCAGCTGCAAGAATGCAATTTTACCGCTTGAACGTTTATTGGCAATCCATGCGCCGATGGTTACATCTTCATCGACATGTTTGAACACTTGATTAATCGTTGTTTTCAACATAATTCCCTCCAAAGCCAGAAAGAAGCTCACCTTTTCAATAGGTGTGATTCTTTTTTCATACATTTTATTATAACCGTTCTAAATCAGCATGGTCAACGCAAGACAGGAGAAACTATGGTGTTACATTTTTTTCTACGTGTCCTGTCGAGAAATCGACATAGCTAAAGCTGTATTGATTGTTTTCATTTAAGTACGTCACTTCCCAAAGGAGTACATCACCTTCTCTTGCTAATTGAACGTCCTTTAGCTTAGAGACCGTGTTCTCCTTTTGAACAGCTTGTACTGCTTGGTTTGAGGTTACACCATCTTTTGCCCTTTTTGCGATCACTTTTTCTTTTTTGCTGGCAGGTACCCAAACATAAGTTGTTTCATTTTGTTTGTTTTTGCCTTCAACAATAAATTGTTTTTCTTTTCCGACAAAGGTTTCTACTTGCTCCACTTGTACGATGTCTGCTTGTTTTTTTGCTCGTTCAATCGCCGTTTCATGCCCTTGTTCTTTTTGCCCCATGGCAATCTGATAAATCCACGTAAAGCTGATGATGCCAATAAGCAAAACGAAAGCCACAACGGATGAGATGATCCAAACTATTTTTTTCATGTCAAGCTTCCCCTATGTGCGATATATTGTAAATATCGCTTGATTTTGATCTTCTTGATCTAATGCTAGTCCAAACATGAGATCTTCTCTTTTAAGCGTTCTATTCAATAAGTCAACAATTTTATACAGGTCCTCTGAATGCTTAATGTGAACAGTTGAAAGTACCTCTATTTTACTTTCCACTTCTAATTCCTCCTCGGTACGTAAATATTGTTAGTCATACTTTTCGGCGCGGGAACCGATACTATTTTTACAACGGAACACAAAAAAGCCGTTACGATAAATTAACTCCAAACCCACACCAGCTAAAGGCCGCTTATGACAGCGGCTTTTCGTTGTTGAGCTTCTCTATATACGCCTCAAGTGATTCTTTTGTCATCTCGTGGACCGGCGCATGAGGGAGTGATTCTAAAAATAGCTTTCCATATGACGCGGTTTTCACTCGGCGGTCTAAAATGAGCAATGTCCCAATGTCTTTTTCAGAGCGTAGCAAGCGTCCTGCACCTTGTTTAAAGGTTAACACAGCTTCTGGGAGAGCAACGGCTTTAAACGGGTTTTTGCCTTGTTTTTTAGCGGCATCACATTTTGCTTCAATAAGCGGTGAATCAGGCGGTCGAAACGGAAGACGTGCCATAATGACTGTTGTCAGCTCTGATCCAGGAAAATCGACACCTTCCCAAAAACTACCTGTACCAAGTAAAATTGCATGTTTTGCTAATTTAAACATCTTCGTTAATTTAACAGGACTACCACCCGTCAAACCTTGAGCAAAAAGGGCGGCTTGCATCCCTTCTGTTTTCAGTTCATCATACACTGCTTTTAACATCTCATGTGAATTAAACAACACCAATATCTTCGCTTGATGCTGTTTTTCCATCATCTTAATGTACCGTACTGATTGCTTTACATAGTCGCGCTCATCACGGTTCGTAATCGGCGGCATATCAACTGGTACAATCACCTTGAGCTGTTTTTCAAGTTCAAACGGTGATTCAATCTGTACAAGATGCGGATAAAAGTCCTGCAGACCAAATCGTTCTAAGCAATAATCAAAACGACCATTGATTGTGAGTGTCCCTGATGTGAGAACAACACTTTTTTTGTTCATAAAAAACCGATCCGCTAAAAGCTCTCCAGTATCTAGCGGCTGCGCGTGCATAAAGACAGCATTTTTGGCACCCTTTGCATCAATCTCAATCCAAACCGTTTCATCGTTTTTCGGTTCAAAAATGAACCGGTACAGCGTACTGCAAAATGTTTGCATAAACGACATCACTTGATCGTATTCCTCTGCTTCAAACGCAAAGTGTTCTGTCAGTTGATCACTTTTTTGAAGAAGCTCGCTTTTCTGCTGTTCATACAGCTTTTCACAAGCAATTAACAAGGAACAAAGCTTACTTGCCGTCTCTTTAATCCGTTTCCACTGCGCATGCTTCGACTGATGACGTACTCTATGAATGAGACGATTGATGTCTGCTTTTGGTTTTGTCCTTTTGACAAAAGAATGGACGGTACTAAAAAAGGCGTCACTTTCCATTTGAAGCTGATAGAGATACTCATCCATTTCAATAAAGGTGTCCGTCTGTAAACCGGCACCGTGGAATCTTTTTTTCAGCTTCTTTAACAAACCACCCTGTAAGGAACCAAGCTGCGTTAATTTCGCATGAAGCTGGATATAAGATGCGCTATCCCCTAGCGTTTCATTGGCTGTTTTCTCAAATTGGTGAGCCTCGTCAATCACATATACGTCTGCATGCTGAAAGATAGATGATGCCTCCGTTTGTGATAAGAGCAGGCGATGATTCGTTAAAATTAAATCAGCTGTTTTCGCCCTTCTTTTCGCGCGCTCATAAAAGCAGTATTCTTTAAAGCGGCGCTTTTTCGATGTAAATGGCATGTGCACACACGAAATCCGGTCTTTTATATTGGCAGCTCCCGACGGTAAATTTAGTTCAGATAAATCACCCGTTTCTGTGACAAGGAGCCACATTAATATTTGCGCCTTCGTTAAGACCACATCATAGTTATCATCTTCCTCATGGAGCACATGCTCAAACTTATCTAAGCAAATATAATGCGCCCGACCTTTGAATACACAGGCTGCTGGCTCAAATGGTAGTAATTGATTTAAAATCGGCACATCGCGCTGAAGCATTTGCTGCTGCAAAAGAATGGAATATGTACTAATAATGACAGGTTTTCCTGATTTCTTTGCTTCTAATGCAGCTGGTATGAGGTATGCCAGCGTTTTTCCAATACCTGGTGCCGCTTCAATTAAAGCATAAGCTCTTTCATGAAACACATCTCTCACTTTATTCATCATCGTGAGCTGGCCTTCTCTTACTTCATAGCCTTCCACTGTTTGGGGCAGCTTCTTTTTGATCTCCTCAAACAGCTGTTCATCGTCTTCCCCTACTGAATTTGTCGTATCCTTTTCAGAATTAGTGACATCTTTAACAGCAAAAGAGCCGACTTCTACCAATGAATCTTCGCTGCTAGCATCACTCGTTTCAAGCTGCTGGATTAAAAGTCCTATATCACTTAAAAGATAAGAGGATAATCTGCGCAGCTGCTTAAGCACATTTGTCGGTGTATGCGTTAATTGATGGAGTAAGGTTAAAAATAACATAGCAGTAACTTCCGCATCACTATCCGCCCTGTGCGGGTGGTCATGTGGAAGCATGAGCTCTTCGCTTAATTCAGTGAGCTTATAGCCTTCAAGCTCTGGATAAAGAATTCTAGAAATTTCAACTGTATCAATCGCTAGCACATCCAGCTCATTTTTCCCGCATGCTTTTAGTTCATCATTTAAAAAATTCAAGTCAAAATGAACATTGTGCGCAACAAAATAAGCGCCTTGAATGAGATCATACACCTCTTGGGCAATGTCCTCAAAAAACACCGCATCGTCGACCATATGCTGCTGAATGCCTGTCAGCTGTTCAATAAATCCAGGGATCGCTTTTCCTGGGTTCACATATTTTGAATACCGTTCGACAATTTGTCCATTTTCAATGACCACCGCAGCAATTTGAATGATTTTATCACCCTTTTTGGGTGAATTTCCGGTGGTTTCAATATCAACGACAACAAACCTTTGATCGGCCATAAAATGGACACCTCAATTCCTCGTTTCACTCGAAGCGAAACACGATCTGGGCAAAAATAGCTGAAACAGAACAGCTTCTTTTCTTAAACTGTTCTGTTTCATTAGAGCATGCGTTATAAAATCGTTCTCGCAGGCTCTTGCCCAATCATTTGTTCAATTTGATTTTCTTTATTTAACACGACCACTTTTGGTGTATGCGTCTTTGCTTCTTCTTCTGAGAGCATTCCATAAGCAATAATAATCACTTCATCACCCGGCTGAACCAATCTTGCTGCTGCGCCATTTAGACAAATGACCCCGCTTTTTCTTTCACCCGGAATAATATACGTTTCAAGTCTCGCGCCATTGTGATTGTTGACAATCTGTACTTTCTCATTTGCCATCATACCTGCCGCATCAAGTAAATCTTCGTCAATGGTGATACTTCCAACATAATGTAAGTTTGCTTCTGTTACCGTCGCTTTATGAAGTTTAGAAGTCATAAAGGTTCTATACATGCTTTTCACCGCTTTCAGGAACATGGAATATGACATTATCAATCAGTCTTGCCCGTGAGAATTTCACCGCAATCGCAATGATGACCTGACCTGCTAACTGCTGAAGCGGCTCAAGCTCTGGATAGGAGTAAATTTCAATATAATCAATTTCCCCGCTTGTTTGAAGAATATCCTCTTCTACCAACTGATAAATGCGACTGACGTCACGTTCACCATTTTCAATCGCTGACTGTCCTTTTTTCAGTGCGCGGTACAAAGCAGGTGCTTCTTGTCTTTCTTTATCAGACAAGTACACATTTCTTGAACTTTTCGCTAAACCGTCTTCTTCTCTAACTGTCGGTACTGAGACAAGGTGAAGATCAAAGAAGAAATCCTTGATCATCGCGTCGATCACAGCGACTTGCTGTGCATCCTTTAGACCAAAGTATACATTTGTTGGTGCTACAAGATGAAATAGCTTTGTAAGCACAGTAACAACACCGTCGAAATGTCCCGGACGTTTTTTCCCGCATAAGACATCCGTCCGCTTTCGAACCGTCATCGTGATCGATGGTTCATTTGCATACATTTCTTTCACATCAGGTGTAAATAAAATATCTACCCCTGCTTCTTCTGCAAGGTGCTGATCTCTTTCCATATCCCGTGGATAGGATTCAAAGTCTTCGTTCGGTCCAAATTGCAAAGGATTAACAAAGATGCTCATGACTACAAGGTCATTTTGATCCCTTGCTTCTTTCGCAAGCGTCAAATGTCCTTCATGAAGAAAGCCCATCGTTGGGACAAAGCCGATGGAATGCTGCTTTTCTTGATGTTGCTTAATCAATTCCTTCAACTCGTGAATATGGGTGACAACGTTCATTTTTTGCCCCCCCCATATAAACCATCAAGGACTTCTTCTTTGATATGAAATGTATGCTTGTCTTCTGGAAATGTGTGTGCTTTTACTTCTTTCGTATATTGAATAAGCGCTTCTTCTAATACTGTATCAATTTGCGCGTATTGTTTCACAAACTTAGGTGTTCTAGACACCCCGTATCCTACCACATCATGGTAAACGAGAACTTGTCCGTCTGCGTCAGTCCCTGCACCAATACCGATCACAGGAATTTTCAGCATGTCGGTAATTCGTTTTGTTAGTTCACCAGGTACGCATTCAAGCACAAGTGCAATTGCACCAGCTTCCTCACATTTCAAGCTGTCTTCAATCAATTTCTGCGCACTTTCGTGGTCTTTTCCTTGCACTTTATAACCACCAAGTACTCCAACTGACTGAGGTGTGAGGCCTAAATGACTGACGACAGGAATCCCGCCTCTTGTGAGAGCTTGAATGGATTCAAATACGCCATCTCCGCCTTCTAGCTTTAAGGCATCCGCACCGCTTTCTTGCATGATGCGTGCTGCGTTTTTCAATGTTTCTGCTAATGAATAATGATAAGACATAAATGGCATATCCGTCACAATAAATGTGTCTTTTGCGCCTCTTTTCACTGCTTTTGTGTGATGAATCATGTCATCGATCGTGACTTGTACTGTCGAATCGAGTCCAAGTACAACCATTCCAAGTGAATCACCAACTAAGATCATGTCGACTTCCGCTTTTTCTGCTTGCTTTGCAGATGGATAGTCGTATGCTGTCAGCATCACAATGGGTTCGTTTTGTTCTTTCATTTTGAAAAAATCTAGCTTTGTTTTCATTTGTTCCTCCTCATTCTGGAGAGGAGATGGCTTGCCTCACATCACATGCTTGATCTCTCATGCGCGGCGAATCATCCCTCTGTCCAAGTCCCTTAGGATCAAGGCAGAAATTGATCAAATTTTTATTTCTAACAGGTACAGCTCTTTTCAGATACTGCCCACACGAAGTATATCAAAAATGTGCCGGGTGTTCCACTTAAGTTGACTTGATCTCGATGTCTGCGGAGTAGATTTTTTGGATCTCTTCCTCCGTTTCAAGCAATAAAACACCTTCTTCATTGATTCCGAGTGCTTTGCCAGTGTATTGCCCATTGACGGTGCGGGCCACAATATGCTGACCGATTGTCATCGCAAACGATTCCCATAATTGTTTAATGGGCGCAAATCCATGCTTCATATAATCAGCATATCTTTTTTCAAAGGTGGACATGATCTGTTGGATGAGCGTAGCACGGTCCACTTTTTCATTCAGTTCCATTCGCAGGCTCGTGGCGACATTTTTTAGTTCATCAGGAAAATCATCAGCCGTTTGGTTCACATTAATGCCCGGTCCAATAATCACCGCATGAACCTGATCCGCCTCTGCTTTTAATTCAGTCAAAATGCCAACGACTTTTTTGCCGTTTAATAAAATATCATTTGGCCATTTAATAGATGGTCTGAGTCCTGTTTGGTCTGCAATGGCTTCAGCGATGGCTACAGATGCCAAAAGCGTCATCTGCGGCGCTTTGTGCAGCGGAATTTCTGGCCGTAGAATGAGACTCATCCAGATGCCTGTCCCATTTGGTGAATGCCATGCTCTTTGAAGGCGGCCTTTCCCGTTTGTCTGGTGATCACTGACAACGAGCGTGCCGTGTGGTGCACCTTCATTTACAAGATCATGGGCAATCAGCTGGGTGGAGGCGACTTCTTTCTGAAAATATATGTGTCTGCCAAAGCTCTCTGTATCTAGACCAAATAGAATTTCGTCCTCACTAATTTTGTCTGGTTTACGAAGCAGACGATAACCTTTTCTTCTGACGGCTTCTACTTCATACCCCTCTTTTCTCAAGTCCTCCATGTGCTTCCAAACAGCCGTTCGAGAACAACCAAGCTCATCACATATTTGCTGACTCGAGACAAAGTTCTGGTTAGATGCTGTAAATAGTTCAATTAATCGTTTTCTAATTGCTGATCGCATGCGGTAAGCCACTCCTCTATGGCTTCTTTTCGGTTTTCCAAATGATTGTGCAGAACGGCTTTTTTCACCAAATCAAGCTCTTCTGCAATCCATTTTCCTGATGTCTTTTGCCGAAAGGCCATTAAATCTTTTCCTGAAACAGCAAGGTCTTGAAGTGTTTTAATCGGCAATGCATCATAAGAACTCTTGGCAGCCTCCAGTTCGTCAAAGAAAATGCGGCGCTCGTGTTTTAGCTGTGTGATCTTCAAGCTAGATAAAAGCACGTGTTCACCAGCTTCAAACATCTTTTCGGCATTCCATTCACAATCGACGTATCGGCTAATGGCGACCGCGTCTTTCAATAGCTTTGTTGACAGCTTCCATTCTTTTAAGAAGAGCGCGGCCTCCTCTTCATCTAAGCCAAGTAAATGGATAACAGCCCCCCATACTTCTTCCAGTCCATCCAGTAAATAATACGGAAATGACTGAAAGGAGTCTTGCAGACGATCCTTTTCGAGACCCGGCAATTCTTCATATAATTTGGTAGAAATGAGCACTTTGATCGCCTGCTCACAATAACGTCCTTTTAAAAGCTTTTCCATTTCAATCTTTTTGCGTTCAACGGATATATTGGCAAGAAGGTGCTTATCTTTTTCCATTGCTTCAGCTGTTTCTGCAGCGAGTTCAAAGCCAAGCTGGCTTAAAAAACGGACCGCTCTCATCATACGAAGCGCATCTTCCTGAAAGCGGCACGCAGGATCTCCTACGGTTTGAATTCGTTTCCGCTCAATATCCTGTTTGCCCCCTACATGGTCAATGATTTCTCCATTTATATCCATAGCCATCGCATTGATCGTTAAATCTCTTCTTAAAAGATCTTCCTTCAATGATGTGATAAACGCCACTTCTTTCGGTCTGCGAAAATCTTCATATTCTGATTCAGTTCGAAACGTCGTCACCTCATAGCTAATCCCATCATGTAACACAATGACCGTGCCATGCTCTTTGCCAACATCAACTGTTTTTTCAAATAAAGACTCGACCTTATCAGGCGTTGCATCCGTTGCTATATCGATATCGCCGATTTCCCTGCCTAAGAGGACATCTCTCACTGCTCCGCCGACAAAGTAAGCTTGATGTCCATGTTCGTGCAGTGTATGTAATATAGGGATCGCATGTGTGAATGGTTCATTCATGTTTATCATCACCTTCGATCAATTCTAGGTAAAGCTCTTCATATTCACTTACAATTTTTTCAGAAGAAAAATGGGCTTGAACGCTAGATTGGGCCGCCGCCGACACTTGCTCATGAAGCGCTTTGTCTTTGAGTATAGAGACTGCGTGTTTAGCTGCCGCGTCTATATCACCGAGCGGGACAAGGAAACCTGTTTCCCCATGTGTAATGACTTCTGGAATCCCGCCAACATCAGTCCCAATACATGGGACACCGCATGCCATTGCCTCAAGAAGCACAAGTCCGAAGCTCTCTTTCTCAGAAAGAAGTAGCTTCAAATCACTGATGGAATACAGCTCTTCTACTTTCTCTTGCTTTCCTAAAAATAACACGCGATCTGTCAGTCCTAGCTTTTTCACGAGTTCGCAAACAACCGATTTTTCTGGACCGTCCCCAATGAGCAGCAGTTTTGCATTCACCTGTTCAGAGATTTTTTTAAATACATGAATGACATCATGCACTCGCTTCACCTTGCGGAAATTCGATACATGGATGACGACCTTTTCATGATGTAAAAGACCATAGTGTCTCTTCAGCACATTGTGATCATCACGCAAGTATACACGCTCATCGACAAAATTATGGATTGTTTCGATCTTTTTATTCGGTTTGATGAGGTCGTACGTCTGCGCAGCTAATGAATGCGACACCGCTGTTACCCGGTCTGATGATTCAATTGCAAAGCGAATGACTTCCTTTAATGATGGATCATAGCCTAAAACCGTAATATCCGTCCCATGAAGCGTCGTGACAACTTTTACAGAGTGTCCAGTCATTTGCTTCGCTAAGTACGCACAGACGGCGTGAGGCACCGCATAATGTGCGTGAATAATATCAAGCTTCTCTCGTCTTGCGACTTCTGCCAATTTACTTGCTAATGCAAGATCATAAGGAGGATATTGGAAAACAGCGTATTGATTGACATCCACCTCATGAAAATAAATATTTGGATACACTTTATTGAGCCTAAACGGAATACTTGAGGTAATGAAATGAACATCGTGCCCTTTTTCAGCTAAACGTTTTCCAAGTTCCGTCGCAATAATGCCCGATCCGCCGACACTTGGATAACAAGTGATTCCGACCTTTAGTTTTTTCATAATTACCCCCCAAGTAAGTCGTCATCAATCAAAAGTGGTGTCTTTGTGATAAACCCTTCTGCATAAGCTTTATTGACTTCCCTTCCATACATAGACTCTCTCATTTTGACAAAATCAATATACCCGTTCACAAGAGGTGTCTCAACTGAATTCGCCGATTTCACAAATTGGCTTTGATACGCATGCAAGCTATCAATCTTTTGATGCATTTCCTCAGAAATGTCAATCACAAAATCTGGACGATGATGGCCGTTAATCATGTAATAATACATCTGACTTACTTTATGCGGCGGCTGCTTGTATGAATCTTCAAATTTATGTATCCCTGCCGAAAAAGCAGCCTCTTCAACAAGTGTACCCGCATGACCATGATCTGGATGCCGATCTTGGTGATACGGAGCAAAAATGAGTTTCGGTTTGTATGTACGAATCACGCCTGCAATGTCCTTCATTGCTTCGTCATTTACATAAAGCCCTCTGTCAGGCAGCGTGAGCTGGATTCTCGTTGACACGCCTAAAATGGCGGCAGCCGCTTTTGCTTCTTCTTGACGGCTCTCTACCGTGCCATTCGAAGATAATTCAGCCTGGGTCAAGTCGCAAATTCCGACACGCGACCCTTTTTTTACGTATTTTGCAATCGTTCCGCCCATACCGATCTCTACATCATCGCTATGGGCTCCGAATGCAAGGATATCAAGTCGTTTCATTAGTTCCTCCGTTTTTTGCTACATCTCGAAAATCAAACGTACCTTTATTTAAGTTCCTGACTAAAATTTCAGCGGTCCCCATATTGGTGGCTAGTGGGATCGTATACACATCGCAAAGCCGAATGAGTGCAGATACATCTGGTTCATGCGGCTGAGCGGTAAGTGGGTCTCTAAAAAAGAGCACAAGATCCATTGCATTATCAGCAATTAAAGCACCTATCTGCTGATCTCCCCCAAGTGGTCCTGACTGGAAACGATGAATGGTAAGCCCCGTCGCTTCTTTCACTCTCAAACCTGTAGTCCCTGTTGCGTAAAGTGTATGATTTGCCAATATATCACGGTACGCAATGGCAAATTGGATCATGTCACTTTTTTTCTTATCGTGAGCGATTAAAGCAATGTTCATCAGGAATCCACTCCTTATTAGTCGATGATATTTTCTAAACCATAGACGAGCTGATCAATGTGCATAACCTGTTCAACAGAAAGCTTTACACCTGACATAAATGAGGCACGGTTATAAGAGTCATGACGAATGGTGAGCGTCTGTCCATCCATTCCAAATAGTACTTCTTGATGTGCGATCATTCCCGGAAGTCTTACGCTATGTAAACGGATACCGTCATAATCTGCGCCTCGTGCACCTTCGATTAATTCTTTCTCTTCTGGATGTCCTTGTTTTTTGCTTTCTCTGACTTCCGCAATCATTTCAGCTGTTTTAAGCCCTGTACCGCTCGGAGCATCTAGTTTTTTATCATGGTGAAGCTCAATGATTTCAACGTCAGGAAAATAATTTGCTGCCATTTTGGCAAACTTCATCATTAAGACCGCACCGACAGCAAAGTTTGGCGCAATAATACAGCCTATGCCCTTTTCTTCTGTTAATTGCTGGAGCTCTTTCAGATCAGCTTCAGAAAATCCAGTGGTTCCGACGACTGGACGTACGCCATGTTCAAGCGCCTTTTTTGTATGTACTTTTCCTATTTCTGGTGTCGTCAAATCAATTAAGACATCAGGTGCTGTCTCTGAAAGACACACATCAATATCTGTATAGATTGGCGCCTCAGATGTTGTATGAATCACATCAGATAATTTTTTTCCTTCATGTGCGTGATCAAGGGCTGCCACTAGCTCAAAATGGCTCGTCTCTTCTGCCAGCTTCACAGCTTCTATCCCCATTCTTCCTCTTGCTCCAGCGATTACTACTTTGATGGTTTGGTTCGTCATCGTCTCTACTTCCCTTCTTTTTTCGTCCAGCGGTCTTTGTCTCTAGTATTGAATTTATGCATCACACGATCATGTGCTTCCTCTAGTGATATATCTAGTGAATTAGCGAGACATGTTAACACAAATAAAACATCGCCAATTTCTTCTTCCATGCTTTTTTCTGTTTCCGTTGTTTTTTTCGGCTTTTCTCCATAGTAATGGTTGACCTCTCTTGCTAGCTCGCCTAATTCTTCTGTCAGGCGGGCCATCATGGCAAGCGGGCTGAAATAGCCTTCTTTAAATTGTCCTATGTAATCATCTACTTCTTGCTGCACGTGACGCAGCGTTTTTTCATTCGTCATGAAGCTCATCCTCCTATCCATCTCTTACATGTTAGCGAAATCATAAATATTTGACAAATGTTTAAAACTCAGTTTGCTTGTTTCTCTCCCATACCATATAATATTATCGCTGTCTAAGCAAAAAAAGGAGTGGTCTCTTGCTAAAAGAAATTCGTCTTAAGAATATCGTATTTATTTTAATAGGATCTGCGATTTTTTCTTTCGGTCTTGTTCATTTTAATATGCAGAACAATTTGGCGGAAGGCGGATTTACAGGTATTACACTGCTTTTATATTTTCTATTCCACATTGACCCATCCATTTCAAACCTTGTCTTAAACATTCCGATCTTTTTTATCGGCTGGAAAATGCTCGGCAGAACCATGTTTACTTATACAATTGTAGGCACCGTCAGTCTTTCTGTCTTTCTCGCCATCTTCCAGCGCTTTCAAATACATATGCCTCTTCAGCACGATTTGGCCCTTGCCGCACTCTTTGCCGGTGTGTTTATCGGAACAGGCCTCGGGATCATCTTTAAGTTCGGTGGTACTACCGGCGGTGTCGACATCATCGCAAGACTCATCAACAAGCATTATCAGGTCGCTATGGGACGAACAATGTTCATCTTCGACGCTTGCGTCATTACGATTTCTCTAACTTATTTAAATTACAAAGAAGCCATGTATACACTCGTCGCAGTATTTGTTGCTGCGAAGGTCATTGACTTCATGCAAGAAGGCGCTTACGCAGCCAAAGGCGCCATGATCATATCTGAAAAAGATGACATCATTCAAAAGAAAATTACAGAGGAAATGGAGCGGGGTGTCACCATTTTAAAAGGGGTCGGTTCTTATACAAAACAGGAACGCAATGTCCTTTATTGCGTCGTCCCAAAAAACGAGCTTGTCCATCTCAAAAGCGTCGTGACCTCAGTTGATCCTCATGCGTTTGTATCCGTTAGTGACGTGCATGATGTGCTTGGTGAAGGCTTCACATTAGATGAACACAAAAAGCCGCTCAATCCGCATTAAAAAAAGAAGCCCAAAAATGGTGCTTCTTTTTTATGATTTCGGATAATCAGCTTGTCGCTTTTTCTTCTTCTCTTTTTCAGCCCGGTATTTCCGAAACCCAACATACGTTAACGTGAATAAAATGATGCTTCCCGTTGTTAAAATGACCCATAAAAGCGATGGGTCAGCCTCATCTTGATCAACGTGGGAGAACACACTCGATAAATCCTCTTCAAGCTTCGTGAGGCGCTCGAGCTTTGTCCCACTTGATGCTTTTAAAAATTCACCTTGCTCAATCACTTCCATATGTTGCTTGATCGTTTGCAGCTTTTCAGGCGAAACATCAATGGTTAAACTCGGATAGATCATATCGTATAAAGAAACCAGCTCATTCCAAGTTTCATAAAACGTCGTCGACTCCGGATCATTCACTTCTTTTTTCAACGTAGGAAAAGACCCCATAATGGGCTTCTCCAGCGAACCCCAAAGTGGCTCAGAGTCTGACTGGATCGCATCGAGCAGCATTCTAAACTGAGAGGCATAACGAAGCTTTTCGCGCTCATTCAATTCTTCCTGCGGCAGCCCTTTTATGATATCTTGATAGCCAACTGTAATTTGCCGAATCTGCGTATTTGTCAGCGTTCCGCGCCAATTCTCAGCTTTAAATGTCTTTTCAACATACAATGCGACCTGTAACGCCTCATCATATTTAGCTTGTCTTGTTAATTGAAAGATTGAATCTGATAGTTCCGTTAATTCTTGCAGCACACTAGCGGCTGTTTCCTCGCCTTTGGCAACTGATGGCTGTAATACGAGAAAAAATAATAGAATCATCGCAATTGGCTTTCGTTTCATGCAAGTCCCTCCTAGCCCTTCTCCATACAGCGTATGAAGAAAAGGACAAGGTTAGACCAATATTGTTAAGGGAGTTCAAGCTTGTTCGATTTTTTCGATAGGACGAGATAATATGAAACAAGAAGAACGGCAATGCTTAACCAAAACGTGACATAGCCGATCTCGTTTGTATAAGCAGACAGCATAGAATAACGCGGCATCATACCAAATACATAATCAATCACATCGTTATGTAAGATCCATATGCCAGCTACGACCAAATGACGCATGTTAAAACGATAATACGGTGCAAACAATACGGCTTGAACCGCCATCGCAAAGTGGGAGCCAATCAGCATGTATCCTTCCCACGGAAAGTCATCAACAGATAAAAGGACAAAGATATTCATCCCTACAGCCCATAACCCGTACTTCATTAAGGTCACGAGGGCAAGTGCTTCAAAATAAGGAGCGTTACGTTTCATCAAAAACGCAAGTAGAACAAATAAAAAGAAAAAGCTTGCCGTTGGACTGTCTGGAACAAAAGCTAAAAAGATAGCTGGCGTTTCAACAAGCTGTGGAATATACCAATAGTAGCCGTACACAGTGCCAAGGAAATTAATTATCAGGATTAGCACAAGCATATAGCGTGTGGCTAGTAGATATTGAATCCATCTCATACGTCTCTTCACTCACGATCTAATAAAATCAGAAAAAAAGCTGACAGCGCCAGCTTTTTCTCTTTTGAGTATATCCTTGTACTTGCATTTAAACAACTGAATTATTTAGATTTGACCTCAGATAAATATTTAGACAGCTTTTCAAGTTCTTCATCGCTGCCTTTAAAAATACCCTTAGGCATATTACCTTTTCCTTCAACAGCAATCTTAGCAATCTCTTCAGGTGCAAGACCGTTGTCAACAAGTGACGGTCCGGCTGCTCCGCCCTGCATGTTATCTCCATGACAGGAGATACATGTTTGCTCCTGATAAATTTTATACTCTGCCGCCGAGGTATCAATCTCTGCTTCTTTCTTAATTTCACCTTGCTTTGCCGCTGCTTCCCAATCATGAGTAGCAACAGACTCCCATGTTAAATATGTTGCTGCGCCGACTGCAAGGATCATCATCCCCACTGCAACCGGTCTTCTATACGGTCTACGTTCAGGACCAGAATCAAGAAATGGTGCGAGCAACAGTGCACCAAACGCAATCCCAGGCATAATCATCGCACCAACTACCGTATAGCCACCTGCAGCAAATTCATATTTTAATAACTGGTACAAGAATAGGAAATACCAGTCTGGCAGCGGAATATAGCCGGTATCTGTTGGATCAGCCATCCGCTCAAGCGGAGGTGCATGAACCACAGTTAGGACAAGAAATCCAATTAAAAAAACGGCACCTACAAGCCATTCCTTTAAAAGAAAGTTCGGCCAAAAGGCTTCTGTTTTTCCCGGATATTCGGAATAGTCTTTAGGTATGTTAGGTTTTCTTTCTGCCGGAATTCTAGAGTCTCCGACAAACTTCATCCCTTTTCCCCTATGCAAAGTCATCCCCTCCTCATTGAACATTCATCAAACGCAACTTTTTTATAGCGGTCCAGAAATTCCTTGCTTACGAATCATAATAAAGTGGGCAGCCATCAGCCCAAATAATGCCGCTGGCAAGAAAAAGACATGGATAGCGAAAAATCTCGTCAGCGTTTGTGCCCCTACAATGTCAGGATGACCTGCAAGCAGCGTTTTGATCTCTTTCCCAATGAAAGGTGTCGCTTCTGCAATTTGAAGACCAACCTTCGTCGCAAATAGCGCCTTCATATCCCATGGCAAGAGATAACCTGTAAATCCAAGACCAAGCATCACAAAGAAAATGAGCACACCAACAATCCAGTTGAGCTCTCTAGGCTTTTTATACGCCCCTTGGAAAAAGACCCTTAGCGTATGTAAAAACATCATGACAATAACTAAACTTGCACCCCAGTGGTGCATCCCTCTAACAATCTGACCAAATGCCACTTCATTTTGTAAATAATAAACAGATTCCCATGCGTTTTTAATATCCGGCACGTAATACATCGTTAAAAACATGCCCGAAAGGACTTGTATGACTGTCACAAAAAACGTTAAACCGCCAAAACAGTACACAAAAGCGGAGAAATGATGTGCTGGATTGACATGCTCAGGCACCTCATGATCCGCAATATCTCTCCATATTGGTGTAATGTCCAGCCGCTCATCTACCCAATCATAAATCTTGTTAAGCATCGTTACCCTTCCCCTTTCGGCACAGCTTTTCCAAGATAGAGGTATCCGTCCTTCACTTGCTGCTTATAATGGTCAAGCGGTGCAAGTGGCGGAGTTCCGGGTACGTTTGTACCATCCTTGTCGTACAGCCCATAGTGGCATGGGCAGAAAAATTTGTTTGGATTTTTTGGATCACTGTTCCAGTTCACTGTACATCCTAAATGTTTACAGATTGGCGATAAAGCGACAATTTCATCCCCTTCTTTGTACACCCATGCTGACCTAGATTCCTTTGACTCATACCATGCATCTACTTGATCAATTTTAAAGTCAAAGCGCTTCGGTTCCTTCGTCAGTTCATCTACACTGACAACTTGAACCATATCCTGATCCTCTGTTCCTTTTAGCACAGGGTCAAGCGCAAAGCGAACCATAGGCATGAGCATTCCAGCGGCCATAAATCCCCCCACGCCGGTCAACGTGTAATTCAAAAATTGACGCCTGGACACTCCATGTCTCTTCTCGCTCATTTTTTTCTCCCCCCCTCAGGTCGTCAGCTACTTTATAACTGAATTAGAAAAAATTTCATAAAACTAGGACACCCTCATAATATATCAATCTATTCACAAGGTCAACAGCCTAAAAAGCTATGTACAATGCAAATGTAAGGGTTTTTATGAAGGGTTCCACTTTTGTAACAAAAAGTTCAAAATTTGTTCCACACTATCTTGAACAATCTTTTGCTTTAATTCTACCTTTAAATGCTCGAGCGGAACCGGCTTTAATAAAAATAGTGATTCACTAACTGCCGCATGCTCTTTCCACCCGTGATCAGATGAGATCAATACGACATGCTGAAAATGATCTTCAAGCGATTGCTTCATCGTGAAGATGTCTTCTAGTTTTCGATCATTGATTTCTACATATGTATGTGATGGAAAAAGAAAGACCCGCCCTTTCAGCTGCCTTTCAAGTTCCTCTGCTACAAGAATAGTAAACTCCCCTAAAGATACGGTTTGCTTGATTTGATTCGCATCTATTCCAACTAATGGAATGATAGCGGTATCAATGTAATCTTTAGATTGTAAAAAGCGATCCGCATCCTCCGCTTGAAACTTCATCAATTTCCCCTCTTTCATGGCATAAGCCCTGCCTGGATAGGGCAAGGCTTATTCGTTCAGTTTATGACAAAAGGCTTAATTCTCTTGCTAACTTATTAAATGTTTCTTGATCATGACGGTCAAGTGCTTCATCTATCTCTTTCATAAGTCGTTCTTTTTGGAAAGTTGCGATTGAGTGTTCAAGTACTTTCTCTGCAAGATCCTTATCTTTTTCGTTCTCATAAAGATCCTTTGGAATATGAGGATTTGTTTCAAGCACAGCTGCATATTCCGGCGAACGATAAGCAGAACGGAAATTCAATTGAATAAATAAATCTTGCTGTTTATTCAAACGAATATCATGAAATGACTTTTCAGCATCTGTCGTCATGATGTTTTCTTTATAAAATCTAAAGGGAACTTCATCCACACAGTGTGTTGACATAATGATTCCCCTTGGGCAAAATTCTGCTTGCTCTACAAAATGAACCTTTTCCATCAAAGAGTCGTGACTCATTAAATAATTTAATATCCAAACACACTCTCTTCGCTTTAACTGATAATGGTTTAAAAACCACCGGATGAATTCCTTCTTTTCATTGACAGAAACAGGGGTCTGCATGTTATTCCCTCCTCTATCGTAAATTAAATTGCTATACATGAATTATTCAACAAACCAGTTCTTCATTCCTGCAAACTATAAGGAAATTTCGTCTTCAATTCTTAAAATCGTTTCTTCGATTTCTTCATTCGTGCCATCTTTCTGAAGAACTTTGCGTAATAAAGGCAATGCTTCTTTTTGTCTGCCTTCTTCTAAAAGGAACGTCGCGTATTCATATAAAAAGTCACGTTCCTCATCAAAATCAGGCAGAGCCAGCTTGAAGTACTCTGCTGCTTCTTTATATTCCTCTCGTCCAACAGATGCAGATGCAGCATACCAATTCCATTTTGGATCCTCTTCCCCAAAGCTTTTAACCTCTTTAATGACATCTAGAATTTCATCAAAAAGCTCTTCATTTAAGTAGATCGCAAGCAATGTTTGAATCGCTTCAATATAGCCTGGGTCAAGAGCAAGAGCTTCTTGAAGCAACTTTTTTGCATCTTCTGAATCCCCATTTTTCAAGTCAATCTTTGCGCCATATAAATATAATTCTTTGTTATACTCATCAATTTTAATACCCTCTTTTACTACCTCTAAAGCCTCGTGATATAGTCCTTCTTCCTCATAACTTTTTGCTAAAGGCATATAAAGAGACGAGTAAGACGGATCAATATCTTTTAGTTCAGAAAGCTGCTGAATGGCTGTTTTCGTTCGGCCAGCCCTCATCGCTGTAAATCCGTAACCAAAAAGGGTATTCGGGTCTGTTTGACCTTTCACTGCCTTTTCATACCATTCAAGCGCATCTTCAAATTCTCCAGCTGTGCTGAGTGATTCAGCGAGCCTCTGAAAAACATTGACGCCGCCAACCTCATGTTGTTGATCTGCGACCTTGTAAAAATAGTCAGCCGCTTTCTTTGAAAGACCTTGCGAAAAATACAATTCACCTAATGCAAAATCTATAATGGCTTCATTCGGTAGTAGCTCTTTTGCTTTTAAAAGTTTTTGTTCACTGACTTCAAATAGCCCTTGCATTTGATACAAATCTGCCATTAACAGTAGGCTCTCTGGATATGCAGCGTCATCTTTAGGAATTGTCTCTAATACCGAAATAGCCTTTTCTTCTTCATCAGAGTCAATCAGAAGTTCTGCATAAAAGCATGTTAACCCTGTTTCCTCTGGATATAAATCATGTAAATCACTGATGAGATTTCTCGCTTTATCGATATCTCCCCAATCATAATATAACTGAGCTGCCTGCGCCTTTTCTTCATCATGCAAATGCTTTTCTGCCTGAGCAAGTGTTTGAAGTCCTTTTTCAGTCTCACCCGCCTCAACTAATTTTATGGCTTCTTGTAATGAACTATTCAAATCAAACCGTTCCTTTCTGTTTTCCAAAAACCTAAACTATTGTTACTTCATATCATAATCGACAGGTACTCATCCAGCAAATATGTTGCACTCTTAAAATGAACCCAATTTTGTGTTTTAAAGACTGTTTTTCATTTCATCCTTTACGAAACGGAGGTTTTGTAAACTGAAAACACCTGAAATTCATTTTTTGATCAAATAAAATGATTTTTTTCCAGGTTTCATCTTGAGACAAGCTATGCTATATTCCTTACAAATATGCCTAAGAAAAGAAACAGCCTGAGGACATCCTCAGACTGTTTTGGTTAAGTATTCAATATGTTCAAAGAAATTCGGGTATGAGACGCGTACAGCATCTGTATCTTCAATCTCAACCGCTTGATTTGTGATACATGCAGCAATCCCAAGCATCATACCGATTCGGTGATCTCCGTAGCTTGATACAACAGCTCCGCCTTGAAGCGGGGTTTTACCATGAATCTTCATACCATCATCTGTTGCTTCAATATCAGCACCGAGTTTTTTAAGTTCTGAAACGACAGTATCTATTCGATTGGTCTCTTTTACTTTTAACTCAGCAGCATCTTTAATGATCGTTGTTCCTTCTGCTTGTGTTGCTAGAAGCGCTATAATCGGAATCTCATCGATGAGCCTTGAAATCACATCACCAGAAATTTCGATCCCTTTTAATGAAGAAGTAGAAATCGTTAAATCGCCATATGGTTCTCCGCCTTTTGCATCTACTTCATTGATCTCAAGATTCGCACCCATTTGTTTTAGAACATCAATAATACCCGTTCTTGTTTTGTTTAGCCCAACATTTTTTAACACAATTCGGCTGTTAGGAACAATCGATCCAGCAACAAGGAAAAATGCAGCTGAAGAGATGTCTCCAGGTACAAATATATCTGTTGCTTTTAATGTTTGACCGCCTTCAATGGAAACACTTTGTTCATCTTCGTCTAGTTTCACACCAAACATGGAGAGCATTCTTTCTGTATGATCTCTTGATTTATGTGGCTCAGTTAATGTCGTTGTTCCCTCTGCTTGAAGCCCTGCTAAAAGGACAGCGGACTTAATTTGTGCACTTGCCACTGGAGACTCATATGAGATTCCTTTTAAATGACCGCCACGAATAGACAGCGGCGTATACTCGCCATTTGCTCTACCATCTATCTTCGCTCCTAGTTGTTTAAGTGGACCTGTTACTCGTTGCATTGGTCTTTTAGCAATACTCTCATCACCAATCAGTGTACTGTGAAACTCACAACCAGCTAATATTCCCATCATTAATCGAATGGTTGTGCCAGAATTCCCGACATCCAGGACGTCAGACGGCTCCTTGAGCTCTTTCAGTCCCTTCCCATGGATCACAACATCTGTCCCTTTTTGTTCAATGTCAACGCCCATCTTTCTAAAACAATCAATTGTACTTAAACAATCAGCCCCAGGGAGAAAGTTTTTCACCACTGTCGTCCCATCAGCAATTGCTCCAAACATCACTGATCGATGAGAAATGGACTTATCACCTGGAATATGAATGACTCCATTCATTGGAGCATGTTTATGAATTTTCATCTTTGTCACCTCAGTCAGCATAAAATGTATCGTAATTCGCTCTATTTTTTATACAGATCTCTGCACGTTTACGGTCGTCTTCTGTTTGAAAACTAATGCGTAAAATCCCATTAATGTCTTCCCGCGTTTCAATAATACGGATATTTGTAATACTAATGTTCTCATTTGCTAAATGCCCTGTAATTTCCGAAATGACCCCTGGGTGATCTGGAACATCCACATAAAGGTCATAAAAAGCAGGAATAGCACCTTTTTTCCTCAAAGGAAGTCCATCACGATATTCCTTTGCCTCTTGAAAATAAGAGAACAAGCCTTCAGCGTCTTCTTGTTGTACAAAGGTCTCAATGCGGTCGATCTCTTTTTTCCATTCATGGAACCGGTCTAAAATCTTATTTTTGTTGTGCAGAAGGATATCTCGCCACATTGCAGGATTGCTTGATGCAATACGTGTAATGTCACGAAAGCCTCCAGCAGCAAATCGTTTAACAAGTGGGAATTGTTCTTCAAAATGATGTGCTTGATGCACAAGGCTGGCAGCAACAATATGAGGGAAATGACTAATCACACTTGTTACACCGTCATGTTCTTCTGGGGTCATTTCAATAAAATGAGCATTTGTCCCCTTTAACAAGTCCTTCAAACGATCAACAGCCTCGCGGTTTGTTTTCTTTGCTGGCGTTAAAATGTAGAACGCATTTTCAAATAAAAAGTCTTTCGCTGCAATGACACCTGACTTGTGAGAGCCTGCCATTGGATGTCCTCCAATGAATTGATAGTGATTAGGAAGCGTTTTTTCTGCAAAATGGACGACCTTTTGCTTTGTGCTGCCGACATCAGTAATTGTAAGCTCTCTCTCAATTCCAGAGTTTGCAATATCACGAAGCATCTTAACTGTTTGCTGAACTGGTGTTGCCAAAATAATAGTCGCACATTCAGCCAAACCTGCCGCAAATGAATCAGCTGCTAAATCAATGATACCCAGCTTTGTTGCTGCAATCATTTGTTCTTTGGACACATCGTATCCAACAATTTTTTTATAGGGATACTCTTTTTTGATCGACAGTGCGATGGAACCTCCAATTAAACCAAGTCCAGCGATTAATATTGTTTCATTTGCATCATTCATGTTCATCACCTGTTTTTTCGCGAAAATTAAAAAAGCCATTTCAAAAGCTTATATGTATGAGGTTGGTACAATGAAAGCCATATCCTGTAAAAGGATATGACTTTATGGTTATGCTACGTACGAATGCCTTGCAATAAATCAGCAAGTGTACTTAGAATTTCTGCATTTTGCTCCATTGTTCCGACCGTAATACGTAAAGACGTTGGAAAACCAAGTGCTTTACCAGATCGAACAATGTAGCCTTTTTTCAATAATGCATGAAATAATTCATCTGCATCTCTTTTAAAATCAATCAGCACGAAGTTTGTTTGAGACGGATAAATAAATAGTCCAAAACGGTCAGCAAATTCTTGATATTGCTTGAGACCTGCTTCATTTTTCTGTCTGCATGATTGAATGAAGTCCTGATCTTTTATCGCTGCTCGAGCAGCTGCCTGGGCGATACGACTCGTATTAAACGGCTCTCTCGCTGGCTCAATCGCAGTAATCAATTCTTCTGATGCAATGCCATAGCCTACTCGAAGCGCGGCCAGTCCATACGCTTTAGAAAACGTACGGAGTACGATAACATTTTGATAATTGTGTAATAAAGATAAGCTGTTCGGAAAGTCTTCCGCACGAACGTATTCGACATATGCTTCATCTAGTACTACAAGCACATGAGCGGGTACTTGATCTAAAAACACCACAAGCTCAGATTCTGACAAATGATTTCCTGTCGGGTTATTCGGGTTGCATACCCAAACGACCTTCGTGTTCTCATCAATTGCATCCAGCATGCCCTTTAGATCGTGAGCTCCTCCGTCTAAAAGCGGCACCTCTCGAATCTCTGCCCGCTCAATGATTGCATTGTGACGATATTGCGGAAAAGACGGAGCTGGTATGACGGTATTTGTATGTTGGTCAAGGAATGCCCTAGCAATAATTTGCACAAGTTCATCTGAGCCATTCCCGAATATTAATTGTTTTTCATTTACTTGAAGAAACTCAGCAAGCTCTGTTCTTAAACTTGCGCTGTATCCATCCGGATAGATCGCTAAATGTTCAAGCTCAGCTTGTATCGCCTCTCTTGCATGTGTGGAACATCCAAAAGGGTTTTCATTTGAAGCCAATTTCACAATTTTGTCTAATTGATATTCTTTTTTGACCTCTTCAATTGGTTTCCCAGGTTGATACGGTTTTAGTTGTTTTAATTGATCTTTGATTTGCAAAAGTTTCACCTCATTTGAATGAATAGAGGGGACTAAATGTTTTTGCATAGGTTTCAAATTCTCTTAAAGCGTCTTGACGTGTATCACTTGCTAACAATTGATCCTGAAGTTCTTCAATTTTTTTCACAAGTGCACTGCCTACAACGACGCCGTCACTCAGTTTATTCATTGAGTCTACCTGCTCTCTTGTTGAGATACCAAAACCGACCGCAACTGGTATGTGACTCAGCTGTTTCACTTGTTGAATAAAATCAGTAATCGATTCGTCAAAGGTTTGTCTGACACCTGTTACACCAAGAGATGAAACACAATACACAAAACCTTCTGCCTGCTCTACAATGTTTACTAATCGTTCCTTACTGGTTGGTGCAACGAGCGAAATATATGAAATGTCATAAGTTTGACAGTTCTTTTGCAGCTCACTGCTCTCTTCAAACGGCAAGTCGGGTGTTAAGAGTCCCGAAATATGATTTTTGCGCAGTAAAGCGAAAAAGTATTCTGTGTCTAATTGTAACACAGGATTATAATACGTAAATAGAATAACAGGAATTTTTACACCGTTTTTTTTCATCTTCCCTGCTAATTCTATCGCTTTTACAATATTCATGCCATGATTTAGAGCTCTTTTTGAGGCTCTTTGAATGACAGGACCGTCTGCTAGCGGATCGGAATAAGGAACACCTAGCTCAATCGCATGTGCACCGGCTGCTTGAAGGGACACAGCTAAATCAATCGTCACTTCTTCTGACGGATCTCCTGCCGTCATAAATGGGATGAATAATTTCTCGCCTTGCTCTAATTGAAATGTGATCATTTGGTTTTGCCCTCACTTTCAAGCACATTCATTAATGTATGCACATCTTTATCTCCTCTTCCCGACAGGCAGACAAGGATGATTTCATCTTCACTCATCGTCCTGCTCATCTCAAATGCCTTGGCTAAAGCGTGTGCTGATTCAATCGCTGGTAGAATTCCTTCCTTTTCTGTCAGCAGCTTGAGTGCATCCAGGGCTTCTTGATCTGTAGCACTCACATATTGAACGTGTCCACTCGCATGTAAATACGCGTGCTCTGGTCCGATCCCGGGATAATCTAAACCAGCTGAAATGGAATAGGGCTCAATAATCTGGCCGAATTCGTCTTGGATTAAATAGGTCAAAGATCCATGAATGACCCCTTTTGTCCCCTTCGTAATGGTTGCTGCATGAAGCGGTGTATCAATTCCTTTTCCAGCCGCTTCTACACCAATCAAATCAACCTCATCATCCAAAAACGCTCGGTACATTCCAATCGCATTACTTCCGCCGCCAACACAAGCAATAACTTTATGTGGGAGCCTGCCTTCTTTTTTAAGCATCTGCTCTTTTGCTTCATCACCTATCATCCGCTGGAACTCACTGACGATTTGGGGATATGGATGAGGTCCTACAACTGAACCAATCATATAGAAATGATCACTACAGTGCTGGACCCAGTAACGAATTGCTTCGTTTGTCGCATCTTTTAATGTGCCGTTTCCGCTTGTGACAGGTATAACTTCAGCGCCAAGGAGCTTCATTCGGAATACATTGAGTGATTGTCTTTCCACATCTTCTTTTCCCATAAATACCGTGCACGATAATCCAAACTTTGCAGCCACCGTTGCAGCTGCTACTCCGTGCTGTCCAGCGCCTGTTTCCGCGATGATGTTTGATTTGCCCATTTTTTTTGCAAGCAGGGCCTGACCAAGTGCATTGTTGATTTTATGAGCACCTGTATGGTTTAAATCTTCTCTTTTTAGATAGATTTTTGCGCCGCCAAGATATGCGGATAATTGATCGGCATATGTCAGTGCAGTCGGTCTGCCTGAATAGTTGTGCAATAGAGAAAGATATTCTTGCTCAAAAGCAGGGTCTTCTTTTAATTCGTTAAATGCTTGTTCGATTTCTTTGAGTGGCTGCATGAGCGTCTCGGGAACAAATTTGCCTCCAAATTCTCCATACCTGCCAAGCTCATTTGGATATGCGTACATTGTTTAACATCCTTTCTTCGAGCGCTTTGATCTTAGCGCTGCTTTTCTTCCCGTTTTCTTCTATGCCGCTTGAAAGATCGATCGCTTTTGGGTCATAGGCAAGAAGCTCTGGCAGTGTTTCTGGTGTTATTCCGCCTGCAATGATGCATGTTTTCTCCAGTCGTTTTGCATGCTGATTGTATACAGGTACCGCTTCCCATGTAAAAGCTGTGCCAGAACCGCCTCTCATCCCTTTTACTTTCGCATCAATGAGAAAGCCATCAACAAATGGCGCAAATGCCGTCATTTGATCAAGTGTTTCTTTTATATCGGGACCGTGATGAAAGACTTTCCACACTATCGTCCCTGTTTGTTGTTTTATTTGTTTTGCATCCTCTTTTGTTTCATCTCCATGTAACTGCACGATATCTAAAGGAATATGTTTTGTGATGTCACACACTTTTTGGGTGTTTTCATTTACGAATACACCCGTAATCTTTTTACGGCACTGCGACTTGGTGAGCCATTGTTTCACTTGATTTGGATCGACTTGTCTTTTACTTGGCGCAAAAATAAATCCGATCGCATCTGCTTGAGATTGAGCAATGCATTTTACATCTTCTAGTGAGCCCGCTCCGCAATATTTTAAAAAAGGTTTCATCGTGCTCATTCTCCAAATAACGTCTGAACGGCTTTTTCTTGTGATGGTTCTCTCATTAATGATTCACCTACAAGAACGGCACTCGCTCCATGTTTTTTGACAAAAGTCAGATCATCAAACGTTTGAATACCGCTTTCACTTACTAGTAAGACATCCTTTGGAACAAGTGGGGCAATCTCTTTTGTTTGCTCAACTGTTGTGTTAAATGTTTTTAAATTTCGGTTATTCACGCCAATGATTTCAGGGGTGAATAGGTTTAAAATTTGTTCCAGCGTCTCTGCTGCATGAACTTCGACAAGAATATCTAATCCTTTTTCCTTCGCTTCAATATAGAGTTCATGCAGCTGTTGTGGTTCAAGCACTTCTCCAATTAATAAAATGGCATCTGCACCGATACGTCTTGACTCTTCTATCTGTATGGAATCGATGATGAAATCTTTTCTTAAAATGGGACGTGCAATGTGTTTTTTAATGAGGGAAAGATACTCGTTCTTTCCTTGAAAAAATGGTTCATCTGTTAAGACTGATAAGCAATCAGCATTCGATTTTTCGTATGCTTTTGCTGTTTGCAGAGGATCAAAATTTGGCTGAATGATTCCTTTGGAAGGAGATGCCTTTTTCACCTCAGCAATCAGCCCAATCGAGCGGTGAGGGTTCACAAGGGCTTCTTTAAATGAGCGCCTTTCAAAGTGTCCATCATCAGGTAACTGTAACGTTTGGATATGTTCTTTTTTGCGTGCAATGATTTGATTAAGCATAGATCTCTTCCTCTTTCGTTTTTTGTTTTAAACGAGCCAATTGTTCTTTGGCTGCTCCGTTTTTAATCGTTTCTAATGCTTTTAATGTTCCTGCCATGAGGCTTTCAGACTTACCTGCGACATATAAAGCCGCTCCGGCATTCAGCGCTGTAATATGAAGAGGCGCCCCTTCTGTTTGATGATTCAATATATTCTGAATCAATTTTGCACTCTCATCCGGTGATTGGACCTGAATATCTGATAAGTATCCTTTCTCCAGTCCAAAGTCTTCTGGGTTTAGCGTATATTCTGTCATGGCACCTTTTTTGAGTTCAATCACATATGAATTGGCTGTAATCGTTAGTTCATCCAGCCCGTCTTCCCCGCATACAAACAGGACATGCTCTGGCTCTAATGGGGCAAGGGCTTCCGCCATTAATTTTGCCTTTTCCTTTGCATACACACCGATGATTTGCTTTTTGGCTTGCATCGGGTGGCAAAGCGGCCCTAATAAATTAAATACCGTCCTGAAGCCAAGCTGCTTGCGGACAGCCGCTACTTGTTTCATAGATGAATGGTACATTGGTGCAAATAAAAAGCCCATGTTTTTCTCTTGTATTTGTCTCCTTGTTTCTTCTGGAGTGGATTGAATGTGAATTCCAAGGCACTCTAGGACGTCGGCACTTCCACTTTTAGAAGAAACTGAACGATTTCCGTGTTTTGCAATTTTAGCACCAGCGGCGGAAGCTACAATTGCAGCTGCAGTTGATATATTAAATGTGGAGAGGCCATCGCCTCCTGTGCCGCATGTGTCAACGACATCAAGTGATCTTTCCGCTGGTTCTGCTTTTTGCCGCATGGCCCTCACGAAGCCCGTCATTTCCTCAGCGGTTTCTCCTCTATGCGCTAAAATCGATAGACTTGCAGCAACTTCGGCATCTGTTAAGAAGCCGCTCATCATATCATGCATGAGTTGATGTGCTTCATTTTCTGATAGGAAGCCTCCGTTAACAAGTGCTGATAGTCGCTGATTCATCTTGCACACTCTCCTTTTCTGAGAAAATATGTTCAGCAAGCTGAATGGCCCTCAGAAGCGCTCCTGCCTTGTTACATGTCTCTTCCCATTCATTTTCTGGTACAGAATCTGCAACAATGCCTGCACCTGCTTGTATGGAAGCGGTCTGATTTTTGACGCTCATGGTGCGAATGGTAATACAAGAGTCGATATTACCGTCAAATCCAATATAGGCAATACAGCCGCCATACGTTTCCCTTGGCTCTGGCTCCATTTCATTTAATAATTGCATCGCTCTTATTTTTGGTGCCCCTGTTAATGTGCCTGCTGGAAATGCGGACATGAGTGCATCAACTGGATGTGTATCCTGCTTTAGCTTCCCTGTCACAATGGAGATGATGTGCATAACATGTGAAAAGTTCACTACTTTTGTAAAGGTCGGTACGGATACGCTGCCGTATTCTGCTACGCGGCCGACATCATTTCTGGCTAGATCTACTAACATGTAATGTTCTGCTTTTTCTTTCTCATCTTCTATTAGCTCTCTTGCCAGCGCGGCGTCCTCTTCTTTTGTTGCTCCTCTTTTTCTAGTGCCTGCAATAGGATGAATTTCTAAGTGCCTATTTTTGGCATGAATTAATCGTTCTGGTGAGCTTCCGACTAAATCACGGTCTTTTAATTTCATAAAATACATGTATGGAGATGGATTCACAATGCGAAGCACACGATATAATTCAAATGAACTCACTGACACTGGGATATCGAAACGCTGTGAGAGTACGCCTTGAAAAATATCACCCGCTCGAATGTATTCTTTGATTTTTTCTACGTCCTTTAGAAATTGCTCTTTTTCATAGGTTGATGTCACATGTTCAAACGACGGTGATTCGTTCATATTCCCTGTTAAAATCAGTTCTTTCATATCAATCTTTGTATGGAGCTTGTGAATCATCTGTTCAAGCTGCTTTTGATTCTCTTCGTAAGCTTGTATTTTTTCGTCTTCTGTTTCATTTCCGGTTAACTGGGTGTATTGGATAAAATGAACGTGATTCGTTTCGTGATCAAAAGCAATCATCGTTTGGCAGACAAATAGAGTACAATTGTCTGTCGTTGATGCGCTTCGGTGAGGCCTGACAGAAGGTTCAATGCTTGGAATAAGATCATAACTTAAATACCCAACTGCCCCGCCTGTAAACGGGATGTCAACATCTGGTGTCTTGATTTGATATTGCTCTTTCATCCAGTCTAATAAGTCTTTCAGTTCTTGTTTTTTCATGACTTCCTGCCCAGCAGCGTCACGTGCAATATATTCGTTTTGGTCATCATGTAAGGTTAAAAAAGGATGTAATCCGATGAAGGAATATCTCGACCAGCTAGAAGACTCATCTTTACTTTCTAGTAGATACACAATATCTGCCTTGAGTTTTTCGACAATTTGAATCGGTGAGAGCGTATCAACTGTAATGGTTTCAACAATCGGGATCGTTTTGTGGGACTCGCTGTCCCTTAAAAATCGGGTTACATTTGAATGGGAATTCATAAGCACACTCCTTAAATGGGATTAAGGAGAATGAGGGGGACCTATAGAGGGTTTGTATGAGTATACGAAATAAGCCTAAAAGAGGGGTGCTCTTTTAGGCAGTATGATTAAATAGAAGTATCGTATCTCAGCTCAACTCTACTCATCTCAACTACCCTAGTCTCATTCTCATCTTCTCTAAACTTGCAATGCCGTTTACACCTGTGTGTAAACTTCGGCTGTTCATATCGTATTATAATTCCTTGTTTTTTGTCAACTGTAAATCAGGGCGAAGCGTCACAGCTTCTTCCAAGTACACATGCTGCACATCTTCCTGCTTTGTGTCTGTTTGGACCGTCATTAACACACGAATACAATGCTTTAGACCGCCATGAATGTCCAGCTCCTGCATACAAGTAACAGGCACATACGTCCACCCTTCAAACTGACGAAGGGCTTTTGCCGGAAAAACGGAGTGAATATCTTGTGTAGCTGAAATTAAAATCTGCACGACACGTTCTGGATCTACTTCATTTCTTGAAATAATCGCTTCTAGCAGCTGTTTCGTTTTGTTTAACACTTCTGTTTCTGTATCTTCTGCCACAGTTGTAGCTCCACGTATCCCGCGAAACATCATAGACATCCCTCCTCCCGTTTCCATTCTTCGAGCCATTGATGCAGATCATCTTTTGTGAAAGACTGCAAGACAGCATCTCCAACCTGTTTTAATAAAACAAATTGCACGGTTCCACCTCTTGCTTTTTTATCACCAATCATGCGGTCAACAAATGTTTTCGTGGAAATATCTTGGGTGACTTGTACCGGAAATCCGAGTTTTTTCATCCACTCTTTTAGTTCCGTACGATGAAGGCTGAGCCCCAGCTTCTTTTCGCTCACATATAGCGCAAACTGCATACCGATTGCAATAGCATCTCCGTGTGTAATAACGCCGTATCCATACTCTGCTTCAATGGCATGCCCAAGTGTATGACCTAAATTCAAAAATGCACGCACACCTTGTTCTCTTTCATCTTTTTGAACAATCGACGCTTTGACCTCAATGCCTTGATACAGCATATGTGCGAGCTCGCTTTTTGAGCATTCATCCAAAGAACGAATAGACATCAGCTCTTTTAAAAAGTCTTCACTTGAGATGAGGGCATGTTTGATGACCTCAGCAAAGCCTGACCTCATTTCAGTTTGAGATAGTGTCTCAAGCATGCTCGTATCATAAATAACGGCTTTCGGCTGATGAAACGCACCGATTAAATTTTTACCGAGAGGATGGTTAATCCCCGTTTTCCCGCCAACTGCACTGTCATGTGCCAGTAGCGTCGTCGGTACTTGAATAAAATCAATACCTCTCATATAACTAGCAGCAACAAAGCCCGCCAAATCGCCAATTACGCCGCCTCCAAGCGCAATGATGCACGAGGAGCGATCCAGCTGAAACTGAATCGCTTTTGTATGGATATGCTCAAACTCAGCAAAAGATTTCGACTGCTCTCCGCTTGGCACAACGACTTTATGCACAGACCATTTTTGTTCGAGTAATCGAACCATTTCATTACCGTAAATGGCATCAACCGCTGTATCTGTCACGATTAAGAGCTTCGTATAGGAATGCCCCGTGGAAGTCATCAAGTCGACGATATTGCGTTTAATCCCATCACCGATGTATACAGGATAAGTGGCTGAAGACGTCTTAACTTCCAGTGTTTTCATTAAAATTCCCTCTGAAGCTGGCGCATTTTTTCAACATTTTCTTTAATGCGGTCAATTTGATCAAGGCCAAACTGCTCCACTACAGCATTGGCGATTTCCCAAGCCACGACTGCTTCTGCGACAACACTTGCAGCAGGAACAGCACAGCTGTCAGAACGTTCAATACTTGCGGAGAAAGGTTCTTTCGTTTCGATGTCAACACTTTGAAGCGGTTTGTAAAGCGTTGGGATTGGTTTCATGACCCCTCTTACGACAATTGGCATACCAGTTGACATTCCGCCTTCAAGACCACCTAAGCGATTTGTTTTTCTCGTATAGCCCTTTTCTTCATCCCAGATGATTTCATCATGGACCTCACTGCCATTTTTAGAAGCCGCCTCAAAGCCGATACCGAATTCAACCCCTTTAAAAGCGTTGATACTCAGGACAGCACCTGCAAGCTTGCTATCTAATTTGCGGTCATAGTGAACATAGCTTCCGACTCCAACCGGCATTCCTTCAACGATAACTTCCACAATTCCACCAATTGAATCACCGTTTTTCTTCGCTTCATCAATGGCGTCCATCATTTTTTGACCTGCTTCACTGTCATAGCAGCGAACAGGTGACTCTTCCGTTACCTTTTGCAAATCTTCAATTGATTCATATGCCGTTTGAGCTGCTTTCACTCCGCCAATTTCAAGAACGTGGCCTGCTACCTTGATGCCTAAATGAGCCAAGATTTGTTTAGCGACTGCGCCTGCTGCTACGCGAACAGTTGTCTCACGAGCTGATGAACGCTCTAATACGTTTCGCATGTCACGATGTCCATATTTAATCGCACCATTTAAATCCGCATGTCCCGGTCTAGGGCGCGAAATTTGACGCTTCATTTCACTCTCTTCTTCTTCTGTGATCGGCTCTGCCCCCATCACTTTTGTCCAATGCTTCCAGTCGTTGTTTTCAACGACAAGTGCAATAGGAGAACCTAATGTTTTCCCGTGGCGAACCCCGCTTAACACTTTCGCTTGGTCTTTTTCTATCTGCATTCTTCTGCCGCGGCCGTGACCTTTTTGTCTTCTAGCCAATTCATAGTTAATGTCATCCTGCTCTATGTAAAGTCCCGCTGGAACGCCTTCAATAATTGTGGTCAATTGTGGACCATGTGATTCACCTGCTGTTAAGTATCTCATGACTTGATCTCCCTTCATCGCATTAACGCTTTTAAGTAAAACTATAATAACACACTTACGACTAAAAAGTCAGCTACATACCCTTTTTTTGATAAAAGAAAGTATCAGCAGATGTCAGTCCAAACTTTTCTGGGTGAAAAATTTGTTCAGTTGAACCAACAAATAATACGCCATTTGGTTTTAAACTACTGCTCATTTTCATGTAAATCTCTTCTTTTGCCTCTTCTGTAAAGTAGATAAGGACATTTCGGCACACGATAAGATCAAGCTGTTTTTCATAAGGATCTGCTAAAAGGTTGTGCTTTTTAAATTGAATATGCCTTCTCACTTCATCTTTCACAGTGTAAAATGAAGAATCTTCTTTTGTGAAATATTTTTGCTTAATTTGATCTGGTACCTCTTGTAGTGATCGTTCATGGTATCTTCCTTTTTGAGCTGATTGCAGCACTTTATCATCAATATCAGTTGCGATAATTTGGAAGTCCTTCACAAGTGGATGGCTTGATAGCAGCATTGAAAGTGTATATGGCTCCTCGCCTGTCGAACATGCTGCACTCCATATTTTCAAAGTCCCACCGTTTTTCGAAAGCAGTGGAAGAATTTTTTGATCAAGCACTTCCCAGCGCTGATAGTTTCGGTAAAATTCTGACACATTGATCGTCATTCGATCCATCGTCTCATCTAATAGTGCTCTATCCTTTTCAAGGGCAGCCGCGAACGCTTCAAAATCTCTATAGCCTTTTTTATCATAAAGTGACGTTAATCTTCGTTTCATTTGTGCTTCTTTATATAAATTCAGATCCACCCCGGTTAGTTTTTTCCATTTTCCAACAAATACTTGATATTGATCCATCAAAGTCCTCTCCTGTCTCATCTATCTTTGTCCTAGTATAGCTGTTTTTATCGAAAATTTGTATCTTCTCATGCTAAATTTCGTATAGAAATATTCATACAAAAAAGCCAAGGTGCTCATTTGATGAACACCTTGGCTTGAATTTTAATAAATCCAGCTTGAGATGGTTTGATCCCAGTTTGTAATTTCTTCTTGTTTAAAGAATAAGTTGATTTCTCTTTCAGCACTTTCTGGTGAGTCTGAACCATGTATAATGTTTTTTCCAACTGTCAATCCATAGTCTCCTCTGATCGTGCCCGGAAGCGCTTCCTTCGGGTTTGTTTTTCCGATAATCTGTCTTGTGACTTCTACTACCTGCTCACCTTGCCATACCATTGCAAACACTGGTCCTGACGTAATAAAGTCCACCAATTCCCCGAAAAATGGTTTTTCTTTATGCTCTCCGTAATGAGTTTCTGCTACTTCTTTTGGAATACTCATTAGTTTTGCACCAACAAGCTGAAGTCCCTTTTTTTCGAATCTTGACACAATTTCACCGATTAATTGTCTTTCCACACCATCAGGTTTGACCATAAGAAATGTTTTGTCCATATACGTTCTCCACCCCGTCGTTTATGTATGTATAGGCTTACATTGTTACAAAGTGATCGTATCATTTTTTTATACAATAATCAATTTTCGACAAAAAATTTCACAAAAAAACCAATCAACAATATGTTGATTAGAATTTTCGTTTTCCAATATATTTGGCAATGGAGGCGAGTGACGTTCTTGCCCGTCCTCGAGGAAGTTTGTCCAGCTGTTCGAATGCCTTTTTCAAATACATTTCACTCACTCGAATCGAGCGGTCGATCGCACCTGTTTGTTTGAGGTGTTCAATCACAGGCTTTAGCTGCATTTCTGTTGTTTCACTATTAATCAGCTTTAATTGGCCTTCGAGTGTAGGATTCTTCAGTGCATATAAGACTGGGAGTGTGACATTTCCTTGTAAAAGGTCCCCTCCAACAGGCTTACCAAGCTCTTCTTCGGTTGATGTGAAGTCGAGCACATCATCAATGATCTGATAGGACATCCCGACATAGTAGCCAAACCAGTAAAGGGCTTTATGTGTTTTCTCATCTGTACCTGCTGCTATTGCACCTAACTGACAGCTACCTGCAATGAGCAAAGCTGTTTTCCGTTTGATTCTTCTTAAATATGTACGCAGGTTTTGATCCATATTATATTTGTCTTTCACTTGCTCGATTTCACCAAGACAAAGCTCGACGACCATTTTTGACAAGATTTCATGCGCCATTGGGTGATTGATCTTTGTCATATACTCAAGTGATCTTGCAAACATATAATCTCCTGTGTACATGGCAATTCGATTGTCCCATTTTGCCTTAATCGTTGGCTTGCCTCTTCTCAGCTCTGCATCATCAATGACATCATCGTGAACGAGCGATGCCATATGAATGAGCTCAAGCGCAACGGCAACATATTTAATTTTATTAATGTCATAGTCGCCAAACATGCCTGAAAGAAGAACAAAAACGGGGCGGATTCGTTTTCCGCCCGCTTGCAGCAAATGAAGACCTGCTTCACTTAATAATGCATAATCAGAGCGAACTGTTTGTTCAAGCTCTTTTTCGATAATATCGATATCATGATTTAAAAAAGAGATCATTGCTTTTAGTTTCATTATTTTCACCCAAATATCGTTTATTCAAAGCTTCTTTCCGATATGTGTTGCTGCTACACCGCCTGTAAATGGATGATACGAGACATCAGACAGACCCGCCTCTTCGAAAAGAGCCGCCAATTCTTTCATGCCAGGGAACGCTTTGGCTGATTCTTGAAGCCATGAATACTCCTGATAGCTTTTGGCAAACAGTTTACCAAAGAGTGGCATGATGTATTTGAAATAGACATAGTAGCCTTGTTTAAACCCAATCATTTCAGGTTGTGATGTCTCTAGACAGACAACCATTCCACCAGGCTTCACGACTCTCGTCATTTCTTTTAGCACCGTTAAGTAATCAGGGACGTTCCGTAGGCCAAAACCGATCGTGACATAATCAAATGTGTTATCCTCAAAAGGAAGCTCCATCGCATTTCCGTGGAGCAATTCAATTTGATTATAGCCCCCAGTCTTCACCTTCGTTTCTCCAACACTCAGCATATTTTTACTAAAATCAAGGCCCTTGACCTCACCTTTGTCTCCAACAGCATCAGCAAGCGCAATGGTCCAATCGGCTGTTCCGCAGCATACGTCTAATGCTTTGGCTCCCTTTTGAACATTCATGAGTTTCATTGTTTTATCGCGCCATTTTTTATGCTGCTTAAAGCTAATGACAGAGTTCATTTGATCGTAGTTTTTATAAATTTTTTCAAATACACCGTGTACTCGCTGTTCTTTTGATTGCTGCATGACTTACCCTTCTTCCACTTTCTGATGATACGCAGGTTCATTTTTCATATGATCCAGGCGATTTAATAGCTCTTTTTGAACGACCGGAGATGAACCAAGATGCTCCTTGATTGATCGTTTGGCCTTTTCATAGCCTTCATTCTCAAAGTTGTCAAAACATGTATAGGCGTCCGTATAGCTATCGTTCAAAAAAAGTTTTAAATGTTTGTCATCTTCTGCTTGTTTCATGAAACGCTTATAAACAAGGAAACGACTTGCAATCTCATTCCAATGCGTTAATTGAAAATGCTCAGAAACCCTTTGAAATAACGCAGACTCAACCGTTGCTACACTTTTGTAAAAGTGCGCCGCATCTTGAATGGATCGATCATACAGTCTAATTTTATGTTCATTGATTTCTTTGATCGCCGTTGCGAGCGTGCGAATCATGTAGATGTCTTTCATGTCGGAGAGAAGAGAATAATAGAGACCGCTGAAATAGTCTCCTGCCAAGATAGTCAGCTGACGATTTTTGAATTCGTCTTGTTTGATCGCTGCAGCAGTTGTGACTTCGTCATGGGTATCAAGGGCAATTTGCACAAGCATCGCCGTTAAAATATAATTTTCCTTTTTCTCTGCATCAATTTGAGCTTCATCAAACATTGCATGAAAAAGAAGGAGCTTATCTTCATCGATGAGTGGCGCACGTAAATGTTTCGCCAAATAAGGATGAGAAAGCTTTTTATTTAATTTTATATTTAGATTAGATAAAATTCCGTAGATGTCTTGCAAAGATATCACCCTTGTCCCAAAAATTACAGTTTCATATGTAGCCCTGCACGTTGTATAGAGATTTATTATACCATATCAGCTCTCACTTTGATGCTATCAAGTGCATTCAAGTATTTATTTCTTTGCTTCGCTTTGAATTTCCCCGAAGCTTGTTTGAATGACAGCATCGCCTCTTACTTTGATCGCTGACGTATGCTCAGTAAATTGTGCAATGATGACTTCACCTTTATCGAGCTTTTCGGAATGGTGAAATCTTGTATCAGAGCCTCTAGTTAAGCCGATGACGTTTACACCATTTTCATTGGCTTTAATGACTACAAAATCAGATGCTTTATTTTCACTCAATCTGTTCACCTTCCATCTATTGAATTAGTCGTTTTTAATAAAGGAAAGCACTTCTGCTCTTGCCGCTGCATCATTTGCAAATGTACCGCGCACTGCTGAAGTCACTGTTTTTGCGCCTGGTTTTTTCACTCCGCGCATCGTCATACACATATGCTCTGCTTCAACGACAATCATCACGCCATGCGGATTGAGTGTTTCCACCATACTATCTGCAATGGTCGATGTGATGCGTTCCTGAAGCTGCGGGCGTTTGGCGACAGCCTCTACAGCTCTTGCAAGCTTACTAAGTCCTGTCACTTTTCCGCCACGCGGAATATAAGCGACATGAGCTTTTCCGTAAAAAGGTACAAGGTGGTGTTCACACATTGAATGGAAAGCAATATCTTTTACAAGAACGAGTTCTTCGTGGTCTTCACCAAAAATGGTTTTAAAATGTTCTTTTGGATCTTCATTTAATCCCGAGAACACTTCTTCATACATTTTTGCTACTCGTTTAGGGGTATCAAGAAGTCCTTCACGATCTGGATCTTCTCCGATGGCTTTTAATATATCGCGTACTGCGTGTTCGATTAGTTCTTTATTTATTTCACTCATGTATTATATCCTCCAAAGGCGATTACATTTCAATCAGATTCTAGCACACTTCAGATCCTAAAAGCAAAGGAGAGCGTTCTAAACGAACCTTTTGATTCAAAAGGAAAAGCCCCTTATGAAAGGGGCTTTTCTAGACCAGTGTGAAACTGTATATGTATAACTCCTGCAATAGGATCATTACACATAACGATTATTTACCTGCCACCGCGTCTTTAAGTGCTTTACCTGGTTTGAAAGCAGGTACTTTGCTTGCAGGGATTTCGATCTCTGCACCAGTTTGTGGGTTACGTCCTTTACGAGCTGAACGCTCACGTACTTCAAAGTTACCAAAACCGATAAGTTGGATTTTGTCACCATTTTTAAGTGCATCTAAAATTGTATCAAAAACAGAATCAACTGCTTTCGTCGCGTCTTTTTTAGATAACTCGCTTGCTTCAGCAACCGCGTTAATAAGTTCTGTCTTGTTCATGCCTTTCACCTCCTCCCAAAAATATGCATTCAATAGATTGTTATCATTTCTTCACAATTCATCTTCTTTCTATACACTTTTTTCGAAAAAAATAGCGTCTAGAAAGCGGTATACATGGCTTTTCATTAGAAAACAACTCTTTGAAGGAATGTTTGTCCAACAAAGTGAAGATTTTCTGTAAGTAGATTAACACATATGAAATACCATATCAAGCATTTTAAAGGGAAGAATCCTTATTCGTCAAGGATTAAGGGCACTTTTACGAACGAATATTCCTAATTTCAACCTGAATCTGACTAATCTTTATACAATTGTCTTTTTATGACTCATTCCATACGCAAAAAAAGACCCCCGTCAATGAGAGGTCTCACATGCTATAGAATAATCGCGATCAAACCGCCTGATCCTTCGTTGATGATTCTTTCAAGTGTTTCTTTCAGTTTATATCTTGCATTTTCTGGCATCAGTGACAGCTTTGCTTGAATGCCTTCTCTGACAAGAGAGCTGAGGGAACGTCCAAATATATCTGAATTCCAAATCGAAAGCGGATCATCTTCAAAGTCTTGCATTAAGTAGCGGACGAGCTCTTCACTTTGTTTCTCTGTTCCGATAATCGGTGCAAATTCACTCTCTACATCTACCTTAATCATATGAATAGATGGTGCAACCGCCTTTAGTCTTACGCCGAATCTCGAGCCCTGCCTTATGATTTCTGGCTCATCTAAACTCATATCTGACAAGGCCGGAGCCGCAATTCCGTATCCCGTCTGCTTTACCATTTTTAAGGCATCTGATACTTGATCATATTCTGTCTTCGCATGCGCAAAATCTTGCATGAGCTCTAAAAGATGGTCTTTCCCTCTAATTTCTACACCAACCACTTCTTTTAGAATATGGTCATATAGATCATCTGGGGCGTATAGGTCAATTTCCGCAATCCCTTGACCCATTTCAATCCCTGCTAAACCCGCTCTTTCAATAAAGTCAAATTCACTGAATTGACCAACGACACGGTCAACATCTCTTAATCTTTTAATATCTTTTACGGTTTCTTTCACTGAGTCCTGATAGCTTTCTCTCAGCCAGTGATCTTCTTTCAGCACCATGACCCAGCTTGGGAGGTTCACATTCACCTCTAGGACTGGGAATTCATATAATGCTTCACGAAGCACACTGAGGACATCTTGCTCTCTCATACTTTCTACACTCATGGCGAGTACTGGAATATCATATTTTTGGCTCAGTTCCTGCCGCAGCGCTTCTGTTTCAGGGTGATAGGGTCTCACAGAGTTGATCACCATAATAAACGGCTTTCCAACCTCTTTGAGTTCATCAATCACACGTTCTTCAGATTCAATGTAATCATGTCTTGGGATTTCCCCAATGGAACCATCCGTTGTAATCACAACACCGATGGTTGAATGCTCTTGAATGACCTTGCGTGTGCCAATTTCCGCAGCTTCATGGAACGGGATTGGCTCTTCATACCACGGCGTGTTAATCATTCTTGGACCATTTTCATCTTCATACCCGCGCGCACCTGGGACTGTGTATCCTACACAATCGACAAGCCTGATGTTGACATCAAGACCGTCACTTACATGAATTGATGCCGCTTGATTCGGTACAAATTTTGGCTCAGTGGTCATAATGGTTTTTCCTGCTGCACTTTGCGGCAATTCATCCTGTGCTCTTGCACGATCTGCCTCATTATTGATATTCGGGAGCACCACGAGCTCCATAAACTTTTTAATAAACGTAGATTTCCCTGTACGAACAGCGCCAACGACTCCTAAATATATATCGCCTCCTGTTCGTTCAGCGATATCCTTGAAAATATCGACTTTTTCCAAGTGATCCCCTCCCGGACTTGCTATCCTCGTTTTCAATTAAAATACTCTATTCTTCAATCAAACTTGCTTGAAAGGTGTCTGGACAATATATGTGTATGACGTTGTCCTATTTGAATATGACACCTTTTTTGTTTTGAGAGTATGTTTAGCCATAAAAAAACCTTTCTCCTCATTTATATGCAGAGGAAAAAGGTTCATTCTTGTTTATGAGGTCTTTTTTTCTAAAAAGTCGGGCTCGCCTTTTTTGTTGATGGTATATGGGACAGAAAACGCGGGTACAAACGGGGTTTCCTGCCAATAGACATCTTGAATGTTTTCACCTGGTTTCAACTTTTGTTTCGTATTCTTCAAAATATGAGCAAAATCACTGCGGTAGTCCACATAGATTTCGCCATTTGATGAAATCAGTAATGGGAGGGAATTCCCTGTCACAGGACTCATGACCGTAGGCGGCGATTTTAAGCCTAGCTTTTTTTCATTTAACGTATATAAATTGTTTGATACAACTTTGCCGTATGGCGGATATGTATGTTCATCTTGATATAATTTGATTCTAAGCCGTAATTCACTGATGGTTTGCGTCATTTTAACATCAAGCAGTTTCACAGTTGGTTTTTTTTCGACGTCTGTGAGGACATAAATATATTCTCCCCCACCTTCAAAGGAAGTAGACGGTACATCGTGTAAATATCTTGGTGATAAGCGCTTAAAGTCGATGACGTACTTCTGATAAACCGGCGTGTCTCCTTCTTTCGTTTCAATCGGCAAAAGACCATTTGTTGCTTTTTGAAATTCCTTAATCGCTGTCTGAACGCTTTGCAGCTGCTCTTCGTACGGCACACGGTTTTCAGTTTTGCGATTTTCTGGATACAGACATCCTGTTAGTAACATAAGTGCTAACAACGTGACACTGACTTTTGCTTTGATCATCACATTCTTCCTTTTTCTTTATTCATTGACCGGCCCGCTAAATACAACTAAAAACACAATGATACCTGATATCAGCATTAAGCTGTATGCGACGGTCGAGGCTGTTATTTTAAGAAACCGGCTCTTCAGCTTAAATCGACTGAAATAAATGGTTACTACAGCTAAAAACATGAGCCCCATTGAACCAAGTGCAAACCACATCTTGATTAAAGCAAAACTCATCGTGCCTGTCCCCCTTTAAAACGAACAAATTGTAAGCGTTTATATTTCATTCTAAACCAAAAATAAGGTAAATATCAATCATTTTTCCAATCATTCAGAAAAAAGCGCATAAAAAAACTGAAGCAAAGAGGGGGACTCCGCTTCAGTCATTAGGTCGACTATTTTTCCTCATTCTGTAGAGGCAAAGCTCTATTCAAACTTCATTGCTATGTTATGCAAGTCTTCCCCTTCTTGCATCCTCTACACGCCTAAGTTAGTCTTCCATTTATTTTGTTTGGTTCTCAAACATGTTCACAAGGTCTTCCATTTCATGTGTTTTCACACGTGCCATTAATGACTCGACAGCATCGTCCACCTTTTTCCCTTCAAACAGGACGTGGTAAAGCGCCTCTGTAATCGGCATGCTGACTTTGTATTCTTTGGAGAGCTGATAAGCGCCTTTTGTTGTACGGACGCCTTCAACGACCATCCCCATCTTCTCGAGCACTTCTTCAAGCTTATACCCTTTACCAAGCAGATTTCCGCAGCGCCAGTTACGTGAATGAACACTTGTACATGTCACAATCAAATCTCCAACGCCCGTTAAGCCAGCAAATGTCAGAGGATTCCCTCCCATTTTTGTACCGAGACGTGCAATTTCAGCGAGTCCTCTAGTGATGAGCGCCGCTTTCGCATTGTCACCATATCCAAGCCCGTCTGTGATCCCTGCCGCAAGAGCAATGATATTTTTCAGTGCGCCGCCAATTTCTACACCAATCACATCAGGGTTTGTATAGACTCTAAAGTTGTTGTTCATGAACAAATCTTGAACAAATTGAGCTGCTTCAATATTTTCTGATGAAACAGTGACAGTTGTCGGATGACGCAAACCTACTTCCTCAGCATGGCTCGGTCCTGATAAGACAACGACAGCTTCTCTTTTCTCGTCTGGGACTTCTTGTTCAATCATTTGAGATATTCTCAGAAGTGTATCTGGTTCAATCCCTTTACTTACATGGACAAACGGCACTTTTGATGTGATCAGCTCATTTGCCAGCTTCAACACTTCACGAATGGCCTTTGTTGGCACAGCAACAATAATAGCGTCTGTTCCCTCTAACGCCTGCTTCATGTCTGTCGTCGCCTTGATAGACGCTGGCAGTGCAACATTTGGCAAGTAATCATGATTTTCATGTTTCTCACTGATTTGGTCAATGAGCTCTTGTCTATGTCCCCACATGTGTACATCATGATGATTATCAGCTAATACAAGAGCAAGCGCTGTTCCCCAGCTTCCTGCTCCAAGTACTGAAATTTTCTTCATTCTGCTCACCCTTTTTATTTTCTCGCTCTCGCAAATATTTTAATCGGTGTTCCTTCAAAACCAAACGCATCTCGAATGCGGTTTTCTAGGAAACGTTCATAAGAAAAGTGCATAAGCTCTGGATCGTTTACAAACACAACAAAGGACGGAGGCTTAATAGCCACCTGTGTCGCATAATAAATTTTCAGGCGCTGTCCATTGTGTGTCGGTGTTGGATTCATTGCGACTGCATCCATGATGATATCGTTCAAAATATTCGTTTGAACGCGCATCGCATGATTTTCACTAGCTGTAATAATGGACGGCATTAACGTATGAATTCTCTTTTTCGTGAGAGCAGACATAAATAAGACAGGTGCATAATCTAGGAATTGAAAATGCTCACGAATGTTTTGCTCAAATTCCTTCATCGTACGCTCATCTTTTTCAACAGCGTCCCATTTGTTCACAACGATTACAACGGCTTTACCAGCTTCATGTGCATAGCCTGCAATACGTTTATCCTGCTCAATAATGCCTTCTTCACCGTCTAGAACAACAGCGACAACATCAGAACGATCAATAGCTTTTAATGCACGAAGCACACTGTATTTTTCTGTTGTTTCGTATACTTTTCCTTTTTTCCTCATACCTGCTGTATCAACAATGACAAAATCACGCTGATTGTACGTAAACATCGTATCCACAGCATCTCTTGTTGTACCAGCGATGTTGCTGACAATGACGCGGTCTTCTCCGAGCATCGCATTCACTAAAGAAGATTTCCCTACATTCGGGCGGCCAATTAAGCAGAACTGGACAACTTGTTCATCATACTGCGTATCTGGTAAGTTCTTAAAGTGTTCTGCAACTGCATCAAGTAGATCGCCAAGACCTAATCCGTGCGTTCCAGAAATCGGATATGGCTCGCCAAACCCTAGTGCATAAAAGTCATACACGTCACTTCTCATTTCAGGGTTGTCCAGTTTATTGACAGCAAGTACAACTGGCTTTTTCGTGCGATATAAAATTTTTGCGACTTCTTCATCCGCTGATGTCACGCCATCTCGGCCATTCACCATAAAGATGATGACATCCGCTTCATCCATTGCAATTTCTGCTTGATGGCGAATTTGCGCTAAAAATGGCTCATCTCCAATATCAATTCCACCAGTATCTATTAAATTAAAGTCATAATTTAACCATTCAGCAGAGCTATAAATTCGATCTCTTGTTACACCAGGTGTGTCTTCTACAATCGATATTCTTTCGCCTGCGATTCGATTAAAAATTGTAGATTTTCCAACGTTGGGCCTTCCAACAATGGCTACGACAGGTTTACCCATAGTACCCTTCCTTTCAATCCAGCCGCGATTCAATATGTTCATCATGTTTCAACCGGGATTTAAAATTTTCATTCAGTTTTATGAAATAAACCCTTCAAACATGAAGGGTTCAACTTATATATTATATCAATTTTTAATCAGACCACAATGAATAACTTAAAAATGTTTGACAATCAAGTAAAGATCTTCTCCAATTCCGTGTGCAATGCCATCTAAAATGGCCTCTAAATTCATGGCGTACATATCTAGTTCTTCTTTATTTTCACAGAAAAAAACCGCTGTTCCGCCCATGACCCGCTCTTTATTTGTTGTAGCCACAGCGAGTATAAATTGTTCAATGGTGTTCGCCATGCCCTATTACCTCACTTTCTTTTTTATGAACTCTGTCGGCATTCTGATGGCATTTTCTAAAATGGGTACTTCTTCTAATACACGGACAGCGAGATCTTCACGATACCATTGCGGTAAAATGAACACACCAAGTGTGCCGTTATTCAAATCACGCTTTGCGAGCGGACAGAGTGATGGTTCACCAGAGTCACGATACACACCAAGTACATTGGATAAATCAAATAAAATGGCTTGCCGCTGCCCAAGGTTAGCAATCGTTGTGGCTGCGTTGAAATTTTTCGGTGTCAAAACAAAACCCATCCCATGCTCTAAAATGAGCTTTTGTTTTTCGGGCAGTCCGATATTCATGATGTAAATATCGTTCACATAAAGCCCTGCCCCATCAAAGCGAAGTTCTCCTTTTTGTATGTTGACAATATCCTTTAATTGACTGCCAGACATTAATAGCTTTGCCAAGAAAAAACAAAGAATACCGACCACTGTTCCAATAACGAGCGAGAAGAAAATGCAAGCTGTAGTCGTAATCAGTGCCGTGAGAATCGCAATATAATTTCGACTTTCAAAAGCAATAGCAATGCCTTCTATATATGTACTGCCTCTTGATACTAGCTCATATGAATCCATTTGAGTTAACGTATTTCTTTCCATATTGCGGACATCTCGGAATTGCGTGGCCGCCAGTGTGAGAAAGGTAATTGCCGTAAATTCCTCCTGAATGAGTGCAGGCATAATGATCGCACCAAGTCCTGAAGCGATAAAACCAAGCGCAATGTGAATCACTTGTCCATGAATATACGTAGGATATTGCCGGTAATCTGTTCTTAACATATAAAGCCTTGCCGCCATCCCAAAGATGACACCAATAATCACAGGAAACGTATAATCCGTCATGTTGATTTTGCAGCCCCTTTTACTGGTTTTCTTGATGAACGGGCGTTCAAGAGCTTTTCAAGCTGATCGACACCTAATAGGAAGATGGACCCTTGAACAACAAGGGACAGAAAAGAGAGATCTCCTATGACAATCGATGATGTCAGGCGGTGAATCGTAAGCGCATAAAGGGCTTCGCCAAGACATATAGACATCATCCATAAGGTGACTCGTTCCTTGAAATCATGTCCATATGTCAAAGACATTAAGATCAGCAAGGTAAATACGACCCAATCCACTTTTATTAGCGTGAACCAAACCGGGTCATATAATGCAAAAATCATAAAAAAGGCATATGCGCTCACCATAGAACCTAATTGTATGATTCTCATTATTTGATGACCAGACCGGCATAGAACGAAACCTGCACATGCATATAAAAAGGTCATCAAGTACCCCGCATTCAGGCTCATGTCAAACATGGATATCATGAAATGACTACATATAATATGAACAAGAACACAGATGCCTAACACATTGCGCCATGAGCTTTTTTCCATAATAAATGTCACGATAATCCAAACGAACCAGATGGACCAATAATAGTACAAAGCCTCCAACGTCTCATCACCTCAATTACATTATGGGAAAATCCCCATTTTTTAAACGTAAGGTATTGCTTTGGGCATTGTATGAAATAAACAAGAGGTGACACCCTAATGGATGAGGAGGGATATATTATGGGAAGAGATAGACAGGAAAAACGTTTAAAGGCATCAAAGAGAGTGGAATCTGACCGTGATCAATCCATTCATTATAAAGGGGCAACAGCATTAGAAGGTCCAGATAGCGCACGAAAAAGAAATCAATAAAAAAAGCATGTGATCACCACATGCCTTAGATGGTAAAGGGCTAAACTCGCTTTAGCCCTTTTTCTTATTGGATCTTACACTATAGTACGTTGTGTCGATGCCTCTTTCTTTGAGCCAATGACTTGTTTCACCTGAAATGACAACTTGGGTTTGTCTCAGTTCTTCAATGGTCTTTACGCCAAGGACTGTCATCATCATCTTCACATCTTCTTGAAGATCTATCATATCTGCGATGAGACCGCTCTCCCCACCGTCAGTCAGTGCTTTTAAGAAAAAGCCAGCTAGACCAGCAGCGGATGCGCCGAGAGCAATTGATTTTGTGACATCAAGGGCGTCTTGTATACCTCCCGAGGCCAAAACCGTTTGGTCTGGAAAACTTGTATGTACTTCAGCAAGACTCGCTGCAGTTGGAATCCCCCATTGATCAAAATAATGAAGTGCTTTTTGGCGGCGAAGATTTTCGATCTTAGAAAAGTTCGTACCACCAAATCCGCCTACATCAACGGCAGTAACCCCAGCACGAAATAACTTTTTGGCCGTTTCCTTGCTCATGCCAAATCCAACTTCTTTTACGACAACAGGCACACCAACTGATTCATTGATGGCTGCGATGCGCTCAAGTGCCCCCCTGAAATCACGGTCCCCTTCAGGCATGACAATCTCTTGAATCACATTTAAATGAATCTGGAGCATATTGGCCTCCAGCATCTCAACTGCTTCCTTCGCTTGTTTTACCGTTGCCTCACTGCCTAAGTTCGCAAAGACAATTCCATTTGGATTCACTTTTCGAACAACTTCATACGTACGTCTTTCTTCTTTATCTTTCAGTGCAGCCATTTGTGATCCAACTGCCACCGGAATATTGGTTTCCTTCGCTGCGATCGATAAAGAGCGATTAATCTCATAGGTCGATTTTCCGCCCCCGCCAGTCATTGCATTGATAAAAATTGGCGAACCGAAAGTCAGTCCGCCAATTGTTGTATGTGTATCAATTTGTGATGTCGCAAGATCTGGTAAACTGGCGTGAACGAAGGAAACATCTTTTAAACCTGTTGTTGCATGCTGTCCAGTGGACAAGGCATGTTCAATATGCTGCTTCTTTCTTTCTGCTCGCGTCAATTTTGATCACCAAATTATTTTAATTTATTGAGCTTATCTCCGATCAGGTCACCAAGCTGGAATCCGCTTGTGTTTTCTTCTTTCGCCTGATATTGACGATAATTCTCTTCGATTTGTTTTTCAGGATTTTCTTCTAAATCACGAATGCTTAGTGAAATGCGCTCTTCATCTTCATTCACATCAAGCACTTTTACTTTCACAGTCTGCCCTTCTTCAAGGACTTCATGCGGTGTACCGATATGTTTATGAGAGATTTGGGAAATATGCACAAGTCCTTCGACGCCTGGCAGAATTTCAACAAATGCACCAAAGCTCACAAGACGTTGAACAGTTCCTTCAAGCACATCACCTTGTTTTACCTTTTCGCCAATCTGGCTCCAAGGTCCTGGTAATGTTTCTTTAATAGATAGTGAGATACGCTCGTTATCACGATCAACAGCAAGTACTTTGACCTGAACTTCCTGGCCTTCTTCCACTACGTCAGCTGGTTTTTCAACATGCGCATGGGATAGTTGAGAAATGTGAACCAATCCATCAATGCCGCCAATGTCTACAAATGCACCAAAATCAGTAAGGCGTTGCACTTTACCATCAATCACACTGCCTACCTCAAGTTTTTGCAGGAAGTCTTGCTTTTTGTCTAATTGCTCTTGCTCCACTACTGCACGGTGCGAGAGAATCACACGATTTTTTTCGCGGTCAAGTTCGACCACAACAAGTGAGAGTGTTTTACCTTTGTAGTCTGAAAAGTCCTCAACATAGTGCGCTTCTACAAGAGATGCAGGAATAAATCCACGCACACCAATGTCTACGACAAGACCACCTTTTACAACGTCTTTTACTTCAGCTTCAAATACTTCTTTTGTTTCAAACTTTTTCTCTAGGTCTTCCCAAGCGCGGTCTGCATCAACAGCACGTTTCGATAAAATCAAAGCATCGTCTTCTACTTTTGTTACTTTAAGCTCTAATTCGTCGCCATCTTTCACGACATCTGATGCTTTTTCAACGTGAAGACTTGATAATTCACTGATTGGGATGATCCCAGGCTGTTTCACATTGACGATATCTACATTGACATGCTTGTCCTCAACTTTAGAAACAATCCCTTTCACTACATCTCCAACCTCTGGTACCTGAACATCGATTTGATTCATTTCCTCTGTCATTTCGATAACCTCCTTGGTCCAAACCTACACAGCTTAGTTAAAACGACTGGGTGAATATGTGTCTTAAGCATGATGATTGCCAGCCGAGTATGTATTATAGAAACATTCAAATCAACAGAATTGCTTGAATGATCAATAAAAATAGTATTAGTATAAACTTCTAATAAAAGACCTTGTTTGTCAAGAGATAAACCTCTAACTTATAAAAGTTTTCTAAAATTTCTTACTGTTTCTCCACGCGGTCTGCTGCATCTAAAATTTTACCTGCTACCTCTTGAATGGAAAGAGAAGTGGTGTCAATTTCAATGGCGTCATCCGCTTTCTTTAGCGGTGAAACTTCGCGCTCAGAGTCAAGCTTGTCACGCCTTGCAATCTCTTCGATCAGTTGATCGTAATTGACATCGTAGCCTTTTTTCTGATTCTCTTCGAAGCGGCGTTTTGCTCTTTCTTCTACAGATGCAAGCAAGAAAATTTTCACTTCGGCATCAGGAAGCACGTGTGTACCTATGTCTCTTCCGTCCATCACGACACCGCCTTTTTTACCAAGCTCTTGCTGCCTGCGGACCATTTCTTCCCGAACAGCTCTGTGCTTTGCAACAACCGATACTTGGTTGCTCACGCGGTCTGTGCGAATCTCCTCTGTCACATCAGTATTGTCTAGATGAACTTTTTGACCCTCGTCTGTTGAGACAAGTTCAATCACAGTTTTTTTCAGTAGTGCATCAAGCGCCTGCTCGTCTTCAAGGTCTACACCATGTTGAAGTGCCGCAAGTGTAATCGCTCGGTACATGGCACCTGTATCGATATAAATATATGATTTTTTTGCTGCGACAATTTTTGCCACAGTGCTTTTTCCTGCTGCTGCAGGACCGTCAATTGCGATAGATAATTTCTTTTTCATAATACCTCTCCTTGATTGAATCTCCCATATGAATTGTAACACGATCACCGGTCAAACGGGGGAATTTTCTATCAATCCTTCTGCTTAAACGTCTCGATCCAATCTTCAATGCTCATGTTATTTACACCCTCGTATTGCACGACTTTTGACAAAAATAGTTCTCCTTTCGTCAAATGAAGTGTGATCTGAACGGCTAATAATAAGACAAGCTGAATGAGCACCGCTTTAAATAACCATCTTTCCATTGTTTTCATACAAAAAGCCTCCACACTAGATTTTATCACCTCTAGTATGGAAGCTTTTAACATCCTTTATTCTTATGCTTTTTTCACACGTGTTAAAAGCTGCTGCTGGAAGCAGTACTTCATAATGTGCTGCTGCTGATCATTTGAGATCTCAGAAAACTCCATGATCGCTCTTGTTTTGCCAGTCTGCTCATCTTGATAGACTCGGCTCATCTCTGCAACCGCTTTAATTTTGACAGGCTCTTTCAGCGGAAGTTCAAACTCTGTGATCACTTCTCCGTCTTCTTTCAATGAGACACCTTCAGGAACAGCAATGGCTAAGCCGCCAGCACTCATATTGACAATAAACGTGTCAAAGGATTCTTCACCCGTTTGTGTGATCGCGGCTTTGACCATAGTGTCGACTCTCAGATATTCTCTCCGCTGAAGCCGAATCATTTCTTCTTTTGGCGGAATGGAAATGACGATCATCGGAATATCTTCTTTCCTCTTGCCGATGACTTCGCTTGTGCATTTGTATGGAATTTGGCTTTCATCGAAAAAGAAAACGGTGATTTCTGTTTGCTGGTTTAAATAGATCGTGCGTCCCGTTTCTTTATCAGCTGGATAATTAATGCAAATATCATCGTTATTATTTTCCAAAACTTTCGATTTTGCAGTTTTCACTTCTTTGTTCTCATTGACATATTCAATTGTGATTGCATCCCCTATTTGTAACATTCCTCATCACTCTTTCATCTGTGAAATCATATCCTCTCCTATATTAAACCATGTATAAAACAAAAGGAAAAGGCTTATTCGCCTTTTCCTCACTTCCTTTTCTATAGGTCTTTATATATAGGTTCTGCGTTTTTTAGTTTATCTACTCGTTCTTCTTTTCCGGTATCCGCATTAATGAACATTCGGTACGTATCACTTTTTATCGTTCCAAGGAACTCATAGCATAAAACTTCTTCTGACATATCGTTTTGAACAATTGCCACATGAGTATCTTCGATTTTCACATGCTGATTGAGTGTTTTCTTCGCTTCTTTTTGTGAGATTTTAGGTGCTTTGATGTCTCTTGTTTTATGATTCGTTAAATAGTCTTTTGCTGAAAATCCAACCACTTCTCCATCATCTAATGCAACCTTCATGCGTACACTATCTGGATACAACAGTACATTTTTTTGTAGTGGCACATAGGTAAATACACCGATATTATCAAATTGCGCACTTTCATCTAAATGGAATGACTCTGCATCAAATCCTTGCTTCTTTAAAAAGCTGAGTGCTTTTTCTGATGCTTGGTTTAAACTGATTTTCTGTTTTTTTACGTCTCGATTTTGAAGAAGGTAAACGGGATGTCCTCCTTTTTCAGTCAAGTCTAAATAGAAATTCGCTTTACTATCTGGATCTGACATTGATAAGCTGTACACATCTCGATTGGTTTTGCTTCCACTTTTTCTCACCTTAAAATGTTGATTATGGTCAGGTGTGAATTGCTGGGCAATGCGTATCGCTTCTTTCTTTGAAATCTTTTTCCCTTTTAAATGATTATAGCCACGTGTTTCTGCTTCTGTCGACACATTTGTCGGTCCGAGATCGACATCTGCAAATGCATCTGCATTTTTCTCGACTGTTTTCAACCCGTCAATGATGGTATTATCGTTCTTTCGGTCACCATCAGCAAGTGCCATTTCAACATCCATCCATTTTAAATTTTTGTTGAGGACGAGATGCTGCACTTGTCTCAATTCGTTTTGGATATCAGATGCTTGTTGATATAAAGACGTAATGGTTTTGTGCGTATTTTTATTTAATGGTTCATCTGACAAGGACTTAACTGATGATTTGTAGCTAAAGTCTCCGACATTCGCCAAAAATTCTTCCGTTTTGTTAAAAGGCATTAATGTGAGCGGAAGCTGACTCACATTGTTATGTGCTTCTGATGACATTCTCCATACATCTGCAAGTGCCGGTGAAATCGATGATTGACTGTTCATCGCAAGCGTTGCTCCAAGTTTGTCGTGCAACTGATCCACTTGGTACGTTAAATCGTGGAAGGCCCTCTGATAGTTGTTCTCTGCGTGCAAAAGCACGGCGTCTTTTTCTTGATGCTCTTTATAGCCCCAATAACCTGTTGAGATGACAGCAATTCCTAATATGGCAATCAATATTCCTCTGATCATTTATTTACACCTCTTTCTATTCGCAGAAAATATGTTTCCCAATGCGTTTAATTTGTGGTCTTCCCCAAATCCATGGACTAGTGGCCGTATCAGGATTAAAGTAATAGACGGCACTCTCAGATGGGTCCCAGCCGTTAATGGCATCAAACACAGCCTTTTTTGCAGTTTCATTAGGTGACATATAAAATTGACCATCCGCCACAGCTGTAAACGCAAGCGGTTCAAAAATAACACCTGCGATTGTATTTGGAAAAGTCGAGTTGTTCAAACGGTTTAAGATGACAGCAGCGATCGCCACCTGTCCTTCATAAGGCTCGCCTCTTGCTTCACTATAAACCGCTTGTGATAAGAGCTGAATATCATTACTAGAAAAACCACCTGGCATGTTGGCTGCCGTTTGTTTCGGAGTTTGATTTGCTTGCTGATTGCCTGACTGTTTCGCAGACTTTCCAGATGCGCCACTTTTACTTTTTTGATTCTCTTTTGCACCTTGGGCTGTCTTTTTTTGTGAGCTTCTTTTCGCAGGAGCTTTTGTTTGCTGGTCAAGAGGTTTCCCGCCATAATGGGTAAACTCATTCCCCTTTTGCAGCTGCTGCTGAACAAAGTCTTTATAGTATTTTGTCTTTTGAACTAATAGGTTTTTTGTTTGTTTACCTACAAGTCCATCGACCTTCTTTACACCATATTGGCTCTGAAAGTTGCGAACGGCCCAGTACGTCCCCCAGCCATATACACCATCAATTTTGCCATTATAAAAGCCATTGTATTGAAGTCGTGCTTGAAGCTCGACTACATCTTCTCCTGTTGCACCACGCTGGATGACTTGACTGGTGAAGGCTTCACTTTTTTCAGCTGTCATCAGTGAAGTTGCGAGTAGAACGATTGAGAAGATAAGGACGATTTGTTTTATGAAACGAGCTTTGTCCATATTTGATCCTCCTGTACTTTTGATGTTTGAATATATATTTCTTCCAATCCCTATTTTTATACATTCATCACAGGAGAGAATTGGATGAAAGACAAAAAAACGCCCTATCAACTGATAAGACGTTTTCTACATTAAATTTGCACCATTTTCACGGAACGAGCCTTTTTTGCTTTTCGCAGGCCAAACCACCATAAAAAAATCATGAATGGCAGCATGATATATCCCCAATTTTTCATCCCTAACAAAATGAAATCATAAAGGCCGTGAAAAAGCACAGGAAGCGTTAAAGAAAGGATCAGCCACTTGCGTTGCTCCTTTTTATCAGAGAAGCGAGCTTTGCCGATATAAAATCCCATCACAACACCGAATAAAGCATGACTTGAGACGGGTAATAAAGCACGGGTGAAGGCATATTCGACTCCGTGACCGACCAAATAAAGAATATTTTCAAGTGTTGCGAAACCAAGTGAGACACTTGTTCCATATACAATCCCATCATAGTGTTCATCAAATTGTGCATGTGCATAGACACTGACCATTAAAATAAACCATTTTAAAGATTCCTCTAAGAAGCCCGACGTCACAAATGAAATCAAGATAGGGTTCGTTGCGATATGCTCCTCTTGAAGGACATATTGAATAAACATGGTTGGAAACACAAGTATAACGCCTAGCATAAAAGATCTGATGACCATGTGAACCGGCTCATTGTCGTACTGATCTTTCAAATAAAAATAACTTAAAAGTGCGATGCCGGGAGCTAATCCTGCTGAGATGATTGCGATCATAACCAGACCTCTTTCCCTACATTATCCTTCATTATCGTACCATGATTTACCCTTTTTTTATATGTCTCGAGCCCATTTTTATGAAATTCACTTTCTATATAATCCCATTTTATATCAAAAAGAACTGAATCCTTGAGAAGGATCCAGTTCTTTTTTTATCTCTTCATTCTTTTGTTGATTTCTTCTGCAATGAGCCCCCCATGAAATCTCCCATTTTCAATGAAAATTTCATTGGCATTATTTCCAGCTGCGATCACTCCTGCGATGAAAATACCTTCTACATTTGTCTCCATCGTCTGTTCATCAAACGCTGGACGGCCTGATTCTTGATCAATTGTCACTCCCATTTTTTCTAAGAAAGAATGATCTGGATGATAGCCTGTCATGGCAAAAACATAATCACTTTTCACTCGCTCTGTTTGCTCTTGCTGATTTGTAAAAATCACTTCTTCTTCTGTGATTTCTTTCACCTGCGCTCCAAACTCCATTCGTATCGTTCCATTCCGCACAAGTGCTTCAAACTCTGGCAAAATCCAAGGTTTGATGCTAGATGAATATTCAGTGCCTCGATACAGTACAGTGACTCTGCTTCCGCATTTCACAAGTTCTAGCGCAGCATCGACACTTGAGTTTTTCCCACCGATCACCGTGACATCTTTATCAAAGTATGGGTGTCCTTCTTTAAAATAATGATACACATGTGGAAGGTTTTCACCTTTGACATTCATATAGTTTGGATGATCATAGTAGCCAGTCGCAATCACGACATAATCACATACATAATCGTCTTTAGATGTGCTCACGGTAAAATGACCGTCTTTTTTCGTCACAGCGTTCACTTTTTCAAAGGCATGTACACGCAGGCTTTTTCTTCTGACTACTTCTCGATAATAAGAAAGTGCCTGGATACGAACGGGCTTGCGATTTTCAGTAATAAAAGCGACATCACCAATCTCAAGCTTTTCACTTGAACTGAAAAAGGTTTGATGTGTTGGATAATGATAAATACTATTGACGACATTCCCCTTTTCAATGACAAGTGCATCAATGCCGATTTGCTTGAATGCGATGGCAGCTGATAGTCCGCATGGGCCGCCTCCGATTATGATCGCTTTTTCTTGTTTCATTTGTTCCACTCCTGTCGTTTCAATGCAATAACAATTGCTAGCTGTTTCATGAGTTGTTCCATTCCATAAAAAAATCTCCTATTTAAGGATAGGAGATTTTAAGGCGCGATGCAAATGAGCCGCTTAAATCCAGCCTCTGAATCGAGAAGCTTCAGCCATTTTACGTACGCCGACCATATATGCAGCAAGACGCATATCGATGCGGCGATTTTGCGCCATTTCATAAATATTATTAAATGATTTCACCATCATATCTTCTAAACGAGTTTCGACTTCCTCTTCGGTCCAGTAGAACCCTTGGTTATTCTGTACCCATTCAAAGTAAGAAACCGTTACACCACCCGCACTCGCAAGTACGTCTGGGACAAGCAGTACTCCACGATCTGAAAGAATTTTTGTTCCTTCAAGTGTCGTTGGACCATTCGCTGCTTCTACGACAATTTTAGCTTTAATGTTTGCCGCGTTATCTTCAGTGATCTGGTTCTCAATGGCTGCAGGTACTAAGATATCACAATCGAGCTCAAGCAGCTCTTGGTTTGTGATGGTATCATTAAATAATTTAGTAACAGTTCCAAAGCTGTCACGTCGGTCAAGCAAGTAGTCAATATCAAGACCATCTTCATCGTATAATCCGCCGTAAGCATCTGAAATCCCTACGATTTTCGCTCCAGCATCATACATGAATTTAGCCAAATAGCTTCCTGCATTTCCGAACCCCTGTACGACAACACGTGCCCCGTTTATGTCAATTCCTTTTTTCTTCGCCGCTTCTTTGATGCAGATCGTCACACCTTTTGCTGTTGCAGTATCACGTCCGTGTGACCCTCCAAGAACAATTGGTTTTCCTGTAATAAATCCTGGCGAGTTAAATTCATCCATTCTAGAATATTCGTCCATCATCCATGCCATAATTTGAGAGTTTGTAAACACATCTGGTGCTGGTACATCTTTCGTTGGACCAACGATTTGACTGATTGCGCGAACATAGCCGCGACTTAGTTTTTCAAGCTCTCTAAATGACATTTCTCTTGGATCACAGATAATACCGCCTTTTCCTCCGCCATAAGGAAGATCCACAATTCCACATTTTAAACTCATCCAAATTGAAAGCGCTTTTACTTCTTTTTCAGTAACGTTCGGGTGGAAACGAATACCGCCTTTTGTCGGTCCAACAGCATCATTGTGCTGCGCGCGGTAACCAGTAAAAATCTTCACTGATCCATCATCCATCCGTACTGGAATTTTCACAGTTAATAGACGAATTGGCTCCTTCAGCAATTCATACACTTCTTGCGGATACCCTAATTTGTCTAGCGCTTTATGTATGACGGTTTGAGTTGACTTTAAAACATCTAGCTTATCTTCTGCGTTATGAGCGGCGTTTTGATCGGCTGCCATTAAAATAAACCCCCTAGAAATCTTTCATGATCTACTGCTCCCTTTCAAGCAATAGTATACACCTTCGTACTGGTAAAGCAAAGGTAAAAAACGTTTTTTATCAAAATAAAATATCAGCGTTTATAAATATAAAAAGGATATAAAAAAATACTGTTGTTTCATCACAACAGTATTAAATATAATAGAAAAAAGTGATTAAAAATACATTTGGATCGTTTTCACTGCATCATCTTGCATGATCACTTTTCCGTATTCTTTTAGCCGATGGATCGTTAATGTCGTAGGAGAACCGAACTCCGCTAAAATGGAAATGACGGTATCAGCTGATAGTTCTTCAAAATCATCTAGGCTGAGAAAATATTGACCTTCATAATGGTAAACTGTACCGCCTAAAAGTCCAATACGACTTAAACTATGGGACAGTTGAATCACATCTTCAAATGAGGCAAATTGATAGAGCACATGATGACTCTCGTCGAGCTTGACTTGCATCTCAATGTAATCTTCATCAAACTCATCATCATCAGCATCATCTTGCTGACTCTTTGTGACAATGACGACCATCCCCTGCGCCTGAAGTGAAAATACTTCAACAGCAATCGGTCCACTCGCTTCAAAACCGAGCTCTTGATTCGCTTCGTTCATCATGTCTTTAAACAGTTGATGGACTTTGAACGAATCTTTCCAAAGGTCTTCTTTCGTAAGACCCCGGTCTGTCAGGTCATCTAGTGTGAGAAAAATTTTGATTTTATTATAATTCAGACGCTCCAGTCGCATAACGTTCCCTCCTGCCTCTTCTAAACACACATCATACTGTAGTATATGAGATGATGAGTCATAGGTTCTTAATTTTGTATTCAGTTTACACTGTGTCAAGACGGAAGACAAGCATGAAGCTATGCTTACGGTGACTTTTATGGAAAATATTGAGGGCGCAGCCAGTCATCGCGTTTTGACAGGCATTAAATAGATCAGATGGGTTTCTGGCTCTGCCCCGAGACGCATTGGAATCTTCGTTGTCCCATAGCCATTACTAATGAGAAAAAATGCGCCTTTTACCTGACCTGTTCTTCCTTTTTCATACGGACCAAATTTCCCAATTCGGATCTGACCTCCATGCGTATGACCGCTCAAAACAAGGTTGATCCCCTCATCTTCACTCATTAAATGATGTACATCTGGGTTGTGTGATAAGAGAATATTTACATCACCTTTCGCAAACTCAGGTCGTATCGCTTCATAATCCGCCTTTTCAAGTCGAATATCATCGATGCCTCCAATTTTGATTGGTTGGCCTTCGAAATCCCACACTGCCGTTTCATTTTGCAGAGTCGTCACATCAAAAGCATGAAGAATATCTTTAAGCTTTTGCTGGTGCAACTCGTGATCATTATTTCCCCAAACAAAATAAACGGGCGCAATTCTTGATAAACGTTTCACATTTTCTTCAATTCTAGCGTAGGGTACACCTTTTTCTGCTAAGTCCCCGCCTATCATAATGACATCCGGTTTTTCTTGTGTGACCTCTGCTAATAATGAGTCACTAATCAGCCGCCGGTGTGTATCAGAAATGAAGAAAATCACTGCTGGTCGATCTGATTGAAGTGCTTCTATTGTAAAGTAATGCTTTTTGATGTTGTTTTGTTTTGCCGTTTTCACCATTTTTGCCGTTACACACACACCTGTTGTAACAGCCGCAATGGCGGCGGTAAATCCGATGGCATATTTCATCATAAATGGCTCCCTTGCATATGTGTCGTTCATAAGACGCTTGAATGAAAAAAGACGTTTCAACTATTAAAACGTCTTTTTACGCATTTATTTACTTTCATAATAGAGATTAATGTCATATTGCTGGTGCATATAGTGAAAAACCGCTTCACGCTCTTTCCACTGGTCTGATTGCGGCCATAAGTCTGTGCTTTTTTGTATAATCTCACATCTGAGGCGATGATATTCATCCTCAGCCTTTTCTTCTTTTTTCTTATAGTAATAAGAAGCATAAAAAGCAAACACCTCAGCCATGATCCAAAATAGAAAGACCTCATGACCGAGCAGTGTTGCAATCATCGCTTCTGGCTGAAGAGAGCCTCCCTTATTTGCCGTTATCACAAAATAAAACAAAAGAATGCCCAGTGACAAAAGGGCTGTCCATTGCCACCTTTTACACTGCCTAGCAAAGCCTTCATATTTGTGCTTTCTTTTGATCAACGTTTCCATCATTTTCTTTGTCGGCTGATCCATATAGCGGCTGATTGCGTGCAAAGTCATCACATACACCCTGTCCCTTTTTTCTACATATGTATGTGCTTTTTCATTTGTTCATGTCAGGTAATTAGTTTTCCAATGGAATGTTGAGTACTTGACCACTGTATACACTGTTCCCATTTAAATGATTATAGGCTTTTATTTTCTCTTCACCTGATCGGCTTTTGTAATATTTCATCGAGATTCGATACAGGTTTTCCTCTGGTCCAACAGTGTGCTGCACGACACGAACTGGCTTTTCTTCCTGCTTCTTTTTCTCCTCGGCTTCTTTTCGTTTTTTCTCTTCTTGCTGTTTTTGGAGGGCTAGCTGCTGCTGTTCACGCTTTTTCGCAGCTGCGGCTTTTTCACGCTCTTCTTTCTCTTTTGCAGCTTTTTCTTTTTTCTTCTGCTCTGCTTTTTCTTTTGAACGCTGCTTTTCTTTTTCTTCATCTTTCTTTTTCTTCTCTTCATCAGACGCATCCGCTTTATCAGCGTTTGCGTCATTTTTTGTTTCGGCTAGTGCTGATGGAACTGGGTCTGTGTCGGCACTTGAGGTTTTATCAATGTATACATCTTGATTGTTGTTATCATTTATTTCCTTTGATGTGTAGTAGATCAATAGAAAGAAAACAGTGATGACGATAATAGGAAAGATAATAGCCAATGTCGTAAACAAAGGATTGCGCACTTTTTTCGTACGCTGCTTCTTATATTCATGAAAGTCTTCTCGTGTAGGAAAGTGAGAGTCATCAGAAGGATGTACTTTGTCTTCAAGAATTTCCTCTACATTGTCGTCATGGTTGTTTGTGAGTTGCTCCTTCTTTCTCTGCATTCTCGACATTTCTTCCATGTTCATCCCTCCCCTTATATTTCAAACGAATTTGACAAGCAAAGACTAAATCAATGACAAAATGTGTCATAACAGGAACAAATAGATTCCCCGTCCACTCGTATAAAAGTCCTAAAAAAATACTAATGGAAACCACGAGGATAAACAAGAGTATTTTTGATAAATAGCGAAAGTGAAGAAGTGCAAACACGATGCTGGCAATCTCTAGCCCAAATTGTTGTTGAACAATTCCGCGAAATAGTATTTCCTCTGAAAAGGCAATGAGAAGTGCTAACCAAACAATATGCGGGATGCTTCGGTTTTTGAACATCTTTTCATTTAAACCGCCATCATCATACATATGAGCGGGAAACACCTTCATGACAATTGCATCTACAATAATGACGAGCAACGCACCGCCAATTCCATAAGTCAGAATGCGCATATCATGAATCTGCCAAAGGGATGTAAAATCTGTCCATTGATCGAACATAAATATGCCTAGTAAAAAAGAAACGATAAGCATAAGTAGCTGCGTGAAATACAGCTGTTCTACGACTTGTCGATCGGTTAATTTTTCAATGATTCGGCGATGTTGTTCTATCAATGCTGCGCCTCTTTTGTCAGATGAAATATACGATCCAGCACAGTCTTCCAGTGTTTCATTTCATTCAGCTCCAATGATTGTTCTTTTTTTTCATAATCAGACAGATTCAGTCCGCAAGAAGAGCAGCAATCGTCAGAGCATGCACGCTCTGCTTGATCAAGCTGTTCGTGAAAGTATGATAACAGAGATTGTCTAAAGCAGTCATGATCCATGATCCGCTCTTTAAATTGCCACACCTTTCTCAGCTTTTCTGTTTGTCTGTCCTGTAATTTTTCTTTTAGATTTATAAGGATTGCCGGGCGCTGCTTGGACTCATGCATCATGTAATAATGCGTCAGCATTCTTGCACGCGTCTCTTGAAGCCCTGTATCCATCAATCGTTCACGTAATTTTTTTTCATCATTTGTCTGCATTTGTGTCAGTTGTGCTAAGTAGAAATCAATTTCTGGATCGTCAAATCCTTCTGCTTGGATCAAGTGTTGCTGAATTTCTGCATCCTCTTCTGTATATAAAAGAATACTCACACTGTTTTTCCCGTCTCTTCCCGCTCTTCCAATCTCTTGCATAAATGCTTCAATCGATTGTGGCGGGCTCATATGAATGACAAATCGGATATTTGCTTTATCAATTCCCATGCCAAAAGCACTCGTACAGCAAATGAGATCAAGCTGACCGCTGATAAATTGCTGCTGAATCAGCATGCGGTCTCCTGCATCCATTCCGCCATGATAAAACTCAACTCGCTGATTGGTTTTTTGTTTCATACAGAGAGCAAGCTCTTCTGTCATTTGCCGAGTCGGGCAATAAATAATGCCTGGTCCTTGCAGAAAATCTACAAGCTCAATAGCCCGTCTCTCTTTTGCTTCTTTCGTTTCGTGCACTTCTTTGACTAAGGCAATGTTCGGGCGATTGACGGAATGAATATGAAAGTCTGGCTGCTGTAATCTTAACGTTTGCACAGTATCTTTTAGCGTTTGTTTCGTTGCTGTAGCTGTAAGAGCTAAAGCCACAGGATGACCTAACGCTTCTCTCCATTCTCCAAGCTTCGAATATTCAGGACGGAAATCATGCCCCCACTCTGATATACAATGCGCTTCATCGACAACAAACAGACCAATACGCATCGATTTGAGCTGTTCTAAGAGCACTTCTGACATCAATGCTTCAGGTGCGACGAATAGAAATTTATATGATGGCAAATGCCGAATGATATGTCGCCTTTCCTGAAAAGACAATGTACTATTAAGTGCCGCCACTCGTTTTTCTCCGCGCATTTTCATTCGTTCGACTTGGTCCTCCATTAGCGATAAAAGCGGCGAAATGATCAGAACTAACCCGTCTGTCATATAACCGGGAATTTGATAGCAAAGTGATTTTCCTCCACCAGTAGGCAGCATGGCCACCGTGTCTTTTTGATGCAGCACACTTCGAATAATGTCCTCTTGACCTGATTTAAATGTGCCATGGCCAAAGTATCGCATGAGCGTCTGATGAAGCTTATCCATTTGCTTTCACCATCCTTGTCAGTGCCAATCGTATTTGAAAATAAGTAAATGTATGCTCGAGTTTTTCTTTAATCAGCTTCATTTTATTTGTTTGCAGCTCTCTGGCTACAGCAAGAATTGCCTGCTGCTCTTCTATACTCACATATGGCTCTATTGAAAAGCTTGGCTCATGTATCGACAGCTCTACAATATGATCTTCAATCGTTGCCTTTTTTAATGAACGAATGTGAGCAATTTGTTCAATATCAAATCCTTTTTGGACAAGCTCTAGTGTTTTGTGAGTAGAAGTTGTTAACACGCGTTTAAATTCAAGATCACCTACGATTTGCTGCACAATCGGCGCTTCACCTTTTTGGGCAGATTGAATAAAATAATGGAGTACATTCCAAAAAAGCAGATACACATACCACACATCTTCTTTCATCCACTCCGCCATTTGCTGATACGTACGCCCGATTCGTTCATTTGAGGTCAATGAGTAAACAAAAATCAGTGCCTCTTGCTCACTAAGGTTCATCAGAAGTTTTTCTAGTTCATGATGTAGCTCTTCTGAAAGCTTGCTTTTCTGCTGATGCTGTTTCAAAAAAGATTTCGTCCAGCTTTGAACTGAGATATCTCTTTGTATTGGAACATATTGATGTGATCCAGCCATATGGTGAGAAAGCACTTGTACAAGTAAAGAGAGCCTCATCCATAGCATCTTTGCTTTATCATGATATTTGGCACCATGAAAATGAGCAGGCATCGGTTTTTCAGAAAAATGCTGGTGTAGCGTTCGCTGCCCTGCTTCAGTGATGCTGAGCGTCTCATCGCTCTTTCTAATGTAGTGCTTCTCTTCAAGCTTTAAAGCAGAACGATTCAGCTGATCCCTCGTAAACCCTGGGTAACAGCCGAAGTACCTGGAAAGCTCAAACAAGCTGGCATCCTGTATGGTTTGTGATGATTTTTTTCCTTTAAAAAGATGGTAGACAGCACTAATGGAGCGTTCTCCGTTCAATTTATATACGCTGTCCATTAACATGACATCCAAATAATGAAGAGTCATTCATCAAAGCACCTGTCTTCCTGACAAAATTCGAATATTTTCTCCCTTTATTTTAACAGATTTCATACAAGAAGAAATGTTTAAACTCAATTTATGGGGGAAAGTTATGAACAAACCCTTATGTGATAAGCATTCTCATTCACTTTACAGTTGAAATGTGAATTTAAAATCATTACAATAAGGTTTGAGGAAATTGTTTTTTATCGGTGAAACTAAACAGGTTAAACCATGTGTTCCATCGAACTATTTGGGAGGTATTTTTTTAACATGGCAAAATATACAATTGTAGACAAAGACACATGTATTGCTTGCGGCGCATGCGGTGCAGCTGCTCCAGACATTTATGATTATGATGATGAAGGCATTGCATTTGTTACGCTTGACGACAACCAAGGGACTGTAGAAGTTCCAGAAGTACTTGAAGAAGATATGCTTGATGCATTTGAAGGATGTCCAACTGACTCAATCAAAGTTGCGGATGAATCTTTCGAGGGTGACCCACTTAAGCATGAATAGTATAAAAGCCCCTTATGCAGGGGCTTCAGACCGTAGACAAACCCCACCTTTACTTCAAGTAAAAGTGGGGTTTTCACTTTTTTTGAAAAAACATCATGTGTTTTACGCTGGACATGGTACTTTCCATGTCCAGTTTGCTAGCTTTTTAAGGTTCATGGCAGCGAAAGTAAGCATCGCTTGCATTGAAACTTTTTTTAGTCCACGAAGTTTCGTCCAACGCATACCATGCTTTTCTTTTGCATCCGCAAAAACGCGTTCAATCGTTTCTTTCCGTTTTGCGTAGATGCTCTTATTTATTTCAGTAAGTCTCAGATTTTCTGCTTCATCTAGGTAATCCTGCCAAATATGCCGATGAATTTGTTTGGTGTGGTTTTGACTTTGGGTACAGTTATCTAAAAACGAGCAGGACTTACATACTTCTGAATCGGACGCATATTGCTTATAACCTTCTCTAGTCGTTGTACGATAAGAGAGAATTTGCCCGTTGGGGCAAATGTAACAATCAAAATATGCATCGTATACGTATTCATTCTTTTTCAAATAACCAGCTTTTGTTCTTGGACGAGTGTATGGCATGACAGGTCTTATCTCTTGATCCATTAAGAACTTAGCGATGTAAGGTGTTTTATATCCCGCATCTACTGCGACTACATTTGGTTTTCCGACTTTCTCTGTCACCTTTGATACGAGTGAATCCAACATACGACTATCATGAACATTTCCGCCTGTGACCAGCGAGCCTAAAATAAATCCTTTTGAATCACAAGCTGTATGAAATGAATAAGCAAATGACTTTTCACGTTCATCCTTTACATAATAGCCACTCTCTGGGTCAGTTGTACTGACTTTCATTTCTTTTTTCTTCTCTTTATTCTGTAGGGGTAACGGCTTTTTTCCATGTTCCTCACGATCAACATTGATCTCCTCATGAAGCTGATTTTGATAACTTCTCGTCTCTACCCGAACGATTTTCTTTTCAAGTTTTTTCTTATTGGCATTCGCTTTGACATGAGTGGAATCAATAAAGGCAATAGACGGGTCAACGAACCCTTTTTTCATCGCTTCTCTTAAGATTCGGTAAAAAATTTCTTCAAATAAATCTGTATCGTGGAAGCGTCTCACGTAGTTTTTACCGAAGGTAGAAAAGTGCGGAATTTTCTCCGAAAACCCATATCCAATAAACCAACGATAAGCCACGTTGGTTTCAATTTCTTTAATGGTTTGACGCATAGAGCGAATACCAAATAGATATTGGATTAAGACCATCTTAATGAGAACAACAGGATCAACACTTGGTCTACCATTATCAGAACTATAATGATCTTTGACAAGATCATAAATGAAGTCGAAATCGATTGCTTGTTCAATTTTCCGCACAAGATGATCTTCAGGCACTAATTCATCTAAAGCCACTACTTCTAATTGATTTCTTCTTTCTTCTTCACGTTTCGATAACATGTTTATCCCCCACAGATTATTGTTATTACCCTTATTATACAAAAAAGCTTGTAGACTTTGTCTACAAGCTGAAGCCCCTTAATGGGGCTTTTTTTATATTAACTATTTTGAAGTTGGCGTTTATTTTCAAACCATGGACGCATTTTCACAAAAATGAAGCTAAATACGATGGTAATGATGATTCCTTTAATAAAGTTAAAAGGTAAAATCCCTGCTGTAATGGTGGTCTTGAGCGCATGATCTGATAGTTCCGGTGCGTTTAAAAACCATGTGTAAGCTGGCAGGAATAAAAAGTAATTTAAAATGCTCATCATCACAGTCATAAGTAATGTACCCATGATCATTGACCAAGCCATTCCTTTTGCTGATTTAATTTTTTTGAACATAAAGGCGACTGGTAAGATGAATAGTGTGCCTGCAATGAAGTTCGCGACTTGCCCAACTGGAACGCCGGACATACTGCCTTGAATGAGATAATGCAGAACATTTTTTAATGCCTCAACGGCAATTCCTGCACCTGGCCCATAAATTAAAATCGCAATAATCGCTGGGATATCGCTGAAATCAATTTTCAAATACGCTGGAAGCCCTGGGAAAGGGAAATCCAATAAAATTAACACAAATGAAATACTGCTAAGCATACTGGTGACAACTAAACGTTTTACTTTACTTTGATTCAATATTCTCTCTCCTTTTCGATCAAATCTAACGAAAAGAGGATTGTTCAATTTCAGCCACAAAAAAACCGCTCATGAAAACAGGAGCGGGGAATTTAGGCTAGACAAATAAACGTGTGAAAAATCCAGTTTTCAACGTTTACGAACCTCCATCTTCTCCCATCCAGACTATACTGTCGGCTTCGGAATCACACCGAATCCTGCCAAAAAAGGCTCGCGGGCTTAGAGACTACGCTCATCACCGCCGGTAGGGAATTGCACCCTGCCCCGAAGATTGATCATTATTCAATTCGACATCATTATATATGATATATGAGCATTTGTACAGATAAAAATCCTGAGCAATTTCATCAGTTTTAAGAAATCGTAAAAAACTTAAAAATTATAATGACAAATGCGAAAAAATTGGTTATCTTTTGTTTAAAGGTGTCCATTCTTTATAAAGACACCAAGAAATGTTCGTGTTTTCTTTTTCGCTTTACTGCTTTAATTTGATTGACACAGTGAAAAGGAATATGGTAAATTATCAGATATTTATGACGTTTATTTTAGGAGGAAATCTTACGATGTTTCGAGTATTAGTCTCAGATAAGATGAGCAATGATGGTCTTTTACCACTTTTAGAATCTGATTTTGTAGAAATTGTCCAAAAAAATGTAACAGAAGCAGAAGATGAATTACACACATTTGATGCCTTACTTGTCAGAAGTGCGACGAAAGTGACCAAAGAGCTTTATGAAAAAATGACTTCATTAAAAATTGTCGGCCGTGCTGGTGTGGGAGTAGACAATATTGATATTGATGAAGCAACCAAGCATGGCGTCATTGTGATCAATGCACCAAACGGTAATACGATCTCCACAGCTGAGCATACATTTGCGATGATCTCTTCGCTTATGCGTCATATTCCACAAGCCAACATTTCTGTGAAATCAAAAGAATGGAACAGAGGTGCATATGTTGGGGCTGAGCTTTATGGAAAATCTCTTGGGATTGTTGGACTTGGTAGAATCGGCAGCGAAATCGCCCAACGCGCAAGAGCATTCGGTATGACAGTCAACGTATTTGATCCTTTTCTGACAAAGGAACGTGCAGAAAAAATCGGTGTCAACGCCAAATCACTTGATGAAGTACTTGAAGTATCAGATATTATCACTGTACATACCCCGTTAACAAAAGAAACAAGAGGACTTCTCAATAAAGAAACTATTGCAAAAACAAAAAAAGGCGTTCGCCTAGTGAACTGTGCACGCGGTGGTATCATTGATGAGCGTGACCTTCTTGAAGCGCTTGAAAGCGGTCATGTTGCAGGAGCTGCACTCGATGTATTTGAAGTAGAACCTCCTACTGATAATCCGCTTGTAGACCATCCGCTCGTCATTGCAACTCCGCATCTTGGCGCATCAACGAAGGAAGCACAATTAAATGTAGCGGCGCAAGTATCTGAAGAAGTACTTCAATTTGCAAAAGGACTCCCTGTGATGTCATCTATTAACCTACCAGCGATGACAAAAGACGAGTTCAAAAAAATTCAGCCTTATCATCAGTTTGCAGGAAAACTCGGACGTCTTGTCTCTCAATCAATGAGAGAACCAGTAAAAGAAGTAGGCATCTCTTACGAAGGCTCTATTTCAAAACTCGAAACATCCTTTATTACCAAAAGTCTTCTGTCAGGCTTTTTAAAAGAGCGTGTTGATTCGACTGTAAATGAAGTCAATGCTGGAATGGTGGCAAAAGAACGCGGCATTAGCTTTAGTGAAAAGATTTCTTCCAGCGAATCTGGTTACGAAAACAGCATTTCTATTGAAGTCAAAGGCGACCTTTCAACCTTTACTCTTAAAGCAACTTATATCCCGCATTTAGGAGAACGCGTTGTTTCCATTAATGGATTTAATATTGATTTTTATCCTGACGGACACCTTGTCTACATCCAGCATACCGATGCACCTGGTGTGATTGGAAAGGTTGGACAAATTTTAGGCGACCATGATGTCAACATTGCGACAATGCAAGTAGGACGTAAAGAAAAAGGCGGCGAAGCCATCATGATGCTTTCTTTCGACAAGCATCTTGAGGACAAAATTGTCAAAGAATTAACCGAAGTGCACGATATACTTTCTGTCCGTCTGATCGACCTATAAAAAATCAAAATAAACCTCATGCAAATGCATGAGGTTTATTTTTTTGAAATCATTAAACGATCTCCCGTTCTGATGAGATGAGTGGTCAGCTCATTGATCTGTTTCAATTGCTCCACAGACATCTCATGCGCCTTTGCAATTGACCAAAGGGTATCTCCTTGTTTAATGAGGTATGTATTGTTCTCTTGTCCGTTTACATGTAGAGCCGGCTCTTGGAAGCGATCCATTGCAATGATTGTGAGTGGATCTACCGCATCCTCTTTGCTGACTGACCAATGACCCCTGTGCACCTCAAAATGCAAATGAGTGCCTCTAGACGCCCCTGTGTTACCAATAATGCCGATCGGCTGTCCTGCTTCTACATGGTCACCCTTTTTAACAAAACGCTCGTGTAAATGGGCATAGACGGTTTCATATCCATTTGGATGCTGGATAAACACAACCTCGCCATATGTAGCAGATACATACGAACGCGAGATCTTACCTTCACTTGCAGCAAAGATGGATTCTCCTTCTGGTGCAGCTATATCTAATCCCATGTGCGAGCCGCCTCTTGTCCCAAACAAATCTGTGACTTCTCCTTTTATCGGCTCCACCCATTCGCTTGTTTCTTTTGCATGAGCAACAGGCGAAAAGATCATCAAAAAACAGCTGGCACATATGAAGCAATACCTTTTCATCAGTGACTCCCCTTCTTTGAGGTTCTTTTTATGACAGCTTAGTATACAGCAAGGAAGCTATTTTCTATACATCAAAAAAGAACGCAATTTCTCGCGTCCTTTAACGGTCTTTTATGACAACTGGATTCGGCAGAGCCGGCACCTCTATCGGTTCTTCTAATTCATATGGACCAACTTGATCTGTTCCCGCCTGTTGAATGGTAACCTCTGTAAAACCAAAATCTTTCGCTGAGAGCAGCAGACCTTCAATGAGTAAAATATGATCATTTGAGTCCGATAATTGCGCTGATGCTCCAAACGTAATGGTCACCTGTTTTCCTTTAGATGTCACTTCTTTAATCGGTTCATCTTTAATTAATGGATCAAGTCCTGCATCACTTGTACGCTTCATCGCTTCTACCGCATCTTCATACGATGAATAGTGCGTTTTTGAAGGCACCAAAAAAGTCCCGCTCTTATTCTCTAAAACATAATAAGCGTGCTTTGTTTGTTTTTCAATCGATATCGTTCCAACACTCCCATTTGCTCCTAGTTGAAGATGAGAACCTTTGGCTGTCTTGACCTGCACCTGCTTATATTTGCTCCATTTTAGCGTTTCTTTTACCATATCTTTAAACCGGTTGGCTTCTTTTAACGTATCTAGGGACAAATCACTTTTTAATTGAAAAATAAGTGTATCTCCCTTTTCGCGAAGATCCACCATATCTATATAAGATTGAAGAGGTTTTGTCATTTCAGGCAGTCGCACCTGTTCATATGTGTTCATCATATTCTGCAAATGATCATACTCATCCTCTTTTTCAATGCTAATTGGAACCACTTGAGAGGTCGATTCATCTATGTATGCAATGGTCATATACTTTTGCTGCTGATTACGAGAAACGACGTGTGAGGGTCCATCAGTCTGTTTGACCGCTTCTAATGTGGCGTTCACCTGGCTTTTGTCAGCACTTGAATCCATTTTCATTTGCTGATGGTGATCTTGAGCAACCTGCTGAAATAAATGAGGAGAAATTAAAAACGCCATAAATAAAACCACAACGGTTGCGACCGCTGGACCGATCCATTTGGCACTTTTCTTTTTCTGCCTGCTTGTCATCAGCATCTGCTGGTATATTTGCTTAGATGAACGGTTGTCCTCCACCTTTGGAAGCTCACTTAGTAACACCTTGATTCGTTCTTCGCTCCAATCGGACCTGTTCGTTTTCATTCACTAGCTCCTCCTTCAAAAGCTCCATATGTTTTCGGAGCACTTTCAGGCCTCGGTGCTGCGTTGTTTTGACTTTGCTTTCCGAGAACTTTAGCGCCTTTGCCGTCTCCATGATTGAGTAGCCTTGAATAAATCTTAAAATGATGACAGCTCGTTGATCAATCGTGCACTGATCAAGTGCGGCATAGATTTCTTTTACATTTTCATCCTGTACAGCTAGTTCGTCTGGGAGTAAGTCTGGGTCCTTTACATCCTGCTTATCCCAATCAAACGTGCCGAGTACCCGTTGCCTAATGGTTTGCTGTTTGCGAAACCAATCAATTGCCACATGCCTCGCAATTGAAAACAGCCATGTTTTCTCGCTGCTTCTTCCTTCAAAAGTTTTATATGAGTGAAGTACCCGAATGTAAACCTCCTGAACGAGATCCTCTGCCTGATTTTTATCTTTAACCATATAAAATAAAAACTGGTACAAATCTTGATGGTACGAATCATATATTTTTTGAAAGGTTTCATGCATAGGAAACCCCTCCGTTCACTTATTTTTGTCGAGTGACTCTTACAAAACGTTACATTACAACTTTATGACAAATATATTACAAGTTCGACAATTTGGAAAGGGCTTTTTGTTTAACTTCTCCTTAAAAATATGAAAATAAAAAAACACTTCTTTTTCTTTCGAAAAGAAGTGTTTCTCATGTAACAAGATTCTTCGTCAGGATTAGACGAGTTCCTGCTTTTTTCTCGGAATATAAAAGGTAAAGTGTGTACCAGTACCTGCTTTGCTATGTGCATGAATGGAGCCTTGATGTGCTTCTACGATGTTCTTCACAATTGCAAGACCAAGTCCAGTTCCAGAACGCCCTCTTGTTCTTGCCTTATCCGCTTTATAGAAACGTTCGAAAATAAATGGCAGATCCTCTTCTGGGATTCCGCTTCCTGAATCTTTCACATCCATTTTCAAACCGCTTTCCACCGATTGAACCGAGAAGTGAACCTCTCCGCCCTCTGGTGTATGACGAATGGCGTTATCAATGAGATTCGTAAACACCTGCTCCATCTTATCCGGATCAAGCACAAAGTGCGGTTCATCCACTTGAATATCATATGTGAGATCAACTTGCTTTTCTTTTGCTATACCAAGAAACTTGCGGTAAATCTTCTCGGTCAGCTCTTCTGTATCCGTTGATTCAAGATTCAGTGTAATATGGCCAGCTTCCATTCTCGCTAGGTCTAGAAGATCATTTACAAGACGTCCCATTCGAAGCGATTCGTCGTAAATAATTTGCGCAATCTCTTTCTTTTCCTCTTCTGAGCCTGCGATATCATCTACAATCGCCTCACTATACCCTTGAAGCATAGCAATTGGAGTACGAAGTTCATGACTGACATTGGCAATGAAGTCTTTTCTCAGCTTATCAAGTCTTCGTTCCTCTGTCATATCACGAAGGACCGCAACTGCTCCTCTAACGTCCTGCTGATTATAAAGCGGAGACATGAGAAGAACCCAAGTGCGCCCTTGCAGTGTGACTTCGATCATTTGCTCTTTTTCCGTGCTGACGGCTGTATGAAACAGTTCTCGAGCTTCTGGAGGTAGTTCATCTCCATCTTTGATCTTCATATTTTGCTCGTAATACCATGCCTGCAAGAATCGCTCTGCAGGAGGATTCGTCATGAGGATCGTTCCATCAATATTGATGGTGATGACCCCATCTGCCATACTGCTTAAGATGTTGGATAAATGTTCTTTTTCTTGATTTAGGGCTGTGATATGAAATGTAAGTTGCTTGCCCATTTGATTAAAGGCGATGGCCAGTTCTCCAATTTCGTCTTGCGTTAATATCGGAATCTTTGTATCAAATTTCCCTTTCGCCAGATCCTGTGCTCCCTCTTTCATCTTTCTAAGAGGATAGGTGACACGTGTTGATAAGAAGAAAGCGAAAATAGTGGTCAGAACTATTGCAATTCCGGCTGCTAGGAAGATATAACGCGTCGTATGTTTTGTTGTTTGTTCTACTGCGAGTAATGATTGAGAAAGAAAGACCATGCCTTTTTTACCGTTGGCCTCGAATGGAACACCGACGACAATTCGTTCATCTTTATGGTTGCCTGCATTTGGTTCTGCACGTTTACTGATTTTTTTACGATCTTTTAGTGCTTGATTCAAATCAACGTCTGCTTCAATTTGTTTCTTTGTAATCGCAGGAAGCTTCCCGTCTTTTTCAGACGAATACCACTCTAGCCCGTCCTCTTGGATAATTGCAATACTCGTCAATTTGTCAGCAAGTTCTGATGTGATCGACCTTGCGAGCGATTGATCGTCATGGCTTTCTAAAATGACTGCCACTTTATTTGCCATCTGCGTTAAATCTGACTTTGCTTCTTCTACATGGTAATTTTCAATAAACTCTAAAAGAAGCACGGTTAAAATAGATAAAACGATTAGGACGAGAAAGAGAATGGTTAACCATAGCTTTCCAACGACACTTTTCCACAGTTTCATTCAGCGCCGACCTCAAATTTGTACCCGACACCCCATACTGTCACGATTTTTTTCGCAGCTTCTGGTGACACTTTATTCAGCTTTTCTCGAAGTCGTTTGACGTGGGTATCGACTGTTCTCAAATCTCCAAAGAATTCATACTGCCATACTTCTTTTAACAGCTTCTCTCTGTCATAAACCTTATCCGGTGTTTTCGCAAGGAAATATAAAAGCTCATATTCCTTCGGCGTGAGACTGACTTCTTTGCCATCAGCTGTTACTCTATGCGCATCGTGGTCAATTGAAAGATGAGAAAACACAAGTACATCTTTTGTTGTTGTCCCAGTATTGAGATAAGACGTTTGAGAAGATCTTCTGAGCAATGCCTTCACACGTAAAACAACTTCACGCGGGCTAAAAGGCTTCACGATGTAGTCATCCGTTCCTGCCTCAAACCCTTGCACGCGGTTGGCTTCTTCTCCTTTTGCCGTCAGCATAATGATTGGAGTCGCTTTTTTGTCTCGAATTTGATTACACACTTCGATCCCATCTGTGCCAGGCATCATTAAATCGAGCAAAATGAGGTCATAATCTGATTGGAGTCCTTTTTGAATGGCCTCATCTCCATTTTCAGCTTCATCGATTTCATAATTTTCACGCTCTAAATACATTTTTAAAAGGCGGCGAATTCTTGCCTCATCATCTACGACTAATATTTTCGTTTGAGTTGTGTGTTCCATTAGACAATCCTCCTGCTTTCTCCGTTGTTACATTCATTTTAACAAAAAGCCGAATCGATTCATAAAAAGTTGGCCTTTTTCATGTGATTACGCGTATGAATGAAGCCCTGCAATCACAAGATTGACAAAGATGAGATTAAACATAATGATGGCGAATCCAATGACAGCTAACCAAGCGGACTTTTCGCCATGCCAGCCCCTTGATAAGCGAAGATGAAGGTATGCTGCATAAAAGAGAAACGTAATTAATGCCCATACTTCCTTCGGGTCCCAGCCCCAGAACCGAGTCCATGCAATTTGCGCCCAGATCATTGCAAAAATGAGCCCACCTAATGCAAATACAGGGAAACCAATGGAAACAGCTCTGTATCCAATTTCATCGACTAAATCTAGGTTTACCTGTTTCACGAGCGGTTGAAGCAGAGCACTCAGTCGTTTGCGAATGATCAAGCGAATCAGTCCATACAAGATCAGCCCAGTGCCGAATGACCATAACACCGTATTGACCTTTCTTCCTGAAAAAACAGGCGGCAAATCAACAAACGGTTCCAAACGATCTTGCGTCACAAGCTCCCCTTTATGAGGCCCTACTAGAGCTGGCAGCTCATAGACCATCTCACTTTCCTCTTTATTTTTATCCACCCAATTAAATTTTGCTTCGTATCCTGTCATTCTAAAGATTGACGTGACAGCGATAAATGCCAGTGTCACAACAATCATAAACATGACGAGCTCTAAACCAAATGTCTTCTTCCCTGGCTTAGTTTGATCGACATGCTTTAATAAGAAAATGACGCCTGCCACAAAGCTGATCGCTAAAATAGCTTGCCCTAGTGCTGCTGTTGTCACATGAATATAAAGCCAATTACTTTGTAATGAAGGAATTAGCGGTGATATATCAGATGGGAACATACTTGCATAGGCAATAATCAATAAAGCGATTGGAAGTGTAAATAACCCAAGTACAGACACTTGATACACAAAATATAAAATGATGAATGCAAGCACAAGCATCATGCCAAAAGCCGTTGTGAATTCAAATAAATTACTGACTGGTGCATGACCAGACGCCATCCACCTTGAAATAAAGTAGCCAAATTGACTTAAAAAACCAATGATGGTAAGCGTAATGCCGATAAGTGCCGCCTTATTCCTACGCGGTCCATCAACTTTCTTTTTTCCTTTAATGGCACCACCAAAAAAAGGAACTGCCGCTAAATACAATAGAAAAGCTGCAAATAACAGGTTTTCACTGACTGCTGCCATCTAATCCTTCCCCCTTGCTTTTGCTGATACTTGTTGTATCAGGCAGTTCTTTTTGATCAACTGGCTGTTTAATGCCACTGTCACTTATGATCACGCCAAGATCAGACTTTAAGCCAAACCAGTTTTTGTTTGTATGTCCTGCCACGAATACTTTTCCATCCCTTGCAGACAGCCAAATTCTTCTATGCTGCCAATACATCCCCTGTACGACACCAATCATGAAGATGATCCCGCCTACGATGAGCACCCCAAGAGTTAAATCTTTTCTCACCGTCAATCCCGTGACGTTTTTCGTTTCCACTCGATCAAACTTCATTTTATATAAGTTATTATCCGAGCCCTCTACTGTCTCTTGAATCGCCACAAAGCTTTTTTCACCTTTAGGCTTTTCAGGAGAAACCATTTCAAACACGAAAGCAGGATTATTCGGATTCCTTGTCTTCGTACTCGGCGTTCCATCATCGTCAAAATAAAAATCAGGGAGATAGCTCATCACTTTAACTTTGTAACCGCTACCAAGATCATATTCTGACTTAGGCTCCAGCAGATTAATCTTCACTGTTCCGAAAGATTTTTCTGTATCTTTACGAATCAGCTGAAAGACCATTTGATCGAGTTCGTTTTGTTTAAAATCCACTTGATATAATGAGAAATGATCAAACTTGAGCGGTTCGTTCACTTTGATATCGTGTTCTGTTACCTGCTTCAGTTTGGGCTTTTCACCAAACACAACTTCCCCTTCACGCTTGTATAAAGTGGCATCGGTTTTATAACTTTTCACTACTTGACCGTCGCCAGCTCTTTCAATCGCATTCTCAAACACTTCTTTTTCATTTCCAGTTTCATAGCGGTCAATCGAAAACGCATTATTTCTCAAAAAATATTGACCATCTGTGCCTGGAATTGGGGCAGTTTCACCCTCTCTAACCCACAGCGTTTCATCCACATACATGCCTGGGACAAAGCGGAGCATTGATCCAATGAGAAAGATGATTAATCCAATGTGATTGACGTATGGGCCCCAGCGTGAGAAGCGGCCTTTTTCCGCTAAAATATGTCCGTTTTCTTCTCGTACCCGGTAACGCTTTTGTTTCATTGCTTTCATGATGCCTTCATATGTATGCTGATCTAACGTTTTGTCTGTCTCACTGAACAGACGCTGTCTTCTCATAAAGCCTTCTTTTTTGATAACCCCTTGGTTTTTAAGTGCTCGATAAAGAGGGATAACCCGGTCGAGACTGCAAATGACAAGGGAGATTCCGATGGATGCGACTAAAGCTAAAAACCACCAAGAATTATAAAGATCATGGAATCCAAGTGTGTAGTACAGCTTACCAAACGATCCATATTGTTCTTCATAATAGGTGGAAGCAGATGCACCTGGTGGAATAAATCGCTCCTGCGGAAAAATCGTTCCTAATGAGGAAGCAAGTAGTGTAATGACAATCAGCCACACACCCACCTTAACGGAAGAAAAAAAGTTCCATACTTTATCAACAATCGTTTTGTTGTATGTTTGCGAGCGTCTCGCACTGCCGTCATATCTCATATCAAGCAGCTTTGAAGAGTTTTTCTCTTTAGCTGCAATAGGATTCCCGCACGACTCACATAAAACAGTACCGATTGGATTAATATGTCCACACTCGCATTTTACCTCTTTCATTCTATGACCCCTTTGGTTTAATCAAATTCATATATTCATAGACATTACGTTCTGTCATGGTTCCCTTTATGACTTTGATTACCTTGCCTTCAGGATTAATTAAAAATGTGGTTGGCAGCGGCGTAATATCATATGCCTCTGTCACTTGACGATCTTTGTCCATGGCAACAGGAAAATTAACGCCATAGGACTCCATAAAATTCTTCACGGCAATATTGGATTCCCCAACATTCACTGCAACAATTTCCACACCGCGATCCTTGAACACTTCATATTGATTTGCCATGTAAGGGAATTCTTGTTTACATGGACCACACCAGGTCCCCCAAAAATTAAGAAAGACACCTTTGCCTTTTAAGTCCTTTAATTCAACCCGATCCCCATCCACAGATTGAAGGACAAAGTTTGGCGCAATAGATCCTTCTTTGACCCGATCCTGTTTGGCAAAAACTGAGTTATACATGGTATAACATAGTGCAGCAAGCATCACGAGGAGAATGCCCGTCCGTATGAAAAACCGTCTTTTTTTCATCTGAAGTACCCCTTCCCCATAGACATTCAGGTAAATTATAGCATTCTCCTTCTTTTGATGCTTCTTCATTTTTTGAAGTTTATGTGAAAATTAAAAAGCGCTTTTTCCGTGATCCGCAATCGCTCTCAGACGCTTCACTTCATGTGGAGACAATTCTCTGCGGTCTCCTGGTCTCATGCCTTCAATATGAAGGAACGCATATTGCTCTCTTTTTAGCTTTAACACATCATGACCGATCGCTTCAAACATGCGTCGCACTTGTCTGTTTCTGCCTTCATGAATGGTTAATTGGACAATACACGTTTGCTTTCGTTTATCAATCGAAAGCATTTTGGCACGGGCAGGTGCAGTTTTTTTATGATCTAGCATAATCCCTTTTTCTAACTTTCTAATCAATTCCTTTGATGGGATTCCTTTTAGCTTCGCTGCATATGTTTTATCAATTTCGTATTTCGGATGCATGAGCTTATGGGCAAACTCCCCGTCATTTGTAATTAAAATCAAACCGCTCGTATCATAATCTAACCGGCCGATTGGGTAAAGTCTCTTCGGGACGTCATCAAAGAAATCTGTGACAACCTTACGTCCTTTATCATCCTCGGCAGCTGAAATGACCCCGCGCGGTTTATAAAGCATAAAGTAAACCGGTTCTTCTCTTTCAAGCTTTAATCCGTTGACTTCAATTTTATCTGAAGAGCCCACTTTTACTCCGAGCTCAGTCACTGTTTGACCATTAACGGTAACTCGTCCTTCTTTAATTAATTCTTCTGCCTTTCGCCTTGAAGCCACGCCGGCATGTGCAATTACTTTCTGTAAACGTTCCATTTTGTCTTTCACCTCATGTACTATCTTACTTGCTTGACTTAAAACAAACAAGCATTCGTGGAAAAATAAGCGATTCGTCTGTTTAATTTCAGCTAAAAAGCCATTTTCCATCCATTGAAAGACAAAAAAGCGCCTCTTTAGGCGCCGCTAAATAACAAACTGACGATGATAACAGATGCAATGATGCCAATGAGGTCCGCTAATAGACCTACTTTCAGCGCATCTCCCATTTTTTTAATACCGACTGCCCCAAAATAAACCGTTAAAATGTAGAGCGTGGTATCAGTTGATCCTTGCATGACAGCTGCGAGTTGTCCGATAAAAGAATCTGGTCCATATGTCGCAATGAGGTCTGATGTCATCCCGAGTGCAGCTGTGCCAGATATCGGACGAATAAACGCAAGCGGCACTACTTCTGCTGGGAAGCCGATTGCTGTAAACACGGGTTTTAACAGTCCCATGACAAAGTCAAGTGCACCAGACGCGCGGAATATCGTAATGGCCACGAGCATGCCGACTAAATAAGGAATGATTGAAAAGGCAATTTGAATACCCTCTTTCCCGCCCTCGACAAATGTTTCATAGGTCGGTACCTTCTTAATGGTTCCCGCAATTAAAATGCCTGCGATGATCAGTGGGATCAAAGCAAGTGACAGCCAGTTAATAAATGACACGAGATCACCCCCGCCTGCTTCTGCGATAGTGGAAATAGCGATCAATGAGAATGGCACCAATGCCTGAAATGAGTGTCGCCAAAATGGTTGGGCCCACAATGTCTGTTGGCTGATCTGCACCATAGGTCATTCTAATTGCAATGACAGTTGTTGGCACGAGTGTGATAGAGGATGTGTTGACCGCTAAAAATGTAATCATGGACCGGCTTGCTTCATTTTTCCCGCCGTTTAATGCTTTCATCTGCTCCATTGCCTTAATTCCAAGCGGTGTAGCGGCATTCCCGAGACCAAAGAAATTCGCCATCAGATTGGACAAAATATATCCCATCGCAGGATGATTAGGCGGAATATCCGGAAATAGCTTTGAAATAAAGGGACGGCACAATTTACTAAAGAAATTTAACAAACCTGCCTCTTCTGCAATCTTCATCAGCCCAAGCCAAAAAACAAGGACACTAATCAGACCAATTGAAATGGTCACTGCTTCCTTTGATCCTTTAAATACAGCTTCGTTTACTTCCTCCATCGTTCCGTTGAACATCGCATACACAAGACCGATGACAGTGAGGAATACCCAAATTAGATTGACCATGAAGATCCGCCTATCGATGTCTGAAAGACAGACTTAAACATTTCTTGGAAGCTTTTTTGAGGCATTCGATTTCGTTTATTTTCATAAAAAATCGGTACTTGCTCGATCACCTGACCATCTAATAAAAACGTCATTTTCCCTACAACATCTGGGATGGCTTCGGCGTTTTTTGCCCACTTCTTTTGAGGAGTAAGCATTTCGGTTTCAATTTCTACTAGCTTTTTCTCATCTTCATTTAAAAAATAGTCCACATCACGTTTGATAAATGCCTTTTTTTCGTAAAAGGTTCCTTTTAATGAAGCGAGTCTTCCTTTTTCAGCAAGTACGTACGTTTTATAGTGATCAAACGCATATTCAAACATAGAGATATGATCCTTCCAATCATCTGGCGCATTAATGGTCACAGCAATCAGCGCTGCATCCCCTTTTGCAGCAGTAGAAACAAGTGTGCGTTTTGCAAGTTTTGTATATCCTGTTTTCCCCCCAGTAGTATATTGATATAAACCAGTGAGGAGCTTGTTTTTATTTTTCCAATAGCCTTCCATCGTTTTTGCTTTATAGAAAGTCGTGCCCGCAATTTTTTGATATTGTTTATGCTCCATTGCGTATTTTGTTAAGATGGCCATGTCATAGGCTGATGAATAATGGTTCTTATGATCATCGAGTCCATGCGGATTTTGAAAATTCGTATTCTCCATTCCTAGTTCAGACGCTTTTTGATTCATCATAAAAATAAATCCTTCTAAGCTACCGCCCACATGCTCTGCAATGGCAACAGCTGCATCATTTCCAGAACGCAGCATAAGCCCGTATGTCAAGTCTTCTAAGCTCACCTTCTGCCCTTCTTTTAAATAAATCGATGAGCCCTCTGCTTGAATCGCGCGCTTTGATACTTTGACGGTGTCTTTCATTTTCCCTGATTCAATAGCTAATACCGCCGTCATAATTTTCGTAATACTGGCGATTCTTCTTTTTTCATGCTCGTCCTTTCCAAATAGGACTCTGCCTGACTGTCCATCTATTAAAATGGCGCTTCTTGCACTCACCGATAATGACATATCTGCTTTGGCATGTGAGGAAAAAGGCAGTAAGAGTGTAAATAGAAGAAGGACTGCTGTTCCAATTTTTAAATAGGGCATGTTCATTCACGTCCTTGTCCGTTTTGTACAAGTGTATGCGCGGCTGAAAAAGTTATGATGCCTCGTCCATAAAAAAAAGCGTCTCTCTATGTAGAGACGCTTCAGCGTGTAGACAAACCCTCGCATTCGTTGTCAGATCTGCGCTCCGGTGCTCACGAATGTCAAATTCGCTCCGCGCCAGTACTCGTCCTTCCTAGACTACAAAGGTTTTCTATCACGCTAAAAGACAAAGGGCTAAAATTTAGATCATTTTAGCCCTTTGTCAACAATTTGAAGCGTCTCTCTACGCAGAGACGCTTTTTCCTCTTGCTATACCATTTTCATTTGCTGATGAGATGTCGTATATTCTAGCTCTTCTCTCATCACTAAAAAATCTTTTTCTAATGAAGAAAATAATCGTTTGATCTCAGCGGATACTTCATGGTGGAAAACAATGCTGCTCTTTCCTGTATACGCGGAACGGCTGTCCTCATACCATGTATCCTTTTTCGGCGTGAAAAACTCTTCAATACATTGATGATAAATACGGTGAAGCGTCTGCTGTGCGGCTTGCTGCGGGAATGTCTGCTGCTGGCTGATTTTCCTGCAAACTGCCGCTGCATCCTCGCTGTACACTGCAAGCTTCCGTAATGTATTCAATATGTCACAATAATAGGCTTCCGCTTCAGGGTTTAATCGTTTCATACTTGATAAGGTAGCTTCGTTCAGAAAACCATTCATTTCAGTTGCAACCTTTGATAAAAAGACGCCTGCTTGATCAACTTGAGCCTTTACATTCATATGTGCCATTTGTTTTGTGTTTACCTTCCCCTCATGGCTTTATGACCATTTTATCTGACATCAATAGATGTTAGACCTAAAATCTTCTTTATATTTTATCATACATTTTTCATTCTTTTGAACTATTTTATCTCTTCAAATGTTTGATTGAAGTTTTCAAAAAATAGATCAGCCTCTTCTTGTACACCATCTGCTTCCACATTCTCTGGAAGCGGCGGTAATTCATCCAATGCCTTTAAGCCAAACTGCTCTAAAAATGTAGGTGTTGTCCCATAAAGAATTGCTCGCCCAGGGCCATCGGCACGTCCAACTTCACAGAGTAGCGCTTTGGCTACTAAACTATGAAGCACTCGCTCTGATTTGACTCCTCTAATTTCTTCAACCTCACTCCGTGTGATCGGCTGTTTATAAGAAACGATTGCGAGTACTTCAAGCGCTGCCTGAGACAAACCTTTGGATGGGGTCTCGACTAATTTTTTTAAATAAATGCTGTATTCCTTTTTCGTCAGCAGCATATAAGAATCTGCATATTCGATGAGCTCAATTCCTCGTTCTTGTTTTTGATATTCTTCCTTTACGGCAGACATCATGTCAAGTAACGCTACCTCTTCTACTTCAAGAACAGACATAAGCTGTTTTTTTGTTAAGCCTTCGTCACCTGCTGCATAAAGCAGCGCTTCTATGATGGCTTTCCAATTCACGATATCAAGCGTCATGAATCGTTTCACTCCCTATTATATAAATGTCTTCAAAGTTTCCTTCCTGCTCTAACATGATTTGATGACTTTTCATCAATTCAAGAACAGCAAGAAACGTCACGACAAGGTGCTCCTTTTGATCATGTTGAAATAGAGTCATGAAATTGGTCCGCTTTTTCGTTTTTCTTAAATGGTTCATAATCTCATTCATTTTGTCTTCAATCGGGATTTCTTGTCTTGTAATCCTAGATGGTGCTGGTTTCGTTATTTTTTTTCGGTTCAATACCTTTTGGAACGCACCTAACATATCATACACCGTGACATGTAAGTTTGTGTCCTTCGCTTCCGATTCTTTTGCAAATTCGCTTAAATCACTCGGAGGTTTTGTAAAGGCATTTTGCCTTTCTTCCTCGCGTTCCTTTAGTTCTTGTGCGGCATCTTTATACTTTCGGTATTCAATCAGTTTGCCAATCAGTTCTTCTCGAGGGTCCTCTTCCTCTTCAAGCAGATCTTCATCAAATAGCTCTTCCTCTTGTTTTGGAAGGAGCATTCTGCTTTTAATACTCAGGAGGGTTGCAGCCATCACCAAATATTCACTTGCCACATCAAGTTCAAGCTCCCTCATGGTATGGACATATAATAAATACTGCTCCGTAATTTTAGCAACGGGAATATCATAAATATCAATTTCCAACCGGTTAATTAAATGTAAAAGTAAGTCCAATGGACCTTCAAACGAATCTATTTTCACCTGATATTCCAGCATTTTTTCTCACCATTTCTACTGTCTTCTAAGTACCGTTTCACCGGCTAACCTTTAGTATAAGACAGGATAAAGCTCTCGTCCAATATAATTTCGACCATGATGTCTTAGGCAAAATAAGAAAAACAGTGGTTTCGCCCATACCACTCAGGGCATTTATACATAGAATACCATTGTAAACAGAACTGATGAAAAAGGAGGCCGTATCATTATGGGAGATGGCTATAACTTTGGCGGAGGTTTCGCGCTTATTGTCGTGCTTTTCATCTTGCTGATCATCGTTGGCGCGGCTTGGGTTTATTAAAGAAACAGAGCGTCCTTTCACGAAGGGCGCTCTTTCTTCTTTTCTTTTCAATATGTTAGACTGAGAGTGGAAAAGGAGATGACCACTGTGTATCCTGAAGCGTACGTGGCTTTTTTACATGAATTTCATACGACAAGAGATTATTTTGAGTGTCATGAAATTCTTGAGGAATATTGGAAAGAAGACCCGCCTGAGCAGCGCAAAGAATATTGGGTTGGCTTCATTCAGCTTGCCGTTGCTCTGTATCATCAAAGACGGGGAAATGGAAAAGGTGCAAAACGGCTCATGTCAAATAGCCTTCACTTACTAGAAGCAAACCGGTCCGTATTATCGAATCTCGGCCTGGATGATGAGGCGTTTCTCAAACTTCTGAGAATGCTAAAGAAGAAAATGGCTGAAGACATGCCATACGAAAGTGTGATGCTCCCGATTAAAGATGAAGCACTCCTGTCTCTCTGCCAAGAAATAGCTCAAAAAGAAGGACTGACCTTTGGCCAGGAGAGTAACTTATCCCACACATTTTTGATTGAAAAACATAGACTGCGTGACCGGACAGATGTATTGCTTGAACGAAAAAGGCAAATCGAACGTAAAAAAAGCAGAGGACTGTAGCCTCTGCTTTTACATGTGTGATATTTAGTTTGTTTCGCTGTGACACTTATGAAAGAAGCCTTGCGTTAATTCATTTGGAATGAGTGTTTTGGTTTTGAATACCTCTTCCACGGCTAAAACCATTTCCTTGCCGATTCCTTGATCTCGATGGGATGGATTCACACTAATATGCTCGATTTGTACTTGGTCGTCTGTTTTCAACACACCAATGGCACCTACGATATCCTCACCATCTTTCCAAAGGAACAGCTGCCGACTTTCATCCATTTCATAAGACTTCATCGTCTGCTGAAGCTGTTTGACGTCTTTCTCACCCGGCATGAAGGAGAGTAGCCCCATGGCAATTTTTTCAAAAGACCTCTTATAACGAATTAACATATATACCCCTCAATATTCAAATTATCCTTATGTCCAGCAAATGTCTCACGAATCATTTGCTCATCACACATTATAAACATTTTTATATCGTTTTTAAACTCTTTTTCACTAAATTAACGAAAGGTTCGATTGAGATTCGCCATTTCAATGGCAGCTGCAGCCGATTCGCTACCTTTATTTCCAGCTTTTGTGCCGGCTCTTTCAATAGCTTGTTCAATGGATTCTGTTGTGAGTACACCGAAGATAATCGGTACCCCTGTTGACATAGCACTTTGAGCAATTCCTTTAGCAGCTTCATTACAAACATAATCGTAGTGAGTTGTTGCGCCCCTAATTACAGTTCCAAGTGTAATGACAGCATCATATTTCTCTGTTTCAGCTAGTTTTTTTGCCATATACGGAATTTCAAAAGCTCCCGGTACCCACACGACATCAATATCGTCACCGTTTGCTCCGTGTCTGAGCAATGTATCTTCTGCTCCATCAAGCAATTTACTTGTAATAAAGTCATTAAATCTCGCGACGACAATTGCAAATTTTAGTCCTTCTGCTACTACATGCCCTTGTATTGTATTCATATGTTGATCATCCTTTTTTGTGATTTTTATTTTGTTTCGATCGTTGCTGTTTCTTTATGATGTAAATAGGTCTGCAATGCTTCTATTGTCAGCATCTTTAGTCCGTGCTGTTTTTGGATATCTTTTAATTCTGGAACACGCGCCATTGAGCCATCTACATTCATAATTTCACATATGACACCCGCCGGCTGTGAACCTGCCAGTTTCGCAAGATCTACCGCTGCCTCTGTATGACCCGGTCTTTCTAGTACGCCGCCTTCTTTTGCAATGAGCGGAAATACATGACCTGGGCGGGCAAATTCTTCTGGTGTTGCGTCTTTATTTAACATGGCAAGCATGGTCATAGAGCGCTCAAAAGCACTAATACCAGTCGTCGTTGTCACATGATCGATGCTCACTGTAAAAGCTGTATGGTGTGCATCTGTATTTTGTTCTACCATTGGATGCAGGTTTAGGTGTTTGGCAATCGACGCATGGACCGGCGTACAAATGAGACCTCTTCCATGTAAAGCCATAAAGTTAATCACTTCAGGCGTGGCATGCTCAGCAAGTGCCACAAAATCTCCTTCGTTTTCTCTATCTTCATCATCCACTACGATAATGATTTCTCCTTCTTTTAGAGCTTTTACTGCTTCTTCTACTGAATGATACATACAATCGCCTCCTAGAATCCGTGCTCTTTTAAAAATGATGGGGTCAATCGGGATGGTTGCTTTTCGCTTTGTTCTTTTGTTAAGAAGCGATAAATATATTTACCGATCATGTCACACTCTATATTCACAATCTCTCCCATAGATTTAGTCGGGAAAATAGTTCCTTCGAGCGTATGGGGAATAATAGAGACTGTGACGTGTGAATCTTGCAAATCGAAAATGGTTAAGCTGACACCATCTATTGCGATCGAACCCTTTTGTGTGAGCATATCTGTGAGGGTCTTGTCCATCTCTAAATCATAGTAAATGGCATTACTTTTCTTTTCTATTCGGGTAATGACTGCTGTCCCGTCAACATGGCCTGAGACAAAATGACCGCCGAATCGTCCATTCGAGGACATGGCTCGCTCTAAATTCACTGGACTTCCTGATGTCAGCTGATCTAGTGATGTCGCTTTGACCGTCTCTGGCATCACATCTGCTGCGAACTGTGCTTTTGTAAAGCTTGTGACAGTAAGACATACACCATTAATCGCAATACTGTCTCCAAGGTGAACATCTTCTAGCACATGGCTACACTGAATGACAATTTCCATGGCATCTGCTGACTTTTTACTTAATGATTGAACGGTGCCTACTTCTTCAATTATCCCCGTAAACATGTGATCCTCCCTTTCTTTTCATTTGTATTTCTCACTTTATAAAAAAGCGATGTTAGGGACATGTGATCGATTGAACACCTTCGTCGCTTTTTATGGTCCATACAAGGTAGATGAGGGATCACCTAATAAACACTGTATGCCAGTTTATTCACTACATGTACATACAGAAAGCCCCGGAAAAAATTCCGGGGCTTTGGCTTTTTTGCATCAGAAATAAAACTATGATCAACAAATATTTTTCGTTCATAGCTTTCTTTATCCTTCTCCCATCCAGACTTTCACTGTCGGCTTCAGCTTTTCACTGAATCAACCGTTAATAAATTAACGGGTCACGGGCTGTAAAGCATTTGCTTTATTACCGTCGGTCGGGATTTTCACCCTGCCCCGAAGGATACAATCGATATTTAGCTGTCCTTAGGGGCTATTATAGCGATCCTCGTTGTCAAATGCAACAATCAAGATTTCTCACAAAAAAAGCCTCCTTATAGGAAAGGAGACTTGTTAATTAACGACTTTTACTACTTTTATAAGACCATCTATTCTTTTTTCATTACTAAAGTAGGCTTTAATACGATCACCTTTCTTCAAGTCAGCCACATCATCTTCAAATTTCTTTCCATTAAAAATGATTTTCGTGCCGTTTTTTGCTTGACCGTAATATTCATCTCCATCAATTTTCGTAATGGTATATTCATAGATGGTATAATCTTTATCATTATTTGTTAAGCTTTCACCGATGGCTGTTGGCACGTCTTCAATTTTCATGCCATTCATGTATAAATAACCTGCGCCTAAACAAAGCAGTAAAACAAATAAGATGGCCATTTTTAATTTAATTTTCCCCATATTTAGAACCTCCATCATCTGCACTTCGCCTATTTGTATGTTTTATTCCTTCTTTTGATGAAATAAAACCAAAAAGCTGATTTCCATTAATGGTTACTTATATAACGATTGAGATGGACCTTTGGTTCCACCTTTTCATCATTACATATGATACGAATATGCGTTCTTTGTTAAGGGGGTCTCTTTCCTCTTTATCAGTAGCAAGACGTACATCATTGATGATCATCTTTTTTCAAGTGCGAATAAATCTTCCTCTAACAATTGCGATCTCTGAACAGCGATGTCCCGGCTGTCACGAACCCCTTGATTATAATAATAGCTTCCAAGGTTTTTTGTGATAAATTCTAGTATATTGATGGCTGCTAATTCACCAATTTCTTCTTCTCGTTCTTCGGCAAAGTAACGCTGAATGGCAATCATCATTTGATTTTTTTCTTCTTTTGTTAAAGGTTTCAAATTATCTCCTGCTTTCTTTCAGCATGATCACGCTTTTTTGATTTGTACTGGCAATGTGGTGACACCTACAAATGCGAATGTTTGTTCTCTTATCATATCACAATATCGAGTTTTGTGCATCACTGTCCTAAAAGAAAAAGCGTATTTTGAATGTCAAAATACGCTATCGCTCTTATTGAAGGAGGATACCATAGCATGTTGGCCATTTTATTTTAATATGGAAAGTATCGTCGCTACAGAATGATCTACAAATGAACGCTCTGGACGAGATTTCATGAGAACGGTCAGTCCAATGAAAGAAACGACGAGTGTTTGTGCTAAAGCTTTCGCATTCAGGCTGCTTTTGAGCTCACCTAAGTGAATACCTTGAACAATTCTTTCTTCAAATATGACGGAAAGATACATCTGATGCTCTCTTGTAAGAATTTCAAATTTCTCTTCGTGTGGCGCAAGTTCCACTATTGTATTGATGCAAAAACATCCTTTACTCGGACCCTCTCTGTATTCCTCTTCTACTAAATCTGCATATAATGCATGAAATGCTTCTTTGACAGAAAGATTGTTTTGAAGTTTTGTTCGAATATGGGCAGCATGGTGCTTTGTATATTTTCGTAATGCGGCCTCAAATAATTCCTCTTTATCTCCAAACGCTGAGTATAAACTTGGTCGCTGTATTCCCATTTTTTCAGTCAAATCGCTTAATGTAGTAGCCCTATACCCCTTTTCCCAAAAAAGCATCATTGCCTCATCCAACGCTTTTTCCTTGTCAAATTCCCGTTGTCGAACCATCAGTAATTCCTCATTTCAACAATAAAATTTTTAACAAATTCAGCCATCTATATATCAATCTTTATTTTGATTACCAATCGGTACATTATCATTTTATTTTACCGACTTACTATTGTCAAATTGCCTTCCTCTTTCAAGATAAAAGTATTGACTTTAAAATGTTTTGATCGTTATCCTTAACAAGAACCATAATATACTGATCAGTATATTATACCTTTCAGTAAAAAAGGAGACGATGAAATGCATGGCGAAAGAAGAAAACACTTCCATTGAACATCTTGAGCTGGAAACGGCTCATTTACAAAACAAACCGAAACAAGCAATGACTCGCTATATGGCTCTGCTGTTTGCGTCAGCCTGCGGAATGGCAGTTGCAAACATATACTTTGCACAACCATTATTAGACTCCCTCGCATCCGAGTTTGGTATCACCTATTCATCTATAGGCATGGTCATTACGATCACTCAGCTTTGTTATGCACTGGGACTGCTCCTGATTGTACCACTTGGTGATTTGTTCAACCAAAGGCGGCTCATCATGGCTCAAATGCTTGTTTCCATATTATCTCTGATTCTAGTCGGCATCGCCCCTTCTGCCGCCGTCCTGTTCATAGGGCTAGCTGCTGTCGGTATGCTTGCTGTGGTCACTCAGGTACTCGTAGCGTTCGCCGCGACATGGGCTGCTCCTGAAGAACGAGGCCGTATCGTGGGTTTGGTTCAAAGTGGCATTGTGATTGGTATTCTCCTCGCACGAACGTTCGCTGGAATACTAACCGATCTCGCCGGCTGGAGGTCAGTCTATCTCGCGTCTGCCGTTATGATGCTCATCATAACAGCCGTGTTATACCGGTATCTCCCGCGCACTGACAGCATGAGAGCGTCAATATCCTATATGAAGCTGCTCGCTTCAATGTTTACATTGTTAAGACAAGAACGAATTCTTCGTATCCGAGGTATACTGGGTTTTCTGATCTTTATCGTGTTTGGTACGTTGTGGACTTCGCTCGTGCTACCTCTCAGCAGCTCGCCATACAATCTTTCACATACGGCGATTGGTGCATTTGGTCTTGCCGGAGTTGCAGGAGCTTTAGGCGCTGCCCAGGCTGGAAGCCTTGCTGATCGTGGCTTAGGCCAATTAACAACTTGTATCGCCCTTGTCCTATTATTCGTTTCATGGTTTTTTATCTTTTTCACTGAATATACACTTATTTTATTAATCATCGGTATTATCATTCTTGATCTATCTGTGCAAGCTGTTCATGTGACCAACCAAAGTATGATTTTCACAGTGCTGCCTGAGGCGAGAAGCCGGCTGACTGCTGCTTATATGATTTTTTACTCCCTTGGCAGTGCGACTGGTTCCATTGCTTCCACTAGCATATATGCAAACAATGGCTGGAGCGGAGTATGTTTATTTGGCGCCTCTGTTAGCGCCATTGCATTTTTATATTGGTTCATCACCTACCGCTTCACGAAACAAGTAACCTTCAAATCCGATTGATAATAAAAAAACACCGCGTTTAAGCGGTGTTTTGCATTAAGCATTAAGCATCGAAAACTTCGACTTTTTCCATTCCTTGGCCTTGTTCCATATCTAGAACAGCCTCGATACCAGATGTTACTTTGCCAAAAACAGTGTGAACACCGTTTAAGTGTGGCTGCGGGTCATGTACGATAAAGAATTGGCTACCGCCCGTGTCTTTACCAGCATGCGCCATAGATAATGAACCTCTTTCGTGCTGATAAGGATTCCCTTCTGTTTCACATTTAATTGTGTAACCAGGACCACCAGTTCCATTACCGTTTGGATCGCCGCCTTGGCTTACGAAACCAGGGATTACGCGGTGGAATTTCAATCCATCGTAGAAGCCTTCATTCGCTAATTTTTCAAAGTTTGCTACTGTACCTGGAGCAGCCTCTGGGTATAGTTCAAACTCAAGTTTCTTACCATTCGTTAGTTGTATGTATCCTTTTTTCGCCATTTTCCACATTCTCCTTTCAGGTTAAACAACGCTCATTATAGCACATTTTCGGTCATGTTAAACATCCCCTGCTCTTTGATTGTGATTTACCTCTTTTCTTAGGATTGATACAATAGTAGAGCTTAATCCTTTTTTCCTATTAAATTGATGACAGTATGAGCAACATGTCTTTATTTTTTGGAAAAGGAAAACATCTTAAAAAGAAAATTGAAACGTCGAATCGATTTGTTACGTCTATATGATGGAGTACATTTCTTTACACGTGTACTCAAAAGATGCGTTTCTCTTGAAAGAGGAACCCTTTCGACTTGAAGGAGGTCAACATGTTTAAAAAATCAATGCTTGGTATGATGGCAGCGCTCCTTTTCCTTATTGGTGCGCCAAAAGTCAGCTTAGCGGATGCAGCTGTCGGCGATGTCATCGTCACACTTGGGCAAGACTTAACTCCGGCTGATCGCCAGAAGGTGCTTGACGAGTTGAATCCACCTGAAAATGCGACAAAAATTGAAGTAACCAATAAAGAAGAGCATGAATATTTAGGAAAGTATATCCCTCGTTCTTCTATCGGGACGAGAGCATTATCATCATCATCTATCACCATAGAAAAATCAGGTACTGGTCTGACTGTGGATACACATAACATCAAGACCATTACAGATGAGATGTATTTAAATGCTTTAATGACAGCCGGTGTCAAGGATGCCAAAGTTGTTGTGACTGCACCGTTTGAAGTTTCTGGTACAGCCGCACTGACGGGTTTATTAAAAGCCTATGAAGTGTCTAGCGACAAAGCTATCCCAGAAGATGTGAAGCAGGTAGCAAACGAAGAGCTTGTGACAACGTCTAAATTGGGTGACTCCATCGGGAAAGACAATGCGTCTGCCCTTATCGCAAAAATCAAGGATGACATTGCGAAAAATGGTGTCCCTAAAACAACAAAAGAAGTAGAAGAAAAAGTGGATCAGGCTGCTTCTGATTTAAACTTAAATCTAACGCAAGAGCAAAAGGATCAGCTTATTTCACTATTCGATAAAATGAAGAACATCAATATTGATTGGAACCAAGTAGGATCTCAAATCGATAAAGCAAAAGACAAGATTACGAAATTCATAGAATCAGATGAAGGGAAAAACCTACTTCAAAAGATTTGGGATTTCTTTGTCTCCATTTGGAACGCGATCGTCTCTGTATTTACTGGAGGAAAATAAGTCATCATAAAAAGCTGCCTGGTATACAGGCAGCTTAGATTGTTGACAAAGGGCTAAAATGATCTTGATTTTAGCTCTTTGTCTTCTTTTCAGCGTGATAGAAAACCTTTGAAGTCTAGGAAGGACGAGCATCGGAGCGGAGCGAATTTGACATTCGTGAGCACCGGAGCGCAGATCTGACAACGAATGCGAGGGTTTGTCTACACGCTGAGCTGCCTGGTATACAGGCAGCTTTTTTTACGTAGATGATTTTACTTTTGATTGATACGGTAAATCAAGTTTGACAATATCCGCATATGTTTCGCGTTCAACGACAAGCTGCGCTTCCCCGTCTTCTACAAATACGACAGCTGGGCGCGGGATACGGTTATAGTTGTTAGACATACTGTAGCCGTAAGCTCCGGTACAAAAGACAGCTAATAAGTCACCTTGTGATAACTCTGGCAAATCGATATCCCAAATAAGCATATCACCACTTTCACAGCATTTCCCTGCAATGGAAACCGTTTGATCGTGCGATTGACTCATTTTGTTGGCACTTGCTGCTTCATATTTCGCTTGATATAAAGCTGGACGAATGTTGTCACTCATTCCCCCATCTACCGCAACATAATCGCGAATACCAGGTACGTGTTTTGATGAACCGATTGTATAAAGCGTTGTCCCTGCATCACCAACAAGAGAACGGCCTGGCTCAATCCAAATCTCCGGCATATCAAACGCATAGCGTGTCACATTCTCTTTTACAGCTTGGATAATTTTCTCGACGTATTCTGTCGCGGGAAGTGGTTCATCCTCTTCTGTATAACGGATACCAAAGCCGCCGCCTAAGTTTAATACGGTCGAAATAAAACCAAATGATTCTCTCCATTCATCCAGCTTCAAAAAGATCTTGTCTGCTGCAAGGACAAAACCAGCTGTATCAAATATTTGTGAACCGATATGGCAATGTACGCCCAACAGCTCAATCACTTCTGATTCAAGCACTTGTTTCACCGCTTCATCTGCTTGTCCATTGTGAAGGTCAAAACCGAATTTAGAATCTTCTTGGCCTGTTGTAATATAATCATGCGTATGCGCTTCGACACCTGGTGTGATACGCAGCAGTACTTTTACTTGTTTTGACAGCTCTTGACCAAGCTCTTCAAGAAGCTTCATTTCGTAAAAATTATCTACAACGATACAGCCGATCTCGTTTTCTAACGCCATTTTTAATTCATCTCTGCTTTTATTGTTACCATGGAAATGAATTTTTTCTACCGGAAACCCGGCGCAAATGGCTGTGTGAAGCTCCCCGCCTGATACGACATCAAGAGATAATCCTTCTTCTTTGGCAAGCTGAAACATCGCGATGGAGGAAAATGCTTTACTCGCATATGCTACCTGCGCCGTTAGTTCTTCTTCTATAAATGCTTTTTGAAAGCTTTTTGCGCGCTCCCGTATTAAAGCCACATCATATACATAAAGTGGTGTCCCGTACGTTTCAGCTAAAGAAACGGCATCAACACCACCAATTTCTAAATGACCGAGTTCATTTTGTCTGCAAGTGCCGTGTAAATACAATGTCATTCCCTCTTTCTCCGCCTCGGCTGAAAAAAGACAGCTGCGTGAGCTGCCTTTTGCCGTTTCTCAAAGTTAAAAATACAATATCACAATCTTCAGCCACTTTCAATGAGCGTTAAGAATTTGGCGGAATTTTTGATCTGTTTTGAGGGTGGACAATGCTTGGCCTTACTTTTGAGCCAGGAACAGACGTCCGAATTAACACTTGCCACAAAGCCTTCCCGTTAAAAGGAAGGAATGGCCACATATAAGGCGTCTGCAATGAACGAATGGATGTTAAGTAGATGAGTAACAACGTAAAACCAATGATGAGTCCATTCAGCTTAAAGATCGCCACAAGCGCTAATATGATGAGTCGTACAATCTTATTGGCGACACTCAGCTCATAGCTCGGGGTTGTAAATGTACCGATAGCTGCTAGTGAGACGTATAAGATGACCTCTGGTGTAAATAAACCGACATCAATGGCAATTTGTCCAATTAAAACAGCCGCAATCAGTCCCATGGCGGTCGACAATGCGGTTGGCGTATGAATTGCAGCCATCCTTAAAAATTCCACCCCAAAATCAGCTAGAAATACTTGTAAAATTACAGGGATATGAGACGGTTTGTTAAAACCAATATAGTTTAAATGATCTGGCAGGAGACTTGGTTCAAGGATAAACAGAAACCAAATCGGTAAAAGAAACGTTGAACATAAAATGCCTAAAAAGCGAACCCATCTTAGGAACGTCCCAACTGCAGGTGCCTGGCGGTATTCTTCTGCATGTTGAACGTGGTGAAAAATGGTGGTTGGCGTAATGATGACGCTAGGAGATGTATCCGTAATAATGATGACATGCCCTTCTAGTATATGGTTAGCGGCAACATCTGGACGCTCGGTGTAACGTACAAGGGGAAAGGGATTATATCCTTGTTTAATAATGAATTCTTCAATCGTTTTATCAGACATCGTCAGCCCGTCGACTTTGATTCCTGACACTTCTTTCTCTATGATATCGACAAGATCTGGGTCGGCAATATCTTCAATGTAGCAAACACATACATCTGCTTTCGAACGTTCGCCTACTTTAAGCATTTTGTATCTCAGTTTTTCATCTCGCACCCGTCTTCGTATGAGTGCTGTATTGACAATAATGTTTTCAACAAAACCGTCTCTTGCGCCCCGGACAACCTTTTCTGTATCCGGCTCCTCTGGCGTTCTGCCAGGATAGCTTCTGACATCAATGATAAATGCGTAGTTTTCACCTTCAACTACAACTGCCACAAGGCCCGACAACACTTGGTCTACCGCTTCATCAAGTGTTTCAACCTTTGAGACCTGCTGATTGACAAGACGGTTCTCAATCACACGGGCCATGTCATCTGATTCAGGTTCGTTGTCATTGATTTCAACTAACTCTTTTAATAAGTAGATGACATACTGTGTATCACATAGTCCATTTACATAGTAAAGTTGGATTTCCTGATCGTGTATATAAATTTTCCGCACGCCAAGGTCAAAGCTGAGCCCCATTCCGACATTTTCTTTAAAGTAATCTTCATTTTTCTTCGGATCTCGGTACACGTTTACCTTGTCTTTCTTCATGGAAACCACTCCTTTCTAAAATTAATTCAACTGCTTTCATTGTGATCGGAGATCCTTTGCTCAGATCATCTTTCCGTCCCATTTTGCCAATATCTCCAATTCCAACAACAAGTGGAAGATCGAGCGAGTCAAGACAATACACGGTATCTCCGCTCATTTTATGAGGCTCCATTTCGGGAAGACCATGCTTGTCGACACCGTATTCTGTCAGTTCACCCTCACGGTCAATGGCAACATGAACCTTTGTCCATTCAGCTTGATGCGTTTTGGATGCAACGGCGATCGCCCCGATGACTTCAATTTCAGGGTGACGCGCCACATGCTTCATCGCTATCTCCCCTGTTCCTTCGCCTGTCAGGCCAGAATCATCAAACATGACAAATACTGGATCATTCGGCGTTTTTAAAATCATCTGCACAAGTTCAGGTCCTGTTCGTTTGCTTGGATTTCCTTTTGAGCTGGAAATACATCGCCCACCGACATTTTTAGCAGCAAGCTCAATGGTTTTGGCAGCATATATATCTCCGTCTGTCACTAAAATGACTTTCCGTCTTTGCCCCATATTAGGTTATCCTTTCGGTTTAAAGATAAGAGCGATAAGAAATGAGAATAAAATCGCAGCTGAAATCCCAGCAGAAGTTAATTCAAAAATACCGATCCCGATTCCGATGAACCCGTGTACATCTGCCTGATGCATCGCTCCATGAAGCAAGCTATGGCCAAAGCTGACGATTGGTACGGTTGCCCCCGCACCCGCAAATTCAATAAATTTATCATAAATACCGAATCCGTCTAAAATGGTACCCGCCACAACAAAGGTAGTCATGACATGTGCAGGCGTCAGTTTGAGTACGTCTAGTAAAAGCTGACCAATGACGCAAATAAGTCCGCCTGCAACAAAAGCGATAAGATAATCCATTAGCTCTCTCCTCCTGCACGCTCAAATACGACACCGTGCGCAATGGTTGGAATGGTCTCTTTTTGCTGGACCATCATAGGGCTTAGTAGCGCTCCGGTTGCCACAACGAGTACTCTTTGCAGATTCCCTGCTTTCATTTCTTGAAAAATGTGACTAAATGTCACAACAGCTGAACAAGCACAGCCACTCCCACCAGCGAACACATTTTGATCGGGTGTATAGATGATTAACCCGCAATCATCATGCTTCCTCCCAAGTTGAATGCCTTCTTCCTTCAGAAGATCCTTTAAAATTGGTGAACCAATACCAGATAAATCTCCTGTTAAAATCAGATCGTAATCGTCAACCGTTCTTCCGAGGTCTTCTAAATGCTGCTTAATGGTATCCGCCGCTGCCGGCGCCATGGCCGATCCCATATCAAATGGATCTGTAATCCCAAGATCCATCACCCTGCCTACTGTCGCGCTTGTAATTTGAATTGGAGAGGGCGCCTGGCTAATAATAACGGCCCCGCTCCCAGTGACAGTACTTGTAGCTGTATCTGGTTTTTGTCCGCCGTATTCTGTTGGATTACGAAATTGGCGTTCTGCCGTTGCATTATGACTGCTTGTCGCTGCAATGGCTCTATTGGCAAAACCGCCATCAATGAGTGCTGACGCAATGGCGACCGATTCCATTGAGGTTGAGCATGCCCCAAACAAACAGAGAAACGGGATTTTCAGTTCTCTTGCCACATAGTTTGCTGTGACGTTTTGGTTAAGTAAATCCCCTGCCAGCAATAGATCAATATCGTTTTTTTGTAAATTTGCTTTTGATAAAGCACTGGATATCGCATCTTCCATCAGTTTTCTTTCAGCCATTTCCCAGTTCTTTTGATCACAATGCATTTCATCATACGTTTTATCAATTAAATGACCAATCGGTCCTTCTTTTTCTTTCGGTCCTGCAGCTGTTCCCTCTGCATTGACGTAAAGCTTGTGCTCAAACACCCAAGATTGTTTACCTGTTAGTTTCACGTTTCATTCCTCCTACGAAAACATCTTTTCAAAGATGTATCGAATGATCCCTACGACATATGCCGAGACGACACCAAACACAATGACGTTCCCAGCGAGTTTAAACATATTGGTGGCGACCCCTAAAACAAGCCCTTCACTTTTATGCTCAAGGGCAGCGCTTGTCATACTGTTAGCAAATCCTGTCACCGGAACAGCCGATCCCGCTCCAGCAAACTGGCCAATTTTATCGTATATACCGATACCAGTTAATATAGAAGAAATTAAAATGAGGGTCGCCACTGTTGGGTTCCCTGCTGTTTTTTCATTAAAATCAAAAAAGTGAATATAGAAATTTTGCAGCCCCTCGCCTATGGCACAGATCAATCCACCAACAAGAAAAGCCTTGATGCAGTTGAGGACATAAGGAGGTTTAGGCTGATACGTTTTCACCTTAGATGGATAGTTCTCTTTTAAACTCGACACGGTTGTTCCCTCCAAATTTTTAAATATAAATTAGCCAATGGAATAGTGAACCAAACACTTTGCCTAAGACAATGGCCATGAGAAGCAAAACAATTTTCCCGTCCATTCCAATTCTTTTCGTTAATATAGGAAGTACATTTAAGACTTCAGTCAGAGCAGCTGCAAGCATGCCGACGAAAATGCCAGCCAAAAGACCGATCGGGAGCACAAGCCATTTGGATAAATGCAAATGCACTTCGCTCAAGGTTGCCCAGCCGCCAACGACCGCTCCGGTGATGACAGCTGCCTCGTATCCTTGTATGAAACGCTGCGTTTTCGTTAATTGCATTAAACGAGGGATGATGCCTAGCACTGCGAGAAATGCCACAAACCCTGCTCCTACCGTTAAACCGCCGCCAAGTCCAACTAACGCGACAAAAAGCCACTTACCGATCATGGATATCTTTCATTGTTTCTTTATTTTCTTTAAGGGCGACATATTGATCGAGATCGAGCTGGTATTTAAACATTTCCACTTCGAGCGGACTTGGTTCTTCATTTAAACGCTTTTTAAATACATGATTGAAAAATAAAATCATGCCAAAGCCTAGTCCGAAGCTATATGGAATTTGCAATAAATAAGGATGCTCAACCGTTTTTCCAGTGATCATTTCATATAGGCGGATATGGACGAGCCGCATACTGACATCCTCGTGGAAATTCATAATGGCAAGCGCCGCTCCGACAAATAATAAAAGCCACACGAACACAAATAATACGGGAGAAAGCTGGCGTTTGCCTGTATCAATTTCAACAATGGCTTCAGCGCCTCCGACAGTTTGAATGTCGATGGCTGGCCATGTTTTTTTGATCGTTTTGACCACATGCATGATATCAAGAACGGCAATGTGACGATCCTTTTTACTGACATGATATATCGGCATCTTGCTAAGCTTTTGCACAGCCAACTCATCACCAGTGATTTGGGCGATATCTTCTAAATAAATGAGCTGATCATTACCGGTCTTAATGCGATGGCGCAGCCGAATAAAGATTTGTCCGTCCATCCAAGTCACTTCCTATACGATGGGTTAAAAATAGTATGTGGTGAAAAATGGTTCTCATACCGAGAGAACTTCATTTACCGGTAATTACCACACAAAAAAAGCCAGCCGAATTGGCTAGCTCTCTTTTTGATCCATTTGCATTTGGATTTGTTTTAAAATTTTCTTTTCAAGCCGCGAGACTTGTACTTGTGAAATGCCGAGTCTCTCCGCTACCTCAGATTGTGTTTGGTCTTTATAATATCTTAAGTACACTATGAGTTTTTCTCGTTCTTCTAATTCCTTGATCGCTTCTTTCAGCGCGATTTTATCAAACCATCTTTCTTCTGAATGATCGGCAATTTGATCAAGTAATGTAATCGGGTCCCCGTCATTTTCATACACCGTTTCATGAATCGACGATGGCGTTCGGACCGCTTCTTGGGCGAGGACGACATCCTCTGGTGTGATATCTAGATATTCGGCTATTTCCTGGACGGTCGGCATTCTTCCGTGAGACTTAGACAATTCATCTCTTGCCCGCCGGATTTTATTTCCGAGTTCCTTTAGTGACCGGCTGACTTTGACTGTTCCATCATCTCGAATGAATCGCTGGATTTCACCAATAATCATTGGAACAGCATAGGTCGAAAACTTCACATCATATGACAAATCAAATTTATCAACGGATTTTAGTAGTCCAATACAGCCAATTTGAAACAAATCATCTGGTTCATATCCTCTATTTAAAAAGCGCTGAACAACGGACCAAACAAGACGCATGTTTTTTTCTACGAGGAGGTCTCTTGCTTGCTGATCACCGTCTTGGCTTTTTTTGATGAGCTCTTTGACTTCATCATTTGACAGCTGGGCTTTTTTCGCTTGCTTTTTTACCTCCACATCCATATGAGCAGCTCCTTTAATTACAAAGCGCTTTGCTTTTTGATAGATGCTTTGTTAAACGGATGGTTGTGCCCATTTCTGGAGATGAGTCTATCATGACATCATCCATAAAATTCTCCATAATGGTAAAGCCCATGCCAGAGCGTTCTAAGTCTGGTTTTGTCGTGAAAAGTGGTTGTCTTGCTTCTTCAAGATCTGTAATGCCCATTCCTTCGTCACGGATGGTCAGGTACACAACATGGTCATCAAGTGTGACTTCGATATGCACCTTGCCATCTGGATTTCCATCGTAGCCATGGATAATGGAGTTTGTCACCGCCTCTGACACAACCGTTTTGATTTCAGTTAGTTCATCTAATGTCGGATCAAGCTGGGCGATAAACGCTGCGACTGTTACCCTCGCAAAGGATTCATTTTGACTTAAAGCAGAGAATGTCAGGTTCATTTCATTCCTCATGATGCCACCCCCAATGTTTGCAATGCCGTTTGCTCTGAAGGCTCCATACGGATAATTTTAAATAAGCCAGACATATCAAATAACCTGTTTACTGCTGGCGAGATAGCACAGACGACCATTTCTCCACCAAGCTGCTTAATTTCTTTATATCTTCCTAAAACCACTCCGAGACCTGAGCTGTCCATAAACGTTAAATCAGCCAAATTCAGCACAATGTGGCGAATGTCCTCTGTTTCCAAATAATTCGTCACCTTTTGTCTCAATGTTTCTGCGGAGTGATGATCGAGCTCTCCTGTTAATCGAATGCAAAGTACGCTCTCTTTTACTTGAAAATCAATATCAAGGCTCATCTTTGTATTCCTCCTTGCTCTAATTTCGGATAAAGATTGTTTCTCTTTTTTATTAAGTAAATCCTTCACCATGACAAAACTAGTGACCATTCGTCACATTTAGATGTTCTTTTCTTCTTCTCATAGCAAAAAGACTGCCAATTACAGCAGCCTTTCACATTTTATTTCCATTTCACAAATTCAGCCATCGCTCGTTTGAAGAATGTCCAAACGCCGGCTTTTTCCATTCCTTCTTTGGCTTGTACAGGGCTTTCATGCAACACTTTTCCGTCTTTTTTCAAGACAATGGTTCCAAGTTCCGTTCCTTTTGAGAATGGGGCCGTAACATCCTGAGACAATTTGATTTCTTTTTTAATCTGATCCACATTTTCGCCTTTTTTCGTTAAAAGGGAGATTGGTTCAGAGGTGACAAGCTGAATTTTTTTCTTTGTCCCTTTGCTTACTTTGATTTCCGCTACATCTTGTCCTCGTTTGTAAAGCGGGTGTGTGGTGTATTGACTAAATGCATAGTCTAACATTTTGACCACTTGGGCGTTTCTGTCTTTCGGTGTACTTGCCCCGAAGACAACTGCAATGACGCGCATGTTTCCTTTTTTAGCGGATGCGGTCAAACAGTATTTGGCTTCGCCTGTAAAACCTGTTTTCAACCCATCGACACCTGGATAAAATTTAATCAATCGGTTCGTATTCACAAGCCAGAATTTTTTATCGGTGTTTTGACGGAGGTAGTCTTCGTAGACACCTGTAAATTTGGTGATTTGTTCATATTTCAACAGCTCTTTTGCCATTTTAGCCATATCATGAGCTGTACTGTAGTGGTCTTTTTCAGGAAGTCCTGTTGGGTTTTGAAAGACCGTAGAGGTGAGGCCAAGTTCTTTTGCCTTCTTGTTCATTTGCTCCACAAATTGTTCTTCAGATCCTGCAATATGCTCTGCCATGGCAACTGAAGCATCATTTCCAGACGCAATCGCAATGCCTTTCAGCATTTCTTTCACGGTCATTTCTTCTCCAGGTTCAAGGAAGATTTGTGACCCTCCCATTGAAGCTGCATGGTCACTTGTTCTTACCTTGTCAGTCATTTTCAGTTTTCCTTGATCAATCGCTTCCATGATGAGAAGCATCGTCATGATTTTGGTCATACTTGCGGGTGCTAGCTTTTCATCGCTGTTTTTGTTGTAAAGCACTTTTCCCGTGTCACGTTCTATTAAGATGGCTGATTTGGCTTCGTGTGCCAATTCTGATGTTTGTTTTTCTTCTGGTTTTTCAATCTTTTCTTTTGCTATCGCTGATGGTGAAACCATTGAGATAAGGATCATTAAAGTAAACAATGCACATATATGACGTTTCAAGTGGCAGACCTCCATTATCGTAATCCTTTCTATTTTTTCCTCATCGAGGCTGTTTTATTCAGAGATCGTATGATTGCCATAAAAAAAGCCTTCTGTCGATAAACAGAAGGCTTCTTGAAACATGCTATGAGAGTTGTTTGACAATGTCTTTGACTAAATCAAGGAAACTTGCTTTCACTTTTTCCGTTACTTCAATGACTTCATCATGAGACAGCGGCTGATCTAAAATACCTGATGCCGCATTAGAAATGCATGAAATACCTAGCACTTTGATTCCTGCATGACGCGCAACAATCACCTCTGGGACTGTCGACATGCCTACAGCATCTGCGCCAAGTGTTCTGAGATAACGAACTTCAGCTGGTGTTTCATATGAAGGACCTGTCATCCCTGCATAAACACCTTGCTGTACAGATATGCCTAAGCGCTGAGCTGTTTCTTCTGCAAGTGCCAGCAAATCTTTATCGTACGGGGCAGACATATCAGGGAAACGAACGCCTTGACTGTCATTTGGTCCAATTAATGGATTGGTCCCCATCATATTGATGTGATCTGTAATCAGCATGAGATCGCCTGGATGGAATGAAGTATTTACACCGCCGGCTGCATTTGTCACAATGCATGTCTCAATGCCAATTTCTTTCATCACACGGACTGGAAACGTCACTTGCTTCATATCATATCCTTCATAGAAATGAAAACGTCCTTGCATCGCACAAACGACAGTGCCTTTCAGTGTCCCGATGACGAGCTGTCCTGCATGACCTTCTACTGTTGAAACAGGGAATCCAGGAATATCTTCATATTTCAATTTGATTGGATTTTCAATCTCATCTGCTAAAATGCCAAGCCCTGAACCTAAGATCAATCCAACTGTTGGTACGTATGTCGATGCTTGTTTAATGTATGCCGCCGCTTCTGAAAACTGTGCTCCCACGAGATTTCCCCCCTATTTGAGTTTAGATAAAAAGCTTGTGCCGTATTTTGGCATCGTTGTCTTGAAATTGTCTGCGACCGTTGCTCCAAGATCAGCAAAGGTTTTTGACGTTGGCAGTTCATTTGCTCCTTGATGCTTTTTGCTGTAAGCAATGAGCGGAACATATTCTCTTGTATGATCTGTACCGTGATGAACAGGGTCATTTCCATGATCTGCTGTAATCACAAGAAGATCATCTTCTTTTAACAGGTCAAACACTTCAGGAAGACGGGCGTCAAATTCCTCTAGTGCTTTTCCGTAGCCCTCTGGATCTCTTCTATGTCCGTAAAGAGCATCAAAATCAACAAGGTTTAAAAAGCTGAGTCCTGTAAAATCTGTTTTAAGTGTATCGACCAGCTTGTCCATTCCGTCCATGTTCGATTTTGTTCTGAGAGAAGAGGTGATTCCTTCGCCATCATAAATATCAGAGATTTTGCCGATCGAAATCACATCGAGCCCACTATCTTTCAGCTCATTCATCACTGTACGGTCAAATGGTTTTAAAGCATAGTCATGACGGTTTGGTGTTCTGACAAATGCGCCAGGCTCCCCGACAAATGGACGAGCGATAATGCGTCCAACCATGTATTTTTCATCTAATGTGAGCTCACGTGCAATTTCACAAATACGATAAAGTTCTTCTAATGGCACCACTTCTTCGTGCGCAGCAATTTGCAGCACAGAATCCGCAGATGTATAAACGATTAGATCGCCTGTTTTCATGTGCTCTTCGCCAAGCTCGTCTAAGATTTCAGTACCAGACGCAGGTTTATTCCCAATAATGCCTCTACCTGTTTTTTCTTTTAGTTCATTTAAAAGTTCATCTGGGAACCCGTCTGGAAAAACTCTGAACGGTGTGTCTATGTAAAGACCCATAATTTCCCAGTGTCCTGTCATAGTATCTTTACCATTTGATGCTTCCTGCATTTTCCCATAATACGCAAGCGGTTTCTCATCCGCTGGAATTCCTTTGATTTCTTTAATATGACTCAGCCCAAGCTTCGCCATATTTGGCATATGAAGCCCGTTCATTTTTTCAGCAATATGTCCTAGTGTATCTGCACCTACATCATTAAATTCAGCAGCATCAGGTGCTTCCCCAATTCCTACTGAATCCATTACGACGAGGAAAATGCGTTTATACTGATAATCAGGCATTAAAAAGCGCCTCCTTCAATATTCTTGTCTTTTAACCTTTTAAAAAGAGAGGTCTGACATCTCAAGTATAAACCGTTTACAAGCTGGTTGACAACCATAAACGGTGCAAACATAAAAAAGCATGACACACGTTCACCGTGCCATGCTTTACTTATGCCCTTGGATGGAATTTGTGATACACATCTTTCAATCTTGTTTTCGTCACGTGTGTATAAATTTGTGTTGTCGAGATATCGGCATGCCCGAGCATCTCCTGCACAGCTCTTAGGTCTGCACCGTTTTCAAGCAGATGTGTTGCAAATGAATGCCTGAGTGTATGGGGTGTGAGTTCTTTTTGAATCCCTGCTTCGAGAGCTCTTTTTTTTAGGTTCTTCCAGAAACCTTGCCGCGACATTTTTTTTCCGTGATGATTGAGAAATAAGGCATCTGCTGGCTGTTTTTTTAACAGTTTGCCTCTTCCCTTTTCGAGATATTCTTCAATCGCACTTGCAGCTGCTTCACCAATTGGCACAATTCGTTCTTTTCTTCCTTTTCCAAAACAACGGATAAAGCCCATTGTGAGGTGAACATCTGCAAGTGTCAGATCCAGCATTTCACTGACGCGAATGCCTGTTGCATATAAGAGCTCAAGCATCGCTTTGTCACGGTAGTCAAATGGCGTGTGCTGATTTGGTGTATCAAGCAATTTTTCGACTTCCCCTAGTGATAGAACTTTCGGTAGTTTCCGCTCTGTTTTTTGCGTTTCAATGTTCCATGACGGATCGTCTGTTGTCACTTTTTCCCGGAGCAGAAATTGGTGGAAGGAACGGATCGAGGAGAGATGCCGCACTGACGTTTTGCTCGATTTCCCTTCCTCTTTTAGCTGTTTTAAATAATGAATGATATGCAGGCGCGTGACATCTTTTATATCTGACAACTGCTCATGTGTCATTAAAAAAGACAAGTAGCTCTGTAAATCTCGTTTATAAGAAACAATGGTATTTTCAGAGAGTCCTCTCTCTACTGTCATAAAATGAATAAAGTCGGATAATTGATCGTTCAATGATTTCTACTCCCCGTTTTGATAAAAATAAATCAATCGGTCTTGCCAGTTGTCTTGATTCGGCTGATCCATTTCCATCACTTTAATTGCTGCACCCTCTGGTTTATCATAACGATGGTAGCTTTCATATTCTGAATTTATCCATATCATAGCATAATAGAACAGGACGGTAAAACCAGTGAACAAGATAAATACCTTCAACACTTCACCTGTTGTTTTGAGCCATCTTCGCATGATTCTCATGTCCTTTCTCAGCTTCTCATTACTTCAGCATATGCCAGATGGGACAAGGAATATACAGCGAAAATGCAAAAAACCTCTTCATCTTAAATGAAAAGGTTCCAATTCGGATTATTTGCCGGATTCATCATCATGACACCGGTGGCAAATGCCATGGAATGTCAATCTATGATCCTTAATTTTAAATTTCCAGTCACGTTCAATAATCTCTTCAACGTCTTCTAATAAATCATCTTCTATCTCATCGACTGTCCCGCACTCCATGCAGACAAGATGATGATGGAAGTGAGCGGCTCCTTCTTTGCGAAGATCATATCGCGAAACGCCGTCTCCAAAGTTAATTTTATCAACAACTTTTAGTTCAGTTAGCAATTCTAACGTTCGATAAACAGTAGCAAGACCAATTTCAGGAGACTTCTCTTTTACGAGGAGGTATACATCTTCTGCACTTAAATGGTCTTCTTCATTCTCAAGCAGTACTCTTACTGTTGCTTCACGCTGTGGCGTGAGCTTATAGCTGGAAGAATGAAGCTGTTTCTTAATTCGATCAATCCGATTTTCCATTGACTTTCCCTCCTACGCCACATTACTTGATCATTATATCAAATGATGTGCGAGGAGCCAACTATAATCATTTTAAATTGATAAATAAATTGATTATTATTTAATAACAATTATAAATTTATGAGAAAAGAACACCTGCCAGCTTTTTCATGAGCATGAAGGAGACGTACGATTCAAAAAAGGAAGAAAGTGCAGCAAGCGCTAAAATCATCAGTAGAACAGATGCATAACGGGCGAACCATTGAACAGGTGCTTGACTGATGGTTTTTTTCATGAACAGTTGCCCAATGAGCCGGATAGAAAACGCAATCGCGCATGTCCCAATCACTAAGTAGGCTGGAATAAGCAATATGTTTTGCGGAAGAACTGATACGAACGAAAGGAAGAAACCACTCAGCCCCATTTGATTTACTAAAAAACCAACTGTAAACCCCACAACAATTCCTTTTAAAAAGATCATGAGAAAGATGAGTGGCAGACCAATGATAGAGATTCCTAGGATCCACATAAGACCTAAATATTTCATATGATGCAAAAAGCTTTGCAAAAACATTTCTTTTGATTCTGCTGCTTTCTCATTTGTCAGCTGACCAAAAAATTGATTTAAATAATAGAATAAATCTTCTTTTTGACTTATTGTCATACTATTGACGATGATAGCACCAAAGATCACGCCCATTAAAAAGAGTACAGAGACAAACAAATAAATCGATAGATGGTCTTTTACGTGCTGAAGAAGATGTTCCTTCCAAGACTTTTTCCGCATGCGTCTTCCTCCCAAATAGTAAAGGTTACTAGATTCTATGAGAGAGATTACGAAACATGACAGTTTTATTGAAAGAAAAAAGAGAAAGCAGCCTAAACAGTGCTCTCTCTTCCTAGTTATCGTGCCGCTTTTTGTACGTTCACTAGCCCGGCACCATAGTAAAAAGGTTCTCCCAGCTGTGTAGCCGTTTTTGTAAGTCTCTCGCGCACTTCATCGTTTGTCAGATTCGGATGTTTTGATAGAATGACAGCCGCAGCTCCTGCTACATGTGGTGATGCCATGGAAGTTCCGCTCTTGTAGCCATATTCATTATGAGGAATGGTGCTGAGCGTTGAAACGCCCGGTGCTGAAACTTCCACTTCTTCTCCGACAGATGAATCAAAGGCTCTTTGTTTTCTTTGGTCAACAGAAGCCACCGCTATTACTGAGCTGTATTTGGCTGGATAATCAACCGTGTTGAGAGAGCCATAACTTCCTGCATTCCCAGCAGAAGCCACAATGAGAATACCCTTGTCATATGCTCGATCTACCGCTTCTTTCAGCGCTTCAGATTCACTTGCTCCTCCCATACTAATATTGATGACATCCATGTCATTCTCAATGGCCCATTCAATTCCTTTAATGATCCAGCTATAGTAGCCGTCACCGTTTTCATCTGCCACTTTGACCGCATAGATTGAGGCTTTTGGTGCAACACCGACGACACCTACCTTATTATCTAGCGCTGCAATTGTGCCCGCCACATGCGTTCCGTGTTCATGAGGGTCAACAAGCGGATCTGACTCTGTTGGAACAAAGCTGACTCCGCCGGTGACATGTAAATCTTCATGTTTGCCATCAATACCGCTGTCAAGAACGGCTACTTTCACATTTTGTCCAGCGTATCCCCGTGTATGTACCTTATGTGCTTTAATGCTTTTGATGCCATATGGAACTGTTTGACCACTTGTTTTTGCCTTTTGGTCCTCTTCAATGAAGGTCACTTCTTTTACCTGATTCAGTTTCTCTTTCGATGCCTCATTCAAGGAAACTTTCATCATATCTATTTTCTCTATGGATTCTTTAACATGTCCACCAGCTTCTTCAACAAGCTGTTTTTGCGTATGATCTTGAACGGAAGAAGAAAAGCCGATCATGTACTCTTTTTTTGCTTGCTCCTTTGCAGAAATATGTGAGGCGCCGAACGCGACCGATGCCAGCATCATACTTGCCATACAAAGCCCTGCTCCAATTGACTTGACGTTCACAATACCCACTCTCCCTTTCATCTTTTTGTCATTTAACTACATTTTTAGACAAAAAGAAACGATCGTTTGTCCTATTTTTTTAAATTTTTCCATTTATTTAAGCTAGTTGTCACAAAAAAGCAAAATAAAAATGCTTATGATCCTCTTGATAGTGATCATAAGCATTCCTTCTTTTATGTTTTCTCATCATGTGCTGCAAGGCTTCTTGTTTTGTTTTTGTCTTTCTTTCATGTGTACTAAAGTGCGGCATGTTCGCTCTCGACAATTCCGGGTTTCGGCTGTGCTGCCTTTCAAGATGTTCTCGTTTTTTCTTTGCATTGCTTTTTCCCATTTGGTAAAACCCCTTTCGTTGACGTTATGATACACGATATGACATAAAAAAGATAGACGTCTACACGCCTATCTTTCTGTTTTCACCATATCAAGATGCGGAATCCCATCTTCATCGTAACAATCTGAAACGGCCTTAAAACCAAAGGATTCATAGAACGACTTCAAGTAGGCTTGCGCCTGAATTTTGACTCTGGTTTCACCTAATTCACTCAGCTTTTCCAAAGCCTTGCTGAGCAGCATTTTTCCATAGCCTTTTTTTCGGCCTGCCTGCGTCACAAGAACGCGGCCAATGGACGCTTCTTCGTACATCATTCCGCTTTGGAAAATTCGGCAATAGGCCACAATCGTGCCGTCCTCTTTTGCCATCAGGTGAAGCGCTTCTTGGTCCCGATGATCAATTTCAGGGTAAGGGCATGTTTGTTCAACAACAAATACATTGACTCTTTCCATTAAGATCAGGTAAAGATCCTCTTTTGACAATTGTTCAAATGTTTCACATGTCCAGTTAACTTGATTCATGATTGATATCCACCTTACCGTACACGCCGCCCCCGCCAGCGATCAGTTCAACTTCACCTTTTCTTGCCTTGATGATGTAATTGGCTGTTTTTTCTGGCAGCACAGCTTTTAGTTCTTGTTCTGTTGCTTGATGAAGGATATTCATCTCTGTGTGAAACACGGCTTTTAGCTTCTCCAGCGTTTTGGCTCCGACACCCGGAATAAATTGAAGTGGAAGCTGATGAACATAAGGAGGTCTTGTTCCTTTGTCACTTTCTTGATCAGCCAGCTCCTTTAAACGCTCACTCACTCCTTTTGTCATTCGGGTATGTCCGCATGCATGGCACTTTTCTTGATCTAGCGCGCGAGGTCTTACTCCGCACTTCTCGCAGGTTGTATGATAGTACTTCCCAAGCCGCGGGGCGAGTCCATAATTTCCTGTGATGGCTCTCCCCTCTTTCCCTTCAAGGGCTAGTTTGAATTCGGTAAAAGAGGCATGATCCATGCGGATTTTTGTATATTCTCTCGCGATTTTTCCTAAAGAATGAGCGTCTGAATTCGTTAAAAAGGGATAACGGTTCAGTTCGCTTAACTGAGACGCCATTGACGTATCGCAGCTAAGTCCTAGTTCAACAGCATCAATGAGGTCTGGATCGAATACTTCCGTTAAAGATGTGCTGACTCCTTTGCCAAATAAGCTTTTATGCGGTGTGAAAATATGAGCAGGAATGAATAAGCCTCCTAGCTCCTTGGCCTTATGCTGAAGTGTTTTCCCATCCACATAGAGGCGCTGTGAACTCAAATGCACATTTTTCATATGAAGCGCGAGCCATGCGGAAAACTCAGTCATTTTACGCAGTGTGGGCATAAATGCAAGCACGTGAATCGGACCTTTTGAATGATTATCGTTAATTTCTAATTCACTGCCTAAAAGCAGCACCGTCTGTTCAAATGATAGACCGCCATCACTTAGTTCAGTATATTTGCCTTCCTCTACACCTTCTATTAATTCTTCTAGGACTTCTGGAGATTGTGCATCAATCACACCTATCATCCCCATCCCTTTACTTTGCGTTGCTTCAATGAGAATTTGGTCAATGGTCAGTGACCTTGCACCTGTAATTTTAACAGCTCTACCTGTTCTTGTTCTGCCAATATGAATATGGATGTCTGCAAAAAACTCCCTCATTTTGTTGACTTAAGTACCTCTTGCAGTTGTAAGTACTGAATGGCATATGCTGTTTTTGCATCATAAATATGCTGCTTTTCAATGAGGTGCAAGGCTTCTTCTAATGAAACTTCCATCACTTCAACAAATTCGTCTTCATCCAGCTCTCTTTTTTCTTCAAGCGGAATTAGCTGATCTGCAAGATACATATGGACAATTTCATCTGCAAAACCTGGTGATGTATAAAAAGCCGTCAGCTTTTGAAGCTTCTGCGTGGTGTATCCTGTTTCTTCTTCTAGTTCTCGCAGTGCTGTATGTGCTGGCTCTTCCCCTGGCTCTAATTTACCAGCCGGAATTTCAACGATGGCTCTCTCTAGTGCTTTACGGTATTGCTTGACCAAGATGATTTTATTTTCGTCTGTCCGAGCAATGACGGCTACTGCACCAGGATGTTTGATGATTTCGCGTTTGCCTTGTTTTCCGTTTGGCAATTCTACATCTTCAAGAACCAAATCAATGATTTTTCCGTTGTATAATTCTTTGGTCGATAATGTTTTTTCTTCAAAGTCCTTCAATTTTGTCAGCTCCTCGTTCTACTTTCACTTTTTACTTCATTCATTTTAACATAGATGATTTAAGAGAAGCGAAATGCGGACACTTGCTTTAATGCGCCACTTGAAGTCAACTAGCTTGAATTTCAGATTTTTTTCACTTAATGTGAAAGGATAGGAGTGTGATGAAATTGAAAAAAAGACGAATTGGTACATCAGATCTTTTGGTGAGCGAAGCGGCTCTAGGATGTATGTCCCTTGGAACAGAAAAAGGAAAAGCGCTCTCCTTATTAGATGAAGCCATTGATCTTGGAATTAACTATTTGGATACAGCCGATTTATATGATTTTGGGACAAATGAGGAAATTGTCGGGGAAGCGATTAAAAACAGACGACAAGATTTAATTTTGGCCACAAAAGGCGGCAACCGCTTTGAAAAAGGAAAATCCGGCTGGGACTGGGACCCTTCAAAGGCATACATAAAAGAAGCCGTAAAACAAAGCCTCAAGCGCCTGCAAACAGATTATATTGATTTATACCAACTGCACGGAGGCACGATTGATGATCCTATTGATGAGACGATTGAGGCTTTTGAAGAATTAGTGGAAGAAGGCGTTATTCGCTATTATGGCATTTCTTCTATCCGTCCAAACGTTATTAAAGAATACGCCAAAAAATCGAATATCGTTAGTGTCATGATGCAATATAGTTTACTCGACCGCCGTCCAGAGGAATGGTTCTCTCTTCTTGAGGAACAAAGCATTAGTGTCGTGGCCAGAGGACCTTTAGCAAAAGGGCTTTTAACTGAAAAACCACTTTCGCAAGCAAGTGCCTCGATTCAAAAAAACGGCTATCTTCAATATTCATTTGACGAGCTAGAGCAGGTCATTCCTTCTTTAAAGAAAGTCGCTTATGACCTATCACTCACAGAGCTGTCCATTCAATATTTGCTTAAGAATTCTGCCGTCAGTTCCGTTGTATTTGGCGCAAGCTCGGTGGAACAATTAAAAGAAAATGCGGCAGCGGCCAATGCACGTTCTTTAAGTGACCAAGAAGTAAAAGCATTGACTTACTATACAAAGCCATCTGTGTACGAGGTGCACCGGGTTAAATAAGATAAAAAAGAGATCACTGTATGTAATCTCTCGCGATTGTAAAGAAACTCATGTTTTTCTACAATTTTTTATTTTATCGTATGTATGATGAGTGAACTCTTTTCAAAAAATTCTACAGACATGGGAAAAGCAAGAAGGGGCTAAAAGCCCCTTCTTGCTGTCGAGAAAATCTCGGCAGCTTTATTTTTCCCTTAAATTTTCCACCACTCCATTTTATAATAGAGAAAAGCATTCTAAAGGAAGGTGTTTTTCTCATGTTCCACACTAGAAATTCTTCTCAGCACGAAGCCGAATTTGTATTGCTAGATCAACTGGTCGAAGAGGATCACCTGCTTCGTAAAATTGATCAGTACATTGATTTTTCATTTATCGTAGATAAAGTAAAACCCTATTATAGTGAGAATAAAGGTCGTCCTTCTCTTGATCCGCTTATTTTGTTCAAAATGATGTTTATCGGATACCTTTACGGTATCCGTTCTGAAAGACAACTCGAAAAAGAAATTTACTATAACATGGCGTATAGATGGTTTTTAGGTTTGAACATCAATGATCCCGTTCCCCATCACTCCACTATTAGTTGGAATCGTCGTACTCGATTTAAAAATACAACGATTTTTCAAGACATTTTCGATGAGATTGTGCTTCAAGCTATCAATCATGATATGGTAGGAGGTCGCGTTCTTTTTACTGATTCAACTCATCTTAAAGCCAATGCTAATAAACATAAATATACGAGAAAAACGATTGAACAAGATACCCAGAACTATATCAATGATTTAGAAGAAGCAGTCCAAGAAGATCGGGTGGCACATGGAAAAAAGCCCTTAAAGGTAAAAGAGGAGGTGAAAACAGAAAAAGACATTCGTCAAAGTATGACTGATCCTGAAAGTGGCTATCTATATCGCGAAAACAAGCCTGAAGGCTTTTTCTACCTAGACCACCGGACAACAGATATGAAGTATAATATCATCACCGATGCTCATGTCACGCCTGGAAATGTCCATGATTCTGTTCCATATCTTGATCGGTTAGATCACCAAATCGCACGATTTGGTTTTCAAGTAGAAGCTGTTGCGCTTGATTCAGGTTATTTGACAACACCAATTTGTAAAGGTTTATCTGATCGACATATTTTTGGTGTCATTGCCCATAGACGTTTTCATCCAACAAGAGGATTATTTGAGAAGTGGAAATTTCAGTATGATTCTGAAAATGATCATTACATATGCCCAAAAGGTGAGAAGCTTTTATATACGACAACAGATCGAAAAGGTTATCGATTCTACAAATCAGATCCTAAAAAATGTGCATCGTGTCCTTTCCTTGAAAGATGCACAAGGTCGAAAAATCATCAAAGAGTCATCTCAAGACACATATGGGAAGAACATAAAGAAAAGATCAGACAGAATCGTCTAACTGTTTCTGGAAAAGAGCTATATAAAAAAAGAAAAGAAAAAATAGAGCGAAGCTTTGCAGATTCAAAACAACTGCATGGGCTTCGCTACTGCCGGTTAAGGGGGAAACAAAATGTGAGTGAGCAAGTTCTCCTCACAGCTGCGTGCCAGAACATGAAAAAGATTGCCACACACCTAGCGAAGCTAGGCTAGGTGTGTGGGAGGCCTTTTTCATTAAATCTCATCCATCATAATTACGATGAAAATAAAAAAGCCTGTAGAAAAACATGAGTTTCTCTACAAGTGAAGGGGCTAAAAGCCCCTTTGTCTTATCTTGCACTTTCGTAATATGCATAATTTCCAGATTTGCCTTTAAGATAAAATGTCGTACCAAAACGACTGAAACTATTTGCAAAAGAACCATTATCCGAATACATACATAATCGATTACTTGCGCCTTTAAAAGGAGTGACAGAACAATCTACAATTGAAGTAGCATTTGTACGAAAATCTGCATTCGTTAAATCATTTGTAGCAAGAGCTTGTCCAGAAACAGGTAAAAGCAATCCTAAAGATAGAGTGACTCCAGCCATAATTTTTCTCAATTTGATGTAAATCATCTCCAATCCCAAATATTGTAATTCATCTTCATTATAAGTATTACGACCTCCTAAGAAAAGGGACTTAAATACTATATTTGTTATAAAAAGGAACAATATTGAATCATACTAGCCTTTCCTTTTGTATAAACTGTTGGTGGAATTTAGTGATAATTCATATTGTCACATGGGGTCGAAATGAAGTAAGAATAGAATGAGCAGAAGCACTTGTGTGTTGGTCAATTTCCATGACCATGATGACATAAAAAAAAGAAGCAACAGTGCCCCCTTTTTTTAGCTTTTATATTTTCTCCAGTCCAAATGACTTTCATCTAGCAACTCGGAGAAGCTTTTGTTTTTTTCTCTTTCTTTCTGCTGCCGAAGGAGGTCTTGCCGTTTTTGTTCTTCTCTTTTTTCTGTCTCGGCGGCCAGATTCTGCTTCATTTGAAGGAGCTGCTTTTTGAGATCCTCGTTTATGCCGTCCTTTAATTTCGCTTGATCATTGTTCTTTTTCATTGTGCCTCTCTCCTTTTGCCTCTAAGTGTATCATCCGTTTTATTTCCTGAGCAAGAGTCACGCCATTCTCCCAACATGTGGTATGATCGTCATAAGAAAAACCTCGGAAAGGAAGAGGCAGCTAGATGAAAAAATGGATCGCTATACTTGCCTTCATATTATGTCCGCTCATTGCAATCGGCATTTTTTTCACCAATAAAATGATGTATATTCGAAAATTAACAGATGAAGAGCTCATCAAACGAGAATCAGATGAAGGGCATTATCATCATGAAGAGTTTCAACAGCTTAAAAAAGAGAAAGTGTGTATTCCTTCAGCATTTGGTTATGATCTCCATGGCTATTTTGTGCCGCACTCACATCCGCATACGACACGCACCATCGTACTTTGTCATGGCGTCACAGTCAGTTTAATCAATTCCGTTAAGTATATGAAATTATTCCAAACCCTTGGATGGAATGTGATGCTTTATGATCATAGAAGACATGGAATGAGCGGCGGAAAAACCACGAGTTATGGATACTACGAAAAAGAAGATTTAGCGCAGGTCGTGAAGTGGCTCAGACAAAGACTCGGGGAAAATGCTATTATCGGTATACACGGAGAATCAATGGGGGCAGTCACGACTTTGTTATATGCTGCAAAGCCGGAAGCAAGCGCCAATTTTTACATCGCTGACTGTCCTTTTGCTTCTTTTGAGGATCAGCTTCTCTATCGATTAAAAACAGATTTTCGTCTTTCAGGGAGATGGATTCTTCCACTAAGTGATCGCGTGTTAAAATGGCGTGATGGATACAGCATTCGGCAAGTGTCACCGCTTGATGTGATCGATCAGGTGAGAGAACCTGTACTTTTTATCCATAGCCTTCACGATGACTATATTCCATGCGAGCAGAGTCAGCAGCTATATACTCGAAAAAAAGGTGAAAAACAACTATTTATAGCGCCGCACGGGGCTCATGCGATGTCTTTTAGCGAAAATAAAGAAGCTTATGAACAAGAAGTTCAAGCATTCCTACAACCATTTGATTTGAATGAAGATAAAAGAGGAGAATGAACAGCGGTTCGTCTCCTCTTTTTTAGTTAACTTATACGATAGTCACCACTGTTGTATGGTGTCTGCCCGCCAGTTCCATATGGCTCTCTTCCGATTGTTGCTGACTCATGACCGATAATCCTGCAGTTGCTGCCAATAAAAGAACTATCAAACTCGTTTTCATATAAATGACCCCCATTTTGAATTTTTGATATGGCTTGAATCTTCCTTTCATAAAACCGTGTCGATGCTTCATACAGTCCAAGCTCATTGTAATAATGAGCCGCATCAAGTGCCAATTCCTCAATGTCTGGGTATAAGCGCTTGTCCTCGAGCAGGTCTAACGTATCGTCTATGATCGCTATTTCTGCATCAACGTATAAGGCTTTTAAGAACTGAAATTTGCAAATGTAAATTTCATCTTCTAATTCACAGGCTTTCATAATACCTTTTTGATAGAGGGTTAATGACTCTTCTATTTGTTTTTGTTTAAACAGGATTTGGGTGAGCATAAATAGTGGGTCTAGAGAGCGATTAAGATGGGTTAAATTCTCCTTTTCAAACACTTCAAGAGAGTCTTTCAGATAACGGCTTGCTTCCGCAAGGTCGTTCATTTGGTAATAACAGTTACCTAAGTTGAAAAGGGCCGAACCTATGACTCGAGGGTTTCCAATTGAGCGTGCTCGATTTAGAGCATTTTTAAAGTAGGGCAATGCATGTTCATAGCATTTCAAATCATCATAGTTTGCACCGATGACAAATTCACAGTGGATGATTCTCAGCGTGTACGTTCTGTAGGCAGAGTACGTATCTAACGCTTGCAAGGCATAGTGCATCGAAAAGTGGGTTTGTTTCATGTGGTAGTATATTTCAGCTAATTTAAAGTAAAATTCTGCTCTTTCTATATCATCTGATATGAGATTGAGCTTTTTTTCTGCTGAACGGTAATAGGCAATGGCACTTAAATAGTTTTGCTGTTCAAACTCAAACATTCCTGTGAAAAAATGAACATAGTATTCAAGCATGTCCGTTAATTTCGTTTGCGAATGTTCGATCGTTTCTAGCAGGTTTTTAATTTCTTCATCATTTGAGGCTTTCTTTGCTGGTTCAAAATATTCAAGCATCACCTTATGGCGAAAATCCATCAGCTGGTAAAACAGCAGCAAGTTTTGATCTTGCTCCATCTCCAGAATTTCCTGCTCGATCTCGGCCTTCAGCTTCTCTGCTTTCATGACATGAAATCCGCAAATCTGCCTATACCATTCGTTTATTTTAATTCCAACCTGAGGCGATGACAGCTTGAGCTTCAATTCACTTTAGCACCTCCCTTCTCATATACGATACATGTTGTATTCTATCATATTTCCTCGAATGGAAGAAATATGAAATGTCATTTTTCGCAAAGTTTGCGGTATCCCGCAATAACCGCTTCCATTGCCTATTTTTCGGCATTTATATCCACGTTTTTTTCATTTCTATTTTTCTCATTTTGTCGATTTGGTTGTTATAAAACGGGTTATTTGCCTTGCAAAAGATCATTTTTCAAATTAGACATTCTCAGTTGCTTGATGAGATGATGAAGGCACGAAAAAAAACCCTTTTGTCAAAAAGGGCTTTTATAATACATCTGTTACCTGTTCCATATTCTCTTTAATCCAATTGACAGCTAATTCGAGCGTTGGAAATTCTTCCGTTTCAAAAGTGACTTCATCTTGAAGAAGCCAAACATCCTTTTTCACCGAATCCATTCCACCTATTGACCAGTGCAAAAGGGTATAGGGATGATTGTTATTTAAAAACGACACCCATGTCTTATTTTGTGCCGTGTTTTGTATCACTTTTAGCTTTTGATCCACTACATTTCCACCTTACTTTACAAGTATACCCATTCTCGGGCTGAGTATTTGTTGAGGGCTTTTCAGCATGAGTGTGTTGGCTTTTTCATTAAAATCAATGGTCATTTCCTCGTCAAAAAAGACCTTTTGTGCTGTGTGTATATACAGTTTAAATGGCTGATTATGCTTGAGCTGTTCCCACTCACCCGTTCTTTCACCTATGAGCCAAATCATGGGGACACCGCTTACCGCACAGCCGCATCCATCTGAATCATAGCGAAGAAGCAGTTCTTTCGTTTCATGCTCTGCTTGTCGTTTTGTAAGGAACGCTGCTGCTGGTTCTGTTATATGAATATACATGCCGAACATCCTTTTTTCGTTGATTGTTCCATTGTAACATACCAACCATCAATTAAACACGTTCATCCCCTTGCCAGGCTCATTGCCAAAATACCTTGTTCTATGTAATAACCCTTTACTTGTCCCGTCCTTTGTCTTTCAACTGCTTTGACCATTTGTATGCCTCTTGTTCAATCTCTTTAATAATGGCATCTTTTCCATTGATATAATTTTCCATATCTTCCGGATGGGCTTTTGCCAATTGGCGCTTTTTATCTGCATAAGCTTTGGCACGCTCAGGTGCTGCTTTTAAATAATCACGAAACACCAAATGTCTTTTCACATCATTATGACCAGTTTCATAGGCGTGAACGTGATGTGATCGATTCAAACCGCCTTTTCTAAAAAAACGTCTTCCTTGAAGTCCATATTCTCCTAGTGGTTCATATCCAAGCTGACGAAACAGATGGTTACACTCATCTAAATCACTAATATGTTTCACTTCTAGCAGGATATCAATGATCGGCTTGGCGGCCATACCTTTGATTGACGTACTGCCAATGTGGTGACCATCGACCCAGTTACTGCCCACCACCTCTTTCAGCTTGGCAAGCTCACGGCGACATTCGTCTGGCCAGCTCGTTTGATATTTAATCACTTTTACCTTTCGAAGCATCGACCGTTCCATTTTGGTTAAGATCAGATTGTTTTCTACTTGTAAACGATCCGTCTGTTGAAACCCTAGCTTTTCATAGAGCTGAATCGCTGGGGTATTCGCTTCCGCCGTAGTGAGCTCGATTGGTAGTTGATGATTGATAATGAATTGCATCAGCTTTGTTCCGATTCCTTGATGGACATGATGAGGGTGCACAGCCAATCGGCTGAGGACAATCCGGTCCTCATGCATTTCATATGAAGCGATTCCTAACAACTGTCCTTCTGTCTCAAACCCTATGAACTTTTCATCTGTTTTCATAATGTCTTTGACCGTTTGTTTTAAGGGTGGTAAATCTTGATAGCCAATTTGTTCTGCCTCGCGCTGATATGCGGCAAGTTGGATATGTAAAATTTGTTTTGCTTGCTCTTTGTTTTGTTGATTGAGCCGAATGATCATACCTTTTCCTCCAGCTTTTTCACAAATAACACACGGTCTTCATGAATGCCGTCGTAATCTGAAAAAACTGAAATGCCGTCCACTGTTTTATCTCCCTTTTCGATTTGAAAACCAAGTTTTGTATGGTAAGCAATGGAGACTCTATTAACAGGAGCTGTGACAGCTTTAATTGTTGTTCTCCCTTCCTTTTGAGCCGCTTCATAAAACGCTTGATAGAGGATTTTGCCGATCTTTAATTTCCGGTGATCAGGATGTACCCCAACAAAGTGAATATACGCTTCATCTGAATGAGATTGCGATAAAAAACCGACTAAAAAGCCAATCAGTTCCCCTTTTTCGACGACGACAAAACTTGTTTGCTGAAAATGTTCAAAAAATAGTTTCGGCAATTTTGCGCGCAAATCCCTACCTCCCCACCAGCTTTGGATGACGGATGTGACGGCATAAAAATCTGACGGCTTCACTTGACGTATCATGATGACCTCGCCCCTTTTCATTTTGGCTTACCTCTCTCTTTTTTATAAAAACCTGTTGTTTCAATAGTCTACCTGCCCGATGAATTATTTGTAAAGATTACGTGCCTGCCTTTTTTCTTTCAGCTTTGTTGATTTCGTTCTTTCACCGTCATCTCCTTTTAAATCTTCACACTTATTTCAAAAAGTTCACTTTTTGTGCGAAAGTTTCATTCTTTTGGTATGTTAAGATGGTTCATATAGGAATGTAACAAATGTTTATTGGAGATGATGATATTGGTTTGGATTGTTACTTCACTTGTTGTGTTTAGTCTCTTAAAGCTTCTTGTCACTTCGCTGCCTTCTGGTGTTGTGGAACGCCTTTTTAGTCGTTATGCAGTGCATGCAAAAGTAACAAGTGATCAAACAACGATCATGTTTGAGGATCGTCCGCTCGATGATCAACAAGCATCTGACATTATTCAACATTTTAATGATGCGATCTTTATTGAACGCTATTATATTTATCCTGGTGATGAGGAGCGTTTTCTTCATCCGCAGGAAGGGCCTGCGCCGCTTACTATGCAAACAAAGCTTGGTAAGCATGATGTGACCCTTTATCTGTATCATTACGATGACCACGTAGATGTGGTTCGGCAATTTACTCATAAGCCTAAGAAAAAACTGACGGCCTATCGTTTGCGTTCTGAGCCGCTCCAAACATCTTACAATTTAGCACATGCTTAAAATATGTTGTATCAAATGAGACGAAGTGTTTTCCACTTCGTCTTTTTTGTATGGTTTTACACTCTTTTCTTTGAATGATTTACCAGTATCAATTTCGCCTCCTGACGGTTAAAATAAGAACAGAACATACGTTCTAAGAGGTGAAAATAATGAATGAACGAGCCATTCTGCTTGTGGATATGCAATCGTTTTATGCGTCAGTCGAAAAAGTGGAGGCTCCCCACTTGAAGGATGTGCCGCTCATCGTCTCTGGAGATCCTGAGCGGCGGAGCGGGGTCGTACTTGCCGCCTGCCCGCTTGCTAAAAAACGGGGCGTACAAAATGCATCAAGATTATGGGAAGCACAGGAGAAATGCCCCGAGGCTGTCGTCGTACGCCCTCGGATGCAGCGTTATCTTGATATTTCTGTCATGATCACAGAGCTACTTGAACAATACACAGATCTTGTCGAACCATATTCAATTGATGAACAATTTCTCGATATTACAGGCAGTCTGACACTACTTGGTTCTCCCCGTGAGATCGCTCAAAATATACAAACAACCATTATGAATCAGACGGGTATTTACGCACGTGTTGGCATCGGTCCTAATAAAGTGCTCGCCAAAATGGCTTGTGACCATTTTGCTAAAAAAAACGCATCTGGCATCTATGAACTTCGCGCAGACAGTGTTTCGGCTGATTTATGGCCGCTTCCGATTGGAAAATTATTTGGCGTTGGCAAACGAATGGAGCACCATTTAAAACGAATGGGCATTAGTACCATCGGAACGCTTGCTACTTATCCGTTAGATCGGCTTAAAAAACGCTGGGGAATCAACGGAGAACTTTTGCAGCGAACAGCATTAGGGCATGATCCCTCTCCGGTCACCGTACACACACATAATGAGCAAAAAGCGGTGGGACATCATATGACTCTCCCCCATGATTATGCGTCTTTTGAGGACATCAAAGTCGCTCTTCTTGAATTGAGCGAAGAAGTGGCAAGACGTGCACGCTTTAAGCATTATCTTGGTCAAACAGTGTCTGTTGGCGTGAGAGGCGCTGATTTTTCTCACCCGACTGGATTTCATAGACAAATCAAGCTTCATTCACCTACACAGTACGGGACAGATATTGCAGAGGCAGCTATTCAGCTATGTCAGCAGCACTGGGATGGTCAGCCCATTCGGAGTGTCGGTATTACTCTCTCACAGCTGCAGCCTGACAGCCAGTATCAGCTAAATTTATTTGATCATCATGTTCAAAAAGACAAACTCAGCAAAGTATTTGATATGATCCACATAAAGTATGGACCTGCTGCCTTGCTGCATGCTTCGTCACTGACAAGCGCAGGGCAGGCGTATCACCGCGCCGAAAAAATTGGCGGACATTACAAATAACGGAGGCGAACAGCCATGAATCCCAATAAATTAACACCTGGACACAACCTCATGTGGGAATCAAGCCGAATGATGCTTCCAGAGCACCGGGAGCAGCTGCTTGCTCAAAAACGGCAGAAAAAAGAATACACCCCTCCCCCGCTGAGCACCGATCAACTGGAGGAAATGAATTTTTTGATCACACAGTCGATTACCGAGGATCAAGCGATTTGCGTAACATATGCCGCAGCAGGTAGGAAAGAGCAGTTTTGGGGCTGGGTAAAAGCCATTCATTATGAAATGCAACGCATAAAAATCGTCAATGATGAAGATGTTCTCAACCTGTCCTTGCAACAAATCGTCGCGATCGACCTTGATTAAATGAGGGCAAATGACCGCGCGAATCAGTGTGATAAAAGCACCGTCAGAAAAAAGCACGTCTCTTTCAAATACGAGCCAATCAAGCCTCTCTGCCATATGGCGGATGTCCTCTCCATCAAATTGTGTATTTAATTTGCACAATTTTTCATGTATGATTGGAACATCTTACAAACTCAGGGGAGAAACAGCATGAAAAATAACTTACGTACGCTACATCCGCTTAGTTGGACGATCATCATCGGCACCATATTTGGCCGAATGGCGACGTCCATGAGCATTCCTTTTTTGGCCGTTTATTTAACACAAGTCAAAGGCGCCTCAGCTTCTTCTGCTGGATTAATCATTGCCGTTAGCTCTCTGATTGGGATCGTTGCAAGTTTTTACGGTGGATATATTTCTGATCGTATCGGAAGAAAAAAGGTCATGCTTCTATCAATCTTTGGTTGGACACTTGTCTTTGTTGGCTTTGCATTTGCAGATGCCATTTGGGTCTTCTTTATCATGAACGCTTTAAACGGACTGTGCCGAGCACTGTTTGAACCAACATCTAAGGCGCTCTTATCTGATGTCACTCCATCAAGTATTCGGTTGTTTGTGTTTAATTTACGATATACAGCCATTAACATAGGGGTCATCTTCGGTCCTCTACTTGGCTTATATCTCGGGTCATCGAAAACAACCTTTCCATTTCTCGTCGCTGCCTTCATTTATTTGTTATACGGATTAACGCTAGCCTGGCAATTTCAGAAGCATCCAGTTGCTGCTCCAGAAAGCACGAAACAAATTGGTGTCAAAAAAGCGCTTTCCATTATCCAAAAAGATACGGTCTTTAGCATTATCCTCATCGGCGTTACCCTATGTTCATTCGGGTATTCGCATTTGAGCTCAACGCTACCTCAATATTTATCCGCTTCGCCTATGATTGAGGATGGCCCGAAGCTATTTGGATACCTTTTATCTTTAAATGCAGTTGTTGTCATTGTTGTACAATATCCGCTCATCATGATCGCCAAGCGCTACTCCACCATTTTGTCGCTCACCACTGGGAATGTTCTTCTTGCCGGCAGTTTGTTTGCCATTGCTTTTTCACAGAGTCTCGGCATGCTTGCTTTCATCATTGTCGTGTTTACAATTGGAGAGGTTCTGCTGTTTGCGATGATGGACCTTTTTGTAGACAATGTGGCAAAGCCCGAAGTAAAGGGATCGTACTTTGGCGCGATGGGATTTTCTCAGCTCGGTAGCGTCATCGGGCCATTTGTCGGCGGACTGTGCATTGACTATTTTGGCGCAGCCCATCCCTTCTCCATTTTTTCAGTCTTGTCGATCATCACGATCGCGGGTGTTCCGTTCCTACTTATTGGATACTACCGCCTGAAAAAACGATCCGCGGCTACGGTCGCTGTGAAAGTAAGTGGAGGTCATTAAAAAAACCGCTCTCGTATGAGCGGTTTTTCTTTATACTCGGCGGATAGCAATCTCTTCCACCTTATGCCGATCACCTTTTTTCAAAATGAGATCAGCTCGATATTTTGTCGGTAAAATATTTTGATATAAATTAGGGCGATTGACTGTATTCCAAATGGTGCTTGCCATGTGATCTGCCTGTTCATCCGTCAAATCTTTGTATTGATGAAAGAAGGATTCAGGGTCTTGGAAAGCTGTTTCCCTCAGCAAACGGAACCGTTCTTTATACCACGATTGAATTTGCGATTCAGCCGCATCTACATAAATCGAAAAATCAAAGAAATCTGATACAAACACACGCGGTTCATCCTTCAGATCATCCAGCGCTGGGGATTGCAGCACATTGATTCCTTCAATAATGACAATATCGGCATCCTCCACCGTTTCATACACCCCTTCAAGCCGGTCATAGGTCAAATGCGAATAGACCGGGGCATGCACAGTTTGTTTCCCTGATTTTAATTCGTTTAAAAAAGACAACAAGGCTTTGACATCATAGCTTTCCGGGAAGCCTTTCTTTTCCATGAGGCCTCGATCCTTTAATTCTTTTTGAGGATACAAAAAGCCATCCGTTGTCACAAGACTCACTTTTAGCCCGTCTCCAAGCCTCGATAACAGCGTTTCAATGATACGGGCCGTTGTGCTTTTCCCGACAGCCACACTTCCCGCAATCCCAATTAGAAAAGGAATTTTCGCATGATGCGGGTAATTTAAAAAGGCATTCACATGCTGATTTTTTTGTTTTTCTGCAAAGACATGCAATGTCAGAAAACGAATAAGTGGTATGTAAATATCTTGAACTTCTTCAAGCGATAAATAGTCATTTAATCCTTGAAGTGCTCTTGCTTCCTCTTCTGAAACAGATACCGGCATATATTCTCCAAGAGCAGACCAAGCCTCTCTTGTATGACGTGTATATAAAGTATTAAAATCTAGTCGCGCATCACTCAAAGTCTTTCCCACCAATCTTCACTAAACTCGTAACCAAAAAGACGATAATCCGATTGTAGCTTAAAATGAAGGCGCTGTCTTTATTTTTCCACTAAAGTTTCCTTCTTTTGCGAAAAAAAGCATTAAAAAAAGGAAAATGAGGGTAAATAAGAGTATTCAGTTCGATAAATAGAAGGGAGCAACCAAATGAAATATGTGATCATTGGCGGAGATGCAGCAGGAATGAGCTGTGCGATGCAAATATATCGAGAGGACCCAGATGCACATATTGTCGCTTTTGAAAAAGGAGAGATTTTTTCATATGGACAGTGCGGCCTTCCCTACTTGATTGGCGGTCTCATTGATCATCACAGCAAGCTGATTGCACGCAGCGCTGAAACGTTTCGCGACAAATACGGAATTGATGCTAGATGCTTACACGAAGTGACCTCCATTGACCCAAAGCAAAAAACGGTGTCAGGGTCTCATACAAAAACAAAAGAACCCTTTACCGAAAGCTATGACCGCCTCTTAATTGCCACAGGAGCAAGCCCAGTCACACTGAATTTAAATAATCAGCCGCTAGAAGGCGTACACGTATTAAAAACCATTCCGCATGCGCTGTCCATTTTAAATCACTTAAAACAAAATATCACACATGTCACGATCATTGGCGGTGGATATATCGGTTTAGAGATGGCTGAAAATTTAAAAGCGCTGGGGAAAAAGGTACATATCATTCAGCGGGGTTCAACGCTTGGTCCGGGCTTTGACCCCGATATGGCAAAGCACCTGAAAGAAGAGGCGAATGCCGAGGGTATTCACGTGACACTCGGGGAAACCGTGCAGACATTAGAGGGCAAGTCACATGTCACAGCAGTTCAAACAGACAAACAAACCATAAAAACTGATATGGTCATCATGGCCATCGGCGTCACTCCGCAAACATCCTTTTTAGACAAAACAGGAATCAAACGTCTTTCAAATGGCGCCATTGTTGTAAATGAATACATGCAAACCAATGTAAAAGACATCTATGCTGCCGGGGATTGCGCAGCCACTTATCACCGCATCAAACAATCACTCGATTATATTCCGCTCGGCACAACGGCGAATAAACAGGGAAGAATCGCTGGTTTTCATATGACGGGAACAAATCGGGCGTTTCAAGGGGTGACTGGAACGGCCGTCATGAAATTTATGAGCATGACAGCAGGACGAACGGGTTTATCTGAAAAGGAAGCACAAGCTGCTGATATTCCTTTTTCCACCATCACCATTGACAGTACGGATCACGCTGGATATTATCCAGATGCGCAGAAAATGAAAATCAAACTGATTTACAGAAGTGATGACTACACCTTGCTCGGTGCCCAAATCATCGGAAAAAGCAGTGTAGATAAACGGATCGATGTGATGGCAACTGCTCTTTACCAGCAGTTAACCATAACAGATCTTGAAGATTTAGATCTTAGCTATGCACCGCCTTTTAACAGTGTGTGGGACCCGCTTCAACAAGCAGCAAGGCGGAGTTAAAAAGACGGTCACAATAGCGGCTTAGTTCAAAAAAAGAAACCAGTTCACAACCGGTTTCTTTTTTGTTATTTTTTCATCATCGCTTTGCGTGCTGCTTTTTCAAATAAAAATGGGAATAATTGATACAATTTACTGCCAGCGTTCATCCATCCAGGCAGATTAATCTCTCTTTTTTTCGTCATCATAGCGGATACGACCTTCCCAGCCACTTTGTCCGCACTAAGCATCATGAATTCCACATTCTTCACATATTCACCGCTGCGATCGGCGATGGTAAAGAAGTCAGTGGCAATCGGGCCTGGATTCACTGTCGTGACGTGAATGCCGATGTCTGACAGCTCCATTCTGAGACTGTTTGAAAAGCCAAGGACAGCATGCTTCGATGCGGAATAAATGGCTGATTTCGGGGTGGCAATCTTTCCTGCCTGGGAGGCAATATTGATAATATGTCCATGTCCTCTTTGTTTCATCTCTGGGATGACCTTTTTCGTGCAGGCGATTAAACCAAACACGTTTACTTCAAACATCGACACCATTTCCTCAATGGATGCATCTTCAACGAGGTCAAACGCACCAAAACCGGCATTGTTCACCAAAATATCAACTGCCCCCACTTCTTCATATGCGCGATCAATGTCCTCAAGATGGCTGACATCTAGCTCCACGATGTGACACACCCCGCCAGCATTCGTAATCTTTTCTTTTACATCCGTTAACTTTTCAATACGTCTTGCTGAAATAATAATCTCTGCGCCTTCTTCTGCTGCCAAGTACGCCATTTTTTCACCAATGCCACCAGATGCGCCTGTAATCCATATTCTCTTTCCTGTTAATCGCCCCATGCGTTTCACTCCTTAGTTTACCCTGTAATAGAGAATTCCATCTTTTTGAACTTCTTCAATTTGTCCAGCTTCTAAGAGGACATCAAGCTGCCCAACTGTCTCTGACAACGTTAAAAATAAGGCCTCTTCGTAAAGCACTGGAAATAGCTTGCGGCAAAGATGAAAAGCAGTCATTTCTTTTCGTTTGAGCAGCTGATACATCGTATTTGCCCGTTTTTCTTGTTTCTTAAATCTTTCTTCGATTAATTCATGATGAGACGTGATGAGTTTCCCGTGTCCTGGATAAATCGTCTTGATGGGTAGATGAAGTAATCGATTAAGTGATGCTTTATATTGAAGCAGCGATTTTTGGCGTTCCTCCCCTTCAAACGGCGCTTCCATTAACGGGTTTGAGGAAATGGTCGTCAAAAGCAAGTCTCCACCAATGAAATGACCCGTTGTTTCATCTAAAAAGGAAAGATGAGATTGTGCATGACCCGGTGTTTCCATCACGAAAAAATGTTCATGCCCTTTCAATCGATCGCCTTCTTTGATGACATCATCAACATGTGCAGTACAGGAATATGTATAAGATTGCTTCACGATTCTTTCACACTCATCAGGGCGAAGCGGCACACCTAATTGTTGAAAAAGGTGTTTCGTAAAAGCAATTTGACGCTCTTTAAACGCAGGGTCTTGGCTAATATACGGCTCATTTAACTCATGTCCAATCACACGGACATGAGGTTTCATCAGATTTAAAAGACCGACATGATCTGCATGATGATGGGTCAACACCACTTGATCAATATCGTCAATTGATAAACGATGCTCATGTAATTGCGTGACAAAGGCGTGCTCCGCCTCTTCTGTCATCGGCCCGCAGTCCACTAAGGTCACAGCTTCACCTTTTAAAATATATGCATGTACATCCCCCACAGCGAATGGTGTCGGGATGGATAATTGAATGATGTCTTCTTTCACTTTTTTATGTCATCTCCTGATTTTTGACTCATGATTCATTGTATCTACGTCTTCTTTATTCATTGTATCCTGCAAAGGGCAGACTGTCATGCGGTTTAGGCGGTCAATTTTTTTATCTGTCCCTATTGACACAAACTTGTCCATCGTTGCATAATGAACAACAAATATAAGATGCGTGATGACAAGGATTAGTAAGCAAAATAATGATGTAAGAGAGTGAGGTCCACCGGCTGTAAGACCTCACCATCCTCTTATTTGCTGAACCTGCCCTTTGAGCTGTTAGGCAAACCTAAACGTTTCCCGCGTTAAGGGACTAGAGCTGAGTATGCATATTTGCATGCTAATTGAGGGGGGGTACCGCGAAAAACCTTTCGTCCTTTTCAGGCGAGAGGTTTTTTTATTTTCTACAAGGAGGAGCAGCTTATGAGTAAAATTGGATTTATTGGTGCAGGCTCAATGGCAGAGTCTATGATAAAAGGTTTATTAAAAAGCGGCATCATGTCAAATGAAGATATGATTGTCACAAACAAAACAAATGAAAAACGGCTAGAAGAATTAAAGGTGCGTTATGGGGTGAAAACGGATTTCTCTCGTTCTTTTATTTATGAAGAAGCCGATATTCTCGTATTTGCTTTAAAACCGAAAGATGCGGAAAACGGGATATCTGAAGTGCGGCCTCATTTACAAGGGCAGCTGATCATTTCGATTTTAGCGGGCATCTCCATCGAAACGATTCAACACTATGCTGGCGAGAAGACTGCAGTGGTTCGCGCGATGCCAAATACATCTGCGGCCATTCAGCAATCAGCAACAGGCATTGCCGTTAGTCAAGAAGTGACAGAGGATCAAAAGAAAAAAGCAATCGAGCTGTTTGAAACGATCGGTCATGTGACGGTATTAGATGAATCACAGCTAAATGCTGTTACGGCTATTGCAGGAAGCGGCCCAGCCTTTATTTATCATTTGATTGAAGGAATGGAGCGTGGCGCTTCGGAACTTGGGATGGACCAAGCAACTGCGAAGCTGCTCATCTGCCAAATGATTGCGGGCGCCGCAAACATGCTTCAAAGCAGCGGTAAAGAACCTGCTGAACTGCGCAAAGAAATCACAAGTGAAGGCGGAACGACAGAAGCCGGCCTGAACACACTTGCTGCCTATCAATTTGAAGAAGCAGTTGTCGATTGTGTCAAAACCGCAACAAAACGCGCAGCAGAATTAAACGAAATGTTTTCAGCAAACACGTATAAATGATAGAGAAAAGCACCTGTTTTGATGACAGGTGCTTTTTATTTTTATATAATAAATGATTTGTCACAAAAAATTAACAAATATTAACAAGGGATATATTACCTTTTATTGAATTACTTATATGTACCATAAAAATGAGGAAGAGGAGTGTTTTAAATGAAATTAGTTAAGGTTCTTACTGGATCCGCATTGTCACTCGCTTTACTTTTTTCCGCAGCACCGGCATTTGCTACAAGTGCACATTCTAATGCAGAGGATGTCCGTGTAACAAGTGATTTTAAAGCTCAACTTTACACATGGGATATTACCAACTCTACTGGTATTTTTGCCAATTCGTTTGAACAAGATGGGATTAAGTGGTATATAAAAGGCATCACTAAAAATTCTGATGGAACTTGGACAGCTCATTATGAGGGTAGACGAGTATAATTCTAACTGGGAGCCTATGGCTCCCCTTACTATTTTAAAGTAATAAAACATTCTCCCCCCTTCTTCTTTTCTCATTAACCTTCATTTACTCTACATCCTTCACTCAAAAGCACATAAGCTTTCAAAGACTCTAGAAACCTCATACATAAACAAGACTTACTTTTTCTCTAACAAAGCATGAATCGCTGATTCTAGTAATTCTGGCAAAATGCCGAATGAGAACGGAATGTGCAGGCGCTCTGTCCATTTGTGCGGGTCCTTACCTAATGGACCCACGTTGATGACTGGAACGTAAAGTGCTTCCTTTTCTCCTTCTGGTAAAGAATAGCCTTTCTGGTAAAGCGGCATATTGGTCGTGTAATGCCCTACGTCCTGTTTTTCGAGCTGTAAGTAACTTAAATCAGACAATCCTGGAAAATATTTCACTTCTTCTATTTCAAGCCCATAACTCTTCTTTGCCTCTATTTGAACCCTCTTTAAGGTCGCTTGAATATGCGGATCTTCCGTTGAGGAAACCGCTGGATAAAATGGTGGACTATAAAATAGAACAATGAGCGGCCCTTCTTCCTTACAAAGCGTCGTCAGCTCAGAGACGATTTTGGTTGAAAAATCACGGTCTCCAAGCTCACCTCGATTGGCGAACGCATAGTTCACAATGCGTTCAACCTCCTGTTTACTTGAGCGTTCAGCAGCTTTTTGATACAGCTCATAATACGTGAGAACAGTAATCTTCGTATCTATCGGTGTAAAAGATTTAAAGCGCTGAAATTCTGCTGTTTTTTGTTTGAGATCAGCTTCGATTTGGTCTGCTGCTTGTTTCGCCGTATCATAAAGAAGCCCGTGCAGTTCTTCACTTGAACGATTCATCATCAGCACATTAAATAAAGAAACAGCTGTGTGAGGTGTTTGAACGGAATAGGCTTCTTTTAAATCCTTTTGCATTAAGTTGGTTGGAGGCGGCGTGACTTCACCGTCTACTTCCTCACAGTAATCACTATTCAGCTCTAACAACCGATTTAATTCAGAGACCATAAAATTCGCATTTAAGCCTGAGAACGGCTCCCCTACATGTGTTTCAATTCCTTTGCAGAAAAATCCAGCCAGCACCTTCCCGATACTGCCTGTATACATATAATAATGTTCATCACCTGGATATTTTTCAAACATAGGCTCACTGTTTAAGCACGCGGTATAATCAAGATTGTGCTTTTCTTTAAGCTCTTTTAGTTTTGGAACAGCTTCAAGCATTCCTTGAGAATTCACTTCTTCATCCGGCACTGTGACGAGTAGCACATTTCCATCAAATGTCTCTGCCATCGCTCTTTCCAGCATAGACAGCTGTACAGTAAGCCCTGCCTTCATATCCATGGCACCTCTTCCAAACAACCAGTCACCTGAAGCTAGATCTTCTCTTGCTCTTTTTGGAAGAAGCGCACTTTTTTGAGAAAATGACGCCATTAACTCCTCTGGCTTGCATGCCATGTTTTGAAATTCACCGTAATCTTCTGTATCGACGACATCGAAATGACTGAGCAGCAAAACGGTACGAGAAAGAGAACTACGCTTTACAAGCGCCGTTAAATAATACCGGCCATCTTTCATCGGATGCAGAGCCAAATGATCAGGATTCTGCTTGTAATAAGGCCGCTCCCTCAGTAAATAATATAAATATTCAGCTAATGCCACTTCTCCAGTTGTACCCGATATGCTTTCGTACTGCATTAGAGCTGTGAGCAGTTCCTTTCGTTCACTCTCTGTTTGCCATTTCATTCGTTCTCCCCCTTTGTTGTCTCTATTTCTTCATTATACAAAAACGTGTATAAAAGCTATATTCTTTGAGCACCTTTTATGACGAAAGTTTGAATGGCTGTTATAATCGGCTATACAATTCTATGAGGAGGCGAAGGTATTTGGAATCAAAACTCTTTTCACCTTGGACATTAAAAGGTGTGACGCTGAAAAACCGCATCGTGATGTCCCCGATGTGTATGTATTCATCCTATGATCATGATGGAAAATTACAGCCTTTCCACTATACACATTATATTTCCCGTGCCCAAGGTCAAGCTGGCCTGATCATGGTGGAGGCAAGTGCCGTTTCACCCGAGGGAAGAATTAGTGATCAAGATCTCGGGATTTGGAGTGATGAGCATATTGAAGGCTTCGCTTCATTAACCGAACAAATCAAAGCATACGGAACCAAGACAGCCATCCAGCTGGCTCATGCAGGACGTAAAGCTGAACTAGATGGTGACATTCTGGCACCATCCAGCATTCCATTTGATGAACAGTCAAAAACCCCTGTCCAGATGTCTGTCGATCAAATCAAAGATACCGTTCAGGCGTTTCAAGATGCAGCTGTCCGGGCAAAAAAGGCCGGCTTTGACATCATTGAAATTCATGGTGCGCATGGCTATTTGATTAATGAATTTCTTTCACCGCTAGCAAATCATCGAACAGATGATTATGGCGGTTCACCAGAGAACCGTTACCGTTTCTTAAGAGAAGTTGTCGATGCAGTCAATGAAGTATGGGACGGACCATTATTTGTCCGTGTGTCGGCTTCTGACTACACGACAAAAGGACTTGACATTGCCGATTACATTGGCATTGCCACATGGCTGAAGGAACAAGGTGTCGACTTAATCGATGTCAGCTCAGGCGCTGTCGTACAGGCGAGAATCAGCACATTCCCTGGCTACCAAGTGACCTTCGCAGAAAAGATCAAAGAAGGTGCCGGTATTCAAACAGGTGCTGTCGGACTGATCACATCTGGTGTACAGGCAGAGGAGATTCTACGAAATCAGCGTGCAGACTTAATTTTTATAGGCAGAGAATTTTTACGGGATCCATACTTTCCAAAAACAGCTGCTGAAGAGCTTCGTACATCCATCGAAGGCCCGCGTCAATATGACCGCGCTTGGTAAAAGTGCATAGGAAAAAGGTGTCTATTTTTTAAAATAGGCATCTTTTTTGTTTTTAAGAGAAACATCTCTGCCTTTTGTGCCGTCTTTTAGCTAAAGAACCACTTAGAGGAGATGGAATAATGAACTCGGCAATGATTGAAAGAATGTATCATATAGATGGACACCATTTTTATACAAAACATCGTCAGGGCAAAAGGCAAGCCACCATTATCTTTGAAGCAGGCTACGGCATTTCCGGTGATACGTGGTCGAATATGGCCCATGATATTGATCCTGAGCTTGGGGTTTTCTTATATGATCGATTAGGAAATGGAAAAAGCAGTGACAGCAGTGAAGGAAGAACATTACATGATCTAGCAGATGATTTAGATATGCTACTAGAAGAAGCCAATATTCAGCCGCCCTTTCTCATTGTAGCTCACTCATTTGGCTCACTTGTCGGCCGGTTATGGGCAAGCCGCAGAGGAGATGACGTCATTGGAATGGTGCTGTTAGACCCAGCAAGTGAGGAACAAGAGCAGGTCATCCTCCCGCTTTTATCAAAAGAAGAACGCACCTCATACATGGCACAATTTACAGCAGAATGTACCCACGAGGACTTTCAGCAAATGCTATGCACAATGAAAGAGGAACAAACTCATTATGGAATGATGCCGCTCCTTGTGATTTCATCAGGTAAGAACCGGTTGTTTCATCCAGCACACGAGGCTTGGCTCAGACTTCATAAACGGATGCTGTCTTTGTCATCCCAAAGCGGATGGATTCAAGCACAGAACAGCTCTCACTATATTCATCTTGATGAACCGCATATTGTACAGCTTGCGATCTATGATGTATGGTGCGCAACCAAACAACCTGTTTCCTATTATCAAACAGCCAATTAAAAACAAAAAACTCCTTGACTAGTGATGCGTCAAGGAGTTTTTTTCTTTATACCGTTGGAGCTGACTGGCTTTTTTTAGACAGCAGCTTTTCAATGCTGACAAGCTGAACACATAAAGTAAAGATGTCAATCGCTTGCTCTAGTTCTTCAAGTGATGGGAACGTTGGCGCAATGCGAATGTTACGATCAAGCGGGTCTTTTCCATAAGGATAAGTCGCGCCTGCACCTGTCATGGTCACACCTGCTTCTTTTGCCTTTTGCACAACAGCTTTTGCACAATGATCGAGCGTATTTAAACTAATAAAATATCCGCCATTTGGCTTGTGCCATTCTGCAATGTTCTTCCCGCCAAGTGTTTCATCAAGAATGGAAAGAACAAGGTCAAACTTTGGCTTAATGATCGCTGCATGTTTTCTCATATGTTCCTTCAAGCCTTCTGGATTCTTGAAGAAACGAAGGTGTCTTAATTGATTGATTTTGTCTGGTCCAATCGTTTGAATCGATAATTGTTTTTGAGTGAAGCTCACATTATCCGGGCTTGATGCCATGAGTGCAATACCAGAGCCTGGGAATGTAATTTTAGAAGTAGACGCAAACATAAACACACGATGAGGGTGCCCTGCTTCCTCTACTGCTTGAAAAATATCTTTTAACGTATCAGGCGTATCAGTTAGGTGATGTACTGCGTATGCATCATCCCAAAAAATGCGGAAGTCGTCTGCTTTTGTTTTCATTGAAGCAAGGCGGTCAACCACCTCATCTGAATACGTAATGCCATCTGGGTTGCTATATTTTGGTACACACCAAATGCCTTTAATCGCTTCGTCCTCTGCGACCAATTTTTCGACCTGATCCATATCGGGTCCATCAGCTTTCATATCTACCGTGATCATCTCTATGTTAAATAGCTCACAAATGGAAAAGTGACGGTCATATCCTGGGCTTGGTGCAAGGAATTTTACCTTTGGCAGCTTTCCCCAAGGTGTTTTGCTATCATATACGCCGTGGGTCATGGCACGGGCAATGGTATCGTGCATCATATTAAGGCTGGAATTACCGCCGATGATGATTTGTTCTGGCTTTAGATTGAGCACATCTGCAAAAAATGTCTTCGTTTCAGGAAGCCCTGTCAAACCGCCATAGTTACGCACATCTGTGCCATCTTCAGCAGTCATCGCATCCTTTGATGTGACGACATCGAGCATGCCCATAGACAAATCGAGCTGTTTTGGTGAAGGTTTTCCTCTAGACATGTCTAAGTGTAAGTTTTTACTTTTATACGTTTCGTACTCATCTTGTAGTGCTGCATATAGGTCATTTAATTCTGCTTCACTTAACGCTGTAAAACCGCTCATCTTTGATTGTGCCTCCCGTATTCTTCATAGTTTCATTCGTCATTTGTTTTTCTTCACCATTTTACCACTACCTGAAAAAGAGAGTCATTATAAATATCAAAAAAATCGCACAACTTTTTTTGACGATTCATCCAATTTTTACAGGGTGCGGTCAATGGAAAAAGTAGAGAAATCCTGCGCAGCTTCTGTCAGCGGGAATATATCGCGGGCTTCTTTCAATAATTGGTTTAGTGCCTCTTCTCCTTGATAACGTGCACTAATATGGGTCAAAATTAATCTTTTTGCGCCTGCTTCCTGCGCTGTTTTCGCTGCTTGTTCTGTCGTGCTGTGATAATAATTGTAGGCTAGATCAGCATCTTCTTTACCGAATGTTGCTTCATGGACTAACACATCCGCATCCTTGGCAAGCCTTGTTATATTCTCGCATAAACGGGTATCTCCTGAAAATGCAACGATTCTCCCTTTTTTAGGGGGTTCCAAATAATCGGTTCCATCAATGATTCGTCCATCTTCGAGCGTCACGGTTTCCCCATTTTTCAACTTCTGATACAAAGGTCCAGGTTTTACACCGATTTCTTTTAGGTCTTCGGCTTTTAATGCACCTGGTACATCTTTTTCCACTACCCGATAGCCGTAAGCTGGAATACCGTGAGATACTCGTCTTGCTTCTACTTGAAAGGTATCATCTTCAAATACGATCCCTTCATCTATCTCTATGATATGCAGCGGATATGTCAAATGCGTTTGTGTAGCTGAAAGTGTTGCGTTTACAAATGCTTTGATGCCCTTAGGTCCATAGATCGTTAGTTCATCCTCTCCGCCTTGAAAGGATCTGCTACCAAGCAGCCCTGGGAGACCGTATACATGATCACCATGCATATGAGTGATAAATATTTTCTCAATCTTTCTCGGTTTAATCGTTGTATGTAATATTTGATGCTGCGTCGCTTCTCCGCAATCAAAAAGCCACACTGCCTTTCTTTCTTCTAAAAGCTTTAGCGCAGTGCAAGTGACGTTTCTAGTTTTCGCAGGAATGCCTGCACCAGTTCCTAAAAAGAGCAGTTCCATTACTTTTCCTCCTAAAGCCGGTATACAATATCTTCATTCATATAGAATACATGAAGACAAGGTAAATGTGAATTCAGCGGAATTTTCGAAAAAAGTCAAACGAGAGCAGAAAAAGTCGAATCAAATGTTTGCTTTACGAACAATGAACCTTTAAAATAAAGAAAATGTACATACATTCTCGGTTTTACAACAATGCTACGAATAAAGTGAGGTACTTTTCGTGAATACAGAAACTAACAATCCAAAAGCAGTCATTGTCATTTTTGGCGCAACAGGAGATCTTGCCAAACGCAAGCTCTACCCTTCTATACATAGACTTTATCATAGCGGAAAACTTGGCGATCAATTCGCCGTAGTCGGTGTTGGACGCCGTCCGTGGTCTCATGAGGACCTACGAGCTGTGGTGAAAGAATCTGTTTCTTCTGATGATGCAGAAGCGAAAATAGAGGAATTCAGTTCACATTTTTATTATCACGATTTTGACGTATCAAGTCCTGCTTCCTATCAATCGCTTAACACACTTCTAGCAGGCCTTGAAGATACGTACAGTATCCCAAACAACCGGATGTTCTATTTAGCGATGGCACCGGAATTCTTCGGAACGATTGCAAAGTTCCTAAAAAGTGAAGGCGTATCGAAAACAACTGGCTGGTCAAGACTTGTCATTGAAAAACCATTTGGCCATAACTTGCCAAGTGCGAAAAAGTTAAATGAAGAAATTAGGGATGCATTCTCTGAAGATCAAATTTATCGTATTGACCACTACCTTGGTAAACAAATGGTGCAAAACATTGAGGTCATCCGTTTTGCAAATGCCATCTTTGAACCACTTTGGACAAACCGATATATCTCAAACATTCAAATTACATCTAGTGAATCATTAGGGGTTGAAGACCGGGCCCGCTATTACGAAAGTTCAGGTGCACTAAGAGATATGGTTCAAAACCATATGCTTCAAATGGTTGCACTTTTAGCAATGGAGCCGCCAATTAAGCTGAATACCGAGGAAATCCGCAGTGAAAAACGGAAAGCATTACGCGCTCTTCGTCCTTTCTCAAAAGATGAAGTCGATCAATTCTTTGTCCGAGGACAGTATGATGCTGGTACGGTTGATGGCGGTATGGTTCCTTCCTATCTTGAAGAGCAAAATGTTGACCCGAACTCAAATACGGAAACATTCGTTGCCGGGAAGCTACTAATTGATAACTTTAGATGGGCCGGCGTGCCATTTTACATTCGTACTGGAAAACGTTTAGAAAAGAAATCTACTCAGATCGTTGTTCAATTTAAAGACATTCCAATGAACTTGTACTATGGGAACGGAAATGCCATGCATCCGAACTTACTCGTCATTCATATTCAGCCAGATGAAGGCATTACCCTTCACCTGAACGCGCGTAAGCTTGATGGCGGTACATTTGCAAAGCCGATTAAGCTCGACTATCAAACAAACTATAACGACATCATGAATACACCAGAAGCCTATGAAAAGCTGATTCATGACTGCTTGCTAGGCGATGCTACGAACTTTGCGCACTGGGATGAAGTGGCGCTTTCTTGGAACTTTGTAGATCCAATTTCTGAGCAATGGGCAGAAAACAAAACATTAAAACCAAATTATCCTGCTGGTTCTATGGGACCGAAAGAAGCCGATCAGCTTCTAGAAAAAGATGGGTATCATTGGTGGAATATATAAAATGATATAAAAAAGAGCAGTCTCCCTTGGGGGTTCTGCTCTTTTTTTAACGTCCTGTTTTCGTAATTTCGACCGTTGAAAAATCGAACTTATCATAGCGATGATGGCTAAAGGAGTACTCAAACGGCCGACCTGTGTTTAAATAAGCGACCTGTTCGACTTCTAGCACAGGATCCGTTGGGTCACAGCCTAAATATTGCTGATCCAGCTCATCCGATTTAGCCGCTCTAATTTTCTTATGCGCTCCTGCCACTTTTAAATTCAAATCATTTGATATGTAACCATAGATTGATCCCAATAGAACCTCTTCATCTATCCCCTTAATGAGATTGACGGGCATAAACGTTTTTTCTAACACATATGGCTCCTCGTCTACAAGACGGAGACGGATAATGTCATAAATGGGTGTGGTAGAGTCTATGGATAAGTGGGCTGCCACCTCTTTGCTTGGAAAATGGACATCAAAGTGAATGATTTGAGTCGTGACGTTTTTATCCGCCATAACTTTTGTGAACCCTTTATTTTCATGTCCTGACACATTGATTGCCCCTTGATTGAGCGCTGCCTTCACAATAAAGGTACCGTGACCTCTTTTTCTAAAGAGAAGCCCTTCTGCTACGAGAAGATCGAGCGCACGCTTCATCGTCATTCGGCTGCATTGAAATTCAGCGGCAAGCGAGTTTTCATCTGGAATGGGTTGATCTTCTGGATAATATGCTGTTCCTATTCGTTTTCTGATTTCTTCTGAAATGAGTTCATACTTTTTCATCTCACACCACCAACTGACTTGTTTTTTCATAGCTTCCTCTCATTCTACACTAAGCCTAGTGAGCTTAAAAGGTACGAGCCATTTTTGTTTCATCCGCTTACCATCACATAAGAAAAATACTTGCCCTTTTCAAAGAAAGAGCAAGTATCTTGATTAAAAACCGTTATTTTGTGATACCGATTGAAACCAGTATCCGCTTTTCTTAATGGTACGTTTTCCGTCTTCTTGAAGATCAACTGAGACAAATCCATAGCGATTCTTATAGGCATTCGACCATGACCAGTTATCCATAAACGTCCACAGATGATAACCTTTTATATTACTTCCTTCTTGAATCGCTTGATGAACCCATTTAAGATGCTCAGCAATAAAATCAATACGGTAATCGTCATGAATCATTCCTTCTTCATCCTTAAACCGCTCTTCTCCCTCGACACCCATTCCATTTTCAGAAATAAAGCATTCAATATTATCATAGTCTGTTTGGACTTTTTTCAATATATCATAAATGCCTTTTTCATAGATTTCCCAGCCACGATACACATTCATTTTTCTTCCCGGCATGTCAAACGCATCAAAATAATGATTTGGCATAAATGGTGCATTTGGATGCGGCATATGCTCTTTCGCTTTCACTCTTCTTGGCTGATAATAGTTGATCCCAAGGAGGTCGACGGTATTCTCTTGAATGAGCTCAAGATCTCCTTCTTGCATACTTGGCATAAAGCCTTCCTTCTTTAAGACCTCTACTAGTTTTTCTGGGAAATGTCCCTTCACCGCAGGATCTAGGAAGGACCGGTTAAAGAAAGCATCCGCCATCTCAGCTGCTTCTACATCGCGCGGATTCTGGCTTCTCGGATAAGATGGGGTAAGATTGAGGATGATGCCAATCTTACCGTCTTGCTTCAGCTTTTTATAAGCCGCTATCGCCTTCGCATTTGATAAAAGTTCATGATAACCGACCTGCACAGCCTTTTGGAAATCGACTTCGTTTGGATAATGGAAGCTATACATATACCCGCCCTCTACAGGAACGATCGGCTCATTATGTGTAAACCATTTTTTCACCCGGTCGCCAAATAATTGAAAGCACAATTCCGCATAGCTCACATAATCATCTACTACCTGTCTATTGACCCAGCCGCCTTTTTCCTGTAGCGCCATCGGCATATCGAAATGGTACAGGTTCACAAACGGTTCAATATCATGTGCAATCAGTTCATTGATCACATCATTGTAAAAAGATACTGCTTCTTCATTTACCGCACCTGTCCCTTCAGGTAAGAGACGTGACCATGAAATGGACAATCGGAATGAATTGTGCCCAATTTCTTTCATCAAACGAATATCCTCTTTATATTTTCTGTAAAATTGGGATGTCACGTTCGGTCCTACGCCATCAAAAAAGCGAGTCGGCTCTTGCTCAAACCAATGATCCCAAATATTCGGTCCTTTTCCATCACCAGGAACGCTCCCTTCTGTTTGCGTAGCAGATGCAGAAGATCCCCACCAGAAACCTTCTGGAAATGTATATGATTGTTTGTTATTTTCCATCGACATGTATTGAGTCTCCTTCACCTTTGATGTTGGTTGTCTTTGTTTTTTCCGTTGTGGTTATTTTTTCATTTTTCACATTCATACGGTCAATAAACTTCAGGAATGGGAACCAAATAACAAACACGATCATCAGGTTAAACAGCTGAAGCAGACCGCCCGCTAGTGAATTGGTTGCCATTATTCCACTTATAAAGATCGGCACTGTCCAAGGAATATTTACGCCCGTCGGCGGCGGTACAATGCCTGATGCCATCGCAAAATAAGAAATACATGTAATAACCATTGGTGCCAAAATCCATGGAATGAGAATAAGCGGGTTCATGACAATCGGTAAGCCGAAAATAATCGGTTCATTGACGTTAAATAATCCTGGTCCTAAGCCAAGCTTTGCTACCTGTTTTAATTGCTTACTTTTCAGGAAAATTAAAATCGTAAACACAACAGCTAGCGTCATACCGGTTCCGCCCATACCAACCGTATAAATTTCGATAAACTGCTTGCTGATGATATTCGGAACCTCACCAGTTTTTGTATAGCTCTCTAGGTTTTGAATGGACAACGTATTCCAAATGGGGTCCATGACAGAGTTGATAATAATTTGGCCATGAAGCCCAAAGAACCAAAGAATTTGTATAAAGAAAACAGCGATTAAGGTCGGAATGATACCGCTTCCAAGTCCGACAAGCGGTGCCTGAATCGCATGATAAATCAGGTCATGCATATTTGTTTTAAAGCCTTGTGTAATGATGATATTGATCAGTAAAAAGGTTGTGAGTGTCAAAGTAGCCGGGATGAGTGCAGCAAAAGACTTTGAAACAGCTGGCGGAACTCCTTGCGGCATATTGATGACAAATTTCTTTTGGACAAAATAACGATAAATTTCAGCAGACAAAAAGCCTGTGATCATTCCAAGGAACATCCCCTTTGCTCCTAAACGATCGACTGGAATTACGCCTGCAATAGATGCACCACCTTCTTGTTCTAGTAAAAACGGCGTCAGAAGTAGGAAAGAGGCTAATGCAATCACGCCGCCAAATACAGCTTCCACATCATAGCTTTTCGATAAATAGTAGCCAATCCCAAATACAACAAACACACTCATAATGCTGATGGTCGCACTTGGCGCGATATTCAGTGCAGACTGGACGCCTTCCAGTGCGGTTTGACTCATGATTTTATCTAAAAATGGCAAATTCATTAGCACAACCATAATGGAACCAAAAATAGTAAGCGGGAACGCAAGCATAAAGGCATCCCGTAATACACCTAAATAGCGGTTGTTGTTCAGTCTCCCAGCAATCGGAACCAAAATAGCACTTATTTTATCAAACATTGGTTTCCCCCCTTGTTTACACCCTTTATTGTTTAAGCGATTGGAAAATCGGTAGGAGCTCTCCTACAAGCTCCTTGATCGTCATAGTCGACATTAAGTGGTCTTCTGCGTGCATGAGCAATAAGGAGAAAGGCGTCTTCTCCCCGCCTGCCTCTTGCTGTACGAGTTGAAAATGGATGCCGTGTGCATGACGTAAATCTTCTTCTGCTTCTTTCATAAGACGAAATGCCTCATCTTCTTGACCTTCTCGAAATTGTTTAAGAGATTGAAGCAATTTGCTGCGGGCATTTCCGCTGTGTAAGATCAATTGAAAACTGACTTGTTCCTCCGTGAGCCCTTCGAGTGTTTTCTTTTCCATTCTTTACGATTCCTCCATCAATGAAACGGCTTGTTCATACGCTTTTTGTCCATCGGCAAGCCCGTACGCCTGCATATCGATGACCTCCACTGCAATCCCGTATTTTGTTGCTTCTTTTTGAAGATCCCCTTTTAAAAAGCTCATTTGCGGTCCAATTAATACAACATCCGCATTCGCCATTTCTTTTCTCGCTTGATCTTGCCCAACTGCCCAAATGTCTGCCTCGTCCCCGATAGAGTCGGCATGAGCCTTCATCTTTGTAACTAGTAAACTTGTAGACATTCCTGAACTGCATGCTAATAAAATACGTTTCATTTCTCTCACCCCATTGTTGTAATAAAAGCGCTTCCAGTTAATATTATATATTTTTATTTCTAAATGTCTAGACATTTAGAATCATTTGTCTGTATTTTATGTAAAAAAAGAGCGTATGTGTGTACGCTCTTTTGGTTTCTTCTTATCCTTTTCCTGCTTGGAAGCCAGGATACTTAGTCATGCCGCCATCCACATAGAGCGTCAAGCCTGTCACGTAGCTTGCCTCTTTTGACGCCAGCCACACAGCACACGCTGCCACCTCTTCAGGTTTTCCAATATAACCAATGGGGATCAGTTCAATCACGCCTTTTTTCAATTCGGGATCATCGAGTTTTTCCGCATTGATCGGGGTATCGATGGCGCCCGGTGCAATACTGTTTACACGGATTTTTTTAGGGGCATATTCTAGTGCCAGCGTTTCTGTCAGCAGCTTGGCGCCCCCTTTACTTGCTGCATAATGCACGAAATGTGGCCAAGGGATTTGCTGGTGAACCGACGACATATTGATGATCGATCCTTCTATTCCATGATCTGTCATATACTTCAGTGCATCACGGCAGCCGAGAAACATACCTGTTAAATTGGTCGACATGACTTTGTTCCAATTATCCAGCGTCATTTCGGTAGAAGGCACTTCATTTTCAATACCTGCGTTATTGATCATGACATCAAGACTGCCAAATGTATCAACGGCTTTATCAATCATCGCCTGCACATCTTCTTCCTTCGAGACATCTCCCTTGATTTTCACAGCCTGTCCGCCATTTTTTTGAATATCCACAATGGTGTCATCTGGATTTTCTTGATCTGAGAAATAATTGATCACCACATTGGCTTTTTCTTGTCCAAACCGGCGCGCCATCGCTTGACCTATTCCTGTACCAGCTCCTGTGATCAGGACTGTTTTTCCTTCTAAATCTGGATACATTCGTTTAACCTCCTATTTTGTAAAGCCTAGCAGCACGCCGCCTGCAATGATCATCAAGCAGCCTGCAATGACAAAGCTTGTTCTGGATGCTTTCTCTTTTAATAAATAAATGCCGCCTAATGTTGAGATAACGATCCCTGTCTGTGACATCGAAAAACTGACCGCGACACCAATGAGCGGGATAGCCAAAAGAAGTCCGAGATTTCCTGTCGACCAAACAAGGCCGGCAATGATATTTTTAAACGTATATTTACTAAACGGATTCTGCTTGAGACTAATCGCCAAGGATGAAAGCAGCATGCCGACTGATTGCGGAACAAGGGCAGACCAGCCATCAATATGAAACCACCTTAAAATGACGACATACCCAACGTAGCCAACCGTTGAGATAAGCAGAATGACGATCCCTTTCTTGAAATTGCCTCCATCGTTCCCACCGCCATTCTTTTTTTGACCAAGCGATGTCAGCACAACACCTACAATAATCAGTAAAATGGCACAAGAACCAATGAGTATGACCGTCATCGTTTGCCATTCTTTGAAGACCATGACGCCAAATAAAGTCGTGCTCACAAGCTGCATGCCCGTCGACAAAGGAACCGCCTTCGAGACTCCGAGAAACGCAACGCTTGAAAGCTGATTCATTTGTCCAATGCTCCAAAAGATGCCTGAAATGACAGAGACCGCAAAAATAAACGGTGTCAGCTCTGGCATTTTGATAAAGAAGGCTGCAATTGAAAAGATAAATGCGCCAAGCGTTATACCGAGGGTTTGCTGGTATGCATTCCCGCCAAGTTTGACACTGATGAGAACAATACTTCCCCAAAATATCGCTGGGAGAAGTGCATATAAGATGCCCACTTCGATCCCTACTTTCTTTTCTTTTTTACATAGCATCCCTCTTTTTCGCATTTTTAGCCGAAAAGATGCAAACACAAAAAAACCTTACCAAAGGGTAAGGTTTTTCAGTCGTTCTATGTTTATTTCATCCATTCTGTATGGAAGATGCCTTCTTTATCTGTACGCTCATACGTATGTGCACCGAAATAGTCACGCTGCGCTTGAATTAAGTTCGCTGGCAGGACAGCTGTGCGATAGCTATCAAAGTAAGCAAGTGCACTTGAGAATGAAGGAACAGGCACTCCTTGCTCCACTGCAAGTGAAATGACTTTACGAAGAGATGATTGATAGCTTTGAGCAATATCCTTAAAGTAAGGATCAAGCAATAAGTTTTTTAGTTCTGGGTTACGGTCATATGCTTCTTTAATTTGTTGTAAGAAGGCTGCACGAATGATACATCCACCACGGAAGATCATTGCAATTTCACCGTATTTTAAATCCCAGTTATACTCGTCAGATGCTGCTTTCATTTGCGCAAAACCTTGTGCATATGAGCAGATTTTACTCATGAATAGGGCTTTTCTAACCGCTTCGATCAGCTCTTGTTTATTCTCTGCTGATTGCGCTGGCTTAGGACCTTCGATTAATTGACTTGCTTCAACACGCTCATCTTTCATTGCTGAAATGTAGCGCGCGAAAACAGATTCAGTAATGATTGGAAGCGGAACACCTAGATCAAGAGAACTTTGGCTCGTCCATTTTCCAGTTCCTTTTTGTCCAGCTTTATCTAAGATCACATCCACAAGCGGCTGATTTGTTTCTTCATCCACTTTTGTGAAAATGTCAGCTGTAATTTCAATTAAATAACTGTCAAGCTCGCCTTTATTCCATTCTGAGAATACTTCGTGAAGCTCCTCTGCTGACAATCCAGCCACATGCTTCAAGATAAAATATGATTCAGAAATCAATTGCATGTCTCCGTACTCGATGCCGTTGTGGACCATTTTGACATAATGTCCTGCTCCATCTGGGCCGATATACGTTGTACATGGCTCGCCATCTACCTTCGCAGAAATCGCTTCTAAAATTGGTTTCACTAGCTCATGCGCTTCTTTTTGACCGCCTGGCATGATTGATGGGCCTTTTAGTGCACCTTCTTCACCGCCAGAAACACCTGTACCAATAAAGTGGATACCACTTTCCGCAAGCTCTTGATTACGTCTTTGCGTATCCTTGTAATATGTATTTCCGCCATCAATCAAGATGTCACCTTTCTCTAGGTGAGGAAGTAATGATTGAATGGTTGCATCCGTTGCTGCACCAGCTTTTACCATTAAAAGAATTTTACGCGGTGTTTCAAGCGACTGAACAAATTCTTCGATGCTGTATGTGCCTACAACGTTTTTCCCTTTTGATTCTTCGAGAAACTCTTCTGTTTTGCTGCTAGATCTGTTATAAACGGACACGGAGAACCCGCGGCTTTCAATATTAAGGGCAAGGTTTTTCCCCATAACGGCTAGTCCAACCACACCGATTTGTTGTTTTGACATAATTCTGACGTCCCTTCTAACACACTATATTGATTACTGCTGAAATGATGTACCCTTTGAAATTACCACAACATCACCTCTTTTATCAAGTTTTCAGGCTAGTCATTTCCTCTTTCGTCCTGAAAAAAATCTTTATTAAAACTTGTTCCACTTGTTTTGCTCTCTTTTTCCTTGATGGTCATCCCTCTTTGAACGAGTGATTTCCCATACTTTTCTTTCAGTCCTTCTAAAATGGTTTGGAGAGGCTCTTCTTTTGCATCTTCTGTATAGGAGAATAAATCAAGCTGTTTAACAGCTGCTTTTCGTTCTACAAGGTCTGTCCCCGTCACACCTAATAGCCTCACAGGTTGGTCATTCCAATGTTTAAGGAATAACTGCCTTGCTGCCTCAAATAAGTCTTCCTTCCGATCCGTGGGATTCGTGAGGGTCAAACTTCGCGTAATATTTTTCCAGCTTGCATACCGAATCATGATAAGGAGCCGATTTGCCATTACTTCTTTTCTCCTTAACCTTGCACTCACAGATTGTGACAGCTTATCAATTAACGCGACAAGTTCATCTGGATCGTCAGAATCATGAGGGAGGGTTGACGAATTCCCGACGGATTTAAATTCGTATATTCTTTCTGGGTCCACAATGCCGTCATGTTCACCATTGGCCTTTTGCTTTAATCTCGGTCCATTGATACCCAGTAATTCCTTTAGTGTATACTCATTTGCTTTCGCTAAGTCTTCAATGGTATGAATGCCAATCGTTTTCAATTTATCTGCCGTTTTTTGTCCCACTCCGTGCATGTCACCCGCTGGCAGCGGCCATAGCATTTGGGGGACATCTCGTTTACGCAAAATGGTGATGCCCATTGGTTTTTTCCAATTAGACGCCATTTTCGCTAAAAACTTATTCGGTGCAATGCCAATACTTGAAGGAAGCATAAGCTCCTCTACAAGCCTCGTTTGAATATCATGAGCCGTTTTCACCGCGTGCTCGGCATAAGGTGTATGCGTTAAGTCAATATAGCCCTCGTCAATAGATACGGGTTCGACTAAATCGCTGTATTCTCTTAGTATCGTAAACATCTCTTGTGAGGAGCTTCGATACCGGTCAAAATTTGGTGTACGGACAATCAGCCCCGGACAAAGCCGCTTCGCTTCCCATAAAGGCATCGGAGGCTTTACACCTAGCGCTCTTGCCTCGTAGCTGCACGTCACCACAATCCCTTTACGCTCTTTCGCATTTCCGCTAATGGCTAAAGGTTTCCCTCTCAATGAAGGATCATACGCCATTTCTACATTGGCATAAAACGCATTCATGTCTATATGAAAAATAATATTTGACATTGGCATAACCCCATTTTCTTCAATCCCTATATGTTGATCAAAAGTTTCGAATCAACCAAACATGATGAATCTCTTTTATGGTCAATTATACATTGATTTATTTCATCTTTCCTCAAAAAAACCTTCTCTAAAAAAGAGAAGGTTTCACAAATTACACTTTTTCTTCAATCATACCATTTTGATATTGTAATGCCTCGTATGTTAACACTTCATTTTTATTGTCATTCAAATGTTTTACAACCGGAGTAGGCTGCTGATTAAAATTCATACTCAAGCTTTGATTGGAGTAGTGGCCAGCTGGATCAATATAATACTTGTAATCAATGACTCTTTCCACATCAATGTCTGCGTAAGCAATTCCCTCTGTTTCAGCTGGAACCATATCACTGATCGGCTCTCCATCTGGACCATAAATACACGTGTGCCCACTCTTAAATGTGTCAAAGTAATCTCTTTGCTCCTGCGTTAAACAAATCATCTCTTTCATTTCTTCCGTATAGATAGAAGAAGTCATCAGCACAAAAGTTTGTGTCGCGATGGCATAATATCTGCTTGAAATTTCATCATCAAAATAACCAGGCCAAGATGCTACATGCACCTGTTCATTTTGAGCATTCATCGCCATCAGATCTAGTGGTACTTGATGCTCCCAGCACATCAATCCGCCAAGGTTGCCAATTTCAGTTTGAAAAACTGGCATCATGCTGCCACTTCCATCTCCCCAAATCAGTCTTTCTGCTACAGAAGCTCTCATTTTCCGATGCTTTCCTATTAAATCCCCCTTTGGATTAAACCAAAGTTGAGCTAAATAGAGAGAGCCGCCATCTTTTTCACTGCATGATATACAAACGTACGTTTCATTCCTTTTTGCTGCCTCGCTTATTTTTTGGATAGCTAAGCTAGGGATTTCGACTGCATTTTTATATAATTCGTGATAGAACTTTCTTGTATATTCTGGATGACCAATAAAAGCAAACCAAGGATAACCAGGTAAAAATGCTTCTGGGAATGCCACAAGTTTTGCACCATTTGAAGCCGCCTCGTCGATCAGTTCACATGATTTCTGAACCGTTGCCTCCAAATTTAAGTAGATAGGTGCTGCTTGTACCGCAGCTGCTCGAAACTTCGGGTAAATACTTGTCATATTCAAAACCTCCATTTCTTCTATTCCCCCTCATTATAAAATAGGAATGGTGAAGTTTGGATGACAAATACCATTTTATGAAAAATTAGGATTTACTCTCAGCTGAGAAAACACGTGGTCCTGTTAGACATTTCACAATGTGTATAGTACACTGTGAGTAATGAAATGGATGTGATAATCATGATTATTGATACATTCAATGAAGTCTTTTTCCTTGTTGAATTCTTTACGATTATTCTTCCAGCGCTGACGGCCATCGGCATTGCTTTTTTATTAAAAGACTGTCGTATGAACGAACACCTCGGTGGACATCGTTTGGAAGAGTTGGACGCATCTTTATTGAATCGAACAGACTTTCTGTTTATCATATATGATCGCATTACAACTTGGATTAGTAAAGTCATTCGAATGAAACGATCATCAAACGATGATGAAGACCATTTGCTTCCTCTCTCTAATTAATTTTTTTAAAAATGAGGAGGAAACGAATTGAAACGTTTATTAACGATTTGTACGACTTTATGTTTAATGATGATTGCCTCACCTGCTTTTGCAGCAAGTGGGCAAACGAATGCGAGCTCTGATGGGTTTTTCCATCATTATTTTGTCCAGCCTTTTTCGGAGCTGATTATTTGGCTTGCGAACTTCTTCCATGATGATTATGGTTTATCGATTATGTTCGTGACTTTGATCGTCCGTCTGCTGATCTTCCCTCTTTTTGCGAACCAATTTAAAAAGCAAAGAGTGATGCAGGAGAAGATGGCACTGGTAAAACCTCAAATTGACGACATTCAAAGCAAATTGAAGAAAACGAAAGAACCTGAAAAACAAAAAGAACTACAAATGGAAATGATGAAAGTATACAAAGAGAACAATGTGAACCCACTAGCAATGGGCTGTCTGCCTATGCTAATTCAAATTCCAATTGTTCTTGGCTTTTACTCAGCGATCCGCTCTACACCTGAGATTGCAACACATTCGTTCCTATGGTTTAACTTAGGACAAACCGATCTATTGGTCGCGATCTTCGCAGGTGCAATGTATTTCTTGCAATTTTATGTTACGCAAAGATTTGCGAAGCAATCAGGCACCCAGACAGAGGCTGCGCTAAAGCAAGCAAAAGTAATGGGTATGATTTTCCCAATCATGATGCTGTTTATTTCAATCAATGCACCCGCTGCCCTTCCTTTATACTGGATGACAAGTGGATTATTACTCACAGTCCAAACGATTATTTTGAATGTCATGTACCAAAAATCAAAATCAAAAGCTGAGGCAAACGACCAAGCGAGCCCAGCTGCTGAATAAAAATAACCCCCTTATCATTTGATAAGGGGATTTTCTTTATGCCAATTCTTCTTTTAACCGCGCTGGCAATTGATCGAGATCCTCAATTTTCCCAAGGAACTTATTCGGGTCCACTTGTAAAATCATCTTGTTTTCTCTCTCTACAACGCCGAAAAAATATTCAGAGGCTTTTGTGTTCATATGAAATGGCTTGATCTCACTTAGCTCGATATCAATAATATCTTTTGCATCTGAGACAAGACAGCCTACCATTTGTTCGTTTAATTCAAATAGCAACACCTTGGACTGTTCGTTCACATCAAGAGGCTTTCCGTGAAGCATCACGCCTGTGTCACTGACAGGAATGACTTCTCCTCTTAAAGACATGAGTCCTTTTATTTCTTTTGGAAGGTTCGATACTTCTTGTAAATAAGGGACCTTCTCAATCGAACGAATATGTTCTACACTGATGCCAAAATCCTCTTGCCCCACTTGGAAAATAATGATTTTTTGCGTGCTCACAGAGTCTCCTGCCTTTACGATGGATTTGTCGTTTCTTCGATAATGGCGAGAACCATTTCAGCTGTTTTGACTAATTCTTCAATCGGCATTTTCTCATTTTTTGTATGAATATCTTCATATCCAACAGCTAGGTTGACAGTTGGGACGCCGTTTCCTGCAATGACGTTTGCATCACTGCCTCCCCCGCTTGTCTGTAGTTCTGATGGACGGCCAATTTTCGCAGCCGCTTTTTTTGCCACTTCTACGACTTGATCGCCGTGAGAGAATTTGAAGCCTGGATACATGATGTCAATGTGTACATCGGCACTTCCGCCCATTTCTTTAGCGGTTTTTTCAAAGGCTTCTTTCATCTTCGCTACTTGTGCTTCCATTTTTGCAGGTTCTAAAGAGCGTGCTTCCGCAAGGATATCGACTTGATCACACACAATATTCGTTTGCGTTCCGCCTTCAAAACGACCGATATTCGCCGTTGTTTCTTCATCAATTCGGCCAAGCGGCATACTAGCAATAGCTTTTGATGCAATGGTAATCGCAGACACACCTTTTTCAGGCGCGACACCTGCGTGAGCTGTTTTCCCGTAAATCGTTGCGCGTACTTTCGCCTGTGTTGGCGCTGCAACGATAATGGTTCCAACCTTGCCATCTGAATCAAGGGCATAGCCATATGCGGCTGTCATCAACTTCGGATCTAACGCTTTTGCTCCGACAAGTCCTGACTCCTCACCTGCTGTGATGACAAATTCAATCGTTCCATGCGGTACATTCTTCTCTTTCAGCACACGGATTGCTTCAAACATTGCGGCAAGTCCTGTTTTATCGTCAGCACCAAGAATGGTTGTTCCATCTGTTTTCACATAGCCGTCTTCAATGACTGGTTTTACGCCATTACCTGGAACCACTGTGTCCATATGAGAAGTGAAATAGATGGTATCAGCCTCTTGAGTGCCTTCCAGTGTACAGATGAGGTTGCCTGCACCGTGGCCTGTTTTTGCTTTTGAGTCGTCTTCCACCACTTTTAGTCCAAGCTGCGAGAATTTTTCTTTTAAGACTTCCACAATTTTCTCTTCATGTTTTGTTTCAGAATCAATCTGAACTAGTTCTAAAAATTCGTCTAGTAAACGTTTTTCATTGATCATGATGATGCTCCTCCTCTTATAGCGGCATGTTGCCATGCTTTTTTAACGGTCTATCTTCTTCCTTCCTGCGAAGCAAATCAAATGAGCGAATCAATCGCTCTCTCGTTTCAGACGGCATGAAAATATCATCTATCAGCCCTGCCTGAGCCGCTTTTAATACACTTGGCTTCGTCTCAACCACGCGCGAAGCAGGATGAACGATTTCGTCAGCGAACGTTTTCCCCATGACATCAATTTCTGCCGCTGGCCATGCATAGACAAAATCAGCGCCTAATCCTTTGCTATTCATTGCGACATACGCACCGCCAAACGCCTTTCTTAATATCACGGTGATTTTTGGAACGGTCGCTTCAGCGTACGCATATAAAAGCTTTGCACCGTGACGGATAATTCCCGCATGCTCGGCTTTCTCACCTGGTAAAAAACCAGGGACGTCTACAAGCGTTAAAATCGGAATGTGAAACGCATCGCAAAATCGAATAAACCTGGCCGCTTTATCAGCAGCATCAAGGTCAAGGCTGCCTGCCAGCACCTTAGGCTGATTGGCTACTACACCAATTGAATCCCCTTGTAATCTGGCAAACCCTGTGACGATATTTTTTGAGAAACAAGGCTGCGTTTCAAAGAATGAGTCTGAATCGATGATGGCTGTCACCACTTGTTTGACATCATAGGTGCGTGATGGATTCTTCGGCAAGATGTTGCCTGGATCAGCTGCGTCTTGCTTACTCGTTTCAGCATCCGTGACAGCCTGTTGTTTCGTTGGTATGTACGTTAAAAGTGTTCGAACCGCTTTTAACACGTCTTTCTCATCTTTCCCCGTATAGTGCACATTCCCGCTTGTCTGATGCTGAACACTTGCACCGCCAAGACGGTCAGGACAGACCGTTTCTCCTGTTGCCTTTTCTATGACTTTCGGACCTGTTAAAAACATATGAGCTGTCTGCTCTGTCATGAACACAAAATCAGTCAAGGCAGGAGAATAGACTGCTCCTCCAGCACAAGATCCTAAAATAACGGATATTTGCGGGATTTGACCAGAGTACAACACATTCCGTTTAAAAATCTGTCCGTATCCTTCTAATGATACCACACCCTCTTGAATTCTCGCACCACCTGAGTCTTTCAGACCGATGATCGGCATCTGATGTTTAGCTGCTAGATCCATTAAAGAAGCAATTTTTTTGGCATGTATTTCGCCTAAAGCCCCCCCATGCACGGTTGCATCTTGTGCATAAACACATACCGGCCTTCCATGAATGAGTCCAGTTCCAGTGACGACACCATCACCGACATGCTCTGACATGCGGCCTGTTGCAAATGCTTGAATTTCCATGAAACTGCCTCCGTCAAGAAGTTCATGCAGCCGCTGACGCACCGATAGTTTTCCTTTGTTCCGGTGCGCGGCTGCACGTTTCTCGCCACCGCCCATGAATGCTTTTTCGCGCCATTTCGCCAAGTCATTAAACGATTCATTCATTGCCGTGTTCCTCTCCTTTCAAGGGCTCGCACAATTCGAATAACACACCAGACGTTTCTTTCGGTGAAATAAATGCAATCCGCTTCCCGCTTGCGCCTATCTGTGCTGATTGTTGGAGAAGCTCCACGCCAAGGTGATCAAGACGGTTAAGGTCCGCCTGTATGTCACCTGACTTTAGCGCAATATGATGGAGTCCCTCTCCTCTTTTTGCTAAAAAAGTATGTAGTTTGCTGCTGCTGGACATCGGTTCGATTAATTCAATGTGCACATGATCAAGTGAAGCGAAGGACGCTTTAATCTCCTGCTCAGGAAGCTCTTGTATGTCTGAAAAATGCCAGTTAAACAGCTGTTGAAAAATGCGAGAGGTGTTTCTTATAGAAAAGACCGCAATGGCAATATGGTCGATTTGATTCATCCGTTCACTTCCTTTGTTAATCACTTGTCGCATTTGAAAAAACGAGCTAGAATAAAGAAAGGTGCGTTCGTCGCAAAAAATCTTCGGTTATAGGGGTGCGATATGTCTCAGAAATTCATGAAATTTATGGTATTGCTTATGATTAGCCTGCTGCTCATTTCTTCACTTTTAGCAGGAGCAGCAGCCTTTTTATAAGGTTTGAATAAAAGCAGACAAGCAGGTGATTCGTTCAATCAACGAATGGCCTGTTTGTCTTTGGCAAGCTTTTCAAATGAATCGGTTGAGGTTGTAATCCATACTTTTGTCCCGACCGGAAGCTTGTCAAATAGAAGCTCTACATCTTGATTATGAAGTCTCACACAGCCTGCCGTAATAAATTTCCCTATCGATGTTTCGTCACTCGTCCCATGAATTCCGTATGTTCTGCCATCTGTTCCTCGTGCATCAAATCCAATCCATCTTCTGCCAAGAGGGTTATTCTTCGCACCGCCTTCGATATTCTTTTTTCTGTAATACGGATCTTTCGCTTTGATCATAATGGTAAATTCCCCTTCTGGCGTTAAATCTGTCGTTTTCCCTGTTGAAGCTGGATATATTTTTTGGATTTGACCTTGATCAATATAGGCAAGTTCATTTGTTTGTTTATTAATAATGACATACGGGTCTCCTGGAAGCGGGTTTTGTCCGAGCGGCCAGATAGGTGAAAGGGACATAGTCAATACGGTATAAAATAAAAGACGCATAGGCTCCTCCTTTTTCATTAGATTGACCAATGAAGGAGGAACTCATGCGTCTCTATTCTTTCATCCCTTTAAAATAGCTTTTCAGTACTAAATATTGTTCCATTTCTCCGAGGAAATGAAACAGTGCAGCTCTTGCCTCAAACTCTTCTCGTGTTTGCGGCAGCGGGAGCTTATCGAACTCTTCTTTCATATCAATGAGGCGTCTTAAAAACTTATGCGCCGTATTCCCAGGGTGAATATGTTCGCGTAAGTCTCTAATGTATTCTGCTATGATTTGTCCATGCTCTGTTGTGATAGAAATGGACGTGATCTTCGGAAGTACACGCTCGATGATTTCGAATTGCTTTTGCCTCATATTGAAATAATGATAATACAGATTTTCATGTCTTAAGACATGGTTCTCAACATCACGATATGCAAGAGCTTTCGCTTCTTTGATCAATTGATGTGTCTCTGGTATTTCTTTGCCTGTCCAGTCTTGTTTCCCTGTCATTAAATATTGTTCGATTTCCTCAAAAATTTTTGCGAAATTGGCTTCAATCTGTTCGCTGTAGCGTTTGAGCTTTTTATCGACACTTGGCATATACAGGTTCATGATCAGTGCCACGCCAACACCAATCGTAATGAGTAGTAGCTCATTCCAGATGAGGTGAAGGGTAATCCCGCCGGACATGTATAAATGGAGGATGATGACTGAACTTGTGACAATCCCTTCTTTAATGCGTAGCAATACGGTTGTCGGAATAAAGACAAGCAGCATCAGCCCAATCACAAAAGGATGATACCCAATCAGATCGAAAAATAGATAAGAAAATAAAATGGCAAGACTGCATGCGGCAAAGCGGGCGCCTGATGCGTGAAGCGACCGTTTCTTTGTCACCTGAATACACAGGATCGTAATAATCCCGGCAGCAGAATAATTTTGAAGGCCCAGCAGTTGCGCAATGTAAATGGCGATCGCTGTTCCTAATGCTGTTTTCAGCGTTCGGTAGCCGATTTTAAACATGATGTGAGTCACTCTTTTCTGTCTTGTTTCTATTCACTTATTGTGAAATGATGAACTTTTTTTACTTTCCCCATTATAATCAAAAAAAGAAGGAGATGTTAAGTCTCCTTCTCTTTTTCTTTATAATATTTTTTGTAAAAAGTCTTTCGCGCGCTGTGACGACGGTGATTCAAAGAATTGCACAGGGTTCGCATCCTCTACAATTTTCCCATCATCCATAAAGATCACGCGGTCAGCCACTTCTTTTGCAAAGCCCATTTCATGAGTGACGATCACAAGTGTCATTCCAGATTGAGCCAGCTCTTTCATGACCTCTAGTACTTCCTTGACCATTTCTGGATCTAAGGCAGAAGTTGGTTCGTCAAACAGCATGATGTCTGGTGTCATTGCAAGCGCACGTGCAATTGCAACACGCTGCTTTTGACCACCTGACAAACGGTTCGGAAAATCATCTTTTTTCTCTAAAAGCCCTACTTTTTTCAGTAGATCTTCTGCTTGTTTGATGCTGTCTTCCTTCGATTGATTCTTCACATTCATTGGCGCATATGTGATATTTTCCAGCACCGTTTTATGCGGGAATAGGTGAAAATGCTGAAACACCATTCCGATGTTCTCACGCACTTTGAGTGCATTGGTTTTTGGGTTTGTGATTTCAGTATCCTGAATCGTAATGACACCAGAAGTCGGCTTTTCAAGCAAGTTGATGCAGCGAAGAAACGTCGATTTCCCTGAACCAGATGGTCCAATGACTGCAACAACTTCCCCTTCTTTAATGGTGGCGTCGATCCCTTTTAATACTTCATTTTTACCAAAAGATTTTGTAAGTTTCTCTATGTTAATCATTTGATTTTAACTTCCTTTCCACCGATTTGCCGACAAAGGTGAGAACAAGCACGATGACATAATAGATGAGGCCCGCAAAAATAAGCGGTTCAAGATAATTATACGTGACGGCACCTGCTTGATAGGCTCGTCTCATGACATCGCCTAATCCAATGACTGTCACAATAGCTGATTCTTTTGTCAGTGTAATCGTTTCGTTCACAAGTGCAGGTGAAATATTTTTAAATGCTTGCGGAAGCAATAAGTCCTTCATCATTTTAGCATAAGGGATGCCTAAAGCAACGGCTGCTTCTTTTTGACCTTTATCAATAGCATTAATACCAGCACGAATAATTTCAGATACGTATGCCGCAGAGTTTAGTGTAAATGCGGCTACAGCAGCCCAGTATTGATCGATTTGAAACCCAAGAAGCTGAGGCAGACCGAAATAAATAATGAGCAATTGAAGCACAAGCGGTGTGCCTCGGAAAATGGATGTATAAAAATCTGCAAGCCAAATGAGCGGCTTAAATACACTAATTTTGCAAAGCGTTAATAAAATCCCTAAGATAAATCCAAGAAAAAGTGATACCACTACAATAGAAAGTGTGACCTTAAGCCCTTCTAAAATAAAGGGCATCTGAGGTATTACATCTTTAAAATCTAACATGACAGTCTCCTTTTTTATGCCTTCATACAAAATCAAAAAATAAAACAGGAAAAAAGTTCAACATGAGTTGAACTTTTCAGCGCTTTCTACTGAATTTTCGTAAATGACGCTGATCCTTTTCCTGACTTATTTTTCATCAGCAAACCATTTTTTAATTAATTTATCAAGTTCGCCATTGTCTTGCATTTCTTTTAATGATTTATTAAATTTAGCTGTTAAATCGCTATTTTTCTTGAATGCAATAGCTGAACCTTCGTTTGAACTATTCAATCCAAATGCTTGTAAGTCTTTTTCTTTTTTCAAATAACCAGCAGCTACTTTATCTTCAATAATGGCTGCATCAAAACGACCTGCTTTGATTTCTTGAATGATATCAGAGATTTTATTACGGTCTTCCACTTTTAAGTTATATTTCTTTTGCAAACCGTTTGCTTCATCCTGCTGGATTGAACCTAATTGAACGCCGACTGTTTTATCTTTTAAGTCTTGCTCTGTTTTCATTCCGCTAGATTTCTTTGAGACAACTAAGTTTTTAGCATTGTAATAAACATCAGAGAAATCTAATTGTTTTTTACGTTTTTCTGTAGGAGTCATGCCTGCAAGGACAATATCAGCTTTATTTGTTTTAAGCGCTGATACAAGACTTGCAAAATCCATATCTTGAATTTCTAGCTTGTAGCCGTTCTTTTTCGCTAGTGCTGTTGCAAGATCAACATCAAAACCGACAATTTTATCTCCGTCTTTTGATTCAAATGGCGGATAATCTGCTGATGTTGCCATAACGAGTGTTTTGTCATCTCCTGATGCGTTTGAATTATTAGAAGAAGTTCCACAAGCTGCGAGTGCAGCTGCAAGACCAGCTGTCATAAGTAATAATAACCACTTTTTCATAAGATAATGCCTCCTAGTATTTAAAATCATGTATTGTTTTGAATATTTATTCACTATAATGTATTTTAAACACTTTCTTTTTAAGATGCAATAGTATTTTGCTAAAATTATTTTGATTCAATGGTCTTATAAAACAAAAAGCAGACCGATCTAAAGACCGGACTGCTTTATATGTCATCATTCAAACGTCACACGTTACATTTCTTCGCAATGCTCATCGAATGCAGCTTGAAGCTTTGACACGACTTCCATTGGTTCATGTCCTTCAATTTCATGGCGTTCGACCATTTTAATAATCTTTCCATCTTTTAACAACGCAAAGGATGGTGAAGATGGCGGGAAGCCTTCAAAGTATTCACGGGCTCTTGCTGTTGCCTCTTTGTCTTGTCCAGCAAACACTGTCAGCAATTGATCCGGGCGCTTATCGTAATGAACAGAATAGCCTGCAGCTGGTCTTGCAATACCGCCAGCACATCCGCATACCGAGTTCACCATCACAAGTGCCGTGCCTTTTTTAGACAAAGCTTCATCCACTTCTTCAGCTGATGTAAGCTCAGTATAGCCAGCCTGTTTGATCTCTTCTCTCGCTTGTTTCACAATATCATTCATAAATAAATTAAAATCAATATTCATTGTCCGTCCACTCCTTTAGCATACCAAAACCATTTTAACAACATCATATCAAGGAAAACGCCTGCGGGCAAATGTGTTGTCTTTTCATTCCCCACTTTTTCTGAACATCGTTTATACGCTTCGAAATTGGGGAAAAGTGATGATAAAGAGATGTAAGGGAGAACTGCGTGATGGCACAATTCAAAAAAGCGATGCTCATTTATAATGGAAATGCTGGACAAAAAAACATGGAAAAAGTTCTCGGTCAAACAGTACCTCTTCTTTCTCTACATATTGATGAACTCATTCTTAAACCAACAAAGCAGCCAAATGATGCTTATCAATTCTGTCGTACAATTGATGAGACAATAGAATTGCTGATCATATTAGGCGGAGATGGAACCGTGCATGAATGTATGAATGGCATCGGCGGGTTAGAAAAAAGGCCAGCTGTAGCGATTTTACCTGGCGGGACATGCAATGACTTTTCTAGAACCCTTGGTATCCCGCAACAAATGCAAAAAGCCGCTCAAATGATAATAGATGGCGTAGAAAAAAAGGTCGATCTCATCAAGGCAGAAGATCGATACTTGTTAAACTTTTGGGGCATCGGGCTCATTGCAGACACGTCCAACAATATTAATGACAAGGAAAAAGCTGTACTTGGCAAAATCAGCTACTTCACAAGTGCCCTGCGCACCTTGCAGCAAACAGATCCTTTTCACGTACGAATTGAAACAGAGGAGGAAAACTGGGAAGAAGAAGCCGTCATCGTACTTGTCATGAATGGACATTTTATCGGGACAAATAAAATTGATTTGCCGAGTGCAGCAATTGATGATGGGAAAGCTGAAATCTTAATTTGCAGAAATACGAGCTTCTCAGCTCTAAAAGAAATCTTTTCTATGAACCGGGAAGAGCTGGAAGACTTCACCGGCGACCTCTCCCTCATTCAAGCATCCAGAATTCAGATCCACACAAAAGAGGAAATGGATGCTGATACAGATGGCGAAGTGTACATGACAGCACCTGCTTCTTTAGAAGTGTTAAAACAGCATTTGACCTTTATTGTTCCAGCAGAATAAAGAAAACGCCCGAGATCATTCTGGGACTGACCCCATAAGATGAGACAAATAAAAAACACCTTCAAGTTTGAAAACGGATCGTTGTGATCCGAAATAAAACATGGAGGTGTTTTTTCTATGGGGACAAGAGTGAGTTATCCGGTTGAAGTCAAACAGAAGGCTGTGGAAATGAGGTTGGCAGGCGTACCTATGAAAGAGATCATGCAGGAATTGAATATCAAGAATAAGACGCAGGTTCAGACATGGGTGAGATGGCATAAAGCTGGGGATACACACAGGTTCGAACAACCTGTTGGAAAACAATATACCTATGGAAAGGGTCCCGAGTACTCTTCTGAATTAGAGAGACTACAGGCAGAAAATCGCTATTTGAGTCAACAGAATGAAGTTTTAAAAAAGTACAACGAATTGGAAAGGAAGTTGATAAGGAAACGTCAATCAAACTGGTAGAAGAATTTCGCAAAACGATGACGGTACAGGACATCTGTGTCCATTTAGGCATCTTACGTACTTCGTATTATAGATGGAAAAAAGATTTGACTCAGACTCATTCTGAAAGACAACTAGAGAAACAGGTCGGCACGTTGTGCCGAAAGCACAAATATCGATATGGTTATCGGAAAATCACAGCCATACTAAAAATGAGAATGCGTATTAACCATAAAACTGTTCAACGTATCATGCAGAAAAACCAGTGGCAATGCCGGGTTAAAATGAAAAAGCGTAAGAAGAATGGGCAGCCTTATGCCGTAGCCGGTAATATACTGGATCGGAATTTTCAGTCTGATCGCCCTCTTGAAAAACTAGTAACGGACATCACGTATTTGCCTTATGGACAGAAACAATTGTACCTTTCCAGTATATTGGATTTATATAATGGAGAAGTGATTGCTTTTACGATTGGTGATAAGCAGGACACAGACTTTATCTTAAACACACTTAATCAGCTCCCAGCACTTCCTGAGAATTGCGTGTTACATAGCGATCAAGGTTCTGTGTATACATCTTACGAGTATCAGAAAGCGGTTCATATAAAAGGCATTACCATGAGCATGTCCCGTAAAGGGACGCCCGCTGATAATGCCTCCATCGAATCGTTTCATTCCTCACTAAAGTCTGAAACGTTCTATCTTAACAGGATTGATCGCACTACAACCACCATCGTAGAACGCACTGTCAAAGAATACATTTATTATTATAACAACATTCGTATTCAAACGAAACTAAACAACCAATCACCGATAAACTATCGGCAATTGGCTGTATAAAGGTGTTTTGATTCCTGTCTCAAAAACGGGGGTCAGTCCCTTCTTTTTCGGGAGTTTTTTTGATATAGCGTCTGTATAAATATTCAAGTGCATATCCGAGCAGCGTTCCGATAAGAAGAGAAATTCCTAAAAGGCTATTCGCTGCTCCTTTAAATCCACCGACAAGCAGCAAGCAATACAAAACTTGAATAATAGAAACGATTGATATGATCAGTAGTAATCTTTCAGGATGATTGCGTGATTTAGAAATATATCGAAGAAATGCGAACGCAATTGCTGTGATAAACATGAGTCCAATCGTTAAAAATGCAAAAAAGTCTAGTCCAGACATATCATCGCTCCTTTCTCATCATGGGGAAATCCCCCTCTCCATAGCGGGAGGGGGACATTCTTGTTTTAGTAAACAGATGTCTGCTCATCAATGCCTTCAAGAATTTGTTTAATCCGTTGAAGGAATCTGCCGCATACAAGACCATCGAGAACTCTGTGGTCTAATGAGAGACAAAGGTTGACCATGTCTCTCGCTGCAATCATACCATTTACAATCACCGGACGCTTCACGATCGATTCTACTTGTAAAATCGCCGCTTGCGGATAATTAATGATTCCCATCGATTGTACAGAACCAAATGATCCCGTGTTGTTTACAGTAAAGGTGCCACCTTCCATGTCACTTTGTTTCAGCGTACCTTGTCTCACCTTGGAAGCAAGCTCATGAATTTCCTTGGCAATGCCTTTAATCGTTTTTTCATCTGCATCCTTAATGACTGGAACAAAAAGAGCGTCATCAGTCGCAACAGCAATCGAGACATTGATCGCTTTCTTTTGCACAATTTTATCTCCAGCCCACATGCTGTTCATTTCTGGGAATTCCTTTAAGCCCTGTGCCACTGCTTTGACAAAGAACGCAAAGAACGTCAAATTAAAGCCTTCTTTTTCTTTAAATTGGTCCTTGAGCTGATTTCTTCTAGTCACAAGGTTTGTCACATCAACTTCCATCATTGTCCATGCATGCGGAATTTCATGTTTGCTTCTCAGCATATTTGCCGCAATCGCCTGCCTGATTGGCGTGACTGGCAGTTCAATATCACCAGGCATTGTAGAGATGGAAGGCGCCGCTTTTGGCTTTGATGACTGCACAGGCTCTGGCTTGATTGCCTGTTCATTAACAGGTGCTGCCTTCCCTTGCACGCCGCCACTTTCAATTAGCTGAAGTAAATCTTTTCTTGTGATTCGTCCACCTGCTCCCGTTCCTTGCACTGCCGCTAAATCAATGCTGTGCTCATCTGCTAAACGAAGGACTGCTGGAGAATAGCGTTTCTTTTGACTTTGATCCTCTTTTGTTTGATCTGCTTCAGGTGCTTCACTTTGCTCAGGTGCCGCTTCTTCTTTCGCACTTTGCTGTGAGCTGCCTTCCACTTCAATTTCACAGAACACTTCTCCTACTTGAAGTGTATCGCCTTCTTCAGCTGATAGTTTTGTAATGGTTCCTGTAAAAGATGACGGGACTTCTGCGTTCACTTTATCCGTCATGACTTCTGCAATTGGATCGTATTTATTCACATGATCGCCAGGTGAAACGAGCCATTTGCTGATGGTTCCTTCTGTTACACTTTCACCTAACTGAGGCATTTTCATTTGTTCAGTTGCCACTTGAAACCCTCCTCTTTCTTAAAACGCCGCTAGCTCTCTCATTTCAGCTTCTACCTTATCTGGGTTGACCATAAAGAATTTTTCCATTGTCGGTGCATAAGGCATTGCTGGGATTTCTGGTCCGGCTAGACGTTTGATTGGTGCGTCTAAATCAAATAAGCAATGCTCTGATATGATCGCCGCTACCTCACTCATGATGCTGCCCTCTTTTGTATCTTCCGTTAGAAGAAGCACTTTGCCTGTTTTTGATGCCGCTTCAATAATGGCTTCCTGATCAAGCGGGTACACTGTTCTCAAATCGAGAATATGCGCAGAAATGCCGTCTTTCGCAAGGCGGTCTGCTGCTTGTAGCGCAAAATGGACGCAGAGGCCATATGTAATGACCGTGATATCATCGCCTTCACGTTTCACATCTGCTTTTCCAATAGGAAGTGTGTAATCCTCTTCAGGTACTTCTCCTTTAATGAGACGGTAGGCACGTTTGTGTTCAAAGAACAATACAGGATCTGGATCTCGTACCGCAGCTTTTAAAAGACCTTTTACATCATAAGGCGTAGAAGGCATAACAATCTTCAAACCAGGCTGGTTGGCAAAAATCGCTTCAACTGATTGTGAATGATAAAGCGCCCCGTGAACTCCGCCCCCATAAGGTGCGCGGATGACCATTGGACAGCTCCAATCGTTATTTGAGCGGTATCTAATCTTCGCCGCCTCTGAAATAATTTGGTTAATGGCAGGCATGATAAAATCCGCAAATTGCATCTCAGCAATTGGGCGCATTCCATACATCGCTGCTCCAATCCCTACACCTGCAATGGCTGATTCTGCAAGAGGTGTATCCATAACGCGCGCTTCTCCGAATTGCTCATAGAGACCCGCTGTCGCTTTAAATACGCCGCCCTTTTTCCCGACATCCTCTCCGAGCACAAACACTTTCGGATCTCGCTCCATTTCTTCTTTCATTGCCAGTGTAATGGCGTCTATATATGACATAACAGGCATTTTTCTTCCCCCTTACTCCGCATACACGTAACGAAGTGCGCTTTCAGCATCAGCATAAGCAGCGTTTTCCGCTTCATCAGTGGCTTCGTTTACGATTTGCATGATTTCTTTTGTCATCTCTTCTTTCATTTCTGAAGTCATGACGTTTCCTTCGGTTAAATACGTTTCATATTTGATGAGCGGATCTTTCTTTCTCGCTTCGAGCACTTCTTCTTTTTCTCGATAGCTTGAATCATCGTCATCACTTGAATGCGCAGTTAAACGGTAAGAGATCGTTTCAATCAACGTTGGTCCTTCGCCTCTTGCCGCACGGTCTCTCGCTTCTTTGACAGCGGCATATACTTCAAGCGGATCATTGCCATCAACGGTTACGCCAGGCATTCCGTACCCAATCGCACGATCTGAAATGCGTTCACAAGCTACTTGTTTGTCGTACGGCACGGAAATTGCATACTTATTGTTTTCACACATGAAAATAACAGGCAGCTTATGCACAGCAGCGAAGTTAGCCCCTTCGTGGAAATCACCTTGGTTTGAAGAGCCTTCACCGAACGTGACAAAGCTGACAAAGTTTTTCTGATCTAGTCGTCCAGCAAGTGCGATTCCGACTGCATGAGGAACCTGCGTTGTAACAGGTGAAGATCCTGTCACAATTCGATTGGATTTCTGTCCAAAGTGCCCTGGCATCTGTCTTCCGCCTGAGTTTGGATCGTCTTGTTTTGCGAAACCTGACATCATTAAATCTTTTGCAGTCATTCCAAATGCAAGGACAACCCCCATATCGCGGTAGTAAGGTAAGACGTAATCCTCTTCTCTATTGAGAGCGAAAGCAGCACCAACTTGCTGCGCTTCCTGCCCTTGACAAGAGATGACGAATGGAATTTTACCTGAACGGTTTAAAAGCCACATCCGTTCATCAATTTTTCTTGCCAGAAGCATTGTTCTGTATATATCAATTGCTTGTTCATCAGATAATCCTAATTCATGATGACGCATGTTACTCATCTTATTTCCCTCCTTGATTAAAAATGGATCGCTTTCCCGTCAACAGCAAGGGCTGCCTCGCCAATCACCTCTGACAAGGTTGGGTGCGGGTGAATTGTTTGCCCGACTTCCCACGGCGTTGCATCAAGTACTTTAGCTAATCCAGCTTCAGATATCATATCTGTGACATGAGGACCAATCATATGAATCCCTAAAATATCATCTGTCTTTTGATCAGCAATGATTTTGACAAATCCATCTGACTCCCCGTATACAAGTGCTTTTCCGATCGCCATGAATGGGAATTTCCCCATTTTGACTTCGAAGCCTTGCTCTTTTGCCGCCTGTTCAGTGAGCCCAACACTAGCGGTTTCCGGGTGAGAGTAAACACATTTAGAAACGAGCGTTTCATCGAGCGGCTTTGGATCTTGACCAGCCATATGCTCCACAGCAATCATACCTTCGTGTGAAGCCACATGTGCCAACTGAAGTCCGCCAATGACATCTCCTATTGCATAAATATGTGATTCTTTCGTTTGATAATGTTCATTCACGACAATGCCTTGTTTTTCTGTTTGGATGTCTGTGTTTTCAAGACCAATGCCTTCAATATTTGGTACTCTGCCGACTGATAGAAGAAGTTTTTCCGCTTCAAACGTCTGAATGTCTCCATCCTTTTCTGCTTTAATCGTCACGAGGTTCTCCTGCTTTTTGACGGTATCTGGCAATACTTTCGCATTTGTCATAAAGGTGATGCCTTTTTTAGATAAAAGCTTTTCCATTTCTTTAGAAATGTCATGATCCTCTGTCGGCAATATGCGATCTGCAAATTCAATCACCGTCACCTTCACACCAAAATCATTGAGCATAGAAGCCCACTCGATTCCGATCACCCCGCCGCCGACAATGAGCATCGACTGCGGAAGCTCTGGCAGTTCTAGTGCATCATCTGATGTAAGTATGTGCGTCCCATCTGCTTCAAGCCCAGGCAGAACACGTGGTCTTGAACCGGTCGCAATGATGACCTGCTTTGGAATGAGCATTTCATTTTCATCTCCATTTGCCATTTCTACGGAGATGGTTCCTGGCATTGGTGAAAAGATAGATGGACCAAGAATGCGGCCGATCCCTTCATAAACATCAATTTTCCCTTGTTTCATTAAATGTTTAACGCCGCCTGCTAGTTTCTCTACAATCTCTGCTTTTCTTTTCTGCACATTGGCAAACTGCAAAGCGATGCCATTTGCCTCAACGCCAAAATCAGCAGCACGTTTGACGGTTTGATAGACTTCAGCACTTCTAAGGAGCGCCTTAGACGGAATGCATCCTTTATGGAGACATGTTCCGCCAAGCTTTTCTTTTTCTACAACTGCTGTTTTCAATCCAAGCTGCGAGGCACGAATGGCCGCTACATAGCCGCCTGTGCCTCCACCAAGAATGACGAGGTCATATTCAGTTGCCATGACTTGTCACTCCTTTCTTCATCTGTTGATCATTTGGGTATTCTTTCGGAGATTCTTCTTCTTTTAAAATACGAAGTGCACCTTCCGCTAAGGATTGCAGTTCATTTTCACCTGGATACACGACAACATCTGAAATCCAGTCAATGTGACCTCTAATACTTGATGTAATTTGTTTGCTATACGCAAGTCCGCCTGTTAGAACAATGACGTCAACTGCGCCTTTTAGGACAGCACTAGCCGCACCAATTTCTTTGGCAATTTGATAGCACATCGCCTCATAAATCAGCGCTGCTCGTTCATCGCCTGCTTCAATCATCCGCTCTACTTTCACAGCATCTGTCGTACCAAGGTAGCCCGCAAGACCACCTTCACCAATAATGCGCTTCAGCATTTCCTCTTGGGTGTACTCACCAGAAAAGCAAAGATTGACAAGATCACCTGTTGGCAAGGTTCCCGCTCGCTCCGGACTGAAAGGTCCTTCGCCATGTAGTCCGTTATTGACATCAATGACTTTCCCTTTTTCATGGACACCAATCGTGATGCCGCCGCCCATATGTGTAATAATCATGTTCAAATCTTCGTAGCGCTTCCCAAAAGATGCAGCTGTTTTTCTTGCGACTGCTTTTTGGTTTAATGCATGGAAGATGCTTTTTCTTTCAATCGTTGGCAGCCCTGAAATACGAGCAATTGGTTTTAGTTCATCCACTACAACTGGATCGACAATAAAAGCTGGGATGTTCAAGCCAAGTGCAATTTCTCGTGCGATGATACCGCCTAGATTAGAGGCATGCTGTCCAGCATATCCTTCTTTCAGGTCTTGCACCATTTGCTCATTGACTTCATATGTGCCACCTTCAATCGGACGAAGAAGACCGCCGCGCGCACAAACTGCATCAAACTTTGAGATGTTCATCCCTTGTTCATGCAGCGTCTTCAGGATGGTTTCTTTACGAAATGAAAACTGATCAATGATATGAGGGAATTGCTTTAATTCCTCATCTGTATGTCTCAGTGTTGTTTCAAAAATAGATCGTTCATTGTGAAACACACCGATTTTTGTTGAAGTAGAGCCAGGATTAATTGTGAGAATACGCCATTCTTTTGTCAGCAAAAAGAAAACCTCCGTTTCAACTCATTCTTCTAATTAGCGACGACTTAATATATGTTGGCCATTTTGCAGGAATTGACTTCTTGATTTGCGCATTCTTTCAATTCGCTCCTCCGCCAATCGGTCTGCCGCTTTATAAGTTGGAATGGCATCACGGTTTGAAATTTCAATGACGCGTTCAATGTTTTGGTAAATACCTTCTACCTTTTTCATCGCACGATCTGCATTATAACCATAAAGTTCATCAGCAACGTTAATGACGCCGCCTGCATTGATTACATAATCAGGTGCATACACAATGCCCATTTCATGAATCAGATCGCCGTGATGCGTTTCTCTCAGCTGGTTATTCGCTGCACCTGCGATCACTTTTGCTTTCAGCTTAGGAATCGTTACATCATTAATCGTTGCACCAAGTGCACAAGGTGCATAAATATCACATGTTTGATCATAAATATCGTCAGGGTCTACTGCTTTTGCGCCAAAGTCTTCTACAGCTCGTTTTACAGAGTCTTTGTTGATATCTGTGACAATTAGCTGTGCGCCTTCTTCGTGCAGATGTTTACACAAATTGTACGCGACATTCCCAACACCTTGGACTGCAATCGTTTTTCCTTCTAATGAATCGGTACCGAATGCAGCTTTGGCAGCAGCTTTCATCCCTTTATATACACCGTAAGCCGTAACAGGTGACGGGTTTCCGGATGAGCCAAATGCAGGAGAAATACCTGTCACAAAGTCTGTTTCTTCATGAATCAGATCCATGTCTTCTACCGTTGTACCGACATCCTCCGCTGTGATATAGCGGCCATTCAACCCTTGTATGTAGCGTCCAAACGCACGGAACATTTCTTCATTTTTATCTTTTCTTGGGTCACCGATGATAACTGTTTTCCCGCCGCCAAGATTCAGACCTGCTGCTGCGTTTTTATAAGTCATCCCTCTTGCTAGACGAAGCGCATCTTCGATCGCTGCTTCTTCATTTTCATATGTCCACATTCTTGTCCCACCTAATGCTGGCCCAAGTGTTGTATCATGAATGGCAATGATGGCTTTTAAACCAGACTGTTCATCCTGACAAAATACAAGCTGCTCATAATCGTATCGTTCCATATATTTAAAAAGTTCCATGTTTATTCCTCCTATGACTTTCGCTTAATTTGATGTACAGATGGCAAGCGCGATTGAATAAAGCTTACTTTCGGCTGTATCCGACCGGCTTGTTAAAGCAATCGGCGCCTTCGCTCCTGCCACCACAGCCCCCACCTTTGCATGTGCAAAGTAGATGAGAGATTTATAAAGAATGTTTCCTGCTTCAATCGTTGGCACAAGCAAAATATCTGCATGACCGGCGACATCACTCGTAATATTTTTATGAGAAGCGGCTGTTTGAGAAATGGCATTGTCTAATGCCAAAGGTCCGTCAATGAGGCAGCCAGAAATTTGCCCTCGCCTATTCATTTGCGCCAGGCTTGCCGCTGTCAATGTGGAATCCATTGCCGGGTTCACAACCTCTACCGCAGATAACACGGCCACCTTTGGCATGTCATTTCCGACAGCTTGTGCTACTTGAACAGCATTGATCGTGATCTCTTTGAACATGTTTAAATCAGGCGCGATGTTCATCGCAGAATCCGTGACATAAATAAACCGATCAAAGCCTGGCACTTCGAATGCCGCGACATGTGATAGAACACTCGCCGTCCGTAGCCCGTACTCTTTATTCAGAACAGCTTTTAAAAGAACGGCTGTCGTGACATGTCCCTTCATCAATATATCCGCATGCTTCTCACTCACTGCCTGCACGGCAATTTTGGCTGATTCTTCAGGAGAATCCGAATGAATAATATCTATCCAGTCTTCATTGATCTCATGCTGTTTCACCAGCTCCTTCAGGTTGCGTTTGTTCCCAACCAGCAGGAAGCGAGCGACTTTGCGTTCAATTGCCATCTTGATGGCATGAAGCACTTCTTCGTCTTCTGCATGAGCCACAGCAGCAGTTTTATTCTGCAGCTGGGCAGCTTTCATAATCAGATCGTCAAGCTTCATATATGCCCACCTTTCCTTATGCTCGGGTTCATGGTTTTTATATGCAAGTTCTATGCCAGCTTGAAACGCAGCGAAATATGGCATTTCGCATGAAATACGTGCAACTTCTTGCAGGTAACGTGCATTTTATTGCATGCTATCTTTTGCAAGTTGATATTTATCCATTTTATAGTAAAGATTTCGAATGCTAATCCCTAACGTTTTCGCTGTTTTCGTGCGGTTGAATTGATGCTTTTCAAGGGTTTGTTTAATCAGCTGCGCTTCAAACGCTTCAACAGCATCCGAAAGAGTCTCTCCCTCAAATTGACTGACAGCTAGTTCCTGCTGCTCTTTTTCTTCCTGCTCTTCTGACTCCATGAAGGAAATATGATCTTCATCGATCCATTCTTCTTGCGGATTCAAAAAGATCATGGCTCGTCCAAGAACATTTTCCAGTTCTCTTACGTTCCCTGGCCAGCTGTAGGATCGAAGTCTATCGAGCGCACCTTCTGTTAAGCCGCTCACATTTCGACCATAGTCTAAATTGATTTTCTGAATGAGACGTTTACTTAAGGAGTCAATGTCTTCAAGGCGCTGCCTTAGAGGCGGAATAGAGATCGGATATCTGTTCATCCGGTAATATAAGTCCTCTCTGAACTTACCTTCCGCCATCGCTTTTTCAATATTGACATTTGTTGCAGTAATCACACGCACATCAACTGGTATCGCTTTTGTTCCGCCTACTCTCACAATTTCTTTCTCCTGCATGACGCGTAATAATTTCGCTTGTGTACTTGGCGTCATTTCACCAATCTCATCTAAAAAGATACTGCCATGATTCGCTTCTTCAAACAGCCCTTTCTTCCCGCCTCGCCTCGCACCAGAAAATGCACCTTCCTCGTAGCCAAAAAGCTCTGACTCTAAAAGTGTTTCTGATAAGGCAGCACAGTTGACTCTCACAAAACGATTATATTTGCGGTCACTTTCATTGTGTATAGCGTGCGCAAATAATTCTTTCCCAGTACCTGACTCTCCTCTGAGTAAAATGGTGGCTGGTGTTTTTGCCCCTAGCTTTGCCTGCTCAAGCGCCACAAGCATTTGCTCACTTTCTCCAATAATGTCTTCAAAAGTGTACTTTGCCTCAAGTGTTCGGATGAGCTGTCTCGCTTTATTTAATTCATTCGTGAGTGATTGAATTTCTGATACGTCATGAATGACGCCGACACTGCCTTTTAAAATGCCATCAACGATCACTGGTGCTACGTTGACGATCACATCCTTCTTATTCGGTCCGACTTTCATTCTGACGCCTCGAACCGGCCTTCTTGTTTCAAGCACCTTCAAATGCATGCTTTCCCCTTCAGAAATATCCGCACCCGCAGGTTTGCCTACAACCTCTTTGTCTGTTAATCCCGTCATTTTCGTATAAGCTCGGTTAATTAAAATTCCTTTTCCCTGCTCATCTACGACGGATATCGCTTCATCTGATGATTGAATGATAGCCTCGAGCATCGTGCGCACTTCTTTGAGGTTTGTGACTTCTTCTGCAAGTTCCACTGCATCTGTAATATCTTTAAAAATGGATAGAGCGCCTAGCATTCTTCCTGCATCATCAATAATCGGCAAACGTGTTGTAACAATTTGTATTTGCTGATTCAGAAATTGTTTTTGATGAAATTCTGGCTCCCTCGACCTTAAAATATCGGGGAGTTTTGTATTAGGGATCACTTCACGTATGTGCCGGCCAATCGCATCTTTTTGCGAACGTCCAACCATTTTGGCAGCCGATCGATTAAACAGAACGACTTCTTCATCCATGTTAATAAAAATCATGCCATCATTCGTTGCATTAAAAATGCGGTCATGTTTATAGGTTTGTTCTTTTAATATTTGAATGAGCTGATGCTTTTCTGACATTAATTCTGATATGACGTAAGCCATCGAACTTGGAACAATGACAGACTGCTCTGTTTTTTCTTCCATCAGTTCTTTAAGAACAACTGAACTGCCCGTTGTTTCGATGATGATATCAATGTCATCTTTTATGTATTCTTTCCAATCCGTTGTCGTATCAATTCCATTCTTTTTCGCTTCTACCATCCCCGGTGCCCCAAGATCAAGGTCGGCGATTGCAACGATTTGAATCATATTTGTTTTCAGCAATGTTTCAAGTAATGCTGATCCACCCTGTCCTGCACCGACAATCAAGACTCTCTGCATCCCGTTACCCCTTTATATGAAAAAATTTGCACACCATATTTTTCCGTTGCAAAAAATTGCACAACTCTTATATTACCACGTTTTCCTTTCTTGACAAAATATTTTTTGAATTAGACAATGGAAGTAAATGACGTTTAAGGGGACATTTGATGGGGAGAATACTTGCATTAGTGATTATTTTAATACCTGGCGCGCTTGCTGCACTTGGGATTAAGCTGTTGCGCGACACTGTTTTCGGTATCATCATTGCACCATTTCCATTTTTATGGCTGCAAGGAATTGCAGGGTTGGTTTTTTTAGGAGGAGGTCTTTACGTAGTTGCTGGCTTTATTTTATATAGAGACCGAAAACGAAATAAAGTAACCACCCGCTTTAAACAGAGATAAACATGAAAAAAGACCCGCTATTGATCGCAGGTCTTTATTTCATTTCTTCTCTTATTTTAACGGCTCTATCAGGAAAATCTGTGAAGATTCCGTCGACACCTAAAGAAAACATGTTTTTCATTTGCTTTTCACTGTTGACTGTAAATGGCCTGATGACTTGCTGGTCAGCATGGAGAGCCGATACGACTTCTTTTGTTACCCCTGCACCCTTTATATTCGGGTGATACCCTCTTGCAGGTACTGTTTTTATATACATCTCTGGCTGATGAATCACATCCATTGTGAGAACAGCAAGCTCAACATGCGGCATTAGCTTGTGAAAAAAAGCTAAACTGCCGTGATGAAACGATGAGACAAGTACACGATCTTCTATTTGAAAGTGTTCAATTTGCTCCTTTACCTTCTCTTCAATACCTGGATATCGATAAATGGAGTTTTTCAGTTCAATATTCATAATGAGTGATGATTGCGGCGTCACGAGCTCTAATACTTCCTCTAAAAGAGGAATGGATACAGCACCGGTTTCTTCATAAAAAGAATGACTCGCATCTCCTGCTTTTAACTCATCATATGTATGGTCTTTCACTAAGCCTGTCATATTCGTTGTTCTGTTCAGCTTCTCATCGTGAATGACAGCAAGCCTGCCATCTTTCGTCAGCTGGACATCCAGCTCAATCCCGTCAGCTCCTGAATGAAGTGCGTGCTCAAAGGCTATCATCGTATTTTCAGGATAGATTCCTTTAAAACCTCTGTGTGCAAAAATTTTCGTCATATGTCACCTCTAAGTCTGATGCTTCCTTTCATTATGACGTCTCTCTTTTCATTTTTCCAGTTTCAGCACATAAAAAAACCTCTTCTGATGAGTACGAAGAGGTTCTGTATAAATTCGATCACGTAATCGCTCTGATGGCTTGCTCTGTCGTCTCGGCGTCAAGAGCAAAAAGGGAAGAAACAACTGCGACTGCTGTAACGATGGTTAAACCTAACAACAACTTTTTCATAAGATAACCTCCACTTTCTTTTGAAGTATTTGTGCATCGAATTTCTTTTCAAGAAAACGAATGGCATTTTGATAATCATTTCGTTCCTTGAAGTATTTCGATATTTGTTCAGACAAATCCTCAAGCTCCACATATAATCTATTTTTTTCTATGTAGTCTAATTTTTCAGAGAATACGTCTGCTGCTCCACTATTTTCGCACATCAAATCCAAAATTTCAAATTTTACTATATATTCATTATTTTGGATATCGCAGCTATACATAATGCCTTCTTTAATATATTCCTTCGCCTCTTGATCTCCTAGATGAACCAAGGCATTTGCTAGAACATATAAAGATTGGATGTAATAATGGCTATTGTCACGGTGCATTTGAATGCCCATCCCTTTTTTGGCATATTTTGCGCTTTTTTCGTAATCATGCTTTGCATAATAAAGAACAGCTAAATTGTGATAGCATTTCCCAATCAGCACTTCATTGTTAATGCGTTTACTTTTCTCAAGTGCTTCTTGGTATTTTTCTTCCGCTTCGTCAAATTGGATCAAATCGATACAATTACTTGCATGTAAAATCAAGCTGTCAATCGCCTGCGCTGTATACTCTTCATGCGCTTTGAACGTATCGATGGCTTTTTTGATATGATTAATGGATATGAAATTTTGTTTCAGTTCGTAATAGATTGATGCAACCTTATGATGAAAAGTTCCTACTTCAAGGTCCTCATTTACACGTTTTAGGCGTTGTTCTGCAATTTTGTAAAAGCTGATGGCTTCATCATACTTTTTCACATATGCAGCATATTGGCCTTTGTAAAAGTAAAAATAAAAATTAATAATGTCATCTGCTTTCTCATCAAGCGTTCCGACACTCTTCATAATGTGATTGGCTTTTTCAATATTTCCAAGTAACATTTCATGTCTGCCATTAACAAGCTGATAATACAGGAGAACTTCACGGTCTTCATCTGTATTTTTTAGCAAATTCTGAATTTTCTCTTTATAGATAGCAGATTTTTCTAGGTCATTTTGAGAAATGACCCTCGTCCACTTGCTAATTTCGTTCGCTACCTCAGCAGAGTGGATTTTCAGCTTTCCCATAACCTCACCCTCTTCTTTTCATTATTATAGCATAGTAAAAGAATGTGAAAATTATTAAATTCGACAATGGGAATATTCAGTTCAAATGGCACAATCTCTAAGAAGCCAGTGACTTTAAAACGCCAACCAATCAGGTCAATAGCAATAGAACTTTCGATCTCATTTGCTTTATTTACCAAATCCATCAGACCTTTTCCTCTCATCCTTTTTCTTACGAATGAGCGTTTCCTTCTTCTATTTTGAAGACCTAACAATTGATTGGCGTAGCTGATTACCACTAATTTATGTCATACCCATTTCATTCATGCTCTATTTTTCATTTTATTCTGAAAATAAAACAAGCTGTATTGTCCAAATGAGACAATAAGATGATTGTATCAACACAAACAATTTTTAACAATACTTTCCAAAATAAAAAAACGCCTCTTTGAAGAAACGTTTTTTTATGAAAATGAACTAGCTAGCTCTATGTTCCAAGCGTAGACGATCAGCCACCATTGCGATAAATTCCGAATTGGTTGGTTTTGCTTTAGACATGCTGACTGTATAACCAAAGAGTGAGGAAATGGAATCGATGTTTCCTCTGCTCCAAGCCACTTCAATCGCATGACGAATCGCCCGTTCTACTCTGCTCGCGGTCGTGTTAAATTTCTTCGCAATGTCTGGATACAACACTTTTGTGATGCTTCCGAGAAGTTCGATGTCATTGTACACCATCGAAATGGCTTCTCTTAAGTATAAGTAACCTTTAATATGGGCGGGTACGCCAATCTCATGAATAATCGTCGTAATGCTTGCATCTAAGTTTTTACGTTTCGGCTCAGGTTTATTTCGAAGAACACTGTTTTGGATAGATGAAGATCGATGGGTGACTTGTGTGCCGTTTCCACTGACTTGACGAATATGACCGACTAAGTTTTCCATATCAAATGGCTTTAAAATGAAATAAGATGCGCCCAAATCCACTGCTTTTTTCGTCACATCTTCTTGTCCAAACGCTGTTAGCATAATCACACTTGGCTGTTTGGTCATGTCATTGTTTTCACGGAGGCGTTCCAGTACAGCAAGGCCATCTAAATGAGGCATGATAATATCTAAGAGGAGAACGTCGGGCTCTTTATCTTTAAATAATGTCAGACATTCCTGACCATTATACGCCACGCCTAGCACTTCCATATCTTCCTGTCCCTCGATATACTCTGTCAAAAGGCCAACAAGCTCTCGATTGTCATCAGCTACACACACTTTAATTTTCTCCACGTTCTTTCCTCCCCAATGTCGATTCCTTTAGTCTTTTGTATTTCTCTTCTGAGTGTTCAATTCGACAAAACCATGCTATCCCCTTTAAAAAACTTTAATTTTCCGAATAATAGAGCATTATCTTGCTTTTTCTACGTTTTTCTTAACGAATCGACGATTATTGCAATTTGACAACATGCTCATTTCCATTTTGTCGAAAAATCTCTTTTTCCTTATTTTATAACATGATGACAGAGAAAGAAAGGGGAGAAAAAAACTGCCGGAAAATTCGCGGCAGTTTGATGATCAGCTTGCTTTTTTGTTTTTTTGATAAAGATCGATGCCTGCTTCTGACAGCATCCATTCAATGTGTACGCCGTAGCCGCTGGTCGGGTCATTGACAAATACGTGTGTGACCGCCCCGATGACTTTTCCGTTTTGGATGATCGGGCTTCCGCTCATGCCTTGGACGATACCGCCCGTTTTACTTAGAAGACGCTCATCTGTTACCTTTAATACCATCCCTTTTGTTGCCGGAAATTTCTGCGGAGTCGTGCTGACGATTTCAATATCAAACTTCTCCACTTTATCATGATCAACAACGGTTAAAATTTCTGCTGGTCCTTCTTTTACTTCATTTGATAAAGCAACTGGAAGTGGTTTGTCTGATACATGATTTTCAAGGCTTTCGGTTAACGTACCAAAGATACCAAATGGACTGTTGCGGGAGATATCCCCTATCGTTTTTCGTTCGGAAGAGAATCTTGCCAATTTTTCTCCAGGATTGCCTCCTGTGCCTTTTTCAATCGATGTTACGGTTGATCTGACAATCTCACCATTGTCGACAACAATTGGTTTTTTTGTATCCATGTCAGAAATGACATGACCAAGGGCACCATATTTTTTAGAAGATGGTTCATAGAAGGTCATTGTGCCGATTCCTGCTGCGGAATCTCGAATGTAAAGACCAATTCGATACGTGCCTTCACTTGCATCTTTTGCGGGTGTTAATGTTGTTTGAAAGGTTTTATGGTCTCTTTTTATGAGTAAACGAAGCGTTTCACCTGTTTTTCCTGCTTTCTGGATAAATGGGGTGAGGTCGTTCATTTTCTCCATCTTTTGACCATTGATTTCAATGATCATATCCCCTGATTGAATGCCTGCGGCTTCGCCTGGTGATTTTTTGCCGTCTGCTGTTGTGATTTGATGAAAACCTACAACGAGAACTCCTACAGAATGGAGCTTGACGCCAATGGATTGTCCTCCAGGAACGACTTTTAATTCAGGGAGAACGTCGACTTTTGTTTTCTTAATAGGAAATCCTTTAAAATCATAAACAATTTCGGCTTTTCCTGCCTTTTGTCCTGTTACTTCAAGCTGATTCTTTTTCTCTGAAAGACTAAAGGCTTGCGAAGAAGCATTGGATGACGCTTCTATTGATGTGTCAATTGAGTGCTTCTGTTTTTCAAATACAGCAACATTTGTTGGAATGCTGATGTATTCCTTCACTATGCTCATAAACCCTGTACTTATTAAAGAAACAAGGAGAATCACACCAATGGCTTTTCTCATCTTTTCGGGCATTCATTTTTCACTCTCCTCGCTCCTTACCCACACCAGAACACTCATGTTTTGGCTACATCTTTACTTTTGCCTTCTTCGCTTTGATTTATAACCAGCAGCGATAGAAAATGATTGGATAAATTGATAAAAGAAAAAGACGATTTCGTGGGTATATACAGCGATTTTGACACAATATAAAAAAGGCAGCTGGTTTTTCAGCTACCCTGTTGTTTTGACATCATTTGCTTGGTGGAGCAATTCTTTTGCATGCTGTTTTGTCAACTCAGTCACTTCCACCCCCGCAATCATTCGGCCAATTTCACTCACTTTTTCTTCATGACTTAATGGTTTGACACTTGTCAGTGTTCTACCAGCTTTAGAGCGTTTTGAAATGAAGAGGTGCGTGTCAGCCATTGCTGCTACTTGCGGGAGGTGCGTAATGCAAAGCACTTGTGAGCCAGTCGCCACTTTGTAAATTTTTTCGGCAATCGCCTGTGCAACTCTGCCGCTTACGCCCGTATCGACCTCATCGAAAATAATGGAAGTGACTTCTTGTTTGGCTGAGAAGATACTTTTCACGGCGAGCATGACTCGTGAAATTTCTCCACCAGAGGCTACTTTTGATAAAGATTTCATCGGTTCGCCAGGATTAGTAGAAATCACAAATTGAGCTTGGTCAATTCCGTTTTTTCCAAGCTGGACGGGCTTTCCATCTAGGAGCGGATTATCTGTGCTGCTATAAGGCGCATATCGAATGGAAAAGGATGTATCAAACGTTGACTTCTCCATATATAAATCCTTTAGTTCTGTTTGAATTTGCTTCGCTAGCTTTTTGGCCCATTTTTTACGAAGCTCCGAAACGTTAAGTGCTTCAAGCAGTGCGTCACGGCTCATTGCATCCAGTTTGTTTTTAAGCGTCTGCAGATGAGTGTCTCGATTTTGAATTTGATCGATTTCTTCTTCAATCTTCGCCGCATACTCCAAAATTTCCTCAACCGTTGTCCCGTACTTCCGCTTTAACTGTTTCATTTCATTCAGCCTAGACTCAATAAAATCAAGACGTGCTGGGTCGAACTCTAATTGATCCAGCATGCCCCGCATTTGGAACGTCGAATCCTCTAATAAGTAGTAGGAGTTCGACACTTGTTCGGATAGCTTTTTCAGATCGTCGTTGATCTCAGAAACTTGCTCCAGCTCGCTTGATGACATGCCAACCCAATCAAGTCCCCCCTGTTCATTGCGCAAGGCATTATAGGCGTTTTGGAGTGAGGAAAAGATTTTTTCGTAGTTGCTGATCTGATGGCGCTCTTCTTGAAGCTTCTCATCTTCTCCCGGCTCTAATTGCGCCGCTTCAATCTCCTCTAGCTGAAATTGCAGTAAATCTAACCGGTGCACCATTTCTTGCTCATTCTCAGAGAGCTGTTTTAGCTTTTGGGCTGTCTTTGTGTATTGCTCATATGCTTCTTGATACTGCGACAAAGCAGGTGCAATTTCTTCTGCACCAAATTGATCGAGCAAATGCAGATGGTTTTCATCCTCCATCAATAACTGGTTATCGTGCTGTCCATGTATATCGAGCAAAAGGCGTCCTACTTCGCGTAAAAGTGAGATTGTGACGAGCTTGCCATTGATGCGGCAGATGCTTTTCCCGTTATTGTTCATATCACGGCGAAGAATCATCATTTCATCCGATGCGTCAATTCCCTGCTCCTCACATAAAGCGAATACAGGGTGATCAGCTGCTGGTACAAGAAAAAGCCCTTCAAGCTCAGCCTTTTTCTCACCATAACGAACAAATTCAGACGACCCTCTACCTCCCACAAGAAGTGAGACAGCGTCAATCATGATGGATTTCCCTGCACCTGTTTCCCCTGTTAGAACTGTGAGTCCTTTTTCAAATGAAACCGTTAACTCTTCAATGATTGCAAAGTTTTTAATGGTTAGTTCTGCTAACACTCATTTGACACCTCTTTTTGTAAACCTGATTCTTTATAGAAGTTCTAAAATTTTGCTTGAAACTGTTTCCGTATCATCTGGTGTGCGGCAAATGATCAAAATGGTGTCATCTCCGCAAATGGTTCCCATGATTTCTTCCCAATCTAAATTATCCATTAAAGCCCCAATCGCCTGTGCATTACCCGGCATAGTTTTGAGGACGATTAAATGACTGGCAGCATCCATTTTAATAAATGCATCCATTAAGGATCGCTTTAGTTTAGACAGCGGATTAAACCGTTGATCCGCAGGAAGGCTGTATTTATATGTTCCATTATTCGTCGGCACTTTCACTAATTGCAATTCTTTAATATCTCTTGAAACGGTCGCTTGTGTAATGTTATATCCATCGGCTTTTAAAATATCGACTAGTTCATCTTGTGTTTCAATCTCTTGACTCGCGATGATTTCTCTAATCTTAATATGCCTTTGACCTTTAGTCATTTTTGACCCCCCTAGGCGTTTAATCTCAGTTTGTCTTTACGTTCTATGTTATATGAATCACAGTTCAAAAAACAAGCGTTACGTGAGAAACGGCCAATTCTCATCTTTTGACCATGTAAAAAGGAATAATAGCGAGCTATTATTCCCTCAGCGTGTAGACAAACCCTCGCATTCGGTGTCAGGTCTCTGCTTCGGTGCTCACGAATGTTAAATTCGCTCCGCTCCGATGCTCGTCCTTCCTAGACTTCAAAGGTTTTCTATCACGCCGTAAAGAAGCCAAAGGGCTAAAATAAAGATCATTTTAGCCCTTTGCCAACAATCTAAAAGGAATAATAGCGAGCTATTATTCCTTTTGTTTCAACCTCATGTGTCAGCCGGCTCAGGACTGTTTTTCTTTTCTTTCAATACAGAATGGGCTTCCTTGACGATCTTTTCAAGCTCTGAAACCGGGAGTGCCGCATTCTCTTCTTGATCGGGATGAAGCTTTAAATGGAGCAGGAACTCAATATTCCCGTCACCGCCAGTAATAGGTGAAAATGAGACATCCTTCACATCATAGCCTTCTTTTGCAGCAAATTGATTCATCTCTTCGAGTACACCAAGGTGGACAGATGGGTCTCGCACGATGCCTTTTTTCCCAACAAGCTCTCTGCCTGCTTCAAATTGAGGCTTGACGAGTGCAATACAGTCTCCGCCAGGGACAAGAATGTGCTTTAAAGCCGGCAGAATGAGTTTCAGTGAAATAAAAGAGACATCAATTGACGCTACTTCTGGCAATCCTTCAGTAAAATCTGCTGGGACGGAATGACGGAAATTGGTGCGCTCCATGACGATGACCCTGTCATCCTGCCTTAATTTCCACGCAAGTTGATTGTAGCCAACATCAACAGCATATGATTTGACTGCTCCATTTTGAAGAGCACAATCTGTAAAACCACCTGTTGATGAACCAATATCAATTAGCAATTTCCCTTCAACGGTTAAGTCGAATTCTTTTAGCGCTTTTTCCAGCTTTAATCCGCCGCGGCTCACATATTTCAGAGGGTTCCCTTTCACAGTGAGCGGTGTATCACGTGCGATTTTCTCTCCTGGTTTATCCAAACGGTTTTCATTTGAGTAAACGATCCCTGCCATGATGGCACGCTTTGCTTTCTCTCTCGTTTCCATTAGTCCTTGTTCGACTAATAAAACGTCAAGTCGTTCTTTCTTTGATGTCATGATCCAATTCCTTTTCTTGGTGCTGCGGGAAGCAGGTCACGTAAAGTGTCAGCAACCTGTACCTTCGTCAACCCAATTTCTTCAAGTAGGGCATCAACACTTCCATGCTCAATAAATTCATCTGGAATGCCCATACGTTCTACTTTAATATGAGAAGCTTTTTTATCGTGTATATATTCTAAGACGCTGCTGCCAAATCCGCCTTGGAGCACAGCTTCTTCAATCGTTAAAATTGGAATACCTTCAGAAAGAATATCATTTAACATCGCTTCATCAAGAGGCTTAATAAAACGAGCGTTGACCACACGAACCGATTTCCCTTCTTTTTGAAGTTCTTCTGCTGCTTGAAGCGCCATTTTAATCGTCGTACCAAATGTTAAAATCACAGCATCCTTCCCTGGACGAAGAACCTCCCAGGACCCAATCGGAATGGTCTTCAGCTGTTCATCCATTTTGACACCTAGCCCATTACCGCGCGGGAAACGCATAGCAATAGGACCGTCATCATACTGAATGGCTGTATTGACCATGTGCTGTCCTTCATTTTCATCTTTTGGCATCATGAGCACCATATTTGGCATATGACGCATAAAGGCAATATCAAACACACCTTGATGGGTTTCTCCATCTGCACCGACAAGTCCCGCACGATCAATGCCAATAAACACATTGAGATTCTGGCGGCAAATATCGTGCAACACTTGGTCATAGGCTCTTTGCAGGAACGTTGAATAGATCGCTAAAAATGGCTTCATATCCTGCGTCGCAAGCCCAGCTGCCATTGTGGCTGCATGCTGCTCGGCAATTCCTACATCAAACATTCGCTCTGGAAATTCCTTTGCAAAGCCTTCAAGCTTTGAACCAACAGGCATCGCAGGCGTGATCGCAACAATCCGCTCATCTTCCCGCGCCAGCTTTCTGACCGTTTCACTGACGAGACCACTCCAAGACGGAGCTGCTGCTGCCGGTTTTACAAAATCACCTGTATCGATTTTGTATGGACCCGTACCGTGCCAAGTCCCGATTTTATCGGACTCTGCTGGCTGGTAGCCTTTTCCTTTTTTTGTGATGACATGCAGAAGAACAGGACCTTTTGTTTTCTTGGCATATTCAAGGTTTTCAAAAAGATCTTCATACGAATGTCCATCGACAGGACCTAAGTAGGTAAACCCCATTTCCTCAAAGAACATGCCAGATACAAGTAAATACTTGAGACTGTCTTTGATACGCTCTGCTGTGGCAGCAAGCTTACCACCTACAGCTGGAATGCGCTTGAATAAATATTCGAGCTCGTCCTTAACCCATTGGTATTTGCCAGCTGTACGCAATCTGCCAAGCATAGTATGAATCGCACCGACGTTTGGCGCAATACTCATTTCATTGTCATTTAAGATCACAATCATATCTTTCTTTTCATCACCGATATGATTCAAAGCTTCTAGCGCCATACCTCCGGTTAGTGCACCGTCTCCGATAATCGGCAGGATATATTCATCTGTCCCTTTGATATCACGCGCTGCCGCCATACCCATCGCGCCAGATAACGAGGTTGAACTGTGACCTGTTTCCCAAACATCATGCTCGCTTTCATTTCGTTTAGGAAAACCGCAAAGCCCTTTATATTGACGAAGTGTATCAAACTCCGCCCCTCTTCCCGTTAACAGCTTATGAACATAAGACTGATGTCCAACATCCCAGAGGAACTTGTCTTTTGGGCTGTCAAATACTTTATGAAGCGCAACAGTCAGTTCAACGACTCCGAGGTTCGGACCGATATGCCCTCCAGAGTTAGCTAAGGATTCAATTAAAAACATGCGAATGTCAGCACTGAGCTCCTCTAATTCTGCATTTGACATTCCTTTTAGAAACGTTGGATTTTTTATTGATAAAAGATCCAATTAGGATCAACTCGCTTTCAACAAAATTTCTATATACATCTATAATGCCTTATTCCTTTGAAAACCAGTAGGGAATAAGAGTTGTCTCATCATAATAAACTGTTTACAGTTTACCACAATTGCTCGAGGACCCTCAAATCTAGGCTGTTTTTAATGATCTCTTGAGGCAATTAGATCACATAAACCATGCAGCAATTGCTGCTCTAATTGGAGATTTGAGACGATTTCTTTTGCACGCGTGATGTGCTCATCCAGTTTTTCTTTTGCTCCTGAAAGCGTTAATAAAGAAGGATATGTCGACTTTTCATTTGCTGTATCAGAGCCGACCCGTTTTCCGATTTTCTCTTCGCTTCCTTCGAGATCTAAAATATCATCACGGATTTGAAACGCAATGCCAATATGATAGCTGAATTCCCTTAGCTTTTCGATATCGTCATCTGATGCTCCTGCCAGCATTGCACCAGCTGCGACGCTGAATGTGAGAAGCTTTCCTGTTTTACGGGCGTGAATGGATTCTAGTTCAGCAAGCGACACTTGTTTTTGCTCTGCTTCCATGTCATCAAATTGACCGCCAACCATTCCTAGTGCACCTGCTGACTTTACAAGTTCATCTACAATTCTGAGTTTTTTATCAGCAGAGACGTTGCTAGACAGCTGTGATGTAATCAGACGGAAGCTCTCTGTTAAAAGGGCATCACCTGCGAGAACCGCTGTTGCTTCTCCGTACACTTTATGATTCGTCGGTTTTCCTCTACGAAGGTCATCGTCGTCCATACAAGGAAGGTCGTCATGTATCAATGAATACGTATGAATCATCTCAACCGCACAGCCGACAGGTATACCATCTTCTTCATTTTTACCGTAGGCATTTAGAAGAGCAAGAACGAGAACAGGTCGAAGCCTTTTCCCGCCCGCTTTCAGTGAATAGAGCATAGAAGATTTCAGATCTTCAGGAATTGTCAATTCCTGAACATATGTAAATAAATAATCTTCGATGGCCTGTTTTCGTGTTGTTAAAAATTCATTTAAATTACTTGTCACCAGCATCTGCCTCCTTCACCGAGAAGGGAGCCAGCTCACCGTCCTCTTTTAAAATGAAATCCATTTGTTTTTCAACATGCTGTAATTTTTCATGACAAAGCTTCGAAAGGGTCATCCCTTCTTGAAAATAATGAATGGCCTGCTCAAGTGGTACATCTCCCTCTTCGAGCTTTCCCACAATCTCCTCAAGACCTTTCATCGCCTCTTCAAATGTCATTTGTTCTTCTTTTTGTTTATTGGATTCTGTCATGATGATTGCCCCTCCTTCTCAATAACCTCACAAATGAGACGTCCATCCTTCATCGTGATAGTCAGCTGATCCTTCGTCTCTACTTGGTTCACACTTTTTATTAATTCATCTTCTTTATAGGCTAAGCTGTAGCCTCTTTCCATCACTTGAAGTGGATTTAATGCATTTAGTTTACCAAGAACCGATTGGAACTGCGAATGAATTGTTTTCATTTGCACATTCATACTACGAATGAGTTGTTCTGTTTCATTAGCATGTCTTTTTTTCGCTTGAAGCAGCTGCTCTTTAGGATGAAGCGGCTTCAGCCTGTATGTCTGGCGGTCTAGCTGACTGCGTTTTTGCTCAATTTGTCTTGTCAGCTGTTTTTGAAAACGGTCAAATACCAAATCGAATTGCTGCTCTTTTTGCTCCTGTAATCGCTTTGGGAAACGGAAGGCATAAGAGGACTGCAGCGCCAAAAGGCGGTCTTTTGCTTGTGAGGTTTGATTCTTCACAGCTCTTGTTAGCCGTATATCAATTGATTTGATTCGCTCTATTAAATCCGTCGTGCTAGGAACAGCAAGTTCGGCTGCTCCTGTTGGTGTGGGTGCTCTCATATCTGCAGTGAAATCACTGATCGTAAAGTCTGTTTCGTGCCCAACTGCAGATATGATTGGAATGTCTGATGCGAAGATCGCCCTTGCCACAGCTTCTTCATTAAAAGCCCAAAGCTCTTCAATCGAACCGCCTCCTCTTCCGACAATCAAGACATCACAGAGCTGTTTTTCATTCGCTTCCTTGATCCGCTCTACGATGGAACGGGTCGCATGCTCACCTTGGACGAGCGCCGGAAGCACAATGATTTTCGCCTGCTGATAGCGCCTATTGATGGTCGTAATGACATCTCGAACAGCCGCTCCTGTTGGAGACGTAATGACACCAACAACCTCTGGATATTCAGGGATTGGCTTTTTATAGCGCGCATCAAATAAGCCTTCACTTGCTAGCTTTTTCTTTAGCTCTTCATAAGCAAGATGAAGAGCACCAACACCATCAGGCTGCATTTCTTTCGCATATAACTGATAATTGCCGCTTGGTTCATAGACTTGAATTCCGCCGCGTACAAATACTTTCATTCCACTCTTAGGTGAAAAAGGCAGCTTCGCCGCAGAGCGCTGGAACATGACAGCTTGCATGCGTGCGTTTTCGTCTTTTAAGGTAAAGTACACATGCCCTCTTGAATGAATCTTGACATTGGATAACTCACCTTTGATCCAAATATCTTCCAAATGCGGATCAACATCAAATTTTCTTTTTATGTATTTTGTAAGGGCTGTGACCGTCACAAAGGCTTTTTCACTCATGACGTATTCCTCCTCTTCAAAAACGCACATTCATCCACCAGCAGCATGCAGGTGGATGAATGGATAAAGCTTATGCTAATGTACGTTTTGCTGATTTAACCGTATTATGTGCAAGCATCGTAATCGTCATTGGACCGACTCCGCCAGGGACTGGTGTGATATAAGAAGCTTTTTCTTTTGCCTCTTCAAAATCAACATCTCCAACAAGCTTCCCGGTATCTAAACGATTGACTCCTACATCAATCACAATAGCGCCTTCTTTAATTTGGTCAGCTTTAATAAAGTTTGCTCGACCGACGGCAACAACTAAAATATCCGCTTTCAACGTATGTTCTGAAATATTCGCTGTTCTTGAATGACAATAAGTAACCGTTGCGTTTTCGTTTAACAGCAATTGTCCTACCGGTTTACCGACAATATTGCTGCGTCCGACAACAACGACTTCTTTTCCAGAAAGGTTGACACCCGTTTTGTTGAGTAATTCAACAATCCCTGCTGGTGTGCATGGAAGGAATGTGTCTTCCCCAAGAAGCATTTTCCCGATATTCAGAGGATGGAAACCATCCACATCTTTTTCAGGTGAAATACGTTCTATCACGGCTTTTTCAGAAATATGTTTTGGCAGTGGAAGCTGAACAAGAATCCCGTGGAATTGATCGTTCGCATTGTACTGATCAATGAGCTGAAGCAATTCTCCTTCTGTTAAAGAAGCATCTAAATGATCTAGCTGGAAATGCATCCCCATTGCTTCTGCTGCTTTTTTCTTCCCGCGTACGTAAGAAAGTGAAGCCGGATCATCACCGATTAGAATAACGGCAAGACCAGGTGTGACACCTTTTTGTTTTAGCTCTTCTACTTCTTTTGCTAATTGCTCACGCTTTTCTTTTGCTGTTTCTTTCCCATCGATGATTGTTGCTGTCATGTCGAATCCTCCTATTGCTGCTTTAGGTCGTTTTTAATGTTTGAAAGTACTCCATTTACAAATTTCGGCGCTTTATCATCACCGAATAATTTGGCCAGTTCAATCGCTTCATTCATTGAGACACTAACCGGGATATCTTCTTGATACACCATCTCGTACACAGACAGCCTTAAAATGGCTCTGTCTACGTTTGCAATACGATCGAGTTTCCAATTCACTAAATGCTGTGAAATCATATCATCGAGCTTGTCCTTTTGTTCAAGCACACCGAAAACCAGCTCCTCGAAAAAAGGATCTGATTCTTGTTCATCCAGCGCATGTGTAATGGCCTCTTTCGGATCAATATTGCTCACATCAATTTGAAATAATGTTTGTAGCGCCTTTTCTCTTGCAGTTCTTCTTTTCATTATTTACTCCTTTAACCACTTTATCCGCTTGTCGTTAAGCCATACAGAGATCATAACATATTTTGACCGTGGTCGCACCAAGATCCATGCGAGCTGTGACGAAAAACGAATCAATCCACGTATGAGGTCATTATGATTCGAAAATGGCCCAAAAATGGGCTTTAAAAAACCAAAGAGGCGATGCCTCCTTGGTTTCACTTGAACTCTTTTTTACATTTCTTGATCTACTTCAGCCTCAGCTGACTTTGTATCAAATTGAATACCAACGACATGAATATTGATTTCATTAATCGTTAAGGCAGTCATGTTCAAAAGAGTTTGACGGATATTTTCTTGTACAGCAGTGGATACCTTTGGAATGGATAGGCCAAATTCAACCACACAATATACATCGATGGTGATGCCTTCATCATAGACATCTACTTTCACACCTTTACGGTGATTTTTTTTACCAAAGCGTTCTGCTACATCAGCAGCGAAATTGCCGCGCATTTCGGCAATGCCTTCGACTTCTGAAGCGGCGATCCCAGCAATGACCTCAATCACTTCTGGTGCAATTTGCACTTTTCCCAATTGATCTTCATCAAGGTTCATTTCAAGCAAATTGTTTTCTGACACGATCATTCACCTCCGAAAGCTGTGATTATTTCATGATTTGGTATATTTCTAAAAACTTCGTATTAAAATTACCACTCACAAATGTTTCATGCTCAAGCAATCTTAGATGGAATGGGATCGTTGTGTAGACTCCTTCAATGACGAATTCTTGAAGCGCACGTTTCATTCTCGCAATCGCTTCTTCTCTCGTCTTACCATATGTGATTACCTTTGCAATCATACTATCGTAATATGGCGGAATCACATAGCCTGGATAAGCGGCAGAATCAACTCGTACTCCTAGACCGCCTGGCGGAAGATACATTTTAATTTCACCAGCTGATGGCATGAAGTTTTTCTCTGGGTTCTCTGCATTAATACGGCATTCGATTGCCCATCCTTCATATACGACATCCTCTTGTGTAAGAGAAAGCTTCTCACCTGATGCCACTTTAATTTGTTCTTTGATCAAGTCAACACCTGTGACCATTTCTGTTACAGGATGCTCTACTTGAATACGGGTATTCATTTCCATGAAGTAGAACTTCTCTTCATTATAATCATAAATGAATTCGACTGTTCCAGCACCAGTGTATTCAACAGCTTCTGCAGCTTTTACGGCTGCTTCACCCATTTGCTCACGGATGTCTGCATTCAGCGCTGGTGATGGCGTTTCTTCAAGAAGCTTTTGCATTCTTCTTTGGATTGAGCAATCACGCTCTCCTAAATGAATGGTATTGCCATGCTGATCTGCAAGCACTTGGATTTCCACGTGTCTAAAGTCTTCAATGAACTTTTCTAAATAGACGCCAGGGTTACCAAAGTTTTGCGCTGCTTCCTGCTGCGTGATGGTGACACCGTTAATGAGCTCTTCTTCGTTACGAGCCACACGGATTCCCTTACCACCGCCGCCGGCAGTTGCTTTTATAATCACAGGATACCCGATACTTGCTGCTGTTGAAACAGCATCATCAAGATCTTTTACAATTCCTTGAGAACCAGGAACAATCGGAACGCCAGCGTCTTTCATTGTTTCCCTTGCGACATCTTTTGTTCCCATTTTGGAAATCGCTGACGGAGTTGGCCCGACAAAGATGACATTGCATTCCTCGCAAAGCTCTGCGAAGTCTGCATTTTCAGCAAGGAAGCCGTATCCTGGATGGATGGCATCTGTACCTGTTAATTTTGCTACACTGACAATATTCGTGACATTTAAATAACTATCTTTTGAAGCAGTCGGTCCGATGCAATATGCTTCATCAGCCATTTGAACATGAAGCGCATCGCGATCCGCTTCAGAAAATACCGCAACTGTTTCAATTCCAAGCTCTTTACAAGCGCGGATAATTCTAACTGCGATTTCTCCTCTGTTTGCAATTAATAGCTTTTTAATCATGATCGTACTCCTTACTCTGCTTTCACTAGAAAGAGGGGTTGTCCGAATTCTACAAGCTGACCGTTCTCAGCTAATACTTCGACGATTTCACCTTTTACTTCTGCTTCGATTTCATTAAACAGTTTCATCGCTTCTACGATGCACACAACTGTGTTTTCGTTCACCTTAGAACCTGTTGTCACGTAAGGACCTGCTTCTGGTGAAGATGAAGCATAAAATGTGCCAACCATTGGGGATGTAATTTTATGCAGATTGTCAGACGCAGCTGCCTCTTGTGCAGGGGCTTCGGTCTGGGCTGGAGCTTGTGCTTTAGGAGCTTGTTGAGCTGGAGCTGCTTGGACAGGAGCCACTGATGCTTGTGCCGCAACTTGCTGAACGACTTCTTTATTTTTCTTCAGTTTGATTTTTGCACCTTCGTTTTCGTACGTAAATTCATCAATTGTAGATTCGTCAATTAATTTAATCAGTTCATGAATTTCTTCGATTTTTAACATGGATTTGCACCCCTATGTATGGATTTATCTTTTTCTTTATAGGCTAGTACTAAAAGTACATACTATAACCATCTTACAGGAGGATTTCATTGAATTCAACTACTATTGTGGCGAAACACTTTGCGAGAGCATCTTGGAAAGGGCGTCAAACCGCATCAAAAAACGCCCTTTTCGGCAAAGGGCGCCTGTTCATTTTTTATTCGTTAGTGGGCTCAAAAGTGACTGCTACGTTATCAAGACCTCTCATTTCTTTTGTGACCATATCAATAATGTCGGCCGCTTGAGCCTTTGATTTTTTGTCAGAACGAACTGTGATGCTCACTTTATCACCCTCTGCACTCACTAGCGCATCTTTATAACCTTTTGTTTTAATTAAGGTTTCAAGTTGACGCTCCGTTCCTTCTGCTTCACTAAGCGCTGTCATTTGGTCATACGCTTCGCTTTTTTCTTGTGCTGTTGCATCATCACTAGATACAATTTCATTGAACTCTTCACGCTGCTTGCTTCGTTTATCTTCAAGCTCTAATCTGTAGGTTGTAAAAAGCTCATCGTCTGTTTGCTCTGATACAGCCTTTCCTTCTTCACCGCTTGTTTCGATATCCTCTTGTTTACCATTTGTTTCTTTGTCAGTGGACTTATTATCAGCGCCTTTTTCCGATCCTTTGTCCATTCCTTTTTCTGGTTCAGTCTTTTTCTCTTCCGTTCCTTTTGATTTCATCTCTTCTACTGTCACTGCATTTTCACCTTGTGGAGACATGATATAGTACACACTTAAGACGACAACTAAACTTAGCATCGTTAATAGCCAAACCGTTTGTTTTTTTAACATCATTCCGAATCCTCCTTGATTTTTTTAGGGGCAACAGCCACTCTATGGCTCGGTACATCAAGCACTCGTGTAACCGCTTCAATGATGGTTTTCTTTATTTGAACGTTGTCTACTCCTTGAGCAACAACGAGAACACCTCGAATATCTGGTTTTTTCGTTTGCACGACGACTGGCGTTTCTTCATTGCCATTTTTGATGATGACGATTTCTTCTTCTTTTGTTTGATCGGTGACACTTCGCACGCCGCCTTCTTTATCTGTTTCTTCGGTCGTTGTGCTTTTATTGGATTTGTTTTTTTCAAACACTTTTAAAGAAGTTGCGTCTACATTGACCACAATCGATACATCCTCAACGCCAATAATCGTCTCTAAAATTTCTTTCAGCTGATTTTCGTATTCTTGCTCCACATCTTCAATCGAATTCTTTGATTTACTTGACGATGCCGGCTTGAATACCTCCTGCTCTTGTGAGGTTGTTTTTTTAGAAGCAGGAACAGCAGCTTGTTCTTTATTTGATGGCGGTGACAAGATCTGACTGACTAACATGAAAGATACGCCGATGATGAATACAAGAAGTAAGTAATGGTGCTTCGTTAATTTTGGTTTCCCCTCACCTTTTTCAGGCGGCTGCAAGAATGATTTCAGCTTTTGTTTCCAGTCCTTGTTATTCATGATCTGCTGCGTCACCTCCCTCAATGTTCAGCGCAATGTGCTCAGGACTCGTATTCCAAACATCTGCAAGCGTCTCTTTCACCCTCTTGATCTCTTTGCTAGAAGATCCAGCGCTTTCCTCCTTTTGCCTGGAGAGATCAATGTCCACCTTTGCCACCGTTTCTACAGCATCACCTGTGAGCGGGGAAAGAACTGCTTTGATGCGAAATTGATCGGCCTCCATATTCTGATCCAGGTGCTCTTCATCTGCCAACACTTCTACGTGTTTCATTTCATAGCTCTCCTTCTCCAGTGGCTCCTTTGCGCTCTTTTCTAGTTGGACAGCCATTTGCTTTAAAATATATGCACGCTGAGAGGCTTGTATTTCTTTTTTTTCTAAATTCATCTGATTTTTTATTTCTTCTGACTGTGCTTCTTCCTTCCCCTTCATCAATTCTGAGAAAATTCGGTCAGGGTCTGCCCGAAATAAAGCAAAAATCGGATTGAGCATCACCACAATCAACAGGAGGCTGACGACCATTTTGGCATATTTTTGCATGCTTGAATTGGGAAGCAGAAGATCAATGACAATTGCAAATAAGATAAAGAGAATAATACTTGTGATCCATTCCGTGAGAAAACTCAAAAGGTGTCCCCTCCTTACTTCATCATCATGGTCAGGTTGCCAGCAGTAATAATGACGGTAATGCTTAAAAAGAACATGAGCGATACAACAGCAAGTGCAGCAAAGATATAAAGTACACTTTTTGAAATAACATCAAGGCAGCTGATAATCGGACCGCCTCCTAATGGCTGAAGAATAGCTGCGGCAAGCTTATATATAAGAGCTAAAGAAAGCACTTTAATTGCAGGGAAAGCGGCAATTGATATGAGAATAGCGACGCCAACAAGTCCGACCGTATTTTTAAGTAAGACAGAGGCACTGATGACAGTGTCTGTCGCATCTGTAAACATTCTGCCAAGGACGGGGATAAAATTTCCGGTAATAAATTTGGCTGTACGAAGTGCGATACCATCCGTAACCGCAGCAGATGCACCTTGCACAGAAATGACGCCAAGAAAGACAGTTAAAAATACGGCTAACCCACCTATCGCCACATTTCTTAACAGCTGGGCAAGCTGGGTGACCTTGTATTGTTCAGTCAGCGTACTGACAATGCTCAATATCGCTGATAAGAAAATAAGCGGAAGAACGACATATTGAATAAAAACGCCGCTCGTATTCATCAAAAATAAGATAACGGGATGAAAGAATCCGGCTGAGACAAGTCCGCCTGATGAAGCAATCAGTGCTAATAACAGAGGAATAAGAGCAAGAATAAAACTGGTCATCGTTTGAATGGCTTCCGTTGCATAAGAAATCGCCACATGAAAGCTGTTGAGTGCAATAATGATCAGCACCATATAAACAAGTGCGTATGCGACTTTACTGACAGTGCTTTGTTCAAATGCATTCTGCAAAAGCTGCAAAAGCGAACAGAAGATGGTGAGTAAAATCAGTGTACCAAGGAGCTTTCCGTTTGCGATGACCTCGTGAAACAGATAATGAACAAAGGCTTTCAGCCATGTCTGGGGAGACAGCTCTTTATCGCCGTCAATCATTTCCTTCACTGTTCCTTTTTGGCTTTCTGGCAGAAAGCCGCCATACTCGTCCAATATGGTTTCCCAAAAGTCACTAATGGAGTGAAGCTCAAGTGCATCAGCCTGTCCAGCCGCTACTTCTTCTGCTGCTGGTGCTTCATTGGATAACGGCTCCTTTTCTTCTGCCCCTGCGTGTGGAGCGATCAGCCAGAAGAAAAGCATCAGTCCCAAAACAGCTGTCACCCGTTTCATTGTCATCACCTCTTTTCAATTACGTCATGGACGGGATCATACCTAAGATGGTCTCAATAATGACTGTTAAAATGGGAACTGCCATGACCAAGATGAGAATTTTGCCGCCAAGCTCTATTTTTGATGCAATGGCGCCTTGTCCAGCATCTTTTGTCAGCTGGGCGCCGAATTCCGCAATATAGGCAATACCAATAATTTTTAAAATGGTTTCAACATACTTCATATTGACACCGGCACTTGCCGCAATTTTTTCTATCATGGAGATAATGGCATAGATTTGATCTATTAAATAAAGAAAGATCACACACCCTGTAAATACAACAAGCATAAAGGCGAAGGTCGGCTTTTGTTCTTTGACGATTAATGCTAAAAAAGTAGCAATTAAACCAAGTCCAACAATTTGTATGATTTCGATTTGTAAGCCCTCCCCTATCCTTGAAATAGAAATACGGCTTTAATCTTTTTAAACAAATCATCTACAATGGTTGCTACCATAAACAAAATGTAGATAAACCCAAGCAGCGTGACCCACTGAGCGTACTCCTTTTTCCCCATTTGATCTAAAATCGTATGGAGGAATGCCACAACGATGCCTACTCCCGCAATTTGAAAAATGACGTTTACATCAACGCCCATGCTCTCGACTCCCTTCCTCTCACATCAATAAAAGAATCAGTAGTAATCCGCTTAAAAATCCGAGGCTTCTGACCATTTTTTCATTTTTGGCTTGGGCGATTTCAGCTTCCTTCTCCTCCGATTCCAAATGACCTAAAGCAAGCTTGATATATTTTTGCTGAGACGTGACATCATGCTGGCCAAGTGTTTCTCCAAAGTGCTTCAGTGCCTCATATTCGCCTTTTTTTAAAACGGTTTTTTTCCAAACATCCTCAAGACTCTCATTCCATGCATGCCGTGCAGAAAAAGTGCCGACTTTCAGCTTTTCAGCAAATTGTTCGAATAACCGATTCACAGGAGGACCTACTTGCGACGCAATTTGCTCTGCAGCACGCGCTAGAGGTGTTTGACCATACATAATTTCAGCTTCAAGAGACTGAAGCGCAAACCGGAGCTGCCGAATTTGTTTCGGCCGGTCACTATATCGTTTGGCAAACTCGAACCCTCCCCAAGTCGTAGCCGCGACAATCAAGATAGCGCCAATGAGCTTTAACATACGTCCACTCCCCGCCTCCATTTCATTTCTTGTCCGTCTTGATCATATATCCGCCCGATCGTGCCAGGACCGTCCTTACGATTTAATTCAACATAACGTTCAAACACACGAAGCTCCCATAACGGCTTCAATGATGGACGTTTATACACATCTTCTAGTGAGTAGCCATGAACGGAAACGATAATGCTGACCCCAGCATGAATCGCTTCTAAAAGTGCCTGCACATCCTCGCTTTTTCCGATCTCATCGACAATCATGACCTCTGGACTCATAGACCGAATCATCATCATCAAGCCCTCAGCCTTTGGACACGCATCGAGCACATCCACCCGGTGTCCAAACTGGTGCTGCGGTACCCCTCTTATGCACCCAGCGATTTCTGAACGCTCATCTATAATGCCTGTTTTTTTAGGAGGAATGGCTTTTGTCCCCGTACTAGCAAGTCTTGCGATATCCCTCAATAATGTCGTTTTTCCTGTTTGCGGTGGACCGATGATCAGTGTATTGCACCAGTGCTCGTCATATAAATAGGGAAGAAAGGGGAGTGCAATCCCGACTTTTTCTTTTGCGATGCGGATATTAAATGAAGAGATATCTCTCAATCCTTTGACAATGCCGTTTTCAACGATCACCTTGCCTGCAAGTCCCACCCGGTGTCCGCCTGAAATGGTGATGTAGCCTTGCTTTAGCTCCTCTTCAAGTGTGTACATGCTGTAATTGCTCAGTCTGCCTAATAGCTGAGACGCATCTTCTCCTGTTGTGTGATAAGAAAGAAAGCGCGGCTTTCCTCTTTGCATTAATTCAATAGGACGATCCGTGCGAATGCGGATTTCTTCTATTTGATCCCATTCTGCTTCTTTTAGCAGTCTAAGTTCTTGTCCAATCGCGTGCGGGAGAATATCCAACAAACTCCGCAACGAATTCCCCTCCTTTTTTTCTTCTCTAAAATGTATGATGGGAGATGTTAATTATGCCAAGCCGTTTCACTTATAAATCCCAACAAGAATAAAGACAACACCAATGAAAATAAAGACGAGCTTGGCATAGGATAACTGCCCTGCGATTTGATAGATTCCAATCGTCATTGTGATAATAAAAATGAGCGGTCCAATGATCGCCAAAATACTATTGATGACAACCGCTTTTCGAACGTCATTTGTGACTAAAATGAGAATGGCGGCCGTCAGTTCAATCGCTGCCGATAAAAACCTCATGCCTGCCATCGCAGCGACTGACGGGTGTAGACCTGGGAGAAATTGTTTCATATAGAACCTCCAGCTTTTTTTACACTATATGCTTGTCTAGCTGGAAGTAGTCTTGTTTTTCGGGAAGGAAAAAAGATGAATGAGAGAATTGAGAGAAGGTTAATCATTTGGGGAGTCTTACATGTTTTACAATAAAAAAAGACTGTAAACACTAGGTTTACAGTCTTTTTCGTTCATTACGCTCTTGACACGTATGAGCCGTCAGATGTATTAATCACTAGTTTATCTCCTTGGTTTACAAAGAAAGGAACGTTAACGATTAAACCAGTTTCTGTTTTTGCAGGTTTTGAGCCGCCTGATGTTGTGTCACCTTTAATACCGGGCTCTGTTTCTACTACTTCTAGTTCTACTGTGTTTGGAAGTTCTACTCCAAGAGTTTCAGCACCGTACATCACGATTTGAACCGACATATTTTCTAGCAAATATTTCAATTCATCTTTAATTTGTGTTTCACTTAGTTCAAGCTGCTCATAAGAACTTGTATCCATGAAGACATGTTGGTCGCCATTTGCATACAAGTATTGCATTGTTTTTGTTTCGATTTGAGCTTTCGCTACTTTTTCGCCTGCACGGAATGTTTTTTCTTGAATAGCACCAGTACGTAGGTTACGCAGTTTAGAACGAACAAACGCTGCGCCTTTCCCTGGTTTTACGTGTTGGAAATCCACTACACGCCAAATACCGCCGTCTACTTCAATTGTCAGGCCTGTACGAAAATCGTTTACTGAAATCATTTTGTCATCCTCCTACATTTCACCATCATAATATGATAAGTTCTTTCGGTGAGTGGGTCAATCGTTTATTGCCGTCAGCTGTCAGGACTATATCATCCTCAATTCTCACGCCGCCGACATCCGGCAAGTAAATTCCCGGCTCAACTGTCACGACCATTCCCTCTTCTAAAACGACTTTTGATCGTGAGGAAAGGCCTGGCGCTTCATGTACTTCCATCCCAAGCCCGTGGCCAGTTGAGTGCCCGAAGTATTGACCATAGCCATACTTTTCAATGATGTCACGTGTGATGCGATCAGCTTCTTTTCCTGTTAAGCCTGGCTTGATTCTATCCACACCAGCGTTTTCTGCTTCTAATACGATATGATAAATTTCCTTTAGCTTATCGCTCGGTGTGCCAACAGCAATCGTTCTTGTCATATCAGAACAATACCCTTTATAATAAGCACCGAAATCGAGTGTGACTAAATCACCAGATTCAATCACCTTTTCACTCGCTCTTCCGTGCGGCAGGCTTGAACGAACACCTGAGGCGACAATCATATCGAATGAAGATCCTTCAGCGCCTTCTTTTCTCATGAAAAATTCAAGCTCGTTCATGACAGCAATTTCCGTCAGGCCCGGCTTGATGTAAGTGAGAATATGATCAAAGGCGTGATCTGCAATCTTCGCAGCTTCCTCTAATATCTTAATCTCTTCACTAGACTTAATCAAGCGCAACTTTTCTACTGATTCTGAGACCGGAACAAGCTCTATATCGCCTGCTTTACCTGCATACTGCTGGTACGTGGCAAATGTCATATGGTTTTGTTCAAACCCAAGACGTTTGATCCCAAATTCCTTTGCTGTTTGAGCTGCGGTTTCTGCGATGTTTCCTTTATGTTCAATAATGTCGAAGCCTTTTACTTGGTCCTTCGCTTGCTCTGTATAACGGAAGTCCGTGATAAAAGCTGCCCGGTCCTTTGAAACAACGGCGAGACCGGCTGAACCAGTAAAGCTGGTCATGTACTGTAAATTAAAGCTACTCGTAATGACTAGACCATCGATGTCTAAATCAGATAAAAGCGTTCTTAATTTTTCAAGTTTCATGATACTGCTCCCCCTTCACTCACTAAATAACGAATCGCCAATTTATACCCTTCTAAACCAAGACCAACGATTTGCCCTTGGCATACTGGAGCAAGTACAGAATGATGGCGGAATTCCTCTCTCTTATGAACGTTTGAGATATGTACTTCAACGACGGATAAAGAAATACTTGCAATGGCATCTCTTAGGGCATAGCTGTAGTGTGTAAAAGCTCCCGGGTTAAACACGACTCCATCGTACTGTTCTTCTGCCTCGTGGAGCGCATCAATCAAATCTCCTTCGTGATTTGATTGAAAGAACGTTAACTGGATATTGGCTCTTTCTGCAAACTGGAACAAATCTGTCTCTAAATCTGTCAGCGTCTTACTTCCGTAAACAGCCGGCTCTCTTTTGCCAAGCCTATTTAAATTGGGCCCATTCAGTATAAGAAAATGAGGCATACAACCACTCCTTCACCCTAATTCAATCTATATCGAGATCTGTTTCTTTTTCCTTAGAAACCTTTCGTTTCCAAAAATATTTTATCATATGAATAGGTGATTTACACTTTATTCTGTCTTTTTCCCGAGTGCCCTCGCAAGCTTTTGGCTCGTTAATTCATTATATTCAAACGAAATACTGTACCCGACAAACATACCGTATAAAATATATAGGCAAAATGTCGTAACGATGGTGCTTTGCTGCAAATCTTGGACTTGCTTTACATCTGGGAAAATCGGATTAAATACGTAAAAAACGAGAAGCCATAAAAGCGCGCCATATATTAGCCCTATCCAATAGCCTTTGATCCGTTTCAAAAGCCCATAATAAATAAAGGCTGCTCCGATCGATAAAACCCCTAAAAGCACAATGCTGATAAAAGTACCAAGTCCCCCCTTTTTCCACTCCCCGAGCACAAAAGGCTGAAGGAGCATATTGGGACTCACCTCTGAGAAATGAAACATATGGGTCAGAAACCCGATAAAGCCCCAAAAAACACCGCCAACAAAGCCTGTCGCAGCTGCTCTTGCAACTAGCGATGATGTTTGTACAGACTGATTTTTCTCTTCTTGGTTTTTCTTTTCATCACGTTTCATTTGTGAACACCTCCAGCAAGTAGTATGTCCAAAATGTGATAAAAAAAAGGATTTCCATACGTGAGTGTAAAATTTTTATATCAGGGTATACTGGCTAAAAAGAGGTAGATAGAATTCTAGTAGATAATCGACCTGTGAGCTAGTGATTTCCCCTCATTTCCTGTACAATAAAGGTATAAGGAAATGCATGTAAATTACAGGAAACAGGCAGGTTGATGAAATATGTCCAATCAAACAAAACCTCCAGCATATGGAGGGCAAGCAGTTGTCGAAGGTGTCATGTTTGGAGGTAAAAAGAACTATGTGACAGCGATTCGGCGTAAGGATCAGTCCATTGAGTTTTTAAAGCTTCCCCGGACTTCCAATAAACGAACCGCCTTTCTCAAGAAAATCCCTTTTGTCAGGGGTGTTGCTGCACTTGTTGAAGCAAGCGCAAATGGCAGCAAGCACTTGAACTTCTCCAGCGAGCGCTATGACTTAGATCCTTCAGAAGATCATACTCTTGAAAAAGAACAAAAAAGCTCGAAATTATCCATGATTTTCGGCATTGCTGTGATCGGAGTTCTCTCTCTTCTCTTTAGTAAATTTGTCTTTACCCTAGTACCTGTCTTTTTAGCCGAACTTGTGCGGCCCGTCTTTTCAGGGAATTTTGCACAAATCGCAGTGGAAACATTCTTTAAACTGGTCTTATTATTAGGCTATATTTACTTTATTTCCATGACCCCTTTAATTAAAAGGGTATTTCAATATCATGGCGCAGAACATAAAGTCATAAACTGCTATGAACAGAATCTTGACATCACAGTGGAAAATGTCCAAAAACAACCACGCCTTCATTATCGATGCGGTAGCAGCTTTATTTTATTCACTGTCATTGTCGGAATGTTCGTCTATTTACTCGTACCGACAGATCCTTTATGGGTGAGAGTTCTGAATCGCTTGGCGCTCATTCCAGTTGTTCTAGGCATTTCATTTGAAGTGCTTCAGCTTACGAACAAACTCCGAGAAGTGCCTGTGCTGAAAGTGCTTGGCTATCCTGGCCTTTGGCTGCAATTGCTTACAACAAAAGAACCCTCTGACGATCAAGTCGAGGTAGCCATTGCAAGTTTTAATGAACTTCTTCGTTTAGAGGAAGCGTCTCTAAAACAAGCGTCAGATTCTGCTCATCAAGTGATCTAACTTATAAATCCGGTAAATTCCTTCGGAGGTGGACAGTTATGAATCGCCGAGTACATCCTGCTTTTACCATTATTTTCGCTTTAGGTGTTTTGGGATTTGTGTATTTACTCACAACGAATCCAGGCAGACTTTTTACAATGCTGCTATCAGTTGTGATCATTGGAGCGGTTATGTTTTTCCTATTTAGATGGCTGATGAATCGAAGAACTGGAACAGAGGGCAATCTTTATCGTAAAGCAGTCAAACAATCAAAGCGTCGCTACCAGCAGCCTAAACCAAAAACGAAAAGCCAGATGAAAAATCGGGTCACTCATTTGCGAAGCGTGCCGACTGACCACAAGTCTAAGCCCGTCCTTCTCAAAAAGAAAAGCCAAACACAGTTAACTGTGATTGAAGGCAAGAAAAACAAAAAGAAGAATCGCGCTTTGTTTTAAAATGTCCAGCTTTTTAAAAATTGCTCGGCCTTCTGTCTGCCTAGATCGACGAGCGCCTTTTTCTTTTCTGCCATTAGCTGAAAATCAGTGGCAATGACGTGTTCTACAGGAATAAAAATAACATGACGTTCGTGTTTTGTGGCAATGTGTCTTTCGTCATGAGCACCACGCATCGTTTCAAAAAGAGCGCCAAACAGTTCAAACGCATTGCGGATGGAGTGTTGAGGGCGTTCTTTTTCGTTTGGGGTTAATGTGACACCGACGAATGGTCTTTTTTTCTCTTCGGCAAACAACCAAATTGGAAAATTGCTCAGCACGCCTCCATCCACAATGGTACAAATGCCTTTTGATGACTTTAGTTTGACTGGCTCGAAAAAATACGGCAGACTGCAGCTCATCCGGATTGCCCTGGCAACAGAAAAGCGCTCTGGATTTAAGCCGTATGAAGGAAGGTCGTCTGGCAAAACGAGAATTTTCCCATTTGTTAAATCAGAGGCAACAATTTTCAGCGAATCTTTTTTGAGATCCCCAAATACGGTGACCCCCTTTCGTTTCAGCACATCTGTCAGCCATTTTTCCAGCCGGTCCCCTTTGTAAAGACCGAGGCGCCAGTAAATGGAGATCCACCGGAGCATTTTGAACGGAATGAATTGACATCTCCTATCAAGCAAGTGATGTTCATCCATTTCATCTAACAGCTCCCGCATCTCCTGACTCGTAAAACCTGCCGCGATGAGTGAAGCAATGATCGCTCCAGCACTTGTACCAGCAAGGCGGACAAACTGATATCCTCTCGCTTCAAGCGCTTCATAGGCACCCGCAAGTGCTGCCCCTTTAATGCCTCCACCTGAGAACACACCATCTATCTTCATCAAGGAGCCCCCTTTGATATCACGCTATTAATAGTGTAAGAGCATATGCTTTCAATTAGAACTTTAATCAAAAAGGACACCCATGCTGAGGGTGTCCTTTTTCTTAAGATTCTTGATTTGTTTGTTCGTTTTTCTTTTGAATCGCTTTCAGCTGAACAGATCGCTCGTCACTTTCTTCAAAGAATTGAACGAGATCGCCGATGCGGTCAATGCTGTTCCAGCTGAGATGATGTTCAATGCCTTCTACATCATCATAGATTTTCTCTTCATCTACACCAATGATTCTTAAAAATTGCTCTAGCAGTTCATGTCTGTATACGAGACGTTTTCCAATTTTTTTGCCTTTCGGGGTTAAAATTAGACCACGATACTTCTCATAAATGAGGTATTCATCTTTATCTAGCTTCTGAACCATTTTTGTTACAGAGGAGGGATGGACAGCGAGTGCTTCTGCAATATCAGAGACTCTGGCATATCCTTTTTCTTCTATCAGCATATATATTTGTTCAATGTAATCTTCCATACTAGGTGTAGTCATAAAACCCCTCCATAATGCACCTTTACTTAATAATCATAACAATTCTACACCATCGCCCATTAAAAAACAAGGAGTGTCCCCTGTCTTTAACGCTTGTAATTCCACTCGTCTGAGGCATATTTCGTTTTGGCAAGATGATGGACAAATGCTAATTCTTCATCTGTGAGCTCATAAGGCACAAGCTCAATATTTAATCCTTTTTCAAATCCTCGTTTAAACGCCACACGCGCATCGTCTATTGTACAAGTTCGGTCTGAGATTTCATTGATGGCGACCGCTTTGTTTTTAAAGCTTCTCTGCATCCGCTCTCTCACACGGTCGTTTGGATAAAGAAATAAATCAAACAGTTTGTCCTCATCAAGGTCAATTAAGATGGAGCCGTGCTGGAGGATCACTCCTTTTTGTCTTGTTTGAGCACTGCCTGCTACCTTTCTACCTTCTACGACAAGCTCATACCAGGAAGGGGCATCAAAGCATACAGACGATCTTGGATTTTTTAAGCTTTCTTTTTCTTTATCTGTACGAGGAATGGCAAAATACGCATCGAGTCCCAGTTCTTTAAAGCCCTCTAAAATGCCTTCTGAAATGACGCGGTATGCCTCTGTCACTGTCGCTGGCATTTCCGGATGTTCCTCTGATACAATCACGCTATAGGTCAGCTCCTGATCATGAAGAACCCCCCGCCCTCCAGTCGGTCTGCGGACAAATCCAAGACCATATCGCTCGACTGCTTCCATGTTGATTTCTTTTTCAACATGCTGAAAATACCCAACAGACAATGTCGCCGGATTCCATCCATAAAAACGGATAACAGGCGGGATGAGCTTCTCACTATGCCAATAAAGCAAGGCTTCATCCATTGCCATGTTAAAGGCAGGGTCTTGATTTCCTGTATCAATGAAACACCATTTCTCTTTTTGCATATAAAAATCCCTTCTCTTTTACGTAGTCAATGTTAGATGATGGTGATGGCCACCGATTTTCTCTCTTCATCAGTCTATCAAATAGGGAACGAATTGAAAATAATTCTTACCATTTATAATGACAAGTTTCTTTTGCTTTACTATAATAGTATTTGTCTAAAACGTACCATCAGACAGGCCACTGTGCTGATGCTCAAGAAGGAGTCGAGTTGTATTGTCAATGTTCAACTATATCGTCCTCTCACTTTGTGGACTTTTCGTTCTTTATTCTGTCGGCAGCTACATTTATCAGCAGCGTATTATGAAAACGCTGACGGAAGCAGAATTTATTAAAGGTTACCGCAAAGCCCAGCTCATTGATGTGAGAGAGCCAAATGAGTTTGATGGCGGACATATTTTAGGGGCAAGAAACATCCCCCTTTCCCAGCTAAAACAGCGCAAGAATGAAATTCGTCCTGACAAGCCTGTATATCTCTATTGCCAAAACAATTTGAGAAGCGGAAAAGCAGCGCAAACTTTACGTAAAAACGGCTGTCGTGAGATTTATAATTTAAAAGGCGGCTTTAAAAAATGGGGCGGCCGCATCAAAACGAAGAACTAACAAAAAAGACTCTGGGAGCATGATCCCCATGAGTCTTTTTTCTTTATCTTTCAAAAACGAGAACTGGATTTCGCGCGGCCTTTGTTTCGTCCATTCGTTTGACGACCGTCGTATGCGGCGCTTCCTGCACCACTTCTGGATTCTCTTCTGCTTCTTTGGCAATCTGAATCATCGCTTCGATGAAGGCATCAAGAGTTTCTTTTGATTCTGTTTCAGTTGGTTCAATCATGATGCATTCCTCTACATTGAGCGGGAAGTAGATCGTTGGCGGATGATAGCCAAAATCAAGTAATCGTTTGGCAATATCCAGTGTACGCACACCTAATTTTTTCTGACGTTTACCTGAAAGGACAAATTCATGCTTACAGTGCCGGTCAAATGGCAAATCGAAATGAGTGCTTAAGCGGCGCATCATATAGTTCGCATTTAACACGGCATTATCAGTTACAGCCTTTAAGCCATCTGGACCCATAGAGCGAATATACGCATATGCTCTGACGTTAATGCCGAAGTTACCATAGAACGGCTTCACGCGGCCAATTGATTCTGGTCGATCATCATCGAAATAAAAGCGTCCTTCTTTCTCCACAAGCACCGGCTTTGGCAAGTACGGAATTAAATCCTTTTTTACGCCTACAGGACCTGAACCAGGGCCTCCGCCTCCATGCGGACCTGTAAAGGTTTTATGAAGATTTAAATGAACAACGTCAAAGCCCATATCCCCTGGTCTTGCTCTGCTCAAAACGGCATTCAAGTTGGCGCCGTCATAATAAAGCTTGCCGCCAGCTCCATGAACGATTTCAGCCATTTCTAAAATATTTTCTTCAAATAGGCCGAGTGTATTCGGATTCGTCAGCATTAAAGCAGCAGTTTCTTCGTTAACAACACGGCGCAGGTCCTCTAAATCAACAAGCCCATTCTCATCAGATGCAACGGTAATGGTTTCAAATCCAGCCACTGTCGCAGATGCCGGGTTCGTTCCGTGGGCAGAATCTGGCACAATGACTTTTGTTCGCTTATGGTCCCCTCTTGCTTCATGGTACGCACGGATCATCATGAGCCCTGTCCATTCACCGTGTGCTCCTGCCGCAGGCTGTAATGTCACAGCGTCCATCCCCGTGATTTCTTCCAGATGATCACCTAGGTCATATAGCAATTCTAATGCTCCCTGCACAGTGTCTGCTTCTTGTAGTGGATGGACTTGCGCGAAGCCTGCAAGGCGTGCAACCTTTTCATTAATCTTTGGATTATATTTCATCGTACAAGAGCCAAGAGGATAAAATCCGGAATCGACCCCATGATTACGTCTTGATAAAGCTGTATAATGACGCATAATATCAAGCTCAGATACTTCTGGAAGCTCAGCATCCTCATGACGGATGTACGCCTCATCAAATAAGGACGGGATCTCCTGTTCAGGTACATCTAAATCAGGCAGACTATAACCAATTCTTCCTTCTTTGGATAATTCAAAAATAAGCGGCTGATCTTGTTTATTCATGGCGATCCCCCAATTCCTTAATGAACGTATCAATTTCTTCTTTTGTTCTTAGCTCTGTCACGGCGACAAGCATGTGATGTTGAAGCTCTGGGTAGTCTCTCCCTAAGTCATAGCCGCCGATGATTCCTTTTTTAAGTAATCGGTTATTGGCTTCTTGTACAGGTTCTTGTAATTTGATGACAAATTCATTGAAATGGGCACCTTCTACATCAGCAAGCAGTCCATATGCTTCTGCCTGCGTCTTTGCATAGTGGGCTTTTTGTACATTTTGATAGGCAATGTCTTTGATGCCTGTTTTTCCGAGTGCTGTCATGGCAACGGAAGCGGCTAATGCATTTAATGCCTGATTCGAACAAATATTAGACGTCGCTTTATCTCTTCGAATATGCTGCTCACGCGCTTGAAGGGTTAATACAAATCCACGAACACCATTTTCGTCTTCTGTCTGCCCGACTAAACGACCTGGCACTTTGCGCATTAACTTTTTCGTCACAGCAAAATATCCGCAATGCGGCCCGCCAAACGCTGCTGGAATGCCAAACGGCTGCGCATCACCAACGACAATGTCTGCTCCAAGTTTTCCTGGGGGCGTCAGTAACCCGAGTGCAAGCGGATTACTAGAGACAACGAACAGACTTTTTCCTTTATGTGCAATAGGTTCGATGTCTTTTAACGGTTCGACGACACCAAAAAAGTTTGGATATTGCACAAGAACGGCTGCTGTCTCGTCGCAGACAGCTTTTTCTAATGCTGCTAGATCCGTCTGTCCTTTTTTCGCAGGCACTTCAACAACTTCGATGTGCTGTCCTTTGGCGTATGTTTTGAGCACGGCTCTTGCTTCAGGATGAACCGTTTCAGAAACAACGACTTTTTTCTTTTTTGTATGTCCAGCAGCTAACATCGCCGCTTCAGCTAATGCTGTCCCGCCATCGTACATCGAGGAGTTAGCAAGATCCATACCCGTCAGTTCAGCAATCATTGTTTGAAATTCAAAAATGGCTTGTAATTCACCTTGTGAAATCTCCGGCTGATAAGGTGTGTATGCTGTATAAAATTCAGAACGCGATATGACATGATCCACAATGACAGGCTGGTAATGATCATATACACCGGCACCAAGAAACGATGCATAGGAAACCGTATCTTTATTCTTTGCAGCTAATCGGGATAATTCCCTTACAAGCTCTGTTTCAGATGCGGCTGGTTTAATGTGATATGTTCCTTTAAATCTCACTTTTTCTGGGATATCTGAAAAAAGCTCATCAATCGACTGGACGCCGATGACATCCAGCATTTCTTTTTGATCTTGCTCGGTTTGCGGCAAATACCTGTGCTTCATCCTCTATTCCCCCTCGTTATTTGGCTCTTTTATAAAATGGTGTTGCGACGATTTTCGCTTTTAGACGTTTTTTGCGAACTTGAACTTCTATCTCTGTTCCAAGCTGCGCCTGAGAAGATTCGATTAAAGCAAGCCCGATATTTTTCTTTAATGTTGGGGATTGTGTGCCCGTTGTGACTACCCCAATCTGCTTTTCTCCTGAAAAGACCGGATAGTCTGTGCGCGGAATCCCTTTATCTATCATTTCAATGCCGACAAGCTTTCGCTTCGGCCCTTCTTCTTTTTGCTTCTTGAGCGCTTCTTTGCCAATAAAATCGGCTTCTTTATCCGTTTTGACCGCAAAGCCAATCCCGCCTTCTAATGGAGAGATATCCTTTGTCAGCTCCTGGCCATAAAGCGGAAGTCTTGCTTCAAATCTCAAGGTGTCTCGTGCACCGAGCCCGCACGGTATTAACCCTTTTGGTGCGCCTGCTTTTAATAAAGCCGACCAAATGTGGACCGCATCTTCTGACTGGCAGTAGATTTCAAAGCCGTCTTCTCCTGTGTAGCCCGTTCTTGAAACAAGCACCTCTTTTTGAGCAACCTCAGCTTTTGATAAAAATGCAAATGGCTTGAGCGATGTCACTTCTTCATCCGCTACATCTTTCATGATGTCAGCAGCAAGAGGTCCTTGAAGGGCTAGCAAGGCGATTTGATCCGAGACATTTTGGATCAATACGTCATTCTCACCTTGGTGCTGAAGCAGCCATTCCACATCTTTTTCGATATTTGATGCATTAATGACAAGCAAATAATCGTTCTTTTCTTTTTGGTAGACGAGCAGATCATCCACTGTCCCGCCATCTTCATAGCACATGGCTGTATATAGTGCCTTACCGTCTGTCAGCTTAGACACATCATTGGTTAATAACCTTTGTAAAAAAGGAAGGGCGTCTTGACCTTTGATTTCCACCTCACCCATGTGAGACACATCAAAAAGCCCTGCTTTTTTTCGAACAGCTTCGTGCTCTTCTTTAATGGAAGAAAATTGGACAGGTAATTCCCAGCCCCCGAAGTCAATGGTTTTTGCGCCAAACGTTTCATACGCATGAAAAAGCGGTGTTCGTTTCAACATCAATCGTTTCCCCCTTTTTTCTTTCAGTGCAGATCACAAGCTGAATTTTCAGAAAAAAATCACAGCAAAAAAGGACAGAGCGCTCCCTTTTAACAAAAAGAAGTCTCTGTCCTTGCACCTGAAAGTTTACAGCACAACATCATTGTGCGTTTTCCCCTTTGGTGGTTTGCTAAAAAAACGATGAGCAAACACTCTCCAGAGTTGCGTCCGGTAAGAGTACTTTTGCCTGAGAGATTCACTGAAACGATTCAGTTTGCTCCTTCGGCGCCTGCCGGTGCTAAATAACCGCCAAGTCTCTCCCCATACCATCATCCGCTCATATTTTTCACATTTGTTGGACATACTATCAAAATGGGTGATTTATTTTCTAGATCACTTACCAACATCCTACCATTAGAAACGGATGAAGAGCAACAGAAAAATCATTAACATTTCTTAAAAAACCATTCAATATCGTTCGCTTTTATTCAAATATCTAGTCTTTTCAAGACCTCTTAAAAAATGAAGCGTTTAAATACAGAACAATTTTATCCTCACCTACTAGAAAGGCAGGCGACCACATTGAATATTCAAACGATTTTTGATCAGGATTGGGCCAGTGAATTTCAGCAGCGGCTTACAGCAGACGGCCCCTGGGCAAACTGGGAAATGTACCGTTTAGCGGCGCAGATCCAAAAAATCACAGCCATTGATTCATTTGAAGGACTGCAAGCTCCTGCCCATCTGCCTGCATTCACGCCTTTAAAACATCAGCTTGAAGTAGCCAGAAGAGTCGTAGAAGAAATGAATGGAAAAGCCATTTTAGCAGATGAAGTGGGACTTGGAAAAACCGTAGAAGCAGGACTGATTATCAAAGAATACATGATTCGTGGACTTGCCAAGAAAATTCTCATACTCGTCCCCGCCTCTCTCGTATCTCAATGGGTACAGGAGCTGCGGACAAAATTTTATATTGATGCTGTCGAACAAAAAAAGAGCTACGTATGGGAGCAGTGTGACGTCGTGGTTTCCTCCATTGATACAGCCAAAAGACAGCCGCACCGAGACACTATTTTATCCATTGCCTACGATATGGTCATTATTGATGAAGCACACAAACTGAAAAACAATAAAACGAAAAACTATGAATTTGTGAGAAATCTAAACAAGAAATTCTGCTTGCTGTTGACAGCGACGCCTATCCAAAACCGTATTGGAGAAATATTTAATCTTGTCTCCCTTCTGAAGCCAGGTCACCTAGGAAATGAACATCAGTTTAAAGATGTCTTTGCCAAAAAGGATTTACAGCTAGAAGACCATGATCGTTTAAAACAGCTTGTGAATAAAGTGATGATTCGTAACCGAAGACAAGACACAGGCATCGAGTGGACAAAGCGGCATGTCAAAACGATTTCCATTGATTTCTCTCCAACGGAACAAGCATTATATGATGAAATCTGTAAGCTGAAAGAGAACCCGTCCTATACTAAACACATGTTTTCCATCATGACTTTGGAACGGGAATGCTGTTCAAGCCGCGAGGCGGTCTATATGACAATTAAAAAAATGCAGGAAGATGAAAAACATATCCTTGGATCCTCTGCAATAGCGCAAATTATGGAGAAAATCAATCAAGTGCAGCAAAACACAAAGGCACTTGAAGTCGTCAAGCTTATTCAGCAGTTAAATGAAAAGGTCATTATTTTCACCGAATACCGCGCGACACAAATTTATTTACAATGGTTTCTTCAGCAAAATGGCATCAGCTCCGTTCCTTTTCGTGGCGGCTTTAAGCGAGGCAAGAAGGATTGGATGAAAGATTTATTTAGAGAACGGGCGCAAGTGTTAATTGCCACAGAAGCAGGCGGCGAAGGAATCAATCTTCAGTTTTGTAACCAAATCATCAACTACGATCTTCCGTGGAACCCGATGCGTCTAGAACAGCGAATTGGACGTATCCACCGCCTTGGACAAGAGCGAGATGTCCACATTTACAACATGGCAACAAACGGTACCGTTGAGGAACACATCTTAAAACTTTTATACGAAAAAATTCAATTGTTCGAAAACGTCATTGGCGATCTAGATGATATTTTAACGCGAATCGATATCAAAGATGCCGAAACAAAGCTGCATCAGATTCTCTTTCAGCACGAATCTGACGGTGACATGAAAAAGAAATTAACCCAGTTTGCTTCCTATTTAACAGAAGCCAAAACACCGCTTTTAGAAAAAAGACAGCAAGGCTCATAAAGGAGAGTTGACCAATGGAGCAGCGTGACATTCATACCTTTCTTCTCCGTTTTTTTCAGGCAAATCAATGCGACATACTAGAAGAAAGTACAGGACATATGACCGTACAACTGACCATCGAGATGGACAAATTAATTATGAACCGCCCTTTTTATTGGCACTGGCTTGAAAAAACTGGTGGAGTTCCGGAGCCGCGGCAATTGACCCTCATCACCGATCAAAAAAAAGTGGATGATACCATTGAGGGTGAATTTATCCACTTTGGCTCCCCTCGTTTATTTCAAATTTTTGAAGCTGTCAAACAGCAGGGCCGATTTATCCGTCTCTATGAACGAGTCACTCCGCTCATGAAGAACCAAATCGCACTCGAGCCTTGGCTTGGTCTCAATGTGAAAATTTCTTATCTCGCAGATCGAAAGAAGGATAAGCTATTGTCACTAGGACTTCATCTAATACGCGGAGAAGTCGTTGAACAATTTCAAGAAAAGCTGGAAACCCGTGAGCTGTCATCTCAAATTCCCGATTATTGCTTTACGATGAGTACAATGATCAAGCCAGAAAGCGGAGTCAAACGGCTCTACAGTTTAATGGAGCATTACGCCCATGAAGAACCAGATGATTGGGCGGTAAGAGCTGTTCAAAAATGGAAAGAAGACACTGAACTTTTAAACCAATTTTATGAAGGGACTTCAGACACGTCTGTAGAATATGAAATAGAAAGACAAGCACTCAAAACTTTATATGAACCAAAAATCAGTCTTACGATTGAAAATGGCGGACTTTTTTACTTACAGCAAAAAAGAGGAGGTTGACCTATAGGTCCCCTCCCTTTCATGTGACGAACAATTTTCGATCAGCCAAAAGCAACGTTTGTCTGTTTGTATTGGGCGGAAAAATGACGCAAGCAAACTATGAGGTCTTACCACCTGTGTCTTTCCATTTCATGCGTTAAGTGCCTGAAATACATGATTCAGTATTTTAGGAGGGTATTTGTATGGAAAAGAAAACGAACATATTAGACAGTGAATGGGTTCAATTATTACTTGAAGCTCGTAAAGCAGGGCTAACAGTTGAAGAAGTCCGTCAATTCCTCAAATCAAGTGAAAAGTCCTCTGAGTCTCACCCTCTGGTAAGAAGTCATTCTATCAAACCTTTCTGAATGTGCTATAATATCGAAAGGAAGGTGATGACATTGATTGGCCAGCGTATTAAACAATACCGCAATGAAAAAGGCTACTCACTATCAGAACTGGCCGAAAAGGCTGGGGTAGCGAAGTCTTATTTAAGCTCAATAGAAAGAAACTTGCAAACAAACCCCTCCATTCAATTTCTTGAAAAAGTCTCCGCTGTTCTGGACGTCTCGGTTCATACACTGTTACACGAAAAAGATGAAACCGAATACGATGGTCAATTAGATAGTGAATGGGAAAAACTAGTTCGAGATGCAATGACATCAGGGGTTTCGAAAAAGCAATTTCGTGAATTTTTAGATTATCAAATCTGGAGAAAAAAGCAAGAAGAGGAGTAAAGCGCACATTTTAGCGCATACTCCTCCAATTGCTATGCAGAACTTGATATCAGTCTAAAGACTGGCTTTATTTTTTATCTTCGCTGTGTGCTTTTTCGTTTTCTTTCACGTAGCCTTTTTCATCCGTATGCTTTTTGGGATTGATCGTTAAACCATTCCACTGAGTCGCTTCGAAGGAAAGATCAATTTGAATCGCATCGCCTTGGTATTTATTTTGGATATAGTGACCGGCTTTATCCTTCGTCTGGTCATTGACAAATTCAATGATCATTTCCATTTTATCGTAATCAAACGGGTTCTTTGGTATGCCGTCATACTCTGGAGCCACTGTTCCATCAACAGTTGCTACATTAATCTTCCCACTTTCATGTAAAAACTTCTCATCGACGGCATGACGAAGCTTTTCAAATGCGGTCTGATCCTGTTTTGCCGTTAGTTGATGCAAGTCAAGCAGGTTTGCAGCGTCTAAGATAATATTTTTCGGATAACCATTTCCACCTTCGGCTCCAACCGTCAGAACACTCACCTGAAACTGGCTAAGAAATTCTTCAGCTGTATTCTTACCGCCATTTTTCGCGGAAGCTCCATCTTGAAACTGGCTGTAATCAAGACTCATCAGCACTTGATTGATCGCAAGTGATCCTTTATTTTCAAAATTAAATTCTTTCTTGATGCGATCACCAGGTTTTAAGTTTGAAAGGTTGATGGCGCCGGAGTTCTCTTTTGCAGATAAATCCAGCTCTCCTGTCGAATAGACCGCATTTGCCGTTTCTACATCGTTAAACGCCGCCCATGTCCCCCCACCGATTAATGCCAGGCCTAAAGCCCCTGATAATACACCTAAACGAATTGATCTTTTCTTTGCCATGAATGAACCCCCTATTGAATTGTTTTATTGAAACCTAATTAGGTTACAAACGAAAATTTAAGCTTGTTCCTCTGACATCTGTAAATCAGCCGTGTGTCTTCGGTGTTTTGCAGCTCCCACAAAATGAAGAGTTGAATAAACGAGCAGCATCACACCTGGTATAATGAGTAGCAACGCGGTTCCAGCCGAGGTCCCTGCATACGAAAGAAGCGTTCCTGCATAAGGAATGTTCACACCCGTATACTGCGCAGTCACCTGATCCGCTTTTACTAGCGTGCCGTCCTGATACATATTGTTGTCACCTTTCGTCTCAAAGGCTTTATTTGCTCCCTTTCCTTTCACTCCAACAATTCGGTGGGTCACATAAGACTGGTCCTGCTTCGTTTGAAACGTGATAATATCTCCTTTTTTTAGCGCCTCCGGTGAAGTCACTTCTTTTACGACAATGAGTGAGCCAGTCGTAAATTCTGGTTCCATTGAGCCAGATAATACTTGTTTGAATTGATAACCGAAAATTTGAGGATCTCCCCCAGTAGTTCTTGATGACAATACGACAATAATACTTGCAATCATCACCGTGAACACCACTACATAAAGAATACTTCCAGACATCTTCATCCATTTTTTCATGATCTCTTCTCCCCTTCGCCTATCATTGTTTCATTTCAAAGACAGCTCCATTTAGGATGCCTTTTCTTGACACTTTGCGAGCTGCATTGGTTTAGACCATATAAATGTTTCTTCAGATCCTTCAAAACCTTTAGGATAATAGATTTTGAACGCATAGATTCCATTCGTTTTTGCTTTATCTGTCGTGACAGTCGTTGTTTCTTGTGAAAGAAGGGACTGTATAGAGCCTTTTTCAAGAATATGACCATCTTGTAACGGCTCCTCACTTTTCACTTTATGTAATTCCCATTTCCATTCAGAGTGTGCAATAGGCTGTCCACTATTTTTTAATGTCATGCTCAAGCTTTGAGGTGCGCAGACTGTTCCTTTGATCATCGTTTGATCGATGAGTTCCAAATGACTTCTATCCCATTTGGTAGGTTGACAATGCTGGTCCGTCTGTTCAAAATTTTCGCATGTTTTCATGACGAAGTTTGAGTGCTCAACATCGTTAAAAGAAGCGTTCGTTGGTGTGATCAAGAGAGACGTGAAAATCAAACAAATGGCACAAAAGAGTACAAAGAGCGACTGTTTCATTCATTCTCCAACTCCTTGAACGATTGTTCTTTAAAAAGAACGATTACATACAGTATAAGGAAATACCTATAAAACCCAAAACGTCAAATTAGTCCATTTTGTTCTTAAACAAGAACCATTACGAGAAATTTCTTCCATTTTCTCGTTCTTTCGCCGTATTCAACATTTTTTTGTGTGACATTTGTACTTCTTAAAAATTTACATAAAAGTGCAGCATTTGGTCAGAATAATAACAGGTGAGGTGATGATAAGTGAAATACGGAAAGATGATAATTATGCTCGGTTTACTGTTGGGTCCTATGATTCAAGACGCCAATCCTGCGGATGCGAAAGGGTTCACTGCCGCAGCAGATCAATGGGAAACACGGGCAGTCAAAGAAGCAAAGAAACGATATCCGCTAACGCAAGTCTTATTCAAACAAAAAGTATGGGACCGTCATCGTGAGAAAGAATCTGTAAAACAGTATCATATTACGTTAAAAGACCACACCAAAGAATTTGGGGTATATGTCACTATTTCTTATAACCCTTACTCAAACAAGGTCAATAAAGTGATTGTTGTGGAAGAGTATAGCTAAAGAGGCATAAAAAAACCGCCTGCTGGCGGCTTTTTACTTTTGACGATGTCGTTTACGTTTTTTTAGCATCATTGAAAATCCAAACGGCAAAACCCCAAATAAACGCTGTGAAAATGGCGGTTTCGTTTGCAATTTCTCTTGTTTATGTTCCTTCCGTTCGTCTCGCGGTGTATTCATATATTTAATGATTTCCTGTGTCATATATTTTACATAGTCATTGGTTTTCAAGCACATTCACCTCTTCTTTCTTCAAGTGTTACCAGGAAGAGGATCATTTTATACACTGGCTATTCAGGGTTTGTCCATTTCATAATTTCATGGGTCTTCCAATTTAGCACGAGTTCCCGCTCATCTGATAAACCATCCTTTGTTTTCACACTGACTAACATGTGGATACGCTTTTTCTTTTGATCACATGTCATCTGCCTTAAAGTCACGCGACCTTCTTCCGTGTGAATATGAGTTTGCTGCTTTTCACACAAATGATGTATTGGACGGATAGCTTCACTCACCCCCACCCTGAAAAGCTGCTGTTTTTTATAAAAAGAAATCGTCAGCTCTGCACTTCTCAGCTCTTTTTGAAACCCCATCGTCATCGCCCCTAGGATCAAGAGAAAAAATAGAATTGCAGCCAGTACATGCAGATAGATAAATCCTCCCTCTCTTTTCACGATGTAGGAACCACCCCTTTATATATGAAAAAAACAGCTTCATACACCTTACCAGATTCATCTGTGACTTTAAGGATAGCTCTATGCTGATTTGTTCTTACGCGACATTCTTTCACCTTTTGTAATAAAGGAAGATGACCAGCTTGATCCATTCGTTTTCGAAGCATTTCTTGATATGGTTCAATCGTTACGACTCGCCCTTGATCAGATACATATTCTAACGCTTTACCTCCCTGCACCGATCGAATAGCCGTTGCTCGGCTTAATTCTTCATCTAATTGCAGGACAGTCTGTTTCCACTCCATTAGTGAAAATCGGTTCATCTCTTCAAAAGGATGAGCTTTCGAAGCTGTTGAAAAGAGCGGTACACAGCCAAAAGAAAGGAACAAAAATAGCTGCAATTGCCACAGAGCCTGGACAAGCGTAAAACCTTGTTCACCGTTCAGCAGCCTGGTGAAAACATATGGTCTGCTTTTTGTGTAAGTTGTATGATACACATCCCTTCTCTTTACTCCAATTGAATGCATATGTGATGTCGCCTCGCTTTTTTTTGACAGAGGATTTTGTACCCTTTATGAACGATTCATTCATCTGTTCATGCAAAATTTGGTAAGCTTCAAGTTTGGCTCTTACTTCATTTTTCCCTATCATGATTTTTTCATAGGATGGCATGAGAACAAGGACTGCAAATAGGAAGATATGACAAGCAAACAGCGTTTCAACCGTACTAAACCCCCTATTGCTTTTGAACATGGATTCGCCCGCTTCCTAAATAGATCGTGAGCTTATACGTTTGGCTGCCAAATTGAATAATGAGAGACCCGCCGCTGCTTGGATGTCCGTTTACATTAAAATAGATACCTTGTGTAAATGTTGAAGCCTTAATACTTCCCTTTTGTTGCTGAAAAGAAGCAATTACTTCGCCATCTTTTTGATCAATTACTTGATACGATACATGTGGTAGATGCAATTCCACATACACACGTGTTTTTTTGACAAATGCAGTATAAGCAGCTAATTGAAAATCTTGTTTCATGATGTTCACTTGTCTTTTGGCTTCAGCACCTTCTATTACATTTGGGATTTTTACCCCTATGATCGACAATAGAGTCGATAGAACCAGTAAGATCATAAGCTGTTCTATGAGGGTAAAACCCTTTTCATGAAAAACTAATTTATTCATGTTTCACATGCCCGTTTTGAATAACAATCGCTTTTCCATTAGGACACGTTAATCCCTTTTTGACATAGCCTTCTTTTTCTAATTCAGCTAAAGATGGTGTCTTGCCATCGTGCTCTAATTCATATGCCATCACCTGTGTGTTCACCATTGATTTAAGCCCTTCACAGCCCTTTGCTTGAATCGTTTGATGGTGACGAGTGATATTCGGAATGGTAATAAGTAAAAGAATCGAAATCACAAGCATGACAATTAACATTTCTAACAGAGTAAATCCTTTATCATTCAATGTCTTTGTCCTCCTTCTTACACTTGCTCCATCAGTTGATACATTGGTAAAAGAATAGATAAATACACAACGAGTATTAGAATTGCCGTCAGACCATAGATAACCGGCTGCAGCCACGACATCCATTTTTCAATTTTTAGCTCTGCATTCTCTAATAGAAATTGGCTGTACGTGTACATTTCTCTTGCAAGCATCCCGCTCGCTTCACCATGCTCGATGACGGCAGCAAAATGTTTTTCAAAAAAGGGAGACAGGCTCACTTGATATGCCATGCTCTCTCCTTTTCTTAACTCTTCAATCATCTGTACTGATATTTCTTGAAGAAAGGGTAAGTAGCTTTGCTGCTTAAAAGCTAGTAAGCTCTCGTACATCGATAATCCAGCCTGAAGCAGTCCGCTTAACTGTAGAGAGAAAAGGTACGTATGCATGAGCCTCATTCCTTTATATAAAGAAGGAAACTTGCTGATCACCCTCAGCTTCTCAAGGGTAGATTTTTTCCTAAAAAAGAAGGTATAGTATCCAGTCAGACAAATACACGCACAGCCGATGAGAAGGAGAGATACATGCAGTATTTGGAAAAATCCAAACATACCTTGAATCAGCCATGACATTCGGGTATCCATCGAGGAGTACAAGAGAGAAAATTGAGGAATGATCATTTGCTGAACAAGTATGAGCACGATCAAAACCGTAAAGATGAGGAAAATCGGGTAACGTAACATGCGTTTAAACGTGTCTGTCTGTTTGATTTTTTTCTCTAAAAACCGTGCGCTTTGTTCAAGTGCTGTTGCTAGACTGCCATGCTTTTCGGAGAAACTTAAAATGGCGATGACTTCCCGCTGAAATTGGAGTCTTTCTAGCACCACATAAAAAGGCTCCCCTTCGAGCAGCCACTGAATGCCCGGTGTTAATTGTTGCTGCTGTTTATTCGACAACTGAATATTTACCATTGTTAATGCCTCAATCAATGTATATCCAGCCTGAATCAATTGAGAAAGTTTTGATAGACATTCCGCTTGATCCTTTTTAGACCACGCTTTAGAGGCTTGCTTCTTCATAAACCCAGCGATGATAGGTATTTTTCGATAAATAGCCAAGTGCCACTCCTTTACGAATTAATCTTTGCAGTGTTTCATATGACGAGTGAGCATATTCTCCTTTCGCCTCCTTGATACACTCACCAAGCTCTTTTCCGAACAGCAGTTCAAATACATTTGTTCGCCTGACTGGTCGATTTAATTTACAGTAAAGCTGACATATTTCTCCGCAAAAAGGACAGGTGAGCTCGATTAATCGCTGCGCAGCAATCGCAACCATTGTTTGTTCAAGTTCATTCATTGTGACACCAAATTCAAGCATACGATAAAGAGCTCCTTTTGCATTTTTCGCATGGAGTGTACTCATCACTAAATGGCCAGTTAGCGCTGCTCTAATTGCCGTTCGTGCCGTTTCAGCATCTCTTATTTCTCCTAGCACAATCATATCTGGATCATGTCTTAAAATAGCGCGTAATCCTGCGGCATATGTGATGCCGGCTTTTTCATTTACTTGAACCTGTAACACTTCTTCATTTCTTGTTTCTACTGGGTCTTCAAGTGTAATAATATTTCGGTTGAAATTCTTTTTTGCAAACTGGATCAATGAATAGAGGGTTGTTGTTTTCCCTGAATTGGTTGGACCGGTAAATAAAATCAGCCCATGCGAATGATTCAAAAACGATAATAATTTGGTGGAGGCTTTCGGAAATAGTGACAGATGTTTTATTTTCGGAACATGATCCTGCGGCAATATTCTAATCACTAAACTCTCATTATTTACAGTTGGTAAGGTAGACATTCGAATAAACACCTGGCCTCTTCTTAGCATCACAGCTAGTGACCCATTTTGAGGTCTCCTTTTTTCCCCAATATCCATAGAAAATAAAAATTTAAAATGAGCAATGAGTCGCTCGCCACTTTTTTTATCAATAGTTCTTTGCTGAATTAAATCTGAGTCTACGCGGAAAGATACCGTCGCTTCCTTTTCTTTTGGAACAATGTGCACATCAGATGCTCTCATGCGGCATGCTTCTTCTAGCAGCTCTTGTCCCAAATTTTCAATCCCATACAAATGGTTCACTCCCTTCTCTGACTATATTGTAAGTCGGAGGAATCTGTCTGACAAAAGAGCAATTTATCATTTTAACGCCTAATCAAACGAAAAAATCATCAGCTTGCGATGGAAAACGTGGTTTTTAAAAAAAGTGCATATAAAAAAACCTGACTTTTACAAGTTCAGGTTTTTTGGTCATGTGGCTTCTTGCGGCTGCTCTTCAAAGATACGAAATCCTCTTTTTTCTAACGCTTTTGCAAGGCTGTGCTCAGTATTTACTTTTGAGAAATCAATGCCGAGTTTCACTACAGTTTGAGCGATCTCTGGGCGAATCCCTGATATAATCGTCTCAATTCCAAGTAGCTTCGCGCTGTCCACCACTTTAAACAGCTGATAAGCAACCATCGTATCAACGATAGGTACGCCAGATATGTCAATAAATAAATGCGTTAGACGAAGTCTTGAAGCCTGTTCTAGCACAGATTCCAGAATGATTTTGGCCCGGTACGTATCGATTTCTCCGATCAGTGGCAAAATCCCGATTTCCTTTGATACTGGAATAACAGGAGCACTCAGCTCTTGAATCATCTCTCTTTGTGCATTCAGCTGACTGAGTGTCACGCGGTCATATTCTTCTGATAAACGCTCAATCATGTCATCAAATGTGGCGTGAAAGTGCTGATTCCACTGACACACATCTTGCAGGGTCACTTCAAGCTCTGTTTCTTGGGTGAATGTCTCAATTCTCGAACAGAAAATGTGGCGGAAGATCTTAAATTGTCCAATGATTTCATATAACGGCACCTCGTGCACTGCTCGATCACGGGCAATATCAACAGACCACTTTTTCAAATGATTTTCTACTTTATCTGATAGCGTCACAAGCGTTGCTGCAATGGTTTGAATAAACGCTGTGTTCTGTTCCTTCAGCTTCATTTCCGTTTCCTCTGAAGCATGTTTGGAATATAATGAACCTTCTTCTGTTCTTGTCTTTAGCCATTCTTCGGTCATGACAGGGGCTTCTTTTAGGATAAATTCATATAATTGCTTAGATTTTTCATTTTTCATTTACTTCTTCCGCTCCTTTTTCACTTAAAACTCGTGACATACAACTTTTATGTATAAATGACCGTAGATGGTGAACAATATCATTACACGTTTGATATTGGGCTATAGCCAAGTGGTAAGGCAATGGACTTTGACTCCGTGATCGTTGGTTCGAACCCAGCTAGCCCAGTTCAGCACAAAAACGAAGACGGCTGAAGCATGTTTCAGCTGATCTTCGTTTTTATTAGGAAACTGATTGATGAATCGCTTTCTTTTTTGATAATTTCATGAGTTCTCCGGGATTATAGCCTACTACTAATTTATTTCCATCAATGATAATTGGTCTTCGGAGCAGTTTTGGTTTTTCAATGAGAAGTTGAAGAACCTCGTTTACTTTTAAATCATTAATATTTAAATTTAAGCTTTTAAAAGCCTGGCTTCGTGTGGCTAAAATTTCATCCATTCCTTCTGTTGTTAAGGAAAGGATCTTTTTTAATTCTTCTAGGGTTGGCGTTTCTCTGAAAAGGTGACGCTCTTTAAAATCAATTTGATTCGCCTTAAGCCAATGTTTTGTTTTGCGGCAAGACGTGCAGCTCGGGTATGAATAAAAAGTAATGTCACTCATTAGTCTTCCTCCTTAGGTCGTTAACCTTTTCTCTTATGGAGTAAGTACCCTCATGTATTTCGGCATAAACACGTTTTGTTCACTTTTTCAAAAAATTTTTTTCTACTCGCAAAATAAATGTTCACACGTTGTCAAAAATGTAAATGTTTACATAACAAGTGGTGATCAGCTATAATATGAATCAAAGGGGTTTTTTAAGGGGAGGGAAAGAAATGAATCGCATGTTCCGCGTGCTTGGCTTTTGGACGGGTATTTTTGCTGTCATGTTCTATTTAGGGCATATGAAAGATGCATCGTTGCTGTTCTTCGGTCAAACCGTTCTTTTTGTATTTTTATCCTACTTGAATTTATCCGAAAGAATGTATATTTACATTTTCGGAGCGTACTTGACGATTTTCTTTGCCGGATTTACATATTATTCGATTTTCATCATGGTTCCCGGTACCGGACATTAATTGAAAAAAGCATCTCTATCAAAAGAGATGCTCAGATTGTTGACAAAGTGCTAAAATGATCTTGATTTTAGCACTTTGTCTTCTTTTCAGCGTGATAGAAAACCTTTGAATTCTAGGAAGGACGAGTACTGGCGCGGAGCGAATTTGACATTCGTGAGCACCAGCACGCAGGACTGACAACGAATGCGAGGGTTTGTCTACACGCTGAGCATCTCTATCAAAAGAGATGCTTTTTTTCATACGTTTAAAGAGAAAAACCATTGATAAATGGATTTTGTTCCTGCTCCGTGAGTACAGTCGTTTCACCGCCATGTCCACTTAAAACAAGAGTTGATTCTGGTAATGACAATAATTTGTTATGAATTGATTGAAGCAGCACTTCTTGACTGCCCCCTACTAAATCGGTTCTTCCGATGCCGCCTTCAAATAACGTGTCACCAGAAATCACAAATCCTTCTTCGGCCGAATAGTAAGATACACTACCTGGTGAATGCCCAGGAGTGTGGAACATTTCTAATGTAAACGATCCAATTTGAAGCGTTCCTTCTGACGTAATTAATTTTTCTGCTTCCTTGACCGTAATTCCATTCCCAATCAATCGAGCTGAACCGTTTAATTCAGCGTTCGTGAGCCATTCTTTTTCATTCTCGTGTACATAGAGTGGCACTCTCCACTCTGCACGCACCTCATCTGCGGCACCGATATGATCAAAATGAGCATGTGTCAGTAAGACAGCAAGCGGTGTCAGCTGTTTTTCTTTTACATAGGAAATCAGCTTTTGTGCTTCACCGCCTGGATCAAAGATTATGCATTCTCCGTGCTCATTTTTCCAAATATACGCATTCGCTTGTACATAGCCTAGTGGCATTCTTCTCCAATTCATTTTCATCACCTACTTTATTCATTCTTTTTTATTATGAAGGTTAGACAATAAAAATTCAAACAATCGTCAACTGGAATCTACTCGACAAGCTTTATGAAAACGGTTAAAATGAAAAGAAAGGAAATCAAGGGGATTGATGACAAAGGGGGACTTTCACATGATGCTCGTCATTATTTTTGGTCTAGTCACGATTTTAGCTGCGCTCGGAATCTATCGTTCACTTAAAAAAGTGAATGTACTTGCCATCGCTTTTGCTGGCGCAACATTTTTGGTTTTTGGCTGGTTTACTGTCATGACCATCATCTATAGCGGTTATCCAACTGCACATTAAAAAAAGCCTGCATAGAGCAGGCTTTTTTTTATTGATTCAAGTGCTTATTCACGCTTTCTATTTTACTTGTAAGCGTTGTGGTTTGGTCACGCCTGTCATCAATGCGGATATTGGTCGCTACGCGGTGCAGTCCCTTTTCAAAAGGTGCTTCATGAATGCGCTGAATGACTTCAAATAAAACGGCTAATTCACCTTCAATTAACGTATTCATTGGTGTTAATTGATAATTAATTTTCCCTTCTTTTTGAAAGCCTTCTAAAATTCTTTGTACATCTGCTACATAAGCACTGACACTTGGTGTTTCTGTGCCTATTGGAATGATGGTGACATCTGCTATGGCCACATTTCTTGCCCCTTTCCATTGAAATCCTCATGTTTTCTCGTCCTCATTGTAACCTATTCGCAATCCATCATGCCATGCTCATGTTGCATTTAAAGAAGGTTTGTCCCGTTCAATCGTCAAATCCGCCCTCTCTACCTTTCCAATCTTTGTGAATAACAGCAGGCATATCCCAGACACAGCTTCAATAATGCCGCCCGCCGCAATGACATACCCAGACCCAAATCGTGTTGCCATATAGCCGCCAATGAGAGCGCCTAATGGGATCATGAAGAAGGAGATCATATTGATAATTGCATACACTTGCGGCTGATCCTCTGCTTTTACTGACAATTGAATCATTGTATGTTCAGGCACGTTGACTGCACTGATGGCGGCACCTAATGCAAAAGCTGATATAAAGACAAGTGGTAAAAATGCGTTCATGCCTGTAATAAAGAATGAGATTCCATCAACAATCCCGGCACCTATAAACAGCAGCCCATACCGGTTCACTTTTACCTTTGTCAAAACAAACCCCATCAAGAATGCACCTAGTGCTGTTGTGACTTTAATTAATGAATAGACCACTGGTCCACTATGTAAATCCTCTGTTAAATAAATAACAGACAATGCTTCCCATGGTGCGGCAGCAAAGTTCGAGCAGACACAAAAAATCGCCAATGGAAATAATATATGATGCTTTCTCACAAGTGAAAATCCTCGAATCAATCTTTTACCGTATGATAGCCCTTTTTTGGCTTGATCAATGATGATTTCTGTTTCATATGTAATGATGAATACGAGTAAAGCGGACAAGAGATAAAGAGGAATAATCACAAGCATTGTATACCCTACCCCTACAAACGCAATCATGACACCACAAACCGTGACCGTCACAAGCCTGACTACATGACTTGCTGATTGAATAGTTGCATTCGCTTTTTGTATGAGGTCCTCATGGACAAGCTTTGGAATAATGGATACAGACGCTGGTTCGTAGGAGCCACCTGTCGCCGAATGAAGTAGCATACAGCCAATAACAAGTGCTAACGGCGTGAAACCATTGAAGTAACTGACCACGATCACAAGAATGATTGCTCCTCTAGTTAAATCAGCAAAGCACATCCAAAATTTCAGTTGATGCGGCTTCATCATTGGGGTAATGAGCGGCCCGACAATGGCTTGCGGAACGAAGCTGACCGCAATAAAAAAGGCTGTTCCAATTGCCCCTTTTCCGCCTAGTACTAAAAGCCACAAGATGGTATTGAAAGATAAACTATCAGCTGTTATTTTGCACATTTTAGACATAAATAAGTAAGTGAAATTCCTTTTCCACAGGCTTTGAGCACTCAATGATCGACATCTCCCTAAAACATATCCTTTTTTTTACATGCACACCTTTCACAATAGCTCACAGGGCGGTCTTCGTCAATTACCCTACCATTATTTTTATTGACAATAAGAAATCGCTTCATGTTCAAATGTAAAAAGCACCTGTCAGGTGCTTTTTAACACTTACATGCTTCCCATAACAACTGCTTTGTTTTCTCATAGATGGTGTCGAATTGATTCATGGAAAGAGGATTTTTTCCTAGACCAAGCTCGACTGTATAGCCCTCATTGTGACATTGATAAATAAACCAATCGCGATAGCCTGCATAGCTATCAAGATATTGAACTGGTTTATAGCCGCTGACTTGCTCGAATCGTTTGACCGTTACTTTTGAGATGGCTGGTTCATGACCAAGAAAGCCCCAGTATATCTCTTCTCCTTGTGTATGGAGAGCAACAAGCCGGTCAAAGCGTTTTCGTAACGCTAGATTTGCCATTGCTTTCGCTTCTGGCTCTGTTAGCGGCTGATATCCAGGAAAACCTCGATTGGACGGAGCCTTCGTCTCATGACGGTAGTATTCGATCTCCCAATAAGCAGGAAATTGATTGTTCAAATCCACCCCTCTTATATTTGCTTTCCATTCCTGATAATCAGCATATCTATCATGTACCGATGTGAATTCTTCACTGCTGAGACCAAGTGACTCTGGTCCATTCCGTACGAGGTCCACACCATCTGGATTCACCATAGGTACGATGGAGAGAGCTGTGGTTCGCAGAATATGAACAGCTTCATGGTGCCTTGCTTGCACAGGATCAGATGCAGCCAAACAAAGCGATTTCAGCCATTTTATTAAAACAGACGTCGTGATCCATTCATTTGCATGAAAAGAGGCATTCAAATGAACAGAATGTAAATGCTGAACAGGCTCTGTTCGGATTTCATAAATAGGTGTATCTAGCACTGAATGACCTATGATGCTCATTTGAAGAAAAGGAAATGCGGCTTTCAAGCGGCTCAGCTCTTCCTCTAATTGAGCACTATCATATTCATACGTTCCATTGATCCAATCATCGGATTGCTGCAGCCTGTAAGGCGCAATAAATTTCTGCAACTCACCTATGGAAGAAAATGAGTGGATGCCTTCCGGAAGTCGATATCCCGGTAAAAGGAGATACTCAGTGCTGATTTGATTGGATAAATGGAAAGCCGCATTCCCTATCCCTAGCTGCTTTGCTACATGATCCTTTTCCTCTCCATCTAGCTCCCATTCAATTTTCCCAAACGACGTTGTCTTCATTTACATCCCTCCTCTCATAGTATATGAGCCGGCAGACAAAAAAAGAAAACCTCCGCATGTAAAAATAACAGAGGTTTTCTCATATGTTAGGACGCCTTTTTCAGCTTCGTTTCATCTTCTTTTTTGGATGGAGAATGGTCCGGGCTATTCCGGTCATAAAATCTAAGGAGATCCCCATAGATGATTTGATCAGAGAATTGAAGCTCCTGCTTTGCCTTCTCTTCATAAGACTGACACACAGTCTCATCATCTCTTGGCTCACCCGTTTTTTTATTGTAGCAAACACCATCTGTGAAAACACTGTCCTTCGTAATAAAGCTGCCATCACGGAGTACGGTAAAATCATTCGTCTCTTTTGATAAAAGATCATGACCAAATTGAATTTGTTTACTTGTATCAATTCCTAAAAGATTGAGTACAGTTGGGCGAAGATCCACCTGACCACCTACCGTATCAATTTCTTTTGGATGTTGGTCTGTGATCCCTGGAATGTGTACAACAAACGGGACTTTTTGTAGCTGTACTTCTTCAAATGGCGTAATCTCTTTATTTAAAAATTGCCCCATGGCTTCGTTATGGTTTTCTGAAATTCCATAATGATCCCCGTACAAAACAAAAATGGAGTTATCGTATAACCCAGCTTCTTTCATCTTTTTAAAAAAGAGCTTAAGTGCTTCATCTTGATAACGCACTGTAGGGAAATATTTGTTTAGCGTTTTGCTCTTAGAATCATATTCATCAATGAGCTTATCTTCTTCATCTAGATCAAACGGAAAATGATTGGTTAATGTAATCAATCTCGTATAGAAAGGCTGCGGGATCGACTTCATCAATTCTGCTGACTGTTCAAAGAATGGACCATCTTTCAGCCCCCAGCCAACTGAATTTTCTTCATTCACATCAAATGATTTAATATCAAAAAACTTATCGTAGCCAAAGCTATCGTAGATCAGATCACGGTTCCAGAAACTTTTGTTATTCGCATGAATGACAGAAGAATGGTACCCTTCATCCTTTAACAGCTCAGGTGTCGCTGTATACTCATTACTTGGATTTGTGAAGAACACAGCCCCTCTTCCAAGCGGATAGAGAGAGTTATCAACAATAAACTCTGAGTCCGATGTTTTCCCTTGACCTGTTTGATGATAGAAATTAGTAAAGTTGTAGCTTTTCTTGATTAGTTTGTTTAAAAACGGAGTGATTTCTTTCCCGTTTAATTTTTCATTGATCACGAAACTTTGTGTAGATTCAAGTGAGATAAGAATGACGTTTCTCCCTTTTGCTTGACCAAACGTCTTTTCATTACGGTCGGTTTGATTTGCGCTTACATAGTTTTCAATTTCTGTTAAGCTATTGCTGTCAGCAAGGGCTCGTTGAGCAGACTGCTTCGATTGCAACACCCCATCATAAATATGGAAATTATATAAGCTAATATTTTTCACCAGCATCTCACGGTCAAATGAGCGAGTGAGCAGTTCTGGTCTTTCTGTTTCAGCCAAACCTAGGTTAAAGAAAAAAGTCGCCGCCACAAATAAATAATACGCTGCTCGTTCTTTTCGTGAAATGGTGACAGCCGTTCTAAAGGTAGGCTGCTTTTTATAGAGCCACATTAAAATGATAATATCAACGAACATTAGAAAATCGACTGGTTCAATTAAAGAGGTAATACTTGACCCGAGGTCACCCATATTGTTTGTTTGAAATAGGACGGGGATGGTTAAAAAGTCACTATAGAATCGGTAAAAAACAATGTTAGCTAACAAAATAAATGTCAGAATAAAGCTCGTCACGATAATATATCGATTGCGATTTTTTTCTTTCATAAATAAACCGATACCGAAGATAAACAAGATAAAGCTAAGCGGATTAATAAACAGGATAAACTCCTGCATGAAATTTTCTATTTTAATATTGAAGCTAGATTTATAGATAACATAGGTTTTGACCCACATGAGCAAAGTCGCAATCAGTAAAAATGAAATCGCCTTTAATCTTTTCTTTCGCATTGTAACCTCCTTATGCTAAGCGAGCACTCAAGCTAGGGATACACCCTAATTATTGGTGCTTCTTCAAAAATAACTAAACTATATCTTATCCTGTATGTGCTGGAAAATCAATGTCTTTTTCCTCATGACAAACTTATGAATATGCTAAACATTTCATTTCATGCCCATCTATCGCTTTTTTTAATAAAAATGACATCATGATGACTTTTTTGTTTAAGACAACCATTTGTTTTTTGCCATCCATGCACCGCCGATGACTCCTGCATCGTTTCCGAGCGAGGCAATCACGACTTCGACATCATTAGCGCAAGGCGGAAATGCATGATGCTTAACAACGTGCTCTACTTTACTGCGAAGGAGTTCACCTGCTTTTGAAACACCGCCACCAATGACAATTTTAGTTGGGTTTAACGCACTAGCAAGGTTCGCTAAGACAAGGCCAAGGTGAGTCGTCACTTCTTCTACGACACGCATGGCAAGGTCATCTCCACTTTCAGCGGCCTTAAACACATCCTTTGCAGTCAGCGAAGAGAATGTGCCAAGTGAAGAGGTATGCTGCTCTGTGACTAATTGATCCTTTGCAAGCCGGACGATGCCAGTCGCAGATGCAATGGTTTCAATACAGCCTGTTCTTCCGCAGTTACACGGAGCTCCTTGGAATGGAACGGCACAAATATGGCCAATTTCTCCGCCAGCCCCTGTCTCACCTTGAACAACTTCACCATTTACAATAATACCGCCGCCAACACCCGTGCCAAGTGTGACCATCAGGATGTTTTTTGCGCCATCGCCTGCACCCTTCCACATTTCACCGAGTGCAGCAATATTCGCATCATTTTCGATGACAGATGGAAGTCCTGTCTCTGCCTCTAGATGGTCTTTGAGTGGATAGTTTGTCCAGCCGAGATTCGTTGTTTTATAGACAATTCCAGATACTTTATCTACAGGCCCAGGTGCACCCATTCCAATCCCAATCAGCGATGATTTGGGCATACTGATTTCGGCCAATTTGTGGTCTATTGATTTGGCAATATCGACTGTGATCGTCTGCCCTGATTTATCCGTAGGAATCTCCCACTTATGCTGAATTTCACCATATAGATTAATGAACGCAAGCTTAATTGTCGTACCGCCAAGATCAACTCCTACAAACCAATCCCCTATCATAAGCCCTCCACCTTCACATTGTTTTTCGATTTAATTTGGCTAGTTCCATTTGAAGAATCGTCATTGCGTTTGACCATTCGGTCCGGTCCATAATGCCCGATGTATACATTTCCTTTAGTTCATCTGCCATAAATTCTAATTCCACTTCACGATCTCCGAAATACACATAATTTCCAAATCTCATGAGTAGCTGCTGTACATCATATAACGTTTTCATTGTTTCCACCATTTCTTCTCATCAACAGATAGGATAAGCGTATTCATAAATGCGCTTTCAGTCAAGTCATTCAATATTTTCAATATATTGTTTCAGCTTTAACAATTGGTCATTTTTTGAATCTTGGTCTAACCCTTTTTCTATTAGATCCTCTGCTTTCGCTGTCTCTCCTTTTTCTACGTACAACAACGATAAATGATACAGTTTATTTGGATCATCTGGATCTTTTTTAAGCGACCTTTGTAAAAATCCAATCGCTTTGTCAAGGTGGCCGAGCTGGGCTTCCGATAGTGCATATATATGGAGAGACTCGGCTGATGCATCTTTTTGATGTACATATTCCTCTAGACGCTTACTTGCTTCGTTATAGTTCTTATCGTCAAATAGACTTGCTGCCTCACTTACTGCCGCCGCTTCCTTTTGATCGTCTGAATGAAACCCTGTATACAATCCAAAAACACCAATCAACAATAGAATAACACTAGCAAGAAACATCTTGACAGGCTGCACCTGTTTAGGGAGTCGGACAGCTAAAGCAGCCAAAAAACCACCAACCAGACCGCCAAGGTGCCCTGCGTTATCAATACCTGATACGGTAAAGCCGATCCCTAAATTAATGAGGATGATCACAATAATATTTGTCCCCATCGTCCGAAAAAAGAGCTTACGGTTAGAGATTGCCAAATATAATAGTGCACCTAAGCATCCAAAGATCGCACCTGATGCACCGGCTGCGATAGCGGTATTAAAGACAAAACTCGCGATTGAACCAAAAATGCCGGAAATGAAATAGATGAGCAAAAATCTCCATGATCCATAAATTCTCTCAACGGCCGCTCCGACAGACCAAAGAGCAAATGTATTAAAGAGTAAGTGCGTAAAGCCAATGTGCAAAAACATTGGGGTAATCAGGCGCCACCATTCTCCCTCTAAGATCAGCCCATTATTTTTAGCACCAAACGCTGTTAAAGTTGCCGTATTGGTACTTCCGCCAAATAGTTCAAGTAAAAGAAACATCACCACTTGAACAGCAATGAGCAGGTAGGTGAAAGTCGGTCTGCCATTTTGAAAAACGGCACGTTCCCGTTCACGTTGCTTTTCTTGATGATCGAATGCTTGAAGTACGTTCGCTTTAAGCTTTATGACATCTTCAGCTGCATCTCTTTTTGCCTCTTCTATATCCACTGTCAGCGATGTATTGAGCCATTTTTGCAGCTCGTTCACGTCATGTTGTAGAGTATCTGCATTTAGTAATACAGGTGTAACCGTCACCTTTTGCTTTTTTTGCGGCTGACCGTTTAGGTCCTCCCAATCATCTACAGGGTGGTCAGCTGTAAATTGGAGCTGTAAGAGATGAAGAGACCGTTTACGCATGGCCTCTCTCAGCTGATTCATCCGATACGTCTGCTCTTCAATATCTCGAACGATCTCCTGTCTAAAATTCACATCTTTTCTATATAGACGGATAAGATCATACCCTGAGTTTCGTGGTGCTTCGAAAAATATTTCATCTTCTGGATACGGACTTTGAATCATTTCGTACCCTTTTTGTCTTAATTCATCCACAACTCGCCAAAATAAACTATCTATAACATTCATTCATTCGCGCTCCATTTTTTACATTATTATAACAAGAATCGTTCTGATCCGCATTTCTGAACAAAAAAATCCCGGCGTGTGCGGGATTAGAATGCTTGGCGAATAAATTTCGTCCGAAAGTATGGGATTTTCATCAACCACTTAATAAAAAAGTGACGCACTTGATTTTGACCTAAAATCAAATTCATCAGCCGATAACGATTTTGCACGAGAACGAATGCAAACAATGTGAACACAATGCTCCAAATCATTTTATTCATCAGATTCCCTCCTATGTTCGTATCGTGGCTTAAATAGGATGTGTTTATGCATGAACCATTATTTTTATCGCTTACAATGCTATCTACTTTCACAATCTAATCCCTTGTTCTTTTGATTGAATATAATAGACCTTTTCACACTCAGATTGACCATAAGAAATGTCAAATTGATGACGGTCGATTAAATCCTTGAACGTATGAGGCAGCTTACAATTCCGATGAAACACGAAAAAGCCCGTTCTTTGGACAATGAGCGGACTTTTACTTTTGATATAACGCGCCTTTTTCACTGACAATCATAGATACCGGTATATCGTGTGCTTCTGAGGGCACATGCTTGATTTGCTGTAAAGATAGACAAAGTGCAATGGTTAAACCGTGATAGTCAGCTAAGTAGCGGTCATAATAGCCGCCCCCAAATCCAATCCGGTAGCCTTTTTGATCGAAGCATACCCCAGGCACAATGATTAAATCAATGGTTTCTTTATGTACAACTGTTGATACATGAGGGTCTGGTTCCAGTAGTCCAAAGTAGCTGGATGTCATCTTTGTTGCGGGTGTATATTCATAAAAGATCATCTCTTTTGTTTTTGGAAAGCAGGTAGGGATACAGACTGTTTTTCCTTCTTCCCACGCTTTTTTAATCAGAGGCAATGTCGGTATCTCTTTTCCTCTAGACATTGTCAAAGCGATCGTTTTCGCCTGTTTCCATGCTGACAGCTGCAATAAGTGCTCATGAAGTAAAGCAGTGCTGCGCTCAAATTCTTCAGTACTTACCTGATCAAGCTTGGCTAATGTTTGAAGGCGAAGCTCCTTTTTCATGCAGATCATCTCCCATCATAAAAAAACAGCAGGAAAATTCCCTGCTGCTTACTTTGTTTCACGATGTACAGTTTGTTTTTTATCACGTGAGCAATACTTTTTGAATTCAACGCGATCTGGATTGTTTCGCTTATTCTTTTTAGTAATATAGTTACGCTCACCGCATTCAGTGCAAGCTAGAGTAATATTTACGCGCATATTTTTCCCTCCAAACTAAAATCAATTCACATTCAGACCTAACTATAATACCACTTCTAGCTTAGGAATGCTAGAATGTTTTTTCACCAATTTCATTTTGAGTGCTTTCACTGACATATCGCTTGTTTATGTCATGAAAAATCATCTTCTCCCCTATAAAACCTGATCCTTTGTCGTACTGTATACATGAGACCCCTCTTCTCCTCGCCGCTTTCATTTATTTTGACAGCGAAGCAAGGTTTTCATACCCGTTTTACATATAAAAAGAAAAAAGATGAAAAAAAGGTGATTTTCTTCAGCAATTCCTTTTGAAACTAGCTTTTTTATGGTATAAAAAAGAAGGGTCGAAAACTGTCTGAAACAATCTTGGAAGCCTTTTATGGCTTTCAGCATTAAAATATGAATAAAAGGTGATGAAACATGGAAATTGCAATTATCGGATTGCTTGTTGTCAGTATTGTACTGATCGCATTCTCATATTTTCAAAGAGAGCCGATTAAAGAAGTCGAGCAGGAACTTGAAACACTTCAACTATCTGCAATGCAAGAAATCTATAAACTGAAAAAGAAAATGAAAGTGCTTGAAGAAGAATTACTTGAAACAAACATCGTCGTTCGCCAACATTCAGAAATTGATCCGTCAATCGCAAGACAGATCATTTCAAAGCATCAAAATGGCATGTCTCCTGAAGCCATTGCGCGCGCTGAGCATGTATCTGTAGAAGATGTCAATATGATCATTAAAGACAACGAGAGGGTGCTTGTATGACGAAAAAAAGCATCCAAACGTTTGCAGCAGGTATGATTCTTGCAACTGGGGTTCTTGCGATCGTTTTTTTCCTCACTGGAAAAGATGAGGCAGCAGCTGATACAACAACAAAAGAAACCCTCGCACAGAAAGTAACTGACACTGACGTGAAAAACTATTTAGACTCCAAAAAAGAAGTCACTGTCAGCCGCGAAACGTACCAACAGCTTCTTGACTATAAGGAAAAAGCGCTGAAGGCAAATGAAGACGGCGATTCTAAGAAGGATCAACAAAAAGAGGATAAGCCTAAAGGCAAATCAATCAAATTTGTGATTAAAAACGGTATGAGTACAAGTGATGTTTCAGACATGCTTGAAAAGGAAGGCATCATCAACTCGTCTAAAGATTTCAATGATTACGTGATTGACGCCGGCTACCATAAAGAAATTCGTGCAGGCAAATTCAATTTAAAAACAGGAATGACATTTAAACAGATTGTCAAAGCCTTAACAAAATAACAACAAAAACCCCCTGGCGGCACTGGCCTCCAGGGGGTTTTTCTTATCCAAATCGACCAGATATATAATCATTCGTTCTTTGATCGTTTGGCTCAGAAAACATCACATTTGTATCATTCACTTCAACAAGCTCCCCCATTAAGAAGAAGGCCGTTCGGTCTGATACCCGAGCCGCTTGCTGCATGTTATGCGTCACAATGGCAATCGTATATTTCTCTTTCAATTTCATAATCAATTCTTCAATCTTTAATGTTGAAACAGGATCAAGCGCTGATGTTGGTTCATCCATTAATAAGATGTCTGGGCTTGTAGCAATGGCTCTTGCGATACAAAGACGCTGCTGCTGACCGCCAGAAAGACCTAGAGCGGGAGCACTTAATCGATCTTTCACTTCATCCCATAGGGCAACATCTCGAAGCGCTTTTTCCGCGATTTCTTTCAATTGCTGCTTGCTCTTAACCCCGTGAATTCTTGGTCCGTATACGACATTATCAAAGATTGACTGAGGGAATGGATTCCCTTTTTGAAACACCATACCAACATTTTTGCGCAGCTCGACTAAATCGACACGACCTTTTAAAATGTTGTCCTCTTTATACATCATATCCCCGGTGATTTTCACACCTGGCACAGTTTTGACCATAAGATTTAACGTTTTAATAAACGTTGACTTTCCGCAGCCAGACGGGCCGATAATCGCTGTGACTTCATGCTCTCTAATCGCTAAGTCAATATGCTTCAATGCATGATGCTGTCCATACCAAAGGTTCATATCATTCACACGAAACACTTCTTTTTTTGCTGTTTCAGTTGCTACTGCATTCATCAAATCCACCCGCCTTATCCAAATCGACCATTGATATAGTCTTCTGTTTTTTGCTGCGCAGGACGTGTAAAGATACGTTCTGTGGCATCATATTCTACTAGATCTCCGTTTAAGAAAAAGGCCGTACGATCTGATACACGAAGCGCTTGCTGCATGTTGTGTGTCACAATGACGATTGAATAATCATTTTTCAATTCGCCTAATAGCTCTTCAATTTTCGCATTTGAGATAGGGTCTAGGGCAGATGCTGGTTCATCTAATAGCAAAACACTAGGTTTCATCGCAAGTGTACGGGCAATACAAAGGCGCTGCTGCTGACCGCCTGACAATGATAAAGCGGATCGGTGCAAACGGTCTTTGACCTCATCCCATAACGCCGCCTTTGTTAAGCTTTCTTCAACCGCATCATCAAGCACAGATTTTCTTTTTTCCCCAGCATACTTTAACGCATGGGTGATGTTATTGTAGATCGATTTAGGAAAAGGATTTGGTTTTTGGAAGACCATCCCGATTTCTCTTCTTAAATTCACGACATTAATACGATCATCCAAAATATTTAATCCTTCGTACATGATTGCCCCTTCACTTCTCGCACCTGGAATTAAATCGTTCATGCGGTTAATGCTACGTAAAAAGGTAGACTTCCCACAGCCGGATGGGCCGATTAATGCGGTAATCGCATTCTTCTCAATCTCGAATGAAATGTGATTGACCGCTCGTTTTTCACCATAATAAATGCTTAAATCCTGCACCTGTAAAATCTGTTCCACTTGAAGTGGAGCCTTTTTCGCTGCAATCTCTTTTTTTTCTGCTAGCATTTGAACCATATCCCCTTCACACCTCTCTCACATTATTTTGACGTAAGCTTTTTATGAATAAATGAACCAAGCCATCTAGCTGCTAAGTTGAACAATAAGACTGAAAGGACAAGTACAGCTGATGCACCATTTGCAATGGCCTCTGCATCTGGAATGATTCCTTGTGTATTGACGTTCCATATATGAACGGCTAATGTTTCTGCCGGTCTAAACACATTCAGCGGTGACGTATCAGAAAAAGGACTCCAGTTTGTGAAATCAAGGCGCGGTGTAGAGAGACCTGCTGTAAAAAGAAGGGCTGCCGCCTCACCAAAGACTCTTCCTGATGCTAAAATCGCACCAGTGATAATAGATGGAAGCGCACCTGGAATAAGGATCGTTTTGACTGTGTGCCACTTCGTTACACCAAGCGCAAGTGATGCTTCCTTTTGATCCTTCGGTACAGAGCGAAGCGCATCTTCTGTGACCCTGACCATCACCGGCAGGTTAAACACAGTGAGTGCAAGAGCTCCCCCAATGATCGTATAGCCCCAGCCTGTTAAATTCACAAACATAAGTAAACCAAACATACCAATGACGATAGACGGAAGTGAAGACAGCACTTCAATACATGTACGAATAAAATCTGTGACTTTGTTTTGAGGCGCATACTCTGCCATATACACGCCACCACCGACGCCAAGCGGTACTGTAATCAGCATCGTAATAAACAAAATATAAAACGAGTTAAAGAGCTGATCCCTAATACCACCGCCAGAGCCAATCGCACTTGAGCGTGTTGTTAAAAAGTCGAAATTTAATTCTTTTGCACCGTTGAAAATGATATAAGAAAACAAACCAACGAGAATCGCCGTAATAATGGCAGCACATAATCCAAATATAAATGTGGCAAAACGATCGGTCATTTTGCTATTCATTAAATCTTCCTCCTAGACGACAAGTATCTGATAATGAGTATGAACATAAATGATACAACTAGAAGGACAAGTCCCATTGACCAAAGTGTATTGTTCTCAACACTTCCATACGTTGTGTGACCCATGTTTAACGTAATAATGGTTGTTAATGTACCAGCTGTATCCATAATGCTCTCTGGTAAATTACGCGTGTTTCCAATGACCATCTGTACAGCAAGGGCTTCGCCAAATGCTCTAGCCATGCCAAGAACGACCGCTGTCATTAATGTTGGCAGAGCTGCCGGGACAAGCACACGTCTAATCGTTTGCCATCTTGTTGCGCCTAATGCGTACGATCCCTCACGTAAACTTTTTGGTAGTGAACCCATTGCATCAGTCGCAATAGATGTAACGGTTGGCAGAATCATAATAGACAGGACAATCGTTCCTGCTAGCACGCTATGCCCTGAACCGCTTGACTTGAAGTGTCCGATAAACGGTACCAATACTGTAAGACCTATGAATCCGTAAACAACGGATGGAATCCCTACAAGCAATTCAATGACTGGCTGGAGGATTTTACGTCCCCAAGCAGGTGCAATTTCTGTCATAAAGATTGCGCCTGCAATGCCTAGCGGCGCTGCAATGAGTGCCGATAGGAGCGTGACGGCGATTGATCCGAAGATAAAAGGAAATGCACCGTACTGCGGGTTTTCTGCTGTTGGGTTCCAATTGATACTGGTTAAGAACTCAATTGGGCTTACACCATTTACGATGAAAGATTGTAAACCCTTAATGCCAAGAAAGATGGTGATGGCGATCGATACAGCAATCATTAAGAATGCGCAGAATCTCACCAAAATACTTCCTCTTACTTCATCCATTTGCCTATTTTTCTTCGAGCTAATCAGTCGATCACTCGCTTCTGTATGTTCTATCTGCTTCATCTTTTTCTACACTCCTATGAATGTCATAAAAGGAAAAGTGAAAAGCTCCACTTTTCCTTCATCAGCAATTCAAGACCTCTTACTTATCTGTTTGTTTGCCTGTTGCGTCTCTTTCTACTTTCATATTAGAAACTGAGATGTAGCCTTGGTCTTTGACGATTTCTTTTTGTACTTCATCACTCATGAGGTAATCTAAGAATTGTTTTGCTAGACCATCTGGCTCACCTTTTGTATAAGAATGCTCGTAAGCCCAAATTGTATATTTACCGCTTTCTACATTGCTTTCTTCCGGTTTCACACCATCAATGCTAAGCGGTGTAATTTTGTCATCTGTTAAATAAGAGAATGCTAGGTATCCAATCGCACCTGGTGTTTCTGCAATCAATTTTTTCACTGTGTTTGAAGAATCTTCTGTGATTCCTTCTGCAGGTGTTGCACCATCAAGTGCATATTTCACAAATGTTGCACGAGTTCCTGAAGAGTCAGGTCTGTTCACAAGAGTGATTTTTTGGTCTTTCCCGCCAAGCTCTTTCCAGTTTTTGATTTTACCAGTGAAGATTTTTTTCAATTCGTCCTTTGTGATGTCTTTGACACCCACTTCAGGGTTTACAGCTGCAGCCATTCCAACAACTGCTACTTTGTGGTCTGTTAAAGCTTTTGCGTCGATTCCGTCTTTCTCTTCTGCGAATACATCTGAGTTACCAATTTGTACAGATCCTTCTGACACTTGAGAAAGTCCAGTTCCTGAACCGCCGGCTTGTACTTGAATATCGGCTTTTGGATGTTTATCCATGAATTTTTCTGCTGCCGCAAGAACTAAAGGCTGCATCGCAGATGATCCTGAGATGGTAATGGAACCTGATGCCTCATCTTTGTTTGAAGCATTTCCTTTACTGTCTTTTGAATCTCCGCTTGAGCTGCTGTTTCCGCATGCTGTAACGAATGCTAACAATGCGATTGTAAGGAAAGTAAGCAGCCATAATTTGTTCTTTTTCATTTCAAGAATACCCCCTGAATAATTTGTCCTACGAGTAATACATTAAAGGTTCTTTATTAATTTCGTTTAAATGGAATGTTAAGGTTTTGTAAATGTCGAAGTTTTGTAGAGATCTTGCGATGTTTTTTATGTATTTTGTCAATTTATCTCGATAAATTTGAAGAAAACGTAAAAAAACGCCCACAAAAAGTGAGCGTTTTTACCTAGAAAAGGTCTAGTCATTTGTTTCTGCTTCATTTTCAATTTTATTTTTGTTCTTCGCTTGTGTATCATTGCTTTCCTGTTTTGATTTTAGCTCAAAGTATTTGTCTAATACTTGTTCACCGATATCATTTGTAATTGGATAGCGCTGATTGTAGTCTTGATACACCCATGGTACAACGACGGAAATGGCCACTTCTGGGTTATCAGCAGGCGCATACGCCACAAGTGTCGTGTTGTATGTTGGTGTGCCGCGCTTGCTTTTAATTGGGCCGTCATAGAATGATTGAGCGGTTCCTGTTTTGCCAGCTGGGTTGTATTTTTTGTTGCCAAAGTTCGAGTAAGCTGTCCCTCTTGGGTTCTGCATGACAAGCTTGAAGCCTTGCTGAACACGCTTGATCTGATCACTTGTCATGTCTAGCTTATTCAATACGTCAGGTTTGACGGATTCTGTTACAGCACCAATACCGCGCTGCGGATCTGGCTCTCTCACTTCTTTCACAAGCTGCGGACGTAAACGATATCCGCCATTGGCAACCGTTGAAACGTATTGCGCCATTTGTAGCGGTGTAAACGTATCATACTGTCCAATTGCATAGTCAAGCAGGAGACCAGATTGTGTAGACGTTCCCCGGTAGCCTGTCGCTTCGTTTGGCAGGTCAATCCCTGTTTTGACCCCAAGACCAAATTTACTGAAATTATAACGGAATGTATCAAAAGCTTTCGGATCGATTGGGAGCGGTTGGTTCTTACGATACTCCCCTTTTCCAACGGCAATCGCTGTTTTAAACATATACACGTTAGATGAACGCTCGAGTGCCGTTAAATCATTAATGAGTCCCATATTTTGATAGGATTTCTTAGGCGGTGACTGCGCGATATATAGCGGTTCATCGTACTGAGTACTTCCAATATGAATCACGCCTGTTTTATAGCCAGTCAGTACAGTGGCCCCTTTTACAGCTGAGCCCATCGCATAAGATGATGTCATTGACCCTAATGCGTAGTCATCAAATTTGTATTTTCCGTTTTTGTTTGAAATCTGTTTCCCCGCAACAGAGAGAACTTCTCCATTTCTAGGGTCCATCATGACAACAAACGCACGATCAAGAAGCTCTGTCCCGCCTCGTTGTTTCGCACTTCTTAAGTTCTTTTCAACGATTTTTTCTACCGCTTTTTGCAGCTGAATATCAATGGTGAGCACAAGGTCTTTCCCGCTCTTTCCTTCTGTTAGCACTTTAGAGCTTGTTACATTGCCCTCTTTATCAGTTGTGCTCTGCTCTTTTTCCTTCTGTCCTTGCAGAACATCTTCATATTGATATTCTAAATAGCTTTTTCCTACACGGTCATTTCGGCTGTAGCCGAGTGATAAATAATGTTCAAGCAGTGACTGCGGGAGTCCTTCATCACTTGAAGACACACTGCCGAGCATACTGCGGAGCAGTCCTTTATACGGATAGCTACGTGACCAGTCTGTTGTGACATCCACACCTGGCAGCACGTCCAAATGCTCAGAGACATAAGCAATTTCGCTTGGCTTCACATCATCATTTTTAATGAATTGAGGCGTAAGTGCATAGCCTGCATCCATTTGTCTTTTAATCGCAAGCACTTGTAAGTCTTTTTTCGTCAGTTGATTTAATTCCTTGTCCGTGATGCGTTTCAGCTGAAGCTCATATAATTTATCATCAGCGACCTTATCGTCACCCTTTAATTCCGATTCCTTTTGAACAAGCTTTTTCGCTTCATTCGGATGCGTTAAAATCCAGAAATCTTTTTTGTCACGATCTGTGATTTTTTTCGTGCTCACATGAATCATATCCGCTAATTTTGTAGCCACTTTGAGCCGCTCTTCTTGTGAAGTTGTAGAGGTTCTCGTATATGTAATGGCATTTAGCGCTTTATTGCTGACAATCGTATTATAGTTTCGATCGTAAATTTTTCCACGCGGAGCAGCTGAGCTGACATTTACATCCTCTTGTTTTTCTGCCTGCTTTTTATAATCTTCTCCATTGACAATTTGTACAAATCCGAGTCTTACAACAACACCAGTAAAAATAATAAACGCAGCTAAAAACAGTAAATTCAGCCTGAGTGGAAGTGTTTTGCGCCCTTCCTTCGCATCTTTTTTGTTTTTCTTGTTTCTCATCACATCACCTTTTCTATCAAGAAAGAAATGGCACCCCTTTTTGTGTATAAAAGGTGCCATCATCATTTTAGCGGTTTTTCTATTATTTATCTATAAATTTGATGTTCCATTGGTAAGAAATTTTACCTTTCTCCCTTAATAAGGTTCGTCTGAGAAACTGGCTTTTGACCGTCTGCCTCTTTCATATCAACAGTTTTTTCTTTCAAATGAATATCTTTTACAAAGTAATAAATGAGGGTATGTCCCGCTCCAAGCACAACAAGAGATGCTGGTATTCCGAGTTCATCTCCAAGTAAGGTGACAGATAGAAGAAACAACACAATGGAACAAATACGGCCAGCATTTAAAAACAGCTCCCTGACCACAATATATTCAATTCGGGCTTTCCTTGCATACCTTGCATGGCCGATGACATCGTATGTTAAGGATACATATGGAACAAGCAGAAGCGGGTATCCTATGGCGATGGCTACCGCATACATGAGAAGTGATACATAGGATAAGTGAAAGACGATTAAAAACAAGGCACCGTATAAAATCAGCCCGCCAAGCATAATGGCTTTCTTACGCCACTTTTTCTTAATCAAACGCGTAGCGAAGAAATAAGCGAAAAAGGCAACACCTGAGTTCACCAAACCAAATGTCCCAAGAGCAAGCTCACTGTTTGTTGCGATAAACACAAAGACACTAATTAAGAAGACAAAGACCCCTTCACGAAGCCCTTGAAAAAAGTGAGCTGTTGTAATCTTACGCCAATTCTCATCGGCATGGCGTTCTTTCCATATTTGCTTGATGATGAATTTCCCTTTGGACTGCCTTCTCTTGAGGAAAAAGCTCATCACAACCGCTAGTGAAAACAAAAAAAGCGATAACGTGAAAATCACCGTATAGCCTGTATCATCCGTTAATTGAGATATGACAATCCCTGCAATAAGAGGACCGATCATGCCAGCTGTAGATGACAGCACGCCGAGAAATCCATTAAAGAAATCTCTTGTTTCAGGCTCAGTGATCTCAAAGGTAAGTACGTTAAAAGCAAGCCAGTAAAAACCATAACCGATCCCAAGGACACTCCCTAATAAAACAAGCCGTGCGGCCGCGTGCTCTCCTGCTATTAAGACAATTAAGTAAAAAGCAGCTAAGAAGATAACGCCGAAACGAAGGACAAACGCTCGGTCTATTTTTTTAGCGAGCTTGCCTGCGAATAAAAATGTAATGGGCTGCAGCACAACAATAGCCAGGTTGTAAATCGCAAGATCGGTGAATTTTCCAGACTGTTTCCATAAATACACGTTTACAAACGTATTAGAAAGCGCAATAGCAAGTGCATATAATCCGCCAATCGTGAGGAGGAGCATTAAATCTCTTGTCACATCCATGTCCCCGAACATTTTCTTTAATCTGCTCATATATTTCATTCTCCTTTTCTACACAATAGTCTGTCTCATCAAAAGGCAGATATGTAAAAAAAGGAGGGAAAATATAAAAAGACCTGCTTCTCTAAAGAGCAGGTCTTTTCAAATCAAATGATTTATTTAGCTTCGCTGTAAAGGCGAGCCACTTCATCCCAGTTCACAACATTCCAGAATGCTGAAATGTAATCAGGACGACGGTTTTGGTAGTTTAGGTAGTAAGCATGCTCCCAAACGTCAAGTCCTAGAATTGGTGTTTTTCCTTCAGTTAAAGGAGAATCTTGGTTTGGCGTGCTTGTGATTTCAAGTTTGCCATTGTTCACAACAAGCCATGCCCAACCAGAACCAAAGCGTCCTGCAGCTGCTGCAGCGAAATCAGATTTGAATTTTTCAAATCCGCCTAATTCTTTTTCGATTGCATCTGCAAGTTCACCAGTTGGTGCGCCGCCACCGTTTGGTGAAAGAAGCGTCCAGAATAATGAGTGGTTAGCATGTCCTCCGCCATTGTTACGTACAGCTGTACGGATGTTCTCAGGCACAGAGTTTAGGTTAGCCACTAGCTCTTCGATTGATTGATCTTCAAGAGCTGATACACCTTCGATTGCTTTGTTTAAGTTTGTTACGTATGTGTTGTGGTGTTTTGTGTGGTGAATCGTCATTGTTTCCTTGTCGATATGTGGTTCTAATGCATCGTAAGCATATGGTAATTCTGGAAGTTTAAAAGCCATGGTTAAATTCCTCCTTAGAAATGTATGTACTGAAATGCTTCCTTAGGTGTAAGCAAGCAATTCACCCTACTCAAAGAGTATCAAAAGAATTGGCTTGTTTCAACGTTATTGCTCATGATCTGAAACATTTCAGTGTTTATTTTGTATTTAGCCCTTTAGAAAAAGTTTTAAACGCCCCTTTTCTATTTATTGAAGAACATAAAATAAAAAGATGCCCAGCATTAGCGCTTGGATCAGTCCTTTGGCAAATACACCTGATATAAATCCGATTAATGAGCCCAATCCTACTTTCACACTTGTCTTCACATCTTTTTGATGAACAAGGAGCTCTGCAATCACACTTCCGATAAATGGACCAATGATAATTCCTGCAATCGGGATGACAAAAGGACCGACTAATAACCCAATGGTGCTTCCCCAAATAGCTGCACGGCTACCGCCAAAACGCTTGACCCCAATAAGATTTGAGACATAATCTGCCGCAAATAATACTGCGGTAAACACGGCTTGAATGAGCCAAAACGTCAGTGTCAGCGGCTCGAAGCTGAAAAAGAAACCATATAGAATAAAACCGAGAACCATAAAAACCACGCTAGGGATAATTGGATAAACAAGTCCAACAAATGCAATGATAAATGCACAAATAATGAGAATCCAATACAGCACGTCCAAGTCACAGCCGCCTCCTTTTATTTGCTGTATTCATTATGCCTCATTCCCTCTATCTTAACCAGCAATGAAGGCCATACTTGTACTTGTTAGATAGACATTGATACAATATGAGAAATAGAAAAGAATGTAGGAAGTGAATTGATTGAACGTATTTAAACTATTGTTAAAAGGCATTTATTCACCAAAAGATATTGCTAAAGCACGGTTTACAGGGATTGGAAAAGCGATTTTATTCATTTTTATCCTTTCGATCATCGCAGCAGTTCCTCAGGGTTATCATATGAGTCAAGAGATCTCGAATGCAATGTCAGGATTTCAGCATGTGATCAAAAAAGATTTACCTGATTTCTCAATCGAAAAAGGAAAGCTTCAAGCGGATCAAAGTGAACCGATAGAAAAAGAAGAAAACGGCATTACGATCTTTTTTGATCCTGCTGAAAAAATAAAAGCAAGTGAGCTTGAATCAAAGCAAACGGCCATCGCATTATTAAAAGAAAAAGCAGTGATTGCCATCGATGGGCAAATGACAGATATTCCGTATCAGCTGCTTGGTGGAACGCTGACAAAAGACGAACTTGCTCGCGTCACAAATCAGAATCAAGCGATTATTATCCCAGTCATCTGTGTGCTGCTATATCTATCAACTGCGGCTCTCATGTTCATTAGCGCAACTTTCCTTGCGATGCTTGGTACATTTATTAAACGCATGCAGCAAAAAGAGCTTTCCTTCCAAATGCTGTGGAAACTCTCTGCTTACTCACTCACATTAACAACAGTCTTTTTCGCCATCATGAGCGCATTAAACACACCTGTTGCGAATTCATTTTTATTAAATTGGGTCATTAACTTTATCTTCTTATACCTTGTCGTAAAGGAAATACCCGCTAAACATAAACCACTTGTTAAAAATTAATTAAGTATATGAAAGCTCCCCCAACTCGGAGGAGCTTTTTATGTATATGCCGTGCTCTATGATTCATCCGGATGAATGATCGCAAACAAATAATGATCTTCCCATACGTCATTAATCTTTACTTTTTTACGATTCAGTCCCTCATTTTCAAAACCTGACTTTTCCAGCACACGAATGGAACCTATATTACTCGGCTTTACTCCAGCTTCAATACGATGCAGGTGCAGCTCATCAAAAGCATAATCGATGATTAAACGAATGGCTTCTGTCATATACCCTTTCCCGCCATGCTTTTCATCCAGTACATACCCTAGCCAAGCTCCCTCTATCGGACCTCTTACGACAGAACTTAAAGAGATTGTTCCAATTAAGGCATCTGTTTCATTTAAGAAAATACCTTGCATGTAGGCTTCATCCTGTGCGCATCTTTCCACACTGCGCTGAATTCGTTCAATTTGACGAGACAACGTGAAAAAATCGTCTTTCACCAAAGGTGTAAATTGCTGAAAATAGGAGCGATTCTCAAGCTCAAGTGTAAGTAGTGATTGTGCATCTTCTTCTGTTAGCGCTCTCACATATATATGCTGACTGATTTTCTTCATAAACTCTCCCCCCCTGTTTTTATTTTATCATCATCGTGATAGATGCTTGAAAAAGCACCGCCGAACGTAAATTCATTACAAGACGCACTAGAACGAACTAGAACCTTCCTTTCCAGCTTTTCTTCTCATGTTGGTTCTATCATTTCAGCACATGCATAGACTGAAGTAAACTCTTAAAAGCGGTGAGTGAAATGCGGCGTATTATTTTTTTGCTAATCAGTTTGTTTGTTCTCTTTATTATCTTTTTTGATTTGAAAAATGGCACCATCCCCGTTGAAGAAGGTCCAGCAGTCCCTGCAAATGCCTTTCAAACGGCTGAGAAAAAAGCATATAAGAAAGTCACGGTGAAACAAGGTGAAACCGTCGTCTCTATCGTTCATACAAGTAAGCCACTTGATGAAGTCATTGAGGATTTCGAAGAGCTGAATCAAGGCGTCAAAGCAAACGAAATTCGGGCAGGCAGCACATATAAGTTTCCGGTATATAAGAGATAAAACGTTAATTCCTTGTCATTCATACAAAGAGACTGTTACAATATGAACTGTAAAACAAGACGTACATGGCAAATGATTGCTTGTACACTAAGGAGCGATTGACAAGTGAGTGAAGTCACACATCGTACTAAAACGCGTCCCGTCAAAGTGGGACCTTTAACTATAGGTGGAAATAATGAGGTTGTCATTCAAAGTATGGCAACAACCAAAACACATGATGTCGAAGCGACAGTAGCTGAAATTAAGCGTCTTGAAGAAGCAGGCTGTCAAATCGTGCGTGTCGCATGCCCAGACGAGCGTGCAGCAAATGCGATTGCAGACATAAAAAAACAAATCAACATCCCGCTTGTTGTCGATATTCATTTTGACTACAAGCTTGCACTGAAAGCGATTGAAGCAGGTGCAGACAAAATTCGAATCAATCCAGGGAACATCGGAAGACGAGAAAAAGTCGAAGCAGTTGTGAAAGCAGCCAAAGAAAAAGGCATTCCAATCCGTATTGGGGTAAACGCTGGTTCATTAGAGAAAAAAATTCTTGATAAATACGGCTACCCAACAGCAGATGGTATGGTCGAAAGTGCACTGCACCACATTAAAATTCTTGAAGATCTAGATTTTCATGATATCATCGTCAGCATGAAAGCATCTGATGTCAACTTAGCGATTGAGGCGTACGAAAAAGCAGCAAAAGCATTTGATTACCCTCTTCACCTTGGAATTACAGAATCAGGTACATTATTTGCAGGTACGGTCAAAAGTGCAGCTGGTCTCGGCGCTATCTTGAATATGGGGATTGGGAACACACTCCGCATCTCATTAAGTGCTGATCCAGTTGAGGAAGTAAAAGTAGCACGCGAACTGTTAAAATCATTTGGTCTTGCAGCAAATGCAGCAACACTGATCTCTTGCCCAACTTGTGGACGAATCGAAATTGACCTCATTAGCATTGCAAATGAAGTCGAAGAATATATCTCCACAATTAAAGCACCGATTAAAGTAGCTGTTCTTGGCTGTGCTGTAAATGGTCCGGGGGAAGCGCGTGAAGCTGACATCGGAATTGCCGGAGCTAGAGGCGAAGGCCTATTGTTCCGTAAAGGTGAAATTGTTCGTAAAGTGCCAGAAGAAACAATGGTCGAAGAACTGAAAAAAGAAATCGATAAAATTGCTGAAGAGCATTATGCAAAAATGGAAGCTGAAAAAGCAAAAGCCAACGCATAACAACAAAAAACGCCTGACATCTCTGTCAGGCGTTTTTCTGTTCTTGTTAAAAGAACGGGGTGATAAATATGCCTAGGATGACGGAAACAATCCCGATCCCGATTGACCATGCGCCAAGCGCATGTGCTCCTTTTCTTCTTGCAATATAACCAACGACGATTGCCGCTACTCCTAATAGCACCGGCAAGACAAATAATGAGATAATCGCAATCGCGAGTGCTGTATAGCCTATCCCCTTACTGCCTGAATCGTCCCCTACTTGGTCACGTTCTCGTCTGTCTACTCGATCTCTTGATGCCTGATATGGCTCTGCAATTTCAGCAGCTGTTTCCTCTAGATAGCCATCATCATTACTAAAGTGTGTGTCGATTTCACGATCATTTCTGCTGAAATCTTCGTCTCTTTCCATGATCAATTCCCCCTTTTGGTTAATAGAAAGGAGCTTTTTTAGTATGAGCAAAAATGTCTGTTTCATGTTTGCTAAAACTTGCTGGAATTGTGAATTGATTATGTTACACTTTAAGAGTATAAAAATGAGGAGTGTGGGCATGTTACGTTTAGGAATTGATATAGATGGCACAGTGACGGCGCAGGACACCTTTGTTCCCTATTTAAATGAGTCGTTCCGATGTGCCATGACACTAGATGATATGACAGAATATGATTTGACGAAGCTTTTAAATATTTCTCAAGAAGAGTTTTGGGGCTGGATGAATCAACATGAGCCTCTGATATATAAACAGGCAAAGCCTGCTAAGGACGCAAAAGAGATTCTTGATCAAATGAAACATGAGCACAGGCTGATCTACATTACAGCAAGAAGGCAGCATCATGCGGATATCACCTACGAGTGGTTTCATAAACATCACGTGCACTATGATGACATTGAGCTGGTTGGCGGTCATCATAAGCTCGAAGCTGTTCAGAAGCACGAGATTGATGTGTTTTTCGAGGATCATCATGGGAATGCCACAATGATTGCAAAAGAGGCTGACATCCCGGTTATTCTTTTTAACTCCCCATATAATCAAATGCCCATTGATGACAGGATTATACGCGTCAACAACTGGCAGGAAGCATCTAAATGGATCAAACAATACGAGCAGCGTTTGGAAACTGCTTATTAATACAGAAAAGCCGATACTCTAATGTATCGGCTTTTTTGATGGAACAAGTTTCCCTTCTGTCATGAGAAAATGGTACAGCGCTCCCTTCATGCCTGCCTGATTCAAGTAATAGCACGTTTCCACCTTCACTTGAATGTTCTTCCACGCAGGCAGAGTATGTAAATGTCTCTCAATGTTTGATAGCAAATCTGCTCTTGCACTTACACCCCCGCCAATGAGGATTTTCTCTGGATTAAGGACGGTAGCTACATTGTAAATGCCAATGGCGATTCGCTTGTACCACTGATCCACTAGCTTTTCAATGGACGGATCATGCTTTGCCTTTTCAAAAATGTCTTGACCGTCTATTTGAGTACTTTGGGGAATGTCTTGTTTTTCTTTATAGCTACGAATTAAACCAGCCGTTGAAGCACTGCTGTTGAGTGTTGTAAATTGTCCATTGTCTGTTTCTGTCAGCATCATGCCAAATTCACCGCCGCGGAAGGAAGCCCCGCGCACAAGCTGACCCCCAGCGAAAATACCACCGCCAACACCTGTGCCAAGCGTCATACAAATAAAACTGTCACACTCTTTTGCATGGCCACTATATTTTTCTGCAAGAGCTGCACAGTTGGCATCATTTTCGACTTCAACACGAAGAGAGGTTTTCTCTTCTAAAAGAGTTTTTACATTTTGACCATTTAAGGCAATGATGGCTCCTGCAAATTCTGTATAACCTGTTTCACTGTCCACAAAGCCCGGAAGACTAATCGCGATTCCGCTGACATCCGACGTTCTCTGATATTGCTTGACCACATCCGCCATCGCTTCTAAAAACGGTTCAAGTTGCCGGCAGTTCGTTTCATAGTCACCGCTCGTGACAACCTCTCCATCCTGATCCATTAATCCATGTTTTGTTCTCGTCCCGCCTACATCGAACACGACATAATATGCCACTTTTGACCCCTCCCTTTCCTCCAAAAGACGCAAATTGGTTCAGTACCTTGTTCTCATTTTAATGAAACAGCCGCTCTTTGTAAAACGTTTTCAAAAAGACAAAAGAAAAAGCCAGCTCTGCGGCTGGCTTTTTATGAATGAACTTCCTTCGGTTCGCAGGAAGGACACGTTCCGTATATTTCGAATTTATGTCCGCTAATGTGATAATCCTCTAGATCTGCGTCTAACTTGTCCATAGGACAGGCATCGATCTCCTTTGTTTTACCGCATGTCAGACAAATAAAATGATGGTGGTGATGAGAAAACGAGCATTTAAAACGAAAAAGCTTCTCCCCTGACAATTCCGTTGTTTCTAATATACCTAAGTCTTCATATAGCGACAGGTTTCGATAAATCGTATCAAAGCTAAGACCCGGGTAGTCTTCACTTAATGCCGTCAGCACATTTTTAGCAGTCAAATATTTATCAGAATCAGAAAACAGTTGAAGCATGTCTTCACGTTTGCTTGTATACTTGTAGCCTTTTTCCTTTAATAAATCAAGCGCTTCTTGTACGTTCATGATGATTCCCCCTTTTGAATTTTCCAATAAAAATACATCCGATTAAAATCAAAATGGACAGCATCACAATGGTTCCGCCTGGCGCTAAATCTAGATAATAGCTTAAGATCAACCCCGCCAATACAGACAATTCACCAAACAAGATCGAAAGGAAGATTGCCTGTTTGAAGCCTTTGGCAATGCAGATGCTTGCCGCAACAGGAAGTGTCATGAGCGCAGAGACAAGCAGTGTACCTACGATACGCATCGATGCCGCAATGACAAGTGCGACAACTAAGATAAAAATAAAATGAATCCATTTCGCTGAAATACCAGAAGCCTTTGCATGCTCTTCATCAAAAGAAAGTAAAAATAATTCTTTATATAAAAGCACGACAACTAACACTACAATAAGTGAGATCCCAACAACAATCCAAAGATCTAATCTTGACACCGCACTGACACTTCCGAATAAATAACTAAACAAATCTGTATTAAAGCCATTCGCTAGTGAAATGAAGATGACGGAAATTCCGATACCGCCCGATAAAATAATAGGGATCGCCAGCTCCTGATAATGCTTATATACGGAGCGCAGGCGTTCAATGAATAATGAACCGGCAACAGAAAACGCCATCCCTAAGTACAGCGGGCTCACCCCTGTCAAAAGGCCAAACTTTTTATCAAGGAATAAACTAGCTGCAATACCAGCAAGTGATACGTGACTGAGGGCATCTGCAATCAGCGAGAGCCTTCTCACGACGATAAATACACCAAGCAAGGGCGCAATAAAACCAATCAGCATTCCTGCGATAAACGCATTTTGTAAAAATTCATAATGAAAAAATGGAAATAGCATTATTCATGTCCCCCATGATGGTGATGATCGTGATGAATCACTTGAATGTCATGTCCGTAAAATTGGGATAACGCTTGATCATCCATTGAATCAAACGTTGCTGCATCCCCGTGGAAATGAAGTGTCTGATTTAAGCAAGCCACATGGGTGACTTTATCAGAAACAGTGCCCACGTCGTGTGTGACGAGAATTAAAGACATTCCTTTTTCTTTGTTTAATGTTTCTAGCAGCTGATAAAAGCCTTCTACTGTCCGCTGGTCTACCCCAACCGTTGGTTCATCTAAGATGAGCAGTTTCGGCTGACTGACGAGCGCACGGGCAATAAAGGTACGCTGCTGTTGACCGCCTGAAAGTTCCCCAATGTTTTGATGCTTCAAATCTTGTATTCCAACTGAACGAATGGCTTCCTCAACTTGCCATTTGTCCTGCTTGCTCATTCGTTTAAATAAACCTATTTTCGCCGTCAATCCACTAGCGACGACTTCGTAAACAGAAGCAGGAAAACCTGTATTAAAACTATTCGCCTTTTGAGAAACAAATCCAATTTGGTCCCAGTCTCTAAATTTAGAAGCAGGCGTGCCAAATAGTTTTAATTCGCCTTGCTGTGGTTTAATGAGCCCAAGCAGACATTTTAATAAGGTTGTTTTACCAGATCCATTCGGTCCAACAAGTGCTAGAAAGTTCCCTTCCTCAACTGTTAAATGAATGTGATCGATGACATTTCGCTGTCCATACGAGTACGAAATGTCCTTCATTTCAATAATTGGCTTTGCCATGAATCTTTCCACCTTCAATCAATATAAAAAGAATGATTACGATTTATACAACAAAAAGAAAATGGCTTTTGCCATTTTCTCTGTCTATACATACATTTCATTATATAAAAGAAAGATTAAAAAGTAAAATAAAAGCTAATGAATGGCTGTTTTGAACTTACCGCCTTTTGTTTCATGCGTATCCATAATCGTAATAAATGCTTGACTATCAATTTCAAATACAATGGATTTTAGCTTTGTAATTTCAAGTCTTGTGACAACGGCGTAGATGACATCTTTTTCTTCATCTGTATAACCGCCTTTCCCTTTCAGCTTTGTCGTTCCCCTGCCAAGTCGATGCAGAATCGCATCTGAAATTTCATCATAATAATCTGATACGATAATGACAGCTTTTGTTTCATCAAGTCCTTGAATGACAGCATCAATTGTTTTCATTGCCAAATAATATGTCATGACAGAATACATAGCCTGCTCTGGTCCGAAGACAAAGCCTGCCCAAATAAAAATGAACACATTGACGATCATGACAAACTCACCGACGGAAAAAGGAATTTTTTTCGTTAGCAGAATGCCTAAGATCTCCGTTCCATCCATTGAGCCTCCATTACGGATGACAAGTCCAACACCAAAACCAAGTAATAGCCCGCCAAACACAGTGGCTAAAATTGGCTGAGTGGTAAACGCCTCTACATGATGGAGCGAAGATTCAATCACGGCAAGACTGACAATCCCAATCACTGTGGAAACCAAAAAGGTTTTCCCAATATGTTTGTATCCTGATATCATAAATGGAATATTCAAAATGACAACAATCGTCGCAAAATTGATGAATGGGTTATCTGTAAAGAGATAATCCAAAATGAGCGAAATGCCGATGATGCCTCCATCGATAATATTGTTTGGCACTAAAAATAATTCAATGCTAACCGCTGCGCATGTAGCTCCTACTAGAATCAGAAAAATTCTCAAAATAAAATGAGGCACTGATTCCTTTCTATGCTGTTTACTATTTGCCATACGTTCTCCCTTCTACACTTGTTAAATTTTCAATGAACATTTTATTCACTTTACTATTTTATCATTTCACAGGGTAAAATAAAATTTTTTGCACATTTTCCGTTTTCGCCCATACATTGTTATAGAGGGGAGGAATGGAATTGATTTTAATTCAAAAAATTGTCCTGCAACGGCTCAATCAGATCACAGCAAATGATCTGTTAAGGTATGCGAAGCAGTATGGTGTCAGTTTAACGTCAAACCAAGCTGCCGACGTGGCCAAACTCATGAACGGTAAAAACATCAATATTTTTAATGATGCAGAGCGTAGCCGGCTTCTTAAGCAAGTAGAAGCGATTACATCTAAACAGACAGCTCAGACTGTCAATGATCTGTTTAATCAGTTTACAAGTTAAGCAAAAAAGGGCCGCATTTAGCGGCACCTCATGATGTTGTATGCTTTTTTACTGATCCTTAATTTTATCTAGTAAGCCTTCGTCAAATTGCTTTTCTTTTAGCATCGCAATTTCGAATTTATAAGGTGGTTTTTTGTTCTTTTTATCTTCACCTACATAAGGCGTTTCTAAGATTTTTGGTACATCTTGAAGCTGCGGATGATGCACAATATTGTTCAATGCATCGAAACCAATTTCACCAAAGCCGATATTTTCATGTCGGTCTTTTCTTGCGCCTTGTACGTTTTTACTGTCATTAATATGAAGAACCTTGATTCGGTCAATACCAACGATTCGATCAAATTCTTCTAACACCCCATCAAAGTCTGTCACAATCGGATAACCAGCATCGTGTGTGTGACACGTATCAAAGCAGACAGAAAGTGCTTCGTTATGTGTCACTCCGTCGATAATTTGGGCAAGCTCTTCAAAGCTTCTTCCGCACTCTGATCCTTTGCCTGCCATTGTTTCAAGTGCAATTTGAACCTTTTGCCCTTTTACGATGACTTCGTTTAAGCCTTCGATGATTTTTTGGATTCCTGCTTCTGGTCCTGCTCCGACATGTGCACCTGGGTGGAGAACAATTTGCCTCGCACCTAGCGCTTCTGTACGTTCAATCTCAGAGCGAAGGAAGTCAACACCAAGCTCAAAGGTCGCTGGATTGACGGTGTTCCCAATATTAATAATATATGGTGCATGGACGACGATATCTGTCATTCCATGCTCTTTCATATGCGCTTGTCCAGCTTCAATATTGAGGTCTTCAATTTTTTTACGGCGCGTATTTTGAGGTGCACCTGTATAAATCATAAACGTATTCGAACCATAAGAGGCAGCTTCTTGACTCGCTGCAAGAAGCATATGTTTTCCGCTCATGGATACATGTGAACCAATCTTCAACAATGTTTCCCCCTACTTTCCATTACGCTTTGACTTTCTACGTTCCTGTCTTTTGATTTTGTCCATCTCACGTGTCATTTTCTTTTTATATCCAGGTTTGACGGCTTTCGGTTTTCTCACAAGACGCTTTGCTTTTTCTTCAATTTCATTAGGTGCTTTTTTACGTCTTTGACGCTTCAAGCGGTCATCTGCATCTCGCCATTCGCCATGTACAATGGTTTTGTTTTCAAACACAACGCCCATTTTCTCGATTTGAATGAGTGCATCCTCATCAGCAAGCTCATAAATCGTCATCGCAATTCCAGATGAACCAGCTCGAGCTGTTCGACCAACACGGTGAACATAAAAATCAAGATCAGATGGAAGTTCATAGTTGATCACATGGCTGACGCCTTTAATATCAATTCCTCGGGCTGCAAGATCAGATGCCACAATATAAGTGAACTCTAAATCATCAATTTGTTTCATCACTTTTTTACGTTCGCGAGGCGTTAATCCGCCATGAAGCACCCCAACTCTCATTCCTTTTTCTTGTAGGAATGATGCGATTTCATCAACGGTTGTTTTTGTATTGGCAAAAATGATGCCTAAATAAGGCTGTACATTTGTCACCATTTCATGAAGTAATTTTAGCTTGTCACGCTGTTTAGATGGTACTAAAATATGCTGAATGTTTTCAGCTGTAATTCGTTTTGGTTCAACATGGGCATATTTTGGATTGTCCATATATTTTTTTAGGAAAGGCTTTAGTTTTTCTGGAATCGTTGCTGAGAACACCAGCATTTGCAGCTGTTCTGGCATTTGTGAACCAATACGATCCACATCTTCTAAAAATCCCATATCCAGCATTAAATCCGCTTCATCAATGACAAGAGATGTCGCTTTGTAAACGTTCAGCGCCTGCTCATGAATGAGGTCAGCAATACGTCCAGGTGTACCAACAACCAAATGCGGCTGGTTTTTTAGCTTTTGAATGGATTTCTGCTTGTCCGTACCGCCAATGTAAAGCTTTGCTTTAATCTCTTCTTCTGGGGAAGCATTTTTTAAAATCGTTTGGGCTTCTTTGAAAATTTGATTGGCTAATTCTCTTGTAGGTGCAGTAATCACGACTTGTACGTGCTCTTTGCTTGGATCAATTGAATGAATCAGCGGCAATAAGTACGCGTGGGTTTTTCCTGTTCCTGTTTGTGATTGACCAATCACGCTTTCTCCTTTTAACACAGCAGGGATGATTCTTTTTTGAATATCAGTCGGCTCATAAAAGCCCAGTTCATGAATAGCATCTATAATAAAAGACTTTAATTCATATGTCGTAAATTTTGTTTCGTTCATGTTTTCACTCCTTAAGGCAATGCCTTTTTGCTCATCTCCTCATTATAGCTGATTTTCAGCAAAAAAACCATGTCCGCTTTTCTTACAGGAAACCAATTGATGCTTCCTTGCATAACCTATGAAGAGAAAGAGAATGCAGTAAGGGAGGTACAAGTATGTTAGGGCAAAGGCCTATGGGCGATTTTCAGCCGCACCGTCCCTCACGTCGGCATCTTGGAAATGGCGGACAGCCCGGAATTTTTCAAAGGAGGCAGCAGGCTCCTATCGAACAGCCTTTTCAAGGGCAAGGCAATCAATTTCAGCAAATGATGCCTCGCTCCCCGTCTGTACAGGGAGGCGGTGTACGCGGAATGGGCGGAATTCCAGGAGGCGAAAGCCGTGCACTAGGCGGCGCAGGAATGAAAGGCATGCTCGCTAAATTTCTTCCTGGTGCAGGAGGAGCAGGGGTCTCTGGAGGTGGTGCGGGATTACAAGGAATCCAGAGCTTTGCAAATCCGGCAACGCTCTCAAGCATGTTAGGAAATGTTCAAAAAGTGCTCGGTATGGCGCAGCAATTTACACCAATGATTCAGCAATACGGTCCTTTAGTCAGAAATCTGCCTGCTATGATTAAGCTATACAGCCAGCTTGGTAGTGCGGATGATGATGAAACAAACGCAGATGAAGAACATAAAGAAATCGGCGAGGAAACAGAAGTGCCAAAAGAGGGAGCAGCGCAAGATGATGAAATAGAAGAAAACGAAGAACCAGAGGACATTCTCGTCAAAAAAGCAGCTCCTCTCACATCACCTGCTCCTGAAGCAAAACCGAAAAAAAGACCTGGCAGCTCTGTTCCAAAACTATATGTCTAGTGTTCTTTTAACGGCGAAGTGTCACCTGCGTATAACAATCTTTGATATATACGCTTACTTTGGCTATAATGGAAGCTAGAGAATGATAAAAAGCCGTTTTTCACGGCTTTTTATATTGTTCTTCTCTAGCAGCACTTCCCTACAGGAGGACGAATAAATGAATGTAATTAAAATTTCGCCGCGTGGCTATTGCTATGGCGTTGTAGATGCAATGGTCATTGCTAAAAATGCCGCACTTGATAAAAACTTGCCACGCCCAATTTATATATTAGGTATGATTGTGCACAACAAACACGTGACAGATGCTTTCGAAGAAGATGGGATTTACACACTGGACGGACCAAACCGCTTGGACATTTTAAAGCAGGTTGAAAGCGGAACAGTCATTTTCACCGCTCACGGCGTTTCACCTGAGGTTCGTCAAATTGCAGAAGAAAAAGGTCTTGTCGCCATTGATGCAACCTGTCCTGATGTAACGAAAACACATGAACTCATTTCAGAGAAAACAGCTGATGGATATGATATTATTTATATCGGAAAAAAAGGTCACCCTGAGCCAGAGGGAGCTGTCGGAGTAGCCCCTGACAAGGTGCATCTTGTCGAATCAGAAGCCGACATTGAGGCGCTCGATTTAACATCAGATAAACTGCTCATTACAAACCAGACGACGATGTCTCAGTGGGATGTCCACGATCTGATGGAGCTCATAAAAGAGAAATATCCTCACGTTGAGTACCATCAAGAAATTTGTCTTGCGACACAAGTACGTCAGGAAGCTGTATCTCAGCAAGCTGGTCAAGCCGATCTTACCATTGTTGTCGGCGATCCAAAAAGTAATAACTCCAATCGTCTGGCACAAGTGTCAATGGAGATTGCCGGAACGCAGGCTTACCGTATTGGTGACCTAAGTGAGCTCAAGCTGGAGTGGCTACAAGGCGTAAATACCGTTGCCATTACTGCTGGCGCTTCTACACCAACACCTATTACAAAAGAAGTGATTCGTTTCTTAGAAAACTACGAGCCGGATGATGAATCAACTTGGAAGATCGAACGGTCGGTTCCTCTTTCGAAAATACTACCGCGCGTGAAAACAAAGAAATAAAAGAACGTCAGAGCATAGAAGCTCTGACGTTTTTTTGTTTACATAAATTGAAATGGATTTGTGTTCGATTCAGAAACAAACAGCTGTACATCATACTTTTTATCTGAACATAGCGATTGAAGCTTCGCCTTTACGCCTTCTTTCATGATCTTTTCCGCATAATGTCCTGGGTCCACTACGTTCAACCCGAGCATCATGGCATCATGGGCGACATGGAAATAAAGATCTCCTGTCACATACACATCAGCACCCATTCTTTTTGCTTGATGAATGTATTTATTCCCGTCTCCGCCAAGCACAGCTACTTTTTTTACAACAGCGTGCTGATCACCCACAAAGCGAGCACCATTTACATCTAGCTTTGTCTTCACAAATCGTGTAAAGTCTCCTAGAGTCATTGGCTCTTTTAGCTCTCCTATACGGCCAAGTCCTTTTTGAATAGGCGGAAGATCTGTCGTATGTACACTATAAGCGACTTCTTCATAAGGATGCGCTTTGATCATTTCACGAATGACTTGTTTTTCAATACTTGCCGGGAAAATGGTTTCAATCCGCACTTCTTTAACAAATTCTAATTGACCGGATTCACCAATGAACGGGTCCGCATCTTCTGATGGCAAAAAGCTTCCTGTCCCTTCATTTGAAAATGCACAATGGCTGTAGTTGCCAATATGGCCGGCACCAGCATTTCCTAAAGCTGTACGGATGGCTTCTTCAAATTCCTGCGGGACATAGAGCGCAAGCTGTTTGATTTGATCCTCATATGTCGGGACTAACACACTTGTTTCTTCAAGCTCTAAAGCCTCCGCAAGCAAATCATTAACTCCTCCATCAGCCACATCTAAATTCGTATGTGCCACATATACTGCAATATCATGTTTAATACATTTCTCAATGATCCGTCCAGCTGGCTGATCTGTCGCTACATGTTTTAACGGACGGAAGACCGGTGGATGGTGAGCAATAATGAGATCCACATTTTTTTCGATTGCTTCATCTACAACATTCTCTAATACATCTAAGGTGATCATGACATTGTTTATCTTTTTATTTAACGTCCCAATCTGGAGACCGATTTTGTCACCTTCCATGGCATATGCCTTTGGTGAAAATTGTTCAAATAATTGGATGATTTCATGTCCATTTACTGTTTTAGCCAACAGTCAAAACCTCCTTTAGAATCTTAATTTTCACATGTAGCTCTTCAAGACGATCCTTGTTCTCTTCTGTTCGTGCTGCCTGTTGGATTTGACTTTCTATCTTCTCCATATGCTGAAGTTCTTGCATCCACTTGCGCCGGAAGACGTCATTTTGCTCTTTCGCAAGAAACGGACCAACTAGCATGCCTGTTTCAATTGACATCCCTTCATAGGCTTTATCTTTGTCGCCTTTTTCGGCGATGATAATTTCGTATATTTTGCCATCTTCTTCTAAAATGACTTCATCCATCAATTCATACCCCTCTTGATAAAGCCATAAACGAATGTGGTGAGCATGAATATTCGGCTGAAGAATGAGTCTTTCATCGCCTGCGAGCTTATGCTTGCCGTCATTTAAAATGCTTGCGATGAGTGCTCCGCCCATACCCGCAATCGTGACTGCATTCACTTCGCCCTTTTCAATGACTTCAAGGCCATTTCCTTTTCTGACCGAGATCTGGTCATCTAATTCAAGTCTATGTACTTGCTGCTTCGCTGATTGAAGCGGCCCTTCTGTTATTTCACCAGCAATCGCTTTTACTGCTTTATGATGCAGGATCGCATAGCACGGCAAATAGGCATGATCTGAGCCGATATCAGCAAAGACAGCCTCATGTGGTAAAAAGTCTGCGACTCTTTTTAATCGTTTTGATAAATTCATTTCATTCATACGTATCACTACTTTTCTTTAATGTTCATTCTTGTCTATCTTATATAAATTAAAAGTCGTTTTCAAATGAAAAAAAGCTCTTCTGATCAAAAAGAGCTTTTTGCGTAACATTATTTAATTTTGGATACCCATTCCGACATTTCATCGAGCTTTTCATTCGGGATTAGCCCGGCTGGCATCCCGTTGCCGCCTTCTTGAATTTTCTTCTTGATGTCTGCTACTTCAAGCTTGTCTCCAACACCTTTTAATGCAGGACCTGCACCGCCTTCATAGTTTTCCCCGTGACAACTTAGACAGTTTTGCTTATACAATTCTTCCGGCGTCGCATTTGCTGTTTCTTCTTGCTTTTGCTCCTCGCCTCCAGAGGCGATTTTGTCTTCGTCTTTCAACCCCTTCATTGATAAGAAAAAAGTGAGTCCAATACCTAAAATGGCAATCAATAAAAATGGTATAAGTGGATTCCGTTTCATTTCTTTCATCCTCCCCTTTGTGAAAACCCCTTTAAAACTATACAAACAATTCTAATTCTACTTTAATTTTACAAAAAGTAAACGAATTATGATACAAAACTTTGGTCAAGTTCACAGATTAGACAAAAATGGTGCAAAGATGAGAAATGAAGCCTTCAGCACATTTTGATGTATTTTTTATACATCTTTTCTCTAAGAACGTTGCAAATTCATTATTTATTCAGTAAAATATAATCAGATTGAAAAAAGCGTTTTCATTTCTGATGAAGAAAGAACGGATCTCTTTCAAGATCCGTCCAGTTTCTACTCTAAGAAGTCTTTTAATCGTTTACTTCTGCTTGGGTGTCTTAATTTACGCAGAGCTTTCGCTTCAATTTGGCGGATACGCTCTCTTGTGACGCCGAACACCTTTCCAACCTCTTCTAACGTACGTGTTCTTCCGTCATCTAGTCCGAAACGTAGTCTCAGTACATTTTCTTCACGGTCCGTTAGCGTGTCTAATACATCTTCAAGCTGCTCTTTTAACAATTCGTATGCAGCATGGTCAGATGGAGATGTCGCCTCTTGGTCTTCAATAAAATCACCAAGGTGCGAGTCATCTTCTTCACCAATAGGTGTTTCTAAAGATACAGGCTCTTGTGCAATTTTAAGAATTTCTCTAACCTTTTCTGGCGTTAAGTCCATGTCTTCAGCAATTTCCTCTGGCGTTGGTTCTCTGCCTAGGTCCTGCAGAAGCTGTCTTTGAACACGAATCAATTTATTAATGGTTTCCACCATATGAACCGGGATCCTGATTGTTCTTGCCTGATCGGCAATCGCACGCGTGATCGCCTGTCTAATCCACCAAGTCGCATATGTTGAGAATTTGTATCCTTTGCGGTAATCAAACTTCTCAACTGCCTTCATAAGACCCATGTTTCCTTCTTGAATCAAGTCTAGGAACAGCATACCTCGACCGACGTAGCGTTTTGCGATGCTGACAACGAGACGAAGGTTTGCTTCCGCTAATCTTCTTTTTGATTCCTCATCGCCTTCTTCGATCTTTTGAGCATACGTAATTTCTTCTTTAGCAGATAACAAATTGACGCGTCCGATTTCTTTTAAGTACATACGAACAGGATCATTAATTTTGACACCTGGAGGTACGCTTAAATCATTCAGATCAAATTCTTCCTCTGCTTTAGCCAGCTGCTGAACATTTGGGTCTTCTGTCTCTTCGTTTTCACTAATGAGCTCTACACCCTGTTCGCCTAAGTATTCATAGTATTCATCCATTTGGTCTGATTCAATTTCAAAGCTAGACATACGCTCTGCAATTTCTTCGTATGTTAAAACGCCCCGTTTTTTACCTGTTTCAGTGAGCTTATCTCTCACCTGTTCAAAGGTTAATTCAGTTTCGGTTTCGTGGGCTTGTTTATCAGCCATTATGGATCCCTCCTTCCAAAGCTTGCAACGAATTCTAAAGTAACTTGCGATTTGCTTCCGTCCTGCTTTTCTCTCTTTATCAAGCAGATGAGCAAATAGGAATAAAATAAATAATGATGAAGGCAAGATGCTTGCGGTCTTATGCTCCTCCCGTAAAGGATTCATTGCCAGCCGAAAGTCTTGTCATAAATATTAGACGTATTACTTCAGCGAACGGTTCAACTGAACAATTTCTTTTGCGAGTGTTGCCGCTTTGAAGAAATCTCTTTGCCTCTCCGCTTCTGCACGTTCTAGTTCTTTTTCCTTTATCATTGACAAATTCCGATGATTCAACACTTTTTTTACATAATCACTTAATTCAGCTTCACTTAGTTCGTCCCCAACTTGAATCATGAATATATCCGTCAGAAGCTGATTGATGACATCATCTTCTATACGGTTCATCAGGTGCTGCGGCGTTGGTTCTTTGCCTTCTTCATACAAAGCATAAATGTACGTGGCCAGCGCCCTGTGAGAATCTATATTAAATTCAATCCCTATTCTGTCCAGTACTTTGCGGATCACGTCATCGCTTTTCAACATATGAGCAAGCAGCATTCGCTCTGCATTTTCATATGCTGGCCGCAGACGCTTTCTTCGTACTTGTGTTGACAGATGTGCACGCCTTTTTTCAAGCCCGCTTTCTTCCTGCGTGCTTTTGGCTTCTTGACGCTGCTGTTTTTCAAACAGCTCTAGTTGTTCCTTTAATGAATCAAGTGAGATCGAGAACTCTCCAGCAAGCTGTTTCATGTAAATCTCTTGTTCCAAGGAACCGTTTAACCGGCTAATTTCTCGGAGTACCTGCTTCATATAAGTAAGCCGGTCCCCTTCGTCAGATAAATTCTTTCCCCTTCGAAAAAAATTCATCTTAAAAGTCATTAATGTCACACTTGCATCTATGATGTCATTCCTAAATTTCTCGCCACCATATTTACGAATGTAATCATCTGGATCAAGTCCATCTGGTATCATGGCAACGCGAACTTTACATCCTCTTTTTCCAAGCAAATCTGATGCTTTCATGGTGGCTTCATAACCGGCCGTGTCAGAGTCATAGCAAAGAATAATCTCTTCTACGTTCCGTCTGAGAAGTTTGACGTGCTCTTCTGTTAGAGACGTACCCATTGTTGCAACACTTTCGCCGACACCTGATGCGACAGCTGAGATAACGTCAGCAAATCCTTCGAAAAGAACCGCTCGTTCGCGTTTTCGAATATGCATACGCGCGTCATGAAAGTGATAAAGCAGCTTACTTTTATGAAAAAGTGGCGTTTCAGGACTATTCATATACTTAGGCTGCTGATCCCCAAGCGATCTTCCGGAAAAAGCGATGACTGTCCCATGATGATCATGAATGGGAAACATCACACGATCCCTAAAGCGGTCAAAAAAGCCTGTTCCGTTTTCACGTTGAATCAAAAGACCGGCCTTCTCCATCATCGCAGGATCAAACCCTCGTTTTTCTAAAAACTTGGTCACGAAATCCCAAGAGTCAAGAGCATATCCGATCTCAAACTTGGCAATTGTTTCATCTGTAAAGCCTCTCGCCCGTAAATAATCGAGTGCGTTTTGACCTTCCTTTGTATTTACCAGCAAATGGTGGTAAAATTTCTTAAGAAGCTCATGCGCTTCAATCATTTTATGATCTGCAGTGTCCTCTTGCTGTGAGGAGCTGATCTGAGCATTTGCTACATGATCAGGCAAATCAATATGGTACTTATCAGCAACATGTGAAACGGCTTCAATAAATGAGTAGCCTTCCATTTGTCTGAGGAACGAAAATACATTACCTCCTGCACCACAGCCAAAACAATGGAAGATTTGCTTATCTGCTGAAACAGAGAATGAAGGAGTATTTTCACCATGGAATGGACAAAGACCGAAGTAATTTCGACCTTGCTTTCTAAGCTGTACGTATTCTCCAATCACTTCGACAATGTCTGCGTTTTTTTGGATTTGCTCCAAAAGTTCATCTGGTATACGTTTGCTCATCCTAATAACACTCCGTCGTACATTATTCGCCTTTTAATTTAAAAATCCTTCATGATTCGACAGGATTTTTTGTAGTTGCGCAATAAATCGCTTTTTATCCTCTTCTAAAAGCTTTTTGGGACCTTTTCCGTATACACCTTTTCTTCGCTGTTTACTGGAAACATGCCTGCGTTCCAAATCAAAATCAATTGTTTCGTTCGTGTACATCCGTCCTCTTTCTGACAGGACAATGACCTGTCTTGGAAGCAGTAAGGAGGCAAGACCAATGTCTTGGGTGACGACAATATCATGCGCGGCAACTGAATTCGCAATGACTAAATCCGCTGCTTCCTTATGTGTATCCACAAACCGCCAATCTTCAAGTGGAGATCTTTTGGTTTGAAAATGCTCATATGAAGCAATGAACGTCACAGGTACTTGAAATTGAGATGCGACAGAAAGGATTTCGTCTTTTACAGGACAAGCATCTGCATCGACATAAATCGTCCTCTCTTGTTTATGTTCATTCAGGTGACTAATTCTCCATCCCTCCACCTTATTCCTGCTTTAGAGAAGCAAAAAGACCATACTTTTCCCCCATATAGCAAACAACAGTAAAACTCATTTTGTCGAAAAGTTATGTTCAGAATCACTTGACTTCTGCCAATATTAGTTTATTCGTTCTTGACTTAACTTAAACCTAAAATCAATCATTTTATCACAATTTTTTATTATAATACAAATGCAGCAAATATGCCATTGTTTTTGTTTACCCGTTTCCCACCATAGGAAAAACCCAGGAGGAGCATCCTGAGTTTATTCGGAACCTCTTTTGGTCAGCATTTGATGAATGACATTTGCCGTTTCTTCAACTGCTTTATTCGATACATCAACGACTTGACAGTTAATGCGATCCACCACTTTTTCAAAATACTCTAGCTCTTCTTTAATCCGTTCAATGTTCGCATAAATCGCGCGATCATTTAAACCTAGAGATTTCAATCGTTCTTTACGAATATGATTGAGTTTGTCTGGACTGATTTTCAGACCGATGCATTTCTTTGGATCTACTGAAAATAATTCCTCTGGCGGATCTACTTCAGGTACAATTGGAACGTTTGCTACCTTCAGTCGTTTATGCGCCAAGTATTGAGATAGTGGTGTCTTAGATGTGCGTGATACACCGATGAGCACAATATCAGCCTTTAGAATGCCTCTTGGATCTCTGCCATCATCATACTTCACTGCGAACTCAATGGCTTCAACCTTTTTAAAATAGTCCTCATCTAATTGACGTACACGCCCCGGCTCATGTTTCGCTTCATTTCCATAAGCAGTCTCCATTTTATCGATCAGTGGCCCGATGATGTCATAATAAATGACTCCGTTTGCTTCTGCCTCTTCAATTAAGAATTGGCGCATTTCTGGCACAACAAGAGTAAAGCAGACGATTCCGTTATCTGCTTTCGCCAGTGAAATGACTTCTTTAATCGTACCGACATCCTCTACATACGGGATTCTTCTAATATTTGAATGGTCTGATGAGCCGCCATCAAATTGGCTAAGTGCCGCTTTGACTACGAGCTCTGCCGTTTCTCCTACTGAATCTGATACCACAAAAATTACGCGATTACTCATAACATCCCCTCGCAGTCTTCTGAAATTAGATTATTTCGTTCTCTGATAAGCTAACAAGTATTTTCGTCATGTTTGTTTTTGTAATTCTGCCGACCACTTCAAAGCCTTTATCCGTATCTTTTATAACAGGAAGTGCGTCTATCTGCTTTTCAATCAAGTGCTTCGCCACATCCATAATGAAATCTTCCTTGCGGCAAACGGTGATGTTCGGCATTCTTGTCATAATGATATGGACAGGGATCGATGGAAGCTCTTGTTTTCCAATACTCGCGCGAAGGAGGTCCTTCCTTGATAACACACCTGTTAAAATAGAGTGATCGTCGACAACGAATAATGTGCCCACATCCTCTAAAAACATCGTACAAATCGCATCATAAACCGAAACATTCTCATGTATCACCACTGGAATGGATTGAAAATCTTTCACTTGAAGTTTTTTCAGCTTATCCGCTAAAAGCTGCGTGCCTGTTTTTCCTGTGAAAAAGTAGCCGACCCTTGGTCTTGCTTCTAAAAAGCCTGACATCGTTAAGATGGCTAAATCCGGTCTGAGGGTCGCCCTCGTTAAGTTCAGCCGATCGGCGATATGCTCTCCAGTGATCGGACCATTCTCTTTGACAATCTGTAAAATCTGCTCTTGCCGTTTATTTAACTCGATTGTACTCACCACCTTTAAATAGAGAGAGCGAATCTTTATTTTATGTATATCATTTTCATAACTCATCATATTATAGCGCATCTTTGTCCGAATGAAACAAAAATCCACTCAAAAACAGTGAATTAAATGAGTAAAAAACGATTGCCCTTCAAAAAAGGCAACCGTTCTTAGGTATTTATTTTACAATTAAATTGTTCATATTCGCAAATGATTGAATGACTTTTGCTAGTTTGACCATTTGTGCCAAACGATTTCTCTTTAGCTTTTCATCATCTGCATGAACCATTGTGTGATCGAAATAATGTACAATCGGTGTTTTTAACGTATCAAGCGCCTCAAGCGCTGCGCTGTATTGTCCTGCTGCTACATGTTCCTTAACGGCTGTCTCTACTTGCTGATACGCCTCATATAGCTTTTGTTCATGCTCATTTTCAAACAGCTCAGGCTGAATCTCTGCGTCTTCACCTTTTTTACTGATTGAAATGACGCGTCCTAGTGCTTCTGCTGTTTCTTTAAAGCTTTCTTGTTTCACACTCTCTTCAAGAACAGCTGCTTTTTTCACGACTGCATAAGGTTCAATATCTTCAACATCTAGCACTGCATCGACAACATCATGACGGATTTGCTCTGCTTGGAGGACATATTTTAAACGATGTGTTAAAAATTCCATGAGAGCAGTTTCGTGTGCTGCTTCTACTTGAGCAAGTGCCAAAAGCTCTTTGAATGAAATATTCCAATGACGATCAAGCAGAATTTGAACGATACCGCTCGCTTGTCTTCTTAGTCCATAAGGATCTTGAGAGCCGGTTGGAATGACATCAATTGAGAAGAAGGAACAAATAGAATCTAGCTTATCGGCTACTGCCACCATCGCACCAATTAAAGTGGAAGGCGCCTCATCACCGGCAAATCGCGGCATATAGTGCTCGTTGATGCTTTTAGCCACTTCTTCATGTTCGCCAAGTGCTTTTGCATATTTCTCGCCCATAATTCCTTGTAATTCTGGGAATTCATAGACCATTTGAGTCACAAGGTCAAATTTCGAAATACTTGCCGCTCTTGCCACACGCTCTGTCGTTTCCTCATCCGCACCGACATGTGCTGCTAAACGCGTCGCAATGTCAGTCACTCTCTTTAGCTTGTCGCCAATTGTGCCAAGTTTCTCATGGAATACGACCTTATCAAGCTTCTTAATATTGTCTTCAATGACTAGTTTTTCGTCTTCTTTATAGAAGAAGGCAGCATCTGATAAACGTGCACGAAGTACTTTTTCGTTCCCTCTTGCGACATTTTCGAGCGCTTCGCTGTTTCCATTTCTCACCGTAATAAAGTGCGGCAATAATTCCCCTTGCTCATTTTTCACAGGGAAATAACGCTGATGCTCTTTCATTGTCGTTACCAATACTTCTTCCGGCAATGCAAGGAATTCTTCTTCAAAGGAACCAGATAGCACCGTTGGGTATTCTACAAGATTGTTGACCTCCTCTAGAAGCTCAGGATCAACCGGAATCACCCAACCTTTTTCTGAAGAAAGAGCATTTAACTGTTCGGTAATAGATTGTTTTCTTTTATCTGAATCTGCAATGACAAATTGATCGCGCAATGTTTGCTCATAAGAAGCAGGCGAGTCGATGATCGCTATTTTACCAAGGAAACGGTGTCCTCTTGTCTCACGGCCGCTTTTCACACCAGCAATGTCAACAGGTACAATCTCCTCTCCAAATAAACAAACAATCCATTTAATGGGACGGATGTAGCGTAAATCGTTGCTTCCCCATCTCATGTTCTTTGGAAAACTTAATGAAGCGGCGATCTCACCTAATGCTGGCAGAAGGTCTTTGACTTGTTTTCCTTCTTCAAACTTCTGGACATGGACATAATCCACTCCTTTGATCTCTTTAAAATAGAGATCTTCTGTTGAAGCACCTTGTCCGCGGGCAAAACCTTCCGCTGCTTTTGTCCAGTTGCCTTCCGCATCTTGCGCGATCTTTTTAGCTGGACCTTTTGCTTCTTCTTTGATGTCTTCTTGTTTTTCTGCGACACCTTTCACAAGTACAGCAAGACGTCTTGGTGAGTTAAATAGGGCAACATCTTCAATTGAAATGTTTTGCGCTTCAAACCACGCTTTTACTTTTTCGCCTAGTTGCTTTGTGCTTTCTGACATGAAACGAGCCGGCATCTCTTCTAAGCCGATTTCGAGTAATACATCTTGTTTATTCATGAGAAGCCGCCTCCTCTTTTAGCATAGGGAATCCCAATTTTTCTCGTTCTTCATAATATGTTTTGGCTACTTTTCTTGCTAACTGGCGCACTCTTCCGATATAACCAGTTCGCTCCGTAACAGAAATTGCGCCCTTTGCATCGAGCAGGTTAAAGGTATGAGAACATTTGAGCACATAATCGTATGCTGGGTGAACAAGCCCTTTGTCCATTTGGCTATGTGCTTCTTTCTCATAGGTCGTAAATAAATCAAACAGCATATCAGTATTAGATGTTTCAAATGTATAAACAGAGTGCTCATATTCAGCCATTAAGAATAAATCTCTGACCGTAAATCCGTCAGTCCATTCAAGATCGAAGACATTTTCTTTGTCCTGAATGTAGGAAGCAAGACGTTCAATACCATATGTGATTTCAACTGAAACAGGCTTACATTCCAAGCCGCCGACTTGCTGGAAATACGTGAATTGGGTGATTTCCATTCCATCAAGCCATACTTCCCAGCCAAGTCCTGCACAGCCAAGAGATGGGTTTTCCCAGTTGTCTTCGACAAAACGAATATCATGTTTCAGCGGGTCAATACCAAGCGCTTTCAATGATTCAAGATACAGTTCTTGAATATTGTCAGGTGACGGCTTAATGATCACTTGGAATTGATGATGCTGATACAATCTATTTGGGTTTTCTCCATATCTGCCATCAGCCGGACGTCTTGAAGGCTCAACATACGCTACCTTCCACGGCTCTGGGCCAATGCTTCTGAGGAACGTGTATGGACTCATCGTTCCGGCACCTTTTTCTGTGTCATACGCCTGCATTAATACGCAGCCTTCATTTGACCAATGCTTTTGCAGCGTCAAAATCATGTCTTGAATATTCAATGATCGCACCTCCATCTTTTCTACACCATCCACTATGTACAGCGGGTGGGTCTAGAACCCCGCAAAAGAACACAAAAACTCCCGTCTCTATGCTCGCAAGGCTCCTTGCAAACATAGGGACGAGAGTTTTTCCCGCGGTTCCACCCTATTTGCTGGTATCGTAGCAACCAGCCGCTTTGTTTTACGTTGCTCAAGAATGCCTTTCGTTACGCTTCCATCCTTAGCTCACACCGCCCTAAGGTCGCTTTTATGGATTCTGCGCAAGTACTTCTTTCTGTCAATGCAACATATTTGATCTTAGATGATCTTACAAAAAGTCATAGAAGATGTCAACTTTTGTTTTCCCCGCCCATGAGCTTTTTCATGGATTCCATTTGATTCATGAATTTTTTTGATTTCAAATAAAGGCCTGAATACTCGTCATAGTAGTGATCGAGCACTTGACGAATTTCTTGTTTCGTCTGCGGTTTCACATCAACCTGACCGAGCCTTGATAAATCAAAATAATGAAATAAACGGAGCAGCCTTGCAGCTGCTGGGGATAAGGGCAGTTTATACGGGTCTTTAGAAAAGCAATTTTGGCAAATGAAGCCGTTATCTCTAATTGAGAAATGAAACTGCCCTTCTTTTTGACCACAATGAACACATTGATCAAGTTCGGGCTTCATCCCCATCACTGATAACATTTTAACCTCTACGATAAATAAGATAATATCAGCATCTGTGCCTTCATTCAGATGACGCAGAGATTGAAGCAGGAGCTCAAACAAATAAGGGTTTGGCTTTTTTTCTTCTGTGCCTTTATCGAGTAACTCTGTCATGTATGCGGCATATGCGGTCAAAAATAAATCTTCCCGAATGGTCCGCATACTTTCAATCATTTCACCTTGCTGGAGCGTTCCAAGTCCTGTTGATGATTGGATCAAGAAGGTTCCGTATAAAAACGGCTGGCTTATGGCTGACAGGCGGCTGTTTGATTTTTTTGCGCCTCTTGCCATCACACCAATTTTCCCATGTTCTCTAGTGAGCAGCGTGACAATTTTGTTTGTTTCGCCATAATCTGTTGTTCTAAGGACGATTCCTTCACTTTTAATGAGCATTTTGTCTACACTCCGAGCATTGGAGGGGGTCAAGAATTATAAGATTGGAAAATCAAATCGTGCTATCTCTTCTTCAAGTACATCGGGTCTTTCCAGGTTCTCCTTTTCTAACTCTTTGAAAAGCAGATACGTGTCAACGCTTCCTGTTTGTGAAAATACGTTCCATGTAAAATTCAACATAAAAACCCCACCTTTCTTTATTAGAAGCAGCAACGCTACATCCAACATATTAATTTTATCTTGACCAGGCTACCTCCATTTCATGATAAACAATTTTTACTAATCGAACCGCACCATTGTCAGATTTTATGACAACAGCAACGATTTTTTAATATTCGTCTTCTCTAAATCCGAAGTCACGAAGGTGAGTGGACTTATTACGCCAGTCCTTCTGAACCTTTACCCAAAGCTCCAGATACACTTTTGAACCGAGAAGTGCTTCGATATCTCTGCGCGCTTTTTGTCCCACTTCTTTTAATAAGCTGCCTCGTTTCCCAATCACAATCCCTTTTTGCGAATCACGTTCTACGACAATGGTCGCCGCCACATGGATCTTGCCATTTTCATCTGGCTTAATGGATTCGATCGCAACTGCAATGCTATGCGGAATCTCTTCTCTCGTTAAATGCAGCACTTTTTCACGAATTAATTCAGAAATAATAAACCGCTCTGGATGGTCTGTTACTTGATCTGCTGGGTAGAATTGCGGGCCCTCAGGAAGATAACCTTCAACCTGCTGAAGAAGCGTATCAATGTTGTTTCCTTCAAGAGCTGAAATTGGCACAATTTCCTTAAATGGATAACGTGTGCGGTATTCATCAATTAAAAGGAACAATTCATCTGGGTGAATTTGGTCGATTTTATTGACGACTAGAAATACCGGTGTAGATGTTTGCTTTAGTCGTTCAATGATGAATTCATCACCCTTGCCGTAGCCTTCCTTTGCATTGATCATGAATAAGATCAGGTCGACTTCCTTCAATGTATTTTGAGCCACTTTCATCATAAAATCACCAAGCTTATGCTTAGGTTTATGAATCCCTGGTGTATCGATAAAGATCGTTTGAGACGTGTTTGTTGTTAAGACACCTTGCACTTTGTTTCGTGTCGTTTGGGGCTTATCACTCATGATGGCGATCTTTTGTCCAATGACACGATTAAGAAAGGTTGATTTTCCTACATTTGGTCTTCCAATAATTGATACAAATCCTGATTTGAAGCTTTCGTTAGTCATTTAAATCCTCCGGTGAAAATGCGCCTGGCAATAGTTCATTTACTGTTGTTTCGTATATTTGTCCTTTTAAGTTCGTTAGAATCACTGGCATGTCAGGTGCACATAGCTCTGAAATGACCTGTCTGCATGCGCCGCACGGCGAAACAGGCCGGTCTGTATCAGCCACTACCGCTAGCATTTGAAACGATGTAATGCCTTCTGAATAGGCTTTAAAAAGTGCTGTTCTTTCCGCACAATTACACATACCATATGCTGCATTTTCAATGTTGCAGCCGCCATACACTGTTCCATCATTCGACAGTAATGCTGCACCGACTTTGAATTTCGAATAGGGTACATATGCAAAGTCCCTTGCTTTAACTGCTTCTGAAATCAACTCTTGTTTGTTCATTCCTAGTTCCCACTTTCAGAAGAAATGGTACCACTGTCACATTTATATTTTACATAATTCACGTGACATTTTCACGCCCATTTCTAAAAATGTTAATAAATAGTAATATTGTTCTATTGCATGATCTTCGGTAAGAAGATGATCAATCCAATCATAACCGAAATCGCGGCGTAAACGCAAACAGCGCCTGCTGCAGCGTCTTTCGCTTTCTCAGCAAGCGGGTGCCTCTCTTCTGTCATCAGGTCCACTGTATGTTCAATGGCTGTATTGACAAGTTCAAGTGCAAACATCCCCCCGCATAAAAGCAAAACGATCATCCATTCAAATGGTTCAATGTGAAACCAAAAGCCGCAGATCACCACGATGATGGCTGCGACTGTGTGAAATCGAAAATTCCGTTCATTCAAGAAAGTTCGCCATATTCCTCTAAATGCATAATAAAAACTCCGAAAAAAACGGGCAAGCGGCCTTCTTTTCTTACGAAAATCTTGAAAGGCCATAATCATCCAAGATCTTTGTCTGTTTGGCGAACATTTCTTTCTCATCTTCCTCTGTCATATGATCAAACCCGAGCAAATGCAGGAATCCATGAATGGTAAGAAATCCAAGCTCCCTCATAAAGGAATGTCCATATTCCTCTGCCTGCTCTTTCGTACGGTCCACACTAATGATGATGTCACCAAGTACAGGCGGAATATCATCAGCACCAATGATTTCAATTTCCCCTTCTCCTTCTTCCTCAAGTGCAAAGGAGATCACATCTGTTGGTGCGTCTTTTCCGCGGTATTCCTTATTGATTTGATGAATTTCTTCATTCGAGACGATCGTCACTGATACCTCCGCTTGATCTTTGACCTCAAGGGCATCAGCAGCAAATTGAAGAAGCTTTTCCACTTCTTCAAGCTGCTCTTTTGATACTTGTCCTGTTTCATCTATTAAATCGATTAACAATGTCATTTACTTCACCTTCTGCTTCGGGGCATCTGGATATTCAATCCGAGAATGGAAAATCCCCTTTAATGTTGTACAAATCGTTTGACTAATAATATTTAACTCTTTAAATGTCAGATCACATTCGCTGAATTGCCCATCCTGCATTTTATCGGAAATAATGCCTTTGACGAGCTTTTCGATCCGCTCTGGATTTGGATTATGCATCGATCGTACCGCTGCTTCCACGCTATCCGCTACAGAAATAATTGCTGCTTCTTTTGATTGCGGTTTTGGACCAGGATAACGGAATTCTTCTTCTGTCACCTGATCATCACGCTCTTTTGCCTTATAGTAAAAGAACTTTAACAGTGACTTCCCGTGATGTTGTTCGGCAATATCGACAAGCTCTTCAGGAAACTTCTTTTCTCTCAGCATATCAGCTCCATCTGTCGTATGGGCAATAATGATATTTTTACTTAGCTGAGGAGAAAGTTTGTCATGCGGATTATCAATATTCATTTGGTTTTCGATAAAGTATTGCGGTCTTTTCGTTTTGCCAATGTCGTGATAATAGGCGCCAACCCTTGCTAAAAGACCGTTTGCTCCGACTGCTTCACATGCAGCATCCGCTAAATTTGCCACCATGACACTATGATGATATGTACCTGGTGTCTCTGTTAAAATCTTTTTAAGCAGCGGATGATTTGGGTTTGATAGTTCAATCAGCTTCATTGTTGAAAGAATACCGAACATACTCTCAAACACAGGCATTAACCCAATGACCAAAATAGATGATGCAAACCCTGACACAATTGCCATCATAAGGTTTACACCGATTTCAAGCCCTGATGGTGAGGAGTTTTGGATGAGCGTAATAGAAAGAACCGCAAGGACATTCACCAAAGCGACTGAAAGCCCTGCCTGCAATATTTTTGAACGTGCATTATGCTTTCTCAAAAATAAAATGCCCGCCATCCCGCTCACTAGGTAATAAGCGCAGATCACATAGTTAAAGACGCCGGTTACTCCTTGATTAAACATCATACTGCCGCAAAGAGCAAATACAAGGCCAGAGAAAATCGCTAGCCGCTCATTGATAAGGAGCTTGATCAGCATCGTGCCAAGTGCCACTGGCACCACATAACCTATTGTCGTATACTTCGTTTCCTGAAAGAGACTGAATACTTCCATGATCACTAAGATAATCGTGAAAATAAGCGAGTAGAGCAGCAACGACTTATTTTTATGAACAAGCGATTTTTTTCTCGTTTCAAGTGAATGAATAATCGCTGCTAAGAACAGACCAATCAAGATCATAAGACCGCTTACAGGCTTAATCAAATTGGAGCTGTTTAAGAGCCCTGTCAGTTCTAATTTACGATACACTTCTCGGTCGATAAGCTCTCCTTCTTCAACTAAGATTTGCCCTTGCTTAATCTGAACTGGCTGAATATTATCAGCGGCTTCTTGTCTTTTCTTCTCTGTTGCCACTGGATCAAATACATAGTTTGGAATGATCGCAAATTCACCGATTTCTTTCGCTGCATTTAAGTATTTTGATGGAATTGAGTTGTTTTCAAGCTCTGTTTTCACTTGTTTTTTCTCTTCTTGTAATTTCGCTGCTGTGATTTCTTTACTCATCAGTGAATTCACGACTGTGATGATAGAATCTTTAGTAAAAGAGAGATTTTCCTCACTTGCCTGAAGCAGCGCTTTGATGGATTGGTCTGAAACAGCCTCCTGCATATCTGAGGTCAGTTTTTCTTTCACACGCTTAACCATTTCTTTATCTGATGGCGGATTCTCTTTTTCATCAGCTGCTTTTTTCTCTTCTTTAATGGCTTCGAAAAGGGAGGAGATGAGGTCCACACGATTGTCTGAATACGCTTTTTTGAGTGTATATTGATCCTCTACTTGATCTGTTGCTTCTTGCTTCTTTTCTTCTGTCGCTTCTTGATCATCGACGGTTGATGGAGAATAGATGGTCTGTTCGCTCACCGAAAATAAATCTAAGTCGAGCGATTCAGGCTTTACATGGAAGAAGAGCACCACGAATAGAATGGCTGCTAAACCAGCGTATAGCAAAACATTTAAATAGCGTGAGCGCTCCATTTTCTGAGGTTCTTTTTTAGACAGCAGTCTTTTGCGCTTACTGTCTTTCTGATTCTTTCTCAAGGAAAGTACCTCCTTTTTTACTTTAAACCACGATCGAAACAAAATGACCCGATGAAGACGATCGGGTCATTAAGGTCATTTTTGCTTTTCGTATGCTCCGATGATCTTTGCCACAAGCGGGTGTCTGACCACATCTGTTTGGTCTAGCTCAATAAATGAGATGCCCTTGATCTCTGCAAGCATGTCCTTTGCAGCTGCAAGGCCAGACTGCATGCCCTTCGGCAGATCAATCTGTGTAATATCTCCTGTAATGACCATTTTAGAGCCAAACCCAAGTCTCGTCAAAAACATTTTCATTTGGGCAGGCGTTGTATTCTGCGCTTCATCTAAAATAACAAATGCGTCATCGAGTGTCCGCCCTCTCATGTAGGCAAGAGGCGCTATTTCAATCACACCGCGCTCAATTAAACGTTCCGTATGATCACTGCCCAGCACATCATGTAAGGCATCATATAGTGGTCTTAAATAAGGATCTACTTTTTCCTTTAGATCACCTGGTAAAAAGCCAAGACTTTCTCCTGCTTCTACAGCTGGTCTTGTCAGGATAATCCGTTTCACATGTCCATTTTTCAGTGCATGAACGGCATTGACGACTGCCAAATACGTCTTCCCTGTTCCAGCTGGTCCAATTCCAAAGACAAGGTCATCTTTTTTCATTGCCGCAGCATATTCCCGCTGGCCAATGGTTTTGACCCTGATTGACTTTCCTTTAGCATTTTTCGTAATTTCATCTTCATACATATTTTCAAAATAATTGAGCTTGTCTTTTTGCGCCATTTTAATGGCATATACGACATCCCGTTCAGAAATCTCAATTCCTTTTCGGATGAGATGTAAGAGAGATGTCATCAGACGGCTCGCTGTTTCTCTTGATGCTTCCTGACCAGAAACATACACTTTTTCTCCGCGCGTAATAATGGAGACATTCAGCTCGTTTTCCATCAGTTTCAGATAAGCATCTTGATTACCAAATAAAGCAATCGCTTCGTTTGGGCTATCTAATTTTTGTTGAATTTCAAGTAAATGTTCTGTCATTCTCTAGTCTCCCTGAACAATAGGTGTTGGTTGAACAATATCTTCTATTACTTGGTAAAGGATGATTAACTTAACTTTACCATTCCCTGTTGTCTCGTGCAAAACTTTTTCGCTTTTCACCTCTCCTGTTTGACCTAGCTTCTCTTCTAATTCTTTTTTACCCATTTTAATCCCTGCTTGAACTGCTTCTTTATTTGTGTATGTCCGGTTCATTTTTTCACTTTCGCGTGTCGTTTCTTTTTCATAGGAAAATGGTAGCTTGAAATTTAAGAAATGGAGTGGGTGAACTTCTGTTTCTATTTTTGGCTGCTTAAAATCATCCTTTTTAAAGGAAAAGCCCCAAAATGGCATTGAACCTCCAAATGCGGAGAGCTTGTGCTTTGTCTTCATTTTACCCGTAAAGACATCAAAAGATGTTCGAAGAGGGACAGAAACTTCAGAACGGTACCACGTTTCACCATCAATTTTCGCTTTAGCACCGACCGTTTTTTGCTGGTCTTCGCTACCGATGAGGCCTGAAACGAGCATTTGTCCTTTCTTCACATGTTCATTAACTGAGGCAAGCGGCTCCCCTTTTTCCACATACATTCTCGTGATGACCGCCTTTTTCTTGGCCACAATATGCTGTGGACTTGTATATTTTTCTTTTTCTGGTTCATTTTTTTCCACAACTTTCATTTGAAATGTTGTACCGTTTAGTTCAACGCCAACCCATGTAATGCTTTGAATATTGGCAGTCAGTGATTTTTGAATTTTTTCAGGTGTTCCCATTAGAAACTGAAAACGGCCTTTTTGTACGCCAATCTCGTCTAAATGCTTTCTCATCTGATGTTCAGTTTCTGGATTGGCTCCTTTAATATCAATTTTCCACACCATGTTCGAAAGCGCCAATATCGTCACTAGAAAAAACACAATCCCAAGGGTAAACCCAATATTCTTCCTTGACCATAGGAGAAGGAACGGAAATCCCTTTTTTTGATGAAATGAACATGTTACCTCATGGTGTCTTTGAACTTTTCTGAAAGCATGTACATCTGATAAGCGAATAAATAAGCGCACGCTGTCTTGACGGCGGTTCACTTGAAACATTGTGATCCCCTGTCTCGTGCACTCATTGATAAGTCGCTCAATGCCGTTTCCCTTGATCTCCACTTCCACTCTGCCAATAAAATAGGCGAACCATTTATTCTTCACACTTCTCCCCTCCGTCAGTTAAGAATCAATATAACGGACCTCATCGATTTTCCCTTCTAATAAGATCTCTTCTGGCAAAATCGTTTTAATCACAAAATCTTTCCCTGAAATAATGCATTGTCCTTGCTTGAGCATTAGCCTTACTTCTTGATCACTGAAAAGCAAAAGCCCTTTATGGTTCTCTATGTAAATGTGGAGTCTGCCAACCATCGTAATACGGGGAAGATCCATCATGACGTCTGGAGGGATTTCAAGTGTTCTTGTCAGCCATGCTTTAAGTCGATTTTTTCTTTTTCCCATTCAATAAGAACCCCTTCCCACCTCATGTGTATGAGATCAAACTGAAAGATGGTGAGACTGATGAGAAAGCCTCTATAGCATCTTATTCCTCAGCAGTTCAGATCATGCTAATGAATCCCGCAAAACAGCCGTTTCATCATTTTTCATTGCGAGAGGTCTCCGTCAGGTCAAACAAAAAAAGCCCCTTTAATAAAGGGACTTCCTTGTTTATCTTTTATATGGCCGTTTCATCGTTCTGTGCGGCTTTTTCGCGCGCGGCTCTCCAAATACTTCTCCAAGGATCATCCCCTGAACAATTGTATCTTGGTTGAGCTTTTCAATGATCTTTGGCTTCACTTCGGCAGAAGCAGCCTTTGGCCTTGTCAATTCTCTTTCAAGCGATTGGAATTCTCTATTCAGCTCGCTTTTTCTTTCTTCCATTTCGGCAAGTGTAGCGGTATAGCGGTCCTGTAAGGATTGAGAAGTTTTTTTCTTCATCCCGCCATGATCATGTACATCACCGAAATCGTCCATCTGATCCGTCACGACTGGATCTGGACTTGTTTGTTTTGTTTGCTTCTGGGGCATCTGCTTACGCTGAGGAGCTGGCTTGTTTTGTTGATTCTTTTGCTCGTTCTCCTCTTGTTTGCCGATTTTCCCAAAGACAGCAGAGATGATACCGATGATAATCGCAATTAGTAGCGGATTTTCAAATAGAATGTCCAATGGGCTCCCTCCTTAAAGCGTGAGAGGATGCTTATTTGTTTTCATTATCAGATGGACCTTTTGTCATTTTACCAAATGAATCTCTCATATCCGTATCAGCATCGATATTCTTAATGTTCATGTAGTCCATGACACCAATATTGCCTTCACGTAATGCTTCAGCCATTGCAAGTGGTACCTCAGCCTCTGCTTCTACCACTTTCGCGCGCATTTCTTCAACTTTCGCACGCATTTCTTGTTCTTGGGCAACAGCCATCGCGCGGCGTTCTTCCGCTTTTGCCTGTGCAATGTTTTTGTCTGCTTCTGCTTGGTCTGTTTGCAGAATCGCCCCAATATTCTTACCGATATCAACATCTGCGATATCAATCGAGAGAATTTCAAACGCAGTACCTGAATCCAATCCTTTACCAAGGACTGTTTGTGAAATCATATCAGGATTCTCAAGAACCTTTTTATGATTATCTGATGAACCGATTGTAGAGACAATCCCTTCACCTACACGAGCAATAATCGTTTCTTCCCCTGCACCACCGACAAGTCGGTCGATGTTTGCACGAACTGTAATACGTGCTTTTGCTTTTACTTCGATCCCGTCCATCGCCACACCAGAGATAAATGGTGTTTCAATGACTTTAGGGTTTACACTCATTTGAACTGCTTCAAGTACATCACGGCCTGCTAGGTCGATTGCTGCACAGCGTGCAAAGTTCAATTCGATATTCGCGCGTTGAGCTGCGATCAATGCGTTCACAACTCGGTCCACGTTACCACCTGCAAGATAGTGGCTCTCTAACTGGTTAATTGTCGCATCAAGTCCTGCTTTATGTGCTTTAATAAGCGGGTTGACCACTCGGTTTGGAATGACGCGGCGAAGTCTCATTCCTACAAGTGTAAAAATGCTTACCTTTACGCCAGCCGCTAGGGCAGAAATCCACAGCATCACCGGTACAAAGGTGAAGAAGATCGATAGAACGATCAGACCTGCTGCGATAATCACAAATAATAGTAAAGTAGATGGATCCATTTTATTCCTCCTATAAAATCAGTTATCTATACTTTCCTCACGACAATGCGTGAGCCTTCCGCTTTCACAATTTTCACTTGTTCATCCTTATCGATGAATGCACCTTCTGACACAACATCAATGCGCTCATCTCCAAATACAATTGTACCTGACGGACGAAGTGCGGTTGCTGTCACCGCGATTTGTCCAACAAGATCTTCTCTTGTTTCATTTGAGACATAACCGCTTTCCTTATTGGTTGAATCGGTTAAAATGAACTTTTTGAAAAATTTCATACGTTTCCCCAACACCTTTGTCAATATAATAACTGCTATGATTGAAACAGCAGTGGCAATCAAGATGGAAATCGCCATTTCTGTGAAGCTTCCAGCTGCTAAAAATAAGCTGACAACCACACAGATCAGTCCAATGACACCTACGATTCCCCCCGGCAAAAACAATTCCAGAATCATGAGCAATATCCCTGCTAAAAACAGGAACAACGTCTCATATCCTGCAAAACCAGCCACGAGATGACCATAAAAGAATAAAAGAAGCGCTGTCACTCCCATGGTGCCTGGAATCCCAAAACCAGGAGAATAGAGCTCAACAATTAACCCTAAGCTTGCGATGGATAAAAGGATTGGAATGACGATTGGGTGCGTGAGAAAGCGCGCAACCTTTTCAGCAAAGCTCACTTCATCGTATTGAACAGATGCGTCTGCTAACTTCAACGTCTGAAGCAAGTCATCCATATTTTTCGCTTCCCCTTCTGCATAACCGAATTGAAGCGCACGGTCTGTGTTGAAGGTGAGCAATTCTCCTTTTGGTGCACCAGCTTCTTTCGCATCTATATCTACATCTGCCATTGCAAGTGCATACTTTGGATCACGCCCCTGCTTTTCGGCAGCGTCACTCATTTCAGCAAGCCAAAGCGATTCAGATTTTTGGTCGGCAGCATTGCCTTCTCCATCAATGATCGCAGCAGCCCCCATCTTTCCATTTGGGGTCATATAGATTTGATCGGCATTTAATGCAAGGAATGCCCCAGCAGAAAGCGCTCTATGATTCACAAACGCTGTCACAGGGATATCAGACGCACGAATGGTATCTGCGATCTCAAGCGCCGCATCGACTGCACCACCTGGTGTATTGATGTCTAGAATAATATGTTTCGCTCGTTCGGACTTTGCCTGCTCAAATGATCGTTCAATAAATTGAGAAAGTCCTTTTTCTACTGTATCTTCAATTGGGATAACATGAACTTTCCGATCTACTGATTTCGCGGTCAATTGAACCCCTAATAACAAGCATATTATAAAACAACTGAAGAGAGCAATAGAAATTTTTATTTTTTTCATCTATTTGGTGATCCCTCCTCTCTATCTTCCATTTTACCGTTCCTTTACATACGTTACAAATGTATCATAGGTTTCATTTTTATATGACAGAATGATGAGGGTATAAAAAAAGTACCCTTCTAACAATAGAAGGATACTTTTTTATTGAGACAGCTGTTCGCTGACAAGTCTGTTAATGACAGCTCCATCAGCTTTACCTTTTACTTTTGGCATAATAGCGCTCATGACTTTACCCATATCAGCCTTCGATGAAGCACCTGTTTCAGCGATCGTCTCTTTCACGATCGTTTGCAGTTCTTCTTCAGAAAGCTGTTCAGGTAAATAAACGTCTAAGATGTCAATCTCTTTTTGAACTTTATCTACTAAATCTAAGCGATTAGCTTTCGAAAATTCATGGAGGGAGTCTTTACGTTGCTTAATCTCGCGGGAAAGGACGGTTAGTTCCTCATCGCCGGTCAAACTGTCTTTCTTAAGCTTAATTGCTTCATTTTGGAGCGAAGCCTTTACCATCCGAATGACAACAAGCTTGTCTTTCTCACGGTTTTTCATCATAAGCTTCATATCAGAATTTAATTGCTCAAGAAGACTCATAAAATCCACCCTCTTTAGAATTTACGTTTTCTAGCAGCTTCAGACTTTTTCTTGCGCTTTACGCTAGGCTTTTCATAAAATTCACGCTTTCTTGCTTCTTGCAATGTTCCAGTTTTGGATACACTGCGTTTAAAGCGACGAAGAGCATCTTCAAGCGATTCGTTTTTTCTAACGACCGTTTTTGACATTCTCTTTCCCTCCCTCCGAATACACCAATCGACTGCATTAAAAAAAGATATACATGCAAAACATGTACCTAGACATTATAATATAAGCCTAGTGTGAGGTCAACTAAGTGATTTGGAAATATATTTTCGTCATGAGCAGGTAGACAAGTCCATATATTCATTGGTAAGAGGAGGACTTTTCTATGATGGCGATCATTTATTTTTGTGCACTTATTTTCATTTTTTTATGGTCAATGGGCTTGCTGAGAAAAGGATTAATGGCGCTTGCGTCGTCTCGTATTGAGAAATCACTTCTTCTCTTTACAGACCACCCAGTAAAAGCATTCTTGGTCAGCATTATATTTACAGGGATTCTCCAAAGCAGTTCAGCGTTTATGGTCATCGTGATTGGCTTTGTCAGTACAGGCATTCTCTCTTTTAAAAAATCTATTCCAATGATTCTTGGTACCAATATTGGTTCTACATTTACAACAGAGTTTATCGCCATTAAAATGGATGTTTTCATGTGGGTCTTGATACTGGCTGGTCTGATATGCATCACGTTTAGCAGAAAATCCTTTAGGCATGCAGGAAAAAGTATATTTGGACTCGGGATGATCTTTTTTTGTATTCAAGGCTTTTCTAAAATTGCAGGTATGATGACAAGTCAGCCTGAGACATTGCGCTTTCTCGAAATGATGCAGCATTCTGACTGGACGGCACTGCTTTCGGGTACTATTTTCACAGCGATTGTTCATTCGAGCTCCGTCTGCATCGGCATTTTAATGGGGTTTATGAATGAAGGAACGGTTGGGCTTCAGGAAGGCATCAGCTTTGTGTTAGGGTCCAATATCGGGACTTGCATTACGGCTGTAATGGCTGCCATATCTGGCGGCTATGCAGCCCGTCAAACGGCTTATGCACACGTTTTGTTTAATGTGCTCGGAGTGCTTTTGTGTCTCCCATTTCTCGCGATGATGACAGAATTCGTCGCCCTTCTTGCAAACGCTCCAGCCCAGCAAATTGCACATTTCAGCCTGCTGTTTAATGTGGCAAGCTCTTTGCTTTTCTTCCCGTTCATCCGTCCATTTCACACATTGATTTTATGTCTTTTACCGAATCAGTCAAAATAAAAACACCGGCTTGCCCTTTTGGCAGCCGGTGTTTTATTGATTATGAGGTCATTCTCACTTTGTCTGTTTGTACTTCATCACTTTTACGAACGAATTGTCCTTCGTTATAAGGATAACCCGCTTTCGTGATTTTCACTTTGACCAAACGACCGATCATGTCCTCTGTTCCTTCAAAAACAACCTTCATATAGTTATCTGTATAGCCCACATAAAGATTGTGCTTTCCTTCTTGTTCTTTGAAGGATTCTTCCGGAATAACTTCTAGGACATCTCCTTCATAAGTTGATGCGTATTCTTTCGCAAGCTGGTCAGAAAGAGCGATCAAGCGGTGGACACGTTCGTTTTTCACATTTTCATCCACTTGATCTTCCATTCTTGCAGCTGGCGTACCTGTACGTTTACTGTATGGGAATACGTGCAGTTCAGAGAATTGATGGTCTTTGACAAAATTATATGTTTCCAAAAATTCTTCTTCTGTTTCTCCAGGGAACCCAACAATCACATCAGAAGTGACAGCAAGACCTGGCAATGCTTTTTTCAGCTTTGTTAAACGCTCTGCAAAGAATTCCATCGTATATTTACGGCGCATTCTTTTCAGCACTGTGTTAGAGCCAGATTGAAGCGGGATGTGCAGATGTCTGACAATTTTATCTGACTGATCAAGCACTTCGATCACTTCATCTGTAATTTGGCTTGCTTCGATAGATGAAATACGAATTCGTTTTAAGCTGTTGACACGTTCATCTAATTCTTTCAGAAGCTTTGCAAAGTTATAATCCTTTAAGTCTTCTCCGTATCCGCCTGTGTGAATACCTGTTAATACAATTTCTTTATAGCCGGCATCTACAAGCTGCTGCGCTTGGTTGATGACCTCTTCTGGATCTCGAGAACGAAGAAGTCCGCGCGCCCAAGGAATAATGCAGAATGTACAGAAGTTGTTACAGCCTTCTTGGATTTTCAATGACGCACGTGTTCTGTCTGTAAAGGCAGGAACATCGAGTTCTTCAAACACACGTGCTTTCATGATATTGCCAACCCCATTAATCGGCTGTCTTTCTCTGCGAAATTCTTCAATGTAACCGAGTAATTTGTGTCTATCTTGTGTTCCCACGACAATATCAACACCAGGAATCGCCATGATTTCTGCTGGAGATGTTTGCGCATAACAGCCTGTTACACAAATGACACCATCCGGGTTATGACGAATGGCTCTTCTAATGACTTGGCGACTTTTTTTATCACCTGTATTCGTGACCGTACATGTATTAATGACATATACGTCTGCTTTTGATTCGTACTCTTTTCTTTCATAGCCTGCTTCTTTAAACAGCTGCCAGATCGCTTCTGTTTCATAGTGATTGACCTTACAGCCAAGTGTATGGAACGCTACTGTTCCCATCATGATTCACCTCTTAATAACTCTGTTTGATAAGATATAGCAGAAAGCGCGTAAAGAGGAGCTGTTTCTGTTCTTAAAATGCGTGGTCCGAGCCCGCAAATGACTGCACCAAGCGTTTCAAGCGCTTCAATCTCCTTTTCTGCCAAACCGCCTTCAGGGCCAAAAACCACTAGCAAGGTCTGTCCGCTTTTCATTTGTTGGAGCACAGTTTGAAAGCGGCTTTGCTCTCCTTCTTTCGATGATTCTTCGTATGCAACGACACATTTATCGAATTCACTAGCAAATTGAGTCAGCTCTTTAAACGTTGATACTGGATAAACATGAGGAATGATATTCCGGTAGGACTGCTCAGCTGCTTCTTTCGCAATTTTCTCCCAGCGTTCTCGTTTTTTATGTGACTTCTTTTGGTCAAGCTTTGTAATAGAACGAGCCGCTTGAAACGGGATAAATGCACTTGCGCCAAGCTCTGTGCCCTTTTGGATAATCAGCTCCAGCTTATCTCCTTTTGGGAGTCCGCTCGCAATTGTTACTTTTACCGGAAGCTCTCTATCCTGATTTGTCCAGCTTTCAAGGTAACAAATGACTTCTTCCTTTGTTATTGTATCAATTTTACTGAGCGCTTCAAAGCCGTCTGTCGTTAAGCAAAGGATTTCCTGCCCTGCTTTCATGCGCATGACGTTGGAAAGGTGATGTACATCTTCCCCTTTGATGACGATAGATCCTTTTGCGATCACTTCTTCTTTCGTGAGGTCGATAAAATATCGTTGCATACGTGTCCTGACACCTACTCGCTTTATTTTTTCGCTATAATGCTGACCCAATCTTCCATTGACAGCACTTCAACAATGTCAAAACCTGCTTCTTCTAATGCTGTTTTGACTTGTAATTTCTTTTGTCCAATAATGCCTGATGTAATGAAATAGCCATCTTTCTTCAATAAGTCATAGGCTTGATCTGTAAAGCGCAAAATCACTTCTGCGAGAATGTTGGCGACGATCACATCACGTTCACCTGAAATCCCATCAAGTAAGTTATTTTGCTTGACCGTCACTTTTTCGCTTACACCATTTAGCTCGATGTTTTGCTTCGCACTTTCAACCGCAACGGTGTCGAGATCAAAGGCTTGAATGTCCTTTGCACCAACCATCGCTGCTGCCACACTTAAAATCCCAGAGCCTGTTCCAACATCTATCACCGTATCGTTTTCCTTCACATAGCGCTCAAGCGCCTGAATACAAAGAACGGTTGTTGGGTGTGTCCCTGTTCCAAATGCCATTCCTGGGTCCATTTCAATAATCAGTTCATCAGAATGAACCGGCGTATATTCTTCCCATGTTGGAACGATGGTGAATTTTTCAGAGATTTTCACAGGATGATAGTATTTCTTCCATGCGGTGGCCCATTCTTCTTCATTTACTTCACAAATGGACAGCGTATTTCGCCCAAGATCAATATCGTATAGAAGAAGATTGTTGATGGCTTCTTTGATCTCATCTACCGTTTCCATTAAAAAGCTATTCATTGGAAGATAGGCTTTGACGATGACCCCTTCTTCAGGATAGTCATTCGGATCGAGCTGGTAGATCTCACCGTATACATTTTCACGTTCCTTGACTAAATCAAGCGGGTCCTCAATCACGACACCACTCGCACCAGCTTCATGCAAAATATTGGTGATTGGTTCCACCGCTTCATTTGTTGTATGGACGCTAATTTCTGACCACTTCAATACTACCAACTCCTTATCCGTCTTACTCACCTTTAAATGCGCGTTTTACCTTATCGAAGAAGCTCATTTCTTGTTCGTCCGGTTTATTTCCGCTCACTTCAGCAAATTTTCTAATGATATCTTTTTGATTGTCCGTTAAATTTGTTGGTGTGACGACTCGTACAACGATATGCTGATCGCCTTGACCATAGCCGCGTACATTTTTCACACCTTTTCCTTTAAGTCTAAATTTCGTGCCAGTTTGTGTACCAGCAGGGACTTTCAATTTTACTTTACCGTGTAATGTCGGCACTTCAATTTCGTCACCTAATGCCGCTTGTGCAAAAGTAAGTGGCATTTCGCAGTAAATGTCATCTCCGTCACGCTCAAAGAATTCATGCGAGCGCACATGGAACACAACAAATAAATCGCCTGGAGGCCCTCCATTTACACCTGGCTCCCCTTGACCAGACACTCTGAGCTGCTGACCATCGTCAACACCAGCTGGAATCGTCACATTGATTTTCTTACGCTTACGCACTTTACCAGAGCCGCCACATGTAGAACATTTGTGATCGATTTGTTTTCCTGTTCCGCTACAGTAGTTACATACTCTGCGGTTGACCACTTTACCAAACGGCGTCGACTGTTCTACATTTAATTGACCAGAGCCGCCGCAATGCGAACAAGTCTTCGCATCTGTTCCAGGCTTTGCCCCTGATCCATGACATGTTTCACATGATTCCTCACGAGGAATTTCAATCGTTGCTTCTTTCCCAAATGCTGCTTCTTCAAATGAAAGCGTCATTGTATATTGCAAGTCTGCTCCTTGACGCGGTGCATTTGGATCTCTTCTTCTGGCTCCACCGCCAAAAATACTAGAGAAGATGTCATCAAAGCCACCGAAGCCGCCAAAGTCTCCACCTCCACCAAAACCGCCGCCGCCAAAGCCTTGGTTTGGATCGGTATGACCGAACTGGTCATATTGTGAACGTTTTTGATCGTCAGAAAGGATTTCATAGGCTTCTTTTACTTCTTTGAATTTCTCATCTGAGCCAGCTTCTTTATTAATATCAGGGTGATACTTTTTTGAAAGCTTGCGGTATGCCTTTTTGATCTCGTCTTTTGAGGCGCTCTTACTCACGCCAAGCACTTCATAGTAATCACGCTTACTCATCTCTTCACACTCCCGATTTTCTCACATAAATACGATTGTATCATTTTGATTTGACCTTTTTCAATTGCTTTCATCGTTGGAAAGAAAAAAAGTCAAAGCCAAGAGATCCTGACTTTGACTTTCTGACGAGTACGTTTCAGCAGTCTTTTTCAAAAGTAAAGGTGATTATTTTTTCTCTTGATCGTCGTTTACTTCTTCGTATTCTGCATCCACTACATTGTCATCTGCTTTTTGAGCACCTTCAGCGCCGCCTTCTTGCTGAGCTTGTGCTTGTTTTGCAGCTTCTTCATAGAGCTTTGTCGTTAGTTCTTGAACGATTGTTTGCAGCTCATCTTTTTTCGCTTTGATGTCTTCAAGCTCGCCTTTTTCGATCGCAGCTTTTAGTGCATCTTTCGCGTCATTTGCTTTTTTCACTTGCTCTTCATCGATTTTGCCTTCTAAATCTTTTAATGTTTTTTCACTTGTAAACACTAATTGATCTGCTTCATTGCGCACTTCGATTTCTTCTTTTTTCTTCGCATCTGCTTCAGCATTTTCTTCTGCTTCTTTGACCATTTTTTCGATCTCATCATCAGAAAGACCTGAAGAAGATTTAATTGTGATGTTTTGCTCTTTGCCTGTACCCATATCTTTCGCACGTACGTTGACAATACCGTTTTTATCGATATCAAAAGAGACTTCGATTTGTGGTACGCCGCGTGGTGCTGGCGGAATGTCAGTCAGTTGGAAACGACCTAATGTTTTGTTGTCTGCTGCCATTGGGCGTTCACCTTGCAGGACATGGATGTCTACCGCTGTTTGGTTGTCAGCAGCTGTTGAGAATACTTGAGATTTACTTGTTGGAATTGTTGTATTACGTTCAATCAGCTTTGTGAATACGCCGCCCATTGTTTCAATTCCTAAAGAAAGTGGTGTTACGTCAAGAAGAACAACGTCTTTGACATCTCCTGTGATGACTCCACCTTGGATCGCCGCACCAAGAGCAACCACTTCATCAGGGTTTACACCTTTATGAGGCTCTTTGCCTGTTTCTTTTTTGATTGCTTCTTGTACTGCAGGAATACGAGTTGATCCACCAACAAGGATGACTTTATCAATCTCGCTAGCAGATAAACCAGCATCTTTTAATGATTGACGCACAGGTGTCATTGTACGCTCTACAAGATCTGCAGAAAGCTCTTCGAATTTAGCACGTGTTAACGTTAATTCAAGGTGAAGAGGACCTGCATCTCCAGCTGTGATAAATGGCAGTGAGATTTGTGTAGAAGATACACCAGAAAGATCTTTTTTCGCTTTTTCAGCAGCATCTTTTAAACGCTGAAGCGCCATTTTATCTTTTGAAAGGTCAATGCCGTTTTCTTTTTTGAATTCAGCCACTAAGTGATCAATGATCACTTGGTCAAAATCGTCTCCACCTAGACGGTTGTCCCCAGCAGTTGAGCGTACTTCAAAGACGCCGTCTCCAAGCTCAAGAACTGATACGTCAAATGTACCGCCACCAAGGTCGTATACAAGGATCGTTTGGTCTTCATCTGTTTTATCTAAACCATAAGCAAGCGCAGCTGCTGTTGGTTCGTTGATGATACGCTCTACTTCAAGACCAGCAATTTTACCAGCATCTTTTGTCGCTTGACGTTCTGCATCGTTGAAGTAAGCAGGAACTGTGATAACAGCTTTTGTTACTTCCTCGCCAAGGTAGCCTTCAGCGTATGATTTAAGATGTTGAAGAATGATTGCAGAGATTTCCTGCGGTGTGTAGTTCTTGCCTTCAACTTCAACTTTATAATCTGTACCCATATGTCTTTTAACAGACATGATTGTGTTCGGGTTTGTAATTGATTGGCGTTTCGCTACTTCACCAACTTGGCGCTCTCCATTTTTAAAAGCGACAACAGATGGTGTTGTACGTGCTCCTTCAGCGTTTGCAATGACTTTTGGCTCTCCGCCTTCAAGTACTGCAACACATGAGTTTGTTGTTCCTAAGTCAATCCCAATGATTTTACTCATAATCGATGACCTCCCATTATGTAGTTATTGATTTACTTTTACCATTGATGGACGAATAACTCGGTCTTTGAGTTTATAGCCCTTTTGCAATTCTTCTACGACGATATTTGAATCGAAGTTTTCATCTTCAACTTGCATGACGGCTTGATGAAGGTTCGGATCGAACTCTTTGCCGACAGCTTCAATTGGTTCAACGCCTTCATTTTTCAACGCTTCTACCAGCTGGCGGTAAACCATTTGCATTCCTTCTAATAAACTTTTCGCCTGCTCATTGTCTGGATCAATTCCAAGCGCTCTTTCAAAGTTGTCAAGAGCTGGGAGAAGATCGCTGACAACATGTTGAGAACGATATTTTTGCACGGTCTCCACTTCAGTTCGAGCACGGCGTTTATAGTTTTCAAAATCTGCTTGAACACGCAGAATCTTGTTTTCTTTTTCATCTAGAAGCTGCTGCAATTCATCGATTTTCTCTTGGAAGGCAGACTGTTCATCCTGTGTTACTTCCTCAGTATCTACTTGAACTGCTTCTTCTTGTGCTTCAACCTCTGCTTCTTGCTCAGGTGTCTGTTTTTCTTCTGACATTGTGTTCACCTCCCTCAAAAGATTCAAGAATACGAAGGGCTGAGCCCCAATCTTTTATCACCCTACTCATCATACAAATTGGAAAGTGCGTTTGACAAGTCTTTTGATACATGATGCAAAAGACTAACGACTCGCCCGTAATCCATGCGGGTTGGTCCGATGACGGCAATGGAGCCGAGTGATTTTTGATCAATCGAATAAGTCGCTGTGATCAAACTGCAGTTCTCCATTGCTTCCAAGTTGTTTTCTGAACCGATTTTAATGGTGATACCTTGCTGATTTGGATGAAACAGCTGCATGACATCATTCTTTTGCTCAATCAGCATCATGAGTGAGCGAATACGGTCGATGTCATGAAATTCAGGCTGATTCAACATATTAATCTTCCCGCCAAAGAAAAGTTTTGATTCATTTTGTGTTGATGTAAATGTGTTGCCGAGCGCATCTAAAATGTGATCATAATCTTTTAAATGTGTGCGCAGAAGCATGACTACTTCTTTATACATCCTGTCCTTCAACTGGTCCATCGGAACGCCAGCTAAGCGGCTATTCAAAATATTCATCAGCTTCTCAATATCGGAGACATCGAGATGCTCAGAGAAGGTAATGGTTTTGTTTTCAACATGTCCGCTGTCTGTAATCATGATCGCAACTGCTTTGTTTGGCTGAACGGGAACAAGCTGAATTTGCTTTAATCGATTTTCACTCAGCTTTGGACCAAGCACGATCGATGTATAGTTTGTGAGATCTGATAAAATTTCCGCCGATTTTTGAACTGTTTTTTCAAGCTCAAAAATTTTCTCCTGAAAAGCCGACTGGATGAGCACAAGCTCGTTAGACGACAGTTTTCGTGGAGAGAGCAAATGATCTACATAATAACGATATCCTTTTTCTGAAGGAATTCTTCCTGATGAAGAATGGGTCTTTTCGATAAAACCAAGTTCCTCCAAATCAGCCATTTCGTTTCTAATCGTCGCAGAGCTGAATGTGATGTCCTCTTTTTTAGAAAGAGTCCTTGACCCAACTGGCTGCGCCGAACGAATAAAGTCATTAATGATGACTTGCAGAATCAAAAGCTGACGATTTGTTAACATCATCATCACCCCTGTTAGCACTCTCTTACAACGAGTGCTAATTGTATAAACAAAATTACCAAACTCAAATTAAAATGTCAATTATAACTCACCGAGAAACGCTTGAAATACTTCATTTCCTAACAATTTTCCTTTTCTTGTTAAACGAATACCAATGTCATCTTTTACAATGAGACCTTTTTCTTCTAATTCTTCAAGAACCGAGGGAAATAGAGCTTCTGGTGAAGTACCATATTTTGCTTGGAAGTCGGCACTTTTCACCCCTTCGATTTTTCGAAGGCCTAAAAACATTTCTTCCTCTATCTGCTCTGCTTTTGTGACTTGATGAGTTTCTTTATACGGGAACCCAGTTTGCTCAATCAGTTCCAAGTAATGCTTCACTGGTCCTGCGTTCACATTTCGGATGCCATCTACATACCCGTGTGCCCCTGCACCGAAACCGAAGTAGTCTTCATTGCTCCAATAGGTCAGGTTATGCTGGCTTTCAAAACCAGGTTTGGCGTAATTGCTGATTTCGTATTGATGTAATCCGTGGCGCTCCATTTCATCCATCACAAGCTCATACATTTCAGCCTCACGTTCTTGCGGGGGTAAATGTAGTTTTCCTTTTTGCATTAAGTTGTAAAACACCGTTTTCGGCTCCACAATCAGTGAGTAGACAGAATAATGCTCTGCTCCTAATGAGAAAGCTGTCTCAAGTGAATTCATGACATGATGCTTTTCTTGATGCGGCAAGCCAAACATGAGGTCAAGGCTAATGTTGTCAAATCCGACATCTCTTGCTCGCTCGAAAGACACGAGAACATCTTTCTTTTGATGAACTCGTCCGATTTTTTTGAGTAGATCATCTTCAAAGGTTTGGACGCCAAAGCTTAACCGATTGACACCGGCTTCTTTTAACACATGCAGCTTCTCGAGTGATAATTCATCTGGGTTTGCTTCCACTGCAAATTCAACCAGGTTTTTTGACGGTTTTAACACACGGTGGATGCTGTTCATGAGCTGATCTAGCTGGCTGACGGTCAATGATGTCGGAGTCCCCCCGCCAATAAAGATCGTCTTGAGTTCTTGCTCACCCTTTTGCTCGATCGTGCGTTGCACCTCTTTTTCAAGAGCCGCTAAGTATTCATCGACTGGCTGCGTTTTAATGAAAAATTTATTGAAATCACAATAGTGGCAAATGTGCTCACAAAATGGAATGTGAATGTATGCTGCTTTCATTTGATGACACCTTCTTTACAGGTAAAGAGCCGCAGTTTATCGCTGCGGCACCTTTGTTTGTTTTCGACTATAAACGCCAAGGCTGACATTGTAAAGCAGGTTGCCTTGAGGAGGATGTTATTTTTTCGGTGTGCTGTCGTCCATCTTCAGCACAGCCATAAACGCTTCTTGCGGGACTTCAACTGAGCCCACTTGTTTCATGCGCTTTTTTCCTTCTTTTTGCTTCTCAAGAAGCTTTCTTTTCCGGGAAATGTCTCCGCCATAACATTTAGCAAGTACGTTTTTACGCATAGCTTTAATAGTAGAGCGGGCCACGATTTTTTGTCCAATCGCCGCTTGAATTGGTACTTCAAAGTGCTGGCGTGGAATGAGTTCTTTTAGCTTATCTACGATGATCTTGCCTCGTTCATAGGCGTAATCGCGGTGAACAATAAAGGAAAGGGCATCGATTTTTTCGCCATTCAGCATGATGTCCATTTTCACTAGAGTCGATGGACGATAGCCAATCAGCTCATAGTCAAAGGACGCATAGCCTTTTGTATTGGACTTGAGCATATCAAAGAATTCATACACGATCTCCGCCAAAGGAATTTCGTACACAATGCTCACTCGGTTTGCATCAAGATATTGCATATCAATGAAATGTCCGCGCTTTCCTTGGCAAAGCTCCATGACAGAACCTACATAATCATTCGGTACCATCATTGTTGCTTTCACGTATGGTTCTTCAATTTTCTCAATCTTTTGCGGATCAGGCAGATTGGACGGGTTATCGACGATGATTTTTTCTCCGTCTGTCATATACACATCGTAAATAACACTTGGTGCTGTCGTAATGAGATCGATTTTAAATTCACGTTCAATCCGTTCTTGGATGATTTCCATATGAAGCATTCCAAGAAAGCCGCAGCGGAAACCGAAGCCAAGTGCTTGGGATGTCTCTGCCTCATATTGAAGTGAAGAATCATTTAATTCAAGCTTTTCTAGCGCTTCACGTAAATCGTTATATTTGGCTGTGTCAATCGGATAAAGACCGCAGTAAACCATCGGATTCAGCTTTCTGTATCCTGGCAGTGCTTCTTGTGCTGGGTTCACCGCACTTGTGATCGTATCCCCCACACGTGTATCGCCGACATTTTTAATTGCTGCTGTTAAGTAGCCAACATCTCCAACAGTGAGTTCATCTGTCGGCATGGCTTTTGGTGTGAATACGCCGACTTCAAGTACTTCAAATTCTTTGCCCGTCGCCATCATTTTGATTTTCTGACCTGGTTTGACGGTTCCTTCAACAATTCGTATGTACGCAATAACGCCGCGATACGCATCGTAAAGAGAATCAAATATAAGAGCTTGAAGCGGTGCTTCTGGGTCTCCAGCAGGTGCTGGCACCTTTTCGACGATTTGTTCTAAAATATCTTCGATCCCAATACCCGCCTTAGCCGAGGTGAGAACAGCTTCAGATGCATCCAACCCGATGACATCTTCAATTTCTCCTCTTACACGCTCAGGCTCTGCACTTGGCAGATCGATTTTATTGATAATCGGAAGAATTTCTAAGTTATTATCAAGAGCTAAATAAACGTTTGCAAGTGTCTGTGCTTCAATTCCTTGTGCTGCATCTACTACGAGAATTGCACCTTCACAGGCAGCAAGGCTTCGAGAAACCTCATAGGTGAAGTCGACATGCCCTGGTGTATCAATCAGGTGCATAATATATTCTTCTCCATCCTTCGCCTTATATTTCAGCTGGACAGAGTTTAATTTAATCGTTATGCCGCGTTCACGCTCTAAGTCCATGGAATCAAGTAATTGTTCTTTCATTTCTCGCTGCGTAATCGCCGCTGTTTTTTCTAAAATACGGTCAGCCAATGTGGATTTCCCGTGGTCAATATGGGCGATAATGGAGAAATTTCGAATTCTTGATTGCCGTTCTAATCGTTTTTCTTTATCTGTCACAATCTATCACTCCTACTATAAAACGCGGGTTGCGCTAGGTTAGATTATATCAATAGGGCTGTAAAGATTCAATCGAAATCAAGAAAAGCCGCTCATTGATTAGCGGCTTTGGTCATACAGTGTTGATTTGTTTATTTCCCATTCACCCAATCATACAGAGAACGAGCTGCATGTGTCATACCATCAGACAACGCCTTTCCTGCTTTGGAGAAGGCATTAAAGCTCTCTATTTCCTCAAGTTGCTTTTGTTTTTCGGCAAGATCCTTTTCTGTAACAGCTGTTCCTAAAATAGAGGCTTCTCGTTCTTCTTCGTCGTTCATTTGGATGGAGAAAGCGCCTTTTAATTGCGGGTCATGGTAACCCTTCATTTGCAGCATGCCATTATTCGCCTGCTGCATTCCTAAAAAGACGCCAAATAGCAAGACTAGTCCTAAAATAATGGTTTTTCCAATAAATGATCCCATGCACCGTCACCACCTTAAGAGCGTTTTTTCTCATCCTTTGATTTGCCGTTTACTTTTTCCGCATCCCAGAAAATGTCACTGAAGACATCAGCTGCTGCATTGGATGCATTTTTCAATTCTTCCATATTATTATCCACTCCGCCAAATTCTAAAAGAAGGGCTTTGTCGGATAAATCTTGATTATAAATTCCATTATCACCAATTTCGCCTTTGGCAAACACACCGACACTGAGCCCTTTATATTTTTTCTCCATCAAATGGTGGAACTCCGTCGCAAGCTTGAGGTTTTTCTCATAGCTTTGATTCTTCTTTCCCACAACAAACGCAATTCTCGCATATTTTTTCCCTTTGATCTCGGCAGTAGTGTCTTTCTTTCTTCTTGAGTCACGGTGGATATCGATTAAATATTCGAGGTCATCATTTTTCGCTAAGGCTTCTTTTACAACCAGTCTCGATTCATTATAAGACTGGGGATACTTGAGTCCTTTTTGCAGAAGCCGTTTTTCAACTTCTGTTTTGTCGACTGTATTCCCGATACCTTGCTGATCAAGCGCCTTTCCGAACATGTCGCCGACAAGGGTGACATTCACTTTAGAGTGCCGTGCATTGTTTGGATTCGTTTCTCCTTTTAAAAATGGTAAATATGATTCCGTATTATGTGTGTGGTAAATGTACACAGCTTTTCGTTTTCCTGTCGACCGGTCCGGCTCTTTCGTAGGCTTTTTCGGCACATCTTTGTCGAGCTTGTCCAGTTCTGCCAAGTTTGCTTCTTTTTCGTCTTGGATGACTTCACTTGGCGGCGGCGATTCCATTGGCATGTTGGTATAATCTGTTCCTTCACCCGCTAAGATAATTTTGGTATCAAAATGTTCAAATCCCGGGAGTTCTCTCCCTAGAAAACTACGCGGATCTTCTAAATTGATACTAGTTGCAAGCTTGAGTGACAGTCCTGAGAAATGAAATCCTTTTTGGTCTTTCGGGACGGCAGAGGCGAAATATTGGTTTTCCATGCCCATTAATGTGGCGAAAAACGCCCCGGAAAGTTCATCTGCTACACCATATAGCGAGGCTTGTGGCCTCAGCTCTGGCTTTAAAGATGTTAACGCCCCTGACATCACAAACACTACAACAAGCGAGGCTATAAATAAGAAAATGCTTTTAACTACTTTTGTTCCATTAATCGCAACGACCAACTGTCGAGGACGGCGGGGTCTTTTTTTCATGATTTACTCCCTCCAGCACGCTTTCTAGTAATTACACTATGAGCGAGCTAGAGAAAGTAGAACTGATTAATGATTATAAGAACCCATGTTATCTTGAGAGATTTTTTGGTGAAGCGCTGTGTTTAAACCATTGGCGAGCACGTTTGCCATATCATCAATGAATGTATCCACTTCCTTAGGTGTGACCATGAGGTTTTGCCCTAGTGGCGCAAGCACTTCATGGATCAGCTGCCGTTTCTCTTCTTCTGGAAGAGTTCCTACGATACCTAAGAATGATTGACGTGTTTCCTCATCTGGTAAGTCTTCTTCGTTTAGCACTTTTTTCTTCCCAAACGTCAAGCCAGCCGGCACAAGAGAGCGGGATGGCCGGTCATCTTTCAGTTCTCTACCAAAATGCTTTAAGACATAATCAATTGTGTCACTTGCAATGGTGACTGCATCTACGACTGTCGGAACGCCAATCGCAATCACTGGAATACCCAACGTTTCTTTGCTTAATTCTTTTCGCTTATTCCCTACACCTGAACCGGGGTGAATGCCTGTATCAGAGATTTGAATCGTCGTATTCACCCGCTCCACTGCACGTGCAGCAAGGGCATCGATTGCAATGACAAAATCGGGTTTGGACCTCTCGATGACACCTTGAATTATGTCGCTTGTTTCAATGCCGGTCAGTCCCATCACTCCCGGTGATAAAGAGGACACTGGGCGGTAGCCTTCCTGTACATTTTCCGGCTGCAATTCAAAAAGATGCCGGGTCACAAGCAGACTTTCAACTGTGAGCGGACCTAGCGCATCTGGCGTGACATTCCAGTTTCCTAGTCCTACTACTAGACAGCTCGCATCAGTCTGAATGCCTCGATCTTTTAAAAACTGAGCAAAATGATGGGCAAAAACTTCGACCACTTTTTCCTGCATCTCAGAATCTTTCTCCCGAATGCCCTGAGCCTCAAGTGTTAAGTATGTTCCTGCCTTTTTGCTGGTCAGCGCCTCCCCTTCTTTCGTGATCTCCACCGTGCGTATACGGATGCCGTGCTCCTCTTTTTCCTTTTCGACAATCCCTTGAATTCCGTCCTTTGTGACGACATTAGGATCGTTCTCTTGTTCTAGTATCTCTTTTGTCTCAACAGCTAAGTCTGTCCGAATTTGATAAGCACTTAAATCAAGCTTCTGTTTCTCCATAAAAAGACTCCTTCCACCAAGTAATTAACAGTAGTCTTTCCATCTCTTGAAAGAAACATTCGAGCACTTCATCAATGAAAAATACTTTACATTTATATTGCAATCTAAAGGTGTGTTTGATAGAATACAACTTGTTCTATTGTGAAGATTTAACCTTAAGACAATTGTGTTTAGGTTGTATCTTAGGAGGTGAAACACATGCCAAATATTAAATCAGCGATCAAACGTACAAAAACGAATAACGAACGCCGTGCACACAACGTGACAATCAAGTCTGCGATGCGTACTGCGATTAAACAAGTTGAAGTTTCTGTAGCTAACAACGATGCTGAGCAAGCAAAAGCTGCTCTTTCTTCTGCTGCAAAACGCATTGACAAAGCCGTTAAAACTGGTCTTGTACACAAAAACGCAGCTGCGCGTTACAAGTCAAGACTTGCTAAACAAGTAAACGGACTTTCTGCATAATGCTTGCAACGCCTCAGTAATGAGGCAATTGTTTAACTGTACGTCCGTCCTGACCGGCCCAGCCATTAGGACAGACTGGCAATTATACATCTAAACAAAAACGACCTTCTTTTTAGAAGGTCGTTTCAGCTTGTAGACAAAGTCTACAAGCTTTTTTGTATAATAAGGGTAATAACAATAATCTGTGGGGGATAAACATGTTATCGAAACGTGAAGAAGAAAGACGGAATCAATTAGAAGTAGTGGCTTTAGATGAATTAGTGCCTCAAGATCATCTTGTACGGAAAATAGATCAAGCAATCGATTTTGACTTTATTTATGATCTTGTCAAAGATCACTATAGTTCCGACAATGGAAGACCAAGTGTTGATCCTGTTGTTCTCATTAAGATGGTCTTAATTCAATATTTATTTGGTATTCGCTCTATGCGTCAAACCATTAAAGAAATTGAAACCAATGTGGCTTATCGTTGGTTTATTGGATATGGGTTTTCGGAGAAAATCCCGCACTTTTCTACCTTCGGTAAAAACTACGTGAGACGCTTCCACGATACAGATTTATTTGAACAAATTTTCTACCGAATCTTAAGAGAAGCGATGAAAAAAGGGTTCGTTGACCCGTCTATTGCCTTCATTGATTCCACTCATGTCAAAGCGAATGCCAATAAGAAGAAACTTGAAAAGAAAGTCGTTCGAGTAGAAACGCGAAGTTATCAAAACCAGCTTCATGAGGAGATCAATATTGATCGTGAAGAACATGGAAAAAAGCCCTTACCCCTACAGAATAAAGAAGAAACGAAGGAAATTAAGGTCAGTACAACTGATCCAGAGAGTGGCTACTATGTAAAGGATGAACGTGAAAAGTCATTTGCTTATTCATTTCATACAGCTTGCGATTCAAAAGGATTTATTTTAGGATCACTGGTCACAGGTGGCAACGTTCATGATAGTCGTATGTTAGATTCACTCGTGTCAAAGGTGACAGAGAAAATTGGCAAACCAAATGTAGTCGCAGTAGATGCTGGATATAAAACACCTTATATCGCTAAATTTTTAATGGATCAAGAGATAAGACCTGTCATGCCTTACACTCGTCCAAGAACAAAAGCAGGTTATTTGAAAAAGAGTGAATACGTGTATGATGCATATTTTGATTGTTACATTTGCCCCAACGGGCAAATTCTCTCTTATCGTACAACGACTAGAGAAGGCTATAAGCAATATGCGTCTGATTCAGAGGTATGTAAGTCCTGCTCGTATTTAGATAACTGTACACAAAGTCAAAATCACACCAAACAAATTCATCGGCATATTTGGCAAGACTATCTAGATGAAGCAGAAAATCTGAGACTTACTGAAATAAATAAGAGCATCTACGCAAAACGGAAAGAAACGATTGAACGCGTTTTTGCGGATGCAAAAGAAAAGCATGGTATGCGTTGGACGAAACTTCGTGGACTAAAAAAAGTTTCAATGCAAGCGATGCTTACTTTCGCTGCCATGAACCTTAAAAAGCTAGCAAACTGGACATGGAAAGTACCATGTCCAGCGTAAAACACATGATGTTTTTTCAAAAAATGTGAAAACCCCACTTTTACTTGAAGTAAAGGTGGGGTTTGTCTACGGTCTGAAACGACCTTCTTTTTAGAAGGTCGTTTTTTTATGTTCAAGCGCCTAATAGGCGAAGCAGAAACAATTCTAGCAATAGCTGCTTGTCCTTTTTACCGGTTTTCATTTCATAATCGATCGTTGATAGCTCTTTGACAATCTGCTTGAGCTCTTCTTCTGAAAACAGTCTTGCCTGATCCATAGCAAGTTTGACGCGGAATGGGTGGACTTTTAGATTTGAAGCAATTTGTTTTTGTCCATATCCTTGCTGAGCGAAATACTTCGTCTGCAAAATCAAACGAAATTGAGTAGATATGAGTGCCAATATTTTAATGGGTTCCTCATTTTGTTTCAGCAAGTCATAAAACATCTGCATGGCTTGAGAGCGGCGTCTGTTGACAATTTGGTTAATTAATTCAAAGATATTCTGCTCTAAGCTTCTTGCAACGAGTTGATTGACATCCGCTAATTCAATTTCTTCTCGCTCTCCAATATATGTACTCAGCTTCCTGACCTCTTGAAACAAGGAAGATAGACTTCCGCCGCACAGCATGACAAGCTGCTCAGCCGCTTCAGAGGAAATCGACTTTCCTTCTGTTTTCGCCAGTGTAATGGTGAAATCCGTTGTTTCTTTTGGGTTTAACTCTTTTGCCTCAACCATAGCCGCTTTCTTTTTTAGCAATTTAGTGATTTTCTTCCGTTCATCCAGCTTTTCATATGGTGCTAATAAGACAAGAATGGTATAAGGCGCCGGCTTTTCTAAATAAGCTTCTAACAGAGAAAGATCATGCTCGATCTTCTCTTTTTTCTTTTCCGCTGTAAGAAAATAAGGGTTCTTGATCACAACGAGACGCCTTTCTCCCATGAAAGGAAAGGTTTCTGCATCTGTCACAGCCTGTTCAAGTGGCACCTCTTCCATATCAAAGACGGAGTAATTAAAATCCTTTGTCTCCTCGTCTACTACAGCTTGTCTTAATTTAGCCGCTGTTTCTTGCAGTAAATACGTTTCTTTTCCATATAAGCAATAAACGGGATGGATATCCCCTCTTTTTAAATTGTTCCAAACCTCAAAGACCATAAATTGAATCCCTCTCTTTCACTTCCTCCTCTATCCTAAAGTGTGCGAAGACATTAGTAAAGAGGAAGCTGAAAGTACCGCCTCCTCATTTATAGTAAACGTCTGGTGCAAGCTCCCGGGTCAGCTTGCTTCAGACGATATTCATAAAATGATCATGAAAATGGAAAACGGTTACTTTACCTTCTAGCAATTCCAAATGAGTTCAAGTATACTAAAATTAGCCAGGAGGGATGAAAATGAATGAATTTGAAAAAAATGTTCAAAGCAAGCGGAATGATGTGACCGACTCAGCCGTTGGTTTTATCGTCACATTCGGATTTTTCGCCTCAATGTTTATTTTGGCAACCATTATACACCTCGTTGGATCTTAACTTCATGATTGCTACATGACTGCCGTTTTGGCAGTTTTTTTATTGTTTTTGTAAGATATCATATGGAGGATGCGTGTAAAACGTTCCTTTCTGCTCAAGAAATTCATAAGTCACACTCCCGTCTCGATCTGTGCGGTATACCTTCGTTTGATGATCCTTTAGTTTCTTCAAGACGTCCTGATGAGGATGCTGATAACGATTGCGTTCACCAGCCGAAATGAGCGCATGCGACGGCTTCAGATGCTGAAGCCACTCATCACTTGTTGACCCTTTACTTCCATGATGCCCAACCTTTAAGACATCTGCTCGCAGGTGAGGATAGGCTTCTATAATGTCTCGTTCTCCTTCATGTTCAAGATCTCCAGTGAACAGGAACCGTTTCCCGCCAAGAGAAAAAGCTAGAACAAGTGAATCATTGTTCTTACTTGTCACCATGTCTTGCGAAGGATGAAGAACCTCAAATATGTGCTCTCCAACTTGGAGCTGGTCTCCTCTTTCTAATTCATCAATCATGATCCCTTTTTCAGCTGCTTCTTTTAGCAGTTTTGCATCCTCTGGACTTCGAGCAAAACCTTTTGGTATGGCCAGCCGCTTCACTTTATTTCGCTTGATTAAACGAACCGCTTCTCCCATGTGGTCTTGATCTGCATGCGTGAGAATCAGTACATCAAGTTTTTTTATACCTTTTGAATGCATAAACGGGATTAGCGTTTGATCACCGATCGTAGACGCTTTACGCCTTTTTTTCCATGGTTCATCATCAAAAGATAATCTGCCACCTGTGTCCACAAGTAGATGTCCCTTTCGGTAAGGGAGCTGAATAAACAAACTATCCCCTTGTCCGACATCCAGCATCGTGACTTCTCCTTTTTGGAGAAAATTCGGGGTGAAATAGTGCGCACTCAAGACACCAATGAGTAATAAAATCGGCACGATATAAGATTTCATGGAACTATTGCACTCCACCATAAATAGCAGAAAAACAATGGCGCTCACTTCAAGAAGAATATGCCACCAAGTCGATTTCATAAAAATCAAATTGAACCCATCAAATACTGCCATATGAGCTGACAACTGATGACTTAGCTCGATGACCGAATCAAGCAGTTGGAACAACATTTGTCCAAGCGGAAGATAAATGATAGACATAAGAAAAAAGAGTAATGACAGAGGCAGGACAACTGTTGTATAAAAAGGGACAAATATCATATTCAATGGGATGCTCAGCAAAGAAAATTGTTGAAAATGATATAAAAGAACAGGGAGCGAAGCAAGCTGCGCAACAAATGAGATCAGGAATAACTGCATCACTGCACTTTTCGCTTGTGATAAGATACTGGTTGATAACAAAATAAAAAACGTTACCACGAATGAAAGCTGAAATCCGATATCAAATAGATATAGAGGATGAATCGCTAATAAGAATAAAAACGTTGCGCTTAATACGACAGCAGAAGGCTGTTTCATTTCTTTTGGCAGGCTTGTCATCACTAAATAGATTCCTGCCATGAGGCAAGCTCTTAAAACTGATGGTGCAGCACCTGTCAAACAAGCATAAACAGGAAGAAAGCATAATAGAAGAAGACGCGCTGTCTCTCTTGTCACACCAGCACGAAGGAGACACCAAAATAAACAGGCAAGAAGCGTTTGCACATGCAGTCCTGAGATCGCTAACAGATGAATAATGCCGAGCATTTGATAGTCTCTTAGCGTGTCAGGATCAATTAAGTCACGGTCTCCAAAAATGAGAGCTTGTACAATCCCTACAGAGTTTTTCGGCACATGATCTTCTAAGAATCTTAAACCCTTTTGCCTCATCTTTTGAAGATAATAGGAAGGACGATCATTTTTTGTACAGTCTTTGATTGACTGCGGTAAGAAAGTGGCGTGAATGCCTTTTGATTTTAGAAATTGATCGTAATGAAACCCGTTAGGAATGGTTGCATGTTTAGGCGGGCGAACACCACCTGTCATATGACAGCTCATACCTGGCTCTACGTCTTTTAGCGCCTCTTTTTCACGCTCTGTTTGAAAGGTATAGAAAGCGGCTAGTCGTTCATCACCTGTAAACACAGTGGCTGAAAAACGATTGCCATCTATTTTCGGAATACTTTCAATCACAACGGAGCCTGAAAAGAATTTTTCTTGAACAGGTTGATCTGTTTCAAAAAACTCATGAACCATAAAAATAAGAGTATAGACAGCTCCACATAGGCTGACCACGAGAAAGAGTTTGGGGATTTTTTTTAGTAGGCTGAGAAGTAAGATGATGAGAAGAAAGAGAAGGAAATACATATGTTGATGATATGCAGCTAGAGCAATTCCAACAGCTGCTGAAATTGCCCCAAACGGCAAATAATTAAACATAGGACGTAAATAATTGGTTCGCCTTTTCGTGCATATCGCGAATTTCGGTTTCATTAAGTCCTGATTCACTTAGCTTGCCAATTAAATCTGCAACAAAGGCTAATTTTTCTTGATTTTTCAAGTCGATGATCATTTCATCGAGTTCAACTTGTTCCGTTTGAACACCTGCCTGCTCAAATAAATCAATGGCGTATGGATGATTTTTATAATCCTTTGCATAGTATACGGTTCGAATACCTGCTTGTATAATAGCTTTACAGCACTGCAAACAAGGAAAATGCGTGACATATATTTCAGCATCGGCTGTAGGTGCACCAAATTTGGCACATTGTAAAATAGCGTTCATTTCCGCATGGATGGTGCGAACGCAGTGATGATCAATGACATAGCATCCCACATCTGCACAATGGACATCACCAGCAATTGAGCCATTATATCCTCCTGCAATGATACGCTTGTCTCTGACGATGGTCGCCCCAACAGCTAACCGCTCACAGGTGCTTCGTAAAGCAAGCAAATGGCTTTGTGCCATAAAATATTGATTCCATGAAATTCTTTCCACGAGCTGATCCCTCCAGAATGATGGTTGGTATTAAGTGTACATGCCTTCCTTCTATACCGTCAATTCTACTTAACGGTCAATTCATTTTTCAGCCGTTCAATGGTCTTCTCCCCAAAACCTGAAATGTTCCGCAAATCTTCAATTTGTTGAAATTCTCCGTGTTCCTCTCTGTACGCAATGATGGCTTCTGCTTTAGCTGGCCCAATTCCATTAATGGTTTGTAATTCCGCTGCATCAGCCTGATTCACATTGACACCTTGACCCTTTTCATTACCCGATGGAGCGCCTGCACCTGTTGTTTGTGTCTGCCTCTCTGCTTCTCCCTGCTTACGGACATAAATCATCATACTATCTTCTAATTTTGCTGCTTGATTAATTTCAATTGTGTCTGCTTTACTAGTAAAACCTCCTGCTCTTCGAATGGCTTCTTCTACTCGTGCATCACATTGAAACGTATAAACACCTGGCTTTTTTACAGCCCCTTTGACCTCCACAAAAATGGAGGATGATTCATTATCGGTCTTTTCTTGTTTGTCTTTTAATGTGATTTGTTTATCTTGATCGCCCTTCAAAACACTTGGCTCTCTAACGCTCTCCTTATTTCCAGCCAAAAGGAAGAAAAGGATGATGATCGCAACAATGAGGCCAGCTCCGATATAAAGACTGTATTTTTTCAATGGAATGAGTCGCTTCACGTGCTCACGCTTCTTTCAATCATATTTTTCTATTGCTCAACATACTGTTTAGAAGATAACAGATCCTATGCGCCTAAGGAGGGAGAACGTTTGAATATCGGGATAATCGGTACAGGAAACATGGGTACCATACTTACTGAGGCATTTATTGAATCAAAGGCAGTCAATCCCTCATCCATCACCATTACAAACCGGACCATTGAAAAAGCGTTCAATATAAAAAAGAGCCACCCAGAGCTTGAAGTAACAAAACAGCTTACAGGAGCTGTCATGAATAAGGATTTCATTTTTGTTTGTGTCAAGCCGCTTGATATTTATCCCCTTTTAAAAGAGCTGAGCCCTCTTTTAACAGAGCAACAAACCATTGTCATCATTACAAGCCCGGTTCATCCTGAACAGCTTCAGGATATCGTTCCTTGTCAAACAGCCAGGCTGATTCCAAGCATTACGAACCGCGCTTTATCAGGTGCTTCACTTTTAACATTCGGATCGTCATGCAGTGTCGCAACGAAAACAATGTTAAGACAATTAGCTACCTGCATTTCAACACCCATTGAAATTCATCATTCGATTACAAGAGCGGCGTCAGATATCGTCAGCTGCGGTCCTGCCTTTATCAGCTTCCTCGTTCAGAAAATGATTGAAGCAGCCGTTGAAGAAACAGGTATCTCTAAAGAAGAAGCCACCACCTTATCAGAAGATATGCTTGTAGGGCTTGGCCGTTTGATTGAAAAAAGAGTCTATACCCTTCCGACACTGCAAGACAAAGTGTGTGTAAAAGGCGGCGTCACGGGTGAAGGAATTAAAGCACTTGAAGCAGGGGTTCAAGATATGTTTCATCGTCTTTTTCAAAACACCCATGAAAAATTCGATGAAGATCTTGAAGCGGTCGCGCATCAATATCCGCCAAGTGTGTTTACTGATGATCGCAGAAATTAACCAACTCTGCAACAAGCGAAAAAAGGGTTTTAAAAAACCATCGTTCCATTAAACGATGGTTTTTGGTTTCTTAGCTGAAATGAAATATCTTTCGGCAAATTCCCCAGGCGCTTCATTTGTAAAATCAGCAGTCACTTCTATTTGTTCAAAGCCAGCGGACGCAAGGAACGCCGCATAGGTCTCAAATGAAAATGTACGCTGTTCATGTGTCTCATCATAACGCTGATACACATCTCCATCCTTTACAAAAAAGCTTAAATCGTGAATGACTGAATACATGTCATCCCCTTTATCACTCTGCCAAATATAGCTGATCTCATCATCTTGATCGGCATAAGTCGAACCTGGAAATACCTCTTCCATTTTATAAGGAGTATGAACATCAAAGAGTAAAACCCCATCTTCCTCTAAAAGCTGAAACATGTTTTTAAAGGTTTTTTTGACGTCATTTTCATTTTTTAAGTAATTCAAGGAATCACAGCAAATAACCGCCACTTGAAAGACTTGCTCAAAACCCGTCAGCTCTCTCATATCTTGATGTAAAAATTGAATGGACTGTTTTTTCGCCTGTGCTTTTTGCTGCGCGAAGGCGAGCATTTCTTCACTGAGGTCAATTCCTGTGACTGCGTGACCCTTTTCAGCTAACCGAAGAGCAATCTCTCCAGTTCCACAGCCAACATCAATAATGGCAGCATTCGGTTTGATATTCTGCTGGATCCACTGAACCCATTCATCATAAGGTGCATGTGTCATGAGCTCGTCATACACACCTGCAAACCCTTGATAAATCATGAGTTAATGCCAAGTGAAAGCGTTTCTCTCGGCGCATCTCCCCATAGCTTCTCTAGGTTGTAGTATCCTCTTTCTTCTTTGTGGAACACATGAGCAATGACATCACCAAGATCGATCAATACCCATCTTGCTTCATCAAAGCCCTCCATTTTCTTCACTTCGATTCCACTTTCCTCTGCAAGATGTTTTACTTCTCTTGCAATGGCCTGCACTTGTTTATCAGAGTTCCCGTGACAAATGAGAAAATAATCGGCAACAAGTGAAATTCCTTGCATATTAAGGGCAATAATATCTTCAGCCCGTTTATCATCGCATGCTCCTGCCGCGACGTTTAAAATTGATGATGAATCCATCCAAATTCCTCCTTAATTGTTCTTGTGCACAAGTGAGTTGTAAGTCGCAAGCGTATCTGGAAAGACTGGCTGATTCTTTTTCAATAAAAAGCTGATCGTGTTTTTCAGTGACTGAATCAGTGCGCTATCCAAATCTCGCTCTGCTAACTCTCTTACTTCTTCAACACCAGGGAAATGACGTCCTGGTTCGATATAATCAGCGACATAAATGACCTTTTCAAGTAATGTCATGTTGGGTCTGCCTGATGTATGGAATTCAATAGCCGTTAAAATGTCTTGGTCGTTAATAGCTGCTTCCTTTTTAACCAAATAGGCACCGACCGGGGCATGCCAAAGCTCTGGCGAATATTCCAGCAATAGAGGGTTCATCTGTTCCTGCTGGATAATTCCCTTCATTTCATCCTTTGGTCTAAATTTCGCATAATCATGAAAAATAGCGGCGATCTCTGCTTTTTTCACATCTGCACCGAACCGTTCCGCTAATGAAATGGCTGTCTCCATAACCCCGAGTGTATGTGTATATCTATGCTCTGTTAACTGCTCTTTGACACAGTTCAATGCTTCTTCACGATTCATATAAGTGATGCTCCTTTATATAACGCTCAACAGGTTTCGGTATCAAATAATCGACAGGTTTTTCCTGCATGATTCGCTGCCTAATCAATGTCGATGATACATCAAAAGCTGGAACATCTGCAAATAAAAGAGGATATGTCGTATTTCCGGTATAACCCGGTCTTTTCATCCCAATAAAAGTAATCATCTGAAGCAAATCATCAATCTGATGCCATTTTGGCAAATACTCGACCATGTCCGCTCCAATCATAAAAAAGAACTCATCTTCAGGATGACGCTTCTTTAAAAGCTCCACCGTATCTACTGTATAAGATGGACCCTCCCGCTCCATTTCAATGAGCTCCAGCCGAAAATGTGGATTTGACTCGATCGCCGCTTCCACCATTTTCACCCGGTGATGACTATCTGCTCGCTTCCGATCTGTTTTATGAGGAGGCTTGTGACTTGGGATAAACCAAATTTCATCAAGCCCTACTTGAAAACGCACCTCATTTGCCATCAGCAAATGCCCATTATGAGGAGGATCAAACGTACCGCCGAACAATCCTATTTTTTTCATATCATATCCACCTTTACGGCAGCTTAATTTGTTTGTTTTCCTTCGATTCTTTATAAAGGACAATCACATTTCCGATCGTTTGAACAAGTTCAGCTTTTGTACCTTTGACAAGTGCTTTCGCAACTTCCGTTTTGTCCTCGTCGCAGTTTTGTAATATGCTGACTTTTAACAGTTCTCTTACTTCAAGCGCTTCGGAAATCTGCTTGGTCATATTGTCATTTACCCCACCTTTTCCTACTTGAAAAATAGGTGATAAATGATGTGCTTTTGCACGTAAAAAACGTTTTTGTTTCCCTTTTAACATGGTGTTCCTCCTAATTTCTGTATCACAATTGACTTCATTTTTCTTACGTCAGGCGTGATGCCTGTCCACAGTTCAAAAGCTCTCGCTGCTTGTCCAACAAACATGCCGACACCATCTACTGTTTTCAAACCTAACCCGGCTGCTTCTCTGAGCAGTTTTGTTTCTATTGGATTATACACAATATCACAAACAACCGCTGTTTTTTTTGCATTTGCTAAAGAAATCGGGGTTTCTTCAACATTCGGGTGCATACCAATAGAGGTCGTATGGATGATGACATCATATTCCCCAAGCTGCTCTTCCGCCGTCTTTAATGTAATGGCACTAGAAGTGATGTTCCCATCTGCACTTTTAATTAAAGCCTCAGCTTTTTCAATGGTGCGGTTGGTGATATCAAAGCTTTTCGGTGCATAGTCAGCAATTGTCGTATAAATAGCTCTTGCCGCTCCGCCAGCACCAATTAAGAGAAATGAAAGCTCTGATAATGGCTGATCCAAGGCTTCAAGCAATGAATGAAGAAAGCCCTCTCCATCTGTGTTGTACCCAATGAGCTGACCTTCTTCAAGCCGCACCGTATTGACGGCACGCAGGCGTTCAGCTGTTACATCAATTTTGTCCAGGTACTGCATGATGTCTACCTTGTGCGGGACAGTGACGTTAAAGCCGCTGATTCCTAAGGCTTTCATACCGCTAATCGCATCTTTCAGGTCATCATTTTCTACTTGAAAGCCGTGATAATGTCCATCAATTCCAGCATCCTTTAATGCTGCATTATGAATATCCGGAGACATTGAATGGCCAACAGGGTTACCGATTACTCCGTATAAAGGTTTCAAGGTCTCTCCCCCTCTAAACAATTAAATTAACGAACGTCTCAAAAACACATGCACGCCTTTTGGCGCATAGACTTTGATTTGCTTACCTGCATCATTTGCCGTGATCCACCCTAAGCCTGAGAAGACGATATCCATTTTCGGCTGATCAATGGTAAAGGTATGCGGAACGAGTGGAGGAAAATCTTCCATCCCCTCTTTTGATGGCGGTGATAGCAGTTCTCCTGCATGTTTTTCATATAAATCATCTGCGTTCTCTAACTTTGTTCTGTGTATGTTCAGCTCATTTGGCATATAGCAAACAAATGACGTTCTGCCGCCTTTGACATAATCAAATCGAGCAAGTCCACCAAAATAAAGCGTTTGTGCTTCATTTAATTGGAACGTTCTCGGTTTCAATTCTTTTTTCGGGGTTAAGATCTTCAAGTCATTTTTGCTGACATAGTGCGCCATCTGATGGCGGTTGATAATGCCCGGCGTATCAAATAGAGCAGATCCGTCATCAAGCGGGATCTCAATGGCATCAAGAGTTGTACCTGGATATTGGGATGTGGTGATTACGTTCTCTTCGCCAGATACCTCTTTGATGATTCGATTAATAAATGTGGATTTCCCAACATTCGTACAGCCAACGACATAGACATTTCTTCCTTCGCGATAATGATCGATCGCTTCCATTACCTCAGGGACGCCCTGACCTCTGCTTGCACTGATTAAGAACACATCGATCGGGTTCAAGCCGTTTTCTTTCGCTTCCCGTTTCATCCAATGAACCAAACGATCTTTTTTCACGGATTTCGGTAAAATATCTACTTTGTTGCCGACGAGTAAAATCGGGTTACCACCGACAATACGACTCAGCCCATTTATCCAGCTTCCGTTAAAGTCAAAAATATCAACGACCTTGACAATCAGAGAATCTGTCTCTCCGATGCTGTGCAATATATTTAAAAAGTCGTCTTCCGTTAAAGAAACATCTTGTATTTCATTGTAGTTCTTTAACCTAAAACAGCGCTGACAGATCACATCTTCTTTCAATAGAGATGCTGCCGGCGCATATCCTAATTGATCTTTATCTTCCGTCTGAATGGCTACACCGCAGCCAATACAAACAACCTTTTCCATTATTACTCTTCCTCCCACTGAATGTGGCCCTTACGCTTTAAGGCTCCTAAAATTCTGCGTTCAATCTGCCTGTTAAACTTAGTGAAAAATCCGTCTGAGGCAGCAACAGGAACGACCAAAATCGTATGGAAGCCGTGACGATTCCCGCCTAGAACATCGGTCATGAGCTGATCCCCAATAACCACCACATCTTCTTTTTTCAATTGCATATCAGCGACGGCCTTATTAAAAGCTCTTCCCATCGGTTTTTTCGCTTTATAAATAAACGGGATATGAACTGGTTCAGAAAAAAGCTTGACCCTTTTTTCATTATTGTTCGATACAATCGTCACTTGGATCCCGTGATCTTTCATTTCTTGAAACCATTCAATTAAGCGGGGCGTCGCACTTGGACGATCCCATTCTACTAGTGTGTTATCTAAATCGGTAATAATTCCTTTTACATTTCGTTCTTTTAGTTTTTGCGGTGAAATGTGGAAAATGCTTTTCACAAATTCATCCGGTAAGAAATACTTCTTTAGCACAATTTGCACCCTTTCTTCCATTGGTTTTTCAGCGATTGTGTCGAATCAAATCACAATTTGTCTGTCTATCGAATACAATGAAAAAGTTTTCGACATATGATGAGGACCTTCAACAGGTGTGGATAATTTTACACACATTATCCACCTATATTTCATCACGCTTTCATTCAATTATAAACACTCTACCCACAAGTTATCCACTTCACCATGTGGATAACAGAACGATTGTTCTTGTTTCCCATTCATGGTAGATTAAAGGTACTTCAGAGACATTCGATCAACCTATGATGATATGTCTTTTCCTCAAGTTTTATGCCAACTTTTTCAGGGGAGGTGTTTTTCCCATCATATGGGTTTCTAGTATGAAAAAGCTGTCAGATGATTTACTTATAGAATCGTACTATAAAGCAAATGAAATGAACTTAAATCGCGACTTCATTGAATTAATTGAGACAGAAATGAAAAGACGTTCGCTCGGGCATATGCTCTCTGTTTCCTCTTAATTCCATATCACAGGAACCATGCCTCCCGAGCACTCTCCTTTTTTAAACTCAGGTGACTGATATTATATCACTTGCGCTATAGGCTTACTACTATTTTCCGTAAAAAACACCCCTTCTCAAGTAAAGAAGAGGTGTCTTATTTGCAAGGCTGTTCATTCCAAAACCATAACCCTCCACCTACGACCAAAATGACCACAAGGAACACAACAAGAAAAGCGTAACCGATACCTGCTCCTTGAGCTGGATAAGGCGAACACGCAGGGTAAGGATAAGAGCATCCCCACATATCAGTTACCTCCTTCTAGGAAGATATACTGTTAGACTATGCTGGATGGATGGTCTTGTTTAGGCAGATGACCATCATTTAAAAATGTTTAATAACATCACGCTCTTTGATTTCGTTATAAATGATTCTTGCCCCTTTTGGCGTCATATGATTGCCAGAAGGGTCGATCAAACCTGATTGAATCAGCGCATTGTCACTATCTTCGCCTGCTTCTCGGATGAACGCTTTCCAGTTGTCAACAAGCGGTACTTGATGATCCTTGGCTATTTCTCTCGTGATGTCATTATAGGAATTTTGCCAAGCTCTTGCCCCGCCTCTCTCAGCAAAATAAGATGACTTATACCTAGAGTAATAATACAAGCCCTTTTTTCCGCCTTCTACAACAGGGACGCACGTCATGAGAATCGGGGTAATGCCTGCTTTTCTACTCTCAGAAATGAAGTAGGTTACGTTTTCTTTAAACCTTTTTTTCGTCACACGGGGATGTTTCCCGTCTAAAATCGCCGCATCATTCGTCCCGAACATGATGAGGACGTAAGTTGGTTTCTGCTTTAAAATATCCTGCTCAAAGCGCAGCTTCGCATCTTCAGTCGTCTGCCCGCCAATTCCTGCGTTCTTCACTTGAATTTGACCGCGCTCGACGTTTTTCATGAGATTCACCCATTTTTCAGATGTTGGATAATCTCGAAAGTCCCAATTTGATCCCTTTGTATTGCTGTCGCCAAATGCAATGACACTTTCTTGTTCTGGCTTTGAGCACCCAGCAGCGACACAAAGTAGGATGAAAAGGACAACATATTTCTTCACAACATTCACCTCCAAAAGCCCTCTTCATATAGTAAACGACAAGACTTTTGGTTTCAATGAATGACTGTTTTTGACGAATCTCCTATTGCAGTTGAACTGGTACATACGCTTTGTCATGATGCAGTAGTTCGCTCACTTTAACAAATTCATAGCCTCGATCCTTTAATTCAGGAATCACTTGTTTCAGTGCTTCGACCGTTTGCTTCCGGTTTCCCCCGCCATCATGCAAAAGAATAATATCGCCGCCTTGAATATGATCAATAATTCGGCTCGCAATTTTGTGTGCGCCTGGTCTTGACCAGTCCTTCGGATCTTGCGTAAAGGACCACATGACCACATCATATCCTTGTTTAGACAAAATGCGGAAAGATTTCATCGTCAAGCGGCCACCAGGAGGACGAAATAATAAGGGCCCGCCAGGCTGAAGCGAAGCGATATGAGCCGCTGATTCTTTTAGCTCCTGCTTGATCTCCTTTGAAGATAACAGGTCAAAATACGTATGATTCATCGTGTGGTTGCCAAGCTCATTTCCCTCGCCTACGATTCGTTTCGCAATGTCTGGATATGTATGAATCCGGCTGCCTATAGCAAAAAAGCTGGCATTCACTTGATGCTCCTTCAGCACGTCTAAGACTTGATTCGTGTACACTGGATGAGGTCCATCATCAAAGGTCAGTGCAATCTTTTTTCGTTCCTGTCTCATGTCCCAAAAAGCTCGTCCTGTTTTTTCTAGGTCGATTCTTTTTAATGTTCGAGCTTCTATTTTATTAGGAACAAACGTGCATAGCAGTAATATACACAGCAAGACATGCAACCCTCTCATTTGACCGCCTCCACAGAACATTCTTACAGATTAAATTGCCCGCTTTTTGATGAATCATTCAGCATTCGTGGTCACGATCCGCATCTCTAACTTCTTTTTTTACATAAAAAAAAGCTGGCCATCAGGCCCGCTTTTTGTTTCACGTTTGGTTTCTCTCTTCAACTGTCGAACGTTGCTTAGAATTCATACAGACACTCTCCTTCTTGGATTTGATTTTGAGCCCATAATAATTTCTGATAATACTGGTTGGACTTCTGGTATTGTTGAGAGGCTTCTAAGGCTGTCGCAATTTCTAGTGAGATATCCTCTATATAAGAGTATAGGCTAAGTTTTTCCAAATAATCAATGGTTTTTTGCAGTTGTTCTTCATTCATTTCTTGAACATATAAAGCATCTAGATACTCAAACATATGACAGAACAGCAGGTCTTCATGCTTCTTTGCAGCTAATTTTCCATCTTCTAATATGCGGCATGCTGCTACTTGTTCATTTTGTCTAAAAAGCAGTTTTGCCAGCGTATAGAGCGTATGTGGAAGCGTGGGAAGTTGCTCTTTACTGGCAATATCAGCCGATTCTGTTAAATAGCGTTCTGCTTCCTCAAGGTAGCCCAGCTCCCCATAACATTTCCCTAAATTATAAAGCGCTGAACTGTATATCCGCGGATGATCAATTTGTGATGCGAGCTGTTTTGCCTTTTTTAAATGAGGCAGTGCCCGGTCTTTTCGTTTTAAATCTTGATAGTTTCCTGAAATCACAAACAGGCACTGAATGATGCGAATTGAATAAGCATCATGCTGATCGTATATTTCCAGCGCCTTTAAAATATGATGCATCGAGACATGCGTTTGCTTCATAATATAGTAGGCTTCTGCTACTTTAAAATGAAACTCAGCCTGCTCAATATCATCAAATACCATGGACAGCTGTTTTTCTGCCACTCGGTAATATTTGACGGCTTCTAAATATTCTTTTTGACTAAACTCATGCATGCCACGAAAAAATGCATGGTAATAATGCAGCATATCAGATAACTCATGATTGGAGTTTTCGATTTTATCGACAAGATTAGATACTGAGAAAGGTTGATATTTTGAAGGGTGTATATAGTCAAGCATGATCTGGTGCCGAAAACACATGAGCTGATAATAAATCAGTAAATGCTGGTCCTCTTCCATCCGTTCAATTTCCGCTTCTACTTCTGCTTTCAGGATTTCCGCATCTGGAACACTGAACTGCCGTATCATTCGATACCATTCATTAATTTTCATACCTACATGTGAAGAAAGAACCTTCCCCATGTTCCGAAAAAACCCCTTCCTTTTCGGTCTAATATTACATATTTTAGCACGCTTCTTGACCGCCAAGCACCGCAAAGAAACCGCAAACATATGAAAATGGCAGCAAAAACAGACGCACAGAAGCCCGTTTTTTTCGAAAAAGATGATTTTTTCATCGTACAGACACAGACAATCCCCCCTTCACATACATTTGAGGATATAGGCAGTGGCCTAAACATGGTGGAGGTGAAAATCGTGGCAGGAGTATTTACAGCGATGGGATTGATGGTCAAAGAATTGGTGTTCTTAGTGTCCTATGTCAAAAACAATGCCTTTCCACAGCCCCTTTCGGGAGATGATGAAAAAAAATACTTAGCCCTTATGGCACAGGGCGATGAACACGCGAGAAATATGCTGATTGAACATAACCTTCGGCTCGTCGCCCATATTGTCAAGAAATTTGAAAATACCGGGGAAGACGCAGAAGACCTCATCTCCATCGGGACGATCGGACTCATTAAAGCCATCGAAAGCTATTCCTCTGGAAAAGGAACAAAGCTGGCAACGTATGCCGCGCGGTGTATTGAAAATGAAATCCTGATGCATTTACGCGCGCTCAAAAAGACAAAAAAAGATGTCTCCTTGCATGACCCCATTGGTCAGGATAAAGAAGGCAATGAAATTTCTTTAATTGATGTCTTAAAATCCGAAAATGAAGATGTGATTGATACGATTCAGCTCAACATGGAGCTTGAAAAAGTAAAGGAGTATATCGACATTCTCGACGGCCGGGAAAAAGAAGTGATCGTCGGCCGGTTCGGACTTGATTTAAAGAAAGAAAAAACGCAGCGGGAAATAGCCAAGGAGCTCGGGATATCGCGGAGTTATGTATCACGTATTGAGAAGCGAGCGCTGATGAAGATGTTTCATGAGTTTTACCGGGCGGAGAAGGAGAAACGGAAGCGAGAGAAGGGGAAGTGAAAATAATTCCTTCCAACTACTAATAAAAAACAGACCTTGTTGGGTCTGTTTTTTTGAACATCACAATAGAGCTGACATACACAAAAAACTATGTCATGTTTTATCCTCATTTATTTCACTATGTTATTTTCTTTTAAGAAACGCTTAAAATGCTTATGACCTTCCTCCTCAATTAAATCATCTTCAATCAGATAATCTCCAATCAATAGCCCGAGATCATCCCACTCCTCATATTCCTTCAAAAGTGTTACCCCATAACTTTTATGATCAAAAAACAATAACCATCTTCCGGTATCTAAACTCTTAAAAAACACGCCTTCATAATCAAAACCATGTTCATAATACCCTACATGTAAATGCATAGTATCGTCTATTCTCTGTAATTTTTCTTCTGTACCCAACTTCATCTTGCGCTCCTAACTTTTCATATCCTTCTGAAAATCAATATCCCTCAACTCAACCCATTCAACAAGGTCAGGAACTGTTTTTGTCGTCAAAAAATGGTGAACGATTTGATACGCTTTATAACGATCGACATAGCTGCACGACGGCACATACAATGGGGCTCCTGCGACAAAATGCTCGATCGTTTCAATTTTCTCTTCCTTTTTAAAAGGGACCAAAAAATTTGGATATCTCATGATCAAGAACCCATACGGTTCCGTATAAAAGAAAACTAGACTTTCACTTTCCCCATCTTCTTCCATCTCAATGGAAGATTCCCCATTACCTTGTGTCCAATACTCTTCACCCTCCTGAAAGAAAATCTTTTTCATGAATTCTTCTCCCGGATTTTCTACTGGAGCTCCTGTGGGGCCGTAGTATAAAAACATTAATATCGCTCCTTCATGCCTATATCAACTTGTTAACCAACAGTTCTATTTCCTTCAAATTGATAAAAAGCTTGTGGTTCTTCGTTTAATTTTAGCAAGTGATATAGCTTTGGGTTTAGCTTTTGAAAGTTTTGCTTGCTGACCCATTTTACTTCTTCAATATCATGATCCGGATCAAAAATACTCATTTGTCCTCCGGTGATTTCAGCAAAAAAGGTAATCATCAGTGCATGATGCTTTTTGTCTTGAAAGTATGCTTCTCGAACCGAATGAAGTTCCTTTACTTTGCAAACATACCTGTCTCTTCTTTCACCTCGCGGATCACGGCTTGATGCAGGTGTTCTCCTTTTTCTACAGCACCACCAGGAAGTTCCCAATATCCCTTTACGTTTTTGACCATTAAAATATTTTCTGCCTCATCATTCATAATAGCTGATACTACGTCTACTCTTTTCAAATGAATCTCCCTCAATCATTCTCTTTTCTCATCAATTATCCAATAAATAGCACGAACTGTTCATTTCAATACATTCATTATACGGTATCCTTGATACAAGAGAATGGATAAGAAAGCAAACAGCTTTCGTGAGCAGATTGGAGGCCACAGCATGTGGATCATCATCATTTTACTTATTGTCCTCATTGGGTTTACAGGGAATATCGTTTCTTTATTAAGACAAATGAAAGAATCAAACGAGAAAATTATACAACTGTTAGAACAGCAAAAACCGAAAAAATAAAAACCTCACTCTTTTAGAGAGAGGTTTTTTAGAGTAAGCCATTATTCTTACCGTTTCTCATGAAGCAACATATATCTGATTCGACGAATATAATGCAGCGCAATATGAACGAGACATAAAATGAGCCCGATCATCGCAAGAATATAAATGGGCAGCATCAAACCAGGTACATAGTTGACGATAAAACCCAAACAAAACGCTGTCAGCATATATAGGCTGATCAACCTCATCAATACCATTCGAAGCCCTCCCTTTCTACAACTTTAACATCATTTCCTTTATTTTCATAATTTGATTTAAAAAAATGCGAATCCACTAAGATTCGCATAATCATTACATATTCAATTCACCTTTCTTCGCCCGGGCTTCCTTCCACTGTTCAAGCTCTGATACTGTCAATAATTGATACCCTTGTTTGGTTAATTCCTTGATAATCGTGACGGCTGCGTTTGCCGAGGTGTCATAGATGTCATGCATCAAAACAGTTTCTCCGCTAGATGCATGTGTGAGAATGTAGTTGGCAACGTACTCGCTGTTGCGATATTTCCAGTCTTCAGGATCTACGTCCCAAAGCGTGACTTTCATGTTAACAGCCGCGTTGATTTGCCCGTTTGTTCCTCCATATGGCGGTCTAAAGTGAGTTGGGGTGAACCCGCCCGCTTTTTCAATGATTTGCTGGGTCTCTTCCACTTGTTTGACGGCTTGTTTTAATGGCAGTCTTGTGAGTAAAGGATGACTATAGGAATGATTTCCGATTTCATTCCCACCCTTTCTGATTTCACCTAGCATATCAGGGTAATATTGTACCCTGTTTCCTAATACAAAAAATGTGGCATGTCCTTTGTTTTCTTTTAAGGCTTTTAAGATTTTTGAGGTCGTGGATGGATTTGGTCCATCATCAAATGTCAGGGCAATGGCTTTTTGATTTGGGTTGAAGGTTGCTTGTTTTGGCAGTTTGACAAGCTTTCTTTGTGAGATTGGTTCTTTTTTCTCATTTTTGTTCTTTTCTTTATGAATGTATTCAGGCTTTAACATTCCTTTAAGCAGTGTTTTTTTAATCGCCAGCACTTGAGGACCTTGTTCGCTTGGTGCGATTTGTCCTGCTGGGAAGTAGAATTCAATAAAACGATCTTTGATGGCAAAATACTGATAATGCTCTGCAGCAGGAGACGTTCCTTGCTTGAGCAAATGCTCATTTTCAGCAAGAGAGCGATCTTTTTTTAATTCATCAAATGTCATATGTGACAGTTTTTGTAAATCTTCTTTCTTTGATAAAAACAAATCATCTATTGATAAAAAATGCTGTTTCTTGAAATCAAAATTGAATAACTTCGTTTGATGTGCGCCTTTTACTCCGCCTTTCAATTCATATGTTTTAAATTTGATCGCAACGGTTTGTTTGGCATAATGAATGATCTCGTAATCTATGTTTAATTCATACCGATGATCTTCATCGACATCGCTTGCTTCACTAAATGATGTTTTGAATCTGTCTAGCGCTGTTTCTGCAAATCTTTTCATCTCTTGATCTAGCTTTTTTTGATGAAACACCGGATAGTTGACAGCATATCTCATGTATCTCCCGTCATTCACGAGGGTGACTATTTCCACTTCTTTATAGCTCGCATCTTGTTCTACTTTCTTCCTCTCCGTCCCACTTGCCTGCTGATTATGATAAAACGCAGCAATTCCGATGATGATTGCAAGTACGCATAGGACGAGACTAATTTTCCATTTCTTTGACACAATAATTCCCCTCTCGTGATGGCGTCATGCCTTAATGACGTGTGTTTGTAGGATAGACTTTGTGCGAACCCCATTTAGTTTTGAAAAAACATAATCGTCACATTTTAGACACATTTAGAAAGAGGAATAGAAAAAAGGGCTTGATTTCTCAGCCCTCTCATTATTTTTGCATATATAGTTGAAATAATCTCGTTTCTTCATCAATCGAACTCGCTCGATCAAAAGCCGCTCTGACCGTCTTTGTATTGTTCAAGCGCTCATAAAGCATGGTCAATACAAAGATAAATGCTGCATTTCCATCAATGTAATCATCCGGCGCTACATAGGACATGGCACCTGCTTCTAAAAAGGCATCTGCTAGTTTTTTCTCACCTAGTGTGCAGCCTGTAGAAATAACGTGAACTCCTTTTAATGAAGCATACTGCCTGATGTCATCCGCTCCAAAAGCAGCGCTTCTAGGCTCCCCATCTTCGTATACATCTTTTCCTAATTCCGGCATGAGAAATGCTCCTTCTTCCCCATGAAATGATAGAAGAATATAATCGGTTTCTCCTCTATTTTTTCCAGATAACACATTGATCAGGTCATTTGGTCTTCCGATCCATTGCATATCGACTTTCACGCCGAAGTTTTCAAGTGCTGCACGCAGCGCAAAAGATTCTAGTTCACTATTTGGTCCTGCTGCTAACATGATGCGCATGGCCTGTTGATTCACTTTTATCTCCTCCAGACTATGATAAAAATAAAACCATTTTTTCCTCATCTGCATATGTATGATCTGGCCATTTTAGTGCTTTTTCTTCAAGCGCGTATGACTCAAATCCAACAGAGCGGTATAAGCGTTTGGCTGAGTGATTGGTTGTCACGACTGATAAATACATTTGCTCGATGTCCTGTCGATCTCTCGCAAAGGAAAGAACTTCCGTTATCAAGGCCTTGCCTACACCTTTCCCGCGGGCACCCGCTTTAACATACATCGCTACTACATTCGCCCGGTGCTTTAATTTCTGTAAGCTTTCTTGGATGAGCGTGACCATGCCCACAAGCTTCCCTTGTTCAAAAGCGCCAAAAGTCCACATAGATTGAACAGAAGCAAAACGGGCTGCGTATTTTTCTATTGTACCGATCTGCTCTTCTTCATAACTCATCGCAAAGCCCTCTGGATGTAATCGTAGTGCTTCTAGTCTCAACGCAGCATATTCTTCAGCATCATCTGGTGTTAACAATCGAATATTCAGAACATCGCCTCCAATAGAAGATTGATACTTCCAATTTTATCTTGAAAGGAGCTTTTGATCAAAATGTTTCTCCTGAAAATAAAAAGGCATCCCATAACAGGATGCCTCCGTCCATTACCACTTGCAGCGTTTCACAGGACGGCAGCAAGGGTTTTTGATATCACTGCCACAATCGTATTCTTTCACGATATACTCATTTTGAGTCGATTCAGTGACAGGATAGTAGTTTTCAATTCGTTTGATGTTTTTATTGACGTTTGTGATATGCGTTGGATGAATTTTTCTGATAGTCTGTTCATTCGTTCTTGTGTTGACAATTTGACGTGTGGGGAAAACAACCGTTTCATCTCCTCCTTGGTTTCCTCTGCGAGGTCCAAAGAAAAAATCATCTAATCGGCTCATCTCAAGCACCCCTTCAATTTGTCTTTCACTTACACTGTATCGTATGTAAGAGACGTCATTTGTGATTAGATGCTTGTCTATTTTTAAAAAAATCCACTATTTATCTCGTTTTCTCTTTCTTTACAAAATGGCAACTTTAACATATTATACAAATGATATATTATGGTAGCAGAAATAGGACGCCATAACCCTCCCACTCATCATCAAACACGAGGTGAACGATATGATTAATACGACACAACCAATCGAACGAAGCAAGCTAGACATTGCACTTGAATTGACTCAATTACATTTGAATCGATATGAAACGAATCATCCTGATCAGCTGAGTGAGGTTTATGCGAAATATTATGCACTGCTTGAAGTGCTGGACCTGTCTTCTTATGATCAATTGATTGATTTATTGCCGGATGAGCTAAAACAGACGCTTGAGTAAAAAGCCCTCTATCCACATGGGATAGAGGGTTTCAGATTGTTGACAAAGGGCTAAAATGATCTTGATTTTAGCCCTTTGTCTTCTTTTCAGCGTGATAGAAAACCTTTGCAGCCCTAGGAAGGACGAGTACTGGAGCGGAGCGAATTTGTCATTCGTGAGCACCAGCACGCAGGACTGACACCAAATGCGAGGGTTTGTCTACACGCTGAACCCTCTATCCACATGGGATAGAGGGTTTTCTTTATACTCGTGCTGCCATATCGGTTTCGATTTGTTCTAGGCTTCTTCCTTTTGTTTCAACTAGCACAAAGCGGGTGAATAATAGTCCGATTAAGCAGATGACACCAAACGAGGAGAAAATGACCCCGAAGCTGAATTTGTCTGCCAGGATAGGGAACACGAGTCCAACAGCTAACGATCCCGTCCAGTTAAAGGCAGATGAAATACCTGCGCCGATACCTCTGACAGAAAGCGGAAAAATTTCGCCGATGATGATCCACGTGATCGGTGCCCATGAGAAGGCGTAGCACAAGATAAAGCAGCAAAGTGAAATTAAGGTCACCCAGTTTAAAATTCCTTCACTAACGCCAAGAGCACCTAATGCAGCTGGTGCAAAGAAAGAAAGAGCCATGCCCGTTCCCCCTACGGTGAGAATCGTTCGGCGGTCGAATCGGTCGACAAATTGTAAAAAGATCACGGTGGTGACGACAAAAATGACACCGACAATCACTGTAAAACCTGCAGCAACTTGAGGTGCAAGCCCTACATTTCGAGCAATACTTGTTGCATAGTACACAATGGAGTTCGCCCCTTGAATTTGCTGAAGGGTCGCCATCCCAACCCCTATAAAAAGAGCCATTCTGAATTTCTTTTGGAACAATTCGCGAATACCAGAGCGTTCTTCTTTCGCGACTTCTAAAATTTCCTGCATTTCTTCTTCAATTTCTTCACGAGAAGAGCGTAGTGACCCTAATACTTCCCGTGCTTTATGCGCCATTCCGTGTTTAATTAAATACCTCGGAGATTCAGGAAGCTTCAGCATCCCAATATAAAGCACGATAGCAAATAAAGCGGCGCTACCGAGCATCCAGCGCCAGCTGTCTGGAATAGGTTCAAACACAAATGCAACGATATAGCTTAGCAATAGTCCGCTCACGATCATGAGCTGATTGAGCCCAGACAATTTCCCGCGAATTTTAGCAGGAGCAATTTCAGACATGTATGCCGGTACCAAAGATGAGGCTGTACCAACGGCTGTTCCTAAAAAGATACGTGCAATGGTTAATGAAATCTCTTCTGGTGCGATAGCTGATCCGATCGCTCCGACAAAAAAGATAACGGATGAGACCAAAATAAGCTTTCTCCGGCCAAATTTATCCCCTAACAGACCGCTTAAAATGGAGCCGATAATCGCCCCGCCCATTAATGAAGAGACGACAATTCCAAGCCATAATGGGCTGAGCTGAAATTCTTGCTGAATATGTCCTTCTGCCCCTGCAATAATCCCAATATCATATCCGAATAAGATGCCTGCAAAGGACCCGAAAAAGAAGATAAATTTGCTTGACACTTTTTTCTCCAAGTGGATGACCCCCTCACTTAATTAACCGCTTACATTTCATCCCGTGCTTCTACTGCACTCAGTAGAAGACCTTTCACCCTTCTATAAAACCACATACTCTGCATTTACAAGCTTTGCAAAATGAACCATTTGATCAACCGTTAAATTGAGGGATACGACTGTATGATGACCCCCACCTTGCTTAATCCATGCTTTGACGCCGTCCTGAAAATTCGGCTTGATTTTCCAGAGCACACGTGCAACCGGTAAATGAGGTGCTGCTTCCTCCGGCTCAAAGGCTTCGACTTCTTGTATGAGCCATTTGAAATGAGTGCCAAAATCAGCAATAGAAACGACAACACCTTCCCCAGCTTTTCCATCAAACACAAGGCGAGCTGGATCTTCCCTGTTTCCGATTCCAAGCGGAGATACGACAATGACAGGTTTCGTATGGGCAAGCGCCGGATCTACTTCTAACATATGAGATTGCAGCACTGCTTCCTGTCCAGACGTCATTTCATACGTATAGTCCTCCATAAAACCAGTGGATTGATGATGACTCATCACCTTTAATAATCGGTCCAGCGCAGCCGTTTTCCAATCGCCTTCCCCGGCAAAGCCATATCCTTTTGCCATCAGCCGCTGTACCGCAAGTCCTGGCAGTTGCTTCATTCCATGTAAATCTTCAAAGTTCGTCGTAAAAGCATTGTAGCCGCCTTCATCTAAAAAGCGTTGGATGGCAATCTCATACCGTGCTTGCTCCTTGACACTTTTTTCCCAATCTTCAACTGAATACGTTCCATAATCCACATCATATTGCGATAAATACTCTGCAAATAATGCATTTACCTCTGCTTCTTCTACTGCATTCACATATTCGACGAGATCGCCTATCCCAAAGTAATCAACGGTCCACCCTAACTGAATCTGGGCTTCGATTTTATCTCCTTCTGTGACAGCCACATGGCGCATGTTGTCACCAAACCTTGCCACTTTAATCTGAAAGCTTTCATGATAGGCGGCTGCCACATCCATCCAATCAGCGATTTGTTGCTGCACATCCGGCTTAGACCAATGACCTGCAACAATTTGATTTTGTTTATTTAAACGTGCATTGATATAGCCATATTCTCTGTCTCCATGTGCCGATTGATGAAGATTCATATAATCCATATCGATCGTGTCCCACGGAATTTTTTCATAATACTGTGTGACAAGATGCAAAAGAGGCTTCTGCAAAAGATTGGTCCCGCGTATCCACATTTTTGCCGGTGAAAATGTATGCATCCACGTCATGACGCCGACAACCTCATCACGATAATTGACCTCTTTCATCAGCTTTGTGATTTGATCTGCGCTGACAGCTAGCTCCTGCAAGATCACTGGATAAGGAAGTAAACCGCTCTCATTTAAGGCATCCGTCATTTTTTGTGCATCTGCTTTTACTTTCTGTAGTGCTTCATCTCCGTATAAATGCTGTGATCCGACAATAAACCAGCATTCTTTATGTTGACTTGTTAACATAGGTATCCCTCTTTTCTTTATCTTGAAGGTTTTTGTCCGTAATACGCATGTTCGCCATGTTTTCTTAAGTAATGTTTATCTAAAATTCGCTGCGGAAGAGGCTCCGCGTATTCATTTAATTGCTTTGCGAATAAATTCATTTTGGCGACTTCTTCTAAAATCACACTGTTTGTGACCGCATTTTTTGCATCTTTCCCCCACGTAAATGGACCGTGACCTTGAAGCAATATACCCGGCACTGCCATCACATCTAAGTTTCTTTTCTCAAACGTTTCGATGATCAGCCGGCCCGTTTCTACCTCATAACCGCGATTGACTTCTTCTTCTGTCAGAAATCGAGCACATGGAACAGCCCCGTAAAATGTATCGGCATGTGTTGTGCCCATTGCCTGTAAATCGAGACCTGCCTGCGCCCAAACAGTTGCCCACATGGAATGGCTATGTGAAATACCGCCAATTTCCTCAAAGTGTTTGTAAAGGACCGCGTGTGTTGCTGTATCTGATGAAGGGCTGTATTCCCCTTCCACTACTTCACCGTCAAAGTCGACCACAACCATGTCTTTCGCTGATAATTGATCATACGCTATACCGCTAGGCTTAATAACAAATAGACCGCTGTCACGATCACACGCACTGACATTGCCCCATGTGAATTTCACAAGTCCGTATTTTGGTAAATCTAAATTGGCTTCGAATACTTCTTCTTTTAAGCGTTCTAGCATACAGTTGTCACTCCTTTCTTTGGCATCAGATGTGCTACTGCTGCCTCTTCAATCGGAAGGCCGTCTTGATAGCGCTTTAAAAATTCACTAAAGCCTTTGACATCAAGCGGGTCGGGTTCTATCAGTTCTTCTGATGTATGGGCAAACACTTGATGCGTGAGAAATTCAGCCAATGTCTGCTTTTGATGATGGAGCATATAAGAAGCGAGAACAGCCATTCCAAACGCACCGCCTTCTCCCGCAGTAGAAACGACTGATACAGGTGTATCAAGCGCTGCTGCCACCATTTTTTGACCAACGAGCGGTGTTTTAAATAACCCTCCATGTGCTAACAAACGATCTATTACAACATGTTCTTGTTCTTTTAACCGATCCATCCCTATTTTCATTGCACCAAAAGCAGAAAAAAGATGGGTACGCATGAAGTTAGCCAGATTAAAGCGGCTTTCAGCTGATCTGACAAAAAGAGGTCTTCCTTCTGGCATTCTTGTAATATTTTCACCAGAATAATAGCCATAGCTTAAGAGTCCTCCGCCATCTCGATCTGCTTCTAACGCCTGCTGTAATAAGGCTGCATATACCTTTTCTGACGACACTTGCACGCCTAGTGCGTCGAATGCCTCTCTGAAGATATTCATCCAAGCATTCAAGTCACTTGTACAGTTGTTCGCATGAACCATTGCGACTGGCAGTCCGTCCGGCGTTGTGACCATATCCACTTCTGGATACACACCCTTTAGCTCCTGTTCTAGCACAATCATGGCAAAAACAGACGTCCCAACTGAAATGTTCCCTGTCCGTTTTTCTACACTATTGGTTGCCACCATTCCCGTTCCCGCGTCACCTTCTGGGGGGCAAAATGGAATCCCTGGCTGCAAATGTTTGCCTTGATCTAAAATGGCTGCTCCTGCTGCTGTTAACACGCCAGCCTCCTCGCCTGCTAAATAAACACGCGGCAGAAGATGACGGAGCTTCCACGGATAGCCCTTTTCTTCGATCAAGTCTTCAAATTGATGGAGCATTTCTTCATTGTAATCCTTCGTTTGTTCATCAATTGGGAACATACCTGACGCATCCCCGATACCAATGGCCTGCTTTCCTGTTAACAGCCAGTGAATGTATCCTGATAGGGTGGTCATATATTCTAAACGGGAAAGATGTTTTTCCTCTTCTAATATGGCTTGATACAAATGGGCTATGCTCCATCTTTCTGGAATATGAAATTGGAAGACATCCGTCAGTTTTCGACTCGCCTCAATGGTTGTGGCATTCCGCCATGTGCGAAACGGAACGAGGACCTCTCCTGTATGATCACATGCCACATAGCCATGCATCATCGCTGATACCCCAATGGAGCCAATGGTTTGAATGGTTACGTCATACCTTTGCTCAACTTGCTCTTTCATTTCTCGGTATGCTACTTGAAGACCTGTAATGATATCAATTAAGTTGTACGTCCAAATTCCTTCCTGGAGAGAACTTTCCCACTCAAATGCCCCTTGGGCAATTGGCTGAAACGCTTCATCTATTAAGATCGCTTTAATTCGTGTTGAACCAAATTCAATCCCTAAAGATGTCCGTCCTTCTTTTAAGGCTTTGGTCGTCTCTTCATGATTCATTCTGCGTTCACCTCCATGATTGATAGCGGTTTCAATTTTAATTTTCTAGATTCATTGATTCTCTGTGCACATTCACAATATAATATTTGTACGTACATATGTCAATAATAAATATAGTTGTGCATACATAATACGACAAAAACCTGCACTTTTCTAAAGCTGGGACGTCAGAATGGGAAGGCGCCTGTTTTTGATTCGACAACCATGTTAAAATATGTCCATACAATTTCTTCTCAATCCGAGTAGATGATCAACTGAGAAAGAAGTGAAACGATGAAAAAGAAGTACCAGATCATTATCGATGATATAAAAAGCAAAATACTTACAGGAGATTACCGGATCGGGGAACGTATTCCAACTGAATCAAGCCTGCAAGAGATGTATCAAGTGAGCAGGCATACGGTTCGAAAGGCCATCTTAGAATTGTCGAGCGAAGGTTTTTTGCGAAGTGAAAAAGGTTCAGGCACATTTGTGACCAATCAATATCAAACAAAGCCTGCGGGACATGCGCATATGAAAACAATTGGGGTGATCACGACATACATATCCGATTACATTTTTCCTTCCATCATTCGAGGCATTGAAAGCCGATTAAACGAAGAGAACTATTCTTTGTTACTGGCGAGTACAAATAATGATGTAGAACAGGAGAAAAAAGCGCTCGAAATGATGCTGTCCTTTGGTGTGGACGGACTCATTGTCGAGCCGACGAAAAGTAATTTATATAACCCAAACATCTCGTACTATTTATCCTTTAAAGAACAGGATGTACCGCTCATTATGATCAATGCCTATTATGAGCAGTTAGAGGTTCCTTTTCTCTGTTTGGATGATGTGAAGTCCAGCTATTTAGCCACAAAAGAGCTGATCACCTCGGGGCATCAGCAAATTGGTCTGATCTCAAAAACAGATGATTTACAAGGAAAGTACCGAATGAAAGGCTATATTCAAGCGCTCGGTGAAGCGAAGCTTAATTTTCTGCCTGAGCATGTCCTCTTTTTCGATACAGAATCGAAGCAGCATTTGGGGGATGATATTAAAACTTTCTTATTAAAGCATCAGCATGAGCTGACTGCCCTTGTTTGCTATAACGATGAGGTTGGATTAGAAGTTGCCAATGTATGTAGTGACATCGGACTCTCCATTCCAGAGGACCTCTCCATTATTGGACAGGACAATTCGTATATTGCCCAGAAAAATGCCAATGTGAAGCTAACAACTTTGACCCATCCTCAGGAGCAAATGGGCAGGGATGCAGCAGACTGGATGATAAAAAAAGTGCAAGGGAAAAAGAATCTCCCTCATCAAACCTTTTATGAACCTGAATTGGTTCCAGGTGAAACGATCAAACAAATGAATGCAAGAAAAAAATGAGCCCTTGCCGCAAGAGGCTCATTTTATTTTAGAATTCGACCACATCTACTTGTGAATGGTATGATTCTCGACATGAAAGACATATGTTTTCCCTGATGAATGAGATCAATCACAAGCAATGTTTGTTTCTTTTTTCCGTATAAGAATAAACGATTTACTGAACTTCTTATTTAAGTGTTATCACCCTTCATCCATAATTAATCAATAAAAAAATCCCCATCTTTTAGAAAGATAGGGAACTTGCCTATTACGCTTCTTCTTTAGGAGTAGGCACTGCACATACGCCATCTGCACATGCCGCTTCAAACGAATTAGCAGCCGCTTTCTCAGCTTGAGCTGCTTCTTCTGTCCATGCCGTTTCAAGTGCACGCAGGAACGTATCAGCTGGCTGAGCACCTGCAACTGAATACTTGTCATTGATCAAGAAAAACGGAACAGCATTAATACCAAGCTGTCTCGCTTCTTGTTCATCTTTTCGGACATGATCAGCAAACTCTTCGCCGCCTAACATTTGCTGTACTTCCTGCAAATCAAGACCTGCTTTTTCTGCAATGTCTAAAAGGGTTTGACGATCGCCAACATGCTTTCCATCTGTAAAATATGCTTGAAACAGCTCTCCCATAACGAAATCGCCTTTCCCCATTTGACCAGCATATTGCGCCAATCGATGAGCATCAAAGGTGTTAGTCAACACAAGTGGATCAAATTGAAAATCGATTCCTTTCTCTTTGCCGGACTGCTTCACCTGCTCATTCATCGCCATCGCCTGGCTGCGGCTCATCCCATATTTTTTGACGAGCATATCATGGACATCAAAATCGACATCAGCAGGTGCATGTGGATCAAGCTCAAAGCTTTTAAACTCGATTTCCACCTGTTCTTTTTGAGGGAATTGTTCAAGCGCTGTTTCTAGTTGTTTTTTTCCTATATAACAAAAAGGACAGGCGATATCTGACCAGATTTGTACTTTCATGTTCATCTTCCTTCCGTGTTTACGCTTTTTCTTTAACGATGTAACAATTATAGTTACAACAAATCAGTTATGTCAAGATTCTGAGCTTGATGGAAATGAAAAAGCCTCTCCTTCTAAGAAAGGAAAGGCTTTAAACATGACTATTCTAAATTTGCATGATGCCCGTACATTGTCTGTGTGTCGAGCTTTTTCATTTCCATTAACCGCAAAATGACCGCATCATATGTCAGAAGTAGCGACTGTTCAAATAGCGAGCCCATTGGCTGAATGGTATGATGGCTTCCTTCCTGTTGATCCTTCGGTGCACCTGACAGTAAGATGACTTCATCCGATAGATCAGCTAAAGGTGACTGAGCAGAAAGCGTGAAAGCTGCCACTTTTCCGCCAATTGCTTTTGCTTTTTTTGCAAGGACAAGCAAGGTCTCTGTACGGCCAGATCCGCTCCCAACAATTAAGAGATCTTCTTCTGTAAAGGAAGGTGTATTGGTTTCACCGATCACATACGCCTTCACGCCAATATGTGTGAGTCTCATGGCAAATGATTTTCCCATCAAACCAGACCTGCCAGCCCCTGCCACAAAGACCTTTCTTGCAGTGAAAATGCTTGAGACAAGCCGCTCTGCTTGTTCGTCTTGAATATCCGGCGAGTGCTCAGAAAGCTCATTTAAAATGGCTTTCACATAGTCACTGGTCTTCATGATTGTGCGATCAGCTGCTTCATTTGTGCGGCTACTTCTGCTTTATTATCCTGGCTTGCGATACCACCGCCGACAATGATCAAATCAGGGTTTAATTTCACGACTTCAGGTAACGTATCAAGCTTAATTCCGCCTGCAATCGCTGTTTTCGCCTGCTTGACAACTTGTTTAATCGTCAGAAGGTCAGCAAATGAGTTTTGACCAACCGCTTGCAGGTCATAACCTGTGTGCACACAAATATAATCGACTCCAAGTTCGTCCAGCTCTTTTGCCCGGCCAGCGATATCTTTGATACCTATCATATCCACTAAAATCTGTTTCCCTCTTGCTTTCGCTTCTTTCACCGCTCCTTGAATGGACATATCTTCTGCCGCTGCAAGAATGGTCACAATATCTGCTCCAGCTTCAGATGCCTGCTGCACTTCATAACCGGCCGCATCCATAATTTTCAGATCGGCGAGTACACGTAGGTTTGGAAATGCCTGTTTGACTTCTTTAACGGCACGCAAGCCTTCGTTGATCACAACAGGTGTTCCAATTTCGACTACATCGATCGATCCTTCTACTTCTTTGATGAGCTCAATCGCTTCTGGTATATTCACTAAATCTAATGCTAATTGTAATTTCATGAACGTTCACTCCTATTTTTCATCTCATCTTCAAGAGCTCCGTGAATAGGGCTTCTTGCACGATGAAATGAGTATAACAACAGGATGGGAGCATTCCAAGTACGCACTTTTTTTTTACATACTATACTTTTTCGCATATGGTTACAAAAAAGACACTGTCTTTTCGGCCAATATCTCAGCGTGATTGAAAAGAAGACAAAGGGCTAAAATAAAGTAATTTTAACCCTTTGTCTACATCTATCGTCTTTCTATTTATCATCCTTTAAAAAATTGCTATCGAGATATTGTTTTCCCCAATCATACATCGCCTCTAAAATCGGCATTAAGCTTTCTCCTAGTTCTGTCAAGGAATACTCAACCTTTGGCGGAACGACAGGATAAACCTCCCGGTGCACAATGTGGTCTTCCTCTAATTCTCTTAGCTGATTGACAAGCATTCTTTGCGTAATCCCAGGCATTAACGACTTTAACTCACCAAACCGTTTTGTCCCTTCTCTGCCAAGGTGCCATAAAATCAGCATTTTCCACTTACCGCCGATAATATTCAGCGTCAGCTCTTTTTCGCAGTTGAACACTTTATTTTCCATACGTGATGACAACAACATACACTCCTTTTATTACAAACCATTTACCCTAATCATATACTGCGGCAAAATGGATTGCCTAGCATATGGTCTTCGTTATTGATTTTGTTTTTTGACAAAAGCCATCACAGCCTCTGTCATTTTTTGTGCTTCTTTTGGCGCTCTGTCTGATCCAAACCATTTATTCAAGTCACTGTGGCTCAGCGAATGGACCCGAAAAACAAACCGAGATCCTTTATCATGATTCAGTTTTTCTGCAAAACGGTACACCTCAGGATTTTCCCAGCCTGTCACCAAATAGACAGGAGGTACATTCTTTTGATTCATATAAGTGACAGGTGATGCATTTGTCCAATTCTCCTCTTGTTTGCCAAAGACTTTTTTGTACGATGGGATAGCTTGTATAAATTGATTGAGGTTTAACGGTCCGTCTAGAACAACAATGGAATTGATTGTTTTTGGCGACAGCCCCACACGTTTTAAGTAGGTCGAATCTGTGGCAACCAGCGCCGTCAAATGACCGCCCGCTGAGTGACCCATAACATTGATTTTTGATGAATCGATTTGATATTCATCCGCATGATCCTTCACCCATTTAATGGCGTTTGCCGTATCATCTGCCATCTGCTCGTAGTTGGCATCAGGATGAAGCCTGTAATTCATTGAAACAAACACATACCCTTGACCGGTAAAATAATCAGCCTTTGAAGCGACTCTATTCTTATCGCCGCCCGTCCAGCCGCCGCCATGGAGATAGATCATGACTGGATGCTTCTTCTTTTTGTCTTCATCTTTACCCTTTGGCATGTACATATCGAGGGTTTGCTGTTTGTTTTGTGTGTCTGCATAATGGATGTTTGTCGTCGGCTTAGGCTGGTTGAAACGGAACACAAAGAATGCGCATATCAATAAGCCAGCGATGACTGCTGCAAATAAAAGCCACTTCATCATTCGATTCAATGTCATTGCACCTTTCTATGTTAGGATGGGGAAGCATCATTCGCACATATGTAGAGAGACTAGCCCGATTCATTTGAAACGACTTGTATGACTTGAACCGTTTCACAATAAAAAGAAAAATACTGTTCTTCATAGTCTTCGACAAAGTCATTCAAATATTCCCAGCCTCTATCCAAAAGTTGAATGTTCAAAAAAAGAGAGGAATCGCTTGTTAACTCCAAATCTTCGATTTTAACAGAAGAGACATTCGTGAATTTCAGATGAATGTCTGCTTTATGGGTCGCAGATTCGTATGGGATGTGTAGATGAATACAGTTGATCAAGTCGTAATGTTCATTATACTCTTTAAAGTAGTGAAATTCATTGATTTGCTTTAGATGGCTGATATCGAAATCAGGGATTTGTTTCTGGATTTTTTCATCTAAAAACCATGTCATCTTTTGTCCTCCAAAAGGTTATTGTAAAAGTGAAATGATGCGTTTTCTTGTTTCTTCATGGTATTGAACATAGGAATGCAATAAAGGATAAGATTCAAGGATCTGTTGATACGTTTTGATTTGAGGATATTGCTCTTCAAATGACTGACGCAGCACGTTTAACTGTTTTTTCGGTATTCGTTTATGATCCACCACATAACTTAAGCTGCCTGCAACAAGTGAAAAAAACATATAAAAATCATCTGAGTACATACCAGTTTCTTCTTCAAAAGAGATGATATCATCTGGATAAGCTGAATCTAATATGTATTGATAACGTTGTTTTACATCATCGAATAAATCTTGTTTATCACGGCTGATTTTCATGGATTTCCCCCCGTTCTCTCATTGTCTTTAAAGTATCAAATTCTTAAAATAGTTCATTGTACAAGTTCCATATCCCACGAGGATGATAGCTACATTCGATCCATCTTTCTAAAATACTAAATATTTCATTCACTCTCCTAACGAATCGTGTCACGGAGTTTGTAAATATTCTTCAAATGAAATAAAGTTCGCTTTTTTTCGAAATTCGCTTAAGATATTTTGATCTCCCGTAAAAATAACATCTGTCGAATCAAAAAAACCGATTTCAAACACGGCTTGAGGGATAACGGGTGTATAATTCACGTTCCAATATCGTTCATTATCTTCAATATGAGGTATTGAACTAATATTCAAATGATCTACATGACGAGGCAATGCGGTCAAAACAGCGAAAATAAAAGAATAAGAATAGTCGTTTAGGAATTTTTTGAAATGTTCACCCTTCAGAAATAAAAAATCCGTATAATCTGGCATCACTTCTGAATGGAATTGATTTTTCCGATCATGAAGCATTGTGAGTGTCACATCGCTTATGACCCAGTTATACTCTTCTACGTTTAAATTGATTTTCTTTATTAATTCATTTACTTTGAATAAATTTTCCTCTTTTGCTAATATGATTCTCATGACTCGCTCCACCTCATCGATTAAAAACATCAGACAAAACTAAAAATATTCTACAGTATCAAAATCAGATCATGTAGATATAAATAAAATTTATTATTTAGTTTTATAATTCCGAATCAGTTCCTTTTTAAAATCATCAGGAAGTTTTTGATTCGGAAATACAACTGAAATCCAATCTAATACAATCTCATCTAAAGTTCTCCACGTTTTTAACAATTGTTTATTCATTTGTTCTAATTGATGAACTGCTAGTACTCCTATCTCATAACTTCTTTCGCCATAAATGATCCATTTCGCAGAAGGGGAAACCCATATCACACGTGAAGCAATATCCATTATTCTATCATTTACACTCTCTATCGGATAAGCCGTTAAGAGATCAAGATAATCACTTGGCGTGAGGTTTAACGGGATTTTCACCCAAGGATAATAACCAAAATTAAAATAATAATCATCCATGCTCTGCTGCTCATCTAATACAGCCATGAGTATATAGTCATCATGATGATTCAAAGCTAAACCTTTTAACGTTTCCCAGCTATCATCTGATAACAACCAATGGAATTCTTCGAATAAATAATGAGGGGGGTTCGTTTGCAACACTTGATTAGGGAATGTTTTTGTCCTGTGAACGAGCGAATGAACAAACGATAGAACATGTTCAAATTCTTTTGGATCGGATATAAACAAATGTTTCACTTTATGCTCCTTTCATATCTTCGGGTAAGTCTATCATCAGTCATTGATACTCCATTTCACCGCTTGTAACATGACGCATAATGAGAAAGCATATGGGTGTAATAGTCATTGAATGTTTTTTGATCCTTCAATAATCCTTCAAACCAATTTGCTAAAACAGGGTGATCCATTGGTTTCCACCCTTCTTTTAATAACCTATTTTTCACAGAATCTTTTGTTGATGCCATTCCTATGATACAAATTTCCATATCTCTATCTGCCCAAATCGCCCACTGCAAAGAATGCGATAACCAGACCACTATGTACGAATTCGTTATGATATCATCTGCTATAGACTCTTTTGGATGCGTCCATAGTGCATTAACATAATCCTCACTTGAAATGTTTACATTCGCTTTCAGCCAATTATAATAACCAAATTCCTTCAAATAATATTCGGTTGGATCTGGTTGAAGGACTGCAGTTAAAAATTCTCTATCTTGTGTAACAAATGATAACTCTTTAATGGTTGGTAAAATATCATCACTCAATGCCCAATCAAACTCTTGAAACAAAAAACAGTCAAATGTCTTACGGAAGACTTGTTGTGGTAGCTCTTTATTTGTGTCAAACACATGGTCTACTAAATTCTGATAGAATTTGAATTCTTTTTCTGAACGAATAAATAAGTCTTCAAGCCGTTTCAAACAACTACCTCCACTCTTGTTGAACTAGTAGTTTTTTAATTCTTCCTCTATATCTTTTTTTAATGTATGAATTTCAATTGAAACCGAATCATTTCGATTATAGAAAATCGACGGATTGATTCCATCTGCTATCATTCCCGGCAGCCACTCTTCTAAAAAATCGTCTAAATCAATCATTTCTGGCATAGATTTTCCCCATGGTTCAATCGCACAATAAGCGGCATGCTCCTTGAAGCTGCGGCACACGATGTTCATCCTCTGATATCACCCATCCCTTCTCGTTTCTTAATGACCATATTTCTTCAAAATCAACAATCTTTTTAATGAAGTAGTCATAACGCTTTTTCGCAGGTAATTGGACGGTGGTTTCTAATTCTTTCGGATGCATGGACATCGCGACACTCCTTTTCTATTGATCTACTGTAACGGCTTGTTTTTAGACATTACTTATTGAAGACGACGATTCCATATGGATTGTAAAACAAATCATCTTCGGGATAAAAATCGTATTCAATAAGATCTAACTTTATCTGCTGACCTTCATCATAGATCACCTTTTCTTTTAAAGCTTCTCTTTTTTCTTGTATAGATTTGTTTATCCAGTTTAAAAAGTACCGCTCTATTTCATCAGCATGAAACCCTTCAAACATCATTTCCGGCTCTCCAAATTGTTGAAAACCACTTGTCACATATATAACATCACTTTCTTGAACAATAGAAGTCATATATTGATAAGGATTGAACTCTTCTATTAAACTTTGCCATGTCTTCTTCATAAAAGAACGACCTGATGATTCAACTTTTATTGCCATGCCATCAATCTTTAGTAAATCCGTAGTAACTTGCACAAGCGCGTTTATTTCTTCTAAGGATTCAGTCATCCCAATGATATACAAGCATGTTTGATGCGTATCTATTTGTTTAAGTTCTTCTGAATTGAATTGTTCATTTGGAAGGAAAGTCTCGCTTAATTGATCAATATGATCCACTACTTCAAGGTCTTAATAAGTTCCAGTTCGTTTATGTATGATTCGATCATTCACGAATATATAATCATTCAATTCTTCAAGTTCTTTTAAATGATGTGACCAAAATCCTGGAATTGCGATAACTGTTTCAGGCATAACATTCACTCCTTTTATTAGATGGGGGCTTAACCATAAGAATATAGTAAGCTGATATATAGTAACTATTGGTACTTTTCTATCCAATCATTCAAATCATCTACACAATGTAAGTAAGAATTAGGTGAATCTTTCAAATCAATTCCACTCAAAAGAATCAACATATCCCAAACTTGATCATCGTCTATTTCTGGATCGTCTGAAGAAACGTAAATTTCAGCCCAATCAGATACTTGTTCTCTTGTGATCATCCCCTTTAAGACTTGTCTTATTTTATTTAAACAGTCTAGCATTTTGGGCTCGTCCATTCATTACACCATTCCTTTCTCAAAACTCACTTCACGTTGTAAACTGCCTATATTTCATATTTGATAATATCCTCCATTGACATCCCTTTAAAATATAAAGAAAGAATGTTTATAATAGTGTATTCGCCATACATACCAATCGGGTTAAATATCATTTTAGCGATTTTTGGATCAGCAACCTCTAGGTCCATAACAGGTGCAATGGAACCTTCTTTCCCCTCGCTTACGTAATAATTTCCATCTCGGTATTCCACGAATTTCAGATTTTGAAGATCCTCTTCTTTTATAAAATCTTGACTTATTTTTGTGATGACTTTCCATGAACCACTTAAAAAGCCTGTCAGGCCTGTATTTGCAACAAATAGTCCATTCTCTTTTTTCATCAATTGTTTTAACTCATTTTTTTCTATTCTTTCATCAACAAACAAATCATAGTATTGGATTAAAATATCATCATATTATTGATTTTTTCCCTCACCCGAAATGATCAAAGCATAGTTAAATTTTCCATATTTTTCTAATGGGAGTTCAATAATAGCTCCTGGTTCAATGTCACTTAAATTTTTTGCTTTTTTAGTTGTTATTTTAATGTCCGTTACTTCTTTGTCGTTTAAATCATCAAAATAGTGACTACCTCCATTGTTTAAAGCCATCATAATTGTCAAAAGCATCTCATCAATTGTTGGCTTTCTCTCCAAATGTTCCTCAGTCATTTCATAAAATTGTTCGATCGCTTCTTCAAAAATATCTAATCCATCATCACCGATCATGATGTTCTTTTTCCCAAAAGCCCATTTAGAATACACACCTTATATAATGCGTTCTTTATTTCATCAAGTGTTATGTATGCTATTCTCATTTTGCTTTATCACGATAAACGTATACTTGTATAAACTGTTTTATGTGCACGTTTGAAAAGTGCCACTTCATGATCCGTTAACCATTTAAGCTCTCTCATATGATACGAAATATCTTCTAAGTAGGTATCGGTTTCTGCAATTAATTTTTTATCTAAGATATTTCTTTTATTGTCTTCAACTACAAGATAAAGAGTAAACTGCTTTAAATCTAATTCAATCAGAGGATATGCTTTCTTTGTTTTATCAGGACTTAATTTTCTTTGTTTTCCTTTTATCTCTGCTTTATATTCCTTTTCTTTCATTTTTTGAAATGCCGCTTTGACTTGCTGACTGTCCCAATTTTTCAGTTCACACAGATAGAGCATCGCTTTTTCCAAAGTGTCGGCTAAGATCTTTTTCTTATTTATTGCATGTTCAAATTCACTGTAACGGAAGGGTACTTCCAGCTCGTACGTATTTTTTAAAAATAAGATGTCTGGTTCATCTTTTGAAGTACTAATTAATTTGTAGTCTTTAAAAGAGCCACATATTAAAACAATAGCCTCACAATCTTTTGTTTGAAATTTCTTTTCTAATTCGTATAAAAACATTTCAGTCACACAAAGGGATTGGCTGGCTAAAATTCCACGATCATCATCTGACATTAATTGTATATTTTTTAAATACACTTCTTATAAGCCTCCTAATAAATTTTTATCACCATGACCTTGAATGTTTGCTCATTTTTTCCATTACTTGCTTTCTTTACTGCAAATGCTCTACCTTATCTTGATCCTATGTAAGCATCATTTCTCTCCCTTTTAGACCGGTTGAAAAAATCCTAGCTGCGTAGGATTTGAAGAATTTCTGTTGCTTCTTTATACAACTCATCAATTAATGGTATAATCATTCCCCGCAAATCTGATTCATTTTCAAATACTCTTAAATATCCTTTTTTGCTCACAAGATTATTCGATACACAAATCCAAATATCGAGATGGTCTATACAATAACCTAGATCACCTTCTTCACCATCATGAAACTCTTCGCCATTTAGATAATCTACTGAAAAATATATGGATGAATGATATCCTGCTGTAAAACAATCTGAAACTTGAATTTCTCTTCCTCTATATTTTTTTCCGAATACAAACCTTCCAAATTCAGCATTGATTGTTAAACCTAAATTTTTAAATTTCGCTTGTTTTTCTTTCACTAGATTCAGTGCGGTATTTGTTATTTCTTTTTCGATATCTGCGATAGATTCTTTGGTCATCGTGTTTAATTTAACTTTCTTCAATTTTTTCACCTCAATTACTGTACAAACTCAAATGATCTTTATAGCAAACAAACCTCCTACTGATAAGTGGAGGTTTGTTTGCAAACTTAAAAGTATTCATTTGAATCTTCATGCTCTCATTGATCAATCAATATCATAATCTTTCCATTCCATCCAATGATTATTTGGGATACCAACATTAACGGAGTCTACCTCATTTGCCAAAAATTGAGCGAACGATTTAAATGATACTGTCTCACTTGGTTCTGTTAAGTAGTCTGGATACTCCCATTCCTCTGTCTCAAATACTTTTTCATAACCTTCTTTTAAACCCACAAAATTCAAAAGAGAGCTTGGTGTTTTCCAAAGAAAATTTCTAAAAGAGGGTATTTCATAAAGATTTCTAAAAAAAGATTTACCATTCTTATCCATTTCATCATGTAGATTTAGATTTTTCAAACAAAAAGAGTCTTCATTAAACTTTATTTCTTTTATTAATTGTAAATGATGGGGCTCAATATCTGAAAAAGGGATGTAACTATTATTATCTAACTTAAAAGTCAAGTCGTCCATTAGTATATTTTGATATCTGTTTTGTGTATCATTACGGTAAAAATCTATTGTCACATAAGGACCTTTCTTATCTAATAAGAAAGATTGTATTGCTATCAACCACTGTTGATGATTCAAGCGAATAATTGTACATTTACTTCCAATATAATTCATTTCACGCCACTCAAAAATAGGACGATTTAAATTATCAAACTCTTCGTCTAATATATTAAGAATTTGTGTTGAATTCATTAGTATTTTCTCCTTTTAACAATGAGATTAATAATATTCTACCGAGTCAGTATGTGCCCATAAATTCCATTCAGTATTCTTTTTTTCATTTTTGATAATACTAGAATCATGAAAAACTATACTCTCAGCAACTGTTTGAAAAAAAACATTTTGGCTAGGCAGATGTTTATCCGATTCTGGGTGAAACCATGAATTAGTTGTATACAGTTGAGTATAACTTGATTTTAAATTGAATAATTCTAGTTGTTCTTTACTTGTCAACCAAAGCCTCTCTAGAAACAATTGGTCTTTAGCCATTTCTCTCAAGCAAACAATCCATTCATTTTCTTCTTTTATTTGGGTTTGAGAGGACTCAGAAATATGAAATTCAAAAAATTGATCTCTTAATTTAATATGAATTGGATTTTTTGTAAAACCTGGTTCTATCTCTTCATCCACAATAATTGTATTATGTTGATCAATGAAATCAAAAGGAAAGTCTAACAAAGTATTCGAAGGTTTGTTGTTTAATTGATTTCCAATGGCAAAACAATCTATGGCCGGTCCCAATTTGGATAAACCAAATATTTGAATTGTAATTAGCCAATCTTCTCTTCCAACAAATACAGAAAATCTACCTTTGACAAAATCAAAATTTCCATTATCCAAAAGAGGCATCTCTTTTTTAAGAAAAGACTGATCCAGTATTAATAAGATCTCTTCTTTTTTCACCTTTAATTACCTCCTAGATTTTTTTCTAATAATTGCACTTACATGCCCACCCTGTTTTCGAGAGCAAGTCTGACAATGAGGAAATAACTTTTGAGCTTGGCCTTTTTTTCTCAATTGTGATACAGGTTGATGATCAGCTATCCAATTTCCACTTTTTGTACCTGAGGCTCTCGCACCACACGTATGACAACCGTGTGTATTTCCAATTCTATTAAGGATTCTACGTTCTTTCTTTCTAAGCCTACTACTTGTACTCCTCGCTGGAATAGATCTCTTAGCAAAAGGGCCTGGCTTTAAGTATTTTTTACCTTTCGCAAAACTATAAACCCTTTTCGCACCTTTAAATATCTTCCCAGGTCCAAAGTTCGAAGCTGCTGCTAATGCTGCGCCTTTCCAACCCTTGCCCGATTTATAAGCTTTGTATCCATCATATACCGCAAATCCTGCATTGACAACAAACCATACCCAATGGCCGTCTGGGTCTACATTCATGACTGGGTTGTTGTTGCCATAGGTATATCCGTTTTGATCTAGTGCATCTCCATCGCTTCCTGGGTCTGGATCTAGTGATAGGAATACTCCGTTTCTCGGTTCATAGTAGCGGGCGATTAAATAGTAAAGTCCTGTTTCTTCGTCGAAGCGATAACCTGCATAGCGATATGGGTTGCCTTTTACTTCTTCATCTTCTTTTACCTTTGTTGGGACGCCCCATGTATCGTATTCGTACTCAGCAACGATTTTTCCTGCACTATTTGTGATGGCTATGACATCACCATGTGCATTGTAGTGATAGAAATATTTGTTTCCATTTTGCGTGAATGCAAGGAGTTGTCCACTCTCACCGTATGTGTATGCTTTTGTGACTTCGTTGTCTCCATCTGTTTCGTATAAAACATTCAGGCTGTCGCCGTCATAAAAGTAATTGGTGACTTTTCCATTCAATGTTTTTTGAATTCTGTATCCACGCTCATCATATTTGTAAGTGACAAATGGCTTGTCTTCCCCTTTTTTCGTGATGGCCGTTATGTTATCTTCTGCATCCCATTCATAAAGGAATTGCCTGTCAGACGTTCGGTTGCCATTTTTGTCATAAGTTAAAGTCTCATCATTTACCTTTGTCAGCTGGTTCATGATGTTGAATGATGCGTTGATTGTTTTTTTAGTACCATTTTTTTCAGTCGTAACTGTTTTTCTGTTTCCAAACCCATCATATGTGTACCCAATGACCGTGCCATCTGGATGAGTTTCTTTGATCAATTGATCTAATTTTCCATATTCATAACGAATCTTCCCGGTGCTTCCTTGATCAACCGTTATTCTGTTTCCATTTTGATCATATTCGTAAGCTTCGTTTAAGATCGTCGTGCCTTGGCTTGTTCCAATGTGCAAATCATTAATTAAATTGCGCTCATCATAAGCAAAGCTAGCACCACTGCCGTTACCTGTAATAAAGGACTGAACATTTCCATTTTCATCATAATCAAACGAATACGTAGAACTCGAATCCTTCATCTGCGTCATTTGATCAAGCTTATTGTAACTGAATTGGTTCGTTCCTTTTTGATTTCCGTGTGTCCACTCAAAGGATTTCAGTTTATCTGAATTGGCTGGATACGTCCAAGTTTGGCTGCTGCCACGCTCTGTTAACTTTGTGATGCGGTTTTGTTGGTCGAACGTTCTGTTTTTGGTTGTGTTTTGTTCTTTGTTAACAACCGTTGTTTCGTTTCCGTTTTTATCATAGCTAAAGTGATATTTTTCTGTCCCATTGTATGACTTGGATTTCACTCGGTCTGTTCCATCATACGTGAGAGACACTTCATGTCCATTTGCAGAAATGGTTTTGATTAAGTTGCTATTCGCATCATATTCACTTTTCAACACATTCCCTAATGGATCAATGGTTTTTGTCAATTTGCCCATTAGGTCGTATTCGAATTGATACGTCTGATCTGACTCTGCACGAATGGTTTTCGACTGTTCATTGCCCTCTTTATCGTAGGTTCTCACAATGGATGTCCCGTTAGATAAAGTGATTTTCTTCAGCTGATCAGCCTGGTCATATTCGAATGTTGTTTTTTCGCCTTTCGCATCTGTTTCAGAAAGTTTTTTGCCTGTTTCATCGTAGGCAGATTGAGATGAGTAACCAAGCTCATCCTCTTCTTTAACAGCATAGTTCCCTTTCTCGTCGTAAGTGGTGCTTGTTAAAAGACTTCCTTCTACTAGACGGATATCATCAAACCAAACCGTTCCAGTCGCGCTTTTTTGGAAAACGATCTGTACGTCGACTTTTTTCAATGGTTTTGTTTTTGGTATGACAACCGCCGCTCGGTTCCACTCCTGTGTACCGGTTGGGAATTTCGCATTAAACCTTCCTGTTGTGCCATCTGTATACGTAACGGACGCTTGAAGTGAGTAGTCATTTTCACTTGAGGCTTTGACATTTTCAGCCTTAGACATCCCAGTCAATGTGACATACACAGATTGATCATTTGCACTTTGTTCAATTGGTACAGATTGTTTATAGATGACATTCGCTTGAGTTGAAGAGGTTCTTGTCATTTTTAACGAAACGTCATCGTTAAAGCCTTCTTCATTATCTAATGAACCACCTGTTCCGCTCCAGCTTGTTGTTTTATCCGTAAAGGAATTATTTTTGACTGGATTATAACTTGATGAAACTTCGCCTTTTTCTAGCTGAATCTCATCGAACCAGGCTTTTCCTTTTCCAGCCTTATCACGATGATCCACTTCCATATAGATCACAGCTTTGCCTGCATGAGATGGCGTCGTAAACGTGACTTGGCGTTTTGTCCAATCGTTTTTGCCTGATAATGTACTGTAACCGTTACTGATCCATTGAATTCGTTTATTGTTTGTATCTCTTAAATCAATGTTAAAAAATGCTCTTGCTTTCGTTAGCTCTGTCTTTATTTTTCCACTCAGTGTATACGTCGTATTTGGCTCTAGCGTTACTTCTTGTGTAGCCGAAGAATAGCCAAGTTCTGTTCCTTCAGTTGTCGACTGTGAACTGACCTCTAATACTCGGCCCCCCGATAACGCACCACTTTTCCCAGCTATTTGCGCTAATTTCCCGTCATCCTTAGATGCTGTAAGCTTCCAGCCAGTTAGCGTATCTTCAAAACTGCCATTTTTCAAAATACTCGCGCCAGCAGCAAGTTCTTTACTCGTTTGTATCAAATTCCCGTAAGAATCATAAATACTTGCTGAAGACATATTTCCACTTTGATCTGTCTCAGATACAGCATCTAATCCATCGTAGGCGATATCTGTAATATCTCCTTCTGTATCTTTCACTTTAGTGACATCATTGTTTTTGTTATACTCGTAGGTTTCTGTGCCATAAGCATCTTTTGCTTGAATAACATTGCCGTTCTTATCATACGAATAGCTTTCTGAAGCTTTCCCTTTTTCTACATCATTCGGATCAGCTTCTTCAACGATTTGATTTCCTTCATATTTGGTTTTGGTCGTAATCTTCAAACCTTCCGCATCATCTACAACTTGAATTGGATTGGCTGCTTCGTTATACGTATACTGTATTTTCCGACCGTTTGGCTGCGTCAGCATGAGTGTCTTTTTAGACATATCATATGCGTACTCAAATGTTTCTTTTTTTGCATTGATTGCCTTGACTAAACGATGATTTTCATATTGATATTCTGTAAAAACAGGCTGATCTTTTGTACTGTTTTGAGAGAATTGTTTAATCAATCTGCCTTCTTTATCGTATTCATATGAGATACTTGTTCCATCTGAATCTATGACTTTCGTTAGTAAACCTGCATCATACTCATATGAAAGCTTTTTCCCTTTTGGTCCTTGAACCGAGATGATATGACCATCTTCATCATAATCCATTGTTATTTTTCGGCCAGATGCATCTTCTATTGAAGTGAGCTGATTGTTTTCGTTATATTTGTATGTCGTTGTATTTTTATGTCCATCTACAACCTTGGTGATTTTCCCGCCGTTTTTACTAAAGTGTGCAAAGGTTTGATCCTTCGTTTTTAACATGTATTCATCTTTTGATTCCGTTAATTCAAGGAAAATACCTGTTGGTGGTTGATACGTACCATCTGCTTTTTTTGTAAAAACATGAGTTGTGGCATCTTCATCAAGATAGATGACACCTTCTTTTGTTGGCGTGATACTCGTTTCTACATCTGCGTACCACCCTTGACCAAACAGGTGGTCAGCTGCATCTAAACTATTGTACGTTCGACCCATTCCAAGTCCTGGTCCTCTTCCATCAATCGACATTTCTTCTTCACTGACAATCACATTCCCAGTTGCACCATTAAGCTGGCCGTCTGGTATATCAATAATCGACCAGTAATCCTCTGTTCCAAGGAATTCGGCCCCTTCATGGAATGTCGGGTTAAAGGCTGGTGTCGGAATGGTTTCTCCATTTGCATCGTAGGCGGAAAGAGTAAAGGAGTAGTTCTTGCGTCCTTTATAATTTCCATTTGCATTTTCATATACTGGTGATGGGTCTAGCGCTAATTCTCCGCCCTTTCCATCTGTATGAAGCACATATTTCCCATCTTTAACTTCAGTAGGAGTCGGCCAAATATTCTTGTTTTGTGTTGTCCAATGATCGACATCACCTACATCAAATGATTGATATGCCTTACCATTATAGATGTTAATTTTATATCCTTTTGCATTTTTCACTTTGTCCCAATGTAAATTGAAATAACCTGTTTGGCTCTCTTTTGTATTGGTATAAGCATATCCAGATAAAGCTTTCGGTCTAGATAAATCAGGTAAAGTTGGTCCAGCTGGCGGTGAAGCAATAGCTTCTCCATCTTTATTATAGGCAATCACTCTGAAGGAATAATGTTTTTGAGCCGCATCTCCTCCAGCATTTTTGTAAGTCGAACCAGGATGAATTGGAAGCTCTGCCCCTTTTCCATCTTGGAGGTGCAATGCATATTTACCTGCTTTGATCTCAGCAACTGTCGGCCATACTTTTTTCCCTTTTGTTGACCATGCAGTTTGATTCCCAAGATCCAATGTCTCATAGCTTTTCCCATTAAACATTTGTATTTTATAACCGGTCGCACCAGAAACTGAATTCCAAGAAAGATCAAAGTAACCAGTTGCATTATTATTATTGAATCCTTTTGTACTAGGTGCTTTCGCTCTAGCCACATTCGGCACGACAGGTTTTACTTTTGCTGACATTGCGCCTTCACCTTGGTCAAAAATCGCACTTACAGCTATCCAATAATTTTTACTTGTCGCATAATTGCCACCTGAGTTTTTGTAAACTGGGGAAGGATCAACTGCTAATTCAGTTCCACCTTTTCCGTCTAAATGAAGTTTATATTTTTTAGCAGCAATCTCGCTTGCTGTTGGCCATATATTCTTTCCTTTTGTACTCCATGATGCCACATTTCCAACTGAAATGGCTTCATACTCTTTTCCGTTGTATAACCACACTTTGTAGCCTTTTGCACCAGCTACCTTTTTCCAACTTAAATTGAAGTAGCCTGTACCATTTCCATTACTAAAACCTTTTACAGTTGGTGCATTTGCTTGTGGAATGGTATACGTTACTTCAATGACTGGTTTATTGGTAGAGTTTGTTGATGAGATTATTTTTTTCCAATGGTCTTGCCCATTTCCATTTGCATGTAATTTAAAGCCATAGTTAGCTGTTCCACTATTCCAAGCTTTGATGGTTGATGTCACATCATAGCTCGCCCATTGTCCTTTATATACATTGGCTTTGCCGATGTTTTTAGAGCTTGGTTTATTGTTCCACGTTAGTTTTGTATGATCATAGTTGGCATTCACTGTATCCAGCCAAAGACCAGTAGCCTTCGTCCCGTAATATGAATGAGCAACATATGTTTTGAGCGTCGCTTTCGTTACATTCATATTTTGAATCGGTTTGAATGAGTTAAACTTCATGAACGCATAGTTTGTACCAGTTGTTTTATCGTAATAACCTGTTTTGAGTACATAACTTTTAAGTTTAGCGTCCCATTTTTGCGTAGAGGATGAATAATTTGTTGTTGGGTACTTACTCATGATAAATGTGTCTGCTGACACAGATAAAGAAGTCGAAGGATCGATAGACACAGGATAAACTCGTTCAGGATCTTTGAGCCATTTTTCATCTGCTGTCACATGAAGTAAATAGCCATCGTCTTCTTTTTCTAATTTAAAGCTCACATCTTCTGAGCGAGCCACTTCACCTGATTTTTCATCTAAATTAGAATCCGTCATAAACGGTTTTGGGACTTGAAAAATGGTCCGTTTTTTCTGATCGTAAAATGTAATAGAACCGTCTTCCTCAATTTCCCCAGTTAGATCTGTCTTTATTTTAAATGTAAATGAATTGTAGCCATCATATTGATTGAGTACAATATCTTCCTTGATATTTTCATTAAAGGTAAATGATCGTAAATCTATATTTGGAAATACCTCTTCATATGTAAGCTCGTTGGTGTTCTCTTTAAATTGTGCAGAGGTATCTTTGGAATTGATTTCTGATTTGTTTTTCCCTGAAGCTTTTAAAATTGAAAATTCAATTTGATGCTTCTTGTGTTCAAATGTCGCATATAATCCATGCTGCATTTGTTTTTGAAAAGTTGATTCTAACTTTGCATTTTCTGTTTCTATTTCTTTTTTCGAGGAAGTCTTTAATTCAGGAGAGATGTCCTCCCACTCAGCATTTGGAGCCTCTTTTATATGAATTGGATCAGGATACACCTCTTGTGTAAATACACCCTCTCCTTCATAAAAAAGCTTGCTGTTTTCTGTTCTTTCTGAAAGAACTTCTCCGTCTTTTCCAATTTCATCTTCGTAAATTCCTGCCATTTCCAGGGCTTTTGAATTATCAAATTCTTCTAAGTTGTTATGACTTGATTTTGTATTTTTGTCATGTTCTTCTGCAAAAATATCAGAAGGTAACATTGATAAAAGCATCACAAAGGCTAGTAGTGCCGCGATATTCCTTTTCCATTTTACTTTTCTTTTTAGGTTCATATTAATCTCCTTATCATATATTTGTAACATTTGTAACATTACGCCATATATAATAATACATTTGAAATGATACTTCAATATTTTTCTATAAATATACCATACTTTCAAACTAACCCACATATCATCAACTTATCAATACATCTCCTTTTTCACATATAAAAAAGCACCCTAAACGGATGCTTCTATCAAATGATATTTTTTCAAAATGCGATAGGTGATGTCTTTTGCTTCTATGCCTGTGCCTTTGATATTTGTGGCGAAGATGTAGGTTTTGTGTTCATGTTTGATAAAACCTACGTACCAGCCGATGTCTGATCCGGAGCCTGTTTTTCCGTATAGGGTGGCGTGTTTCTCTTCTTCTTGTACCATCATTCGTTTGACTGTTCTCATGTTCTTTAGGTCAAATGGAAGAGTCTCTTCATATAGCTGTTTGAGAAAACGAACTTGTTCGATGGGAGAAATTCGCAGGGTACTGCTTAACCAAAATTGATCGATTCCGCCAGATATGTCTTTGTTCCCATAATGAATGGCTTTCACCCAATGATTCATGCGTTCTTCTCCAATGTCACGTGCCATGGCTTGATAGTACCAGACGACTGAATCTCTCATGCCAGATCCTAATGTATGATCTCTATTCCAATTGTCAATCTCTCTTTTTACGCCATCCCAATATTTGATGTCGTATTCATCTCTCACTGCGCCTGTTTGGAGTCCGATTAAGGCATTTGCTACCTTAAATGTCGATTGAGGTGCAAAGCGCTCTTTCGCTCTTTTTTTGTTATACACCCATGGGGTCTTTTCTTTTACTTCTTGAATCACAAATGTGCCTTCCCGATTTTTAAAGAATTCATCTACTGACCACGCTGGTGATCTTGCTTCAGTTGATGAAGGTTGGCTACTACAAAGTGCCATCAGCATGATGCCAATAAACAGCCCTTTTATATACTTTTTCTTCAAAACAATCGCTCCTTTTCTCATGATTTACATGATTGTAGCATGCTGAAGCGATGGGACATAAGGTACGCATGTCCTCTTTTCAAATATCCGACTTTCAAATTGTTGACAAAGGGCTAAAATGATCTTGATTTTAGCCCTTTGTCTTCTTTTCAGCGTGGCCTGAAAACCTTTGCAGTCTAGGAAGGACGAGCACTGGCGCGGAGCGAATTTAACATTCGTGAGCACCAGCGCGCAGGACTGACAAAGAATGCGAGGGTTTGTCTACACGCTGAAGCCTGCTTATATCCGGCTTTTTGCTGTATATTAGCTCTCTTTTTTCTCTTGAATCGCCTGTTTCGCCATTTTTGATATCGTCATATCGTCCATTGGTGGGTTATGGAGCCCGGCACGAATATCTCGATAGTAGCGCTGCAGTGGACAGTCTAGGCTTAAGCTTTTCGCACCGACTAAACGCATAGCTTTATCGACAACTTGCAAACTATGATTAACGACGGTATGCTTCACAGCACCAAATTCATTGATTAACAGCTCTCTTTTTTCTGGCTGTTCATACAATGTGGTCGTTGAGTAGATGACGTGGCGTGCTTGCTTTAATAGTAAGTCGATTTCGCCAATCAGTGTTTGGACATTTGGCAGGTCACTAATTGTGCCGTTGATGCTGTTCGGTGAATGGGTGATGGCATATTGAACAGCATAATCCCTTGCTGCTTGTGCAATCCCTAAATAGCAGGACGGAATATGTGCAATCCAAGGATTTAGCGTACCACCGCGTGGCCCTTTTTGCACCTCAACAAGCATATCATCTGAAACCTTCACCTGATCTAAAATTAAATCATGACTTTCAGTTCCTCTCATGCCCACAACGTTCCACGTTTCTTCTATTGAAACACCTGCTGTCTCACGATGAATTAAGAAGAAGCCCATAGCCTCTTTTTCTTCAATCCATACACCGACTAAAAAGTATGTAAGCGCTGGTGACATCGTTGTGAAAATTTTACGTCCATTGATAATCCACTCATTACCTGATCTAGTAGCTGTTGTCCCAGGCTTCCCGCCTCTTGTTGGACTGCCTGTCTGCGCCTCACTTACGGCACGGTTGACGAGGGCGCCCTTCTTCACTTCTTCCGCAAAGAATTGCAGCTGCTGCTCATTCCACTGTTTCTTTTCGTAGATCTCGCCTACAACCCCTTGGTGCCAGCCGATTGATAAGGCAGTTGCTCCGTCCATACTGCCGAGTGTCTCTTGAAACAGAACCATATCCTTCACAGATTGACCGCCGCCTCCGTATTCAGCAGGAAGAGACAACGTTGTATAGCCCATCTCTATTAATGATTCAATATTTTTTTCAGGAAAATAAGCGCCTTCATCATGTTCTTTTGCCGTTTGTTCGATCGTTTCACGAAGAGATTCTAGTTGATGAAGCCATGTTTTTTGAAAATCGGTATCGACAAATAATGCTTTAGACAAAACGTATCCAACTCCTCTGTTTCTCACAATCTATCATATCTGATTTTTCCAATCGGAATAAATAAAACACACTTTACTTATAGGATTTAATGTGTTAAATTTTATCAATATTAAGTACATATGTCAAAGGAACGTGATGCTTTTATGATTTCAGCTACTAATCTACATAAATCTTATGGGCAGATCCATGTGTTAAAAGGCATTGATTTCACCGTACAAGAAGGTGAAGTGGTTGCCATTATTGGACCGAGCGGATCAGGAAAAACCACACTTCTTCGCAGCTTAAACAGCCTCGATATTCCAGACAAAGGAGAGCTGACAGTTGGTGAAGCCACGATTCAATTTGAACGATTTCATAAAAAAGATCTGCTGAAACTCAGGCAGCAATCTTCCATGGTGTTTCAGCATTATCACTTGTTTCAGAATAAACGAGCACTTGAAAATATTACAGAAGGATTGATCGTGTCTCAAAACATGTCTAAAAAAGAAGCTGAAAAGGTCGGGGAGCAATTTTTAACGCGGATTGGCCTGCTTCATAAAAAAGATGCGTTTCCGAGTGAATTATCTGGCGGTCAGCAGCAGCGAATTGGCATAGCCCGCGCACTTGCGATGAACCCTTCAGTTCTCTTGTTTGATGAACCTACGTCGGCTCTGGACCCAGAGATGGTAGGAGAAATTCTTGAAATGATCAAAGATATTGCGAGCCAAGGGATGACAATGGTCATTGTGACGCATGAAATTTCTTTTGCAAAGGACGTGGCGGATACGGTGATCTTTATGGCAGATGGTGAAATCGTTGAAAAAGGTTCGCCAGAAGACGTCCTATTGAAGCCACAGCATGAACGAACGAAACAATTTTTATCAAGAATTCATCGCGGCATGTGGCAAGAATCGGAGAAAGACAAATGAAGCAAAAGACAGCATTCATGATGTCCGGTGTCCTTCTGTTATTTCTTTCTCTGATGGGCTGTAGCAGTGTGAAAACCACGACAGAAGATGGTAGAAAAATTGTAAAAGTCGCACTGAGTGCAGAGGTCAATCCACCCTTTTTAGCCACAAATGACCGAAATGAACCGATTGGCTATAACATTGATTATTTAAATGAAGTGGAAAAGAGGCTCCCTCACATACATTTTGATTACATTTTTGGCGAGGAAGAATCGAATTTAATTGGTGTAGGCGCTGGGAAGTTTGACATGGCGGCTAATTGGTTTTTTAGTAACCCTGAACGTGAAAAGCGTTTCCTTTACCCTAAGGTCCCGTACGGTTATTCGATGACAGGTTTAATTGTGAATGAATCAGACAAGGAGATTCGATCGCTTGATGATATGACATCTAAAAAGCTGGCTCCTGTCAGCCCTAGCGGGGGCTTGCGTTCAATTTTAAATCAATATAATCAAGAACATGATCCGGATATTCCGCTGACGACTATTGAGAGCCCTTCAAATGAACTCAACTTAAAGCGTGTTGAAAGCGGACGGTCCGATGCAGCATTTATGAACATTTCAACCTTTGATACCATTCAAAAGCATTTGAACTTAAAGGTCAAAGTTGGCGGCATTGTGTCAAAGGAGCCTATCTATCTTGTCTTGCAGCCAAGCGAGAAGCAACTTGCAGAAGATTTGGACCGGATCACACAAGAGATGATTGATGATGGAACACTGCCGAAGCTGGCGAAAAAGTGGTTTGGGGTTGATTTCTTTCAAGATATTGATGACATCACAGAGCAAGACGATCAAAATGAAGAAAGGAAGGAAGCGTCATGACGTTTACAGCTGGAGATTGGCTAGGAATCTTTTTACAGGTGCTTGAACGCCTGCCACTCACTTTTCTCATTATGATCGTGTCATTGTTTTTTGCTATCATCATCGGCTTGCTATTTGCATGTATCCGTATTAAACAAATCCCAGTGTTAAAGCAACTGGCGATTGTTTATTTATCTTTTACACGGAGTACGCCTTTAATTGTTCAGCTTTTCTTGATTTATTTTGGCCTGCCTCAGCTTTTACTTGTAGCAGGGATTCAAATCAATCATTGGGATCGTATGTTATTTGTGATGATGACGTTTTCTTTACATACGGGCGCTTATTTATCTGAAGTCTTTCGCAGTGCATATTCATCTGTCGGGAAGGATCAGATGGAGGCCGCCTACATTGTTGGGATGACAGATACTCAGGCATTGATCAGGATCATTATCCCGCAGGCTTTTCTCATTGCACTGCCGAACCTCGGAAATTACACCATTGATCTCGTGAAAGACACAGCGATTGCCTTTACAATCGGACTCATTGATATGATGGGACAGGTGAAGATCATTTTAGGAAATAACTACGGAATCGGTATGTTTGAGGTGTATGTGATCATTGCGATTGTGTATTGGCTTATTTGCATGAGTATTGAACTGATCACCATGCTGCTTGAAAGGAAATTTGTCAAAGGCCGCACCAGCCTGTCACGTTAAGGAGGCGATTTGATGCAAACGATTGATATTCAATTTGCGATTGACCAAGTACCTCATATTTTAAAAGGCGTTCCTTTTACCTTATTGATTGCACTCGTTTCCATGGCTGTAAGCCTAATAATTGGATCTGTTTTTGCTTTCATTCGTCTCTTTCGCATTCCTGTACTCAGACAGCTTGTGACGCTCTATGTCTCCTTTTTTAGAGGAACGCCTCTGATTGTTCAGTTGTTCGCTTTCTTTTATGGACTTCCTTTTGTTCTAACCAAAGTGAGCGATACATTCGGGCTGACCTTTCATCCAGATATGGTCTCCCCATTAGCTGTTGCTCTTATGACATTCAGCCTCCATTCAGCTGCCCATTTAACAGAGGTTGTTCGGAGTGCACTTCTTGCGGTAGACAAAGGACAGCTTGAAGCAGCAAAAATTGTGGGGATGACGACACGCCAAGCGATGACGCGCATTATTTTGCCTCAAGCATTTGTTGTCGCCTTGCCGAACTTAGGCAATCAGCTCATTCAGCTATTAAAAGCTACCTCTCTTTCGTTTACGATTGGAGTACTTGAAATCATGGGGATTTCCCGAATCATTGCGAACGACGGCTATCAATTTTTAGAAACGTATCTCGTCTCTGCTTTGATCTATTGGCTGCTGAGCATTTTCTTTGAACTCGCTTTTGCCTTGTTAGAAAAACGTGTCAGCGTATATGGAAGATCTCTCGGACGTTAAAAAAGCCGATCAGGCTCAAATCCTGATCGACTTTTTTTATTCGCCTTTTTTCGGTGTGTTAAACAGTTCCTTTGGTGCGGGTTTTAGTTTTGGTGCAGAACCAAACACGACGGGTGCAGAAATATATCTAAACTCCCCTTTTCCATCCATGCTTCGGCCCTGTGCCCATCTGCCTTCCTTACTTGCTTCCCCTCTTGAGAAATTAAACAGATCATAGGACACTTGCTGTTTTTCTAGTGAGCGCGGGAAGGTGGTTGGAACGACAACATCTCCTTCTCGTTCTTCTAATTCTTTAATCGCCGCAATCCACATATTTTGATGATATGTATCACGAGCAATAAGGAAAGAGAGCATATCCTTAACGCCGCGATCATCGGTCATTTCGTAAAGCCTTGTGACCTGAAGTCTCCCTTGTGATTCTGCATTTAAATTGGCTCTAAAATCAGCCATTAAATTTCCGCTTGCAATGATATACTTAGCATTCCACGGATATCCTTGGCTATCCGCTGCCATAGCTCCTAAACCGGCAACAATTGCATGCTGAGGATTCATACCGCCCATAACAGCTGCAAGTGCTGGATCACTTTCGTATGCCTGTTCTTGTTCTTTAACTGGTGCTTTATCTAGTAAACGTGCGATCATCGTTGCCAGCATTTCGACATGACCAATTTCCTCTGTTCCCACGTCAAATAATAAATCCTTATATTTTTGATCCGCTCGGCAATTAAAGCCTTGAAATAAATATTGCATCATGACGCTAATTTCTCCATACTGTCCGCCTAATACTTCTTGTAGCTTCTTCGCATAAAGTGGATCAGGCTTTGAGGGTTTTGCTTCATATTGCAATTCTTTGATGTGATAAAACATGATGTCATCTCCTTTATGAAAACATCTTTCATTTATCACTATTCAACCGCATGCCTCTTTATGAGAAGAAGCAATTATGTGCATAAAAAAAGGGAATGGCCTCTGCCATTCCCTTTGTCATCCTACTTATTCAGCACTAACTAAAATTTTCACTTGATCTTTTTCATTGATTAATGCATGGAAACCATCTTCGATTACATCGTCCAACTTGATTTTCTTTGTGACGAGCGTATCTGCAGAGAAATAGCCTTTTCTCATTAAGTTTAATACAGATGGGAATACGTCTCTGTAGCCGATGATTCCTTTGACTGTACGTTCTTTAATGACAATGTCATTCGGCATAATTTCTGCGCCTTTTTCCCAAATACTCACAATGATTGTTTCACCTGAAATTCTAGTTGATTGGATTGCTTGTTTCAATACAACAGGTACACCTGTCACTTCAAAAGAAACATCGACGCCACCGTTTGTACGACGTGCAATTTCTTGAACAACATCTTCATATTGAGAAGGATCAACAATGATCGCTCCAAGCTCTTTCGCTTTTTCTTGGCGTTCTTTAGATAATTCTACTGCGTAAATATCAGTAGCACCAGCTGCTTTTAATGCTTCAATAACAAGTAAGCCAATTGGTCCACAGCCAAACACAGCCGCTGTATCGCCAGCTTGTACTTTACTAGAACGAACCGCATATAAAGCAACTGCTGAAGGCTCTACAAGTGCCCCTTGCTCATATGAAATTTCGTCTGGTAATAAATGAAGTAATTCTTCATCAACAGATACATATTCAGAGAATCCACCGCCGCCTCCGGCAAGTCCTAAAAAGCCCATGTTTTCATCTAAGTTGTAAGCACCTTGATGTCCGTGAGTCGCAAAAATAGGCTCAACAACCACTCGGTCGCCTACTTTGTAATTGCTGACGTCTTCGCCTACTTCAACAACCTCACCAGAAAATTCATGTCCCAGTGTAATAGGGGCTTTTTCTTTTGTCAGTGGATGAGGTTCATTCACTGGAATGAAGATAGGTCCTCCTAGATATTCATGTAAATCACTACCACAAATGCCGCACCATTTTACTTTAAGTTTCACTTTTCCTGGAGCAACTTTTGGTTCATCAATTTCCTCTAGTCGAATGTCCTTTTGATCGTGCCAGCGTAGTGCTTTCATGTGTAAGACTCCTTTTCTCATCAATTTCATTTAACTTACTTAAATAATTATAACATAATTTTTTTAATTTTCTAAGTAGGATGCACTATCTTTTTGCCAGTCAATGGACGAAAGATGACAAAACATAGCAATAAACAGATAAGAAGCATACATAGACTACCGATGACAACGGAGGTTCTGATTGATAAAACATGTGCAAGTCCACCAGAGAACCCTGTCATCATGATCGTCAGAATGGCTTCCACCAAAGCGTAAAAACTCGCTACCCGCCCCATCACCTCTACCGGGATATTTTCGTTTGATAGAAAGTCATAAAACCCGTGTTCGCAAAAGCTAAAAAGAATGCTAATATAAAAAATCCAACAGCGGCTGCAAACAATGTGCTGGAAAAAGCATAAATGAGATAGCCACATGCCACAAACAAACTACCAACCCCGAGCATGATCGAAACAGGCAGACTTTCCACAATCACCGAATTAAGACCTGCGCCTGCGATAATACCTGCCCCAGCTATACTAACAAGAAGACCATATTGTGTATCAGTGAGCAGCAACACTTCTTTTGCAAAGGCTGTTTCAAGAGAATCAATCGCAGTAGGAAGTACCGTGATAGCGGCACTAAATAACAAATACACCACCATAATCTGGCGTGATGTCAAACTAAACCGAAGAACAAGCTTCGCATCCTCTTTTAACATTGAAAGGGTAAAACCCTTTTGGTTAGCATCTTGTTTGAGCAAATTCGGTAAACACGTCGTGAACAGAGCAGATACCAATAGGCAAATTGCATTGGTATAAATTGAAAAAACAGGAGTTCCGATTAAAAAAAGCAGACCTGCTACAGCGGGACCAAGTAAAAACCCACCCGATTGTAATAATGAACGAAGGGCATTAAATCTTTTTCGATTATCCGCTGGGATCAATCCCGTCATATAGACCATCGAAGCCGGATGAAACATCGCTTGTGCCATTTGAATAAGAAATACGATTACATACAAGGTAAGAAGATACCCTGAAAATAATGCAAAGGGTATACATCCGATCAAGATTGCCCGGCTGATATCTAAGCTGATCATCACTTTCCGTTGATTCAGCCTGTCAATCAAACTGCCAGACCAGCTGTTTGTCAAAAGTGAAGCAACTGGTCTCATCATATAGACAGCCGTTACAGCAAGCACAGAGCCCGTTTCTTGAAAAATGAGTAGATGGAGCGCAATCATATAAATCCATTCTCCTATGTTCGCAATTCCGATGGCTCCAAGTAGCAAACTCATATCCCGCCAATGTTTTTTCATCGCTTTCCCCCCTATTTGTCATAAAAAAATCCCGCCCCCAAGACATTTCTGTCTTGAGGACGGGATTTACTCCGCGTTGCCACCTCAGTTTATTCATCTGTTGCCAAATGAACCTTAGCAGGTCATCATGAACCCATCTCTGTAACGGGAGAATGTCGCCGCACCACCATCCGAAGGAATCCGGTGCAGAGCTAAGAGGCTTGGTTCCATCATGCTGCCCGGCTCCTTCTCAGCTTCACGGAGTTCTCTGTGCGGGACGGTTCATGATGTACTCTTCTCTATTAGCGCTATGTCTTTATTTCATCACGATCTTCAGCTGAATTGTTACATATTGTACTGCGCCTTGATCAAAGCGTCAACGTTTTTTTAAAGCTAATCAGCATAGATCATTTTTCTGGTCATGCCACCATCAACGACTAAATCTGTGCCAGTCACAAATTGATTGTCCTCATCGGTTAAATAAAAGCAAGCCTTCACAATATCCTTTGGCGTGCCAACTCGATTGGAAAGATGCTGCTGATGGTCGATCTCTCGAAGATTCTTCTCATCCTTCGTTTCAATCCATCCAGGTGAAATGCTATTTACTGTGATATGATCCGGACTAAAAGAAGTCGCTAAGGCATGAGTCAGCGCAGATATTCCGCCTTTTGATGCAGCATATGCTTCTGTATTCGGCTCTGACATGGTCGCGCGGGTAGATGAAATGTTCACAATAGAACCGCCTTTTGGATTTTCTTTTATATAACGTGCTGCTTCTCTTGCACATAAAAAAGTTCCTCTTAGGTTCGTTTGTAACACACGATCCCACTCATCGACCGTTAATTCATAAGGCGATACGGTACACATGACACCAGCATTATTAATGAGAATATCAATTGTTTTACAGCGCTCTGCCGCAAACGACATTAAGTGTTGAATATCCGTTTCTTGCGTCACATCTGTTTTCTTAAAATAAGCTTCTAACGATTCTTTTTTTAGCTCTTCCTCCAAGCGCTTCCCCTTCTCTTCATCTATATCTGCAAGCACCACTCGCGCTCCTTCTTTTGCATAGCCCCAAGCGATCATTTCACCAATTCCATTGGATGCGCCTGTGATGACGACTGTTTTATTGTGAAAGTTCATCGTTTATCCAACCCTTTCTCCATCAGATGTTGTCATCATACCACTCTTATTTTGTGGATTTAACAGAGGATTATATCTTTTTAAATGGTTAATATGAAATATTGATTTGAACCGTTTCAATTTCTTTCATCATCATGCCTTGAGAAAATACTGACGAGTGATCCAATCATTCATACAGATATTTTACGGATGGGACTAGAGAGCACTCTTTGCCATGTATAATTTTTATATTTCAGATGAATAGAGGACGCCGAGCTTGAGAGATCGCAAACACATAAACATAATGGTAAAAGCAAGTGAATTAAAATTTGACTATTGTCTTGTTTGAGCGCTTTTTCTGCAAGTAGAGGTTGAAACAAGAGGAATTTAGCTAATAAAACAAATATAGTTCGTTTTGTTGTTATTAGAGGCTAATTGCATATGTAAAATTATTAAGATTTAGGAAGTAAGATTGTGTTTCTGTCCCACTTCCATTTCATTATTCTTTTAACGTCTTTACTTTCAAAGAATATACGAAAGTAACTGACTAGAAACATTTTTGTATCTCTTCCTCTAATCTTCAGTTAAACGACCATTATGCCAGAGCTGTTGATAATACGGATGTGTTTTTTGTAATGCTTCATGTGTGCCTCGACCTGACAAGCGTCCTTCTTCAAAGACAAGGATTTGGTCTGCACTTGTAATCGTGGATAATCGATGGGCGATGATGATTGTCATCCGGTTTTTCGTTAACGCTTGAAGAGCAAGCTGCACTTCACGCTCTGATTCGTTATCTAAGTTCGATGTCGCCTCATCGAGTAATAAGATTCTCGGATTTCGTAAAATCGCACGAGCAATCGCAATACGCTGTTTTTGACCACCCGAAAGCTTAATACCTCCTTCACCAACCTCTGTATCGAGGCGTTTGTCCTGCTGCATGACAAAATCATAGGCATAGGCTGCTTTTAATGCGGCAAGTACCTCTTGTTCACTTGCTCCATTCGTCCCGTACATGACGTTGTCACGAATCGTTCCATTTAATAACGGTGCATTTTGACTTACATAGCCAAACAGCTCACGCCACTCTATTAAGTTAAATTGCTCAATGTTTTCTTTGCCATACAGTATCGCACCTGATGTCACGTCATAGAATCGTTCAATAAGGGAAAACATCGTCGTTTTCCCGCCACCACTCCGGCTGACAAAGGCCGTTGTTTCATTTGGCTTTAACGTAAACGTCATATCTTTTAACACGTATTTTTCGTTGTACTTAAACGACACATGTTCAAAATGAATCGGCTGTGACGTAGCAGTTACCGGTTCACCGTCTTGTACTTCACGCTTCTCATCTAAGGCCTCGACAATACGCTCTGTTGCGCCCAGTGTTTTTTGTAAATCAGTAAAGAATGTCGCCATTTGTGTAAATGGCATAATAATTTGTACTAAATAAATCATGATTGCCACAAGCTCGCCAGAACTAATGGCACCTGAAGCAACCTGTGAACCGCCGTACCCAAAAATCGCAATGATCACAACCATCATGAGCAACGTCATAAGTGGTGAAAGAATCGCAACAATTTTTGCTTCTTTTAATCCGTACTTGTACAGCTGCTGAATTTGCTTTTTTCCGCCTGCTAGCTCTTGCTGCTCTGTTTGCGAAGCTTTCACAAGGCGAATGTTTGTTAAAATCCTCCCTAATCGTCCGCCAAATCCTGCCAACTCATCTTGATTGGCTTTCGAAATCGCGTACATTTTTTCTCCTAACGGATACGTCACAAAAATGGTTAGTGGTACGGCGATCAGTAGCAGTAGCGTCATTTTCCAGTCAATCCATAGTAAAACAACGATTGCACCGAGTATCGCGAAAAGCCCCGATATAAACGACACGAGCTTTTCTGTTACAAACTCCTTTACGACGTTTGTATCCTGCGTAATTCGACTCATCGTTTCGCCAGATTCATGTGCATCGTAATATGTTAATCGTAAATGCAGCATATGCTCCCATATTTCTGTTCGTAAATTCGCGACAACTCCTTCACCTAAACGACGCATCATATAAAATGTAACGGCACTAAGCATCGCCTGTACAATTAAAACGCCAATGACTGGTAAGAGTGACGTTAATGCAAAACCAGTATCTGAAATTTGATTAATAAGCTTCATTGTGAGTAGTGGCACAGCAAGTCCAGCTGCCACCTCTACGATACTGATAAAAAATAAAAGAACTAGTTGACCATTCGCCATTTGACTGCGATTCATCAAAATCCAAAGCTGTGAGATTTTCCCTTTCATTATGATTCACTGCTCACTTTCGCCATGACCTTTTCAAAACGGAAAAACTCGTACTCTTCATCCGATTTCGGCTCTTCGCCTTCAACATTCGGTCCTGGGTTGCCTTGGTGATAAAACTCGACAATTTTAAAGCCACATTTATTAACGTAAAAATGAATATTACGCTTTTCAAAATATGGTGTGTGCAGCACCCAAACCTTCGTCTCTGGGAACGCTGCTTCTATCGCTTCCCACATTTTAGTGCCAAGACCTTTGCCATGTGCATTTGCCCTTGTATACAGGAAGTCCACTTCGTTTCGCTGGGTTTCGTTATTCATTTTCAATACGACCCCACCAATTCTTTCGGCGTTTAGTACAAGTTGACGTACGACCGATTCTTTGGCAGTAAGTGAATGATCGAAATCTTCCTCAGACGGGATTGGTCCCATTTGTGTCGGATCTTCCGCATCTGTAAAACGATCTTGTAACCCTTTCATAAATGCCTCTTGTAATTCTGTCTTAAATGTTGCTAGCTCGTCCTGCGGTACAGGTGCTAATGTAATTTGTTCATTTAGTTTTGTCATTTCTAAAAAATCCTTTCTTTTAAACTGATTAAAATATTCGACCGACTGTTAAAAATAGCTGACTATTATGGCCTAGGCTCCGTATTCTCGAATCCAACCTTCCACCTTATTCTCCATTTCAGTGAGAAATCCAACCATTTACCTAGCCAAGTTCGTAGTGGTCGATCGATTCTTTTTCCTATGTCATAACGAACAAGCTTGCCTTTAAGTGACACTTTAAAAACAGCTGTGCACCCGTAGTTTTCAATTAATTAATCAATATACCCCCTGACTCAACCTTAGTACGTTCAACACATAACGATTACTTGTCTCATTTATGTCGTGTTAAGTTCACAAGAAATAGTGTAAGGTATGGAGTAACTCTATAGTAAAGAAAGAAATGAAAAATATATTTGAAAAACATCTACCATAGGGAAATTTGCCAAATTTCTTGAAATCAATAAAGATACATTGCTTACCTGTTGAAAACGATTAGCGCTACTACATATTTGATCAGTTCAATCTGATAAAGCAATTATCATCTGAACCTGTTGTGTATAGCGACGAGAAAATGGATTGGTCGATATCAATGAAAGAACTTTATGCGATGATTTATCATCAAGGACCTTATGAAGATGCATCTCTTTCGTTGACATGCATTGTATATTCTATGTGATTCCACAGTAAAGAGCCGACCCATTTATGGAGCGGCTCCTTTCATGTTAAAAATTTATCGAGAAATCATCCCATGCGGGTCAATGACAAATTTCTTCGCTACACCTGAATCAAAGTCACTGTATCCTTGAGGGGCTTGATCAAGATTAATGACGGTTGCATTCACTGCTTTGGCGATTTGTGCTCGTCCGCTTAAAATAGATTTCATTAGACTGCGGTGATATTGCATGACAGGGGTTTGACCTGTCACAAAGGTATGGGCTTTTGCCCAGCCGAGTCCAATTCGCACTTTCAGTGATCCAACTTTTGCATCAGCATCCACTGCACCAGGATCTTCTGTGACGTAAAGTCCCGGGATTCCGAGTTTACCGCCAACTTTGGTAATATCCATAATTGTATTTAAAACGGTTGCAGGTGCTTCTCCTTGATCTCCATGACCTGAAGCTTCAAAGCCAACACAATCGACGGCACAGTCTACTTCTGGCTCTCCTAAGATGTTGGTGATTTGTTCGCCGATTCGATCATGTTTTCGTAAATTGATCGTCTCACAGCCAAAGCTTCTGGCCTGCTCCAGCCTTTGTTCATTCAAATCTCCTACAATGACTGTAGAAGCGCCAAGGAGCTGAGCGGAATGCGCTGCGGCAAGGCCTACTGGCCCTGCACCGGCAATATATACGGTTGAACCAGGTTTTACTCCAGCCGTATACGCACCGTGAAAACCTGTCGGGAAAATATCAGAAAGCATCGTCAGATCAAGTATTTTTTCCATCGCTTGATCTTTGTCTGGGAATTTCAGCAACTGGAAATCTGCATATGGCACCATGACGTACTCGGATTGGCCGCCAACCCATCCACCCATATCGACATATCCATAGGCAGAGCCTGGACGGTCCGGGTTTACATTTAAGCACACATGGGTTTTTTGTTCCTTACACATGACGCATCGTCCGCAAGCAATATTAAATGGAACAGACACAAGGTCTCCTTTTTGAATAAACTCCACATCTCGTCCTACCTCAACGACTTCACCTGTAATTTCATGACCAAGGACGAGTCCTGCCGGCGCAGTCGTACGACCTCTCACCATGTGCTGGTCACTTCCGCAAATATTCGTCGTCACTACTTTTAAAATGACGCCATGCTCACATTTGCGCCCCACATTGGCTTTCGGTACACCCGGACCATCTCTTAAAATCAAATCAGGGTATCCAATATCCTCAACTGCTACATTTCCTGCTCCTTTATAAACGACACCTTTGTTTCCCGACATGTTTTCATTCCTCCCTTTTTGTTTAAAAATGAAGTCTCTACAATTTTCTCTACTTCTGAAGCAATTCCCTGCTTCAAATGACACAATTGATAAAAAAAGCGAAAAATGTCTATGACGGAGAGAAAAATGTATCTTCTAGTCAAATAAAAAAGAAAATATTGAAAAAAAAGCTAAACTTTTGAAGAACGGTGTCGATATAAGAAATAAGCCAGACAGGTATCCTTAATCGACAAACAAATTCCTTATATATACTATCATTCCTTACACACCTGGCTGGCGCCTATATGACATGCAAAAGTCTCTTCTGATGAAGAGACTTTTTTTAATTCGTTCAAACATGATTCAATGACACGCAAAGAAGCTCCTCTCACGAAGAGCCTCTTTTGAATGCTTGTTCATTACCTGGGAAATATTTTCATCATTTTAACGCTTTGATACAGATGTATGTATCATAGTGATAAACCGAAACTTCTCTAAAGTGATACGCTGAAAATAGGCGGCTAATCTCTTGTTCACTATACGATGAAAAAGATTGTGACCGCTTTTGTTCCTTCATCAGTTCCTGCTGTTGGAAAGATAAGTATACCTCTCCATCCACTTGAAGAACGCGGTACACTTCCTTCATGACTTGCTCAATATCCTTCAAGTAATAAATGGTCTGCACCGTAAATAATTTATTGAATGATCTGTCTTCAAAAGGTAAATGCTCGGCTTTACCAAGAGTCACGACGGCTTTATCCTGTTCCACAAGCTTTTTATGTTTTCTTTTTGCATATTTGATCATATGACGAGAGGCATCGACTCCATATACTTTACCACGATCAAGTTTCTCTGCTACTTTTGATAACGTCATGCCTCTTCCAGTACCGATTTCTAAAATCCGATCATTTTCTTGTATATTTAAGAGTTGAATCGTCCATTCATTGATATTATGATGATTTTTTTCCATATAGCGGGCAACCCATTTTGAGAACAAGCCTTTTGGTTCCCTCATTTGTTTTCCAATCCAGCTTTGAATCAATGTTAACACCTGCTTTGCACCAGTAAATAAAACTATTTACGAATTTTCTTACTATTCATATCGGCTCTACCTAACAAACTTTAAGACCTAGTCCTAATTATTTGTTATTGATTAGACGGCATCTTTTCAGAAAATGTTTCGCAGAACTTTAAAAAATTTTAATCTGAATAGGCGTTTTCATTAATTGTGCTCAGATTGATTTCGTTTTCTGCATGAGCTGCATATTTTATGAATGTATCTTGATTAGATAAAGGTGGTGCTAGATTATGGGCTTTGGTGGAGGTTATGCTGGAGGCTGCGGTGGTTACGGTGGCGGTTTTGCGGGCGGATTCGCATTGCTTGTTGTACTGTTCATTTTGTTGATCATCATCGGTGCAAGCTGGATTTGCTAATGTAAAAGGAGCAGGAAACGATAACGTTTCCTGCTCCTTTTCTTTAATACCAATAAGGTCGGTACTGATACATATATTGTCTGAGCATTTCCTCTTGCTCTCGTTGCATTCGGTACGGATTACCGTATCCATGCTTTAAGGAATGCGGAATGGATGTATATCCGTGCCCCACTGACGGAAACCTCATATATGGTGACATCGACATTCGTTGATCACCTCACAATCTCCTTTTATGGATATCATATGTGCAGATGATCAATGTGGAGCGTGTCTAAACCTGGTCCTTCTCCATCGTATAACAATCAAGCATTGCAAGCATCATAAACATGTCAATCTCCTCCTTTTTCAATTTTTCTTTTCGTGTTTTAGTTCATATACTTTAGTTGTTTCTGCTTCATTTCTTCATAAAATGTTTCGACTTGTTGTTCATAAAGAACCGTTTCAATGTCTTTGTATTTTCGTCGGATCGTTAATGTGATAAAAAATAAATGGATTGTCATATACGCTCACCTCCCTTCAGTTCGCAGCACGCGAAATAGCCCGCAGATCTTCTTTGTCAGTTGACCTGTGGGCACACAAAAATGCAGATCAAAAGACAGTGTCTTCCAACCTGCAATGGATGATACGTAAAATCCTCGTTTACTTTAACAGTTTTGAAGCGTGTGCACCGTATAAGGTAAAGGAAGGACACGAGCTCTTCCACAGGCTGATGACATGATGAAATTGTGGTTGAATTGTTCACAAGTAGATACGAATAACATATTCTTCAGCCTCCTTTACGTTTTTAATTACTTTGTTAGTATATCCAGCAAGCACCATTTTGTAAACCTATTTTTAGTAAAATAGATGATTTTTGTGTGTTTGACTAAATTTCTACAGCAATTCTTGTCCAATTGTCCAATGCAATCAAAAAAGCCCCCTCACGGTTATGAGGAGACTTTTCGAATTAATCTTCATCTAGTTCTTGCAGTTTCTTTTGAAAAAAGATCGCGCGTCTCACACAAAGAAAAGCTGCTAATAAGAAAACACAATCAATTCCCATCATCAGCATTTTTGGAGATGCTTCGATGTGTTGGTTTGGTATGATCGTACCAATATATAAAAAGGTGCTGACAGCAAGCAAAATAAAAGCGTACTGCTTGTAATCTGTCACTAAACCACTCCACTTTTTCTTCACTTGAATCACCTTCCTGTTTCACATGTCTATTGATAGCTTAACATAGTAAAAGAAAGGTAGTGGCATGTAAATCTATCCATTCACTAGTGCGTTTAGTCCCTGCTTCATATCATTCAGTAAATCATCCACATCTTCAATCCCGACAGATATACGAATTAACCCATCAGTGATGCCAAGCTCCTCGCGACGGTCTTTTGGAATGGACGCATGAGTCATTCGAGCAGGAACAGAAATTAAGCTTTCAACCGCTCCAAGGCTTTCTGCGATCGTAAACAGCTTAAGCTGACTTAAAAACACATCGACATGTTCTTCTTTTCCAATATCAAAAGAGATCATGCCACCGTAGCCTGATGCTTGCGTTTTTGCAAGTTCATGTCCGGGATGAGCATCAAGACCTGGGTAATAAACACGTGTGACTGCTGGATGTTGTTCTAAAAACTCAGCGATTTTCTGTGCATTTTGCTGATGTGCTTCCATTCTTAGTCCAAGTGTTTTAATTCCTCTCATGAGAAGCCATGAATCCTGCGGTCCAAGAATTCCACCTGTAGAATTTTGAACAAAATGCAGTTCTTCTCCAAGCTCTTCCGTGGCTGTTACAACAAGCCCACCTACGACATCACTGTGACCGCCTAAATATTTAGTGGCACTATGCAGAACAATGTCCGCTCCATATTCAATCGGTCTTTGGAAATAAGGTGTGAAAAATGTATTATCAACAATCATTAAGATGTTAGCTTCTTTTGTCAATTGGCCGACTGCTTTGAGGTCAGTCATTTTGAGTAAAGGATTGGTTGGTGATTCAATGTAAACCGCTTTTGTTTCAGGTAAAATCGCCTTTTTTACTGCTTCAGGATCACTTGTGTCAACAAAGGTCGCTTGAATGCCAATACGATTGAGTACCTTTGTGATGACGCGGTACGTTCCGCCGTATACGTCATCTGTCAGGACAATATGATCTCCACTGTTAAACAGCATCATCACTGCCGTAATGGCAGCCATTCCTGAACCAAATGCATAGCCATTTGCTCCTCCTTCAAGGTCACGAATGACGGTTTCTAATGCCGTTCTTGTTGGGTTCGCTGTTCTTGAATATTCATATCCTGTATGTTCGCCTGCTTTCGGCTGCTTATAGGTGCTCACTTGGTATATAGGTACAGACACAGCGCCCGTTTTTTCATCACCAGTTGTTCCGCTGTGTATCATCATTGTTTTTCGTTTCATTTTATTTTCCTCCCTCATAAATGCCTTTACTTAAATAGCGTTCACTGCTGTCAGGAAAAATGGTGACGATGACTGTCCCAGGTGCGGCCTTCTTTGCTTCTTCTAAAGCGACAAATAACGCTGCACCCGAAGAACTCCCGATGAGAACGCCTTCTTTTTCAGCAGCTTCTTTCACCATGTGGAAAGCATCATCATCACTGACGGTATATATCTCATCGAATAAAGCAGATTCCATATAATCTGGGATAAATTCAAGGCCGATTCCTTCCGTTCTGTGCGGACCTGGATCTCCTCCATTTAAAATCGATCCTTCAGGTTCGACAACAACTGTTTTTAGCGCCGGATGCTGCTCTTTTAAATAGGTAGCACACCCTTGAAAAGTTCCGCCAGATCCCGCTCCTGCCACGAATACATCGATGTTTCCTTGCAAATCGGACCATAATTCTGGGCCGAGTGTTTTATAGTAAGTCAATGGATTTACTTGGTTTTTAAATTGTAAAACGCAATAGGCATTGTCAAGGCTTGCCTCTATTTCAAGGGCTCGATCAATCGCACCCTTCATGCCCTCTTTTCTTGGTGTATGAATAATCTCTGCACCGAGCGCCTTCATGAGCTGTTGTTTTTCTTGACTAAAATGTTCTGGTACACAAAAAATGGTACGCAATTGATGTTTTCTTGCACTGAGAGCAAGCCCAATGCCTGTGTTTCCAGCAGTTGCTTCTATGATGGTTCCGCCAGGGCGCAATTTGCCAGATGCCAATGCTTCTTTTATGAGCATATCACCTAAACGATCTTTAATACTACCACCCGGATTCATCATTTCAAGTTTTGCATATACCTCTACACCTTCCGGGATGCCGATTCCTGACAGTTTTAAAAGCGGTGTGCGGCCAATTAATTCTGTAATATCCTTTATGACAGCCATATGATTCCCTTCCTTTGTATGGAAAAGAAGGGGGAATCCCCTTCTTTTATTGAGTTTGCTTTATCATACGCAAGACAAGGTCAGTTGAGTGAATCGCTGCTTGCTCAAGAAACTGATCAAAGGAAACATTGGATTCTTTCCCTGCAATATCAGATAGCGCCCGAACGACAACAAATGGCGTTCCAAAGAGCTGGCAAACTTGTGCAACAGCTGCGGCTTCCATTTCCACCGCATATAGCTCTGGAAACTTCTCTCTCACAAACGCTACACGATCCGGATCATTCATAAATGAATCTCCTGTTGCAATCGTTCCTTTTGCCACTTGAATATGATCGATCTCTAAAGCCGATTCCTCTGCCAGCTTCACAAGCTTTTCGTCTGCAACAAAAGCAGCTGGCAACCCTGGTACTTGTCCGTATTCGTAATTAAAGATCGTGACATCTACATCATGATGTCTAACATCAGTAGAGATCACAATATCCCCTACATTTAATGTTTGGTGGAAACCGCCAGCTGATCCTGTATTAATCACATAATCTGGCTGAAAGCGGTCAAGCAAAAGTGTTGTGCTGACCGCTGCATTCACTTTTCCAATCCCTGATTTTAATAAAATCACTTCTTTATCTTCATAAACACCCGTTGTGAATTCACACCCAGCGATGTTTTCTTGTGTAGCATTCTTTAATTGATCTCTTAATATCGTCACTTCTTCTTCCATTGCACCTATGACAGCAATTTTCAAATCAAAAACATCCTTTCATTCCCTTTTCTTCGCTTCTACGATCCAAACAAAATCATTCATTTGATCAAAGGACGTACTAAAACCTTCTTCTTCAAAGATTTGCTTTAGCACATCGATGGATGGATAATATTCCGTTTCTAAATCTTCAGCAAGCTGATCAAACCCTGCCGCTTTCGCTTTCTTAATTTCAGCTTGATGTGCTGCTTGATTTTGAAACATTGTATCAGCAAAGACTATTTTACCATCTGAATGAAGGATGTTGCTATAGATGTGAATGGCTTGTTTTTTTTCTTCGTCCGTTAAATGGTGGAAAGCATATGAACTGACAATTGTATCCGGCTCAAAAGGCGGTGCTGGAAATGATAAAAAATCCCCATCATGAAACACATCTGGCATTCCCTTTTGAAGAGCCGCTTTCTTCATGGCGTCTGATGGTTCAACGCCAAATACGTTCTTATCAGCTGCGAGCAGTGCCGCTGTTAGATTCCCCGTGCCGCTTCCAAATTCAAGAACATGTTGACCTGCACGGTGAACAATTTCTTTTAAAATCACCGAATACCGGCGAAATACTTCTTCATACTGCTCATCATGACCACTTACCGTGTCGTCATAAGAGTCAGCCCAATGATCAAATAAAGAAAGAAACTCACGTCCCATTTTCTTTCCCTCCACTTTATCTATTTATTCCTATGCGTATAGTATGTTTTAATCCGTCGAACAGTTCCTATCCTACCACATCTTCAGTTTCTTTCCTACTAAAAAATACTGGGAGGGGTAGAAAAAGATTTGCTCTTTTAGAGGAGAGAGATTAAGATGAATGAAGAGTATGGAGAGGTGAATCAAATGGATTTTCAGTTGGATTTTCTAAAGGATAAAATTGAATTCTTTGAAGCATCGTCTTTAAAAGAACTTGAACAAAAGATCCAAAAACAAATTGAACATAATCAGGCCATTCTGCTGACCGTTCATTCTGTCAGTCATCAAACGACTGTGATTGATGACCGGATTTTGTATACAGCGGTTGTTCATTTTAAGGCGAATATCTAAAAAAAGATAGCATGACTGCTATCTTTTTTTCTTGTTTATTTTAATTTTTCAACCTTTACAGGTTTCCACCCTTTTTCATCTACCCATGTGATTTCCACGCGGTAGCGTTCACCTGTTGATTTGTCACGGATGGTTCCCTTTGCATCTTGAGGGCCTCCGTTATTTCCTAACCAAATAACGGTCATTTGATCTTCTGAAATTCCCGTCGCATAGGACATGGCTTTCATCATTTCTTTCCAGTCTTTTGAATTAGAATCATAGGTTGCTGTATGTGAACCGGATTGCTCTGTTCCTACAGGCTCCCAGTCATCGCTTTCGTATGTTTTGTCAACGTCACTCGTTTTGCCACCATCTGTTTCTTTGGCATCTTTTAACGCATCTTTATTAGGCTCTTTTTCATCATCTAATTTCTTCTTATCGTCGTCTTGATCAGATGAATCATCTTTTTTTGCATCTGAATCATCAGATGTGTCTTTCTTTTGATCTTTCACATCTTCATCTGATTTTTGTTTATTTTCACTTGTTGCAGGCGCCGTTTTAGAAGGTGGATCCGCTACATCTGTGTCTTTCGGTTTATTAAAAATTAATAAACTCGTTGCGACAACCAAAATAAGCACCACAACGATACCAATTAATATGTTAAGCACCATATTCGCCTTTCTGCGCTTATCACGATGTTCAAATCGAGAATTTCTACTCAAAATCTCTGCACTCCTTTGCCTCTGTTCCCTAAGTCGTTACTATTCTAACATGACATGAAGGGATGTTCTATGTCTGTTTCTTTTCAATTTCGTTGACCTTTTTTACAATATCATAAAACGCATCATTTGTCTTAGCCCGTCCACTTGCCTCATCAAGATGAACAACGACTAGAGCGTATTTTGGTTTTTCCACCGGAAAGTATCCAGCAAACCACTTATGATAAAGCGGATTCCCCTTTTGATCTTTACTACCGGTTTGGGCAGTCCCTGATTTCCCCGCCACATCGAACGGAAGGTCTTGAAACCTTCTTCCTGTTCCTTTGTCAGACGTCACCACCTGCCTTAAGTACTTTTGCAGCTTTTGAGCTGTATAGCGGTCTATACTGCCTCCTTCTGGTCGTTTGTTTTGAAAGGTTAACATCGTTGTTCCGTTTTGATACAACACTTTTTCAGCGATTTTCACTTCTTTTCGTTCCCCGCCTCTTGCAATCGAAGCCATCATATTGGCCATTTGTAAAGGAGTCGTTTTGACATTTTTTTGCCCGATTGCGGTTTGGGCAATGGCTTTTTTGACATGCTTGTCTCTTTTATCTCCCCACACATTGCCAGTTTCTTCACGATCAAACTGTTTGAAATGCTTCTTATGATAAACATCCCCTTCCCAACCAGCTCGATCTATGAGTCCAAGCTTTGCAGCCGTCTTTTCGATGATTTGATCATCAGTTTGGATCAGTTTGCCAGCAAGTGTTGCAAAGGTATAATTACAGCTCTGCGAAAAGCTCTCAGACAGATTCAGCACTTCCTGCGTTCCTTCTGGCTCTCCATATAAATTCTTTCGACAGTCATACATCGTTTGTGGCTGGTCGAGGTTTTTTTCGATTGCTGCGGCAAGTACAGCAGTTTTAAAGACAGAGCCTGGTGCCATGGCAGTCAGCATGTAATTTCTTGCTTCATGCCGGTTTTTGCTTGTGATGTTTGGCGTACTAGCCATTGCCAGCACACTGCTGCTTTCAATGTCGAGCAGAACGGCCCCGCCTTTTTCGACGCCTTGTTCTTTCAGTACCTTCTCCATTTCAGCTTGCATGTTTTCATCAATTGTTGTTTGAACTTGAAGAGGATAAAATGAATGAGCCTCTGCTGTATATTTGACGTCCATCCCAAACAAAGGGTTTCCCCTTCCGTCCACATGATATAACAATTTTGTGTCTTGCTCGGGTAATAGAAATTCGTCAAAGGTACTTTCCAGCCCAAAAGTACCGATTTCTGTACGGATGGACAGCTCTTTTTTGTCAGGATAACGCTTTCTGAGCAATTCTGGATTCTCACTCGTAAAGCCTAATGTGTGGAGGGCAAGTCTTTTTTTGTCCTTCTCTTTCATATATACGCCGTACACACCTGAATATTTCATATCATTAATATCTTTCAGCTTTTTTTTCGTGATGTCATCTTTGAGAATGAGAGGTTTTTTGTTTTCTGTCAGCTGTTTTTTGAGTTCATCTTCATCCATCTCAAGAATAGAGGCAGTTTGTTTTAAATGAGGAAGATCGTATTGCAAGAAAGGAAATAAGATCACCGCAGGCTGTTCTTTTGTGAGAAGCGCCTCGCTGTTTCGATCTAAAAATTCACCGCGGCCATCTGAAATGACCACTTCTTCTGTACGCTGTTTGACACTTTCTTGTATTAAGTTGATATCAAGCTTTGAAAAAGATTCTGTGAAAAATAGTTGAATTTCTGCCAGTCTGATGAGAAGACCGATCAGCAGCATAAAAATAATAGCACCTGTCCACCCTATTCTACGTTTTTTTAGCATAAAAACACCTCGTCCCTATTGTGGACGAGGTGTTTATCGTATAAACGTGATTATGAAATTTTTACAATTTGGACGAACATTTCTCCGCCTGGTGTTTGAACGGTTACTTTGTCGTCTACTTGTTTGCCTAACAGGCTTTTTGCAATTGGTGAATCGTTTGAAATCTTTCCTTCAAACGGATCAGCTTCTGCACTTCCAACGATGGTGTAAGACTCTTCTTCTCCGTCTGGTAATTCAACGAAAGTGACTGTTTTACCAAGTGAGACAATATTTGAGTTTCCTTCATCTTCGATAATTTTGGCATTGCGAATCATATTATCAAGCGTAGTGATACGCCCTTCTACAAACGCTTGCTCTTCTTTAGCAGAATCATATTCCGAGTTCTCAGAGAGGTCTCCAAAGCTTCTCGCAATTTTAATACGCTCTACAACCTCTTTACGTTTAACCGTTTTCAAATATTCAAGCTCTTCTTCTAACTTAAGTTTTCCTTCTTCTGTCATTGGAAATACTTTCTCTTGTGCCATGAATCATTCACTCCTTCTATTAATCCTCATCATACATACTTTCTGCACGTGAGTGACGACTGAAATATACAAGAATGAGGACTTTTTCAGGCCCTCATTCCTTCTGTCCCATATTTGTAAAAGTCCATCTTACATGGCGTCCCTTTTAGATGCAACTATTATGCCTTTTTTTCAGACAGAACCATTATCAGTGGTCCAAAGATGATCTATCTCCATCGCACAAACTGTGGAAAGGCACAGGAAGCTCCTGTACCTCGTTCGCCATTTCGATCATATGTAGAAGAATAGCTTATCCATTCTCCATCTTCCAATACATAATATGGTCAGTGTACGATATGTCTATGCTATATTATTACAAAATTGCATTTTGATCAAGAATTGTTTGAAAATTTGTGATGATTTGTTTGTCGTTTTTTTAATATACTTTTACAAAAACGAAACCACCTCAATATTCAGCTTGAAAACGGCATTTTTCTACATCTATTTCACATCATTGTTTTCCTATCATACCAAATCTTTCATTCAAAGTGTTACTACTTAACATATTTAAGCAGCTTCTTCTTTTAGAAACATGAGAAATATTAGTATTTATTCTCTTTATTGTGATGTTGAAAAGACCTTTACATTGTAAAGGCCTTTTTCTTCTTCACCATTTACTCTGCTCGGCTTTGAAGAATGGTTTGAATTTTTGTCACCATGAGGTCAATCGCCACATGGTTTTGGCCGCCTTCTGGGATGATGATATCGGCGTATCGCTTTGTCGCTTCAATGAATTGATTATGCATCGGTCTGACAACAGATACATACTGTTCAATCACAGAGTCGATTGAACGGCCTCTTTCTTTCGTATCGCGTAAAATGCGGCGAATGATGCGCAGATCTGCATCTGTATCGACATACAGTTTAATATCCATTAAGTCTCTTAGGCGTTCGTCTTCTAATGCAAAGATGCCTTCAACGATGATTACGTCCTTTGGTTCAACATGGACAGTTTCTTCTGAACGTGTGTTGAGCTTGAAATCATATATTGGTTTTTCAATGGATTCGTACCTTAAGAGCTGTTCCAAATGCTCAAACATCAGGTCATTGTCGAATGCGAGCGGATGATCATAGTTCGTAAGCAGACGCTCTTCAAATGGCATATGACTTTGATTTTTGTAATATAAATCTTGCTGTAGCATGAGGATGGAATGTCCTTTAAATTTTTCATAGATTGAATTGGTGACGCTCGTTTTACCTGAACCCGAGCCGCCAGCAATTCCAATGACCACTGGTTTACTCCTCATGTGCCTGTTATTTCCCCTTTCTCATCATGTTGCTAGGGTATACTTTTTGATCGAGCTTGAATTTGACGATTTGAAGCGGATGACGAGCGGCATCTAGTTCATTTCCTTTTTCATCCCAAATCGTCTCAATTTTGCACGTGAAATTCTCAATTTCTGGCCCGAAAAATTCAACTTCGTCACCAGCTTTAAAGAAGTTACGCTGCTGCAATGTGACAATTTGTTCTTTTTCATCATAATGAAGAACGAGACCTGCAAAATCAAAAGTCGTTTTCTTCCCATGAATGCCAAACATTTGCTCATCCGTTCCTGGTACACCTTCGAAAAAGGCTGGTGCTGTGTCACGGTTTGCACATTTATCTAATTCATCTAACCATTCCTGCTCAATGACAAAATTGTCTGGGTCCGCACAATAGGCGTCGATGACTTTGCGATACACACTCACGACCGTTGCCACATAATGAATGGATTTCATACGCCCTTCGATTTTCAAGCTGTCAATTCCCATTTCAATCATTTGAGGAATGGATTCGATCAGTTTTAAATCTTTTGGACTCATCGCAAATGGTGCGTCTTCCTCTTCAAATAATGGCGCTTCCTCAGAACCTTCTAGTTTATAAAGATCATAATCCCAGCGGCAAGACTGGCAGCAGCCACCGCGGTTAGAATCTCTTGCCGTCATATGGTTACTGAGCACGCAGCGGCCAGAGTAAGCAATACACATCGCACCGTGAATGAACGTTTCAATTTCAATATCGACCTTTTCTTTCATTTCTCTAATTTCTAGCGCACTAGTCTCGCGAGCCAGCACCACTCGCTCAAGCCCTTCTTCTTTCCAAAACTGAACAGCTTTCCAGTTCGAAAGAGATTGCTGTGTGCTTAAATGGACTTCAAGTTTCGGTGCGACACGTTTACACGTTTCAATGATCAGCGGATCAGCCACGATAATGCCTGCTACTCCAGCACCTTCAATCCCTTGAAGGTATTCCTCCAGCCCGTCCATGTTTTCGTTGTGGGCAAAGATATTCGTTGTCACATAGATTCGTGCACCGTATTTATTTGCAAATACGACACCTTCAGCCATTTCTTCAATTGAAAAGTTATCGGCATTTGAACGAAGTCCAAATTCTTTTCCGCCTATAAAGACGGCGTCTGCTCCGTAATGTACAGCAATTTTCAGTTTTTCCAAGTTTCCTGCTGGTGCAAGCAGTTCTGGTTTTTTTGTAATGACACGTTTTCCGTCAATCATTTCAGAAATACCATCTTTCAATAGTGCCATTTCCTCTGCCTCCTCTTATATTAATAAACCGTTTCTTTAAAGAAGAACCCTGTATCAATCGAACGATTCACTGGCTGAATCTCTTCAATCCGCTTCACCCAGTCCTCTTTCTGATCTTCATACGCGTCTTTGTCAGTTGCTAATAAATCAATTGCTTTTCTATATAGAGACGTCACTTCTGTCATATAAGAAAGTGACTTTAAAATTCCGTCAATTTTAAATGAGTCAATGCCTGCATCAATAAATTCTTCTAATTCGTCAATCATACACACATCATTTGGACTCATAATATGAGTACCGTTTGCATCCTCGAAAATAGGATATTTGTTTTGACGCTCCTGGTCATGAAGGAATAGCCCTTCCTCCATATGTCTGCCTTCGACGTCCATTTGTTTGCCCTGATATTCAAAGTAGTTGCCAATAAGCGTACGTTTTGATTGGAACATACATGTCATGCCATGGACTTGAATTTCGATTTCCACCTCGGCATTTTCTTTGATGTCGATGACACTGTCCATGTTCAGTTCTTTCGCAAGAACAGCACGCGTTGCGCCTTTTCTGCCCCAGTAGTTACAAGTGTAATAGTTTGTCCCAGTCGTTTCTGTACTCCAATGGAGATTCAGGCTTACCCCTGTTTCTTTAGCGGCCATGATCACAGCTGGGTCTCCAAAGACGACGCCATCTACGTTTAATGCATCGAGAAAGGTTAAGTAATCTCCAAGCAGTTGGACACGATCATTATGAAAAATTGCATTCATCGCCACATACACTTTTTTGTCATGCTTATGTGCAAGCTCAACCGTCTGTTTCACATCTTCTCTTGAAAACTCACCTGCAAGACGAATACCGTATGTTTGTTCGCCTATTAAGAATGCATCAGCTCCCGCCTCGATTAATGGCAGTACATCTGACACCGTGCTTGGCGTCACAAGCAATTCTGGTTTTTTCATGATTGGTCACCTCTTTTTGTACTAATGGCGATCCCGTCTCCAACTGGAATAATGCACGTTTGGAAATCAGGGTTTGACATCAGCCATTGATTATATCGATCAATTTTTCCAATTAATTGTTTTTTTCTTTTATCTTCTATTTCTTCTTCATAGTTTGTTGCCACTAAACCTTTAAATAATACGTTGTCTGTAATAATCATTCCGTCATGAGCAAGCATCGGTTCAAACAGCTCAAAAAAACGTTTGTACTGCCCTTTTGCGGCATCAATAAAGATCACATCATAGGGCGCCATTGTTTGGACTGTTTTAGCCGATTCCACGGCATCACCAAAGAACACGTGTATTCTTTCTTTTAACTTTAATTCCTCAATGTTCCGTGTCGCTTCTTCATAGCGTTTTGCGTTTCGCTCAATCGTAAAAATTTCAGCATCTGGTAGAGCTGTCGCCATTCGAATGGCGGAGTAGCCTATCGCTGTCCCAACCTCAAGAATTTTCTTCGGCTTTTTCATCGACAGCAGCTGCAGTAAAAGTTCAATGCTCACCTTTTCCATAATTGGTACATGATGCTCTTTTGCATATGCCTCTAATTGAGCGATTGCATCAGGACTTGGGTGAATTAAACGTTCAATATAATCATTAATTTGATCATCTTCGATAGTCATTATTTGTCTAGCTCCTTCATGACCTGAAAAAGAAGAGTCCTGCCTGTTGCAGCTCTCTTTCTCGTCAATCTTTCGTTCATCTAAGTAAAACAACCCGATATATTTTACCATAAAGAAGTGGTAATTGCGAACCTATAAAATGGATAATCCAACGAAAAAAACTGCAGGCAATCTTGTATTGTCTACAGTCTTTTTCGATTCACATGTACATTAATTGCTGCCTGTGATGTATTTGGCTTTCGCTTTGTTGTGCTCATTTAACGTTTTTGTAAAGACGACTTCTCCGTTTTTCTTCGCAAGGAAGTACACATAATCCGTTTTATCTGGATGCAGTGCGGCTTTCCAGGAAGATTCGCCAGCGTTTGCAATAGGTCCAGGCGGCAGTCCCTTGTTGTTATACGTATTATAAGGAGATTTCACCTTAAGGTCTTTGTAATAAACTCGGGATTTATGCTCACCTAGTGCATAAAGAACAGTTGGATCGGTTTGAAGCGGCATGTCCTTTTTCAACCGGTTATAAAAAACACTGGAGATTTTTGCGCGATCTGTCTTTTCTGTTGCTTCCATTTCAATCAGTGATGCCATCGTTAACATATCATGTATGGACATGTTTCTCTTTTTCATGTCTTTTTCATACGTTTTCACGTATTGATCGGTTTGTTTAATCATCGTTTCAATGATTGTTTCGAGTGATTCATCCTCACGATAAAATGGATACGTCGCAGGGAATAAATAACCTTCTAACGGATGTTTCACCTGTTTGTCATTTACTTGTGATGTCACCGTTTTCGGATATTTTTTCATTAATGTTTTGATAAACACAGGATCATCCAGCTTCGCTTCCACTTCTTTTGCTGAAAAATTCGTCTGGTTTGCAATTACTGCCGCAATATCAGACAGCTGTTTTCCTTCTGGAATCACAAGCTGAAAGGCGTAGTCTGTCCCTCCAGATGTCAGCTTTTGAATGAGCGTGTCTGCGTCCATCGTTTGTTTCAAATGAAAGTATCCCGCTTTAAAGCCGGACGCATTTTTGTATTTTGCATAATACGTGAAAATCGTGTCATTCGAAATGAGCCCATTTTCTTTTAAAATGCCCGCAATCTCACGGACAGATGTCCCATTAGGAATATGAATATTAATCGTTTGTTTGCTTTTTTGATCGACCGGTCCAAGTGCTGATTTAACATATAAAAAGCCTGATAATGCTGCAATGATGATGACAGCAAGAACAGATAACAGGACGATCCCCATTTTCCTTTTGAAAAATGGTCGTTTCTTTTGTTCTGAAAACATGCATGGCCCTCCTCACATCTAGCTTTTATAGTACATGATTCGACGGAGTTCGGCAATTACTTGCTCATACATGTCATGACAAAACTTGACATAATACGGCTAAACCAACGCCGCCACCACTCCCAATTGCGGCCATGACATAGCTTCCATTCGGTAAGGTGCGCGCTTCGTAAAACAGTCTCACCATCATCGCAGTCCCTGATGCGCTATATGGATGACCAAGACAAAGTGCACCTCCTCTCTTATTGATCCTGTCATAAGGAATATCTAGCGTACGAGCAATCAGCGCTATTTTCAGAGCGAAAGCTTCATTGATTTCAAATAGTGCGACATCCTCTGCCTTGATTTTCTCTTGATCTAGAAGTTTCTTCATCGCATCAATCGGCGCGGCAGCTGGAAAGTTGGGATGCATCGCCGTCACAGCACTTCCGGCATATCGCAGCATTGGCTGAAACCCATTTGCCTCTGCCAGCGATCTTTCCATCACAACGACTGCGGCTGCACCATCTGCTTCTTTGCAGCTATTGGCGGCAGTTACTGATCCTTTTCCGGGTGAAAATACAGGCTTTGCCCGCTGGATCAGCTTTGCCATTGGTCTTATTTTCGCGGCCGCTTCATCTATACTCAGTCCGTCAATCGAAATGATTTCTTCAAAATATGTACCACGTTTGATTGCGTTTATACTTCTTTCCCAGCTTAATTGCGCATAGTCATCTTGTTCTTTCCTTGTCACAAAAAATCTAGAAGCGGTCAGCTCTGCTGCTTCTCCCATAGCCGGATCTCCTATCCATTCCGGTGAAAAGCGGGCTCTTTCTTTCATTGGTGATCTCGAAATGCTCTCAGTCCCGCCAGCGATATACATTGAACCTTCGCCTGATTGAACCATGGCGCAAGCTGTTCGGATGGCTTCTAGACCTGAAGCACACTGCCTATCTACCGTCATACCGGGTACCCCTAAAGAAAGCCCTGCTTCTAATGAAGACAGACGGGCCATATTCCCGCCGCCTCCTACAACATTTCCTAATATAATATCGTCTGGCGTCATCCCTTTAGACAAATACCGAATAAGAGGCGCGGCTAATTGCTCTGGACGATAATCCTTCAGCATCCCATTTTTATCACCGAAGGGTGTCCGTTTTGCTTGTACAATTACTGCTTGCATGACAATTGTTCCTCTGCCCACTGTTTCATACTGGCACGTGCTATTTTCCCTCCGGATGTTTCAATGATTTGATCAATGACTAGCCATTTTTTAGGTACCTTGTAAGCTGCCAGTTTTTCTTTGACAGCTTGCCGAACTGTCTTTGAGTGCTGCCTTTGTTCAATAATGGCAACAGGTATTTCACCCCAATATGGGTCAGGAACGCCAACTACAACCGATCGCTTCACCTCTGGCTGTTCATTTAGCACACGCTCAATTTCCTCAGGAAAAATATTCAGTCCTCCATAGACGATCATGCCATTTTCACGGCCACTCATATATAAATAGCCGTCTTCATCTAGCCAACCCATATCATAAACTGTCAGCCACTCCTCCGGCGGTTTCACTTCATGTAAATACCCTGCAAAAGACATCGGGCTCTTCACATAAATTCTTCCTGTCTCATTTGGCTGGCAGACAGTTTGATCAGCTCGCCTCACTTCAATTTGAATGGGAGGGAATGGACGTCCGACAGAAGAAGGCTTTTGCAGAAAGTCATTTGAAGATAAATAGGAAACAAAGCTTAACTCTGATGTGCCGTAAAAATCAAAAAAAGTCACATGAGAATCGTTCTTCACAAGTTGTTTCTTTGAAGGAATGCCCCAATCTGCTCCAGATGATATGACAAGAAGCGAATGATCTCTCTCAAAAGCGTCTATTTCCAGCAACGATTCTGTCATTGTCGGAACAGTATACATCACAGTCATATCTCCTGTCTGTAAGGCTTTCTTTGCTTTCACTGGTGTGAATTTTTCTAACAACGTCACTGTGCCGCCAAAGTATAATGTACTGATGGCACCATATAAAAAGTGAGAGGATAAGAGTGTACCTGCTATCAAAACATGATCTTGATGAGTGATTCCAAATGTATAGGCTGTCGTTCGAAAGCTTTCAATCCATGACTGCTGACGTCTGATAAAGGCTTTGGGTGAACCCATTGATCCTGACGTAAATCCCATATAAAAGATAGGGTCATTTTCGATGTCACATTTGTTAGATGGAACTTGTGTGTTACGGCTCATGTTTTCCTTCCATTCAGATAAAGAAAGAACCTGCATGTCTACGCTGTACTTGTCGAATCTATTTAAATATCGGTCCTCGATAATGACGAGAGCTGCCTCACTTAACAAAAGCTTTTTAACACATTCCTCACGGCTCCATCTCGGATCAAGCGGGACTGCTGTCCACCCTGCAGAAGCAGCGCCAGCAAATATTTGAAGAAAAGAAGCACTATTCGATAATAAAAAAGCGACTCTTTTTTGTTCATGAGCCGTTTGTTGTAACCATTGCGCTGATAGCCGGACACGCTCATACCAATCTTTGTAAGTGATTCGTTCTTCTCCATCAATGATGGCGATATGATCTGGGTTCATTTCTGCATGTAATGTATAACTTTCCGTTATTCTTCTCAAACTGCACGCCTCCCTTTATTCACATCTCTTTTTCGATATGACATAGCCGCAATGATTTTCACCGTGAGAACGGCACATATGCCTGCCTTGATGAGATCACCTGGAATATAAATCAGACTAAGAAGAGCTGCCTGAGTGACCTTGATATTCATGATCATCGCTTGAAAAGGAATGCCGCATAGATACAAAATTCCGATACTGCATATCGTAAAGATCACAAAAAGACGCAAGGTGGTCACTTTTTGTAGTCGGTTGATCCACAAACTAATCGTGAAGGCAGCCGCTGGATAAGCAAGTAAAAATCCACCGCTTGGTCCAAAAAAGACCCCTATTCCGCCTCTGCCACCTGACAAAAGAGGTGCGCCTGCTGCTACAACCAAGAGAAACAGAAGTAAACTGATCAGTGCTTGTTTTGGCTTTAATAGCCCACCAGCAAGCAAAAGACCTGCCGTTTGCAATGTGATGGGAACAGGTGTAAACGTAAGTAAAATCGGCGGGATCAACCCTAACATCCCAATAACCGCAGTCATTAACGCCATTTGCATCATATCTTGAATTCTCAATTTCCATACCCCTCACTCAATTCATTGTTAAAAATAGAGTAAAAGGTACAGTTTTATATGTCAACATTAAATAAAATAAAGTTAACATAATAACCATAAAAAAAGACCTGTGAAGAAAGATCACTAAGATCCGCTCACAGGCCTTTTATTCGTTCTATTCTTCGTCTTCTTCTTCTTGATCCAAGAACGTATTTAACGTTTCTTCAATCATGTCCCACTCTTCATCCGTTTCAATAGGCTCTAGCTCGCCATCTTCACCGTTTTCGTTTGGTGTGAAGCTTGATGCATGAATTTCAATTTCTTCATTGTCTTGCTCAGAAATTGGGTAGTAAAGAACATATGATTTGTTAAAATGGTCGCTTTCAAAAGTAAAAAGTACTTCGCAAAGCTGTTCATTTCCATTATCATCAACGATTGTAATTTGCTTTTCTCCGTGTTCCATTTTGATTCACCTCATTTTAATTTAAGCTGTCTAAGTACCCTTGCAGGATCATAACAGCCGCCATTTTATCAATGACTTTTTTACGCTTTTGTCTGCTCACATCTGCAGAGATGAGCATTTTTTCCGCTGCCATTGTCGACAGACGCTCGTCCCAAAGCACAACAGGAACATTGTACGTGTTTTCTAACACTTTCGCAAATGATTGGCTGGCTTCGCCTCTAGGACCGACCGTACCGTTCATATTTTTTGGAAAACCAAGTACAATTTTATCCGTTCCATATTGCGAGACGATCTCAGACAGGCGGCTGAGACCGAAGTCTCCGCCTGCTTCATCAATTTTAATTGTTTCAATCCCTTGCGCTGTCCAGCCCATTTCATCACTGATCGCAACACCAAGGGTTTTCGTGCCTAAATCTAAGCCTAAAATTCTCATGTTTTACGCCTCTTTATGTGTCTCTAAGTACGATTTAACCAATTCCTCAATTAATTCGTCTCGTTCTAGTTTACGAATTAGGTTGCGAGCATCCTGATGTCTTGGAATATAAGCAGGGTCGCCTGACAGCAAGTATCCGACAATTTGATTGATCGGGTTGTATCCTTTTTCTTGGAGTGCGTCATATACTGTAATGAGCACTTCATTCACATTGGTTTCAGCTGAATCATCAGAGAAGTTAAACTTCATTGTCTTATCAAATGAACTCACTGCTTCTTGCACCTCTCTTCCAACATTCTACTAGCAAGCTTTTTTCTAAACGCTCATCTAATACCATTATTCTACACTACATCGCCTGATTATAAAACGGATTTGACAGATTCTTCGACAGTTACCAGTGCTTCTTCTAGCTTTTCTGGTTGTTTTCCGCCTGCTTGTGCCATGTCTGGGCGTCCGCCTCCGCCTCCGCCGCAGATTTCAGCTGCCTGTTTCACAAGTTTCCCTGCATGCAGACCTTTTTCGATGACGTCTTTTGTCACTCCTGCTGAAATGTTTACTTTTCCGTTTTGAACGGCTCCGAGCACAATGACAGCTGAGCCTAATTTAGCTTTTAAATCATCAACCATTGTTCTTAAATGGTTCATGTCTTTCGCGTTTACTTTTTCAGTTAACACTTTCACTCCGCCGATTTCTTTCACTTTATCTAAAATAGAGCCTGCTTCAGCCTGGCTTAATTTTGCAAGAAGAGATTCGTTTTCTCTTTGAACTTCTTTTAAATCTGCCTGCAATGAAGCGATACGTTTTGGTACATCCTTCGTATTTGACTTCAGCTCACTCGCTGCCTGCTCTAAAATCGCCAGTTGGTCATTTAATTCTTCGTATGCCCCTTTACCAGTTACCGCTTCAATCCGGCGTGTTCCAGCACCAATACCCGATTCAGATGCAATTTTAAACAACCCGATTTCCGCAGTATTTTGCACGTGACAGCCGCCGCATAGTTCGATGCTGTAATCGCCTACTTGGACAACTCGGACAATATCGCCATACTTCTCGCCAAAGAGCGCCATAGCACCCATTTCTTTTGCTTCAGCAATCGGCTTCAGGTCAATAGCAACAGAGATGCCTTCCCAGATCTTTTCGTTCACGATTTTTTCGATTTGAGACAATTCTTCTTTTGTCACTTGTCCAAAGTGAGAGAAATCAAAGCGAAGTCTGTTTTCATTCACCAATGACCCTGCTTGGTTCACGTGGCTGCCTAATACATCTTTCAGCGCCTGATGCAGAAGGTGTGTCGCTGTATGGTTTTTCACAACGCCTTTTCGAAGAGCTGATTCCACTTCAGCAGTGACCTCGAGACCTTTTTTAGCCGTACCGCTTACGACGACTCCTTCATGGACATGCTGACCGTTTGGCGCTTTTTTCACATCTTTGATCTCAATGATGGCTTCTGCACTTTTTAGTGTCCCTTTGTCCGCTACTTGTCCGCCGCTTTCCGCATAGAAAGGTGTTTCATCTAACAAGATTTGCACCGTGTCTCCTTCATGTGCTTCCGAGACAATTTCACCATTTTGAAGCAATTCAATAATGCGAGAATCCGCAGTTAAATTTTCGTAGCCAACAAAGGTACTTTCCACTTTAATATCGCCTAATGCGCCGCCTTGAACCTGCATACTGCCGACATCTTGTCTCGCATTTCTTGCCCGTTCACGCTGCTTCTCCATTTCCGCTTGGAAGCCTTCTCGATCCACTGTCATGTGCTCATCTTCTGCGTATTCTTCTGTGAGCTCGACAGGGAATCCATACGTGTCATACAGCTTAAATACATCTTCACCTGAAATCTGTGTGCTGCCTTTGTCTCTTTCTTTTTTGATGACTTCTGACAAAATGGCTAACCCTTCGTTCAGCGTTTCATGGAAACGTTCTTCTTCATTCTTGATGACTTTTGCAATAAATTCTTCTTTCGCTTGTACATCTGGATAGAAATCCTTCATGATTTCCGCCACAACTGGAACTAGATCAAACATAAACGGGCGATGGATGTGAATGGTTTTTGCATAACGCACAGCACGGCGAAGCAAACGTCTTAACACGTACCCACGGCCTTCATTGGAAGGAAGCGCTCCATCACTTACAGCAAAGGCAACCGTCCGGATGTGGTCAGCAATGACTTTAAATGCTGTATCCTTTTCCTTTGTCTCGCCATAGCTTTCTCCAGAAATGGTCTCAACCGCACGAATAATTGGCATGAATAGATCTGTATCGAAGTTCGTAGGCACGTTTTGAATGACAGATACCATTCGTTCAAGACCCATCCCTGTATCAATGTTTTTCTTCGGCAGTGGCGTGTATGACCCATCTGGATTGTGGTTAAATTCTGAGAACACTAGGTTCCACACTTCTAGATAACGCTCATTTTCTCCGCCAGGATATAATTCTGGATCGTTCATATCGTGACCGTATGATTCACCGCGGTCATAGAAAATTTCTGTATTCGGTCCACTTGGGCCCTCTCCAATATCCCAGAAGTTCCCTTCAAGGCGAATAATACGTTCTTCAGGTACACCAATTTTATCTCTCCATAGAATATACGCTTCTTCGTCCTCTGGATGGACAGTGACAGATAACAAATTCGGGTCAAAGCCAATCCACTCGTCACTTGTGAGAAATTCCCACGCCCATTCGATCGCTTCTTCTTTAAAATAATCACCAATAGAGAAGTTTCCAAGCATTTCAAAGAACGTATGATGACGTGCTGTTTTCCCTACGTTTTCAATATCATTTGTACGAATTGATTTTTGTGCGTTGCAAATACGCGGATTGTCAGGAACGACTCGGCCATCAAAGTATTTCTTTAATGTTGCCACCCCGCTGTTGATCCACAAAAGTGTCGGATCATCATGCGGCACGAGTGATGCACTCGGTTCTACAGCATGTCCTTTTTCTTTAAAAAAGTCTAAAAACATTTGGCGTACTTGAGCTGAAGTTAAAGTTTTCATTCAAAAAATCCTCCCTTTTCATTCATCAATCTCCACACAAACGAAAAAACACCCCGCCCTATGCAAGCACAAAACGACTTACACAGGGACGAGATGTTCTCGCGGTACCACCCTGATTATAGACAAATTCGTCTATCACCTTCACATCCGATAACGCCGGAAGAGAGCGGCAGTGTTTATCTGCACTCGGGACTAGCTTCCGTTAAAGGTCTGATAAGGCTTTTCTCAGCATAATAAAGCCTCTCTCTTAAGCAGCTTTTTAACGTACTCGGGTCCGTCATTGAATTCAGTATGTAGTATGAATCGAAATTATTATAGACAACTCGGCTCCTCTTGTCAATGAACGCCTCGCCTCATAATGATAAATTGCACAATGATCACTCTGATGATAGCGGCAGTTGGTACGGCTAAAATCATGCCGATTAAACCAAATAACTCTCCACCAGCAAGCAAAACAAGCATAATGACGACAGGATGCATATGAAGACTTCTCCCTACGATAATCGGGCTTAGGACGTTGCTTTCTAAAAATTGCAGTACGGCGACTGTAATCAGCACAATAATAACTGATTTCACCGAGATGGTAAACGCAATAAAGACAGCAGGAATCGCGCCAATAATCGGCCCAAAATACGGAATGACATTCGTTGCGCCAATTAGCATACCAAGGACAAGCGGGTACGGGATATGAAACAGCCAGAGCACAATGGCGGCTGCACCCCCAATGAATGAACAGACAAGTAGCTGCCCTCTAATATAATTACCAAGTGATTCATCAACTGCCTTTACAAACGCATGCCCCCTCTTCCGAAATGAGGGCGGCGTCAAATACCATGCAGCCCGCTTCATCGTATTCATATCCTTCACCATATAAAAAACAAGAAAAGGGATGAGCGCTGCAACTAGTGCATAATCAAGTAACACTTTACAGCTAAGAATCATCCGCTCCGCACCGTTAGCTGCAAATGTCTCCGATTGAACAATTAAGCGATCCAAGCGGTCGTGAAGTCCGTCAGGCCAATGGCTTGTATGTTGATGAATATGTGATAAAGCGCCATTATACGTTTCTGCAAGCACAGGAATTTGTTCTGACAGCTCATTTAGCTGCTTGATCATGACAGGCGCCCCTTTATAAACCGCAAGCCCAATCCCGCCAAAAAACAGGACATAAATCAATAAGAGACTCACAGTCCTCGGTAAGCCCCCTGCGTGCAATCTTTCCACTATCGGATAAAGCAGATAAGAAATAAAAATAGCAATGAGCAGCGGAATGAGAACCGCCTTTAACAACAAAAAAATAGGCATCCATAACTCGTCGAGCTGCAATAAAATGAGCAAGGATGCAAGGACAAGCAGGACCCCTGCGGCATATATCAGAAATTGGATCGGGCGTTTCTTCACCTTTTTCACCTCTTTTCTTATTGTTTAACCATCTTCTGCAATTATCCATGTAAATAAAATTTGTCCTAACTTTGTTAAAAATGAATACACATGAAACATACAGTACCATCCAAAGTTACTAAAATGTCTCCACTGAATACCACCATGTACAAGAGGAGGTTCTTCATGATCACATTCGAAAAAGTCAATAAACATTATGGCCAGTTCCATGTACTGAAAGACATTAACCTACATATTCAAAAAGGTGAGGTCGTCGTGATCATTGGTCCTTCAGGATCAGGTAAAAGCACGATGCTCAGATGCATCAATCGTCTTGAAAGCATTGATGAGGGTAAGGTGCTTGTCAACGAAGTGCCCGTTCAGCATCCGAAAACCAATATCAATCTTGTCAGGCAAAATATCGGGATGGTATTTCAACATTTCCACCTCTATCCGCATAAGACGGTGCTTGAAAACATTATGCTTGCACCAATGAAGGTGAAAAAGGTGAGCAAAGAAGAAGCGAGGGAAACAGCCGAATTTTATTTACATAAAGTCGGTATTCCTGATAAAGCTAACGCCTACCCTTCAAGACTCTCAGGCGGACAGCAGCAGCGTGTTGCCATTGCTAGAGGGCTTGCGATGAAACCAGAGGTCATGCTGTTCGACGAACCGACATCAGCTCTTGACCCAGAGATGATTGGAGAGGTACTAGATGTGATGAAGCAGCTCGCCCGAGAAGGAATGACCATGGTTGTCGTCACACATGAGATGGGATTTGCCAGAGAAGTCGCAGACCGTATTGTCTTTATTGATGAAGGCAGAATTCTTGAAGAGTCAACACCGGCTGCATTTTATGAGAAACCGCGTGAGAAACGCGCTCAGCTTTTTTTAAGCCGTATTTTAAATCACTAGGGGGAATGATTTGATGAAAAAAATGAAACGCTTTGGCCTACTACTCTTTATGACTTGCTGTATTGCTGCATTGGCTGCTTGCGGATCTGCTGAAAAAGGCTCGACTGATACAAAACAAGGAAGCTCTTTAGAAACCATTCAGAAAGACAAAAAAATCATATTCGGAGTTAAGAATGATACACGTCTCTTCGGTCTAAAAAATCCAAGCAGCGGAGATATTGAAGGGTTTGATATCGATATTGCAAAAGCCATTGCAAAGGAAATACTCGGTGATGAAGGAAAAGCAGAATTCAAAGAAGTGACATCAAAAACGAGAATTCCTTTACTGCAAAAAGGAGATATTCATGCAATCGTCGCAACCATGACGATTACGGAAGAGCGTAAAAAAGAAGTCAATTTCTCGGATGTTTACTTTGAAGCAGGACAATCACTGCTTGTGAAAAAAGGAAGCGACATTCAATCCATTGATGATTTGAAGAAAGGGACGAAAGTGCTCGCAGTGAAAGGATCTACTTCTTCTCAAAATATCCGGGAAAAAGCACCTGAGGCGTCTGTATTAGAATTTGAGAACTATCAGGAGGCTTTTACAGCTTTAAAATCAAATCAAGGGCAAGTGCTGACAACTGATAATGCGATCTTATTTGGTATGGCAGATGAGGATTCAAATTACGAAGTCGTCGGCGGTACCTTTACAGATGAGCCTTATGGCATTGCTGTCAAGAAAGGCGATAAGGAATTAACTACGGCCATTAATAAAGCCTTAAAGACATTAAAAGACAATGGGGAGTATGACAAGATTCATCAAAAATGGATCAAAGAATAATCGTTTGTTTAGAAGTAATTCTCTCGGGGTGAGCCGCTCATTGGCTCCCCTATTGATCAGGAAGGAAGTGAACTGATTGCTGCGGTTTTCCATTCTCACTGAAAACTTCAATCTTTATGTAGAAGGCTTTAAATATACCATTGGTGCAAGTGTCATTGCTTTGATTGGAAGCTTTTTGATCGGTACACTCATTGCCATTATGAGAATTGCGCCACTCAGGCCGCTCAACTGGTTAGGGACGGCTTACGTGGAATTTATTCGGAATATTCCGTTATTATTGATTACATTTGTCTTCTTCTTTGGATTACCCGTGCTGGGTATTGTAGCAGATGGCTTCACCGCTGGCACAATTGCCCTTGCCATTTATACGTCAGCCTTTATTGCTGAAGCCATTCGCGCAGGGATACAAGCTGTACCGCTTGGACAAATGGAAGCCGCCCGTGCTTCAGGTCTATCCTATGGTGGGACGATGAGGTATATCATACTGCCGCAAGCGATTAAAATTGTCATTCCTCCTCTTGGGAATCAATTTATTAACCTTGTTAAAAACTCCTCTATTTTAGGTGTCATCGCAGGGTTTGATCTCATGTATCAAGGAGACCTCATCGCTTCTAGAACTTTTGTGACATTTGATGTCTACATTTTTGTTGCCATGTTCTATCTGATATTAACGATTCCGCTCAGTTTAGGCGTTGGTTATTTAGAAAAAAGATTAGCAAGAAGCCACTAGAAAGGAGGACATATCATGGATTTTCTAGGTGCCTACCAGCCTGATCATCTCACCTTTTTACTTGAAGGATTTGCTGTCACCTTAAAAGTGGCTTTTATCTCCATCATTTTGAGCTTTCTCATTGGATTAGTCATTGGCACATTGCGGTTCGCTCAAATTCCAGTTTTATCAAAGATACTTGCAGTCGTCGTTGAAACCATTCGAAACTTGCCGCTCTTATTGATCATCTTCTTCACATATTTTGCATTGCCCGAAATCGGTATTAAGCTGAGCATTACAGCCTCGGCTATAGCAGCTTTAACCGTATTTGAATCAGCAATGCTGTCAGAAATTATTCGAAGCGGTTTAAAATCAATTGATAAGGGGCAAATCGAAGCAGCTAGGTCCTCTGGCTTAACCTATATCCAAACGTTAAAAATGATTATTATGCCGCAGGCTTTACGCCGAATGGTGCCGCCAATTGTCAGTCAATTCATCTCTCTTTTAAAAGATACGTCACTAGCTGTTGTCATTGCACTTCCAGAACTATTGCATCACGCTCAAATATTAAACGGTCAGAGCCAATCTTACTTACTGCCCATTTTCCTATTAGCGGCGATGATGTATTTTGTCGTCAATTTCAGCTTATCATTACTCGCACGCCGATTAGAATATAGGCAGACATAAAAAAAGACATCCGCTCTTAGCGGATGCCTCAGCGTGTAGACAAACCCTCGCATTCGGTGTCAAGTCTGCGCTCCGGTGCTCACGAATGTCAAATTCGCTCCGCGCCAGTGCTCGCCCTTCCTAGACTTCAAAGGTTTTCTATCACGCTGATAAGAAGACAAAGGGCTAAAATAAAGATCATTTTAGCCCTTTGTCAACAATCTGGGACATCCGCTCTTAGCGGATGCCTTTTTTTACATCATTCTCATTACACGTTTTCTTAGCTTTTTCATATCCCGCTTTGATGGCATATCATATCGGCTTGCAAAGTGATATGCGAGTGCACCTGCACCAAGCGTTAATAGTGAAGAAGTCATTTTGCCCATTCGAAATTCCCCCTTAACACTTATAGTTGAATTGAACGTTCATCATCACTAAACAGATCATCTAAGCTGCTTAGTGTTCCGTCTTCTTCCACTTGGTGTGTAGATATTTTGCCTTTTGTCAGTGTCAATTCAATAAAACAGCCCCAGCAATAATATTGATTGACCCCAATTTTTCCGATGTCTTTACATTTGCAATTTGGGCAAATGAGCATAATCAGCACCTCTTTACGTTCGGTTTAGAACAAGTGCTTCCTTTTGAACATTGATCAAGGTTCCGGCAGCCTGAAGCTGTTTTCGAATCCCTGATAGCTCTGTAAAGAAGCCGTCCGAGAGTTCATATGCTACGATTGTGCCCGAATTTGTGCAAAAGTATACATCTTCCAAAATGCCTAAATTTTCACCGTCTGGCGACTGCATCATTTTCTTTTTTAATTTCGAAAATAAGAGGGATGGGGCGGAGGAATCCATGCCTACTCCCTCTAGGCAGCTCACATATAAGCCTTTGTCTGTCAGCTGATCCCCAGCCGAGAATGGAATGAAGGCACAGTCTTTCTTTTTCCCATCTAATACATATCCTCCGCAGCTGCCCCCGGCTAATAAACAAATATCTTTTATGGAACCAAGTGAATGAGACGTTTCACCAGTATAGATTGACATTCCTTCAAGCTCTCGACATGTTCTCAAAATGTGCTCAACCACCTTTTGCGGAACAGTCTTATCGTGTGCGTTTGCTTCAAGACTCATACGAAGAAATGGCTTCCATGAACGAAATATGCGAATTTCTTTTCATGCTAAAAAGACTTCCATCTGGAAGCCTTTTATTCATGCATAAAATCAAATGGAGTGATTCCCTCCATACCAATATTTGCATCATGCACGCTAAACGGCAGTTCTCTTTGAAGTGCTGCAAGCTCCGCATCCATAATCTCTTCGGTTTGCACGAGCCGCATCGTTAAGGACGTTTGTCTGAGGGAATCCTCATTGTTTTTCACGCCCCACTCTAGTGCTGATTCCTCGCCGCACAGGATTAAAAACTTTTTACTTCGTGTAATGGCTGTGTACAGCAAATTTCGCCGAAGCATTCTGTAGTAACTTCTCACGACTGGTAGTACCACGATAGGGAATTCACTGCCTTGTGATTTGTGGATAGAGCAACAATAGGCGTGTGTAAATTGATGAAAATCCTTTTTAGTAAAAGTGATTTCATTCCCATCAAAGGAGATCACAGCCATATCTTCTTTTTCTGTGTTTTCTTTCGCATAAAAAATCGAGACAATTTCGCCAATATCTCCGTTAAAAATATTGTTCTCTGGCTGATTCACAAGCTGAAGCACTTTATCACCAGTCCGGTACACCACATCACCAAAAGGAATTTCTCGACCTTTTGGTTTTTTAGGATTCAAAATGTGCTGCAGCATTTTATTGAGCTCATTAATGCCTGCTTTTCCTTTATACATGGGCGCAAGCACTTGAATGTCTTTAGCTGAATAGCCTTTTTGAGCAGCATTGCTGACGACTTTCTCAATCACTTCTTTCATTTGATCAGCTGAGCATTTGATGAAAGATCGATCCTTTGAACGTGCGGTAATATCCTTTGGTAGGACACCATTTTTCATATCATGTGCAAGTTCAACAATGCTGGAGCCGTCTGCCTGCCGGTAAATATCTGTTAGGGTAACAGCTGGCACGGCTTGTGATGCAAGCAAGTCTCTTAACACCTGGCCTGGTCCGACAGACGGAAGCTGATGTTCATCCCCCACCATGATCACTTGTATATGGTCAGGAATGGCTTTAAACAAGTGATTCGCAAGCCAAATATCTAGCATACTTGATTCATCAATGATGACAAGCTTTCCTTCAATCGGCTGTTCATCATCATGAGAAAATCCCTCTGATCCGTTCCAACCAAGCAGCCGATGAATCGTCACAGCTGGAAGCCCTGTTGATTCTGTCATCCGTTTAGCTGCTCGTCCAGTTGGTGCCGCAAGCACAAATGGGAAGGATTCATCCTTTTTATAATCACTTGGGTCAAGTGATACACCATGAAGATCGCTGTAAAGCTCAACAATCCCTTTAATGACTGTTGTCTTCCCAGTCCCAGGTCCGCCTGTTAAAAGCAGCATTGGGGACATGAGTGCCTTTTGAATCGCTTCTTTTTGTGTCGGCGCATATTGGACGCCTAGCCGTTCCTCTAGTTCACCAAGGGCTAGAAGGAATTCTGATTCAGGAAATTGATCTGCATATTCCGTTTGGGAGACGATTTTTTGTATACGTTTCGCGACACTTTGCTCGGCATAAAATAAGGACGGATGATAGCAGCGCTCATCTTCAATGATCATGTCTTTCCCTTCGCCAAGTGCAATGATCTGATTGGCGACGTCCATTTCCGTCACTTTGTACTCATTTCCTGTCTGATTGAGTAGTTTTCGGGTTTCAACGATCAAATCCTTTGTTTGTATGTACGTATGACCGTCCTGAAGACTGGCTGTCTCCACTGTATAAAGCAAGGCTGCACGGATTCGCTCTGGGTCACTTCCTGAGATGCCGGTTCTAGCGCCAAGTTCATCCGCCTTAATAAATCCGATCCCTTCAACATCCTTGACGAGTTGATACGGGTTTTCTTCAATCTTCTGTAGCGTCTCACTCTCGTACACTTGATAAATCTTCATACTGAGCTGCGGACCAAAGCCGTATTGATTCAGGCTAATCATGATTTGTTCCAATCCTTGATGCTCCTGGAGCGCTGCAGCCAGCTTATCTGCCTTCTTTTTTGATAAGCGCGGAACGTCATACAAAACCGCTGGGTCACGCATAATTTTATGAAGCGTCTCACTGCCAAGCTTTCCTACAATTTCTTCCGCTGTCTTTTTGCCTATCCCCTCAAATAAATCACTTGAAAGATAATGGATTATTCCTTGCTTTGTTGTTGGTACTTCCTTTTGAAAATGAGTCGCCTGAAACTGTTCACCAAACTTCGGATGGCTTGTGACTTTGCCATAGAAGGTGTAAGTTTCTTCCTCATGAAGTGCTGGGAAGTAGCCTGTGACAGATGCTGTTTTTTCCTCTAAGTTTTCCGATGTTTCAATGACTTTCACCTTTAACACCGAGTATAAATTACTTTCATTATGGAAAATAACGGCTTGAACTGTCCCCTTTAAAAACGGTTCGTCCTCAAGCTTCATTTGATCTGGATGTTCCTGCACAGGTCTTCCCTCCTTCCGTCTATTCTGCCTCTTGAATCAGCTTTTGCGCATGTAGTGCCAGCATATGGTCAGGCTGCACATCAATGGCCTTTCCTAGCATCTCAAGCGCTTCGTCTTTTTTCTCTAAGTATGCATACGCAACCCCTAAATTATAAAAGGCATCTGCATGCTGCAGATCACGCGCAATCACCTCGGTAAAGACCTTCACCGCTTCTTCCAGCAATTGTTCATTAGCTAAGCACATGCCAAATTGAAATCTTGCTTCATTATCATCTTCATTCAGTTCAATGGCACGCTGAAGATAAGGCATCGCAAGCTTCGGCTGCTCTAATTTGATGAGCGTCTGCCCCAGCATATAAAATAAATCACTATTTTCCATGCCCGCTTTTAGTGCTTGTTCAAAATAGTCTTTTGCTTTCATAAAGTCTTCTTTTAATGTGTATACATTTCCTGCCCCGTAATAGGCTGCAGCTGCGGCGTGATCAAGTTCAATTGCTTTTTGAAAGAAATTTAACGCACGTTCAAATTCATTGATGCTTGAAAGCAAGTTCGCAAAGTTAATATATGGAACCGGGTCTTTCGGGCTTTCTTCAATGGCTTTCGTAAAAGCTTCCGCCGCTTTTTCGATGTTCCCCTGATTTAAGGCTTCTATGCCGATTTCGTTATGATTCATTCGCTCTCTCATCCTTTCATTAAAAAACCTCAACAGCGACGTTGAGGTTTTGAAAACATGTTACACGTACGACAGCTTTTGGCCGTCCTTAAAGACATCGTCAATTGTTCCGCCGCCAAGACATTCGTCGCCATCATAAAAGACAACCGCTTGTCCTGGTGTGACCGCACGAACGGGTTCATCAAAGATGACCATCGCTTCTTGCTCACCAGTCATTTTGACCTTCACATGGTGATCTTCTTGACGGTATCTGAATTTAGCTGTGCATGTTAATTCACCGTTTTCACCGACAATATGAGGACGAGTCCAGCTAATATTGACGGCTGAAATGCTTTCAGAATATAAAAGTGGGTTATGGAAACCTTGTTCGACAAACAAAATATTTTGTTCCAAGTCTTTTCCTACAACAAACCAAGGATCACCGCTGCCGCCAATGCCAAGACCTTGGCGCTGACCGATCGTGTAATACATCAGTCCATCGTGCTCCCCTTTGACTTCTCCGTCCATTGTCTGCATCACGCCAGGCTGAGCAGGCAAATATTGACTGAGGAACGTTTTAAAGTTTCTTTCCCCGATAAAGCAAATACCCGTTGAATCTTTTTTCGTTGCGGTTGCGAGCTCTGCTTCTTTTGCCAATTCACGAACCCTTTTCTTCTCTAAATCACCGATTGGGAACATGACTTTATCAAGCTGTTCCTGAGTCAGCTGATTTAAGAAATACGTTTGGTCTTTGTTCGCATCAAGACCTCTAAGCATTTTAACTTCATCGCCAGTTCTGTCGACACGCGCATAGTGACCTGTTGCTAAATAATCCGCACCGAGTGACAATGCATGCTCAAGAAACGCTTTAAACTTAATTTCTTTGTTACACATGACATCTGGGTTTGGCGTTCTGCCTGCTTTATATTCATCAAGGAAATATTGAAACACTTTGTCCCAATATTGCTTTTCAAAATTCACTGCATAATAAGGGATTCCAATTTGGTTACAGACGCGGATGACATCCTCATAATCCTCCGTTGCTGTACACACACCATTTTCATCTGTGTCATCCCAGTTTTTCATAAATATGCCGATCACATCATAGCCTTGCTCTTTTAGCATAAGAGCGGCAACTGATGAATCGACTCCTCCGGACATACCGACCACAACTCTTGTGTCTTCTGGTCTTTTTGTCATCTTCATCAACTCCATTTTCAATGAAACAGCATGTGCGTTTCGTTCTTCAGGTGCTTGGCTGTTTCATTTTTCACACACGAACAAAAGAGGAACGTTTATTTGGCTAAGCGTTTGACAACAGCTGCTATCTTACGCGCTGCCTGCTTCACATGATCCTCTTCATTCCCAAGACCGAAGCTTATTCTGACTGAGGACGTCAGCTTGTCTGCTTCTTCACCATACATGGCGCTTAACACGTGCGAAGGAAGGACGGATCCAGCCGTACATGCAGATCCACTTGAAACAGCAATTCCTTCCATATCTAAATTCACAAGTAACGATTCGATGGAAACACCCGGGAAATGAACATTTAAAATATGAGGCAATGTCTCTTTCGGATGCCCATTGATAGAGAAAGTAAGTGATTCCTCTTCAAATACTTGCAACATGATTTCTTTGAGCTTACCATAATGCATGGCTTTTTCTCTTCTATTTTGCTTCGTTAATTGAACAGCCTCTGCAAGTCCCACGATCCCTGCCACATTCTCTGTGCCAGCACGGCGTTTTCTTTCTTGTTCTCCACCGAACAATTGCGGAGAAAGTTTCACGCCTTCGTTTACATATAAAAAGCCAGTTCCCATTGGACCATTTAGCTTATGACCAGAAGCAGATAAAAGATCAATATGAAGGTCTGCTACATCGATTGGCATTGTTCCAAACGCCTGCACGGCGTCTGTATGAAAATGCGCAGTGTGATGGTGCATGAGCTCTCCAATTTCTTTGATTGGTTGAATTACACCTGTTTCATTGTTGCCGTACATGATAGTCACAAGAATCGTATCATCTCTTAGCGCCTGTTTTAGTTGTTCAAGATGAATCAATCCTGTTTCATCCACATCTAAATATGTCACATCAAATCCTAGCTTCTCTAGGCGTTCACATGTGTGCAGCACCGCATGATGCTCTGTTTTTGCTGTGATGATATGTTTTCCTTCATGCTGTCTTGCCATAGCCACACCTGTAATCGCCAGGTTGTCCGCCTCTGTTCCTCCACTTGTGAGGATGACCTCCTGTGGTTTACAGTGTAACTCTCCTGCAATCACTTCTCTTGCTTCATCAAGCCACTTTCTTGCCTCGCGCCCATATGAATGAATACTAGAAGGATTGCCAAATATCTCTGTAAAGTAAGGGATCATCTTGTCCACGATACGCTGATCCATCGGCGTTGTGGCCGCATGATCTAAATAGATTCGTTCCATTTCCGGTACACCTCTGATCTAAATATAGAACATATACGCGTCTTGATTCCCGTCATCTGTATAACTTGCCAAGTCTTCAAGAGTTGTATTGTCTAGTACATCTTTTACTGCATCACGAATTCGAATCCAAAGTTCACGCTTTGCTGGTTCTTCGTTTTCGATAACTTCGACAGGACTAATCGGTCCTTCTAATACACGAATAATATCACCGGCTGTGATCTCGTTTGGTTCATGTGCAAGAACATAGCCGCCATATGCACCGCGAATACTTTTCACAAGACGGGCATTCCGAAGTGGTGATACAAGCTGCTCTAAATAATGCTCAGACAAATTATTGTTTTGAGCGATTGATTTTAATGAAGTAGGGCCTTCGCCATGTTTTTTGGCTAATTCGATCATGATCGTTAGACCATATCTGCCTTTAGTTGAAATTTTCAAGTTAAACACCTCTGCGTTTTCTATTCTATGTCATCAATTATTTTTTCTGATTTCATATACGCTGATATATAGACCAAAAGCAATTATATCATACTTTTAGCCAACTTTCATTTGCCGGTTCTAGCCGCTATAAGAGGACGGATCCCTTTTCTATTTGAAGAAATTTCGGTACTCTATACAAACAAGACATTGCTTTAGGAGAGATAATCATGAAACCTTTAGCGTACCGGATGCGCCCAAGTCATATTGAAGACATCATTGGGCAGGAGCATCTCGTTGGAGAAGGTCAAATTATTAGACGAATGGTCGAGGCAAAACATTTATCCTCGATGATTTTATATGGACCGCCGGGCATCGGCAAAACATCAATTGCGACGGCGATCGCTGGCAGTACAAGCATTGCGTTTCGGACATTGAATGCGGTCATTCATAACAAAAAGGATATGGAAGCTGTCGCCGCTGAAGCGAAAATGAGCGGCCAGGTCATCCTCATTTTAGACGAGGTTCACAGGCTTGATAAAGGAAAGCAAGATTTTCTTCTTCCTTATTTAGAAAATGGCATGATCATTTTAATTGGTGCAACGACGGCTAACCCTTATCATGCAATTAATCCTGCCATCCGGAGCCGGACACAAATATTTGAGCTAAAACCGCTTGAAACAGAGCAAATCAAGGCTGCATTAACAAGAGCATTACAGGATGAACATCGCGGACTTGGCGGTTATGAGGTGACAGTGGACGATGAAGCGATGCATCATTTTGCCAACGGATGCGGCGGAGATGTACGCTCTGCTTTAAATGCGTTAGAGCTAGCTGTCTTATCGACAAAAGCAGATGAAGCTGGGCATATTATGATCACTCTTGCCGCAGCAGAAGAATGTTTACAAAAAAAGAGCTTCTCACATGATAAGAATGGTGATGCTCATTATGATGTCCTCTCGGCTTTTCAAAAATCCATTAGAGGATCGGACGCAGATGCGGCACTACATTACCTTGCCAGACTGATTGAAGCAGGAGACCTTGAAAGCATTTCAAGAAGGCTACTCGTGATGGCTTACGAAGATATTGGCTTAGCTAGTCCTCAAGCTGGACCTCGTGTGTTAAGCGCTGTTCAGACAGCAGAAAGAGTCGGTTTCCCAGAAGCACGAATTCCGCTGGCTAATGCAGTCATTGAACTGTGTCTTTCTCCTAAGTCCAACTCAGCATATAAGGCAATCGATGCGGCACTTGGTGACATTCGTTCAGGGAAAATAGGTGAAATCCCTGTTCATTTAAAAGATGCTCACTACAAAGGAGCTACAGCACTCGGTAGAGGTGTCGACTACTTATATCCACACGATTATGAAAACGGCTGGGTGAAGCAGCAGTACCTACCTGATCCGCTGAAAAACAAGCAATACTATGAACCGAAGCAAACAGGCAAATTTGAAGGCGCACTGAAACAAGTATATGAGAATTTAAAACGCCAAAAATAAAAAAAGCCCCCTGCCTAATTAGCAGGGGGGCTGTCAGATTGTTGACAAAGGGCTAAAATGATCTTGATTTTAGCCCTTTGTCTTCTTTTCAGCGTGATAGAAAACCTTTGCAGCCCTAGGAAGGACGAGCATCGGAGCGGAGCGAATTGAACATTCGTGAGCACCGAAGCACATATCTGACACCGAATGCGAGGGTTTGTCTACACGCTGGCCCCTGCCTAATTAGCAGGTGGCTGTTTATTTATCCTTCACACGTGTAATTGGAATATCTTTCAAAAGCTGCATAATAACATGACCACCCATGATCAGTCCTGCAACAGATGGGACGAATGCATTGGAAGATGGCGGCATTTGTGCCTTGCGAATCTTCGCTTCATCATTTCCAACTTCTTTTCTAACATCTTCACGAATGACAATCGGACTTTCGTCAGAGAAAATGACTTCAATTCCTTTACGAATCCCTTCTTTTCGTAGACGCGTTCTCACGACTTTTGCAATTGGGTCGGTATGGGTTTTTGAAATGTCATCAATTTTGAAGCGAGTCGGATCTGTTTTGTTTGCAGCTCCCATACTCGAAATGATGTTCACACCTCGTTTCAGACACTCTTTCATTAAATGAATTTTATAGTGAATCGTATCTGATGCATCGATGACATAATCAAGCGGATATTCAAAAAATTGCTCATATGTTTCCTCTGTATAAAACATCTTGAGCGCAACCACTTCACATTCTGGATTAATATCAGCGATTCTCGCCTGCATTAAGTCAACCTTTGGCTGACCAACTGTTGAAAGCAATGCTGGCAGCTGACGATTTACATTTGTAATATCAATATCATCTTTATCAACAAGAACAATACGGCCAACGCCTGAACGAGCGAGTGCCTCAACTGCAAATGAGCCAACGCCTCCCACACCAAGCACTGCAACTGTACTGTTTTTTAGTATATTTAAGCCTTCCTTGCCAATGGCAAGCTCGTTTCTTGAAAACTGATGTAACAAGTGCCTCACTCCACCTTTATTTAAAATGAATCGAAAGAATCATATCATATTCAGACTTCTCCGTCATCCTTCTGTAAACGAAAAAAACACAAAAAAGTCCCGACAACGCCGCCAGCTTTTCCTTCGTTTTGAACCCCGCACCATGCAGGTGGGTGCTTTCTTCCTGACTTTATAAGTCCTCTAAAGAGGCATTTATGCAGAAAGGAAAGGCAAGCTCCCGTATAAAAAAATGTTCGGTCAAAACTAGGTAACCACCGTACGTATCAGGACTTTATTTATTGATTGAAGAAAGCATATCATAGGCATGACGCTTTTTCAAGCGTTTACATGCCTATATATATGCGTCTATTTTACTGTTTTACTTTTGTTTTAATGGCTAAGCTTAACTCATCAAGCTGCGCCTCGCTCACATGGCCTGGAGCATCTGTTAGCACGCAGCTCGCACTTGCCGTTTTCGGGAACGCAATCGTGTCTCTTAGGTTAGAGCGGCCAGCAAGCAGCATCACTAAGCGGTCAAGACCGAGTGCGATTCCGCCGTGCGGAGGAACACCGTGCTCAAAAGCATCTAGAAGGAAGCCGAATTGTTCATAAGCCTCTTCTTTTGAAAAGCCAAGTAAGCTAAACATTTTTTCTTGAATGTCCTTTTCGAAAATACGAATCGAACCTCCGCCAAGCTCATAGCCATTTAGGACAAGATCGTAAGCCTGTGCCTTCATGTCTTCTGGGCTTGTCTCAATTAATTCAAGGTCGTCGCGTACTGGCATTGTGAAAGGATGATGGGCAGCATAGAAACGGCCTTCTTCTTCATCTTTTTCAAGCAGCGGCCAATCAACAACCCATAAGAAGTTGAATTGAGACTCATCAATGAGTTCAAGCTCTTTGCCGAGTTTTAGGCGAAGGGCGCCAAGTGCGTCATGGACAACAGACGTCTTATCTGCAACAAAAAGTAAAAGGTCGCCTTCTTCGACTTGCAGTTGCTCTTTTAATTCTACTTGCTTTGCTTCGTCAAAGAATTTAGCAATCGGTCCTTTTAATTCTGGCCCTTCTGCTTTAAGCCAAGCTAGACCTTTTGCACCGTAGTTCGCTGCAAATGCACCAAGGGCATCAATGTCTTTTCTTGAGTAGTTCGCTGCAGCTCCTTTGACATTGATGGCTTTCACAGCTCCACCATTTTTCACAGCTCCGCTAAAGACTTTGAAGTCAGAGTCTTTTACCGTGTCTGAAATGTTGACAAGCTTCATCTCAAAACGTGTATCTGGTTTATCAGAACCATAAGAATTCATCGCTTCATCATATGTCATACGTGGTAATGGCAATGTCAGATCTACGCCTTTGACATCTTTCATCACCTTTGCCATCATCTCTTCAGCAAGCGTCATAATGTCCTCTTGACTCATAAAGGACATTTCGATATCGACTTGTGTGAATTCCGGCTGACGGTCAGCACGTAAGTCTTCATCTCTAAAGCAGCGGGCAATTTGATAATAACGATCCATACCTGAGACCATTAGCAATTGTTTAAATAATTGCGGGGACTGAGGCAAGGCATAGAACTCTCCTTCATGTACACGGCTTGGAACAAGATAGTCACGTGCACCCTCTGGCGTACTTTTTGTTAAGATTGGTGTTTCAATATCTAGGAAGCCGTTATCATCTAGGAAATGGCGGAATGCCCTCGTGACTTCATGTCGCATTTTCATCGTTTCAAACATAGCAGGACGGCGAAGGTCTAAGTAACGGTATTTAAGGCGCACATCTTCTGATACCTCATCCGCTTGATCTGAAATCACAAAAGGAGGAGTCTTCGCTTCATTTAACACGCTGACCGTTTCGACTTGTATTTCAATTTTCCCTGTTTTTAGATTTGGATTGATTGTTGCTTCTTCTCTCGCCACAACCGTTCCTTTAATATCAAGGACATATTCATTACGAATCGATTCTGCTGTCTCAAGCGCCTCTTTTGAAAGGTCTGGATTGAAAACCGCTTGTACAATTCCTGTACGGTCACGAAGATCGATAAAGATTAATCCGCCAAGGTCACGTCTTTTTTGAACCCATCCTTTTAATACAACGGTTTGACCGATTTGGTCTTCTGTTACTTCTCCACAATAAAAAGTTCTACCAAACACAAACATTCCACTCCTTCTTTACGCCTTCTTGTGTGCCTTCATCATTTGAATCAGCTCATCAAGCTTCACTTCAATTTGTTCACCCGTTGTCGTATCTTTTACATTCACAATGTGCTGCGCGAGCTCATCTTCACCAAGGACAGCTATAAACTTGGCTTTCAATCGATCAGCCGCTTTAAATTGTCCTTTTAATTTCTTCCCTGTATAGTCCATTTCACTTGAAATGCCTTCTTTTCTCAGACGATTTAATAATGAAACAGCGTAATCTTTCGCATCATCACCTAGTGCAGCAATGTATAGATCAATGCCATCTTGCAGTGGAAGATCAATTCCTTCAGCATCGATTGCTGATAGGAAACGCTCAATACTCATAGCAAAACCAATTCCTGGTGATTCAGGACCGCCAATTCCTTCAACAAGTCCATCATATCGGCCACCGCCGGCTAATGTGGTAATCGCACCAAAGCCTTCAGCATTACTCATGATCTCAAATGCTGTGTGATTGTAGTAATCAAGACCACGCACCAAGTTCGGATCGACGACATATTCAACGCTTATATCTGTTAAGTATTGTTTCACCTTTTCAAAATAAGTCCGTGATTCATCATTTAAGTAATCTTGAATGGATGGAGCCGTTGCCATCAATTCGTGGTCACGATCCTTTTTACAATCAAGAATTCGCAACGGATTTTGATGTAAACGAGTTTGACAGTCATGACAGAATTCATCGATTCTTGGCTCAAAGTGCTTAACAAGTGCCTCGCGGTAGTCTGCACGGCTCTCTTTGTCACCAAGGCTGTTAATGACAAGCTTTAAGTTAGAAAGACCTGCTTTCTCATAAACACTCATCGCAAGGGAAATCACTTCTGCATCAATGGCTGGATCCTTTGAACCGATCGCTTCAATCCCAAACTGATAAAATTGACGATATCTTCCCGTTTGCGGACGTTCATAGCGGAACATTGGCCCGATGTAATACAGCTTTGTTGGCTGCGCTGGTTGTGCAAATAATTTATTTTCTACATAAGAACGTACAGTTGATGCTGTCCCCTCTGGACGAAGGGTGATGCTGCGTCCCTTTTTATCTTCAAATGTATACATCTCTTTTTGAACGATATCGGTTGATTCGCCTACTCCCCGTGCAAACAGCTCTGTATGCTCAAAAATCGGTGTGCGGATTTCTTTGTATTGAAAGGCTGCACATGTATCTCTTGCAATTTGTTCAACATACTGCCAGCGTTCTGACTCTCCAGGTAAAATATCCTGTGTGCCTCTTGGAATATTAAAACTCATTTTTCGTCCTCCTACGACCATCATTCATTTTTTATGTGGACATATAAAAAACCCCCGCCTCTACTATGTGTATAGTAGGGACGAGAGTTATACCCGTGGTGCCACCCTAGTTGGAACATGCTCTAGCCATGTTCCCGCTCAAATCCTTAACGCAGATTCACGTTCTCCGCCTATTGACTCATTTTTAGAGCGTTCAGCAGGAAACCTACAGAGTGTTCTTTCGTGATAAATGCCATGCGGATTCGCTTTCAGCCTAAGGCGATTCCTCTCTGCTCACGCAATTTACCCTACTATTCTCTATCATCAGTTCCACATTTTAAATTTTCAAGTGTGTTGATTTATATTATAATAAGGTCGGTGCTGCCACTCTGTCAACCCTTGCCGTGCCTCTTTTTCTTTTCCAGCTCTTCTTTTGACGTACATCCGTATTCAGATGCGGTTTCTTCAAGGAAGCCTGGTTGATCCATTTCATCGTGCTGCCAGCGATCGATATCACGATGTCCATTATATTGCACTCGTCCTAATTTTCTGCTTAATCTCATGTTTGTACATCCTTTTATCACGTTTTTATTTAGTATAAACAGATTGATTCATTTTTATTAGGGAAACTGCAAGGAATTCATCCATTACATAACGAATTTACATTCACCGGTTTTACAAGGGAGGGGAAAACACCGTTTTGAATCTAAAAAAACACAATCAAATCATGATGCTTCTTACCTGTTTTGTTCTCATCGCAAGTACTTTGCCGATGGCACATGCTACAGCACAAACAGATCAAGCTGTGGTCGCTACAGATGAAATCAATGTGAGAACAGGTCCTGGCTTAAGCTATGGAATCGCGGCTGTTGTGAAGCGCGGAGAAAGCTATCCCATTCTCACGAAACAAGGCGAATGGGTACAGATCGGGCTTTCGAACGGTCAAAAAGGCTGGGTCGTCTCATGGCTGATTACAACATCATCTGGCGGACAAAAGGCTGCTAAGCCAAAGACGCAAAATCAAAGCTCAGCAGGCAGCAGTTCCATTACATCGACAGCCTCTGACCTTCGCATACGGACAGGCCCTGGGACTTCCTATCAAGTCGTCGGAACTTTCCCGCAAGGCGCTTCCGGTAAAAAGCTGCAGACAAGCGGCGAATGGACAAAAATTTCGTATAAACAAGCAGTAGGCTGGGTTCACTCTGATTATGTGTCAGGCGGCCAAAAAGCTTCTCAATCAAGCTCTGGCGAGTCCTCTCGCTCTAAACAGACAGGCACAGTTGGCGTATCGAGCTTGAATGTAAGGCAATCGGCGGCACCAAATGCACAAGTCGTCGCTTCACTTGCACGCAACACACAGATTACCATTTTGCGCGAGCAGAATGGCTGGTATGAAATTGAGGCAAAAGGTGTGAAAGGCTGGGCAGCAAGCTATTACATCGTCACAAGCAATGGAGCGAGTTCGGCGGGTGAAAAGAATTCATCTTCTTCGACTTCTCAAAAGAAAGCGTACATTGTCTACGATGGCACCAACATTCGAAAAAGTGCTTCTACCTCTGCTCAGATTGCAGAAAGAGCCACAAAAGGCGCTGCGTACCAAATTGTTCGCACGCAAGGTGACTGGTACGAGGTGACGTTATCAAACGGCGGAACTGGTTATGTAGCAAGCTGGGTCGTTCAAACGAATAAAAATAGCAGCGAGGCACCAAGACCACAGCAGGATTCATCGTCTGGAACAGGTTCTTTAAAAGGAAAAACGATTGTTCTTGATCCAGGTCATGGTGGAAAAGACAGCGGCACGATTGGCGCAGATGGTGCCTTTGAGAAAAACATTACCATCAAAACCGCCAATCTACTGGCAGGCAAATTAAGGGCTTCTGGAGCAAATGTTTATTTAACTAGAAGTGAAGATACTTTTATTAGCCTTCAATCGAGGGTTGCGACATCTCATTACAGAAATGCAGATGCATTTATTAGTCTTCATTATGATAGTTTTATGGACCCAAGTGTCAGAGGAAGTACGGCGTATTATTATCAAGCAGCAAAAGACCAGCAATTAGCGACAAACGTTCATACAGAAGTTGCTAAACGCTCTCAAATCCCTGATAAGGGTGTGAAATTCGGAGATTACTTTGTGTTAAGAGAAAACAAACGGCCTTCTCTTTTATATGAACTCGGTTATTTAAGCAATCCTCAGGAGGAAGCCATCATCTATAGTGCCTCTTACCAAGAACGAGTCACAGAAGGAATGACGGAAGGATTAAAACAATATTTCCGCTAGAAAAAAGAGGCCTTCGTGCCTCTTTTTTATTTTGTCGCAAAAGAAAAAGACTCTAAACAAACTCCTGCAAGAGTTTATCTACAGTCTAAAGTGAATCTATTCTTTGCTATCCATCCAGATGGTCACGGGTCCTGAATTGGTCAATGACACATCCATCATCGCGCCAAAGCGGCCAGTTTCTACATGAATACCTTTTTCTCTAAGGGCTTTATTGAAACATTCGTAAAGGGCGTTCGCAGCATCTGGCTTGGCTGCTTTCATAAAGTTTGGCCTTCTGCCCTTTCTCGTATCACCGTAAAGGGTAAACTGAGACACAGACAGGACGCTTCCTTTTACATCCAATAACGAATGATTCATTTTCCCGTTTTCATCCTCAAAAATACGTAAATGTGCAAGCTTATCAGCTAAATAATGCACATCTTCTTCTGTATCTTCAAGTGTGACACCAACAAGTACCATATATCCTTCATTGATGGCACCTGTAATCTCTTCTTCTACCTTCACAGATGCACTTGTCACACGCTGCACTACAAGCCTCATAGACGATATACTTCCTTTCTAATTCATGAATCGGCGAACAGAGTAAATGTCTTTGATTTGTTTAATGCGTTCTACCACTTTGTGCAAATGGTTAATGTTTTGGATAAAGATCGCCATATGGATCGTCGCCACTTTGTTACGATCAGACTTACCAGAAACTGACGAGATGTTCGTTTTCGTTTCGTTGACTGCTTGAAGCACCTCGTTGAGTAAGCCGCGTCTGTCATATCCTAGTATTTCAATTTCCACATTGTATTCTTTACGGTTTCGAGCAGGCTGTTCATGCTCCCACTCTACCGGGATTAACCGTTCCTGCGCTTCTCCCGTCTTCACGTTCGGACAGTCATCACGGTGAACGGATACGCCTCGGCCTTTCGTAATAAAACCAACAATGCTATCACCAGGAACGGGATTACAGCACTTAGATAAGCGGACAAGCAGGTTATCTATCCCTTTGACTCTTACACCTGCTTCTCGTTTCTTCCCGTGATATGTCTTTGGCTCTACAGTCACTTCTTGAACCGTTTTTTCTTGTTCTTCTTGATCTCTTTGTTTTCTTTCTTTTTCAGTTAAACGATTGGCGACTTGGAGTGCAGTAATTCCGTTATAACCAACCGCTGCATACATGTCCTCTTCGTTTGAAAAATTAAATTTGTCAGCCACTTTTTGCAGGTTTTCAGCTGTCAGAATGTCTTTGACATCAAACTCAAGGTTTTTGATTTCTTTCTCCACGAGTTCTCGGCCTTTTTCGACATTTTCTTCACGGCGCTGTTTTTTGAAAAACTGTCTGATCTTGTGCTTCGCTTGGGAGGTTTGGGCAAGTTTCACCCAATCCTGACTTGGTCCATAGCTGTGCTTTGATGTCAGAATTTCAATAATGTCACCTGTTTTCAATTTATGATCGAGCGTGACCATCTTTCCGTTGACCTTCGCACCGATCGTTTTGTTCCCAATTTCCGAGTGAATCCGGTAAGAAAAGTCAATCGGAACAGAACCTGATGGCAGTTCAATGACGTCTCCTTTTGGTGTAAACACAAACACCATATCAGAGAAGAGATCGATTTTTAACGATTCCATAAATTCTTCTGCATCTGTAGATTCATTTTGGAATTCAAGGATTTCTCTAAACCAAGAAAGCTTCTTCTGGAAGACCGCTTCCTCCGTTGATTCTGCTGACTCTTTTCCTTCTTTGTATGCCCAGTGCGCCGCAATTCCGTACTCTGCAATTTCATGCATTTCCACTGTACGGATCTGAACTTCAAGCGGATCACCTTTTGGTCCAATCACTGTTGTATGGAGCGATTGGTACATATTCGGCTTTGGCATGGCAATATAATCCTTAAACCTGCCTGGCATCGGCTTCCAGCATGTATGGATAATCCCGAGCACGGCATAACAGTCTTTAATGCTGTCAACCAAAATACGAACTGCCAGTAGATCATAAATTTCATTAAACTGCTTATTTTGCAGGACCATTTTGCGATAAATACTATAAATATGCTTTGGTCTTCCGGAAAATTCAGCCTTGATATTTACCTCTGACACACGATCTTTTACTTCATTGACAACCTCGTCCAAGTATTCCTCGCGTTCCGCTCGTTTGCGCTTCATGAGATTCACGATCCGGTAATATTGCTGCGGATTTAAGTAACGGAGTGCTGTATCTTCAAGCTCCCACTTAATCTTTGAAATCCCTAACCTGTGCGCAAGCGGTGCAAAAATTTCAAGGGTTTCATTTGAAATTCTACGCTGCTTTTCCTGAGGAAGGTGTTTGAGCGTTCTCATATTGTGCAAACGATCTGCCAGTTTAATCAAGATGACGCGTATATCCTGCGCCATTGCAACAAACATTTTTCGATGGTTTTCGGCCTGCTGTTCTTCTTGTGATTTATATTTAATCTTCCCGAGCTTTGTTACACCATCAACAAGCATCGCAACTTCTTCGTTAAAATGCTCTTTTAAATCCTGTAATGTCACATCTGTATCCTCGACAACATCGTGCAGGAAACCGCCTGCAATGGTCGATGGGTCCATTTCAAGGTCAACAAGAATCCCCGCCACTTGAATTGGATGGATAATATAAGGCTCACCAGACTTCCGGTATTGCTCCTTATGTGCATTTTCAGCATATTCATATGCTCGCTCTATAAATTGAATATGTTCAGCGGACAGGTATTCTCTTGCCTTGTCAATGACCTGCTGCGCCGTTAAAACTTGTTCGTTCGCCATGGAATCACCTTTTTAAATGAAAACTGTATTGTAGTTTATTATCAAGAAAAATTCGATAGATGTAAAGAGAAGAAGTCCGCTAAAAGATTTTTGATAGGAAAAAAGCACCCTTCTTACCGAGTGCTTTTTTCGTAAAACTCCATTAGTATTGCATTAACGTCAAGATGTCGTAACCGTCAAGCTTCTTTCTGCCATCCAGATACGTCAGCTCAATCAAGAATGCAATTCCTGCCACAACGCCGCCCAATTCTTCTACAAGCTTGATGGACGCTTCAATTGTTCCACCAGTCGCAAGTAAATCATCTGTAATCAATACACGCTGACCAGGACGAATCGCATCTTTATGAATCGTTAATACATCTTTCCCATATTCTAAGCCGTATTCAACTTTAACGACTTCACGAGGAAGCTTTCCTTCTTTACGAACCGGTGCAAAACCTACACCAAGTGCGTATGCTACAGGACAGCCAATAATGAATCCACGCGCTTCAGGTCCAACAATGAGATCAATGTCTCTTTCCTTCGCGTATTCAACGATTTGATCCGTTGCATAACGGTACACTTCGCCTTTATCCATTAACGTTGTAATATCTTTAAATTGTACACCTTCCTTTGGGTAGTCAGGTACAACTGTCACATATTGTTTTAAATCCATCTTTTCCTTTTCCTCCTCGTACGTCAAAGCACAGGTGAGACTTCGCTCATCATGCTATTCAGCCATTCCTTCAGCTCTTTAGCTGAGGAATAAGTTAGTGTTTGATCGAGTTCCATCAATCGTTGTTTTGCTGTATAGGATGCTGATGCCGTTAAATCTTTTTTAGGGGCATCATGAACTATTGACAGCACACCATTCTCTATTTTAACAAAACCGAGTTCAAAAAACACCTTTGTCATAAAAATCATTGTATCTTTTGTCCAGCCTCTATGTTTCGCAAGCTCCATTCCTTGTTCCTTGAGAGGGAAACTTCCTCGTTTCAACAAGAAGCCATACAACCATTTGAATTGATCACGGCTAGGGAAAGAGGACATGAAATGATCTTCTTTTCTTTGGAAAACCGTATACACTCTCGCTGGCTTTTGATTTTCTAACAGCTGCCTTAGCAAGTGTTCATCTGCAGGTACATCTGCAAAAACGACATACTTGCCTTCTACATCGAATGTTGAAACATTTTCTGCGTGGACATGGTGAATCGGGATATTGACTTCCTGTTTTGTATCTTCATCAAAACAGACCACCACATATTTTTCTGGATCAAGCGTGAAAATGGTCTTTTCCCAATCCTTTTTGCCGCGCAAATCAAACAACTGCCATTCATCTACTCGGGCATCTTTTAGCATGAGCTGTGGTTTCTTCCGGTTATTCCATTCATTGATGGACATTTCACCAATGACGGAAATACGGCTACCTGTGACAATTTCTTCTTTTAATTGACCTTGATGAAAACCGACACAGTCAAGCAGCTTGTCTTCATCTTTCAGAGACATTTTAATGTGATTCTGATTTGCTCCAATTGTTCGGATTTCTTCAAGTCTCGCATCTTCAATCATGATGAAAGGCTTTGGGTTTTGCATGCCAAATGGTGATAGCATCCCCACTTCTTCAATCGCTTCAACCGTTAATTCGTCTACCTTACATACAGCATCGACCCGCTGAATCGGAATAAAATCTTCTTCTGTCAATGTTTCATCCGCATATTGATTTAATCTTTCCCTTAGTAAAGGAACATCATCCGCTTGAAGTGTCATGCCCGCAGCCATCGGGTGCCCACCGAAATGCGGCAGAATGTCGCGGCATTTGCTTAAATGGAAAAATAGATCGAAGCCAGGAATACTCCGCGCTGATCCTTTTGCCATTTGTGTCTCTTCATCTATTCCAAGCACAATCGCCGGACGAGAAAATGTATCCGTCAATTTAGAAGCAACAATTCCGACAACACCCGGATTCCAGCCAGCTTTCGCTACAACAATGGCAGACTGGTCATTATCTGTCTCTTCAACCATTTGAATGGCTTCTTCTGTAATCTTACTCACAATTTTTTGACGTTCTTTATTCAGTTCTTGTACAAAACGAGCGAGTTCTTCTGCTTCAGCTTTATCCTCTGTCATAAGAAGATGAACAGCTGGATCTGCCTGTTCAATTCGTCCTACAGCATTCAGCCTTGGCGCAATTTGAAAGCCGACCGTTTCCTCATTTGCTTCTTCAAGAGTAGCGCCCGCTTCTTTCAATAACGCCTTCAGCCCCGGTCTATTCGACTGTCTAAGCTGCATAAGGCCTTTTTTAGCAAGCCATCTATTCTCATCATGAAGCGGCACAAGATCCGCTATTGTCCCAATCGCCGCAAGATCTAACAGCTGAGTTGGTAGTTTCCCAAGAAGTGCATGCGCCACTTTAAACGCCACACCTACACCGGCAAGCTCTTTAAAGGGATACTCACAGCCTGGCTGCTTCGGATGGACAATCGCAAGTGCCTCAGGCAGCTCCTCACTTGGTTCATGGTGATCTGTAATAATCAGGTCTAACCCTATTTCTTTTGCAATACGTGCTTCATTAACAGCTGCAATGCCTGTATCGACCGTGATGACAAGCGATGCACCTTGCTCTTTGATATATCGAAAAGCCTGTTCATTAGGCCCGTAGCCTTCTTTAAATCGATCTGGAATATAAAAGTCTACTTTCGCAGACAACTCTTTTAATGTATGTAAAAGCACAGATGTACTTGTCACACCATCCGCATCATAGTCTCCGAAGATCACAATCGATTCCTGCTCTTCGATCGCTTTGTTGATGCGCTCTACTGCTTCTTTCATTCCTTTTAATAGAAATGGATCATAAAATTCGGCTTTTTGATCAAATAAAAAAGACCTCGCTTCTTCTACTTCTTCGAGTCCTCTTTTTACAAGAAGCGATGCAGTCAGCGCTGAAATATTCAGATTTTCAGAGAGTGATTTCACTTTTTCTTCGCTTGGATGTTCATATTCCCAGCGCATTTTGGATAATAACATAAATTCACCCCTCAACCACACTATTATACTAGAGTGGCCTGAGGGGTTTCAATTTTTATTTTATGAAATTGTGCTGGAAGATTATTTTTCCTTCCGGTCAAATGATGCTGGCTGTTCTTTTAAAGGCGTCACATTCGGTTTCTTTTGAACGTCTTTGTCGATCTTTTTATTCGAAACAGCAGGTGCAGGTGTGGCTGCACGCTCAGCTTTTAAAGCCTTTAGTTCACGTTTTAGTTTCACAATTTGGAAAATCCCTGCAAAAGCCACAATGAGTCCGCCCATAAGCACAGAACCAATAATGACAAGGATAAGCGGCCATTCAGCCGATCCAAATAAGTAGTCAACTTGCACTGGCCGCACATTGATCACGGCAAATACTGAGACAATTAATACGAAAATAAATGCGAGTATGATGGTCCATTGTTGTTTATTCATCTACATATCCCCCAAGCTTTTTCTTTTATTCTTCCCTTTTCATTGTCCTTTTTAAACACAGAAAGAAAAATAGGAAGAAAATCTATCAGCATGGGCATGAATTAGCTGCTGAGTTTTTCTTTTAATGAGGTTCTTTATTTCTTGTCTTTCTCCAGAAATAACAAGGGTATCCCCTTCTTCAATGACCGTTTCAGGTCCTGGATTTAACATTTTCTCATATGATTTTCTCACGATAGCGATGACTGTTACTTGATAGTTTTGGCGGATATTGAGGTTTCCGATTGTTTGCTGAATAGCTGGTGCATTCTTTTCAATCTTAAACCATTCAATCATCAGTTCATCAATGTCTACTTCTACAGTTTCAAGCGCTTTCGGCTTATATACCATGCCGCCTAAGATCGTTGCAATTTGTCTCTTCTTCATCGTTAAGCAAGATACCAGAAAATGCCTAAACCGGACACTTGCTTTCTATACTGGTCTAAACGTATGTCATTATAGCAAAAGACCATTTCGAGATCAATGATACCCGAAATATTTTTTCGAATCGCCTTATTTCCGGAAAAACGACAGAAAAAAGACTGCCGCTTTGGCAGTCTCTCTCAATTAAATATCTTGCTCAGTATCAATTTTCGCCGGTTTTTTCATTTCACGGCCTTTCCACATGAGCCAAATTTGCGCTGCGATATAGAGAGATGAGTACACCCCTGTTAACAGACCAACAAGTAAGGCAATGGAGAAGTTTGTAATTGACGCTGATCCAAAGATAAGGAGTGCGATTACAACGACAAGTACGGTTAATACCGTGTTGACAGATCGCGTAAAGGTTTGCTGTAAACTTAAGTTCACAATGTACGATAGATCTTCAATGGTTTTTGGTTTTCGTTTCTTCATTTGTTCACGAACCCTGTCAAAGGTGACGATCGTGTCGTTGATCGAATATCCGATGACTGTGAGGATCGCCGCAATGAAGGTGACATCTACCTCTAAACGCGTAATACTAAAGAAGGCGACGATAAAGAACGCGTCATACAACAGTGAAATAATCGCTGCAATGGCCATTTTATATTCAAAACGAACGGAGACATATAAAATGATCCCGATTGAAGCAATGATGACAGCATATAATGCATTTCGGGCAAGCTCTTTTCCAACAGTCGGAGACACTGTACTTACGTTCGGCTCCGTCCCGTATTTATCTTTGAAGTAATCTTTCACTTCAGCAATCTTTTCTTTATTCGGCACACCGACAAATCTCGCTGCTGCCTGATTTTCTTTTTGACCCGATAACACGACACTGTCTGTCTCAAGGTCCAGCTTTTTAAAGTCTTGCTCAACTTGTTCAGTTGACAGCTTGTGATCACTTTGGATATCAATTCTAGTTCCACTTGTAAAGTCAATTCCCGCATTCAGCTTGAAGATGGAAAGAACGATGATTCCCGCAATCGTGATAGTAGCTGAGAAAATCATAAATCCTTTACGTTTGCTGACGAAATCCCACTTATCAAATGGTGTTTTTGGTTCTGTGGTTTCTGTTGTTTCATGAATGTTCATAATGTCTTTTTGACGAACACCAAACCAGCCTTTTCTTCGGTCAAGATAGCGGCTTTCAACAAGTAGCCCGAGAAGGAATCTTGATAGGAAGACAGCTGTGATAAAGCTAGTTAAAATCGACAGGATGAGCATCGTTGCAAATCCTTTTACCGAGCTTGTCCCGAAGAAGAACAGCACGCCACCGGCAATAATACTTGTTAAGTTTGCGTCAAAGATGGTCGCAAAGGATCGGCGGTTCCCTGATCTGAAAGCAGAACGAACTGATTTGCCGAGCTTGAGCTCTTCTTTGATCCGCTCATAGGTAATAATGTTGGCATCAACAGCCATCCCTACCCCTAGAATCAATGCCGCAATTCCAGGCAGCGTCATGACTGCACCCATCCAGTCAAACACTTGAAGCGTAATGTAAATATAAGCTGAAAGTGTAATGACAGCGACAAGACCAGGTAATCGGTAATAAAGCAGCATGAATAAGAAAATAAATGCGATTCCTACAATTCCTGCGAACACCGTTTCGTTCAGTGCTTGTTCACCAAACTGTGCACTCACAGATGTTGAATATTTTTCTGTCAATTTCACTGGCAGTGCCCCAGCATTTAAAATACTTGCAAGGTCTTTTGCCTCTTGGACAGTAAATTTCCCTTCAATTTGCACGTCACTGCTGTTAATTTCTTGATTCACATTCGGCGCAGAGACATACTTGTGGTCTGATTTTGAGACTTCTTTTTTGAAGGAATCTCCTTTGTGGTAATCAAGCCAAATGACAAGCTGGTTATTCGGCGCCATCGCCGCTACTTTTCTTGTGACGTCACCAAATTTTTTCGCATCCTTTAGTTTAACCGTCACAATTGGCTCATTCGTTTGACTGAATGTTTGTTTTGCACTGTTTTCGACTAGGTCAGCCCCGTTTAGGAGTTCTTTATCATTCGTATCTCTGAAGGATAGCTGTGCTTCAGTGGAAAGAATCTCCCTAGCTCTGTTTTGATCTTTTACCCCTGCAAGCTGCACGCGGATACGATTGTTGCCTTCAATCGAGATGTTCGGCTCACTTACACCTAGCACATTGGCTCTTCGGTTTAAAGCCTCCACTGTACTGACGAGGACACTATTTGTAATCTTGTCCTCTTTTTTCACTGGATGTACATCATACAGGACTTCAAATCCACCCTGTAAATCCAGTCCTAGCGTCATATCTTTCGCAACAGGCTTTGTTAGTAAGCCTACGCCAGTTCCGATTAACAGAACCACTAAGAAAAACGCAAGAATGCGCCCTTTTTTCATTATGTATTTCCTCCTTAAACACCTGAATCCATTAAGATGGCTTATTTCAACAGTTCATCTAGCATATTCTTGCCATCTTCACTGTCCAAAAAAGCAGACGTTTTAAACGACTGAACGGTTGCATAGTTCATAAATTCGCCAATTTTCACAGATAAAATATCTGCAACCATTTCATGAATCGGATACTCTTGTTTTTTCTTCCATTTCTTATTCTCTAAGTATGACCATAATTCCTCTAAATCTACATCTTTATAGCCCAAAACGATGAATTCTTCAAGCTTACTGAACAGAAAAGGCTTTAAATGGTCTTTGTAAATTGCAGCCGGATGTTGTGTCAATGGGATGCTCCCCCTTTTCAGTTTTTATCGAGAGACTTGTCATGCTTGGACGATATACACGCATATCTTATTGTATATGATTCTATGTCGTTTGAGAAGGCAGGTGATCTTTGATTTGACGAAGCAAACGTTTTTAAAGGGCACGATTATTTTAATTTTAGCAGGTTTTATCACGAGAATATTGGGTTTTGTCAACCGAATTGTCATTGCAAGATTCATTGGCGAAGAAGGAGTCGGGCTTTATATGATGGCTGCTCCTACCTTTTTTCTCGCTGTGACGCTGACACAATTCGGACTGCCTGTCGCTATAAGTAAGCTTGTCGCAGAAGCAGAAGCCCGCGGAGACAAACAGAAAACAAAACGAATTCTGGTCATGTCTCTTGCGGTAACAGGGACACTCAGCCTGATATTCACGCCTCTCTTTTTATGGTTTGCACCCATCATGGCAGAAAATATGCTGACAGATCCTAGAACAGTCTATCCACTGCTTGCCATCACGCCCGTTGTCCCAGTCATCGCCATTTCCAGTGTGCTAAGAGGATATTTTCAAGGCAGACAGCAAATGAGCCCGCTTGCCATATCTCAAGTGCTGGAACAAGTTGCAAGAATTTCTCTAGTGGCCGTATGTACAACAGCTTTTCTTCCTTATGGGATTGAATACGCGGCAGCAGGTGCGATGATTTCATCTGTCATTGGAGAGATGATTTCACTTGCTTATTTACTGATTGCCTTTCGTTATAAAAAGACCATTCGCATGCGAAAACGATTTTTCAAGGCAATTCATGACGGTAAGGACACATTTAAGCAGCTGATGAGTATTGCCCTGCCAACAACAGGCAGCCGTTTTATCGGGAATATTTCTTGGTTTTTAGAACCGATAGTCGTTGCGCAAAGTCTTGCCATTGCTGGGTATGCGGCTGTTGAGGCGACAAGACAATACGGGGAGTTGACTGGGCTTGCGCTGACTCTTTTGACACTGCCTAGCTTTATTACGTATTCTCTCTCCACTGCACTGGTCCCGGCGATCAGTGAAGGAATGGAGCAAAACAAACGCAAAACGGTCGAATACCGGCTGAAGCAGGCGATGCGTCTTTGTCTACTCAGTGGAGGTATTTCCTGTATTATTCTTTTTGTTTACGCAGAAGATTTAACACTCTTTATGTATGGTTCATCGCATGCGGCGATTTATGTGAAATTCATGGCTCCATTTTTTCTATTGTATTATTTTCAAGGGCCCCTTCAAGCCGTTTTGCAAGCACTCAATTTAGCTGGTGCGGCGATGACGAATAGTCTGATAGGTGCTGTTGTGAAGACAGGAATGATCTTTGTGCTTGCCTCACAGCCAGGCTTTGGTATTATGGGGGCAGCACTTGCCATATTAATCGGCATCGTCCTTGTCACGCTGCTTCATGCGGCTACTGTCGGTAAAGTACTGCCTATTCATTTACCAATGAAGGAATATGGGATATGCGTTCTTGTGATTATCGGTACTGGGGCTGTAAGCCTTTGGCTGAAATCTCAAGTGAACGGGCTCTTTTCTGCCCCAATTGAGCTTGTGATGCTGATCTTTGTTACATGCGCACTGTATGTCATTCTATTAATCTGTCTAGGGCTAGTGAAGCGAGAAGAGCTTCGCCGCATCCCGTTCATAGGGAAACTGCTTTAGCTCATTTCTTCTTGATCACTTCATCTTTCAAATCAATATAAAATGTCTTTTGATTAAAACTGCAATAGGAAATCTGGTCAATTTCATGATAGCCCCTTTTGGCAAGCTCGTCTTTCAGCCACTGTTCATTTTGATTAATTTGCTTCAAATGATCGTGTTGTACAACGCCATCAGCAATAAGTGGCAGCTCCAGCGCTCCGTGTGTGTGCTTGTTCTCTTTTTCAACGACCGCGAGCTTTCCGGATGGCTCTAAAATGGCATAAGACACATCCTGAATGCTATCGATGTTGTTTTCTCTTAATTGAATGAGCAAGTCATCAAAGTTGTATCGCTGTTTTCTCATCGCACCTTCGTCGATTTTCCCATTGATGATGAGCAGGACCGGTTTGCCGTCAAGAAAGCGCCGGACACCTTGGAATTTCAATGAGAGGTAGGCAAGTGTAATCTGAATGAAGGTTAACAGCAGGATCGGCCATACCGTATGTAACATGTGATCCTCGACTTCTTCTATAGCGAGAACTGCAATTTCTGCAATCATCATAAAAATGACAAGATCTAAAATGCTTAATTCTCCAATCTCTCTTTTGCCCATTAACCGAAAAATAAACCAAATGAGAAAATATAAAATGATTGTTCTCATGGAGATAATCAAGATGTCCTGCATATGATGTAAACCCTCCTTCTCTCATATAGGTTGTGTCAAAACCCTTTATTTATGTAGAAAAGAAAGCCTCTGTTTTTATCGTGAGAAACATGTCTATTTTTTCTTCTATGTGAATACATTTTAGTAAAAGACAAGCTTCGGTCAATTGGAGAGGAGACGAATCACATGCAGGAAACGAAACAAATCGGAAAAGGGATTTTATCCGGCTTAATGGCGATTTTTATCGTCATGATTGTCACAAGCTTACTTGTATCGCTTATGCTTACCTTTACAAGTATGCAGGAAGCATCGTTTAAATGGATGATTATGATTTTGTCCTTTGTGGCACTTTTATTAGGGGGGATCATTTCTGGAGGAAAAGCAAAGGAGCGCGGCTGGCTCATTGGTGCGATCACTTCGCTGACCTTTTCTCTCACTGTATTTTTGTTTCAATATTTAGGGTTTGGAGAAACTTTTTCACCAGAGCAGTTCATCTATCATGGGGCATTTTTAGGCATTTGTATGTTCGGCGGAATGATTGGCGTCAATCTTCGAGGCAAATAAAAAAAGAGCGGATCTATATCGCTCTTTTTTTTATGGCTATGTATTGGAGGATTAGCCTTTGTCAGCTAATTCTCTAATAGCACGACGATCGAAAGTTAAACGGTTGTTTTCGCTTGTTTTGATGACCACTTTTGATTCATCAATGTAGTCGATTTCACCGTGTAAACCACCGATTGTGACGATTTTATCGCCTTTTGATAAAGATTGCTGCATCTGACGCACAGCTTTTTGTTGCTTTTGCTGTGGACGGATTAATAAGAAGTAAAGCACAGCAAACATGACAACAATCATAATGATTGAACCCATACCACCATCCATTCTATTTCACCCCTTTCTAATGCATTGTAAAGCTTTTCGTTTATGCGTTAAAAGTTTTTCGCATTCGGTTCGTTAAAGCCGTAACGCTCAAAAAACGCTTCTTTAAAATCACCTAAACGATCCTCACGGATAGCTTCTCTCACTTGCTCCATTAATTTTAACAGAAAATGAAGATTATGATAAGTTGTTAATCGAATTCCGAACGTTTCATTTGTTTTGATCAAATGTCTAATATAAGCGCGTGTGTAGTTTTTACATGTGTAACAGTCACAATTTTCATCGATCGGTCTGAAATCACGCTCATATTTTGCATTTTTCACAACAAGACGTCCTTCGCTTGTCATGAGCGTACCATTTCTAGCGATTCGCGTTGGTAGTACGCAGTCAAACATATCTACACCACGAATGGCACCGTCAATTAAGGAATCTGGTGAGCCTACTCCCATTAAGTACCTTGGCTTGTCTGCTGGTAACAATGGCGTTGTAAACTCGAGTACACGGTTCATCACATCTTTTGGTTCCCCAACAGATAAGCCACCGATAGCGTAGCCTGGGAAATCAAGTGACACGAGATCTTTTGCACTTTGTTTACGAAGCTCTTCGTATTCTCCGCCTTGGATGATTCCAAACAGCCCTTGATCCTCTGGGCGCTGATGCGCTTCTAGACAGCGTTCTGCCCATCTGCTTGTCCGCTCTACAGAACGTTTCATGTAATCGTATTCTGCTGGATATGGCGGGCATTCATCAAATGCCATCATAATATCAGAGCCAAGCGCATTTTGGATGTCCATCGCCTTCTCAGGAGAAAGGAACAGCTTATCACCATTTAAGTGATTACGGAAGTGAACGCCTTCTTCTTCAATTTTTCTAAATTCACTCAAAGAGAACACTTGGAATCCGCCTGAATCGGTTAAAATCGCTCGATCCCAGTTCATAAATTTGTGCAGACCGCCTGCTTCTTTCACAATGTCATGCCCCGGACGGAGCCATAGGTGGTACGTATTGCTTAAGATGATGCCTGCTTCCATTGCCTTTAGTTCTTCAGGTGCCATCGTTTTGACTGTAGCCAGTGTACCTACCGGCATAAATACAGGCGTGTCAAAGGAGCCGTGCGGTGTATGAACACGCCCTAGTCGTGCACCTGTTTGTTTGCATGATTTAATGAACTCATAACGTATCGGTAATTGCGACAAAATGAGCCCTCCTGTCTTTGTTGTATGATGTTATTGAATCAGCATGGCATCGCCAAAGCTGAAGAAACGGTATTCCTCTTTTACAGCCTCATTGTACGCTTTTAGGACATGCTCTCGCCCAGCTAATGCACTGACAAGCATGATTAACGAGGATTTTGGCAGATGGAAATTCGTGATCATGCCATCAATTGCCTTGAATGTATAACCTGGGTAAATAAAGATTGACGTCCAGCCGCTTGACGCTTTGAATTCGCCATCATGCTCACTTGCAATGGTTTCGAGCGTTCTTGTTGACGTAGTCCCCACTGAAATAATTCGCCCGCCTTCCTTGCGAACGCGATTAAGCTCTGCTGCTGTTTCTTCATTCATTTCGTAAAACTCTGCGTGCATTTCGTGTTCTTCAATACGATCTGCACTGACCGGACGAAAAGTACCAAGTCCCACGTGCAGTGTAATGAATGCGATGTGCACACCCTTTTCTTTCAGCGCATCCAGCAGCTCGTTTGTAAAGTGAAGACCAGCAGTTGGAGCAGCAGCGGAGCCGACCTCTTTCGAATACACCGTTTGATAGCGTTCACGATCGTCAAGCTGTTCTTTAATATAAGGAGGTAGCGGCATTTCCCCAAGGGATTCAAGGACTTCATAAAAAATGCCGGTATACTGAAACTCAACTTTTCTTCCGCCATGTTCTAATTCTTCTGTACATACCGCTTGAAGCCGTCCATCACCAAATGTGATCACTGTTCCTTTTTTCACTCGTTTGGCTGGTTTTACAAGTGTTTCCCATTTGTCTCCTTCCTCTTGTTTTAAGAGAAGAAGTTCAACTTTTGCACCTGTATCCTCTTTCATTCCAAACAACCGTGCCGGCAGAACGCGTGTATTATTTAAAACGAGGCAATCACCCGTTTGAAAATAATCGGTAATTTGTGAGAATGTATCGTGTGTCACTTCACCCGTTTGTTTGTTTAAGACCATCAGTCTTGATGCGTCACGTTTTTCAAGCGGTACTTGTGCAATTAATCTTTCTGGTAAATCAAAATCAAATAGTTCTAACTTCATTTCCTTCACCTATTCTGTAGTTAACTAGTTAACGTTATTTCATCCGTCCAAAGATATTCAGTAATATCGTGAGCACGATGCTAATGACAATGCAGGTGATCACAGGAAAAAAGAAGGTCACATTTCCTTTTTTCACAAAAATATCACCTGGAAGCTTACCAACCAATTGAAATACTAACCCTGCGGCAAAAAGGACACCACCTAAAATCATCAATATTTTAGGGAATTCAGTCACGAATCGGAACCTCCATTTGAAAGTGTTCATACGCTTCTCTTGTGACGACTCGTCCTCTTGGTGTTCTTTGCAGGAAACCAATTTGCAGTAAATACGGTTCGTACACATCTTCAATCGTATGTGATTCTTCTCCAATTGTCGCTGAGATTGTATCAAGCCCAACAGGACCGCCTCTAAATTTTTCAATCATACTTAAAAGCAGCTTATGATCGATATGATCAAGACCAAGCTTGTCGACTTGAAGGCGCTCAAGGGCATCTTCCGCAATGTCCTCGGTAATCGCATGATTTCCAAGCACTTGGGCAAAATCTCTTACTCTTCTGAGTAGACGATTGGCAACCCTCGGCGTACCGCGCGAACGTCTTGCGATCTCTTCGGCTGAGCGAAGATCAATTCCAATCTCGAACAGCTCGGCTGTTCTTGAAACAATGTGAGCCAAATCTCTTTGCTCATAGTATTCCAATCTTGCATGTACTCCAAACCTGTCACGAAGCGGTGCTGTTAAAAGCCCGACACGGGTTGTGGCACCTACAAGTGTAAATGGCGGTAAATCAAGCCGTACAGAGCGCGCTGTATCTCCTTTGCCAATGACGATATCTAAACAAAAATCCTCCATTGCTGGATAAAGCACTTCCTCAATTGAACGCTGCAAGCGATGAATTTCATCTATAAACAACACATCACCTGGCTCAAGAGACGTTAAAATCGCCGCCAAATCACCAGGACGTTCAATCGCTGGTCCAGATGTCGTGCGTAGCTGAACATTCATTTCATTGGCAATAATTGAGGCAAGCGTCGTTTTCCCGAGTCCGGGTGGTCCGTATAAGAGGACGTGATCGAGCGTTTCCTGCCTCATACGGGCAGCTTCAATAAACACGCTGAGGTTATCCTTTACTTTTTGCTGACCGATATATTGGCTAAGTGTCTGAGGCCGCAGACTTTGCTCAATGGCTGATTCATGGTTGTCTGCTTCAGTTGAGACGAGCCGTTCATCCATGAGACATCACCCTATTTCAACATTTTTTGTAAAGCTTTTTTCACATATTGATCGGTTGTGAGATTCTTTTCTTCTTTTAACACTGGAAGAACCTTTTTAATTTCGCGATCACCGTATCCAAGAACATTTAAGGCTTCAAGCGCTTCGTCTAATGCCGTTTGCTGCGTTTCAACCTGAATATGGTCCTCGTGATTAAATAGATTGCCAATCATTTCCGGAACGACATCAGCTAGCTTTCCTTTTAGATCGAGAATGATTTGGCGAGCTGTCTTTTTGCCAACGCCAGGGAACTTAATCAGGAACGCTTCATCTTCACGTTCTATCGCTGAAATGACAGCGCCAGGATCACCGGAAGCAAGAATCGCTAGAGCCCCCTTCGGCCCAATCCCTGTGACATTTAACAGTTTTGTGAACAGCGCTTTTTCTTCTCGTGTTTGAAATCCATATAACGAAAAAGCGTCTTCTTTTATGTAATGATACGTATAAATGGTTTCTTGTTTATTGATTTGATAGATAAACGGGTTTGGGCTATAGACTTGATATCCCACTCCGCCGTTTTCTATGACAACATATTGCGGGCACACATAATCAATGGTCCCTTTTACAAACTCTATCACCGTTTTCACCTCTTTGACTGTTCTTCATTGTAACATAAATCGAGAAGAAAACCGCAATAAAAGTTAACATACGTTCGCTCAATCCATTTTTACGATGACACCATGAAAAAACAGCTTGCGGCCTTCACACCAGCAAGCTGTTTTACGCTTTAAAACGATATTTCATTTCGGTAAGGCTTCATGACTTCAAGCACATGCTCAAATTCATCCTTTGTTCGAAAAGGAATGCCTTGCTCAAGCTGCTCCTCTACATGACTTTCTAAACGGGACGTATCAATTTGAAAAAAGAGATGAATGGGCTCCGCCCAACCGTCAGGCCTTCCATGAAACGTAGAAATCACACCGTCCTCTGATAATCCGATATATCCATTTGCTTTACTTAATGGAGAGATATCATCAATTTGCTTTCTAAAAAGCGCAAAATCCTCTTTCTGTTCTACTAGCGTCCAGCCTTTATACTGCGACCAGAATGTGTCTTTGTCTTCTAATGATGCCCGGTGTCTTTCAATACTCACATCTCCGTCTAGATAGACTTTTTCAAGCTGTACGGTGATCGAGTTTGACTGCTTTTGGAAGTGTTCTTTTCCCTCCATATCCGCAGCGAAAAAAAGCACACTTGTCATGATAAGTCCTGTAACGAAACATTTCATCTTCATTTTCACTATTTACACCTCTTTAAAACATGAGATCGATGCATGACATATGTAGTTTGACCCATTTTTCTAAACATTAACCAAATCGATGATATGAATATATGGGAAGAGTCTTTCGTTGTATCCTTCATTCGTAAATGGTATGTTTTATACAATCCATTGCTTTATCGAATGCTCGGTTTTTCATCATTCGTTTTTCAGCCGCATAAACTGAAACCAAAGAAGGTGAAGTCAATGTCAGAAGTCAAAAGATTAGCCGAATCGATTCAGTATCATGAGGATAAACGTCTTCATAAGCTTGCCTTTAAACCGGCAGAGCTTGAGCTGTGTGGCAAAGGAAGAAGTGCCTATGTCTTTTCATACAAAAAAAACGGTAAGAAGATGGCGCTAAAAGTCTTTTTCCCTTCTTATCAGCATATTGCACGCAAAGAAGCCGCCATTTATGAAAAACTCTCTGGTTCGTCTTACTACCCTGAGATTTATGAATCTGGGGATCAGTATATTTTAATGGAATATATTAAAGGAAATACTTTTTATGAATGCCTCACAAAGGGGATTCCTATTAAAAAACAAATGATTGAACAAGTCGATGATGCGCTAGAAGAAGCACGCGAGAAAGGGTTGAACCCTTCTGATATCCACCTGCGGAATCTGATCTTAACGAAGGAAGGACAGGTCAGGGTCATCGACGTTGCCCGTTTCACACAAACAAAAGCATGCCATCAATGGGATGACTTAAAAGCCGCTTACGCTTATTATCAAAAACCTTTTTTCCCGAAAAAAGCACCGCGTCTATGGCTTGAAGTGATTGCTTATTTCTATAAAAAGAACTGGCTGTCCCGCGGTCAGCTTAATAATCGGAATGATTTCTCTGCATAATGAAAGCCGCTCTCGCTGAGCGGCTTTTCTGTGTCAATCTGTTTCAACATGGATGCTATTCACATTTAATAAGTTAATGATTTCATTATTCAGCTTAAACCAATGATTGGCTTCTTCAATTTTCTTATACACATCATAGGTAGCTGGACGTTTTAGCTCGAAATCAAGCACTTCCCCATTGTTCATATGAAATGTTACCTTAAATACTTTCATCATAAGATCACCTTCCACTTTCTCTTGTTAGCTGGCCGAATAGATCGGCTCTTTTCATTCATTCTCTACTCAACTCGTTTCCCCTCCTTCTTTCCTTTCAAACACAAGAAGTTTAAATTTTGTTTAAATTCAAACAATATCTCTATCCCTTTTCCGCGATCTGATAAAACCCCGCAGGTTCTTTTTTAGGATGAATATATTTGGCTTCCTCCGCTGATAAACTCCTTCGCCTTCTTCTCCATCTCTTTTTTCACTTCTTCTGATTGATTGCGAATATCATGGGAAATTTTCATGCTGCAAAACTTCGGTCCGCACATCGAGCAAAAATGGGCAGTCTTAGCGCCTTCAGCAGGCAATGTTTCATCATGGAACGCCATCGCTCTTTCTGGATCAAGTGACAGGTTGAATTGGTCCCGCCATCTAAATTCAAACCTTGCTTTTGATAAAGCATCATCGCGCTTTTGAGCAGCAGGATGTCCTTTCGCTAGATCAGCAGCATGAGCGGCAATTTTATAAGCGATCACACCTTCTCTTACATCTTCTTTGTTCGGCAGCCCTAAATGCTCCTTTGGCGTCACATAGCATAGCATCGCTGTTCCATACCAGCCAATCATAGCTGCGCCGATGGCAGATGTAATATGATCATATCCCGGAGCAATATCTGTTGTAAGAGGCCCTAATGTATAAAATGGTGCCTCTTTGCAAATCTCCATTTGCTTGTCCACATTTTCTTTGATTTTATCCATCGGAACATGTCCAGGTCCTTCAATCATCACCTGTACATCATGTTTCCAAGCGATCTCTGTCAATTCACCTAACGTTTCCAGCTCTGCAAACTGAGCTTCATCATTGGCATCAGCTATTGATCCTGGTCTAAGCCCATCTCCAAGTGAAAAGGCAATATCATACGTTTTCATAATCTCACAAATATCTTCGAAGTGGGTATAAAGGAAATTCTCTTGATGATGAGCAAGACACCACCTTGCCATAATGGCACCGCCTCTTGAAACAATACCAGTCACCCGGTCGACTGTCAGCGGAATATACCTTAAACGCACACCCGCATGAATCGTGAAGTAGTCTACTCCTTGCTCTGCTTGTTCAATTAACGTGTCTCTGTACACGTCCCATGTCAAATCTTCTGCCACGCCATTCACTTTTTCAAGCGCCTGATAAATGGGAACGGTTCCTACTGGGACTGGGCAATTCCGTATGATCCATTCTCTCGTTGTATGAATATCCTTTCCTGTAGACAGATCCATCATGGTGTCAGCACCCCATCTGATCGCCCATGTCATTTTTTCAACTTCTTCATCAATGGATGATGTCACAGCTGAATTGCCAATGTTCGCATTGATTTTGACATGAAAATGCCTTCCGATAATCATCGGTTCACTTTCAGGATGGTTAATATTCGCCGGAATGACGGCTCTTCCGCTGGCTACTTCCTCTCTCACGAACTCAGGGCTTAGCCCTTCTCTTAAAGCGATAAACTCCATTTCAGGCGTCACAATACCTTTTTTTGCATAATGCATTTGCGTTACACAGGCACCTTGTTTTGCGCGAAGCGGCTTATGATGAAAATCAGTATGAATATGTTGATGAGACCCTTTCTCTTTGGAGCGATAGCCGTTATCTTCAGGTTTTACATGGCGCCCTTCATAGCTTTCTGTATCTCCTCTTTCCTCGATCCATGCTGCTCTCAGACGGTTAAGCCCTTTTGTCACATCGATATGGGCACGCTCATCCGTGTAAGGTCCACTCGTATCGTACACACGAATTGGTTCATTTTGAATCACTCCTGCCTGCGTCACCGTTTGCGTGAGGGCAATTTCTCTTTTTGGCACTAAAATGTCGGGTCTTGACCCTTTCTCATACACCTTTCGGCTACCATCAAAGCTTGATAATAACGATTGAGTTGTTGGGGTATTTTTCTTTTCTTTCATTTGCTGTTCTCTCCTTCTCTTCTTGTCACTGGACAGGATGGAATCAGCACCAGCAAAAAAACCAGGCTCTATGAAAAGAACCTGGTTTCGTCGTTAGAAATAAACATGAATGTCATCCGTAAATGACCCATGTATCATCTTCAACTTCCCCACGCTGGTACGAGCCAGATCAGGTCCAAAGGGTTAAGAAGTATACACTTCTCTCTCAGCCCAGCCGCGGGCACCCCTAGTCACATTTATTATTTTCCACAACAGTGTAGCATAGAGCTGCCATGAAAAAAAGAAGATTCAGGAAAATAGTTCCTTTCCACTACAAAAGAGATTAAGCCAGCTTGATATACACCTTTATATACATCCACCATCCCGATATTTTAGATAAAATCTGAAATAATCATTGATCCTTTTCTCCTATTATGTATAATTAATCTAAACGGAGAATTTTTATACAAACTTATTTAAAGGAAGTTCTAGTCGATTGCAAACATTTCTCACATTTATCGTCATAGGATTCTCAATTGCTCTGCCAGTCGGCGCGATCACGGTTGAAATGACAAAACAGGGATTAAAAAACGGCTTCTTTCATGGTTTAACTGTAGGAGCAGGCGGCATGACCATTGATCTCCTACTTATTTTGGCTTTATATGCTGGATTTGCTCAGTTTTTATCACTACCATTTGTCCAAATCCCGCTCTGGCTGATTGGAGCTATCTTCTTAATGATTCTCGCATACGATTCCATTAAACATGCGGATCAAGACATCCATTTAGCTGGCGAAAAAATCAATAAATCTTTCGTAAAAACGTACAGAAACGGCTTGCTTGTCGCGGTATCTCCTGGAAACCTTGTGTTTTGGGTCTCTGTATTCGGAGCTGTACTGGCAGATGCCTATACAAAAACAGATTCATCTGAATTTATGTTAGCATCAGGCGGTATATTGGCAGGGATTCTCCTTCATGACATCGGTCTTCTCACCCTTGTATCCTTAACAAGAAAAGTGATGAACCGAACGATGATCAAATGGACATCCATTATTGCTGGTATTTTATTACTAGGGTTTGGCTGTTATTTCTTTTACGAATTTTATATGGGCATCAAGGTTTATTTTTAAGAAAAGGCTAAAGTTCTTGAGGAACTTTAGCCTTTTTTATTCTCCAACCTATCGAGTCATCCCTGTTTGACCTGTTTCAAATTGTGTTCTTCTCATATCTCTAAAGCGTGTGAAAGCACCCTCGTCTTTAATGACTTGGACAGCTCTTCCATCCGCATAACGAGTCGCTGCTTCTTCCACTTGCGATATTCCCTCTGATGTCAGACGTCCATCTGATTTAATGGCAATATACACATTTTCATCTGTTACCATTACTTGTGAGTCTGCAACGTGATTCATTTTATTGACGCGATTGGCAATTTTTCTTGAACGCTGCACGTTCTCTTGTTTATCGTAGCCAGAGAACGACATTTGGTTATGATAGTTCATATCTCCATGGCTGTAGCGTCCATCTCCACCTGCAAGAGGCGTTCGATCATCTGCTTGAGGACGGGTGCGATAATCAACATTCGTTGTATTCCCACCGTTCATCCCCTCCATAAGCTCAGAAACTGGCCCTTGATGATCTTGGTTATTGTCATCCGCACGGTTATTCGAATGATATCCGACTGGCTGACCTGATTGATTATGACGAGTATCTACTCCTGCATTGTCATTTGTACCACATGCCGTTAACCCAATAGGAAGAAGCACTAATGCGATCGTTTTTTGCCATTTTTGTCTCAAACGAAAAACCCCCTGTACAAATTCAATCTCATGAGCGCGAAACAGGCTCTGTTTTAGCATGTACAGTTTGGGAAAAAATCAAGCTGTCAGTTATAAACAAAAAAAGGAACGATTGAGATCGCTCCTTCTGTTATTACTCTTCTTCGTCTTCCTCTGGTCTTGCAAAAACAGATTGACCTGGATATGGCTGCATATAAGGCTGAGCTGGATAAGCACCCATTTGGCCATAAGGTACAGGATTTGGGTAATGTCCTGGCCACGGTTGATGTTGCTTCATGCCATCATCACATCCGCAGTCTTCCTTGCCATAAGCTTCATTTGAAACATTTGGATAAAAGCCTTGATTCACGTTCGCATTCACATTGGCGTTTGCATTGGCATTCGGATGCATATGGTGGTGCCAGTGATGCCCATCGTTTGCATGATGTTCAAAATGTTCTCCGTAATAAGCTGGCGCTTGATACGCAGGATAATATGGCTGCGCTGGGTATGGATACGGCATCATGTGATGGTGATAATATGGCTGGACTGGGTAGCAAAGACCTGACCCTGGTAAAATTGGCGATGCTGGCACCATTTGCTGCGGATACGGATACATTGCCGGCATGTAATGACCATGACCATAATAAGGATCATATGCGTCATGATGCTGGTGATGGTGATGATGCTCCTTATTCTCAGCCATTCCCCCTACCGCTGCGCCTCCTACATTCGGCATTTGCGGGAAATTAGGAAGGTTTGGGTAATTGCTGTGCTCCATATCTTTGCCCTCCTCCTTTTGATGCGGAATATGAATAAATGGATCATATCCCTTTGCCACTTCATCTTTTAAATGACCTTTATTTTCATGATGGAAATGGTCCTTGTGGTCCTTGTGATCTTTATGCTCCTTGTTCTCATAGTGAACATGATCTTTATGATCCTTTTTGTCATGAACATGATCTTTCTTTTCATGAACGTGATCTTTTTTCTCATGATGTTCTTTTTTGGGAGGAGGCGTGAATGGCTGGTAGAGATTGGTCTGATAATAGTTCACATCAACTTGCGGAAAAACTGGCTGCTCGATTTTTGGCACTGGCGGTACATAAGGGACAGGTTCATTTGGCTTTTCTTTCGGTTTCGTATCTTGCACTTGCACGACATCTTTTGGCTTTTCTTTCACATACGGATGTTCTTTCGGCTTTGGCATTTCTTTTGCTTTCTGATGATCTGTTTTTACAGGAACACCACTAGATGGAATCTTGATCTTCATACCCGGCATGATCAAATCTGGATTACTGAGCTGTGAATTTAGTTTTTTCAATTCTTGAAAGTCGACTCCGTATTTCTTTGAAATTTTCCAAAGGGAGTCTCCTTTTTGCACAATATGAATTTTCAACGTTTTCCCCTCCTATGCAAAACGTGAACGTAACGGTTATGTCAGAAGTACAATATGTTTCACCATAAATTTATGCCTATTTACAAGCCGATATGATAAAAACTTGTTTTCTGATAGGAGGGGTGGATTCATTATTTAATGATGAGCATTTTATTCAGTGCGAGTAAAGCATCTTTTTTCGTGTCTTCATTGACTTGAATGAAACCGACCGGATCACCTTTTTCAATGCTCTCAAGTGACCATAACAAATGAGGGAGATCGATCCGATTCATCGTCAAACATGGACACATATCCGGATTGAGGGATTCAATTTGTTTATCTGGATGCTGATCGATGATCCGCTTGACCAAATTCATCTCTGTTCCAATCGCCCACTTGCTTCCTGCTGGTGCTTCTTTGATTGTATCAATAATAAATTTCGTGGAACCGGCAAGATCAGAAGCCGTGACGACTTCATGCGTGCACTCTGGATGGACAAGAATTTGAATGTCACGGTCTCTTTTTCTCGTTTCTTCAATATTCCGCACCGTAAATTTCTCATGGACAGAGCAGTGGCCTTTCCATAAAATCATCTTAATGCGGGAAAGTGGCTGGTCGGTGATAAGCCTTTCTTCTATTTGATCCCACACAGCCATTTCTTCAAGTGAAATGCCTAAATCAAAGGCTGTATTACGCCCCAAATGCTGATCAGGGAGAAACAGAATCCGTTCTTTTTGTGTGAGCGCCCACTCCAGCATTTTTTTTGCGTTTGATGATGTCACCGTTGCCCCGCCATGCTTGCCAACAAATGCTTTAATATCAGCTGTTGAGTTGACATACGTAAGTGGAAGAATTGTCTCCCCAAACAGATCAGTGAGCTGCTCCCATGCTCGATCCGTTTGTTTCATGTTCGCCATATCTGCCATTGAACAGCCTGCTCTCATATCGGGCAAAAGAACTTTTTGATTCTTTTTTGACAGCATATCTGCCGTTTCAGCCATGAAGTGAACACCGCAGAACACAATGTACTCCGCTTCCTTGTTGTCTGCAGCTATTTGTGCGAGCTGCAATGAATCTCCTGTTGCATCTGCGAATTGGATGACTTCGTCCTTTTGATAATGATGCCCTGGTATAAAAAGTTTTGATCCAAAGGCACGTTTAATGTCTAAAACACGCTGCTCCATCTCATCAACAGAGCGGTGTTTATATTCTTCTGGCATCATGGCTGCATGTTGGTTTGCCAGTACATCAAGCAGTGACATGAGTGGTTCCCCCTTTATGACTAAATTCCATATTCATACTAAAATCAAATGCTGGAGCAGAGTGTGTCAGAAAACCAAGCGAAATAAGGTCGACACCTGTCCCTCTGTAACTTGGCAATGTCTCTAGCGTGATGCCTCCTGAAGCCTCGGTCAGAATTGTCTCCGGCGTCATTTGTTTAAAACGTTTTACTTCGTCTGGAGAGCAGTTGTCAAACATGATGACATCGGCCTTTGCATCAATGGCTTCCTTTAGCTGCGTTTCTGATTCAATTTCCACTTCAATTTTCACCATATGACCGGCATATGCCCTTGCTTTCTCTACAGCTTCACGAATGGAGCCACATGCGGCAATATGATTGTCTTTAATCATCACCCCATCTGATAAGCCGAAGCGATGATTTTTTCCCCCTCCTGTCTTCACAGCGTATTTCTCTAACATACGCAAGCCAGGCGTCGTTTTTCTCGTATCACAAATCGTAATCGACGGGTCCGCTAATCGCTGTACTGCTTCATGTGTTAAAGTGGCGATACCTGTCATGCGCTGCAAGACATTTAAAATGATCCGTTCTCCTTTTAATAAGTCGCTGACTGGTCCCTTTATTTTCGCTAGCACTTCCCCTGAATGAATCCAATCACCTTCTTCAAAAAACAACTCAACCCCAATCTGTTCATTCAGCAGACGGTACCCTATGTCAATGACTTGAGAACCTGCCAATACACCCGATTGTTTTGCGATGATGTAGGCTGTTCCTTTCTTTTCTCCAAAAATGCCATCGGCTGATACATCTCCAAAACCAATATCTTCTGCGAAAAAATGAGTCAGCATTTGTTTTAACTGTAAACGTTCCATTTGGCACCGATCCTTTCATTTTTCATCATATGAATGTGGCCTTTTTCATGGACAATTTGCATGCCCCGCCATAATGCATCATTCCGATTTGGATAATCCATTCGATAATGACCGCCTCTGCTTTCTGTTCGCAGTAAGGCAGACTTCACAAGACAAATCGCTAATGTCCATTGATTGCTTAATTCGATCTGTTCACTTGTGATCTCTTTCACATTCATTTGCTGACAAGGCACTTGCTGTAATGTTTGAAGCAAGGTCTTTAGCCCTTTTTCGTCTCTTACAATTGCTGCGTATGTCGCCATCCATTGTCTCAACTGGTTCTCTGAAATTTCTGGCACGGACCATATTTCTTGAATTGAGGGAGAGGGGATTGTTTTTTTCTGTTTAGGTATTTGTTCAATTCTATGTGCCGCTTTGTTTCCTAAAACGAGACCTTCCAAGAGAGAATTACTCGCCAATCGGTTCGCTCCATGTAAGCCTGTACAGGCCGCTTCTCCGATAGCGAAAAGAGATGGAACCGTCGTTTCTCCATTTTCATTCACGCAGATCCCGCCCATTAAAAAATGCATACCTGGGGAAACCGGGAGCCTGCCGCTTGCCATATCAACACCAGCCCGCTCACACATTGCAGCAATGGCTGGAAAACGAACTGAGAAATTTGAAATTTCGCTGATATTAAGATAGAGTTTATGACCTAATTGCTGCTCATGGAAAATAGCTCTAGAGACGATATCTCTAGGCGCTAAATCAGCTTGTGGGTGAATGCCTTTCATGATTCTCCTTCCTGTTTCATCTTCTAAATAGGCTCCTTCTCCTCGGACAGCCTCTGACACGAGACCGACTGCTTTTCCAGCGATCGTCAAGAGGGTAGGATGAAATTGAACAAATTCGAGATCAGCTAATTGCGCCCCGGCTCGATAAGCCATCATCAATCCGCCTCCTGTTACAGAAGAATCATTTGTATTCGTTTCATATAGGGAGCCGCAGCCACCCGTGGATAAAACAACGGCATCTGCGGTCATGGTATCTACGTGTCCTTTCTCGTCTTTCCAGACCACTCCTATGCAGGTTTCTTCATGAACGAGTAGGTCAATGACATGGTGATATTCGTATAAATGAATATGTGAGCCAAGCTGATTTTTAAAATACTGCACGAGGGTTTTGCCAGTTTGGTCTCCTCCTGCATGCAAAATGCGATGAGTCGTATGTGCCCCTTCTTTACCTAATTGCGGCTGTCCATTCTCTGTTTGATCAAATGGACAGCCTTCTTCTACGAGTTGCTCCACCATATGCTTTCCAAGACTGACGATCTCTTGTACCGCCCTTTCATCATTGTGATCACAGCCGGCAGCTAATGTGTCTTTTACATGTTGATGAACAGAATCCTGTGCTGAAAAAGCAGCAGCGATTCCTCCTTGTGCAAGCATGGAATTACTAGAGGAAAATTGTTTTTTTGTCATCATGATGACTTCACAGCTTGCTGAAATGGTTTTTGCAAAGGAAAGCGCTGCAATGCCTGATCCCACCACAATGATTTTTTTGATTGCTGACACCATTGCCCCTCCTGTCATTTACACCTGTCTTGACACATATCATTACACAACACTACAATAAATACAAGAAAAAATTTTCTCATAGGAGATGGATGGATTGGTTTATTTAGATTACGCAGCTTCTACACCTGTTTCGGAGGAGGTACTGCATGTTTTTCAGCAGCTAAGTAAAGATTGTTACGGGAATGCAAGCAGTCTTCATGATGCAGGTGGAAGAGCAAATGACATACTGACTTACAGCAGACAATCAATCGCTGGCATTCTTGAGGGCGAACCAGAGGGCATCTTCTTTACAAGCGGCGGAACGGAATCCAATCTTCTTGCGATTCAATCAATGGCAAATGGTCTGCCAGCAGACAGGCAGCATGTCATCACAACTTCTGTAGAGCACCCTTCTGTTCATCATGCAGTTAAGAGCCTAGAGCGTCTTGGCGCGAAGGTTTCGATCATTGAACCGAATCAAGATGGAATCATCACCGAGGACATTCTCAAAGATGCATTATTGCCTGAAACAGGATTAGTCTCTATTCAGCACGCCAATTCAGAAACTGGGATTATCCAGCCGCTCGCTGAATTAGCACCCATTTTAAAAGAAAGGCACATTCTTTTTCATACAGATGCCGTGCAAACATTTGGAAAGATTCGTGTATCCATAAAGGAGTTAGGGGTTGATGCGATATCCATCTCTAGTCATAAAGTGTATGCACCTAAGGGCGCTGGTGTTGTCTATATGGGTACTCATGTTCCTTGGAAGCCTTTATATTCAGGTGCAGTTCAGGAAAATGGCTTTCGCCCTGGAACAGTGAACGTTCCATGCATCGGTGCTTTCGCTACTGCGAGCGAACAATTGATGCTTAAGCTAGATGAACAAAAGCGGCAAAATGTGCAGCTCCGTGATTATTTTCTTCAGCAGCTAAAAATAAGAGAGCTTCCTATTCGTACACTTCACAATGGCAATCGCCATATACTGCCTCATATTATTGGTTGTTTTTTTGAAGGGTTTGAAGGACAATATGTAATGTTAGCATGTAACCGGCATGGGATTTGCATATCAACTGGAAGCGCATGTGCTTCTGGTTATCATCATCCTTCCCCAGCTGTGAAGGCATTGCACGTATCAGATCGTGATGCTCTTCAATTCATTCGACTATCATTTGGATCGAAGTCATCAAAAGAAGACATCGATCAGCTTTTGCATACATTTGAACAATTGCAAAAGGAGAAGAAAGGAGCATAAGACGTGGAACAAGAGAGGAAACTCATTGGTGAAGAGAGAAGAAATGCCATTTTAGAGTGGCTAAAGGAAACAGATACACCGCTCACCGGAAGCTTTTTGGCTAAAAAGGCGGCTGTCTCTCGACAAGTCATTGTACAAGATATCTCACTATTGAAAGCAAAAAACGAACCCATTATTGCCACAAGTCAAGGCTATGTGTATATGGCATCTCAGCATGCGCCAGAAAGAGAGATTGAACAAATCATCGCCTGCAAGCATGATCCTGTTCGAACAGAAGAGGAACTGACTTTAATTGTAGATTTTGGTGTGACGGTAAAAGATGTGATGATAGAGCACCCTGTTTACGGTGAATTAACGGCCTCGATTCGCGTTAGCACCCGCAAGCAAGTAGCTGATTTCGTTCATCACATTTCTAACACGGGCGCCTCCTACTTGTCAGAACTAACAGATGGCGTGCATTTACATACACTCACTTCTTACAGTCAAAAGCAGCTTGACCAAGCCATTCAAGCGCTCGATGATGCTGGTTTTTTAATTAAAGACTAAAAAATAGTGTCCTTTATCGGACACTATTTCTCATTCGTTAGTTCATATGTTTGGTAGCTGCCGAGCAATTTGACTTCACAGCCAATTGCTTCTAATTCCTGAATGGCGCCAGGGACAAGGACATCATCCATTTCTTTTTCTATATCTATAATAAATAAATAGTGTCCAAGACCCGTTTTTGTTGGGCGAGATTCAATTTTTGACAAGTTGAGATTTCGCCAAGAAAAAGCAGATAACACACGGTGCAATGCACCTGATTGGTCATCCTTTGGCAGACTGACGACAATGGTCGTTTTTGGCTTCGATGAGAACCCAGCATTCATCGGGAATGATGCTTTAGGGTCTTTATGTAAAATAACAAAACGTGTATGATTGTGCGGATAATCATGGATGTCTTTTTTTGCAATCGTTAAACCATACGTTTGTGCAGCAATTTCATTCGCAATGGCCCCAGCAGCCTCATCCGGATGCTCACTAATATATTTCGCTGCATAACCTGTTGATTCAACTGGACGGTGCGGAATATCTGGGTACTGCTTTTTCAGAAATTGATGACACTGAGCAATCGCGTGCGGATGTGATTGGATCACATCTAATGTCTCCCAGCTTTCCGCTCTTGAAGGGTGGACAAGCAAATGCTGCCGAATCGGTGCTGTCATTTCACCAACAATGGATAGCGCTTCTTCATGAATTAAATAATCAATCGTTAAGTTCACAGATCCTTCGAGTGCATTTTCAAGTGGAACGACCGCCAAATCGACTTCGCCTTTTGACACAGCATCCATACATTGCGGAATCGTTGCATAGGCACGCTGCACTGCATCTGCTGGAAAGCAAGAGCATACGGCCAAATGAGTAAATGTTGCCTCTGGTCCAAAATAACCTACAGTTAATTGCTTCATCTGCTATGATCTCTCCTTTTACGCCCCAGAACCTAGAATTTCAACTTTTTCGACAAATTCAAGTTTTCTTAATTGATTCATGACTGTATTGATATCATCTGCCATACCAGCCGTGCTAATGGATAGGGTGACATTCGCTCTTCCCTGTAGCGGAATCGTTTGGTGAATGGATAACACATTACAGCCAGAGTCAGCCACAATTTGAAGCAGTCTTGACAAAGCCCCAGACCGATCCTCAAGATGGAAAAACAATGTGATGATCTGCTCTTTCACCATCGTATAAAATGGAAAAACGGCATCTCTGTATTTATAAAAAGCACTGCGGCTTAAATCCGCTTGTTGAACAGCATCGGCAACTGAATCCGCTTTTTTGCGATCGAGAAGCTTTTTGACTTCAAGCGTTTTTCGCATCGCATCTGGAAGGACATCCTCTCTTACTAAATAGAACGTTTCTTCTTTCACCTGTTTTCTCCCCTTTTAAAAACGGGAGAGCCCATGGACTGGACCCTCCTGTTGATCAATCAATAAATTCAAATTCAAATTCAAGCAGACGAATAATGTCGCCGTCTTGTGCACCACGCTCACGCAAGGCATCATCGACACCCATTCCGCGCAATTGTCTAGAGAATCGTTTCACGGACTCATCTCTTGAGAAATCTGTCATCTTAAACAGTCGCTCAAGTGCTTTACCCGTAATGACAAACGTACCGTCAGGATCTCTTGTGATCTCAAATGGTGCATCTCCCTCATCAAACCTGTACATCACGCGGTTATCAGACAGTTCCTCTTCATTATAAAGCGGGAATTCAGGAGTTGTTTCAAGCTGATTGGCGATTTCAAATAAAAGCTCACGAAGCCCTTCTCTTGTGATCGCACTAATTGGGAACACTTTATAATCATCCGTTAATTTTTCTTTAAATGCCGCTAGATTGTCAGCTGCATCTGGCATGTCCATTTTGTTCGCTACAATGATTTGTGGACGCTCAGTCAATCTCATATTGTATTGCTCAAGCTCTTCATTAATGGTCACATAATCTTCGTACGGGTCACGTCCTTCAAGTGCTGACATATCAATGACATGAACAATGACACGTGTCCGCTCAATGTGACGTAAAAATTGATGACCTAAGCCAACGCCTTCATGCGCGCCTTCGATCAGTCCTGGCAGATCCGCCATGACGAAGCTTCGGTTATCATCTGTTTCGACAACCCCTAGGTTCGGCACAAGCGTTGTGAAATGATAATCCGCAATTTTCGGTTTCGCAGAAGAGACAATGGAAAGCAGCGTCGACTTCCCGACACTTGGGAAACCTACAAGTCCAACATCTGCAAGTACTTTTAATTCTAAGATTACGTCACGTTCTTTACCTGGCTCGCCATTTTCAGAGAGCTGTGGTGCAGGGTTTGCCGGTGTTGCGAAACGTGAATTTCCTCGTCCGCCTCGTCCGCCTTTTGCAATGACTGCCCGCTGCCCATGCTCTGTTAAGTCTGCGAGTACTTGTTCCGTCTCTGCATCCGTCACAACCGTACCGGGCGGAACTTTGACAATCATTTCTTCCGCATTTCGGCCATGCTGGTTTTTACTCATTCCGTGCTCGCCGCGATCCGCCTTAAAATGGCGTTTGTAACGAAAGTCCATCAATGTTCTGAGTCCTTCATCTACTTCAAATACAACATCTGCACCATTTCCACCGTCGCCGCCAGCCGGTCCGCCTTTTGGCACATATTTTTCACGACGGAACGCCACCATACCGTTTCCGCCGTCACCGCCTTTAACATACACTTTAACCTGATCTACAAACATAACTTCCTCCGTTTCTCTGCATCACATATCTATTCTTGCCTCAAACAAAGCTCAATCATGGACTCATGACTTGTCACATGAAATTGAACTACACTCATACATGGATAGTTTGCGTCATGAAACGCATTTAACGCATCCAAACTTGTTAATTTTCCTTTGAAATCAAAATATAAGACCACATCATTCTCTTCATGATCTGTTTGGAACGTGACCGTTAAATGATTTTCAGTTTTTTGGCAAACTGATTGATCGAATATCGAAAACAACTCCTGTGATACCGTTAGCAGCTGCGATTCATATGCTGATAAGTCTCGGGTTTCACCAAGCACTTCATATTCTAGGGTGATAAAATGCGACTCCCAATTAAATGTTAGAAAGTAATAGGCCAATTGGGGAATTTTTAAATTTGAGAGTTTGGATTCATGCTGTGCTTCAATGACCATTTCTTCTATAATTTCAAACACTCGGTCATATTTTTCTAATGTCAAGTTGCCCTTGATCAGCTGCAATTTATTCATCCAGTCATGTCTTGAACGACTGAGCAGATAGATCAATTCATTTGTTAATGCAACGTGAGTTAATTTTTCGTTTTGTTTACTTGATATCTCTTCCATTATCGCACTCCCAATCGTTTGGTCTCTCTTTTAGGAGTCTTATCATCAATATGTCTCCCTGAATTATAACAGAGAAGACAGCATAGAAAAACACTAGTTATGTGAGGAAAGGTTGTTTTTTCTGATCTATAGGAGAAAATGAGGCAAAGTCAGCAAACGTTCTTTGATATTGATGGAGTGCATCTTCTTTTTCATCTTCGATACTACTTGTAAAAAGTGAAAAAAACTCCAGTCAATGACCGGAGTTTTTAGCAATTATTGTGCCGCAGGATATACGCTCACTTTTTTACGGTCACGACCGAAACGTTCGAATTTAACTGTTCCGTCGATTTTAGCGAAAAGAGTGTCGTCGCCTCCGCGTCCAACGTTTTCACCTGGATAGATTTTCGTTCCACGTTGACGATAAAGGATAGAACCACCAGTTACGAATTGACCATCAGCACGTTTAGCGCCTAAACGTTTAGACTCAGAGTCACGTCCGTTCTTTGTAGAACCTACCCCTTTTTTAGATGCGAAAAATTGAAGATCTAATCTAAGCATGAAGTTCACCTCCTATTTTTTTGTAGATATTCTCACATAATCGTGATAATCTCGTTCAATTGTTTCTAAGGAAACGACCATGCCTTCTAAAAGCAGCTGGGCTTTTTCAAAGGATACTGGATCTGTATCAGCCGGCAATTCAAAAGAGAAATAGCCGCCTTCCTCGCCAATATCAAGCAGAGGGTCCAATCCTGTCAGTGCAATAATTGAATTGACTGAGCCGAAAACAACAGCAGATACTCCTGCACAAACGAGATCCTGACCCTTTTCAGCAAACTCGGCATGTCCAGTCATCTGAAAAGACGTAATGCTTTCATCTGCTTTCGACCGAGTAATGGTTGCTTTGATCATATCACTCACACGCCTTAAGCGTTGATTTTTTCGATAACAACTTTAGTGTAAGGTTGACGATGACCTTGTTTCTTGTGGTTGTTTTTCTTCGGTTTGTACTTGAACACAGTAATTTTCTTACCGCGACCTTGTTTTTCAACTTTAGCCGTTACTGTTGCTCCAGCAACTGAAGGGTTACCCACTTTCACAGTGTCTCCGCCGACAAACAATACGTTTTCAAAAGTTACTGTTTCACCTGCTTCAGCAGCTAGTTTTTCAATATAAACAGTTTGACCTTCTTCAACTTTTACTTGTTTACCACCAGTTTCGATAATTGCGTACATCTCTGCACCTCCTAATAAACTCAGACTCGCCGAATACAGGGGGCCTTAGGCTCTTTACACCTGCTTCGCGCGGTTGTAGCACGGGTGCTACATATCCATAACATTAAAAAATATATCAAATTAGACGCAGAATGTCAACGTATTTTCATCACTAGTACGGCAAAAGAAGCTCTTCCATGGAGGAGGTGGTTCTTCGATCTGAAAAATACGCATGGAGCAGTTCATTTTCATCAAGCTGGCTCATTTTCACGCCATCTCTTTCAATAATAATCGGATGCTTACAGCCTCTTTGAAACCGCGCCATGACTTCATATACTTTTTCCTCAGCACTCGCTCTCAGCGGAATTAGCTTTTCTACCTTTTGCTCTTTTTTACCGTAATAGCGTTCTAGTAAAAAGCGAACCCTGACATAATGCCGCTGCCGGTGCTCCATCACAAGGGAATAGGCTAGAAAGGTGAGTAGCACCCAGCCATTGAATTGAAGCGGGGCAAACAAAAGTAATCCGCCTGTCAATAGACTGAAAAAGACAAGAGAGCCTTTTATGGCAAGGGCATGTGCACGTTGGAAAGGGTAATATGCTGATAAGAGCAAAAAGAATAATTTTCCGCCATCTAGCGGCCAAATCGGCAAAAGATTCACAAGGAAAATCGCCATATTATAAAAAGTGAACATCGTAAAAATGTCATGTGAAATAAGAGTTGCTTCCATGAAAAACCACGCCATAAGCTGGAGCGGTACATGCTGGAGCGGTCCGCATAAAATGACCGCCAGCTCTTCCTTTAGCGGGCGGTTCCCATGCTCTTCTACTTCTACCGCTCCGCCAAACGGGAGTAGAAAAATCCGCCGAATGCGCCAATGGTAATAGCAAGCAGCCGCTGCATGTCCAAGCTCATGGACAAAGACGATGATGAGCAGACAAAGCAGCGGCTTGATTTGACCAGAGAGAATCGCAAACGCCATCACAATCCACAGCAGCGGATGAATGTGAATTTTCGTCAGCATGACCAGCCATCTATTCAAAGGTCATCACCTGAATAGGATCAATAAACTGTTCGTTTTGCTTAATGGCAAAGTAATATGTGCCCTTTCCTTGATCATCAAGTGAGATCTGGCCAATTTTCTCACCCTTATCAACAAAATCGTATAAGGCCACATTGGCTTCTTTTAATTGACCGTACCAGCTATAGCTGTTATCCGCATGCTGCACGACCACTGTCAGCCCTGTGTCACTTTTCTTTTTCACTTCCACTACATAGCCTTCCTTCATACTGTCAATCGCTTCAGCCGATGTTTCGACTTTGACACCTGCTCCATTTTGCGTAAAAGATTCCTGCACTTTTCCAGAAGCAGGTACGGCCAGTTCTTGGTTCGCTTGTACATCTTTTTGGTCTTCCTTTTTGTCCGTTAAAAAGGCAAGGGGGTTTCCAACTGTTTTCTCAAACCAGCGATGAGCAGCAGCAAATTGAAAATCTTGCTCAAAGGTCTGCGTAATGATCGGCTTCAGCTGCTGGAACGGCCCTGCCTGACCTTTAAATGAAATGGCTGCGATCAACACAAGGGATGCAGATAATAAACATTTCAGCACAAAGGCATTAGGGTTAAATAGTGGATGATGATATTTCTTCGGCTGATGAGACGACGCTTCAAAGGAAGACGACCCTGAATGCTTTTCTTCCTCTGTTAACATGACCCATGGAGGAATATCCTCTTTTTTCTTGAAGGTCGTCTTCTTAGATGGAGCAACTGAATGCTTCGTTTTGCGACGCTGCGCGATTTTCTTTCGGTACTCGTCCACTCTTTTCATGAGATCACCCTTTACATACAAACAGTTTGTACATTTTATGTGGCGACCTCATCTGATATGCAACAAAAAGACCGATTCTCACCGAATCGGTCTCGTCTTACCTGAATGCTTATTAAGCTCTCACACCAAAAAATGCTTTCAGCTTAGCAAACATTCCTTTATTTTCATCTTCAAATGATTGAAGTGGAACAGATTCGCCTAGTACACGGCGAGCGATATTTCGATACGCAATCGATACTTTGTTTTTAGCATCCATGACAATCGGTTCGCCATTATTTGAAGCCTTAATCACGTCATCATCATCAGCAACAATGCCAAGAAGATCAATCGATAAGTGATGGACAACTTCATCCACATCCATTGAATCGCCACTTTTCGCCATGTGTGTACGAATACGGTTGACGATCAAACGAGGTGGTTCGATATCTTCTTGTTCTAACAAGCCAATGATACGGTCGGCATCTCTCACAGCTGAGATCTCAGGCGTCGTCACGACAATTGCCTTATCTGCACCAGATACAGCATTTTTAAAGCCTTGCTCAATTCCAGCAGGGCAATCAATGACGACATAATCAAAGTCTTGTTTCAATGATTGAATTAATTCTTTGATCTGCTCTGGTTCTACAGCCGTTTTATCGCTTGTTTGAGCAGCAGGTAAAAGATACAAAAGATCCTCGAAACGCTTATCTTTTACAAGCGCCTGATGGATTTTACATCTTCCTTCTACTACATCGACTAAATCGTAAATAATGCGGTTCTCAAGCCCCATCACGACATCTAAATTCCGAAGGCCAATATCGGTATCAACTAGACACACTTTTTTCCCTTGAATTGCTAGTGCTGTGCCTAAGTTTGCAGATGTTGTTGTTTTGCCAACGCCGCCTTTTCCTGAGGTAATCACAATAGCCTCGCCCAATTTCACATTCCTCCCTCAAGCCTTGTCAGATTAGGTCTTATATGAGCCAATTGCTGCAGGCGTTCAATGATCATGTTGCCATCTATATCTAAATAAGCACATTCCATTTCATTTCCATCTTCTTTTTGATCTGGTGCACGGTTAAACACTTGTGCGATGCGAAGCTGAGTTGGAATCATACGAGATGCCGCAATGACAGCTTGTTTATTCCCATTACATCCAGCATGTGCCACGCCTTTTAAAGCGCCGAGCACAAAAATATTTCCCCCTGCACGAATCGTTCCACCAGGATTGACATCTCCTATTAATAAGAGATCTCCTTCAACATACAGTACCTGTCCAGAGCGCACAATTTTGGCTACAGAGGTAATTTCGGCCTCTGCTTTTAATCGTTTCGCCTCTTCCGTTGACATGACGTCACTTTCAATAGAGTGAATGACGAGATGTTCATTTTCAGAGACTGCTTCAGTCAAACGCATTTCCTGATCCTCTGTTAAATACCGAAAACCAAGCTTAATATGCACATTAACCTTATGACCTTCCCTTCCATCTGTATATTGCTCAAGTAAAAGAACCTCTCGCAAGCCAGAAAGAAGGTCATCAAACGAACAGTCATCATTTAACTGTAATGTTAATCCGTTTTTTGTACCTTTTATCGTCACATATTGCTGTTTTTGAGTTTTCAAGATGCTCACCTCAACAACATACTCATTTCGCCGTATTTGGACAAACTCCTGCTTTTATTCGTCGATCAGTCCTTGTTTCATGTTGATGAAAAAGAGCCTAAGCGGCACAACAAGTATGAGAGACGCAGCAGTATTTAAAAGAATCGTTGGAATAAAGCGTTCGATGACATACGTATTAAACGGCATAATCCCTGGTTGAATTGTCGCTTGAACGCCGTACACATAAAATTCCATTACGGAAACAGCAATAATCGACAGAAAGACGACCACTAACATATTCGTTTGCAAAACTTTAAAGGCTTTCGCTAGCAAATAGCAGAGCGCTCCAAAGCCAAACATATGAACACCAAGTATGCCTGTATACGAAATATCATATAAAAGTCCAAAGATAAAACCGAAAATCACACCATATTTTTGATTCACAAAAGCCGTCATAAATACGAGTGCGAGTAAGATGAAATGAGGAGCTAAAATTTGATTGTCTGAAACAAATGGGAGCTTCACTAGATCGACAAAAATACTGTCAAATACGAAGATAAATAACATGACGAAAGCAAGAAGGACACGTCTCACGAGCCTTCCTCCTTCGTCAATTCAGATACATCTGCCGTACTTGAGCTGCGATTTACCACAATCACGCGGTCTAAATTGTTGAGTTCAGCCGCTGGTTCTACATAAATGATCTTTGTCAGGCCGTAATGATCTGGCTCGATTTCACTTACCTTACCAATCGTCAAGCCTTGAGGGAATACGCCCCCTGCTCCAGATGTTTCAACAAGATCTCCTTTTTTGACATCTCCATCTGCATCAGATTTCAGAATATTCATTGTCAGCATTTTTTTCTTACTGTCATAGCCGTTAATAATTCCGTTGAGTTCTTCTTTGCCCTTTTTCGCAAAAATTTTCGTTGAAATTCTATTATTTTGGTCAGTAGAGCTTAGCAACCTTACTGTCGAAGTAAAATTGTTGAGCTTATCACTTTCAATTTTCCCAATTAACGCACCACTCTCATTTGTGACCGCCATATCTTTGTCAACGCCTTGTTTTTTCCCTTTATCAATCATGACAAAGCTATCCCAAAGAGACGGGTTTCTCGCAATAACCGTTGATAGAATTGGCGTATAATCACGAATAGAGTTCACATATCCGAGCTGCTTGCGAAGCTTTTTGTTCTCATCTTCTAGTTCTTGAAGTTTCGCCTCATATTGGGTTTGTCCATCAAGTTTTTTTCGAAGACGTTCGTTTTCATCGTATGTGTTCTTTAAATCTTGTACGTTCCCATACATACCGGCAATAAATTGTGATGGTTTATGAAAGACACCTTGAAAAAAGCCTGTCGTATCCCCCACTAATTTTTCCGGCCATGAAGCACCTCTGCCGCTTTTCACTGAAAAACCAATCATGGCCACCAGTACGATGACACAGACAAGGAGCAACATTAATCTTTTATTCATAAAAAACTGCGGCATGTCTTACACCTCTTTATTTACGCCCGATTATCGATTATCTTTTGATTTTCCTTTGAACAAATGAATATGCTCTAGTGCTTTTCCTGTTCCGATCGCCACACAGTCAAGCGGATCTTCCGCAATAATGACTGGCATCTTCGTCTCATCACTAATCACTTTGTCAAGATTACGAAGCAATGCCCCGCCGCCAGTTAAAACAATTCCGCGGTCCATAATATCTGCTGCCAGCTCAGGCGGCGTTTTTTCAAGTGTCATTTTCACCGCATCAACAATGGTTTCCACTGTATCGCGAAGCGCTTTTGCAATCTCATCTGCTGTAATCGAGATTGTTTTTGGCAAACCTGTTAAAAGGTCACGGCCACGAATGTCCATCTCATCATGTACATCAGGCTGCGCAGAACCGATTTCCATTTTAATAGCTTCTGACGTACGATCACCGATCATCAGGTTATACGTTTTACGGATGTAGCTGCTGATTGCATCATCCATTTCATCTCCTGCCACGCGGATTGATTGTGATGTCACAATACCGCCAAGAGAAATAATGGCTACCTCTGTTGTACCGCCGCCAATGTCTACAACCATACTTCCTGTTGGCTCCCATACAGGAAGGTTCGCACCGATTGCCGCAGCAAATGGCTCTTCAATCGGGTAGGCGTCACGTGCACCGGCTTGTCTCGTTGCATCAATGACTGCACGCTCTTCTACAGCTGTAATTCCAGATGGTACACATACCATCACGTAAGGTTTACGAGCAAAAAGCCCTTTGCCTTTTAATGCTTGATTAATGTAATATTTCATCATTGTTGCTGTCGTCTCGTAATCTGCAATGACTCCGTCTTTCATCGGGCGTAGTGCCACAACATTACCAGGTGTACGGCCAATCATATTCCTAGCATCATTTCCGACTGCCACTATAGACTTCGTATCAGTTTCCAAGGCTACGACCGAAGGTTCTCTTACAACAATGCCTTTTCCTTTAATAAAAACAAGCGTATTCGCTGTTCCAAGATCTATTCCAAGGTCTTTTGTACCAATTCCAAACATATGTATGTATCTTCCTTTCTTAAACCAAAATTCCCTTTAGGGAAAAACTCATAAACTCTATTATATCGTAAAACATTGAAAAAAAAAGTGTTACAAATACCCTTTTTCCTTCAAACTCACAAATTTTTGATCACCTATGACTAGATGATCAAGCAGCTGTATTCCAATCAGCTTTCCACATTCAAAAAGTCGCTGTGTCACTTCAATATCTTCCCTGCTGGGCGTCGGATCTCCAGATGGATGGTTGTGCACACATATAAATGAAGCGGCCGAACGTTTAAAGGCCTCTTTGAAAATTTCACGCGGGTGAACAATCGATGAATTCAGGCTTCCAATAAACACGGTATGTTTATGAAGAACTTGATTTTTTGTATTGAGATACAGACAAACGAAATTTTCCTGTGTCAAAAACCTCATATCTTCCATCACAAAGTTCGCTCCGTCTTCTGGTGTGCGGATCACATAGCGGTTATCCGTCGTTTGATGGTGTAATCTAGTGCCGAGTTCTAAAGCAGCTAAAAGAGAAATCGCCTTCGCCTTTCCAACTCCTCGAATCTTCGACATTTCTTCAATTGAAGCTTCTCTTACAGAGCGAAGACCGCCGAATGTTTGTAGAAGTCTTGCAGAAATTTGGAGAACGGATTCTTTTTTTGTGCCTGTTCTTAGAAGGATCGCAACAAGTTCATGATTTGACAAACTGTTGGGCCCGTATTTGATAAATCGTTCTCTCGGTTTTTCATCATGAGGGAAATGCTTTAGCAGCATAGGGAAATCGTTCAGGATGATCACTCCTTTTAGAATTCCTTCCTGTCTTCAAAAAGGGGTGATTCCAAAGGTTTCAAGCACTCTGACTGTTTTTGCAATAGGTAGACCGACAACGGAAAAATAATCACCATCTATTTTTTGAACAAACAATGCGCCTTTCCCTTGAATGCCATAGCTTCCCGCTTTATCCAGGGGTTCGCCCGTTTCGATATAGCGGTCTATTTCATTTTGAGTCAGCGTCCAAAATGTCACTTCTGTCTGTTCATAAAATGTTTCTTTTCTATTCTCTGACTGAACCGTGACACCCGTCAAGACTTGATGTGTCTTTCCTGATAATAATTGAAGCATGAAAGCTGCTTCTTTCTTATCTTTTGGTTTCCCAAGACATTTGCCGTCAATTGCAACAATTGTATCTGCGCCAATGACCACAGCTTTGGGATTTAATCTTTGAATATCATTTGCTTTTTGTTCTGCCAACCATTGGACGTTCTCAGCAGGAGAAAGGTTTCGATTTATTTCTTCTTTTAAATGACTTGCTTGAATGTCATAAGAAAACCCTGCTAGATCAAGCAATTCTTTTCTTCTAGGTGATTGCGATGCGAGAATCAATTGGTTCATGTTTGTTCATCCTTTCAGGGTTTAGCCTAAGAAGTAAGATACCCATTCATCCTAGCAAATGTACATCTTACCGACAATTTACGAAAATTCATTTTTCATGTACCTTCATCATTATGTTGGATGCAAAAGAAAAAAACTAGTCATTTTTTGACTAGTTTCGTTTCTTAAAAAATGATTTTACGTATTTAATTGATCAAGTAATGCCTGCTGAGATTTCCAGCCATTTTCAGTAGTCGGGTCATTTAATAGTTGCACAGCTTTCAGCAAACTGCTTTTAGCCGGTGCGTCCTCTGTTTTGGCACTTTCAAGCTCAGAAATTAGCTGCGTCACTTCCTTTTGATCCACTTTATCGCCTGCAATCACTTTGGATGATAATACAGATGCCTTTTCTATTAAACTAGCCAGCTCATCCGGTACTTGAAATGAGAGCTCTTTTCCTCCCCATGCCTCAAAGTGCTGATCAATCAATTCCTTTCCTACAGCGCTTGTCATCCCCTGCTCTGTCGCAAGCCCAGCGATGACATAATATCCATCATCCATGGAAATCTTTTTCCCTGCATACCCTGCATCTTTTAAACTGCTAACTAAGTCATCTGCTCCTTTTTCAGAAGAGAATTTCCCAGCCTGTACAACAAAGGTTGATAAACTGCCAGAGGCACTTTTTTCATCTTTGTTCTCTTTTGATTCATCTGTAGTACCTGCTTTCGGCGCATCCCCGCCGGCTTTCATCGATGATTGATTTCCAGATCCAGATGCCGATACACTGATATCTCCACCTGAAGGATTTGGCGTACCTTCTTTACTTAAACTAAGCGCAAACACCCCGAGGCCCGTCCCAAGAACGACCGCAAACACAATCGTTGTCATGACTCTCTTGAAGGGACCGCGATGTTTACCGAACTTCTGATCAAATGAGCTTTTTTTCTTTTGATAAGGGGTGACGACTTTGGGATCAGAATGATAAATATGATCAGCAGCATCATCCCACTGGAAATCTTCTTCTTTCGGTTTAGACGAATCTTCCTGAGAAGCGGCCGTCTCCTGTTCCGAATGTCTCTTTTCTTCCCAATTCGAAAACGTCACTTGATCTTCTTGCTGTTTCGGTGGCTGATGATCCTCTTCATGTACCATTTCTTCCTTGCCATTAATATTAACCTTTAGCCCTTGTTTTTTTGCCTGCCTCTTTTTCACTGTCATTCCCCGCTTTCTGACATGTTTGTAAGAAAGACCTTTCTGTCCAATGAATCAGCGCGAATTTAACCCGTCCTTCTTTCTGTTTCACACTTTAACATAGCAATCAAAAAAAAGAACAAGACTTTTGTCGGCAGGGCAAAAAAGTGTTCGCCAATTTTTTCACTCCTTCGACTAGCCAAATAGAAACAAGACAGGAGTACCACAGAGATACAGTAAAAAAGAAATAGCGATCGAAGGAACAAAAGGAAATGGCTCGCTTAATCGAAAGGAAAAGACCTTTGCATAAACCATTCCAACGATACATGAGAGAAAAAGCATGAGAAGGAACGGTTTGAAACCAAAGCAAAACGCAAGCACACTGAACAGCTTCATATCAGCTCCGCCCATACTATTTGGCTTAAAATAATCTAGACTAGAAAACAAAAGAATGCAAAAAATGAGAGAAGCCGCACCTTCCCACCAGATTAGAAGCGGTTCCAGCGTGCGGTATATGACGAAAAGAGGGAAAAAGAAGAGAAACAGCTCGTTCGGCACCTTCATATAGAGAAGATCACTCACGACAGCAATCACGAATAAACTACAAAGAATCATAAGAAAAAGACCTTCAAACGAAAAACCACCAGCGATCCTATAAATGAACAAAAAAAGACCGCCTGACAGCAGCTCAATCGTTGGATAGAGCCAAGATAGCCGAATGCCGCAATGTTTACATGACCCCTTCCATACAGCATAAGAAACGAGCGGGATCATTTCGTGCAGGGATAGCGGCTGTTTACAGGCTGTGCAGTGAGAGCGAGGGAAGAGAATAGAACGCTTCACCGGTAGCCTTTCGCCAACGAGATGGAAGAACGATCCCATCGTGATGCCTGCAAGAAACAGAAAAATCTCAATCATATGTGGAACTCCTTCCGGGAATAAGATAGACCGGATTTTACCATGACCCTACCCGCTAAATCATCTAGTGAAAATATGATTTTCCCCCTCTTCTACATATAAAAAGAAAAAGACGCAGGAGGCATCAAGGCCATTTGCGTCTTTTCGTTACCCAATCATACGATTTCGTATATCTGAAATAAAATAAAGAGAGCCTGTCACAAGGATCACCGCTGAAGGATCATCACTCTTTTTCTGAATCCATTCAAGTACTGTATGAGGGTCATCATCATACGATTTTGCCTCTAACTGACTGCATGCATAAAGCTTTTCCGCTGATTCAGCTCTTGGAAAATCAAATGAAACTAAGTGAATAGAGGCACTAACGGCTTCAAGTTTTTGAATCATTTGCTTGTACGGCTTATCTTTTAAAGCACTAAAACAGATATGCACTTGTTTACTAGAAAAATGGGCTTGTACCGTTTCAATTAAGCGGTCGATTCCTTCTTCATTATGAGCGCCGTCCAAATAAACTGGTGGATGGTCTTTGACTTTTTCAAACCTTCCAGCCCAAACTGCATGCCGAATACCTTCATATACTTGCTGTTCGGTCACGCTAATATAGCCTTCTTGCTCGAGCCATTCAATGAGCAGAACAGCAAGGGAAGCATTTTGCCGTTGATGCGTTCCGATTAACCCTGTTTCAAGCTGCGGATACTGCCTTTTTGATGTGCGTAACGTAAATTGTTCTCCTGTTTCTGTTGGCTGCTGATGACTGAAGATACAAGTCTCTTGTAATGAAATGCATTCCGCCTTTTTTTCTTTTGCGATGTTTTGAATGACCGCAAGAGCTTCCGGTTGATGGACAGCAGTGATCATCGGAATACCTACTTTGATAATGCCTGCTTTTTCAGATGCAATTTGTTCAAGTGTGTCACCTAAAATCGCCATATGATCATGACCAATCGACGTAATCGCTGTTAAGATAGGGACGGCAACATTTGTTGAATCAAGTCTTCCGCCAAGGCCTGTCTCTAATAGGACAAAGTCTACTTGTTGTACATCGGCAAAATAAGCAAATGCACATGCAGTAATGATTTCAAACTCTGTTGCTGCGCCAAGCTCTGTTTGATCTAACTCATCAACAAAAGGCTTGATTTTATTCACCAAACTCAGCCATTCTTCATCCTGTATAGGTGCTCCGTTCACGCTGATTCGTTCATTGAACGTTAAGATAAACGGAGAGGTGAAGGTGCCGACTGAATAGCCTGCTGCTTGTAAAATGGAACGAGTAAACGCAATCGTTGAACCTTTTCCATTTGTACCCGCAACATGGACTGCTTTTATGCGTTGTTCCGGATGGCTTAGTTTGTTCATCAGCCACTTCATTCTTTGAAGACCCGGTTTTACACCAAAGGCCAATCTACTGTGAATCCACTCAATGGCTTCATGATAGGTTGTAAACAATGTCATCTCTCATTTCATCCGAAATTTTCAAAAAAGACGACTCCATTTTGTCAGGAGCCGTCTTTTCAACCTTATGCTTTCAGCTCTTCAATGCGCTTTTGAACAGCTTCGCGTTTTGCGACATAGTCACGTTCTTTCGCACGCTCTTCTTCTACGACACTTTCAGGCGCTTTTTTCATAAAGCCTTCGTTGCCTAGCTTTTTCTGGACGCGCTCTACTTCTTTTGTCAGCTTATCCAATTCTTTTTGTAGACGAGCGATTTCCTCATCTAAGTTGATTAAGCCTTCAAGCGGCAGAATGAGCTCTGCTCCAGAAATAACAGCCGTCATCGCTTTATCACTAGCTGGAACATCTGTGCCAATTTCAAGTACACTTGGGTTCGTAAAGCGCTCAATATATGAACGGTTTTTCTCTAAGCGTTCCTGCACATCAGATGTAGAGGCTTTAATGTAAAGCTCCACCTGTTTGCTCATTGGCGTATTCACTTCACTGCGGATGTTACGAACAGAACGGATGAGCTCCACGAGCAGTTTCATATCAGCAGACGCTTGTTCGTTTGAAAGCTCCGGCTTCACCTCAGGCCAAGCCGCTACAGTAATCGATTCACCTTCGTGCGGAAGATGCTGCCAAATTTCTTCTGTCAAGAACGGCATAAACGGATGTAGAAGTCTCATCGTTTGATCTAATACATACGCAAGGATCGAACGAGTCGTTTTCTTCGCTGCTTCATCTTCACCATAAAGCGGAAGCTTCGCCATTTCAATGTACCAATCACAGAAATCATCCCAAATGAAGTTGTATAAATGTCTGCCTACTTCACCGAATTCATACTTGTCAGCCAGCTGTGTGACACTTTCAATCGTTTCATTTAATCGGGTTAAAATCCATTGGTCAGCAACTGATTTTTCTCCAGTCAAATCAAGCTCATCATACGTTAAGCCATCCATGTTCATTAAAGCAAAACGTGATGCGTTCCAAATTTTGTTCGCAAAGTTCCAAGTGGATTCAACCTTTTCAAAGCTAAAGCGAAGATCCTGACCTGGTGAGCTTCCAGTTGCTAAGAAATACCTTAATGAATCTGCACCGTACTTGTCGATGACCTCCATTGGATCAATTCCGTTTCCAAGCGACTTACTCATTTTACGTCCTTGCTCGTCACGGATCAGCCCATGAATAAGAACGTCTTTAAACGGTTTTTCTCCTGTGAATTCAAGACCTTGGAAGATCATGCGAGAGACCCAGAAGAAAATGATGTCATAGCCTGTAACAAGCAGGTTTGTTGGATAGTAGCGCTTGAAGTCTTCACTCTCTGCATCCGGCCAGCCCATTGTAGAGAAAGGCCAAAGCGCTGAACTAAACCAAGTATCAAGCACATCGTTATCCTGTTCCCAGTTCTCTATATCTTCTGGTGCTTCCAGTCCTACGTATACTTCTTTCGTTTCTTTATGGTACCAAGCTGGAATGCGGTGTCCCCACCATAGCTGACGAGAAATACACCAGTCACGGATATTTTCCATCCAGTGTAAATACGTCTTTTCAAAGCGGTCTGGAACAAATTGAACTTGGTCGTCCCCATTTTGAAGGTTGATGGCTTCGTCTGCTAGCGGCTGCATTTTTACAAACCATTGTGTTGATAAATAAGGTTCAACGACAGCTCCGCTTCGCTCACTATGACCAACTGAATGCATATGGTCCTCAATTTTGAACAAAATACCCTCTTCTTGTAAGTCTTTTACAAGCTGTTTGCGGCATTCAAAGCGGTCCATCCCTTTGTATTGCAGTGCATTTGCATTCATTGTGCCATCTTCATTCATGACTAGAATACGCTCTAGGTCATGGCGGTTTCCAAGCTCAAAGTCATTCGGGTCATGAGCAGGTGTAATTTTCACAGCTCCTGAACCAAACTCCATATCGACGTAGTCATCAGCAACGATTGGAATCTCGCGTCCTGTAATTGGCAAGACCACTGTTTTTCCAATCAAATGCTGGTAACGTTCGTCATCAGGGTGCACAGCAACAGCTGTATCTCCGAGCATTGTTTCAGGTCTTGTCGTCGCAATTTCAATTGAACCCGTGCCATCTGAAAGTGGGTATCTTAAGTGATAAAACGCGCCTTGAACATCTTTATAAATGACTTCAATATCAGAAAGTGCCGTTTTCGTCGCTGGATCCCAGTTAATGATGTACTCTCCGCGATAGATCAGCCCTTTTTCATACAATTGAACAAACACTTGGCGTACCGCTTTATTCAGACCCTCATCCAATGTAAAACGTTCACGCGAGTAATCAAGACCAAGTCCCATTTTCGCCCACTGGCTGCGAATAAAGTCCGCATATTCTTCTTTCCATTTCCACGTTTCTTCCACAAATTTCTCGCGGCCAAGGTCATAACGGCTGACGCCTTCTTCGCGAAGCTTTGCCTCAACCTTTGCTTGGGTCGCAATACCGGCATGATCCATTCCTGGAAGCCATAGAACGTCATAGCCCTGCATCCGTTTCATACGTGTCACAATGTCTTGAAGAGTCGAATCCCATGCATGCCCAAGGTGCAGTTTTCCTGTCACGTTTGGTGGAGGAATGACGACTGTATATGGATCTTTCGTTTTGTCATTTTGTGCTTCGAAGAATTTTCCTTCAAGCCAGTACGTATAGCGGTCTTTTTCAATCGCATTTGGGTCGTACTTTGTTGGCATTTCTTGATTATTTGTTTCCATTTATGTAACCTCCACATTTTTTCGGCTGATGAAACATAAAAAAGCCTTTTCATCCTTATAAAAGGACGAAAAAGCTTTTTCGCGGTACCACCTTTTTTCATGGAACACATAGACGTGTCCCATACACTCTAAAGGATAACGGGGTTCTCCCGAATTTCTCTACTTGTTCATTCAAGAAATTAAGCTCACAGGCGACCTTCCAAACAAGTACATCCTAGGAAACCTTTCAGCTCATGGTCTCCCTCTCTTTAGGGTCTTGCTCGTACTCTTCCTGATCCACGCTTACGATATATCACGTTCATCAGCACATACTCATCTTTTATTTATATTACTAAATGCCTTTTGTTTTCGTCAATCATCTTTTCCGCTTTTCTTCTTCTTTATACAAATTGGACAAGCACCCTTTGCCTCTTTGCCCATATGATAATAGCAAAATGAAGAAGGAGGGCGTTTACTTTGAAGAAGATCAATCCATATACACTTCCCCCCTGGCTAAGACAAATTCGGGCAGTCGCCTCCCAAGTCGTTCTCCCAATTGCGATATTTCAAGGGTTTCGTACGATTATTTTCCCCACGACATTTGACGTCCTCATCCTAGGTGTTCTCATTTTTCTTGCCTGTGCCTTTCACCTTGATTGGTTTTAAACGCTTGCGCTTATGTACCAGCCAATATGAACACAAAATAACCTCGTCATTCCGCTGATGACGAGGCACTTTGTTCTTCTTCAAGCCGTCTAGCCTGCTCAATTTCGTGAACCTTCATGACGGTCGGCTCTGAATTTTTCATCTGCCAATACGCTCTTAACAGCTGTTGACAGCTTTCCATCTCATCCTGCCCGCCTGCTTCATAGGTTTTCACTGTATCAAACAGACCTTGCGGATAAGCAAGGTAACTAAGAAACAAATGAAGCTCTTCCTCCTGAAGAGGATTTCCTTTTTGATACGTATAAAACAAGGATGTGCATTCAGGACACGACGTGGGATAGGTTTTGAACGTCCGAAAGTAAAAGGTCAGAAGATCATAAATGGGGGCAGCTTTTTTAGACCGCTCAAAATTGGTGAAATGTCCTGTACCCACATCATTGTACAAAAAGTGATGAATCGACAGCTGCCCATGATTTAACACGACACGAGTTGTTTCTTTATCTTTCATTTCTTCATGCCAATCTTCTAGTCGTTCAAGAGCAAATTCGCTAGCAGACATCGCCTCTGAAAAATACATCGCAGCAGCCAGTTCAAATGGCGACATATACCACGTTTGCTCTGCCCGCTCTATGAACCGTTCATACATGTCTTTTTCTGTTTCCCACTTGGTCTTGATTTGTGTGTAGTGCGCTTCGATCTCTTGCTCTGTGATATCCATCATCACTTCGGTCCGCTTATGAAGTCTTGCAATCTCTTGAAATAAATATTCATGTTTATCGTCCTGCTCTTCTCTCTTTTCATTCGTCAGCCAAGGCATCAGATAGTATGCGTACTGGCTTTCACGATGACTTGAGAAAAAAGAACCGCTCTTCGTCCGATAAATCGGCACAAAAGAGCGATAGCCCTTTGATTCTAGTTCAAGCATTTGCTCTGTAAACTGCATATGTCGACTGGCTTTTACTCGCTTTAAGGCAAATGCACCCTGCTTTGTATATACTTTGACGACAGCAGGACTGACAGGTTCAATGTATTCCGCTTCAAGCCCGTATTCGTATAGGACAGATTGGATCTCATCCACGTTCACTCACCACATTTTCTCGATCGGTCATCTCTTGTTATGCATTGCTTTTTTGATATTCAGGAATATAAAGAATCTGCCCTTCTTCAAGCTCCGCATCCACCGATAATGAATTTGTGCGAAGAAGCTGCTGCACATTCAACTGATATCGCTCACAAATACGATCGACCGTATCTTCTTGCTGAACTATACATATTTTCATGCGAGAAAAATCTTCCTCCTCCTGCTTAGCAAACAGCTTTGTTAAATAAAGAGAATTCTCACTACCAGACGTTTCCCTTACGTCTTCTTCAAATGCCTCTTCTTCTTGAGCTGACTCATATACTTTTGGCGCTTCTCGTTCATATAACCGGCCGAGCTGGTACGTATCATCCTGCGCCTCTTGCGTCTCTTGCGCCTCTTCCTCTTCTACGTGATAAACGGGTGCTTCAAACACTGGATACGGCTGAGCCATTTCTTCCTGCTCTTCAGCTGCTTCGGGATCTTTCCTCACTTCCACCTCAAAGAATGTATCCTCCCGTTTCTCTTCTTCTAAGAGCTTAGGCGGTTCAAAAAATGGTGGTTCTTGCACTTGAGCTTCAGGTAAGGAGCGATAACCAAGCGCCGCCTCTTCTTGGCTCTCCGTTTCCTCACGTTCTTCCGATTCCTCCAGTTCTGCGGTTTCTTCTTCCCTACTCACCAGCTCTATCTCAATTTCTTCTTCCTGCTTTTCTTCTTCGGCGCGCGTGTCATGCTGAAATACAGTCTGCTCCTCATCAATCTCACGTTCATCGTCTTGTAGCTTTTCTTCTTGCTCTTCTTCTGGCTGCAGCTGATAATCATAGGTCACGTCGCCATATTCTTCTTCAGAACGATGAACAAATTCATACGGCTCCTCTACAGTCGCTTGAGGCGTTTCCTCGTCTAAAAGACCCTCTATCGCTAGATCAGCTTGAATGGTGAGCAAACGATTTTCTGTCAGCTGGTAATCAAACGCATCAATAAACACAAACACATCATTTAAATGACTGATTTTGTTTTTAGGAATCGTGATATCGACTGGGAATTGATGCAGAAGCTCCGCCGTCCCGTCTTCTCTGACCTTCACCTCATCAGCTTCTCTGTATGATGCATAGGAACTCAATTCACCCAGTAGCTCCTCTTGATTTATGTTGTATTCTCCTGTTAGCTCGAGTGAACCTCTAATCGAAACATAATCATTCACTTCTTGAACGAGAATGTCAGGATCGAGAGAAATAGACAGCAGCTCACTGACTTCCTGTCCGCTTTTGAAATAGATGGATTCTTCTACTGAAAACTGTAATCGATTGTTTTGAGACAAGTCGGTGTCCTCCTTTCATCTAATCCTTCAAAATAAAATTAGATGTCAATACAGATGTATGTGAGAGGCAATGAAAATATGATTGGTTTTCAGCAACACAAAAAAGCCGATATGTCTCTATATCGGCGCAGCGTGCAGACAAACCCTCGCACTCGTTGTCAGTCCTGCGCGCAGGTGCTCACGAATATCAATTCGCTCCGCTCCTGTGCTCGACCTTCCTAGACTTCAAAGGTTTTCAATTCACGCTGAAAAGAAGACACAAGGCTGAAAACAAGCCTTGTGTCATGATCAAAAGCCGATATGGAGACATATCGGCTTTCGTTTATCGACGTAGTTTTTGAAATACTTTTTCCACTGTCTCAATCGTATATTCGATGTCTTCATCTGTATGGGCTGTTGACAGGAACAGTCCTTCGAATTGAGAAGGTGGAAGGAAGATACCGTGGTCGGCCATTTCCTTGTAAAATTCAGCAAATAAAGCGAGATCAGCATTTTTGGCTATGTCATAATTGACCACTTCTTCATCTGTAAAGAAAAATCCAATCATTGAACCCGCACGGTTAAACGTTAATGGAATTCCATGGGCTATCGCCGCATTTGAAATGCCTTCTTCCAGCCGGTCTCCTTTTCGTCTAAACTCTTCGTAAGACTCAGGTGTCAGCTGTCTTAAGGTTTCTAAGCCTGCTGTCATCGCAAGTGGGTTACCAGATAACGTTCCTGCTTGATAAATTGGACCGCTTGGCGCAATTTGTCTCATAATATCCGCTCTTCCGCCATAAGCGCCGACCGGGAGACCTCCTCCGATCACTTTACCAAGACACGTCAAATCAGGTGTGATGCCAAAGTAGCCTTGCGCGCAGTGATAATCCACACGGAAGCCGGTCATGACCTCATCAAAAATGAGTAAAGCTCCGTATTGATCTGTGATGTCTCTCAGCCCTTGTAAGAAACCGTCTTGCGGAGGGACAACCCCCATATTTCCTGCAACCGGCTCGACAATCACTCCTGCAATATCGTCTCCAAACTCCTGAAATGCTACTTGAATGCTTTCTAAATCATTGTAAGGCACTGTGATCGTATTGCTTGCAGTCCCTTCAGGTACACCTGGACTGTCTGGGAGCCCAAGCGTTGCGACGCCTGAACCTGCTTTAATGAGCAAAGAATCCCCGTGGCCATGATAGCAGCCTTCAAATTTCAAAATTTTATTTCTACCAGTAAAGCCGCGAGCTAGACGAAGTGCACTCATCGTTGCCTCTGTACCAGAGCTGACCATACGAATGACTTCGATAGAAGGAACCCGCTCTGATACAAGCTTAGCTAATTCATTTTCAACTAATGTGGAAGCACCAAAGCTTGTCCCCTTTTCTGCAACTCGCTGAATGCTTTCAACCACACGGTCATTCGTATGTCCTAAAATAAGCGGTCCCCACGATAAGACATAATCGATGTATTCATTTCCATCAATATCATAGATCTTGGAGCCTTTCCCCCGTTCCATAAAAATCGGGTCTGTGTTCACTGATTTAAACGCACGCACAGGGCTGTTGACACCACCAGGCATTAAATGCTGCGCTTCTTCAAATGCTTGCTTTGATTTTTCATAGCTACGTCCCATTTCAACGTCCTCCTGTCTATCCGTTCTTTATTCTGAGAGCCATTTTGCTGCATCTTTTGCATGATACGTAATGATGAGTTCTGCTCCTGCACGTTTCATGCTTGTCAGCATTTCAAGAACAAGCTCTTTTTCAGAAATCCACCCATTTTGAGCAGCGGCTTTAACCATTGCATATTCTCCGCTCACATTGTAAGCAACAACAGGGAGTGTAAATTCATTTTTGACATCACGCATAATATCTAAATAAGAAAGGGATGGTTTCACAATGAGGAAATCCGCTCCCTCTTCTACGTCAGATTGCGCTTCTCTTAATGCTTCTAAACGGTTTGCAGGGTCCATTTGGTATGTTTTACGATCTCCAAACTGCGGTGTGCTATGCGCTGCGTCACGAAACGGACCATAAAACGCACTTGCATATTTCACAGCATATGACATGACGGGTACATGAATAAAGCCAGCTTCATCAAGCGCTTCACGAATGGCCACAACAAATCCATCCATCATATTAGAAGGAGCAATAATATCTGCACCTGCGCGCGCTTGGCTAACAGCTGTTTTTGCTAAAAGCTGAAGAGATTCATCATTTAAAATTTCACCATCTTCAACAATCCCGCAATGTCCATGATCTGTATATTGGCATAAGCAAGTGTCTGCAATGACCACAAGCTCTGGGAAATGCTTTTTAATTTCAAGCGTCGCTCTTTGCACAATGCCATGGTCGTGATACGCCTCACTGCCCACATGGTCTTTATGATCTGGAACACCAAATACAATAATTGATTTGATACCTAGATCGACAAGCTCTTGGACTTCTTCTTTTACAAAGTCCACTGAAATGTGATAAACACCCGGCATTGAAGAAACTTCTTTTCGGACATTTTCTCCCTCTACAAAAAAGATCGGATAAATGAAATCAGATGGTCTTAAAAAGGTTTCTCTGACTAATTCTCTCATTCCTGCGCTTGTCCGCAGTCTGCGGTGTCTGTTAAATTTCATCATTTGTTCAACTTCCTTTCAGATAAACGGCACATCAATTCAAGCATTCCGTCTATCGTATAAGTATCTGGGGTTTCAGAAGAAATCCCGTATTGAAGCAGTGCCTCTTTTGTTAGAGGACCGATCGTCACAAAACAAGTGTCAGAAGCAGCCAGCTTCGCTGCATCTGCCTCCATGGCATGCATAAATGAATGGACAGTCGATGAGCTCGTAAATGTAATAAAATCAAATGATTGCTTCGTCATTGCCGTTTTAAGAGCGGCAATCCCTTCCTCATCCTTGACCGTTTTATATAAAATCCATTCCTTTACTTCTATGCCAAGTGGAACAAGTGTTTTCTTCACGACATCTCGTGACAAGTGTCCTTTTGCTACAAACACACGCTCTCCTAGACGCACATGGTCAAGCAACGCATCTGCGAGCTCTTCCGCTATGAATCGTTTTGGTACGACATCCACCTTCAAGCCGTGCTGCTCAAGATAGGCAGAGGTTTTCTCACCTACCGCAGCTACTTTTAAATGGGATAAACTTTTATGTAAATGATGGTCCTCTATGTAGCTGAGAAAAAAAGACGCACCATTTACACTCGTGAAAACAAGCCATTGGCTATTTTCTAAGTCCTTTAAAAAGGCCTGCGCTTTTTCATTTGTGAGCGTAGGCTCAAACCGAATAAGAGAGGTTAAAACAGCATGGCCGTTCAGCTCTTCAATCTTCTGCTGAAACACACCCGCTTGACGTTCATTTCGAGTGACAAGCACCGTCTGTCCGTGAAGCGATTGGCCTATGATCATTGGGAGGACAGATCCTTTTTCACCTTGTCGATTAAATCCTTTGCTCCCTTATCAGCCATCTGCTTTGCACATGCTGTTCCAATTGCCTCAGGGTCAGTGCCTGATACAGTTTCTCGAATAATCGTATGTCCATCAGCAGATGCCACAAGACCCGTCAGTTCAATTTCATCGCGCTCATTCATCGTTGCATATCCAGCAATCGGCACCTGACAGCTGCCATCCATTTGTTTGAGGAAGGCTCGTTCAGCGAGAACCGTTTTCTTTGTGTATTCATTCGTAAATTGAGCGAGGAGCTGCAATAGCTCTTCATCATCTCCGCGGCACTCAATTGACAAAGCGCCTTGGCCAACTGCGGGCAGACAAGTCTCAGGAGATAAAAATTCAGACACAACCTCTTTACTCCAGCCCATTCTGGACAGACCAGCAGCCGCTAAAATAATGGCATCATATTCTTCATTTTTCAGCTTTTCCAATCGTGTATCAATGTTACCTCGAATCCATTTAATGTTCAGATCTGGTCTTTCCTGAAGAAGCTGGGCACTGCGCCGTAAGCTACTTGTTCCTACAACAGCACCCTTCGGCAGCTCATGAAGATGCAGATGATCCTTCGAAATAAGGGCGTCCCTTACATCTTCACGCTCAGGAATACAGCCAATGACTAATCCTTCAGGAAGAGCAGCCGGCATATCCTTCATACTGTGAACTGCCATATCGATGTCGTGATTCAGCATCGCCTGTTCAATTTCTTTGACAAACAGTCCTTTTCCGCCAACCTTAGATAAAGTTACATCTAAAATTTGATCACCCTTTGTCACAATCTCTTTTATTTCAAAAGAATAAGAAGGGTTTAGTTCAGACAGCTTTTGAATGACCCATTTTGTTTGTGTAATTGCAAGCTTACTTCTTCTAGAACCTACTTTAATTGTACGCAATTCGTCTTCCTCCCGACAATGCCCTTAAGACTCATCATTATTTATTGAAACCAATGAAAGGTTGATAAGCTACCAAGCAGAAAATAATTGATCATGAGCACAAGGAATGAACCGACATTCCATAGTGCCACGACTTTGCCCTGCATATTTCTCACCAATCTGATATATAAGTAAACCCCATATAAAAACAGCATAATAAACGAACCAAGCACCTTTGCATCTGTCCAGTACAACGTATCATACGAAACATATGCCCAAATAATGCCAAGAATCAAACTAAGTAAGAGCATCGGCACGCCAATAATGTTTAATACGTATGCCATATGATCAAGCTTCGATAAATCTTCAATTCTTAGAAGCCATTTCCCCCATATTTTCTTTTTCAGCAAACGATATTGAAAGAGATAGAGAAGAGAGAAAGCAAATGAAAGTGAAAAGGCACCGTATGATAAAATCGCCATCGTAATATGAATCACAAGCAATTCACTCGTCAACTTCCCCGTTAGTTCTGCTGAGTGAAGATCAGATGGTGTAAAGGTGTGAATCGCCATCAAGGAAAAACCGATGACATTTGTAAAAAAGACGATAAATTCAACACGCAATACTTTTGTGAGAACAAGCGAAAGTGTCACAAGCACCCACGTATAAAAATATAACCCCTCTGCTACATTCAACACAGGGAATCGGTCTGTTTCCATCATAATATAGAACATGTAGACTGTTTGCAGCAGCCAGACAATAGAAAGCAACCAGAAAGCTATTTTTCCAGCCTTCCGGTTGTGTTGAAGAAAATCTATGAAATAGAACAAGACACTTAGTGCATAAATCAAGGTCGTCGTTTCATTGAGTCTCGCTACAATGGATTCCAACATCGCTTAATCACTCACTGGCAACTGTAGCAAAGCCTTGTGCCATATTTGGTTTGAACAGCTGAAATGATCCTTGCTCCACCTGCATCGGCTCGACCTTTTGCTCTTCATCTTCAACCTGTAAATCAAAGATTTCTTTAAAGAGTAAAAGTTTTTCCTCTGCATTCGGCTCCGCGGCAATTTCTTTTGCCTTTAAGATAGGATCTTTCAGCATTTGATTGATAATGCTTTTCGTATGTTTATTTAATAGCTTCATTTCACGGTGTGTGAGATTCGGAAGCTTTCGCTCAATACTCTGCATCGTATCCGCTTGAATCGTCAGCGCTTTTTCTCTAAGTGCAGAAATGACAGGAACCACACCAAGCGTATTCAGCCATTGCTTAAATTCCACAATTTCTGCTTCAATGAGAAGCTCAACCTGCTCAGCCACCGCACGGCGTTCTTTTAAGTTAGCTGCCACGATGCCCTCAAGGTCATCAATGTCATACAAAAAAGCACCTTCTACTTCAGAAATGGCTGGATCTAGATCACGTGGCACAGCAATATCCACCATAAATAGTGGTCTGCCCTTCCGCTTTTTATTCGCACTTTCAACCATTTCTTTTGTAATGACAAATTGTTTCGCACCAGTGGAGCTAATTAAAATGTCCGCTTCGGATAATGTCTTTTCCAATTGGTTTAAGCTTTTAGGCTCTCCTGAAAAACGACCCGCCAATTCTTTTGCTTTCTCATACGTTCGATTGATAACCGTTACTTGACCAATCCCTTGCCCTTGAAGGTTTTGAGCCGCTAGTTCGCCCATTTTACCCGCACCAAGAATCAGGACATGTTTATCAGAAAGACGTCCAAAGATTTTTTTGGCAAGCTCGACAGCTGCATAGCTGACAGACACAGCATTAGACGCAATGTCTGTTTCCGCATGAGAGCGTTTTGCAACGGTGACCGCCTGTTTAAACAAATAATTGAAAACGGTACCAATGGTCTTCTCCTCTTGAGCTACTTTAAAGCTAGAGCGCACTTGACCAAGTATTTGTGTTTCGCCAATCACCATGGAATCAAGTCCACAGGCCACACGGAATAAATGCTCGACCGCTCCATCATTTTCATAGAACTTCAAATATGGCGAGACATCTTCCTTTTCCAAACCGAACCAATCAGCTAAAAATCTTTTTATATAAAACCGTCCAGTATGAAGCTGATCTACCACTGCGTAGATCTCTGTTCGATTACATGTTGAGATGACGATATTCTCTAGAATGCTTTTTTCTTCTTTAAGCTTGGACATCGCTGTTCCGAGCTCGCTCGGTTCAAAGCTCAGCTGTTCCCGTATCTCAACAGGGGCTGTTTTATAATCTAAACCCACAACAAGAATATGCATAACTTCAGCTTGCACCCCCAACGCCCTGTCTAATTTATAATAATTACAATATAGAATTTATTATTTATAATGATTATAACATATATTCATTTTTAACTGGATGAAAATTGTGAACAGATTTCAAAAATGTTGTGATATAGTAGAAAAATGTTCGACATCCATTATGCCATATCATCACTTCAAGCAATTTACCAGATTTGGCGCGTGCGGACAAATGATCTGCTTAAAAGAAGGTGACATCTTTGAAGAAGAAATCCATTTTGCTGCCGCTCACTTTGCTGGCTGTAGCGCTATATGCCATTCTCTCCGGAGGTCAATTTGACATTTGGGAGGATCAAGAGAAATGGTATACACTCGTACTGCTTTTTGGCCTTGCTTTCTTATATCAAGGAAAGAAGGAGCAAGAAAGCGCTCATGTGTTTATCGGTATGCTGATGACGGGCCTTTCGCTACACTTTATTCTTCAGCCAAAACTGGACTACTGGCCAGACACATTTACGATGATCGTATTCATCGTTGGACTTGCCCTTTTGGTGAAATCATCTCAGAAAAAAGAATATCGTATTGAAAGTGTTGTTCTCATTGCACTCGGTCTGTTCCTTTATTTCTTTCAGCAAATTACAAAACAGCTAAGTTCCCTTTCGATCCCTACTTCCGGTTTTGAATTGTACTGGCCTTATGTACTGATTGCTGTCAGTCTCCTCTTATTATTTTTAAAAAGGAAATAACTTATACAATAAAAAGGCATCTGCTCATGACAGATGCCTTTTTTTATTTATTAATCTTTGCAAGGATGGCATTCCAGGCTTCGTCTTTTCCCTTTTTTGTTTCAGAAGAGAATAGGACTAGTTCATCTGATGGGGCAATGTGAAGCGTCTGTTTGACGACTTTCGCATGTTTGTCCCATTTGCCTTTAGGAATTTTGTCCGCCTTTGTTGCGATGACGATCACAGGAACTCCGTAATATTTCAGGAATTCATACATGTTCACATCATCTACTGATGGCTTATGACGCAGGTCCACAATTTGGACGACTGCTTTTAATTCTTCACGCATTGTAATATACGTTTCGATCATTCTACCCCAGGCCTCGCGCTCTGTCTTTGACACTTTAGCAAAGCCGTAGCCCGGAACGTCCACAAAATGGAGCATATCATTGATGATGTAGAAATTAAGCGTTTGGGTCTTACCTGGTTTAGAAGACGTCCGCGCTAAATTTTTACGATTAATCAATGAGTTGATGAACGAGGATTTCCCAACATTTGATCGTCCAGCAAGAGCGATTTCAGGCAGTCCCCCACTTGGGTACTGCTCTGGTTTAACCGCACTAATGACGATATCTGATTTTGTTACTTTCATCTTCCCTCTCCTACCAACGCTTTCTCAAGCACCTCATCTAAATGCGAGACCGGAATAAAGGTTAGTCCTTCTCTCACACTTTCAGGAATATCATCAATATCCTTCTCATTGTCCTTTGGAAGAATAATGGTTTTCAGTCCTGCGCGATGTGCACCTAATGCTTTTTCTTTTAGTCCGCCAATTGGAAGCACTCTTCCTCTTAGCGTAATCTCTCCTGTCATACCAACCTCTTTTGACACAGGTCGTCCTGTGAGGGCTGATACAAGAGCCGTCGCAATGGTGATACCAGCTGATGGCCCGTCCTTTGGAACCGCACCCTCTGGAACATGGATATGAATATCATGCTTTTCATTAAAATTAGGATCAATGTTCAGTTCATCTGCCTTCGAACGAATATAACTGAATGCCGCCTGTGCAGATTCTCTCATGACATCACCTAGCTTACCTGTTAACAACAGCTTGCCTTTACCCGGAGAAAGTGATACCTCAATCGACAAGGTGTCCCCGCCAACAGTGGTATACGCAAGTCCTGTAACAACTCCCACTTGGTCTGTCGTTTCAGCCTGACCATAACGGTAAAGTCTTTTTCCGAGAAATTCTGATAGGTTCTTTTCCGTCACTGTGATGCGTTTGCGGTCTTCAGCTACAATTGCTCTTGCTGCTTTACGGCATATCGCTGCAAGCTGACGCTCTAATCCACGAACACCCGCTTCTCTTGTGTAATAGCGAATCGTATCATAAATCGCGGCTTCACGAAGCTGCAAGTTCCCTTTCTTTAATCCGTGCTCCTTTAGCTGCTTCGGCAGAAGATGGTCTTTCACAATTTCTGCTTTTTCAACCTCTGTATACCCTGCAATCGTGATAATCTCCATTCTATCACGAAGTGGACCCGGAATGGTTGCTAAATTGTTGGCAGTGGCAATAAACAACACTTGAGACAAATCAAATGTTTCTTCAATATAGTGATCACTAAAGTTATGATTTTGCTCTGGATCTAAGACTTCAAGCATCGCAGAAGATGGATCACCTCTAAAATCAGAGGACATCTTATCAATTTCATCTAAAAGGAAAACCGGATTCATCGTTCCCGCCTTGCTCATTCCGCGAATGATACGTCCTGGCATTGCCCCTACATACGTTCTTCTATGTCCACGAATCTCAGACTCATCGCGAACACCGCCAAGGGAAACACGGATAAACTTTCGGTCAAGTGATTTGGCAATCGATTTGGCAAGTGACGTTTTCCCGACTCCTGGAGGTCCTGCTAAACAAAGAATCGGTCCTTTTAATGAATTGGTCAGCTTTTGTACAGCAAGATATTCAAGTACTCGTTCTTTGACCTTTTCCAGCCCGTGATGCTCATCATCTAAAATTTCACTTGCAATTTTTAAATCGAGACGATCTTCTGTATAGATACCCCATGGGAGGCCAATCAGCCAATCAATATAATTTCGAATCACAGAGCTCTCAGCAGAGCTTGAAGGAATTTTTTCATAACGGTTCAATTCTTTGAGCGCCGTTTCACGAACAGAATCTGGCATGCTCGATTCTTCGATTTTGGACATTAAAGAACTGACTTCGCCAGTTTTCCCTTCTTTGTCTCCAAGCTCCTTTTGAATGGCTTTCATTTGTTCACGTAAATAATATTCTTTTTGCGTCCGTTCCATTGAACGTTTCACGCGCTGCCCGATTTTCTTTTCAATCTCGAGCACTTCTTTTTCATTGTGTATTAAGCTGATGACCCGGTTCAGCCGTTTTTTAACATCCACTGTTTCGAGCACTTCTTGTTTGTCCTTTAATTTAAGCGGTAGGTGAGAAGCAACGATATCTGCCATTCTCCCCGGTTCCTCAATATCTGTTACTGTTGCATATGTTTCAGCTGAGATTTTTTTTGAAATTTTTATGTATTGATCAAAGTGATCTAACAATGTGCGCATGAGGGCTTCTGCTTCTGCGTCCTTTAATTCTTCTTCTGCCAATTCTTTAATGTCGACGGACGTATAGTCCTCCAGCTCGACATATGATTCGATCTTTGCTCGATTTAGGCCTTCAACGAGTACACGAATCGTTCCATTTGGCAGCTTCAGCATTTGTTTAATTTTTGTGTAGGTGCCGACTTTGAAAATTTCCTCTTCACCTGGTTCATCTATTGAAATTTCCCGCTGTGTTGCTAGAAAAATCATATGATCGTTCATCATTGCCTGTTCTAATGCTTGAACAGACTTTTCGCGTCCAACGTCCAAATGCAAGACCATTGTTGGATAAACAAGCAAACCTCGCAATGGAAGGAGCGGAACATTCTTTTTGATTTCATCTGCCATGTTGATTGACACCTCCGTCACTAGTATGAATCATTATAATATACCTGTTTCAGTCTTGTACAATGTAAAAGACTTGAGAAATGTTGATCTTACCGTAGTATACCCTTTCTTTTTATCTTGAAAAAGAAAAAAAGATCTATTTCACTAAAAAATCCCCATATGTGATGGGGATTAAACAGATTTTCTTTTCATTTCGTCTTCTAGTCCATCTTTCTTCTCGTCTGGCGGGTTGACCAGACACTGATCCAGCACCTCTTGGAAGTGCTTCACAGGCACAATGGTGACCCCTTCAATCTCCTTTAAGATCGACTGCTGATTGTCATAAGGAATGATGACGGTTGTGGCACCCGCCTGCTTCGCTGCCTTAATCTTCGGTATCACACCACCGATTGGCTTCACCTGACCCTGCAATCCGATTTCACCCGTCATGGCTGTCAGATGATCAATAGGAATTTGATGTATGGCTGAGAAGATTGCGGTTGCCATGGCAATCCCAGCAGACGGTCCATCAATTGGGGCACCGCCTGGAAAATTAATATGGATGTCATATTCATTTGTCCGAATGCCTAAATTTCGTAGCACCGTTAATACATTTTCAACCGATCCTTTCGCCATACTTTTTCGTCGAATGGATTTCGACTGATTGCCAATGCTTTCTTCTTCTGCAATGCCTGTAATGTTGATACTGCCTTTCTCAAGCGCCTTACAGATGTTCACTTCAATCTCAAGCAGGGCACCGCTGTTTGGTCCATACACAGCCAGTCCATTGACGACCCCCACTTTTGGCTTTTCCGGTACTTTTTGTTCATATCTTGGTGTCAGCTGGCTTGAATGAATGACCCATTCTACATCTTCAATCGTGATGTCTTTTCGGTTTTCCGTCACCGCCATACCAGCGGCAATCTGCACCATGTTGACCGCTTCACGTCCATTTTTCACATAGGAGGTTAACAGGTTGAGCCCTTCATCACTTAATTCCTTTTGAATTTTTTGGACAGCCTTAGCAGCGACGATTTTCAGTTCATGCTGGTCAAGGTCTTTAAAGAAAATTTCCAGACATCTTGACCGAATCGCTGGTGGAATTTCGTCAGGTGTTCTTGTCGTCGCACCAATCAATCGAAAATCAGCCGGAAGCCCATTTTGGAAAATATCATGAATGTGATTCGGGATTTGGGTATTTTCTTCACTGTAGTAAGCACTGTCTAAAAAGACTTTCCGATCTTCCAGCACTTTGAGCATTTTGTTCATTTGGATCGGATGCAGCTCGCCAATTTCATCAATAAACAGAACACCGCCATGAGCATGTGTGACGGCTCCTTGTTTTGGCTGCGGAATGCCTGCCTGCCCCATTGCTCCAGCCCCTTGGTAAATGGGGTCATGCACGGAACCAATAAGCGGGTCTGCAATGCCTCGTTCATCGAATCTCGCGGTTGTGGCATCGAGCTCTACAAAGACCGCATCTTTTTTAAACGGTGAATCAGCGTGACGCTTCGCTTCTTCCATCACAAGACGGGCAGCGGCTGTTTTACCGACTCCCGGTGGTCCGTAAACGATGACATGCTGTGGGTTCGGGCCGCATAGTGCCGCTTTTAGCGCACGAATGCCGTCTTCCTGACCCACAATATCTTGAAACCCCTTTGGCCGGACTCTCTCTGATAAAGGTTCACTCAGCTTGATTGACCGCATCTTTCTGAGTGCTTCCATTTCTTTCTTTGACTCTTTGTCTATCGTCACCTTTTGTGTGCGCTGATTTCTCAGTAAGTTCCAAAAGTACAGCCCGATGACGATACCAAAGAACAGTTGTATGAATAATACGATTCCTGTCCAGCTCAATCGGTGCTCCCTCCTTCATCTATCGTATGTATTGGTTTCTGTCTGCTAGTATTTCCTAGAGCTGGACGGAATAAACACAACTTCCACGATAAATAAAAAACTCCTGAATCAAAAAGATTCAGGAGTGAGACAACTCTTATGCAGATGTTTTCGTATCTTTATTGACGACTGTGCCGTCCTTTAACACAAGACGCGGCGACTCGCCATCGGCAACCGTTGCACCAGTGATGACACATTTTTCAATATCGTCACGTGATGGAAGGTCAAACATCACATCAAGCATGATGCCTTCAATGATTGAACGAAGACCACGAGCTCCTGTTTTACGCTCAATTGCTTTTTTCGCAATTTCGCTAAGAGCATCTTCTTCAAATTCTAGCTCTACATCATCAAGCTCAAGCATTTTTGTATACTGCTTAACGAGTGCATTTTTAGGCTTCGTCAAGATCTCTACAAGTGCTTTTTCATCTAACGGCTCTAAGCTTGCAATAACCGGCAAGCGGCCGATGAATTCTGGGATTAAACCGAAACGAAGCAAGTCTTCTGGGAGTACTTTTGATAGAAGGACTTCTTTTTCGAGATCTTCGATTTTATTTTCCGCACCGAATCCAATGACTTTTTGACCTAGGCGGCGTTTGATGATTTGCTCAATGCCGTCAAAGGCTCCACCACAAATAAAGAGGATATTTGTAGTATCGATTTGAATGAATTCTTGATGAGGATGCTTACGTCCACCTTGAGGCGGTACACTAGCGACAGTTCCTTCAAGAATTTTCAATAGTGCTTGCTGAACACCTTCCCCAGATACATCACGAGTGATAGAAGGGTTTTCTGATTTTCTTGCTACTTTATCGATTTCATCGATGTAGATAATGCCTTTTTCCGCTTTTTCTACATCATAATCGGCTGCTTGGATCAGCTTTAGTAAAATATTCTCTACGTCTTCACCAACATAACCTGCTTCAGTTAGTGATGTTGCATCTGCAATCGCAAATGGCACATTTAAGATACGAGCAAGCGTTTGAGCAAGTAATGTTTTACCGCTTCCTGTTGGCCCAATCATAGAGATATTACTTTTCGAAAGCTCAACATCATCAATCTTGCTGTTTGAATTGATCCGTTTATAATGATTATAAACCGCTACAGCTAAGGATTTCTTCGCATTTTCTTGACCGATGACATATTCATCAAGAATCTCCCGAATTTCATGAGGCTTCGGAACATCCTTGAATTCAACTTCTTCCTCAGTGCCGAGCTCTTCTTCAACTATTTCCGTGCAAAGCTCGATACATTCATCACATATATATACGCCAGGTCCTGCGACCAGTTTACGCACTTGATCTTGCGTTTTTCCGCAAAACGAGCATTTTAATTGACCTTTTTCCTCGTTGAATTTAAACATTCTTTCACCCCTTATTCTTCTTCACTTGCCTGTAGCTAACAGTCAGCTACCTTTCTGGGTCCAGTATGTATGCATTTTACCATACTTTCCTAAAAGACGGTAATGATGTGTTTCTAACACTGCACATCGAGATATGTATAACAGAAAGATGCGACTTACACTATCGTTTCCAAAAGAAGCGATGATAAGTCAAAAATTGTACAAAACAAGGCACGAGTCACTCGCGCCCTGTTTTATTATTATGCACCATATTAACGGTTTTCTACAAGAAAATCAATTGCTTTGCGAACTTTTAGATCTTCTTTCATTGCTTCAGTAGATCCGATCGCTTGTTTGATGTTTTCAATTGGCATGTTGTATGCTTCAGCCATTTTTGAAAGCTCTTCTTCTACTTCTTCATCAGACACTTGTAAGTTTTCTGCAGCAGCAATTGCTTCAAGTGTTAGGTTAGATTTTACGCGTTTAGCAGCATCTTCTTTCATTTGCTCTTTAAGCGCATCTTCATCTTGTCCTGAGAATTGGAAGTAAAGCTCAAGGTTCATTCCTTGCATTTGAAGGCGCTGTTCGAATTCTTTCATCATGCGGTCTAGCTCTGTGTCAACCATCGCTTGTGGGATGTCAACTTCCGCATTTTCAGAAGCTTTCTCAACTAGCTCTTCACGAAGTTTACCTTCTGCTTCGTTTTCTTTCGCTTCTTCAAGACGTTTCTTTGTTTTTTCAGTTAGTTCAGCAAGAGTTTCTACTTCTTCATCAACATCTTTCGCGAACTCATCGTCAAGTGCTGGAAGTTCTTTTGCTTTGATTTCGTGAATTTTCACTTTGAATACAGCTGGTTTACCTGCAAGGTCTTCAGCGTGGTATTCTTCTGGGAAAGTGACTTCTACGTCTTTTTCAGCGCCTGCTTCAAGACCAACTAATTGCTCTTCGAAACCAGGGATGAATGAACCAGAACCTACTTCAAGAGAGTAGTTCTCAGCTTTTCCGCCTTCGAATGCTTCTCCATCAACGAATCCTTCGAAATCAAGAACAACTGTATCGCCGTTTTCGATTGCGCCTTCTTCTTTGACAACAAGCTCAGCTTGACGGTTTTGCATGCCTTTTAACTCTTCTTGTACATCTTCATCAGTGACAGTAGCGTCGTCTTTTTCTACGTTAAGACCTTTGTAGTCACCAAGTTTCACTTCAGGCTTCACTGTTACTTTTGCAGTGAAGATCAAGCTTTCGCCTTTTTCGATTTTCTCAACATCGATTTCAGGACGATCAACTGGGTCGATACCAGCTTCGTCGATTGCTTTTGGATACTCAACTGGAAGAAGAATATCTAATGCATCTTGATAAAGAGATTCTACACCAAAACGCTGTTCGAAAAGACCACGTGGTACTTTCCCTTTACGGAATCCAGGGATCGATACTTGCTTGACAACTTTCTTAAACGCATCATCAAGTGCTTTGTTAAATGTTTCAGCATCAACTTCTACAGTTAAGACGCCTTCGTTACCTTCTTGTTTTTCCCATTTTACTGACATGTGTGTTTCCCTCCAAAAATCTATTCAGATTGTGCGTTGTTACATTCTAAAGCATCATAAAGACTTCGTCCAATTAAAAACCACGCACGCCGCTAAAGAAGCGGTATTATGTATACAACTTTTGACTTGATTATACATATCGTCTTTCAACCATTGGAATCGACAACTGCACGATATATGCACAAATACAACCATTATATTATAACATAACAAGACCGTCTTTCAACTAAATCGACAAATTACAAATAAGAAATTTCTTCAATATCTTTCAGCATTGTGCAAGCTTCTCTCAGCTCTCGTTCATCAAATTCATACAATAGATGTAATTCTTCGAGGTCAATCTCGATCCCATGCATTTCATAGCCGACTTTATGAAGTGCTGCTGCCCAAAGATTCGGATCTGTATATTTAGGTAGAAATGGATATAGGACAAATAAGTGCCGGCGCCATAACTCTTCCACACCTTGGTAAAGGGTTGGGTTCTCATTGCCGAGTGTGTCATCGAGCTTACGAAGAACTTGCTGAAGCAGTGGCATTTGCTCTGGCTTAACAGCCTCAGAAGGAACAAGCGTTAACGAATCACCGAACTTCGTCACATGAACCGGCTTTGCCACATCATGATCTGACAGAAGCTGCAGGATCAATGATTTGACCAAAGGGCTTCCATCAGGCTTTTGTAGGATCGTATTTAATAGACCCATATGCGGCGTGATGTTTCGATCTTTCAGCGAATGGATGAACTGCACCTGCTCTTCTGGCCGCTCGAGCATATCATCTATATTGATTTCGCCGCCGTCATCATCGTCTTCATCTAATATCTGTTCAGGCGATTCGATCATTTTTCTACTAAATTCGAGCAGCTTGTAAAAATGCTCCGCACTTTCTGCTGGAAGATGGTTTTCCTCAAGTACTGCTTCAATTGTCTGCTTCACTTCTTCATATTCTTTCAGCTGAATTAAGATTGTCATATACACTTGAAGCACGGTGAAGTAATGACCATATCCTTCATGCAGCATCTTTTCACACACACGCTTTGCATCCTGTAGCTCGCCCAGCTCTAGAAAACAAATTGCCATGCCGAGATGAATATCGGATTCATCATCATCATCATAAGATTTTGCTTCTGAAAACAAGTGAAGCGCCTCTTGATACTGTTTATCTTTTAATGCTGCCATTCCTTTTTCAATCAGTCTTTCTTTCAGACCAGGAAACAAAATGACATTATCTTTCTTCTTGTCATGTTTCATGCTTACGTTCCTTTCGGGCGCATATTTTTTTATCAGTTTACCAACGAAGATTAGTAAACACAAGTAACGAGAGGTTTTCATGCAAAAAAGAAGCCGTCACACCTCGGGCGGACGGCTTCTTGTTGTTTACGCACGCAGCCAGCTGCTGCGCTTATCTTCAAATGCTTGAATGTCATCTTCTAGTAGTAAAGTTAATGAGATCTCATCATAGCCATTCAGGAGCATTTCTCTCCAGTGAGGATCCACATCAAAAGGAGTGATATTCCCTTCGTGATCTTCTATTTGCTGTTTTTCAAGATCAACTGTCATCTCATACCCTTTGTTCTCATATGACGCAGCGAATGTTTTCCACACATCATAATCAAGACGAATTGGAAGCATCCCATTTTTAAAGCAGTTTTGGTGAAAAATATCTGCAAATGATGGTGCGATGACAATTTTGAAACCGTAATCATCAAGTGCCCAAGGGGCATGTTCCCTTGATGATCCGCAGCCAAAGTTTTCTCCTGCGATCAAAATCGATGCTCCTTCATAAATCGGCTGATTCAGTTCGAAATCAGGATTTGGGCTACCATCGGCTAAATACCGCCAGTCGAAAAAGGCAAACCGACCATAGCCTGTTCGTTCAATTCTTTTCAAAAATTGCTTCGGAATAATTTGATCTGTATCTACGTTGATACGGTTAAGCACAGCGGCTTTTCCTTTGTGTGTGACTAAAGGCTCCATCTATGACAACTCCTTACACGACTGTTTTCTCTTGATTAAACTTCCTGACATCGACAAATCGGCCATGTATTGCAGCCATTGCCGCCATTGCCGGGCTGACAAGATGCGTTCTCGCACCTTTTCCTTGACGACCCTCAAAGTTACGGTTTGATGTGGATGCGCAGCGTTCTCCTTCTGGTACCACATCGTTATTCATACTGAGACACATACTGCAGCCAGATTCTCTCCATTCAAATCCTGCTTCAAGGAAGATTTTATGAAGACCTTCTTCTTCTGCCTGCAATTTGACGCTTTGAGAGCCAGGCACGACAATCGCTCTGACATGATCAGCTACCTTTTGTCCTTCTATCATAGAAGCTGCTTGGCGTAAATCAGTCATTCTTGAGTTTGTACATGAGCCAATAAACACATGCTCAATCGAAATATCTTCAATACGTTGATGGGGATGAACACCCATGTATTCGTACGCACGAATCGCTTCTTTCTGATCATCTTCTTGAGCAAAATCTTCAGGTCCTGGGATGGCTGCATCTACAGGCAACACCATTCCTGGATTAATTCCCCATGTGACCATTGGTGAAATCTCATTCCCATCTAAAACAATCGTTTTATCATAGGTTGCACCCGGATCTGTTTTAAGTTCTTCCCATTCTTTAATCGCTGCTTCGAAGTCTTCTCCCTGCGGTGCATATTTGCGGCCGCGACAATATTCAAAGGTGACTTCATCAGGTGCAATCAATCCTGCTCTTGCGCCTGCTTCAATCGACATATTACAAACAGTCATCCGTTCATCCATTGTCATGTTTCTGAATACTTCCCCAGTGTATTCAATCACATAACCTGATCCGAACTTCACGCCATGCGCACCAATGACTGCTAAAATGACATCTTTGGCCGTTACCCCTTTTTGCAGCTTTCCGTCTACTCTAATTTCTAATGTTTTCGGACGCTGCTGCCAAAGTGTTTGTGTGGAAAGTACATGTTCGACTTCACTTGTACCGATTCCAAAAGCAAGTGCGCCAAACGCGCCATGAGTGGATGTATGACTATCTCCGCAAACGATTGTTTTCCCCGGAAGTGTCAAACCAAGCTCTGGCCCAACGACATGGACGATTCCTTGGTCTACACTGTGAAGGTCAGCTAGACGGACACCAAATTCAGCACAGTTTCGCTCTAGAGCACCCACTTGTTTTTTAGCAATCTCATCTTTGATCACAAATCGATTCACAGTCGGGATGTTGTGATCCATTGTTGCAAACGTATTTTGAGGTCTTCTCACCTTGCGCCCTTTTTGTCTTAATCCTTCAAACGCTTGAGGCGATGTCACTTCATGCACCAAGTGCAGATCAATATATAAAAGGTCTGGTTTCCCCTCGCCGCTTTTGACAACGTGCTGATCCCATATTTTTTCGATGATTGTTCGAGGCATAACCCTTTTCCTCCCTCTACCTAATTCCACAAGATTCTATTTATACAATTGTTTTCACGTTCTGCTTAAGTGCGTCTACAACTGCGTGAGTGATGTCTTCAGTTGTTTGATACGTTCCCTCTTTTGCCGATAAATCCTTTGTTCTTTTGCCTGAGGCAAGAACCGTTTCTACAGCTTCTTCTATGGCAGCCGCTTCTTCTTCTAACGCAAAGGAAGTTCTAAGCAAGCTTGCTGCCGATAAAATAGTTGCCAGAGGGTTTGCGACGTTTTGCCCCGCAATATCGGGTGCTGATCCATGAATCGGCTCATATAAATGAAGGCCGGTGCTTGATAGACTAGCAGATGGCAGCATACCGAGTGATCCAGTAATCATTGAAGCCTCGTCACTTAAAATGTCACCAAACATATTCTCTGTTACAATGACATCAAATTGTGCAGGCTTATAAATCAGCTGCATGGCAGCATTATCAACGAGCATGTGCTCAAATTCAACGTCCGGATATTGAGAAGCCACTTCTTCTACCGCATCCCGCCATAGTTTACTAGAAGCCAGAACGTTCGCTTTATCAACAGACGTTACTTTTTTCCGTCTCGTTAACGCCATGTCGAATGCTTCTTTTAGTACACGGACAATCTCTTCCTTTGTATAAAGGAGTGTATCAACCGCAGCTTCTTTTCCTTCTTCATCTGTGTAGCGCTCGCTTGGTTCACCAAAATAGAGACCGCCTGTTAATTCACGAACGATGACAAAATCGACTCCGTTAATATGATCCTGTTTTAACGGTGACGCCTCGCTTAAGCTATCAAACACTTTGACAGGACGAATGTTGGCAAATAAGTCCAATTGTTTACGAATGGCGAGCAAGCCTTTTTCTGGGCGAAGCTCTGGTGGGTTTTGATCCCATTTTGGTCCGCCAACTGCTCCTAATAAGATCGCATCAGCGCTCTTGCATACATCAACCGTTTCCTTTGGGAGCGGATTGTTTTTTTCATCTATTGCGATACCGCCAATAAGCGCCGTTTCGAATTCGAATTCGTGCCTAAATTGAGCCGCTGTCTCTTTGAGGACAGCGACAGCTGATGTCACAACTTCCGGTCCGATTCCATCGCCGGGCAAAAGTGCAATTTTCTTTTTCATAAGGACCTACCTCCTTTCCTATGAGATCGCGTGATGTTTCTCAATTTCAATGAGATTTGATTTAAAGATTAAATGCCTGTTTACTGCATTGACGTAGGCTTTCGCCGATGCTTCCAGCACATCTTGCGCTACACCGCGTCCTGCTGTTTCTTTTCCTTCTATTGAAACAGTGACATATACTTCGGCTAGTGCATCTCTGCCTTTTCCATTTGATTGAATACGGTAGTCTAGCAAATGAATTCTTTCCTCCATACAGCGCTCCAGCGTGTTGTACACAGCTTCTACACTGCCTGCGCCTGTAGCTGCTTCTTGAATGACCTCTTGCGTTTCTTGATTTTTCAGAGAGACCGTGGCTGTCGGCATTTGTTCTGTTCCATAATGTACTTGAAGACTTTCAAATTCGTAGCCAATTTTTCGGTCTGCTACTTTTTCTTCCAATATAATAGAAATTAAATCATCATCTGTGATTTCTTTTTTCTTCTCTGTCAAGTTCTTGAAGGTTTCAAAGAACTTATTGATTTCGTCTTCCGTTAGTTTAAAACCTAGCGTTTTCATGCGGTCTTTAAACGCGTGTCTTCCGGAGTGTTTTCCAAGGACAAGCACATCTGTTGTCACACCGACGAGCTCTGGAGAAATGATTTCATAGGTTGTTTTTTCTTTGAGGAAACCATCTTGGTGAATACCTGATTCATGTGCAAAAGCATTGTTACCAACGACAGCTTTATTGCGCGGTACAATCATGCCTGAGTATTTGCTCACTACATCACTTGTACGCTTAATTTCATTCAATTGTATCGTTGATTCGACCTGGTAAAAGTCTTTTCGAATATGAAGAGCGACTGCAATTTCTTCTAACGCGGCATTTCCAGCGCGCTCGCCAATTCCGTTGACAGCCGTTTCAATTTGATCTGCTCCATTTTCAATAGCAGCAAGTGAGTTTGCCACAGCCATTCCTAGATCATCGTGACAGTGAGCGGACAAGTTGACACGGTCGATATTTGGAACGTGTTCCTTCATATATTTAAAGATATTACCGTACTCTTTTGGCGCTAGGTATCCAACTGTATCTGGCAAGTTAATGACACTCGCCCCAGCGTCAATGACCTTTTCTACAATTTCTGCCAAGAAAGCAAGATCTGTACGGCACGCATCTTCTGCTGACCATTGAACAACCGGAAAACGTTCTTTCGCATATTTCACCATTGCGACAGCCTGTTCTACGACTTCTTCACGTGTTTTCTTTAGTTTATGCTTCAGGTGAATGTCAGAAGTGGCAATAAAGACATGAAGCCTTGGTTCCACTCCATCTTTTAATGCTTCCCATGCAGCATCAATGTCACCTTTCACACATCGTGCAAGACCAGCAACAGAACAGTTTTTAATCGTTCTTGCTATTTCTTGTACGCCTAAGAAATCCCCTCGGGATGAAGCGGGAAAACCCGCTTCAATGATATTAACCCCAAGGCGCTCAAGCTGCTTTGCAATGATTAGCTTTTCTTGTGCATTTAAGTTCACTCCGGGTGATTGCTCTCCATCTCGAAGTGTTGTGTCAAAAAAATTAATTTTCCGCACCGACGCTCACCGCTTCCTTTTTCTTTCCTTGTTTAACGAAAGGCATCATTTCACGAAGCTTTCTTCCAACAACTTCAATTTGGTGCTCATTTTCATTAGCATTGATCGCATTGAAACGTGGACGATTTACTTGGTTTTCAACAATCCATTCTTTTGCAAATGTACCGTTTTGGATATCAGTCAAGACAGCTTTCATCGATTCTTTTACGTTTGCATCCACAACGCGTGGTCCTGATACGAAGTCTCCCCATTGTGCTGTATCAGAGATTGAATATCTCATGCCTTCTAATCCTTCTTCGTACATAAGATCAACGATCAGTTTCAGTTCGTGTAGACACTCAAAGTATGCAAGCTCTGGCTGATAACCTGCTTCTGTTAATGTTTCAAATCCTGCTTTTACTAGTGAAGTAAGACCCCCACAAAGGACTGCTTGCTCACCGAATAGATCCGTTTCCGTTTCTTCTTTAAATGTTGTTTCAAGAACGCCCGCTCTTGCTCCGCCGATTGCTTTTGCATAAGCAAGTGCTTTGTCTTTCGCTTGACCAGATACATCTTGATAGATTGCAAATAGTGCAGGTACACCAGCGCCTTGCTCATATGTTCTTCTTACAAGATGTCCTGGACCTTTTGGCGCCACAAGATACACATCTACGTCACTTGGAGGAACAATTTGATGGAAGTGGACGTTGAATCCGTGTGCGAAAACAAGTGAGTTGCCGGCTTCTAATTGATCTTTGATTTCTTCGTCATATACTTTCTTTTGCTGCTCATCTGGTAGTAATACCATCACGACATCTGCTTGTGCTGCCGCTTCTTTTACTGTGAATACTTGATGGCCGTCTTCTTGTGCTTTTGTATAAGATCCGCCTTTTCTCACGCCGACGATAACATCTACGCCGCTCTCTTTTAAGTTCAATGCATGTGCATGACCTTGTGACCCGTAACCAATGATAGCTACCTTTTGACCATTTAATACGTTTTCTTGAATATCACCGTTATAATATACTTTTACCATTTGACTCTCTCCTTTTGTTTAGACAATTGAAATTGTTTTATTTGTTTGCGGCTTTTGCTGATTATCTCTCGCAAAGGCCGTGGTGCCAGTTCTGGCGACTTCTTTAATGCCGTATGGCTTAAGTAATTCAATGAGTGCTTCAATTTTTGAAGACTCACCTGTCACCTGAATGACGACACTCTCTCTGCTCACATCTACAATAGAAGCTCTAAACGGTTCAATGACCCCTGTGATCTCCATTCTAGATGCTGGTGCAGAAACGACTTTTATCAAAGCCAGCTCTCGCTGAACGATTGATTGGTTTGTAATGTCTGTTACTTTGAGAACATCAATTTGTTTGTTCAGCTGTTTTGTCAGCTGTTCGATGTCTTTCTCTTGGTCTACATGGACGACGAACGTGATGCGTGATACATCTTGAATCTCAGAATGGCCGACCGTAATGCTTTCAATGTTGTAATGTCGTTTAGTAAAAAGGCCAGTGATTCGGTTCAGTACGCCTGATCGATTTAATACAGTCAACACAATAATTCTTTTCAAGGTTTCACCCCCACCATCTCATGAAGTCCTTTCCCTGGTGCTACCATCGGGAATACTTTTTCATCTCTCGCTACATTGACATCGATGAAAACAGGCTCTCTAGAGGTTAGCGCTTCTTCAAGCTTTTCTTTCGCCTCTTCGTCTGATGAGATTCTGATTCCTTTAATACCATAAGCTTCAGATAATTTAACGAAATCTGGCTGCTCTGAAAATTTAGAATATGAGTAGCGTTCTTCGTAGAAAATTTCTTGCCATTGTCTTACCATTCCAAGGCTGTGATTATTTAGAACAATCACTTTCACTGGAAGGTTCAGCTCACGGATAACGGCAAGTTCTTGCAGGGTCATTTGGAAACCTCCATCTCCTAAAATCGCCACAACCGTTGCCTCTTGATCAGCTAACTGAGCGCCAATGGCTGCCGGTAAACCGAAGCCCATCGTACCAAGCCCTCCAGATGTGACCCATTTATCTGCATTTTCAAATGGATAGAACTGTGCTGCCCACATTTGATGCTGTCCAACATCCGTTGCCACAATGGCTTCACCTTTTGTGAATTGATGAATGTATTCAATCAGCTTTTGAGGCTTAAAGCCCTCTGCTTCGTTTTCAACGTACCAGAGTGGATATTCTTCCTTCCACTGATCTAGTTGGTTTTTCCACTCGTTTGACTCTCCTTGCTTCCCGTCTTGCTTAATCAGCTCTTGAAGGACTAGCTTACTGTCTCCAACAACCGGGATATGCGTATGAATATTCTTGCCAATTTCTGCTGGATCGATATCAACGTGTGCTACCTTCGCATGTTTCGCAAAGTGATTGAGATTGCCAGTTACCCTATCATCGAATCTTGCACCGATTGAAATGAGCAAATCACATTGGTGAAGAGCCATGTTCGCGGCATATGTGCCATGCATACCAGCCATCCCTAGGAAAAGAGGGTGCTTTGCTGGGAAGCCGCCAAGTCCTAGCAGTGTATGAGCGACTGGGATTTGCTGCTGCTCTACATACTGCCTTAATTCTTCAGATGCTTTGCCATGAAGAACGCCAGCTCCTGCTAGAATGACTGGTTTCTTTGCTCTGCTGACAGCTTCTACTAATTTGCGAATTTGCAAATAGTTCGGCTCTACTTTTGGCTGATAACCAGGTAAATCAATTGGCTGATCGTATTCAAACGTTCCTTCAATGCCTGCCACATCTTTTGGAATGTCAATCAAGACTGGACCAGGTCTTCCTGTCGTTGCGATGTGGAACGCTTCTTTAATGACGCCAGGTAATTCCTCTGGATTTCTCACCTGATAGCTGTGCTTTGTGATAGGCATTGTGATGCCGAGCACGTCTGCTTCCTGAAAAGCGTCTGATCCAATGACTGATGTTGCCACCTGTCCTGTGAAGACAACAAGAGGAAGTGAATCAATCATTGCATCTGCAATTCCTGTGACTAGGTTTGTTGCTCCAGGTCCTGATGTTGCAATGACAACACCTGGTTTGCCAGATACTCTTGCGTATCCTTCTGCCGCATGAATCGCTCCCTGTTCATGTCTTGGCAGGACATGAAATAACCCAGAATCATAAATTTTATCGTAGATCGGTAAAACCGCTCCGCCTGGATATCCGAAAATGACTTCTACTTTTTCTCTTTTAAGTGCTTCAATTAACATGAGTGCACCGTTCATCGTTTGTGGTGCTTTAGATGTTTCCGTCTCCACTTGTACATTTGTCCCCATTTGATTTCCTCCTCTTTGTCTTGCTTCAGTCAAGTTTTTTCACCCTTTTCTATTCAAGATCGAGATTTTAGACCATATAAAAAAGCCTTCTCACCCCACAATGACACTACTTTTCACTAGGTCAAAGGGGCGAAAAAGCTTTGTTTTTCGCGGTACCACCCTTGTTCACGGCAAATTCAGCTGCCGTCTCATGGACATCTTTCATCCATTTTGGTAACGAGTAAGCAATGTCACTCGGTCTGCCCTACTATCATTTCAAGCAGACACTCAGAGGTGAGTTCACTTTAGAAAGTAACACCGGTTTCCAGCTACCACCGGCTCTCTGTAGATACTGACTCTAAAGCTACTAGTCCTCTTCAACGTTTATCGATATCTATTTAGCTTGCGTGAATGTTTTCATCTGTAAAAACGACTTTTTCTCCTTCTTCAACTACTCGCTTACGGAATTGTTCAAGAAGTTTGTTTGTGTGAACCCCAGGCTGCCCTTCACCGATTGTACGGCCATCAACCTTTACAACAGCGATGACTTCGGCTGCAGTTCCTGTTAAAAAAACTTCTTCTGCTGTATACACATCGTGCCTTGTGAATGGTTCTTCTTTCACTTCGTAACCTAAGTCCTCTGCAATCTCCATGATGGCATTTCTTGTGATGCCTTCAAGAGCGCCGATATAACCTGGCGGTGTATAGAGCTTCCCTTTTTTATAAATAAACACATTGTCTGCAGAACCTTCTGCCACGTACCCTTGATCGTTCAGCATCAGCGCTTCACTCACACCGGCCATATGGGCTTCGATTCGGACAAGGATGTTATTCAAATAATTTAATGATTTCACTTTTGGACTCAGTACGTCGGGACGATTTCGTCTCGTCGGTACCGTCACAATATCAATACCTGTTTCATATAGGTGCTTTGGAAAGATGGCCAGCGGCTCTACAATGATCACTGTGTTGGCTCTCCCGCAGTTGTTTGGATCTAAACCAAGATCACCAGCTCCTCTTGAAACAACAAGACGAATATAGGCATCCTTCAGTCCGTTCCTTTCAACTGTATGAATCATTTTTTCCGTGAGTTCCTCAAGTGAATATGGAATGTTCAGCATAATCGATCTGGCGGAGTCATATAGGCGGTCTAAATGTTCCTTCATTCGAAAGATATTTCCGTTATACACGCGTATCCCTTCGAACACACCGTCACCGTATAAGAAGCCATGATCATAAACTGAAATTTTCGCATCCTCTTTTTTCACGAGTTCATCGTTTAAAAAGATCCACTGTTCCTTTTGGTCTTCCATTTTCAGTGAGCACCCTCTCTTTCAAACAAAAAGTAGTTGAATTTTCAGACACTTTATATTGAAGTGTCTCACGCTTGCTCTGCGTGTTTGTTTAGCTTTTGTTGAACCCATCTTACGCCGCTTTCCATGCAGTGTCAACAGCATTTTTAAAATTATTAGACAATTTAGACTAATCAAAATTAAATGTATACGCTTACACCTTTGCTAGACAAGGAATGAAAAAACTTAAAATTTTTTGTATTTTTTCTTCAATTTATTTACTTTACCTGAACACTTTTCATTTGAGAAATCGTTTGTCATATTTTTTCACATTGTTTTGAATGAATACTGGTAGATTTCAATGCTTTTGATTTTCTTTCGGCATGCCTTTCTAAAGCGTTTTCCTATGAAGTTATGATAGAATGAGAGCATCTTATAGAAGGAGGGCAATACATGGCTAACATCAGAGGTTATATCGGAACGTATACAAAGGGAGACAGTAAAGGCATTTATACTTTTACATTAAATACGGACAAGCAGCAGATTGAGCAAGTAGAAGTAGCTGCTGAACTTGAAAATCCTACATATTTAACCGTCTCAGATTCTCAAAAGTTCGTGTATGCTGTGGTGAAAGAAGGATCACAGGGCGGCGTGGCTGCTTATCAAATCGATGCTGAAACCGGCACACTTCGTTTCATCAACCAAGAACTTGCCGAAGGCGCTTCTCCTTGTCACGTCAGCGTGGACAGTCAAACAAAAACAGCTTTTACAGCAAACTATCATAAAGGAACAGCGGAGATGTATGAAATCGATGCTGAAAATGGCTCAGTGATCCGCACGCTGTCACAGGCGCAGCATGAAGGGACTGGCCCTAACGAAGATCGTCAGGAGAAACCGCACACTCACTTTATGGGTCTGACACCAGATGAACAATTTGCAGTAGCTGTTGACCTTGGGACAGATGGCATTTATACGTATAAGAAAGAAGACGACAAACTTGAACTAGCTCATACATTTGAAACAAAACCAGGCACCGGGCCTCGCCATATCACATTCCATCCAACGAAACCTGTGGCATATGTGATGACAGAGCTAAGCTCAGAGGTAATTGTGCTTCGTTACTTTGAAGATGGTCATTTCGAAGAGATCCAAACGATCGCAACCATTCCAAATGACTTTACAGAGAACAATCAAGGCAGTGCCATCCATGTCTCTTCAGACGGCCAATTTGTTTATGCAGGAAATCGTGGACATGACAGCATTGCGATTTTTAAAGCAGATGCTGACGGTCAATTAAGTCTTGTCGAGATTGCTTCTTCTGAAGGAAACTGGCCTAGAGACTTTGTGCTTGATCCAACTGAAGAATTCCTCGTCGGTTCAAACCAAGAATCTAGCAATCTAGTGTTATACAAACGCGACAAAGAAACAGGAAGACTCACTGTCTTACAATCAGACATCTCAGTGCCTCATCCAGTTTGCGTGAAATTTTTAGGATAATGAAAAAAGCCTCCCACTGTGGAGGCTTTTCTTTATGCAGACGGCATCCCGCCATCTTCAAGCTTTTGATCAATCAGAGACGTATCGGTTTTTTCACCGAACCATTTTGACAGCCTGTCCTTCGCTTTTCCTTTCACATCATCATCAATGTACATCGCTACTTGGAGCAGAGCAAATGTGATCGCTCCTAAATCATCTGTATAGCCGACACCAATTAATGTATCAGGAATAAGGTCAATTGGAAGGATAAAGTATCCGAGCGCCCCAATAATAAGGGTCTTCGCTTTGACAGGTACTTCAGGTTTTTGCAATGTATAGTAAAGTAATAGCACAGCATAGACAAGAGAGACACCCGCTTTTTGTGCCGTCTTTTTTAACTTTTCCCAAAAGGCATGATCATTAAAATACTTTTTCGAACGCTTTAATAGTTCTTTTTTCTCAGAATGATTCATCATATCGCCTCCATTTACAGCATAGCCCTTTTCCCTTCTTTATACAAGATATCCTCCGATTCGACAAACAAAAAGCAGCAGAAAGCTGCTGCATTCTACTGCTCTTTGTAAAACTTTTCGATTGCCTTATCGATGTACACCCATCCTTTATAAGACACGTGAATCGTATCTTTAAAGAAGTAAGGATCGTACTCATGCTTAGTCAAATCTGCGACTTCATACCCGTTATTGCGTATTTGACGATTGATTTTCTCATAATACTCTGTACGTCCCTCTTTTGGAAAACCGGTATAATCATACCATTTTCCGTTGACAGGAATCGTCACAAACAAAGGCTTTGCCCCTGCCTGCTTTAAAATATCCAGCATGATTTGAAAATCTTTGTATTCTGGTGATTCCGCATAAGAGTGGTCTTCACGAGAATCCTTCATCTTTTTCATAATCGGTTTCAGCTTACGCTCAAACAGTTTTTGATTAATATAAAACGGGTTATCCCCTGCTTTTTTCGCACCTAAGACACTTGCTTCTTTTTCAAGCTCAGTCCATGTTTTTCCTTTGACTGAAGGAGACGGTTTAAGGTTACGTTCATGCCCCGATCCAATTGTATAGTACATGTCTTTCTTTTGAAGCATGCCATAATACATTTTGGCAATAGGGGAAATCGCGCCATAAGCGAATTTGTTCCCAGAAAGCTCTGCTTTAAAAAGCTCTGTGATGACCATGTCGTTCTTTACTGCTTTAAACGTCATGATTCTCTTAATCAGTTCTTTTTTCACAGTTGGATCAATTTCTTTATTATAAGCGAGATTCAGTGCTTGAAGCGCTGAATAGTTCGGTGCAAAGTGATTCTCGTCTGATCCCCACTTTACAAACCACTGCGGGGACACGATAAATACAAGCTTCTTCCCTTTTAATTCATCCATATGAGCAGCAAAGTTCATCGCATGAATTAATGATTGAGATCCACCTTTTCCAATAAGATAAGGTGTAAACCCTTGAGGATTCTCATGAAAGAAATTCGAAGGGTGATATGGATCAAAACGTGATAGTTCAGAAGATCCATAGATCGGCAAATAAGTTGGATCTTTTAGCATTTCATCTTGTAAATATAGCCCTTGGAACATCCCCGGATCTAATTCTGTGGCTGACTTTTGTAATTTGTCTTTTGGGATCAGATGTGAGAGCCATGCATTTGGTACAAGAAGAACACCAATGAATAGAACAGCCGCTAAAATAAGCGGCCCAAAAAAACGCTTTTTCATTACTTCATCTCTGCCAGCTGCTCAGCAATGTGATTCGGTGTATCCCACACATCACGATCAAATTCTGTAATCGGAACAGTAATTCCAAGTTGACTTTCGATTGCCATAAGCAGTTCTACTGTACCAAATGAATCTAGAAGACCTTCGTCAAAAATTGCAATCTCTGGATTTTCTTTCACAACGTCGTCCTGACAAACCTCTGCAATAATACCGTATACTTGATTTTTAAATTCCATAATTTTCTACTCCCTTAATAATTAATGATGAAATGGTTTTCCTGAAAAAATATAAAATCCGAAACAAATCACATGGAATGTAATAATGATCGACACAACCATTGTGACCTTGTTATCCGGCCACCACTTGTGTTTTTTATTCCATTTCTCAAATAGATTGTAACCGGACATCACAACTGCGTGATATAGTCCGTAAATAATATATTGAAGGGCGAGACCATGCCAAGCACCCATCAATAGAAAGAGGACAAAGTACCCAATATTTGATACAGCCATACGGTTCTTGATCCACTTCTTTTTTGTCATAAAGAACACAAATCTCATAAACACGTAGTCTCTGAACCAGAAGGACAGGGACATGTGCCAGCGATTCCAGAAGTCTTTAATATTCCGGCTTATAAACGGTTTGTTAAAGTTTTCTGGTGATTTGATGCCCATGATATAACTCACACCAACAGCGAATGCTGTATAACCAGCAAAGTCAAAGAACAAATACATACTGTACGCATACATATACGTTAACTGTTGAACAAAGTGACTGCTGCTAATGTGATGAATATTCATCAGAATATACGTGTGAATTAGATAACCAATAATGAACTTATATAAGAAGCCGATAAAAATTTTATGAATACCGGCGTATAGAAGATCACTGTACGCTTCCTTTTCAGGCGGTGTATCCATATCCTTTTCAAACCGGCGGTAACGATCAATCGGACCTGATGAAATCGTCGGAAAAAAGACAATGAAATAGACCAAACGGTGAATCGGAATTTTCTTCTTAATCAAGCCATCTCTTGTCTCGATAACTAACTGAACACCTTTAAATGTTAAGTACGAGATCCCTAAAAAGCTCAGCCAGTTCATTGGCGGCGGTTGATGTGGCTGATGAGTTAAAAAGAACGGTAAAACCTTTGAGAGTACAAGTGGCAAAATCGATGCCACCACTGCCATATAGAAGACAGACGCCCTGTTCGCTTTCAACCGGTACGAAAGGTACAGGCGGATGATCAAGACTTGCCACACTGTAAACAAGAAGAGTAGCAGTGCGCCATGTGCATCCTTTGAGAAAATAAGAGCAAGTGCCACAACCGTTGCAAACATGTTGTAGCCCTGCATTCGTTTGCCGCGCAGTCCAAGTATGATCGTCGGCAAAAGAAGAACACCAATTAGAATGAAGAAAAAGAATGAACTAAACGGAATCATAGAAGAACCTCTTTCGCGATTCTTTTACGGTCAACCTTCCCGTTTGGCGTCATGTATAGCTGCTCAAGATAGACAAACTTTCTTGGAATCATGTACGCAGGCAGTGAATCCGCCATTTCTTTCTTAATTGCACTTGTCAGCTGATATTCTTTTTCAAAAGAATGCACTGCTGGAACAATGGCTGCAATCAAGTACTCCACATGACCGTTAGGCTGGAACGGCACAATCACACAAGCATTGACATGCGTTGTCTCGCTCACATGATATTCAATTTCTTCAAGCTCCATCCGGTATCCGTGCAGCTTAATTTGATAGTCCAGACGACCGTGGCACGTAATCAAACCATCCTGCGCCACACCTGCATCACCTGTGCGATAAGCAGGGCGCCCTTCGTATTCAAAGAACACTTTATCCGTTAAGGCTTGTTCACCTAAGTAGCCTCTCGTGACGCTTGGCCCCACGATGACAATTTCTCCTTTTTCACCATCCGGAAGGTTCTTACCTTCTTCATCTAAAATGACGATATCTGTATCCGGTTTCGCATAGCCGACTGGTAAAGAATCGTGCTGATCAACAATGGCCTGCGTGACTTCAATCGATGTGATCGCAACAGTTGCTTCAGTCGGACCATACGTATTAAAGACCTGCGCCTTTGGAAAACGCTCAAGGAGTGCACTTGCTACAGATACAGGAAGTGCCTCTCCGCAGAACAAGAAGACTTTCAGCTCTGGTAAAAGCTCTCCTGTAAAGGAAGGGTCCATCAAGCACATTTGCACAAAGGAAGGTGTTGATGTCCACACTTCAACGTCAGATTGACCAAGTGCTGCAAACATATCCTTCGGCTTATTCACTAGGTCTTTTACTAAACAGTATAGCGTGCCGCCTGATTGAAGCGCTGGATACAAATCCATCACTGATAAGTCAAAAGAAAATGGTGCTTGATTTAAGAACGTGCGTCCCTCGCCAATTGGAAAGTCTCGGCACATCCATTCTGTAAAGCTTTCTAAATTATTGGCTGTTACCTGAACGCCTTTCGGTTTTCCGGTACTGCCAGACGTATAAATGATGTAAAAAACATCACCTTGTTGAACCCACTGCGAGGATGGCGGTGCTTCTTTTTCAAGAGCTAAAAGCGATGCCGCACTTTTCACTTCAATGTGCTCTTCGACATCTAGTACATTCTGCTCATTTGCACAAATCAACAGACTGGCTTTTGAGCTTTCAATAATTGAGACGATGCGCTCTGCAGGGATTGAAATGTCGACCGGAATGTATGGCCTACCTGATTTCACACTGCCTAAGAAAGAAATCAGCATCTCTGGCTCCATATGACCATATACAATGACAGGTTCACTGCCAGTTGCGACAGCATCGATCGCACCAGCCATTTGGTCTGATAATTGCCAAAGCTCATCATATGTGATCGAAGCATGTTGAGAAACAAATGCTGGCTGTGTTGGTTTCGTTTGTTGGTATTCATGAATCGTGTGTAATAGTTTCATAGTTTAATCTCCAATTAAAAATCGTTGTAAATGAATGATCCCGTATTTGCTGTATGGAATCCGTAAATAAAGAACAATAATAGCAAAATAAGTAAGTAAAAGCTTGTATATCCTATCCATTTTACAGACTTATTTTCTGATAGCTTTTTGAATAGCATATTGATAACCTCTTTTCTTTTGACACTTATAGAGACGCATGAATCATTAAAAGAGTTTCATGTCAAAACATAAAAATTTTAAGAAATCATGAAAAAAGATGTCGAATCGATAAACCTGTCTCTAGGCAAAGCTGTCTTATTGTAACAAAGATTTAATGTATTTGAAATGAAATTCGATCTTAAATTTGCCTTAAAATTGCTGAAAGCTGTCGAATAAACGCAAAAGCCACCTAGTTTGCCTAGATGGCTTTGATTTCGATTACTTCTTATATTTATTGATTTCGAACATGAGAATGTTTTTGAACACCACATAATCCTTCTTACTTTCAAAGGGACCTTTATTGTTGTCATGTTCATCAATCTCATAAAACCCTGGTCCTTCTCCGGAATCGCGCTTTTTGTACCAAGAGAGGAATGCGTTGACTTCTTTCATTGAAAGGTCATACTCTTTCTGTAAGCCATTGACCATTGTGATGATGAGAAGGGCATCGCCGTCTTCATTTGTTGCATCGTCTTTAGGCGGTGTTGTCGGTTCTGAGTCTTTGTCGCCTGGGGTTTCGGTTTCAGTGTTTTTAAGACTCTTTAAAGAGATAGATAAATTAGATTTGAAATTTGCTCTAGCGTTAGTAGGGGCACTTGAACTTTGTTCAACTCCTCCAATTACATAGAGTGTATCATCAACAAGTGCTGATACATGTCCCATTCGATAAGGTGCAGAAGTGTTGGGTATAGTATTCGATTTCTGAGTTTCAATATCGATGAGTGTAACTCTAGAAATTCCACCTGTTCTTATAATATAGTTTTCATACATGACTGCAGAATAATAAGGAGCAATGGCTCCTCCACCGATTCCTTTCCATTGATCTACCAGAGGATCATATTCAAAAATCTTTGTTCCTAATAACTCTGAACCAGTTAAGATGTAAAGTTTATTCTTCACAACCACTGCATTTCCAGCAGTGGCAGTAAAACCAAATTTTTTCTTTTTGGTCCATTCTTTTGTTTTCAAATCATAACTATAGGTATTGTTGTATCTATCTGCCTTTAATGCACTATCGTATCCAACTACATAGATCTTCCCATCCATGGCACCTGCATATAAATTGTAAGCAGATACCTTTCTTTCAAACGGAAGCTCTACTGAATCTTCCCAAGTATCCATTTTGATATTATAAACTTCTACGCTATTTGTTAATCCTTGTTCTGTTCTCCCCCCCATTACATATATACGATCATCGACAATTACACTGGCAGCACCCATGCGGCCTGTCTTCATACCAGCTTTTTCTGACCATTTATCCAACTTCGGATCATATACATAAGTAGTATTAGAATATGCCTTACTTGGACCTGTTCCACCTATTACATAGATTTTCCCATCATATACTTCACTTACAGCTCCTACTCTTGCATCTGGAAGCTCTTCTCGTTTTTCCCATTCAAGCGTTTCTGCTTTTATTGATTGTAATGGATAACTTAATGCAGAAAATAATAAAATGAAGATAAAAAGCCATTTTTTCAAGATAACCACACTCCTTCAATTTGTTTACATAACAAATATCGGATAGTTATTTATTTTTTCATGTTTTTGTTACTTAATATATATTTATTATTTATTTACTTACTGTTTCCCCAATGCGTCTATAAATTTCTAAAATCAGACTTCCGCATTAGAATCATTTCATTTTCTTCTATTCCTCCATCAAAAAAACCCATGATTCATGAGTTTCTTCTCAGTCCATTATCAAAAAATCCGTCACAAAGCAAACAAGTTCCACGTTTTCATCCAGCCCCCAAAAGCCTGGATACATCCCGTTACCGAAGCCGGTTGTAAACATGGCAATTTCTACCTTGTCATGAAACGGGTGACGAGCCAGTCCCATGTGTGCTTGTAGTTTTGCTCAAGTGCCTCGCAAATAATTGATCACCTTCAGAACTGCTTTTGTTCTCTCCCTTTTCAAAAATGAAGTTTGTTGGTTCGATGTTATACAAGGGATCATTCCTTTCATTATTTTTCCGAGGCATTTGGGATTATGTATTTTTCTCTGTTCCCTTTTAATCCGTGAATAAAAAATCTTTAAAAAGACAAGCTTCATCTTTTCCCTTCTACTCTACAATTCTGAAATCCCCTCAAAGATTTCAATAAAAAGCCTCTTCATCTAGTGAAGAGGCTAGCAGTAAGTTAATTATTTTTCAGTAAGAACTCACATACAGTTGGCTGAATATGCTGTCTTTGAAGGCTCATTAATAAGTATTTGGTTTCGATATCAGAAGAAAATATTTTCTCCTTATAATGATCAAATTCTTTTCTTGTCGGTACTTCGTTTTTCATGACTTCCTCAACAGAAATCCCAACCGCTTTCAATTTTTCATTTGTGGATGTTTTCTTGATTTCCAGAGACTCTTCATCCCCATTTAAACGATTAGAGAAAATCCCCAAAATTTCAACGATAGCATCTACTTGCTCTTTTCTCAAATTATGATCCAAAGCAAACATGAAAAATGGATGATCATCTCCGTCAATGATTGTCTTAAGCAAATAATTTTGATACTTGAGGAGTTCTATCTCTCTTTCTAAATTCATCGTGTCACTTCCTTGTTAATTATGCAATAACGAACATAATCGCCCATGCAATTGACCGAGCAGAAGATGCTGGTATCCCCAATTCAAAGATCATGTAATTAATTAAGTTTGCTTCAATACTGTTTGAAACACTGTCAAGAAAATCGGCAATTTGTTTGGAATGCTTTTTAACATAATCTGCATTTTTCTTACTCAAAATCCCCAGAAGATCTCCTAATAGTTTGCCGCCATTCCTTAATGCATAGACTAAACCGTCTTTTTTCAATCCTTTTGTACTTAGTGTAGGATCATTTGCCACAGTATTATTAATTTGATTCGTTAATTCATTTTGAACTGTAGCATTTTGTAGAACGGTACTCTGCAATTCAACTTTGACTAGATTTTTTGCTTTTTTGTTCTCTGCTGCATACGTAGAAACTGGGGCTACAATTGAAAATAAAGTAGTCAATGCTAGTGTTCCTGCAATCATTTGTTTTTTCATTTAAAATTCTCCTAAAAAGCAGATGCATCCGCAAGAGTTTATTGGCCTATAAACAATATTAACAAATAAAGGAAATATTTTATACACTTTTTCTTATTTTTGAATAAAATTGGTATTTAAATCCTTATTTATTTAACAAAAGATAATCTTTATGACTCTTTTTGTTAAATTAAATAATCTATTATTCATACTACTTTTTATGTCTCTCATAAGGGGTATGAATCTAAAAGAAAAGAGATTTAATTAAAAACTCTTCCAATGGAAGGGTTTTTGATAAGAATATGAAATTCACATGTACTTATTCTAGAAGTACGTCTAAAGATAATATAGATACTTCATGTGAAGTTAGAAGAAATGCTTCACCCTTTAATTCAGTACAAAGATTTTATGTTGGCGGATCAAAAGGCAATAAATCTGAGAGTACCGACGTTTGGCTAGACAATAGTATGAAATATTCTATCTATGTAAACGTAGAGACTCATGCTTCTTCCAATGCATCAGTTACTGAAGTCATAAAAGATCGCTAAAATAGTTAACACCTATATGGCCTTCTTTGTCCAAACAATAGAGAAAAAAATAAAAAAAGCCAGAAACATTGTCTTATCAACGTTTCTGGCTTTTAACAGTTTTAAATCATATACGTCCCAGGAGAGATTCGAACTCCCGACCGACGCCTTAGAAGGGCGTTGCTCTATCCAGCTGAGCTACTGGGACATGTTGTTATGTAGTGTGCTATTGTGTATTACCTCAGCGACAATATTTATTATATTACTATTGTTCTTTAAAGTCAATGGTTTTTCGAAAGTTTTTTCATAAGGGGCACATGCTGCACCCTTATGAAATACCTTCCAATGTGACAGTGTTTTCGAGGTCTTGTATGGCCTCACCTTCGTCTGTGAAAAACTGTACGTTCGCTTCACTTCCATCTAGAGTCAGTATAGCATAGCTGCGCTCTTTGCGCACTCTTGGCAGGTGCACGCTGCCTGGGTTAATGAGCAGTTTTCCTCTTAGCAGCTCACTGCCTGGGATGTGTGAGTGACCAAAGCAGATGATGTCTGCGCCTAGCTCTTCTGCACGGTAGTAGACTTGAAGCAAGGATTGTTTGATGCCATGCAGATGTCCGTGAGTAAGAAATAGTTTTCCGCCTCCATCCAGTGGGAGCAGGAGCTCTTCTTCAAAATCGCCCATAAAGTCACAATTTCCTTTGACGACTTTGTATCCTTCGAGTGCTGGGTGGTTCGTTTCGAGTTCTGAATCTCCGCAGTGAATCATCATGCCGACTTCATCCGCGTGCCGTTTGGCAATCGTTTGAAGTTCGTCTGTGAGTCCATGACTATCACTAATGATGAGTATCTTCATGGCTTCATTCCCCCTTATTCATTTGCGTCTAGCAGTGATGAAAGCTTTTGAAGCGCGACCGCTCGATGGCTGATCTTGTTTTTCTCCTCTGGTGATAATTCGGCCATCGTCTGGTCTTTGTCTTTGACGATGAAAATCGGGTCATATCCGAAGCCATTTTCGCCGATTGGTTCCTCTGCGATAAAGCCTTCTACTGATCCTTCTACCGTTTTTGTTTCTTTGCCTGGTATGCTGACAGCCAAGGCACATCTGAACCTAGCTGTACGGTCTTCTTTTTCAATGCCTTGAAGTTCGCTCAGCACTTTTTCTACATTCTCAGCATCATTTTTATGCTCTCCAGCGTATCTCGCTGAATAGACGCCAGGTTTTCCGCCAAGATAATCAATCGATAAACCGGAATCGTCTGCAATGACCATTTCACCCGCTTTGGCTTGAATCGCCTCGGCTTTGATGACGGCATTTTCTTCGAAAGTATGTCCTGTTTCTTCAATTTCTTCAGTAAAGCCGATGTCTGCTAGTGTTTTGACCGTGAATCCTTTTGGCTCAAGAATGGCTTTGAATTCTTTCGCTTTGCCCGCATTGTGCGTTGCAATGATGGCTGTTTTCATCCTGATCAAACCCTTCTTTTTATTCGATGACTTCTCCTGTCACTGCTTTTTGCTTTTCAATTAGTTCTTTGATGCCCTTTTCGGCTAAATCAAGCAGTCCGTTTAGCTGTTCTCTTGAGAATGTCGCTTCTTCGCCTGTGCCTTGAAGTTCAACAAAACGTCCAGCGCCTGTCATGATGACATTCATATCTACTTCAGCTGAAGAATCTTCTTCATAATTTAAATCTAACAGAAGACCTTGCTGAGAATCAATTCCGACGGATATTGCCGCTAAATAATCAGTGATCGGGTTTTGTTTGATGACACCTTCTGCTCGGAGCTTTTGAATCGCAAGCGTCATGGCAACAAAAGCACCTGTAATGGATGCTGTGCGTGTGCCGCCGTCTGCTTGAATGACATCACAGTCAATCCAAATCGTGCGTTCGCCAAGCTTTTCTAAGTCAACGACTGCACGGAGTGCTCGTCCAATTAATCGCTGAATTTCCATTGTACGTCCTGTCACTTTGCCTTTAGATGATTCTCTAATGGTTCTTTGAGCGGTGGCTCTTGGAAGCATGCTATATTCTGCTGTAATCCAGCCTTTTCCTTCTCCTCTTAAAAAAGGAGGTACGCGGTCTTCGATGGATGCGTTACAAATCACCTTCGTATTGCCCGCTGAGATTAAGACAGAGCCTTCTGGATGCGTAATGTAGCCTGCCTCTATTTCAATTTTTCTTAATTCGTCATAGTGTCTTTCATCTAATCTCATGATTTACCTCCGTTACAATATACATTCCGCGCGTATGCCAGCGGGGTTCTTCTACTAACTTTGACAACCTCGGCTCGTTCTAATCGCTTGGAATAAAAAAGAGGCAGCGAATATGCATGCCTCTTTTTCTCCATTATATCAATGTGTGCCGTTAAAAACTACCTGTATTCACTTGTTCTGGTCTTGAAACTGGCTTTGTCAGCTCTGTTCCTTTTTCGTTCACAAGTTCAGCCTTGCCGTTTACCTTAACGGATACGCTTTTGACGTCCGGTAGCTCTGTTAATGTGAGCACAATGCTATCAAGAACTTTTTGTGAAATCACCTTTTTCTTTTCATCCGCGCTGCCGAAAATGGATTCGTTGAAATCAAGTGTCACATGTCCGTCTTTTACTTTCGGGATATCATTCAGCTTGACATCTTGATCAAAGTCTGTGAGCAAATGGCTTTTTTTGCTTGGTCCAGAGACGAGCTCATCAATGGCTGCTGTAATTTGATCATCCTCGTCTTTTGGCGCCCTTTTGGTCACAGGAACATAATACGTCTGTTCATCAGATTCAGCTAAGTAATAAACCGTCACTGGCTTTGTTGATGTCATATCAGCGGCAGCCTCGTGCTGAATATTTATCCCGTCTTCTCTGCTTAAATCATCTGAAATCGGTGTACCATTCACAGGCATTTCTTTTAGTTCATGACCATTCATTTTCAATTTGACTTTGGCGACAGAATCAAACTGTGTTAACGTCCAAGTGACAGATTGCAGGATGCGTTGTTCGTCTTCTTTTTTATAGTTTTTGAATTCATTTGAAAAATCCACTACGGCCGTTCCGTCTTTAATGTCGACAGATACGTTCGTGTCGGCCGGCAAAACAGCCCTGAATCCATTTGGCATGAGGTTCGAAATCGGTCCTCCGTCCACGAGATATTCAAGGGTTTGTTTTGCACTTCCTTCATTTTTCGGTAGTGGAATGGATTGAGAGACGACATACCCGTTTTTATCAATTAAATATAATTCTCTCATGACTGTATCTGCCTTCTTCTCTTCTTTTCCTTGTTTGGCTGTTTGTTTATCTTCTTTATTATCTTTCACATATGTGACGTTTTGTGGCGGGTCAATCTCTGTTTTCGCTTGGTCTGTTTGAAACAATCCGCATCCTGACAAAAGCATGGCTGACGCGATACACGTCACAGCTGCTGTAGATCCTTTTTTCAGCATACTTCACCCTCCTCTAGTAGTTTGTACTACTATGTATACGAGCTCCCTCTGCGGATTAGACCCTTTTCACAAAAAAATAACCCACCTCAAGAAGAAGCGGGTTATTGCTGATAGACGCGTTCGAGTGATACGGTTTCGACCTTCCCTGGAAGGTAGCCAAACCAGTCACGAGCGATGTTTTCAAAATTTCGCTGTTGGCCTGTTGTATAAAATGTATGAACAGGCGCTTCTTGAGAAGTGTTTAACAGTCCTTTATAGGAAAGAATTGTACTCGCTTCTCTAGCTGTCTCATCCCCTGATGAAATGATGCGCACATCACTGCCCATAAAGCGCTGAATTGACTCTTTTAAAATCGGATAGTGCGTGCAGCCAAGAATGAGTGTATCAATTCCTGTTTCTTTCATCGGTTCAAGGGAATCTTTCACCACTTCATCTGCTGTCTGATCTAAAAATGTACCGCTTTCCACAAATGGGACAAGCAGCGGACATGCCAAACTTTGAACCGCTAGTCCTGCTTTTAGGGATAGCAAAGCTTCTTTGTATGCCTCGCTTTTGATCGTATTGGCTGTACCAATGACACCAATTTGCTGATTGGTTGTCACCTTGATGGCTGTGCGAGCACCTGGCTGAATCACGCCAATGACCGGAATATCAAGCGTTGCTTTGATTTCATCTAGTGCGATCGCCGTCGCTGTGTTGCATGCGATGACGAGCATTTTAATATGGTGATGTCTTAATAAGTAGTGTGCCATTTCCCAAGTATATTGAAGAACCTCTTCTTCTTTCCGCGGACCATACGGGCACCGTTTTGTATCGCCTACGTAAATGATTTTTTCTTTTGGCAGTTGTCTCATGATTTCCTTTGCAACGGTTAAACCGCCGACGCCGGAATCAATGACGCCGATTGGTTGATCCAACAAAATCGCCTCATTTTCTTTTCATTTGCTGCTGTAGTTTCGTTAAGGATTGATTGAAAACGATGGCTTCTTCTTCTGAGAAAGCCCCTAGAAGTTCACTGACGTATTCTTGGCGTTTAACAATCACTTCTTGAATGATCCGCTCGCCTTCAGGCAATAAATGAATGCGAACCACGCGGCGGTCAGAAGGATCTTTTACTCGTTCGACAAGTTCACTTTTTTCCATTCGATCAATTAAGTCGGTGGTTGTACTGCAAGCCAAATACATCTTTTGTGATAGCTCACCTATTGTCATATCTCCGAATTCATAAAGCCACTGAAGCCCTACAAATTGAGGAGGTGTAATCGTATATTGATTCAGGATTTCTCTGCCTTTTTGCTTAATAATTGCCGCAATATGGCGCAATGATTTTTCAATCTCTGCTACATGGCCAGACTCATTCGTTTCCATTTCATTGATACCTCACTATAGCATCTCACTTTAATTAAAACGTACATTCCTATTTTCCTCGTTTTTCAGAGAAAATGCAAGAAGAGACTCATGGAACCATATAGAAATAACCGGTTCCTTCCTAGTGTGGAAGGAAAACCGGCTGACTTTAGAGCTCTAGCTCACCCATACGCAGAAGCTCGACTACGGCCTGTGAACGACCTTTGACTCCTAGCTTTTGCATGGCATTCGAAATGTGGTTCCGAACAGTCTTTTCGCTAATAAAAAGCTCGCTTGCAATTTCTTTTGTTGTTTTATCTTGGACGAGCAATTCGAATACTTCTCTTTCTCTTTTGGTTAATAGCGGCTTGGATTGAAACTCTTTCTCCTTCAAGTATTGTAACCCTCCTTGCTAAGGTGAGAGCTCTAGTCTCTATAGAATGGGATTCTGTATAGTCGAGATATCATATGCCGGTTGCCCGAGGTAGGTGACGTTAAAATCGAGAATTCCCGCATATGAGCGTCCATTTTGTGCGCTTTTATTCGCACAAAAAAGGACGAGCCTCTTAACCGAGACATCGTCCTTTTTATACACGTATTTAAAAGATAGAAATGGCACCTGTTAACAAAGCGATCAATGTTGTAAAAAGGGCAGTTAACACGGTCCATAGCAGGGCGTACCTTTGCAAATCGCCAATATCTTTGTTCAGCATACTGACAAGAAGAAGCGTTGAAGCCACAAGAGGGCTTAGCAAGTGGACAGGCTGTCCTATAATAGACGCGCGCGCAATTTCCACCGGATCAATCCCGTATGCAGCGCCGGCTTCAGCCAAAATTGGCAACACCCCGAAATAATAAGCATCATTTGAAAGAACAAAAGTAAATGGCATACTCGTTAAAGCGACTATGAGTGGAAAGAATGAGCTGTAGGAATCCGGAATCATGTAGATGACCAAGTTAGCAATAGACTCCACCATTTTTGTCCCTGAAAAAATGCCTGTGAAAATTCCAGCTGCAAACACAAGGGTAATGACCGTTAAGGCATTTCCGGCATGCGATAAAATTCTCTCGCGCTGATCTTCAACCTTTGGATAGTTGATCATGAGCGCGATGACAAACCCAATGAGAAAGAGAACTGGAATCGGTACGATATCTAACACAAGTGTCGCCATGACCGCCATCGTCAAGAAGAAGTTCACCCAAATGAGGTTTGGTCTCTTTATGTCTTCTACGCCATCTTCGATTGACGCTGCCAGCTCAGGGGAGATCTGAAACTCTTCTTTATACTGAATCTCTGCAACACCAATTCGCTTCCGCTCTTTTTTCCCAAGAACATAGGCAGTAAAAAGAATGAATAGACCGCCAGCTACCATCGTTGGAATTAATGGAATAAAAAATTCAGCTGCATCCAAGCCGAGCGCAGCAATTGCTCGAGTAGCTGGACCACCCCATGGGGTCATACCGCTCATAATCCCTAATGATAATAATGAAATTGTTCCTAAAATCAGCGGGTTCATCCCAATTCTTAAGAAAAGCGGCAGTAAGGCGGACACGGTTATCATGTATGTTGTCGTCCCATCACCATCTAATGCAACAAGCATAGACAAAATCGCTACCCCAAACGCAATTTTGACAGGATCTCCTTTCACAAGACGTAAAATGAGTTTAATCAGTGGATCAAACAGCCCTGCATCCAGCATGACACCGAAGAATAAAATCGCAAATAGCAATAAAGCGGCAGACGGTGCAACCGTTTTGAGTCCATCTAGCATCATATCCCCTAATCCACTGTAAAACCCACCAATCAATGCAAAGATGATCGGTACAACGGTTAACGCCACCACCGGATGCATTCGTTTTGTCATAATAAGAAATGTAAAAGTCACGACCATTAAGAGCCCTAAAATAGCTAGCACTATATATCCCTCCATCCTCTTCTTTACACGATCAACAAGCGCCCCTTTGCACTTGTGACCTGAATGTTAGCGCTTTCTATTTCAAGGATATAATAGCTTTTTTCATAATGAAAATATTGATTTTTTCGTATATTCTATAAATTATTTTTATAATCAGCCTTGCTGGCTTCTTAAAAATTCAACGAATGCTTTTACAACAGATAAATGAAGGGAGTCAGGCTGGTACATAAGCCATGTATCTCTTAAAACAGGCTGTCCATCTTTATACGAAAGACCTTTTACAAATAGCTCATCACTTGGCCTGAGGCAAATTTCTGGGACAATGGCATAGCCTAACCCGTGCTTGACCATCTCTTTTGATGTATCCTGTCGGTCTGTCTCCATCGTCACAAGCGGAGGCATGGCAAACGTTTCCTGCCACCATCTGTTAATCAATCGTTTTAATGAACTATCTGTATGATAATCAATGAGCGGCAGCTTCGGAAGGTCCTTTAGCTGAATTTCTGATTTTGAAATGATACAAAGCCGCTCTTTATCAAGTAAAAACCGCTCTCCATTCCAGTCATAATCCCCTCTTAAAATCCCTAAATGGACACTTGATGTGCCTAATAAATCCATGACTTTAGTGCTCCAGCCTGTATTGACCATAAATTGGACGTGTGGATACTGCTTAGAAAATTCTCTTAAAATTTCTGGGAGCTTATATTGAGCAAAGTTACTTGATACCCCTAACCGGATTGTTCCTTTGACCTTTTTTTGCATGTTGAGCATGCCATCTTTCGTTTGCTGGAGCTGCTTGAGCATGTCATTTGCGTATTTAGCCAAGTACTCGCCCTCTGACGTAAATTCAATCCCTCGTTTTCTTTTAAAGAAAAGCTTCATATCAAACTCCTCTTCAAGCTGCTTCAATCGATAACTTAAGGCAGGCTGAGAGACAAATAATTTTTCCGCTGCTTTTGTAATGTTCTTCTCTTCATATAGCACCTTTAAAAACCGCCAGTCTTTTTCATCCATTGTGTACCCTCCTTTTGTCCTTGTTATAAATAATTTTTATCAATTTCTCTTAAAATAATGTATTTAACTTATTTCTTATTATACTTTACCATTTTGATTAGATAAACAGTTCATTAAAAATTGAGGGTGAGAGCAATGAGAAAAGTTCCAATCACAATAATGCGAGGCGGTACAAGCAAAGGGGTATTCATTCAAGCAAACGATGCTCCCTATGAACACGATGAGCTCGAGGCATTTCTTTTAGACATTATGGGCAGTCCTGACCGGCTGCAGGTCGATGGGATCGGCGGCGGTAATTCTTTAACAAGCAAAGTAGCCATTATTGATAAAGCCACACGTCCAGATGTGGATGTGAACTATACGTTTGCACAAGTCAGCATCAACGAGAGATATGTCGACTTTAAAGGGAACTGCGGGAATATCTCATCAGCGGTTGGACCTTACGCCATCATTAAAGGGCTTGTTCAAGCGGTTGAGCCCATTACGACTGTACGTATCCTCAATACGAACACGAATAAAGTCATTGTAGCAGAGGTTGAGGTTGAAAACGGTGAAGTGAAATTTGAGGGAGATGTAGAAATTCCAGGAGTAAAAGGGACAGGATCTCCCATCTATCTATCATTTGAAAAACCTGAAGGTGCTGTGACAGGTAAAACCTTTCCTACAGGGAACCGCATGGATACGATTCAAACAAAATTCGGAGAAATTCCGATCTCGATCGTTGACATCGCAAATCCCATTGCCTTTGTCCGAGCGAAGGATCTTCATTTAAAAGGAACCGAATTGCCTGAGGAATTTACAGACGCATTACTGAATGATTTAGAAGAGATTCGTTCTATTGCTGCTGAAATGTGTCACTTTGCGCCAAAAGACATGGCAACATTACAGTCACCAGCTGTTCCGAAGCTTGCGATCATTAGTGAACCTGCTGATTATATCGATACAAACGGGGTGCTGAGACGAGCAGGCGATATGGATATCGTCGTACGCATGTTATCGATGCAAAGACCACACCAAGCGCTTGCCATTACCGGTTCTGTCTGCGTATCAGCCAGCTGTTTTATGGAACATACGCTTCCTGCACAGCTTTATGATGGACAGCATGATACGCTTCGAATTGGGCATCCTGCCGGGATTATGCAAACGGACATTGACGTGTCTCAAAACAGAGTCAAAGTCATTCGAACCGCAAGAGAAATTCTAGACGGGGTTGTCTTTACAAAACAAGATTATATTGTCCAGCCTCACATTAAAAGAGAAGCCTAAAGCAGACGAGAACATCGTCTGCTTTTTTTAATGTTGAAGCGGGGCATCAATATCTCCAGCAGAATGAGCTTTGATCTGTCCTTTATCATTTTTTAGCTGAAGATGACCAAAGCGGTTAACACCGCAGCAAATGCCTTCTTCCCATGTTTGTTTTTCACGATCTAACGAAATGCGAAGCGGCTTGTTGAGACGATATAACCGTTTATTATAAAGGGCATTGAGTGCTTCAAACCCTTCATTCTGCCAGCGTGAATGGTATTTTTCAAAAGCCGCTGCCAGGTCTTTCACTAGCTGATCAGCTTTCACCTCTGTCAGCTCTGATAAGCAAATGGTTTTGTACGGGACATGCTCCGGCTTCGTCTCTACATTGATGCCAACACCGATATAAATGGCGCTGCGGTCTGCTTCAATTAATGTGCCGGATACCTTTGCTTCATTAATGAGAATATCATTCGGCCATTTGATCGCCAGCTGATCCTCCGCTCTTATGAGTGGTTTCAGCACATCATAGATTGCTAGTGCTGTCAGCGGAGCGATTGTTGACTGAGTAGAAAGTTCTTCTGGCGGCATGACGGTCATGGTCACCGCCACATTCCCTAAAGGTGTTTCCCACGGCCTGCCGAGTCTGCCTCTTCCTTTTGTCTGCTGGTGTGCATAGACAGCAAATGAGGGCCTTTCTCCTTGCTGCATGAGCCTTTTCGCTTCATTATTTGTACTATCAATGGTGTCATATTGAAAAATCTTCATGTGTTCTCCTCTTGTTTCTTCTTGATATGGTGCTTTTATTATAACAAAATGAAGCGTGCACGTTGATAAGGCAGCATGCTACTCATTTCGTTGCGCCTGAAATGTCTCTTTTTCTTCTTCAGTAAATGGGACAGATGTGCCTGTATCTTTACTAATTTGCACCATGGTGACTGAGCCTGTAAAGCATGGCTCCTGCTGTTCATTTTCTCCTAAATAATGAAGAATGAGTGAGCTTGAGCCGACTTTCTCGGGCTTGACATACACACGAAGCCTCTCTCCAATCTCTACCTGCTTGATGTAATCACATTGCAGGTTAGCGACGACTGTCATGGTTTCTCTCACACGTTTCATTCGTTTATCAACAATTCCTGTTTTTTGAAAAAAAGCAATGCGCGCCTCTTCAAAATACACAAAAGGGGTGACATTGTTCATATGGCCAAACATATCCGTTTCTGAAAAACGAACGGTCGTTTCGACATAAAATCGAAAGGATGCCCTCCACTCTTCAAACGGTTCTTCAATATATGACGGCAATCTCACTTGATCATCTCCTTATTTGGAACAAAACGCCTCTCCCGTATCGGAAGAGGCGTTTGTTTAAATATTACATCAGGCCTCTCTTAAACACTCATCATGATTGGCAAAGAGGATTGAATGTGATGTTATTCTGCGTGATCGCTTCCGAAGAAGTTACGGAATGCTTGTAAAGTTGTATCTCGGTTAAGTGCAGCAATTGATGTTGTCAGCGGGATTCCTTTCGGACAAGACTGCACACAGTTTTGGGAGTTACCACAGTTCGCAAGACCACCATCCCCCATAATTTCTTCTAGCCGGTCAGACTTATTCATCGCACCTGTCGGATGTGCGTTAAATAGACGAACTTGCGAAAGCGGTGCAGGTCCCATAAAGGAAGACTTATCATTCACGTTTGGACAAGCTTCAAGGCAAACGCCACATGTCATACATTTCGAAAGCTCGTATGCCCATTGTCGTTTTTTCTCAGGCATTCTTGGTCCTGGACCAAGATCATACGTACCATCGATCGGTACCCATGCTTTCACCTTTTTCAAGGAATTGAACATCCGGCTTCTATCAACCTGCAAATCTCTCACAACCGGGAATGTCTTCATCGGCTGAAGACGAATCGGCTGGTCTAACTTGTCAATCAAGGCTGTACATGACTGGCGTGGCTTTCCATTAATGACCATAGAACAAGCTCCGCACACCTCTTCAAGACAGTTCATATCCCAGTTGATCGCCGTTGTTTTTTCCCCTTGTTTATTGACCGGGTTCCGTCTAATTTCCATAAGTGCAGAAATGACGTTCATATTTGGGCGGTAAGGGATTTCGAATTCTTCATCATAAGGCTTTCCATCTGCTGTATCTTGACGTGTGATTATGAATTGAATCTTGTTTTTTTCACTCATCTTATTTCTCCACCTTTTTCTTCGAGTAATCTCGTTTACGAGGTGCAATTAACGATACATCGACGTCCTCATAGTGGAATGCAGGCTTTTGATTTTTTCCTTTGAACGTAGCCATCGTTGTTTTTAGGAATTCTTCATCGTTTCTCTCTGGGAAGTCCGGTTTGTAGTGTGCGCCTCGGCTCTCATTCCTGTTGTAAGCCCCAATCGTAATGACTCTTGCCAGCTGAAGCATGTTGTCAAGCTGACGTGTGAAGGCAGCACCTTGGTTGCTCCATGAAGCGGTATCATTGATGTTGATCTGCTTGTAGCGCTCCATTAGTTCTTCGATCTTCTGATCTGTTTTTAAGAGTTTGTCATTGTAACGAACGACTGTGACGTTATCCGTCATCCATTCTCCAAGCTCTTTATGAAGCACGTACGCATTTTCTGTTCCGTCCATGCTCAGAATGTTGTCCCATTTCTCCTGCTCTTTCTTCACAGCACTGTCAAATGTTGCAGAAGATAGGTCTTCCGCAGACTTTTCAAGACCGCTAATGTACTTCACAGCATTTGGTCCAGCGACCATTCCGCCGTAAATGGCTGAAAGCAATGAGTTTGCACCAAGTCTGTTTCCGCCGTGCATAGAGTAGTCACATTCTCCGGCAGCGAATAGACCTTTGATATTTGTCATTTGATCATAATCAACCCATAATCCGCCCATTGAGTAATGAACAGCAGGGAAAATTTTCATTGGAAGCTTACGCGGGTCATCACCCATGAATTTTTCATAGATTTCAATGATGCCGCCAAGTTTAATATCAAGTTCTTTCGGATCTTTATGAGAAAGATCGAGATATACCATGTTCTCTCCGTTGATGCCAAGCTTTTGCTCGACACATACATCGAAAATTTCACGCGTTGCGATATCACGCGGTACAAGGTTTCCGTAAGCTGGATATTTTTCTTCCAGGAAATACCAAGGCTTCCCGTCTTTATATGTCCAAACACGTCCACCTTCACCACGAGCCGATTCACTCATGAGACGAAGCTTGTCATCTCCAGGGATCGCTGTTGGGTGAATTTGAATGAATTCTCCATTTGCGTAATGAGCCCCTTGCTGATAGACGATGGATGCAGCAGATCCAGTATTGATCATGGAGTTCGTTGATTTTCCGAACACGATTCCAGGACCGCCTGTTGCCATAATGACTGCATCTGAACGGAAGGATTCAATTTCCATTGTTGTCAAGTTCTGAGCGACAATGCCTCGGCATACTTCCTCGTCATCTAACACAGCGCCAAGGAATTCCCAGCCTTCATATTTCGTGACAAGCCCTGCTACTTCATAGCGGCGAACCTGCTCATCAAGTGCATATAATAACTGCTGACCTGTTGTAGCTCCAGCAAATGCTGTACGGTGGTGCTGTGTTCCCCCGAAGCGGCGGAAGTCCAATAATCCCTCTGGTGTTCTGTTAAACATCACACCCATCCGATCAAGTAAGTGGATAATGGACGGCGCTGCTTCACACATTGCCTTAACTGGCGGCTGGTTGGCTAAGAAGTCTCCACCATATACCGTGTCATCAAAATGTTCATAAGGTGAATCCCCTTCACCTTTCGTATTCACCGCTCCGTTGATACCGCCCTGTGCACATACAGAATGCGAACGTTTTACAGGTACGATTGAAAATAGTTTAACAGCTGTTCCCGCTTCTGCTGCTTTAATAGTTGCCATGAGACCAGCTAAGCCGCCTCCGACAACGATGATGCTAGAATTACTCATTGTAGCCCCTCTCCCTCTTCTACTAATCTATTTCCTCTTAAACAAAAGCGAAAATTGCTCTTAGCCCTACATATGAAAGCGCTATAAATATACCTAATGTCACATATGTGGAGATTCTTTGTGAGCGTGGTGAAACAGTAATTCCCCAGCTGACAGCAAATGACCACAAGCCATTAGCAAAGTGGAAAATAGTAGATAAAACGCCGACAATATAGAAGCCTAGCATAAATGGAGAGCTTAAAATATTCGCCATCATGTCATAATTCACTTCAGCTCCAAGCTGAGCTTGAATTCGCGTTTCCCATACATGCCAAGTGACAAAAATCAATGTGATGATACCTGAAACCCTTTGCAGTCTGAACAACCAGTTTCTTAAGTAACTGAAGCGAGACGTGTTGTTTTGTGCCGTAAAGGCTATGTACACCCCATAAACAGCATGATAGATCAGTGGTAAGAAAATCACGAACAGCTCAAGTGCATATCTGAATGGAAGCTGTTCCATAAAGTGTGCAGCTTTGTTAAACGCCTCTGGTCCACTCGTCGCAAAGTGGTTCACCACTAAGTGCTGAATTAAAAATAGACCGACCGGAATGACGCCAAGCAAAGAATGCAATCTCCGATAAAAAAATTCTTTGTTCCCCGACATTACTTTACCCCCTAGTAAAAAGTGCAATTGCTAAAAATTGTCTTACCCCCGCTTCTTTCAATTGTAAGCACTTTATTCAAATTTATTGACAATTTCATTTTACTCCTATGTCAAAAAAGCGTCAAGAAACCGCGTACATAAATTAAAATTTTCCGAAATTTAAAAGTTTTAAATCAAAATTCGTTTTACTACAATAAGAATTTCTTAGACTTCAGGGAAAACTCTGTCATCATATGCTCACATAAGCTATAATAAATTGTTGAAAGAGGGGAGCCTTACAATGAATAAATTCGAATCTAACTTAGAACAGCTAAAAGAAATTGAAGTCAATGGATTTGCCTACGAGCTGATACGCGAAGTTCTGCTGCCTGATATTCTTGGTCAGGATCATTCATCTATGATGTATTTTGCGGGTAAGCTGCTTGCTCGTAAATTTCCTCAAGAGTCATGGGAGAAGATCCCCGAATTTTTCCATGATGCCGGATGGGGAACTCTCACGATGGTCCATTCGAAAAAACAGGAAATTGAGTTTGAGCTCGAAGGTCCACTTGTATCAAATCGACTCACCTATCAAAAGGAGCCATGCTTTCAGATGGAAGCAGGTTTTATTGCTGAACAAATCCAGCTTCTCAACGAGCACGTGGCTGAATCTTATGAACAAGTGAAAAAGCGTGCTGATAAAGTCATTTTAACCGTTAAATGGGATTTAAGAGACCCTAGCTAACACTCTTTATGAAAGGCGTGGACTTTAGGTCACGCCTTTTTTGTTTGCCTCCTTCTATCATAGCATACTTAGTGAATAGGTTTACGCACGTTTTCCTTTCTTGAATGCGGCGGTTTCGAATATAAAAAAGAGGTGCACTCTTTCATGAGATACACCTCCTTTTTGTTTTAAGAATGGGCAGCTACCTTTGATAATTCAAACGCATCATGCAGTGCTTCTACTGCTTTGACCATATCGTCACGGCCAACCACTGTTGAGACTTTGATTTCAGACGTACTAACCATTTTCACTTGTATGTCTTTTTCCGCTAACACAGCGAACATTTCAGCGGCTACGCCTGGATTTGAGACCATACCCGATCCAACGATAGATACTTTGGCTAATTTGCTTTCTGTCTCGATCTGTTCATAGCCAAGTGCTCCCTTATATTCTTCTAACACTTCAACTGTTTTAGACAAATCATCCGTTTTCACAGAGAAAGAGATCGACGTCTGATTCGTGCTTGTGACGGACTGAATGATGATATCCACATTGATGTTTTGTTTCGCAAGTGTCGTAAAGATGGTCGACAATGTGGTGAGACCGCTTGAAAGACCGCACACCGTCACGCGTGTAATCTGATCCTCAAATGCAATGCCTCTGACGACTAAATTTTGTTCCATGGATGATTCCTCCTCAATTAACGTACCCGATTCATTTTCAATACTAGAACGGACTTCTAGTGGGACTTGATAATTTTTCGCAAATTCGACAGCTCTCGGATGCAAGACACCAGCACCTAAATTAGCCAGTTCGAGCATCTCATCGTATGAAATACCTGCAAGTTTTCGCGCGGCCGGTACATAACGCGGATCTGTTGTAAACACACCTGGAACGTCTGTGTAAATATCACATTTATCCGCTTTGAGTGCAGCAGCAAGTGCCACAGCTGTTGTATCTGATCCACCACGTCCAAGCGTTGTGATATGTAAATCATCTGCAATGCCTTGGAAGCCTGCCACAACAACCACTTTTCCTGCACTTAATTCCTCTTTTATTCTTGATTCATCAATATCGACGATTCTTGCGTTACCATGTACTTGCTCTGTTTTCATACCAGCCTGCCAGCCTGTAAAGGAAATGGCATCATAGCCTTTTGCTTGTAGCGCCATCGTTAATAAGGAAATGGTCACTTGCTCTCCAGTTGCGAGCAGCATATCCATTTCTCTTTTGCTCGGATGATCTGTGAGTTCTATCGCTAGGTCTACTAGAACATCCGTTGATTTACCCATTGCCGACACAACCACAACCACATCATGTCCGGCCTCGCGTTCAGCGATGACCCTTTCTGCAGCATTGCGAATTTTTTCTGTCGATCCAACAGATGTTCCGCCAAATTTTTGTACAATTAGTCCCATGACTACCACCCTTTTTCAAAAGATCACGTGTGAGAGAAGAGGCAAGAAGCGGCTTTGGAGATTGCCTGCTCACTGCAAATAAAAAAAGCAATGAGAGAACAGATCTCCCATTGCTTTATAATCATCATCAAACGATGCAAACAATGAGATAGCCCTCCAAGAAATAAATTCTTGACAGCCCTACATTTCTTCAATGTACAGCCAGCGAATAAAATGAGTGGATTTTATTCACTTCGGCGACGCTCCCCTTTCAGCCCTCTTCCTAGATCCCATCGATCTCTGAAGGCTTACTCTTGAAGTTCGCACCTCTATCTTCAACAAACAACACGTTCATTTATTAAATTTAGTCACAATCTTAACAGACTTTTGGAAAAAGTACAATCTATTTTTTTAAAGCTTCCATTAAAAGCTCGGCCGTTTGTTTCGGGATGCCAGCCTCTTGAAAGTCTTCGATCGTGGCTTCTTTCATCTTTTTCACAGAGCCAAAATGTTTAAGAAGCTGTTTTTTACGCTTTTCTCCGATACCTGGCACATCGTCTAAAATAGATTGAAATGCATTTTTTCCGCGTAGCTGCCTGTGAAAGCTAATTGCGAACCGGTGCACTTCATCTTGAATGCGCTGCAATAAATAGAAGGCCTGGCTATTCCGCTCAAGTGCAACAATTTCAAGTGTATCGCCCATCATTAGATTGGAAGTACGGTGCTTTTCATCTTTGACTAGACCCGCTACTGGAACAGACAGATTCAACTCATTTTCAAGCACATCTATCGCTGCATTGATCTGGCCCTTTCCTCCGTCAATTAAAATCAAATCTGGTAGTGGAAGCTCATCTTTTAACACGCGAGTATACCGCCTTCTAATGACTTCACGCATCGATGCATAATCATCTGGCCCTGTGACGGTTTTAATTTTGTATTTTCGGTATTCCTTTTTATACGGCTTCCCGTCCTGAAAGACGACCATGGCAGAAACCGGGTCTGCACCTTGAATATTTGAGTTATCAAATGCCTCAATTCGGTAAGGCATATAAATATTTAGCGCATCTCCAAGCTGCTTCACTGCACCAATGGACCGCTCTTCATCACGCTCAATGAGTGAAAATTTTTCTTTTAAGGCGATTTTGGCATTTTGATGGGCAAGTAATAGCAAATCCTTTTTCTTTCCTTTTTTTGGCTGATGAACGTTCGTCTCAAGCAATTGTTCAATCATCTCTTGATCTACGCTATCTGGCACCAAAATTTCCTTCGGTAGGAAGTGGTTGTTCTTTGCATAAAATTGCCCCATAAAGGTGAGGAACTCTTCCTCAGGATCTTGATACATAGGAAACAGGCTGACATCACGTTCAATCAATTTCCCTTGCCTGATGAAGAAGACTTGGACACACATCCAGCCCTTGTCATAGGCATATGCAAACACATCTCGATCTGATAAATCGCTCATCGTCATTTTCTGCTTTTCCATCGTAGAGTCGATATACGCGATTTGGTCTCTCAATTCTTTTGCCCGTTCAAACTCTAGTTGTTCGGCAGCTTCCTGCATTTTTTCGGTGAGTTCTTTTTTAATTTGCTGGTGTCCTCCGTTTAGAAACCTGATGATTTCGTCCACGAGCTGCTTATTCGTTTCTTCAGAAATGTCATACACGCATGGCGCGAGACATTGTCCAAGATGATAATAGAGACAGACGCGATCAGGGAGGGTGGCACATTTTCTGAGAGGATATAAACGGTCGAGCAGCTTTTTCGTTTCTCTTGCTGCTTGTACGTTCGGGTATGGTCCGAAGTATTTCCCTTTGTCCTTTTTCACATGACGAGTGACGATCAGCTTAGGATGTCGTTCATTCGTAATCTTAATAAAAGGATACGTTTTGTCATCCTTGAGCATGACATTGTATTTTGGGTCGTATTTTTTGATTAAATTTAGCTCTAAAATGAGTGCCTCGATATTAGAAGAGGTGACAATGTATTCAAAATCCTCAATTTCACTGACAAGCCGCTGCGTTTTGGCGTCATGAGATCCAGTGAAATAAGAGCGTACTCTATTTTTTAAGACCTTTGCCTTCCCCACATAAATGACTGTATTTTGTCGATCTTTCATTAAATAGCAGCCTGGTTGATCTGGCAAGACCGATAGCTTTTCTTTGATCAGTTTGTTCATATTTTCATCCGTCCTTGTTTTCCTCTTTCACTCCTTCTAGTGTATCACGAACATTTGTTTTATACCATATTGAAAGAAAAGCGGTTCTCGTCTTTACGAGAACCGCTTCAGTGAGTATGCCGCTTGGGCATAGACAGGTTTATAGATGTTTGTTAACAAGCTCAGCAAGTGCTTCTTTTGGTTTGAAACCAACAGAAGTTTCTACCACTTCACCATCTTTTAAAACAAGAAGTGTTGGGATACTCATTACGCCGTATTTACCAGCAGTTTCTTGGTTATCGTCTACATCAATTTTTACAATTTTCATTTTATCGCCCATTTCTTGATCAAGTTCTTCAAGAACTGGAGCAATCATTTTACAAGGTCCACACCATGGTGCCCAAAAGTCCGCAATAACAACACCTTCTGCAGTTTCTTGTGAAAATGTTGCGTCAGTAGCTTTTACGATTGCCATTATTCATTCCTCCAATGTAAATTATGCTTTTTAGTATAGCATCTACCAATGTGACTTGCGAATGAAATGCTTACGAATCATTTTTTATGAAATGAATTAAAAAACAAACCGTACAATCGCACCAATGACAACAATTGCACCGATAATCATGAGAATCGTTCTTAGCATATAAATAACTCCCTTTCCGCTTCGTTTACAATGTATGATGCCCCAACATCCTGCTCATCAAACATCTAAATATGCGATCAAGCCAAATCGATCGTGATCATCACCACAGACATTGGCGGCAGATCTATGGTCAACTCACCGGGTTTTACAGCAAATTGCTGAAACTCTGCTGGCTGGACAGCATGAGGATCATCAAATGTGTTGTGCGCATTCATGCGGTCCGCTGTCAGCACGCGGCCCGTGACTTTCATTTGTGCATCCAAACCTTCAATGGCAAGGGATACTTCGTTTTGTTCATGCGGATTTAAGTGACAGAAGCTAATATGCATCTTATCTGATGAATGCGAAGCTGACACACTAACTTGAGGTATTTTTTCACCGCTTCGTTCATAAGGCGTTGACACGAATTCCACTTCAAGTGCTTCCTCCTCTTGATGCACTTGAAACATGTGAAACACATGATACGTAGGCGTCAGAAGCATTTTTTCGTCTTCCGTTAACACCATTGCTTGAAGAACATTGACCGTCTGAGCAATATTCGCCATATGAATTCGCTGGCAATGACGATGAAAGATATGAAAATGAAGGGCACAAACCAGTGCGTCTCTTAGCGTGTTTTGCTGATACAAAAACCCTGGATTTGTTCCTGGTTCTGGATCATACCATGTTCCCCATTCATCAATGATCATCCCGATTCGCTTGTCTGGATCATAGCGATCCATGATCTCTCCATGATCCACGACAAGCCGTTCCATCTCATAGGCTTTTTTCAACGTGATAAACCATTCATCTTCATCAAATTCAGTCGCTGATCCTTTCTTCTCCCACGTACCAGGTACGGTGTAGTAATGCAAACTGAGTCCATCCATCCAAGGTGCGGCCCGCTCCATTAATACTTTTGTCCAATTCACATCATTTGAATTGGCTCCGCACGCAATTTTGTATATGGATTGACCTGCAAATTCTCTCACATACGTTTGATATCGTTTATATAGGTCGGCATAGTATTCAGGCGTCATATTCCCACCGCAGCCCCAGCTTTCGTTTCCTACACCAACATAGGTCAAATCCCAAGGTTCTTGTTTTCCATTTTGAATGCGCCAATCGGACATAGGTGTTCCCTTTGGAAAGGTGATGTACTCGACCCAGTCTGCTAATTCTTGAACAGTTCCACTTCCCACATTTCCGCAAATATAAGGCTCACATTCAAGTAGCTCACACAATTTCATAAACTCATGCGTACCAAATTCATTGGATTCAACCGTACCACCCCAATGAGTGTTCACCATCGGCTTTCGTTCGCTCAGATCTCCCACACCATTTGCCCAATGATACTCGTCTGCAAAGCAGCCGCCTGGCCACCTAAGCACCGGAATATGTAATGCTTGAAGGGCTTTTAGCACATCTGTCCGAATCCCCTCAATATGATCAATCTCTGAATTTTTTCCGACCCAAATCCCGTCATAAATTCCTCTTCCTAAATGTTCTTGAAAGTGTCCATAGATGTGTTTAGAAATACGTCCGATCACGTCATTGACTTTTACTGTCCCCTTCACTTATCAACCGCTCCTTTGTGAATTGATTACATACAAAAAAACCCAGAATACCTAGGCATTCTGAGTGTATGAGCGTTACGAGTGGATATTCATCTTTTTTAACTCTTCATTCAAAAGCGGTACCACTTCAAACAAGTCACCGACGATTCCGTAATCGGCAATTTTGAAGATCTCAGCTTCTGGGTCTTTGTTAATCGCCACAATGACTTTACTGTTAGACATCCCCGCTAAATGCTGAATCGCCCCTGATATCCCGCACGCAATATAGAGATCAGGTGTGACGACCTTGCCTGTTTGCCCAATTTGCAGGGCATAATCACAGTAGTCTGCGTCACAGGCGCCACGCGAGGCACCGACTGCTGCGCCCAGCGTCTCAGCGAGTTCATTCAGCGGTTCAAACCCCTCCTTGCTCTTAACCCCACGCCCACCGGCAACAATGACCTTTGCTTCAGATAAATCTACACCTTCTGACGTTTTTTTAATGACTTCCTTCACGATCGTTCGCAGGTTTTGTATATCGACAGAAACCGGTGTAATGTCTCCGCTTCGTGAGGCATCCCGCGCAAGAGGTGCCACGTTGTTCGGGCGTATGGTTGCCAAAAGCAGACGATCTGTTGAAATCACTTTTTCGAAGGCTTTTCCAGAGTAAATCGGTCTTGTGAAAACAAGATGTTCTCCGGTAACGCTTACATCGATGGCATCTGATATGAGACCAGTTTGCAAGCGTGCAGCTATTTTCGGCGACAAGTCTTTTCCGATAGAAGTATGTCCAAAGAGGACGGCATCTGGGTCAACCTGATCTAATATGGCTTGAAGTGCCTGCGCAAAACCATCTGACGTATAATATGAAAGGTGCGGATGCTCCACAATCATGACATGATCCGCTCCATAGTAAAGCAGTTCATTCGCTTGGTCTTTGACGTCATCCCCTATTAACACGCCAATGACTTCACCGCCATCTGCCACTTGATGAGCGGCAGCAATGGCTTCAAATGTCACATTTCTTAATTTACCGTCACGACTTTCTCCAAGTACAACAACTTTTTTACTCATCTTTCAAGTTCCCCCTTGTTCTCGTGATATCGTAAAGTGGATGTTTAGATGACCTTTGCTTCATTTCTTAGTAAATCTGTCAGTTCTTTGACTTGATCCTGAAGCTCACCGCTCAGCACCTTGCCACCCTCTTTTTTCTCCGGTAAGAAACGTTCTATTGTTTTGATTTTATATGGCACATCGTCTTCATCGAGATCTAAATCATCAAGTTCCAATTCTTCTAAAGGCTTTTTCTTTGCCTTCATAATGCCAGGTAGTGATGGATAGCGTGGCTCATTAAGACCTTGCTGCGCAGTGACAACAAGCGGGAGCTCAGCAGAAATGACTTCCACATCACCTTCTGCATCTCGTTCAATCGAAGCAGAACCGCCTTCAATTTGAATATTTGTAATCGTTGTGACATATGAAAACCCAAGTAATTCAGCAAGACGCGGGGCAACCTGTCCAGAGCCACCGTCAATTGCCACATTCCCTGCTAAGATCAAGGAAGCCTCTTTGTCTTTTAAATAATGGTAAAGAATCGTAGAAGCAGAAAATTGATCCCACTCTTCTAAGTCGTCTTCCACATTTAATAAAACGGCTTGATCGCAGCCCATAGCAAGCGCTGTTCTCAGCTGCTTTTCCGCATCCTCACTGCCAACTGTCACAACGGTCACTTCTCCCCCGTGCTCGTCGCGAAGCTGGATGGCTTCTTCTATGGCATACTCGTCATAAGGATTAATAATGAACTCTGCTCCATCTTCTAGAATTGCACCAGATTGAATCGAAATCTTCTCTTCCGTGTCAAACGTACGCTTCATCAAAACAAATATATTCATTCATTTCTCCCCCTTGTATCGTTTAATCCCTTATTCCCCTTTAAAATTTGGTTTGCGCTTTTCGATAAAGGCTTGGATGCCTTCTTTGGCGTCATTCGATTGGAAAATCTCACCGAATTTTTTGGCTTCTAGCTTCATACCGCCATCATATGAATACAATTTTGTCGCATTCAATAAATCCAGCACATACTCGAGTGATTTTGGACTTTTCGTTGCAAATTTTGACGCAAGTGTTTTGGCTGCTTCGAGCGCTTCTTCCTCTGTTTCTGCCAGCTTTGACACAAGTCCGCAAGCAAATGCTTCTTCACCTGTAATCGGTTCAGCCGTACCCATCATTTCAAGCGCTTTAGCAGAACCAACATAGCGCGGCAGGCGCTGCGTACCACCGAATCCTGGAATGATGCCTAGGTTTAGTTCCGGCAGTCCAAGCTTCGCATCTTTTGTTGCGATTCGGATATCACAAGACATAGCAAGCTCAAGGCCCCCGCCTAATGCAGCTCCGTGAATTGCAGCAATGACCGGTTTTGGACATTGTTCAATCCGTTCAAAGACCTGCTGCCCTCTGTCTGCAAGGCTTGAATAGTCAGACTCTTCCTGTAACGTCGTAAATTCCTTAATATCAGCACCTGCTGAGAAAAATCTTCCTTCCCCGTGAATCACAATGGCTCTTACTTCTTCATTTTGTTCGAGCTGGACAAACATGTCATTAAGCTCGCTAAGCAGCTGAGAAGATAAGGCGTTTGCTGGTGGATGCTGAATCGTGATAAGTGCTGTCTGTCCTTCATGATGTAAGGTGAGTATCTTTTCCATGTCAATCATCCTTTTTCAAAATGTCTTTAAGATTGATGTATTCCGTTTAAGAGTAGATCACGTACGTTTTCTGCGAGTGCAGGAAGATCATATTTTTGATCATTCATGACCCATGTAGTAGCGGTTTCATCAATCGTCCCAAATACCATTTGTCTCGCTAAACGGACATCAAGATTCTGTCTAAATTCTCCTGTTTTCTTTCCTTCTGCTAATATGGATTCGAGCATATTTAAATACCCTTTCAGCACCTCATTGATTTTTTGCCGCAGCTCAAGGTTTGACTGCCTAAGTTCAAGCTGTGTCACAAGAGCCAAATGATGATTTTGCGCAAGCATACGAAAATGCTCTTCAATGAGCAGTAAAAGCTTTTCTTTCGCAGACGGTTTCTTTTGAATATCTGTTTCCATCCGTTCGATGAATTGTCCCATTTTTTCTTTGAATAATGAGATCAAAATATCCTCTTTATTTTTAAAATAAAGATAAATGGTTCCGTCTGCTACCCCTGCCTGTTTCGCAATCTTTGAAACTTGTGATTGGTGATAGCCGTTCTCTGCAATCACCACAACTGCTGCATCAATAATTTGCATGTACTTCGGTCTTTTCTGCTTCAATGTGCTTCGTCCCTTTCTAAATTGAATGAGTATTCATTCATAACTTTATGTTAAAAAGAAACGGGCGATTTGTCAAGTCATCTTCTTCTTTCTTTTCCTCTTTTAGCATAACAGAGGAAGCGGTCAACATTCAAATCATCCGGCCGGTGGACCGGATGACGATGCCGCTATGTTTTCGGTTGATCGGCAGGCGTTTCAGCTGAAGAAGCGTGTTTTCTTTTTTCTTCTTCAATTAATACTCTGCGCAAAATCTTCCCGACGGCTGTTTTAGGCAGTGACTCTTTAAATTCATACACGCGCGGTACTTTAAATGAGGCAATTCTCGTCCTGACAAAGCGATCAAGTTCGTCCTCTGTTAAGTAGGCATTCTTTTTCGGCACAATAAATGCTTTCACTGTTTCTCCTCTGTACGGATCTGGAATACCTGCGACAACGACTTCTTGTACAAGCTCATGCTCATAAAGGGCTTCTTCGACTTCTCTTGGGTATATATTATAGCCGCTCGCAATGATGACATCTTTTTTTCGGTCGACGATATAGAAAAAACCGTCCTCATCCATATACCCTATATCTCCGGTGAAAAACCAGCCATCTCGTAATACAGCCTCTGTCTCCTCTGGCTGATTCCAGTATCCTTTCATGATCTGGGGGCCTTTCACAATGATTTCCCCATGCTCATATGGTTCTTTGAGGCCTCCGGTTTCTTCGCAGTAAATACCGGCATCTGTATTAGGCCACGGGCAGCCAATGCTGCCTGTTTTGTTCGCTCCCCATAAAAAGTTAGAATGAGTGACGGGAGAGGTTTCTGAAAGTCCATACCCCTCCACTAAACGTCCTCCTGTTAATTTTTCAAAGCTTTGTTTGACTTCAACAGGAAGTGCCGCTGAGCCGCTTAGACATGCAGTGATGGACGACAGGTCATACTTTTCAATGTTCGGATGATTCAGCAAGGCAATATACATGGTTGGTGCGCCTGGAAATAGTGTCGGCTTCTGTTTTTCAATGGTTTTGAGGGTATCTGCGACATCAAAGCGTGGGAGCAGAATCATTTGATGCCCTTCTTTGACCGCAAGATTTAAGACAGTCGTCATTCCGTAGACATGAAAAAACGGAATGATGCCGAGGATGCGTTCTTTCCCCCTGTTTGTTTTATACATCCAGGAAGCGCACATTTCAGTATTCGCTAAAATATTCTCATGTGTGAGCATGACCCCTTTTGGTAAACCGGTCGTTCCACCTGTATACTGCAAAACAGCGATATCCTCTTTCGGATCAAAGGCAAGTGCGGGTATCTGCTGTTCACCAGCCGATTCTTTCATAATCTGCGCGAAGTGATGAATGGTATCATTTTTCTCGACTTGGATGACCATTTTGTTTTTTCTTCTTTGCACAATAGGAAACAGTATGTTTTTCGGGAATGGTAAATAATCTTGTAGTTTGGTAACGATGAAGTGCCCCATACTTGTCAACGCTTTCATTTTATAAGCCTTTGGATACAACAAATCTAGCGTGATCAGCACTTTGGCGCCGCTGTCTTCCATTTGATATTCCAGTTCTTTCTCTGTATAAAGCGGGTTTGTTTGAACAACGATACCGCCTGCTATTAAAACAGCATAATAAGAAATGACCGATTGAGGACAGTTCGGCAGCATGATCGCTACTCTGTCGCCTTTTTTCACGCCAATATTCATCAGATGACTGGCTAGTTTCAATACGTCTTCTTGCAGCTGTTCATAGGTGATGTTCTTTCCTAGAAAATGAATGGCTGTATGCTCAGGTGCAGCCTCTGCGGAGCTGAATAAGTAAGATTGTAATGTTTCATTTGGGATGGTGAGTTCGTGGGGAATTTGATTCGGGTAATGCAGAAGCCAACGTTTATCTGACTGCATAAAAACCCTCCTTCCTGAACTTTCGTACTATTATAGTATAGCAAACTTTTCCTTAGGGCAGTTTGCTTTTTTCTAATAGGGCTTGGTTCAATTGCACATGTTTACTTTTTGGCCGGTGTTTCAATAGAAGCTCTTTTTCCTTCATGATGCCACTGTTCATATAAACCTCCAATTGCACGAAAAGACTCGTTGACTCTATCCACGATCTGTTGATGGATACTTGGATCATTCGGTAAATGCGTCTGGATGTTGTCGACTTGATACTTCCTCATCATGTCGATGTAAACCGTGAGAAAAATGGTGTCTTCTAAAATCCAGTAAATGACTTCATCCGCCACTTTTGTTCTTTTATGCAACATTTGAATTCCTCGTTCATATTGAATGAGGATATAACCACTCGAATCGATTTGAATATAGGGACTCAAATCATCAAAAAACCCTGACGTTTCAAATGGACGTGCAATATATGGTTTGTATATGTCTCTTGGAAGGGATGTCATTTGAAGACAAGTATCAATGCGCTTGATTAGTTCGTCTTTTTGCAGAATGCGCTTCATGTCATTCGCCGCCTTTGATGAGATAAAAGCTGCCAAGGGATTCCTTGACAGCTTTCTCACGTTGTTTTTTTCATTTCACAGGAACAGATAAACGGCACCAATGACCGCAAAAGTGCAGGCAACTACGATTAATACTTTTGCTAGCTTTTCCATGTCGTCTCCTTAAATGCCGGCTGCAACTACGTAAGACAGCCCAACTGAAATGATGAGTGAAATAAACCCGACCGCTCTATTATCATTTTCAATCTCTTTGTCTACTTTAAAACGCGGTGTTAAAAATTCAAAAATGAAATAGCTGACAAGCAGCATCACAAAACCGTATACGCCCCATCCAACCATTTGAAGAAGGGAATTGTGCTGTGCGATTGAATGCTGAAACACATTCGCAATCCCAAAGATCTTTCCGCCTGTTGCCATGGCAACAGCTAAGTTGCCCCGCTGGATCTCTTCCCAGTTTTTATAAGAGGTGACGAGTTCAAAAATGGTTAGAAATAAGACGAGACACAGGACGGCCACGCTATAATAGGCGGCAATTTCCACAAGTTCATTTTCCCAAAAGGCTTTCATGCGTTTTCTCCTTTTTACTTTAATTCGACGATGGTGACGCCTGATCCTCCCTCACCTTGTTCGCCAAAACGAGCATTTTTCACACTTCGATGCTGTTTCAGTAATTCCTGAACTCCTTTTCTAAGGGCGCCAGTTCCTTTTCCGTGAATAATAGACACGCGCGGATAACCAGCTAATACAGCATCATCTAAATATTTTTCGACTCTGCTTAAGGCATTTTCATAACGCTCGCCTCTTAAATCGAGTTCAAGCGAGACATGATAATCTTTCCCTTTAACTGCCGTGATGGCTTTTTCTTGCTTAAATTCAGGTGCTGATTTGATAAATTCCATGTCTTTTTCTTTTACCTTCATTTTCAGAATGCCCATTTGGACACTCCATTCTTTGTCGCCTGTTTGTTCAAGCAACGTTCCTTTTTGTCCGAAGGTGAGCACTTTGACTTCGTCGCCTGACTTCAGCTGTCTTACGGCTTTTTTCGCTGGCTCTGGCTTCTTTTTCCTGTCAAACTCAGGAACGGCTTCTTCAAGACGCTTTCGCGCATCGATGAGTTCATGCTCTTTGAATGAGCGGTGTTCACTTTTTATCGAACGGAGCTCTTGAATGATATCTTCTGCTTCTTTTGATGCTTGTTCAATTTTCTCTTTCGCTTTCTGTTCAGCTTCTTCAAGCAGTTTGTCTTTTTGCTCATTCCATTCAAGAATTTGTCTTTGCAATTCTTTATGAAGCTTTTCTGCTTCTTTTCTATAGACTTCTGTCTCATGCAGTTCTTCTTCTGCCTGTTTCTTGCTATCTTCTAATGAAGCAATCATTTGGTCTACTTCATTATGCTCTGCATGCATATCTGCTTTTGCTCGGTCTATAAGATGAGCCGGCAAACCAAGACGCTTTGAAATTTCAAATGCGTTACTTCGGCCAGGCACACCGATGAGCAGGCGGTACGTTGGTGATAAGGTTTCGATATCAAACTCCACGCTTGCATTCGTGACGCCTTCCCTGTTATACCCATAGGCCTTCAGCTCGGGGTAATGAGTCGTTGCAATGACACGTGCATTTGTTTGATGCACTTCATCTAATATACTCATCGCAAGTGCCGCACCTTCAGCTGGGTCTGTTCCTGCCCCCAATTCATCAAATAAAACGAGAGAGTTAGAAGTCAAATGTTTTAAGATATCGACAATATTGACCATATGAGATGAGAACGTACTCAAGCTTTGTTCGATGGATTGTTCGTCTCCAATATCAGCAAAAACTTGGTCGAACACAGCCACTTCAGAACCTTCTTCAACTGGAATATGGAGGCCCGCCTGTGTCATCAGCGTCAGAAGACCAAGCGTTTTTAAAGTAACGGTCTTTCCCCCTGTATTTGGTCCAGTGATCACGATTGTTGAAAAATCTTTACCGAGTTCAATATCATTTGCGACAACTTGATCCCGAGGCAATAAAGGGTGTCTTGCTCGTTTTAAATAGATTTCTCCTTGATCATTCACAGCAGGTTTTGTGGCTTTTTCTGTCTTTGCATATTTAGCTTTAGCAAAAATAAAATCTAGCGTCTGCAATTCCTTTACATTATGAAGCAGTTCTCCAATGTGCTCTGATACGCTCTCTGTCAGCATTTGCAGGATCTTTTCAACCTCTTGCTTCTCTTTTAAACGGGTTTGCTGCAAGGTGTTATTTACATCCACGACCACTTGCGGCTCAATAAAAAGGGTTGCCCCAGATGAAGACTGATCATGAACAATTCCGCCGTAATTCGAGCGGTACTCTTGTTTCACAGGAATAACAAACCGGTCATTACGAATGGTGACAATGGTGTCTGACAGCATTTTTGAAGCCGATTGTGAACGAATCATCGCTTCTAATTTATCACGGACTTTTGATTCTAGTGAGCGTAATTGAATGCGCAATGAACGAAGGGCAGGGGTTGCATGATCAAGCACTTCTCCATTATCACCAATACAGCTTTCGATTTCTTTTCTGATTTCTGGCAGTAATATCAGCGTCTCAGCATATGTATGAAGGCGCGGTATGTCTACCCCATCTTCATACATGGACGTGAGAAAGTGTTTCATATTTTTCACCGCATATAATAGCCCTGCGATTTCCATCAGCTCAGAAGGGCTTAATGTACTGCCGATTTCTGCCCGTTTCACTGCACGTCTAATATCTGTTAATCCGCCAAATGGCGCAGATCCCTTTAAGCGGATCACATCTTGCGCTTCTGCTACCTCTTCCAGCAAATGCTGAATGGTTTCTATATCCGTCAAAGGTGTTAAATCCTGCGCTCTTTCTTTTCCTAATGTGGATGCGGTATAGGACATCACTTTTTCTTTTACTTTATGAAATTCTAATGATGATAACACTTTTTGTTGCAGCATGGTCCAGCCTCCTAACGACTACCTGTCACGCGTTAAAAACTTTTTGATCTCGTTTAGAGTAAAAGTATTCACGACATTTCCTTTTGGTGTCCAGCCCTTTCTTGCAGCTGTTACACCGACTTCCATATGTTCCAGCATGGCGATGTTGTGCGCATCTGTATTGATCATAATGTTCACACCCGCTTCATTTGCTTTGATTAAATGCTCTGTTTTCAAATCAAGTCTTGATGGATTGCTGTTGAGTTCAAGTGCAGTGCCTGTTTTCTTCGCAAGCTCTATGAGCTGATCTATATTTAAGGCATAGCCATCCCGTCTACCGATCAAACGGCCTGTTGGATGTGCAATTAAATCGACATGTTGATTACGCAAGGCATTTTCAAGGCGTTCCATAATGACTTCCTCCGGCTGAGAGAAGCTAGAATGAATAGATGCAATGACAAAATCCATGTCTTTTAGAAAGTCATCATCATAATCTAATGATCCATCAGGCAGGATATCCATTTCGACCCCTTTAAATATGTGAAAATGCTCGAATTCCTGATTCAACTTATCAATTTCTTTTGCTTGTAGACGCAAACGTTCTTTTGTTAAGCCGTTGGCTACTTTTAAATATTGTGAGTGGTCTGTAATCGCCATGTATTCATAGCCTTTTGCGATACATGCTTCCGCCATTTCACGAATAGAGAAAGCTCCGTCACTCCATGTTGAGTGCATATGTAAATCGCCTTTAATATCTTTCAGTTCTACAAACTGCATACTTTCTTTATACGTATCAATCTCCGCTCCGGTTTCACGAATTTCTGGTGGAATGAGCGGAAGTTGAAAATGCGCATAAAAAGCGCTTTCGTCTTTAAACGTTTTCACATCTCCAGTTTCAATCGTTTCCACACCATATTCGCTAATGCGCTCTCCGCGTTCCTTTGCTAGTTGACGCATGCGAATATTGTGATCTTTTGAGCCAGTGAAATGGTGCAGCGTCGTTGCGAATTGATCTGCTGTCACAAGCCGGAAGTCGACACTGATCTCAAAATCAAGGGCAAGCACAACAGATACCTTCGTATCACCGCTTGCGATCACTTCTTTCACATCATCAAGTGCAACGAGATGCTCTCTGACTTGCTCAGGATTGTCTGTTGCAATGATATAATCTAAATCTTTGACCGTTTCGCGTGCACGTCTTAAGCTGCCGGCTCTTGAAAAACGGATGATACCTTTCATCTCTTCAAGCGCATGATCAATCCGCTCTGCCACATCTAATGCAAAGCCAATCGGCAGTCGTTCCGGCTGCTTTCCTGCTTCCTCAAGAGCTGCGAGAATCTTTTCTTCTGTTTTTTTGCCGAAGCCAGCAAGCGCTTGTACCTTTTCCGCTTCGCATGCTTCTTTTAGAGACTGTGCATCATGGACGCCAAGCTCTTGGTAAAGCTTAGCGATCTTCTTACCGCCGAGTCCTGGCAATTTCAAAAGCGGGACAAGTCCTTCAGGCACTTCCTTTTTTAATTGTTCGAGTGTTTCTGATTGCCCTTTTTCGATATACTCAGTGATCACAGCAAAGGTTCCTTTTCCAATGCCGGGTAATGCTAATAGATCATCTATTTGAGAAAGGCTGCGGTCATCTTGCTCCAGTGCCGCTGCTGCTTTACGAAAAGCAGAAATTTTAAAAGGATTATCTCCTTTTAGCTCCATATAGACTGCAATTGTTTCAAGAAGTTTGATAATATCTTTTTTATTCATCTCTCATCCTCCAGCCGCTTTGGCATCTTCCTTTATAAATATACAAACTTTTCCTTCATCCTACAACTTTCTGTCATGGAATGAGAAAAAACTTCTCCAAGAAAGGAGAAGTTTTTAAACTCCATACGTCGTCCATAAGTCTTTGACAAGACTGGACAGATAAGGGGTGTGGCTTACGATCGCATCTGCTAATATGGATTTACTCAACATTGTTTGTAGGGCATCGACTGGAAGTAATGCAGCGACAAACAAGAGAATAAATACAAATAGATAGGTTTCAAGAAATCCTAAAACACCGCCAAGCAGTTTGTTGACCTGTTTAATCACAGGGATACTTGCAATGGTTGTGAGCAATCCGCCAATGATGGCGAGCAGGATTTTGGTCAAGATAAACAGAATGATAAACGCAATGGTATTATAATAAGCTGCTTCTAGATTCCCACTAAAGAAAGCGAGCTGCGCTTGACCGCCGCTAAAATTAGGTGCTGGAATCCACGTAAGCTGTGGGGCAAGTGACTTGTAAAACATGGAAGCCACTAAGATAGAAACAACAAAGCTGATCAATTTTATAAATTGAAGAATAAACCCGCGTTTTAGACCGACAAGCGTTCCCATAAGAAGCAAAAACAAAATGATGATATCGATCACGGTAATTTCATTCCTTTTCTTTAAGCTGAATCTCTAGTTTTTCGTATTGCTCTTTTAATTTCAAGTAGTCGTGGACGACATTGACTGCTGTCAGTACAGCTAATTTGTTTATATCAAGGTATGGGTTTTTTTCATTTATTTCTCTCATTTTATCATCAACAATTGAAGCAACGTGTCGCATATGCATCTTCTTTTCTTGACCGATGATCGTATAGGACTGTCCGTAAATCTCAACTGTTGTTTTCGTTTTACCGCCGTCAGACAACGTTTCTCCTCCATTCCACGAGAATCCTAGTCTCTATCATAACATGTTTAGACATTGAATGGAAAGACGAGCCCTTCCCTGTTATGGTACACTTTAGAAATCAATGATATCAAGGTAAAAAGGAGTTATCCACTGTGCCCCAATCCGTCTTAAAAGCAACATCAGAAGACCTTAAAAAGATGAAAAGCGCGTATGCGCACCACTTAACTGATACGTTACCACCAGGCGCCCTCTTTCAAGCAAAGGTTCCTGGCTGTACGATTACAGCCTATCGATCTGGAAAAGTGCTGTTTCAAGGACAAAAGGCAGAAGCTGAAGCCAGTCAATTTAGCCATTTACAAGCAACTAATCCGAAAAGTTCAAAAACACCTGCTGTCACAAAATATAGTCCGCCGTCAGGAATTGCCTCTATGTCCGTCATCGGTTCTGATGAGGTAGGAACAGGTGATTATTTTGGACCGATAACGGTCTGTGCCGCCTATGTTGATGCCAGTCACCTTGCTCTCATGAAAGAGCTTGGCGTAAAAGACTCAAAAGGCCTAAAAGACCCGCAAATTATCAACATTGCTAAAGATCTCATCAAAACCATTCCGTTCAGTCTTCTCGTGCTTCGAAATGAAAAGTACAATGCCATGCAGGAAAAGGGCATGAGTCAAGGAAAAATGAAGGCGCTCCTTCACAACCAAGTCATCACCTCTGTCCTGGAGAAATTAGACGGGACAAAGCCTGAAGCTATTTTGATTGACCAATTTGCAGAACCGGGTATTTATTTTAAGCATCTTGCTGGAAAAAAAATCATTCGGGAGCGGACGTACTTTAGCACAAAAGCAGAAGGCATTCATTTGTCAGTTGCTGCGGCTTCCATTATTGCAAGGTACGCTTTTTTAATTGAAATGGATAAGTTATCTAAAGCAGCAGGGTTTGAGATTCCAAAAGGAGCTGGTCCTCATGTGGACAAGGCGGCTGCAAAGCTCATTAAGCTGCATGGCGAAGAGGCTTTACGTCAATTTACAAAACTGCATTTTGCCAACACACAAAAAGCGAAAAAATGGTTATAAAAAAGAGCTAGGCCAATACGGCTTTAGCTCTCAGATTGTTGACAAAGGGCTAAAATGAACTTTATTTTAGCCCTTTGTCTTCTTTTCAGCGTGATAGAAAACCTTTGCAGCCCTAGGAAGAACGAGCACTGGCGCAGAGCGAATTTGACATTCGTGAGCACCAGCGCGCAGGACTGACAACGAATGCGAGGGTTTGTCTACACGCTGAGAGTTAGGCCCATATGACCTTAGCTCTTTTTTTCTTTAACCGCGCAAGACGGCTTGATACGTATCTTCTAATGCTTTCAATACTTTTGTATGAACAGCGGTGACTTCTTCCTCTGTCAATGTTTGTTCCGGGTTTAAATATTGGAGAGAGAATGCAACAGATTTTTTACCTTCTTCCATGTGTTCACCTTCATACACGTCAAAGACGGATAGATCAGTCAGTAAATTCCCGCCCGCCTCATAGATGACCTGTTCCAGCTGTCCGCTGGAGATATGTTGATCTACGACTAGTGCAATATCTCTTGTGACAGCAGGAAATCTCGGAATTGCTGTATATTTCATATCCTTCGATTCAGACGTCATCACATCTGTTAAATCAAACTCGAAGACATATGTTTCTTTTAAATCTAATTCCTTTTCAACGATTGGGTGAAGTGCTGCAACAAACCCAATGACTTTTCCATTTAAATGAACATCTGCTGTACGTCCTGGGTGAAGACCTTCACGCTCTGCTTGAACATATGTGATTTGGCCTGATACACCAAGCTTTTCAAATAGACCTTCTGCAATTCCTTTCGCTACATAAAAATCGACAGCTTTTTTCTCGCCCTGCCAAAGATTTTTATGCCATAAGCCTGTCAGCGCCCCAGCGACATGCTCTTTTTCCACCGGTTTTGCCCCTTCAGTTTCTGCTAAGAACACAGAACCCGTTTCGTAAAAACCAAAAGAATCAGCTTGTCTAGCCAAGTTATAGGCAACTGAATCAAGTAAGTTTGGCAGTAGACTTTGTCTAAGCACACTTCGTTCCTCACTCATTGGCAGAGAAAGTCTTGTTTTATAAGCTGAATTCAATGCAAAGGCAGTAGATTTTTGCTGATTTGTCAATGAATACGTGATCGCTTGAGAAAGACCTGCGCCTTCTAAGAAACGTCTCACCTTTCTGCGCTTCACTTGGTATGGCGTGAGACCGCCGACTGTACCAGCTGTCGCAGGTAGTGTAGATGGGATATTATCGTAGCCGTATAATCTCGCAACTTCTTCAATGAGATCTTCTTCAATTGTGATATCCATTCTGCGAGAAGGAACTGTTACGACAAGAACGTCATTTGATTCGCCCACTGTAAAGCCCAGTTTGTTGAAAATTTGAATCATATCTTCTTTTGAAATGCTCATGCCAAGCACCTTGTTCACACGCTCAGTGGATACGTGGATGACATTCATATTTGTTTCAAGGTGGTTTTCCTCTACAGTCCCACTTAACACTTCACCACCTGCATAGATGCTGATCAATTGCGCTGTTCTTTCGGCTGCTGATTTCGTACGTTGGGGATCAAGTCCTTTTTCAAATCGTGTGCTTGATTCACTGCGAAGCCCTAGATCTCTAGATGCTTGACGGACTGTTTGACCGTTGAAATATGCCGCTTCTAAGAGAATCGTTGTCGTTTCATCACGCACCTCTGATTCAAGGCCGCCCATGACGCCTGCGACAGCGTGCGCTTTCGTGCCATTCGTGATGACAAGATGCTTTGATGAAAGTGTACGCTCTTGCTCATCAAGTGTTTGAATGCTTTCACTATCAGTTGCTTTACGTACGACCACTTGCTTTGAACCAAAGCGATCATAATCAAATGCATGAAGTGGCTGACCGTATTCAAGCAGGACAAAGTTTGTAATATCGACGACATTGTTAATTGGGCGAATGCCTGCATTCATCAATCTTGTTTGAATCCAAAGCGGTGCTGGTCCAATCTTTACATTTTTAATGATCTTCGCAGCATAAAGTGGATTCGCTTCTTGATCTTCAATTTTCACAGAAATATAGTCTGCTGCTTTTTCTGAAGACGTGTCATGTGCTGTATCAGGAAGTTTAATCTCTTTCCCTAAGATGGCTGCAACCTCATAGGCAACACCTAGCATATTCAAGGCATCCGCGCGGTTTGGCGTTAAGCCAAGCTCAAGTACTGCATCGTCTAACTGAAGTGCCTGAAGGGCATCTTCCCCGGGGTTGACGTCATTTGGGAAAACAAAAATACCTTCTGCATATTCTTTTGGTACGAGTTTGCTTTCGACACCTAATTCTTGCAGAGAACAAATCATGCCATGAGACTCTTCGCCGCGCAGCTTTGCTTTTTTAATTTTAAAGTTCCCAGGAAGGACTGCGCCAACCGTTGCGACAGCCACATATTGACCTTTGTCCACATTCGGCGCCCCGCAAATAATTTGAACCGGTTCGTCTTCTCCGATATCCACGAGACATTTGTTTAATTTGTCGGCATTCGGGTGCTGTTCTCGCTCCACGACGTGTCCAACAACAACTCCTTTAATGCCTTCGCCTTTATATTCAACGGCTTCCACTTCAATTCCACTTCTTGTGATTTTTTCTGCTAATTCATCCGGCTGAATGCCTTCTAAATCGACATAGTCTTCTAACCATTTATATGAAACAAACATGTTGTTTTCCTCCTCTTAGTCCTGCTTGAATTGCTTTGTGAATCTAATATCATTTGTGTAGAAATGGCGAATATCGTCAATGCCGTATTTGAGCATCGCAATCCGTTCAACACCCATTCCAAAAGCAAAGCCTTGGTAAGTTTCTGGATCAAATCCGCTCATTTTCAGAACATTTGGATGAACCATCCCAGCTCCTAAAATCTCAATCCAGCCTGTTCCTTTACATACAGAACAGCCTTTTCCTCCGCATTTAAAGCAAGACACATCCACTTCAACAGATGGTTCTGTGAATGGGAAAAAGCTTGGACGCAGTCTAATTTCACGATCTTCACCAAACATTTTTCTTGCGACTGTTTCAAGCGTACCTTTCAGATCACTCATGCTAATATTGTGATCAACAACAAGCCCTTCAATCTGCATAAATTGATGTGAATGAGTCGCGTCATCACTGTCTCGTCTATATACTTTCCCAGGGCAAATGATTTTCACAGGACCTTGTCCTTTATATTTTTCAAGTGTACGTGCTTGAACTGGTGACGTTTGTGTTCTTAGCAATGTATCCTCGGTAATGTAGAAGCTGTCCTGCATATCGCGTGCCGGATGCTCCTTTGGGAGATTCAGCGCTTCAAAGTTATAGTAATCTGTTTCTACCTCAGGACCTTCCTCAACGGTATAGCCCATGCCAATAAATAAATCTTCAATATCTTCGACAACAATCGTTAATGGATGTCTTGCCCCTATTTTGATTGGGCTTGCTGGCAATGTCACATCGATCGTTTGAGACGCCAGTTTCTTCTTCACTTCTTCTTTTTCCAGCTGTTCATTTTTTTCAGCAATAGCACCAGCAATCTGCTCTCTCACTTCGTTTGCGAGTGCGCCCATTTTCGGTCTTTCTTCTGCGGAGAGCTTGCCCATTCCGCGGAGTACCTCCGTGATCGGTCCTTTTTTCCCTAAATATTGAACACGTATGTCATTGACTTCTTTGAGCGAGCTAGCTGCTTCAACCTTCGCGATCGCTTCTGTTTCAAGCTGTTTTAACGTTTCTTGCATGAGTGTAATCCTCCTTTTGATATACAAAACCGCCTGGATAAACGGCTGTTTGATCGTTTGAAGACAATAAAAAAACCCGTCCCCTCTAGAAAAGAAGGGACGAGTTGTGGTCGCGGTACCACCCTTGTTAAGCACAAATACATGTGCGAATAAGCTTCATTGACATAACGGAATCAAACGAATCCGGTTCACCTTTACGCAAAGCTTGCGGTCCCGGTGACAACTCCAGAGGTGAATTCCTGTTTCAGCTTTCCTTAAATGCACTTTCAGTCTACGATGCATTCTCCCTATAAGGACGCTCCTTGAAACAATCTTCCTCTATCATGGTTTTTAAAATATTAGTTTCATTATAGTGAAAATGAGCGCATGTTGCAACACTATCCACGCAAGTGATAGACAAGAACTGCCGCTGCAACAGCTACATTTAATGATTCTGCCTGTCCATACATTGGCACATATAAATTGTGGTCTGTCATTTGCAGTATCTCTGGGTTTATCCCCGCTCCTTCATTACCAACAATCAATGCAAACGGACCTTCAGCCGTTACGCTTTTATACGCTTTCGCATTGTTTAGCGCGCTTCCGTATACAGGAATGCCTTGCTCCTTACATGCTGTTATCGTCTGCTGAAGGCTTTGCTTTAAAATGGGTAGGTGGAAATGTGACCCTTGTGCGGAACGGAGCGTTTTTCCATTATACGCATCAACTGTTCCATCACCTAAGATCACAGCATCAAGACCGGCGGCATCTGCTGTCCGAATGAGTGTGCCTAAATTGCCTGGGTCCTGCACTGCATCTAACAGAATAAGTCGTTCATACTTCTTTTCTTCAAATACAGGTACTGTACAAACTGCCGCGATGTGCTGAGGCGTTTCCGTTTCGGTCATGGCAGAAAAGGCTTCTTCGCTCAGTTCATAAAGCTCAATGTCAGGATCGATATGAGAAGGAAGCTTATCAGGCGATGTGACCATTAATTCTTTCACAACTCCGCTCTTCAATGCTTCTTCGACTAAGTGGATTCCCTCCACGAGAAACAGCCCCGTTTTCGTTCGTTCTTTTTTCGTATGGAGCTTTTTCCACTGTTTAATGTGTGTGTTTTTTGCTGATTCTATATATTTCAAGCGACTTTAACTCCTTTAAATATCATGAATTTATTATATCTCATGCACACTACATAATAAACCTGTCTTTGAGACAGAATAGGGCTATTACCATCAAAAAAGGAGTGTGGGCAATGGATTTTAATTTAAGAGGCGCAGTCATTCAAAACATCACTGGCCATAATCAAGAGCAGCTTGAGCATACGATTTTAGATGCCATTCAAAGCGGTGAGGAAAAAATGTTGCCAGGTCTTGGCGTGTTGTTCGAAGTGCTATGGCAAGAGGCATCAGAAAACGAGAAAACCGAGATTCTTGAAACATTAGAGCAAGGCTTAAAGCCTCATCAGCAGCAATAAAATAAACCGGTTTGCTTATTGCAAACCGGCTTTTTCATTCAGCCAGTGATCGGTGTTTCCATCCGAAGCGCTGGATCCCGCCAAATTTCAACCCATTTTTTAATCGCAAACACAATAATCACAAATCCTAAGATCAGCATAATGATTGACAGCACCGCATTCAGCACACTGTAACCTGATGCCTCCGGATTAAGGTATACATTTGCTACCATCCAATAGCCCGCATAATTCACTGTCACATATAAGTAAGCAAGTGGAATTAAACAAGTCAGCATATATCGCCTTTTATCTGCAATTTTTAATACAACGGTTGCTCCGATGATGAGACCGACTGATGCCATTAATTGGTTAGACACCCCAAACAGCGCCCAAATGGACCCTATGTCTCCAGAGTAAAGCAAGTATCCCCACATAAAACAAGCAAGTGCACTTGCGAACACCGACCCAGGTACCCAGTCATTTCGTTTAAGCGGTTTATAAGCTTCGCCAAAGAAATCTTGAATTAAATAACGTGCTACACGTGTCCCTGCATCAATAGCGGTTAAAATAAAGACAGCTTCAAACATAATGACGAATTGGAAGAAATAAGACGCCAAATGACCAAAGAACGGAATTCCCGTAAAGATATACGCCATTCCTACAGCTAAAGTCACAGCTCCACCCGTTCTTCCTTCTAAATCAAGACCAATTTCCTTACTCAGCTGCGGAAGGTTCTCGACACTCATCCCGAGAGTCCGGAACACTTCTGGCGTACTGTTTATCGCAAAATAATCACCTGGATGAAGAGCCGTAGCGGCAATTAGCGCCATAATTCCAACTAGGCATTCGACAAGCATTGCGCCAAATGCGACTGGCTTCATATCACTCCAGCGGTCAAGCATCTTAGGCGTTGTCCCAGATCCAACAAATGCGTGGAAACCAGAAATGGCTCCGCAAGCAATGGTAATAGAAATAAACGGCCAGACAGGACCAGCTAAAACAGGACCTCCTCCATTCACAAACTCCGTAAACGCTGGAAATTGAATCGTTGGATTGACGACAAAGATTCCAGCAATCAATGCGATAAAAACACCTATTTTCATAAAGCTGCTTAAATAGTCTCTCGGTGCGAGCAGCAGCCAAACCGGCAATGCCGCAGCAAAAAAAGCATAGATTGGCAAAGCAAGAGCAAGCGTTTTTGTATCAAGTGTTAAAAGATCACCAAGTGCCGTTCCTTGAATATTCGGCCCAAGGAATACACCAACCATCAGCAAAATAAACCCCGCAGTTGTCGCCAGTTTTAAATTACCTGTCTTTTTATAATAAAGACCAACCCCCATCGCAATTGGTATCGTGATTCCGACTGCAAATGTCCCCCAAGGGTTACGTTCTAACGCATGAAGCACAACCATAGACAAACCTGCCATTGTGATCGTAATAATAAACAGCATCGCAAGCCCTGTACAAAATCCTGCGACAGGTCCTAGCTCTTCCTTCGCTACCTCTGATAACGATTTCCCCTTTTTTCGCATCGACGCAAATAAGACGACAAGATCGTGTACAGCACCGCCAATCACTGCGCCAATTAACAGCCAAAGAAGACCCGGTAAATACCCAAATTGTGCGGCTAAAATCGGTCCCACTAAAGGACCAGCAGCTGCAATTGCAGCAAAGTGATGCCCAAATGTGACCCACTTATTGGTTGGCACATAATCCTTCCCGTCCTCTAATGCGTGAGCCGGCGTAGGATGATCATCTGTCACCTTTAAGACCTTGACCATCATAAATGTGCCATAAAGACGATAGGCAATCGCTAAAATACACATAGATGCTATGACAATTGTAACCGCATTCATTTAACCATCCCCTTTATACAAGCAATTTGTTACAAATATAACATAAATTGATTGATTTTTCTTTCTTTTAAAACCAAGTTGACAAATAAGAATAATATGTTTATTCTTGAGGTAGCTTCACCTACTTCCATTAACTCTCTTTTGACAGGGCATTCTTTAGGCTCTGTCCTTTTTATTGCTTTCATCTTACAAAAATAAAGACCAGATCACATGTGCCTTATTCACTAGAATATTTTTTCTTCTTCTGCCAAAAACAGTTCTTTTGGCGTAACTTAAAATGACAGTTCATTTCCTGGGAAATTCACTGAAATAAAAAAAGCCCTTCCCCTATTTGAGGAAAGGCTTTCTTACTTAAGAACCGTACGTGATCTGCTCAACCGTTTTTTGATCAAGTCTTTTGATCACTTCTGTTAAAAGCTTCACTGCATTTTCGTAATCATCTCGGTGAATCATCGCTGCATGGGTATGGATATATCTGCTTGGTATCCCGATCGATAGTGATGGCACACCATGACCTGTTAAATGGATACCGCCAGCATCTGTCCCGCCGCCAGGCATGGAGTCATATTGGTAAGGGATGTTCAATTCGTCCGCTGTTTGGACAACAAAATCGCGAAGCCCTTTATGAGATACCATCGAAGCATCAAATACAACAATTGTTGGGCCTTTGCCAAGTTTGCTTGTTGCTTCTTTTTCAGTGATGCCCGGCGTGTCTCCAGCTACACCAACATCAATGGCAAATCCAATATCAGGCTGGATTGTAGCTGCTGCTGTTTTGGCACCACGCAGGCCAACTTCCTCTTGTACAGTTGCAACACTGTAAGCAATATTCTCATGCTCAGTATTGTGTAAGTTCTTCATGACATCAATCGCTACTGCACAGCCGATACGGTTGTCCCATGCTTTTGCAAGGAGCATTTTTTCATCATTCATCACTGTAAACTCAAAATAAGGGACGATTTGATCTCCAGGCAGAACGCCCCATTCCATTGCCTGTTCTTTGCTTGATGCACCGATATCAATAAACATATCTTTAATCTCAATCGACTTTTTTCGTGCTTCAGGTGACAAGACGTGTGGCGGCTTTGAGCCAATCACCCCTGTAATGTCTCCCTTCTTCGTTACAATGGTGACACGCTGCGCGAGCATGACCTGTGACCACCATCCGCCGACAGTTTGGAAACGAATATAGCCTTTGTCATCAATTTTTGTGACCATGAATCCGACTTCATCCAAGTGACCAGCAAGCATAATTTTAGGTCCGTTTGCGTTTCCTTCCTTCTTAGCAATTAAGCTGCCAAGGCGGTCACTAGAGACTTCATCTGCATATGATTCTATGTATGTCTGCATGACTTTTTTGACATCACGTTCATTTCCTGGAATCCCTTTTGCATCTGTTAGGTCTTTCAGCATAGTTAATGTTTGATCTAGCTTTGTCATTCCATATATCCTCCTTTATCTTCATGGTGCATTCTTATTATACAAAACCTCTTTCGTTCAATACGATCTTTTTATGAATATTTTTTCGTTTTCCGAAATATTTTTTTAAAAAAAGTTGAAACCTTTTGACCTTTTCATTCGTAGTACATCAGATAACGGTATTGGAGGTGCATCCTGTCATGTTTGTAATCCTCATTAGACTAGCTCTTGTTGCACTGCTTGTCTACATCTTCTACATGGCGGTAAAATTCTTCTCAAATCCGAGAAGAAAGCTGAAACAAGCACAATTAAAAGAAGGCTTTTATTTTATGGACGAACAGCAAAATGCACGTAAAAATTTTAATTTCGTCTATAAAGGTGTCTTGTTTGAAGGGGAGAAGCATGTTCCTTCTAAGGATCATCCTCTGTTTGTCCACTCCATTTACGTTTGGACGGAGTCACCTGAGAAGCTAAGTGAATTTACATTAGAAGACTTTGAAAAATTGGAGGAAAACATTATCGAACGTTATCCTCAAACAAAAATTGATTGGGATCAGCCCATTAAAAAAATCAAACAAAAAAAAGGAGCAGATACGCCGTCTTGATGGCGTCTGCTCCTTTTTCAGATGAACTTGATATATCCTAATATGATCAACTGCACCATGATTAACACGGGCATGCCAATTTGAAAGGCAGGATGCTTTGTTTTATGACGAAAATACTGCATCCCTACATACGATCCAGCAGCCCCAAAAAGCACGGCAGCACTCCATAAGTGTGCCTCTGAAATTCTCCATTTATGCGCTTTTGCCCGGCGCTTGTCCTCTCCCATAAGAAAGAAACCATAGCCATTTACCAAGATGAGCAGCACAATCAACGCGATATTCATTTAATTCACCTCACATGATGAGCAAAAAAGATCATCCCTCGACGGAATGATCTTTTATATGACTTACTTGTCTAGTTGTGCTTTTGCAGCATCAGCAAGCTGATTGAATGCACTTAGGTCATTCACAGCAAGGTCAGCAAGCATTTTGCGGTTTACTTCGATACCAGAAAGCTTTAGGCCATGCATTAAACGGCTGTAAGAAAGACCGTTCATGCGAGCTGCAGCATTGATACGAGTGATCCATAGTTTACGGAAGTCACGTTTTTTCTGACGACGGTCACGGAAAGCGTAGTTTCCAGATTTCATCACCTGTTGGTTTGCTACTTTATATAATCTATGTTTTGAACCGAAATAACCTTTTGCTAATTTAAGAACCTTTTTACGACGCTGACGCGACACAGTTCCGCCTTTTACTCTTGGCATTGTAATTCCCTCCTATGATTCCTATTCCAGATTACTTGATGTTTGCAAGTTGTTGTTTGATACGTTTGAAATCTCCAGCACTTACGATTGCGCTCTTACGCAATTTACGTTTTTGCTTTGTAGATTTGTTAGCGAACAAGTGACTTGTGTACGCATGAGAACGTTTAAGTTTACCAGAACCTGTTTTTTTGAAACGTTTAGCAGATCCGCGGTGAGTTTTCATTTTTGGCATTGGATGTTTCCTCCCTCTGTTACTTTACTTTTCGACTTTTGGTGCAAGCATGAGGAACATGCTGCGTCCGTCCATCTTAGGTTTTGTTTCTACTGTTGCTACTTCAGCGCAAGCTTCAGAGAAACGGTCTAACACGCGCTGTCCGATTTCTTTATGCGTAATCGCACGGCCTTTAAAGCGGATAGAAGCTTTCACTTTATCGCCCTTTTCAAGGAATTTGATCGCATTGCGGAGCTTCGTGTTAAAATCATGTTCATCGATTGTCGGGCTCAACCGAACTTCTTTTAAGCTAATGATTTTTTGATTCTTACGTGCCTCTTTATCCTTCTTCTGCTGTTCGAATCGGAACTTACCATAGTCCATGATTCGGCAAACAGGTGGTTTTGCATTTGCAGCAACTAACACAAGGTCAAGATTGGCTTTCGTAGCAATTTCCAGAGCTTCCTGGCGGGTTTTAATCCCCAGCTGATCGCCATTTTGTCCGATCAAACGAACTTCACGCGCACGAATACCTTCATTAACTAATTGATCTTTGCTAATAGTGAGCCACCTCCATGAGATTTTGAATTGAGTTCACAATTCATTTTGACCATTTCGTTGTATGTTTTACAGGCAAACAAAAAGTGTGGGCATATAAAACACCCACACTACGAACATTTGCATGAAAAAATAAATGTACGGTCAACCTGTCAACTACAAACACGTGTCAATCAGGTGAGAAGCGGGTGCTTCTGCTTGTGATATCTATTCAATTCGTTAATTATTTTACACAATTTTCATTCGTCCGTCAAGTAACCGAACTCTTGAAACAACTTTTTCATTCTAGCATGATTAAACGAATAGGGCAAGGCTTTTTCAAAACAATGACGCCATCAAAGGATGAATTGCATAAAGATTGGGATGACAATGACGGTCACAACTCCTACGACCACAACGGCGATACTTGCCATGGCCGCTTCCACTTCACCCATCTCAATCCCAACAGAGACGCCAAGTGCATGTCCTGATGTACCAAGTGCAAGCCCTTTTGCCACTGGATTTTTAATTCGAAACCATTTTAAGAAGAAAGCACCTAGCGCATACACGATGACTGCATTAAATATGACCGCAAAAGCTGTGATATCTGCGATTCCGCCAATATCCTTTGCAATCGGAAGTGCAATTGCTGTCGTCGCTGCCTGTGGGAGCATACTTTTCATGACAGCTGCATCAAGATGAATTCCTTTTGCTATGACATACACAATTGTAATGGAACAAAGTGATCCTACAAAAATAGCGGATAAAATCTGCCACCAATATTTTTTAAGCAATGCGCGCTGCTTATAAAGCGGAATAGCGAAAGCAATGGTCGCGGGCTCTAAGAAAAACTTGATGATCTTGCCGCCCTCATTATAATCTGCATAGGAAAAACCGCCAATTTTTAAAAATAAAATACCTAACACCATGGCTACAAAGAGTGGTGTGAATAAGAAGAAACCTTTTGATTTTTTAAATAAGAATGTACCGATTCCAAAGGCAACTAATGAGACGACTATACCAAAATAAGGACTCATTGTACTTGTACCCATCCTGCATCTCTCCTTTAATGCGTACTTGAAGCTGGTTTATTAGAATGAGAAGGAGTCGATTTGCTCTCCTTTTTCTCTTTACGTTTCTGTGGTTTTTCTGATAATTGCATGAGAAGCTGTGAGAATAGCCCCGTCGCTGCAAGCAACATAATCGTAGCAATGATGATAACACCGACGACTTGCACACCTACTTCTTGCATGACACCTAGTGATTGAATAACCGAGATACCAGAGGGAACAAATAGAAAGCTAATGAGCCCTGTCAATGATGTACCTAATTGCTCCACTTGCTCAAGTTTGACGATTTTCGTTGTCAGCAAAACAAATAATAGAACTAGACCAATCACAGATGCAGGCATCGGAATGGGTAAATACATTGAAATGAGATTAGAAACGAACATTACGGTTGCAAAAATAAATGCTTGAGATAGAAATCCATATACTTTAGTGGCACTCATGCCCCTTCACCTCTTTCTTCGACTGCCCTCAGTATATGGCATGAAATAAATGAATGAAGCGTTTACAATCAAACTCGCCGGATTCAATGAATGAAATGCAGAAAACGAGTATTGAAATACAAATAAAAAAAGCCGTCCTATTCTAGTAGGAGCGACTTCTTTAGTTCTTTGGCGTACGTACGGCTGACAGGAATAATCGATCCGTCTGTCATATGCAGATTATACGTCGAATTAAACCACGGCTGTACTTCTTTCATATGAGAGGTGTTCACGATATAGCTTCGATGAACCCTCATAAAGTAAGCCTCAGGGAGTTTCTTTTCAATGACCACAAGCGGTTCTGTGACCTCATACATGTGATCCTTTGTTTTCACAACCTTTTTTCCCTCACTAAGCCCTACATACATGATCTCCTCTACTTGCAGAATGACAATTGAATCATCGACTGAGATGGCTAATTTTTGCTGATGGGGAATCTTATCATCTGATAGCTGGTGGTCTTGCGTCTCAACAGACTTCCACTTTTTAAATTTTTGAATCGTTTGCAAAAGCCGCTCTTCATCAAATGGTTTTGTTAAGTAATCAAGCGCACTGACCTCAAATGCTTTTAGCGCATATTGATCAAAGGCTGTCGCAAATACAATCGCTGGCGGATCAGACATCCGGTTGAGCCTTTTGGCAATATCAAATCCATTTTCACCCGATAAATCAATGTCTAAAAAGAGCAGGTCCGGCTTATGATCCACCATCCGGTCAAAAGCAGATTCTATATTTTCTGCTTCCTCTATTTGAACATCTTCTTTCGTTCTGCGTAATAAGTATTTTAATTCGTCTCTTGCTAACACTTCATCATCTACGATTAATACGTTTATCAACGAAAATCATCCTTTTTTACATAGTCCATTGGAATGCGAAATGAGATGTCAGTGCCTTGGCTGCTATGAATGGATAGAGCTGCTTGTCTGCCAAAAATCCCTCTTAACCGCTGATCTAAATTAAAAAGAGCCGTACCTGTTCCTTCTTTGGATTCAACAGGCGCTTTTAATAACTGAGCCATCTTGTCACTTTCGATTCCTTGTCCATTATCCGTCACTTTCATATTGACATGCCCATCTTCCATCACAGCAGATACGATGACTTCACAGCTCGTTTGGTGTTTAGGAAAAGCGTGTCTCACTGCATTTTCAACAAGTACCTGTAGCACAAATGGCGGAATCATCACCTGCTCCAGCTCCTTTTCAATTTGAAAGGTCACGTGATATTTATTTGGAAACCTTGCTTGTTCAAGTGACAAATATGCTTCTACATGCTGAATTTCTTTATGAAGTGGAATGAGCAGCTGGCGTGCGCCTTGCAAATTGGATCGAAAATAAATACTCAGTTGTAGCAGCAACTTCCTAGCCATCTCTACATTCGTTCTACACAAAACAGAGATGGTATTAATGGCGTTAAATAAAAAGTGCGGATTCACTTGCGCTTGAAGTGCTTTGATCTCTGCATCTTTTAGCAAGCGGCTTTGGGTCTCTGCCTCTCCAAGCTCAAGCTGTGTGGAGAACAGCATCGCCAAACCCTCTGCAAGCTCCTCTTCCACCCTGCTTAATCCGACCGGGGAATTGAAATACATTTTTAATGTTCCAATCGTTTGACCATTGGAGGTGAGGGGCAGCACAATCGCCGCTTGAAGCGGGCAATGTGTGACTGAACAATTGATTTCGTCTTTCGAATGCGCCTTCATAATTTTGCCGCTCATCAAGACTTGTTTCGACAGCCCTGTAATGAGGCTTTTCGATGGAATATGATGATCTGTCCCATCACCGACATGCGCTAAAATTTTTTCTGTATCGGTTAAGGAGACTGCATCTGTTTCTGTTAATCGATGAATGATCTCCGCCACACTTTTACATGACTGTTCATTTAACCCTTGGCGGAAGAAAGGCAGCGTTTGATCGGCGATTGAAAATACGCGGTGTGTCTGCATCGCCTTTGCTTGCTCTTCTTGACGAATGACTGACTGTAAGATCGATAAAAAGATAAAGCTGCCAATTCCATTCACAAAAATCATCGGCAAGGCAATAATACTCACAAGCCCCCAAGCATCAGCAAATGGCTTTGCAAATAGAAAGATAATGACCATCTGCAACGATTCCATTGCCACACCAAAAAGTGCGGCTTGGCGAGGTGTCACCATTCGATTCTTCCGCTTAAACCTACTCCCGACATAGCCTGCAATGACACCCGCTAAAATCGAAGAAATCGCACAGCTGAGTGCCGTGCTTCCTCCTAATGAATAGCGATGAATTCCAGCTAAAAACCCTGCGCCAATACCAACAAACGGCCCTCCTATTAATCCGCCCATTTCAATCCCCATGATTCTCGTATTGGCAATCGAGCTTGACGAGCCAAGATGATAGGAAAACTCATGATTCATAATCATCTGCTGCTGGATTTCAATTCCTGTGTAATTGCTGATAATACTAAAAGAAGCAAAAATAAAGACAAGGACTGCCTTTTTTCGAAACCCTTCATTATGAAGCAATAGATTGCGAAAGCCCTTCACATGGGCAAGCACAAACCCTAAAATAACGATGATCCCGACACGCTCGATCATCATAATAATTAAATGAAGCAAACCTGCCACCTCAATTGATGTATGTATTATTTACTGTCTTTCTATTCTATCATGTGCGGTCAATGTTCAAATATCTCTCAAATCTTTTCTTTATTGCCCTCATCTTCTATTGTAAAATGAACTTGAGCCGTCACTTGCAATTGAAGGTAACACATACATAACAAGGGAGAAGATCATGAAAGCCGTATTTTTCGATTTAGATGATACTTTGCTTTGGGATGAAAAAAGCATTCATACCACTTTTCAGGAAACATGCCGCGAAGCGGAAAAGAAATATGGACTGAATCCAGAAACATTTGAACAGATTGTTCGTGAAGAAGCAAGAAAGCTGTATTCTTCCTATGAAACATATGATTACACTGTCATGATCGGAATTAATCCTTTCGAAGGTCTGTGGTCCAATTTTAGTGAACCGATTAGCGAAGGCTTTCAAAAATTGAACGCCCTTGCACCAGAGTATCGCAAAAACGCTTGGACCAATGGCTTAAAAGAAGCAGGAATTGACGATGAGGCATTTGGACAATATTTGGCTGATTTCTTTGCAGCCGAGCGGAGAAAACGTCCATTTGTCTATGAAGAAACGTACCCTGTTTTAAACCGCTTGAAAGGCAGCTATGAACTGCTTCTTTTAACAAACGGAGATCCTAGTCTTCAAAAAGAAAAACTGGCCGGTGTCCCTGAGCTTGCACCTTATTTTAATGAAATTGTGATTTCAGGAGATTACGGGAAAGGCAAACCCGATCCAGGTATCTTTGAGCACTGCCTTCAGCTGTTAAATCTAACAAAAGATGATGTGATCATGGTCGGAGACAATCCAAAAACAGATATTCTTGGGGCATCTCGCGTTGGTATTCAAACCGTTTGGATCAATCGACATGGCAAAAAGAATGAAACAGATGTCACGCCAGATTATGAAATCAAAGACTTACATGAATTGTTTGATATTTTAAAATAGAACAAACGAGAAAACACCCTTCTCCTAACGAGATTGGGTGTTTTTTGTGTGCTTAAACTACACAATTCCCGCTAGATTTTGCGCTTGCTTGTCTAAATTGCGGGCTGCTTCTCCTATATTGATAAATTCCTCGTTTGCCTGCTTTACAAGGTCACGATTTGTAAACACCGTTGTTTTGGCACGGCTCGTTCCGCTGCTGACCTTCTCTACTTCTGCATGAATCGCCTTTACATATTGATCTACTTTGACGATCGCTTCTTTTGAATCCGTTGCTAGTTTTCGAATTTCTGCCGCCACTACACTAAAGCCATTTCCATAGGAACCTGCATGGGCTGCTTCGATCGCCGCATTTAATGCAAGGAGCTGGGTTTGTGAGGAAATGCTGTTAATTGTTGTAGCAATGGAGCTGATGGACTCTACCTGCTCTGTTAATCCTTTTAGTAAACTCATATTTTGATCTGTTTCGTTTGCTATATGATCAAAGGAGACATTGACTCTTTGACTATGCTGGATGCCCACTTCTGCTCGCTCCATTAATTTCGCAGACATCTCCTTTAAATCGTCTACGACCTGTTTCATCGTGTTTTCTCTTTCTGTTATGTCTGTTGCGACTTTCACAACACCCACTACGCGTCCCTCTTCATTGTGGACAGGTGTGTATGTCGCTTCAAGCCATAAGCTGTCACCATTCTTCGTCGTCCGCTGCACCTTCTCCTGAAAGACTTGCCCCTCCTTCAAACGCTTCCAAAACATCTGATAGCTTGCATGTTCTGCTATATGAGGAGGACAAAACTGTTTATGTTTTAAACCAATCATCTCTTGCGCTGAATAGCCCATGGCTTTTGCAAAAATATCATTGACCCATAGGACTTCACCTGTCACATCAAATTCAATCATCGCCAGTGAGTGTTCCAACGCCCGAAGTACTGCTGATCGCTCCAGTACTTGTAATGATAAAGTGTTTGTTGTTTGCATCATCGCTTTCATTCCCCCAATTTAACTCGAACCGATAGTACATACTTACCCATACTTTCGCACTATCTAAACGTATCATTCAAAGGACTGGATCACCAGTAGAGGATTTTCCCAAAAGAAAAAGCCAGTGATCTAAAGAGAAAGATCACTGGCTGCTTCACTTGAAAAAATTTATTTTTTCGCTTCTGCGACTGCATGTTTCACAAAGGCTTCAAGATCCATTGTTTCTGAATCTTGCTCTCCGTATTTTCTTACATTGACTGCGCCATTTTCTGCTTCTTGATCTCCGACGACTAGCATGTACGGGATCTTTTGCATTTGCGCTTCTCTAATTTTGTATCCGATTTTTTCATCACGGCTGTCAAGTTCAACACGAAGACCTTCAAGCTGCAAACGTTCTTGTACTTTTTTCGCATAGTCTAAATGGACAGACGGTGAAACCGGGATGACTTGGAATTGTACAGGTGCCAGCCAAGTTGGAAGGGCTCCTTTGTATTCTTCAATTAAGAAGGCAACAAAGCGTTCCATTGTAGAGACAACGCCTCTATGAATGACGACTGGACGATGGTGCTTTCCATCTTCTCCGATATATGTGAGATCAAAGCGTTCTGGAAGTAAGAAATCAAGCTGTACAGTGGACAGTGTCTCTTCTTTTCCAAGAGCTGTCTTCACTTGTACATCAAGCTTCGGACCATAAAATGCCGCTTCGCCTTCTGCTTCATAATAGTCATGACCAAGCTCGTCCATTGCATCCTTTAGCATCGATTGTGCTTTATTCCACATCGCATCGTCATCGAAATACTTCTCAGTATCTTCTGGATCACGGTAAGATAAGCGGAATGTGTAGTCATTCAAGCCAAAGTCTTGATACACTTCTTCAATTAGGCGAACTGTACGAATGAATTCGTCTTTGATTTGATCAGGACGAACAAAAATATGGGCATCGTTTAATGTCATACCGCGAACACGCTGAAGGCCGGATAAAGCACCTGACATTTCATAACGGTGCATTGTACCAAGCTCTGCAATACGAATTGGCAATTCGCGATAGCTATGCGGCTCGTTTTTGTAAATCATCATATGATGCGGACAGTTCATTGGACGGAGAACAAGATCTTCGTTGTCCATTTCCATCACAGGGAACATGTCTTCTTGATAATGCGCCCAGTGCCCTGATGTTTTATACAATTCAACATTTGCAAGAACTGGTGTATACACATGCTCATAACCAAGGCGTACTTCTTTATCGACAATGTAACGCTCAATCACGCGGCGGATCGTTGCGCCTTTTGGTAGCCAAAGTGGTAGACCTTGACCTACCTTTTGAGAGTTCGCAAACAGTTTTAGCTCTTTTCCTAGTTTACGGTGATCGCGTTCTTTCGCTTCTTCAAGCAGGCGTAAGTGCTCATTTAGATCATCTTTGCTGAAGAAAGCTGTACCATAAATACGCTGAAGCATTTGATTGTTGCTGTCACCTCTCCAGTATGCACCTGCAAGGCTTAACAGCTTAAACTCTTTGATTTTCCCTGTTGATGGCAAGTGAATGCCGCGGCAGAGGTCAAAGAATTCACCCTGTTCATAAATCGTCACAGCTTCACCTTCTGGAATCGCCTCTAACAGCTCAAGCTTTAATTGATCACCAATCGCTTCAAAGCGTTTTTTCGCTTCTTCTCTTGATACTTCAATTCGCTCGATTGGCAAATTGCTGTTAATGATTTTTTTCATTTCTTTTTCAATCTTTGGTAAATCTTCCGGTGTGATGGCAACATCGATGTCCACATCGTAGTAGAAGCCATTTTCAATCACAGGACCTACGCCAAACTGAACGTGATGCTCTTTTCCATACAGGCGTTTGATTGCCTGTGCTAGCAAATGAGCTGTACTGTGGCGCATAATGTCGAGTGCTTCATCACTTTTATCTGTGATGATCTCAATTGTTCCACTTTCTAGTAGCGGCGTACGCAGATCTATTTCTTTGCCGTTCAATTTACCGGCAAGCGCTTTTTTCTTTAGGCCTGGGCTAATTGATGCCGCGATGTCTTCTGTTGTAGCTGTTTTGTCAAACTCCTTGACTGCTCCATCTGGAAATGTAAGTTGAATTTGTTCTGACATCTCTGGTCACTCCTTTTTTTTGGCAATATAAAAACCCCGCCCCCTGGAAAGGGACGAGGTTGAATAAAACGGAATCGTGGTTCCACCCTTTTTCCCGTATTTGCAGCTTACTTTTTCATAAGCAAACACGGCTTGTGGTTCGATAACGGGAATCCCCGTCAGCCATTACTAAAACGTTCACAGCTGATGTTCAAAGGTGGTAAAGCAAATGGTCCTCTGCTAGGAAGCTTTCAGCCTCGGCTTCCCTCTCTTTAAGCGGGTGTTCATTTGTTCATGTCCTTATCAATACGGTCTCTGTATGAAGTTACACCGTATTATAAAACGTTTTTTCGTGAAAATCAAGAAAGCTTTTCACTTTTCTGTTCCAAATGGTCATGGACAAATTGAACATGGTGTTCTTGAAATGAATGAGCCGGGAATACCTCGACCCTTTCTTGAAAAATATTTTGAATGGTCTGTACCATCGAGTGACCTGTATCATTTGTAAACAGGTCAATCTTTTGGGGCGCTATGGATACGAGTGGTGCAATCAGCTGCGAATCAATATACATTGGATGCTCTCTTACAAACTGTCTGTCTATGTATTGTTTTTGATCACGCTCAGAAGCGTACCGAAATTCCCAAATCATCAGGCGATCCTGATGCACAACATGTACTTTTTCGAGCTTCGGTTCTTTTGCCATCACGTAGTCACGAAGCGATTGAATGAAGTTTTGATATTCTTGTTCCATTTTGTATTCTTCAATGGAGACTTCAACATAGTTCTTCAGCCTCCTGTCATACTCTGACAGTCTAAATGTCATAAATGAACCAATTGAAAAAATACCTTGCTGTAAAGAAATCGTCTCAAGCTCCTTTGTTAACAGGGCTTCTCTTGACGGTTCTTGATGAATGCCGGGAATATCATCTAAATCCCCATTCATAATGCTGTGGGCAATGGAAAGAATTTGGTGCTGTTCTTCAGGATCTTTAAATAAATACGTGTTTTCAAGAATGCTGCGCATGCGCTCATTTTCTTTGCATTCCAAAAAAAAGTGAACCAGTAATGGCCGCACAATGGGCTCAAGTCCTTCTTTTGATTCCTTCGCCTCTATGAGAAGTCGGTCTTTCCCTTGTTGAATTGACATGTGATGCCGACTGTCCAAGTGTTCAGCAAGATGTAAAAAAGCGGCGGTATCATATTCATCTTCAAAGATTATTTCAAGCATGTTTGTCCCCCCTAACGACATCTGTTACATATATATGGGGAGAACATAAAAAATAGACGCCTAAAATAAATCAGGCATCTTTCTTTTTAGAACGAGCGGAACTGAGATAAAGATGAGATAAATCAAACAAACGATTGCCAAGGCGGCATAATTGCCGCTGACAAAGCTAGAACCAAGGACATTTAAGGCCACTGTACCCGGTATTAAGCCTAAAAACGTAGCTGCGGTAAATGCACGATAATTCGCACGTGAAGCTGCTGCCGCATAGCTGACAAAGTCAAAATGGATGGGGGCAATACGCAATAACAAAATGTAAAGAAACCCATGCTCCTGAATGCGGGATGTCACCGCTCTTAGCTTCCGGCTGCTTGATTCTGTTTCCTTCTTTTTGGAACGAAAGGTTGTAGCAAGCAGGAAGGAGCATAATGCGCCAGCGGTTGCACCGATGAGGGCATAAATCGTCCCAAGAACACTTCCGAAGGCCAAACCCGCTGCCAGTGAAAAAACCGTAAGCGGGACAAGAACAAACGGACGAAAAAGAGATAAGAAAAGAAAAACAAAGGGAGCCAGTAGTCCAAATTGAAGCACCCAATTCTTCACATCTTTCGGCGCCAGCTGAAGATGCTGTTTATTCAGCCACCAAAGTAAAACAGCGAGACCTGCTATCACGAGAAAAAGTAGCCATTTTCTTTTGTTCATTTCATTCGCTCCTCCTTCACGTGATAGACACTTTTATAAATGACGGCGGTTTTCTCCTTCGAGCAAGACTGCCTCTGCTAAATAGAGAATCCGTTCCATTAAACGAGCGGCTTTGACCTCTTCTTTTTCCCCGCGCTGTGAATACGTAAAGTGATGCTTCAGTTCACTTGGTGAGAAATTAGAGGAGAAGAAAGTCGGCAGCTGCTCTGCCATACGGTATTGTAAAATCGTTCCAAGCAGTTCATCTCGAACCCAGCTTGTCATCGACTCTGCCCCAATATCATCAAGCATTAATATAGGGGTGGATTTGACCATGTTCAGTTTTGATTCTAATGTATGATCGGCTAACGAATTTTTTAGCTCTCTTACAAACTCAGGCACGTACACAAGGAGGGACGGGTATTCCTTCTCCGCTAACTGCTGCGCAATGGCTGCCAGAATATACGTTTTTCCTACTCCAAACTTCCCGTGTAAATATAAGCCCTTTCCTTTGCCTGTCTCGTCATAGCTTTGCAGGAATTGCCCTACTTTTTGAATGACTTCCTGTCTTCCCACAACGTTCAAATCAGCAAACGTTGCTTGAAGAACATTTTGCGGAATGTACATGCTTTTCATGAGCTCTTGCTGTTTTTTCTGTCTATCAAGCCGTTGCTTAACTGGGCATGGAGAATATTCAATATCAATACTCTGACCTTTGATCACAAGCTTCGGGTGATAACCGTCTAAAATCGCATTGACATTCTCTTCATCTAAGCAATATGAACAGCCCTTCGACTGCTGCACATATTCAAAAAGCCGGTTCAAGCTGCGATTAATCATGTCTTCGTGTATGTCTTCTTGGTGCTCCTGTAAAAAGGCTTTTACATTTTCATCAGATAACACACTCTCTTTAATCTGATTGTATCTCACACGAAAATCTACGCGCCCTTTTAGCTGTTCAAATGAACGACCGATCGGTTTCATCCTCATCTCACCTCACCTTAATGTGCATTGTACTTTTTCATATTTTTAAACTGATCTAACAGTTTTTCTTTTTCTCGTTCGAGGTCTTCTGTCGATAGGTTGTCTGTTTGTTCTTTTGCCGGCTGTTCTTTCGTTTCAGTTTCTTTCATCCAGTCAGGAAGTTTCTCTTCACGGACAACTTTCCCTGATCCGTATGTGCTGCGCTGCTTTTTCTGCTGCGCCCATTCTGTCATTTGCCTGTTCTCTTCTTTGGCAATTTTCATAGCCGCCGCTACGGTTTTAATTTTCTTTCTCACCCAATGAGCGGCAATTTTTTGCATATATGTTTTCGACAGCTTCATATCTGTTTTCAGTAATGTATAGTAGATCAAAACATTCATGACCCCTGGCTCTAGCTGCTGCTCAAGCATAATATCCTCGACAATTCTTAAGTCGGCATATGTTGGCTCAATACCGTCAGACATATCTTTTAGTAGTTCCCTAGGCGAAATGTGATCAAGCTTTTCAATCAATTTGGCATCAGGCGTATCTGCTACTGGCGCTTTTGAAGCATCTTGACGCAAGTGTCTCGGCTGTTTTTGATCAATGAGCTTTGGCTGCTCGCCTCTGTATTCAATTTGGTACCAGTCTCTTGCCGCTTTTCTCAGCTCTTCTGTTGAGATCATTTGATCTGAACCGCAGGCACCTGCTACAATATTTTGCATTTGAAGCGGGGTGATGCCGTATACAACGGCTAACTTCTTAATGGTCTCTTTCACCTGCTTTGTCAAAGCCTTTCTTGGAATCATCATATCAGACATGCCCGCTAACAATAGATCGAAATCAAAGGAATCGTCTGAGAGCGGAGCCGGCTGACTCGATCCAACGGTCACATATTCATAGCCCTGATCAAGTGATGACGCCTGATCGATTTCTTCTGTCATCCTGCGTTCGCCTGGCTGCAATACGTGAAAGATTTCTTCGAACGACCGCGAGATGTTCTTTGCCTCTGCCGGAACACCAGGATATGAGAAATAATCACGAAGTTGCATATATTTCGCTTTCTCTACACGATGGTACAGCAGGACATTCAGCATACCATCTTGGAAAAACTCATCTGGTCTTAGCGGCGGCACAAGCTCATATGTAAACAGTCTGCCTTCTTCCGTTTCCTGTTCATATGTGCGGAGTAAACCAATCGCTTCAAGCTTTAAACGTTCCTCAAAAATATCATTCAAATTCGTTTGCAGCATGACCATGAGCTGCCGATGAGGTGCGGGTTTCCCCCACATACGATTTTGTTCCAGCTCTCCCCACAGCGTCATATATAAGCTGAAAGCGGACATGCCTATAAGTGGCTGATATAAAAGAGTGATGAGCTGTCTATCGATGTCACCGAGCAATGAAGCGCTTTTGACGACATACGGATCGACGGCTAGCACTTCCTTCCAATGCTCTGTCATATGCTGATCCTCCCCATGAATTGCAATTGTTTCTATTGTACACCCTTTTTGCGTTTTACGCTTTACGCAGGAAAAAGAGCGTGAAGAATCTTCAGCTCTTTTTTAGCGTTCTTTCTTTAATAAATCTTTTAATTCATCAATAAAGACGTTGATATCTTTAAACTGCCGATAAACCGAGGCAAATCTGACGTAAGACACTTCATCAATTTTTGCCAGCTCGTCCATCACCATTTCACCTACAAGCTCACTTTTCACTTCTGACATGCCTTGATTACGCAATTCTTTTTCGATATTAAAGCAGACATCCTCCAACTGCTTTAAAGCAACAGGACGCTTTTCACACGCTTTAATGAGTCCTCTCAACATCTTTTCGCGACTAAATTCTTCTCGAATTCCTTCTTTTTTCACCACAATCAGTGGTAATTCTTCTAATTTTTCAAACGTCGTAAAGCGATATTGACAGCTTTCGCACTCTCTTCTACGACGGATGGATTTCCCTTCATCTACTGGTCTTGAATCAAGCACCCTTGTGCCAAGGTGCTGACATGTGGGACATTTCATTTCATCAGCTCCGATCTATTCTTGGAAGTTGTTTGTCTAGTTCATCATAAAGGGAAAAAATCGTTTTCTCACTATAGCCAAAATCTGTTGGCAGGGCTGTTTCTGTTGTCACATTAAAATCGACAGCTGTTTCAAAAGGACGAATTGAAATGACAGTCGCTACGAGAAAGGCTTTTTTCGGCATTGTGATATTTGCGCTGATTTCACCTCGTTCTGCTGAAACAGATGTCACTTGATAGGAAGCGTGCCTAGAAAGCATGGCTTCCAACGCTTGAAAAACTTGCGCATTCGTCGATTTGTAATAATGGCTTTTCAGTTCTGACACTGGATGCTCGTCAGATGTTTCTGTATGGTTTGACATGAACCGTTTGAACTTTTGTCCTAAAGTCATATACGTATCCCCTTTGCCATAATGCCTCTTCTTTATTTTATAAAAAAAACCTTTGTTTTCCTAGAACAAAAGTATAGGCAAGTTGGGGAATGTTGGATTTTCTCTGTTAAACAAATATAAAAAGGAGCATAACACAAAGGCATGTCAATGCTTTTGGCCAGCTCCCATTGCGATCTTTTTTATGTTTACAGTGCTTTGGCTTGTGCCTGTTTCACTTGTACAGGTCCCATGCCTCGAGGAATTTCGATGTTTTCTCTTGTTTCAGCACCTAATTCATCTCCGATATGATCTGCTGCGATATTCGGATCTAGGTCGCCGCAAGTATAAACATCTATGCTCGCATAACCATGTTCAGGAAAGCTGTGAATTGTCAGATGTGATTCAGAAATAATGACAACTCCACTTACTCCTTGAGGTGCAAATTTGTGAAAAGCAACCTCTCTTACCTCAGCTCCTGATTTCAAAGCTGCATTTACAAACGTTTTTTCAATAAAATCCATGTCGTTCAGTTTATCACAGTCGCATCCCCATAACTCGGAGATAACGTGACGTCCGATTGTTTCCATCATGGACCCCCCTTAAACAAGAATGAAAGAGTGAAGTTCTAAGCAGCCGGACCGGACATATACCACGGGGGAAAGTTAGTCCAAAGAGGTCCTAACCCTTTAAGTATACCCGAATGAGTCTGCGAACAAGAAGTTCACGAAAAATAGTATACTTTGTTTAGACCCATTTTGCAAGCTGTGTTTTCAATGGGATTTTCTCTCATTCCTTAAAAAGGGACGTTCGTCTTCTTCATTTCAAACAGCAGAAAGCTCTTTCATCTGCGATCCGACAAACTTCACGAGATCCACTACTCTGCATGAATAACCCCATTCATTGTCATACCATGCAAGAACTTTTACTTTTCTATCCCCCATCACCATCGTTGTGAGTCCATCTACGACAGCTGAATAAGGATTCGTATTAAAGTCTGTAGAAACAAGCGGCTCTTCCGTGTAATCTAAAATACCGGATAGAGAAGTTTTTGATGCATTAGAGAAGGCTGCATTGACTTCTTCTGCTGTGACATCTTTTTTCAAATCGACAACAAGATCAACCATCGATACATTAGAAACTGGCACGCGAAGTGCAAGTCCATGTAATTTCCCTTTCATGTGCGGTAGCACTAAAGAAAGCGCTTTAGCGGCACCCGTCGTAGTTGGAATAATGGACTGGGCACATGCTCTTGCCCGGCGTAAATCCTTATGCGGGTTGTCGATATTTTTTTGATCATTTGTATATGCATGAACCGTTGTCATTAAACCGTTGTCGATGCCGAATTCATCATCTAACAATTTGACAACTGGTGCTAAACAGTTTGTTGTACAAGATGCGTTTGAAATAACGACGTGCTTTTCAGGATCAAGATCATCCTCATTGACACCCATTACAATTGTAACGTCTTCATTTTTACCTGGAGCTGTAAGTACGACTTTTTTCGCTCCAGCATCTATATGGCCCATCGCTTGATCTTTCGAATTAAATTTTCCTGTTGCTTCTATGACGATATCAATCCCAAGCTCTCCCCATGGAAGCTGCTTTGGGTCTCTGTTATTGAGCAAAAGCACTCTTTTCCCATTTACAATCAGGGCGTCATCTTCTGCTATCACATCGCATTCGTAACGTCCATGATTTGTGTCATATTTAATTAAATGTGCTAGCGTTTCGGCAGGATAGCTTGCGTTCACCGCTACAATTTGAATTTGATCATCAAGCATTGCTTTTCTGAAGACCATGCGTCCAATTCTGCCAAACCCATTGATCGCTGCTTTTACCTTCATGAACAGGTCACTCCTCTATTATGTGTTATACTCAATAAATTTATTTATGAAATTAGTATATCACATTAGAATGTAATTGCCAGTATATAAACGTATATTTTCTAAAAAGGGCTGTTCTTTTCAAAGGAAATCAGAATAAAGCATAAAAAAAGAAGAGTACGTGTATGTACTCTTACTTATCTGTATGTTCCCATTCATTTAATATGTTCTGCAATTGCTTTCTAATAAAAGCGAGATCTTGTGTGTTTTCTATCACCCGGTCTGCTTTCTTACATTTTTCCTCAAGAGGCTGCTGAGATTGAATCCGATTCAGCGCTTCTTCCTGACTAAGGTCATTTCGATTCATGAGTCGTGATAGCTGTAATTCTGGTGTTGTATACACCACAATAATACGGTCGACGAGACTCTCCAGCTGACTCTCAAATAAAAGCGGGATATCCAGGACAACGAATGTTTCTCGGCTGTTAATTCCTTCATCACGCTGCCTGAGCATTTCTTTTCGCACTTCTGGATGAACGATCGCATTTAACTGCTTTCTTTTCTCTTCATTAGAAAAAATAATGGCTCCCAGCTGCTGCCGGTCCAGCTCTCCATTTGGCAGGAGGACACCTTCACCAAAGGTTTGAACGATATGATGAAGGGCGGGTGTTCCTATGGCGACTGCTTCTTTTGCAATGACATCTGCGTCCACAACCCGGATGCCCTGCTCTTTTATCATCTGCGAGACTGTGCTTTTTCCGCTAGCAATCCCGCCTGTTAATCCAATGACAAGCGTCAATTAGTTTCCTCCTTTACAGCTTCCAAACCCCAATTAATATGAGTAGAAGTCCTGGTAAACATGCGAGTTTATCGATCCAGCGCCAATTTGCCAAGTAATGACCGGCTCGCAGTCCGATACATACAAAAAGTGAACTCATCACTGCGACCGTGATACTCATGACAATTGGAGAAAAGCCTAGAATCGCTGCGCCAATCCCTGCGCCAAATGCATCAATGGATAAAGCAATTCCAAGAAGGACAGCTTCTATCCCATTAATCGTCCCAGATCGGTCAATATCTGCACTTGTCGGCTTTCTTAAAATGTGAATGACGAGCCCAAGCGATTGAACTTCCACATTAAGCAATGTCTTTTCATGAAGAAGCAAATCACGCTCTTTCGCTGGTTTGTAAAATTGATACAGGACCCAAAGGCCGATGGCAATTAAAATGCCTCCCCCAAGTTTATCGGTCACTGAAACAGGGAGAAATGTCGTCAGCAGGCTGCCAATCAGCATAGAAATGAGCAGCACAATCCCTGAGCAGCACGCAATAATGACGATGGCTTTAAACGGGATCCTCATTTTGCGGAGACCATACGTAAAGCCTACAGAAAAGCTGTCGATGCTAACTGCAATAGCTAAAAACAGGAGCGAAATCGAAATCATACCTGAACTCTTCCTTTCTGTTCATGCAACGATGATCAAGAGTCTCTAGGCGTTCTTAGACTCTTCTTCACTATATGAAGAGCAGGTGGGCTGTGTGTCAGTCTACACCTTGCTGAAAAATGAATGTTTTTTATCGTATGCATAGCAAAAAGGAAGCATGCTCATGGTTAAGCTTTATTGAGGACGTTTTTGGCAGGTCACACAAAAGTGAGTGCCGCGCCCTCCGACTACTGTTTTCTCAATGATACTTCCGCATGTTTGGCAAGGCTCTCCCCGCCGGTCATATACAAGAAGCTGCAGCTGAAATGTGCCAATATCTCCTTGTGAGTTGATATAAGAACGAATTGTACTTCCGCCCGCATCTACCGCCACTTGAAGCGTATCGATGATCTGTTTGTGAAGCACTTTGCAGGATTCCAGGCTAAGCTGGTTCGCTTTTGTTTCTGGATGAATCCCTGATTTAAACAGGACCTCATCTACGTAAATGTTACCAAGCCCTACGACAATCTTTTGATCAAGCAGTGCTGTTTTGACGACGCGTGTTGTTTTTTTCAATTGCTCCCATAAATACTCAGGAGTGAACTGTTTATCAAATGGTTCATAGCCCAGCTGTGATAGCGGGAGTTCCTTTTCCTCTTCACCTGGCTGAAATAAATGCATCGTGCCAAATTTACGCACATCATGGTACCTAAGCTCTGTCCCATCTGTAAACGTAAAGACGACGTGTACGTGTTTATCATAAGGCTCATGCGCTTCATGTACACGGTATTTCCCTTCCATCCTTAAATGGGAGACCATTACATAATGGTCTAAATGAAAGAGGAGGAACTTCCCTCTTCTTTCAATGGTTTGTATGGTTTCTCCAACCATTCTTCTTGCGAACTCTTCCGGCTCCCCAGGACGTTTGATGATGTTTGGCCATTTGATATCGACCGTTTCAATCGTCTTTCCTTCGACTAACCGCTTGAGAGTGCGCCGGACGGTTTCAACTTCTGGTAATTCCGGCATGCTCCTCGCTCCTTTTTCTCTCTATGATTTATTTCGCATCGTACCAAGATGCACCTGAAGCAAAATCAACTTTTAGTGGTACATCAAGCTGAAGTGCATTTTCCATAACTTCAGGAACAATCTTTTCAAGGATCGCGATTTCTTCTTTCGGCGCTTCGAAGATCAATTCATCGTGCACCTGTAATAAAAGATTTGTTTGCAGGTTTTCTTCTTTGAGCCTTTTTGCCATATCAATCATCGCTTTTTTAATAATATCGGCTGCGCTACCTTGAATCGGTGTGTTCATGGCTGTTCGTTCTGCAAAGCTTTTGATATTAAAATTACGGCTTGTGATGTCCGGGATATACCGTCTGCGTTTAAGTAGCGTCGTGACGTAGCCTTTTTGTTTCGCTTCCTGGACGATTTCTTCCATATAGGTTTTCACGCCTTTAAAACTTGTTAAATAGCGCTCGATAAATGCGGCGGCTTCTTTTCTTGTGATCCCAAGGTTTTGAGAAAGTCCATAGTCGCTGATTCCGTATACAATACCGAAGTTTACTGCCTTGGCTTGTCTTCTCATCGCGGAAGTCACTTCTTCTTCTGAGACATGGAACACGTCCATCGCTGTTTTCGTGTGAATGTCCATGTCCCTCGTAAATGCTTCGATCAAATTCTCATCTTGTGAAATATGAGCGAGTACACGCAGCTCGATTTGTGAATAGTCAGCTGCAAACATGAGCCAGCCTTCTTTTGAAGGAACGAATGCTTGACGAATCTTCCGTCCTTCTTCTAAACGAATCGGGATGTTTTGAAGGTTTGGATCTGTTGAGCTTAATCTTCCTGTTTGCGTGAGTGCCTGGTTAAATCTTGTATGCACTTTATGGGTATCCTTGCGCGTTACTTTCATTAACCCTTCTACATAGGTCGATTGTAGCTTTCCAATTTGTCTGTAGTGCAGAATGGACCGAATGATTTCATGTTGATCTTCAAGCTTTTCAAGCACATCTGCAGACGTCGAGTAGCCTGTTTTTGTCTTCTTAATAATCGGGAGACCTAATTTTTCAAAAAGGATGACGCCAAGCTGTTTAGGAGAATTAATGTTAAACGTTTCTCCTGCTAAACGGTGAATGGTTTCTTCATATTCTTTGAGCTTTTTCGTTAATTCTTCACCCATGTTCTCTAGGCGCTTTATATCTACCTTGACTCCAAGAGATTCCATTTCACCTAAGATGAGTGCTAGCGGCAGCTCTAAATCTTCATAGAGTTCATGCTGATCATTTTTTTCTAATGCTTCTAGTGTTAAATCATGCAAGGCTGAGATCGCCGCTGCTTTTCGTCCGAGATGTTCTTTCAGTTCATCTTCAGGTGGAATCGCCTGCTTTGCTCCTTTTCCGTATACTTTTTCATCAGAAAGAGCGATATTCAGACCATATTCCTTCGCTACACTTGCGACGTCTTCGTACGATTTCTGCGGGTTGACGACGTAGGAAGCGAGCAGAACATCATTATCGACACCTTTTAGGTCGACATCGTGCCATCTGAGGGCGACAACGGCTCTTTTTGAATCAAAGACCCATTTTTTCTTCGTTTCATCCTGTACCCATTCTTTAAATGCATCTGATTGAAGCGCATCTTCTTTCGTCATAAAAAACGCACCATTTTCATTATGGATCGCAAAACCGATCAAATCCGCTTCGTGATAATTATCTCCAAGCTGTTCTACCACAAGGGCTGCATGATCTGTCAGCATGTCGCTGTTTACAGCTGTCATTTTTTTCACTTCTAATGCGTCTACTTCAACCTGTTCATCTGTTTCTGGTGCTTCTCCTAGACGCTCTAGCAGCGTTTGAAAGCCTAGTTCTTTATAAAGAGAGATCACTTGATCCATATGTGGACCTTCGTAGGCGAGATCTTTGCTCGACACATCAATAGGTGCTTCTACGAGAATGGTCGCCAGCTCTTTACTCATAACTGCTTGCTCTTTAAATTCTTCAAGCTTTTCTTTGAGCTTTTTCCCGCTCACTTCATCAATATGTTCAAGCAAGTTCTCGACTGTTTCAAACTGTTTTAACAATTTAATGGCTGTTTTTTCGCCTACACCTGGGACGCCTGGGATATTATCTGATGAATCTCCCATCAGCCCTTTCATGTCAATGATTTGATCTGGCCGCAGACCATATTTCTCTTCAATATGAGCAGGTGTGTAGTATTCTACTTCTGTGATGCCTTTTTTCGTAATAGCCACTGTCGTATGATCAGTTGAAAGCTGTGTTAAGTCTTTATCTCCTGAGAAGATTTTGACTTCAAAGCCGTCTTTTTCTGCCTCGACAGCCAATGTACCGATAATATCATCTGCCTCGTATTGAGGAAGCTCGTACCTTTTCACCTGATAGGCATCTAATAGTTCACGGATGAATGGCATTTGTTCTGATAGCTCTGGCGGGGTTTTTTGTCTTCCGCCTTTATATTCTTTAAATGTCTCGTGGCGGAACGTTGTTTTTCCCGCATCAAATGCGACGAGCATATGGGTTGGCTTCTCGTCCTCCAGCATTTTCATTAAGATCATCGCAAAGCCATAAATAGCATTTGTATGCACGCCTTTATCATTTGATAATAGCGGCAAAGCAAAAAAGGCTCGATATGCGAGGCTGTTTCCATCCACTAACACTAATTTCTTTTTGTCTGTCATGTTTTAATCCTCCATCGGCTGAGCCATCTCAGCCGTCTCTTTCACACATTGTAACTTCATTTTATCAAAGTTTATTTTGAAAAGAAAATAGTCGAGCCTGCATAAAAAAGGGACGAAAACAACAAGTGTTTTCGTCCTTCCAAAATTGGCTCCTTGGATGAAGGGGTTCCTATTCATCCTATCAATGAATGGTTAACAAAACATGAATTCATTGTAAAGATCATGTAAATTTTAACGTGACATTCCTTTTTTCTCTATGTCGATTTCAAGTTCACTGTAAAAGTCGTTCCTTTCCCTTGTTTGCTGCGGACAGAAATGGTTCCTTCATGCGCCTCCACAAGGTGTTTGACAATGGCAAGACCAAGACCTGTACCGCCTGAATTCCTGCTTCTATCTTTATCAATTCGATAAAATCTCTCAAATATTCGTGGAATCTCATTTTTTTTCATACCGATCCCTGTATCAGCTACATCAAATTCATAGGCACCTTTTCTCGGTCTTGCTGAGATGGTGACACTTCCTCCCTCTGGTGTATAGGTAAGCGCATTATTAACGAGATTGAGGAAAATTTGCTTTAACCTTAGCGGGTCTGCCATGACATAGACCGGTTCTTTTGGGACACGCACGTGTAATTGAATGCCTTTTTCTGTAGCCTTTTGATTTAACAGCACTTGAATTTCTTGGATGATTTCTGTCGCATTGGCTTCTTGAATATTCAGCTTGAATTGCTGCTGCTCAATTTTAGATAGGTCAAGTAAGTCTTGAATCAATGTTTCTAAACGGACACTCTCTTTTAAAATGATAGACAGGAATTCTGTCAGTGCTTCTTTGTCATCAATCGCGCCATCAAGAAGGGTTTCAGAAAATCCTTTAATCGACGTAATTGGTGTTTTTAACTCATGAGACACGTTGGCGACAAAGTCTTTTCGCATCTGCTCAAGCTGCTTCGTTTCTGTCACGTCATGAAACACGAGGACAATGCCTTTCCATTCGTCGTCTGTGCTTAAAATGGGTACACCATCGACTTGGAAGTAGCGGCGCTCAATGTCAACGGCTAGACGTAAAAACTTCCGCACCTTCGTTTCTGTCATGAAAATTTCGTCAATTAATTCGATAATCTCTTCATGGGTAAACGCTTCGTGATACAGCTTGTGCATGTAAATGTGCTTTTGCACCTTAAACTGCTTGCGGAAGGTTCGATTGACGAGGTGGATGTAACCCATCTTATCAATCAATATAATCCCCGCACCAATATTTTCTATGACCGTTTGCAAACGGTCTCTCTGCATTTCACCGGAACTAGTCATTTCTTGAAGACTTCCTGCCAAACGCTTCATGGAAGTATTCAGTTCACTTGTTTCAATCATCAGCTCTTCATAATGATTCGTATCATAGTTCCCGCGTTCTAGCTGTTTGGCTACCTTTGTCGCATAATCAATTGGTTTCACATATTTCATCGACATGCGGTACCCGAAGAAAACGATGATGATAATCGCCGAGCCAAGACAAAAGGCTAAGGCAAGCCAAAGCTGGCCGTCAATTTCATTTAAAGGCTCATATGACGCATGTAGAAATAAATAACCCGCCGGTTCGTTTTGTTTTAAGATCGGGACAGCATAATGGAACAGCGCGTCTTTCTCATCGTCAATGACGACCCCTTTGGTTTGGAGACGTTCATTGTTCAGTGTGTTTTGAATGACGGCCTTTTGTTCTGCTTGGCCCGTTGTATGTATGATATTCCCCTTTACATCCACAATCGACGCATTCATATCAAAATGTTGCTTTGCCTGATTGAGGACCTCTTTGTTTTGCTTCGCCTTTAGATCATCACCATTCATGGAAGACAGGAGAAAGCTCGATTCCTTTTCCATTCGTTCCGTTAATTTTGTTTCATAGAAAACATGGAACATGTGATCTAGGAAAAGACCAAGTGCCACAAACACAATAAAAAGGAGAAAAATGAGTCCCGAAAACAGACGGGTTCTAATTTTACTCATTTGGCTTTGGCTCCTCCAATTTGTAACCTAAGCCGCGAATCGTTTTAATGTATGTTGGTTTTTTCGTGTTTTTTTCAATTTTGTCCCGCAAGTGGCTAATATGGACATCCACAATACGAGTATCACCTGCAAAGTCATAATTCCAAACGGCACTTAGCAATAAATCACGCGTGAGGACACGTCCTTTATGCTTCGCCAAATAAAGCAGTAGTTCAAATTCTTTTGGCGTCAGTTCTAGACGTTCTTCCTGAAAATAGACTTCGTAGTGTTCTGGTAAAATGCGCAATTCACCAATTTTGATTTGATCTGCAATGATCTCTTCTTTCTCCTCTTGCGTGGGGGCAGGCTGAGATTGCTGTGCTCTTCTCAAGATGGCTTTTACCCGAGCACCCACTTCTCTTGGACTGAATGGCTTTGTCATGTAATCATCGGCTCCAAGCTCAAGACCTAGCACCTTATCAAATTCATCGTCCTTTGCTGTCAGCATTAAAATAGGGAACATCATTTTTTGAATTCTCAGTTGTTTGCACACTTCGATGCCGTCCATTTTCGGAAGCATTAAATCTAATACAATGAGATCAGGCTGTTCACTTGCTGCTTTTTCAAGCGCTTCTTCTCCGTCTCTTGCTGTGACGACATCATAGCCCGCTCTTTCAAGGTTATAGCTTAGAAGTGTTACAATCGATTCTTCATCATCCACAACTAATATTTTTTTATTCATGTTGTGCCTCCAATTAGTGATTTCCCCTGCATCCGTTTTTTTTGTATCTTATGTGAAAAGCGAGAAGTCATGCTTTCTCTTTCATTTTAACGAAAGCTTAACAAGAGAACAATTTAAAATTTCGACAAGATTTGTTTTGTAAACAAAAAGAAGACTCCTCATACGAGAAGCCTTCTTTTTTATTCATATTAAGACAATACTTTCATGACATTCTTAACAGATTCAACAGAACGGTCAAGCTGACTTCTTTCTTCTTCTGTCAGCTCAAGCTCGATGATCTGCTCAAGGCCGTTTCCACCTACGATTGTTGGTACACCTAGGTAAATGCCTTCGTAGCCATATTCACCTTCAAGGTAAGCAATCGTTGGCATAACGCGGCGCTGATCTTTAAGGATCGCCTCAACCATTTCGACTAGTGAAGCAGCAGGAGCATAATAGGCACTACCGTTACCTAATAGGTTTACGATTTCGCCGCCACCTTTTCTTGTTCTTTCAACAATTGCATCAATTCGCTCTTTAGGAATCAATGTTTCAAGCGGGATACCGCCTGCATAAGAGTAACGAACAAGAGGAACCATGTCATCGCCATGTCCACCAAGCACAAAGCCCGTCACGTCTTTAACAGATAGGTTTAATTCTTGAGCAACGAACGTACGGAAACGTGCTGTATCAAGAATGCCCGATTGTCCAATGACTTTTTCCTTTGGTAATCCTGATTCTTTATAAACTGCATACGTCATTGCATCAACAGGGTTTGTTAATACAACAATGATCGCTTCTGGAGAATATTTAACGATTTCGCGTGTCACACTACGCATAATTTTTTCATTTGTTGACACGAGATCGTCACGGCTCATTCCCGGCTTTCTTGCAATTCCCGCCGTAATGACGACAACATCAGAACCGGCTGTATCTTCGTAGTTAGAAGTTCCTGTAATGTTTGCATCGAAGCCTTGAACTGGACTAGCTTCCAGCATATCAAGTGCTTTCCCTTTTGTTGGGTTCTCAAGTTGCGGGATATCGACTAATACGACGTCCGCTAATTCTTTTTGAGCCGTTAGAAATGCTGTAGTTGCTCCAGTAAAGCCCGCTCCGATAACAGATACTTTTTTACGCTTGTTTGCCATTTCCTTTTTCCCCTTTAACTTTAAAGTTTAAGAATCAAGACAAGTTTTTGATGAGCTCGTCAGCAAACTCAGAACATTTCACTTCTGTTGCGCCATCCATTAATCTAGCAAAATCGTAAGTAACGACTTTTGATGCAATTGTATTTTCAACAGATTGAATCACTAGATCAGCTGCTTCCTGCCATCCAAGGTGCTCAAGTAAAAGCACGCCTGATAGAAGAACAGAAGATGGGTTCACTTTATCAAGACCAGCATATTTAGGGGCTGTTCCGTGAGTCGCTTCAAAAATAGCGTGTCCTGTTTCGTAGTTGATGTTCGCACCTGGTGCGATACCAATTCCACCAACTTGTGCTGCAAGAGCATCAGAGATGTAATCTCCGTTTAAGTTCATTGTTGCCACAACATCGAACTCAGCTGGACGAGTTAGGATTTGTTGAAGGAAAATATCTGCAATGCTGTCTTTGACAATAATTTTGCCAGCAGCTTCTGCTTCACTTTGCGCTTTGTTTGCCGCATCTTTTCCATCTTGTTCTACAATACGATCATATTGTGCCCATGTAAAGACCTTGTCGCCAAACTCTTTTTCAGCCACTTCGTAGCCCCAGTTTTTGAAGGCTCCTTCTGTGAACTTCATGATGTTTCCTTTGTGAACAAGCGTCACAGACTTACGGCCTTGGTCGATTGCATATTGGATAGCCGCTCTAACAAGGCGAGAAGTTCCTTCTTCAGAAACTGGCTTGATTCCGATACCTGATGTTTCTGGGAAACGGATTTTGTTTACACCTAATTCGTTTTTCAAGAAGTCAATTAACTTCTTCACTTCGTCTGATCCTTTTGCATACTCGATACCAGCATAGATATCTTCTGTATTCTCACGGAAGATGACCATATCTGTGTCTTCTGGACGTTTCACAGGAGACGGTACGCCTTTGAACCAGCGAACTGGACGTAAGCATGTGAAGAGATCAAGCTCTTGTCTAAGTGCCACGTTTAATGAACGGATTCCTCCGCCGATTGGTGTTGTTAGTGGTCCTTTGATTGCGATTAAGTATTCACGAATGTCTTCTAGCGTTTGTTCAGGAAGCCATTCTCCAGTTTTATTGTAAGCTTTCTCACCTGCATATACTTCTTTCCAAGTGATTTGTTTTTCACCTTTATATGCTTTTTCTACAGCTGCTTCAAGTACTCTTGATGCTGCTTTCCAAATGTCAGGACCGATTCCGTCCCCTTCGATAAACGGGATAATTGGATTATTTGGTACATTCAATACGCCGCCAGTAACTGTAATTTTTTCGCCTTGTGACAATGATATTACCTCCCAGGTTATGTAGTGAATATTTGAAACTTCTTGGCTTGATGTCTGCAAGCGAAGAAGTTGTTCACGTGTTTCGTTTTTTGTTGATATAGAGGCTGATTGGCCTTTCCGAGATCAGCCCCTGCTTATTCTATAAACATTAGTCTCTTTCACTGATCGGAACAAACGTTTGAAGATCAGGTCCAATGTAGTCAGCTCTTGGACGGATGAGACGGTTGTTGTCATACTGCTCTAAAATGTGAGCAATCCATCCAGAGAATCGGCTGATCACGAAAATTGGTGTAAACAAGTCATGATCAATCCCAAGACTGTGATATACAGATGCAGAATAAAAATCAACATTTGGTGGAAGATTTTTCTCTGATGTCACGATTTCCTCTGCGCGAACAGACATTTCATACCATTTCGGCTCGCCAGTCAGGTTTGTTAAACGCTGGCTCATTTCTTTTAGATGCTTTGCACGCGGGTCACCTTGGCGGTATACGCGGTGGCCAAAGCCCATAATTTTTTCTTTCTTCTCTAGCTTACCATGAATATAGGAATCTACGTTTTCAACTTCGCCAATTTCTGAAAGCATCTTCATCACGCCTTCGTTGGCTCCGCCATGAAGTGGTCCTTTTAGTGCACCGATAGCCGCTGTTACACCAGAGTAGATATCTGATAGTGTAGCAACACATACACGTGCTGTAAATGTCGATGCGTTTAATTCATGGTCCGCATGTAGAATGAGTGCCTTATCAATTGCCTCAATTTCTACTGGTGAAGGCTCTTCGCCATTTAGCATATACAAGAAGTTTGCAGCATAGCTGTATTCTTCTTTTGGCTGTACAGGCTCAAGTCCCTTACGAATACGTGAAAATGCAGCGACTAGTCCAGAAATTTTCGCCTGTAAGCGAATGGCTTTTCTGTAATTCGCTTCTTTGTCCATAATCTCTGATTCGTCATCAAGTAATCCTAGTAAGGATACCGCTGTACGAATCGCAGACATTGGATGAACCCCATCCAGCGAATACGATTTAAAGTGCTCAATGATTTCTTGCGGAATGTGAGCATTTTCGTTGAGCTGCTGTTTTAACTCGCTCAGCTCTTGCTCATTCGGCAGCTTTAAGTGCCATAACAGGTAGACAATTTCTTCGAAAGTAGCTTTTTCAGTTAAATCATCGATATTGTACCCTACGTAAGTAAGAGTATCATCAATAATTGAGCTTACGGATGAAGTTGTTGCCACGATACCTTCAAGACCTCTTGTTGCTGTCATGTTCAATCTCCCCTTTTTAAAAAGATTCCCCTTCGTTGCAGAATTCTCGCTTTTTGAAAGCGCTATCCAATCCGAATAAAATGGCAGGTTCAGAAAAGAAAATGCTTACATTTACCTATACGGTTAGAGCGCTTTTAGCCTCATCTCTCTTGTGTGATCAATGAGTTCAAAATTAAGCCTATTCCCATTATAAACAATAATCAGACATTTGTTAAATGTTTAACTATAATTTTTTTTGATATTTTTTTTTCCAGTCTTCCATATCAGGCATGGAATAAAGGGATTTTGCTTCTTTTATTATATTTAATTATGTTTTTTTGCAAAAGCTCACGCAAGAAAAAAATAAAAAAAAGAAAGTGGCATGAACCACTCTCTTTTCAACCGCTGAAAAATTTCACAGCCTGCATCGCCAAATAAGCAATTCCTGCTCCGATCAGCGGACCGACAGCTACACCTTTGAATAAGCTGACTGCCAAAATCGTCCCGAACACAAGCGCTGTCGTGATATGCGGATCATTCTCGAGTAGCACAATACCGTTTTTTGCAATTAATGCTACTAATATACCCGCTCCAAGTGCAATCCAAGCATAAGAAGATTTCACAGCTTCTCCAAGCTGTTTAAATCCAATGTCTCCTGTTGCAATAGGGACAAGTACAGCAATAGTAATAACGGTGACCCCCCAATTGATGCCTTTCGATTGAAGAACCGGGAAAATCTTTTGATCCAAACCAATCAGCTTAATCCCAATGAGCACAGAAACCGCTAAAATTAATGAATTGTTTTTTGCAATAAGTGCAATAACGAGTAAAAGAACCAAAAATAAATTTGCTTGAGTAAACATACGCCGCCCCTTCCTTTCTTTTTATTGCGACCTTTTCATATTACTAATCTTTTTGAATAAAATGAAGTATCGGACATGCTTGTTTTTTTGGAGGGGATTGTGTGAATCACACCTATATGGCCATTTTTCTACGAAGTTTGATGATGATCAGCATTGCTGTATTTTCGGTTGTCTTTTTATATCAGTCTTTTCCTTTTTTATATCCTTTTTGGATTGCACTTATTGTCTCCTGCCTCATTCACCCTGTCGTATGCAAAATAGAAGAGATCACCGGAATGCCGAGAGGATTCGTTGTAGTCATTGTACTACTGCTCTTTTTCGTAGTAGCCGCCGGTTTCATCACACTCTTAGTAGCAGAAATCATTTCAGGAAGTGCTTATTTGGCAAAGGTTCTGCCTGGTCACCTTGATCAAATGATTGGGATTGTTGAACGGTTTTTTACAAATAAGATCCTGCCTTTATATCATGATGTAACCGCCCAATTTAATACGCTGCAATCAGGTCAAAAGGAATCGATTTTGGGACAAATCCAAGCGCTAGGGGATGAAGCTGCTGCAAAGATAGGGACTTTTCTTTCAAAAACACTCGAGCTTATCCCGGCTTTTTTGGGTCTTTTGCCTGATGCAGCCGCAACTCTTTTGTTTTCTGCACTGGCGACTTTTTTTATCACGAAAGATTGGTTTACTTTAAAAAAATATGGTTCTCGTATCTTTCCCGCAAAATGGATGCAGCATACGCGTGCCATTTTATCTGAAATCAAAAAAGCCATTACCGGTTTTATGAAGGCGCAGCTTCTGCTTGTTGCGATGACCATCGGCCTTGTCATCATTGGACTGATCATCTTAAAAGTCGAGCACGCCCTTGTCATTGCTTTATGTATTGGGTTTGTCGATTTACTTCCTTATATCGGGAGCGGCACTGTTTTTCTGCCATGGATCATTTACTCTGCTATGACAGGAAACCTTTCACTCGCCATCGGGCTCGGTATTTTGTATATTGTCGTGCTCATTCAAAGACAAGTATCAGAGCCAAAAGTCTTAAGCAAATCCATTGGGCTTAATCCTTTAGCCACTCTTGTGGCACTCTTTGTCGGGTTAAAATGGCTCGGTTTCCTCGGACTCGTCATTGGCCCTGCTTCTCTTGTCGTGTGGCAAGCATTTCGTAATGCAGGTGTTTTCAGCGATATCTATCAGTACATTCGGTATGGCATGCAAAAATAAAAGAGACCTTTAGTTCAAGGTCTCTTTAGCGAATAATTGTATAGCGATTGCGATTAGACATGTTTCTAAGCCAGCGTTCAAAAAGCGGCTTGATTTGCTTTCTCGTCATCGGAATAAGCAGCAGCGCCCCGATGATATCTGATAAGAAGCCGGGAATGAGCAGCAGCAGACCGCCGATTAGAATGCAGAAACCATCGACAATCGTTACCCCTGGCATTTTGCCATATTGTAAATCTCTTTGCACTTTTTGAAAAGCTTCAATTCCTTGTTTTCTTGCAAAATAAGCGCCTAAAGCACTCGTGAGTACGATCAACAGCATCGTTGGCAAAATGCCAATGATTTTACTTGATATTAGAAATAAACTGATTTCCACGGCAGGGAACAGAATTAATAATAGTAGCAAATATTTTTTCAAGCCATATCACCTCATGGGGTATCTTTCACCCGAAAGCTATTTTACTTTTTTAGTGTAACATAAAAAAAGAGAGGAGTCAGACAACTCCCCTCGTGTGTATCATTTAAAGGACGCTTGCACGACCTTTGTAGATCGCTCCGCGTGCCGGATCTACTGTAATTTCTTCGCCTTCTTTTAGCAATGTTGTAGCTCCATCAAGACCTACAATCACTGGAATGCCAAGGCTGAGTCCAACGACTGCTGCATGGCTTGTTAAGCCGCCTTCTTCAGTGATTAAGGCAGATGCTTTCTCTAAAGCACCCATCATATCACGATCTGTACAGTTTGCGACAAGAATCGCACCATCGTACATTTTTTCTTCTGCTTCTTTTCCGCTTTGTGCAATGACAACCGGTCCAAACGCAGATTTACGGCCAATTCCTTGACCTTTCGCAATGATGTCACCGACAACATACACTTTCATTAAGTTTGTTGTACCTGTTTCACCAACTGGCACACCAGCTGTAATAACGATTAAATCGCCATGTCTCACGTATCCTGTTTCAATCGATTTCTCGACTGCATTCTCAAGCATTTCATCAGTAGACGTTGTTTTTGATCCACTCTTTGCAAATACACCGAATACAAGAGATAGCTTTCTTGCAACTGATTCGTTTGCTGTGACTGCTACGATCGGTGCTTTTGGTCTATATTTTGAAATCATTCTCGCTGTATGACCGCTTTCCGTAGGTGTCACAATCGCTGCCACGTCAAGCTTCATCGCTGTATGTGCAACAGATTGACCGATGGCATCTGTAATGCTGACATCTACTTCTTCACTTCTGCGAGAAAGAATGGCTTTATAGTTGAGTGCATCTTCTGAACGTGATGCAATGTTATGCATTGTTTGTACAGCTTCCACTGGATACGTTCCTGCTGCTGTTTCACCAGAAAGCATAATCGCATCTGTACCATCAAAAATGGCATTTGCCACATCGCTTGCTTCCGCACGAGTTGGACGAGGATTACGCTGCATGCTGTCAAGCATTTGGGTTGCTGTGATGACAGGTTTCCCTAAGCGATTGCATTTTTTGATGAGCATTTTTTGTACAAGCGGTACTTCTTCTGCAGGGATCTCTACACCAAGATCTCCACGCGCAACCATTAATCCGTCTGATACCTCAAGGATTTCATCGATGTTATCAACACCCTCTTGGTTTTCAATCTTAGGAATGATTTGAATGTCAGCCGCATTATTCTTTTCAAGAAGCTCACGAATTTCAAGAACATCAGAAGCTCGTCTCACAAAAGAAGCTGCGATGAAATCGACGCCTTGTTCAATTCCGAACAGAATATCATTGGCATCTTTTTCTGTAATACCTGGCAGGTTCACACTTACACCTGGTACGTTTACACCTTTTTTGTTTTTGAGCGTGCCTGTATTCATGACCTTTGTGACGATTTCTTTGCGGTCCATGTTCAGTTCTTTCACTTCTAAACCAATGAGACCATCATCTAAAAGGATTGTTGAACCCACTTCTACATCATGGATCAGATCTTCATATGTCACACTAATTTTTTCCGCATTTCCAACAATGTCTTCCATACTTACGATAAGATCTGCACCAGCGATTAGCTCAATTGAGCCGTTTTCAACTGTACGTGTACGGATCTCTGGACCTTTTGTATCAAGAAGGATCGCAATGTCCTTGCCTAATGTTTTCCCTGCTTTACGAATGTTTTCGATGCGTGCACCATGCTCTTCAAAATCTCCATGAGAGAAGTTTAGTCTGGCTACATTCATTCCTGCTTCAATCAATTCAGTCAGCTTTTCAATGGTTTCACTTGCTGGACCGATTGTACAAACGATTTTTGTCTTTCTCATTACTGTTCCTCCTAAGGTCTTCTCGTTTTATATAGAGAGCTCTTGTGAAAGTCGGTACATATTTTGATCGACTGTATGTTTTTTATCTAAGATATCTAAAATATCGTGGTGAACGAGTTCGTTGCTTTGAATACCCACACAGCGTCCGCCTTTTCCTTCAAGAAGAAGCTCTACTGCGTATGCTCCTAAACGGCTTGCGAGTACTCGGTCAAACGCACTTGGAGAACCTCCGCGCTGAATATGTCCTAAGACAGATACACGGGTGTCAAGGTTTGTCTCCTCTTCAATCCGCTTACCAAACTCAACACCGCTGCCTACGCCTTCTGCGACGATGATGATACTGTGCTTCTTGCCGCGCTCGTGCCCTCTTCTTAACCTCGCGATAATTTCATCCATGTCATAGTCTGCTTCAGGAATCAAAATCGATTCGGCTCCGCCTGCAAGACCTGACCAAAGAGCAATATCACCAGCATGTCTTCCCATTACCTCCACTACATATGTACGTTCATGAGATGTGGCTGTATCACGAATTTTATCAATGGCGTCAATGACTGTATTCAGTGCTGTATCAAAGCCAATAGTGAAATCAGTACCTGGGATATCGTTGTCGATTGTACCTGGGACACCTACACATGGAAAGCCGAGTTCCGTTAATTTCTTCGCTCCCATGAATGAACCGTCTCCGCCGATCACAACAAGTCCTTCAATACCGAATTTTTTTAAGTTCTCAATGCCTTTTTCACGACCTTCAACTGTCTTGAATTCAGGGCATCTTGCCGTGTAAAGTTTTGTTCCTCCACGATGAATAATATCGCCAACTGAACCTATTTCAAGTTTCTCAATTTTACCGTTAATTAGACCTGAATATCCATTATAAATACCGTAAACTTCAACATTATGGTAAATTGCTTTCCTTACAACTGCGCGCACAGCTGCATTCATTCCTGGGGAATCCCCACCGCTCGTTAAAACTCCTATACGCTTCATCTTTTTCACCTCAGAGACCATATATGAATTAAACATACCATTTCCACTGCTTGAAAACAATCATGAGCAAAACAGGATGTTTTCAATTTGTATTTCTAAAACCGTCCTTATTATACAATTAAATAAACCGTTTTTAAACAAAAGTTAAGAAAGTCATGAAAGTAATTCTTTCAAAAACGAGGATGATCCATCCCTCAAAAGCCCACTGCATCAAGGTTTTCAGACGTTTCAAACTTTATGAAAACAAAAGAAAATTATTTTCAAATAGCGCTTACATGAGGACGGATTTCATAAGAAAAGATGAAAAAAAATAAACGCCAGCCAAAAAGGCTGTACGTTTATTTAGTTTACCCCAATATATTGATTTTCAACCGATACTTTCCCGATTGCTTTGTATTTTTGATATCTTTGTTCGACTAGTTCTTCAGGTGTTAGTTTGAGCAAAGATGTAAGTGACTGTTTTAATGTCGTTTCAATGTAGGCTGCTTGTTGTTTCACGTCTCGGTGTGCTCCGCCTTGCACTTCTTTAATAACATCATCTATAATATCTAATTCTTTTAGGTCTGGAGCCGTAATCTTCATTGATTCTGCAGCTTTTTTCGCAAGTGATGAGTCCTTCCAGAGCAGTGCTGCTGCACCTTCAGGTGAAATCACTGAATACGTTGAATTCTCTAGCATGTATAGGTGGTTTCCTACGCCTAAGCCTAGTGCGCCGCCACTTCCGCCTTCTCCAATGACAATACAGACAACCGGTACACGAAGTCCTGCCATTTCGAATAGGTTTTTCGCAATTGCTTCACTTTGCCCGCGTTCTTCAGCTGCTTTACCAGGATAAGCTCCTTTTGTATCAATAAAGCAAATGATCGGACGATTAAATTTATCTGCTTGTTTCATCAAGCGCAGCGCTTTACGGTAGCCTTCTGGATGAGGCATTCCGAAATTACGGCGCAAGTTTTCTTTTGTATCTTTACCGCGCTGATGGCCAATCACTGTAACAGGAAGCCCTTTAAACGTGGCAATTCCTCCAACGATCGCTTCATCATCGCCATAAAAGCGGTCACCGTGACACTCGAAAAAGTTGTCAAACAGCTCCTGAATGTAATCGAGAGTTGTTGGGCGCATCGCATGACGAGCAATCTGTACTCTGTCCCACGGCTTTAAATTTGTATAAATGTCTGCTTCAAGTTTGCTCAGACGTGTTTCAAGACGCTCAATTTCTGCACTTAAATCCATTTCTGAGTTTTGTGTGAACTTTTTCAGTTCATCAATTTTCGCTCGAAGTTCAATGACAGGTTTTTCAAATTCTAGTTCTCCAGCCACTCTCGTTCACCTCCTGTGCTGTGTAGTGCTAAGATTCGGCCTAATGTTTCTTTCATCTCTGCACGATGAATGACAGCATCCAGCTGTCCATGCTTCAGCAAAAATTCAGCCGTTTGGAAGTCCTCTGGCAGGTCTTCACGAATTGTTTGTTCAATGATTCTACGACCTGCAAACCCAATTAAAGCACCAGGTTCTGCAAAGTTGTAATCACCAAGAGACGCGAAACTAGCTGATACACCGCCAGTTGTTGGGTTCGTCATCACAGAGATAATCAAACCTTGTTCCTCGCTGAACAGTTTTAATGCTGAGCTTGTTTTTGCCATCTGCATAAGACTGAGGATTCCCTCTTGCATTCTCGCTCCGCCTGATGCAGTAAAGATGATAAATGGCACCTTGTCCGCTTTTGCTTTCTCAATCGCAAGTGTGATCTTTTCACCAACAACTGAGCCCATGCTGCCCATACGGAATGTGGCATCCATGACAGCGATCACAGCACGCTTGCCATCAATTTCACCTTGACCTGTGACAATGGCTTCATTCAAAGATGTTTTTTCTCTGTCTTTCTCAAGCTTTTCTTCGTAGCCTGGGAAACCGAGCGGGTTTTCTGAGATCAGGTGCCCATTAAATTCTTCAAATGTGCCTTCGTCAACAAGGCTGTCAATACGTTGTTTTGCATTCATTTGCAAATGCCGGCCGCAATTCATGCAAACACGTAAATTTTTATCTAGTTCTTTGGTGAGCATTATTTTTTTACATTGCGGACATTTGGTCATGATGCCTTCAGGCACATCTTGACTTGCCTGTTCAGAGGGTACAGATGCATATTTTTTCTTTTTACTGAAAATATTTTTGATTGACAAATGACTACCTCCCTTTTTGAAGGGTTTTTTCTTTACACGCACATCCACTATTATAGGACATGTCATAACTGTACCGAAACTATTGTACTTTTTTTGTCAAACGCTGTCATCCTTCATTCAATTTTTTCAGTGGGGAATTGATGAGAAATGAGTATGTGTTTGGGGCGCTGAGCAGTTGATATATGTGAATTGTGAACGTCTACAAAAAAATATCATTTCGGATGAAAAAATTTTCGCATATGAGAGGAAATGGTGCACGTCTTTCCTCCAATTTCAGAAAGAACGTGCACACTTTTCCAATTGATTATTCGCCGATAATCGTTAATTTTCTTGTTTTTTCAGCGACTTCTTCTGGGTCAACTTTGATTCTTGCAACGCCAGTTTCCATTGCTGCTTTTGCTACTGCTTTTGCTACCGCTGGTGCTACACGTGCATCAAATGGTTCAGGGATGACGTATTCAGCTGACAATTTATCATCTGAAACAAGAGAAGCAATTGCTTCTACGGCTGCAATTTTCATTTCTTCGTTAATGTGAGTTGCACGTACATCTAATGCTCCGCGGAAAATTCCTGGGAATGCTAGTACGTTGTTTACTTGGTTCGGGAAATCAGAACGGCCAGTTCCTACAACACTTGCACCTGCTGCATGTGCATCTTCTGGCATGATCTCTGGATTAGGATTCGCCATTGCGAAGATGACAGGATCTTTTGCCATTTTGCCAACCATTTCTTTTGTTAGAGCGCCTGCTGCTGAAACTCCGATGAAAACGTCAGCGCCTTCAATGACTTCTTCTAATGAACCTTCTTTACGGTCTTGGTTCGTGAATTTAGCCACTTCATTTTTCACTGCATTCATACCGTTCGGGCGGCCTTCGTAAATTGCGCCTTTTGTATCACACATGATGATATCACGTACACCGAAATGATATAGAAGCTTGATAATCGCAATTCCCGCGGCTCCAGCGCCGTTTGCCACCACTTTGATAGAGGACATTGATTTTCCAGACAGTTTCAGTGCATTTACAAGTCCTGCTACTGTCACAATCGCTGTTCCATGCTGATCATCGTGGAACACTGGAATGTTTGTCTCTTTTTTCAAGCGTTCTTCGATAATGAAACAGTTTGGAGCTGCAATATCTTCAAGGTTGACACCGCCAAACGTTGGCTCAAGAAGCTTTACTGTTTCAACGATTTTGTCTACATCGTTTGTCGCAAGCGCGATTGGGAAGGCATCAACGCCAGCGAAGCTTTTGAATAATACAGCTTTTCCTTCCATTACTGGAAGAGATGCTTCTGCACCAATATTTCCAAGCCCTAAAACAGCGCTTCCGTCTGTGACAACAGCGACCATATTGCCTTTCATTGTATAATCATACACTTTGCTTGTGTCGTCATAAATATCTTTACATGGTTCTGCAACACCAGGTGAGTAAGCCAAGCTCAAGTCTTTCGCATTTTTCACTTGTACTTTTGATTTTGATTCAAGTTTGCCTTGATTCTCTTTGTGCATATGTAATGCTTCTTCTCTTAATGACATGTGATGAACACTCCTTCAAGTGGAAAATGATTTAATGAATTGCTAAGTTGATAAGCACATACTGGCAGTTTTAAATACACAGAATCTTTCAAATGATAACACAATAGATGAATTTGTAAAACATATTCAGGCGATTTGTCATCATTTAATCACAACGTTTTGTTCACCGAGCAGCTCTTTTAATTGGAAAATAACAGCATGATCTGCATGAACTTTGTATGCATCTGGAAGTTTCACTGTCTTTTTTTGCTTCTCATAGTACAAATAGACATCTGCTTCTCCGCTGTGCATGGAGATCACCCGCTTTACTTGCTCTAGCAGCTCCTGCGTATGATTTTCTTCTTTCACCCGAATGTAGATAGACTCTTTTCTTTGTGTGCCCATCTCTTCAAGCAGAACGGCTTCTTGCACGATGATTTGGTTGCTGTCATTTCTGACATCTATTCTGCCTTCAACATAAAGCATGGCGCCCTCCTCAAGTAAGGGGGACAGCTTTCTAAATTGCTCTGGAAAGACGACGCCTTCCATTTCTCCCGTTTCATCCCCAAATGTCACAAATGCCATCGATTGTCCATTTTTTGTTCGAATCGATTTCACTTTTGTCAAAAGACCACCCATTGAGACCTTTCGCTTTATATAGGAAGAAAGTCTGATGATTTCCACTGCACCATTCTCTCTTAAGCGATCTCGGTACGCTTGTACAGGATGATTTGATAAATATAGTCCAAGTGCCTCTTTTTCAAATTGCAATAGATCAACAAGCGGCAATTCTTCTATCTCCGCATATTTTGGCTTAATGGAGAAGGTTGTATCCCCCAGAAAGTCGAGCTGATCATCTGGATTTAAAAATGACACGTGGTCTAATGCAATATCTATTGATGCCAATAACGAAGCTCGATTTGGATAAAGCTCATCCATCGCCCCTGAAAAAATGAGCGCTTCAATCGTTTTTCGGTTGACACTCTTAGTTGATACTCTTGCGCAAAAATCAAATAAATCTTCAAACGGCTTTTCTTGTCTTGCTCTGTATATATCCTTTACAGCTGACACTCCGACATTTTTGATCGCTCTTAAGCTGTAGCGGATCTCCCCTTTTTCAACCGTAAATGGAAATTCACTCTTATTAATAGAAGGCTTCAACACAGATATCCCTTTTTCCTTTGCCTCATAGAAATATTGAGCGACTTTGTCTTCATTTCCAATCACACTCGTTAAAAGTCCGCACATAAAATATAACGGATAATGCGCTTTTAAGTAAGCAAGCTGAAAGCCAATCATGCTATATGCAACAGCATGACTTCTATTAAAACCATAGTTTGCAAATTTGACGATCAAGTCATAAACGTCATTTGCAATGTTAACAGGATACTCCTTTTTTAGGCATCCTTCAACAAAATGGCTCCGCTCTTCATCAAGAACCTTTTTATCCTTCTTTGAAACTGCTCTTCTTAATAGATCTGCCTCGCCAAGCTGAAAGCCTGCCATCTTCGCTGCTATGAGCATGATTTGTTCCTGATAAACGATGACCCCATATGTGTCCTTTAAAATATCATACAAATCAGGATGCGGATAAGAGACCTTGACTCTGCCGTGCTTTCGGTCGATAAAAAGCGGGATATTCTCCATTGGACCTGGACGATAGAGGGCATTGACTGCCACGATGTCTTCTAAACTAGAGGGTTTTAAGCGTCTCAGTACCTGACGCATTCCTTGTGATTCAAGCTGGAAAATCCCTGTTGTATCTCCCGCTGATAACAATTCAAATGTTTTCTGGTCTTCATATGAAATGTCACTAAAGTTAATGTGGACGTTTTCCTGTCTTTCAATCTGGTTTTTAATGGATTCAATTAAGGTTAAGTTTCTAAGTCCTAAGAAATCCATCTTTAAAAGCCCGAGATCTTCTAAATAATTCATCGCATACTGCGTTAAATACACACCATCATGGCCGTCTTGTATGGGAACGACCTCTGTCAGCGGCTCCTCACTCAGCACAACGCCGGCCGCATGTGTCGATGTATGTCTTGGCAAGCCTTCTACCTTTAAAGCAGTTTGAAAGACTTGCCTGAGTTCTTCGGACTGCTGGAGCATTGTTTTTAATTCAGGAGATGCAGTGAGCGCTTCTTTCAGCGTCGTTCCTGGCTTTGATGGAATCAGCTTTGCAAGACGGTCTGCTGCCTTTGAATCAATTCCCATCACACGTCCGACATCCCTTAAAGCTGCTTTTGCTGCAAGGGTTCCAAACGTGACAATTTGCGCCACATGCATGTCTCCGTATTTGTCTTTTACATAAGAAATGATTTCATCTCTTCTCGTATCGGGGAAATCAATATCAATATCAGGCATACTAATTCGCTCAGGATTTAAGAAACGCTCAAATAACAAGCCGTGACGGAGCGGATCAACATCCGTAATAAACAGTACATAGGCAACAAGTGAGCCTGCAGCCGATCCCCGGCCCGGCCCTGTGACAATGCCTTGGTCATGGGCATACTTCATAAAATCCCACACGATAAGAAAATAATCACTGAAATTCATTTTTTGGATAATGCTCAGTTCGTACTCAAGTCTCTTCACATACGCGTCATTTGAAGCAATCTTTCTTTGCTTCATTCCTTCCGCACACACTCTGCGTAAAAACTGATCTGCTGTGGATTGATCAGGGGTCGGATAGGATGGGAGTTTTGTCTGCCCAAGATTCAAATCGACTTCACAGCGGTCTGCGATCTCCACTGTTCTTGTCAGTAGCTCCGGATCCTGCGTATACCATTCCTTCATTTCTTCAAAGGTTCTGAAATGCTTTTCTGCTCGGTCTTCCTCAACCTCAGGCAGCTGCTTTCCTTCTTTAATCGCCTTTAAACACGTATAGGCGGTTTTATCTTCCAGGTTGATGTAGTGGACATCTCCTGTCGCAACAAGAGGAATGTCCGCCATTTTTGAGACATCCCTTAGTTTAGCGGCAAGCGATTCGTCTTGCTGAAATGGCTGAAGTGCGATGTACACATGCCCCTCACCGAAAATATGTTTCAATTGTTTCGCCGCATGATGCGCTTCTTCTATCTGATCATGCTGAAGCAGCGTTTCAATGTACCCAGAAACGCCCGGCGTAATGGCAATGAGCCCGCGATGATAGCTTTTCAGCCATTTCTCTTTCAGTCCAGCTTTTGATTTTGATTTCAACACACTGCTGATTTTGATCAAGTTTTGGTAGCCTTCATTGTTTTTGGCAAGGAGTACCAAGGGATAAGCCTCTGTCTCTTGTTCATCTATGAAGACAGAAGCTGTTAAACCGATGACCGGCTTGATGTCATGTTTTTTACATTCCTTATAAAATTCAACCGTTCCATACATCACATGGTCATCGGTAAGAGCAAGCGCCTTGTAGCCAAGTTCTTTTGCTTTCAGCACGAGCTCCTTTACTTTTGCTGCACTGCTTAATAAGCTGTATCCACTGTGGACCTGAAGATGAACATAAGACATGCTTAATCCACTCCTTTCGTCTAAAGTCATTCTTTCATTATAAAACGCGATGCGATGAGAAACAAATGTTCTTTCTTTTCTGTCCGTTCATACTTGTCCAGCACGCACCATATATTGAATAGAGTGAGGTGGACAAAATGGATGTGAAGGAAGCTTTTATTCCAAATTTTATTAGCTGTTATTTTATTGCTCTTGGGGTCATTTTGGGCGGTGCCATTATCGGCGGTGTTGGTGCTTATTTGTCTGGTCAGCCGCCTTTATCCATTATTACGAGTCTTGCCAATCGTTTAAAGATTTGGGCGCTTGTCGCAGCTATCGGCGGAACGTTTGATGCTGTTTATAGTTTTGAACGAGGCATTTTTGAAGGGAACACGCGTGATATTTTCAAGCAGATTTTATTAATTGTCTCTGCCATGGGCGGTGCGCAAACAGGTTATCTCATTATCACGTGGCTCACACAGGAGCATGTGTCATCATGAGGGTCCCAGAGCTATACAAACGTCCAGGCTGGCAGCGTTTTTTTGCGGGGATGATGTTTGGCGCGATTGTGAGCTGGCTCATTTTCCTTTTTACATACGGAACCTTTCAGGAAAAGCAGGTGACACTGCTAAGAAGCCAGCAACACCATATGGACAGTCTGAAAGAACAAATCACACTCTATCGGGAAGATTTGCATAAGTTAAATGAGGATAATAAGAAGCGACTGCTGATCCAAAGCGTAGATGTCCATCTCGTCAATCGTGAGCAATATAAAATCCCAGAGCCAGATACGCTAAAATTTGAAGATCAGGTCAAGGAGGATATCTCAGAGGTTATTACAAAAGATATTGAAAGTGTCTATAAAACAAAGGAATTATTAAAACGCACGGTCGAAAACAAAGAATATACCATTCGGGAAAAGGCATACCGCGCCAAAGTGACAGAGCTGACGATTTATACGAAGCTTTCACTTGAAGTACGCATTTCATTTGCTGAATAAATGATCATGTGGAATTTTTATGAATTTCTACCCTCAATGATCGCTTTTCCCACTTAATTTTTATACACTAAAAGTAGAACGAGATCTAATACAGAAAGAGGTGAGGACAATGGAGGTTTATAGCTATCGTCAAATGGCACGAGACAAAGCAAGCCGGATCAAGGACGGCATGTGTGCTTATGCTGAGACAGAAATGATGGCTCATTTAATTAAAAAAGAATTAAAGCATCAAAATCTCCAAGCCTATGAAGATTCAACTGACATCGGCTGCTGGTTTATCCCTGTATGCAAGTAACCCTTTTCTCCATGACAAAAAAAGAGAGAGGGGACTTGAATCCCCCTCTCTCATGATGATGATTTACATACTTCTTCTAAATCACGCAAAATCTCATCTGCTACGGCCCAATCATAAATAGATGCACCAGCTGCAAGCGGGTGGCCTCCGCCATGATATTTTTTCGCAATGGTATTAATAACGACGCCTTTCGAGCGGAATCTCACACGAATCTGATCATTTTCTTCCACAAAAAAGACCCATGCCTTAATTCCTGCAATATTTCCAAGTGTCCCAACAAGCTGTGAGGCTTGCTGTGCTGTCGTTTGGAACGATTCCAATATATCCTGTTTAATGAAAACAGAAGCGACCCCATTCTCTGACAAAGAAATATGTTGAAAAATATAGCCATTTAATTTCACGACATTCAGATCCGTCTCATACAATTGATTGAAAAGGTCTGAAGATGAAAATGGATATTCAATCAGTTCTCCAGCATATTTGAGCGTCTTTTTCGTCGTATTTGGGAAAAGGAAGCGGCCTGTGTCTCCTACAATGCCGGCATAAATGAGTTCAGCCGCCTTTGTATTCAGCTGATATCCTTCTTCTTTCCCCTCTAAATACAATTCATAAATCATTTCGCTCACAGAGCTTGCCTCTGTATCCACCCAAAGCAAATCACCATAAGGATCTTCATTTGGATGATGGTCAATTTTCATCAGCTTATCGCCCATTGAATAGCGCTGATCGTCAATTCTTGCTTGATTGGCTGTATCACAGACAATGACAAGGGCATCTTTGTACACGTCATCCGGCACTTCATCAAGTTCATACAAAAATGAAAGGGTTGGCTCTGGGGTTCCTGTCGCATAAATATTTTTTTCTGGATAGGTGGCACGCAAGATTTCCGTAAGGCCGCACTGCGATCCATACGCATCAGGATCTGGTCTTACATGTCTATGAATGATGATGGTGTCATATAATGATATGGTTCTAATCAGTTCTTTTTTCATAAAAACTCCTTCTTATCCGATACTCTTTTTATTATTAAATCATAATCTATCCTGACGGAAAAGTGAGGAATAGACAATTTATTCTAGTAAGCAAGCCTATTTACGTTTAAAATAGGGTTGTAACCACTTACAATGGAGGCTTGGCACATGCTTGTTTTGATTGTGTTTATTATTTGTTCTGCCATGTTTTATTTATACTACAAAGCAAAGAATGTCCGTACGAACCGCCCAGTCGAGAAGAAATTCTGGTCGGCGAAATCCAGTATGGCACTTGGCTGCTTTGTCCTGCTCTTCGGTGTGAATCAATTATTTCTAAACCGCTCGTCACTCGCATTTGTCATTGGATTTATCTTTGTCGCTGTCGGTATCGGCAGTACGTGGGCTGGATATAAAGCCTACAAGCATTACCTTCCGCTCTTTTTAAAGGAAGGCGAAAAAGATCACGCATAATGAGAGAGAAGGGCTAAAATGATGTTTATTTTAGCCCTTTGTCTTTTTCATCATCACTCTTTTACGATTATCCTCTCTCCATGAGCTGCACCATCAGCATCGCTTTACCGACGATATTCGATTGATGATAAACTTCCACTTCTAGCTTTCCAAACTTGCGCCCTACTTCTAAAATATTTGGCTTGATCTGTATCGTGGATTCCATTTGAACTGGTTTTAAGAAGTAGACAGAGAGACTTTCGACAATCAGCTCCCCCTTTTTATGAGACTTTAAGAAGCGGTTGGCGGATTCAATTAAAATTTGCGTGAACACGCCATATGAAATGTTTCCGAGCTGGTTTGTCATTTGTGGTGTGACCTCATATTGATACACGGCATCTGCCTTTGGCTTTTCTGTATCGGTCTCTTTAAACCCTCTGGATACAACATCGTCCAGTTTTTCTCCGACCTGCGGCTGCTTTTGAATCATTTGAAGCGCCTTCAGTACGTCCTGACGGCTGATCATTCCAATCAATTTCGCATAATCATCTACTACAGGTAGCACCTCAATGCCTTCCCATACCATCATTTGAGCAGCAGAAGCCACAGAGGTTTTTCCAATGACTGTCAGCGGGTTTTTCGTCATGACCTTCTCAATCGGTGCAGATCGGTCATGTCCTGCGATATCCTTTGAGGTGAGGATGCCGTGAATCTTCATTTGGTCGTCTGCGACCGGAAAGCGGCCGTGGCCAGTTTCATAGTTTTTTTCATACCATTTTTCAAGTTTATCCTCTGGTGATAAATACACCGTTCGTTCTATCGGCGTTAAAATATCTTCCACAAGCACGATCTCTTTTTTTATGAGTTGATCATAAATGGCCCGGTTAATGAGAGCTGCTACGGTAAATGTATCGTAGCTTGTCGATAAGATCGGCAGCTCAAGCTCATCTGCAAGCTGAATGATTTCATCATCTGTGGAGAAGCCGCCCGTGACCAGCACAGCTGCTCCTGCCTCTAATGCTTGTCTGTGGGCATTGATCCGGTTTCCGACAATTAGCAGGTTGCCAGCTGCCGTATAGCGCATCATCGCATCAAGCTCCATCGCTCCGATGACAAATTTGTTTAATGTTTTATGTAAGCCCGCTCGTCCTCCAAGCACCTGTCCGTCAATGACATTGACCACTTCTGCATATGTCAGTTTTTCAATATTTTCTTTTTTCTTCTGTTCAATTCGAATGGTACCAACTCGTTCAATAGTACTGACGAATCCTTTATTTTCGGCATCCTTGATAGCCCGGTAAGCGGTCCCTTCACTCACTTTCATTTCTTTCGCAATACGCCGGACAGAAATTTTCTCTCCGACATCTAATGAATCAATATACGATAAAATTTGTTCATGCTTTGTCGCCAATCCCGTTCACCCTTTTTGTTTTCAGCGTTTTCATCTAACTTTCATTATAAGGGCAGGAGGCTTTTAATAGCAATTTGTCTTTTTTTCAGCACGATACGTGTAAATAAAAAAACCGGCATTTGAGTGCCGGCTTTTTGCTATGTTGATTAAATCTCTATCGATTCTCCGCTATTTAACACATGACCGACGCCGCCATGCAGGCTGTCTGCAAATGCATGTGGGTCCTGCTCAATCGGCGGGAATGTGCTGTAGTGAATTGGCACGACTTGCTTCGCCCGAAGCCATTCCGCTGCGATTCTTGCATCGTCTGGTCCCATCGTGAAGTTATCGCCAATCGGAAGGAATGCAAGCTCAATATGATTCAGCTCACCGATCAGCTTCATATCTGAAAAGAGTGCAGTGTCTCCGGCGTGATAAACTGTTTTGCCCTCTGCAGTAAATAAAATACCTGATGGCATACCTGTATACGTAATCGTTTTTGCATCTTCATCAATGATAGCAGAACCATGGAACGCTTGAGTGAGCTTCACTTTACCAAATTCAAACTCCCGTCCGCCTCCAATCGAAAGCGGGTGCGTTTTCACCCCTTGCCAGCTTAAATAAGTGGCAAGCTCGAATGGCGCAATAACGAGCGCGTCATTGTTTTTAGCGATTTCAATGGTGTCACCGACGTGATCTCCATGCCCGTGCGTGAGCAAAATGACATCCGCTTTGACATCTTGCGGTTTAATATCTGTGTGCTTATTTCCATTTAAAAATGGATCAATCCAAATATGGTATCCGTTTGTTTCAATGTGTACGACTGAATGTCCGTGATATGTAGCTTTCATGTGAGTATATCCACCTTTCGAATTTGATCTCATTTCATCTATTCCCTGTATAAAAAACTGAAAAACTTAATGCCTGTGAATGACGTTAAGGCCACCTGTTGCTTCTATCACAGTTCCTGTAATCAGGTCAGAGCGGTCATCGCATAAAAAGGAAATGATGCGACCGATATCTTCTCCAGTACCAGACCTGCCAATCGGCGTTTCATCATCTTTCATCTGGCGTGCTTCTTCTATTGTCGATTCTTTCATATCTCCAACGATTTTGCCTGGACAAACCATATTGGCTGTGATGCCGTTTTCTGCTTCTTCAATCGCAATGGTTTTCGTCAGTGACGCGAGCCCCACTTTTGCTGCTCCGAAGGCTGATCTGTGCATCCATCCTGGCGCATGGTCTGCACCTTGGAAGCCATATGTGACAATTCGGCCGAAGCCTTGCTTTCTCATCATTGGGATGACCATTCGGAACAAATGGAACACAGCAGATAGGTTGCCTTCCATCATTTGATACCATTCTTCCTCGGAATAATCCGCTAGCTTTTTTCGTTCAAAAATATAAGGTCCGGCATTGTTAATCAAAGCATCGATCCGTCCAAATCGCTCGGTTGCCAGCGCGACCATGTTCTTTAAATCTTCTTTGTTTGTCACGTCTCCTTGGACAAATTGAAGCTTTTCTTCATATTCCTGCAATTCTTCTTTCATCTGCCGCACAGCTTCATCATCACTTCGATAATTGACTGTCACAGAATACCCCATATTCAGTAAAGACTCGGTGACTTTCCTGCCAAGTCCTTTAGAACCCGCTGTTATTAATGCGTGTCGCACACAATCTCCTCCTAAAGCAAAGGTTGCAAGTTCATGTGTTTCTTTTGTTATCTTTACTTTACTTTACTATAAACCAGCATCTGGCGCACTTATGAACCCTTTCTGCTCTTTCTATTTAGAATGAAAAAATGTAGGATGATTCATCCACTTTTGGATATCCCACGAGCCATGAATACTAGAAGCAGCGAAACAAAACGATAGCATTCTCCCACCTCATGAAGCTGGCGAGGAAGCGGGCAAATCTCTTCATAGCCTAACCGAACATCGTGTGCAGCTTCTTTCGTCAAAAGGTATTCCAATGCAATAAAATCAAACGCAGCTGGTCCAAACACAACATATTCCGTATCAACTAGACTCGTCACTTGATCATCTTTTTCAATATATTGAGTTGGATCTAAATCAATTAAAATGAGACTGGCTGATTCAGGAGGACTGAGGTGATCTAGCTTTTGCTGGACCATTTCTCCATAACGCTGAAATTCAGGCTGGTCTGCATAATAGCGACTTAAAAGTTTAGAGACAGCCGTTTTTAAAAGTGGATGGTATTCTCTCAAATGTCTCGTTTCTGCCTCATATACTGCACCGAAAGAGTTTGTTCGATATGAATGAAGAAGCGCTAGTTTCCTCCCGTAATCTTGATAGAAGTGTGATGAACGCCGCTCAAAAGATGTTAAAGGGGTTCCTTCTACTTTTTCCATGACATCATAATGTTTCCCTGCCTTCTTCACTTTACGAACGACTTTCGGGATATGAAAGGAATTCGTTAGAGCCAGCTTTTCATTGATTTGATCGAGATGTTCTTGTCCTGTATGGGCATTTACTCCATAGATCATGTTGATCCCATATACAAATTCACTTTCTGCTCTTGTCATTTTAGGAGATTTCACCACATATTCCGTTTTGTCTTGTAAGGAGATCAGCCACACATCATTCGCCCGTCCCTCGTACTGTTCTCCTAACGTTTCAACTGATACGATGGGCTGATCAAACAAAGCCTGAAGTGTTTTCTTCATAGACTACTGTCACTCCCTCTTCAGCTTAACACTGGTATGTTTTCAAACTTCTCCAATGATGATCAATGTCCTTTTCCCCAAGACAAAAAAACCATCCGTATCAACGAATGGTTTTGGTCAGTTACGCTAGGCAGGCTTTTGCTTTTTCTAAAGCGAGCTGAATTTGTTTAAATCCAGTTCCGCCTGCGCTTGTTCTTTTTTCAACAGCAACATACGGATCAAGAACGGTGTAAATGTCTTCTTCAAAAAGATCGCTCGCTTCTGTGAATGTCTCAAACGGAAGATCACTTAAGTAGATGCCTTTTTGAATGCATGTATACACGAGCTTGCCAACGATTTCGTGTGCTTCACGGAATGGCATGCCTTTTTTCGCAAGGTAGTCTGCCACTTCGGTCGCATTTGAGAAATCTTCTTTTGTTGCTTTTTTCATGACATCTTCGTTCACTGTCATTGTTTGAATCATGCCTGTGAAGATTTGCAGGCTGCCAGCAATGGTTTTGACTGTATCAAACATGCCTTCTTTATCTTCTTGCAAGTCTTTGTTATACGTAAGCGGCAAGCCTTTCATAATGGTGAGAAGCCCCATCAGGTTGCCATACACACGGCCTGTTTTTCCGCGAATCAATTCTGCCATATCCGGGTTTTTCTTTTGCGGCATCATGCTACTGCCTGTTGCGTATGTGTCATCAAGCTCAATGAATTTGAATTCTTGAGAGCACCATAAGATGATTTCCTCACAAAGACGTGATAGATGCATCATCACAAGGCTGCTATTAGACAAAAACTCTAAAATGAAATCCCGATCACTTACGCCATCAAGGCTGTTTTCGTAAATGTGGTCAAAGCCAAGTAGCTCTGCTGTGTATTCACGATCAATCGGGAATGTCGTTCCTGCTAACGCTCCGCATCCAAGTGGAGACACGTTAATTCGCTTCAAAGAATCTTGGAAACGCGCTTTGTCACGCTCTAGCATCCAGAAATAGGCGAGCATATGATGCGCAAAGGAAATAGGTTGTGCACGCTGCAAGTGCGTATATCCTGGAAAAATCGTTTCAACGTGCTGTTCTGCTTTTTCCACAAGCACTGTTTGAAAGGAAGAGATCAGTTCAATAATATGCTCTACTTGGTTATTCAAATATAAATGCATATCGGTTGCAACCTGATCATTCCGGCTTCTCGCTGTGTGCAATTTGCCGCCAAGCGGACCAATCTCATCAATGAGCATTTTTTCAAGGTTTAAATGAATGTCCTCATAATCCACTGAGAATTCAAGTTCATCTGCCTCTGCCTTTTTCATGAGCGTATTCAGGCCATCTTTAATGGCAGCGGCCTCCTCATCGTCTAGGATACCGCATGTATTCAGCATACTTGCATGAGCAAGGGAGCCGGTCAGATCTTCTTTGACTAATTGTTTGTCGAAGTGAATGGACGCGCCAAACTCATCGACCCATTTTTCTGGTGTTTTTTGAAATCGGCCTCCCCAAAGCTTTTTCATGCTTTAACCTGCTCCTTTTTATTCACGATGCTGTTTACTTTTGTTGGTAAGCCCCAAAGGTTAATAAATCCTACCGCTGCATCATGATCAAATTCATCTGCTTTTGTGTAAGTTGCTAAATTTTCATCATAAAGTGAATATGGTGATTTACGTCCTTCAACAATGGCATGGCCTTTAAATAGTTTCACACGTACAACACCTGTTACGTTCTGTTGTGTTTCTTGTAAGAAAGCATCTAGTGCTCCTTTAAGTGGTGAGAACCATAATCCGTTGTATATTAATTCAGCCATTTTTTGTTCAACGATTGGCTTAAAGTGTGCAACTTCCTTCACTAGCGTTAAGTCTTCAAGCTCTTTATGCGCTTTTAGAAGTGTGACAGCACCTGGGCATTCGTATACTTCACGAGATTTAATACCAACAAGACGGTTTTCAACGTGGTCGATTCTGCCAACCCCATGCTGACCAGCGACTTCATTTAAATGAAGGATGAGATCAGATAAGGAATACTGAATACCATCAATAGCTGTTGGTTTTCCTTTTTCAAACGTGATTTCAATGATTTCAGGCGTGTCAGGTGTTTTTTCAAGTGGCGTCGTTAAATCATACGCTCCTTCTGGCGGTGCAGCCCAAGGATCTTCTAAAATGCCGCACTCGTTACTTCTGCCCCAAAGGTTTTGGTCGATTGAATATGGGCTGTCTAAGTTAATTGGAATTGGAATACCGTGCTTTTGAGCATAATCGATTTCTTCATCACGAGACCATTTCCACTCACGCACTGGTGCAAGAACTTCTAGGTCTGGATTCAATGCTTTAATGGATACTTCAAAACGGACTTGGTCGTTTCCTTTACCAGTACATCCGTGCGCTACCGCTACTGCATTTTCTTTTTCTGCGACTTCCACTAGTTTTTTTGCAATTAGCGGACGAGATAATGCAGATACTAGTGGATATTTTCCTTCATACATCGTGTGTGCTTGTAAGGCAGTTAGTGCAAATTCCTCTGCGAATTCTTCTTTTGTGTCAATCATGTAAGACTGAACCGCTCCGACTTGAAGTGCTTTTTGTTGAACGAATGCTAAGTCCTTTCCTTCCCCTACGTCTAGGCAGCAAGCAACGACTTCGTATCCTTGCTCTTGTAACCATTTAACTGCAACAGAGGTATCAAGACCTCCGGAATATGCTAATACGACTTTTTTATTTTGTGACATGATTGAAAAGCTCCTCTCACTTGTTTTGATTCTGTGAATGTTTTTTGCATAAAAATAAGTTTTAATTTATAAACATGCATTTAGTATGTATACACTGTAACAAGGAAAAATTGTTTTTTCAACCCCTTTATGAAAAAAACTCTGCCAAATTTTCTTGGCAGAGTCATTTTGGGCTATTTTTGATCCTTTTCAAGCTCTCGTAAAACGTGAGGAAGCTCTGGAATGATGAGTTTTGTCATGGCTAAACGAACAGCTCCAGTAGAGCCTGGTGTGGCAAAGACAGCTTTTTGATTGACGACCCCAGCCGCGGCGCGGGATAAGATAGCGGCTGAACCAATGTCTTCTGTATAGCTCAGCATGCGGAAGATTTCGCCGAAGCCAGGCAGCTCCTTCGAGAAAAGCGGGGTGATCGCTTCAATGGTGACATCTCTTGCGGCAATTCCTGTGCCCCCGTTTAACAAGACGGCATCTATTTTTGGTTCGCCTGTTCCCTCTAGCACAGCGTCTTGGATCGCCCCAATGTCATCTTTTACAATATCGTATGCAAGAATGAGATGTCCCTGTTCTTTAAGCAAATCAATCATCAGACGGCCGCTTTTATCTGTTTCTTTCGTTCTTGTATCGCTGACCGTAATGACTTTCACATAAAGCCTCGCTTTCGCCTCACGTTTATGTTCTGTCACACTCATTTTTCGCACCGCTCCCTTTTGCTTCGTATTGGACAACATTATAGCATGCTGCTTTTAACAGAAAAAAGCTCTTTTCCTAATTGGAAAAGAGCTTCTTCATTTTCATTATGCTAAGCGCATAACGTCTCTTGCAATCATGACTTCTTCGTTCGTTGGAATAACGATCACTTTTACAGGAGAGTGCGGGTAGCTAATGAATGCTTCTTCGCCTCTCATGTTGTTAAGAGAAGGATCCCAGTAAACGCCCATGAATTCTAGACCACGAAGAACACGTGCTCTAACTTCTGAACTGTTTTCACCGATTCCAGCTGTAAAGATGATCGCATCTACGCCATTCATTCTCGCTGCATAAGAACCGATGTATTTATGAATACGGCTTGCAAAAATATCAAGAGCTACTTCTGCACGGTCGTTTCCTTCTTCTGTTGCTTCTTCGATATCACGAAGATCACTTGATAGACCAGACACACCTAAAAGACCACTCTTCTTATTCAAAGTAGAAAGTACTTCTTCAGCTGTATGTCCTGTTTTCTCCATAATAAATGGAATAAGGGCAGGGTCAATGTTACCTGAACGTGTACCCATCGCAACACCCGCTAGTGGTGTGAAGCCCATTGACGTATCGATTGATCTTCCGCCTTCAACTGCTGCAATACTCGCACCATTTCCAAGGTGACAAGAGATCAAACGAAGCTCTTCAAGAGGACGGCCTAATAGCTCTGATGCACGCTCTGTTACAAACTTATGGCTTGTCCCGTGGAATCCGTATTTACGAATACCAAAGTTTTTGTAGTAGTCATACGGAAGGCTATATAGGTAAGACTGCTCTGGCATTGTTTGGTGGAAAGCTGTATCGAACACAGCAATCGCTGGTACGTCAGGCAGAATTTGTTTGAATGCTTTGATTCCTACAACGTTTGCAGGGTTGTGCAGTGGTGCTAGCTCTGAAAGCTGATCAATGTCATTAATGACTTCATCAGTTAAAAGAACAGAGTCGCTGAATTTCTCTCCGCCGTGAACAACACGGTGTCCTACCCCATCAATTTCATTAAAGTCTTTGATGATGTTAAATTCGATTAGTTTTCCAAGTAGCATTTTAACCGCTACTGCATGATCTGGAATATCTGTGACTTCTGTTTTCTTTTCTCCATCTACAGAAATCGTGAAGATACTGTTGTCCATTCCGATTCTTTCAACAAGACCTTTTGTTAAAACGGTTTCTTCTGGCATGTCGAACAATTGGAATTTAAGAGATGAGCTTCCTGCGTTGATTGCAATAATTTTAGACATTCTTGTCGCTCCTTTTACTCAGTTGTTATATAAGGTTTCACGTTTTTTCCGGTGCTATATTCAACCTGTATGACGGGTCTTTTATAGTTTAACGATAAGTCCGAAAAATATCTGACTTTTTCATTTAAACATTGAAAACTTTGCATTTCAAGTGCACCTTTGAAATGTTACCGCTTACATCGATAAGTCGTTATTTTCTGAATAATAAAATAGCCAGATATCACTCTGGCTATTCTTTCGTTTCTTTTTCTTCTATAAACCATTGGTCTAATTTTCTCATTACACCCACCATTGATTCTTTTTGTGAGAAAGACGGCAAATTGGCAAATAGCATCCGTTTTGGTGCTTCCAGCCCTTCCTTTTTCTTTTGCATCACAAACAAGCTTTTGGCGTGCTTTTTGTCTTTGAACATGGAGACCGGCAGCTGAATTAATGCATTCATATATGCATGCTCTTTAATAAAGTCCTTTAATTGCACGCTTTCTTTTCCTTCAAACAAATCGTTTGGAATGATGAAGAATAAGAAGCCGCCTTCTTTTGTATAACGAAGGCTTTGTTCAATAAATAAATAATGCGCAAAGGCATGTCCTTCCTTTGCCTTAAGTTCATAATCTGCTGCACGCTCATCATTTGGATAATAACCAACTGGCAGACTGCATACAGTGACATCTACTGGAGAAATCAAAAGCGGCTCAAGGCTGTCTTGATGGAAAAGCTCGACTTCCTTCTCTTCCAAGTTCGCCTGTGCCCATGCAATTTTGATGAGTACATCGTCAATTTCAGACGCAAAGCCGCGCTTAGTTTCTGCAGTCAGATTATTTAAGACTGCAAGCAGTAAGTTCCCTGTTCCCGCTGCTGGATCAAAGACAACTAGTTCTTTTTGACCTTCTAAAAATTTATTCACCAAATAGCTGACAAACAGCCCGATCGTATCTGGGGTCATCTGACGATTTGGATGAGAAATATCCTTTTGTCCTTTCAATACGGCGAGCTGAAACGCTTTACGAATCTGCTCATGATCATAAGAGGCAAAATCTGCTTTCTCTATTACATTTTTTAATAAACCGTCTCGATCATTAGCTTGGAAAAAGGCTTCTCCCGCTTCAGCCAATGCTTCAATATAGGAAATGTTTTGTTCCTTTTTTAATCGAATAGAAGCTGTATCGAGCAGCTCAAAAATCGTACTTACTTGATCTTTCTGCAATGCTTTTCTCTCCTCGCTTTGTTAAAAGCTATATGTTCTCATTGAAAAGAGCCCCAGTATGAAGCCGGAGCTCTTGTCGATGCTGCTTTTATAACAGTGATTTTGCAGCGTCAATGGCTTTTTCATAATTTGGGTGATTCGTTGCTTCGCTTACGTATTCAGTGTAAACCACTTTCCCATTAGGGTCTAATACGAAAACTGCACGCGCCAATAAACGCAATTCTTTCATATAAACACCGAATGCTTCACCAAATGACATATCTCTGTGATCAGATAATGTTTCGACATTTTCAATTCCGTTTGCTCCGCACCAGCGTGCTTGTGCAAATGGAAGGTCTGCACTAATTGTATAGATATTGACCGGACCTAAACCGGCTGCCTCTTCATTGAAACGTCTTGTTTGTGCGTCACACACACCTGTATCAATAGAAGGAATCACTGAGATGATCGTCACTTTTCCTGTTAAATCAGAAAGTGAAACTTCCCCTAGTGAGTTCGTTAATACCGTGAAATCTGGAGCCTGCTCGCCTACTTTTACTTCATTTCCTACAAGCGTGACAGAACTCCCTTTAAATGTGATCGATGCCAAAACAATTCCTCCCTTATCAAATGTATGGTTCTATCATAGTAGAGAAAGCAAAAAACTGCAAAGCCTAATCGTCGCTTTTGAAAAAAAAGTTAACTGCAGCGCAGCTAACTTTTTAAAGGTCTATGTCATCTAGTTTTCGTTCTTTATGACGGTTCTCCCGTTCATCCTTCTTAAACATGTGCTGAAGACGTTCAATTGCTTGAGGAGCAGAATCCAATATTTTATCAAGCAGATGTGTATGTTCGTCCAAATGAAGCATTCGAACGCCGTTTGTTCCGACAATTAAGAAAGCGATTGGTGTAATAGACACACCTCCGCCGCTTCCTCCGCCAAATGGGAGTCTTGGTTCTTTTCGTTCTTGATCATCAGAACGTTTTTCTTTCTTTTGGTTCCCGTTAAATTCACTGCCGCCGGCTGCAAATCCAAAACCAACCTTCGATACAGTGAGGATGACACTGCCGTCAGGGGTTTCGACTGGATCGCCGATGATTGTATTCACATCTATCATTTCTTTTAAGTTTTCCATCGCTGTCTTCATCAGACCTTGGATTGGATGATCTGCCATTTTCGGGTTCCTCCTTAAACAGATGATTCATTCTTCGTTGCTTGAAGAGAGGCACTTTTTCTCGCCTTTCTTCCTTTTAACCAATGGACAAGTAAACGAATGGCTGCAAGCATAGCATGTCCAATACGAAAATAAGCTATACATGTAAACTGGGTCTGGGACACATTGTGCTGAAAGGCAGGAATGACTTCATATACCGGTTTATGCTTAAAGGTGAGATGTTCCTGCATAAAGGCAAGCAGTGCTCCTTTCACTGACCATACCCCGCCAGCTGCTACACCTGTTAAAGCGGCGTCATGAAAGCCAATCCATGTTGACCAGTGAAACGATACAATTCTCATGTGAATGAAGAATTTACGTATGATCCGGTTCAAATCGACGATCTCTTTTGTGATGCGCTCCATTTGATGAAGGATTTGCTTCATATCACGTTTTCCCACTTTTTTATGTATGGATTCTTTTTCGTGACTAGGGGTTTTGGCGCTCGCCATCTTCTTTTCTCGTATATCGATCGTTTGATCTTCTGGATTGATCCTCACCATCGGAATGTCTTTTTTGAGTCTGATGATTCCATATAAGGTGATGATCTTCAGCGCAAGGTGGTCATTGTCATTTGCATGTGAATAATCCAGTGAAATGGTCACTTTCATGAAGATCAATAAGATCCCAAGGAACAAAAAAGCTGCGATCCAAATGTAAAGCACTGTGCTCACTTCCTCCATAACAAATGATGCTTCCTCTACGATTATGGCTCTCATTCTGGATTTTATACCCAATCACAAAAAAAGAGTTTGACCGGTACCCGGCCAAACTCCTCTGATTATACGTTTGCTTCTGTTTTTTCATATAAGTGTTCATGGACGACCACCGTATCAGCAAAGTAATCATGAACCCCTTGCTTTTTCGGTGTGAACCCAACAATAGCATAGAGAACAAAAAGTGTATTAATGTAGCGTCCCACAATTTCTCTAAAGAAAATGACATCCCATGCGAGTTTCTTCTCAGGTTGAAGTGAGACCACTTTGATCCCAAACACCATTTTCCCAAGTGTTTGTCGAAAGATTTTCGTCATGATGGCGAAATAAAGCAGGAATACAATCGTCGTTGTGACGGAAAATGGAGAAAACCATCCTCCTCCTTTGGACCAGCCGAACAGACTAAAGATTGGAGAAACCGTCAAATGGTTGACACCCCAGACGACGAGCCAATCAAGAATAAACGCCCAAAACCTAATCCAAAAACCTGCAAACGCCTGTGCTTCAATCACTGCACGTTTCGCAAGAGCTGGATTCGATTCTTCTTGGTTGCGGCTTTCGGTTACTTCATCGAATGTAGAATCCATCTATGATCCCTCCTTTATTTTGAATAGAGATACATCGGTTTAGACCCATTTGAGCCAGCCAGTGTTTCTTTTAGATTGAGAAAATCAATTTCACTTTTAAAGAGTTTGCTTGCGCTCATATTGAAGAGAGAGTTCCAGCCAAAACTTTGAGAATAGCTGATCACTGTCGCTCCTTTTAACCCTTTTTCATTTTTCTTCATTGCTTTGATTGCATCTTCATAATATCCAAGCTCATCGACTAATCCATTCGATTTCGCTTGTGTTCCGTCATAGACACGGCCGTCAGCAATTTTCTTCACATCTTGTTTTGACATGCCACGTCCTTCCGAGATCACTTTGACAAATCCTTCATACGAGTTATCGACCATGCTTTGCATAATGTCGCGCTCATCTTTCGTCATATCACGATTTGGTGACATGATGTCTTTGAATTTTCCGCTTTTAATTGTTTCGTATTTAATACCTAGATTATCTGCCAGCTTTGAATAGTTCAAGCTTTGCATGATTACACCTAAAGATCCTGTTAATGTTTCAGGTGAAGCAAAGATTTTCTTGGCTGGAGTTGATACGTAATAACCGCCAGACGCTGCCATAGATCCCATAGAGACGTAAATCGGCTTCTTCGCTTTTTTCACTTCTTCTAATTTTTTATGTATTTCTGCACTTTCATAGACACCGCCGCCTGGAGAGTTGACGCGCAGCAGGATGCCTTTTACTGAAGCATCATCTTTCGCTTTTTCTAGTTCCTTCAGAAATGCACGATGATCATAACCTTCTCCGCCTAATAGACTTGATGCGCCGCCATTATCTTGAATGGTTCCATTAATCTCAAGAACCGCAATTTTTCCAGCACCGCTTCCATCCTCTAGTACCTTCTCTTCTATTTCATCCCCAAATTGATAGCTCATTTTATTGTCATTGAAGCTTTCATACAAAGCCGTCGTGACACTAATCACAATTGAAAATCCGAAAACTCCAAGTGCAATGATTAACGCTACCCATCTTTTCGCATTCATCTTTTTCTCCTCCTTTTTGTCTCTCTTCTTGATACGAATATTCACATGAAATGTTTCACAGGAATTGTGGTTTTTTTACATTTCATTTCATCATATGATAGCACCACTCTTAATTCACGATCAACTTTACATCGTCTGCCAAGTGATACCCATGACGAAAAATTGGCTTTTTTCACCTCTCTCTGCATCTAATAGGCTAGAGCTTCATCACAACGAAACACCTAAACCACCCTTTCATGAGAAAACAGCTATTCAATTATGCTCAAATTCTGCCCTTTTCAAATCCCTTACATTGACTCATTTCTAAAAATGAATGCCACCATCATGAAGGTTTTTCTAATGTTTTTACTTTCATATGAAAAAAGTGTAAAATGTGAGCAAGGCTTCATATGTAAGCCCTTTATTATTCTAAATCTATTTTTGACAACGAAGGGGAGAACGTCAATGACAGACAATCGTCGCAATGTATTTTTCTTTTACAAAAAAGATCATGAATTGGATGAACACATTTCTTCTCTGGAGAAGCTCGCTACCGATCAAGGCTTTCAAGTCGTCAAGCGTGCAGAGGATGCCCATATTATTGCTTCAATTGGCGGAGATGGCACATTTCTTCAAGCAGTCCGCAAAACGAACTTCCGGGATGACTGTTTATATGTAGGGGTATCAAAAACAGAGAATTCGCATCTATACTGCGATTTTTCATTAGAACATTTTGACAAAATGATTGATGCCATGAACACTGAACAGATTGAAGTGAGAAAATATCCGATCATTGATGTAAGCGTTGACAGTACCAACCAGTTCCATTGCTTAAATGAACTGTCGATCCGCTCAAGCATTATTAAAACATTTGTGATCGATGTGTATATAGATGATTTCCACTTTGAAACATTTAGAGGAGACGGAATGATTATTTCTACTCCGACTGGCTCAACAGCCTACAATAAATCGGTAAACGGTGCCGTGGTTGATCCGATGCTCCCTTGTATGCAAGTTACAGAGCTTGCATCGCTAAACAACAACTCGTACCGTACACTCGGGGCGCCTTTCATCTTAAGCAGTGATCGTAAGCTAACGCTGAAAGTTGTGCAAGACGGGAACGACCATCCGATTATCGGGCTTGATAACGAAGCGCTTGGCACAAAACACGTCAAACAAATCGACATTGGTCTTTCAGGAAAAGTCATTAAAACAGTGAAATTAAAAGACAACTCCTACTGGGAAAAAGTCAAACGCAGATTCCTTTAATCAAAAAGCTCCTTTATGGGGCTTTTTTTCATGTCTTTTCATTCATGGTCATGATTATGGTATGATGTCACAAGTATGAATGTACGAAAAGGAGAACACGATGACATTACAACAATTTGATCAATATCCATTAAGCGATGAATTAAAACAAGCGCTAAAAGCACTTCACTTCCATACACCTACACCTGTTCAGCATGAGACATTATCCGTTGCTTTTTCAAAGCAGGATCTAATCGTCAAATCTCAGACTGGTAGCGGCAAGACAGCAGCCTATGGCCTGCCGATTTGTGAAATGGTTGATTGGGCTGAAAATAAACCTCAAGCCCTCATCCTCGTTCCAACGCGAGAACTCGCCATGCAGGTCAAACAGGACCTTACAAGCCTTGGACGATTGAAACGAATCAAAGCCGCAGCTATTTTTGGAAAAGCCCCTTTTCAAGCCCAAAAAGTAGAACTTGCACAAAAAAACCACATTGTATGCGGAACACCAGGACGAGTCTTGGATCACCTTGAGAAAGGTACTCTTTCCTTAGAAAACCTTAAATTTTTCGTGTTAGATGAAGCGGATGAAATGCTGAACATGGGCTTTATTGATCAAGTCTCTTCTATTATTCAGTATCTGCCGCCAAAGCGCATGTCAATGCTGTTTTCAGCGACCATGTCTGATGAGATGAAGAAATTAAGTGAACAGTTTCTACAATCACCAAAAGTGATTGAAATTGCGCGTGCGGAAACGTCTGTGCCACAAATCACCCACACCGTGATTGAAACGGAAGAAGAAGCGAAATTCTCTCTTCTTCAACGTACGATCGTGATTGAAAATCCAGATAGCTGCATTATTTTCTGTAATACACAGGACCGAGTGAACGAACTCACAATGAAGCTCGATGAGTGGGATGTGCCTTGTGACAAAATTCATGGAGGTATGAGACAGGAAGACCGCTTCGCTGTCATGGATGAATTCAAAAACGGTGAGTTCCGTTATTTGATCGCAACCGATATAGCAGCCCGGGGTATTGATGTCAGTGATATGACACATGTGATTCATTATGACCTCCCCTATGAAAAAGAGCGCTATATTCACCGAACAGGAAGAACAGGCAGAGCGGGAAAAAGCGGGAAAACCATTGCGTTTATGACGAGAAATGCAAAGCCTCTGATTAATGAATTAAAAGAGGAAGCAGGTATTGATTTCAAGACGCAGCCATATCCAACAAAGGAAGACGCAGAGCAGCATGTCGAACGCTTTGAAGAAAAGATTGAAACGCCGATTCAAAAGGAAAATAAACAGGCAGGCGTTGAAAAAGATATAATGAAGCTTTATTTTAACGGCGGGAAGAAAAAGAAGCTGCGGGCTATTGATTTCGTTGGGACCATTGCCAAAATAGACGGCGTTGCCTTTGATGACATTGGAATTATTACCATCCAAGATACGAAAACATACGTCGATATTCTAAACGGCAAAGGCCCTCTAGTGCTGAACGCCATGCGCCACACAACCATTAAAGGCAAGCAGTTAAAAGTTCACGAAGCACGTTCATAAAAAGTGAAGGCCAAGCGCCTTTACTTTTTTATTTAAAATAAATAAGCTTACAACCCTTGAAGCATCAGCCTTTCCTGCGCCCAACATGACAAATGTCATATTGAATACATGATGGGTGCTACTATGAGCATGACACCTTTCCTTCTATACTTTGAAGTAGAAAGAAACGGAAAGGACTTGAACGTTCATGACGACTTCAACAAACACACAGCAGCAAGCCACTTTAAGAAAACAAGTTGGCCAATTCTCTGGTGCTAATTCGAAAAAAAGTATCATTCAACTCTTTAATACATTCATTCCATTTTTGGGGCTTTGGTTTCTTGCCTATTATAGCCTGAACATCTCCTACCTTTTAACCCTCTTCTTTGCGGTTATTGCAGCTGGTTTTTTAGTACGTGTCTTTATTATTTTTCACGACTGCTGCCATCAATCCTTTTTTAAACAGAAGCCGCTAAATCACCTGTTCGGTTTTTTAACGGGCGTACTCACCCTTTTCCCTTATCTTCAATGGCAACGAGATCATTCAATTCACCATGCCACAAGCAGTAATTTAGACAAACGAGGTACTGGCGACATTTGGCTCCTAACAGTCAAAGAATATCAAGAAGCATCAGCATGGACGAAATTTCGCTACAGATTTTATCGTAATCCTTTTGTGATGTTTATTTTAGGACCGATCTTTGTCTTTCTCTTAAAAAACCGTTTCAATGTCAAAAATGCTCGTAAAAAAGAGCGTTGGAACACGTATTTCACAAACGTGAGCATCATTGCGCTAGCAGCTGTAACGTGTCTTCTTTTTGGCTGGCAGGAGTTCCTACTTGTCCAAGGTCCCATCTTCCTGATCTCAGGGTCAATTGGTGTATGGCTATTTTATGTACAGCATACGTTTGAGGATTCTTACTTTGAAGCAGATGAACATTGGAATTATGTGCAGGCAGCTGTAGAAGGCAGTTCTTTTTACAAATTGCCAAAGCTTCTTCAATGGTTAACAGGCAATATCGGTTATCACCATGTCCATCATTTAAGTCCGAGGGTGCCGAATTATCACTTGGAGCATGCACATGATCATAGTGAGCCGCTTCAAAATGTTCCAACCATCACTTTAAAAACAAGTATTGAATCAATGAAATTTAGACTTTGGGATGAAGAAACGAAAGCATTCGTTACCTTTAAAGAAGCACGGCAATCTAAGAAGATGCCCGCACCTGTCATTAAAGGAGACATTCTAAAGAAAAATGCATAATTGGTGCAAGCTCTTTCTTACACTAGAAGGAGCTTGTTGTCATTTACAGGATGCAACCATAAGTTGAATTTGATAAAGTAAGGAAAAAGAGCGAAAACGGAAAAGGTGGCAAACGGATGAAAAAACAGTTTAAAATTCAAAAATTGCATGGGATTTCTCCCTATATATGGGCCATTTTTTTCATCCTGCCCTTCTATTTTATCTTAAAGACGCCTACGACTTTAGGTATTGTCATTGGCATTATTTTGAACGTGGTTTTTTTCGGAGTGTATCGTTTTGCCTTTGTCGCAAAAGGCTGGTCTTTATATGTCTTCGGTCTTTTATTGATTGCGATTTCAACTGGCTATGTGATGCTCTACAGCTACATTTACTTCGCTTTTTGCATCGCCTATTTCAATGGGCACATTAAAAGAAAAGTCCCTTTTTATATTTTATACTATATTCATCTAGGGAGCGCCGCCGTAGCCGTGAACTTTAGCTTGATTTTAAAAAAGGGCTGGTTTCTCACACAAATTCCTTTTGTTGTGATCACACTTATTAGTGCCATTCTCCTCCCTCTCAGCATTCGAAGCCGAAAAGAACGTGAACGCCTTGAAGAGAAATTAGAAAATGCCAATGAACGGATCGCCGATCTTGTAAAGCTTGAAGAAAGGCAGCGCATCGCACGTGATCTGCATGACACCCTTGGACAAAAGCTTTCTCTTATCGGTTTAAAAAGTGATCTTGCCCGCAAACTCATCTATAAAGATCCTGAGCAGGCTCGTGCTGAGCTGAAAAGCGTCCAGCAGACCGCCAGAACATCTCTCAATGAAGTTCGGAAGATTGTTTCCTCTATGAAGGGCATACGCATCAAGGATGAAATGTCGAACATTGAGCAAATTCTCGAAGCAGCCGGAATTGAATTGATCTATGATGAAAAGGAAGCGCCAAAACACATCTCTCTTCTTAACGAAAACATTGTTAGCATGTGCATCAAAGAGGCTGTGACAAATGTCGTCAAACATAGTGATGCGACCGTCTGCAAAATCACGATTCATCAAAAATCAAAGGAAGCTATTATCACTGTCGAGGATGATGGGACATTTAAAGGCGATTATCCCCCCTCTCAAACGAAGGGTCACGGTCTTTTAGGCATTAGAGAAAGATTGGAATTTGCAAATGGACGCCTGCGTATTGAGACAAAGGACGGGACAAAGCTGATCATGAGTATTCCAAATGATTCAGCAGCAAAAGACAAGGAGGGGATGAAATGATCAACATCTTTATCGCAGAAGATCAGCAAATGCTGCTCGGTGCGCTCGGTTCACTTCTTGATTTAGAAGACGATATGACGGTTGTTGGAAAAGGTACAAACGGTCAGGATGCCATCGATTTTGCAAAAAAGCACCCTGTTGATATTTGCTTAATGGATATTGAAATGCCTGGAAAAACGGGACTTGATGCAGCAGAAGAGCTTAAAGGAACAGATGTGAAAATCATCATTTTAACGACCTTTGCCCGCTCTGGCTATTTCCAAAGGGCGCTCAAAGCTGGCGTCAGCGGCTATATGCTGAAAGATAGTCCAAGTGAAGATCTGGCAAGTGCCATTCGCAGTGTGATGAAAGGGAAAAAGGTGTACGCCCCTGAATTAATGGAAGACTTATATAGTGACGAAAATCCTTTAACAGAACGAGAGAAATCAGTCCTTGAGCTCGTCGCAGACGGCAAAAACACAAAAGAAATTGCGAAAGAACTCAGCATAAAAAGCGGCACTGTCCGAAACTACATTTCGATTATTTTAGATAAGCTAGAAGTGAAAAACCGCATTGAAGCCATTACACGCTCAAAAGAAAAAGGCTGGTTTAAATAAGAAAAAAGATCAGGACACATGCTGCCTTGATCTTTTTTTCTGCCAATAATCTCCCCTTCTATTTTTTATCACCAACGATCAAAATATAATTGACAACTGACGGCACTTCTATGATATGATACCCAAGTGATAATAATTATCATTATCACTCATGCAATCAAATACCCGGCCAATGTGCCGATTTCAAAGGAGTCTACATTCATGAAGAAAATATTGTTCCCTCTGATGCTCATCTTTGTACTTGCATTGAGCGCATGTGGCAATAGCAGCAGCTCTTCCTCAAATAAAGGAAATCAATCAACAGCATCAGATAAGATTACATATGAATCTGAAAATGGCCCTGTGAAGCTGCCAGCGCATCCAAAACGTGTCGTTGTACTTGGCTCTTACACTGGTAATGTCATGTCACTTGGTGTGAACCTGGTCGGCGTCGACTCTTGGTCAAAAAAGAACCCTCGCTTCCAAAAGGAACTAAAAAATGTGGAAGAAGTATCAGATGCCAATGTCGAAAAAATCATGAAGCTTAAGCCTGATGTCATCATTGGCTTAAGCAATACAAAAAATGTAGAAAAACTCAAAAAAATCGCACCAACTGTTTTGTTTACGTATAACAAAGTCGATTACCTTCAGCAGCATATTGAAATTGGAAAAGTATTAAACAAAGAAAAAGAAGCCAAAGCATGGGTAAAAGATTTTAAAGAACGCGCAGCTGAAGCTGGAAAAGAAATTAAAGCCAAAATCGGTAAAGATGCAACGGTTTCTGTCTTTGAAAGCGGCACAAAAGATCTTTACGTGTTTGGAGATGCTTGGGGCCGTGGCACAGAAATCCTCTACCAAGCAATGAAACTAAAAATGCCTGAAAAAGTGAAAGAAAAGGCATTAAAAGCGGGCTACTATGCCGTTTCACAGGAAGTCATTCCTGAATTTGCTGGAGACTATATGATCATTAGTAAAAACAGCGAAATGGACAATTCCTATCAAAACAGTGAAATTTACAAGTCCATCCCAGCTGTGAAAAAACATCGTGTGTATGTGGCAAATGCAGAAGAATTCTATTTTAATGATCCACTCACACTCGAGTACCAACTATCATTCTTTAAAAAGCACTTTTTAGGTAAATAAACTGAAGCAAGGGAGCCCTTCCCTTGCTTTTTTCTTGTCTGCTTCTAGCGGCAGCGCCTTTTTTCCGCTACAATTACATACAAGCGAATACAAAAAGTGTGGTGCTGGTTTTGTTTAAAATTCTACTGATTGAGGACGATACAACCCTCTTCCAAGAAATCAAAGAACGTCTAGTGAACTGGTCCTATGATGTTTATGGGATTCACGATTTTCAACAGGTGATGCAGGAATTTACTTCTGTTCAGCCTGATCTCGTCATTATTGATATACAGCTTCCAAAATACGATGGTTTTCACTGGTGCCGGATGATTCGGCATCATTCAAATGTACCGATCATCTTCCTCTCCTCTCGTGACCATCCTGCTGATATGGTCATGTCAATGCAGCTCGGTGCCGATGATTTTGTACAAAAGCCGTTTCACTTTGACGTGCTCATTGCCAAAGTCAGTGCCGTTCTTCGCAGAGTACATGATTATAATGCAGAACCTGCCAGCTTAAAGGTATGGTGCGGCGCTACGATTGATCTAGAAAAAAACACCGTCACAAATGATCACGGTGAAGTGGAATTAACGAAAAATGAACTGTTTATTCTCAAGGAATTGATTCAGCATAAAAATCATATTGTCAGCCGGGAATCGCTCATTCAAGCATTGTGGGAGGATGAACGGTTTGTCAGTGACAATACACTTACTGTGAACGTCAATCGCCTTAGAAAAAAACTAGATGAGATCTCTCTTGGTACCTACATTGAGACAAAAGTGGGACAAGGCTATCTTGCAAAAGAAAAGGATGATCAATGATGCTGCAAGCATTTTTAAAAGAACGAAGAAGCTGGATTCTGTTCTTTCTTAGTTTGCAGCTCCTCATTCTGTTTGTTGCTTTTTTGGATACGACCATTCCAATGGCGTCTCTTTTTTATATTGTGTTATTATCTACGTTTTTCATGATCGTCTTTCTCTTTTTTCGATACCGTAAAGAAACGGCGTATTATGAGCGTCTGAAAGAATGGGATGATCATATTGACCATCAAATGCGGCTCACGCCATCTTCCCCATTTGAACGGCTTGTACATGATGCGACTTCTGAGCAAATTGCCCGCTACCGGAAAATGGCGGCAGAACAACAAATCGCCCTTGAAGAAGAGAAAGATGAATTGCTCTCATGGATACATGAAGTGAAAACACCTCTCACAGCGATGCACTTGATGATTGACCGCTTAACAGAGCAGCCGCTGAAATCAAATATGACATACGAATGGCTCAGAATCCATTTATTACTCGACGCCCAGCTGCACAGAAGCAGAATACGTCATATCGAAAATGATTTATTTATTGAACAGCTGGATCTGCAAAGCATCCTAGCAAAGGAAATCAAAGCACTCCAATCATGGTGCATGCAAAAAGGAATCGGGTTTGAACTCACACTAGAAGCACGTCACGTATTAAGTGATGCAAAATGGTTATCCTTTATGATCAGACAGGTGCTCACAAATGCAGTTAAGTACAGTCATTCGTCTGATATTGCCATTGAAAGCAAGCACATCAATGACCAAGTGATGCTGACGATCACAGATCAAGGCAGAGGAATAGACCCAAGAGATCTGTCTCGTATTTTTGAAAAAGGCTTTACCTCAACGAGACACCACAATGACACCGCCTCAACAGGAATGGGGCTTTATTTAACGAAAAAAGGAGCAGACGCTCTTCATATCAAGATTGAGGTCAACTCCATGATAGATCAAGGCACAACCTTCACCTTCATCTTTCCGAAAAAAAATGATTTTGTGCATATTGCGAGCATGTGACAACAATGTCACATGCTCGTCTGTTTTGTTCGCCAAATCGAAGGAAGTGCGGCGGGCTTCTTTTTATACTAGAGATATCAATTAAATAGAAAAGGGGATCAACAAATGAACATTTTAGAAGCTCGCAAGATATATAAAAGCTACGGAAATAAATTCAACAAACAAGAGGTGCTGAGTGGCATTGACTTGACGATTGAAGCTGGAGAATTCGTCAGCATCATGGGTCCATCAGGCTCAGGGAAAACAACCCTTCTGAACGTATTGTCCTCTATTGATCATGTGTCCAGCGGATCCATTCGTATCGCAGATGTTGAGATGACACAAATGAAGGATCAGCAGCTAGCAGAATTCAGAAAAAAGCAGCTTGGCTTTGTTTTTCAGGATTATAACTTACTTGATACACTCACGGTCAAAGAGAACATCCTCTTGCCATTATCTATCTCCAAAACGCCGAAGAAAGAAGCTTTCGAACGTTTTCAACAGCTTGCGGAGGACATGGGCATCTATGAACTAAGAGACAAATATCCGAATGAACTCTCTGGTGGACAAAAGCAGCGGACATCAGCAGTTCGTGCCTTCATTCATGAACCGAGTCTTATTTTCGCGGATGAACCTACCGGAGCGCTTGATTCTAAATCTGCCTCTGATTTACTCAATAAGCTACAAGATTTCAATCGCAAACGAAAAGCGACCATTGTCATGGTGACACATGATCCTGTCGCAGCCAGCTATTCAAGACGCGTCATTTTTATCAAGGATGGCCAAATCTATACTCAGTTGAATAAAGGGGCTTTAGAGAGAAAGATGTTTTTCGAGGATATTATGAAAACGCAAGGTGTTTTAGGCGGTGTGAAGCATGAACATTAATCAGCTCATCCTCCGTAACTTGAAGAAAAATTTGAAGAATTACTATTTATATGTGTTTGCTCTTGTGTTTAGTGTGGCGCTCTACTTTTCTTTTGTCACCTTGCAGTACTCACCAGCACTTGATGATGTAAAAGGGTCCATTAAGGGTGGTGCATCGATCAAAGCCGCTTCGGTCCTACTCATTGCCATTGTTGGGATCTTCTTGTTATATGCGAACAGCATTTTTATTAAACGAAGAGGGAGAGAAATAGGTCTCCTGCAGCTCATTGGCATGACGAAACAAAAAATTGCCAAACTGCTCAATGCAGAAAACTTTATCCTATACGTGTTCTCAATGGCTGTTGGTATCATAGCTGGTTTTATCGGTTCAAAGCTCATGCTGATGGTGCTATTTAAAGTAACCGGGGTGAACGCCATCGCCAACCTACATTTTTCAGGCATGGCCCTTTTGCAGACACTGATCGTCTTTTTCATCATCTATGGATTGATTATGTTAAGAAATCGATGGTTTATTAATAGACAGACGATTTTATCTTTGTTTAGAACCACGTCTTCTACAGAGCAGCGTGTGAAAAAAATCTCTGTGTTTGAAATCATCATTGGGGTTCTCGGTATTGTCTTGATCAGTTCAGGCTATTATATTTCCTCTAAGCTTTTGACCGGCTCATATACGTCCTTGTTTGCGTTATTATTAGCGATGATTTATATTCTAGCCTCTGTCATTATCGGTACCTTTCTTTTCTATAAAGGCTCTGTTTCGTTCATTGCCAATATCGTACGTAAACGAAAAAATGGCTATCTCGCCATTCATGAAGTCCTGTCTCTGTCATCTATTATGTTCCGGTTAAAATCAAACGCACTTCTTTTAACGATTATTACAACGGTATCTGCACTGGCTATCGGGTTGTTATCTTTAAGCTACATTTCCTATTACTCAGCAGAAAAAACCGCTGAACAACAGATCCCATCACATTTCGTCATGGGCTCAGAGAAAGAAGCCAATACCTTCACTCGTGCACTTTCTGACAAACAAATTGCGTATGATCTAAAGCAGGTCAAAGTGATTCTAGCAAAATTTGATGCAAAAAAACTCATGGATATGGATTCAGAGTTAAAAAATATGAATAATGAACCAGGCATATTGACACTGCCTGTCATTAGTGAGAAAAACGCACCAAATATCCATGTGGAGAACAACGAAGTGATTTTAAGCGGCTACAGTGATCTATTAAAGAAATTCATGCCGATTAAAAGCTCAGGCGATGTGAAGCTTCTCATCAAGAAACCGCTCGATTTGAAAGTTTTGGATTTAAAAAAAGATTATCTCATTTCTTACAACTTCACTTCTGGGGGTCTGCCTGTTGCCGTCGTGAGTCAAGATGTTTTTGAGCAGCTTGACCAACAGAAGGATCCTAAGCTACAGCTTGATAAAAGCCAATATATAGCAGTCAACATAAAAGATCATAAAAATCTTGAACAAGCAAATAGTGTGTTTACCTCTTTAAAACTAGGTGACAACAGTATGTCTCAATTGGCTTCAGATCATCAGCAAAAGCAAACAATAGGACTGATGATGTTTGTCGTCGGATTTTTAGGTCTCAGCTTCCTTGTCACATCAGGCTGTATTTTATACTTCAAGCAGATGAATGAAAGTGAAGAAGAACAAAGCTCATACACGATCTTGCGTAAGCTTGGTTTTACTGAGAAGGATCTATTAAAAGGCATTCGTCTCAAACAGCTATTTAACTTTGGGATTCCGCTCATTGTCGGATTGCTGCACAGCTACTTTGCAGTACAGTCAGGCTGGTTTTTATTCGGCGGTGAACTGTGGACACCAATGCTCATCGTCATGTCGATTTATACGGTGTTATATTCTATCTTTGGATTCCTATCTGTCCAATATTATAAAAAGGTCATTAAAGAATCCTTGTAATCTCATCCCCATAGGCAGCTGCCTATGGGGATTGTTTGTTTATGATGGCGTTGATTCAAACTTGTGCGATAGAATATGATCTCTTGCCGCATAAGCTTTTCGTTTGACCTCTTCTAGATTCACACCGACAAGCTTTCCGTTTCGTTTCACTGCTTTTCCAGCCACATAAACAGAGTCAACATTTGAAGGATGTGCCGTTTGGACAACCGCTCCAGCCGGATCTGTCATCGGCAGAAGATTCATGCTTGTCCGGTCGATTAGGATGAAATCAGCTTCTTTTCCAGGTGTGAGCGAGCCAATTTTATGATCAAGCTGTAATGCACGAGCCCCATTGATCGTCGCAGCTTCAAGCATTTGTTGAGCAGAAATTCCAAGTTCAGGCCCCGGCATGATTCCCTCCATGAGCAATGATTGATTTTGGAGCGCGCGCTCTGCCTGAAGCCCGAACTTCATTTGAGCAAATAAATCTCCGCCTGTTGCCGTGACCACGTCTACACCTAGCGTTGGAAGAACACCTTGTTCAATCGCAAGTCCTGTCACTGGATAACCGTGACCCATCATCATTTCAATTTCAGGTGTAATGGATATGGAGCTTCCGCTGTCTGCCAGCATCTTCATTTGATCTGCATCGATTGCATTGATATGCACCATGTTAAGGTCAGGCCCAAGTAACCCTGCTTTGTGAAGCCGCTCAATCGAACGATCCTCTGCTCCCCAGTTCCCAAAGCCAATATGCATACTGCATAGAGCATCTAGCGACCGGGCTGTTTCGATTTCAAATACTGAAGTTTCCCATGAAGAAAATTCTGGCCCACGAATCGCAAGCCCCATTGTCAAAAGCTGATCTGATGATTGAAAATGCGCTTTTTTCACGCGTGCTGCATCATCCATATTGGTGAGCGTGCTCTCCCTATCCCAATACTCAGCATCTCCAGAGGCACCGAAAGCAAAAACAGCTCGAATACCAGCATCCTTTAATCCTCCAATGAGCTCTTCTGTATGATCCATTGAATTGATCATCGTCCAGTCTAAAAACGTGGTCACTCCTGCATCTAAAGCCTCTAAAGCCCCTAAATAATTCGCGATCCGATCATCGGATGGGCGTCTCATCGCACCATAGTTCCCATAATAGATTTTGCTCAAATATGTCTGTAAAGACCAATCTGTGCCTATGCCTCTGATGACTGACTGCCACACATGACGATGTGTATCCACTAGCCCTGGCATGATCACCATATCGGACGCATCGACAATGTCAGCATCATTTGCTTCAATGAAAGATCCGACCTCTAAAATCTGTGTCCCTTCAATTAATAAATCTCCTTTTTCTAAAAAACCAATAGTTGGATCAAGTGTTAAAATCGCCGCGTCTTTAAACAATGTTTTCTTCATCCATATCCCCCTTTTCAAATGACGAGGAAGAGTTCTCCCACCCTCACTGTCATTTTAGAACATAAAAGGATCAAATTAGAAGAAAAGTGACTCACTAATTGGTTTATTTGCTGATATTTCTAAAATAGTTGTAGATTCGTTTTAATTTGACGTCATGTTTTCCTTTTGGGCTTTCCATCATGCCGAACTCAAAGAACTTCACAGGTTTGATTCCGACATATTGTAAGAGGGCTCGTTTCATTAACATCTTGTGTGCATTTCGCAAAAAGAACAAAGGGTAGTTGGTTGGCCCTTGCATCGTCGATACACAAACAGCACTTTTTCCTTTTAACAGTCCTTCTGGAAGCAGCCCGCCTGTTTGACGATAAGCAAAATTCGCAGCAAACATGCGGTCAATAAAGCCAAGCAGCATGGCTGGAGGTCTTCCCCACCAAATAGGATATACAAACACGATTTTGTCCGCCCATTTGATCTTCTCCTGATACACCCGAATGTCAGGGTCCTTATGCATGTCACGTCTTTTTTTCTCTTGATTAAAAACCAGCACAGGATCAAATTCTTCTTTGTATAAATCGATGATTTTCACTTCATGAACTAGTGGATTTTCTTCACTACCTTTCATGATTTCTTTTAAAAAAGCACCATTTAAACTATTGTGATGGGGGTGAGTATAAATAATAAGTACATTCATGTATGATCTCCTTTTATTATCATTTGATAACTAAATGATATACCTCCATTAAATAGTTGTCAAATGATAATTGTTTTTCGATAATAATTTTGGTATGTTACGTAGGAGGTGATAAACATGAAACATTCCCATTTCTTCAAGGAATTCGTCGCATTTGCTTCTACTTTTTCAGAGCTGAAGCACGCCCTGATGAACAAAGTCAAACCAGCTAACCTAACAACCTTACAATACTTAATACTAGAGCAACTAGCTGTCAGCGAGCCACTTACGCCAAGTGAAATTGCCGACTGTCAGCACATGTCTCTTCCGAATGTCAGTAGAGAACTAAAAAAACTGCACGAGAAACAATTCATTGATAGAGAAGAAGACCGTGATGACAAACGAAAACATGTCATTATGCTTTCTAACAAAGGCCGTGCCTGTATGAACGAAGCCTTCCAGCAAATCGAAAGAATGCTAATAGACAGCCTATCTTCTTCGGATATAGAACAAATGGATGAGATCGTACAAGCTTTCCGCCTATTAAATCAAACGATTTTCAAAAAAGGACCTAAATAAAAAAGCATGAGCGTATCGCTCATACAAAGGATTTTATATTTTATTAATCAAGAGATGCTAAAAGATACGTAATGAGACCAACAATGGGAATGATCGGGATCATGAATTTCAATGTGGTACTTGTATTCTTATATAAATTCCATAGCAACACTGGTATACCAAATGTCAACGTATCAAAAACAGCAAGAACTACTCCCTTGCGCTGTTCTTTATGAGCCATTCTAAAAACCCCTATTAGACATTTAAATAACTTCTTAACAAAAAACCATTAATTGTAATGTAGCATATATCCTATGTCTTATCATTTCCTCTAGGCAATTGAATGTGATCTTCCTATTGAGATCATACTGACACTGGCTAAATAGCCTTTTCAATACACAAAAAAGCGCTGGATGCTTTCATCCAAACGCTTTTCGTTTATTCATCAAGATCCTTTTCGTGCAAGCTCTCTTTCTCTCAGCTCTACACGACGGATTTTCGCTGACGGTGTTTTTGGCAGTTCGTCAATGAATTCAATTTCTCTTGGGTATTTGTAAGGTGCTGTTGTGTTTTTCACATGTGTTTGCAGCTCTTTGATTAGCTCATCACTTTGTGCTGATTCATCACGCAGGACAACATATGCCTTCACGATGGATCCTCTGATTTCATCTGGACTCGCCACAACCGCACATTCTTTCACTGCTGGATGTTTAATGAGCGCATCTTCTACTTCAAACGGCCCAATGGTATAGCCTGAGCTGACGATGATATCATCTCTGCGGCTTTCAAACCAGAAGTAGCCATCTTCATCTTTTTTCGCACGGTCACCGGTAATAAAGTAATTCCCGCGGCGCTGCGCCTTTGTACGCTCTTCATCTTTGTAGTATTCCTTAAATAAAGCCGGCGTTTCGAGATGAACCGCAATGTCACCCACTTCTCCAGGAGCACATACGCTGCCGTCCTCATCAATGATCTCGACTTCGTTGCCAGGTGTTGGTTTTCCCATACTGCCAGGCTTGATGTCCATTCCTTTTAGCACCCCTACGAGCAGTGTGCTTTCTGTTTGGCCATAGCCGTCTCGTACTTCTATATCGAAATGCTTTTTGAATGTATCAATGACTTCACGGTTAAGCGGCTCTCCCGCAGACACGGCACTATGTAGCTTTGGAAGCTCGTACTGACTTAAGTCATCTACTTTCGCCATAAATCGGTATTCTGTCGGCGTACAGCATAGGACATTGATTTCATTTTTTTGAAGCAGTTCTAAATACGTATTTGGATTGAATTTCCCTCCGTATACAAAGCCTTCTGCCCCGCTTCCTAACACAGATAAAAGAGGGCTCCACACCCATTTTTGCCAGCCTGGTCCTGCTGTCGCCCAAACTTTATCCCCTTCATTAATGGAGAGCCATGCTTTGGCAGCGGTGCGTAAATGTGCATATGCCCAGCCATGTGTATGAACAACCCCTTTTGGGTTGCCTGTTGTACCAGATGTATAGGATAAGAATGCCATATCAGTGCGTGTTGTTGGAGCCATTTGCAGCTCGCTTGATTGCTCTTCCTTTTGCGCGAGAATGTTTGTCCAACCATGATCGTTTTCACCGATTGAGAATGTTTTAAAATCGTTTGGCTGATTGGTTCCGTCGAACGATTGAATGAATGAAGAGTAAACGATCGCTCCCTTTGCTTCTGCATGTTCAATTCGGTAATCTAAATCTTTTGCACGCAGCATTTCTGAACAAGGAATGACGACCATTCCTGTTTTCAAGATCGCTAAATAAATGCTGTATGCCTCTAACATGCGCGGCACCATCACAATGATTTTATCGCCTTTTTTAAATCCTGCATTTAATAATACATGACCAATTTTATTTGCTTCTTCCACTAAAACTGCATATGTCACATGTGCTTCGTGGTCATTTCCATCCTGCCAGTGCAGGGCCATTTTCTCCTTGTCATGACTGAACGCTTCAATCTCACTGACTAAGTTATATTGTTCTGGTGCAATTAAGTCTTCTCTTTTCATGGTACAGCTCCTTTTAGCCTCTTTCTATGAAACGAAACATGTTTCAATTTACCTATTCTAACATTCATAACTGAAAAATGCTCGAATTAGGACCTACTCCTAGTATTATGCCATAATTTTTTCAATCCGTCTCCTTTTTTGTAAATATTCAAACTATTTTTATGTACAAAAGAAAAGAGCGGGAATGATCCCGCTCCTAAGCCATAGCTTTTTAATTGTGTGTCTTAGAAAGATCCGCCACCCATATGTTGTTGAGCGTAAGATACAAGACGCTTAGTGATTTCTCCACCAACTGATCCGTTAGCGCGAGCTGTTGTTTCTGCACCAAGGTTTACACCGAATTCAGAAGCGATTTCGTACTTCATTTGGTCGATTGCTTGTGCAGCGCCTGGTACTAGTAATTGGTTAGAACTGCTTTGTCTGTTTTGTTGAGCCATGTGTTCTCACCTCCTTGTGAATATAGAATGTGTAGAAACACATGACTTCATGCGATTGATTTTATGGTAATTATTATGAAATTTTTATTTTAGAATAAATCAGCGAATTCGTCTGCCGCTTTCTTCTCATTTTTGACGATAATCGTTTCAATTTGCTCCACTGCCTCATCGAGCATTGGTTCAAAATCAGCAAAGCTTTCGTAGCGTTCTACTTTCTCAAGCTTTGGTTTTGTTTTAGGAGACGGCGGCGTAAAGATCGTGCAGCAGTCCTCGAAAGGCTGAATGCTTGTCTCGTAAGTGCCAATTCGTCTCGCTTCATCAATAATGTCATTCTTATCAACCGCAATAAGCGGGCGAATGATTGGTGTATTGGTCACATGGTTAATGGCATACATGCTTTCAAGTGTTTGACTTGCGACTTGTCCAAGGCTTTCACCAGTAATAATTGCAAGAGCGTCGCGCTTCTCTCTTATTTTATCTGCAATTTTCAGCATCATTCTTCTTGTTGATGTCATCGTATAGTTTTCAGGTACTTGTTTATGAATCAGCTCTTGAATTTTTGTAAAAGGGACGATGTGAAGTTTTATTTCGCCTCCATATGCAGCTAAGCATTCTGTCAGATCAATGACCTTTTGCTTGGCACGTTCACTTGTATATGGGGGACTAAAGAAATGGACAGCCTCAATTTGAATACCGCGTTTCATCGCTTGATAGCCGGCAACTGGGCTGTCAAAGCCGCCTGAAAGCATGAGCATCGCTCTTCCGCTTGAACCAACCGGCAATCCGCCTGCACCTTTGACATCTTTAAATGTAATATATGTCGCATGTTCTCTTATTTCAATACGCAAATGCACATCCGGCTGTTTGACATTGACCGTTACATTTTCTGTATTCCTCAGCACATGTCCACCAATTTCACGGTTCATTTCATTTGAATCAAGTTCAAATTGCTTATAAGACCGTTTCGTTGAGACTTTAAATGTATTTCCTTGTTCATACACTTCCTGTACCGCTGTGAGTGCCGCTTCTTTGATGGCATCGAGGTTTGTCTCACATTTCACTGCCAGACTAAAGCTTTGAATGCCAAATACACCTTTAAGCTGTTCTGAAATCGGTTCAGGGTCTTCTCCGTTCAGCATAATCGTAATGCGGTCTCTATCAGATGCGTACTTTAATGCTTCAAAGTCTTTCAATACAAACCGGATATGCTGCCTTAGTTTTTCAATAAACTTCTTTCTATTTTTTCCTTTTGTTGAAATTTCACCAAAACGGACTAAAATATGATCATATTTCATGTTGTTATCTCATTCCTTTTAATTTTTTCACACTTTGTGCGATCGATGTGATGATTTGCGGCGCGAGCTCTGGTCCTTGTCCATACGTCAAACTGATTCTCATACTGCTTTTTGCCGCTTCTTCCGATTTCCCCATCGCTAGGAGAACTTGGCTTGGCTCCTTTTTCTTAGCTGAGCAAGCAGAGGTTGTCGAGACATATATGCCTTCTTTTTCGAGCATATGGAGAAGGACCTCGATTTGAATACCTGGTACTGAAAAATTCACAATATGCGGCGCACTTTGCGTTAGCGGTGTGTTGATGACAATACCTTCTATTTCTCCAAGCTGCTTTTGTAGCTGCGTTTTTAAGTTGAGCATTTCATCATGATGTTTTTTTTGCTGCTCGAATGATTGTTTCATGGCTTTTGCTAGGCTGACAGCACCAGCAGGGTTTTCTGTACCTGAGCGGAGGCCTAGTTCCTGCTCTCCTCCTGTGATAAAAGGGGCAAGCACTATACCTTTCTTTAAAAAGAGCGCTCCTGTGCCTTTTAAGCCATGAATTTTGTGGCCTGATATCGTCAAAAGATCCACATCCAGCTGTTTATCAAGTGCTACTCTGCACATTCCCTGAACCCCATCGACATGAAAAAGGGCATTTTCAGCATGCTCACGAATCATGCCAGCAGCATCTTCAATCGGCTGGATGGCACCCGTTTCGTTATTGACGTGCATCATGCTGACAAGAACTGTATCAGGACGAAGCACTTCTTTTAAGTGATTCATATCTGCATGACCATGTTCATTTACTTGAATATAGGAAATATCAAAGCCAAATAAAGACTTCAGCTGTTCAAACGATTCGATAACGGAGGGATGTTCAATTGCTGTTGTCACAATATGTTTCCCTCGGTTCATTTTGGCGAGAGCTGCTCCTTTAATGGCAATGTTATTTGCTTCTGTTGCACCAGAAGTAAAAATAATCTCATATTGTTTCAATCCTGTATAGTGAAGCATTTGTTTTCTCGTTTCATTTAGCAGCCTGCTTGCATCAATTCCGAGCTGATGAAGCGATGATGGATTCCCAAAAAAACGTTCACTCACTTGCTGATATACTTGTAAAACCTCTGGGTACGGTTTTGTGGTTGCACTATTATCAAGATACATCATGGCGAAACTCCTCATCCTCTTACATTTAAACTAATTATCATTCCAAATTCCTTTTATTTGTATATCAAGCGGTATATTGACAAGCTGATCAATACACTATATCATGCATAGTGCCATTGTCATATTTTATCCCTAATTGACAGAATATTTTAACATGGCGGAAAAATAAAATAATAGGGGGCAACCTTATGAAAAATAAGTTAAGTCAATCAGACACATTAGCTATCGGGTTAATGTTGTTTGCACTCTTTTTCGGCGCAGGCAATATGATTTTCCCTCCAGTACTTGGACAGTACGCGGGTGAAAACGTGTGGCTTGCGATCGGTGGATTTTTACTAACAGGGGTTGGGCTCCCGCTCTTAGGCGTTATCGCCGTTGCCCTGACAGGAACAGGTGCAAAGGGACTTGCTGATAAAGCTCATCCTACATTCGGTACCATTTTCACCGTCATTTTATATTTATCCATTGGACCTTTTTTTGCGATTCCTCGTACAGGAACGGTTTCGTATGAAATTGGTTTGGCTCCGTTTCTTTCTGAAGCACAGGCTGAATCATGGATTCCATTATTGTTATTCTCGATTGCTTTTTTCGGTATTACCTATGCCCTTGCTTTAAACCCATCGAAACTAGTTGATCGAATCGGTAAAATTTTAACACCAATTTTACTCGCTGTCATCGCTTTAATTGTGATTAAAGCCATTGCAACACCGATGGGTGGAATTGGCAGTCCGCATCCATCCTATGAAGGAAGCCCACTGTTTACCGGCTTTTTAGAAGGCTATAAAACCATGGATGCTCTTGCTTCAATCGTTTTCGGAATTGTCGTTGTCACGGCTGTAAAGGAGCGCGGTATTACAGAACGTAAATCTCTTGCTGCCGCTTGTATTAAAGCAGGGCTTGTAGCAGCAGCTGGACTAGCTCTTGTATACATATCACTCGCATATGTAGGGGCATCAAGTCCTGAAGCTACAGGTATGGTCGGTGCAAATGATGGTGGAAAACTCCTTTCACTTTCAGCAAACTTTTTATTTGGTTCTGCTGGAAATATTGTGTTAGGGGCAGCAATTTTATTTGCCTGCTTGACGACAAGTGTTGGACTTGTTTCATCGTGTGGGGAATATTTTTCATCACTGTTTCCACGTTTTTCTTATCGTACAGTTGTTTTAATTGTATCTTTATTTAGTACGTTTGTGGCTAACCTTGGACTGGCGCAAATTATTTCACTTTCAGTTCCTGTTCTTGTTGCGATTTATCCGTTAGCCATCGTGATCATTCTCTTATCTTTTCTCGATCGTTGGATCAATGGAAGACGAATCATTTATATCGTTTCACTCATTTTTACAGGTATCTTTGCCGTGATCGACGGGTTAGTGGCAGCAAAAATCCCTCTTGGCGCATTACCTGAATTTTTAGAAGGTGCTGTTCCTCTATACGATCTTGGGATTGGTTGGGCTATCCCTGCCGTTCTTGGAGCCATTATCGGACTTCTCATTTCTTTATTCACGAGTCCACCTAAACAGCTGGCTTAATAAGCAGCAAACATTCAAACATCCTCTTCTTAGATGAAGAGGATGTTTTTTATTGTTCTCCATATACTAAAATAGAAAAATTCATGACTTTTGTACGAAAACACATGTTGACATCAGGCGTACATCCTTTATAATTAGTGAATGTTAATGAAGAACGGTTTTAGCAACTAATTAACAGAATATTTCAACATAATATTGGAGGCTTTATATTCAATGAAGGCAACATTGTCGACGAAAGATACAGTTATTATCGGGTTTATGTTATTTGCTCTATTCTTCGGCGCCGGAAATATGATTTATCCACCAGAGCTTGGACAATATGCTGGCACAAATGTATGGAAAGCAATGGGCGGATTTTTATTAACAGGTGTCGGTTTACCCCTTCTTGGGATTATTGCGATCGCTTTAACAGGACGAGATGCCAAAGGATTAGCCGATAAAGCTCACCCCACTTTTGGAACAGTATTTACAGTCATTTTATATTTATCGATCGGGCCGCTATTCGCTATCCCGCGTACAGGAACGGTTTCATATGAAATTGGTGCATTACCCTTTTTAGCAGGTGTACCAGCTTGGCTCTCCCTTCTTTTATTTACACTTGTCTTTTTTGGTATTACGTACTATCTTGCTTTAAATCCAACGAAGATTGTAGATCGTGTAGGAAAAGTGTTAACACCGATTAAATTTACGATTATTCTTCTTATTATTGTCAAAGCCATTTTAACGCCGATGGGCGTCATTGGCACACCTGATGTATCGTATAGCAATGGATCATTTTTCAAAGGATTTTTAGAGGGCTATAAAACAATGGATGCTCTTGCTTCTATTGTGTTTGGGGTTGTTGTCATCAACGCCATTAAAGGACGCGGCGTGACAAGTAAAAAGGCACTGACATCCGCTTGTATCAAAGCAGGTTTAATTGCTGCTTGCGGATTAACATTTGTTTATCTATCTCTTGCTTATTTAGGCGCTTCAAGTACACACGCCATTGGTTTTGTTGGAGATGGCAGTAAAATCTTGGCTCAGTCTTCTCAATTCCTATTCGGCAGTTTAGGAAATATTGTGTTGGGTGCTGCGATTACGGTTGCTTGTTTAACAACAAGTATCGGCCTCGTTACATCATGCGGAGAGTATTTCTCGAAGTTACTACCTAAGCTTTCTTATAAAATGGTCGTTACACTCGTGACATTATTCAGTTTTATCATTTCGAATTTTGGACTTGCTCATATTATCGCTTTCTCTGTACCAGTTTTAACTGCGATTTATCCGCTAGCAATTGTGATCATCGTTTTGTCACTTGCTGATAAGTGGCTTGGACATAGAAGACCTGTATATGTTCTCTCTTTAATTTTAACAGGCTGCGTGAGCTTATTTGACGGCTTAGCAGCAGCGAACTTTCCAATCGGTCCAATAAAAGACGTCTTTCAATCAATCCTGCCTTTTTATGACCTTGGTATAGGCTGGATTGTCCCTGCAATACTTGGGATCGTGATCGGATTTGTGATCTCTCTTTTCACTTCTTCTGCTTCAGAAGAGCGTCAAAAACAAGCGTCATAGCAAAAAAAGCTGAAGTCCATTGATAGGACTTCAGCTTTTTTATTGATGCTGATACTCTTTTTCTTGCTGAGCTAATAGCTTCTGAACAGCGCCAGGTGATGCTTTTTCAACAGCCGCTGCTGCTATATCAAATGATCCAGTATAATCATAGGCGTAAAATCTTCGTTCTGCCTCTTTTAATTGTTCTGAAAGAATATGGTTTTGACTTCTAAAACGATTGCCGTACTGAATGATTCGTTCAATTTGATCCACTTTACTAAGCATTTCTTCTGTCTCATCCACAACATTTCTGACTGTGTCAGAGGCTTCTTTTAATTGCTGATTTACTGCTGGCATGTTGAGCGGCAGGTTTTCCAGCTGCTCGTGCACTTGATGAATCATCTCTTGCGCTTTTTCAGCCCGCTCTTTCATCTCAGCAGGTACACCTGGAATATTGCTTTTATGTAGCTGGCGTACTGTATCTGTCAGCATCGTTTTAAGCTCAGCCAGTGTTTCTCTCGCTTGTAATTCTTCTTTTCTTAATGATTGGAGATGACCTTTAAATGTGTCATGTAAAGCTTTTGCATCTTCAATAAAGGTCTCCAGCTGATTGATTTCATCCATTAATAATGAATAAGCCACGTGATCACGATCAAGCTTCTCACGGATTTGTTTCATCAGCTTTTCAATTTCTTCTAAACGTTTTTCAAATGCCTTCTGTTGATCGAGTTCTCCTGCTGTCAGCTTGTAGCTTTCTTTCACAAGAGCCGTTTCTGCCTTTGTTTGTGTATGATCTTGCTCAAGCTTTTCGAATGCTTCTGTGAGCTCAGGCATTCTGCTTTTGATTTCTTGACCTGCCTCTACTTCCGCCTCCAGCTGATCATACAGCGTCTCAATCGCATCATCGATCATTTGCAAAATGCTTGATGCCTCTTCTAAATTGAGTTCATCAATGAGCAATTTTTCCGCTCTTGCAAGCTGTTTGTTTAAAGTCTCCAGCTCTTTCGTGATCTGGATATGCTCCAGCTTGTAGCCTTTTTCCGACATTTCTTGATATCCGTCTTTCAACTTCGTCAGCTGACCTGGTACGGTTTGTTTGCAGTCTGCAATAAGTTTTGGTACATCATTGATATATAGTTGAAGCTGGTCGAGTCTGCGGTCTTGCTCAAGCAAAATCTTTCTTGCTTTCATGTAGTTTCCGTTTTCTGTTTCTTCCTCGTACTGCTTAATCCCTTCCCAGGCCTCATCTAAGTCCTGCTCCATTTTGTCATAAAGGGTGCCATATAAATGGCTGTACGCAAGCAGATTTTTTCGAACCGTTTGGTATTGCTCTTTGACCTTTTCAATGTCCTTGCGGTTTTGCTCCTCGCTTGTGACAAGGTCTGCAATTTCTTTTAATATGTCTTCGATGTTCGAATCAGCAGCACTCAGCAAGTCCTCAATATGAGTTAGAACCTGCTTGGCTTTGGAGAATCGATATTTATCAGAATACTCTTCTGCGTCATATAATAGCTCCTCTACCTTTGGAAGATGGGCTGTGACGATATCGTCCCACTCTGCACGCCACCTTTCAAAAAATTGCTCTGTTTCTCCGGTCATTTTTAAGTGTTTGATTTTTGAAATTTCTTCTACAATTGATCTGTTTAAAATTTCAATTTTCCATGCTTCCAATCGGTCAATCTCTTTATATATATTTTTTCTGAGGAAATAACCGACTGAAAACAAAGCAAGCAAAATGACAATTAAACCGATGATAAACTCCATAATGAGCCCCCTTGTTGTGATCTAAGTGATGTCAGGGTAAAAGTGTCCCGAGTAGACCTGAGAACCCTTTCGTGTCCGCTTTGCATTTGTCTTTTTATAAACAGGATCGTATGTTTTCCAATACCATCCATTCACGGTTTTATGTATGTTTTTCAAGAACGTATTTGAGCGCTTTCTATTATTTGATCACACGTATTCATGTGACCTGCTTTTATGTATGCGGAAGCTGTCGTTTTCATTGTTATTATGATACCATGTAACCAGCATTTTTGGTCATGATTTTTCATTATTTTCACTGATAAACATGACGTTTTTCAAAATATCGACAAGAGGTGACGACATGCTGAAGCAAGATGCACATCTACATACACCGTTTTGCCCGCACGGTACGCCTGATTCTTTTCATTCTTATATTGAAAAAGCCATCAAAAAGGGATTTGATTCCATAACCTTTACTGAGCATGCCCCTCTGCCTCCATCGTTCCATGATCCAACACCAGCGCAGGATAGTGCCATGAAGCTTCAAGAACTTGAATCGTATATAACGAAATTGGATCAGCTGAAACAGGAATACAAAGGACAATTAATAGTAAAAACTGGGCTTGAGGTTGACTATATCAAAGAGTATGAAGAGGAAACAAGTGCCTTTTTAGACTGCTATGGTCCAGAACTAGACGATAGCATTTTGTCTGTTCACTTTCTTCCTGCTGGCGATGATTATATTTGCCTTGATTTTGACGAGCATGCCTTCCAGCAGCTAATAAGCCTCTATGGCAGCATCGAACAGGTCTATCAAAACTACTATGACCAAATTCATTCTTCTATTCTATCATCTTTAGGTCGCTATAAGCCAAATAGAATCGGTCATATCACCCTTGTGCAGAAATTCAAACAGCTTTTCCCATTTGAGATGACACCTGCACTTTGTCAAAAGGTTACCCTTTGTCTTGAAGAAACGGCAAAAAAAGGCATGTCCTTAGATTTTAATACATCAGGTCTTCGTAAAACATATGCCAGAAGTATCTATTTAGATCAATGGATGATTGATCTTGCAAAACAGAAAAAAATTCCGCTCATATTTGGGTCTGATGCCCATCAAGCGGAAGATCTCGGATATGCTTATGATCAATTCGAAGACATCATGAGTTTTAAATGAGAATCTAATGCCGGCTTTTTTGGTTCTAGTAAATGATGAAGGGAGCGGCTCAGTTCCTTAAAATACGTTTGATAGAAATAAGGCTCATTTGGATTTAAGTAAAGCACCTCCATTAAATATTGCGGCTGTAAATAGGGCATCATGAGCAGTGATTTCAGCTGAATCATAAAAGATGAGATGGAGAGCTGCTCACAAATCACATGGGTGCTTTTACCTTTTTCAATGATGAGCTGAAACAAATATTTTTCTTTCGTTAAATAGGTCGACATAATTTCTCTAATGAGCGTCGAATCAATCGTCACCTCTCGATAAACGAAACGGGTTAATTGACGGTGCTTGTGCTGATAAGATAAAATATCAAAAACCACATGTAATAAGCATTCTTTTGCATGACGAGTTTCCATGTGATGGATATGTGATTCAATCATATGAATATAGCCTTCATAAAAATCGGATACGAGCTGCTCAAGTAGCCCTCCTTTTCCTTGAAAGTAATAAGAAATGTGGGCAACGTTGACGTTTGCTTCCTTCGCAATTTCACGGACAGAGGTTCCAGAAAATCCTTTTTGGTTAAAAAGTCTGATGGCAGCTTCAATAATACGGTCTTTTGTTTGCACGGTTGTTGATGTTTTCATCCGCTCACCCCTCTTCATGTGTACATACTTCAAGATGAAAACGGAAGTTCCTTTTACAATTGCTCGACAAAACCCACATGTGAGACGCAAGTTATGTATTTTTGAGATAGAAAGTAGGAGATCTTCATGTTTCATGTCGAAAAACAGTCTGGCGATCCATCAAAAGACTATCAATTGCTCGTTAAACAGGTCGAAGCCATTACAGATGGTGAGCCTGATCTAATTGCTAACCTAGCAAATGCGGCGGCGCTATTGTATCATTCACTCCCAGAGGTCAATTGGGCAGGGTTTTATTTGGCTAAAGGCGGCGAGCTTGTGCTAGGACCGTTTAACGGACTACCTGCATGTGTGCGTATCCCTTCTGGGAAAGGCGTTTGCGGTACTGCCTTTGCAACAGGTGAAGTCCAGCGTATCGCTGATGTGCATGCATTCCCTGGACATATCGCATGTGATGCAGCATCACAATCTGAAATTGTCGTTCCGCTTAAGGTAAATGGAGAGATCATTGGGGTTCTCGACATTGACAGTCCTGTGAAAGACCGTTTTAGTGAAGTAGATGAAACCTACTTGATTCAATTTACTGAGGTACTCCAAAAGGCGTTATCCGCCTCTACAAATGCATAATCTTACAAAAAAGCAGGCACATTGCCGGCTTTTTATTTTTCTTCGCACACACGAAGCATCGCCATTGCCTTTAAATAGGTTGACTTCTCCTATCCAGCGTCATATAATAGAGCTTGTGTGAAATATGGCAGCCTTTTTGTTCGGCTTTTTTGTATCATTTTGTTCCTTCTATAGGAAGGTGCATCTTGTAACTCCCTGCTGCTGGAGCGAGGATGCATGAAAACATAATGACGGAAAAGACAGAGAACAGACGGTTTTTATTTTTCACAAATAAAAACAAATAAGGAGGAGTCACATTATGGCTCGCTATACAGGTCCAAGTTGGAAGATTTCCCGCCGTTTAGGCATTTCATTAAGCGGAACAGGTAAGGAACTTGAAAAACGCCCTTACGCTCCAGGCCCACATGGTCCAGGACAACGCAAAAAACTATCTGAATACGGTTTACAATTACAAGAGAAGCAAAAGCTTCGTCACATGTACGGTGTGAACGAACGTCAATTCCGTACACTATTTGACAAAGCTGATAAACTTCCTGGTAAACAAGGTGAAAACTTCATGATTCTTCTTGAAACTCGCCTTGACAACCTAGTATACCGTCTTGGCCTTGCTCGTACTCGTCGCCAAGCTCGTCAGCTAGTTAACCATGGTCACATCCTTGTTGATGGAAGCCGTGTAGACATCCCATCTTTCTCTGTGAAACCAGGTCAAACGATTGCTCTTCGTGAGAAATCTCAAAACCTTGCAGTTGTGAAAGAATCAGTTGAAGTGAACAGCTTCGTTCCTGAATACCTTACTTTCGATGCTGAAAAGCTTGAAGGAACTTTCACTCGTCTTCCAGAGCGTTCTGAATTAGCGCCTGAAATCAGCGAACAACTAATCGTTGAGTTCTACTCTCGTTAATTAATTCGCTTTTAACTAGCGATACTAAGCACCCTAGAATTGTTGATATATCAACGTTTCTAGGGTGTTTTATTTATCTCTTGCTTTGCAATATGTTTTCATCCTTACCTCTTGGTTTTGGTGGTACTTGTTATAACGTGTCATGATGGACGTTTTTCACAAAACTTTTTTTAAATATATCTTCTTTAAATTTTAAAAAGACAAAATAATTAATTTCTTCAAAAAATATAGATCATTTAGGGGTAAAAATTTATGTTTAGTTTTGATGATCAAGATTTAATTCAAATGCTTAGTTTAGGAACTGATTCAGAGGTAGAATTGGATGCAATGAAAGAAAAGAAAGTTGAGTTCAGAAAATATTTTGGCCAATTACTAAGTCAGAGTAGAAAAAACGCAAAAAGCAATGAATGTTTTTATTGTGGCAAAAAATGTAGTAGTTTTTGCAATTCGCACTCAATACCTGCTTTTTTCCTCAGAAACATTGCTCATGAAGGGGTTGTTTATAATAACCATAAATTAATAAACATGCCATTATTGGATGATGATATAGGTATAAATAAAACTGGTACTTTTCAATTAATTTGTAGAGATTGTGATAGCAAAATATTTAGTGACTATGAAAATCCAGATAATTATGAAGCTACACCAACCTCAAAAATGATAGCACAAATTGCAATGAAAAATTATTTAAAAAGCATAAGTAAAAGAAAATTAGAAATAGAAATGTTTAATAATATTATGGATAGTAACGAACAATCATTTGAAAACATTGAGCAAAAACAAATTATAAATAATTTAGATTTACAAGAATATATTGAAGGATTTAATCGTGCAAAACGAGTAGAAAAAAAAGGATGGGAAAATGAGTATTATTTATTTTATCATCAAACACTAGACTATGTTGTTCCAATCGCTTTCCAAAGTACTGTTGCATTGCTAGCTGATTTTGAGGGCAATATTATTAACAATATATACAACTATTCACCCGAATATCAAATAAAATCGGTTCATATATGTGTATTCCCACTTGAAAGTTCCAGTGTAATTATGATGTTTGTAGATTCAAAAGAAAAGAGATATAGATCCTTCTACAAGCAATTCCGAAAGCTGTCTCCCGAAAAAAAATTAGCTGCAATAAACTTTATAATTTTTAGTTATTCTGAAGATGTATATATACAAAAAAAAATCAACGAAAAAGTTTTAATGGATCCATTTCTGGTTGATGTCAGCAGAAAATCCTTAGAGTTAATAACTCCAAATCCAATTATAGATGTTAATCCTTTGTTAATAAGTAAAGAAAATGTTAATTTTGATAAAATGCATGAAATTCCTAACCTGCTCTTGAAGGAGTTCAAAGTTCGATAATTTTCAAGGTTTTTTTACATTTGTTAATTGAATTGCTTTGTAATGAGCAATAACAAAAACCCTAGAAACAAAGTTATATCAATGCTTTAGGTTTCTTTGTGATGATTAACCTAGTCGCACGTTGCTGGTCTTGTTCATTTGAATTGAGGGAAAATCATTTGATATAATCACGACTCTTTTAATGATAAACCACCTGACATGGTATAAACCATTCTTCTCATTTTCCTTTTATTTGATTCCTTTAGTATTGTTGATATGTTACCAAGTGCTATCCTTTTTCGTTGTCTCCATAGGAGTGAACTTTCTTTTCGGTGAATACATTACCTGTAATTCATTTCTTTCATTGTTGACCTTCTGTTTATTAGTCAGTGGAATTGTTCTTTTTTGGTCGATCTTTTTAGTATTCATTGGTAAAGGGATTTCCTCTTTGCTAAAATTTCCTGAATGGATCAAGTTTATCTTTGAATTTCTACTCTCATGGATCGTTGTGCATTTCTCAATTAAGTTTGTCCTTAATATGAACATAGTCAATGTCTCCATTTGGGAGTACGGCACACTCATTTTATCTTTCTTTGTCAGCTTCTTGTTTATTGGAATTGATCTCATCTACTCAAGTATTGAACAACGAAAACAGCCGCTGGATGAACAAGCAAAAAGCTCCTAGAGATGATTCTAGGAGCTTTTGCTTGCCCAATTTGTGATCAGCTGCTCTGTTGTCAGGACAGTCGCAAATTCGTCATGCAGTGTTGCAAGTGAAAGGCGATGGATCGTTTCTGGATCATAATATGTACCGGTTTGATCTGCGAGTCCAAAGGCGGCTGTTGCATCCGAAATGAGGTATGTCTCAAAGCCTAGGTTTCCACTCATTCTTGTTGTAGTAGATACGCAGTGCGGTGTTGTGAGTCCAGCAATCACAACAGTGTTGATCTCGTTTGATCTTAGTTGTTCCTCTAAGTTTGTACCTATAAAGCTGCTGTTGACTTTCTTTTGTATGACCGTTTCTTCATCTAGCGGTTTAGCGATCTCTTTGAAGGAGTGCCCTTCATTTGCTGGATGAAATAAGGAGTGCGGCTGATCCGATGTATGCTGAATATGAATGACTGTCCATCCTTTTTCTCTCCAAAACGTCAATAGACGACTGATGTTCTTCTCTGCATCTAGGTTATTCCGTTCTCCCCATTTTTCGTGCTCGAATGCTTTCTGTACATCGACCATAATCAAAGCCTTTTGATGATGTTGCACAAATACCCACCTCCGAAGATTCTCGTTCATTATATGTAGTGTAAGGAATGGTGGTTGATTTGTACATGTTTTTATTTGGCTATGTACGATGTTTTGTCTGTTTTTGCAGGAAAAAGACAAAACACACACTGGCTATTAAGTAATAGATACCAATGATGGATGTACAATTAGATATGACTTCTGCCCATTGCACTGATTTGACGATTGCCATCCAGATCATATAGATGATCAGAAATGAACATGGGAAATAGAGAAAGTAGCCCAAGAAAGCATATTTGAGTTTTTGCGTCATCTTTTATCCTCCTAAAAATCTTCTCCATCACCTAGCAGCACCCATATAACCATGACATCAAAAAAGACAGCACAAACCGCTGTCTTTTTGATTTTTTAATTCGTATTCTGTCCTCCGCCATTCAATCCTTCTTTCACATAGCCTTTCACTTGGCTTGAGGTTAATAGACCGATATGGCCAACGCCATGGATCAGGACGTTTCTTGCACCAATTAAACGAGAAAGGCTGTTGACGACGATGAGATCTGCCGAGCTATAAACAGATGTGTAAAGAATTTTTTGATTTGGATCTGTTCCTGGTAATGCTCTGCTTGAAACGAGTCCGTTTGCTCCACCAATGGTGACGACGTTTTCAATTTTATCGCCGCCGTCTAGATTCTTAACATAGTATAACGTGTTCGCCCCGCCCATACTATGCGCCACAATATCTACTTTTTTGGCACCCGTTTTGGCTAGCACATCTTTGACGAATCTGGATAGACGCGGACCATTGTTGCGGTTATTCCCTGTTTTGTCTATAAAATCGATAGCAAATAATTGGTTTCGATCCCAGCCTTGTCCAACCAAATAACTTTTAATAGAAGCAAAGTTATAAGACGCTCCTCCAATACCATGTACCATGACAACCGGATTGTGCTCAGCTGCTTTGATTTCTTTCGGCTGGATGAAGGCCATTGAACCTATCACTAAGGCAAGGGCAACAAGAATTTGCAAACTCTTTTTCTTAAAACGAATCACTTTCATTCCCCCTTATTCATCTTATACGACTCTATTTTATACAAGAAAAATATGACAGAAAAGTGAACAAGGTAATGTTTATGAGATGATTTTACAGAAATATAAATAATCATAAAGCACCTTGGACTTTTTTAAATTAAAACAAAAAGACTACGGGACTTTCTTTCTTTCATATATAATATGTTAGACAAAAGGAGGTTCTACTAGATGTTATTTACTCAAACACCTGCAACACCCTATTATGCCGTGATTTTCACATCAAAACGAACAAATGTCGAGCAGAAGGAATACGCTGCGGCTGCTCAAAAAATGGAAGAATTAGCGAAAGAACTAGACGGCTTTCTTGGAATAGAAAGTGTAAGAGATGAACAAGGCGTTGGAATCACTGTTTCTTACTGGAATTCATTAGCAGCCATCAAAGAATGGAAAGCACATACAGCACATCAGCGTGTTCAAAAAAAAGGGAAAAAGGATTGGTATGAAGCCTATACAACCCGAATTTGTAAGGTAGAACATGCTTATACAAACGAAGATTCACTTCTTGAACAAGAAGCAGACAAATGAGAGAAAACCGCTCTGTAAAAGCTTGATTCCACTTCTAAATATAAAAAGAAAAGCACCTCAATGTATACGGAACTGACCCCATAAGATGAGACAAATAAAAAACACCTTCAAGTTTGAAAACGGATCGTTGTGATCCGAAATAAAACATGGAGGTGTTTTTTCTATGGGGACAAGAGTGAGTTATCCGGTTGAAGTCAAACAGAAGGCTGTGGAAATGAGGTTGGCAGGCGTACCTATGAAAGAGATCATGCAGGAATTGAATATCAAGAATAAGACGCAGGTTCAGACATGGGTGAGATGGCATAAAGCTGGGGATACACACAGGTTCGAACAACCTGTTGGAAAACAATATACCTATGGAAAGGGCCCCGAGTACTCTTCTGAATTAGAGAGACTACAGGCAGAAAATCGCTATTTGAGTCAACAGAATGAAGTTTTAAAAAAGTACAACGAATTGGAAAGGAAGTTGATAAGGAAACGTCAATCAAACTGGTAGAAGAATTGCGCAAAACGATGACGGTACAGGACATCTGTGTCCATTTAGGCATCTTACGTACTTCGTATTATAGATGGAAAAAAGATTTGACTCAGACTCATTCTGAAAGACAACTAGAGAAACAGGTCGGCACGTTGTGCCGAAAGCACAAATATCGATATGGTTATCGGAAAATCACAGCCATACTAAAAATGAGAATGCGTATTAACCATAAAACTGTTCAACGTATCATGCAGAAAAACCAGTGGCAATGCCGGGTTAAAATGAAAAAGCGTAAGAAGAATGGGCAGCCTTATGCCGTAGCTGGTAATATACTGGATCGGAATTTTCAGTCTGATCGCCCTCTTGAAAAACTAGTAACGGACATCACGTATTTGCCTTATGGACAGAAACAATTGTACCTTTCCAGTATATTGGATTTATATAATGGAGAAGTGATTGCTTTTACGATTGGTGATAAGCAGGACACAGACTTTATCTTAAACACACTTAATCAGCTCCCAGCACTTCCTGAGAATTGCGTGTTACATAGCGATCAAGGTTCTGTGTATACATCTTACGAGTATCAGAAAGCTGTTCATATAAAAGGCATTACCATGAGCATGTCCCGTAAAGGGACGCCCGCTGATAATGCCTCCATCGAATCGTTTCATTCCTCACTAAAGTCTGAAACGTTCTATCTTAACAGGATTGATCGCACTACAACCACCATCGTAGAACGCACTGTCAAAGAATACATTTATTATTATAACAACATTCGTATTCAAACGAAACTAAACAACCAATCACCGATAAACTATCGGCAATTGGCTGTATAAAGGTGTTTTGATTCCTGTCTCAAAAACGGGGGTCAGTCCCATACGGACAATTGAGGTGCTTTTCATGATGCTTACTGTTTCATAAGGATTTATTTATACGTCACAAGGAAATATTTCTTTTTCCCTCTTCTTAAGACGGTAAATTGGTTTTCGATTCTATCTTCAGCTGAAAGGACGTAGTCTTTATCAGTTTGTCTCTCTCCATTGATGGAAACTGCGCCATTTGTGATGTCTTCACGTGCTTGGCGTTTTGATGGTGACAGCTTTGATTCCACAAGAAGATCAACAAGTGTTAATTCTTCTGTGCTGCTTTTCTCCATTGATGGTACATCTTTAAAGCCTACTTTGACTTCTTCGGCTGAAAGAGATTTAATCTCGCCTTTGAATAGCGCATTTGAGATGTTGACTGCCTGTTCTAGTGATTCACGGCCATGTACAAGGGTCGTGACTTCCTCTGCTAGACGGCGCTGTGCTTCACGTTTTTCAGGTGCTGTTTGCACTTTTTCTTCGTACGATGCGATCTCTTCTTTCGATAAGAACGTAAAGTATTTTAAGTATTTCACGACGTCACGGTCATCTGTATTGATCCAGAATTGGTAGAATTCATATGGAGATGTTTTTTCTTTATCTAACCAGATGGCGCCGCCTTCTGTTTTACCAAACTTCGTACCGTCTGCTTTCGTGACAAGCGGCATCGTTAAACCGAATGCTTTTGCCCCTTCTGCTTCAGACTTACGGATCAGCTCAAGTCCAGATGTGATATTTCCCCACTGGTCGCTTCCGCCAATTTGCAGCTTACAGTTTTCATTTCTGTAAAGATTTAAGAAGTCTAAAGATTGCAGGATGACGTAGCTGAACTCTGTGTACGAAATGCCTGTTTCAATTCGTGAGCTGACGATATCTTTTGCCAGCATGAAGTTCACGCCAAAGTTCTTCCCAATATCACGAAGGAACGTGATCACATTCATTTGGCTGATCCAGTCATAGTTATTCACGATAACGGCTGGGTTCTCACCTGCTTCAAAATCAAGAAATTGAGAAAGCTGTCCTTTGATTTTATCTGACCACTGTTCGACAATTTCTGCTGGGTTTAGTGAACGTTCTGCTTTTTTGAAGCTAGGATCGCCGATTAGTCCAGTTGCGCCGCCAACAAGAGCAATCGGGTGATGGCCTGCTTCCTGGAATCTGCGTAATGTTAAAATTGGCAATAGGTGGCCAATGTGTAAGCTGTCCGCTGTCGGGTCAAAGCCGGAGTAAAGCTTGATTTTTTCTTCTGCTAATAATTTAGTTAAACCTTCTTCATCTGTTTGTTGCTGAATTAATCCTCTAAACGATAACTCTTCCATCAATTGACTCATATCTCATTCTCCTTTTTTACAATTCAACATAAAAAACGCCCCTTCGAATGAACGAAGGGACGATATATATCGCGGTACCACCCTGCTTAAAAGACAATACATCACGTCTTTTCACTTACACTGATAACGGACAGATCCGTTCTTTCACTAATCAGGACAGCATGCATGCTCCTTTTCGTAAAAGCGGTTCGTGAGGGTAATTCGAATATCTCTTTGTACTGACTCGCACCAGCCGTCAGCTCTCTTGGACAGGGAAAGATGATTCTACTGAATCTCAGTCAAAACCTTTACATATTCAACTAATGTCATTTTAAACATATTTTTGATATCAAGTCAACTGATGAAAAAAATTAATCTTCCATTGTCGATAGGTCGCCAGCTGGTAAATTCAGTTCCCACGCCTTTAGTACACGTCTCATAATTTTTCCGCTTCGCGTTTTAGGCAATTTGTCTTTAAACTCAATTTCTCTCGGTGCCGCATGTGCAGCGAGCCCTTTTTTCACAAACGTACGAATCTCTTCTTTTAGCTCATCTGTCGGCTCATACCCGCTTCTAAGCGCAATGAATGCCTTAATAATTTCACCACGGACCGGATCTGGTTTTCCAATGACACCAGCCTCTGCAATCGCCGGATGTTCAACCAGCTTGCTTTCCACCTCAAAAGGACCAACCCGCTCTCCTGATGTCATGATCACATCATCGACACGTCCCTGGAACCAAAAGTATCCGTCTTCGTCCATATAAGCTGAATCTCCTGAAACATACCAATCTCCTGGCATAAAGTAAGATTCATATTTTTCAGGATTGTTCCAGATCGCATGCATCATAGATGGCCAGCCTTTTTTGATGGCGAGGTTACCCATCCGATATGGCGGTAGTTCATTTCCAGCATTATCTACAATCGCAGCTTCTACGCCTGGAATCGGTTTCCCCATTGAACCTGGTTTAATGTCCAGACATGGATAATTACAAATGAGCTGTGCACCGGTTTCCGTCATCCACCAAGTGTCATGAATTCGTTTGCCAAAAACAGCGTCTCCCCAGCGGATGACTTCTGGATTCAGAGGTTCACCTACACTTAATACATGACGGAGCGAGCTAAGATCATACTTTTGAATGAGGTCATCTCCTGCTCCCATTAGCATTCTAAAGGCGGTCGGTGCACTGTACCAAACGGTCACGCCTAGTGATTCAATTGTTTCATACCACGTATCAGGGTTAAATCTGCCGCCTAAAATGACATTCGTCGCCCCATTTAACCACGGTGAAAAAATGCCATACACTGTGCCTGTTACCCAGCCTGGGTCAGCTGTGCACCAGTAGACATCGTCTTCTTTCAGATCAAGCACCCATTTACCAGTCTGGTCTTGCTGCACCATTGCGCCATGGACATGCAGCACACCTTTTGGCGTACCTGTCGACCCTGACGTGTAATGAAGCAGAAAGCCGTCTTTTTCATCCATCCATTCGATTTCAAGGTCCTTCGCCGCCTGTGCAAAAGCCTCTTCATAATGGATTGTCCGAACGCCATCGACGTCTTCCTTTTCACCGCCGACAATGATGACGGATTCAAGTTTCGGAAGCTCCGCAAACGGAATTCGTTCAAGCAGATCCGGCGTTGTCACAATGACCTTCGCCTCGCTATTTTCTAAACGGTCTTTGACCGCACCTTCCATAAATGCCTCAAATAACGGCCCAACGATCGCACCAATTTTAACTGCGCCAAGCAGAAGAAAATAGAGCTCAGGTGATCTTGGCATAAAAATAAATACGCGATCCCCTTTTTGCACATGTGCCTTTTCTCTGAATAGATTGCCCGCTTTATTTGTGTTGATTTTCATATCTCTGAACGTATACTTTTCATCCCGCTGTGAATCTTTGTAGTGAAGCGCCACCTTGTTCTTGCGAAACGAGTCCGCATGTCTGTCAATCGCTTCATAGGCTGCATTTATGTTTCCTGTTTCATACCATGAGAAATTTTTTCTTGCTTCTTCCCATGAAAATTCTTTGTATGCCTGCTCATAATCATTTAAATGATAGTCCCCTTTTACTGATGGTAGCGTTTCCACTTTCATCAAACAATCCCCCTTTGCATACGTTTACAATGACCATTATAGTATAGATGACTTTTTTTCTCAATTTTTAAAAAACTTATAGTGAAACCGTTTTAATTCTTGCAGCTTTTAAGATAAAATAGAGACGACTCACTAGAATTTGAGGCGGTGGATACGTGGAGCATCCTAAAACTTATTATTCAAAAATCATTGAGCGAGAAACAGGTTCCATCCTTATTGAAGGGCCGGTACCTGCATCAGAGCTTGCGAACTATACGTTTCATGAAGGACTAACGGCATTTCGCACGCCAGAGGAACAGAAACAAGCACTTGTTGAAATAGCAGACCTTCCAGAAGGACGTATTATCATTGCAAGAGTGGATGAGCTTGTTGTCGGCTATGTCACGTATTTGTATCCTGATCCGCTTGAGCGCTGGTCAGAGGGCAACATGGACAATTTAATCGAGCTTGGCGCGATTGAGGTCGCTCCTCCATTTAGAGGCTGCTCACTTGGCAAGCATTTACTTGATGTGAGCATGATGGATGAGCAAATGGAGAATTATATCGTCATTACAACTGAATATTACTGGCATTGGGATTTAAAGGGGACAAAGAAAAACGTGTGGGAGTACCGCAAGATGATGGAGAAAATGATGAACGCAGGCGGTCTTGTTTGGTTTGCAACAGACGAGCCAGAGATCAGCTCACATCCAGCCAATTGTTTAATGGCCAGAATCGGGAAAAATGTGAGTCCTGATTCGATTGAGCGTTTCGATCGTCTTCGCTTCCATCAGCGCTTTATGTATTAACGTTCAATTCGTTTTTTTGGCAAAGGGGATTGGTAAACAATGATGATTGAACAAATTATGGAGCGTGATGTGATCACGCTGCGAAAAACCGATACGATTGAAGAGGCCATCAAAAAAATGAGTACACATCACATTCGGCATATTCCGGTCGTATCTGATCAAGGTTCTGTCATTGGGATGGTGACAGATCGAGATATTAAAAATGCCAGTCCAAGTATATTTGAAACAGAAAAAAGACAGCTCTTTATTCAGCGGCCTGTTGAAGAGATCATGGTATTAGAGACAATTACTGCTCATCCGCTTGATTTCGTTGAAGAGATTTCAAGTGTCTTTTTTGAACACGGAATTGGCTGCCTTCCAGTGGTGAGACGCGGCAAACTTGTAGGTATTATCACAAAGACTGATTTGCTTCGTACCTTTGTTAGACTGACAGGTGCAGATCAGCCTGGGTCACACTTAGAGGTTGAAGTGGACCAAATGACAGAAGGTCTTGCAGACATCACGGCTATTTTAAAGGAGCAGCATATTCAAATGCTCAGTGTGCTTGTGTATCCGCATGCAAATGAATCATCTAAAGTACTCGTCTTCCGCCTTCAAACCATGCATGCAGATCATGTGACGAAGCTGATTCGCGCAAAAGGCTATAAGGTGCTTTGGCCTATGGAGCAGACGATCAAATGAAGGAAGCGACCTTTGTTTTTTCACCCTCTTTTCAAACGTACCAGTTTCACCAAGACCACCCCTTCAATCAGCTTCGTGTCTACTTAACATATGACCTGCTTCAAAAAATGAAGGCGTTAACAGATGATGAGATCGTCGCACCACGTATGGCGACCCTTGAGGAATTAAAGCTCGTCCATACAGCCGATTATATTCAAGCTGTGCAGCGGGCTAGTGAAGGAAAGCTGTCTACAGCAGAGGGTGAGCGCTACGGTCTTGGCACGGAGGATACACCGATGTTTGCAGGTATGCATGAGGCAGCTTCTCTCCTTGTTGGCGGGACACTCACAGCCGTTGACCAAGTCATGATGGGACACACGCAACATGCACTGAATCTTGGCGGTGGACTTCATCACGGGTTTAAAGGGCGTGCATCTGGCTTCTGTATTTATAATGACAGCTCAGTTGCGATTCAATATATTCAAAAGACATACGGTGCAAGAATTTTGTATATTGATACAGATGCCCATCACGGAGATGGTGTACAATTCAGTTTCTATGACGACCCTGAGGTTTGTACAGTCTCGATTCATGAAACGGGACGCTATTTGTTCCCTGGAACTGGACAAGTACAGGAAAGAGGTCACGATAAAGGCTATGGCTACGCCTACAATATTCCGCTTGATGCATTTACAGAAGATGAATCGTTTCTTGAAGCATATCGAACAGCAATAACTGAAATTGCTGCTTTTTTTAAACCAGATGTGATTTTGACGCAAAACGGAGCAGATGCACACTACTATGATCCGTTAACCCATTTATCTGCCACCATAAAAATATATGAGGAAATTCCTAGAATTGCCCATGAGTTAGCTCATCAATATTGTGATGGCAAATGGATCGCGGTCGGAGGAGGAGGATATGATATTTGGCGTGTCGTGCCAAGGGCGTGGAGCCGAATTTGGCTTGAAATGAAAGGCATTACACCACCTGATGAACTGCCTCAGGAGTGGGTTCAGGCTTGGCATAAACAATCGCCTGTCACTCTGCCAACCACATGGGGAGATCCTGACGATTTATATCCACCGATCCCAAGAAAAGCAGAAATCACAGAAAAAAATGCTCAAACTGTAGAAAAAGCACTGATGCCCGTTAGACGAGAAAAGAAAAAGGCATAAGAAAAGCAGGCAATCACTCATGTGTAAGCCTGCTTTTTCGTTTTATTTTGTTGATTGTCTTTCTTCAATTCGGTGTGGAAGCTCCACAATTTGGTCATCCACTTGCTCTTTGTTCATCAGCTTTGTCAGCAGTCTCATTGCGACAGCACCAATATCATACGTCGGCTGAACAACTGTTGTCAGCTGAGGACGCACCATAAGAGAAAGTCTCGTGTTATCAAAGCCTATCACTTCTAAATCCTCAGGAATCGATACGCCTCTATCTTGTGCTCCATGAATGACACCTAGCGCCATTTCATCTGTAGCCGCGATAACAGCTGTCGGCTTGTCAGACTGCTCAAGGAGATGAGCAAGTGATTCAATTCCAGAATCATACGAGTAATCGCCTTCAGCGACGAGCGCATCGTCAAATGCAATGCCCGCTTCTTCAAGCGCACGCTTATAACCTGCAAGCTTTCTCATAGAGTTAATCGGTTCTGACATTGGACCAGATACGAAGGCAATTCGCTTATGTCCTTTTTCAACTAAAAGCTGAACGGAATCATAAATCGCTTGCTCGTAGTTGATGTTGACAGATGGTGTTTGAGCCTGCTCTTCAACAGATGCTGCAAGAACAATTGGCACAGGAGAGCGCTTAAATTCTTCAACAAGCACGTCTGTGATGTTTCCGCCCATAAAGACAATCCCATCTACTTGTTTACCTAGCATTGTATTTAATAGATGAAGCTCTTTATCGGTATTTTGATCTGAGTTGCTCAAAATGATGTTGTACTTATACATTGTGGCGATATCTTCAATTCCGCGAGCAAGCTCTGAATAGAAGATACTAGAAATATCAGGGATGATGACCCCAACCGTTGTTGTTTTTTTACTTGCAAGGCCTCGTGCCACAGCATTCGGGCGGTAGCCAAGACGATCAATCGCTTCAAGTACCTTTTTTCTTGTTGTTGGTTTTACATTCGGATTCCCATTCACTACGCGTGATACCGTTGCCATACTTACATTTGCTTCTCTTGCTACATCATATATTGTAACATTATTCACATAAATCACTCCTTCAAATACACTTCATATCTATAGCATTCACCAATTGGATAGAGACATGTCAGATACGAGGAAAATAATATCCTATTTGTCATTAAAACGATGAAAAGAGACACATAATTTTTCAATCTACATCAAAATGACATTCTTTTATGAAATTATACACGTTTTTTCATCATATGAAAACGTTCCCTTTCTTTTTATAACTAAATTAAACAAACTTTAATGAGCTTGTTACCTGTAAATCGAATCATATTTCATAAAAAACCGTCGAGAACGTCAGCTATGACACTGATCTTAGCAGATTCTATTGAATTTTAAAAATGAAAACATTGTGAACAAGCACGATTGAGGCTTGTAATGTGCTCTTTTCCTTTCATTCCCAATCTTTATCCTATTTACTCCATAGAAAAACCGCCGGGCAGTCATCCGGCGGCATTTTGATCTATTATGCGTGAATGTTAACAAGTGGTCTTAACGCATCTAACCATTTTTCGAATTGAGGAATGTCCATTTGCTGTGCTGAGTCAGATAGAGCAACAGATGGATCTGGATGCACTTCTGCCATAACACCGTCTGCTCCAATCGCAAGAGCTGCTTTCGCTGTTGGAAGGAGAAGATCTCTACGTCCAGTTGAGTGCGTCACATCAACGAATACTGGTAAATGTGTCTCTTGTTTCAAGATTGGCACAGCAGAAATATCTAGTGTATTTCTTGTTGCTGTTTCGTATGTGCGGATACCTCGCTCGCAAAGGATGATTTGATCATTTCCTTGGGCGATGATGTATTCAGCTGCATTGATGAATTCTGAAATCGTCGCTGCAAGACCACGTTTTAAAAGAACAGGTTTGTTCACAGATCCAGCTTCTTTTAAAAGTTCGAAGTTTTGCATGTTTCGTGCACCGATTTGGATGACATCGATATGCTCAATCGCTTCTTGAATGTGAGCAGGATTGACGATTTCACTAATGACAGCAAGACCGTATTCATCCGCTACACGCTTGAGAATTTTTAGACCGTCTACACCAAGTCCTTGGAAGTCGTATGGACTTGTGCGAGGTTTAAATGCTCCTCCGCGAAGTAGTTTTAGTCCTTGCTGTTTCGCTGCTGCTGCCACTTCTGCGACTTGCTCGTAGCTTTCAACAGCACATGGTCCAACGATGAAGCGCTGTTTCCCATCTCCGATCGCTTCTCCATTGATATTGACAATTGTATTTTCAGGTTTTTTCTTACGAGAAACAAGAAGTGCTTTGCTGTGATCATCTTCTTGAAGCTCTAGACCTGCTTTGAAAATCTCTTTGAAAATATGCTGAATCGTTGAGTTTTCGAATGGTCCATCATTTTCTTCAAGAATTTGGTTTAGCATTGTGCGCTCTCTGACAGGATCATAACGGTTGACACCTTGCGCTTCTTTCGCTTTACCAATTTCTTTTACAATGTTTCCTCTTTCATTGATCAGTTTTAAAATTTGAAGATTTAGTTCATCTGCTTGCTGTCTCAATTGTTCTAGTTCATTGTTGCTCATTTTTGTCATCCTTTCCTCTGCCCGCTCTCGCTTTTTATTATTTCATTCTCTCATGATAGGGTTTATTATAAACAAAGATTTCGGAATTGTCACGAAAATTTTCTTTATTACCCAAACGCTTTTAAGCGATAAAGTATTATGTGTAAGATTATAGCATAGTTTTGATTGAAGTAAACCTTTTTTTATAAAAAAAACGTCAGCAATTGCTGACGTCTCTTTTACACATTATGTTCAAGCGCTTCTTTTGTAATGCTTGAGTGGGATGCATGCCATTTTACTTTTCCACCGCTAAAGACGAGTGCCTGAGGACTTTCATGCTTTATTCCCGACTTTTCTGTCACATAGGATGAAAGCTCTCTTGTGTTTTGAATCTGCAAGAAATAAGTTGGCACGTCTTCATGTGCAGACGCAAATGCTTCAAACTCTTGAAAAGCCGCTTGACTGATCGGACATGTCAAACTGTGCTTAAAAAAGACAAAGGTCCCATCTTGATTCGTTAGTTGATCAAACTGTTCTTCTGTTTCAATAAGTTGTTTTGACATGATGTTCTCCTTCTTCGCTCTGTGCAGTAAGAGTTAGCCTTTAGTCGATTGTTCTACTTTTTCTTTAACATCTTTAATGCCATCTTCAATTTCAGATTTCGCTTCTTGTGCTCGTACTTTTGCTTCATCCGCTACATCCGATGCTTCACTTGCTAGGTCAGCTGCCGCATTCTCTGCTTCATTTTTCACATGATTAGCTTTTCCAGCTGCACGTTCTTTTATGTCTTTCACTTTGTCTAAAATTTGGTTTGATTGTTCAGCCACCAGTTGAGACAATTCAGACGTTTTATCTTTCGCAATCGTCACATATTCAGTGCCTCTTTCTTTTGCATCTGTTGTGAGTCGATCTGTTTTTTCTTTTAAAACATTCGCTTGGGTGTTCAAATCATCGCGAAGCTCTTTCCCTGACTTCGGTGCTAAAAATAAAGCTGTTGTTGCACCCACAATTCCACCAATAAGTGTTCCGATCAAAAAGTCTTTGCTATTGATTCCGTCTTTGCTCATGATTATTCCTCCTATGCGAAAATGGTTTATTTTTGGTGTTTTCGTTGTTTCCATTTTTTATAAATTTCAAGTGCTGCGTTACTCCAGCTTACCACATCCGTGACTTTTTCTTGATTTCGTTCAACGGATGAAGAAACCGCACCAGCTGCCTGCTTTATGCTTGTATTAAATTGGTTGATCGAGCCGCCAATTCCCTGCACCGCATCCACAACTGTGTTAAGTTTTGTTGATTTGTCTTGGATATCTTCAGCAAGCTGATTCGTCTTATGTAGCAACTGTGCTGTCTCTGTGGTGATCCCTTGCATCTGACCTTCAAGACCTTCTAAAGTTGATGCGACATTCTTTAATGTCAGCTGTAAGGATTTTAATGTTTTGGACAAGTAGATGACAAGAATGAGGAAAGCTATTGCGATCAGTGCAACGCTTAGATATAGAATAATAATCATCTGATACCTCCTTTGCTGCGGGCATATTCAATTCATTACCCTCTCGTTGTATCATTCAAACATCGCCTAGAATGACCGTTTGAATAATAATTCTACACTTATTCGCTGATTCCTGTCCACAGCGAACGAAAAAAAGCGGCAGATGGTGACATAATTAGCCCCTTTGTCACATTTTATTCAAAATAAAAAAGTGCCGATCAAAGCGGCACTTTTCGTTTAAGTATTTTATACAGCGACTTTTTCATAAGCACGCAAATATTTTTGAATGTCTCCTGCTCCCATAAAGATCAGAATCCCATCTTTGTGCGCTTTCAGCACGGATGTATCTTCTTCTGCAATTAATTGGGCCTGCGGGATTTTTTCTCGTAAATCTTCGATACTCAGCTTCCCAATGTTTTCACGGGCTGAACCGAAAATATCACATAGGTATACATAGTCCGCTTTTTTCAGACTGTCAGCAAATTCACTTAAGAATTGCTGTGTACGTGTGAAGGTATGCGGCTGGAAGACAGCGACAATCTCACGGTCTGGATATTTTTGGCGTGCTGCTTCAATTGTGACTTCAATCTCCGTTGGGTGATGGGCATAGTCGTCAATTAAAACCTGCTCACCGACTACTTTTTCATTGAAGCGGCGTTTCACACCACCAAATGTCGTTAGTGCCCCTTTGATGAGCTCTACATCAATGGATTCATAGTGACATAATGCAATGACAGCTAATGAATTAAGGACATTATGATTTCCGTAGGCAGGAATGTAGAAGGTATCATAAAACGTATTTCGTACAAATACATCAAATGTAGTGCCTTCTGTGTTCTTCACAACATTGCGTGCTTGGAAATCATTTTCTTCATTGAAACCGTAGTATACAACAGGTACCTTCGCTTGAATCTTAGGCAGATGCTCGTCATCACCGCAAGCGATAATGGCTTTTTTCACTTGAAGCGCCATGTTTTGAAACGCATCAAACACGTCGTCAATGTCTGAGAAATAATCGGGATGATCAAAATCAATATTGGTCATGATCGCATAGTCTGGATGATAGCTAAGGAAGTGTCTGCGGTATTCGCATGCTTCAAATACAAAATACTCGCTGTTTTCTTTCCCCATACCAGATCCATCGCCGATTAAGTATGAAGTTGGTTTCGCTGATTGCATCACATGGGCAAGCAGTCCTGTTGTTGACGTTTTACCATGAGCACCAGTAATCGCAACGTTTGTGAATGAATCCATGTATTCTCCAAGGAATTTATGGTAACGAATCACAGGAATCCCTTCAGATAGAGCACGTTCAATCTCAGGGTGTGTATCAGGAAATGCATTACCTGCAATGACGGTCATCCCTGGCTGAATATTATCTGGGTCAAATGGAAGAATTTTAATATTTCGTTCTTCTAATGCTTTTTGTGTAAAAATATGTTTTTCGATATCCGATCCTTGGACAGTATACCCAGTATCATGAAGAATTTGGGCCAGTGGACTCATACCTGTCCCTTTTATTCCAACAAAATGATAAACAGTCATAATTGTACCTCCAACAAACGTCTATCTGACTTACAGTATATGACGCTCATTTCAATTTGCAACTTGTGATTTTCGCCACTAGCGGTTCACAGATCGCAGCTCCAAATAAAGATTTTTTTCCGATCTTCCTATTCTAATCAATATTAACTATGATTAGTATCCGACAACTTTCCTATTTCTAACACCTGGTTTCGCTCATTTTACATAAAAAAGCGTTCTGATAGGCATGCGAAAAGCGTCCAATCCCAAAATTGCACCTATGTGCTATCATACCATGTTTATGAAAAAAATGAAGTGATTTTGTTTAGATCAACTGTTCTAAGTCACTCAGTGTCATGAGGACTTCCCTTGGCTTACTGCCTTTTGCACCAGAGATCATGCCTTCGCGTTCCATCATGTCGATCAATCTCGCAGCACGATTGTAGCCAATTCTAAATCTTCTCTGCAAACTCGATGTACTAGCGCTATTTTGCTCAATAGCAAAACGGCAGGCATCCATAAACAATTCGTCTTCATCTGTAATCGCAGAGCCTTGGAGCATTAATTCCTCCTGTTCGAAAAGGAACACCGGCTTCCGCTGTTTTCTAACATGTGCCACTACTTGATCGATCTCGCGGTCTGATACAAAGTTCCCTTGCAGTCTCGTCGGCTTGCCGGATCCATTTTCTAAGAAGAGCATGTCTCCTTTTCCGAGAAGCTTTTCTGCACCTGCCATGTCGATGATCGTTCTAGAATCTACTTGACTTGAAACAGAGAAAGCAATTCTTGTTGGAATATTGGCTTTAATGAGACCCGTGATGACATCAACAGAAGGTCTTTGTGTCGCAATCAATAAGTGAATGCCGCATGCTCTTGCTTTCTGCGCGATTCGGCAAATACTTTCTTCGACTTCATTTGGTGCGACCATCATTAAATCAGCGAGCTCATCGATCACTACAACAAGATAAGGCAATTTTTCACCCATTTGTTTTTCTTTGACAAGCTCATTGAATCGTTTGATTTCTCTCACACCAGAGTGTGCAAACAGCTCGTAGCGTCTTTCCATTTCATCTACTACCCATTTTAGAGCTGCTGTCGCTGTCTTGGCATCAGTGATGACAGGACTCACGAGATGCGGAATATGATTATACGGCGCTAATTCGACCATTTTAGGGTCAATTAACAGCATTTTCACTTCATCTGGTGATGCTTTAAACATTAAGCTCACTAAAATGGTATTAATACACACACTTTTTCCTGAACCTGTTGCTCCAGCAATTAACCCATGCGGCATTTTTTGCAGATCAACGACAACAGGCTGTCCTGAGATATCTAATCCGAGTGCTGCTGTTAAAGGAGATGGATTGTCTCTAAACGCACTGCTTCTGATCATCTCTCGTAAGAAAACCATTTTACTGTGAAGGTTCGGCACTTCAATCCCGATCGTGTTCTTTCCTGGAATCGGTGCTTCAATTCGTATATCCTTTGCGGACAAACTGAGTTTAATATCATCTGACAGGTTCGTGATTTTGTTCACTTTGACACCTGGTTCTGGATGTACTTCAAACCTTGTCACAGAAGGGCCTTGCGTGACATGAACGACACTTGCTCTGACATTAAAATTTTTCAGCGTGGCATTGAGCAGCTCTGCCCGCTCTTTCACCCATGTCCCGTCCTCTCCTTTTTGAGCCGGAGGTACATCTAAAAGGGCGAGGCTTGGAAACACATATCCTTGACCATCTGCTGCTTTCTTTTGTCCTTGCACGCGTTGATCACTTTTTAACATCATGACGTTAAAAGGAACCGTTGAGGTTTGTCCGCTTGCACGTTGTGGCTGAGGAGATGCCTGTTTCGGTTTTTCTTCCATCACTTCATGCACTGGTTCTTGCTGCTCTATAACCGGTTCTACTCGTTCAGTAGTTGTCTGTTCCTCTGCTTCTTGTTCTATTGGCATCACTTGATCTTCTACTATTTCCGCTTCTTCTATCACTTGATTTTCTTGCAGATTATGCTCGGCAACTCGCTCTGTTTCTTCCAATGCTGCCGCTGGCACTTCTTCTTGATGGTCTTCGGTGGAATCAGTTTCTATTTCCTCTTCCTCGACCGATTCTGCTGAGATATTGTCTAGTACCTCTACTTCTTCTGCCGGCATGTCTACTTCCATATCAATAGCGGAATGCGTGTCTTCCGCTGTTTCGAATGTCAACGGTTCTATTTCTATTTCCTGAGTATGGTCGACAATCTGTTCTACCGGCTCGTCTTGTATTTCTTCGTTTTCACTGGAAACATCCTGTACAGGCTCAGTTTCTACCGGCGGTTCGTGATATACTTCGGCTTGCTGATTATGTAAGTCAGCTTCAAAATGGTCTTGAGGTTCAGAAAAGACTGGCTCTTTTTCCTCTGTTTGAATAAGAGGCTCGTCACTTAAACGCTCCATCGTCGATTGAACGTGATCGTGATAAGCGAGTTCCTCTTGCAAAGTAAGCGGGGTCACGTCTGTTTTGACGTCCACTCTTTCTTCTACTGGAGCTGGAACTGTTTCTTCCATTCGATTTTCTTTCCGTATTGATGGAATGTTCATTTGCTGTCTGACATTTCGTTCACGCTCTGCCTCTTCTGATAGCAGGGTGACACGTTGCGCTGTTTCCGCTGCTTTCATTTGAACAGAAGATAATTCTTCTTTTGCTTCTGTTCGTTTTGGACGCATATCCTGATGATAGCCATAGATTGGTGAAGGAATTTGCTCTGGTTTGAATGGCTTTTTATTGGTGTCAGGCTGCACCGTTTGTTTTGACTCATAGGTCTTCTGCTTAGCCATTGACTGGCCTTGCTTCGGGCGTCTTCTTTCCTGCTTTACTCCGTCACGCTGAGGTTCATCTGGAACAAGCGGAAAGCGGAAGTTGCCTGTCGGATATTCATAATAGACTTTTGTATCTTCAATTTTTTTATATTCTTTATGCTGTTCAAAAACTGGTTGCTTTGGTGCAACTGGACCTTCTTCAGGTCTCACAGCTTTTTCTTCTTTCTGTTCTTCACCTAAAAATACACTAAAAAATTTATCTAACCAACTCATCATTTATCACTCACTTTAACTCCCCTTACGTTTTCTTGGGCGATTTTTAGTATACCATTGCTTTTTCATGCAGAAAAGCGAGAAAAGTGCCGCTCCTTGCTATTTGTACTGTCTGTAGATGAAAAAAAGTCACTAAGTACGTACTTAGTGACTTTTGGTATAACACATTCTTCGCTCTGATGTGCCCGTTTATGGGAGGTTAAGCTTGAAAGGGTTCGCCAGCTTGATGGCTTCCCTCTAGAACAAGAATCCCTTTTTCAGTAGGCGCGTCTGGAAGATCTAGTTCTTTTGCTGAACAAATCATTCCGCTTGATGGAACACCTCTTAGCTCAGCATCTTTGATAATTAAACCGCTTGGCATCACTGCCCCAACCTTCGCGACCACGACATATTGCCCTTGATCAACGTTTGGTGCACCGCATACGATTTGCAATGTTTCATCGCCAACATCTACTTGGCAAATGTTTAGTTTATCTGCATTCGGATGCTTTTCTTTTTCCTTTACATAACCGACAACAAATTTTGGTGATAGATCCACAGTCAACGTTTCACTGACACCGTTGCGGTTTAAAATTTCGTTGATATCTTGAACAAGTGTTTCAGAAAGCGGTACAGATCCATTTTCTTCAATTTTCATGTAAGTGGACGCATTGAAGATATTAAAGCCTGTTGTTTCTTTTGTTTCTTGATTGAAGATTCTTACGACATCTCCAAACGTCTCATGACCTACTTCTTCTCTCGTCACATCTTTCAATGAAATAAGGAGTGTGTCGCCTACACCTTCTGCATTATAAAAAACGTTCATTCTTCAAAATTCCCTTCTACTGCTGTTTTGGTCTGCTTTTAGCAAGAATAAAGATCGGTTCAAGCTTGCCCTCATCATATAAAAATGACAATGCGGTAATCGGAACCGTGCCGCTGGCGAAGAAGCTCATCGACATCTGTCCTAAAATATCATAGCCTGATTCATTGCGAACATCTGCAATGATGAATACATCTTGATGGGGGACAGAGATAGCCATCTGTCCTTCTATTTTTTGCGCGTATTCTTGTAAAATCGATTCATTTAAAAGTCTGCTCGCATCATATCCGTCATTCGCACGGAAGAAATAAAACCGGTTGCCTGCCACTTCATCCATTTTCACTACAGTTTCAAGTGAGCGGACATTGAAGCTAGCAGTTTCCCTGATTCGTTCTTTTGTCCAGTTTTCCTTTTGAAGCATCTTTTCATCAATTAATCTGTAGGTGCTTCCAAGGTCAAGTGCATAGTAGATTCTCGTTTCAGCTGTTTGCTCATCAAAAACGAGCGGGATGCCATCACTTGATGCCTCAGGAAAGGAAGTGGATCGAATGACCGGATAAATTTGCTTTTCTTTTCCTGAAATGTGCTGCGCTTCGCCCTTCATGGCACTTAGCGCCTCTTTCACATAATAGACGATCTCATCCAAAGTTTCATCAGGCTTTACTTCCCACTTTGCAATGATTGGAGGGAGCTCTAGTGTGATCCCTTTACCGGTTTGTTTATCTTCAATACGAAGTGTATCTTTTTCTCGGTCAAACTGGTGTGACCAGCTGTCATTTGTCAGACGGCTTTTGAGTTCGTTCGCAAGCTGTCTTGATGTCATTTTTGCCATGATTGAGACTCTCCTTTCATTATTTAGAAAGAGAATCTGTTAAAAATGCTTCAATCTCTTCCTTCGTTTTACGATCCTTGCTGACAAAGCGGTTAATCTCTTGTCCATTTTTAAAGACTAAAAAGCTTGGAATGCCGTAAATTTCCCACTCTGCGCAAGTATCAATAAATTGATCTCTATCCACATAGAAGTACTCAAATTCTGGGTAATTTGCTTCAAGCTCTGGCAAGAATGGTTCGATAAAGGTGCAGTCTGGGCACCAGTCCGCTGAAAATAGCAATACGGTTAAGTCTTCTTGAATCACTTTTTGTAATTCTTCGTTAGATTCAATTTTTTTCATGTTTCATTCCTCCAGTTTGTATGGTTAAATCGCCGAATTGTATATAGCCTTTTTTTCTCATCCATTCTGATACTACCAAACTAATCACTGCCGGGCCAACGATATGCAAAAGAGCAATCGCTAGAAAAACGGATGGATGAACCCCCATAACGGTCAGTGTCATGAGCTGTCCAACAAGACCGCTCGTTCCCATTCCTGCCCCTGCCGCATTATTGACCATCCCAAAGCCAATGATACCAATTGGCGCGAGAATGAGGCCCGCTATCGTCGGCGGAATAAGGATAAGGGGATTTTTCACAATGTTCGGAAGCTGCAATTTTGACGTGCCAATACCGACAGCGGCAAGTCCGCCAAAACGATTTTCTCTAAAACCTGCAGCGGCAAAGCCGACCATTTGAGCGCAGCAGCCAATCGTTGCAGCACCAGCAGCAAGACCATTTAAGTCAAGCATAAGCGCAAGCGCAGCACTTGAAATCGGTGAGCTAAGGGCAAGTCCAACAATGGTCGCTACTAGCATGCCCATGATCAGCGGACTTTGGTCAGTCCCCCACATGATGAGCCTGCCTAGCCCTGTCATCATAGCTTCAATCCCAGGGCCGATCAAAGTAGCGGTGGAAAAACCAGTGATGATGGTGACAAGCGGTGTCAAAATGATATCAATTTTCGTCTCACCACTGACCAGCTTACCGATTTCCACACCAATTAATGCTGCGACAAAACTTCCAGCAGGTCCACCAAGCTCTGCTCCTGCAGCACCTGAGACAACACTTGCAAAAATGATCAAAGGTGAAGCCTGTAACCGGTACGCAACGGCTACGCCAATCGCTGGTCCCATGAGCCCCATTGCGAGTGTTCCCATTTTGATGATGAGCGGAAGCGATAACAGACCACCTGCTGTTTTTAAAATAAGACCTACTACTAATGTAGCAAATAGACCTAAAGCCATATAAGAGAGTGCTTCAATGAAGTACACTTTTGGCGAAAGGGAGATTCCCTTTCTTTTCAAATAAGTCATCAACGTCTTCTTCCTGCTTTCTCATAGGAAAGACGAAGAGGCCTGTCCTTCCCATTATATGTAGTATTCTTACGATGAAAAATAGTCTCTACCATGAATATCATAATCATATTTTTTTTGCTTTATCAAGCACTTCTTGTGTAACATGAAAAGAAACAGGGCAAACCTTTACTAAGTTTGTACAAAAGGAGGAGATCGTTATGCAATTAACCGTCTATTTAGCAGGAGAAATTCATAGCCAGTGGCGTGATGAAATCAAGGAGAAAAGCCAATCGTTGAAACTGCCAGTGACATTTGTAGGTCCAATGGAGAATCATGACCGCTCCGATCACATTGGTGAGGACATTTTAGGTGAACAGCCGAATGCCATTTTCAAAGATGATGCTGCTTCTGATTTGAACAATTTTCGTACTGAGATCCTATTAAACAAGTCAGACATCGTCATTGCCCGCTTTGGTGAGAAATATAAACAATGGAACACGGCAATGGATGCATCTGCTGCCATCGCGAAAGGGAAACCTCTCATTTTGATCCGCCCAAAAGAACTGCACCATCCGTTAAAGGAACTATCAAATAAAGCGAATATTACTGTAGAAACCGTGAACCAAGCGATCAAGGCGTTATCTTACGTGTTTGAACAGCAATAACAAAAGGCTGCTCTCTTAAAAGAGGCAGCCTTAGATTGTTGACAAAGGGCTAAAATGATCTTTATTTTAGCCCTTTGTCTTCTTTTCAGCGTGATAGAAAACCTTTAAATTCTAGGAAGGACGAGTACCGGAGTGGATCGAATTGAAACATTCGTGAGCACCGAAACGCAGTCCTGACAAAGAATGCGAGGGTTTGTCTCCATGCTGATTACAATTACACCTGTTGATAAATAGAATCCACTGTACTTTGATCACAGTTTTTCACAAGACGGACAATTAATTCTTTTGCCGCTGCGTAGTCATCCACATGCAATACTGAATGACTTGTGTGAATGTAGCGAGCGCAAACCCCAATGACAGCAGAAGGCACACCTTGGTTTGAAATATGCACACGTCCAGCGTCAGTACCACCTGGTGATACGAAATATTGGTATGGAATATTGTTTGACTCAGCCGTATCGAGCACAAAGTCTCTCATTCCGCGGTGCGTAATCATGGTTCGATCAAAAATTCGCAGAAGTGCACCTTTTCCAAGCTGGCCAAATTGGGTTTTGTCACCTGTCACATCGTTTGCGGGGCTTGCATCTAAAGCAAAGAACAGATCCGGCTGAATCATATTCGCAGCTACTTCTGCCCCTCTAAGTCCTACTTCTTCCTGAACCGTTGCACCTGAATACAGATGACATGAAAGTGGTTCGTCTTTTATTTCTTTTAATAATTCAATCGCAAGTCCGCAGCCATAGCGGTTATCCCAAGCCTTCGCTAAAATCTTCTTAGGATTCGCCATCGGGGTAAAGACTGTTGCAGGCACGATTTGCTGTCCTGGACGAATGCCAAGTTCTTTTGCCTCTTCTTCACTGTCTGCACCAATATCAATGAGCATGTCTGATGGTTTCACAGGTTTGCTTTTTTGTTCTGGTGTTAGAAGATGAGGAGGTGTACTAGAGACGACACCAGGAATTGGTCCGTGATCGGTATGAACGTCGACACGCTGAGCCAGCATGACTTGACTCCACCAGCCGCCGAGTGTTTGGAAGCGTATCATCCCGTTTTTTGTAATGGATGAAACCATGAATCCCACTTCATCCATATGACCAGCCACCATGATTTTAGGTGCATTTTCTGGTCCCTTGCGTACCCCAAACACACCGCCAAGACGATCCTGAATGAGTTCGTCAGAATATTTCTCAAGTTCCTTTTTCATAAAGGCACGAACATGGTGCTCATTACCTGGGGTACCCTGTAATTCTGTTAAATTTCGGAAAAGCGACAATGTTTCTTCATTCATTCTACGATTTACCTCGTTTCTATGTAATGACCATATATATTCCTATAAAAATAACACTCACTTTATACTATAAGAATTCTTTCGGTTTTCCAAGTATCTCTCCAAAAATTTTGAATATGCTTTCAAGTATTCGGATTCCTTAACATCAATGGACAAGTTTTGTATAATGGAAAAAACAGCAATACGGAGGTGCAGCACGTTGAAGTTAAAACATGTTCTGATTGGTGCGAGTATTGGCGTAGCCGCTGCAATTGTTGCAAAGAAAGTATTCTTCCCTACGTATATCTCGTCTGAAAAAGCATTAAAAATTGTGAAATCTGCTTTTAAACAGCGCGGCCCGATTGATGGTTCTTGGATTTATACTGTACCAGAACCGTATACCGTAAATGGTGAAACGATTGATGTGTACAAATCTGGCATTACTCGCTCAGCCTTCGGCGAGCTTGAACAGTACGAAGTCATGATTGATGCCAAAACAGGCATGATTGTGGATGTCATTGATTCTGTGGCTTGATAAAGAAAGCTTCGCAAAGGTGTATCCTTGCGAAGCTTCTTTTTTATATGGCTTTGATTTTTTTATACACAGGATGCCACATAGCGTCCTGTACAGCCTGAATGAGATCCTCAGGTGTTTCCTCTGCAATTCCTTCATCAATCGCTGCTTGCGCCACACGGACAGCCACTGTCGCTGAAACGGTTCGAAGCTGATCGACACTTGGCAGCATTGCTGCACCCGGTTTTCCGACATTGACCATGCTGGCAATCGCTTCAGCACTCGCAACAAACATGCTGTCTGTCATGAGGCGTGCTTTAGACACAATTGTTCCAAGGCCAAGCCCTGGGAACACAAGAGCATTATTCGCTTGCCCAATTTCATATGTCACGCCGCCATATTCGACAGGATCAAATGGGCTTCCTGTTGTCACGAGGGCGCGTCCTTCTGTCCACTCAATGAGATCTTTAGGCTTTGCTTCTGAAAGAGGTGTCGGATTAGACATCGGTAAAATGGCTGGGCGCTCTACGTGTGACGCCATTTCTTTCACAATTTCCTCTGTAAAAGCTCCTCCTACTGTCGAAGTGCCGATTAAGATGGTTGGTTTTGCCTGTTTGACGACCTCTAATAAATCAATGGATTGCTTAGGACCATTACGGGCATAATCCTTTACTTCGTCAGAACGTCTTGCATATGGCTTTTGAAATGGCTGAATGTCAGGCGAATCTTCTGTAAGCAATCCTGTTTTATCAATACACCAGAAATGATCATATGATTCCTCTTCTTTGACTCCGTCTCTGACAATCGCATCACGGATCTGCTCCGCTATGCCAATTCCTGCCGTACCCGCACCGAAAATGACGATTCGGTGATCTTTCAGCGGAACCTTCGAAGCTTTTGCACATGCTAGGACCGCAGCAAGTGACACAGCTCCAGTCCCTTGAATGTCATCATTAAATGTACAAATTTGTTCCTTATATTTTTCCAATATGGCTCGTGCATTTTTTGTCCCAAAGTCTTCCCAGTGAAGAAGTGCATTTGGAAAGGTTGCACGGGCAAGCTCTACATATTGATCAATGAACTGATCATAACGCTCTCCTCGAACGCGAGAATGCTGATTTCCAACATAAAGCGGATCATTCAAGAGACTTTCCTGGTTCGTCCCTGCATCAAGTACAACGGCCAGCACACGGCTAGGATCAATCCCTGCTGCGGCAGTATAAACTGCAAGTTTCCCGACTGAAATGGCAATACCGCCAACTCCCCAGTCTCCAATCCCTAAAATGCCTTCTGCATCTGTCGCAACGATTAAGTCAATGGATTCATCCACACCGTATGAGGCAAAAATCTCTTCCATGCCTTCCAAGTCATCAATTGATAAATAAAGACCCCTTGGCTTTCGATACTCATGGCTATAACGCTGAATAGCTGTTCCAACCGTCGGTGTGTAGACAATCGGTAGCATCTCTGCTAAGTGCTCATTTAGTAATTTGTAAAAAAGCACTTCGTTTCTGTCATGAAGTGATGTTAAATACACATTTTTCCCGAGTTCATCCGGCTGTGCCTTGAACTGCTCATAGGCACGCTTCGCCTGATCCTCTAATGTTAAAACCTTAGGCGGTAAAAACCCCTTTAAACCAAGCTCTTCCCGCTCTTCCTTCGTAAATGCAACCCCTTTGTTTAAATAAGGGACGGACATGACTTCCATCCCTCTTAACGGTGTTTCAATGACATCACCATGTACACGATAAGATTGGTTCACCTGCACTCTTCCTTTCACAAGTTCATTTTGTCGTTATTTTGTGTGAAAGGCGGAAAAACATGCAGATGATCTTTTATCTTCCTGATTCTCTTTTGACTTCATGTGTGATTTGTCCATCTTCATCCCACTTAACAGCGCGGTAAATCGCATCATGATAAAACAAGTACCACGCATTTTTTTCTTCTGCAAATGCCTGCCATTTTTGCTTAGCTGGGATTGAAGTCATTGGGTAATCATCATAAGCAAGGACCCATAATGGGTTTTTATGAGCGTGCGTTGGCATGATGTCAGCTAAATGAATGGCTGTTTCGCCCTGACTTGTGAGCGTTAAGATACTATGACCATTGCTATGACCACCTGTATGATGCAGCTCAATGCCTTCTATTACTTCGATGCTTTCTTCAAATGGCACCACTTGATCTGCTATCGGCTCCCAGTTTTCTTTCCAATATGTATTTCTTGAGCGGATGTTAGGCGCCCTCATTTCATCCCATTCGATTTTGGATGTGATGATTTTTGCTTTCGGAAAAACAGACACGAGCTTTTCTCCTTCAAGTTTTGTTAATCCGCTTGCATGATCGAAGTGAAGATGCGTCATTAAGACGTAATCAATATCTTCTGGTTGCAGGCCGAGTGCCGCGAGTGACTCTTCCAATTTCGTCTCTTCTGTTACGCCATAATTGCGTTTTTGTTTATCCGTCAGCTTCCCTGATCCGATGCCGGAATCCACTAAAAAATGAAGACCATTCCACCGGATGAGGATCGGGTCACACCGCAGTTCAATTTGATTGCGATCGTTCACTGGGTATTTTTTTGACCATAGCGGCTTTGGCACTACACCAAACATCGCGCCACCATCCATATGTGTATCTCCCCCGTTTAACCAGAACAGTTCCATGTCACCTATTTTCATTGTCTCCATTGCTGTCATCCCTCCTTTTTCTATCGTAGCAAATACAGCTGAAAATCGCATGCATCAATCTTTTCATGAAAAAAGCTGACTGCAATTTTTTTTGCAGCCAGCTTGATGTTATTTGTTATTCTGGAAATTTCACTTCTGATCGATAGATAGGTTGTCCCATAGACGAGAATTTCTCTTCGTATTCCGTCATCACATTTCCTTCTAATCCGTCCTTATGTAAATCTAAGCTTACATACGTTAAAAGAAGGCCATATGCAGAAAAGCTCTTTAAGGAATATTCAAATAACCCGCGGTTATCTGTTTTAAAATGCAACTCACCGCCTGAACGGAGAATATGTTCATATCGCTCTAAAAAGGCTTTAAACGTCAATCTGCGCTTTTCATGCCTTGCTTTTGGCCACGGATCAGAGAAATTCAAATACACCCGGTCAATCTCATTTTCCGCAAACACATCTGTCAGCGTTTCCGCATTAATGTTCAAAAGCTTTACATTTTCAACATTTGTTTCTTTGATTTTATCTACTGCTGTCACAATGACACTTTTAAATAATTCAATGCCAATATAGTTGATATCAGGATGAAGCTTGCCCATGCCAGCGATAAAGCTCCCTTTCCCTGTGCCAACTTCGATATGGATTGGATGATCATTTCCAAACAGCTCATGCCACTTCCCTTTATATTGCTCGGGGTTCGCTAAGGCAATATGAGCATTTTCAGCTAAGTAATCATCAGCCCATGGTTTATGTCGCATTCTCAATTTGATACACCTCTATTTTCTTTACATTTTATCAAGATACCATGAAACATAAAGACCCGCAAGACGGCATCTTTATACGCATATGAAAAAGACCAACCCTCGCTTGAGCTGGTCTGCCGCATGTATAAATTGGGCGCTGAATGCACAGTTTAACCACATAAATGACACGCAGAAAAGGAGCATACGTATGGGATTAAACCGTCAACATCAGCTTCAATTAATCAAAGATATTTTAACCGATCACCAGTTGGATTGCTGCGGGACTGTTGCAGAATATGAACAGGTGGGACGCGTGATTCAATTAATGCTGGCAAAAGAAGACCTTGATGCCGACATTCGTCAATTATTAACAGATATTTATGATTACAGCCAAAAGGGCACTTCTGTCAACTCAATTGATGCACATATTGAGGCGCATCAATCGCATTTGTCAGAGTGGGTCGAGAATATTCCTCTGTCTTAATGAATGTTTAACCGCTGTAAGAGTGCGCTCAGCTCCGCTTTCACTTCTTGCTGTGCTTTTTCATTCCCTTTTCTTTTATGCCACACGACAAACGATACGGTTTCAGCGAGGACATACCAAGCCATGCGTTTTCGCAAATTGTCCGTCAGCGGGGCACCGTACATTGAGAGCCAGCTTTCCCAGTTTTCTTCTTCAACATAATGGTATAAAAGTGGTCCAAGATCAATGGCTGGGTCAGCAATCATCGCCCCATCCCAATCGATTAAGTAAAGCTGGTTTTCATCTGTCAGCAACCAATTATTATGATTGAGGTCACAATGACACACGACCTTGTCTTCAAATTGAACTGCCTCCACATGCTTCTCTAAGTACTGGATGGCACGTGTGACGTCACGCGAATCAATTTCCTCTTTCAAAATGGACTGTTTTAAATGCTTCAGAATGGATGCTGGGTCTAGAGAGTGCTTCTCTAATCGTTTCAGCATATCAAGCAATTCTTTCGATGTATGAATTTTTCTTAGCTGCTCTGCGACAGGACGGTCATTCATGTCCTTTGGCTTCAGCTCTCTGCCGCTCAGCCAGTGCTGCGCAGTGATGACATCCCCATTTTCCATCCGTTTTGTCCAGACAAGCTTCGGCACAATGCCTTCAGCTGACAAAACCGCAAGAAACGGTGACGTATTGCGTTTTAAAAATAGCTTTTGGTCATTGTGTGTTGCGAAGTACGCATCTCCCGTAGCGCCTCCAGCAGGAGAGATGTGCCATTCGCTACCTAATATTTGTCCCAACCAGTTCATATCAATTTTCAACCCATCATTTCTTAAAATATTTTAAATCGTGCTTTTTTAGTCGACAAAATTCAGCCGATTGAAGGTCAATAGGCTGTTTCTTTTTTTTATTTATATGATCATAAAAACAAAAAGGACAGCTATTGAGAATGAGATGCTAAACAATAGCCGTCCTATAGATTTTATCGTTACCTTCTTATACTCGTCAAGCAAAACTAGAAAATCAGGACAAGAACCTTATGAAAAGAAAGGCTTTTTTTCATGGTTCTTTGATTAGGATATTCACGAGATATGATTTAAGCACGTAATTTTAATGAGCGCTCACTCGCCTTCACAAAAACAGGCGTTGCACCAATTACTTCTCCATCTGCATGAAATATGATTTTTCCGTCTGCCTCCAAGTACACTTCCTCGTGCTGAAACAGGGTAACTCCCTTCATTCCAAGGTGCTTACGAAACACCATTGCACTTAGAAACAAGAGCACTTTAAATGGATTCAAATCTGTGACAACGAGCGTTTGAAAGCCCGGCTGTCTTGCGCTCACTTCTGGCGCTGCTTCCAGCCCGCCTCCGTAATAGGGGTGATTACAAACAATCACAAACCACACTTGGCGAAAGACCTTCTTCTCGTTTTCAATAAACAGTGCAAGGTCGAACGGCTTAAAGGACCATAAAGAATGGAGAAATGAGAGCGGGTAGATGATAAACCCAAGCCTTAGCCGTTTCAGCCACTTTTTCCCTCTAAAATGCACTGTTTTCCTTAGCACATGCGCATCAAAACCAGCACCGATATGATTGAGAAAGAGAACGGACTGTGCGCTTTCTGCGTGATCTTGAAAGGAGCCGAGAGAAAATGTTTTGGTGAGCATTCTCTTTTGCTTTCTCACTTCTTTTAGGACATCTTGACGATGGATGCCAAGGCCCTTCGCCGCATCATTCCAATGACCAGCGGGGACAAAGCTTAGCTGCACATGATCCATTTCCTTTAAGCCATTCAGGACTTCATGAATGGTGCCGTCACCACCAATGACAATCAGGCGCTTCAGCCTGTCATCTTGCATGGCGCTAATTTGTCTTGCCAATACTTCTGCATGACCTTCATGCTGGGTGAGGAACGATCGATATGAGATCTCCACCTTTTGTAGCTCTTTCTCTATGCTCCTCCATGTACGAAGTCCTTTTCCATGTCCTGCTGCTGGATTAACGATAAAGTACCATTCATTCATATATTAGCTCCACTCAGGTCTCTTTTTTCGTGACCTTCCATTATGCCTTTAATCGAGCCATTCCTGCCTTCTTTTGCTGTCTGATTCACCATAAGCAAGCAATGCCTTTGTCGCCTTAAATTGCTGATGCTTTGTCGGAGCGGTATTTTTCCGCTGCTTTTCAAACCAATCTTCCGCCTTCTTCTTATCGACAACCTCCATCCCGTATGGAACTTCCGGTAAGTCAATATAAGAGGTACGGCTGATCAAGATTTTTTTCACAGGAAGATCGACACCGCTTTGCTGTAAAATCTTTGACACGACGGTGCCAGAGCGTAGAAGGCTTGCGCAAGGATTCAAAACGGACTGAACCGCTTTCCCATTCGCCCGCTTTTCCCAAAAACGTTCCTTCGTTCCGATATATACGCTGTCAGGCTCTGCCTCTAAGAAGGATAAACAAATCACTTCCAGCGGCGTTATGAGGACTGGACATAATTCCATCTCTGCTTTTTGAATGAGCAGCACCGGTTTGTACATCACAAAATATGAATCCGGAAGCTGCCTAGCAAGCATGCGCAGCTTTTCATCATACCGAATGTGATGGGAAACGGTTGAAATGTGGGAAATCGTCGAGCTCGCCCATTTTAATTGAACATCATATAGATGATCCTTAAAAAAATGAATGAGCTTCGTTTCATCAGTAGGAACGTTTGTAAAGACACCTTGCTCTATATCTGTTGGCTCGTTAAAAAGGCTTAGGTCCCGTTCCTTCTTCATATCGGCTTCTTTTTGCTTTCTCTTTAAGGAGAATTTCTTTCTCTTTTCCTCCTCTTGTTCAGGCGCTTGTTCAGAAATTTGGTCAAATGAATGCTGCGTCTTCTCTTTTGACGCTTTTTTTAACTCGTCCCACCTTTGCTTTTTCAATCGAATAAATTGATTGATGTAATGATGCGGGTCTTGTTCATAGCGTGATATATAATCTTGAATTTTGATAATTTGCGCCATCTGCTGCTCACTCCAACTTTTAGAATCATTTATGTAGTGCAAATTGTTTGATTGCGTGATAACGCGGGGTTTCTCTTGGTCGTATTTCATATAGAGTGATACTAGAAACCTCTATCACGTATGGCTCTTTGCGTAAAGGCGCTTGTTCTGCAAAAGAATGATCCGCATTCCATTTACGCGCAATTGTCATATGCGGATGAAACGGTCTCTTTTCAACAGGATGTCCTGCTGACAATACGGCTTCCTTCACCTTTTCTCTTAATAGCATGAGCGGTTCACTTTCATTAGGTTTTGCAAAAAAGACTCTCGGGCGTTCCTTCGTGCCAAACTGTCCCACCTCATTCAGCTCTAGTGAAAATGCAGCGGCTTCCTTTGAGAGGACCTCAAGCAGCTCGATGATCTTTTTTAAGCGTTCTTCTGAAATGGCCCCTAAAAAGATCAAGGTCACATGATAATCATGTGGTGCTGTCCATTTTTGAAAAGACAGTCCGCTTCTTTGATCAATGTCTCTTTTAATTTGAGACGCAAGTTGTTCAGGGATATGAATCCCAATAAAATAATGACGGTTTTCTGTCACAATATCACCTGTCCTTTTTTCACAAACTTTACGAATCCCCATTGATGATAGTATAACTAAAGAAATGCGGAATGAGAAGAAAGGGTGTCACATGATGAAGGTAGCACAAAATATAGCTGAGCTGATTGGCGATACACCACTTGTTCAATTACAGCGGCTTCAGCCAGACAATGCGGCAACTGTGTATTTAAAGCTAGAATCGTTTAATCCTAGCGGCAGTGTGAAGGACCGTGCTGCTTACAATATGATCGTCGAGGCTGAAAAACAAGGGAAGCTGACAAAAGGAGCGACCATCATTGAACCGACGAGCGGGAATACAGGGATTGGTTTAGCTATGAACGCAGCAGCTAGAGGGTATCAAGCCATCCTTGTGATGCCTGATACGATGACAAAGGAACGAATCAATATTTTAAAGGCTTACGGGGCGCGGGTCATTTTGACCCCAGGGGAAGAAAAAATGCCAGGCTGTATTCGCAAAGCAGAGGAGCTAGCAGCTCAAATTCCTCATAGCTTTATCCCAATGCAATTTGATAATACGGCGAATCCAGATGCTCATAGAGGCACAACGGCTGTTGAAATCATAGAAGCTGTCAAGCAACTTGGAAAGCCCATTGGAGCCTTTGTCGCAACAGCAGGAACTGGCGGAACCATTACAGGCACTGGTGAGGAATTAAAGAAGGCATTCCCTCAATTGACCATACGTGTGGCAGAGCCAAAAGGATCTCCAGTATTATCTGGCGGAACACCTGGCAAGCATAAACTTGTTGGCACAAGCCCAGGGTTTATTCCCCCTATTTTAAACGAGCATGTCTATGATGAGATTGTGCAAGTAAGCGATGAAGATGCGTACACAATCACACGACAGCTTGCCCGGCTTGAAGGGATTTTAGTTGGTCCATCATCTGGTGCAGCCTGCTATGCTGCGATTGAAACAGCCAAGCAATTGCCGGCAGATCAAATTGTGATCTGTATGACAGCCGATACAGGCGAACGATACTTATCAAGTGATGTTTTTCAAGATTAAAAAAGGAACAGGGGCAATGAACCCCCTGTTCCTTTTTTCTTCGTTTTGCGGCTAGGCCGATTTAGCCGTCTTTACCACAGCCTGCTCCCCTCTGATGAGTAAAGCCTGTTCATCAGTAAGCGGGCATAAATCGAGCGTCTTTTCATACTGCTTTAGGATTTGCTGCGCAGCATCGCCTAAATAAGTATTGTGCACATGGGGTACCGGATAGCAGGTTACCTCATTGAAGCCTTGATAGGATGAAAGCTCTGGTGCCTTTTGCCGCTCATCCATCAAGGAGATATATTCAATGCTTGGCGCCATGATGATACTCCCTGCGGATTCGCCGATGTACAGCTTCCCTTTATTGATCTCTTCTTTCAGCACGTCATCGAGACCATGCTTTCTCAATTCCTGCAGCAAATAAAATGTGTTCCCTCCTGATACGTATATCACATCATTTTGTTTAACCATCTTTATGATTTCTTCGATAGACTGCTCAGCTACCTGAACGATTTCTAGCTGCATATTGAGTTGATGAAAGGCTTCCTTCGCTGCCTCCACATAATGCGTGACTTCTTCCACAGCACTAGCTGTAGGGAAAAATGTCACGCGTTTTCCTTTTAACGATTCACCCGTAAAGTCAGACAAGAGAGAATAGCTGTCTTTGAATGAAGAGCATAAGAACATTTTTTTCACTGTGAATCCCCTCTTCTCTTTTTTTTATTTTGCCAATTCGTACATGGCTTGTGCATATAGTGCGGTTGCTCTTAGTAGATCGTCTATTTCGATATATTCATCCTTTTGATGTGCGCAATCTGGTCTGCCAGGGAAGAGAGGACCAAAGGCAACGCCCGCTTCTAAAGATCTCGCATACGTTCCTCCACCAATTGCAATCAGATGAGCTGGATTTCCAGTTTGCTCCTCATATACCCGCTGCAATGTTTTCACAAGCGGATGATCTTTTGAGACGTGATGCGGAGGGCTGTCGTCAAATTTCAGAAGGGTGGCCCCTTTAATGCCTTCGATCCCTTTTTTAACGTCCTTGCCATCTGCTGTCACTGGATAGCGGACATTTAATCCTAGCTTCGCTTCTTCGTTTTGTGTGTAGCGGATCGTGCCAACATTTAAAGTTAAATCTCCGCTAATGTCATCTTTGCACGCAATCCCCAGTTTTTCCCCTCTTGTATCTTGATCAAATAAAGCGTTGATTTGAGAAGTAAAAGTAAGCCCGTCTTGATCTAATTCTTGTCCACTGAGAAAATTGGCCATATGAATGCCCGCATTTGTGCCATGCGCAGGCTCCATGGCATGAACTGATTCGCCTTTTAATATAAATTGTAGTCCATTCTCTGCATTCTTTACCTCACCTAATAATTCATTGTCAGCAAGATATGCTTCAAAAGCTGTTTTTAATGATTCAACATCGTGGTCTTGTGCCGCTATCACAATGGCAGTTGCCTCATCTGGCACCATATTCAGCCGCATACCCGATGTGAATTTCTTGAGTGTATAGCGCTGATGTTGTTCTGTATGTTGATATGTAAATGACACAATGGCATCAATGATCCCTTTTTCCGCATGAATAATCGGAAAATCAGCATCTGGCGCAAATCCAATTTGCGGCATCGCCTCATGCTTGAAATAATGGTCCACACAGCGCCAATCACTTTCTTCATCGGTTCCAATGATCATTCGAATCTTTTTTGACAGCTTCATCCCTGTATCTTTTAACATCTTCAGTGCGTAGAAAGCCGCCATAGTTGGTCCTTTATCATCAATGGCGCCTCGTGCAAATATTTTATTTTCTCTTATGTCTGCTGAAAATGGCGGGGTTGTCCAGCCGTCACCAGCAGGCACAACGTCCACATGACAGAGCACACCTACAATGTCTTCGCCTTCTCCATATTCAATATGACCTGCATAGCCATCCACATTCTTGACTGTGAAGCCTTCGTCCTCCCCTTTTTTCAGCATATACTGAAGGGCTTGATCGACTTTTTCACCAAATGGCTTTCCTTCTTTTCCACCTTCTTCATCAAGCACACTTTCAATTTGTAAAAAAGATTGTGTGTCCTCAATCAAATCGTCTTTTTTTCGTATAACTTCAGCTTCCCAATTCATTTTTTCCATTCCTCCTTGAAAAAAGGTTGCATTCCACCCATAAAACGAATATTATATTAATTGTTTTGTAATAATGTTCGTAAATGGAGGATCTTATGTTTCAGTTAAAAGAAAACCAAACCAATATAAAGAGAGAATTAATCGCTGGTATGACGACATTCTTTACTATGGTCTATATTGTTGCCGTTAACCCAGGAATTCTTTCAAAAGCAGGCATTCCTTTTGACCAAGTCTTTACTGCAACAATTATCGCTGCTGTCGTCGGTACGCTCTGGATGGCACTCTTTGCAAATTATCCAATTGCGATTGCACCAGGTATGGGGCTGAATGTCTATTTCACCTTTACAGTTGTCGGTGGTGGCGGCATCAGCTATCAAACAGCGTTCAGTGCGGTATTTGTTGCTGGTATACTCTTTGTTATTTTATCGTTAACATCCCTTAGAAAACAACTGATTCAAGCCATTCCAGACAATTTAAAATACGGCATTACAGCCGGAATCGGGCTTTTTATTGCATTTATCGGGCTTCGTCAGTCTGGGATTATCACAGCTGATCCGGAAAATCTAGTGAAGCTTGGCAACTTAAGCTCGCCTGTTGTCATTTTAACGCTTGTCGGCTTAATGATCTCTGTTATTTTAATGGTACTTCAAATCAATGGTGCTCTGTTTATCGGCATGTTAGCCACAACGCTAATTGCCCTCGTAACAGGACAGCTTCATTTCCCTAAAATGCTGATGGACATTCCTGCACTGCCAGAAGGTATGCTGATTACAAATCCATTCGCTGCCTTTGGTGATGTATTCTCTCATCATTTGTATGCGGTCGTCTTCTCCTTCTTACTAGTGACGATTTTTGATACAACGGGCACAATGATCGGAGTGGCTGAACAAGCCGGACTCATGAAAAACGGGCAGCTGCCAAAGGTACGCAGAGCACTGCTTGCTGACTCTGCTGCAACGACGATTGGTTCTATGTTTGGAACAAGCCCAACGACAGCTTATATTGAATCATCCTCTGGGGTTGCTGCTGGCGGAAGAACCGGGCTAACGTCTTTAACAGTCGCTGCACTGTTTATTGTGGCTTTGTTTTTCGGCCCGCTTGTTCAGGCTATTTCTTCTTTACCGTCCATCACATCACCTGTTCTCATCATTGTTGGGTGCTTGATGATGAACTCCGTGTCACGCATTCGCTGGAATGAACTAGACGAAGCATTTCCTGCTTTTCTTGTGATTCTTTCCATGCCGCTGACATCTAGTATTTCAACCGGAATTTCACTTGGATTTATTTCTTATCCACTTGTAAAACTGGCAAAAGGAAAATGGAGAGAAGTACATGTTCTTGTTCTCATCTTTGCCATTTTATTTTTCATACAGCTCTTTTTCTTAGAAGGATAACAGAAACAAAACAGGCACATTCTAACAAGGGATGTGTCTTTTTGAGATCAGTGAATTTTTTATTTTGTAAATTTTCTGTGTTTATTTTTTGAAGGTTTAAACGTCTCAATATTCTCCATACCCCTTACGTTCATTGGGTTGTAACCGAATTCAAAACATGGTATATACCATAATTCGATTCATGAAGACAAGTTAAAAAACACGTAAAGTTGACTTTTTGGTGGAACTAGATGCATAATAACGTGTATAATAGAATAAAACATTAAGAAACACGAACATTTACCATTGTTGCATGTCCTTATTTCGCAGTTTTAGTGTAGTAAGTTGTGGTTAGTCAAGTCCATCCGATCTTATTGATAGGGAGTGGTTTTTTGAAACCTTCAACAAACCGTATGATGACTCGAATAAAATCAGTCTATATGTTCATTCAAGAGAAAGGTCTTGTGACGACACAAGAGCTGGTTGATGAATTCGGGATCACACCTAGAACCATTCAAAGAGACTTAAACGTGCTTGCCTATAACGATCTTGTTCATAGTCCAAGCAGAGGCAAATGGGAAACAACGAGAAAAAAAGTGAGAATATCATCTTAGCGTATAATGAACTGTCCATATAACAAAAAGAACCGGCATATTTGCCGGTTCTTCAGACCGTAGACAAACCCCACTTTTACTTCAAGTAAAAGTGGGGTTTTCACATTTTTTTGAAAAAACATCACGTGTTTTACGCTGGACATGGTACTTTCCATGTCCAGTTTGCTAGCTTTTTAAGGTTCATGGCAGCGAAAGTAAGCATCGCTTGCATTGAAACTTTTTTCAGCCCACGAAGTTTCGTCCAACGCATACCATGCTTTTCTTTTGCATCCGCAAAAACGCGTTCAATCGTTTCTTTCCGTTTTGCGTAGATGCTCTTATTTATTTCAGTAAGTCTCAGATTGTCTGCTTCATCTAGGTAATCCTGCCAAATATGCCGATGAATTTGTTTGGTGTGGTTTTGACTTTGGGTACAGTTATCTAAAAACGAGCAGGACTTACATACTTCTGAATCGGACGCATATTGCTTATAGCCTTCTCTAGTCGTTGTACGATAAGAGAGAATTTGCCCGTTGGGGCAAATGTAACAATCAAAATATGCATCGTATACGTATTCATTCTTTTTCAAATAACCAGCTTTTGTTCTTGGACGAGTGTAGGGCATGACAGGTCTTATCTCTTGATCCATTAAGAACTTAGCGATGTAAGGTGTTTTATATCCCGCATCTACTGCGACTACATTTGGTTTTCCGACTTTCTCTGTCACCTTTGATACGAGTGAATCCAACATACGACTATCATGAACATTTCCGCCTGTGACCAGCGAGCCTAAAATAAATCCTTTTGAATCACAAGCTGTATGAAATGAATAAGCAAATGACTTTTCACGTTCATCCTTTACATAGTAGCCACTCTCTGGGTCAGTTGTGCTGACCTTGATTTCTTTTGTTTCTTCTTTATTCTGTAGGGGTAAGGGCTTTTTTCCATGTTCTTCACGATCAATATTGATCTCTTCATGAAGCTGATTTTGATAACTTCGCGTTTCTACTCGAACGACTTTCTTTTCAAGTTTCTTCTTATTGGCATTCGCTTTGACATGAGTGGAATCAATGAAGGCAATAGACGGGTCAACGAACCCTTTTTTCATCGCTTCTCTTAAGATTCGGTAGAAAATTTGTTCAAATAAATCTGTATCGTGGAAGCGTCTCACGTAGTTTTTACCGAAGGTAGAAAAGTGCGGGATTTTCTCCGAAAACCCATATCCAATAAACCAACGATAAGCCACATTGGTTTCAATTTCTTTAATGGTTTGACGCATAGAGCGAATACCAAATAAATATTGAATTAAGACCATCTTAATGAGAACAACAGGATCAACACTTGGTCTTCCATTGTCGGAACTATAGTGATCTTTGACAAGATCATAAATAAAGTCAAAATCGATTGCTTGATCTATTTTCCGTACAAGATGATCTTGAGGCACTAATTCATCTAAAGCCACTACTTCTAATTGATTCCGTCTTTCTTCTTCACGTTTCGATAACATGTTTATCCCCCACAGATTATTGTTATTACCCTTATTATACAAAAAAGCTTGTAGACTTTGTCTACAAGCTGAAGAACCGGCATATTTGCCGGTTCTTTTCTTTTGTTCTATATTTATGGTCGATTGATTAAGCTGTCTAATTCTTCATCCGTCAATTCACGGTACTCCCCGGGCGCTAGATCTTCATCTAAAGAGACAGCTCCCATCGAGCGTCTTTTTAAAAAGATAACTTCATTTCCCACTGCTTGCGCCATGAGCTTCACTTGATGGTACTTTCCTTCAGTAATTGTTAAACGGATGCGTGTATCTTCACTTTCATTCGCATCTACTTCAACCTTCGCCGGCTTCGTGCGGTAATCATCTAAAATGATAACACCCTCTTCAAGGCGTTTTATGTCTTGATCTCCTAATGGATATTTCAAATGAACTTCGTACGTTTTTGGCACATGCTTCTTTGGAGAAAGTAATTGATGAGCAAGTTGTCCATCATTCGTGAGAAGGAGAAGACCGACTGTGTCCTTATCCAGCCTTCCAACAGGAAATGGCTCCCTTGCGATATCCTCCGGCTCAAGTAAATCGACGACCGTTTCATCCCGTAAATCTTCAGTAGCTGAGATGACCCCATCTGGTTTGTTCATCATTAAGTATATGAATTCTTTATACTCTACACGCTCTCCGTGTACGAGCACTTCATCATTCGATGGATCAACATGATCTTTCACCTGCTTCGCCAGTTCTCCATTCACGGTGACTGCCCGTGCCTTGACCAGCTTCTTTACATCTTTTCTTGAACCAAAGCCGCTGCTAGCAAGCAATTTATCAAGCCTCATGAAAACTCCACCTCTTCTTAACTCTTTTTTCTTAAAAATTTCGGCATACGACTGCCGAGTACACGCTCAAGTAATCCTACCTTATAAGATAAGAACAGATACACACCGCCGCCAGTAATCATTGAAATCAGAATGACGATACCCGCATTAACAATTCCACCTTCATACGAAATCACTTGGCTCACAAGCTGACATGTCACATACGCCACGACAGCCATAATCGCAGTTAAAATACCAATGAGAATAAATCGTTTGAAAATCCTGCGGAACGAATAACCTGCATGGCGCTTAATCATGATAAACATATATAAGATAGACGCACTATAGCCTAACGCAGTCGCAAGCACAGAACCATTTCCTTGCAGCCAACTGATGAGCGGAATGTTCAGAACCGTTTTAATGATGATCCCTAACAACAGACTGACGATGGCAAATTTTTGTTTGTTAATTCCCTGTAAAATCGCTGCATTAATGGTGAATAAAGAAAACAATAACGCAACAGGTGCATACCAGAACAAAATTGACATTCCAATCTCAGGATGAACAGACGGATAGAAAAACCAATAAACCGGTCCAGCCAATGCCGAGATACCAAATGAAGCAGGCAACACGAAAAATAATATGACCTGCATTGTCTGATCAATTTGTCTATTGAGCAGCTTGTAGTTACGAGCTGTAAATGATTCCGTAATCGTTGGAATCAAGGTTAAGCCAAACGCTGTTGCAAGCGACACAGGAATCATCACGAGCTTCGGTAAATATAACGTCACAATAGACAATACCGCTGTACTAATATCTTGATGTCCTGATGCAATCATGGCTCTGTTAATCGTGTTTGTATCGATATAAGAATAAATTGGAATTGCCAGTCCAACAAACACATACGGTGCCGCATAGCTAAACAGCTCTGTAAACATTTGCTTATAAGACAAGTCAGAGGAAGCACCTGTATTCGGCTGCATGGATAAGAGCCGATCCTTGCGCTTCAGCCAATATAAATAAAGCGTGAATAAACCGCCAAATGCGCCGATAAGTGCTGCAAATGTAGCATATCCGACAGCGATGACAAGACCGCCGTCAAGCACTTTTAAAATAACAAACGTTGCTGTTAATAGGAAGATAATTCTGACAAGCTGCTCAATAACTTGGGAAACAGCTGTCGGTCCCATCATAGAATGTCCTTGGAAGAACCCTCGCACAAGACTCATAATAGGTACAACCAAAAGACCTAAACTGACCATCCGAATCACATATACTACTTGATCGACAGTCAAACCGCCTGTTTCATTCGATCCACCAAGCTGAATCTTGGCAAAAATCGGTGCGGTCAAATATAAAATAGAAAAGGCGATAATCCCGGTGACAAGCATGACCGACATACCCGCCCTGAACATTTTTCTCGTTGTCTCATAATCGCCGATTGCATTATATTTAGATACAAATTTTGATACCGCTGTTGGAAAACCAAGCGTAGCAATACTTAAAAAGATCGTATACTGATTGTATCCATATTGGAATAGCGCTCCACCAGTAGCTCCAACCATTGCGCTAAATGGAATTAAATAAATCATACCAAGAATACGAGAGAGATAAGTCCCTATCGTTAAAACCAACGTACCACGAAGCAGTTTATTAGACATGCGCTTAACCACCATTTTTCTAATGAATATTCAACTCAACTATTTTACCACATCATTTCGACGCACAGGTAACAAATCCAATACAGAAGGTACAAAACCAATCAATTCATATTTCAGCCTTCCCCAATTTTCGTTATAATAGATAAATGACTGAAAGTAGAAAGAGGAATGTAACATGAAACATTATGATGTCATTGTCATTGGCGGTGGACCTTCTGGACTGATGGCCGCGATTGCATCAGCAGAGCACGGTGCAACTGTTCTGTTAATTGACAAAGGAAACAAACTTGGCAGAAAGCTTGCCATTTCTGGCGGTGGACGCTGTAACGTCACCAATCGCCTTCCAGTTGAAGAAATCATCAAGCATATTCCCGGAAACGGCCGTTTTTTATATAGTGCATTTTCTGAGTTCAATAATGAGGATATTATTTCATTTTTTGAAAACCTCGGCATTGCACTTAAAGAAGAAGACCATGGACGTATGTTCCCTGTCTCAAACAAAGCACAATCTGTTGTAGATGCCCTTTTAGACAGGCTCCGTAACCTCAATGTGACCATTCGAACGAATGAGAAAATTAAAACAGTTCTGTATCAAGACGGACAAGCAGCTGGAATTGTTACAAATAATGATGAAAAAATTTCAAGTAACGCTGTTGTGATTGCTGTTGGCGGAAAAAGCGTGCCGCATACTGGTTCTACTGGTGACGGCTACGCATGGGCAGAAGCCGCTGGTCATACGATTACAGAGCTCTTCCCAACAGAAGTACCGGTCACATCAGATGAACGTTTTATTAAAGAAAAAGTGCTCCAAGGGCTTTCTTTAAGAAGTGTGGCTGTCAGTGTTTTAAATAAAAAAGGAAAACCTGTCGTCACACATGTCATGGATATGATCTTTACACACTTTGGCTTATCCGGCCCAGCTGTTCTTAGATGCAGCGGATTTGTGGTGAAAGAATTAAAAAAACAGCCAACCGTCCGTCTGCAAATAGACTTGTATCCAAAGCTTAATGACGAGGAGCTTTTTCAAAAGCTACATCGAGACCTAAAAGAAGAACCGAAAAAAGCCATTAAAAATGTTCTGAAATCTTGGATGCAAGAACGTTATTTACTGTTTTTGTTGGAGAGAAACGGAATTGATCCGCAAGACACTTTTTCGGGTCTTGCTAAGGATAAACTGCGCGCATTCGCCCATGATTGCAAACATTTTATCGTTCATGCGAACGGTACGCTCTCTTTGGACAAAGCGTTTGTCACAGGAGGCGGCGTTTCTGTGAAAGAAATTGAACCGAAGAAAATGGCGTCAAAAAAAATGCCTGGTCTTTATTTTTGCGGAGAAATTCTAGACATTCATGGTTATACAGGCGGATACAATATCACGTCAGCACTTGTAACAGGCAGGCTTGCTGGTATGAATGCTGCACTCGAAGCAAAGGAGAGGTTTTCATGATAAGACGTGCACTTCCGATTATCCTAGCAGTTGCGATTAGTTTGACAGCCGCTATCTTCTTAAAACTGTCCATTACCCCGTTAAAAGTCGCCATTGTGTTGGCGTTTACCATCTTCGCTGTTTGTTTAAAAGAATACGTCTACCGTCTTCGAAAACGAATTGAAGAAAAATCATCTTCACATATCGATAGTTGATTAATGGAAGCAAAACATGTTACGGTAAAGTAGAGGTCGAGTGAGAAGCTCGCCTCTTTTTGTTTGAAAATAGTTGAGATAGGGGATATTAAACAAAATCCTCTGCTTAAACGTGTAGAACAACAGGAGAGTGAGATGGTGTGAAAAACGTATCAAGTGTATTTTGGATTGTGATTGCGATCACATTTGTTGCCGTTATATGGGGAGCTTTTTCTCCAGAAACACTGCAAAATGTCACAGATCAAATTCAAACATACATTACAAATGACTTTGGCTGGTATTACTTGTTAGTGGTGTCACTGCTCGTCGGCTTTTGTCTATTCTTTATTTTTAGCCCGATCGGTAAGATTACGCTAGGAAAACCTGGGGAAGAGCCTGAATTCGGCTTATTTTCTTGGTTTGCGATGCTATTTAGTGCCGGTATGGGAATTGGTCTTGTTTTTTACGGAGCAGCTGAACCGATCAGCCACTATGCCATACAGTCACCAACAGGTGAGACTGAAACGGCACAGGCATTCCGAGATTCCCTTCGATATACATTTTTCCATTGGGGACTTCATGCTTGGGCTATTTATGCCATTGTTGCACTTTGTATTGCTTACTTTAAATTTAGAAAAGATGCACCTGGCTTAATCAGTGCAACGTTGCAGCCAGTTTTAGGAAATAAAACGAATGGATGGATCGGAAAAACCATCGATTGTATTGCGGTATTTGCAACTGTAGTTGGTGTTGCGACAAGCCTAGGATTAGGTGCGGCACAAATAAACGGTGGGTTGAATTACCTGTTTCAAATTCCGAATGCTTTTAGCACACAATTGATCATTATCATGATTGTGACCGTGCTTTTCCTTGCATCAGCTCTAAGCGGGATTGGAAAAGGCATTAAATATTTAAGTAATATCAACATGGTATTAGCAGCTGTTCTGATGTTTTTCTTACTTTTGGTAGGTCCAACTGTTTTTATCTTAAATTCATTTACTGACTCAATTGGGCAATACTTATCCAACATCGTTCAAATGAGCTTCCGTCTATCTCCAAATGATCCCGAAAAGAGAGAATGGATTAATGGATGGACAATCTTTTATTGGGCATGGTGGATTTCTTGGGCACCATTTGTCGGAATCTTTATCGCAAGGGTGTCACGCGGACGAACGATTCGAGAATTTTTAGTAGGTGTCTTAGTGGCTCCTTCTATCCTAGTATTCCTATGGTTCTCCATTTTCGGTGTATCTGCAATGGATTTACAGCAAAAGAATATTGTCGATGTTGCAGGTCTATCAACAGAAACAATGCTCTTCGGTGTACTAAATGAATATCCGCTGGCGATGATCACATCGATTCTAGCACTTATTTTAATCGCTATATTCTTTATTACATCGGCTGATTCAGCTACATTTGTGCTTGGAATGCAGACAACCTATGGATCATTGAACCCTTCTGGCAGTGTGAAAGTTAGCTGGGGTATCATCCAATCTTCTGTTGCTGCCGTACTTTTATTTTCAGGGGGACTTGAAGCCCTGCAAAATACAGCCAAGCTCGCAGCCTTGCCGTTCTCCGTTGTCATTATTTTGATGATTGTCTCACTGTACAAGTCATTGAATGATGAACGAAGAGCCATCAAGCAAGCCAATAAAGTCAGTAAACCACGAAGTCCAAGAGTAAAAAAAGCATAATCTCAAGCGAAAAAAGCCGTTCCTCATAAGAACGGCTTTTTTCTATATATACAATTTAAGATTGTTGCAAGCATGAGGATTCCTGTAAAATAATGATGAAATCATTTCTACATAATGGAGGTTTATATGACGCTGCCTACATTCAAGTACAACCCAGATCCAGTTTCGTTAAACGTCATCAAAAAAGAGAATACGACTTGTCCTGTTTGCGAACAAGAAAGAGAATATGTGTATTATGGTCCATTTTATGCTGTTGAAGATGATGTGAATGGAATTTGCCCTTGGTGCATTAAAGATGGTTCAGCTGCTAAGAAATACGATGGCATGTTTCAAGACGATGTAAGCTGTGATGACGTTGATCAAGAGGAATATATAGATGAACTGATCTATAGAACACCAGGTTATCGCGGATGGCAGCAGGAATATTGGTTAAGCCATTGCGGAGATTTTTGCGCGATCGTTCAGTATGTCGGATGGAAAGAGATAGAACATTTAGAGGAAGAGCTCACAGAAGATATCGAAGACATTTGCAGCGGCGGAGGATTAACGAAAGAGAACCTAAAACAATGGCTCATCAACGGCGGAGATCTGCAAGGCTACCTCTTTCAATGTGTCCACTGCAACAAGCGTCGTTTATATATTGATGCTAGTTAAACAAAGTAAAGGACCCTTCAAACAGGTCCTTTTTTTGATACAATCTATCTATTTTTTATATAAAATGAGGGCAGAAAAACAGTAGAGCTGTTCTCCTCCTTGCTCACAGATCACCGCTACATTGTACTTGATGTCAATGATTTGGTCGTCATCCATGCCTTTTAAAAAAAGATTAATTTCGCTCTGCAAATCTTTTTCGTGCTCTTCATCAAATACAGCTACCTTTAGCACATATGCCACTCTCCCTTCTCTCGCTACTCTATCTTTATGCACATTAAGGCAGGCATATGAACAAAAAAAGCCTTTCATTTGTAAGATGAAAGGACTTCTGTTTACAGCTTCGGTTTTGTTTCTCCTGTCCAAGCAAGCATTCCGCCAACGACATTGGTCGCTTGATAGCCTTGGTCTTCTAGGAAATAGCAGACATTTTCACTACGTTTACCAGAGCGGCAAATAATATAATACTCCTGCGTTTGATCGAATGCATCCAGTTTCTCGGGGATATCTCCCATTCGAATGTGGACCGCTTCAGGAATCATACCTTCTGCTACTTCCTCGTCCTCACGCACATCAACAAGCTGAATCGCTTCTCCTTGCTCTAGCTTTTGTTTTAATTCTTCTATTGAGATTTCTTTAACTGACACGGCGCTCATCTCTCCTTTTCATCACAGTGACACCATTATAGCAAATGAACCGCATCACTGTGTATTCACCCGCTTCGATTGTAGGAAAGATGGCAGGCGTTTCTTCACTTCGGCTGCCCGTTGCTCACTGTCAAACTCTACTTTTCTGAATACTTGATAAGCCAGCCACATATGGACATAGGCGAGCATACTCACACTAAAGAACGGCACGATGCCCGGCAAATAAGCAAAGAGAACAAACATCAGGGCCGAGAAAACGAGCATACAGAGTGTATATTGCAAATATGAGATACCGAGCAAAAGAGAGAATTTCAAATAGAGACGTTTTTTCCAATCATAATGAGCCAGCAGCGGAAAAATATAAAACAAGCTCACAACAAAGAGAAAACCAAAGATATAAATGGCAAAACGAAGCACATATAAAAACCAGCTCGTTGGATAAATAAACGCAAGGTCTACATAAATAATCGTCCCTATGACCAGTAGCGTCACTCCAATTAAGTTAGAGCGTACAAACTCCTCACGGTACACCTTCCAAAAAGTCTGGAAAACGCTAACTTGCTCATGCCCTTGTATCCACTTTCTCATCACTGAAAATAACGCAGTGGTCGCAGGCATCAATCCAAAGATCCCAAGCCCCAGCATGGTGAACAGCAGCCATAGCAAATTCGTATAGGCGAGTCTCATCACCCACTCACACATTCGCAGCATTCTGCTCATTGAACCATCATGATCCATCTCTTTCCCCTCCTCTCTTTCTTATGACACTGTCTCTTTTTGAAGAAGCTCTTCTATGTCAATTGGACGCTTCTCTGCAACAGACCGCCACATGCCTTCTCCAAGTGCAATCGAATAAGCACCAGCCTCTGCTCCTGCTGATATGTCATAGTGAATTAGAGGATCTTTCCCTATAAATAAATCTGCCAAAAGCAAAGGATCTCCGCCGCCATGTCCCCCAGGCTGCTTCACGACTTCAATCGTCTCTTTTGCCCCAAACATCGGATAATAAGCAATCGTCTGTTCTGGGAATTGAAAAGGAATTCTTGATGGCACATGAAACTCATTTGTTTCAATCCGCCCTTTCGTCCCATTGATAGCAAGCCGGTATCCTTCGTAGGGTGCTGAGAATTGAATCGAATAGCTGAAAAGAGCCCCCTGGTCATATGCCACTGATGCCACATATGTATCTTCAATGTCAATTTCTTCATCAAAAATACAGGCGTCTGGGCGATAATTGGCGTATTGCTGCGTCTGCTCCTGACCGAATTCGATATGATCGTCCTCGACCTTTGTCCGTTCTACTCTCGGATTCCACCTTGCTTCATAATGACATGTATCCTTCACATGACATGTTCCGCAATACCTGTTTTCTTCCCCCTGCAAAGGATTCCAAGGACTTTGATCTCCGTAATAGTTCAGCGCCCCATAGGCAAATACTTGCTTCGGCTTTTGATTGATCCACCAATTAACCAAATCAAAATGATGCGTCGATTTATGAACGGATAGTCCGCCAGAGAATTGCCGCGTGCGGTTCCATCTTTTGAAATAACTAGCGCCATGATACGTATCAATGAGCCAGCTCAGTTCAACAGATGTAACCCTTCCAATCTTTCCTTCTAAAATGAGTTCTTTGATCTTTCGATGAAATGGATTGTAGCGATAATTGAAAGTGACTGTGACCTTCCCTTTACTTTCCTTTTCTTTTTCCATTACCTTTTTGGCGTCTTTTGCTGTTGTGACCATCGGTTTTTCAGTGATGACATCGAGGTCATGTTCAAGTGCTTGCAAAATATAGGTGACATGGGTGTCATCCCTTCCTGCCACAATGACGATATCTGGCTTTGCTTCCTTCACCATTTGATCAAATGCCTCTTCATGAAAAAACGAGACGTCCCGCAGTGTTGGAAAACGCTCCTGACAAAGTGTATACCGGTGATGATCTATATCTAATAGTCCTGTAATCCTGTAATGCTTATTGAAATCCTCTGTGAGCGGTTTAATAAACATATTGAACGCACGATGACTGAGTCCGCAAACTACGACCCGTTTCACAGTCCCCACCCCTTTTTCTATCGATTTTCACGAAGTTGTTTCATGAGAGACAGCGCCTCTTTGGACTTGTCTGCATAAACGGGAATAAAAGCGACCATATCTCGGTGTAATCGAAAGGTATAGCCGTTTAGCTTTTTTGTGCCTTTGTTAACTTGAACCGCATAATCGACCGTCTTCCCTGTCTTTTGATCCTCGGTCGTATATGGCCCTGCCGCTTGATCATCTATGCTCATCTCTTCAAGCAATTGAAAGCTTTCAGGATCATCATACGTTCGAAACATCTCTTCCGGGACAAGCATGATGTCCCCCTCTTTTGAAGTAATTTCAACAAGAAGTTTTTCAGGAATCGCCGGAAAGATGTGGACGCTATACGTTTCTTGTTCCGTTTGAAAAGCCTTCTCGACTAATTGATCCTTCATCCCCTTGGACATGTCAGAAAAAATCAGAACATCGATACCGTTTGTTTCCCCATGACAGGCTGACAAACAAAAGGCAGCGATGAAACTGATGAGCCATACCGCAGCCTTTTTTTTCCTCTTCATGCCTTTTGAAAAACAGGCAGCTTCTCTAGCTCAGTTAATGCCATAATAAATGCGCCTGCCCCGTGCAAGTCATTTGTGCTTCTCTCTCTACCGACGTAGTAATCATAAAACCCAGCAGATGTTCCGATGCATATATCATTGATGGTAAATTCACCGGTTTCTGTCTCAGCCGTCTTATGCTGGATTAAGCCTTGATATGCTTTCACCACATGATCTGTGTAACGGAGGCTGACATATCCTTCGTTCATGGCTTTTGCCATGGCGTACATGAATAGACACGATCCAGAGCTTTCAAGCCAATTGTCGCTATGCGTCCCTTTATCAATGATTTGATGCCAGAGACCTGTATCTTGATCCTGGTACCTAGCTACACTTTCCAGCATGTCTGTCATCGTTTCCTTCCACACTTTTCTCCCTTCATGCTGCTCTGGCAGATCCTCGATCATGTCTGCTAATGCAAGGACATACCAGCCAAATGATCTTGCCCAAAACTCGGGAGAACAGCCTGTCTTTTGATCAGCCCATGGCATCACTTTTCGTTCGTCCCACGCGTGATAATACAAACCTGTTTTTTCATCTTTTGTATGCTTTCTCATGAGATGCTCTTGATGGATCACCATATCCACCAGCTCCTCTTCACCTTTCAGCTTTGCATACTTTAAGGCAAAGGGCCCTCCCATGTAGAGACCATCCAGCCACATTTGATAAGCATAATTGTCTTTATGCCAAAATCCGCCCTCAGATGTGCGATTCAGTGTGCGATAAAGCCCGCGGAGCTTCTCCGCTGCCAACACATACCGCTTCTCTTCTGTTCGTTCATAAAGAGGGAATAAAATGAGCCCTGCTTGGATCGCATCAAGCTCATCTCTCCGGAATAACAGGTTTCCATACTCATCAATGAGCGAATCTGCATAGCTTTTCACATAATTGAAATACGTCTCGTTCCCCGTTGACTCATATAGCTTCATCACACCGCAAAGAAAAACCCCTTGATGATAATGCCATCTTCCAGCTGGAGGCAGCTCTATTGGTGTATGCGCTTTCATAATTGTTTGTGCTAATTTCTCTGCATGCTCAAGTGGTGATCCTTTTTCGGTCAATAATGTCATTCCTCTTCATCTCCCTTTTTAGTAAATACCTTCTTCCCCAAATTTCTTCGCTAAACGGTTCGCGAGCATAACCAAAATGAGTCCAACAGCTGCTTTAAATAGACCAACAGCAGTACTATAGCTAAATTGTCCTTGCTTAAGACCAGCTGTATAAACGTACGTATCAAATATTTCTGCTACTTCCCGGTTCGTTGCATTGAGTAATAAGTAGACATGCTCAAAGCCAAGCTCTAAAGTGTCACCTATTTTCAAAATAAGCAGAACGACAATCACACTTTTAATGGCAGGAAGCGTGATGTGCCACATTTGTCTCAGTCTGCCGGCTCCATCCATTTTCGCTGCTTCATATAGCTGCGGATCTACCGCTGTAATCGCCGCAAGGTAAATGATCGTCGACCAGCCTGCTTCTCTCCAGATCACTTGTAAAATGTACATCGGCCTGAACCATTCCTGACTAAGAAGGAAGTTAATCTTTTCCCCTCCAAAGAAAGCAATCAATTCATTGATTAATCCGCCATCTACTGTTAACAAAACAAAGGATAAGGACACGACAATCACCCATGACATGAAGTGAGGAATGTATATCATCGTCTGAACAAATTTCTTAAACAATGCCAATCTGACCTCGTTTAAAAGCAGGGCCAATAAGATTGGAATTGGAAAGAAAATCACGACATTCATGGCAAATAAAATCAGTGTATTTTTTAATAAGATGAAAAATGTTGGTTCTGTAAACAATCGAATAAAGTGTTTGAAGCCAACCCACTCACTGCCAAGAATACCGAGAAACGGCTGGTAATCTTGAAAGGCAATGATCAGCCCCCACATCGGCACATATTTAAAGACAAGAAAATAAATGAGCCCTGGTAAAATCATGACATACAAAAACTTTTGACTAAGCATTTGATTAAGTAAGCGCTTTCTCTTTTCTTTTTTCAAAGCTGCCGCAGGCACACCCTCGGCAGTGACATCCTCTGTTTTCATAGATAAAGCCTCCCCTCATGCTGATGCATGTGTTAACTGTATCTTAAGGATGAAAAATCCGTCTACAATCATATCATCAGATCATATTTCCTTAGGGGAAGCTACTCAAAACGTTATATAAAACATGAGAAAATGATCCTAATCTCAGAAAATGATTATTGACAAACCTACCAAATTTTTGGATTAATAAATAAAGAGGAAAAGATTGTTCTGTTTGAAATGGGGGGTTTTATGAAAAGAAGGCAATATAAATTTTATTATAAGCTCGTCACGTTTTTTTTCATGCTTAGTACGATTCCTGTCATCATTGTCGGTATTTTTTCTTATCAGCATTCACAAAAAACAGCACTCGAAAATATCTCAAATGAAAAGCTAGACAGTGTGAAACAAACGCAATCCAATATTGAGCATATTTTAAAGACTGTTGATCACTCTCTCACTCACTATGTCAGTTCGCCGCCTCTCCTTCAAACACTGGCAGAACCTTTAAATCCAGACCAATTCCAGCTTTATAATCAAGTACAGCAGGAACTAAACTACCTGCAAACCTTTGATACCGATCTTTCCAATATTACACTCGTCAGTAAAATGGAAGACTGGTACATGAACAATTCGGGGCTTTATCATGTCACGAGCGGAGATCAAGAGAAAGCGCTCACCTCTTACCTCAATATTCCGAGTCATTCTAGCTGGGCACTTGAAGAGAATAATCCACTTGTGGCGACAAAAGAAGGAAAAGCCTCCTTTTGCAAATACAATGTGAACTTAATCAAACAACTTCCGATGAACAGTGTCCAGAAAAAAGGGATCGCTGTCGCCAGCATTCCGAGCTGTACGATTGCTAACAATATGCCTGACTTCTCTCAATCTGACAGTATGTTTGTCATTGATTCGAATGGAAAAGTGCTGTTACATAACCGCAAAGAACAAATTGGTGAATCCTTGAAAACTCAAGAGTTCGTCAAGCATGTCCTATCAAGTGAAGCACGATCAGGTCAATTTAACATGAAGATCAAGGAACTAAACTATCAAATTACGTTTCAAAAATCAGACTATAACGAATGGACGTACCTCTCCTTTGTTTCCATACCAGAACTCAAGGCACAAACGAAATCAATAGGGTGGATCACCTTTATTATCTGCTTTATTTTGTTAGCGCTTTCATTGCTATTTTCATGGTTTGGTTCCAGACATTTTTATAAACCAATCCGCTTGTTATACGAGTCCTTTGCACGCAATGAATCCTTTTTGCAAAAGCAGCCTTTTCAAAATGAATTTGAGTTGATTGAGTCGAGTATTAAACAAATGAAGGATCAAAACAATGACTTAGAGGAACGAATCGAGCAGCAAGTCACGCACCTCCAGCAATACTTTATGGTGCGGCTATTACTCGGAAAGCTGACAGAAGAAGAGATTAACAACCGGTTCCAAAGTTTAGGATTCCCTCAGGGCTGGTCTCACTTATCCATGCTTGTGACCCAAATCGATACGCTAAAAGGAACACCTTATGAAAAAAAGGATGCTGACTTACTTTTATTTGCGGTCAATGGACTGATTGAGCAGATTATTCCCCAAGAGGAGCACCTTCAACCAACAGTTGTCAATCAGCATCAAACGACGATTATCCTAAATCACTCAAAATCAAATGAAGAGTTTACTGAATATTTAAACCGATTAGCAGAAACCATCCAGCTGCGTATCGAAGAAGAGCTTGGTTTATCGATCAGCATCGGGATCAGCCGCCAGTTTCAGGAGCTTACGATAGCAAAACAGGCTTACATTGAAGGAAAAGAGGCCTTAAAATTTAGGCTCAAAGCAGAGAAAAAATCCATTATCTTATATGAACATATCCAGCAAGGAAAAACGTTTAAAACCCATTTCCCAAAACAATTGCAGCATGATTTATTTGATGCAATAAAAGCAGGTGATCAAGGCAAGGCCGATCACTATTTACATGTGCTCCTGCAATCTATCTTCTCTAAAAATGCGGGACCTCATGAGTACCATATCGCCCTCGCCCGTTTTTTAAACAATTTGATTGAGCTAATGCATTTGCTTGGCATTGAACTGTTTGAGGTCGAAGACAATAAAATGCTGTATGATACAATTTTTGAATTTAAAACGTTTGAAGATACCGAAGCATGGCTGAAGCATGAGATCATTCGGCCGATTATTGATCAGCTAGGTGCACGCGAGGAATCACAATACAAAAACATCTCAGAAAAGATCATTCATATCATCCATCAAGAATTCGATTCAGATCTCACATTGGATGAAATCGCCACACGCCTGCATTACAACCCAAATTATTTAAGCAGTATCTTTCGAAAGGAAATGGATATCTCTTTTAGTGAATATCTCTCATCCTACAGACACCATGTCGCCAAAAACTGGCTTGTGGAGACCGATATGTCCGTCAAAGAAATTTCGGAAAAACTGAAATATAAAAACCCGCAAAACTTCATTCGTTCCTTCAAAAAACTAGAAGGCACGACACCAGGCAAATACCGTGACCAGAAAAAAGGCATATAAGACAAAAAGTCCCGTTCTCAGGAAGCTAGGCTCAGATTGTTGACAAAGGGCTAAAATGATTTTTATTTTAGCCCTTTGTCTTCTTTTCAGCGTGATAGAAAACCTTTGCAGTCTAGGAAGGACGAGCACTGGCGCGGAGCGAATATAACATTCGTGAGCACCAGCGCGCAGGACTGACAACGAATGCGAGGGTTTGTCTACACGCTGAGTCCCGTTCTCAGGAAGCGGGACTTTTTTATTTAAACTGTTCATTTAAAATGCTGTCTTCTAGTACCGAAAGCGGCTCTCCGTACACACGTTCAATATGAGCTGCTCCCCAATCACATAGCGCATTCAGAATTCTTTCGAGCGACTGACCGTATTCACTTAATTCATATTCCACTTTAGGCGGTACTTGCTCATACACAATCCGGTTAATCACTCCATCACTTTCAAGCTCTCTCAGCTGCTGTGTAAGCATTTTTTGTGTGATGTTTGGCATGAGCCGCTTCAATTCACTTGTGCGTTTTTTCCCATGTGTTAAATGACATAAAATGACGCACTTCCACTTTCCACCAATGACCTCAAGGGTCGCTTCCACGGAGATATTATATTTTTTCTTTTCCATTAAATCCTCACTCCTCTTTATACGAACAGGCACTTTTTAGTACCTATATTACAAAAAAGTACGTACTTTTTTTTTCGTCATCTATGTTAGATAATAACTCTTGCCGATCGGCTTCGTCTATCAAAATGTCGTCACAGAAGGATGTGAACTGATTCATGAAGAAAAAACAAAACCACCTTGCCCTTCTCGCACTAGCTATTAGTGCTTTTGCTATAGGAACCACTGAGTTTATTAGTGTCGGTCTTTTGCCAATGATTTCAGAGGACTTTGAAGTGAGCGTCAGCCAGGCGGGCTGGACCGTCTCTTTATATGCACTTGGTGTGACATTCGGCGCGCCTATTTTGACTTCTCTGACTTCAACGATGAAAAGAAAGACATTGCTTTTGCTCATTATGCTCGTCTTTTTGATTGGAAATACACTTGCCACGATGGCTCCGACCTTTTCAGTACTATTAATCGGACGGGTTATTTCTGCCTTATCCCATGGAGTCTTTATGTCCATTGGCTCTACGATCGCTGCTAGCCTTGTAGTGAAAGAAAAACGAGCAAGCGCGATTGCCTTTATGTTCACCGGATTAACTGTTGCAACTGTGACGGGCGTACCATTCGGGACATTTCTTGGCCATGAGCTCGGGTGGCGGACATCATTCGGTGTGATTGTGATCATTGGTCTAATCGCACTAATATCTAACTATTTTCTTGTTCCATCTCAATTAAAGCAAGGCGTGAAAACTTCCTTTAAGGATCAAGCTGTTTTATTAAAAACAAAAAGAATCTTGCTTCTATTTGTCATTACAGCAACAGGATACGGAGGGACCTTTGTCGTCTTTACGTATTTATCCCCCCTCTTACAGCATGTGACAGGTCTTGCGCCAGGGTCGGTGGCATTGATTCTGCTTTTATACGGAATCACGATCGCAGCTGGAAATGTCATTGGCGGAAAAGCTGCTAATGAGCAGCCAATGAAAGCACTGATTTACATGTTTATCATCCAAAGCCTCATTTTGTTTATCCTTAGCTTGACTGCTGGATTTACGGTGCTAGGCATTGCAACCGTCATGCTGATGGGACTGTTTGCTTTCATGAATGTCCCTGGGCTGCAAGTCGCTGTCGTTGACTTTGCAGAAAGATACACACCAGGAGCAGTCGACGTCGCTTCCGCTATGAATATTGCGGCCTTTAATGCTGGTATCGCCATCGGCTCATTTTTAGGCGGCATCGTGACAGATACTCTTGGGCTTGTGCATACAGGCTGGGTCGGCGGCATCATGGTCCTGATCGCTGCGATTCTCACGATGATTAGTTTTCGAATCGAACAACAAGAACAAAATCAAACCATCTAAGGAGTGTTCAATATGAAGCATTTACAAAGTACAAAAACATTAAACAATGGAGTCCACATGCCAGGATTTGGTCTTGGCGTATTCAAAGTAGAAGATGGCGAAGAATTAATAGGCGCCGTTAAAACAGCCATTCAAATAGGCTATCGCAGTATTGATACAGCAGCTATTTATGGCAATGAGGAAGGAGTTGGACGAGGCATCCAACTAGGTCTCGCAGAAACAGGATTACGCCGCGAAGATCTTTTTGTAACATCAAAAGTGTGGAATGCCGATTTAGGATATGAATCCACGCTAAAAGCATATGAGGAAAGCTTGAAAAAACTTCAGCTTGACTACTTGGATCTATATTTAATCCATTGGCCGGTTGAGGGAAAATATAAAGACGCTTGGCGTGCGCTTGAAACCTTGTATCGTGAAGGAAAGGTCAGAGCCATTGGTGTGAGCAACTTCCAGCCGCATCATCTAGACGAACTATTAAAAGATGCAGACATCATACCAGCCATCAATCAAGTGGAGTTTCACCCAAAACTAACGCAGGAAACACTCTATACGTATTTGAACACACATGGCATTCAAATGGAAGCATGGTCACCGCTCATGCAGGGAGAACTGCTTCATCATCCGGTGATTAAAGAACTGGCAGACACATACGGCAAAACATCCGCTCAAATTATTTTGCGCTGGGATGTGCAAAAAGGCGTCATCACCATTCCAAAATCAACGAAAGCGCATCGTTTAAAAGAAAATGCAGACATATTTGATTTTGCTTTATCTGATGAGGATATGAAGCGCCTGTCTGATTTAAATGAAAACAAACGTATCGGTCCAGACCCAGACAACTTTGACTTTTAATGAAAATGCCCCCGCTTTTTAACTGTGCGGGGGTGTTTAAGTTAATCATTTTGATTTCTTAAAAGAAGCTTCATATTCTTCGATGATTTTATTACCACCATTTGATTTCCACTTCTCTACATCTTTCTTAAATTGATCTTCACTGATGTCTCCAAGAATGAACTTATAGGTCGAATCATCAATGATTTTTTTCAATTCATTTCCTCGTTCTGAGGCTGTTTCTGAATACAGGCTTTCAGCAGGGTTGGCGACGATGATCTTTTGGTTGTCTTCTTCTAGCTCTTCATATTTTGTACGAACCGCATCTCCTTTATTTTTCAAGTACCGTTTATCAATGCCTACTAGACTGACAAGCGGCTGTACATCTGTCTGCCAGCTTTTCACCTGGCTTTCTTCCCTGACAAATGTATTACCTTCTTCTTTCTTATAATGCTCGCCATCTATACCGTACGTCATGAGACCATAGACATCTTCTTCTGCAATGCGATCAAAGAAGGCTAAAATTCGCTTTAATTCTGCCTCTGATTTCACGCTTGTTTTAGGGAATGCGAAGATGCCATTATGCCCACCTGATGCCCACACTCGTTCTTTGCCATCTGGGCCTTTGATCCGGTTCAATATATCGATTTTCATGTTTTTATCTGTTGCGTCATCTCTCAAGTTCACTGCGTCTACCATATTTCCAACATAGATCCCTGCTTTTCCTTGTGAGAATAATTCTTGTTGCTGCGTTTTGCTTGTGACAGGGAAGTCTTTGTTGATATAGCCATTATCACGCAATTTCTTCATATATTTCATCGTATTCATATACTCATCTGTCATAAAATCTGGCGTGAATTTGCCGTTATCTTCTTTCCAGTCTGTTGGCATTCCCTCATATGAACCAAGTGTTTTAAATGCCCCATAAATCAAATCGTTCCGATCTGTAAAGCCAATTGTATCCGCTTTTCCGTTTTGATTCGGATCTTTTTCAGTAAAAGCTTTCGCCACCTCATAAAGATCATCCAACGTTTTTGGTGTATCCAAATTTAAATTTTCAAGCCAATCCTTTCGAATGACAATTCCTTGTCTTGAAAGTGGTCTCTCTCTATAAATGCCATAAAGCTTACCATCTATAGAGGCGTTTTTATTAATCAGTTTGTTCATCTTACTTAAATTTGGATAATCCTTTAAATACGGACCGACTTCCCAGAACATACCTGATCTGAACGCATTAATAGCAGACGAATTCTTAATGTCTTGAATCGTCACGATCTGCGGCAAATTCCCTGCAGCAAGTGCAGAATTTAACCGGTCTTCCTTCACAGCATCAGGCACCCACGTAATATCAAGTTCTGTATTTGTGAGCTTCTCAATCTCTTTTAAAACCGAATCTTTCGGCGGCTGCTGATGATACAAAATGGCCATCCATGTCAGCTTTACTTTTTTGTCTAAATCAACTTTTTCATCTGATGAACTTGCTCCTTTGCTTGAACATGCGGATAAAATACCGCTTGCTGCAAATAACATAACAAACGCAATCAACCATAATTTCTTTCTCCCCATAAGATCCCTCCGTTGTTCCTTCTTTTTAACCTTTTACAGAACCTAGTAATGCCCCTTTGTTGAAATGCTTTTGAAGAAATGGATAGACAAGCAAAACAGGAATGGTGGCTACCACAATGACAGCCATTTTAATCGTTTGGTCTGGCGGTGGTGTGGATGATCCCATATCCGACATATCCCCTTGCATACCGCTCGAAACAATGACAATCTGCCTTAGCAGGACCTGAATCGGCCACTTCACTGAATCATTTAAATACAGGATGGCGGTCATATACGTATTCCAATACGTCACGGCATAAAAAAGTGAAATGGTTGCAATAGCAGGCAAAGAAAGTGGCAGTACAATTTTAAAGAAAATCCCTAAATCGTTACATCCATCCATCTTCGCTGATTCCTCAAGGCTTGCGGGAATGTTTTGAAAGAAGTTTTTCAAGATGATCAAATTGAACGCATTGATCGCAACCGGTAAAATCAGTGACCAATAGGTATCAAGCAGACCAAGTGTTTTCACCACAATAAACGTCGGAATCATCCCACCGCTAAATAGCATCGTGAAGACAACGAGAAACATCAATGTTCTCCGGCCTTTTAGCTCTTGGCGAGACAGCCCATATGCCATGAGTGAGGACAAAAACATGCTGACAGCTGTTCCAACGAGTGTGACAAGAATGGACACAATAAGGCTGCGGTACACAATATCCGTCGAGAAAATATACCGATAGGCCTCTAAAGAAAACGTGGTAGGAAATAAGATAAACTTCTTCGTGATGACCTCTTCTACTGTAGCAAAAGAGGCAGCAATGACATGGATGAAAGGAAGCACACATATTAATGCGAACATGAGTAGAAAAGAGTAATTAAATAAGTTGAACAATCGGTCTTTCATAGAACGATCGATGTTCATCACACCCTTTCTTTGAAAGCGTTATCATTTTATCCGAAAATAAGCTGCAGCCTGTGACGATATCGTGATTAAAATGTAACAAACGGGGGAAGAAAGCGTCTATAATCATCTTGACAGTCCAACTGGATTGATCCTGTCAAGCGTGCTTTTATGCTCATGAAACAAAAGAATAAGATCATCAGCTAATGATATGATTATGCCCTATGCCTAATCATTTTCTTCAAGGATTTCCGTCGTATTTATATGAGGACTGTAGCCCAATTCCTGCTTCGTGTTTTCCGTAGACCAAGGCTTTCCTTCGTTTTCTGATACAGCGTAATATGTTCCAAAGGGAACGGCCGTTTCAATCGCCGCCTTTATTATCCCTACTAGATCTTCATGTGAAAGAAGTGTTCGTTTCGTCCGTTCTTTCTCGTGTAATGCCTCCATCTCATCTGTCACAACCGTTCCAATACGTAAATTGATAACAGACATTCCAGTTTGATCGTGGAACAACCGGCCTAGCTGTTCAGAAGCAAATTTTAAAATACCATACACATTTTTAGTCGCAGGTACATCGCCTGTTGTCATATGTCGCCCTAGTAAGGAACGGCCATCTTTTTCATAACGATCGGTCACGTGATTGCTGCTTGCAAAAATGACTTTTCGAATGCCCAGCCTTGCAGCTGATCGAAACATAGAATAAGAGCTTCCCCAAAAAATATCACTCATTTTTTCAAACTCCTCACGATTCATCACATCATGTGTCATCTCCATGTTTAAAAGGTGTATGATGACATCTGTATCTCGCGGAATCGCCTCACATAATTCCTGTTCATTCGTTGCATCTGCCAAAATGACTCCTTTTACACAGCCCGTTTGATCGATGATAGTGATCTCGTATTCAGAAGAGAGCGCTTTTGTTAAAATACGGCCGATCACACCGCACCCGCCAATGATCGTGATCTTCATCCTCTGTCTCCTCCTTTCTCATGACGTAGTATGTCCAAGCCTTAATTGATTACAGCCATTTTTTTAAGAATCGAGTAGCCTCGTGACGCATTGCGGCTGTTTCAAAATGACCTGCATGCAGACCAACAAGCTGATACCGTTCTTTTAGTGAAGCTGCTTGATAAGTTTGGCTCAATCTCTTTTGAATGCGTGCGACGCCTTCAGCAGGCGTGAGTGGATCAAGTTTTCCAACTAAGCTTAAATGCGGCCTTGGAAAAATCATTTCCTGAATATCAGCTGCCGTAAAGTGATTTGCTAAGCTTGGTACATAGTAATAAAAGCCATGCCTGTCTAGATTGTTTGTTTCAATTAATGTGTGGTGATCGACCTGTGCGCAAAGATCAATACACACACTGACCCTCTCATCCAGCGCAGCTGTCCACCAGGAAAGAAGCCCGCCCATTGACATTCCAAAAACAGCTAACCGGTCCGGCAGCACGTCAGATCGAGATAACACATAATCAATTGCACACATACTTTCATACAGCATCATGCCCCACATCACTTTCCCTGTTAAAAGCATTTCCTTAAAAATTTCACTTTCGGTTCTTCCCCTTCTTTCACCAAACCCTGCATGATCAATAGCCAGAACGCTATAGCCTTTTGAAGTGAACTCTTTCGCATATGAAGTTTCTTGCAAATAATGAGCACCCTTAATGAGTTCTTCCTTCCCATCGACGTAGTTCCCGCCATGAGAGTGCTGAAAGAGCACAACAGGTCTTTTTTTCACCGTATCCTTCGGCTTCACAAAATAAGCGGGCACTTCCTCCACACCATTGATTGAAAGAATGAGTGTTTCGACTACATACGATTCTCGATCCTCGATCTTTAACGTATATGCTTCCACGCGATGGCGTTCTGGCATTTCTCCTAACAGACTGAGCAGTTGTTCACGTTGGCTTTCCTTTTCCATTGACGTCACTCCTCCTTTTGTTGATCACCTCTTAACATACGAGATCGATCGTGCAATCACCTTGTTTTCGACAAAATTATGTCCCGGGAAATAAAGAACACCCACCGGTTCATACCGATGGGTGTCATCATTAATTCGCAACAATATTGACAAGCTTCCCAGGAACCGCAATCACTTTGCGAATGGTTTTCCCTTCAAGCTGTTCTTTTACACGTGCATCATTTTTCGCAAGCTCTTCTAACTGTTCTTTAGTTGCGTCAGCAGGAACTGTTAATTTTGCTTTCACTTTTCCATTCAACTGTACGACAATTTCTACTTCATCGTCGACAAGCTTTGACTCATCATATTGCGGCCATGCTTCATAAGAAATAGACCCTTCATGACCAAGTTTATTCCAAAGCTCTTCCGCTACATGCGGTGCAATTGGAGAAAGAAGTTTCACAAAGCCTTCTGCATATTCTTTCGGCAATGTATCAGCCTTGTAGGCATCGTTGATAAACACCATTAATTGTGAAATCCCTGTATTGAAGCGCAGGCCCTCATAATGGTCTGTTACCTTCATCACGGTTTCATGATAGCTGCGTTCTAATGCGCCTCCAGTTTGCTCCGTTACTTTATCACTAATTGCGCCATCTTCGTTTGTGAATAGACGCCATACACGATCAAGGAAACGGCGAGCACCATCAAGTCCTGTTTCAGACCATGCGATTGATGCATCTAAAGGTCCCATGAACATTTCATAAAGTCGTAAAGTATCCGCACCATGAGATTCTACGATATCATCTGGATTGACAACATTTCCTTTTGATTTACTCATTTTTTCATTGTTTTCCCCAAGAATCATTCCTTGGTTGAACAATTTCATGAAAGGTTCTTTTGTCGGAACAACCCCGATATCATACAAGAACTTATGCCAGAAGCGCGCATATAGAAGATGAAGTACAGCATGTTCTGCTCCGCCGATATATACATCAACCGGAAGCCATTTCTTTAGCTTCTCAGGAGATGCAAGCTCTTCTGAGTTATGAGGGTCAATATAACGTAAGAAATACCAGCAGCTGCCTGCCCATTGCGGCATTGTATTGGTTTCACGGCGTCCTTTTTTACCTGTAACCGGATCGACAACCTCAACCCAATCTTTAATATTAGCTAAAGGTGATTCACCTGTACCACTTGGCTTAATCTCAGTCGTCTTAGGCAAAATCAGTGGAAGCTCTTCCTCAGAAACAGCTGAAGATGTTCCATCCTCCCAATGTATAATTGGAATTGGCTCACCCCAATAACGCTGGCGGCTAAATAGCCAGTCTCTTAAACGATAAGTGACTTTCTTTTCGCCTTTTTGATGTTCTTCCAGCCATGCAATGACTTTTTCGATTGCTTCTTCTTTTCCTAATCCATCAAGGAAATCAGAGTTAATGTGTTTTCCATCACCTGTGTAAGCTTCTTTTTCAATGTCTCCGCCTTCGACAACTGCCTTGATTGGAAGATCAAATGTTTTGGCAAATTCATAGTCACGCTCATCATGGGCAGGTACCGCCATAATCGCACCTGTTCCATAAGTAGCCAGAACGTAATCTGCAATCCAAATCGGCATCTTTTCACCATTTAATGGATTGATGGCATAAGCGCCTGTGAAAATACCCGTCTTCGTTTTTGCAAGATCTGTACGCTCTAAGTCGCTCTTAGATTGAATTTCTTTTATATATGCTTCGACTGATTCTTTTTGAGAAGGTGTTGTAATTTTTTCAACAAGTGCATGTTCTGGTGCAAGTACCGCATAGGTTGCTCCAAACAATGTATCAGGACGTGTTGTAAACACCGTAAACTGTTCGTCATGCCCTTCTACTTCGAAATGAACGTGTGCACCTTCTGAACGTCCGATCCAGTTACGCTGCATATCTTTAATGCTTTCAGGCCAATCAATGTCTTCTAAATCTTCTAACAGCCTGTCCGCATAAGCCGTAATTTTTAGCATCCATTGCTTCATTGGACGTCTTTCAACTGGATGCCCTCCGCGCTCACTTTTTCCATCAATGACTTCTTCATTTGCAAGGACTGTGCCAAGCGCTGGGCACCAGTTTACTGGTACTTCATCAATATACGCCAATCCCTTTTCGTACAATTTCAAGAAAATCCATTGTGTCCATTTATAATAATTCGGATCAGTCGTGTTGATTTCTCGATCCCAATCATACGAGAACCCGAGTGATTGAATTTGGCGGCGGAAGTTATTGATGTTCTCTTCTGTAAAGACCGCCGGATCATTCCCTGTATCTAGCGCATACTGTTCTGCTGGAAGACCAAATGCGTCCCATCCCATTGGATGAAGAACATCATATCCCTGCATACGTTTCATACGTGATAAAATATCCGTTGCTGTGTAGCCCTCAGGATGCCCGACATGAAGCCCTGCTCCTGATGGGTATGGAAACATATCAAGTGCATAGAACTTTGGTTTATCTTCCGAGTCAGATGTGGCGAATGTTTTATGTGTCAGCCAATAATCCTGCCACTTCTTTTCAATTTCCCGATGCTGAAAACTCAATGTGAAAACCTCCTTTAATATGTACGGCTGTATCTGCTCAGATGACCACTGCAAGAATTCAGATTTTTCTAAAATCAACAAAAAACCCTCATCCCTGGAAAGGGACGAGAGATTTTTTGGTTCCCGCGGTACCACCCTTGTTAGCGTAACTTTCTGTTTGTACGCTCACTTAATATCTTTAACGCAGACATGCGACAGAAGCTTTAACGCAACTGCAACTCTGAGGCGAGTTCAGAAGCAGATTTGATTGACTTTCACCAGCCGTCAATTCTCTAAAGACAAATACTGCTTTCCTACTACTCCTCTTCACTGTTCTTATCGTAACCGTCATCTAAGTAGTATTTTATAGAATTATGATCATAAGTGCAAGCAGGTTTGTATACAATGGGAATGTACCCTAGATCAGGGTAAAATAGAGGATATTATTCGTGTGGAGAGCGGTTATGACGGTTGGAGTCTGCATTCTGTGAATGCTGTTCTCTTACAAAGTCAAAGCTTCGCAGAACTGCTTCTCCTCCGTAACCTGAAATAATTGATAAGATGACCAAGTGCAGACTAGATTCGGGATTTGAGGATAAGACAAGCAGTGTAGCGGCAATCATCCCAACGAGCCAATCTTCAATAAACCCTAAATAAATAAACTTTTTTGTCATTCTGGGCTTCTCTAGCCTGCCTTTTTTCTTTACGTGACCGAGAATGCCCATGACCCCTCCGATGGCGCAAGCAATAATGACTTGTTGCAGCATTTTCATCACCTTCCTAAAGCCCTTAGAATAGTAAAGCGACTTCAGGCTGTCCAGCCCCCTGTAATGCCATTCTGCTGTTCCGTCATAATCCATGTAAAAGGTCTATTCTCTCTAACGAAGAAAAAAAGCTTGTTTCTTCCATTATATGTGAATGACCCAAAACAATCTTGATGCATTGGAATCATTTTTACCTAATCCATATTAACTATTTTTGTCATTTTATGAATTATGAGCAATTGATTCCTTCTTTTTCTAAAGAAAAGTCTCCTTACTTACTATATTCTAATGGAGGACAAACTATGATGACAAATTTAACAAAGCCATTGCAATCGTTGAAACAGAACATATGTTATGTTACGTTAGTAAGGAATACCTTTGGTTGAAAAGACAACCATTTGATATGTCTGATAGCAGCAACAAAGGAGGGTAATATGGTCAGCTCGAACATCTTCGGCTTACAAAAACAGCTTGAACTCATAAAAAAAGCGCTAGATCATGCGCGGATTGGTGTTGTCATTACAGACCCTTCTTTAGAGGATAACCCTATCATTTATGTGAATCATGGCTTTACACACATGACTGGATACAAACCAGATGAGATTCTTGGGCGTAATTGTCGATTCCTTCAAGGGAAAGACACAGATCAAAAGCAGCTCGATTTAATACGTCAAGGAATTCAAAATAAAACACCTATTACCACACAGCTAAAAAATTATAAAAAAGACGGTACTTTTTTTTGGAATGAACTCAATATAGATCCTCTATACATTGAACAAGATGATAAAACATTTTTTATTGGCTTTCAAAAGGATATTACGAAACAGAAAGAATATGAACAGCTCCTAGAAGATTCCTTACAGGAAGTCACCTCTCTTTCGACGCCAATCGTCCCAATCAAAAATGGTGTATCTGCTCTACCACTCATTGGAAAACTATCTGAAGAACGCTTTGATGCCATTGTCGCGAAGTTAACTTGTATATTAGATGATTCTAAAGATGATTATTTGATTGTTGATCTTTCTGGTTTAATCGATGTCGATGATTCCGTTGCAGCACGCATTTTCAAGTTGCATCATCTTCTCAATTTAACTGGAACGGAACTGATCATCACAGGGATCAAACCGCAGCTTGCCATGAAAATGAAAGACTTAGATACAGATTTCCAGGATACAATCACTTATTTAACAGTTAAGGAAGCAATCAAAGGATTACCATTAGCTGAAAACCCTGTGTAAAACAGGGTTTTTTAGTTAAAACGCCCCCTAAAAATGGAAAAATGAGGTATGATAGGTGTAATGAAAGCTATAGGGGGGCTACTAGATAATGATGTTACTCATCATAGGTCTTTTATGTGTTTGTTTTGCCATAGGATATGCCGTCAATTTCTTATTACTCAAACACCAGAATGCGCAAATCTTTTCAAAGAAATTATTTTATCCTTTCTTGATCTTGGGTCTCATCTTTTCCATTATGTCATTACCGTTTGTTGCCACAGATGCACCGAAGGCACAAGCAGATCCATCTTCAGAACAGCTGTTAAAGGATCAAAAGCAGCTCACATCTGACATAACGCGCTTAAAAGCTGATAAAGAGGAACTGACCGCTTCTTTAGAGGACGCAACAAAGGATAAAGAAAAACTAGTGAAAAAGCTAGAAATCATCACCGCAGAAAAAGAAACAGTCAAAAAGCAAGAAAAGACCATTCAAGCGCTTGAAGAGAAAATAGACAAGCTTGCCTCAAGCAACGAAACACTCAAAAAAGAGAATAAGAAAAGCAGCAACAATACGGAGTCTTCTACCGTTCAGCGCTCCGCTCCTAAAGATGAAGGAAAAAGCACAGGCGGTCATGAATCACAGAAGGAAACAAAAAAAGAATCTGCCGCCTGTAACATCAAAGGAAGTGTCAACGGTATTTATCACACACCGAGCAGTAGATACTACTCTAGAACCAAAAATGTAACCAAAATGTTTTGCTCAGTAGAAGAAGCAGAGCGTGCAGGGTACCGGGCACCTAAACAATAGCCATATGTCACGAAAAAAAGAACCTCCTATCAGACCCATCGGGTGTCTTAGGAGGTTCTTTTTTTAGATTTCTCTTCTTAATGCTGCTAATACATTCGTTTTTGTTGCTTTACGTGCTGGGTTGAGCCCTGAAAGGATGGCTACCCCTGCACTAATCACTGTTGCTGTAATTACAAGGCTAAGTGGAATGTAGGAGAAGGTAATCGAGAATTGTTCACTTGATCCTCCCTCTGACATAGACGATAAAATGGATGGAATGATTAAATTAACGGCGAAACTAATGATATATGAGATGATAATACCAATAATCGACCCAATCACCCCAATATAAGCACTTTCCATAAGGAACATTCGCTTGATTATGGATGGATTTGCGCCAATGGCTTTCATAATCCCAATTTCTTGTGTTCGCTCTGTTACTGCCATTGTCATCGTATTGAAAATTCCGATCGCAGAAATAATGACCGCAATACATCCAACAAAAATAAGTCCAATTTTGAAGACTGTAAAGAACATATCCATTCCTTCGAGCTGATTCGTCACAGAAATGACTTGGTAGCCCTCATCTGTCAGTTTATTCGTGAGTGCACCGACATGGTCGAATTTATCTGCATAGACAGAGGTCATTTTCTCAATATTTCCTGCTTCAGGAGATAGATCGAGCACTTGACCAAATTCCTTTTCATATGCATTTGGAATAAGAATTTTATGATCTTGCTGCCATTCTAAATTTGGCTTTTTCATGACACCTACTACACGGAAATCAAATGTTTTTTCTTTGACGACTTCATTTTCTTCGTTGAGTTTTGGTACTTTGACTTGAATCACTTTATTTAAAATATCTTTTGTGTAGCCCTTAGGCTCCTCTGGCATTTCTTCGCCATTTGATGTCTGATTTAATTTTTTTTCATAGGCTTGGCGTTCTTTTTTTGTCCACAGTTGTTCAGCCATATGATATCCGACCACAATTTCGTTCGCTGATGTTGGAACTTTTCCTCGGTCTAGCTCAAGCCCTGCTTCTTTTTCTTCTTTCATATCGGTTAGAGCTGCCTGCGTTTCACTTGAGCGGTCACCAAGCTCGACGTTAACCGATGGATTGATCGCTGTTCTTGAGACGACAGATTTCACATGATCATATTTCTTTAAATCATCTACTTTGACATCACCTTTTTCTTTGCCTAACACTTTCACTTCAGTGATGATTTGCTGTTTCATAATTTCATCTTGCGCTGATTTTTGCAGACCAAAGCCGACAGATGCTAATACGATTAAGAAAGAGCATGCCATTGTCGTTGCAAGAATGGTCATAAACACACGCAGTCTATTTTTCTTCATGTTTCTTCTAATGAATTTGACCTGATCTCTAAATTTCAATGGATTGTTCCCCTTTCTTTAATACACCATCATGGAGCTGGAACGTGGTATCTGCGATTGAAGCGACTTCATCGTCATGTGTAATGATAACAAATGTGATTCCTTTTTCACGATTGAGCTGCTGGATAAAGGCTAAAATTTCTCCTTCGGTTTCTGAATCTAGACTGCCTGTTGGTTCATCCGCTAAAATAATAGATGGATTTAAAATCAAGGCTCTTGCAATACTCACACGCTGCTGCTGTCCGCCTGACAACTCATTCGGATAATGCCCTGCATGATGTTCCAGACCTACTCGTTTCAGCATTTCATTTACTTTCGCCTTTCGTTCAGACGGCTTCACACCTTTTAAAGTGAGCGGAAGTTCAACATTTTCATACGTTGTTAAGCTCCCGATCAATTGAAAGCTTTGAAAGATAAAACCAAAGTGATCTAAGCGGAAGTCCGCCCATTCTTTTTCATTAAAGCCGGTCACATCGGTACCATCAATGACAATTTGTCCGCCCGTTGGCGTAATATATCCTGAAATTAAGTTCAAAAGGGTAGATTTCCCCGAGCCACTTCGCCCTACTATACAAGCAATGTCGCCTCTTTTGATGGATAGGTCAATCCCTTTTAGCACAGGAATCTCATTCTCTCTGCCCTTTTTACCAATTTTAAACACATGATTTAACGATTGAATCTGAATCATCTCTGCTCCCTACTCTCTGTTTATCTTTTTCGATATATTAAGAAATAACTTGTTAGCGCACCTACAACGCCGCCTATTAACATGCCAGTGATATAACCAAACATGGAATTATCAGAAGAAAATCCAACCCATCCAAACCCTAGAACACCAAAGACAATGACTATAATCTGAATTGGTCTATCCATTTTTGAGTAAAGGAAGAACCGGCCATTTCGTTCAATAGGATGCTTGATAAAGCTAAGCAAACCAATGAGATAAAACACAATCATCATCACAATAGGTACGATGAATTCTTCACCAGGGAACCAAAGTGGATAATCATGTTGAAAACGTTCAGTGGTGATATAAGTAATCGGAGAAATAGGCGAGATCAAATAATTGAAGATCCGATCCACCCACATTCCACTTGTTTTCATGATAAAATCCAGATGAACGATCGGTAGTCCAATTACTAAAAAGGGTAAAATAGCTGTACTAAAGGCAACGATTGCCTGTGAAATAGCACTTCCTGTTAAAGTTCCAGCTGCGAAAAACAAGCTATACATCATCCAAGAAGACAGAAGCGAAAAGAAATAACTACTGTTAAAGCCAGGTACCTCTAACGGATTAAGGCCTAATATAAGTAAGTAAGTGAGAACATATGAGACGGCATGAATAATAGCAATGATTCCAGCGCCTAAGAAAAACTTAGTGTGATAGATCGTACTTCTACTAAACGGCAAGGATAAGGTAAAATCCATTTGCCCTTTATTTCTCTCAAATCCTAGTTGAATGACAGGAAAGAAAATTCCCATTAACCATGAAAGGGAGAGAAAAGCATCCGTCTTAAAGATGTAAGAAAAACGTGGAGAATCTGTAATACAATCTGTATCGTTTATGCACGTTTGAAAAGACGAATATTCCATTAAGAATGCAAAGGGCGTCGCAAGCGCAGCTACCAGCATCACTAAAATAAATGTCAGCTCTGATTGCTTCCATTCCTTATATAATAATTGCCGCTTTACCATCTCCGTTTCCCTCCAAACTTTGCAATGAATACTTCTTCTAAATTCACAGGCAGTTCATGCCATACTTTTGGCTGTAGCGACTTCAAATACTCTTTAGCCTCTAGATCGGTTTTAAGAACAAGCGCTGTATAAAAAATGCCCGCTTGATCTAATATAGCAACGCCCTTTTTTCGTATACTCAAGTTCATATCTTCTTCAAAAGCCATCTGGATTTTGACATAATCATTCTTTAATTCATCAAGATCCATGACACTTGTGAGTTGATTTCCCTCTAAAAACCCAATTCGGTTACACATACGCTCAATATCCTCTAATCGGTGCGATGTGATGAGAATCGACGTTTCACGTTCTGCTACCTCGTCGATCATGAGTTGAAGGACATCATTTCTTGTGACGGCATCAATACCATCTGTCGGTTCATCTAATAGAATCACGGCTGGCTTGATCGCAAAGCTTAAAATTAAAGAGAGCTGCTTTTTTAACCCTGTCGATAGTTCACGGTATTTTACTTTTTCCGGAATTTCATACCGATTCACAAGTTCATTGGCATATGTCACGTCAAACTTCGGGTAAATATGCTTTAACAGCTGGACAAGCTGCCCGTAATTGTATCTGTCAAAGTAAGGATTGACGACTGGCATATACACAATATTTTGCTTCACTAACGGGTGGTCTTTCACAAGCACGTCTTTAAAATAAATCTCTCCTTCATCTGGAAGAAGAATTTGCTGAATCAAGCGGAGAAGAGTTGTTTTACCAGAGCCATTCCTACCAAGCAAACCAAAGATCTCACCTTCGCCTAATTTGAAGGAAACGTTACTGAGTACTTCACGTCCGTTTAATGTCTTCGATACATTTCTAACCTCAATCAACTTTTTTTCCTCCCTCAAGACTTGAGCCGATCTCTTCTATCCATTCCTTCAGTTGTTGAATATCAATACCGGCATAATGAGCTTCTATAATGAGTTGTCTTAATTGCTCTTTCATCTCCAATACCTTCCCTTCATTCAGCTTTAACTGAGCCTCTTCTGTTACATACGTTCCGCGGCCTCTTAGTGTTTCAATAATCCCTTCCCGCTCAAGCTCCTTATATGCTTTACTGACGGTGTTTGGATTGGCGATGATAATAGTGGCGAGCTCTCTGACAGAGGGCAGTTTGTCTCCAGGTTTCATTACACCTTTTAGACATAAAATTTTTAACTGCTCAATGATTTGTTCATATATTGGCGCAGCGCTTCGTGGATCTATTTGAATCATGATGGCTCCCTCTTTCCTCATTCATGCTTTTGCAGTCCTATTGCTTGTTCATGCCCTTGCATTAAAGGGATTGAATTAAGGATCAAATCTTTTTGAACTTCAAAACCAATGAAAACGAGAACGAAAAAAAATGTACATGCTAACAAAACAGCCAGCACCATCCACTTCAAATTGATTGGTTTTTTTTCTTTTTTCATGGTTGAACACCTTTCTTCACTTTTTAAGTGTCTTTAGTGTATTAGTGTATTAGTTGATGTAGTACACTTAATACAATATAGACACTCAATCGAAAAGTCAATAACCTTTCAAAAAATAAAAAACAGACCCTTAAAAAAGGATCTGTTCATCATTCGTTGTCGTAAGAAATACCTAAAATCATTTGATTTTGCAAGCTTTGAATTTGAACACGCGCTCTGTCTAACCGCTCTCTTTGCTGGTCATTGGCGACATCCTTTAATTTTTCTAATTCGTTCACCGCATCTTCCAGCATAAGCTGTGCCTTAGAAAATTCGTCCTCATTATAATGCTCTTGGCGTAAGTTCAAATCAAATTGCTCATTTGCAAACTCAAGAGTTTCAGTACTTTTTTGGATAAATTCATCGATTGACTGCCTTGTTGCCATTCTGCATTCCCTCCATTTCATCATTGCTCCCGCCTATTTTGCCCACGTAAAGCTTTTTCACTAAAGAAAATGTTGGACAGATTCAATTGTCCTCCTTCATGATTTTTGTTAAACTTTAAGGATGCCTATTATTACGCAAGGAGGTTACTGACTTGGATCAGCATAACCCTTTTTTATATTCAAACAGCGAAAAACGCTATCACACATGGAACTATCATTTGCGAGAGCACTTTGGTCATAAAGTATTTAAAGTGGCCTTAGATGGCGGCTTTGACTGCCCAAACCGTGATGGTACTGTAGCCCATGGAGGCTGTACATTTTGCAGCGCCGCAGGATCTGGTGACTTTGCAGGAAACAGGGCGGATGATCTCGTCACTCAATTTAACGAAATCAAGGACCGGATGCATACAAAATGGAAAGACGGAAAATATATGGCGTATTTTCAGGCGTATACAAACACACACGCCCCGCTTCCTGTTTTAAAGGAAAAATTTGAAACCGTGATGAATTTGGATGGTGTGGTTGGTTTATCCATTGCGACAAGACCTGACTGCCTGCCAGATGACGTGGTGGAGTATTTAGCTGAGTTAAATGAGCGCACTTATCTTTGGGTAGAGCTAGGTCTTCAAACAGTTCATGAACGGACAGCGATGCTCATTAACCGTGCCCATGATTATGAATGCTACGTAGAAGGTGTAGAAAAACTGCGAAAACACGGCATTCGTGTCTGCTCGCATATCATCAACGGCTTGCCTCTTGAAAACCGGGACATGATGATGGAGACAGCAAAAGCTGTTGCTGATTTAGATGTGCAAGGAATTAAAATTCATTTGCTTCACCTTTTAAAAGGAACTCCAATGGTCAAGCAATACGAAAAAGGTAAACTGGAGTTTCTAAGCCAAGAAGAATATGTACAGCTTGTTTGTGATCAGCTGGAGATCCTGCCGCCTGAAATGATTATTCATCGTATTACAGGCGATGGCCCCATTGAATTAATGGTTGGTCCAATGTGGAGTGTAAACAAGTGGGAAGTATTAAATGCCATTAATGCTGAGCTTGAAAGACGTAACAGCTACCAAGGCAAACGTTTCGTCAGATTGGAAGAAGCAGCAAAATGATCTTGAAACGCATGCTCCCTTTTAGTAAAGAGCTGTTAGAACGGGCTTGTCAAAAAGGTGATATCGTTATTGATGCAACGATGGGAAATGGCCACGACACACTCTATTTAGCTGATCTTGTCGGTCATAATGGACAAGTATTCGCATTCGACGTACAAGAAGAAGCCGTAGAGCAGACACGCAAAAGGCTTGGCGAGGGATATCCTTATGTTCATCTGATTCACGCTGGTCATGAAAAACTAGCTCAATACCTGCCAAAAGATGTTTATGGGCATATTTCTGGTGCAGTGTTTAACCTTGGGTACTTGCCCGGAGGCGATAAAGCTGTCACTACTCAAGCTCATACAACCATTGAAGCCATTGAGCAGCTTCTCGACTGGCTTAAACCCGGAGGTCTGATCGTCCTTGTGATCTATCATGGACACCCCGAAGGGAAAAGAGAAAAAGAAGTGCTTCTCGACTATTGCAAATCACTTCCTCATGAAGAGGTACAAGTTTTATCATATCAATACATGAATATTCAAAACGACCCGCCTTTTGTGGTCGCCATTGAAAAAAAGCTCAAATCCTAATGGATTTGAGCTTTTTTATGAGGATTTCATCCACGGCATTTTCTGATAGGTCCGGTAAGCTCTACCGTTGATATAGAAAAAGAACGATGTTTTCCCGCTTGATCTGATCAGCCGTTTTGCCAGCTTATTCATCTCTTTTTGGGCTGTCACTTTTTCATCGGACAAATAGACGGCCAATAATCCTCTGTTAATTAATTTATGAAAGTTTTCATGCGGAATGCCTTTCAGCTGCTCATCCGCTTTTTCAATAAAATGCTGAAGTCTATCCATCATCTCATGATGAGAAGCATAGTAGGAGCAAAAGTTTAGATCTCCTCCAAGCCGATCTTCTTCTTGGTCAATTAAATAATCAAGTAAAATGTGCAGACCTTGAATATAAGGGAAATAACTTTCGTAAATTTGCTTCGCCTGCTTTTCTGTAAAGTCTGGCTGCAGCGCATACGCCACAAGACAGAAAATCCCTAACGTTGATCCTGCACAAGCTGAAAATTCATACCATTCCATCTTAGGCAAATCCTTTTCATATTGGCGGAACCACGATTCTAGCCGCGGAACACGCTCATGAGGAACGACGTGTTTATGTACTTGCAAATCACTGTAGTAATCGCACAGCGTGTGTAAATATGGCTGAATGATCGGATAATGATTAAGGCGCGACAGCACGTCTTGGCATGTGCGGACAAGCGCGTGTAAATACCCATGATCCTCTTGATCATCACGGAATTGGTAGTAAGGCTTGAGCTCAGCATGAATATCAAGCGCATCTCTCATTGCTTGATGCAGCATATGAAAATCTTTTGGATCAAGCGACGTACTGCGGTCACATAGGTTATCTAAGTAATCACTGATGGTTTGATACGCCACAATGAATTCAATACACGTTTCTTTCGCCTCACCTGCTAGAAGAGATAAAATGCCTCCGCCTTCGCAGTGAAAGGTTTTACTTGATATGCTCGCTAATGCCTGCGTACGCAGTTCTTCATTTTCAATCATTTCTGCATGAGCCCGCCACTTTTTCAGCTCCTGATGAACAAGCGGAAAAATATCTTTATACACCTTGGTCATCAGTGCAAAAGGACGCTCTGGTACTGACAAATCAATCCACCCCTAACTTAAAGCTCACCATCAAATATATTGATCTGTAAAGGCTCTTGCAGCCTTAAACACATCTTCTCTTTCCGGTTCATTAAAAATTTCGTGATACAAGTCTTCCCATTCACGATATGACTTATTGGTTGATTCAATGCCATTGAACCATTTGATCACCCTCGTCTTGTCGACGATCTTATCATCGCCCGCCTGCATTAAAAGGAGCGGAATCGTTTTAAAGACATTCGTTGGCTGCATGGCCGCATCAATATTTTTGATCAGCTCTCGGTACCAGCGAACCGACACCTTTGTTACGTAAAGGGAGTCATTGGAGTCTGCTTCAATCACAGCCTGATTTCGTGTGGCTAGTTCAATCGACAGCCCTGACTCGACTTTAAAGGACGGTGCCAGCACATTTAGACCTTTTGATGCAAAATCCATTAGCTTCTTCGGTTTAAATTGCAGACCTAAACAAGGTGATGATAAAATAAGGCCATCAATCTTCGTATGGGTATACTGCTTGACCCACTCAATTGAAATGAGTCCGCCCATACTGTGTCCAAGTAAAAAAGTAGGAAGCCGGAATGATTTCGCATGTTCGATCCATTCATCTACTGTATCAATGTATTCTTGAAACGAACGAATGTGGCCGCGCGCACGTGTCGATGTCCCTTGCCCAGGCAGGTCACCCATGACGACGTGATAGCCGGCATTTCGCCACATTTCGATCAGCCATTTATATCGGCCGTGATATTCACTTGCACCATGTACTATCACAATTGTACCAACTGGTCTTTCAGCATGCCAAGTCCACAAAGTAAACACCTCACAAATGTTGTATTAAGAAAGGAAGTCGAAAAAGTGATTTATCCATATCATCAGTTTACACCTGAGATTCATGAATCGGTCTTTGTCGCAGATAACGCCACCATTACTGGAGATGTCACGATTGGAGAATATTCGAGCGTGTGGTTCCAAACCGTTATCAGAGGTGATGTCGCTCCTGTGAGAATTGGAAAAAACGTCAATATTCAAGATTTATCCTGTCTGCATCAAAGTCCTGGAAAAACACTTCTTATTGAAGATGGTGCTACCATTGGACACCAAGTCACATTACATAGTTCAATCATTCGAAAAAATGCCCTCATTGGTATGGGGTCCATCATTCTCGATGGTGCAGAAATTGGCGAAGGTGCCTTTATCGGTGCAGGTAGTCTAGTCCCTCAAGGAAAGGTTATCCCAAAAGGATCACTCGCTTTCGGCCGCCCAGCCAAGGTCGTCCGTCAATTAACAGATGAAGATATCCAAGACATGGACAGAATCCGTAGAGAATATGTAGAAAAAGGACAATACTATCGTTCCCTTATATCCCGTTAACATCATACACGTATCTTCACTTTATCATGTTTTTTTCAGGATATTAAGCAATAACTATGAACCGCTTGTTATTTTACCCTTTTCCGCCGTTTCTATCATGACAAAAAAGGTTTTCAGCACAAAGCTGAAAACCTTTTTTCATTAACTAAAGATGACTTCTTTCGGTTGATGATTCAACTGCTCTGGATCAATGCTGCGCTCCACATAAATGCTATGCCAAATCATAAAGATAAGGACGGTCCAAATCTTACGGCTATGATCTGCTTTACCAGCACAATGCTCATTTAATAAATCAAGCACATACTCTTTATTAATGTATTCATCTGTTTGACTGTTTTTGATGATGTCTTTCGCCCAAGCATTCATCTCATTTTTCAGCCAATGACGAATTGGCACAGGGAAACCAAGCTTTTTACGGTTTAACACATGGTCAGGCACAATGCCTTCTGCTGCTTTACGCAATAAATATTTCGTTGTGCCATCTTTTGTTTTCAGCTCTTCTGGAATTTTAGAAGCCGCTTCGAAAACGACCTTATCAAGGAATGGAACACGAAGCTCAAGTGAATTCGCCATCGTCATCTTATCTGCTTTCAATAAGATGTCCCCGCGCATCCACGTATGGATATCAACATATTGCATTTTGTTAATATCACTGTAGCCAGCGCTTTCCTCAAAGTATGTTTTCGTTACGTCACGATACGTGATGCTTGGATCATAATGCTTTAAGAGGTTTTTCTTCACTGGCTCTTCAAAGATTTTCGCATTACCGATATAACGTTCCTCTAATGGCGTACAACCGCGTACGATAAAGCTCTTCCCTTTCATTCCTTCTGGCATTAAACGAGCCAGACGAAGAAGAAGCTTTTTCAGCATAGTTGGTACAGATTCAAATGGTTTAAGAGAAAGAGGCTCTCGGTAAATATTATATCCGCCGAACAGCTCGTCCGCTCCTTCACCTGAAAGAACAACCGTCACTTGTTTCTTCGCTTCTTTTGCCACGAAATACAATGGAATCGCCGCCGGATCAGCTAAAGGATCGTCTAAATGCCAGACAATCTTCGGAAGCTCGTTCATATATTCCTCTGGAGAAATGACGGCGCTGAAGTTTTGTAAGCCTAGCTTATCAGCTGTTTCCTTCGCGACATCAACTTCACTAAAGCCATCCTGCTGGAAGCCAACAGAGAATGTCTTTAGTTCAGGGTGTAATTCCTTTGCGACAGACACGATGAAGGAAGAATCAATACCACCTGATAGGAATGAACCAACAGGTACATCACTTCTCATGTGAACATTCACAGAATCATAGATTGCATCGCGTACTTCTTCGATTAACTTCTGTTCTTGTGTTTGCTCAGGTTTGAATTGAACTTTCCAGTATGTCTTAAATTCGATCTCCTGCCCTGGGCGTAAAATAAACTGATGACCAGGCTCAACTTTATGCACCTTTTGATCAAGCGTATTTGGCTCAGGAACGAATTGGAACGACATGTACTGCTGCAATGAAGTCTCATCAAATAAGATGTTCTCATTCACAGCCATCAAGCTTTTGCGCTCAGACGCAAAGTACACTTGCTCTTCCATTTGTGTAAAATAAAGCGGTTTGATGCCAAAAGGATCTCTAGCGCCATATAATTGCTGCGCTTCTTTATCCCAAATTAAAAAGGCAAACATGCCGCGAAGCTTAGAAGCCGCTTCTTCTTTATAATGACGGTATGTGGCAAGCAGTACTTCCGTATCAGAATCTGTGCTGAACGTATAACCCTTTTTCACAAGCTCTTCCTTCAGCTCCACATAGTTATAAATTTCCCCGTTAAAAATAATCCAATACTTTTCATCTTCATAAGAAAGCGGCTGCTTTCCATGCTCAACATCTATAATACTTAAACGTCTAAATCCAAATCCTACATGCTCATCATGAAAGTAACCCTCATCATCCGGACCACGGTGAACGATGAGACGATTCATTTGTTTAATTAACTCTTCCTGCTCAGTAGTTTCGGACAATGGACGGTGATTAAACACACCAACAAACCCACACATATTATTGCCTCCACGTTATGTTATTTCTTAAAAGTAGACCTATAATTAGACAGTTATTTGCCCGATTTTGTTTCACATTTTTTCGGTTTTTGCAGAATTTTTTTTAATCAAAAGGAAAACCGCTTAAAATAAGCGGTTTTCTATGTTGTTATTGTCCTAATGCTTCTTGACGAAGTGTATCGGCTTTATCCGTTTTTTCCCACGGAAGATCTAAATCATGACGGCCGAAATGTCCGTATGCAGCTGTTTGTTTGTAGATCGGACGACGCAGGTCAAGCATTTTAATAATGCCAGCTGGACGAAGATCGAAGTTCGCACGAACCACTTCAATTAATTTTTCTTCAGAAGCTTTTCCTGTTCCGAAAGTATCAATTGAAATCGATACAGGTTGTGCAACACCAATTGCATAGGCAAGTTGTACTTCACAAGAATCAGCAAGGCCGGCAGCTACGATGTTTTTCGCTACGTAACGAGCAGCGTATGCCGCAGAACGGTCAACCTTTGTTGCGTCCTTCCCAGAGAAAGCACCGCCGCCATGACGAGCGTATCCGCCATACGTATCAACGATGATTTTACGTCCAGTTAAACCAGCATCCCCTTGAGGTCCGCCGATCACGAAACGACCAGTTGGGTTAATAAAGTATTTTGTCTGTTCATCAATGAGTTCACTTGGAACGACAGGGCTGATGACATGCTCTTTTAAGTCGCTTTGAATTTGTTCAAGCGTCACTTCTGGTGCATGTTGTGTAGAAATAACCACTGTATCAATACGAACAGGTTTATTTTGATCATCATATTCTACTGTTACTTGTGTTTTTCCATCTGGACGAAGATAGGCAAGAGTTTGATCTTTGCGTACTTCAGTTAAACGGAGTGATAATTTATGCGCTAGTGAAATTGGTAGCGGCATAAGTTCTTCAGTTTCGTTGTTGGCAAAACCAAACATTAATCCTTGGTCACCTGCACCGATCGCATCAAGTTCTTCTTCAGTCATTGTGCCTTCACGTGCTTCAAGCGCTTTGTCTACACCTTGCGCAATATCAGCAGACTGTTCATCAATGGATGTGAGCACTGCACATGTTTCCGCATCAAAACCATATTTCGCACGTGTGTAGCCAATTTCCTTAATCGTGTCACGCACCGTCTTTGGAATATCGACATAAGTAGACGTTGTAATTTCTCCGCTTACTAATACGAGACCCGTTGTAACAGAAGTTTCACAGGCAACACGTGCATTTGGATCTTTCTTTAAAATTTCATCCAAAATGCTGTCTGAAATTTGATCACAGATTTTATCCGGATGTCCTTCTGTCACTGATTCTGAAGTAAATAAACGACGATTTTGACTCATAATGGCTATTTCCTCCTGTACAAGACCACATCATCCCAAGATGAGGTCTCCAATATGATACGGAACTCGTTCCCTCTTATATTTGAAAACGTTTCTATTAGAGATGTTATTGGCAATTTGTTCATATGATATCCCAAAAATAAAAAAACCATTTCCTTCATTGCGAGGAAAGGGTCTGAGATCGCATGCCTTTCACTCTTATCGCTCAAGGTGTTCTTGTACCTTGCATCAGGTTAGCACCTTGGTTTCTCAGCATATTCATGCCTTTTCATAAGAAACCGGTTGCTGGGCTTCATCGGGCCTGTCCCTCCACCAACTCGGGATAAGAGTATCCGTTCAATAAGATATCTTATCTTAAACACTTGCGTCATGTCAATGCTTCATCAGAATTATCTTCCCTTTTTTTCACCTCAATATTAGCATCACCAAAAAGCATATTTTCAGAGCAGAAATGAAAAAACACACACAAAAATATTTAAATAGTATAGACTATTCTTATGAATGTGTTATACTAATCGAAACAAAACAAATTCAACGGTAAAGGAAGGGTTTTTTTATGAACTCAGTGGATTTAAAAGAAGATTTGCAGTCATTGCTCTCATTAGAAAATACGCACCAAAATTTATCTGTTCCGAAACTTGTTGAAAAGATTTTGGCGCGTGATGAAGGCGTTTTAACATCAACAGGAGCTGTCCGTGCTACAACGGGGGCCTACACAGGACGTTCGCCTAAAGATAAATTTATCGTGAAAGAAGAAAACTCTGAACATAAAATTGATTGGGGTCAAGTCAACCAGCCGATTTCTAAAGAAGCATTTGACCGTTTATATACAAAGGTTGTGTCATACTTAAAAGAACGTGATGAATTATTCGTCTTTGAAGGATTTGCCGGCGCAGATGACAGATACCGTATGCCAATTACAGTGGTAAACGAATTTGCATGGCACAATCTCTTTGCAAAGCAGCTATTCATCAGACCTGACGGATCAACACCTTCTTCAAACGAAAAACCTTTCACCATCTTATCTGCACCGCATTTTAAAGCAGATCCTGAAACAGATGGCACAAACTCTGAAACGTTTATTATCGTTTCTTTTGAAAAACGCACCATTCTGATTGGTGGAACAGAATATGCAGGAGAGATGAAAAAGTCCATTTTCTCTGTCATGAACTACCTGCTTCCTGAGCAAGATATTTTATCCATGCACTGCTCAGCAAACGTCGGCCAAGAAGGCGATGTCGCACTATTCTTCGGCCTTTCAGGTACTGGGAAAACGACGCTTTCTGCTAGCGCAAGCCGCAAGCTGATCGGTGACGATGAACACGGCTGGTCTGGCTCAGGAGTCTTCAATATTGAGGGCGGATGCTATGCGAAATGTGTGAACTTAAGCGAAGAAAAAGAACCGCAAATCTACAAAGCCATCAGCTTCGGATCAGTTCTTGAAAATGTTGTGCTTGATGAAGAAACACGTGAAGCGGATTATGACGACACATTCTTCACTGAAAACACACGTGCTGCTTACCCAATTGAAATGATTGATAACATCGTGAAACCAAGTATCGCAGGACACCCATCTGCCATTGTCTTCTTAACAGCTGATGCATTTGGCGTTTTACCTCCAATCAGCCGTTTAACAAAAGAACAGGCGATGTACCATTTCTTGAGCGGTTACACAAGTAAATTAGCAGGAACTGAGCGCGGTGTTACATCACCAGAAACGACATTCTCTACTTGCTTCGGTTCTCCATTCTTGCCGCTTCCAGCTCACGTCTATGCTGAAATGCTTGGCAAGAAAATTGATGAGCACGGCGCAAAAGTATTCCTTGTGAACACAGGCTGGACTGGCGGAGGCTATGGTACAGGCAAACGTATGAACCTAGCGCATACAAGAGCAATGGTGCAAGCAGCAATCGAAGGCGACCTCGACAACGCCGAAATGATCACTGATGACATCTTTGGATTACACATCCCGCTCCATATTCCTGGCGTACCAGATGAAGTACTTCAACCTTCTAAAACATGGGATGACCAAGAGGCTTATCAAGAGAAAGCACACTTCCTTGCCAATGAATTTAAAAAGAACTTCCAAAAATTCAGCCACGCAGCAAGTGACATTGAAGCTAAAGGCGGACCACTCGTATAATCAAATAACAAAAGCTGAGGGGAATCATTCCCTCAGCTTTTTTGTTAGTTTGTTGAATGTAATGATACGAGACGATAAGTGACCTTTGTCACATTGTCTGTAAGCTCCAGCTTTTCAACATGTGCTGTCCCTGTTTTTTCTCCGTCTTTCGTTTTACGCACCTCAAGCGGAATATTTAATGGATAAATGCGGTATCCTTCCTTCATGAGTTCAAATACATTCTCTTCAATTCTTGTCTCTTTTCCCTTCGTGACAATCATTGTATTAAATTCAACAGGCATTCCCATATTGAAAATCCCCCTACTTTCTAAATTTCGTTATACTACTTATTTTACCACATTTCCGCTTTTCCCGCTGTGCATCCACGTTGTCAGCCTTCTGACAATTTCGCGATTATGCTGCGGCGGAAAATAATGGTTGTACCCATGGAAATACCAAGTCTCCACTGACTTCCCGTGCTGGCGCAGCGCATCTTCTAATAAATACGCATGCTCAATAGATACATTCTGATCCTCTTCTCCGTGGATGATGAGAACAGGCGCTTCAATTTTGTCCACATCATTTAAAGGCGTTCTGTCCTCATAGGCCTCTGGCACCTTGTGCGGAGGACCACCAATCACACGTTTCATCATTCTTCTCATATCCACACGCTCTTCATAGGTAAGCTTCATATCACTGACGCCTCCCCATGTCACAAAGGAAGCTGCCTCTTGTTTCATTTCGACAGCAGTCCAAATGCCCATAATGCCTCCGCGCGAAAAACCAAAGATATGAATACGGTCTTGCTTCACCTTTTTGTGATGCTTTAACAATTGAAAGGCAGCAAAAGCATCTTTCCGGTCCTCTCCAGCAAAGTCTTCGTTCCCTTCGCCACCTTGATTTCCTCGGTAAAAGGGGGCAAATACGACAAATCCCTGCGCGGCAAATTGCACAATCCGGCCTGGTCTCACCATTCCCACATTTTTTATGCCGCCTCTTAAATACAAAAAGCCGTCATAATGACCTTCTTCGGCCGGTTCAGCGAGCAGCCCTTTGATCCGAAGTCCATCTGCCTCATAGGTCACTGTAAATAAGTGAATATGCGGATGGGGGGACGGAAACCTTCTTTTTTCCACAATCACTTGATTTCTCTCCTTTTCATCTGTTCTTACGTTAATTGTTTGATGATCGCTTCTGCAACGAGCTGGCCTGATTTTGTCACCATCGGCGTGCCTCCGCCTGGATGGCTCGTTCCTCCAACAAACCATAGCCCTTCAATGTCCTTTGACTGATTATTGATACGGAAAAACGCCTGCTTGAACGAGTTGGAAGACATGCCATAAATGGCTCCATGATATGCACCCGTTTTCTGCTGCAGATCAAGCGGAGTTTGAACCGCTTCATATTCGGTCACCTGATCTATATCAAAGAGACCCTTTTCCTTTAATTTTGTTTTCACATGCTGCTGATATGTCTCCTTTAGCATGTCCCAATCTTGCTCTTTTGTCACATAAGGCGCATTCGCCAGTACAAACAAGTTGCTTCTTCCTGATCCTCCGCTTAAAGCTGGTTCTGAATGACCTGAATAACATATGTAGAGCGCCGGATCTTGAGGCAATTGTTTTTGTTGAAAAATATCCTTGAATTCTTGCTCATAATTCTCTGGGAAAAACACATTGTGATGGGACAGCTGTTTATAGACCTTAGGTACACCTAATAAGAGAACAAAGCCAGATAATGACGGTTCAATGGCAGCAAGCTTTTGATTTAAAAAGCTTGGGCGGTCTTTTTCATCAATCAGATGACGGTAGACAGTCAGCGCGTCCGCTCCTGCAATAACTTGATCAGCTTCATACATCTGGTGAGCCGTTTCTACTCCTTTGATTCGCCGGTCCTTCACATGAATCTTGTTAACTTGTTCATTCAGGTGAATCTGTACACCTAATTCCTTTGCCAAAGTCTCAAATGCTTCAACTAAACGATATGTACCGCCCTTTATGCCATAAATCCCTTTCTCTCCTTCTAAATATGCCATCATATTAAAAATAGCCGGTGCCTCATAGGGAGAAGAGCCGATGTATGTGGCATACCGTCCAAACATCGCCAATGTATGAGGATGACGGAAATATTTTCGGAGCAAGCGTTGAACGGTTGTAAACGGTTTGACAGAGAGAAGGGCTTTCACGAGCTTTACATCCGCCTTATCCTTCCACGTCAGTAACAAACGATTTAAAAACTGATTCTCAGCCTGTTCAAAAAGCATCTTTGATTCCTGTAAAAATGGACGGTATTGCTTCGCATCTTCAGGACTGAATGCTGCAATTTGTGATTCCATCTGCTCGATATTGGGCGTAAATTCAACCGTATGTCCATCTGAAAATACATTTTTGGTCAGAGGAGAAATCGGATAAAATGTCACGTAATCCTCCATCCGTCTATGACAGGAAGCAAATACTTCCTCAAAGTACGACTTCATTGTAATGGTACTCGGTCCTAGATCAAAAGAGTAGCCAGCCTCCTGATGGCGCTGCAATTTCCCGCCTAAAGCCGCTTCTTTTTCTAATATGGTGACCTGAACCCCGCGTGACTGTAAGCGGATCGCTGCTGATAATCCGCCAAGCCCGCCGCCGATGATGATCACTTTTTTCATTCGTACCTTCTCCCTTTCCATTCATACCCTTCTTTTTTCAGACCGATTTTCATAGAAGCAAAGCCAATGGCGATCAGACTCAAAATGCTGACTGGTAATAAAAAGGCCATTGCAGATGTTCTTCCGTTCTCAATATCAATTGCCGCTTTGATCGACACACCTAGTCCGTAGCAAAGAATGGCTAAGCATATACTAAGCACATCCAGCTTTAACAAAGCCACCATCAAACAAATGATTGGAGCCAAATAAAGCAGGGTGTATAAACAAAAGACACTGCTTAACAAAGCAATGCTTCGATTGACACCTGGAAACAAATTTTTCCGATAGCCTTCCCAAACCTCTTGTCCACTCTCATACATTCTCATATACACAAACGGATGAATGCTTGCAAGTGTGAACGGAAAGCCTTGTTCCTTCACCCGTCTAGCCAATGCCATATCATCCACTAGCGAATCCTTAATCGCTTCATGCCCCCCGATGTCGTGGTAGCAATTCTTTTCAATGGCAATAAAACCTCCATGCGCAGCGGCAAAAGCCGGATTCTTTGATTTTCTGACCCACTTCACAGGCAGATGACAACCAATAGTAAACATCATCATGGGAACGACAAGATGCTCAAAGAAAGTGCCTGTTTTTTGCTCTGGGAAGCCTGACAGCATGCCCGTTTTTTGCGCGCATAACTGCTCGTACACAGCTTCAATTGCTCCCCGTTTCAACCGGACATCCGCATCTAAAAATAACAGCCAATCAGAAGCCGCTGCCTCAGCAAGCTGAGAACAAGCATATGATTTTCCTAGCCAGCCTTGCTTTAATACCTGACCTGACTGCACAAAAATCCATGGATATATTTGTGAGAATCGCTCCACAATCGCTCTTGTCTGATCGGTCGAATGATCATCCAGTACAATCACCTCTTTCGGAAAAAGACGCTGATCAACGATTGACTGAAGACAGGCTTCTATCCGTTTCTCCTCATTTCTAGCCGGAATCAGGATCGATAACGAAATGGGTTCATCTGTTGAAAAAGAAGCGTGCTTTAACACGGGAAACTGCTTCATATTCCATATGGTGAATAGAAACTGGCAAAGCAGGAGCACACTGATCACGGTTAAGAAGAGCGCCATGTTTTCACCCACTTTTTAAAAGAATCAAACGCATCACTTGTTGACTGACTTGTCCTTGTCATCTGTTTAAATTCTTCGTTTATTGAAAAATCAGGATCTGCAATGATTTGTGCTTGATGTCTGTTTAACTGCGTTTCAAGCAGATCGCCAAGCATACGCGTCATATCCTTGCTTCGCAGGGAGCTTCCAGAGACGATGGCATCATCACCGAACACAACAGAAACTGTCGGCTTTTGAAATTGATTAAATGTATACTGCAAGGTGACAGGCTTCACCACGACTTGTTCAAATTGTCTCACTAAAAAAGAAGCCCCTCCTTCCAGTTCAAGCGGTCGCACGTCCTGATGCATAATTTTCCCTTGTGGAAAAAGCCATACCGCTCCGCCGTCCTCCATGTTCTCTTTTGCTGTCATTAAAGCGTGTTTCACGCTTCTCAGGTTCTCTTTATGAACCGGAAACGCCCCAAGTTTACGGAAAAAAGCATATTGCTTCAGCTGTTTCTCTTCCATCATCATGTAGTGATCAAATTCAGACGCTTTTACTGTTAAAAGAAAAATGATCAGACCATCCCACCATGAGCTATGATTGGCGAGATAAAGAACAGGCAGGTTTTCCTTCGGATCGACCGAGCCTTTCATCATGACACAGCGGAAATGCTTATGAAGTAAATATCGCTCTAGATAAAGTGAAAATAGACGTCTAAACGATCGACTTTTGTCGCTTTCTTTCAAATCGAACCCTTCCTTCACACAAAATGACAATGATGAGTGCTAAATAAAAAATGACATCGAGTCCACCCTTTAATGCCAAAAGACCAAAAAAGAACACCATCGCCTGATATATACGACTCGTCCAGCTGAGTGCCTTTTGATCAATTGAGACAAGCGGGAAAAGAAATGAAAGTCCTGCTCCAATCATACCCCAGCTCACAAAATTCTCAAAAGGAATACCATAAAACCCGCCGCCGTCATACCACACCCAAAACTTCCGCTCAGCTGCTACTGGATCTAAAATGAGGTCAAGCAACACAATCCATATCCCCGTTTCGACGGCTCGTCTCCACTTTGACTGCTGACTAGATAAAAAAAGGCTGTTCAAAAACACGCCAACCCAAGCAAATGCAATGGTTAACGGCACCCCCGCCACTAAAAAACCTAACGTCGGATAATAGTCATAGGCACCAAATGGGAACCCCGTTGTGATCCCTATCCACTCCACTGTAAATGTAAGCACCCCGACAATGGCTGCCCTTTTGATGACAAATCCCCATGAGCCATAAATCTGTCGCCCGATCTCGATGACGCAGCAAGCATATAGCACAAGAAAGATTCCATTTGCAAACTGAAGCCATGCTGGCACTTCAAAAAAGACCATTAAGATCAGACCTACTAAATACCATCCAACAAATACCCAACTCAATCTATACACGAAACCGCTCCTTTATTTCTGCCAAATTCAAGAAAGCCTTCATGCCTCTAGTATAGAAAAAAAGACGCGTTCTATAAATAAACAATGCGCTTCTTATTTTTATCTAGGCACTCACCAAAAATCCCTTTTCACATACTTTAATAGTGATCTAGAACAAAGGAGGCGAATTACTCTTGAATCGTTCCATCAAAGTCAGACTGGCATTCATCGTCGTCATCCTGCTCTTTATTCCATTTGTCGCCTGTAAAAAAGAACAGGAGCAGACCGTACAAGTAGCCGAGGTGACCCATTCGGTCTTTTATGCTCCGCTATATGTCGCCTTATCAGAGGGTTTCTTCGAAGAAGAAGGCCTAGAGGTTGAACTGAAAACGACTTGGGGCGGCGATAAAACGATGACAGCTCTCTTATCAGGCGGTGCTGATATCGCCCTGACTGGGTCTGAATCCTCTATCTATGTAGAGGCTCAAGACACAAAGGATTCTGTCATGAACTTTGCACAGCTGACACAAACAGACGGCACATTTCTTGTTTCAAGGGAGAAAGTAAACCAATTCTCTTGGGATCAATTAAAAGGAAAAGACTTCTTAGGACAGCGGAAAGGCGGCATGCCGCAAATGGTCGGTGAATATGTCTTGAAAAAAGAAGGCATTGATGTCAAAAAGGATCTTCGTATGATTCAAAATATTGATTTTGCCAACATTTCAGGTGCGTTCTCCTCTGGAACTGGCGATTTTGTGCAGTTATTCGAACCGACCGCTTCCTTACTCGAAAAAGAAGGTAAAGGGTACATTACCGCCTCCTTTGGAGAAGCTTCTGGCAAGGTGCCATATACCACCTTCATGGCAAAGAAGAGTTACTTAGAGGAAAACAAAGAGAGCGCTGAAGCCTTCACCCGAGCCATTTACAAAGCGCAGAAATGGGTAGAAGCCAAGCAGCCTGAGGAGATCGCAAAAGCCATTCAATCTCATTTTCCTGATACAGATCTTGATGTCTTATCAACTGCCATCAAACGCTACAAACAGCAAAATTCCTATGCAACAGATCCCCTTTTAAATGAAGAGGAATGGAACAAATTGCAGGAAATCATGCAGGAGAGCGGTGAATTGCCGGAATTTATCCCGTACAAACAACTTGTCGATTCATCTATTGCAAAGAAGGTCACAGATCACAAATAGAATAGGAGGTAGCACATGTCTTTCCTTCAAATTGACCATGTGACCCATACGTACTTCTCTTTAAAAGAAAAAACAACGGCTATACAGCACATCAATATGGAGATAGACCAAGGTGAATTCATCTCATTTATTGGTCCCAGCGGCTGCGGAAAAACCACCTTGCTGTCTATCATCGCAGGAATCACACCGCCCTCTGAAGGTCGAATTTTAATCGAAGGAAAAGAACCAAATCAACAGGAGCATCAAATCGGCTATATGCTCCAGCAAGATTATTTGTTTCCTTGGAAGACCATTAAGGAAAATGTGATCCTCGGGTTAAAAATTGCGAAACAAGATTCACATGAGTCCGTCTCAGCTGCCCTTGATTTACTACCTAAGCTTGGACTACATGAAGTAGAGGAAAAATATCCGAAGGAGCTGTCTGGCGGAATGAGGCAGCGTGCGGCTCTCGCCCGAACGCTTGCAGTTGATCCCGGTCTGCTTTTACTTGATGAGCCATTTTCAGCGCTAGACTATCAAACCAAACTCACATTAGAAGATCTCGTCTTTGACACATTAAAAAACTATCAAAAAACAGCAGTCCTTGTGACACATGACATTGGCGAAGCCATTGCGATGAGTGACCGCATTTTCTTATTTTCAAAACACCCAGGCTCTATCCAGCGAATCTTTACCGTTCCAGACGACATAAGGGCTCTCTCTCCTTTTGAAGCGAGACAGACCCCGCATTTCCAAGAGCTCTTTCAAACGATTTGGAAGGAGCTGAAAACAGTTGAAACACAGTGATCTTTTACATGAAGCCTATCGTAAAAAATACCGAATGGAAAAACGGATCACACGTATCTATCAGCTCATCATATTCGCCAGCTTCTTTTCGCTTTGGGAGCTTGCCAGTCATTTCAGATTCATTGATCCGCTTATTTTCAGTTCACCATCAGCGGTTTGCCAATTGTTTGTACAAAAAATTCAAGATGGTTCTTTAATGAATCATATGAGTATTACATTATTTGAAACAGTGCTCGGTTTTCTACTTGGTACCTTTTGCGGCATTTTGCTCGCCGCCGCCTTATGGTGGTCCACCCGATTGGCAAACGTTCTTGACCCTTATTTAGTCATTTTAAATGCCATGCCAAAAGTGGCCCTCGCCCCCATTTTAATTGTTGCCCTTGGACCTGGTATGATCAGCATCGTCGCTATGGGTGCGATCATTAGTGTGATCATAACGACGATCGTCATTTACACTGCCTTTCAAGAGGTCGATGAGAATTATTTAAAGGTGATGAAAACCTTTGGTGCGAGAAAAAGCGTTGTCTTTCGAGAGGTCATTTTGCCAGCTAGTATTCCAACGATGATTTCTGCCATCAAAGTGAATGTTGGTCTTTCTTGGGTTGGGGTCATTGTAGGAGAATTTCTTGTATCCTCAAAAGGGCTCGGCTACATGATCATTTACGGCTTTCAAGTCTTCAACTTTACACTCGTGTTCTTAAGTCTTTTCATTATTGCCGTGTTCGCGACCATCATGTACCAGCTTGTGGAATGGCTCGAACGCCGTTTTCTCCAAAAATAAAAAAAGCACAGGGAGATGGGACTGACCCCATAAGATGAGACAAATAAAAAACACCTTCAAGTTTGAAAACGGATCGTTGTGATCCGAAATAAAACATGGAGGTGTTTTTTCTATGGGGACAAGAGTGAGTTATCCGGTTGAAGTCAAACAGAAGGCTGTGGAAATGAGGTTGGCAGGCGTACCTATGAAAGAGATCATGCAGGAATTGAATATCAAGAATAAGACGCAGGTTCAGACATGGGTGAGATGGCATAAAGCTGGGGATACACACAGGTTCGAACAACCTGTTGGAAAACAATATACCTATGGAAAGGGCCCCGAGTACTCTTCTGAATTAGAGAGACTACAGGCAGAAAATCGCTATTTGAGTCAACAGAATGAAGTTTTAAAAAAGTACAACGAATTGGAAAGGAAGTTGATAAGGAAACGTCAATCAAACTGGTAGAAGAATTTCGCAAAACGATGACGGTACAGGACATCTGTGTCCATTTAGGTACCTTACGTACTTCGTATTATAGATGGAAAAAGGATTTGACTCAGACTCATTCTAAAAGACAACTAGAGAAACAGGTCGGCACGTTGTGCCGAAAGCACAAATATCGATATGGTTATCGGAAAATCACAGCCATACTAAAAATGAGAATGCGTATTAACCATAAAACTGTTCAACGTATCATGCAGAAAAACCAGTGGCAATGCCGGGTTAAAATGAAAAAGCGTAAGAAGAATGGGCAGCCTTATGCCGTAGCTGGTAATATACTGGATCGGAATTTTCAGTCTGATCGCCCTCTTGAAAAACTAGTAACGGACATCACGTATTTGCCTTATGGACAGAAACAATTGTACCTTTCCAGTATATTGGATTTATATAATGGAGAAGTGATTGCTTTTACGATTGGTGATAAGCAGGACACAGACTTTATCTTAAACACACTTAATCAGCTCCCAGCACTTCCTGAGAATTGCGTGTTACATAGCGATCAAGGTTCTGTGTATACATCTTACGAGTATCAGAAAGCTGTTCATATAAAAGGCATTACCATGAGCATGTCCCGTAAAGGGACGCCCGCTGATAATGCCTCCATCGAATCGTTTCATTCCTCACTAAAGTCTGAAACGTTCTATCTTAACAGGATTGATCGCACTACAACCACCATCGTAGAACGCACTGTCAAAGAATACATTTATTATTATAACAACATTCGTATTCAAACGAAACTAAACAACCAATCACCGATAAACTATCGGCAATTGGCTGTATAAAGGTGTTTTGATTCCTGTCTCAAAAACGGGGGTCAGTTCCAGATCTCCCTGCGCTTTTTTTAACGAATCAAACCTTTCTTTTCTAAATAAGCCAGACTTTGTCTTAACACATCATCTTTCATAATAAAACTGAAATTCTTATTTTTTGCGATGGATCTTGGCAAGTCTGCGAAAAGAACAGGTCCTTTCGTTTCAAAATACGTGTCTTGCTTCACGAGCCTTTCAATATCAGCGAAATAAATATTTTTTACGATGACCTTTTCTCTTCCTAACACCTGATATTGGCCAATATACGTTAATTCACGAACAACAGCACCCGTCTCTTCTTGAATCTCACGTATAGCGGCTTGGTCTGCTTCTTCATTTGGCTCAACTTTCCCTCCTGGAAACTCATAGCCCCGATCCTCATGTTCAGTGAGCAGCCATTTCCCCTGGTAACGGCAGATGGCCCAAACATGCTTTGGATGACTTGAAAAAGGCTTCTCTTCAAAGGAGAGCTTGACCGTATTATGATAATAGTCTTTAAATACATGCATGTGAAATCCCTCATATCCTGTCCTTGCTTCTTGTAAAACATCATACCACAGATCACATTTCTCTGAAGAATTTTTATCAAAAGTGAAACAAACGAGTGGTTTCATTCCGTCTGTATTTAAAATGAGGTATTGTTGCTAAAACCTTTTTATCATCCCCAACTTCACCACATTTTAATCATGAAACCTTTTATCCCTTGATGACGTAAATCAACGAGTGTTTATCCTATGACGACGAGGAAGAAAACAACATGAGGATAAAACAAGAGAAAGATCAAGCGCGTACGTCCAGTAAAATTGAAAAAGAAGACGCCTCTCATGAGATGATCAAGAAACATCTCATCAAAGGGCAAAAGCTAGATTTAACAAGAGACAATCCGAATATCGACCAAATTCAAATCGGGCTTGGCTGGGATTTGGCTGGTCAGCCGATTGATTTAGATACGCAAGTATTTCTCTTAAATGAAGAGGACAAACTGTTGTCTCCAAACCATCTGATCTATTACCATCAGCAGCAAAGCTTGGACGGAGCTGTTCGTCACCTTGGTGATCATCAAGTAGGCGGCGGGTATCGAGATAATGAAATGATCATTATGCAATTAAGCAGAGTCTCTCCTGATATTCATAAAATCGTTGTAACAGCCACAATACATGATGCACATGAGCGTAAGCATCATTTTGGACAAGTGACGAACGCCTACGTGCATCTGACTGATCAAATCTCACAACAAGAGATTTGTACCTTTCAATTAACAGAAGATTATTCGTATTGTACCTCCATCATTTGCGCTCAACTCATCAGAGATGAGGAAGAATGGAAAATCATCGCAACCGGGCAAGGAACTACGCTAGATTTACATGATTTATGCCGCATTTACAGATTCACATCTTGACGCAGGAAAGGAGCCGGCACCAATGGGATTTCATTTCAACACAATAGAAGAACTCACTTTACAAGCAGAAGGAAGCGGAATCTTTTTTGCGAAAAAAGGCGCAATGATTGCCGATCAAGGTACGTTTCAATACCGCAAACGACTACTCGGCACGAACAAAGGAAATATGGTCAGTCAAGTATTTAACCATATCAGCAGGAAATTGACAGGTGAAAACTTTGAGGTGATGGAAGTCAGTGGACAAGGTATTTGTTATTTGGCTGATTCCAGCGAGCACGTGACAGTGATTAATCTTGAGCCGAGCGGTCCTTGGCAGCATGTAAGTGTAGAAAGTGAGGATTTACTTGCTTTTACCGAGGAATGTCATTACGGCGTGACACCAGTAGGCGTTGGGATTTTATCACAAAAAGGGCTGTTTACATCAAAGCTCTCCTACCAAGGCCACGGGGCGCAGGTCGCCATTAAAACAAATGGAAACCCGCTCATTTTAAAAGCTCCTTGCCGCGTAGATCCTGACGCCATTGTCGCTTGGACAGGTAAAGCACCGAAGGTCAAATTAGATGTGAACTGGAAGACCCTCATCGGGCAAACATCTGGTGAATCCTATTTATTTGAGTTCCAAGAACAAGACCAAATTGTCATTATCCAGCCATCTGAGCGTACATCCGGCTTACGGGTTGGTTTAGACGATAACCGTTACAAGCCTCAGAACCAGAGCTCATCTCATGAATTCACAAATTCACAGACATCTCAGCAAGAGAATAGAGGCGGGCTTAGTGATCTCATCGGAGGCATCTTACAACCGCGAAAATAAAAGCATGTAGAAAATCTCTACATGCTTTTTCAATTCATTAATCCATTTGTTTCAATAAAGTTCTTTGTCTCTTCATTGCCGAGCTTGAAAATCATAGAGTATATCTCTTTTCTTTTTCGATCCATTTCATCATTCGGACTGTCATAATGATATTCAAGATACGGAACATGCGCTCGAAAGAAGCCTTTCCAATCTGTCATATACTGTTCATCGAAATACTCTCTCAGCTGCAAAATTTGATCATCATCTGCTTCTATTTGAAATTGCCAAGCCGCCGCATCTCTATGCTGCGATATCGATCCATCCTGTACGGATACATAATATGTGTGTCTCGTCATCTGATTCATCCTTTTTCCTTTAGTATGGCCAGATATGAAGAAATTACGGCTTTTTGCGCAATTTATTTTTTAACATGTCCAACACATCAATAAATAACTGTGGAATCGGAATTCCGAGGGCATTGGCTGTCGAGACGATTTGGTAAGATTCATAAATAATATAAAAGATGATCGCTAAATCCTTAATCATCCCATTTGTTTTCAGCATGACATCGAAGAAATGCGCCATGGATATTAAGGAGACCGTCACAATCTTTCGAACAAGCCGCGTAGAAAAACGTTTCATTGTGAGCTGTCCTGTCAAAGATTCTCTTAGGCTTGAACAAATTAATTCAATCGCCATGAGTGTTACTAATATCATCAGTAAAGATCCTGCTCCACCAAACAGAAAGCCCATCGCTGACAAACTGACTGTAAACAACGAAAAGATGCCTAAATCCTTGCTCACTTGGCATCAACATCCTTTCAGAGTGGAACTCCTTACCTCAATAGTATATGCAAGATCCTCGCAATAGCTTGGACGACAAAAAATAAAGGCGTCGTCTTTTAAAGAAAAAAGCCGCCTTGTGCGGCGGCTTCCATCTTTAGACTCTCACATCGATAAAGCGAGCGTCTGAATCCTTTGGTTGAACAGCTTGAGGCTGCTGCTGGACTTGATCCAGCATGACCATGGCTTGTGCTGTATTCGTAGCAAGCTGTGAATTCAACAAACTAATATTAAGTGTCTTTTGAATGCTCGCGACTTGCTGACTCATCATTCCTGCAATAGAAGACATTTTCTCCCCTCCCTTCTCTTTTCTCTTCGGCTGAAAGCCCTATGATTTCAATGGGCTGTCTGTCACGATTCCAACAAAAAAGGAATGTCGATCTCTTGACGATCGACATTCCTTCCACATACGTATTATCCTAAATATGCTTTAAGCATCCAGTTGTGTTTCTCAATAGATTGATGAATTGCAAGCAGCATGTCACCGGTTGTTTCATCGCCAACTTCTCCAGCCAGCTCCATTCCTTGCTTTAATTCTTCAGCGATATTAGAGAAATCATCATAAAGATTTTTCACCATTTGCTCAGCTGATTCATTCCCTTCAGCTTCTTGAATGCTAGAAATTTCTAAGCATTCTTTCATTGTCGCAACAGGCTGTCCATTTAACGCAAGCATACGCTCAGCCAAATCATCAATGTATGTCGCTGTTTCTGTATAAAGTTCCTCAAATTTCTCATGGAGTGTAAAGAAGTCTTTTCCCTTTACGTACCAGTGATAGTTATGTAATTTTACGTAAAGCACAGTCCAATCTGCTACTTGTTTATTGACGACGTGTAATAATTTTTCAGACATGTTTATTCCTCCTTATGTAATTGCGTTTAGTATGAGAATACCCTTTTCCTATTATACTGAAACCTGCCATGAATTTCTTCTATTTTGACTGCATGAAATATATGTTAATATGGAAATAAGGAGGGAGTTAGATGCTGCTACTTGGGATTATCAGCTTTATCATTATCTCAATCGTTGTCTTTTTATCGCTGTGGACAACATCGAAGGCTTATGAATATAAGCATAAAATCGATACACCACAGGATGCTGAACCAAACCAACGTCCTAACCCGAAATAAAATGCCACTTAATGATGTGAGGTTTCTTTTTCAGTAGATGAATTCTCTTTTTTCACATCACCTACATGAATGTTCGTCTTTGGCATATTATGCTGCTGTTTAGCTGTCACATGGACTTGTATGATATAACGGCCATCTTTTTTAAAGGCTGTATGCAATTCATATACACCTTTGTTCTCTTTCTTTGGCTGAATCATCTTGCTGTTATCCTTATCGCCATCTTTCCACACTTCAAATTGAACTTCGTCTGCATCATCGACAGGCGTATCACCATATGTGACAGCTGCTTTTACTATAACGCTTTCATTTTTCTCTACTTGTTCAGGTCCTGTAAGCTTTACTTCTAATAGCTCAGGTACCTCCCCTTTGTCACTATTTGCTGCAGAGTTCCCACATGCACTTAATAACAAGAGCATCAATATCATTCCCAACATTTTTCGCATCCCTAGTTCCCCCTTCTTTTACTGACATGTCCATTTTAACAAATATCCCCTATTTTGACATCACATGATCAAATACAAAAAAACCGGACATCAACATGTCCGGTTTATGATTGATTATCCGAATACTTTGAGAAGCTCTTCTTGATCTTGAGAAAGCCAGAAACGCATCAAACGTTTTGCCCCTTCAAGGTCATGAAGCTTCGCTTGACCACATTGTTCTTCGTTTGCAGCAGGAATCTCTGTTACCTCAACTGCATCCTTGAATGTTGCATCAAGAAGTTCAACGATTTCTTCTGGAGTTGGTGCACCACTGACCACTAAATAGTAGCCTGTCTGACAGCCCATTGGAGAAATATCAATGATATCAAAATGATCGTATTTCTCTGAGTGTGTTCTAATGTTAAACGCAAGTAAATGCTCTAATGTATGAATCGTATCAGGTTTCATTGCTTGCTTGTTCGGCTGACAAAAACGAATATCAAATTTATTGACTTCTCCATCTGATCCCACTTTATGAACGCCACAATGACGAACGTATGGCGCTTTTACAGCATTATGATCAAGTTCAAAGCTTTCAACTGAAGGCATAATCACCACTCCTATAATTGCAATTTCCTATATTATAACATATTTCTCCGACCAGTTTAGTTTATAAAACTTTCCTTCCTTGTCCTTTTTTCTTATACTGTGATAGACAGACAAGGAGGAACCACTATGAAACAAGTTTTTATCGGCATCATACGCTTTTATCAAAAATGTATTTCTCCACTTACACCACCTAGCTGCCGGTTTTATCCAACATGCTCAAACTACGGGCTAGAAGCGATCAAAACGCATGGTGCGATAAAAGGCGGCTGGCTCACCATCAAACGGATTTTAAAATGTCATCCGCTCCATCCTGGCGGCATCGATCCTGTCCCGCCGAAAAAGGAAAAATAACTTACTTTTCATATCCGTTGACGACTACGTCAAGCTTGCCAGTTCCAGGATCAATGACAAGACCATGCACAGGCACATTTGATGGGAGAAGCGGGTGATTTTTCACAACGGACACACTGTCCTTCACGCTCTCTTCGACCGAACTAAAGCTTTTGAGCCACTGTTTAAAATCAATTCCTGAGTATTCCAGTACTTCAATCCGTTTTTCTGGGATACCACGCTCAATGGCTTTGTTTAAAAGTGTTTGGCTATCTATTTTGCTCATACCGCAATCATGATGTCCAATGACATAAACCTCGTCAGCATTTAATTCGTAAACAGCCACTAAAATGCTTCGCATAATACTTCCAAATGGATGAGACACAAGAGCACCAGCACTTTTAACGATCTTGATATCTCCATTTTTCATGTTCATTGCTCGTGGAAGCAGCTCGACAAGTCTTGTATCCATACATGACAGAATGACAGCTTTTTTCTGTGGAAACTTCGTTGTTGTAAACTCTTCGTATTTCTTTTCTTCAATAAATTGTTGATTATATTCGATGATTTCTTCTAAAAGTTTCATACGTTGTCCATTCCTTTATCTTTTTTTAAAAATAAATATAGCACAATGTGAGAAATTTCGTCACGTTTTGCAGCGCATTTTTTTTAAAGGAAACATCTTCTGGTGAAATTTTTTTATTTTCCTCTTTTCAAATCGTAATTATTACGATACAATAACTCAGGACATTAAATCGTAATCATTTCTATCTAATAGATTGAGAGGAGACATTTTCCACATGAAAAAAATCTTTTATATGTTAATAACTACATTATTTGCGATCGGTCTTGCCGCTTGCTCAAGCAGTGCGGGCACAAATGCTTCAAAAGGAAAAGCAGATGGAAAACTAACCGTCTACACCACCATTTTCCCGATTCAAGATTTCACTGAAAAAATTGGCGGTTCTCATGTTCATGCGCAAAGCGTCTACCCTGCCAATGCAGATGCACACAGCTTTGAACCAAGTTCAAAAACGATGGTTGAAATGGCTGAAGGTGACGCCTTCATCTACAGCGGCACAGGTGCTGAAGCATTCGCTGACAAAACCGCGTCTACCTTAAAAGACCAAGGCGTGAAAACAGTCAAAGCAGCCGAAGGCATCAAATTGTTATCGACAAAAGAAGAGCATTCACATGAAGACGGTGAAGATCACGATCATGAAGGGGAAGAACATGACCATGATGGACACGATCACGGAGATAAAGATCCTCATGCATGGTTAGACCCTGTTTATGCACAGCAAATGGCGAAAAACATTAAAAATACACTCGTTTCATTAGATCCAGATCATAAAGACGAATACACAAAAAACTATGAAAAACTAAAAAAAGATTTGCAATCGCTAGATCAAGAGTTCAACACAACCTTATCTAAAGCAAAACATAAAGAAATCCTTGTTTCCCACGCAGCCTACGGTTATTGGGAAAAGCGCTACGGTATTGAGCAAATTAGTGTATTAGGGTTATCCGCTTCTGAAGAGCCTTCACAAAAACAGCTCGAAAGCATTGTTCAAAAAGCTGAAAAGCATCACATTCAATATGTGATTTTTGAAAACAACGTCAGCAGCAAAGTCTCAGATACGATCCGCAGTGAAATTGGGGCAAAAAGCCTCACACTTAAAAATTTAGAATCTATAACTGAAGATGACGCCAAAAATGGCGAAAGCTACGTTAGCTTAATGAAACAAAACCTAAAGACCTTAAAAACTGCTTTAAATGATTAATTGTTAAACCCCGGGTGATGATCCGGGGGTTTTTGCTGTAAAAAAGCACACCATTTGGGACTGACCCCCCTTGTCCCCATAGAAAAAACACCTCCATGTTTTATTTCGGATCACAACGATCCGTTTTCAAACTTGAAGGTGTTTTTTATTTGTCTCATCTTATGGGGTCAGTTCCGTTCCGTAGGGTGTGCTTTTTTATATTACATTTGATACTTTTTCTTAAACAACTCGGCTCTTCCGCCTTTTTCTCCGAATTTTTGGCGTCCTGTATAAAAAGGATGCGTATCGGAGCTTGTTTCTACTTTAATGACAGGATACGTTTTCCCATCTTCCCATTCTACTGTCTCATTGGATGACTTTGTCGATTTACTCAAAAAGCGGTAGCCGCTGTTTACGTCCATAAATACAACTTCATGTGAGGTTGGATGAATATCTCTTTTCAATGTCAAAACTCCTTTCATTATCAAAACGTAACAATTACGTTTTATACTCATATTCTACTCCCTCTTTTACAACTTGTCAAAAATCAAGCTTTCTTATTCAGGAAGAATAATCTAAAAATGGTGGAGAATAATAACATCATGTAAAAGAGAAGCGATAAGAAAGGCGGAGAAAAAATTGACTGATCTCGTTTTAGCTAGAAGCCTGTTCGGCACAACCATGGGCTTTCACATTATTTATGCCTCGCTTGGCGTCGGCATCCCGCTAATGATTTTGTTAGCTGAACTCATCTTCCAAAAAACGAAGGATCCTCACTATGCTGTCATGGCGAAACGGTGGACGAAAGCCCAGGCTGTCTTGTTAGGTGTCGCCATTCCAACAGGTACGATTGCTGGTACCCAGCTCGCTCTTCTATGGCCAGGTTTTATGGAGGTCATCGGAAAGGTCATGTCACTGCCATTTCAGATTGAAATTTATGCGTTCTTTATTGAAGCATTATTTATGTCTATTTATGTGTACGCAGCGGATCGCCTATCTCCTGCGATGCGGATTATTACCGTTATTTTTGTTGTGATTGGCGCAGCCGCTTCAGCGATTCTGATCACAAACGTACATGCGTTTGAAGGTACTCCTGCTGGCTTTCAAATGGTCAATGGAGAAATTACGAATATCGAGCCTTGGAAAGCCTTTTTTAATCCAAGCTTCGTCGTAACTGCGACACATGTCGTACTGTCTGCTTTTACAACAGGTGCTTTTGTCATTGCATCAGTGGCCGCTTTTAAAATGCTCAAAACAAGAAAGAATGAAAAACTCTATACGTTTCATCGAAAAGCTCTTTTTCTGGGACTCATTGTAGGCGGCCTCTTCTCATTTCTTACGGCTATAAATGGTCATGAGTCTGCTCAGCTTCTATACGAATATCAGCCAGAAAAGTTAGCTGGTGCTGAAGGTTTATTTGAAACACAATCACATGCGCCTCTCGCAATAGGTGGTTTTACTGATGCCGATTCAAAGGAAATTAAAGGAGCAATTGAAATCCCTTGGGCGCTTAGTTTCCTAGCAGGGAATAGCTTTGATACAGTGGTCAAAGGCTTAAATGATTTCCCGCGTGACGAGTGGCCGCCTTTATTTATTCACACGTTATTTAACGGCATGGTCATTATTGGCTCAGTCCTCATTTTGTTTGCGGTGCTAGCATTGCTTTACCGTAAAATTTTAAAACGCGAACATTATCCGAAGTGGCTTCTTTTTCTTTACTTATTCGGCGGGCCCCTTAGTCTTTTAGCTATTGAATTCGGCTGGATCTTTGCATGTACAGGCCGTCAGCCATGGGTCATTTATCGAATGCTCAAAACCTCAGAGGTCGTCACATCATCAGGCTCAATTGGCACACTTTTTATCCTATTTGCCATTGTCTATCTCATCTTAGGCATAGCAACTGTGATTGTGCTGACGTACTACTTTAGAAAACATTCGATTGAAGAAGACCTACGGTTATCAGAATCTTAAAAAGGAGCGATCTAGATGCAAATGGATGTGACAACTGATGCACTCATTGCAATCACCATCTTATGGGGGTTCGTTTTTATCTATGCAGTGATGGCATCAATGGATTTCGGCGCAGGATTTTGGTCCATGATTTATATGAATAAAGAACAAACAAAGGCCGCTAATATCGCAAATAAGTACCTTTCTCCAACATGGGAAGTAACGAACGTATTCATTGTCGCAATTGTTGTTGCGTTGTTTAGCATGTTTCCAGGTGCGACCTTTGTCCTTGGTACGGTTTTATTAATACCCGGCAGTATTATATTATTGCTTCTTGCACTGCGAAGCGGGTTTCTCGTGTTTTCTCATTCTCTTCCTAAAAAATACAGAAAAGCAGTGACTTACATTTCAGGGATTAGCGGCTTTATCATTCCATCGATCCTCATCATGGTTCTTCCGATTACTCATGGTGGATTTATCTTCGAGGAGAACAACAACTACTCATTAGATCTTGGACTCGTCTTTACGAGTGCAAATGTCTATTCTTTTGTCGGCTTTGCCATTTTCAGCACCCTTTTTCTTTCTTCATTGCTTTTAGCTGATTTTTCGAATGTGGCTGATGAAGATGAAGCTTACAGCATTTATAGAAGAGGAGCGCTCATTACGGGTCCGCTTTCACTCATGATGGCCTTTTTCATCATGCTGACATTAAGAAGCGAGGCAAATTGGCTGTTCACAAAAATGATGCAGAACATCCCTATTCTTCTTGTATCACTCCTGATGTTTTTGCTAGCAGGGCTGGCTCTATTTTTGCCAAATAGCCGGTTTAAGCATCGGAAAGGCAGGCCGCGTTTAGCTGTCATTGCGATTACCCTTCAATATTTTTTAGCAAGCTACGTGTACGGACGTGCCCATTTGCCTTATATGGCCTATCCAGATATTACAATCATGTCTGGATTTACAGACCCTGTGACATTTAGAGCATTATTTATCACGTATATTGTAGGTTTTATCATCTTATTTCCTGGGTTCTATTTTTTCTGGAAATTGTTTATGAAGGATAAGCGCTATATTCGCCAAGAAGATTAACGTGAATGGATAAGGTTCATTTCGGTTACATTATAGAAGAAAGACATACTCAAAAGGAGGTCATCTATATGAGTCAAAAAATCCTTTGTGAAGTCAATAACTGTTCCTATTGGAATGCTGGAAACCGCTGTGGGGCAGATGCAATCTATGTCGTCAGCCACACAGGTAATACGGCTGAAAAAAGTGAAGAAACGGATTGTAAAACGTTTAAACCACAAGATCTTTAAGTCTCATTCAAGGAGGCGCTTCACATTGAAACACGATCGGCTGCTTCAAACATTTTTTGACGAAATTCATGACGCGGACGAAGCCGCATTTTATCAGGCTGCTCACTCCTTTTTAAATCTTTGGGATTATGAATATGGCCATGCAACAGACATGCCAAGTGAGATGAATCACTATATTGGACAGCTTGCTTATGACAGCGAACTGGTAGAAGAGTAAGAAAGAGCGGATCACCGCTCTTTCTTTTTTGTTGAGACAGGAAGGAAAGACTTTCTCTCACTATATATAGATTTTAATGGATGTGCAAAAGGTGAATACCTCATTTTCACATCACAAAATCATGTTTTGTAAACACGTCAATTTTATCTGAAAAAGAACGAAGCGCTTGATAATCCACTTCTACGCCCATTCCTGGGGAACGAGGCACCTCAATAAAACCATTTTCAACCTTGATTTCAGGATAAATGATATCCTGCTCCCAATATTTTGACGAAGCTGAAATGTCACCTGGAATTGTAAATTGCGGAAGAGAAGCAAGTGCCACGTTCTGCGCGCGGGAAATGCCTGTTTCAATCATTCCCCCACACCATAATGGAATTTGATGCTCTTTACTAAATGTATGGATTTTAAGGGCTTCTGTCAGCCCTCCAACTCGAGAAGGCTTCACATTAATAATCTGACAACTGCCAAGCTCTACAGCTTTTCTAGCATCATCTAAGGAACAAATACTTTCATCCAAACATATCGGTGTTTTTAAATGCTTTTGCAAATGGCGATGATCGACGATATCATCTGCAGCTAAGGGCTGTTCAATCATTAATAAGCGAATGTCATCGAGTTGCTTGAGTTTGCTTATATCCTTTAACTCATAAGCAGAGTTTGCATCCGCCATTAGTGGAAGGTGGGGAAAAGACTCTCTAATTTTTTTAAGGAGTCCAATATCCTGTCCCGGCTTAATTTTCACCTTCACACGCTGATAGCCTTGATCCACAAATTGCTGTATTTGCTTTAGCATGTCATCTACGGGTCCTAATCCTGCTACAACTCCAGAAGGTATTCTATCCTTGGTGCCGCCTAATACATCTCGTAACGACTTATTCTCACGCTTCGCATAAATCTCCCAAACAGCGGCTTCAATTCCCGCTTTCGCCATCCGATTCCCTTTAAATTGGTACAGGCTGTCTGGTATTTCTGAAGGGTGTGTAAAGGTGCGTGTCAGCACATTTGGTATAAAGAAAGCTCTCAGCATATGGTAACAGGTCTCAATGGTTTCTTCCGTATACCACGGAGAAGAAAAGGCTGACACTTCTCCCCATCCAGTCAATCCCGTTTGATCTTTTACCTCGACAATAATAAATTCACGATCTGAGATGGTCCCAAGACTTGTGGTAAATGGCTGCTTGAGCTTCATCGTGACATGATATAAAATCACTCGTTCAATTTGAATCATCTAAAAACCCCTTTGACTTGAGTCTGTGCCTCTGCAATTTATTTGACGCATTTCTTGGCAGCTCGTCCACAAAGTGAAAAGCGGCAGGCCATTTATATTTTGCTAGATGCGACTCACATAAAGCATAGAGCTCATTCTCCGATATTTTATGATCCGTGACAAGAAAGGCAGCTGGTACCTCTCCCCATCTATCATCATATATACCCGTCACTCCGGCTTCCTTTACATGCGGATGTGTTAAAAGGACCGCTTCAATTTCAGCAGGATAAATATTCTCACCGCCAGAAATAATCAAATCTGAACGGCGGTCAAGCACAAATAAAAAACCTTCCTCATCCACATAGCCAATATCCCCCGTTTTCAACCAGCCTTGATCAAAGGCAGCAGCGGTCGCCTCTTCACGGTAAAGGTACCCTTTCATGACATTTGCCCCTTTCACCATAATTTCGCCATGCTCAAAAGGACGACAAATGCGTGTACCATCTTGAATTTTCAGCTCACACCCAAAAAGGGGTTTTCCCGCTGATCCAAGCTTTTCTACACTAAATTCAGGTGCAAGGGTCACAATTTGTGAACAAGTCTCTGTCATGCCGTACGATTGAAAGACAGGGAACCCTTTCTCTTTGCTTTCTTGAAGCATCGCCAAAGGCGCAGGCCCTCCGCCTAATAAAAGACAGCGCAAAGAAGACGGACATTCTTCCAGTCTGCTTAATAAACGAGATAACATCGTTTGGACAACAGATATCATCGTCACACGATGCTGTTCAATCGAACCTATTACTTCATCGACATCAAACTTCTGATGAAGTACGATAGTCATCCCATAAATCACAGACTTAAATAAAGCGGATAATCCGCTAATATGAAAAAGAGGCAGTGAAATAAGCCAGCGATCATCCTCTCTGAGGCCCATATTGAGTGCAGAGGAAACTGCACTATGAAAATGATTACCAAACGTTTGCTCGACCCCTTTTGGGCGTCCTGTTGTGCCAGATGTATACATGATCGTCGCTGTTTGGTTCAAGTCAAAATCGTTTTCGATTTTCTTTACATTCTCTTGACCTGCTTCAGGTAACGTCTCCATTGTATAAACGGGAAGTTCATCCTTATGATCACTGGCATAATCAGGTTCAGTAAATAAAGCGACTACTTTTGCATCTTCAAGTTGAAAGCGTCTTTCTGCTTTTGTTAACTTATTGTTCAAAAGAACGATTTTGAATCCTAATGAAAAACAAGCATGGACAAGCATCACCATTTGAGGATGGTTGTTCATCAGAAGCCCGACTGCTTCCCCTTTTTTTAATGTTGTTTGTGCCAGTCTATTTGAAAGCTCATTGACTTCATCAGCTAAATCGCGGAATGTCCATTTTTTATCTTGATAAATGAGCGCGACTCTTTCTGGTGTTACATAAGCACGGTGGAGCAGCCAATTCGGTTGCTTCATCATGACACCTCCTTTTCGTAAAAGAAAACAGCTTAGTCTGATGCACTAAGCTGTTTTTCATCGGTATGATTGAATCAAGGGAAACGCGGGAACTGACCGAAGTCCGGCTTGCGTTTTTCCTTAAAGGAATCGCGTCCTTCTTTTGCTTCATCTGTTGTGTAATAAAGAAGAGTCGCATCTCCTGCAAATTGTTGAATTCCAGCTAATCCATCCGTATCTGCATTAAATGCAGCCTTCAAGAATCGTAAAGCAGTCGGGCTCTTTTCTAGCATCTCCTCACACCACTTCACTGTTTCTTCTTCAAGCTGCTCTAATGGTACAACTGTATTGACAAGTCCCATATCAAGCGCTTCTTGTGCATTGTATTGACGGCATAAGTACCAGATTTCTCTCGCTTTCTTATGACCTACAATACGGGCAAGGTAGCCTGAACCATAACCAGCATCAAAGCTCCCTACTTTTGGACCAGTTTGTCCAAAAATTGCATTATCTGCTGCAATTGTCAGGTCACATACAATATGAAGAACGTGTCCGCCGCCGATGGCATAACCAGCAACCATCGCAACAACAGGTTTTGGAATGACACGAATCAAACGCTGTAAGTCCAGTACATTTAGACGCGGAATTTGGTCGTCTCCTACATAACCGCCATGACCCCGTACTTTTTGGTCTCCACCAGAACAGAATGCTTTGCCTCCAGCACCTGCAAGTACGATCACACCAACATTCGAATTATCACGAGCACGCGAAAATGCATCAATTAATTCACTTACAGTCTTAGGTGTAAACGCGTTATGTACATGTGGACGATTAATCGTAATCTTTGCAATCCCATTGTACGTTTCATATAAAATTTCGTCATATTGACGCTCAGTTTGCCATTCAATAGCCATCAATAGTTCCTCCTCTAATCTTGGTTAATAAACTCACTAACTATTTTACCAAAAAAATGTGGTTGTTCCACATGAACTGTATGCCCAGCCTGCTCAGCCAATATAAATTGACTGCCTTCAAGCTCCTGCTGCATACGTGTAGCGATATTGCAGAACTTTTCATCAAGCGCTCCACAAATCAACAAAACAGGTAAATTCAAATGCTTTAATGCCTTCCAAACAGAGGGCTGCGAACCTGTTCCTATACCTTCTAAGCTACGAGCTAGTCCAAGCGGATTGGCTTTCAGCCTTCCCTTTCTTAGTTGAGCCTGCGCATGTGCTGATAAAGTTTTCTGCGAAGCAAATAGTGGGATACTCTCCCAAAAATCCACAAACTCCACTAAACCTTCATGTCTCATTTTCTGAGCGAGCTGATGATCATGTTTAAGTCTTGCCATCCGCTCTTTAAACGTGCGAAGCCCTGGAGAGGTACTCTCTAAAATCAACTTGTTGACTCGCTCTGAATAACGATAGGCAAATGATAAAGCAATACGTCCTCCCATAGAATATCCGAGAATATTCACTTTGTGAAGCTTTAATTGGTTTAAAATCTCTGCAAGATCTGCCAGTTGATGCGACATCGCATATCTTCTTATACTTTCTGGTGAGTCCGTGCGGCCATGTCCAAGCAAGCTGACTTGAATCAATCTTGTATTATCCATATAAGCATTCAAAAGGTTCCAAGAAGTCGCGCTTCCAGTAAAACCGTGTAAGCATAGCGTGGCATTCTCACCTGATGGATTCTGATCTATTACCTCGTACGCCACACCATCACGCATTCGTATTATGAAAGAAGACATTCTTTTTTCACTTCTTCCAATATGTCATCCATCATTTGACGATGTTTGCTTACACGAGAATGCCGATCTGTTTCAATTTCAATTAAATGAAGTCCAGGCTCTTCTATATGCGCCTTATAGACGTCATGGAATTCTTGTTTCGTTGAAGGTTTCGAATAGGTTCCCCCATACAGCTTAGAAGCATACTCAAAATTCAGTCCAGTCGGTGTACCAAAGAGTTTTTCATAATACGGTTCCTCAGACGCCTGCGGAAGGAAAGAAAAAATGCCTCCTCCATCATTGTTTAACAGCACAACCGTCAGTGGAATGTCCATCAACTTAGCTGCAAGGAGACCATTCATATCATGGTAAAATGATAAATCTCCAATCACTAAGGTGACTGGCTGTTTCAAAGCCGCATACGTGCCAAGTGCTGTAGACACGACACCATCTATACCATTTGCGCCTCGATTCGCCATCATTCGAAAAGGCTTCGATTGCGCTTCAAAAAATGTATCCACATCACGAATCGGCATACTATTTCCGATAAAAAGAACACTTTCCTTCGGCAATAGATACTGAAGCTGACGGTACACATTCCCCTCAAATGACAGATCCTCATCAGAATAATGGGAAGCATGCGTTCTGAATGATGAATTAGCATCCTTCCAGCGCTTTAGAAAGCTTGTATCCTCACGTTGATCCGCTCTATTGACTACTTCATCTACAAAAGCTGCCACATTACTTTCAATGATGTATGAAGCACTCAATCCAGGATCTCGAAAACCTCCAGCAGCATCAACAACAATCTGATTCACTTCCGCATGTTTTTCCAGCCATTTGAATAAAGGTTTAGACACAGGCATCGGTCCAAAACGAATGACCATATCCGGCAATAGATGCTGCTGCAATGCTTCATCTTTCAATAAAGAATCATACGCATCAATAATAAGATCTGCATGCTCATGACCATTTCGCAAATGAGAAAGCGGGTCCGCTAAAATCGGCATATGTAAGGTTTTTGAAAGACGTAACACTGCCTCTTTTTCTTTCTGTGTATGAAGCTCTCCACACACAATCAGCCCCTTTTTGAAACGGTTCATGACCGTCACAATTTCAGATAGCGCATCATCATTTGGGTAAGCCTGACCTGTAGCTAATACCTTTTTTCTGTCTGTTTCTTCTCTGTCGAAAGGATCAATAGACAAATCCGGAAGCAATGGTTCTCTCAGAGGGACATTGATTTGTACAGGTCCTTTCGGCTCTTGCATTGACATATGATTTGCTCTTGCCGCAGCAGTCTGAACATAGCGTAACATCGCCTGACTTTCTTCTGGCAATGCTAAGTCTGTGAACCATTTAACAAACTTACCGAATAAGAATTGCTGATCAATCGCTTGAGGTGCCCCAACTTCCCTCAATTCGTGCGGCCGATCAGCAGTTAAAACAATAAGTGGTACACGGGAATAATGTGCCTCTACAATAGCTGGGTAAAAGTTAGCTGCTGCTGTACCTGATGTACAAATAAGCAGCACTGGTGTTTGACTTGCTTTTGCAAGACCAAGCGCATAAAAAGCAGCAGACCGTTCATCCACTAATACATGGACATTGATGTCTTGGTGGGCAAGAGCCAGCATTGCAAGCGGGGTTGAACGAGAACCTGGACAGACAACTGTCTCTTGTACGCCACCTTGGACAAATTCATCCATCAATCTGCCAATATATGTTGTCATGATGTGATTATTCAATAGGACGACCTCCAAGGGCAGATAGCATTGGTCTTAATTTCACTTGCGTTTCCTCGTACTCCTGTTTTGCAAGGGAATCCTCTACGATGCCGCAGCCAGCGAACAAACGAACATGGTCTTCCTCAATAAGACCTGACCGAATAGCGACAGCAAATTCTCCATTATCTTGAGAGTCAATCCACCCCACCGGCGCCGCGTACCAGCCACGTTTCAACGGTTCGATTTCCCGAATGACCTCAACTGCCTTTTCCTTCGGATATCCGCCTAATGCTGGCGTCGGATGGAGCTGTTCAATTAATGAAAAGAGGGAACAGTTGTTTTTAATTTCTCCCACAATCGGTGTAAACAAATGCTGAATGTTTTTTGTTTTATATAGACTAGGTTGATTTGGTTTGTGCACATGAAGGCAATTGGCCTCAAATGCTTGCTCAATCATATTGACAACAATTTGATGTTCAATCAAATTCTTCTCATCATGTAGCAGTTCTTCGCCTAATGCTCGATCTTCCGATTCATTTTTTCCACGAACAATCGAACCTGCTAAACAAGATGAAAAGACCTCTCCGCCGCTTTTTTTCACTAAGCGTTCCGGCGTAGCTCCGACAAATGCTTGTCTCCCCTGTTCAACCGCAAATACATAACTCGTTGTTTGATGCTTTAATAATTCTGATAACAGTGGAGCGAGTTCAATTTGATTTTTATAGTGAAGCAAGACTTCTCTTGCTAAAACAACCTTTTCATATTCGTTTGCACGAATGTGGTCTGTCGCTTCTTGGATCGCCTTCATCCATTCCTTCACATCTAGTTCTTCCATATGAACAAGTTCAGCTTGTCCATCATGTCTAAGCGGTAATGTTTCAAAATGAGAAGCTTTTTGTTCTAATTCTTGAATGAGCTGATGAACATTTCCATCCACCTGCTTCCATTCATTGATCGTAAGAAACGTGCCTTCTTTCGAGACAGTGAGCATCATCGATGGCACAAAAAAATGAGCCTCACCAAAAGCTTCCCAATGACGCGCTTTCTCTTCATACGGATCAAATGAGAATCCACCAAATAAAAGCGGACCAACAGCCGCTTGCCTTAACTCCTTCTCATCATGAAAATGGAACATGTGCTGCTTCAGCTGTTCCCATTCTTGATGGACAGTATCAAATCGTTCCTTGCCTTGCTCAGATGATTTAATAACGGCCGCTCTGCCAAGTCCAGAAAATATCATTTTGCTTTCTGGATCAGACCAAAAAAACCGCTCGCCTAAAAAATCCGCTTCGCCGCTTTGGAAAAAGGCAAGAGGATCCAGATCGTCAACTCTTCTGGAGTAGCTTATCAAAACAGCATGGTTGACGTTATTCGCTTCTTCTAATGTCGCAAGCGCTTCCTGCCGGAAAGTACTTTGCACTGTTGTCACCATGATACATTCCTCCAAAATCCATGAAATAACATAAAAAAATAAAACCATCATGAAAAAATACGTGAACATCCGAGTATGTCGAATGACCTGCTTTTCTATTATAAACCTTAACAGATGAACTTAGTAAAGAAAACAGCTTTTAAAACCTCGAATCCTTATTATATCACGCTTTCTAGATTTTTTCGCTCCCGCTTCTTGAAACGAGAGCATCTATAAGAAAAATGGAAAGTCTTGTTCTAGAATCAAGCTTTCTCTCGATATGGCAACGATTAGCAAACATCTTTTTCTGGTTTCATCGCATCAATATATTGACACCTTTTTGAACTTTGCTAAACTGGAATTTGGACGTGTACGTATTTTTTTATTTAAAGGAGTATATTTTATGCAGCATCAATCGATATCAGATCAGCTTTCACCGATTAAGCCTGATAAGAACTGGCGTATTTGGTGGAATTTACTACGACCGCATACATTAACAGCAGCATTTATTCCCGTTACTTTAGGAACTGTTCTAGCACTTCCAAGTGGTCAAATACATGTTGGGCTATTTTTAGCTATGCTGTTTGCATCTATGTTTATTCAAATCGCAACGAACATGTTTAATGAATACTTTGATTTTGTTCGCGGATTGGACAACGAGAAATCTGTCGGTATCGGCGGCGCCATTGTCAGAAATGGTGTAAAGCCAAAAACAGTTCTCGGCCTTGCTTATGCACTATTTGCGCTTTCTTTACTACTGGGAGTATACATTTGCATGATGTCTAGCTGGTGGATTGCACTGATAGGACTCATTTGTATGGCAGCAGGCTATTTCTATACAGGCGGTCCTGTTCCTATTGCATATACACCGTTTGGAGAACTTGTGTCAGGTGCTTTTATGGGACTAGGAATTATCTTGATCAGTTTCTATATTCAAACAGGCACACTGACGTCTAAAGCTGTTCTCGTCTCATTACCAATTTCTATTTTAGTTGGTGCCATCTTACTATCGAACAATATCCGTGATTTAGACGGCGATAAAGAAAATGGACGAAAAACACTTGCTATCCTTGCTGGGCGAAAAGCGGCAGTGAACATTTTACTTTCCATGTTTTTGATCTCATATGTACTTATTTTTGTTTATATCTTTACAGATATTGTCGGCCTTTGGAGTCTTCTTGTTTTACTCAGTGTCCCAAAAGCATATACAGCTATCAAAGAATTTAAGCAAAAAGAAAAACCAATTGAATTAATGAATGCCATGAAATCGACAGCTCAAACCAATACATTTTTCGGTTTCCTGCTAACAATCGCTTTGATCTTACAATACTATATTGCTTAACAAAGAACGCCTGCCCTAGCCGCAGGCGTTTTTTCATAAGGAATTGCTTCAAATTGGAACTATTCTTACAGACAAAATTGCTCATACTAACATTATGTTTGATATGAAAGGATGATCGCTTTGTTGTCTAAAGACGAATTACACCATTTGAAGCAGCGACTTCTCGATGAAAAACACGAACTCGAAGCCAAAAGCCATAACGATGAACAAAAAGTATCATTTCCTTATGATTCTGTCGGAGATCTGTCAGCCTATGATAATCATCCAGGTGATCAAGGGACAGAGCTGTTCGAACGCGGGAAAGATATTGCGTTAAACAGTTTGGAACATGAACATCTGTTAGACATCAATGAAGCACTTCAAGCCATCACAGACGGCTCTTATGGCCAGTGCAAGGTCTGTAAAACCCCTATCCCAAAGGAACGCTTAGAGGCCTTACCTAGTGCCGTCACATGCACAGAGCATTCAAAAGAACAAACCGTTTCCCAACACCGGCCAATTGAAGAGGATTTATTAAGTCCGCCCTCAGGGCAATTCGAAAATGAAGAAAGTGCAGCCTACGATGGAGAGGATGCATATCAAGACGTAGAACGGTATGGAAACTCTGATACACCATCCGATATGGAATTTCCTCCATTGACATACGATGATGTGTATACACAATCAGAGGATGAAGATTATGTCGAAGACTATGAAGGATTCGCAGCTGCTGATATTGAGGGAAAAGCAAGTAAGGTGTATCCAAATAAAGCCCACGAAGCTTATGAAGAAGCATTGGACGAAGAAGGCGTCATGACCGTATTTGGTGATTTGAAGCCGTACGAAGAAGAACCTTATACAGAAGAAAATCATTAGTCCCCTCATAATGGGGGCTTCATGTTTATATCATGTAATAATTGGGAAATCACTTTAAGAGTGAATTTGATTGGAGGAGATTCTTAATGGCAAGAAAAAGTATCATATGGGCAGTGATTGTCTTCTTTATTACATACGCATTATTTTCTATTGCCGGCTTCCTGTTTCCGATTGACAGAGAGTGGTATGATGCATTAAATAAACCGGAATGGACACCGAGTGGTGGTGTAATTGGTGCTGTATGGGCTGTCTTATTTGCTCTCATCTCGTTGTCCGCAGCGATCATTTATGGAAAATATGGATTTCAAAAAATCACTTTACCATTTTGGATTCTTTTTCTTTTAAATTATGTATTTAATCAAGCCTTTAGTTTTTTTCAATTTACACAAAAAGATTTATTTGCCGCTACGATCGATTGCCTGCTTGTAGCACTGACAGCACTTGCTCTTGTAATCGTCTCGCGTAAACTAAGCAAAGTCGTTCCAATTTTACTCATCCCTTATGTCTTATGGGGCTTCTTTGCAACATACTTGTCTTATACGATCTATTCCATGAACATGTAAAAAAAGACCGCTATAATGGCGGTCTTTCTTTTTTTGGAGAAAATAAAAAGAGATCTTTGACAAGACCTCTTTTAAGTATGACCCGTACGGGATTCGAACCCGTGTTACCGCCGTGAAAGGGCGGTGTCTTAACCGCTTGACCAACGGGCCAGATAAATGGCGGAGAAGGAGGGATTTGAACCCTCGCGCCGCTTGCGCGACCTACACCCTTAGCAGGGGCGCCTCTTCAGCCACTTGAGTACTTCTCCATTTGGCTCCGCAGGTAGGACTCGAACCTACGACCGATCGGTTAACAGCCGATAGCTCTACCACTGAGCTACTGCGGAATATCATGGTGGGCCTGAGTGGACTCGAACCACCGACCTCACGCTTATCAGGCGTGCGCTCTAACCAGCTGAGCTACAGGCCCATGATTGGATATACAAATGGAGCGGGTGATGGGAATCGAACCCACGACATCAGCTTGGAAGGCTGAGGTTTTACCACTAAACTACACCCGCAAATATATGTATGGGGCGATTGATGGGAATCGAACCCACGAGTGCCAGAGCCACAATCTGGTGCGTTAACCACTTCGCCACAACCGCCATACTATCAATATTTTTTTATAAAAGTGGCTCGGGACGGAATCGAACCGCCGACACACGGATTTTCAGTCCGTTGCTCTACCAACTGAGCTACCGAGCCATGTATTCATTTTAAAAATGGCGGTCCGGACGGGACTCGAACCCGCGACCTCCTGCGTGACAGGCAGGCATTCTAACCAACTGAACTACCGGACCATTTTGGTTGTATAAAATAATTTGGTTGCGGGGGCAGGATTTGAACCTGCGACCTTCGGGTTATGAGCCCGACGAGCTACCGAACTGCTCCACCCCGCGATGATATCAATTTAAGTTTTTAAAAAATATGGCGGAGGAAGAGGGATTCGAACCCCCGCGGGCTTTGACACCCCTGTCGGTTTTCAAGACCGATCCCTTCAGCCGGACTTGGGTATTCCTCCGTATAGATGGTGGACCTTGTAGGACTCGAACCTACGACCGGACGGTTATGAGCCGTCTGCTCTAACCAACTGAGCTAAAGGTCCTTTATAGCGGCGGAGGGGATCGAACCCCCGACCTCACGGGTATGAACCGTACGCTCTAGCCAGCTGAGCTACACCGCCATGATCAAAATAATCTTTTAAAAGTGGAGCCTAGCGGGATCGAACCGCTGACCTCCTGCGTGCAAGGCAGGCGCTCTCCCAGCTGAGCTAAGGCCCCATAAAAGATGGTCGGGAAGACAGGATTCGAACCTGCGACCCCTTGGTCCCAAACCAAGTGCTCTACCAAGCTGAGCTACTTCCCGATCTTAATGGCGCGCCCGAGAGGAGTCGAACCCCTAACCTTTTGATCCGTAGTCAAACGCTCTATCCAATTGAGCTACGGGCGCTTATTTTATAATGCCGAGGGCCGGACTTGAACCGGCACGGTAGTCACCTACCGCAGGATTTTAAGTCCTGTGTGTCTGCCAATTCCACCACCCCGGCGTGGATGGTATAAGCGGAAGACGGGATTCGAACCCGCGACCCCCACCTTGGCAAGGTGGTGTTCTACCACTGAACTACTTCCGCATTACAGGATTTCTTTATTTTATTTGGCAATGCGGGTGAAGGGACTTGAACCCCCACGTCATAAAGACACTAGATCCTAAGTCTAGCGCGTCTGCCAATTCCGCCACACCCGCATGAAACATGGTGAGCCATGAAGGACTCGAACCTTCGACCCTCTGATTAAAAGTCAGATGCTCTACCAACTGAGCTAATGGCTCGCTTTAAAAGCGACTTGTCTATCTTACCATATGAAACTGGTGCCGGCAAGAGGACTTGAACCCCCAACCTACTGATTACAAGTCAGTTGCTCTACCAGTTGAGCTACACCGGCTTTATCTATCCTAACATTATGTAAGAATAAATATGGTGGAGGATGACGGGCTCGAACCGCCGACCCTCTGCTTGTAAGGCAGATGCTCTCCCAGCTGAGCTAATCCTCCACTATGTAGGAATCTCTCGATCCGACAAAGATTATTATATACAGGTTTTCATCATTTGTAAAGGCTATATTAAAAAAATTTTATTTCAATTTTCATCACGTATTTCTTTTAACAAATGACCGTTATTTCCTCTAATCAATCAGCGTCATCTAACGTTCATCACTTAAACTCCTCCACTCTATATTCTCTTTAAAAATGGGCAATTCCTTCATAAATATTAGCATCTCATATTAGATACCATGAGGTCCGAATTAGAATTATCTTCTATTTTCAATACAGAGCTTTTCTATCATCTATTCATCTAACTCTTTACTGGCTATTTCATAGGTAACTGGAATACACGATCTCATTTTCAAAGTGTTTCATATGCTTGTAAATGTGCTAGAGTAGAGTGTTGAAACGTTCATCAAACAAGTGCAATCAGCAGCATATTTTTCTCAAGAAGCACAAAAAAGACCAGTTCCAAATGGAACTGATCCTTATACAAGCTTGGCAGCGTCCTACTCTCACAGGGGGAGACCCCCAACTACCATCGGCGCTGAAGAGCTTAACTTCCGTGTTCGGTATGGGAACGGGTGTGACCTCTTCGCTATCGCCACCAAACCTGATGGAGAGAATGTTCTCTCAAAACTAGATAACAATGTTCAAACTTCACAATAGAATATAGGTTAAGTCCTCGATCTATTAGTATCTGTCAGCTCCACGTGTCACCACGCTTCCACCTCAGACCTATCAACCTGATCATCTTTCAGGGATCTTACTTCCTTGCGGAATGGGAAATCTCATCTTGAGGGGGGCTTCATGCTTAGATGCTTTCAGCACTTATCCCGTCCGCACATAGCTACCCAGCGATGCCCTTGGCAGAACAACTGGTACACCAGCGGTGCGTCCATCCCGGTCCTCTCGTACTAAGGACAGCTCCTCTCAAATTTCCTGCGCCCGCGACGGATAGGGACCGAACTGTCTCACGACGTTCTGAACCCAGCTCGCGTACCGCTTTAATGGGCGAACAGCCCAACCCTTGGGACCGACTACAGCCCCAGGATGCGATGAGCCGACATCGAGGTGCCAAACCTCCCCGTCGATGTGGACTCTTGGGGGAGATAAGCCTGTTATCCCCGGGGTAGCTTTTATCCGTTGAGCGATGGCCCTTCCATGCGGAACCACCGGATCACTAAGCCCGACTTTCGTCCCTGCTCGACTTGTAGGTCTCGCAGTCAAGCTCCCTTGTGCCTTTACACTCTGCGAATGATTTCCAACCATTCTGAGGGAACCTTTGGGCGCCTCCGTTACATTTTAGGAGGCGACCGCCCCAGTCAAACTGCCCACCTGACACTGTCTCCCTGCCCGATAAGGGCAGCGGGTTAGAAGGTCAATACAGCCAGGGTAGTATCCCACCGATGCCTCCACCGAAGCTAGCGCTCCGGTTTCCAAGGCTCCTACCTATCCTGTACAAGCTGTACCAACATTCAATATCAGGCTGCAGTAAAGCTCCACGGGGTCTTTCCGTCCTGTCGCGGGTAACCTGCATCTTCACAGGTACTATAATTTCACCGAGTCTCTCGTTGAGACAGTGCCCAGATCGTTGCGCCTTTCGTGCGGGTCGGAACTTACCCGACAAGGAATTTCGCTACCTTAGGACCGTTATAGTTACGGCCGCCGTTTACTGGGGCTTCAATTCGCACCTTCGCTTACGCTAAGCGCTCCTCTTAACCTTCCAGCACCGGGCAGGCGTCAGCCCCTATACTTCGCCTTACGGCTTCGCAGAGACCTGTGTTTTTGCTAAACAGTCGCCTGGGCCTATTCACTGCGGCTTCTCGGGGCTTTAACACCCTAAGAAGCACCCCTTCTCCCGAAGTTACGGGGTCATTTTGCCGAGTTCCTTAACGAGAGTTCTCTCGATCACCTTAGGATTCTCTCCTCGCCTACCTGTGTCGGTTTGCGGTACGGGCACCTCTCACCTCGCTAGAGGCTTTTCTTGGCAGTGTGGAATCAGGAACTTCGCTACTAAATTTCGCTCGCCATCACAGCTCAGCCTTCACGGGAAACGGATTTGCCTATTTCCCAGCCTAACTGCTTGGACGCGGATATCCAATACCGCGCTTACCCTATCCTCCTGCGTCCCCCCATTGCTCAAATGGTGAGGAGGTGGTACAGGAATATCAACCTGTTGTCCATCGCCTACGCCTTTCGGCCTCGGCTTAGGTCCCGACTAACCCTGAGCGGACGAGCCTTCCTCAGGAAACCTTAGGCATTCGGTGGACGGGATTCTCACCCGTCTTTCGCTACTCATACCGGCATTCTCACTTCTAAGCGCTCCACCAGTCCTTCCGGTCTGACTTCACAGCACTTAGAACGCTCTCCTACCACTGTTCGTTAGAACAGTCCGCAGCTTCGGTGATACGTTTAGCCCCGGTACATTTTCGGCGCAGAGTCACTCGACCAGTGAGCTATTACGCACTCTTTAAATGGTGGCTGCTTCTAAGCCAACATCCTGGTTGTCTAAGCAACTCCACATCCTTTTCCACTTAACGTATACTTTGGGACCTTAGCTGGCGGTCTGGGCTGTTTCCCTTTCGACTACGGATCTTATCACTCGCAGTCTGACTCCCAAGGATAAGTCATCGGCATTCGGAGTTTGACTGAATTCGGTAACCCGGTAGGGGCCCCTAGTCCAATCAGTGCTCTACCTCCGAGACTCTTACCTTGAGGCTAGCCCTAAAGCTATTTCGGAGAGAACCAGCTATCTCCAGGTTCGATTGGCATTTCACCCCTACCCACACCTCATCCCCGCACTTTTCAACGTGCGTGGGTTCGGGCCTCCATTCAGTGTTACCTGAACTTCACCCTGGACATGGGTAGATCACCTGGTTTCGGGTCTACGACCACGTACTCATGCGCCCTATTCAGACTCGCTTTCGCTGCGGCTCCGCATCTTCTGCTTAACCTTGCACGGGATCGTAACTCGCCGGTTCATTCTACAAAAGGCACGCCATCACCCTTTAACGGGCTCTGACTACTTGTAGGCACACGGTTTCAGGATCTATTTCACTCCCCTTCCGGGGTGCTTTTCACCTTTCCCTCACGGTACTGGTTCACTATCGGTCACTAGGGAGTATTTAGCCTTGGGAGATGGTCCTCCCGGATTCCGACGGAATTTCACGTGTTCCGCCGTACTCAGGATCCACTCTGGAGAGAACAACATTTCAGTTACAGGGCTGTTACCTTCTTTGGCGGGCCTTTCCAGACCTCTTCGCTTATATCGTTCCTTTGTAACTCCGTATAGAGTGTCCTACAACCCCAAGAGGCAAGCCTCTTGGTTTGGGCTGTTCCCGTTTCGCTCGCCGCTACTCAGGGAATCGCATTTGCTTTCTCTTCCTCCGGGTACTTAGATGTTTCAGTTCCCCGGGTATGCCTTCTCATACTCTATGTATTCAAGTATGGATACTACTCCATTACGAGCAGTGGGTTTCCCCATTCGGAAATCTCCGGATCAAAGCTTGCTTACAGCTCCCCGAAGCATATCGGTGTTCGTCCCGTCCTTCATCGGCTCCTAGTGCCAAGGCATCCACCGTGCGCCCTTTCTAACTTAACCATTTCTTACTTTAGAAAGAATCACTATGTGTGATGAACTTTGCATTGCATTCAATGTGAATGTATTACTTATTGTTATCTAGTTTTCAAAGAACAATCCTGTCTCGCTAGAGACATGTTTTGAAGGAATGATCCTTCAAAACTAAACAAGACCAAAACGCACGCTGCTCCATATATCCTTAGAAAGGAGGTGATCCAGCCGCACCTTCCGATACGGCTACCTTGTTACGACTTCACCCCAATCATCTGTCCCACCTTCGGCGGCTGGCTCCATAAAGGTTACCTCACCGACTTCGGGTGTTACAAACTCTCGTGGTGTGACGGGCGGTGTGTACAAGGCCCGGGAACGTATTCACCGCGGCATGCTGATCCGCGATTACTAGCGATTCCAGCTTCACGCAGTCGAGTTGCAGACTGCGATCCGAACTGAGAACAGATTTATGGGATTGGCTAAACCTTGCGGTCTCGCAGCCCTTTGTTCTGTCCATTGTAGCACGTGTGTAGCCCAGGTCATAAGGGGCATGATGATTTGACGTCATCCCCACCTTCCTCCGGTTTGTCACCGGCAGTCACCTTAGAGTGCCCAACTAAATGCTGGCAACTAAGATCAAGGGTTGCGCTCGTTGCGGGACTTAACCCAACATCTCACGACACGAGCTGACGACAACCATGCACCACCTGTCACTCTGTCCCCGAAGGGAAAGCCCTATCTCTAGGGTTGTCAGAGGATGTCAAGACCTGGTAAGGTTCTTCGCGTTGCTTCGAATTAAACCACATGCTCCACCGCTTGTGCGGGCCCCCGTCAATTCCTTTGAGTTTCAGTCTTGCGACCGTACTCCCCAGGCGGAGTGCTTAATGCGTTAGCTGCAGCACTAAGGGGCGGAAACCCCCTAACACTTAGCACTCATCGTTTACGGCGTGGACTACCAGGGTATCTAATCCTGTTCGCTCCCCACGCTTTCGCTCCTCAGCGTCAGTTACAGACCAGAGAGTCGCCTTCGCCACTGGTGTTCCTCCACATCTCTACGCATTTCACCGCTACACGTGGAATTCCACTCTCCTCTTCTGCACTCAAGTTTCCCAGTTTCCAATGACCCTCCCCGGTTGAGCCGGGGGCTTTCACATCAGACTTAAGAAACCGCCTGCGAGCCCTTTACGCCCAATAATTCCGGACAACGCTTGCCACCTACGTATTACCGCGGCTGCTGGCACGTAGTTAGCCGTGGCTTTCTGGTTAGGTACCGTCAAGGTGCGAGCAGTTACTCTCGCACTTGTTCTTCCCTAACAACAGAGCTTTACGATCCGAAAACCTTCATCACTCACGCGGCGTTGCTCCGTCAGACTTTCGTCCATTGCGGAAGATTCCCTACTGCTGCCTCCCGTAGGAGTCTGGGCCGTGTCTCAGTCCCAGTGTGGCCGATCACCCTCTCAGGTCGGCTACGCATCGTCGCCTTGGTGAGCCATTACCCCACCAACTAGCTAATGCGCCGCGGGTCCATCTGTAAGTGACAGCCGAAACCGTCTTTCATCCTTGAACCATGCGGTTCAAGGAACTATCCGGTATTAGCTCCGGTTTCCCGGAGTTATCCCAGTCTTACAGGCAGGTTACCCACGTGTTACTCACCCGTCCGCCGCTAACATCCGGGAGCAAGCTCCCTTCTGTTCGCTCGACTTGCATGTATTAGGCACGCCGCCAGCGTTCGTCCTGAGCCAGGATCAAACTCTCCGAGGTATGCAGGATGCATATCACACATGCGTTGCTACACGATGTAGCGAACTTAGCATGTGATCATTTCCTGCCTCGTCAGCGTTTGACTGACTACCTATGAAACATCATAGGATTTTTTATAAAAACTCGAATTAACAGGTACGTTTTGTCTTGTTTAGTTTTCAAAGATCATTTTCGTCGTCTCTCAGAGGCGACTTTATTAATATAACATTCTATCAAGATAAAGTCAATAACTTTTTTCTTTATGTTATTTAATAACCGCGCTGTTTTAGCGGCGAATACAAATATAACACCTTTTGAGAGAGGAAACAAGTATTTTTTCTAAATAATTTATTTTTCCTTATCTCTTCCTATATAATCATACAAAGATCGATTGTCACAGGAATTCTCTATTGTTGATCCTGAAGGTCTTTAGTATATTTATAATAGAAGAAAACTAAATAACCGCAGGGGGAGCTTTGTGCTGAGAGTGAACACTTGTTGTTCTGACCCTTTGAACCTGTCAGTTAATACTGAAGTAGGAATGTGGATTCATTTGAACACATGTGGTGTATTCAACTCGATATGTTTTTCTATGAATAACATACTCATCCTTACACGGTCTCTCCTTGCTCAATTCATGAAAAGGGAGATTTTTTTATGCAACAATCAAACCAATTGGTACGACTGATGGAAATCGCAATTATGACTTCACTTGCACTTGTATTAGATTACTTATCTGGTCTCTTTTTAAGAATGCCGAACGGCGGATCTCTTGCTCTGATTATGATCCCCGTCATTCTTATGTCTATTAGATGGGGAATATCAACCGGGTTTATCATTGGCGTGCTTATTGCAGGCCTTCAGCTGATGAATGGTCCTATTATTGCTACACCAGTTCAAGGATTTCTCGATTATTTCGTCGCATCTGTTGTCATTTCCCTAAGCGGCCTATTTTCTGGATTGATTAAAAAAGCCATTCAGGATCAAAAGCGAAAGCAGCAATTCTTCTATATTACTTTATCCGTATTTGTCGCAAGTTTCTTCAGACTGTTGACGTTCTTTATCTCTGGTGTTGTTTTCTTTTCTCAGTATGCACCAAAAGGGACACCAGGTTGGGTTTACTCTTTAATTTATAACAGCACATACATGGTTCCTTCATTTATTATTTGCAGTATCGTTCTTTGCATACTCATACCAAGTGCATCTCGTTTGGTTTTTCCTCACAAAAAATAACTGGCTGATTTCAGCTAGTTATTTCTTATGCATAAATTGCCTCTCTATGGAATCTATTAATAGTAGAAGATTTCATGTTGGAGGTACGTCAATGAGCCCTTACTCCATTATGCTGTGCTGTTATATTCTCAGTCTTGCTTATTTTTTGGCAGGTTTCTATGAAGCTTTAAAGATAGCAGGAATAAAAGGAAAAGTAGAAGCTTCTCCTCTTATCTCTTATATGCTATTAGCGGTGCTTTTCACTTTTTTCTCTCATTATTATTGGAAGCTGACGATTTAATTCGGTGTAGATGGTCATTTAATATAGGTAGCTCCCACCCGTATCCTATTTCATCATGCTTCTCGCCAGCCAGCTCGAACTGGCTGGTAACGACAAAATGAGGTTGAAGCTTTTGATAAAAATGCTTTGCCGAGTTTTGTTCAAATACCCACAGTAGTATATTTTGATACCCTTTCTCTATTAAATAACGCACTCCTTCTGCAATTAAAGCAATACCTGCTCCTGATCTCTGTTTCTCTTGCAATAAATAGATCGCGTAAAGTTCTCCATCATATGTTGGATAGCGCTCATCACGTTGTTTTCCAAAAGAAGCAAAACCAAATACCCCCTCGGCATCTTCTGCGACAAACGTCCCTTCAAGTGACATTCTTCTCCAGCTCTCTTCTCGCTCTTCTATTTTTAAACCATCCAAATACTCCTGATTGATAATACCTTGATAAGTCGTCTGCCAGCTCTTCACATGTATTTCGGCGATTTTAGGAATATCTTGTTGTACAGCATGTCTCACTTTCATCCGCGCCACTCCTTCTCATTTTTTCACCATATCTTTATTATGATAAATTCCTATTTCCTAAAATTCAATCAATAAAGGATATCCGTTGACATTTTGTCAACACACCTTTATATTGGGTACGACTTCTTCTATAGAAGAGTTGATACATCATACAAAGGATGGCGTAAAATGGATTCTAAAACAACTAAGCTTGGGACTCTTTTAAAGAAAAGATTGCAACAAAGGTCTTTATCTTTAAGAGAGCTCAGCACATACACAGAAATTGATAAAGCGACACTGTCTCGAATCATGAACGGAAAAAGAAAACCAACTTTGAATCATCTGCATCGGCTTTCAGATTCTCTGAACCTATCATTAGATCAACTATTAGCTGCTGCTGGGTTTCCAATCAAAAACGAAAAGGTACATAGTGATACGTTCATCCAAGCGGTAGAAGAGATCGAAACAACACTGAAAGATCAGGAAGTCTATGACGGTACATTTAGTCAGACCAAATTAAAACAAAAGCTAAACGAATATGAGACCTACAGCCAAACAACCGAGGGAAAAGAAACGATCTCGTCAAAGTTTGAGAAAAAGATAGAGACGCTAAACGGCGTCGGGCCATTCCTTCAGCATTTAAAAGACATGTACAGCATCTTTATGACCGGACGAGGTACTTCTCGAGAATTAATGCTGATGGGAGGCGCACTCCTTTATTTCATTATGCCTGTTGACTTAATTCCGGACTATATTTTTCCGATCGGCTACATTGATGATGCTGCGGCTGTGAAAATCGTCATAGACCAGCTGACAAATAGGTAACAGGAAAAGAAGCTATGAAAAAACAGTACAGCATTGACTTCATCCTTTTACTCACTGTCATTTGTTTCTTTGTCATCAGCCTGATAGCTGTATATAGCGGATCGGGGCAGTATGAAACGCAGGATATGTTTTATTTCGTCAAAAGACAAATCTTCTGGTATATCGTCGGCTTTGGTCTCATGGCAATAGCTGCATACTTTGATTATGAATTGCTTGAGCGTTTATCTTTTCGGTTATTTGCAGGTGGTATTTTTCTCATTATTCTTGTGCACTTTTTTGGAACGAGTCAAAACGGTTCACAAAGATGGATCAGCTTCGGTTCAATCAAAGTTCAGCCATCAGAGTTCATGAAAATTTTTGTGATCTTGCTTCTAGCGGCTGTCTTGAACCAATACAAGCATCAGCGATTTTCGTTTAAAGAAAGCATCATTCCTACAAGTAAAGTCGTTTGCTGGACCGTTGTCCCTTTTTTCCTCATTTTGGTTCAGCCTGATTTAGGGACAGCGCTCGTCATATTATCTATCGCCTTTACACTGATGCTTGTGTCAGGGATTTCTAGCAAGATGATGGCCGCATTAACGGCTTCTTTTCTGGCATTTCTTTCATTTTTGGTCTACTTACACAACGAACACTTTGAGCATTTCACAAAAATCATTAAGCCACATCAGCTTGATCGCATTTATGGCTGGCTCTCTCCCGATGAATTTGATTCAACATACGGGTATCAGCTGAAACAATCGATGCTCGGTATTGGATCAGGTCAATTATCAGGAAGCGGTTTTACAAAGGGGCATCAAGTACAAGGCGGTAATATCCCTGAAGCGCATACGGATTTTATTTTTGCCGTCATTGGTGAGGAGTTTGGTTTTATCGGCGCATCCCTTTTGATGTGTTTGTACTTAATGATGATTTACCGAATTATTCATGTGGCTATGCACGCGAATACGCTTTATGGTTTGTACATATGTGCAGGTGTCGTTGGGCTGATCGTGTTTCAAGTTTTCCAAAACGTAGGGATGACAATTGGATTAATGCCTGTGACAGGACTTGCGCTTCCTTTTATCAGCTATGGAGGCAGTGCGCTACTCACTAACATGATTGCCATTGGTCTCGTGTTTAGTGTCAATATCAGATCATCATCCTATATGTTCGGAGACAATTGGAATTGAAGATGGTAGCATTTCTTCTATCTCATCTCAAAAGAGTCGACCTCGTTCTTGTTGGAACAATTGCGTTCCTCTGTTTATTTGGTTTACTGATGGTGTACAGTGCTAGTTATCCTTTAGGAGAAGTGAAATATGAGAAAGGCAGCTATTTCTTTGTCAAACAATGGCAATGGCTCCTGATTGGAGGATTCTTTTTCTTCATTGCCGCTCTTTTCCCTTATCAGATTTATCGTAAATGGATCAAGTGGCTTGTCATGCTGTCATTGCTATGTCTCATTCTAGTTCTGCTTCCTGGAATCGGTGTTGTGAAAAACAATTCACAGCGATGGATTCAGCTGGGTTCTCTTATGCTCCAACCTTCTGAAGCTGTGAAACTAGTGATGGTGATCTATTTTGCCTATGTGTACGCGAAAAAACAGGCGTACATTACCTCTTTTAAAAGAGGTGTAATGCCGCCACTGATCCTTTTAAGTTTTGTTTTTTTATTCATCTTAAAACAGCCTGATTTAGGCACAGCTGTGTCTATTTTATTAAGCTGCGGCATTATTTTATTGTGCGCTGGGCTGAAAACGCGCCATCTCATTTTGCTAGGATCGATTGCCGCAGCAGGCATCACTTTTTTTGCAGTGACAGCTCCATACCGTTTGAAGCGGCTGACTTCTTTTCGTGATCCTTTTCAGTATGAAGATGGAGATGGCTATCAGCTCATTCATTCGTATCTCGCAATGAATTCAGGCGGGCTGACAGGGAATGGCTTAGGAGGGAGCATTCAAAAGCTAGGTTTTCTTCCTGAAGCCCATACAGATTTTATTATGGCCATTATCAGTGAAGAGCTGGGTATTATGGGGATTTTGATTGTGATGGGCGCATATCTAATCATCATGTATCGTGCATTGCGAATTGTGCAAGCTTTACATGACCCTTTTGGAAAATTGTTAACGATTGGACTTACGTTTCAAATCATGCTCCAAGCCGTCTTTAATTTAGGCGCTGTTTTTGGTCTTCTTCCGATCACAGGCATTCCGCTTCCCTTCATTAGTTATGGCGGCTCATCCCTAGTGTTCATGATGATATCTGCTGGTATTCTCGTAAATCTTTCTTCATATGTAAAAAGGAATCCATATAGGGCGCACGCCAAATAGACACCTTCTGATGGAAGGTGTCTATTGATTTTATTCGTCTATTTGAGTATCAGCGATCTCTTTTTTTCTTGGTTGTTTGATTTCATTCGTTAGTTCCTGAATGCTTTGCTTCACATTGGCTTTGCCGGAAAAGTTCTCAATAATTTCTTTGACATCAATTCCAGAGGATGCTTTCAGACTTTCTTGTAGACTGGACATGAGGTTTGTAGCATAGCCAGTGACTTTATTGGCACCGCTACCTTCTCCGTTACCTCCCGTATCCACAACCGTAATTTTGTCAATGTTAGAAAGTGGTGCAGATACTTGCTTCGCATATTCAGGAAGCATTTTCACGATCATATCAAGGATCGCTGCCTGACCATACTGTTCAAATGCTTCGGCGATCTTCTCTTTTGCTTCTGCTTCCGCAAGTCCTTTCAGTCTAATGACCTCTGCTTCTGTTTCCCCTTTCGCACGATCCGCTTCCGCTTTGGCAAGCCCGTCAATTCGGACTTTCTCAGCTTCTGCTTTTGCCATTGCTTCAATGCTATATTTCTTAGCATCCGCTTCTGCAAGGCGTTTCGCTTTTTCCGCCGCAGCTGACTGCTCAACAGCATAACGATCCGCATCTGCTTTCTTTTTCACTTCAGAATCGTATTGACGCTCACGACGCTGGATCTCTTTTTCTTCTAATTCAATTTGTTTCTGTCGTTCAATGATTTTTACTTGCATTTCTTGTTCAGTTACGTGCTGACGATTACGAGCTGTTTCAAGATCGTACGCTTGGTCGGCGCTTGCTTTTGCTGTATCTTGTTCACGTCTGAATTCTGCTCTTTTCAGCTCATTGATTTTTTCTGCTTCAGCGATTTCAGTGGCACGCTCAAGCTCAGATTTCTTCGCATCTTTATCTGCTTCTGCACGTTTGATACGTGTTTCTTTATCTGCTTCTGCTGTTGCAATATCTGCATCGCGTTTCACTTGGGCAATTCTAGGTTTACCTAGTGATTCTAAATAGCCATTTTTATCACGGACATCTTTGATGGTAAACGATACAATGACGAGGCCCATTTTCGCTAGATCTTGAGAAGCGACACGCTGTACTTCTTGAGAAAATTTCTCTCTGTTTTTATAAATTTCTTCAACTGTCATAGATCCTAAAATGGAGCGAAGGTGTCCTTCTAGTACTTCTCTCGCTTCGTTTTCACGGTCTTCTTTTGTTTTACCTAAGAACTGCTCGGCAGCAGTAGCAATTTCTTCAATCGACCCACCAATTTTAATGATGGCCGTTCCGTCTGCCATGACTGGTACACCTTGTTCAGTATAGACTTCAGGCGTTGAAACATCTAGCTTGCTAGATAGTAAGCTGAGCGGCTCTGCTTGTTGAAAAACAGGGAGTACAAAGGTACCTCCACCTCTTACAATCTTAATCTTGTTTCCACCTTCATCGACGTGGACATTTTTACTTCCGAGGTAACTTCCTGTGACGATTAATGCTTCATCTGGACCAGCTGTCCGGTATTTCGAAACAAATACACCAATAAGTGCAATTAAAATCACAAGCACAATTCCAATGATAATTAAAATGGTTGTTCCTGGCATAGCATTCCCTCCTAGATTTCTTCATTTGGTATAACTGATAAGACGCCTTTATTCACTTCGACGACCAGTACCCGGGTTCCATATGGAATCTCCTCTTCGTCGAAACTGACGGCAGGCTTTGAGATTTTCCCGCTATTACTAATTAACAGCACTTCTCCAAACCCGTCTTTTGGAACAGATACAATGGTCTCCCCAGTTCTTCCTTTTAAGTCGGCCTCCGTATATGAGAGAGATTCTTCAGCAGAGGAAAGCGGGACTAAGACAAAGACATTCAAACAAGTCACAAGTACCACTGCGAGGATGGCAGATAAGACTGCGCCAAGCCCACTCCCTACAATTGCTGTTTTTTCAGAGATAAACCCTCCAGCCGAGAAAAAGGTAAGAAATGCGAGGATTAATGTTGGTTGAAGGAATGGGACAGGAATTGCTTCAAACAATCCATCAAACACATCGCCGAAAAAGACGAAAACAAGTGTCAGGATTCCTGATATCATCAATATGTATAAATATAGCGTCTGAAGTGGCAGCCCAAACACATCCATCTTCCTCACCCTTTCTTCATGAAATGAACACCCTTTGTTTCATTTAGACCATGCCCACCTCCAATGTATTCCTTCTAACAGGTAATACGAACCACTTTTGTAAAGGTTTCAAATTTCCTCACAATTCTTCAAAGGAATTCAAGGATAGCTCAAGAATGATTGTCATGTACCAGTATGTTAAAATTTGATCTTGAGGTGATGAAAATGAGTTTATTACATGATGCAAGACAAGAATTGTGGCAAGAGTTGCAAGGTTTGAACGAAGAACAATTGAATCAAAAATTATCTGATGATACTTGGAGTATTCAAGAGGTGGCAGATCATTTAAAGAAGATGGACCTCGTGGCAGCGAAACATCTAGCTGCTGAAGGAAAAAAAGCACCGATTAAAGAATATGAGCCAAAGCCGGTGGAAATGGCAGAGGATCGTTCTAGAAAAGCGACTGCGCCTAGTATTGTTGAACCTGAGCGCAAGCATGTGACACCTACACATTTAAAAGATGAGCTCGATACAGCACGTGAGCAGCTCAATCAAATTCTATCAACGTTTACTGAGGATGATTTCAAGCGCGTCATTGCACACCCTGTGTTTGAAGAGTTATCCCTTAAACAATATCTTGATTTTATCGGCGCACATGAAAAACGCCATATCCATCAAATCAAAGAAATTAAAGAACAGCTGTAAGATGTAAAAAAGACTCCCTTTTGGGGAGCCTTTTTTCATTGTTACACTGTTTTAGGTGTGAGATCGAAACAGCGAGCATAAATCCAGTTGTACGCTTTTTCGTTTAGATCTCTTGGGTTTCCAATGGTTTGCGGATCTTTCATTGCTTCTTTAGATAAGCGGTCAATCATCTCTTTTGATACATCTTGCTCTTCTAATGAAGGAACCTCTAGGTCTTCCACTAAATCATACATCCAGTTCACAGCAGCTTTGGCTGCTTCCTCTGTTGACATTCGGCTAGTATCAATACCAAATGCTTGCGCGATACGAGCAAATTTTTCGGGATACCCCTTCCAATTATACTCCATCACTGGTCCCATCATTGCCGCTACACACTGACCGTGCGCTACAGGAATCATTCCTCCGAGTGTTTGACTCATCGCGTGTGCAGCACCAGCTGATTCGCTTCCATAAGAAAGCCCGGCAAGCATTGCGGCTTGTGCCATTCCATATCTGGCTTCTAAGTCCTCACCATCGGCAAAGGCACGGCGAATATAATGAGCTGCATATTCAATGGCCATGAGCGCGACCGCATCTGTAATAGGCTGAGCAAATTTCATTGTATAGCATTCAATGGCGTGTGCAAGTGCATCAATTCCAGTCATTGCTGTCACATGAGGTGGCATGGATACATGAAGCTCTGGATCAATGACTGTGAGGTGAGCTGCAATGAGCGGGCCACCTGTGTTGAATTTGAATTCTCTTTCTTCATCTGTGATGACTGCCCACTGCGTCACTTCTGAACCTGTACCAGCCGTTGTTGGAATAGTGGTTAAAGGTGGGATTCTCTTTTCAAGCGGTTTTTTCCCCTCTGCCGCTTCGTAATCAAGGACTGACCCTTCATGCGTCGCTTCTACACCGATCGCCTTGGCCGTATCCATTGAGCTTCCGCCGCCTACTGCGACTAATCCATTACAGCCTTCTTTTTCATATAACGCAGAGCCTTCATTCACTAAACGGACTGGCGGGTTTGGCTCTACTTTATCAAATAGTACCACATCAATTTGCGCTTCTTTTAATGCAGCAATCACTGGATCTACCACGCCCGCCAGGTAAATACCCGGGTCTGTTACAAGCAATACCTTTGAAACACCGTATGCTTTTACTTCTTCCCCAACATGTTTCACTGCACCGATACCATGTTTGATGACAGTCGGAATTTCAAATGTATGGAATTTCTGCATGCTTTCAATTTTCATATTTAATGTCATATAGAATCTCCTCCAAATGTGTGATTTTTATTGAAACCAATGAACCGCTTCAGGTTTTGTATTACGATATACATGCTTCAGCTCCGTATATTCCTCGAGCCCGGTGCGTCCTAATTCACGTCCTAGACCTGATTGCTTATATCCACCCCAAGGTGCTTGAGCGAAATAAGGATGGAAATCATTGATCCAAACTGTGCCCAATCTTAATTGACGAGCAACTCTTTCGGCATTGCTGATATCAGTAGACCACACAGCTCCTGCTAATCCATAAATCGTATCGTTTGCCAGCTCAATCACTTCTTCCTCTGTACGGAAGGATTCAACTGTCAATACTGGGCCAAAGACTTCTTCTTGGACAATCCGCATCTCTGACGTGCAGCCTGAGAAAATCGTTGGCAAGTAGAAGAACCCATTTGAAAGCTCCTCTGCGTCAGGTCTTTTTCCGCCTGTTTCTAATTTGGCGCCTTCATCTAGCCCAATGCTGACGTATTTTTCTACTTTTTCTCGATGCTCAGCTGAGATGAGTGGGCCGCTCTGGGTTTCTTCATCAAAGCCGTTGCCTAGCTTGATTTTTTTCGTCCGCTTCACCAGTTCTTCTAGAAATTTGTCATGAATAGATTCTTCCACCAGCAAACGTGAACCTGCTGAACACACTTGCCCCGCATGGAAAAACACAGCATTCATTGCCTGGTCAACCGCTACGTCTAAATCAGCATCTTGAAACACAATATTCGGATTTTTCCCACCAAGCTCAAGGGCGATTTTCTTCACATTCCCACTGGCTCCCTGCATGATTTTCTTGCCTGTTTCAATACCGCCTGTAAATGAAATCAAATCGACTTGATCATTCACAGCAAGCTCATCACCAACCGTTGCACCTGGTCCAAGGACTAGGTTTGCCACTCCTGCTGGAATGCCCGCTTCTTCCATGAGTTTGAATACTTTGATCGTGGTGAGTGGTGTGATTTCACTTGGCTTTAATACGATGGTATTCCCCGCCGCAAGAGCAGGAGCGATTTTCCAGCTTGCTTGAAGCAATGGATAGTTCCAAGGAGTAATTTGCCCGCATACACCAACAGGCTCTCTGACCAATTCGCTTTTTGAGTTCGGGATTGGTGATGCAATGATTTCCCCGCCATCTTTGTCAGCAAGCCCTGCATAATATTGGAACACATTCGCAATATCATCCATATCTGCTTTACTTTCCTCTACTGTTTTACCAGTATCAAGCGATTCTAATTTGGCTAGTTCATCCAGATCACGTCTAATCAATTCAGCAATCTTAAACACCATATTTCCTCTTTCAATTCCAGGCAAGTTTGCCCAATCACCTTGATCGAAGGCTTTTCTCGCTGCTTTAATGGCAAGCTGCGCGTCATTTCTTGATCCTTCACTGACTGTCGTGATCACTTCTTGATTAAATGGATTGATGATATCCCGCGTGTCGCCACTTTTGGCGCCAACCCATTGTCCATTTATAAATAGTGTTTGACTCATAGAAGGAACCTCCTCTGATTCTTTTTGATAAGTTTGTTAAATAAAAATTTAACGTTTTGAACATAATTAACGTATCATGTTCAAATTTTTCTGTCAAAGGGAGATATGCTTCATTTTCTTTTGACATTTCGCATTCTTTCGTTAACATATAGTCCATAAAGATTTTTTTGAACGTATTGAATTCTCTTAATAGAAAGCAGGGACAAGATGAAAAAGCAGAAAGAGTTGCAAGCAGAAGAACGTATTTTAGCTGCTAAAGACCTAGTCATTGATTCAATAGCTGAAACGATGGATCTCTATGGCATTACACGAAGTGCTGGTATTCTCTATGGGACCATGTATTTAAATGAGGAAATGACGCTGGATGAAATGCGTGAAGAGCTGCAAATGAGTAAGCCGAGTATGAGTACGGGTGTCAAAAAACTGCAAGATATGAATATTGTCAAAAAAACCTTTCACCGAGGACGAAGAAAACATAGTTTTGTTGCTGAAAAAGACTTTTTTAAGTTTTTCATGAACTTCTTTCCGCAAAAATGGGAACGAGAGGTCGAGGTGAATTTAGCGGCAATTGAAGAAGCGCAAGTGCGGCTTCAAGAGGTGGCTCTTGATGATCAGCTGGAGGAACATATAAGAGAAGAAGCGCAGCAGCTGATTGAGCAACTTGAAAGTTCAAAAGCCTACTATGACTGGCTGAGACGATTAGCAAACTCTGTTCATTCAGGAGAAATCTTTGACTATATCCCAATTGACCAGAAAGAAAAATAGACAATGTGTGTGCGTTTTAAAGGTTGAATTTTATAGGAGGATTGATTATAATAAATTATGTCGTAACACATCGGGGCATTAGCTCAGCTGGGAGAGCGCTACGCTGGCAGCGTAGAGGTCAGCGGTTCGATCCCGCTATGCTCCATAACGAAAAGCCATTCTTGAGAATTCAAGGATGGCTTTTTTATGTATTTATTTCTTACAGCTCTGTTTGTTCTTTGTTTTTTCTTAAGCCTAATATCTTTATGATGCTGTATGTGATCACAGAGACATAAGCTGTGATGAGAATGATTGTGTAAGACAAAGGAAAATCGCTTGTCATTCCGTGATAAATGAAATAGATGAGCAACACTGACAGTATGATGACTTGGAACATTTCCTTTTTCATTTTACTCTCCCCTGTATGATAGTGATTCGGTCGATTATATCATAAATGATGTCATTTTTTGTTAGCTATCAGCAAGGAAGCAACTCTTCACTTGCTGATAGCACTTTATGAATCATCACTTTTTCATCACTTTTTCATCACTTTTTCAACAATTGTTCCATTTTGTTCTTTGTCTTCGGACCGTATATACCGTCTGCCGCTAGACCATTCATGAGCTGGAACCGTTTGACCGCATTCGCCGTTTTTGGTCCATAATAGCCATCAATCCCGTTGTTTTTTGCCCCTTTGTCTGGGTAGAAATAGAGGGAGGATAAGGCTTTTTGCACGGCTGTGACTTGTGGTCCTTTTGTTAAGGGCTTGGTAATTTTTAAGATGCCAGATGGCAGATTTGACGATTTCTGTTTGGAAACGGGTGTTTTATGACTCAAGCTCTCTGTTCGAACTGGCTTTGTTGTGCTTTTGCTGCCGGTATGAGCTGTGGCTATTCCAGCTTTAAATTGATCCCATCGTCCAAGCAATTTCCTTGGACATTCTTTCCCGCTCCAATGTTTATGGGGTACTACATTTGATAAAGGAATCCCCAAATCGCCCATTAGCTTTCGAATGAGCCATTGAGCATTTTCAACTGCTCGTTCAAAGTTGCCATCTGTATTTTCACAAATTTCAATTCCGATTGATTTCATATTGCCCTTGCCTCTGCCATCTCCTGCATGCCAGCCGTTCTCGGTTAACGGTAAATGCTGATAAATGACCTGATCGTCGACAGTGTAATGCCAGCTGACCCCAGTAGTTGAACGCGCAACAAACGCAGCGTGACTTCCCGCATTTGCACCTTTTGCCGTGTTAGAGGTATTATGCACCGTAATATAGAGCGGCTTCATCGTATTTCCTGGTCTGTTGCGGTTGTGTTTTGGAATATAAGCTTGAATGATATTGACCATATTGTTTCTCCTTCAACGATTATTTTGTTAGCCCTCTTTGTTTCAGGGTATCTTTTTGTAATTGACCTTTGTAGGTTACATAATTGTTTTTAAACCAAGCGATAATGGCCGTCACCATCGTAAATATGGTGGAGCCTGCTACATATAGTGCCTCACCAGCGGTTTGTACTTGCTCCTCACTAATCGGCAGCACTGTTTGTCCAAACATGACAAGCGTTTGGTTGATAAGTGCAATAAAAAGAAGCACTGTGCGAATCACAGTGCCTTTGTCGAATGTTTTCATGATGTTTCCCCCCTATTTTAAATTCCGTTCAATTTTATCGAGCTTATCGATGACGACGTCATACTTCTCACTAAACTTTGCTAACACATCATTTTGCGCTTCGATTTGTTCGTTGAGTTTGTTTTCTCTTTCTTTTGTTGTGTTTAATACGTAAAACAGCACCCAACAAAACAACACTGCAAACGGCCCTTGTGTCATTAAATATTGTGTCAAATCCATTTCCACTATACTCACCTACTCCCTCACTTTGCACACCCTGAAAGAAGGCAAAATAAAAACGCCTATTCAGCGTAAGTTGGATATTCTTCGTTTGTTATTTCTTTGTATTGTTTAGGCGTAATCTTCTCGAACCGAACAAATTTTGCAACGTCCTCATTTTCATAACATTTCCATTGATAGAACAATGAAATACTTCGGAACCAATCCAATTAAATGACCTCCTTTTCCGTCAGCAGCATGATAAGTTCTGATAAATTCCTTGATTGTTCTTCTGCTCTTTTTTCTGACTCTGCCAGCTGCTGAAGCAGATCAGCATTTTGCTGTTTTAATAGATCCATTTCTGACAATGGTAGCGGGTCTGGTCGCAAGCTATTAATGTATTTTTGTGTAGCCGACTCATACCATGACTTTTTCGCTTCATTGTATTTACCTTTGTACAAACCATCTTGAGGTCTTACATCTGTATATCCTTTTGGGAGGTCTTCGTTCTCTTCAATTTCTATTTCTTCTCCTGGAAGGTAATTGAATTTTTCATCGTATTTATATATCCATTTCACTTTCATCCCTCCTGAGCCGCCATGAATTTAAAGCCGAACGTGATAAATTCATTTGGGTTAGTTGAATTGGAGACGCTTTGTATATACACATTACCATCAGTATCAATATGTGTCCTATGTGTTTGTGGGGTTGAACCAGCGCCGACACTAGATGCTACCCCTATAAAGTGAATCCCCTGTATAGGACGATAACCACTTGGCAATGTAAAAACAGGTACTGCGAAACCGATAGTTCCCCCTGTAATAGAACCAATTAACTCTACCTCTCCAAATGGATTCTTATAAAATTGCACTTTTTGAGTACCGTATTGTTTCCATCCATTTATTATTGTTGTCGGGGACTTCCATTCTATTTGCTCTGCGCTGGTTAACAAACGTTCCCATTTTGACCATACGCCATTTACAACTGTTTTTCGCCATGTCCGGCCGAGATTATCAAAACCAATAATAGAACCGTAGTTTCCTGCGCTATTACATACCCAGACACCTCTTAAAGCAACACCTGGACCGTTTATAGCTGATGTGTCTGAAGTGAAATGAACAAAACCTTTATAGCGAGGTAATATGTCATGAAAATCAACAGAATTGATTATATGAAATTTCCCAAATCCATCTGGATTGGTAATAGGAAATGCTTGAATAGCATTTAAATCTGTCGTTGTGAGCTGCCTTTCCCATTCAGTCCATGTAAAATCAGTCTTCCTAATTCTATAAAAAGAATTAAGACCGTTTACTGCATCATATATCGTTTGCAATAGGGTATTCCCATAACTTATCACTATCATAAATGCTCGTCTGATCTCTTTTGGACCGTTAAGACCAGCATTATAAATGAGATACATTCCTGTTTCTATTATCTCGTTATAGTCGGTGATTTCACCTATACTTTTATAAAAGGGTTGACCGTTATCCCTTGTTATTTTATGAAGCTGACCGTTGTTCCACTTATTGATATCAGATGTTGAAGGAATTCTATTCCAAGTAATTGCAATATCTCCTGTATTATAATTGAAATAGTATGCATTTCCTGCGGTGTCTATTGCAAAGCCCGTTCCAATATTATTTTGTCCCACCGTCTGCATCCCTCGCATTGCGAATTGTGAAGGGCTATCCTCTATTCCACCGGGCGCATAAAATGTACAAGTCCCTTTGTCTTTAATTGAGTCAAAGATTTTTGAGTTGACAGAAATATTTAATAGATGTACTCCATTGTCACCTGTAATTTTATACAGTTGCGACTCATTCCATTTCTTTTTTTCTATTTCTGAAGAGTGTTGTTTTGAATCATCAATATGATTCGTTAATTGTTCTGATATACCAGTGTCGTTATGAAGCAATGTTTTCAGCATATCGTTGAATAGATCAGCATGAGCTTTATCACTCGTTTCAAAAGAACGAGGAATTTTTATATCCAATGTATTCTCACCTTTCTACCATTACATAAGTTGTTTCAATGAAATTGAGATAGAATCCAGCTAAAGAGAACAGCAAAAAAATAAAGTCACTAGGCTTCGTATTTTTCTCCTGTTATGTCTTGATAGTCATTTGCCGAGATCCAGCCAATGCTTACATAAAATGCAATGTCCTCTGGACCGTAACACTGCCAGTCCCAGAATTGTTTGATATCTGCTACAGTTGGAAACATCATTCTGGATTTCCCCCTTTCTGCATAGCCAATAACTGCGTTAATTGTTTTGTTAACCAAGCATTTTGTTTCTTTAAAAGTTCTAGATCATTTGGCGGGAGAGGGGCTGGTTTTAGGCTATCTATATACTCCTGTGTCGCTGATTCATACCATTGTTGTTTTTCCACATCAAAAGCAGCTTTATAAAAAGAAGGACTATTGGGTGGTGCAATTGTTGTGCATTGATCTGGAATAATATAATTTCCTTCATCACCCCTCTCAAACACTACTATAGGTCTGACCAATTCATTTTCATGATTGTACTCATAAACTTGTATCATACTATCACTTCCTTAATTTAATGGGACAACCGTGTCTAAAAAGTAGCCAGTTACCGCACTTTCATTTGCTGCCAGCAAACCAGTTAGCTTTAGCTCTCCTGTCTTATATATAAGTAATTTACTATGACCCGTTGTACCTGATACGGGAACTGATACTACACAGCCTTTATCTGGTAAGCTCGGTAAGCCTGTAATTGAAATCTTTCCACAGATAACTTCTCTATTTGCTTTTAGGTGACCTCTCAACAATAATAAATTTCCCCATCTAGCATATTGAACCGGTCTGTCCCCAATAGAGGAACCATTGTTTAATGTGACATTTAGCCACTGGACATTTTCAAAATCAGCATCAGTGACTATTCTTTTCCACCCTTTAAAGACACCGTCAGTATGAACAGTACCAAACCAATGAGTGTTATCGTAACTTCTGCTGACATGTATAGTCTTTCTGTTATTTACAGTTTCTAAAACGTCAATATTAAACCAAGCTGAATCATTTTCAGTAGGCATATTTACTACGTTAGACCCAACAGCAAAATAAAACCCTGAGGGTAATGTTAAAATATCTGTGCCAATCCGCATAGATAATCTTGTCCCATTAGAATTCAATAAATTATGGTCGTTTAGTCGCTTCCACCCACTCCATTCTTGTTTAGTGCCTGTAACATCAGTTGTTGAGCGATTAATATAAACATCACCTGTATTGTTTACACCAAGTATCCACCCATAGATATTTTCACTGAAAACCGATAAGGCTCTCATTGAACTTATTGTCGGCAAATCTTCATGGCCCTCCTGAATATACCAAGAATGCACACCAAGCAACGTTATTAATCTATCCAATATACTTGAATCATTTGAATTAATTCTCTCATAGGCTCTTCCATCGTCAGCAGTAATTTTAGACAGTTGACCTGCATCCCATTTATTTTTTTCATTTTGAGTCGGCATTTGCCCCCAGTTGATTCCAATGTCTTTTACATAATAGGAAAAATAAAATGCATTGCCTAATGTGTCAATTGCGATTCCTACACCAATATTGTTTTGTCCTACAAGCTGGAAGCCTCTTAATGCAGCGTTCCCAATAGCAGGAGAATCAACTACTCCAGATCCTCCTGGGGCATAGAATGAGCAGGCACCTAGCGCTTTAATTTCCTCATAGATACTGCCACCAGCAGGGATATTAATCAATTGGGACCCGGTATCATTTGTCAGTTTATATAGCTGGGATCCATTCCATTTCTTCTTTTCTGAACCAGATACATGAGGATCTATATCCTCTTCATGATGACGGATTTGCGCTAAAAGTTCCGTGTCATTTTCAAGCAATATTTGCATCATATTGTTAAATAACTCTGCATGTGCCTTATCATTTACCTCAAAAGAACGCGGTGTTTTTAAAACCATAATCCTCCCCCTTATACATTACTAATGAAAACAAAGATCTTCGTGAATTTTTATAGTAGTTTTAACTCTTCTATGTCTCGTAATATGTGTGTCAGTTGTTTTGTTAAAAATGCAATTTGCTTCTTCAATATTTCAAGATCATTAGGTAAAGGCTCTATTTTAAAACTATTCATATACTCTTGCGTGGCTGTTTCCTCCCATTGATTTTTTTTAGCATCAAATTTTGCAATATACGATTCAACGGGAGGTGGTACATCTGTAAAACCTTCAGGAATATTATCATGTTCATTTAAGAGTTTTTCTTCACCTGGAACATAGATAAATTGATCATCATATTTATAAATCCACATATTATTACCTCCTATAAAGTACTAAATTTTATTAAAAACGTAATAAATTCTGTTGGATTTGCTGTGTTAGAAGATAATTGCACACACACTCGTCCATCAGTTGTGATCAATGTCCTATGATATTGCGGTGTTCCAGAAGTTCCGAGGCTAGAGGCCACTCCAACGTAATAAACAGGTTGCTTTGGACGGTAGCCTTCTGGTAAAACAAAAACAGGAATTTCCCCTAATGGTCCATCTCTAACAGCTCCATTAATTTCGACTTCTCCTAAAGCGTTTTTACTAAACCGAACCGGTAAAGAACTTGTACTATATAGTTTCCATCCATTTATTATTCTAGGTGTGGTCCACGTTACTTCTTGATCTGCTTCAGTAAGACTACGTCTCCAACCTTGCCAACCTAGATTCAAGTCAAGATAATTTGTAAACATGTTATTTTTATAGTCTATTGCAATAACCCATCCAAACGTACCTCTGTTGTTACTGTCAGATGAAGTAAAATGATAAAAACCGCGAGAAGCCAGCGCTGAAGGATTCTCTTGTACACCAGCAGGAGAATAAAATGTACCAAATGTTTTTCCTGTTTCAGTTAATTTATCTAATAAATTTTCTGTCGCTCCTACAGATACACGTACTCCCCCAGTATCATTTGTAATTTTAATCAACTGACTGTCATTCCATTTATTTAAATCTTCTATACTCGGAAGAGGTGTCCAATTAATCGACGTATGACCAAAATTGTAGTAAAAGCTGTATGCTTTTCCTGCTATATCTACAGCAAATCCTGCCCCAATATTATCTTGACCTACTATTTGCATACCTCTCAGTGATATATTTGACGATGTTGGAGAATCTTCCACTCCAGGAGCTGCGTAAAATGTACATGTACCTTTATCCTTAATTGCATCAAATATTTTTGAATCCGCTGAGACATTGATAAGCTGCATACCGTTATCTGCAGTTATTTTATAAATCTGCGAGTCATTCCATTTTTTCTTTTCTTCTTCAGATGCATGTGAGTTCGTATCTTGTGTATGGTTGATAAGCTGTTCTAACAAACCATTGTCGTTTTTAAGCAAGGTTTGAACCATTTCATTAAATAAATCAGCATGAGCTTTATCAGTCGTTTCAAATGTTTTCGGCTTATTTATTTCCATTTCATTTCCCCTCCATTAATAAATATCATCAATCTCAAAAACAAATTCGATGTCGCCGTCTTTTTGTTTGTCTGTCATGGTGCGGATGGCGGTGAATTTGCCGGTTTCGTCGACAAGTGCTAGTTCGTTGATGACTTCTCCTGAAAGTTCTCCTTCGGCGATCGTGCAGGTGTAGCGGATTTTTGCTGGTTCCATGAAGGTAAATGAATCAATCTCTTTTTGGACGAGTTCTTTTTTGAGTTTTTGTTCAGTGCCGTCTAATGAGATCGGTTTCCCATCCTTCGTCCCACCATTTCCAAATGCCATTTTGACGACTTTTGTGAGTTTTGTTCCTTCTGCTCTTGCCTTTGCCATTTGTTGACGTGCATATAGTGTTGTTACGGTTAATTGATCAGCCATTGTGATCCTCCTTATAGTTCTATTTTTTGAGAAGTAGCTGCTAGCATTTTTGATCCGTCCAGCGGAACAGATCCATCGAGAATCCAGTAATGATCCTTGATCAGTAAGCTTCCACCCTGCTCAGTTTGGACATGTACTGGCAGACGGAACGTCATCTTCTTCTTGGTTTGTTGCTGGAGCTGATTTTTTGTGCGTACAGTCAATGCCGCTCCTTGCTTCGTTTCATGTACCGCTCCAGTTATGACATAATTCATTCGATATGCGTTCTCTGAACTATGCTGAAGCGGCATTCTCAACTTCAACGAATGCCGAAAACGAGTCGGAACCTCTGTTGTCCCTCGTGTTCCGCTCAGATAAAACGCACCATTTAATACAAATTCACCATTGAGTAAAATCGGAATATGATCGAAAAAACCCACTCTGCTTCGCAGTGTGAGCCTCACGTGATGTTCATTTTTTTCATGTACATCGGTATGATGAAATGCAGTGAACGTATAAGCCAAATGAGCTGGCTTTAACGTTTCAAGTATGTCTACAATATATCTAGTGTTTTGCAGATCATCTAGATTCACACGTAAGGCGAAATGGTAGCGATTGGTGGTCAGACGGATGATGGCACTTGGATTTTTCAGAAAGCGATTCACCGATTTCTCTAAAGAAAGATACGTGATCGGTGGAATGTTTGACATCATATTGAGTAAGCGTGCTCTGCGAAGTTCAATGGAATCATCTGATTCTCGCTGCACCTTCAGCATTCTTTCCCATCTATTCAAGCCCCATGTCGCTGTCAAAGGGAAGAACTGATCCGTCAAATCAAAAATGGATTCATCTAATTGCTCAAACTCTGGCGTTTCTGTTTTGAGCAGGTGATCGACTTCATAAATCTCTGTAAAATATGGCGGCAAGTAATTTTTCATTTCATCCTGTTTGCTCAATAACCTTCACCTGCCTCAGACGCGGTATCTCAATATCCTGCAATACTAAGTTTTTTGACTCCCCATTCAATAATACGTTTGCATAATCTGATACACTTTCTGAATGGTACAAAATATCATTTAATGCGGACATTCGAATGGTACTCTTTTCAAATGCAATTGATTTCAACAGCGCTTTGACCTTTTCTTCTATTTCTTTCTGCGCTCCTTCAAGGGTCCAGTCCATTTGAAGTTCGACGGCTACTTCTATGTCAATGTCCAGCCATTTGGCGCTTTCGATGGTCGCTTTTGAACCGATAGGCGCTTGTCCTTCTCCTTCGCCTGGCACTGGGTCAATATATTCCTGTACTCTTTTAACAAGCAGATTTGATGCAACATCTAGATTGCCGTCTGTGATGACAATTTTAACAGTTCCTTCTCCATTCCAAAGCGGGAATACTTTCGCTCTGCCAACACCTGTCACTTCCTCAGCCCATTTTTTATAATGCGCCTTGTTGGCACTGACAGCCTCCCTCCTAGCACGTATTAAGTAACGATCGTATAACGAAGCGTCATCTTCTTCCTCTTGTCCGGGTATCACCAAATCTTTCATGATAATCGATTCGAGCCCCGGAATTGTATCAAGTGAAAGCAGCGGCTGATCTGTTAATTGACCATTGCCGACTTTGCCAGGTGTCTCGCATTCTAGCGTGCCATCGTTCGAATATTGGAAATAGACGTCTTCAATAAAAAACCGGGAGCCAACTGGGATGTTGATATCCTCTGGCTGAATAGCTACGGACCAAACCGCTTTAGTTGCTGGTTTTCTTTCAATTCCTACTTCAGCAGCCCGTCTATCTAAAAACTCTCCTTGTGCTGTATCTGCAAAGACCAGTTCGAATACTTGATCAAGCCAAATATAGGACTGAGCCAATTCAGCGGCAGCAGGTGCCAAGGCATTCCAAATGACGCTGTTTTCTCTTTTATCTATGTCATCTGGCAGTCTGTCTAGCATTCTTTCCATTAGTGCTTCGTACGTTTGTTCCTCAAACATCGCTCTCCATCACCTCCTCTATTTCTAATGTGCCTTCATCTGTGACAATCGCTAGCTTGACATGAAACGAATCATTTTCCTTTGTGATCTCTATCTCTTCAATATGATCAATCCGTTCGTCCACAATTAACGCTTCCTCTAGCAGCCTCGGAATCTCCATTTCTTTGTATTCATCCGTGGCTTCTGTATCCGTTAAAAGCTCCTGAATTTCAGTACCAATGTCGTGGCTGTAGATAGGATGTGCATACCGCTCTGTCCTAAGTGTCATATAAACGAATTGACGAATTGCTTCAATGCCTGAAATGGTTTCACCTGTCAGTCTGCCAGTTTCAACATCTATTCGATATGTTGTCGAGGTTTCCACCTCTTCATCTTCTTCTGTTTCTTCAATTTCTTCCTCTGGTGAGAGTGCCACGTTCATCACCTCCCTTACAATTTGTCGATGATGTAGAAGGATTGCCCTCCTGCCATTGCCAGCACCATAATGCTGTCTCCCCTTTTTAGTTCATCATCCTCACCCTTATTTAGGCGCTTTGGCCAAATCAGTAATTCTTCCGGAATGATCAGTTTATGGTTTTCATTTAACCGGATGCTTACAGGAGAAACTGCCGTGACTTCTCCCACCACCAGATCAATTGGAGAGGCGGCATCTACAGCATTCACTGCTAATCGTTTAATTGCTTCACTTAACCTCACGCTTGATCACCCTTTGGAATGGAATTTTTCTCAACGACATCAATTGTCATGGTGTGTTTCACTCCACTGAATTCATGTTTGTCTTGATCGATCCAGTACGTTTTTTTCACGTTGATTTCAGGGATTTTCAAATAGATCGGAAGACCGCTTTGCAGTTCAGGAATGCCCAGCGCTTGGATGCTTTTGACTTCTTGTTTCACGCCTTTTTTCTCTGCCAGCCGTACTTTGGCTCTTTTTTGTAGCTGCGGCTGGTTGATTTGCCCTGTAACCGTCTCAACATGTTGTAAAATACCGTATTTACTCTGACCTGCTTTATCCTGTTCGACTACTACAATCTCTGATTTGCTGCCTTTTTTCTTATTTTTCCCCTGTTCATCTGCAGACGTGCGCAGCTTGACACGAGTCGCTGTTTCTTCAATCGAGGTACTGTACTGATAGCCAATGAGATTGACACCTGATTCAATGACCCATATGTCCTCTGGATCTGGCCAAGCTCTCAGCCCCATCTTTCCTTTAGCAGAATAGATTTGATAGTTTCTACCGGTTTGCCGTTTTGTTTCTTTTAATGCTTTCAGAATCATGTCATATAGGCTCGTATCATTTTTAAACACTAGCGATTTTATGACATGACCGGTATTGGCGATGGAGGTCATGGGAATTTGAAAGTCAGTCCCAATCCGTCTCAAGATTTGATCTGCTCTTTGTTTTGAAAAAACATAGACATCTTGGTTTTTCACCAAATATTGAAGCATGTCGTATGCGGTGAAGGTTAGTTTTCCTTCAACAGGCGTCCGAGAAAACACAATGCCTCTGAACAGCTCTTTTCCTTTCCATTTAAAAAGAACCGTGTCCCCTTCTGAGACACGGTAATATGTTTGACTGCCTTGTTTAGTAATAATATTTGCTTGAATAGAGCGAGGGGCTTGATACCTTTGCCCCTGAAGTGTCACACTCTCTGTGACAAGCTCATACATGGTGCCGCTTCTGATGGCAAAAAGCTCAATCAATGTCAGCCCCCCTATTGTGGTATTTTTAATTTTTGACCAGGGAAAATCCAATGCCCCGGCTGCTTAATATTGCGCTTACTACGTTTAATCATCGCTAATTTGTTGGCATTCCAAATACGCCGCCATTTTGTACTGTCGCCATAAAATCTGCCTGAAATTGCCCATAGCGTATCCCCTTTTTTGACGGTGTACATTTTTGGTGGTGTTTTTGAAGGCCTTTTCTTTTTCGTTTGTTTTGCTTTTTTCTTTCGTTTGATTTTCCTAGGCGATGCGGTTTTGTATTCCTTTAACTCGATCGTAAATTCACGATCGCCAATATCATATGACCCTTCTTTATGAGTGAAGCTTTCAATGCTACACGTCATATTGATTTTTGTCCCCGTTACAATGAGCCTCACCGACTTCTTTGATCGCATCATTCGTTCTATTTTCGCTATCGCATTCTCTGGAGATGGAATACTTTTATACTCAGCAATTGGCGAATATTTCTTAGGAAATAATGAAGTGAATGATACTTGCTTAGCCGATGGGACATCAATAAAGGTCAGTTCTCCAAAAGAGGCAACCTTTACCGTTTCATTTTGTACGTTATTTGTGATTTCAAGTTCGGATGGAAGGACAGGGAATCGCAACTTGTCCTTTCCTTGAGAAATCCACAATTGATACACTGATTTACCCATCGATCACGACCCCCTTCGTTCCTGTATGAAGCTCTACTTCCAGTTCATCTAAGAGCATTTGTCTAATTTTTTCGACAAGCGATTGCTGATCTTGTCCATTATGGAAATGCTGATCTCCATTGAATTGAATGGTGATTTGCTTATTACTTGACGATTCTGTTCGACTAGAAGATTGAGCTGAGGTAACTTGCTGCATTTGTGATTCTGGTAAAGGAGCAGACGCATTTGCTGGATCATATACTTGCATCCCAAGTGCCTTGGCTGCCTGCGTTAATAAATACCTTCCGCGTATCCCTCTTTCTTCAGGAATGATCCATTCGCGTTTGTTTCCTTCACCGACTCTAGCAACCTGCTCCTGAGTAATCAGTCCACCATTTGCGTAGCCTTTATAAGGCCCGCCTCTTCTCATACTTCGTAATCCCGGTGTATTGAAGACTGTTCCATATCTGCCCTTAATGTAGTTAATGGCAGCTACGGCATTATGAATTGGGTTCCAAATGTCATTCATACCTTTGCCTTTATTGGAGTTAAACGTCGGTCCAATGGTTTGCATTAAGCCTTTAGAAGGCGTTCCCTTTTTGGCGTTGGAATCCCATAAGTTGATTGCTCTCGGATTTCCATTCGATTCATGCTGTGCAATGGTCATAAGACCTGGAAGCCAGTTCATCGATGTGCCAGTTGCCATAAGAGCTGCCATGAGCCATTGCTGAACACTAAGACCTGAAGCCCCCATACCACTGAAAGCTCCAATTAATGAACCAGCCTGATTTTCAGCAAATTTTTTCACATCCACTGAGTCGAGTCCTTTGACGACACCGATCGATGCGAATTTCCCAAGACTCATCATGACGCGTGAAGGGGAATGAATGTCTAATTCCTCTCTAAACGCCTGCTCTACTTTCTTCGCCATTTCTTTGGCAGCTTGTGTGACTTCACTAGCTTTTGAACGCATGCCGTTGTTAAAGGCATCCATCATTCCTGAGCCCCAGCCTGGTGAGTCTTGTTTTGCTTGTAGAAAAGGTTGTTTGATGTGCTGATCTACGTATTGGCTAGTACCAACTGATGTGGCATTTTGACCTGTGGCAAAACCACTAACCGTTCCAGAACCCCAAGTTGGTGATGCTGTCATCACTTGCTGGTATGGTGCTTTTACACGACTTTGCAAAAAGCTGTCTGTTCCTGTTGGTGTCACCTGCTGACCATTCGCAAAAGCAGCAACTGTTTGCTGACCATACTTACTTGAGTCTGAGGTCAATTGAGCAAAAGGCTGCTGAATATTCTTTTGCTTCCATTGATCAAGTGTAATCACTTTTTGATTTAATCCTTGTTCAAAATCTTTATTAAATTGCTCGCCTATGCTGGAGGCTTGAATGTTCCCAGCCATCGAGACAGATCCGTCTATTGAACCGACAGAAGAAGGTGATGAAGCTACTGCTGTAGGAGCTGGAGAGTTTGATACTTGATTTCCAGCTGATCCGCTTGGCATAACAGACATTCCAAGATGAGAAGCAGCCTGAGCAAGAAGCATCTTCCCGCGTCCTCGGTTATTTTGAGTTGGAATGACAAATTCGTTACCTGCTTCACCGACCCATGATAAGGTTGGCTGGGTGATATAGCCGCCTGTGGCATTGTTATCGGGTTTTTTCTTCCCAACAATCCAATTTATGACTACATCTACAATGCCGCCTGCTTTGTCAAAAATCTTTTTAACCCAGCCAAATGCTTTAGAAAATCCATCACCAATAGCTTCTGCTACTTTTACAATCGGCTTTTGAATGTTGTCCTCAAACCATTTGGATAATCCATCCCATATATCTGTGACCACTTTATACGCTTCTTCAAACTTTTTACCGAAACTGTCTTTAATGGTTCCTACCGTATCTACAAGTGGATTCCACACATTTTCAATAAACCATGTCGATACAACTCCAAAGATTGATTGTATCTTTTTCCATGCATTTGATAGTGCTGTCCAAATCCCTGTAGCAACTGTAACAACTGTACTGCTCAGTGGTGTCCAAACGTTTTCAATAAACCAACCCGCTACCGCACTGAACGTTTCTTGTATCCATGTCCAGGCATTGACCAAACTTGACCAGATAGTCGTTGCTACCGTAACGACTGTGTCGCTAAGCGGTGTCCAAACGTTTTCAATAAACCAGCCTGCTACTGCACTAAACGTTTCTTGTATCCATGTCCATGCATTGACTAAACTTGACCAGATAGTCGTTGCTACCGTAACGACTGTGTCGCTGAGCGGTGTCCATACATTTTCAATAAACCAGCCTGCTACTGCACTGAACGTTTCTTGTATCCATGTCCATGCATTGACTAAACTTGACCAAATGGATGACGCGACTGTGACAACCGTACTGCTTAATGGTGTCCATACATTTTCTGTGAACCAAGCCGCGACTGTTGACCAAACTTCGACAATTTGATTTTTGATTTCAATGGCTTTTTGGCCAATCTTTTCAAATCCGCCGCCATCAAACCATTTTCCAATTGTTTCACCGATAGATTCTCCGCCCATACTTCCAGCGATGCCGCCTACTAGACCGCCGATGGCTGTACCTATCCCTGGGACTACGCTTCCAATAGCTGCACCTGCTGCAGCACCTGCCATTCCGCCGGCGATGCCGCCTCCAGTCGTACCAATCTTTTCACCAGCATTATCTTTGTTCATACCGATGAGATTTGTTGCACTAAGTACACTTCCTAGAATAGGTACTTTCTTTAATAACTTGCCGCTCCCTTTACCTATACTTTTCATCGCTTTCCCTAATCCACTTAACCCCTTGCTACCTTTCACTAAACCCTTAAGTCCACCAGCTGAAGCTGCGATACCCGCACCTTTCTTTAGTCCATTAGGGATTTTCCCAAATAATTTACCTGCATTTGTTTTCAGTTTCCCTAATCTACTTGGAGGTCTTCTATTCATTTCGGTTCTTGTCGTAGCATTTGGATTTCTTGTCTGTCTTGGTGAGCGACCATTTCGATTTTTAGTTTTAGTAGATCCTCCCCTGCTTAAACCTCTTGCACAACAGGGGCAACAACTGTTGCGAAACAAGCCTTTTCCACCTCGAGACTGAGGTTTCGTTTTGGGAGCTGGATTTGATGGTGTTGATGTTGGTGCCGTTGTTGGTGCTGTTGTTGGTGCTGTTGTTGGTGCCTGAGTGGTACTTTCACTTGATTGATCACTTGCACCTAAGAGTCGATCTAATCCAGCCTTCACCAATTGATCTAGTTTTTTTTCAGGATTAAATTTAATCTTCTCTTTAATTCTTCCGATCACATCTTGCTTGTACTCTTCTATTTTATTTTCAACCCAAGGAAGTGCCTTTTCATCCCAAAACTTTCTAGGACTCAATTTTTCCTTCACTTTATCTGCAACGTCACCTGCATATTTTTGAATTTCACTTAATCCCTTATTGGCAAGGTTCTGGATCCAGCTCTGTTTAGGATCTTCCGTTTTCACTGACGGACTAACAGCCTCAGGTTCTTTTTTGATGCTTTGTTCTTTTACAACCGACTCTGCTTGATCTCGTTTTTTCAACTTACTCTTTGCATTGTCTTGAACAGACACTCTGATTTCGTGTTTAGACATCGTCAAACTTTTGAGTGTCTTTTTGATTCGTTGAATTGCAGCGGTGGCTTGGTCAACCATGTTTAATCTCATATAGTACGTTCTGTTCATGAGCTGAAAGATAGATTTTTTGATTGATGACATTTTACCTGACAATTGATCATTTAGTTTAAACGTCAGCATAATGGGGCTTGTTCCCGCTTGCTTGAAACGATTTATGCTGGATTTAATGACATCTAGCCCCTTCGCTTGAATGGATATCACCAAGTGATTCGGGAGCATATTTAACTGATTGTTTAATGCTTTCAGATCACGAAAGATTCCTTGATCGAGTCTCATGGAAATCATTGATATTTTCCGAAGCGATAAACTGAAGTTTTTTAATTTCTTGTCATCTATATCCAGATTTATTTTTACCGGTTTTCTAAATGGTTTGAGCTGCTTCTCAAATGTTTGAAATCGCTTTTGTATTCGCAGCAGCTTCTTGGATACTTTGTCTTCTAATTCAAATCGTGCAGTGAGTTTCGCCAACTATTTCCCTCCTTTCTTTGCTTCTTTTTCTAGCATGTCTAGCTTGTAGCTGATGAGTCCGAATAGGAGTGCTTTGAACGGTCTTGGTGATTCGTATAAATCTAGGAGTTCAGATGGGGAGTAGTGAAGCTCATGCATGGCGTAATATAAAAACACGGCTTCTTTATCCCCATCCTTTATTAGTTTTTTGCTGCTTCTTCTAAATCTTCAATTTCGTCTTCAAAACCATTGATTTCAATGGCCTTGTTTAACCAGTTTGCGTATTCACCGCCGACAGATAATACACGTTTTGCGACTTCAACTGGATCTTGTGTGCTGTAAGCTTCTCTTAATTCCTTTGAGCGGAAATCTGGGTAAATCGTTGATTCAATGGCAATGCGTGCGTAGAATCGTTGGCTGTCTAAGTCTTTCACGCGGCCTCTTCCTTTGACATTTTTGAAAGTCGTGTTTTCTTTTTCCAGTTCATCAATGCGTTCAGTTGTAATGGCTTTAAAGACAAAAGGAATGACATTCCCTTTTTTATCAACAAAACGCTTAGAAATTGGCACTTTGACCTCTTCTGCTTCTACTGTTTGTCCTGGCATAAAAAATGAAAGATCAAATGTTTGTTTTTCGCTCATGTTTAAAAACTCCCTTTGTTATGTTTTTTTGAATGCAAAAAAGCACATCCATTTTTGAATGTGCTTTCCAATCTTTTCATGTATAATTTAATATGTACAATTGAACGGCTAGCTCAAGGGTGTCTGGCTCATCCCCCGATAGGAAGGGGGTGATGCTCATGTCAACATTTCAAGCACTAATGTTAATGCTTGCTTTCGGGTCATTTATCATAACCCTGTTGACGTATATAGACAAAAAATAGACTCCCCCTTGAGCTTTGGTAGGTAAAAGGGAAAGTCTATCCTTAAGTATCCTATTCGATTAGCCAGCCCCTTGAGGGCCGAATTGTACATTGCCGGGATGTTGACGCATCCTGGCTTCTTTTTATTTTATGCAAAGTACTTTGCATGTAAACATATTTCTAAGAAACTTTTTTGAGTTACACAGTCACTCTTTTGTAGCTACTCTGTAACTATGAAAAATTATACCATATTGCTGAATAAAATAAAATCAACATCTATTTTCGTCATTTGTATGCCTTTTAGGCATTAAAAAGAATTCTTCAGCTTTTCAGGAAGATCAAAGTCCTCGAACGTAAACGGAACTTCTTCTTCTAGTGCTTCTGAATCGACATCCAGTCCAGCAATTTTAGCTGAATCAAAGTTGACATCAAATAATGTTACACGCTCAGTACCTCGGCCTGATGATTTATCGTCAATCACCGCTTGAAGAGTGAAATAAGGATCTTCCCCTTTTTTCACATAGTTGAGCATTAATTGAACGAAACGAGATGTAACTTTATAGAATGTGGCCGTTCCTGTTCCATTTGCCCCTGTTGTTTTATGACCAGTCATTCTTCGGCCCATCACGTTGACTTCTGATTTATTTTTCTCCACGTTTGCTTCAAACGTTTTGATAAAGGCAAGCTCCTCACCTTCTAAGAAAAGACGACCTTCTTTACCTGAAATTGTATTTTGCGCTTTAAAAGCCATCTTACTTCACCTCCACATTGAAATAGAATTTTTCTGCTGCATCTACTGGTTGAACAGCTAGATCGATGATAAATCCATCACGATCTTCATTGAGACCGATGACGATATCTGTTTCTGAATTAAAGCCTGTAATGCCGCTGCCATCTTGAAGCTGCGTGAGATACTGTGTAATCAGTGTTTTCACAAGTTGCACTCCATCATCGGATGCTGGGATGTCATTGCCATTGGCTTTGCGTAATTTAATCAGATTTTTTAATTCAAACGTTAAATCATTGTTGATGGCATCAAGCACACGAATGATTTTGTTTTTCGCCATTTGCTGATTCTTTTCAGCTGTGAAGCTTGTTAAAGAGTTAATATCTTTTTCAACACTCACCGTGCGGTCTCTTGCATCAAATGTGAAAAGGAACTCCCCTTGTGATAATCGGTATTCTACTTGATCATTATCAAGGCGTTCTAATGTATCCACTGCTCCTTCGTATTCAACAAAGGTGAGTGACTGATTGAAGTTTGCACCTGCACTTGCCCCTGCAACCCAAGCTGTTGTTTGAGCAGGTGTTAGTTCTGTTCCATCTTCCAGCACGACACCACTTGTCACATTAATGATGCCTTCTTGGTCAGCTGCATAGTTCGCGACAACGCCTTGCACCTTACGTCCTTGCTTATCACGTAGACGCTCGATAAATGAAGCGAAGGTTGCTTTTAATTGCTCACTATTATCGACTGGGAGCGCAATGACATCAAAGTATTCTGTTTCTGCTGCTTCTAGGAAAGCGGTATAATCTGCGACACTTGCCACACCGTTTTTTCCGCCGCTTAGTGCCACACCAGCTGTGATGACTGCTTCCCCTTCACCTGAAAATTGAACATATTTGTTTTTCACAAGATCTTTGATATCCGTCACAATCTGCTTATCCACAATATCTGTTCCAAGATAAGTAATGACGTCACGTTTTTTGCTGTCGAGTACATTTTCTGCCACTTGAATGGTGATCTCATTTCCCTTTAGGCCGCCATAATTAGCTGTAACCACAAAGTTTTCTGAGATTTCGGCTTTGGCCGTCTCCCCTTCATTTAGGCGGTAAAGCAAGACTGTTTGCGCTTTTTTCTTTGCTTCACGGAAAAGAAGAAGCGACTTGTCATCAATATTGAGTCCAACCTTTTTATTTAAGTCTTCCATATTGGAAACGGAAATAAAGGTTTTTGGTTCTCCCCAGCTCATCACAAGAGGAAGTGCCACCGTACCTCGATCGCCTAAAGTAATTCGCTGCTCTGCTGTTGTTTTAAAATTAAAGTAAATGCCAGGACGCTTTTTCTCTGTACCTGGTGTAAATGTGCCTCCGTTCATCCTTTAAACCTCCTTGGACAAAAAAGCATCAATGTGCTTTTTCGCTTCTGTTTTTGTAATTGGTTGATGTTTGATATAAAAAAGAGCACCTTCAAGGATTTCTGGTTTCACCCCAAAAAGATCCTTACTGTGCTCCTTTAAGGCTTCAAATGAAAAGCCAAATTCTTTTTCTTCGCCAGCTGATTGAGCAGGCTCTGCCTTTTTAGTCTTGCTCACGTTTGATCACCCCATCTGAAAAGTTGATGTCTTCAAGGCTTGCTAGTTTGTCTCGGTTGTACCAATAACTGCTATCCCACGTCAGGACAATCGCTGCTACGCCTTGATCTAACATTCTAGTTTCCACTCTTTTTATGCGGACATAATCATCAAGCACCTCTCCATCTTCACTCATCATCTGAATCATTTGACGATCAGCAAGCAATGCATCAACAATGATTTCTGCCGCGTTATGCGCTTTTTCTGAATCCATATGAAACACTTTCACTTGCAAAGAATAAGATTTCATAAACGTAGATACCGTATCTGGACCGCTGATCACTGTTACAGGCGGCACATAAACGGATGGCACTTGAAAACGCTCTGGCAAAAGTCGATCATACATTGTTACAGGAAAGTGTGTATAAATATAATGCATGATTGCCCCGACTTCTTGATTCATTTCATCACCTCCCAAAATGTCGATCGAACCAGCTTTGAAGCTTTCGATCCAGCGACTGTTCAAACATTTGCTCATAGAGCATGACAGCATGATCCCAGTAGCCATTACCATCTATCCATTGAGAGGCAAGCATCATTCCTGTCTTTGCATTCGGATCATATTCAAAGCGGCTGCCAGCCCACCTGCCAGGCACCCATCTTCGCTCTCCACTTGAAGAAGTAGCATGTCCGTCATTGACATAGGAGGCATATTCAAGCTGCGTTCCCACTTCAAGCGTGAGACCACCTTTTGACATGAGAAAATGATTCTCCTTGTCCCCTTGCGTAAAGGAGCTAAGAAGCCGGCCTGTATCAACAGCATTCTCCTTGATTAGCTCATCCTGAATGATGTCCAAAAGCTCTAGGCCCATGTCCTCTAGCCAATCTTGATATTCTGCTTTTAACCCGCCGGTACACGCTGTTTCCAGCTGTGAAAGCAGCCGGTCAAGTCCATCAATTTTCATAGATTTTCCTTCCTGACTGCCATCACTTCAATGTGATGATTTTTCACTATTTTGGGCTGTTGCAACTTAAGTGAGACGCCGTTCCACACCATTTTGTCATGCAGGCGAATATCACTTGCTAAAGGGAAATGGACAAGATAGGACTGATAAATCACTGTATTTGGCTCTTCTTGCACAAGCGACTGATTCTTTTCTATGACATAACAAGCCAGATCTGTCAGGCTAGGCGCATCAGGATAGGAAAGAGTCATTTGTAAGTCATCAGCTGGAATCCCGAATTTTCCTCGGGAAGCCTCCTGATGTTCAAGGTGAAATAGATCACAGCGGTCTGTTAAGAGAGATTGATAACTCATAATGATCTCACCTTTAATTTGGTACTGCCGCGAGTTAATGATGGTTCAATGTAATCGACAAGCAGGGCATATACATAAGGTTTGCCTTTTACTTGATCAGCTGCCTTCGCATATGAATAATCACCCATTTTTTCTGACGTAAGGCCCTTCATCATAGATTCATCATCATTCAACATGGCAAAATATTGGGCCATCTTTAATAATGCGATTCTTGCTTTTTCAGGGAGGGGCTGATATTTTTCGCTTGAGAAATCATGACCTACGATCTGAAATACCGCAGCTTCTGCTTCGATAATATCTGCTGTCAGTCTTTCTACAGATCGATTTTTCACACGCTCAAATACAGAATAGGCTTGCAGTTCTTCAGGAGAAATCATCATGGCCTGCTGTCACCTACTCTTTCACTTTCATCACTTTTGCTACAGCATCCTCTTCCTCAAATTTGCTGTCTAGCTTCGCTGTCAGAACAATAATAAATTTCCGGCTACGAATATCTTTTTCTACTTCAATTCGAATATGACGAGAAAACCCTACGATAATATTTTTAGGGTGTGTCAGCAAAATATCTGATACGTCTGTTCCCGCTTCGTCATATGGCTGCATATTGGCAAGGCCTTTGACTGGTACACCGAATGCAGAAGAAAGTCCGCCTTGAATCACCGCATCTCCGAGAGTTGTCTGGCGGTTTGCTACTTGATCCTTCCACTCCACCTCTAAACTTGGGGATGTGTAGAATCGGAAATCCTGAGGTACACGTAAATATTTTGACGGCATCGCTTTATAGGCTTGTTTCAACATTTGGCGGCTAATTTCCGCTCCATTTGCATCCACAATATGAGTGACTGCTTGTTTTCTGACGCCATCCATTTGGGATAAAAATGGATCAGATGAAGTCGTATCTCCATTGACGATGAGCTCTTCAATATCAACTGCTGCTCGTTCAGCCAGCATTTGCATAATTGTCTGCTGAATTCCGTCTTTTTCAATATTGTTTTCAATGCTGTCGTAGGTCATATGAATTTCTGCAATGACCTCTTTTGCATTTAGATGGACAGTGCTTGTCGCTGGGACAACTCGGTCTTTCGCATCAAGCGCTTGACCTTCTTCTGCTGGACGCAAAATACGCTGGCCAAAGCCGATTTTTTCAATTTTTTGTGAATCACTTTCCATCGGAATGATGCGTGCATCATTTAAAACGGTTGGTGTGTTTTGCATCATTCTAATGAATGTGTTGGATTGGGTTGCGTTCATGAGACCGCCGGTTTTTAAGCTGGCAAGTGTCATTTCGGCCTTGCGAATCAACTCTTGATTTCTCACACTGTTTCCTCCTTATATCGGCTTATAGTAAGCCATCCCATATGGGTTTTGTCGTGTCGTTTTGTGTATCGTGGATTGTTTGTTTTGATATGCCCCTTGCCTTTTCAAGCATGTGAATCCGCTCTGAAATAGGCAAAAGCTGCTGCTGAAGCACTTCCTGCATCGCTGCTTTTTCTCTGCTGGCTGATTTCTCTAAGGAAGAGAGCTGATGACGAATTGGTGCAACGACTTGTTCGAGCACTTTTTGGACAGGTTCTTCCCCTGTTTGTTCTGTTTCCTGCTGTTCAGCCTGCTGCAAGACGTTTTCGATGGCTTTTTTTGCTTTTTCGAGCTCTTGCACTTGATCCGTCGTCAAAGCAGACTCTTCTTTTAGTACGTCTGCTGGCCTTTCTCCAATCGCTTGAAGTACATTCTCTGTCGTCAGGATGTCCTGCACGATTGGAATGAGCTGTTCTAAGGAAGCTCTTACATCCGCCTCATCACCATCACTTGACTGTAAGGCTTCCAGCAGATGGTCTAAAATGTTCCAAAATGGTTGTGACATGTTTGCACCTTCCTCTTTTAAAAAGAAATTTTTCAGCAAAGAAAAAAGCCCTCTCTCATTTGTGTCTTGAGATAGAAGCTGATCTTGTTCTTCTATAGCGACGATATCCGCCGTTCCGGCCATTGAATAGCCTGTAATGTGGCCTTTTTGAATTTGATCCCAAATTTCTTGGGAGGCCTTTGTCACAAGCACCCAAGATCCTTTTCGAATGAGCTCCCCGCCCACTTCAACGTCAGCCGGGGCAATATATGATTCAACCACTTCGCCAACACCATCCTGAAAATCATGCTGCTTGTCAATATGACGGGCATCCTTCATAAAGCCGTGTGCCGCTCTTTCGATTTCCTTCGCTGTCATAAAGTCTTGATGTGCATCAGGCGTATTCGGCTCATACACGACACCGTACACGAGGCGATGAGCATCTTCTGCCTTTGTCAGGACACTGACCTCTTTTTGAAAGTCGGGCCGCTTTTTCTTTGCTTTCATCAAAAAGAATTTCTTCTTGTTCGCTGCTTTGTCCACGTAGGAAACATGCGTAATTTTAGCGTTTTTTAGTTCTCTTGGCATATGTTCACCCCCTTTCAAAAAAGCGCAACAGCTTTTGTTTATTTCGTTAGCTGGTCCGGCTCTGATTGAGGCTTTTCTTCAGCTGATTTCATGCGGCTTTCTAAAGGTCGGTGATACAGTTCCTCAGGCCATTCCTCTAACGTTTTTCCAAGAATTCTTCCTGCTAGATCGCGCAAATCGTTAGGTGACACTGCCCCCGCTTGAATAAATGGCGTCAGGACCTTGGCAATCTCTAATGGATCTCTAAAATCAGGGCCATTTAATAGAAAACGAACATGCCACATATCAAGATCCGGCAGGAAAAGCGTATTGAGTTTTCCTGTGATGAGATGTCGTTCCGGCTGAAATACTTGCTCTTCTGTTGTTTTACGCGCGGTATCTGCTGTCGCTTTGTTATAGTCTTGAGACTCACCTGTGTAAATTGGCGGAAGGCGAAACGCCGAGCGGATTTTGTTTCTTGTTTTTTCATCGTATTCTAAAAAGAGCGCATCTTCTTGCAGGATCTCGGCTAGAGATTTGAAGTTTACTTTGACATTTGAGACATCTTCTTCTCCCGTTAACCCTTTTTCTGTCGGCAGACCTTCAACTTCAAGCAATAGAAATTTATGTGCATGATCAGATCCTTCAATATCGTCCATATAATCTTGAAGCTGCTGATAAGAGGATTCTGACAGCATCCCATTTTCGACAATGATGGCACCTGGTACATGCCGCCCTTGTTTAAAATAAAGATAGTTCAGCTCTTCTGCCTTGCGTGCTCCGTACATATTGACGATGTTGCCAATCCAGCGGGGGATCCCATACGTACCGCTGCCAATTTTAAAATGAATCACTTCTGTTGCACGAAGCGGCTCTGGTGTGGTGTCATCGTATTTGCCTGTTTCACAGTTCAAAATGCGCGGATCACCATACTCCTTAAAGAAGACTTTCTTTTCGTTGATCACCTGCACATATTTGCGGAATCGTTTCTTTCGATTCATTGTCTTTAATTCGCCATTTTCTGTGAAACTGAATTCAACATCGACTGGCTCACTAAGCTTGCAAATGCGGATATGGAGCGCATCTAAATACTCGATTCCTGCTGGCTTTCCTTGTCCATCTCTCAGCACCTCTAAAAAGCCATTGCCCGTTTTCTCTCGGTCTTCGAGGACATAGCCAAGAATCACATCAGCGGACTCATCATAGTTCATGTATTTCGTAAATTCTTCAAGTCTTGTCCATTCCTTTTCTGCAGCTTTCTTTTTTGCCGGTTTTACACCTTCTGCATTAAAGTCAAAGGCGTATTCCACCCCAAATCCAAAGCCTAAAATATTCGTTTTATACGCATCAATACATTGCTGAAGAATGGTTGAATATTCTGCCATGCTTTTTAATTCATTGATGTTGTAAGGCGGGGGAACAATGTCATCTTTTTCATAGGAAAATTCATCTGCATACATTTGTTTTGTATGATCAGACATGTTTGCCTTCATAATCGTTGCTTTCAATTGTTTCATTGTATGGACCTCCTCTCTCTGTTTGGACGGACACGCTCCGAGGCGGTCTGTTTCAAATCCGTCACTTCATAATCATCCAGCGCATACCAGATGGCTGATAATGTATGCGGATCGATTTGAAATGCATCTTCCTCTAAACGTCCATCCTTATCTGCCTTATAGGTCAGTGATTGAAGTTCATAGATTGAGTGCGGACAAGCATCAGAGCAAATGATTTTCTTAAACCGTTTGATCTTTTTCGTATATTGCAAACGCGAGCCTTGGAACTTATGTGCTGCCACCATTTGAAATCCAAGCTGCCGGAAATAGTGAATGGTTTTAGGTTCGGCTGCATCGGCTTTGATGAGTTCCTTTGATTCAATGAACTCTTTTAAGTCAACGGCTGTTTCATCATCTGTTTTCCCGCGGTCGTAATATTCCCAGTAAATATATAAGTACTTTTTTTCATGATCGACGGCTAATCGAATGAGCGCATTGTATGATTCAACAAATCCAAAATCCATGCCGGCTCGTTTTAGCGGACGATCCATCTGTTGAATGGCTTCTAATACATCAGCATGATGTCTTACCTCGAATTGAGGAAAAACCTTTGTTCCATTGATGCCGAAATAGCCCTTCCTCGCAATTCGATAAAGGTCTGGGTCGTATTCTTTCAGCTCATCCAGCTGCTTCACATAGCTTTTAGGAAGAAATAGGTTATCTTCCGCTGTGGAGTGATGATAGTACGTATCTTTGATCACAACGGTGCGTTTTTTGTATAAGGTTTCGTCATCTAGGACAAATCGCTTCAGCTGTTCATCTCGAAAGAAATGTCTGTACGTCCAATTATCTTGACCAACAGGATTGGTCGATAACATCATATAAAGCGGTAAGCTCGGATGCCTCAGCCTTCCCAGCAGCTCTTTAAAGCCTTCATAAGAAACCTCTGAACACTCCTCAATCCAAATGATTGAGATGTTGTTGATCGATTTTAATTTCTCAGGCTTGTCCAGCCCTTTGAATAAGATGCTGCTGCCATTTCGAAACGTCAAGGCAAGCGGCGAACTGCGGCACTTCACCACATGATCGATGCCAAGATCGCTGACGATCTCTTGTAAGAGAGAAAAGGTTGATTCGCGGTGCGTATCATATACTTCTCGAATGACAAGTGCTGTCCGCTTTTCTTCCAGTAACTTCAAAATAAGTTTTAACGCAATGTGATAGCTTTTCGAGGAGCCGTAGCCGCCTACTAAAAATTGAAACTTCTGATTCCAATCGAATAGAAAGTCTTCAAAGTGAGGATTGACTTCTTTTTCAATCAACGGCGTCATGAGTGATCCTCTTTTCGCTTGATCATGATGTGAAGATCTTCCTCTTTTTCTTCGCGCACTGCTTTTTTTGTTTTTTCGATGGTCAGTTCAATTTGCTTTAGCCTTAATCTTCGTTCATCCTTCGCATGTGCGAGCTCTTCAAACTGTTTAATGAGACGCCTGAGCTCTCCCATCGCACGGGATTGGGCATTTAAAAAGGTAGCATGCCGATCCCATGAAAATTGAAACGAATATTCTTCTGTGCTCATTTCTTGCTCTGGTTGAATGCCTTCTACTGTTTCTTCTAATGAAGAAGGCATGTATGCCGCCTTTTTCAGCTCTTTGATCATGTCATCTTGATCAGACACATACATGATGCGCTGCGCCCGAATAATGGCAGCATATTGAATTTGAATTTGATCCCAGATTAAATCAAGCGATGTACGCCCGCCCATTTTCTCCATGATTTCAATCGTTTCATCTGAAAGAAACTGATTGAAGATTGAGTGTGCCTGCTTTGACGAATCTTTTGGCCTTTGCCATCCGTATCGTCTTTTCCATGATTTCACGGTATGGATTGAGACATTGTAATGATCTGCAATTTGCTGGTACGTCATCCCTTTCAAATAATCTTGCTTGGCTCCTATCCGTTTATCTTTCATTTACATTCACCTGCTGCCTCCTTTTAATTCGAACGATTTCCTGTGAAGGAATCATTTGTGTAGGGCTAGCAAACATCCGTTTGGTCTTTCTAACTATAGGTGGCAACTGTAAGACAAGTGCTGATGCATTTATTTTGTAAAAGAAAAAACGCCTATTCAGCAGCTTCGAATAGGCGTTCTTGTACTTTTTTGGACATCTTGGTCCGAGCTCTCTCCATATGTTTTTGGACAGTTCCTTTTTTCACATCTAGCATGACCGCTATATCGCTAAACGATAATCCTTGGGTTGTATGCATGAAGAATACGTCCTTTTCGCGATCCGTTAAAACGGATAAGGCTTCGTCAATTCGTTTCTTGTCCCGCTCACTGAATTCTCTTTCATTTTCTTGGATGATTGTATATTCATGTGATAAAGCCTCTAACACTTCTGGATTTGCCAGGATGGTACGCTGATAGACTGAACGTCTGTCTAATCCTCTTCGTGCACCTGGCTGCCTGCCAATTTGAAGCCATTCTACGACGTATTCAAGATCGCTGACCATACTAGCGATAATTTTTTTATCATGCTTCTCTTGATCTGACAGCTGTTTGTCTTCTTTTTCTCTAAACGGTTCATATCTTTTTCTAGCATCCTTTAATGCTCGTTTGTATTCGATAAGTAAATCTTGCATATTGACTCTCTCCCTTTTTTAAGAAAATAAAAAGCGGACACCAATCAGTCCCCTTTTCATAGGGTCTTGATCAGTGTCCGCAGGCTTTCCGTCTTGGACGTATCATATTGTGATCTGTTCAGTGATCTAGCTGATTTTAAAACCAATCTCGTGATCTACTCTTGCAAAATGACCTTTTGCCGTTTGTATAATGGTTTTTCCATGTTCAGGCACATCTATCTGATAAGCCGTTCCGACATTCCCATCTAACACGATGACTTGAATTTTTCCTGTTTCCATCTCACCGACAAATGTCCGGTTTTCTTGAATGAATAATTGTTTTGGCTCGTTCATATGCTTGTCTCCTTATTTGGTGAGGACTTCGTGCCATCACCTATCGTATTTAAAATGATTTCAATTCTTGGACGCATACTATAAAACTGGGAAACTCTTAAATCGACAATCTGTAGAGGAGCCCTATCCGCAATAGAATGAAGTGCTTCTTGAATATGGAGTAGTCGTGGCTGCAAGATACTGACGTGCATCGGGCGTATCAAACCTTTTTCTGCGTATGTACGCTTGATTTGACAGTCAGCGATGTGAAGCGGCATGTCGTCGAATAAACGAATCTCGAGTGATAGTGCGTCTTTTATTTTATGCGGGCATTGCGCTTTTGCAGCTGCTCGTATTCTTTTTATCAATGTATCTTTTGTTAACAATAACTCTGTCTCAATGATGAAATGGATGATCATATTATGATCTCCCGTCATCCTTTTCCCACTGACGGATATTTTGTTCGTTTTTATTCGCTTTGAGCAAGCATTTGAGGATTGTCATGATTTTCTTCCATCGTTTCATGTCGTCTTGATTCCTCCTTTTTTACTTCAGTGACCTTTTCCGTTAATAGGGTCATGTATGTTAGCTTGTCTTCTGCTGTGGAAAAAACAAACACCGGTTTCTGATGATGAAAGGTGATCCAGCCGCCAGCTTGGACTAAACAAAGCTGCGCTTCCTTTCTGGCATCAAACGTCATCTGATGTTTCATCTTCTTCAAATCCCTCCAGGCTCTCCTCAATCTCTGTTTGATATCCGTAACGTGTCATGTCATATGACCAGTAGCTTTTTGGATATCCAAAGTCATTCATCTGCGCTACCATTGGATGATCGATGTTCATTTTGTTTGTCTCTCCTTTTCAAAGAAGTGCTCTTCTTTTAAAGAATTACTCATTTCGTGTAACTTTTGATCAAAAAAAAGCTCTTGAACACCTCTATTCAGCAGATCTGCAATATGCTTTGCTATTTCTAAGCTGGGCTTCGTTCTGCCCATTTCTATATTTGCATAGCCGCTCGTGTACTTATACCCTAGTTTTTTCGCCATATAGGTTTGTGTTTTTCCTTGTAAAATGCGTTCTTCTCGTAAATTTTCAAGTTTCATCTTTCCACCTCTTACTCAATATGTGTAAGTTATATTCATTATGATAATATACACGAAACGAGTAAGTCAATCATTTTTTATTCTTTTTGTGTAATTATTTATCTTTTCCGTGTAATTCATGATAAAATTTACTCATAACATGAAAAAAGGTGTTTCCAATGGATAATTTGACTGGAAAGATTTTAACTGAATTAAGAGAGAAACATGGATGGAGCAAGTCAACGGTTGCTAAAAAACTCGGATTAAAGGCGATGTCCACTTATGCAAATTGGGAATATGGCTTGAGAAAGCCCGACGGTGAAATGATTGTGAAAATCGCCGAGTTATACGGGGTCTCAACGGACTACCTTCTCACAGGTAAGGACAAAGGCAGAACCGATGCCGACCTTGCAGACGATCCTGATTTGCAAATTGCGTTTAAGGCTGCCTCTGATTTTTCCGAAGAAGCACGAAGACAAACCATCGATTTTATTCACTACATTAAAGAAAAAGAGAAGCAAAAAGGCCGTCAGCCAAAACAGCGAGACGACGATTGATCATCTCTTTTCATAAAGCTTTACATTGCTGGGATACCCAGCTTTTTTTATGCCTCTTTTTCCCCTAAAAAAGGGAAGGCTCATGAATAATATGTGACAATTTTCACCATAAATACTCTTTTTTTCACATATTTTAATTGACATATAATACTATTATTATTAATACATGTATATACCAAAAAAAGGAGTGTTACCGATGAAAAAATTCATGAAAATCTGTACATTGTCTTTAGCTGCTTTAAGTGCTCTTACGTTCTCTCAAACTGAAGGTGCTCATGCAGCTGCACAGCCAAAAGAACCAGTTATAGCAAAAGCTCCTATTATGAATAAAGTGATTACGGTGAACCGTACGCTTCCTGTAGGTTCTTCAATCGCCGTCTCTCTTCCAGCAAGCCAAATTTCTGTGTCGGGCGCAACATATGCCATTCAATTAGATCAAACAGCTCCGAACTTCACTTGGATTCGTGCCGTACAACGCGGATCTGTCACAGTGTCTTACTATAATTCACAAGGTGAACGTGTGATTAACTATATTACTGTTCGATAAGCAATCTAGCTTTACATATAAAAAGGCGATGACTTTATGATCATCGCCTTTTTGTATGCCTAAAAGTATTTTTATAGGCTTCATTTATCCAATGCTTGCCAACGATGATCCATTATGTTAACTTTTAATAAAAATAAGTTAACATAATGAGAGGAGCTTATGATGGGTATACACATATCTTTGTCTTGGGAAGCGATAGCAGAGAAAGCTCTGAAAAATGAACGGATCTCGTTGCAAGAAGGTCTAGATATTCTTGAAGCGGACGATAGAGAATTATTATCGATTATGCATGCAGCCTATCAAGTACGATTTCACTTTTTTCAAAATAAAGTGAAATTAAATATGATTTTTAACGCAAAAAGTGGTTATTGTCCTGAAAACTGCGGTTATTGTTCACAGTCGATCATTTCAAACGCACCGGTTGAACGGTATACAATGCTTGATCAAAAAACGATTGTGGCTGGCGCGCGTGAGGCGCTCAAGAGAAAAGCGGGGACTTATTGTATTGTTGCGAGCGGGAGAGCACCTTCTCATAGAGAATTAGATGAGGTGACCGCAGCAGTAAAAGAGATCACGGAGACCATGCCATTGAAGGTGTGTGCATGTCTTGGGTTATTAAATGAAGACAAAGCGAAGCGGCTGAAGGAAGCAGGGGTTCATCGGTACAATCACAATATCAATACACATCAAGATCATCATCCTCACATTACGACAACTCATACATATCATGACCGCTTGTCGACCCTTAAGGAGGTCAAGCAGTCTGGCATGTCACCCTGCTCAGGGGTTATCATCGGAATGGGTGAAACCAACCAGCAAATTGTTGAAATGGCTTTTGCGCTCAGAGCCATTGATGCGGATTCCATTCCAGTCAACTTTCTTCATGCAATTGAGGGAACACCACTTGAGCATCAAGAACGAACACATCCGATCAAAGCATTGAAAGTGTTGGCACTTATGAGGTTTGTCAATCCAACCAAGGAGATTCGAGTATCTGGAGGCAGAGAGTTCAATTTACGGACGCTTCAGCCGCTTGCCCTTTATGCCGCAAATTCCATTTTCGTAGGTGATTATTTAACAACAAAAGGTCAGCAGGTTCAAACGGATCATCACATCATTGAAGATTTAGGTTTTGACATAGAAGAATGTGCATTATAAAAAAAGTCTGCCGGTGAATCGGCAGACTTTTTGACAATACAATTTAGAATCTTTTATGGAAATCGACAGTGCCGCTTCCTTCCTCGCGGTCAAAGCTGCCAACAAATGTCCAGTTAATATAGCCGCCGTCACCATTATTGACGAATGTCCCATCTTCAAATACCCAAATACCAAACGTAATACCATCATATTCAACACTATCATAGTAAACCACATTGTTCAGTCCACTAAAGTCATGATCTTGGCTTAAGTTTTGGACAACGACGTTATAGTTTTGACCTGCTTCATAGAAGGCGCTGTACGCCGCATTTTTTACGAATCCATCACGATTTTGAGATGATTTTACTGCTTGTTCAATTTTATCGGCAATGGCTACTGGATCAATCGAGACACTTCCATCGACACCTGTTGTCGTTGCAGCTTCAGCCGTTTGACCAAAAGTCGTAAGAGATAGAGGGGCAGCAACCATTGACGTAGCGATCACAGAACTAACAAAAAATTTGCTTGTTTTTCTCATTATTTCTAACTCCTCCTTTAATTGGTATGTTTATGTACTACCCCTTCTCCTGTCTCTTAAACACTATTTTATGAAAAAACTTCTTTTTCTACTAATTAAGAGGGTGATTTTACTGTTTAAAAGAGCTGAAACAACAAAAAACTACTCTTTAATAAGAGTAGTTTCCAGTATTACATGAATAGGATAAATAAAATCACACCTAGGATGATTCGGTATATTGCAAAAGGCACCAGCTTGATTTTATTGATCAGTTTTAGGAAGAATCGAACAACGAAGAGAGCCACAACAAATGCACTTACAAAGCCGACGATAAAGAATGGCAGCATGTCTGTTGTTAAATATTCAGCATTTTTCACAAGTGTTAAGAAGCTTGCGCCTGCCATAATCGGCATCGCCATGATAAATGTAAAGTCAGCTGCCGCACGGTGATTCAAACCAAGAATAACCCCACCTGCGATCGTCGAACCTGAGCGAGAGAAGCCTGGCCATAACGCCAAACATTGAAACAGTCCGATATAAAGCGCCTGTTTGTACGTCATGTTATCGACAGAGCTTGTTTCTGTTTTACGTTTATTGATCCAGTCAGCGACAAGCATCAGCACTGCGCCTAAAATCAAGCCGACAGCAACTGTTCTCACGTCAAACAAGTATTTATCAATATAGTCTTCAAATAAGAATCCTAAAATCACGGCTGGAACGAGTCCTACTGCGATTTGAGCAATGGTCAGCTTATGCCCGCTACGCTTTTGTTCTTCGGTGATATTTTTCTTTATGCCTAACAAGTTCAAAATCCGATCCTTGAACACAATCATGACTGCTAAAATAGAACCTAACTGAATCACGACTTTAAAAGTGTTTGCCGCCTCTGGCGTAATGATTTCCTTTGATTTTAACCATAGATCATCGACAATGATCATGTGACCTGTAGATGAGACAGGTGCATACTCTGTTAATCCTTCGACAATTCCTAAAACCAGTGCCACGAATAAATCCCATAGATTCATGATTTTCTTTCCTTTCAATTCTGATCTTTTGAACAGGTCAACCATCTATGTCCACATAAAGACAAGCTTCCTTCATCGAAAGCTCGTCTTTATGATACTATATTTTTTTCAAAAAAAGATTATGACATTAAACCTTTTCTTCTTTATACAAATTGGATCGCATTTTGAACCAATCAAACAAGTGGGTCGTGATGACCTTTAGGACGGCATATGTCGGAATCGCAACAATGATGCCGACTACGCTGAACAATTTACCTGCTGTTAATAGAACAAAGATAATTGTAATCGGGTGGATATGAAGGTTTTTCCCCATGACCTGAGGTGAAATAAATTTTCCTTCAATGAGCTGAACCACTGTCCAGACAATGATCAGTTTTAAAAGCATCACTGGTGATGTCACAAGTGCAATGACAATCGCTGGTGTAATCGCAATCGTCGGACCAAGGTAAGGTACCACACTTGTACATGCCGCAATGATGGCCAGCAGCAACGCATAATCAAGTCCAATAATCAGATAACCGATTAAAAGAAGAACACCAATACAGAAGCTGACGATGATCTGTCCAAGAATATAAGAGCTCAGGCGATGGTTCATTTCGTGAAGCACGATATGTGTATGTTCTCTAAACTTATTCGGAATAAATTTCAGGAAATAGTCAGGTAATTTTTTGCCGTCTTTTAATAAATAGAACAGAATGAACGGAACCGTCACGATCGAGATGATGATTTCAGTGAGCGCCCCTAAGAATGTCCCCACTCCTGTAAAGGTACTTTCCAAGATTTTCGTCGCTTGACTTGACGCTTTGCTTACCAATTCAGAGACGTTAAAATTCATGTTTTTTTGCGCTTGAGTAATGAAGTTGCTTCCCGTTAGTTGTCTAATCTGATCTTCTACCGTATCAACATATTTCGGTAGGTTATGAAACAGGCTCATCATTTGCGCTTGTAAAAACGGAATAATAGACACAATCGTTACTGTAATCATGCCAATAATGACAATATATAAAAGCAAAATTGAAAAGATTCGTTTCACTCTAAACCTCTCTAATAAATTGACAATCGGGTTTAATAAATAATATACAACCCCCGTTAAAATAATCGGTAAGGCAATGGTTTTGACGAGTACAATGAGCGGTGTGAAAATAAAGGATGTTTTCATGAAAACAAGGATATTCAATCCGATTAATAGCAGGACGAGTAAAAAGAGAACAAACTTGTTATCAAGAAAAAATTTTCTAAATCGACTGCTCCACATTTGCATAGAATTCATATCGTTCCTCCAAACTCGGGCTATTTTATGAATAAATTGTACACTACCTGATCATGATATGGTGATCATTGTTTCAGCTTTTTATCCCATTTCGCAATGGACATCACCCATACAATCAGAATTGGCTGTCCTATCAGTCTTATCCATAGCAAAGACTGCTCTGTACTTTCTTGACCTGGAAATGGTATTCCCTCTCGTGCAGCAAATAAGTTTGCAGGGAAAATGAGGACAAGATAGACAGCAATGATTTTTGCTACTACGATCCTGACATTTGGCAAAAGCAGCAAGATAGCCAGTAGCCATTCTAGGCATGCCGTTGCATAGACCATTACATATGGAAATGGCCAGCCTGGCATCATACGAGCAAAGCCGCTCGGCTCTATCACATGAAAAATACCAGCTCCTATGAATAAAAGCGCAAAGACGTATGTACTTCCTATATGCAGGACGCGCTTCATGGTCGTTTCCTCCTCTCCCTTCTATCAGAGTATTACCCGAATGAAGGAAGAAACTACCCACTTTTCGTACATTTATATCCTTTATGTAAGACGCATCAGCCTATATAAAGGTTTCATCCGCTTTTCAATAAAAAGAATGTTCTTTCATACAAACGCTTTCAAAGGATGTATAATCAGAGAAAAGTAGAAGGAGGGAACGACATGATTCGATTTGCTGTCATCGGAACGAACTGGATTACCGATCGATTCTTACAGGCGGGTGAAGGAGTAGCTGATTTTACATGTACAGCTGTCTATTCACGGTCCGCTGAAAAAGGCCAGGCATTTGCCGAAAAATACGGTATTGATACAGTTTTTACGAACTTACATGAAATGGCAGAAAGTGATGCGTTTGATGCTGTGTATATTGCGAGTCCAAATGCCCTTCATAAGGAGCAGGCTATGTTGATGATGGAGCATCAAAAGCATGTTTTATGCGAAAAACCATTTGCCTCACACCGAAAAGAAGTGGAAGAGATGATTGCTACAGCAAAAAAACATCAAGTGTGTTTAATGGAAGCGATGAAAACGACATTTCTGCCCAACTTTCTTCAAATCAAACAGCATATTGATCAGCTCGGACCCATTCGGCAAGTGGTCGCTCATTACTGTAAATATTCCTCAAGATATGATGCCTATCGAAGTGGTGAGATTCCAAATGCTTTTAAGCCGGAATTGTCCAATGGTTCTTTAATGGATATCGGTGTGTATCTCGTCTACCCAGTGATCTATTTATTTGGTCTGCCGAATCAAATCATCGCCAGAGGCTATAAGCTTTCTTCTGGTGTAGATGGGAGCGGCACTGTCCTTATGCAATATGACGGGCATCAAGCACTCCTTTTTCATTCTAAAATTTCAACGTCTCATTTATCTGCGGAAATTCAAGGAGAGGATGCGACAATGGTGATTGATCAATTCCACCGACCTTCGCGTATCACGATCAATGATCGGCAAGGACACCATACCGACATCTCTCTCAAAGATGATCAGCCAGCGATGTATTATGAAATCTGTCATTTTATTGAGTGTATTCAGCAAGGAATGAGTCAGTCTCCTGTTAATACATTTGCCTTATCTGTTCAAACCATGTCTGTCATGGACGAGGCGAGAAAACAAATGGGCGTGAGGTTTCCTGCCGATAGATAAAATGAATGGGGGATGAAATGATGAACAAAGGGCGAACATGATGTGCAAGTTCGCCCTTTGTTTTTTTATTTTGAATCCATTGATTATGTTGCCGCTAACACATCCGCAAATGCTTTCACATATGGAGGGAGATCTGGCGGACGTCTGCTCGAGACGATGTGACCATCTGTGACGACTGCTTCATCAAACCAATCCGCTCCAGCATTTGTCATATCATCTTTAATACCAGGTGTGCTTGTCACTTTTTTACCTTGCAGGATTCCTGCTGAAATCAGCACCCAGCCCGCATGGCAAATTTGCCCGATTGGTTTCTCCTTTTTATCAAATGAACGAACGATATTTAACACTTCTGGATAACGGCGCAGTTTATCAGGCGCCCATCCTCCAGGGACAAGCACGGCATCATATTCATCTGCTTGAATGGAATAAAAATCTGTATCAGATACAGCCGGCACACCGTACTTCCCGGTGTACTCATGATTCGCTTTTTCTCCTACAAGGTGCACAGTTGCCCCTTCTTCTCTTAAACGCAGAACCGGATACCATAGCTCTAAATCTTCAAAATCATCACTGACTAACGCAATGACCTTCTTATCTGATAAACGCATAACATCTCTCCTATTCTTTCGATTTCCTCTATTGTACGAGATGACCTCTATAAAAGAAAAGCGGTTCCCCTTGAGGAGAACCACTTGATCTTATTCGTTGATCTTGAATTTTTTAATTAAATCACGTAATTCTTCCGCCATTTGGGAAAGAGTCGTAGAAGAAGAACTAATCTCTTCCATAGAAGCAAGCTGCTCTTCAGCAGATGCAGCGATATCTTGGATGCTTGCTGAACTCTCTCGTGATACATCAGCAATTTCATTTACTGCTTTAGAAATTTGCTCAGATCCTTTTGAAAGCTCGCGTACTGTTGTATTCATGTCATTAATTCTTGTAGCGATTTCCGCTGTTTGCTGATTAATTTGTGAGAAGCTTTCTTTCGTTTGATCTGTAATGGAAAGACCATTCTTCACTTCTTCATTCACTGATTTGAACATATTTTGAGATGTTTCGATTTCGGATACGATTTCTTTCACAAGCTTTTCAATCTCTTTTGCTGAATCTGATGATTGAACTGCAAGTTTACGCACTTCCTCTGCAACTACAGAGAAGCCTCTGCCTGACTCACCTGCACGTGCTGCTTCAATGGCAGCATTGAGCGCAAGTAAATTCGTTTGATCTGCAATGCCGTTAATTACGCCTAGGATGCTTGTGATATCTTTTGATTTATGCTCTAGCCCGTTGATCACCCCTTCAGCTTCTTTCACTGAATGGTCAATCGTCTTCATTTGGCCAACGGTTTGCTCTACAAGCTGGCCGCCTGATTCCGCGACTGTTCTTGATTGAATAGATGACGCTGTGATGACATCAGATGTTTCTGCGACTTCGTTTAGTCCTTCATTCATTTGTTTTAAATGAGCCGCACTTTGCTCCACCATTTCGCTTTGGTTTTCGTTGCCGTTTGAGAATGTTTCAATAGATGATGTAATATGTTCGGTTGCTTTTGTTGTTTGACCTGCGCTTGCCGTCAGTTCTTCAGATGAAGATGCCACGTTTTCTACAGATGTTTGTACTGCTTGGATGACATCTCTTAATGACTCACTCATCTCATTAAAACTTGTGCCTAGCTGTCCAATCTCATCTTTTGACCGGACATCAATTTTTTCTGTTAAATCTCCCTCACTGATCTTCTTTGAAGAAGACACAAGTATAGAAAGTGGTTTTGTAATGGAACGGATGATAAAGAAGATCAGAATCCCGCCAATGACGAGCGCGCCAGCTAAAATGATAGCGGCCATGTTAAAGACTGGCTGTGCAGCTTCTTCTACTTCTGTCACAAACATCGTACCGACAATTTTCCAGCCCGTCGCTTTGTTTGTGGTGAATTCCATTTGCTTTTCTTTTCCTTCAAACATATAACTCATAGAACCTTCGTCTTGTGAATAAAGCTTTTCTAGCCATTCACCAGATAATTTTGTTCCCGCTTTTTTCGTAGGATGGGCCACAAAGGTACGATCCGGACTTCCGATAAAGGCATAGCCTTGTTTCCCAATGTTTATGCTATTTGATTCTTTTACTAGATTCGCAATGTCTAGGTTCATTGCAATAACTCCTGATCCGTCCTCTAACTTTTTAGAGATGGTGACCACAAGCGTACCTGTAGAAGCTGTTGGATACGGTGCTGAAACAGACAGCTCTCCGTTTTTCGCCCAGCCGTCTTTATACCAATCCCGCTCCGTTGCGACATAGTCAGCAGGCATTTTTTTGTTAGGATATCTCGAAAACACTTTGCCATCACTTGAAGCGACAAAAACGCCTTCTGTGTCATCATTCATACTCATGAACTGCTCAAAGCGCCCTTGAATATCTGTCGTGCCTTTTTGCTTAAGCTTTTTCTCCGTGATCCATTTGCTAAAGAAATCGGCTGCGTCTGTTTTCACTTTTACAACCTTCGTAATATTTTTGTCTAGCTGTTCGACATTTTCCTTTGCACTTTGCATGATTTGATCATTTAAAGAGGTACTCGCCTTATGATATGAAGAGAATGCCAACACAATGATTGGGCATAAGAGAATAAATAAGAAAGAGAGTACGAGCTTTTTTGAAATAGATGGCTTCCTGAAATACTGTATGAATTTCATAAAAAAGAAAACTCCTTTTAGTAAGATAGTATATATATCGGAAGCACTACTAGGTTCTTTACTTTTTTAACTTATTAAAGTCTAAATAAGTCCAAAATACCCAAATTATATGTATTGAATGGAAAAACACCTGACGCCAAACGTCAGGTGCTTTCCCTATACTCTTATATTTTAAATTGTTTAATGAGCTCTCTTAGCTCTTCTGCCATCTGAGATAACGTAGCAGAGGATGAGCTGATTTCTTCCATAGATGCCAGCTGTTCTTCTGCGGATGCTGCGATATCTTGGAAGCCTGCGGAGCTTTCTCGTGAAAGCTCTTTGATTTGATTCACCGCATGTGAAATATCATTTGAGCCATGAGAGAGTTCTTTGGCCGTTCCGTTCATTTGTTTCATTTGTTCTGTCATTTCTGATGTTTTATCAGTGATTTTCTCAAAGCTGATTTTCGTTTCATCTGTAATATTTAATCCAGATTGTACTTCACCTGCTACTTGTTTAAACATGTTCTGTGATTTTTCAATTTCCTCTACAATCTCGTTCGTCAAGCTTTCAATTTCCTTTGATGAGCTTCCTGATTGCTCTGCCAGCTTCCGAACTTCTTCTGCAACAACAGAGAAACCTCTACCTGCTTCTCCTGCTCGTGCCGCTTCTATCGCAGCATTTAAAGCTAGGAGATTGGTCTGGTCGGCAATGCCGTTAATGACCCCCAGTATGTTCGTTATATCCTTTGATTTCTGCTCTAAGCCTTGAATCACAAGCTCTGCTTCTTTCACTGCCTGCTCGATGGTTTGCATTTGTCCGGCTGTTTTTTGAACAAGTTCTCCACCAGCCTGAGCCGTTTTGCTGGAATCAATCGACGATTCCATCATATGAGAGGTCGTATCGACCATATGAGATAAGCTGCGATCCATTTCGTTCAACTGGACTGAGCTTTTTTCGATCATATCATTTTGATGTTCATTGCTGTTTGAGAACTGTTCAATAGATGATGTGATATGCTCAGTCGCTTGAGCGGTCTGTCCCGCACTGGCTGTTAACTCTTCAGAAGAAGCGGCCACGTTTTCAATGGAATTTTGAACAGCTTGAATGACTTGTTTCAGCTTTGCTGACATGTCGTTAAAGCTCTGCGCAAGCTTCCCGATTTCATCGTGCGTACGAACTTCAATATGCTGGGTCAGATCACCCTGACTGATTTTCTCAGCCGATTCAGAGAGCGCTATCAGTGGCTTTCGGATCGATTTAATAATAAAATAAATCGCGATTCCGCCTATGGCAATCGCAACTGCCAGTATGATCATTGTTAAGTCGAGTACTGGCTGTGCAGCTTCTTGAATTTCGCCAACATACATCGTTCCAGCCAGTTTCCAACCTGTTGATTCATTTGTGTCAAAAAACATTTGCTTTGGCTGTCCATTGTATTCATATTTGAAGCTGCCTTGTTTTTTATCATACAACTTCGTGATGAAATCACCTGTCAATTTCTCCCCAGGCTTGTCTGTTTTATGGGCAATATAATGCTGATCTGGAGTCGCAACAAACGCATAGCCTTCTTTACCAATCTTGATGCTGTTTGTATCTTTTATGATCGTGTTCAAGCGCATGTTGATCCCAATCGCGCCAGATCCATCTGCTAACTGTTCTGATATTGTGATGAGCAGGTCATCAGATGACTTATCGACAAAAGGATCTGAAATGATGAGTTTCTTATCTCCCATCGATTGTTGAAACCAAGGTTCGTTTTTTGCACTCGCGGCACTATCTTTATGAATCTCGGAATATTCGGTTAGTATACCATTTTGATCTGCAATGAATACTTCCACAATATCTTCGTCGGTTTCCGATAATTGCTCAAATTTCACCTTAAGTAAATCCTTGTTTTTAGAAGTCAATTCGCTCTTTTTCACTGATTTGGACAAATAAGTAACGATATCAATTTTAGGCTGTACATCTTTATTAATGAGTTCGTTTAATTGCTGAACACCATTTGCAGCACTAGACATAATCTCATCATTGAGAGATTTTGATGCCAGTTCATAAGAAAATGCTGCCAATACGAGAATTGGCACTAGGAGAATCGCTAAGAATGCAGTAATTAATTTCTTCGACATTGTAAAGTGCTTAAAAAAGTTGATTTTTTTCATGACTCTACTCCTTTTGAATTATGATTTGTGGTCTTCCCCTTCTATTCTTAGGTAATATGAATTATTTTTCAAGGATTAATGTTCAAAATTCAATTAAAATGAGTAAATTTACCTATTTCTTTTGATTTACTCAATTGAAAAAGAGCCCTTTAGCTGAAGGGCTCTTTTCACTCTGTCTATTCAACTTTAAATTTACTGATCAAATCACGCAATTCTTCTGCCATTGATGAAAGTGTAGCAGAGGACGAGCTGATTTCTTCCATAGATGCGAGCTGTTCTTCTGCTGAAGCCGCAATGTCTTGAATATTTGCCGAGCTTTCACGTGATACGTCTGCAATCTCACGAACTGCCTCTGACACATGTGCAGAGCCATTTGAAAGCTGGATAACTGTTTGATTCATTGTTTGAAGCTTGTCAGAAATTTCTTTTGTCGTTTCGAAAATATTGTGGAAGCTGACTCTTGTTTGTTCAGTGAAGCTTAAGCCTGATTGAACTTCTTTATTCACCGCAGTGAATACTTCCTGTGATACATCAATGTCTTGAACGATTTCTTTAATCAAATTCTCGATTTCTTTTGCCGAATTGGCTGATTGAACCGCCAGTTTTCTTACTTCTTCTGCTACAACGGAGAAGCCTCTGCCAGATTCACCAGCTCTTGCTGCCTCAATTGCTGCATTTAGCGCAAGTAGATTCGTTTGGTCGGCAATTCCATTGATGACACCTAGAATTTGTGTAATGTCTTTTGATTTACTTTCAAGAGCGCTGATGACGTTCTCTGCTTTTTTCACGGATTGATCAATGACATTCATTTGAGAGGCGGTTTTTTCGACAAGCTGTCCGCCTTCCCCTGCGATATCTGTTGATTTGATCGATGAAGCAGTAATGGATTCAGCTGACTCATTCATGTGCTGAAGGCCACGGTTCATTTCATCTAACTCTTCTGAGCTCGATTCGACTTTATCATTTTGACTTTCGTTTCCATTTGAGAATTGTTCAATGGCTAGTGTAATATGCTCTGTTGCTTTACTTGTTTGCCCTGCGCTGGCGGTCAGTTCTTCTGAGGAAGAAGCGACATTTTCGACTGAGGTTTGGACGGCACCAATGAGGGTTCTTAATGAGTCAATCATTGTATTAAAGCCTTTTCCAACTTGGCCAATTTCGTCATCTGATTGGATCTGAAGTTTATCGCGCAAATCACCTTCGCTGACTTTTTTCGAGAAGCGGGCAAGGTTGGATAATCTTTTAGATATAGAGCGGACGATAAAGAAGATGAGGGTACCTGCTACGATAAGTGTCACACTGAACACAATAATGGCTGTATTGAAAACGGGCTTTGCTGCATCTTCTACTTCTGATACGAGCATCGTTCCACCGATTTTCCAGCCAGTTAATTCGTTGGTCACATACGCAACCTTTTTATCTACACCTTTGAGTGTGTAGCTGCCGCTTCCTTCTTTGTTTTGATAAATAATATTTGCTAGATTCTCATTGACCTGACTTCCTGCCTTTTGGGTCGGATCTGCTAAAACTGTTTTATCTTTCTCCATAATGAAGGCATAGCCTTTTTGCCCAATTTTGATTTCTTTTAACTTTTGAATCAAGGTGTCAATTTCCATATCAAGTCCAATAACACCTGAGCCATCTTTCATTTTTTGAGTAATGGTGATGACCATCTTGCCTGTAGAAGCTGCTACATATGGTTTTGTGATGACTTGTTTGCCGTTTTCTGCCTTGAGCGCTTCTTGATACCATGGGCGCTCTCTTGGATCGTAGCCATCAGGCATCTTTTGAACAGGATATTGCATAAACAATCCTTTTTCGGAGCCTGCATAGATAGCGGAAACATCTTTTTCATTAATTTTTCCAAATTGCTGCAATTCTTTAATGGTCGCACTTCTATTTTTTTCTTGAAGATTAGACGCTTTGAGTGAGTCTGTAAACAGAGCCACAGCATCTGCTTTATTTCCTATATTCTCATTGATTAAAGTATCAAATGCATTGACTTGACTCATTGCACTGCCCATAATCTGTTTGTCTAGCTCTGTCTTTGATGTAAAAAACGCACTAATTGTCAGTGCAGTGGTTGGCAGGATAAGGACTACCAAAAAAGCCATAATTAATTTTTTTGAAATGGATGGTTTTTTTAACCATTGGATCATTTTCCCCATTTTCTCTTTCCCCCTTTACTTCTCTAAAGTTATTATCGGATGAAAGGTTTAATTTTACAGGCTAGACATGCTGTTTAAAAATAAAAAAAATACCCAGACAATTCTGGGTATTTTTTCATCGTTTTTTAATCAATTTTGAATTGACTTGTGAGCTCTTTTAGTTCCTCTGCCATGTTAGCAAGTGTCACTGAAGAAGATGAAATTTCTTCCATAGAAGCCAATTGCTCTTCAGCAGAAGCCGCAATATCCTGAATGTTTGCTGCACTTTCTCTAGAGACTTGGCGCATCTCCTGCATAGCTTGTGAAACTAACTTCGAACCGCTCGATAGATCAATGGCTGTATCGTTTAATTGCGTCAGTTTTTTCGACATTCCTTCTGCCGCCTCATAAATGTTCTGGAAGCTTTCTTTTGCTTCCTCTGTCATTCCGAGACCTGCATGTACTTCTCGATTGACCGTTTTGAACATATCTTGAGATTTAGCAATTTCTAACACAATTTCTTGAATGAGCTTTTCTATTTCTTTCGCTGAGTCTGCCGATTGAACAGCTAGTTTTCTCACTTCTTCTGCCACGACAGAGAAGCCGCGTCCTGATTCGCCTGCTCTTGCTGCTTCGATGGCTGCATTTAACGCAAGAAGATTCGTTTGATCTGCAATGCCGTTAATGACATTTAAAATGCTCGTAATATCTTTAGACTTATATTCTAATTGCTTCATCACTTGTTCTGCTTCTTGTACAGATGTATCAATATGTTTCATTTGGCTCGCTGTGCTTTCAACAATTCGGCCGCCTTGACCAGCTGCCTCTGTCGATTGAAGTGAGACAGAAGCCACTTCTGATGACGTTTGTGACATGCCTTGTAATCCTTCATTCATTGCCACAAGCTGATTCGTACTAGATTCGACTTTCTCGTTTTGTGCTTCATTTCCATTTGAAAATTGTTCAATCGACATTGTGATATGCTCGGTTGCTTGACTTGTTTGGCTGGCACTTGCCGTCAGCTCCTCGGAAGCGGAAGCCACATTGTCGACAGATTGCTGTACTGCTCGAATGACGTCACGAAGGGATTCACTCATTTTGCTAAAGCTTCTTGTGAGATCTCCAATTTCATCCTTCGATTTCGTTTCAAGGGTTTCGGTTAAATCACCTTCACTCACCTTTTCTGAGAAATCAACAAGTTTTCGAAGTCCAATTGTGATGGAGCGAACGATAAAGAAGATCGCAATACCGCCAAGGATAAAAGAAGAAATTAAAAGAATAATGGCAGAATTCCAAACTGGCTGTGCTGCTTCTTCTGTTTCTGATACAAACATCGTTCCAGCAATTTTCCAACCTGTTAAATCATTTGTCACAAAAACGAGACGTTTTTGTTCTCCTTTATTCTCATAAGTTGACGTTCCTTCTTTTCCGCTGTAAAGGATAGATGAAATATTTTCAGTGACCTTAGATCCTGATTTTTCTTCTGGATGAGCTACAATTTGCTTGTTTCTATTTGCAATAATTGGATATCCTTCTCGTCCAATTTTAATGTCTTTGATTTTATCGACAATGTCTTGCACATCAATGTCAATTCCGATCGCTCCCGATCCATCCTTCAGACGCTGGGCAATCGTGACAACCATGCCGTTTGTTGTAGCAGAGATGTACGGATTGGTAACGACTGGCTTACCACTGTCATCCTGCATAGCTAGTTGATACCAATCGCGCGTTGTTGGATCATAGCCTTTTGGCATGTCTACTTTAGGAAACTGAATGAAATCACGCTTTTTACTCGCTGCATAAAACCCAACCACATCTTCATCATTGATTTTACTGTATATCTCGAAATGCTCATACAGTTCATCCTGATTGTTTTTCTTAAAGTCTGCAGCAGAAGATGTTTCAGTAAACAGTTTGACTGCATTTTCCTTATTCACAAGCTTTTGCTGGATCATGTCATTCAGTTCATTGACTCTTGCATTTGCTCCATACATAATTTCATGATCTAATTCTTCTTTGGCAATCTGATATGAAATCGTACTGAGTGTAATAATTGGCAAGACAAGAACGAGAGTGAATGAAATAATCAGTCTCTTAGAAATCGATGGTTTTTTCAACCATTTTAGTGCATTTTTCATGTTTTTCCTCCTTTTAAACGATATGTTATATATCGGACAGGTTCATATTATTTTCATGTTTTTCAAATAAAAAGGATGCCTTTTTGTTTATTTCCACAAATTGATTCCTTGCCCAAGCACCCTGCATACGCTAATACAAAAGGGGGCGCTTTTTATATGATTATCCTTTCAGGACAGCCAGTGACAAATGAGCAACTCGCTTCATTTCAGCTAGAAGGACAAAAGCGGATCATTCTGATGCAGTTACAAGCCTCAAATGATACATTCCGCTACAGGCAAGCATCTGATTTGTTATTTGAAGTCACATTGAGATCAAACATTATGAATGCTGCAAGAGATTTGAATAAAAGTGGTGCCTCATTTGCCATTTTTCAAAGGTCTCGTGCTAATGACGCCTTTTGGCGCGTATCTGAAGCAGGAGCACTAGAGCTGCGCTATCAAGTCGAACCATCTAGGGGCATTAAAGACATTTTTGAAAATGGCTCACAATATGCATTTGAATGTGCCACCGCCATTGTCATCGTCTTTTATATGGGCGTCTTGCAAACGGTAGGAGACGAGAAGTTTAACCGAAGGCTTCGCAGTTTAACCCTGTATGACTGGCATTATGATACATTGTCGATTTATACAGAGCGCGGGAATGATTTTATCTATGGGGATTGCTTATATTTCGAGAATCCAGAGTTTAGCTATCAGCAGTCACAGTGGCGCGGGGAAAATGTGATTTACTTAGGAGAAGATCAATATTACGGACATGGACTTGGGATTTTAACAGCGGCAGAAATTATCGATAAATTGAATAAGAGAAGGCGTCCAGGTGCTGTTCAATCTGCATATCTATTGCCGCAGACTACTCGGATGGATGTGATTTATCTCAGGCAAATGTTTGGCAGCTAAAAAAAGCCTCTTGTCTAATGATTATGACAAGGGGCTTTTGTATGCCTTGCGATTACGATAATCTTGCAGTGTGCCAAGCATCGTGTTCGCAAGGATCTCCATTTTTTCTAAATCTTTTCTTGTGACCGGCGGATCGTGCCGGCTCCATTTTACATAACGAACAAAATAGTAATGACGAATGGGCGTAAGGACGGCAGGAGAGTGCGGAAATTCATCAAACCAAAATTCAATTTGTCCTTTTTTTCGGTATGAATGTTTTAAAATGTCCATCCTTTCACACCACCTGATTTTATATGTGCGTCAGTCCATGCATGATCTCCTCAACGGTTAAAATCGAGTGAATACGGCCAACGCCCTGTCCTGCCCAAAGGGCCATTTGATCAGGGTTTCCCGCCGCAGCGGCTGCTTTTCGCATCGGTGTCGTCCATACATGCTGAACCGGATAAGGAAGAACCCTATCTTCATTTTGTCTTTCTTCCTCCATCCACTCATTCACAATACCTCTTGCTCTTTTCCCTGAAAAAAGCCTCGTGATCTTTGTTTCACTGCTTTCTGCCTGTAAAATTGCCTTTTTATATACGTCTGCCGCAGCACTTTCCTGACTGGCTAAAAAGCGTGTACCGATTTGCACCGCATCCGCTCCAAGTGCTAGGGCGGCTTCTACGCCTACTCGATCTGTGATTCCGCCTGCGGCGATCAATGGCACATGACAGAGCGGCTTGACGTCAGAGATCAGGCTAAATAATCCCACAAGAGCATCTCCTTTTGCAGGTAAAAAGGTCCCTCGGTGCCCCCCTGCTTCACTTCCTTGCAGAACAATGGCATCCATCCCTTTTTCCTCTAAAAGCAGTGCTTCCTCTTTTGTTGTGGCGGTTCCGATTAAAAAGATCCCCTTTTGTTTTAAACGATGTATCGTTTGTTCATTTGGACAAGAGAAGGTAAAGGAAACAATCGGTACGTCTTCTTCCAAAAGAATGTTGATTTTCAGTTCAAAATCATGCCACAATTCCTCTTCGCTCAGCAGTCTATCAGCTACTGGTCTTGCTGGCAGTCTCTTCTCCCAAAATGCCACATCCTCTTTTTTGACTTCAGAAATTGGCTCTGGTACAAATACATTAACCTGGAACTGGCGAGTGGTCAGCTGTTTGACCTGTTTGATCTGCTGCCTCAAATGGTCAGGCTGCACATATCCACTTGCCAAACTGCCAAGTCCTCCGCATTGCGAAACAGCGGCTGCCAGCTCCGGTGTCACGGCTCCTCCTGCCATTGGTGCTTGGATGATCCCATATTTGATTTGCAGTAATTTCGTCATATCCCCCATTTATTTCCCCCATCTCTTACTCGTTTGATGACACCTGTATATAAAAGTGGCGATGTCTCGGCCCGTCAAATTCACAGAAATAAATTCCCTGCCATGTGCCAAGGACAAGATCACCATGATGAATGAGAACATGTTGCGAGGCACCCATATAGCTCGCTTTCATATGGGCGGCTGTATTCCCTTCCATATGGCGGTCCTTCGGATGTTCCCACGGAAAGACTTCGTCAAGCCTCCGAAGCATATCTCGTTTCACATCTGGGTCCGCATTTTCATTAATGGTTATACCTGCTGTCGTATGCGGACAGTAGACGATGACACTTCCGTTTTGAATACCTGTTTCCTTGACATATTGATGGACCTCGCTGGTCACGTCGATCATCTCATCACGTCCATTTGTTTGAATATTGATTTTTTTCATTTGAGCGGCTCCTTTTTTCATTTCTATCAAACCATACCCTTTTTATGTGAAATCAATCACTGTTGATCGGTAGAAGGCATTATCTTACCTAAAGTTTACCAAGTAAAAAAACCCCGTCAAGAGTTACGAGGTTTTTAGGAAAAGTGGACCTTTTTGATTTCAATGGTCCGAATATGATGGTCTTCCGCATCTATGATGGTAAATTCACAGCCTTCTGCTTCAATCGTATCGCCAATTTCAATATCAAATTTATGTGTCATCATCCAGCCAGCAATTGTATCAACATCATCATGATCTATCGCTAAATCCAATAAATCATTTACTTCATCAATCAAGGCTTTTCCATCCATAACATAGTGGAAGTCACCTTTTTTGACGATATGAGGTGTTTCATCCTGATCGTATTCGTCACGAATTTCGCCCACGATTTCCTCTAATATGTCCTCTACTGTGACAAGCCCGGCTGTTCCTCCATATTCGTCTACGAGCACTGACATATGAATTCGTTCCTTTTGCATCAAAATGAGCAATTCTTGAACAGGTGTACTTTCAATCACCCGAATGACTGGACGCATTAAGTCTTCAATCGTCACATCTTGATTGAGGAAACTCGCCTTAAACACATCTTTGCTATTGATGACACCAATCACATGATCTTTATCTTCTTTTATGACGGGGTAACGTGTGTATCTTTCGTTTAGCATATAATGCGTCACATCATCGAGTGTCTGTTCAATCTCTATCGCTGAAATTTCTGTACGAGGGATCATAATCTCTCTCGCCACTCGGTTATCAAATTCAAATATTTTATTCACATACTTGTACTCAGATTGGTTAATCTCGCCCTTTTCATAGCTTTCAGATAAAATAAGGCGCAATTCCTCCTCACTGATCGCCACTTCATGTTCTTTGACAGAATGAAAACCGAATAATTTCACAATGCCTCGTGCCGCCCCATTTAATGCTTTAATGAACGGGTACATGACTCTATAGAAAAAGATGAGTGGCTTTGCTGTCACAAGACTGACCGCCTCTGCCTTTTGAATGGCAATCGTTTTAGGCGCTAGTTCTCCCACAACGACATGTAAAAATGTAATGATCACAAATGCGATGATAAATGATAGGATGTCAGTTAATGCGGAATGAAGCCCCAGTTTCTCAAACAGCGGATGCAGAAAATGCTCGACCGTCGGCTCGCCCAGCCACCCTAAGCCTAAAGCCGTGATCGTAATACCGAGTTGACAGGCGGATAAATATTCGTCGAGATTTGATATGAGCTTTTGTACGTGAATGGCTCTCTTATCACCGCTTTCAATCAACTGATTGATTTTAGAGCCTCTAATTTTCACAATCGCAAATTCAGTGACAACAAAAAATGCTGTCGCAGCAATGAGTAATATGACTAAAAATACGTTTAAAATATACAAAAAAACCCTTACCTAACAACGGTAAGGGCTCACCTCCTCTGGCATCAATTAATCATTACGGCCATTTAGGAAGATCATTACAAAACGGAGCAATTCAAACAAGGAGACAAGGGCTGCTGCGACGTACGTAAGAGCTGCAGCATTTAACACCTTGTTCACGCCTCTTTCTTCACTGCTTCTAATGATTCCTTCTGAAACAATGATATCTTTCGCACGAGAACTTGCATTAAACTCGACAGGCAATGTCACAAGCTGAAAGAACACAGCCGCTGAGAACAAAATGATTCCAAGCCCGATTAAGTTAAGGCTGCCAAGTAAAATTCCACCAAGGAAAAGAAGCGGGGCAACACCAGATGCAAAGTTCACGACAGGAAAGATCTTATGTCTCAAGACAAGCGCACCATAGGATTCCTGATGCTGCAAGGCATGTCCAACTTCGTGTGATGCGACTGAAATGGCCGAAATGGAATGGCCGTAGTACACAGGTTCAGATAAGCGAACCACACGCTGCGTCGGGTCGTAATGATCAGTCAAAGTTCCTCTTACCGGTTCAACAGGCACGTCGTATAACCCGTTGCGATCTAAAATATGTCGAGCGGTTTCCGCACCTGTTTTCATACTGGATGCTTCAACCTTTGAATACTTTTCAAAATTATTCTTTACTTTAAATTGTGCCCAAAATGATAATCCCAATGCGGCAAAAGTTAAAAAATAAAAAAACAGCATGCTCATCAGCTTCCTTTTTATTTTATATATTTATTTACAATTTTAATGACTTTTATGTAACGTGTACAGAAAAAAGCACTAGGTCTTTTTAAGGGGGATCACCACGCCAATGAAAAAGAAGAATACACCTAAGCATGCTGTATAAAAGGTGACCGTTCCGTATAACTTTTGAAAAAAGTGCAGCCAAGAAAAATCATTCATAAAATGATTCACCGCATTTAAGTCAAACACAAGTAAGATCACAGCTGATGATAAAAAATGAGCACCGATAAAAAGAAGTACGGTCTTTTGAACAAACGACATTCGCATTCCCTCCTTCTTCTCTCTTATTTTAAGATATGGGAACTACATGACGAAGATGAAAAAATGTTCCTCAATCGGGCATACTGACATTAGCAGTCTCCTGAAAGGAAGAGTCCAATGAAATCAAACCGAATCTTTATCGCTTGGCTAAGGTGGCCACTTTATCTTCGAATTGCCGTCATCATTTGTTTCTTACTTCTTTTTTTTGGACAATTAATCGTTTTTCTCGAACCGAAGCAGTATCATACAATCTTTGATGGAATCTGGTGGGCAGTCATTACAGTTTCTACAGTGGGCTATGGTGATTTTGTGCCGCAAACCATGCCCGGACAAGTCGCGGGTATGGCTTTAATATTTATCGGTGCAAGCTTTGTCACAGCTTATTTCGCTACACTTGCCGCCGCTGTGTTCAGCAAACAGCACCATTACGTAGAAGGAAAGGTCGCCTTTAAGGGGAAAGGACATCTCATTATCGTCGGCTGGAATGAGAAAACGAACAAAATGCTTCAGTCATTTCAAATGATTGACCAAGCTATGCCGATTGTCCTGATTGATGACTCCTTGAAGGAAGGGCCTCTTCTAGAGAATGTTCATTTTATTAAAGGACATGGCACCGAAGATGGCACACTGCGCAAAGCCAATATTTCAGGTGCAGATGCGCTGATGATTACCGCAGATCAGCATGAGAATGAAGTGACAGCTGATATGCAGAGTGTTTTAACATTACTTGCAGCAAAAGGATTAAACCCTTCACTCTACTGTTTAATTGAAATCTTAACAGATCGTTACGTGAAAAATGCCGAGCGTGCTGGCGCCAATCAAGTCATTCATACCTCTGATGCAGTCAATCATTTAATGGTCGAGCATTTTCTTTTAAAGGAACAGTTCAAAGCGTTACAGAAAAAACGTCATATGACATTGCATAAACAAGTCACCATCATACCAGTTCCAGCTTCATTAGCCGGAGAAACATTCTTAACAGCGCTCCATCACTTTTTAGAGCATCATGTGATCGTTGTCGGTATACAAAAAAAAGAAGGACCCATGATGAATCCTCCCTTTGATTATGAGCTGCATCCTGAGGATGAACTGATCAGCCTTTAAAGCAGTGCGTCTTCTAATTCCTTGACGAGTGAAAAGCCAATCTCAGTATAAGCTTTTGATACATCTCCATCTTTCTCTTTTGGTTCTTGGAATTGGTTAAAGGATGCGCCAACATTTCCAACCATCGCATGATCATCTAACTTATCTTGATATACATGCTTTAAGAGAAATGGATCTCCCAATTTCACCACAACGCCTGGCTGATCTAGCTGGCCCTTTTCTGCTGTAAAAGGAACTCTAAGAAAAGTATAGCCGTCACGATTATCAATTTTATAATCAAAATACCCGTGATCATAATCCCAGTTACCATTAATGACATAACCGAGCGGCTTCATCATCTCTTCTAAATGGTAAAGTGAAAAACTTTCACCAGGCAGCCTGGATGGTACATGAATCATACGAAACCCTCCTTTTTGTCTAATAGGTTTCGTTAAAGAGAGGAATTCATACATCTACCTCTCGTGATTTGTACATTGTTTGAAAAATTGGCATCAAATAAGCTTTGATTGGATGATTGATTTGTCTCGTTCGCACTGCCGGAACCTGCTGTTTCCTTCGTAGCACTCATAGGACAAATTCGCCCGACATTACCAAAGTTGACGATTGCCTGACCAGAAATATCGTGAATGTAAATATGATTCGTTCTCATGTTTCACCCTCCTCTACTCATTATTCTATGTACAGAGCGTGAGGAGGCTTGCACAGGAACCGTGAGAAAATAAAAAAGGCACACCTTTTAATAAGGTGTGCCTCAATTATTCTTACGATTGTTTCAGACGGCTTTCAAGCTCGGCTTTTTTCTCTTCGAAGCCTGGTTTTCCCAATAAAGCAAACATATTCACTTTATAAGCTTCTACGCCAGGTTGGTCAAATGGATTGACGCCTAGTAAATATCCAGACATCGCGCATGCTTTCTCAAAGAAGTAAACGAGATATCCGAAGGTATAAGCATCCATTTCAGGAATTGTGACGATCAAATTCGGTACTTTTCCATCTGTATGAGCAAGCATCGTTCCTTCAAATGCTTTTTTATTAACGAAATCAACCGTTTTTCCTGCTAGGTAGTTCAAGCCATCAAGGTCTTGTTCTTCTGCTTCAATGACAAGTTCATGACGGGGCTTGTCTACATTCACGATTGTTTCAAACAAGTCTCTTCTTCCTTCTTGGACATATTGACCAAGTGAATGAAGATCTGTTGAGAAGTTCGCAGAGGAAGGGTAGATTCCCTTTTCATCTTTCCCTTCACTTTCACCGAATAATTGTTTCCACCATTCAGCAAAATATTGCAATCCTGGCTCATAGTTAATCAGCATTTCAATCGTTCTGCCTTTATTGTAAAGGACATTACGAACAACAGCATATTGGTATGCCGCATTCTCAGAAAGCTCAGATGAAGCAAAGTCTTCGCTTGCTTTTGCCGCACCTTCCATCATCTGATCAATGTCTGCACCGCTCACAGCGATTGGTAATAGGCCTACTGCTGTTAAGACTGAATAACGTCCACCTACATCATCAGGGATGATAAATGATTCGTAGCCTTCTTCTGTTGCTAATGTTTTCAATGCACCGCGTGCTTTGTCAGTTGTTGCATAAATACGTTTTTTCGCTTCTTCGGCACCATATTTTTCAATGAGGAGCTTTTTAAAGATGCGGAACGCAATCGCAGGCTCTGTTGTTGTACCAGATTTTGAAATGACGTTAATAGAGAAATCGGCATCTTCCAATAGATCCATCACATCTGTTAAATAAGAAGAACTGATGTTGTTTCCAATAAAGATGATTTGCGGCGTCTTGCGTTTGCCTTTTGGCAGCGTGTTATAGAAAGAGTGGTTCAAAAATTCAATTGCCGCACGTGCGCCGAGATAAGAACCGCCGATTCCAACAACAAGCAAGACATCAGAGTCTGATTTAATTTTATCTGCACTTTTTTTAATGCGGGCAAATTCTTCGCGATCATATTGCTTCGGTAAGTCAACCCAACCTAAATAATCACTGCCTGTACCCGTTTGTTCATGAATATTATGATGGGCCACCTTCACAAAATCTTTTAAATATGTAAGCTCATGCTCTTGAAAGAAAGGTAACGCTTTTGAGTAGTCAAATTGAATATGTGTCATCGCTTGTAAGCCCTCCATTACGTTAGTTCTGTCCCTTTCACTTTAGCGGAACTGGCTATTGAAATCAAGTGATCGTCACTCCCATAGCAAAAAGCCGTTTCTCATAGAGAGAAACGGCACAAAGGATTATAAAGAAGCTTTCAAAATAGAAAGAATGTCATCACGGCCAAGTTTCATAAAGTTACCAAAACCACCATATTCCATTTCTTTCGCCGCAATGTCGGCAATTTTGTCCAGCTGATCTTCCCCAATGTCATAATCCGCTAGACGGCTTGGTGCACCGAGGCTTGTCCAGAAGGCTGATAGCTTGTCGATTCCTTCTAATGCGATATCACGATCAGATTTTCCTTCTGTCTCGATGTCAAACATGTTCAGCATAAGATGTTTAAAGCGTTCCACATTGTGATCAAGTGTATGACGCATCCAGTTTGGGAAGAGAATCGCAAGTCCGCCTGCATGCGGAATGTCATAGACAGCCGATACTGCATGCTCAATCGTATGGGAAGCCCAGTCGCCAAAGTAACCCATTTGCAGCGTGCCATTTAAAGCAATCGTTCCTGCGTAAAGGATCGTTTCACGGTGCTCATAGTTTTGTAAGTCTTCCAGCAGTTTTGGTGCTGTCTCAATGACTGTTTGAAGAACAGCAAAACACATCCGATCCTGTAAAGGCGTGTTTTTGACATTATGGAAGTATTGCTCGAAAACGTGGCTCATCATATCGACCATGCCGTACACCGTCTGGTTTTCTGGCACTGAATACGTGTGCTCAGGGTCTAAAATTGAAAAAGCAGGATGAGTGACGGAACTGCCCCACACATATTTTTCATTTGTTTCCCAGTTTGTGATGACAGAGTCTGGATTCATTTCTGAACCAGTTGCAGCAAGTGTCAGCACTGTGCCAAACGGCAATGCCTTTTGAGCGGTTGTTTTCTTTGAGATAATGTCCCACACATCTCCATCGTATTCTGCACCGGCTGCAATCGCTTTTGTACAGTCAATCACACTGCCACCGCCAACAGCTAATAAGAAATCAATATTTTCATTTTGGCAGATGTCGATTCCTTTTTTCACCGTAGTGAGGCGCGGATTTGGTTCAACACCTGACAGTTCAAATACTTCAGCTTCTGCTTCATTTAATGCGCGAATCACATTATCATATAGACCATTTTTCTTAATGCTGCCGCCACCATATACAAGTAACACTCGTTTTCCATAACGAGCGAGTTCGCTTTTGAGTCCTTCTAGTTGTCCTTTTCCAAACATTAATTTCGTTGGATTATAGTAAATAAAGTTTTCCATCTGTTGATACATCTCCTTACAGCGTATAGATCCAAAAACATGAAAGACTACTTTAACATATGTACACGTCGAACTCAAAAAAGATAACTGCTCGAAAGCAATTATCTTTTCATTGTTTAAATTATAAAGAAGCATTCAAAATAGCTAGAACGTCTTCTTTGTTTAGCTTTTTAAATTGACCAAATTCACCTCGTGCCATTGCACGATCTGCGATTAAATCAATTTTTTCATCGTTGATATCATAGTCAGCTAAACGGTTCGGTGCGCCAAGACTTGTCCAGAAAGCCGACAATTTGTCGATTCCTTCTAAGCCCACTTCTTCGTCTGTTTTGCCTGCAGGGTCCACATCGAATACGCGTACCGCTAATTGTTTAAAGCGGCCTGGGTTTTCCTGAATGACATGCTTCATCCAGTTCGGGAACAGGATCGCAAGTCCGCCTGCATGAGGGATATCATAAACAGCAGATACCGCATGCTCGATGTTGTGAGATGCCCAGTCACCACGTGCTCCCATTGACAGCATACCATTGAGCGCAATGGTTCCAGTGAATAAGATCGTTTCACGTAGCTCATAGTTCTCTAGATCGCCAATCAGCTTCGGTGCTGTTTCGATGACCGTACGAAGAAGTCCTTCACACATACGGTCTTGGTAAGGTGTATTTTCTGTGTGATGGAAATATTGTTCGAACACGTGAGACATCATGTCCACCATGCCATAAATCGTATGGTTTTTTGGCACTGTGAATGTGTTCACTGGATCAAGAATAGAGAATTTAGGGAAAACTGCTGGACTTCCCCAGCCATATTTCTCATTTGTTTCCCAGTTTGTGATCACAGACCCAGAGTTCATTTCAGAACCTGTTGCAGCAAGTGTTAACACCGTACCGAACGGAATGGCTTGCATTGGGACATGCTTACGCGTCACGATATCCCAAGCATCTCCATCATACTTCGCTCCGGCTGCGATTGCTTTCGTAGCATCAATCACACTACCGCCACCAACTGCCAAAATAAAGTCAACGTTGTTCTCTTTGCAAAGCTCAACGCCTTTTCTTACTGTTGTTAAGCGCGGGTTTGGCTCAACACCAGCAAGTTCAGTGATTGTAGCTCCTGATTCTTTTAGGATGCTGACAACTTGGTCATAAAGGCCGTTTCGTTTAATACTGCCTCCACCATATACAAGTAATACGTTTTTTCCGTAGTGTTTAAGTTCATCTGAAAGGGCTGAAACTTCTCCCTTTCCAAACATTAATTTCGTTGGGTTCCAATAAGTAAATCGATCCATTTGATCTCCTCCTCGCGCTACATTATGCGCCTCAATCATTCCAAAAGTAAAGTAATTTGCTTTAATCCATTTTCTTACGCATAGTTTGGCTAAAAATCTGCAAAATATAAATGTATTGATGCTGTAGCGAAAGGAGGAATCACGATGAGTGCTATTCAGCGTATTGCCCTCGTGCTCACGATTATCGGTGCTATTAACTGGGGACTAATCGGCTTTTTTCAATTTGACTTAGTAGCAGCGATCTTTGGCGGACAAGGCTCTGCATTATCACGTATTATTTATGGTCTTGTTGGAATTGCAGGTCTTATTAACCTTGGTCTGTTGTTCAAGCCAAGCGAAGAAGCTGTTCGCCGTGACGAGCCGAATCCAGAGGTTCGCTAAACAAAAAGACATAAAAAAAAGGCCGCCTATACGAGGCAGCCTAAGGCACCGTTTGACGCGGTGCTTTTTTTATTTCTTGATCAGATCTTTACGGTTAGATTGCTCAATCCACTCTTCAAGTTTATCTTTAAGTGTATTGAAACCTTGTGGTGCAGCAGCTTCTTCTTTCACTTGCTGTGGTCTTTGTTTCTTTGGCTTGCTTTCTTTTCTTTCTGGTGCATCTTGTGTCGCACGGATAGAAAGGCTGATTTTACCTGCATTTTCATCAACAGAAAGAACTTTTACTTGTACTTCGTCACCAATTGAAAGGTGCTCGTTGATGTCTTTTACAAAGCCATGTGTTACTTCAGAAATATGCACAAGTCCTTGAGTTTCTTCATCTAATGCAACAAACGCACCATACGCTTGTAATCCTGTTACTTTACCAGTGTAAACACTGCCTACTTCAAACTTTGTCGCCATGATAACAACTCCTAAATAAATGTTTTAATATTCGTTTATACGCAATTAAAAACTATATCATAGAACGGTCTTTTACGCAAAATATTTTTTAATTGGGTTTAGATCAGTTCAAAAGGGGGAATACCTGAAAACAAGAATGCTTTCTAGTATTCCCCCCTAATTTGAGAGGCATGAGTCCGAATGGATTGATGCCTTTTTTTATTTCATAATGGCAGGTGCTTCTTCTTTCACTTGTCGTTCTTGCAAAAAGCGCTGGATTCTTGAAAGTGATTCCTGAAGATGGTCAAGAGACGAAGCATAGGAACAACGAATATGACCTTCACCACTCGGTCCGAAGACATTACCAGGGACAACGGCTACTTTTTCACTTAGGAGCAATTCCTCAGCAAATTGTTCTGATGTCATGCCCGTGCTTTTAATGGACGGGAAAGCGTAAAATGCGCCGTTTGGCTGGTGACATGCGAGCCCCAGTTCATTCAAAGAGCCGACAAACAAATTCCGCCGCCTTCTGTAGCTTTTCTTCATTTTTTCTACATCTTCAAGCCCATTTTTTAACGCTTCTTCTGCTGCATATTGTGCCATAGCAGGCGCACACATCATAGAATATTGGTGTATTTTCAGCATGGCATCGCGCAGTACAGGTGGTGCTGCCACATATCCTAAGCGCCAGCCTGTCATAGCAAACCCTTTTGAAAAGCCTGAAATGAGAATCGTTCTTTCCTTCATATCCTGAATGGCCGCAACGCTTGTAAAAGCTTCATCGTACGTCAGCTCTGCGTAAATCTCATCTGTGATAATGAGAAGATCATGTTCTTTTGCAAATTGAGCAATATCTTCAAGCTCTTCCTTTGAATAAACAGAGCCAGTTGGATTTGATGGTGAGCAAAGCAGGATCGCTTTTGTCTTAGGCGTCAGCTTCGTGCGAAGATCCGCAGAGTCTGCTTTGAAATCTTTTTCAGCCGAGGTACTTAAATAGACAGGGACTCCGCCTGCAAGTGTCGTAAGGGCCCCATATGCTACGAAACAAGGCTCTGGAATGATCACTTCATCCCCGCTGTTTAAAATCGCACGAAACGCCAAATCAAGTGCCTGGCTTCCGCCAACTGTGATAATCAGTTCTTCTTCAGGACTGTAATCAATGTGAAACCGCTTATATAAATAGTCGCTCAATTCTTTTCGCAAAGATAACAAGCCTGCGTTCGCCGTATAAGAGGTAAGTCCTTGTTCTAATGACATAATACTGGCTTCTCTGACATTCCAAGCTGTCACGAAATCTGGCTCGCCGACACCAAGGGAAATGACCCCTTCCATTGTGGCTGCCAAATCAAAGAATTTCCGAATACCTGACGGCTGAATGCTTTGTACCGTTTCAGATAGATAAGACTTTTTCATTTAAGGTGACACCACGATTCTTTTGTCATCGTCTCCTGTTTCAAACACTTTCCCATCATGTTTATATCTTTTCAAAATAAAGTGGGTAGTTGTTGAAACAACGGAATCAAGTGTCGATAATTTTTCAGACACAAAACGGGCAATATCAGACATAGATCTTCCGCGGATCACAACAGATAGATCGTAAACACCTGACATGAGATAGACAGACTCCACTTCCTGAAAGCGATAAATACGTTCAGCAATTTCATCAAATCCAACGCCTCTTTTTGGTGTCACTTTGACATCAATCATTGCTGTGACGCCTTCGTGGCCATCTACTTTACGCCAGTCAATCATGGTTGAATAATCAATAATGACTTTTTGATCTTCAAGTTTTTGAATAATCGCTTCTGCTTCTTCTGTTGTCACGCCTGCCATTTTTGCAATGGTATTCAAATCGGCACGACTGTTTTCATCTAAAATCTCTAATATTTCAGTTTCTTTTTCTGTTAGTTTCATTTGATTTCACACCTCAGATTGTAAAAAGCTAGTTTTAAAAAATCTTCTGAACATTATAGCACGTTTTTCCCATTATGCTAAGCAGGGAAAAGATGCTAACCATAGCTTAAAATCCACTTTTTAGGGTACAATACAGTCACCTAACAGAGAGAGTATCAAGTATCGGAGTGATGAGTGTGGACATCGTTCAGCCAGCTTATATGAAAAGTAAATTCGGTTTAGACATCTATTACGAGCACTATCCAAATGAGGGGAAGAAAACATTGATCTTAATTCATGGTCTTTTCTCTTCTACCTTCAGCTATCGAAAGCTCATCCCGCTTCTGAAACAAGACTTCAATTTAATCGCGATCGATCTGCCGCCATTTGGACAGTCCGAGAAATCGAATACGTTTATTTACAGCTATCGCAACATGGCAAAGATCATTATCGAGCTAGCTGGTCACTTACAGATTCAGCATGCGATCCTTGTGGGCCATTCGATGGGCGGTCAAATTGCTTTATACGCCGCATCTGAACGGCCAGACCTATTTGAAAAGGCAGTCCTTTTGTGCAGCTCAGGATATTTAAATAAATCAAAGAGATCACTTGTTTACAGCACATATATTCCTTATTTTTATCTCTATCTTAAAAGAAAGCTCTTGAAGCAAGGCATCATGAAGAATTTAACGGCTGTTGTGCATGATCATTCCATCATTGATCAAGAGATGGTGGACGGATATTTAAGGCCTTTTTCTGATGATCAAATTTTCCGAGGAATTTTCCGCTTGATTCGTCACCGGGAAGGGGATTTGACCTCGGATGTCCTCAAGAAAATGGAGACACCTGTGTTACTCATTTGGGGTGAGGAAGATCGAATTGTTCCCATCCAAATAGGAGAAAGGCTGCACAAGGACCTGCCTAACTCAACCTTACATGCATTAAAAAAAACCGGGCACCTCGTTCCTGAGGAAAATCCGGTCTTTGTGTCTGATCAAATCGGACATTTCAGCCTGTCTTAGCGTGTGCAGGAGCTGCTGTCTCGTATGAAGAAAAGCTGATTCGCTATATGTTGACAGCTCTCGAATGGCAGGAGCTGCTCAAATGAGTGATGATAAATGGCTTGAATGTCTTTTGCTAAAGATAAAGAGTCTTCTGCGTCGTATAATGCACTGATGACGTCAGCAGGCTCCGTTTCATAAAAGTCCTCCCCATATTGAAAAGGGTCCCATGCCTTAATAAGTTGAATCATCTCTTCTACAGCTTGACTATCTTTCATCGGTATCACCGCTTATAATAAATTTTGTGATGTTTATTTTAGCACAACCAACAATGGTTGAAAAACGGCTAGAGGTGGGTTTCATGAATTTCGACGAACAGATCATACGTAAAGGTTCAAAATCAGTGAAATGGGATCAAGCAGAGTCTTTATTCCTTACAACAGATGCACTGCCAATGTGGGTAGCAGATATGGATTTTAAAGCGCCGCAGGTCGTCCTTGATGCATTAAAAAAGCGATTGGATCACGGTGTATTTGGCTATGCTTTTCAAGATCAGGATACGCAGCAGGCAGTAGCTGAATGGCTCAAAAGAAGGCACGGATGGTCGATCCAGACAGAAGCCGTCACCTTCACACCTGGGATTGTCACGGCACTTAGTTTTGCAGTCCAAGCCTATACAGAACCAAGTGACGAAGTCGTCATACAATCCCCTGTGTATACACCTTTTTATCAAATGATTGAACGAAATGGACGAACAGTCTCAACCAATCCTTTAAAAATAGAACACAACCGGTATGTCATGGATTTTGATGATTTAGAGAAAAAATTAAGCAGACCAGAAGCGAAGCTCATGTTCCTCTGTCATCCGCATAATCCGTCCGGAAGAGCGTGGTCAAAAGAGGAATTAAAGCGAGTAGGAGACCTCTGTATCAAGCACGGTGTCACAGTCGTTTCAGATGAGATTCATTCTGATTTGATGCTATACGGGAAGCCGCATGTGCCATTTGCTAGTCTTTCTGACGACATAGCACATATTACAGTGACGTGCATTGCACCAAGTAAAACATTTAATTTAGCTGGCCTCCAAGCATCTGCCATTATCATTGCCGATGAAGAAAAGAGAACCCTTTTCAACAATGAAATGCAAAGAAACGGACTGGCCAAACTGAATGCATTTGCAATCCCTGCGATGGAAGCAGCATACCGCCACGGCGACGAGTGGCTCGATGCACTTGTTCTTTATCTCGAAAACAATATGAAAATGGCAATGGACTATATTGACGAACATCTTCCAAACATGCGTTATATGAAACCAGATGCTTCTTATTTATTATGGCTGGACATTCGGGATTATCAATTCAGCCAAGCGGAATTGAAACGCAATTTGCTCAAAAAGGGCAAAGTGATCCTAGAGCTTGGTCACGTGTACGGACTCGAAGGTGACGGCTTTATTCGGATGAATCTCGGCTGTCCTGCTTCAACAGTCAAAGAAGGATTGAAACGCCTTCATCAAGCGTTTACGCAATCATCTGATTAAGACTTATATGATCGAAAGAACATCCTCACGGGTGTTCTTTTTAAAGAAAAAAACCCTCCTTTTATCATATCTACTTTGTACATGAAATGATATAATGAGAGGAATTACTATTATTTACGAGGAGAGCATTTAAATGGAAATGTTCAAGGATTTTCTGCTCCATGTATCTTTTATTCTATTTCCAATTTTTTTATATCATGCACTATGGCTAAGCCGGACCCCTGCTCATTTCCCAAAAACGAATAAACTGCTCGTCACAGTATTCGCATCCATCTCTTCTGCACTATGTATTATGTATCCAATTGGTTCGATTTTGGACTTGCAGACTGGCCTTCAGTCTATTCCTCTTGTACTTGCCATTTTATACGGAGGCTACACAGCTGGGATCATCGCCATCTTGATAAGTTCCATTGTCAAATTCGTGATGTATGGCTCTTTTTTATGGATTGGACTCATTGTCGTGCCGATTTACTTTTTCATCCCATTTCTGTTCTACCGGAAATGGCGTCAATATTCGAAGCTGAAAAAGCTGATGTATGGAGTGCTTATCGGTTTATCCAAAGGATTCTTTATTTACATTGGACTATTTGCGGTCAGCTTAATGGAATACAGCCCAGCCTTTATTATGCAGCAGAAGTTACTTGAGTTGTTTTTCTCAACTCTTTACTACATATTCTTTCTCGTGCTAAGTATCTATTCCATTGAATTCGTCAAAGAAAATGCGCAAATGAGAACACAGCTCGTCCAGTCAGAAAAGCTGACGATTGTAAGTGAACTCGCTGCAAGCGTTGCCCATGAAGTACGCAATCCGCTGACAGTGGTGAGAGGCTTTATTCAATTGCTCTTTTCTAGTGACAATACAAAAGAGACGTCAACCAATAAAGATTATAAAAATCTCGTTCTGTCCGAGTTAGACAGGGCGCAGGATATTATTACGAGTTATCTAGACATTGCGAAACAAAATTATTATCAAATTGAATCTCTTAACCTATCTAAATTACTCGAGGAATGTGCATCACTGATGACATCCTATGCGAATTTCAAATCGGTCACGATTCATCAATCCATTGAACCAGACTTATACATTCAAGGTGATGAAACGAAGATTAAGCAAGTCATGATTAATTTAATCAAAAATGCGATTGAAGCAGCCCCAGAACACGAAGGGAAAATTGAACTTTTTGCTTCAAAAGAAAATCATAAAATATGCCTTTATTTCATAGATAACGGTGTAGGAATGACAGAGAGCCAAATGAAAAAGCTTGGCGAACCCTATTACACCTTGAAAAATAAAGGGACTGGACTTGGGCTGACCGTGACATTTTCTATCATTGAAAATCATCATGGGACCATTCGTTTCAAAAGCTCGCTGCAGTCTGGTACAACCGTTACCGTGAAGTTTCCTGAAGATACAAGAAGAAAATGATCACTCCATTTTTTTTGTCTTTTTTTCATCTATACGCTCCTGCTTCTTAGACGCACGAACGATTAGACGAAAGCAAATAAATGCAGCCATAAAGAAAATCACCGTGGTGATTGCCGCTGGGATGTACTCCCTTTTATCTTCAGGAAAATACAGTAGAAAGAGTGCGATGAACGACAGCATTCGCTATTCCCCCTTTTGCTCGTTTACTTCACTATATTGGCTAAAAGAAATGAAATACCTTCCTGCGAGAAGGAAATGGAGGAATTTTACATGACAGACATTCAAATAGGACAAGTTGTGAAAGGATTTTATAAAACAGGTGTTTACGTTGGGGAAGTGACAGCAGTAAAACCATCGGCCTATCTCGTTCAAGTGAAAGCCGTTCTGACACATCCCACTCAAGGCGACCTGCATCACCCAAAAGAAGCAGACGTGCCTTTTTTCCAAGAAAGACGGGCTTTGGCCTATCGTGAACAGACGAATATCCCTCATCATATGGTGAAGCCTTATGATGGCGATATACCAGATTATCAAGTATCACTAAAAGAAGCTGTAGAAAAATTAATACAAGCGCTTCATGCAGATGATTCAAAATGGGCAGAAAAATCAAGGGCATGCCTATCTTCTCTCGAAAAAGATTATTTTCCAGAAGACGCCCGCTAATCAGCCGAATCAAAAAAGTGAGAGAAATCGATCAGCTCACCAATTTTGGTTGTTTGCGGATTTTCCACATAGGATCTGTCTTTTTCAAAAAGGGTAAACAGCTGATAAGTCGTCATGGCATCATCAAGTGCTTTATGATGCTTACCAGCTCCTTCGCTGCCGTATTCCTTTGCCGCCTTGCGAAGCCCTGTCAGTGTGCGATCACCAAAAAAAGTTTTATATTCAAAGGCAAGGTCCCTCAGCTTGCCCTTAAAAGGAAAGCCAATATGATTGAGCATACAGTTTTGCTTCAGCACTTTCATGTCCATATTGCCCCATGTAATAATCTCACAGTCCTCTCCCCCATCAAGCGACACAAGCTTCTCGATAAACGCCTCAAAGGAAATTCCGCTCTCTACATCCTGCTGCGTAATACCGAGAAACGACTTACAGCGCTTCGTCAGCTTCGGGAACTTTTTTGGTTTGACGTAGCTAGAGAACGTGTCTATGATCGTTTCACTTGCCGCTTTCACTACTCCAGCTTCAATAATTTCAGGAAAAAAATTTTGCGGGTGATACTTTCCATCAGGCATCGTAAATTCAAAATCGACCACAAGCACCGTCTTCTGTTCCACCATTCTCACCTCACTTTTTCATCAGTTTTTCATTCTCATACCATTATATTAAGACGGACCTTGAAATCACTTCATTTTCTTGAAAATAATGCAGATTCACTATGCCCAACCTATCCATCAGATGAAAGATCGGTTATTTTCCTTTATAATTATTAAGGAACACGAAATATTTAAAGAAGGTGGTCTCTATCACAAACAGGAAGAAAAACTTGTACATCATGTGGTTTGTGAACTTTTTTGTATCTGCCAGCATTACAATGATCGTCCCTTTTTTATCACTTTACATAGAATCTCTTGATAGCAGTTATTCAAATGAATTTGTCCAGAGATGGAGCGGATATGTCTTTGGCGTCACGTTTTTAACGGCCTTTCTGATTTCTCCGATTTGGGGGCGAATTGGAGACCGGCATGGCTATAAAAAGATTTTGCTTATTAACGGGATTGGAATAGCGACAAGTATTCTATTAATGGGACTTGTGCAAACTGTTTATCAACTATTCGCCCTGAGGCTCTTTATGGGGCTTGTCACAGGCTTTATCTCGACTTCAATGGCACTCATCTCTGCACAGACGGAAAAGGCAACTGCGGGTAAAACCCTTGGTACGATGCAGATGAGTAATGTTGCCGGAGGGTTGTTTGGCCCATTAATGGGCGGATTCATGGCAGACAGCGTCGGATTTATTTATACGTTTTTCCTCACAGCGGCTGTCATTTATGCGTCAGCCATTGTAATTATTTTCGGAGTGAAAGAACAGCCCATCCGTTCAAAAGAAGCGAAGCGCGTTTCTTATTCACGGAAGGAAGTACTCGTTCATATTTTCAAACAGCCTTTGCTTGTCGTCACGATGCTATTAACGTTTATTACACAAGTAGGGAACTTTAGCATTCAGCCTCTTTTGGCTTTATACATTCATGATTTACACGGCCCTGTTAATCTCGCATTTTATGCGGGTCTTGCGTTCTCTGCAACTGGACTTGGCAATTTGCTCTTTACACGAAAATGGGGAGATCTCGGAGATCGAATGGGTCATGACAAGGTGCTGCTCGCCCTTCTGATCCTCTCCTCTATTTTATTCATCCCGCAAGCAATGGCGGATTCCTATGCGATGTTAGTCCTTTTCCGTTTTCTATACGGGATGGCACTCGGCGGGATTATTCCATGTACGACGGCGTATATTCGGATCAAAGCGCCTGCCTCTATGCAAGGGGAAGTGCTCGGATACAATGTTAGCTTCCGTTTTCTTGGGAATGTTGTCGGTCCGGTGATTGGTGGCATTGTCGCGAGTCATTACGGAATTCCAGCTGTCTTTTATGTCACCGCCGGAATTTTTCTGTTTGGCGCATTATTTTTATGGGCGGTCCGCTCACAGTCGAAGGCAAAAGAAAGGAGTGTCTGATCCTGCATCAGATACTCTTTTTTCTTGTATAGAAGCCTTATTCACTAGACTTCAAGCCCATTCTTTTCTAAAAATAACCTTCTCGTATTCGCAAAAGAATGGTACGATATGGCTAGAAAATTGAAGAAAGTGAGTGACCTCATGTTTCGTGCAATAATTGGTTGGTTATTACTTGCTGCCCTCATTCCATTATTTGTTCTAACTTTTTATCTATCAAAGGAAGAAGCTGCAAGTGTGAAGCCTGTGAACGAAGTGCTTGATCAAAAAATCAAGCTGGAAAAGATAGATTTTTCCCAAAACAGTTATATGTATGATCGGGATGGTTCTCTCATCTCCGAGATCGTATCAAACGATGAGAACCGCGTATTCGTCACGTATGATAAAATCCCTGATCATGTGAAGGAGCTGTTCCTCCGCTCAGAGGATCGGAACTTTTATGACCATAAAGGCATTGACTTTATGGGGGTTGTGCGTGCCCTTGCTTCAAATGTGAAAAACCACGGCATCAGTCAAGGCGCAAGTACGATCACACAGCAATTATCTCGCAATTTATATTTAAGCCATGAACGTTCGTTCACCCGAAAGTTTACAGAGCTGCTCTATTCCTACGAATTAGAGCGGAAATTCTCGAAAGATGAAATACTCGAAAGCTATTTAAATACGATTTATTTCAGTAATGGTGTTTACGGTGTCGGTTCTGCGGCTAATTACTATTTTGATAAGCCGCTTAGTTCTTTAACGCTTGCACAGATGGCATTTATCTCTGCGATTCCAAACAACCCAACACTGTATGACCCATTGAAGCAATTCAAACACACAAAGAAACGCCAAGAACGATTGCTTGGTATTTTAGAAAAAGACGGTGTCATCACCAAAAAGCAATACAAAAAAGCCGTCAAACAAAAAATCAGCCTGTCCGTAAGTGAAAAGAAAAACCTTTACCCTGACTATGTGACATATGCCAATGAGGAATTTACCGATCTTGTGTCAGATCAGGAAGGCTTTACAAAACGCTTGAAGAAAGCGAAAACAGATGGTGCAAAAAAAGCCATTCAAAAAGAATTATCTGAAAAGGTCAGTGCACTGCTTCAAGATGGTGTCAAAATTTATACGGCACTAGATCCTTCCTTACAGCAACGAGCCGTCTATCAGCTCAATGCACAATTACCTTACCAAGGTGTAGAAGGCGGGTCAGCGGTCATAAATCATGAAACGCATCAAATTGTTGCACTTGCTGGTGGGAAGAACTACAAAAAGTTTGATTTCAACTACGCCTATCAAGCACAAAGACAACCTGGTTCTGCGATTAAACCGCTTTTAGACTATGGTCCTTACATCGACCAAACCGGTGCAACAGCTTCAAGCAAAATCAGTGCCGGCAAGTTTTGCAGCAGCGGATACTGTCCACAGAACTATAGTCACAAAACGTACGGAACCGTCACACTTGAAACAGCCTTTAAAAACTCTTACAATACCCCTGCGATCCGAATGCTGGATACAGTTGGTGTCAAAAAAGGCTTTAGCTACTTAGAGAAATTCTCATTCGAACATATCGTCGCGGATGATTATCGCCTTCCTTCTGCACTTGGCGGATTTACGAAGGGCTTCTCGCCGCTAGAAATAACAGATGCGTATACTGTCTTTGGTAATCAAGGAGCTTACACGCAAAGTCATTCGATCACAAAGGTAACAGACTTAAATGGTAAGACCCTTTACAAGTGGAAAGAGTCACCGAAGCAAGTATACTCTCAGCGGACAAATGACACTATGCGTAAATTGCTTGCCTCTGTTGTAAAAAGCGGGACAGGGAAAAAAGCGAATTTCAGTGCCCCTTACATCGGTGGTAAAACAGGGACATCCAATGACTACAAAGACATTTGGTTTGTCGGACTGACAGATCAATATACAATGGGTGTATGGGTTGGAAGAGATAGAGGAACGGTTGAATCTATTTACAGCTCAAGTCCGCACTTACGTATTTGGAAAAATACGATGCAATACGCCAGATAAACAGGAGGTTTGATTGCCATGCATTCAACACATCCACCCCATTTAATTTTATTTGATGGTGTCTGCAACGTGTGCAGCGGCGCTGTCCAGTTTGTGATTAAGCGTGATCCAAATGAGCGAATGATGTTTGCTTCATTACAATCAGAGACAGGACAGCGCATTTTAAAAGAAAACGGTTTGCCTCTAGATGAATTCAATTCATTCATTTATATTGAAAAAGGCACCCTTTATACGAAGTCGACAGGCATCTTAAAAGCCATGCGGCAGTTAAAAGGGATCTACAGATGGAGTTATTTATTCCTTGCCATTCCGCGCCCTATCCGCGATTGGTTTTATGAACGGATAGCGAAAAATCGCTACAAATGGTTCGGTCAAAAAACATCTTGTATGATGCCAACACCCGATATACAAAAACGGTTTCTATCATAAAAAAAGCATCCTCCGATCGTGGAGGATGCTTTCTTTGTCTGTTTATGAAGGTAGACTTGCCATAACACTGTTATAAAGCTTAATAAATAAGTACAAAATGCCGATTAAAAACGTGGCCCAAAACAACAAAATAAACATCATAAAACCAATTAAATTCAGCATGGACAGCGATTGATAAATGCGAACCACAACCCAGATAAAATAGACAAGACCTGCTAAGACAAATAGTCCGACAAGCAGAATCAGCTGCTGCGTCAGTAGAAATGCAAGTAAGCCAGCAAATAAATAAACAACGGATGCAATCCGAATTTTCTTTAAGTTCTCTCCTTCAGGATCTTTCGCGAAAAAGAGTAGTGCCAGCTCTAACACCGTATCTGCAATCAGTTTCAAGGCAGATAAAATCATAAAATAAACAAGTGCAAAAGCAGCAAAAAGAGCAAGCCTGATGCCCTGTTCCGAGAAGAATTCCATCATCCCTTTTAAAATACCTGCTTGATTCAAGAAATCAGTCGTAATCCCTACTGTGAAAATCGAAAAAGCAGAGCTGAATAGTAAAATCGAAATCAGCGGAAAATATCCAGTCAAATATGTATTTTTCATAAATAGATCCTTTCTCATAAGCTCACATTTATTATGGCTCACTTAAAACAGATTGACAAGATGCTTTCAAAGTAAACTAGCAGCATAATCAAATTTTGTGATTTTGCACGTACATTCCTTCACAAACTTACATTTTCCCGTTAAAGTATTACTATTACGAAAAAATCGTGCGTTAGGGGTATACTCGTGAAAAAAACTTTAAGACTGCAAACACGGCTGACGATTTTTGTTTGTATTGTTGTCCTGATCTCCCTTTGTATCACTTTCTTTACGATCTGGTCAGAAACAGCGAAGAACATTCATCAGCAGGAACGTGACATCGCCCTCTCCACTGCCAAGATGGTCGCAGAGGCTCCCATCACAGCCAAATCATTAAAAAAAAACCAATCGTATTCAGCACTGCGTCAATATACAACAAGTGTTCAACAAATTACCAAAACCGAATTCGTTGTCGTAATGGATATGAACGGCATCCGCAAAACCCATCCAAATCCGCAGAAGATCGGGAAGCGGTTTGCTGGCGGTGATGAAGAGCCAGCATTACAGGGTAAAGAACATATTAGTACGGCTTCTGGAACACTTGGCAGGTCTATGCGTGCTTTTGTCCCGGTTTATGATCAAGATGGAAAGCAGCTTGGGGCTGTGGCAGTAGGGATTACGTTAAAGGAAATTGACTTGATCATTCATCAAAGCTTACTTCCACTCTACTTCGTCACATCGCTCAGTCTTCTTTCTGGAATCATCGGAGCACTCATTGTGGCAAGAAAAGTGAAGAAAATCATGTTTGGACTAGAGCCAGATGAGATTGCTACATTGTTAAAAGAACGAAGCGCCATGCTAGAATCAACAAAAGAAGGGATTCTTGCCGTCGATCAGCACGGTAAAATCAAGCTCGCCAATGCTGAAGCGAAACGACTCTTTCATAATATGGGCATTATGGCTGATCCTAGAGAACAAGATGTTCAGGTTCTCCTCCCTTCAAGCGGCTTAAAGCAAGTCATTGAAACACGCAAGCCGCTGCTTGACCGCGACGTGAGAATGAACGGACTGGAGCTCGTCTTTAACGAAGTCCCAATTACGGTAAAAGGTGAAATTGTCGGGGCGATCGCCACCTTCCGTGACAAAACAGAAGTCAAACACTTGGCTGAGCAGCTAAGCGGAGTCAAAATGTATGCAAATGCCCTCCGTGCCCAGTCGCATGAATTTATGAACAAGCTTCATGTCATTTTAGGATTGGTACAGCTCAAAAACTACGATGACCTTGGCACTTATATTAAAGATATTGCAATCTATCAGCAGACGGAAACAAATGAGATCATCAACCATGTGAAAAACTCTGTTTTAGCAGGATTTTTACTAGGAAAACAAAGTTATATCAGGGAACAAGGCGCGACCTTAGAAGTCATCTGCAGCACACAAGTCCCAAATTCAGAGGACCCAGCAGTGACGCATGATCTCATTACCGTCATTGGCAACCTGTTAAATAACGCACTCGATGCTGTTTCTCAAACTGAGACAAAAAACATCTCGATCTCATTCCGATACGTTCAGGAGCAGCTTCATATTGAGATTACAGACACAGGTGTTGGTCTCACAAAAGAAGAACAAGACATCATGTTTGATCAAGGCTTTTCAACGAAAGGAGAAGACAGAGGATTCGGTCTCTATTTCGTTGACCAAAGCATCAAAAAATTGAACGGACATCTAATTGTCACGAGTGAAAAAGGAGAAGGAACGACCTTTAGTCTCCGCATTCCGTATAAACAAAAGGAGGATTCACATGATTAATGTGTTAATAGTAGAAGACGACCCAATGGTTGGGGAGCTAAACAAACGCTACCTGACCCAAATCGAGGGCTTTGAATTAAAGGGAATCGCCACCTCTTTTCATCAGGCAATGGATATTTTAAAAACAGAAGCCATTCACCTCGTATTGCTCGATATTTATATGCCTGGACAAAATGGATTGGCATTATTATCAGAAATTCGCAAACAAAATCATTCGGTTGATGTCATTGTCATTTCAGCCGCCAATGAAGTCGATGTGGTCCAGCAAACGATGCGAAACGGAGCCGTTGATTATTTAATCAAGCCGTTTGAGTTTGAACGTTTCCAATCTGCACTCTCAGAATATAAACGGAAACACGCTTTGTACCAAACGATGAACAGCATCTCGCAAAATGATTTAGATGCGAAGCTCTTTCATAAAAAAGCAGAGACGGAAAAAGTCCTTCTGCCAAAAGGCCTGACCAAAAGCACACTCAAACTCATCTGGACAAGTATTCAGTCATTCGGTCATCAGGCTTTCACGACCGAAGACCTAGCGAATCATACAGAAATCTCACAAGTCTCCATTAGAAAATACTTGAAATTCCTTGAGGACATCGAAGTAGTTGATGTTGAAATGGCATATGGGACCATCGGACGTCCTGTATTCCAATATAAACTCAGTACAACAAATATGAATTTAATTCAGCAATATCTATAATTTGACACATCTGACCTTATACAGAGGCCAGATGTTTTTTTATGGAATACGATGTGACAAACCCCTTGATATCAGCGGTTCTACTGTAGTAGAGCACATCACAAAAGCGGCATTATATCATATTTCAGCACATAAAAAGACATCGAATTTCGCCTTTTAACATTTTTTTAAAAATAAAACAAATTTCTATTTATTTATTCGATTGGAAATGATAAATTATGATTGATTAGTTCAACGAGATATAAGTCTGATGTCTTACATCTTCTCTCCTGCCATCCATAAGTTTCAGGAGAAAGCAGGATAAAATACCCTATTCAGACGGGTGAGAAGAGGTAGATCGGTCTTTTTTCGCGAGACTTTTCTGAAACTTTTAAATTTTATAGGGGGTTATGTTTTGAAGAAGCGCAAAATTGGACTAGCATTGTCCTTAGTCGTAGCAGCAGGAACCATCCTTGGAGCATGCGGCAACTCTGGCTCAAACAGCGGTGAAAGCAAAAAAGATAAAGATCAATTCACTGTTGCAATGGTAACTGATGTCGGTGGTGTCGATGACAAATCGTTTAACCAATCAGCTTGGGAAGGTTTACAAGCATTTGGAAAAGACAACAATCTTAAAAAAGGTAAAAACGGCTTTGATTACTTACAATCTAAATCAGACGCTGACTATACAACAAACTTAAACACTCTTGCTCGTGAGAAATTCGATCTGATTTACGGAATTGGTTTCTTAATGGAAGATGCTATATCTGAAATTGCGGATCAACGTAAGAAAAACCACTTTGCGATCGTTGATGCAGTCGTGAAAAAAGACAACGTAGCTAGCATTGTATTCAACGAAAACGAAGGATCATTCCTTGTAGGTGTTGCGGCTGCTCTTTCTACAAAATCAAACAAAATTGGTTTTGTTGGCGGTGTTGATTCTGAATTAGTCAGAAAATTCGAAGTCGGTTTCCGTGCAGGCGTTGAAGCAGCTAACCCGAAAGCAAAAGTTGAAGTGAAATATGCTGGTGCATTCGATAAAGCAGACATCGGGAAAGCAACAGCTGAAAGCATGTACAAATCTGGCGTCGACATCATCTATCACGCTGCTGGCGGCACTGGAACTGGTGTCTTCACAGAAGCGAAAAACCTGAAAAAAGCGGATCCTAACCGTAAAGTTTGGGTTATCGGTGTAGATAAAGACCAGTATGACGAAGGAAAAGTACCTGGAACAAAACAAAGTGTCACCCTTACTTCTATGGTGAAGAAAGTCGACACAGCGGTACAAGACTTAACAACGAAAGCAAAAGATGGTAAGTTCCCTGGCGGCGAAGTGATCACATACGGTCTGAAAGAAGGCGCTCTTGACATTTCTCCATCTCAAGACAACCTAAGTAAAGATGTATTAAAGAAAGTGGAAGAATGGAAACAAAAAATCATCAAGGGTGAAATTAAAATCCCTGCAACACGTGATGAACTAAAAGATTTTAAAGCTTAATTTGAGCATCGGGATAAGCGCGTCTTATCCCCTTGTTTCTCCTTTACCTCCTCTTTATTCGTAAAAGGTGGTAAAAGAAAAGCTGCAGCCTCGTTTTGCAGCTTTTCTTTTGCTAGTTTTTATCTTCATCAGCACCCTAAAAAAGGAGCGGTTAAACCTGTGGATTATGTCATTGAAATGTTGAATATACGCAAAGAATTCCCTGGCATTGTAGCAAACGACAACATTACGCTGCAGCTAAAAAAGGGCGAAATTCATGCGCTGCTTGGTGAGAACGGCGCTGGAAAATCAACGCTCATGAACGTGCTTTTCGGTCTTTACCAGCCTGAAAAAGGTGAAATCAAGGTTCATGGAAAACCTGTGACCATCTCTAGCCCGAATGATGCAAGTGATTTAGGTATCGGTATGGTGCATCAACACTTTATGCTTGTCGATACCTTCACCGTCGCTGAAAACATCATCTTAGGAAAAGAACCCAAGAAATTTGGAAAGATCGACAAAGAACAAGCCATACAGCAAGTACAAGAGCTTTCTGACCGCTATGGCTTAAAAATAGACCCTGCTGCAAAAGTATCTGACATCTCTGTTGGTATGCAGCAGCGTGCAGAAATTTTAAAAACACTTTATCGCGGCGCTGATATTTTGATCTTCGACGAACCAACAGCCGTCTTAACACCTCAAGAAATTAAAGAACTCATACAAATTATGAAAAACCTAATCAACGAAGGCAAATCCATTATTTTAATTACGCATAAACTGAAAGAAATTATGGATGCCTGTCACCGCGTCACCATTATTCGAAAAGGCCAAGGCATTCGTACACTTGATGTAGAAAGCACAAACAAAGATGAGCTTGCAAGCCTCATGGTCGGCCGTGAAGTTTCATTTAAGACAGACAAAAAAGAAGCCTCTCCTGCTGAGGAAGTACTTCACATTCAAGATCTTACGGTAAAAGACGCGCGAGGTATTGAAGCGGTGAAACATCTCAACCTCTCAGTAAAGGCTGGAGAAATCGTCGGTATTGCTGGAGTCGATGGCAATGGTCAATCTGAATTAATTGAAGCCATTACTGGTCTAAAAAAATCAGAGTCTGGCACGATCATGCTTAATGGGAAAGCCATTCAAAATCTTCCGCCTCGTAAGGTGACCGAATCTGGAATAGGACATATTCCTCAAGACCGTCATAAACACGGACTAGTGCTTGATTTTTCAATAGGAGAAAATATTTCCTTACAAACGTATTATCAGCGTCCATACTCAAAATTTGGCTTGATGAACATGAAAAATATTTACCAAAAGGCAAAACGAATCATTGCCGAGTATGACGTCAGAACACCGAGTGAATATACAGAGGCGCGCGCGCTATCAGGCGGGAATCAGCAAAAAGCCATTATTGGCCGTGAAGTTGACCGCAATCCTGATTTATTAATTGCTGCTCAGCCGACACGTGGACTTGATGTTGGTGCGATTGAATTTGTCCATAAGCGCCTCATTGAGCAAAGAGACACAGGCAAAGCCGTCCTGCTCATCTCATTTGAGCTTGATGAAATTATCAATGTCAGTGATAAAATTGCTGTTATTTTTGAAGGCAGCATTATTGCCATCGTTGATCCAAAAGAAACAACAGAGCAAGAGCTTGGTCTATTAATGGCTGGAAGTACGCAACAGGAAGTGGGGAAAGAAGCAAATGTCTAATCGCTTAACAAATCTGCTCATTCCGCTTATAGCCATCGTACTTGGTCTTTTTGTTGGGGCCATTATTATGCTGGCAAGCGGTTATAGTGTCATCGAAGGCTATGGCGCCCTTTGGAATGGCGTCTTCGGTGAAACCTATTATATGGGAGAAACCATCAGACAAGTGACACCTTACATTTTATCAGGACTTGCTGTTGCTTTTGCATTTCGGACAGGTCTCTTTAATATCGGTGTAGAAGGTCAAATGCTCATTGGCTGGGTAGCTGCTGTATGGATTGGTACAACTGTCCATGCACCTATGTACATCCATCTACCGCTTGCACTTATCACCGCAGCTGCTGCCGGTGCATTATGGGGCTTCATCCCTGGGTTTTTAAAGGCTCGTTTTTATGTTCATGAAGTGATTGTCACGATCATGATGAACTACATTGCCCTTCATGTGACAAACTATTTGATCTCAAACGTCTTAACGAATAATAAAGATAAAACAGAAAAAATCGATGCCACTGCCTCACTTCGCTCTGGTTTCTTTGAACAAATCACCGATTTCTCTCGGATGCATAATGGTATTTTTGTCGCCATTATCGCTGCGGTCGTGATGTGGGTCATTATTCAAAAAACCTCTAAAGGCTTTGAATTGCGGGCTGTTGGAATGAACCAGCAGGCATCCCATTATGCCGGTATGAACGTTCGCCGCAATATCATTTATGCGATGCTCATTTCAGGTGCTTTTGCAGGTCTTGCAGGCGCTATGGAAGGTCTTGGTACATTTGAATATGCTTCAATTAAAGGCTCGTTTACCGGTGTAGGATTTGATGGAATCGCTGTCGCTTTATTAGGTGGAAACACTGCTGTTGGTGTTGTTCTTGCGGCACTGCTGCTTGGTGGATTGAAAGTCGGTGCTTTAAATATGCCGCTTGAATCTGGCGTACCGACTGAGGTCGTTGATATTGTCATTGCGATCATTATTCTTTTCGTCGCCTCAAGCTATATTATCCGTCTTGTGATGAACCAAATGAAGAAAAAGGGGGGAAAATAAGTGGGATTTCTGCAAATTCTTGAAATCATCGTCCCGGCAACACTTGTCTATGCTGCACCACTTATTTTAACCGCTCTTGGAGGCGTCTTTTCAGAAAGATCAGGTGTTGTGAATATCGGTCTTGAAGGTTTGATGGTCGTCGGAGCATTTTCCAGTATTATCTTTAACTTGTTTTTTGCTGATACGTTTGGCGCCTTGACCCCGTGGCTTGGGCTCCTCGTCGGAATGGCAATTGGCGGATTGTTCTCTTTGATTCATGCAGTTGCGACCATTACATTCCGTGCAGATCAAACGGTCAGTGGTGTTGCGATTAACATGCTGGCACTTGGCGCTACGCTGTTTGTCGTAAAACTCATTTATGGGAAAGCTCAAACAGATAAAATTACAGAACCTTTCTATAAAGGTGATATTCCCCTTTTAAGTGACATTCCGATTATTGGTGATATCTTCTTTAAAGATGTTTATTATACGTCCATACTCGCTTTAGCGCTTGCGGTTGTTGCTTGGTTTGTTTTATTTAAAATGCCATTTGGTCTTCGTCTTCGTGCAGTTGGAGAACATCCAATGGCTGCTGATACAATGGGAATTAAAGTGTACCGGATGCGCTATATTGGCGTCTTTATTAGTGGACTGTTTGGTGGTCTTGGCGGAGCTGTTTATGCGTCAACCATCGCGCTTGATTTCTCACATGCTACCATTACTGGACAAGGCTTCATTGCACTAGCTGCTCTTGTGTTCGGTAAATGGCACCCATTCGGCGCAATGGGCGCTGCTTTATTCTTTGGATTTGCTCAAAGTTTAAGTATAATTGGCTCTCTCCTGCCGCTATTCCAAGATATACCTAACGTGTATATGCTCATTGCACCATATGTGCTGACCATTTTAGCACTTACTGGCTTCATCGGTCGGGCAGATGCACCGAAAGCACTTGGGACACCTTATTTAAAAGGAAAACGATAATTACGATGTATGATCAATCCCCTGAAGGATAAACTACCTTCAGGGGATTTTTGTATGATAAAAACATAAAAACTCCTGTTTATTTTACTTTTATTACACTTAATTTAGTTTAATAAATAGATGAGTGTCACAGAATCTTCTACAATTGAGACAAATAGCATTTGGGGGTGTTTATGTGGCTAATACACAACAATTGAAATCGATTACAGACGATTCTGACAATAATAAAAGCGTTTTCCGTAAGATCATGTCTTGGAAAATTGGTGTTATTGACTTACCTGTGTATTTAGTACTTGCAGCGATTATTTTAACTGCCGCTTATTTTAATAAAATTCCAGCAAATATGCTTGGTGGTTTCGCTGTTATTATGATTTTGGGGATTTTCCTTGGAGATATAGGACAACGTATTCCGATATTAAAAGATATTGGTGGACCGGCGATTCTTTCTTTATTCGTACCATCGTTCCTGGTCTTTTTTCATGTTCTGAATCCGAACTCGTTGGAAGCGGTTACGTCTCTTATGAAAACGTCCAACTTCCTTTACTTCTATATTTCTGCTCTTGTAGTAGGTAGTATTCTTGGGATGCAACGAACTGTTTTAGTACAAGGCCTTATTCGTATGTTTGTTCCTCTTGTTGCAGGTACAATTGCAGCTGTGACTGCCGGAATTCTTGTTGGTCTTTTAGTTGGTTACACACCGCATCATTCGTTCTTCTTTATTATTGTTCCGATTATTGCCGGTGGTGTAGGAGAAGGGATTTTGCCATTATCTATTGCTTATTCACAAATTCTTGGTGTATCAGCAGAGTCATTAATTTCTCAATTAATTCCTGCTGCCGTCATTGGGAACGTCATTGCCATTATCTGTGCTGGCGCAATGAAAAAGCTTGGTGAAAAACGTCCTGAACTAAACGGGAATGGTCGTCTTGTCAAATCTAAAGAAGCAAATGAAATTTTTGAACAGCCTGATATGGATCCAAAAGTTGATTTTGGGTTAATGGGTGCTGGTGTACTCGTTGCTTGTACAACGTTCATTTTTGGTGGTTTATTAGAAAGCTTTGTTCATATTCCAGGTCCAATCTTAATGATTGTCCTTGCCGCTTTAATCAAATACTTAAACGTGATGCCTCAACATTTGCAAGATGGCTCACAGCAGTTCTACAAGTTTGTATCAAGAAGCTTTACATGGCCACTTATGGTCGGTTTAGGGATTCTATACATTCCACTTGATGATGTAGCAACAGTGATTTCTATTCCATTCGTTTGTGTATGTATCGCTGTCGTTCTTGGAATGGTTGGTTCTGGTTACTTCGTTGGGAAATTGATGAACATGTACCCAGTAGAATCTGCGATTGTGACAGGCTGTCACAGTGGACTTGGCGGTACTGGTGACGTTGCGATCCTTTCAGCTTCTGGAAGAATGGGTCTCATGCCTTTCGCACAAGTATCTACACGTCTTGGCGGAGCAGCAACTGTAATCTGCGCAACAATCTTACTTAGAATGTTTACTTAAAACATTGAAACATTAAAAGCATGTGCCCTCTCATAGGCACATGCTTTTTTATATTTCTTTTATCCTATATGATTTTATTCATCAGCTAATACAATTCGTAAATATTCCCGAGGCTGAAAAGGATACAGCTTAGTTTCCTGATAGCTCATGTGGAAAAGGTGCTCAGAAAATAGCGGCCATTCACTGCTGTCCTGCCACCTTTTTTGATCATTTCGATCAATCAAGAATGCTCCTCCTAAAATCGTGCAGAATATGCTTAAGCTGATGGCGATCTTTCGTTTCATTTGATCAGCTCCTTTAAGAAAAGCATGTACGAAAAACAAAACAATATACAATGAGTTTCATTTTTGATAAAATTATTTTTGTGGTCAAAAGAACCCAAAACAAATACAGTTTGCTTGAAATCGTTTCAAACCAATGCACTATGGCTGTATTTAAGATATAATTTTAATTACCAGTTCTTTAGAACGTGAATTTATATTGATCAAAGGAGGTTCATTTTCTTGCAGCTTATTCACTTCGCCATCCTATCACCTTTTTTACTCGCCTTTGTTGTACCTTTCCTTTTTAAATATGTAAGGCGTATACATACAGGGTGGTTTGTTCTCATCTTGCCGATTCTTTTATTTACCTATTTCATTCAAATGTTACACATGACCTCGAATGGACGAACGCTTTTCTCACAAGCTGAATGGATTCCATCTTTAGGAATGAATTTAACTGTATATGTCGATGGCCTTAGCCTGTTATTTGCATTATTAATTACAGGTATTGGCGCACTTGTGGTCTTGTACAGTATTTTCTATTTATCAAAAGAAAAAGAACAGCTTGGCTCTTTCTATACGTATTTGTTAATGTTTATGACCGCTATGCTTGGTGTGGTTCTCTCTGACAACATGGTGGTTCTGTACTTGTTTTGGGAGCTAACGAGTATTTCTTCTTTCCTCTTAATTGGGTATTGGTATAAGCGGGAGCGCTCTAGATATGGTGCAACCAAATCACTGCTTATTACTGTTTTTGGCGGATTAGCTATGCTTGGTGGCTTCATCCTCATCTACCTGATAACTGATTCATTCAGTATTCGTGAAGCAGTCAATCAGCTTCAGCTCATTATGGCATCACCTTACTTTATCCCTGCCATGATCCTGATCTTACTAGGTGCCTTTACGAAATCAGCGCAATTCCCTTTCTATATATGGTTGCCTGATGCGATGGAAGCACCTACCCCTGTGAGCAGTTATCTGCATTCTGCTACGATGGTGAAAGCTGGTATTTATCTTGTTGCCCGCTTCAGTCCAATCTTTGCTATATCAGAGGTGTGGTTCTGGACCATTTCCATTGTCGGACTTATCACATTATTCTGGGGATCATTCCATGCCGTCCGGCAAAATGATTTGAAAGCCATTCTGGCCTACTCGACGGTTAGTCAGCTTGGCATGATTATGCTCATGCTTGGCGTCGGTGCAGCTGCGATTCATGAAAACAATCCTGCCTTTTTTGGCGCAGCCGTTCTTGCTGCTATTTTCCACCTCATTAACCATGCTACGTTTAAAGGTAGTCTCTTTATGGCAGCAGGTATTATCGATCACGAAACAGGTACTCGTGACATTCGGAAATTAGGTGGTTTAATGACCATCATGCCGATTACCTTTACGATTACGTTAATCGGTACATTTTCAATGGCTGGACTACCGCCCTTTAACGGCTTCTTAAGTAAAGAGCTGTTTTTCACAAGTATGCTACGTATTTCTGAGATCAATTTTACAGATATTTCAACATGGGGCGCTATTTTCCCAGCAATTGCTTGGCTCGCTAGTGTCTTTACGTTCATTTATAGTATGATGCTCCTCTTTAAAACATTTAGAGGTCGTCTGAATGTAGACCAATTGGAGAAAAAACCGCATGAAGCACCGATTGGCATGCTCATTCCGCCAATCATTCTCGCTGCACTTGTGGTCACTTTCTTCTTTTTCCCTAATATTCTTGCCTACTCGATCATTGAACCCGCGATTGCTGCGATCATTCCGGAAGCCATAGAAACAGGGAGCCGTTTTGCAGTGAAAATTGAAGCGTGGCACGGTTTCCAGCCAGAGCTCTATATGACGATAGGTGTTGTTGTACTTGGTACGATCGGCTACTTAACATTGGCGAAATGGCGTCCAATGTACAATATCTTTAAGGAAAAATGGTCATTTAACTCTTTATATGATCGATCTCTAATGGGTTTAGAAAAAGGTTCATACCGCCTAACAAACAGCTATATGACAGGTTTTCTCCGGGACTATCTTGTCTATGTGTTTGGGTTCATGATTATTGTACTTGGCAGCGTGATGTTCTATCAGCAAGCTTTCTCATTTGAAACAGAAAAAGCTGCGCCAATTGGCACATATGAAGCCATCCTTTCACTTGTGATGGTGGCAGCGACGGCAGCGACCGTATTCGCCCGCTCCCGCTTAACAGCCATTATTGCTCTAGGTGTCATGGGATACACGCTGTCATTATTCTTCGTGATTTTCAGAGCACCTGACCTTGCCCTGACACAGCTGATTATAGAAACGATTTCTGTCGCACTATTTTTACTTTGCTTCTATCATTTGCCGAAGCTGAGCTTGAAGCAAAAAACGAGAAAATTCAAATTAACCAATTTGATCATTTCAATAGGTGTTGGTCTCACTGTCACTTGTCTTGCTTTTGCTTCCACAAGTCAGCAGTCACTTGAGTCCATTTCAACTTACTTTATTGAAAATAGCTATAAACTTGCTGGCGGCGACAATATTGTCAATGTCATTCTTGTAGATTTCAGGGGCTTTGATACACTCTTTGAAATTACCGTACTTGCCATTGCGGCACTCGGTATTTATGGATTATTAAAGGCACAAGGAAAACGGAAGAGAGGCGTGCGGCGATGAGGAAGATTGATACGAATGATATGCTCTTACAAGTCACAACAAAAATCACAGCATTCATCATCCTGCTTTTTTCCCTTCACTTATTTCTTGCGGGACATAACAATCCTGGCGGAGGGTTCATTGGCGGCCTGATGAGTGCTGGGGCTGTCGTTCTTCTGCTTTTAGCCTATGATCTGAAAACAGTGAGACGTATTCTGCCCTTTAACTTTATTTATGTTGCAGCGACCGGGCTGCTTGTCGCGATCCTGACGGGTATGGGATCATTTCTATTCGGTGCACCTTTTCTATCCCATACATTTGATTATTTTCAATTGCCGTTTTTAGGGAAAACAGAACTGGCGACAGCCGTACTGTTTGATATCGGTGTCTATTTGGTTGTTGTCGGTGTCACCATGACCATTATTCAAACGATTGGAGAGAAGGAATAATGGAATTTCTAATGTCTATTATCGTCGGTATAATTTTTATGGCGGCGACCTATTTAATGCTTTCAAAAAGCCTTCTTCGGGTCATCGTCGGTACTGCTGTTTTGAGTCACGGCGTCCATTTGCTTCTTTTAACAATGGGCGGCTTAAAAAAAGGAGCTCCACCTATTTTAAAAGAGGGGCTCACATCCTATGTAGATCCATTACCACAAGCATTAATTTTAACAGCCATTGTCATTGCTTTTGGTGTGACATCCTTTTTACTTGTCATGGCCTTCCGTGCCTTCCAAGAGCTGCGAACAGATGACATGGATCAAATGAGAGGAAATGATCAGCATGAATAATCTCGTGATCCTGCCAATTTTAATTCCATTATTAGCTGCTACACTATTGATCTTTATGAACAAGAACATCATGCTGTCGAGAGGCTTTAGTGTGTTTGCTTCACTCTTAGCCATTGTCTGTAATGTGTATTTAGTCCAAACCATCTTCTCTAATGGGATTCAAACCCTCTATTTAGGAGGCTGGAAAGCACCATTTGGGATTGCCCTTGTGGCCGATCAGTTTGCTGCGCTCCTTGTACTGACCGCTTCCGTCATTGGGCTAGTGACAGTTCTATTCTCTTTTCAAACAATTGGAAAGGAAAAGGAGCGTTTGTTCTATTACTCTGGCGTGCAATTTTTGTTAGCTGGCGTAAGTGGTGCCTTCTTAACAGGCGATATTTTCAACCTGTTTGTATTCTTTGAATTGCTGCTGATGGCATCATACATGCTCATTGTACTGGGCGGATCAAAACCGCAGCTTCGAGAATCACTCAAATATATTGTGTTTAATATCATCTCGTCAGCTTTATTTATTGTCGGTGTCGCTTGCTTATACGCAGTCACGGGCACTTTGAATATGGCTGATTTAAGCGTGAAAATAGCTGAATCAGGGCAAACAGGATTAATCACTGTCATTTCGGTTCTGTTCCTCATTGTATTTGGCTTAAAAGCTGGGATCTTCCCGCTTTATTTCTGGCTACCAGGGTCATACCATGCACCACCAGCTGCTATCTCTGCACTATTTGGGGCACTACTGACAAAGGTTGGCTTATATGCGATTGCCAGAGTCTTTACGTTAATTTTTATACATGATACTGGTTTTACACATACACTCATGGCTTGGTTTGCCGCACTAACGGTGATATTCGGTGTGATTGGCTCTATTGCCTATTCTGATGTGCAAAAGATCGTCATCTATAATATTGTCACAGCCGTTGGGGTCATTTTGTTTGGGATTGCAGCCAATACACCCGCCTCACTCCAAGGGGCCATTTATTATCTCATTCATGACATGGTGATCAAAGGCGCTTTATTTATGCTGGCAGGTGCACTCTTTGTGTATGCTGGCACCAATCACTTGAAAAAGATGGGTGGACTGATTCTATCTCAGCCTTTACTAGGATGGATGTTTTTCATCTCGGCTTTATCCCTAGCAGGAATTCCGCCTCTGAGTGGGTTTGTTGGGAAACTAAAGATTGTAGAAGGCGGCTTTTCTGCTGGATACATGACCTTTTCTATTCTTGTCTTACTGTCCAGCCTGCTTGTCCTTTATTCGATTATGAGAATCTTCATACTCGCCTTTTGGGGCGAGGAACAAGATATGCGAAGAAGGAAACCGTCGATTAAAGGGATGGTGTACCCTGGCGTACTGCTTGTGATCTTGTCACTCGCCATTGGGTTAGGGACAGAGTTCATTGCCCCTTATATCAATCAAGCAGCGGAAATGCTCTCAACACCAGAAAAATATATTCAAGCTGTGCTGAAGGAGTAGATGAACATGGCCTTTCAAATATTACTAAACGCTCTCCTCGCCTTTACATGGATGTTTATGAATGATACATACAGAGCCGCAGACTTTGTATCTGGCTTTGTACTAGGAATGGTCGCCATTTTTATGCTACGGCGGTTTTTCCCGCAGCGATTTTACGGCTATGCCCTGTTTGCGATTTTCAAGCTCGTCATGATATTTATTCGAGAACTGCTTCTTGCCAATTTAAGTGTATTAAAGACCGTATTATCTCCAAAGCTCACCATTAAGCCCGGTATTTTCGCCTTTCGTACAGACTTGAAAACGGATTGGGAAATTACCATACTGGCTAATATGATTACATTGACACCAGGTACACTCGTCATTGATATTTCTGATGATCGTTCAATTTTATACATTCATGCGATGGATATTGAAGATGCAGAAAAAGCCATTCACGATATCCGGGTGTCATTTGAAAAAGCGATTCAGGAGGTGAGTGGTAAGTAATGGAGCTCATATTACAAATTTCACTTGGCATTCTTGCGCTGTCTACCTTTCTTTTTGTGATACGGGTTATCAAAGGTCCCTCTATTCCTGATCGTGTTAGTGCGCTCGATGCGATAGGAATCAATTTAATTGGGATGACAGCTATCGTTTCTATTTTGCTGAAAACGACAACGTTCTTTGAAATTATTTTACTGCTCGGTATCCTTGCCTTTATCGGCACTGTCGCTTTTTCCAAATTCCTTGAGAAAGGGGAAGTGATTGAAAATGATCGTCATCGCTAAAGCTATAGTCATTTTCTTCATTCTGCTTGGCGCCATCCTTTGTCTTATTTCAGCCATTGGTGTTCTTCGCCTGCCGGATGTTTATACACGGATGCATGCTGCATCCAAAGCATCAACACTTGGTGTTGTTCTCATATTAGTTGGGGTGTTCTTTCACGAATGGTTTCTTGCAGGCATTATTTCTGCGAAGATCCTACTTGGGATTGTCTTTATCTTTTTAACAGCTCCAGTCGGCGCACACTTGATCGGAAGAGCCGCCTACAATACTGGGGTCAAGATGGACAAACGAAGTGTACAGGATGATTATGGCGGTTTTCGTAACTTCGTGATTAAACGAAAAGAAGACTCATACTTATAAAATAAAAGAAGCTCCTCACATGCGAGGAGCTTCTTTTATAGATCAATCCAACCTAAAAAAAGCTTCCGCTGCACCGGGAGCTTTTTATATGCGATCAATGACAGCAAGTGTGCATCTTGACGTACAGATATGCCGGTCTCGATCATCTTTTATATCAATTTGAAATACCATTGTCCGGCGTCCTACATGTACAGGAACAGCCGTCGCTGTCACTACTCCACCACGTACAGATTTTAAGTGATTGGCATTGATTTCAATCCCTGTACAAACTTGCTGAGTTAAGTCTAAATGAGCCGCAGCCCCCATGCTTGCCACTGTTTCTGCCAGAGCAGCAGAAGCTCCTCCGTGCAGCAGTCCAAATGGCTGTTTTGTTCTGTGATCGACTGGCATTGTCGCTACGCATCTAGACTCATTACACTCTACAATCTCAATTCCCAGTGACTCAAGCAGTGTATTTGATCCACTCACTTCCATCAGGGTTCTCTCCCTTCACACGTTTACAGCACACTTTCAGATTTTGCAATTAACACCGCTTCGGTTCGAGAGCCAACATTCAGCTTATTAAAAATGGACGTCAAGCTGTATTCAATCGAGCGTTTGCTCAAATGCAGCACGTCGGCAATCTCTTGGTTTGTGTATCCTTTTTCCACTTCTCTCAGGATCAGACACTCTCGCTCTGTTAACAGCTCGTGATCGGTCTCCTGCGCCTGTTCTGGCTTTTCTTGCTGCTGTGAAATTAATTTCTTTAAATAGGATAGCTGAATGACAACTTCTCCTTGCAATGTGCGGTGTATGTATTCAATAATTTTGTCTTTTGTCTCTGTTTTACTAATTGCACCGTGCAATCCAGCCCGAATGGCTTCTTCAAAATAATCATCAACTTCATACCCTGTATAAATGATGATTTTCACTTGTTGGTTGGTTTCTAGAATTTGTTTCGCAATGTCCATTCCATTGATATCCCCGAGATTTAAATCCATCAAAATCACATCATAGATGGAAAAGTCATGCGTCTTTAAAAAGGCGGCTTCTGCATCAGGACTTAAACAATCGACTGATAGCTGCTGATCTGATTCTAAAATGCTTTTTGTCCCTTCCATGACAGCCGGATGATCATCAATGACCAATATCTTCTTCATGTCTTCCTCCCTTTAAATCACTCACTTCCATTTTATATAAAAGACTTGGCAGATGCCAAGTCTTATTCCTTAATAAATCGTTACAATTCCATTTCAATTTTCACCTTTAGCCCTTTTTCAGGTGCTGTATGAATGTGCAGCTTCCCATTTAACGCCTTGACTCGTTCTCTGATTCCAGAGAGACCCATGCTCATGGTGTGCTGATCAAGGTGGCTTGCCTCAAAACCAACTCCATCATCCTCGTAGTGAAGAACAACCTGATCTTTAATACAAATCAGCATTACGAGCACTTGGCTGGCTTGAGAATGTTTCAAGGCATTGGATAACAGCTCCTGAACAATCCGGTAAATATTAAGCTGGGAGTCAATATCAATGTCCAGCTCCCTATCAAAGCGTGTCGTATTCAGCCGAATATGAAACGGTGCTTCCTCCTGAATTTGAGAAGTCAGCTTCGATATCGCCTTCACTAAACCTAAATCGTACAGCAGCTGCGGCCGAAGTTCATGACATGTTTCTCTCGTCGTTTGAATCACCTTAGACATTTGTTCATTCCATGAGATAAGCGATTGTTCAATAGAGGTTGGGCATTGATCGTTTTGGAAATTCGTTAAAAACATCTCTGACTGCCTTTTCAGCGATATCAAATCCTGCAGCACGGAATCATGTAAATCCCTCGCTAAATCGGAGCGCTGTTTTTCTTCCATCGCAAACATCACTTTTTTCAGCCAAGCAGGGTTCGCTTCACGCTGCTTCAAATCTTCAAGATGCTCCATCAATTCTTCAATCTTGACGACATTTTCTAAACTGACACTTGTGTAAAATGCCAATGTTTTGAGCCATGAGATTTCATCGCGGGTCAGCTTAGGTGTCCGTAAATTAGATAAACAGCAAATCACAAAAGAGTGACCGCCCCGCTCACCAATTTTCATCATAAACCCTTTATCAAGCGCGATGATTTTACCAACTTCACCTAAAATATCTTGAAATTGATCCACATAATCTTTCCATAGCTGGCTTTCTTCTATTGATTCATCAATTTCAACAATTTGTCCATCTGCCTTCACTTCAAGCACAAAGGCTTTGTTCACAACAAGTACTTCTAAGATGGTGTATTTTAAATGATACAATACTTGATGAAGTGATGACGCCTCACGAATGAGCTGTGTAAATTTAAATACACTATCCTGATAATTATGCTTCTCTGAAAAACGCTTCAAACGAAAGCGGAAATCGATAATTTCTTTAAAGTAGAAAACGGTGAGCATAAGAATGTACGTGATGATTGTAAATTTCACTGTATAGAAATTTGCATTCGGTTTTTGAAGAAAATCAAAAACAACAACCACTAGTATTGTTGGTGTAATCGCTAAAAAACCGTAGTATTTAATCCTCCCCATAAAGAAATCAACATTATACAGCTTATTTGACATAAATTGATACACTAGGAAAAAAGGAATTAAAAGAACAAACGATGCAACAACATAAGGTGAAATAAAATATATACCAAAAAAATAAGGAATGATAAAAAATAGCATGAATGGACTGAATGATGAGATTAAAATGAGTGCAAATGCTCGAAGTACATTGCTGACTTCATTGTCTTTCAATTTTTTAGCAGCCCTTATAGTGATAATAATCGAAAGGAAAGCCAGAACAAAAAATGAAAGTAAATTGACATATGCTAATAGATCTACTGGTCCTGCTTTATTTTTATAGAATAAAACTAATAAAACGTTAGTAACTGGAACTAGATACAAATAAAAAAGAACTCGACGACGAATAATTTCTGTTCCTAATTCTTTTAAATATTGATACATAAAGTGCATATATAGTGGAGGTACAATATTCATTGTAACGATTACAAGAATACGACTGATAGCCTCTCCTTTTCCAGAACCACCAGAACTTACATAACCTATAGACACCGCCAAAAGAAATAAAGCTAAAATATAAGCTGACTCTTTTTGGTTTGCTTTATTCATTTTTAAAATCATAAATATACAAAATAGACAGATGGAATAAAGAATGACTGGTATTAGATAAATAAACAGATTCGCTTGACTCAATAACCTTACATTCTCTAAATCAATTTTATCACCATGTCTATCAACGACTAAACTTTTAACATTAGCTAAAAAACCTCTTTTAACTTCTTCAACTGGTTTTTCATTCCCATTTACTTCAAGTATGATATCGCCTTTCCTAACTCCAGCTAGATAGCTATCTGTAAAATTATCGACATCCACTACCTCAAGTTGACCATGACTATTTTCTTTAACAGCTGCTCCAACAAAAATATTAAATACGTTGATATAAGAGATGTAAATCACATAGATGAAGCTAAGGATTACTAATATAACTGTTAACTTAGAATATAACTTTCTCATAATATTTATCTACTCAAGCAGTTGACCATATGATTGCTTTAATAACGTCTTCTTTCTGGAATCCGTCAACAATTATACTTGCAGTTTCTTGATCAACGTGAAGCAATGATGCGTTCCCATTAACGATTTGATTTAATGTTGAAGGATTCTCCACTAAATAACTAACCAATTCCTGAATTTTCATCTTCTCCATCTCCAATTAAAAAGAGTATCAGTTTTTTCTTTTTTGAAGCCTCTAAATGTAGTTTCTTGAACGCTTCTTTACACTTATTTCTGAGAAGGTTTCTCATAATAAATACATATTGTTGAGCACCAGATTTCTTTAATTTATCCTTTAATTCTTCAGAGCCGACGCTCTTATCCTTTGATTGAAAATAACTGAGCAAGTCTGAACTGGATCGGTTAAATTCATTTTTTAAATAGACAAGCGGTAATGTTTGCATTCTTTTAAAATCAATATTTTCTTTATTAAAAAGACCTAAATAGTCATTTTCAAGCTGCTCCGCCATTCCAAGATAATACGCATATTCTTCTACATTCTTTTCAAAAGAACCTGTTGCCAAGATAACCCCTAACACACAAGGTAACACAAATAGTGATCCTGCCTTTAACTTCATGATATTTAAACAATCCTGCTCATTCTCCGGCTCCAGTGTCATATCCAAATGCTGCCCTTGCATTGACTGAATAGAATAGGTGTATACACTGTTTAAAAGCTCCGTTGCATGATCAAGCTTTGAAAAGACTTCAAAGCTCAATGCAAAAAGAACATTTGCCGCATTCATCGCAATTCCGCTCTGACACTTCATCCAAGGATACGAATCTTTGTCTTGATCTTCAATATCATCTAATATATCGGCTGATAAGATGAGAAGTTCAATCCCTGCTGCCAATTGTGTAATCGCTTGCTTGTCTTTTCCGCCAAATGCCTCATAATGCTTGTAAGCCAATTGCCCAAAGGGAAATTCATTCTTTATATCTGTAAATTCTAGAAGCAGTTGTTGTAAATCTTTCTGCCTGACTGCATGTTGAATAAAATCAGACATATTCTGCTTGATTTTTGTATTCTCTAGATAGTTTAGCATACTCGGTCTTGTCCCTCACCCTTCCGCCTTTTATTTTACTAAAAAGACTTGAGCAAATGTCCACTGACATCACTATTTAACAATTATATAATAATATATCCTTTTTTTGTATGTATTTGGATAAAAAAAAGACTTGATGATGATCAAGTCTTTAAGAAATTTTCACATATTCATATTTGTCGTATTGATCAATGCTTTTGTTAATGTTATGAAGAGAAGCCGTTGTTTCTCTAATTTCGTTTTCAAGTTTCCATAATAATTGTTTAAGTTCTTCGATTTCATACTTTTCCATCGATTCCACTCTCCTTTTTTGGAAGATCAATGTATTTGTGTATGGTGATTGGGTCATAAGTATTTGATCTGTTAATAACAGTGTAAATGTAATTGAGTATTTTTTCACCGAAAAGTATGCACAAAATGTGTGCGTGATACCGCAAAATTCAATAGGTCTTTTTTCATCATTTTCTGACTTTTCAAATCATACTTTTATCTTAATTTCAAAGGAACTGCGTCATTTTTGCGACAAGAATAGGCACCATTCGTCACACTTCTCTCACAACAGAACATACGATCCCTCCTGTAACCTCGGTTTTGAGTCTTATAGGTCAGACGACAGACCCCATTGTGGACACCGCAATTTTTTGACGACATTCACCGAAATTGACCGCAAAAGTACCTATTTTTATGTTGGATTTATACAGATAGAAAGATCATTTTGATTCTTTATTCTGATTTTCTACATACATTTAGAACAGATATCCGTCCAATTTCATGTCAATGAGAGAAGAGGTGACCATGTGTTTTACTTTGTTCCTTATCCTGCTTTGAAGGGTCCCGCAATGAGACGTGCATATCCACGCACGCCTATGACTTTTCCTCCAGTAGATGTCCACTCGTTTCAACGAGCCGCAAAGGAATCAGCTCGACTTGTTGCTGATGCTTCACTTATCACACAGCAGATTTCCAGCTCGCTTTCGTTTGCACAGCGGATGATGGAGGCTGCTGAGCGCTCTGATTCGACAAGTGTCATCCGGATGCTGAAACAAATCGGTGTAAAAAGTGGTATCGATATCCGCTTTAGTCCAGAAGGCATTCGTATCTACTTGTCTCTCGCCTCTAGCAGGCTTTTTCTCCTTTTACAATGGGCATAACAAAAAAAGCCGCTCTCAGCGTGGGCGGCTTTTACGATTCAAACATTTTATGACACCATTCAATAGCTTCTATATAACATCCGTAGGCTTCTTGCTTCGGGAGACTCCCATCTAACATCTCATGATCCCATTCATTTCGTTCAATCCGTTTGGCGACATCTAGCACAAATGAATAATCATTTTCATAGCCAAGCAGTGCCTCGCCCACTTCATCAGAAAGCGGCAGCTCTTTCACAAGTTCTGTGATATCTGCCCTGACAAGTGTATCGATGAGAGAAAACATACCTGTCAGCATATAAGAGGCTGGGTGCTCTCGTTCGGTACGACTCGCAATCAGTTCACATGTTTTCGCCCGAATGAAGGACATTTTAATAATTTCTTTTTGACTTGAATTGGCTTGAACATTCAATTCTTTAAATGAAAGAATAAAGATCCAACGCCTAATTTCATTAAAACCAAGCAGAATAATCGCCTGCCGGATACTTTTGATTTGATAAAGGCGTCTCATGCCGCCTGAATTAAGCATTTTTAATAATTGGTATGATAGCGAAAGGTCACTTTCAATAAAATGGGTCACGACCTGGATATTCGGTTGGTCCTTGCTTAGCTCATTTAATAACTGGTGATACGCATGGAAGCTGGTCGATAATGCTCGTCCTGATATCACATGCGGCTCACTAAAGAAATACCCTTGAAACAAATGGAAGCCGGCTTCTAGCGCTTCTTCATATTCTCTTCGCGTTTCCACCTTTTCTGCAAGGAAACGAAGTCGATATTTTTTATAGGTATGCAGAATTTTTCTACGTTCTTCCGATGTGGTTTTTAGAAAGTCGATTTTTAAAATATCAATGCAATAGAGGAGTTCCTCAAGCAACTTGTCACTGAAATGTGATCCGCTTAGAAAAAAGTCATCAAGTGCAATCGTATATCCCCATTTTTTTAATTCCTTACATCTCATAATAAGTGCTGGGGTAATCGGGACATTTTCTAATATCTCGATCACAAGCTGATGCGGATCAAAATAGGTGAGCAGATCAGACGAAAGTAAGCTTTCGGTGAAATTAATGTAGCATCTTTTGCCTTCTGTCAATGTTTCGATGCCGATATTTAAAAAACTGTTAATAATGAGGTCCGTTGTCGCTTGGTCACCATCTTCAGCGCTGTATGTATTGGTTTCACTATCTCTATAAAGCAGCTCATATGATACGACTTGTTCTTTTCTGTTAAAAATAGGCTGTCTCGCAACAAACACCCTCAACTGCTCCAATCCTCCTTTATGCCATGACAAACAAGATGTGCTTTCAGTATACCAAATGATTGTGCTAATGGTTCATTTTGAATCGGTCAAAAAATAAAAAAAGAGATCACCTGACTTGATGATCTCCTTTCTTCCAACGTTAGCTTTCATAAAGCTCTAGTTTAATTTTATTTTTCACGTCATGGATAAACTGCATCTTGTTATCCCAGCATTTTTGACTCAAATCGACTGGATATTCTTCTGGTTTGCTGATTCGTTTATATTCCTCCCAGAAAAGTCCGAGGCTATCCTGCACATAGGCTTGAATCGTTTGAATATCCGGATTGTCATATACAAGTTTTCCTTGTTCGAAAATCGGGACATGTAGATCCTTCGCCACAAAGTTTGTGACAAATTTGCTGATAAATGTATGCACAGGGTGGAACATTTTTAGCTTATCCTCACTATGAACATCTTCCTCTTCGAGCGCAATGTAATCACCCTCTGAGTGATGATTCAATTGATTGATAATGCGGTACACACGTTTACGTCCTGGTGTTGTCACTTTCTCTGGGTTGGATGAAATTTTAATGGTGTCATTCATCTTACCATTTTCTTCAATTGACACAAGCTTATACACTGCACCAAGTGCTGGCTGATCAAATGCTGTGATCAGTTTTGTCCCAACACCCCACACATCAATTTTGGCACCCTGTGCTTTTAAATTCATGATGGTATGTTCATCGAGATCACTTGATGCAATGATTTTTGCGTCATGGAATCCGGCTTCATCAAGCATCGTTCTAGCTTTTTTAGACAAGTAGGCAAGGTCACCACTATCAAGTCTGACACCAATAAAGTTGATCTTGTCTCCGAATTCTTTCGCTACCTTAATGGCATTTGGAATACCGGATCTCACGGTATCATACGTATCGACTAAAAAAACACAGTCTGTATGGGTTTCAGCGTATTTTTTAAATGCCGTATATTCATCACGGTATGCTTGTACAAGTGCGTGAGCATGTGTTCCTGACACTGGGATGTTGAAGCGCTTCCCAGCACGAACATTACTTGTCGCCTGAAAGCCGCCGATGAGTGCCGCTCTTGCTCCCCACATTGCAGCATCCATTTCATGTGCACGCCTTGTTCCAAATTCTAGTGCTGTCTCGTCTTCAATGATTCCTTTAATCCGAGCTGCCTTTGTTGCAATCAGCGTTTGGAAGTTCACAATATTCAGCAAGGCGGTTTCGATTAGCTGCGCTTCAACAAGCGTTGCCTCAATGCGCATAATTGGCTCATTTGCAAAAACAATTTCGCCTTCTCGCATCGAATGAAGGGAGCCTGTAAAGGATAACCCGCTTAAATAATCTATGAAATCGCTTTTATAACCAAGTTCGTCTTTTAAATACGCTAGATCACTTTCGGTGAAGGAGAAATCCGATAAATATTCAATCGCTTTCTCTAAACCAGCAAATACAGCGAAGCCATTGTCAAATGGAAGCTTTCTGAAGAAGAGTTCAAACACTGCCTTCTTCTCATGAATGCCGTCTCTCCAATACGTTTCTGCCATGTTAATTTGATAAAGGTCTGTATGTAGTGATAAACTGTCGTCAATAAACCGATGCTCCAACTTCCATTCTCCTTCCCTTACTTAACCACTTTCGCACCAAGCGACTGCTCAAAGTGAGAAAGTGCCCACTCGTGCCCCGCTTCATTAAAACTTGCTACAGCATTCTCGTGAATCACAAGTTCAAAGCCTTTATTGTACGCATCAACAGCTGTATGAAGTACACAGATATCGGTACATACGCCGGCTAAATGAAGTTCAGTGATGCCACGCTCGCGCAGTTTCATTTCTAATTGAGTGCCTGCAAAAGCAGAGTATCTTGTTTTTTCCATATAGTAGACATGTTTTAAATGCTTTGACGTGTGAAATAGTGAACTTAGTTTGCCATAAAGTTCAATTCCCTTTGTCCCGCGAATATTATGGGGCGGAAATAACTTTGTCTCTGGATGATAAGGGTCTTGCTCCTCATGATGATCGACTGCAAAGACGACAAAGTGCCCTTCATCAATAAACGAAGAAGTGATCTCTGTGATCTTAGGCTCAATCGCCTGACCAGGCTTTCCGCATGTTAGTTTTCCATCGTCTGCAACAAAATCAACGGTATAATCAATACAAATCAATGCTTTGCCCATCCGCATCTCTCCCATGTGCTCTTTTGACTCATTATAGCTTATTCATTTCACTAGGGAAACCTATTCAACAGATTCTTGAGAAAAAGCCTTTTGAAACAGCTCATCTTCTATATAGATGTGCTCTTGATTGACCGCATTCGGCAGCTCTATCACAAGACCAAAAGGAGAATGTGCCTCATGATGATTCACCACTTTAAAGGAACATCCCGCAGCATTAGCCATTTTCACATATTGAGAATAAGAAGCATAGGACAACTCACCATTTAAAAGAACAGTGGCCTGACGGTTGGCCTTTAATACTTGTTCGACCTCTTGATACGGTATATTTCGTGATACCTGTCCCTTTGTCAGGGCAAGAAGCGCTCGTTCTCTTAATGAACCGAGAAACATTCTTCGTTCATCGGGTTTTGTTTCAGCATGTCCAAATATCCCTTGCTGCAAATAAAAGTCTACGGATTCTTCTTTCATCGCTGTTTTCACTCCTGGTTTTTATATTTACATTTCTGTGACCCAGTGCACAATCTTTAGTGCAAGTTCACGGGCTTCGTCTGTTTCTGCTCTTTCCATTAAGGATTGCTCGAGCGTATGGATCAGCTGCTCTTTTTCGTCCTCGTACGCAATAGAGATACTCCATTCAATATCAGGTACGGCAACAAGCGTTTGATATTCTTTTTTATTTTCATGTAAATATACATTGTAGGTCTTTGGTTGTCCGCTTGTGATGTGTGCTTTTCTAATTTTCATTTGACTCTGTTCACACCTCTTTTTCCTTCTTACTTCCATATCCATTGTACCATAAAAAAAGACAGCTTCTGAAAAGGAATTCCCTTTCAAAGCTGGCTACGCATTGAAGCTCTTTTGCTGACTAATAAGATTAGAATCCCAAACAAATGTGACGTTTGGACTGTTAAAAAATCGGACGAGGTCCCCTGCATTATAGGTACCTGAACCACCGGCGGAGTGATCAACACTTTTTGGTGAAATGGCAAAAACATCACCGAAATGTGCCGCCCCATTTCCGTACACACGATCTATATGAATAGGTCCAACAATCGCTGGCATTGCTCCACCACCTTTTCTATCTACATCATATGCCCAGCTCAACAATACGTGTATCACAAATAAAAAAGACAGCTGATATGTCATCACCAGCTGTCTTTCTATGCATTAAATGATTGAGGCTGGCCAAACAATGTGAAGTCCCAAAGCATCGTCGCATTTGGATCACTTGTAACAGACATATAATCACCTGAATTAAAGGCTCCAGCCCCGCCAGTCGAGTGGTCTACAGCTAAAGGGGCAATGGCCAGTACATCACCGAAAGTAGCTGCACCATTTCCTCCTACTGACTCGATATGAATAGGTCCAACGATGGCAGGCATCAGAATCTCCCCCTATCTGCTTATATCAATCATCTTATGCAGGAAGGGGAAAGATGTGCATTTGCCCTGCCTTAAACGTTTAAATGCTGTTCTTTACGAGACCGCTGACGCAGCTGAACCAATCTGACAATATTCAGGGTGATGGCTTTGAGCAGTGCATAGACAGGAACCGCAAAGATCATGCCAAGGATACCGCCAAAGCTTCCTGCCCCAATTAATAACAGGATGATGGTCAAAGGATGTGTGTTCAAGCGTTTCCCAATGATCAATGGAGAAATGACATTTCCGTCAATTTGCTGCACGACAAGAATCACAATCACTGTCACCACTGCTTTTCCAGGCGAATCAAGAAAGGCAATCAGCACAGCTGGTGCCGCGCCAAGATATGGTCCAAGGTATGGAATCACGTTTGTGACCGCAATGATGATACCGAGAATAAGCGCATATTTCACACCTATTAATAAGTATCCAATAAAACAAGCGACTCCGACAAACAAACAGACAATAATCTGACCCTGTATGTAAGCTGCGAGCGTGTCGTTTAATTCTTTGAAGATCTTCAGCCCTTCCTTGCGGTAAGGCATTGGTAAGAACTGAACGAGCTTGTCCGGAAACTTATGCCCGTCTTTCAGCATATAAAATAAAATAAATGGAACTGTGATGACCGCTAAAGCAATATTTGCAATTACGCCAAACACTGCAGACATGCTTGAAGCAATGTTTTCTGGCAAAGCTTTTAATGTCGAAACGACCGTCTGTTCAAACTTTGAGACAGACACATAATCTTGGCTCATCATCCAAGTAAATGTTTTAGAATGCGAAAAATCATTGATAAATTTTTGCATGTCCGTCACATAACCAGGGAAGCTTTTAACAAGTCCACCAACCTGCGAGATAATCACCGGTCCAGCAGCATTGACGATAAACGTGATGAGTCCAATGAACAGAAGATAAATGATCAGGATAGCGAGAGTTCTAGGCATTTTCTTGGACAAAAATTGAACAATTGGATTAAAGATGAAAAAGAGAATACCCGCCAGCAAGATGGGGACAAACAGAGTTGATGCAAATAATATAATCGGCTGAAATAAAAACGAAACCTTTGTTGATACATACACAATGAGTAAAACAAGTAATATTTGGAATGTCCAAAAATGAACTTTAGATTTTAACAAAGATGCTCCTCCTGTTACGTATTGATCTTATTAAAAAACTACTATTCAACCCACCTTCTGTCAACTGCTTCTTGTTTTTAGAACCTCATTTTTTGAAAAAAAAAGAACAATTGGTATATCATGCACTTTTTCTAGATATACATTCTATAAGCATGAAAAAAAGCAGACACCTATGCGTCTGCTTGTTACACTCTTTCACTGTGATCAGGCATCACCGACACGATTTGCTGGATCCGCACATAAAAAACTGATTTTGCCCCCGCTTCTATGACAATATGATCCGGCATGACTTCCTTCAATTTCCCACGGACCGTATCTTTCACTGTTTGCACAATTAATCTCATACCGACCACTTTCTGCAATGTTTGATAAACATATGGATCAACTAATGAAACAAGCTGCGGACTTCCTTGTTGTGCCATACTACCCGCCCCTTTACTTGTGTATTTACCCACAGCGTATGCATGAACCCATGTGAATGTCACTCATGGCAACCACACAACATTAATACCATATTTTAACAATTGATACGTATTTACATTTTTTAGAAGTATAATAGATTGGTGCTGCCAACAATTTAAATCATTTGAAGAGGTGAATTGTCTTGAAAAAACTCATTTGTATTGTTGCTGTCATGCTCTTTCTATCCTCTGCAAGTTATGTGTATGCAGGGACAATTGGAGATCCCCCAGGGACGCCAGGAAAGTGGTATAAAGGAGAAGAGCCCATTCAAAAAGACGGGTCAAAACCACCACTTGTTTTTGTTCATGGTATTAACAGCTCCTCCTCCACTTGGTCCAATCGAAACGATATGGCAAAGCAGGCTGTTCAGAATGGATACGAAAGCGCATTCATAGATTTGCACCCAGATCAGGACATAGAAAAGAACGGCAAACTATTAGCGGAAAAGCTCAAAGAAATCTATGACGCATTTGGTAGAAAACTCATTGTGATTGGTCATAGTAAAGGAGGGGTCGATACACAGTCCGCCCTCGTGTATTTCAAAGCCCATCCCTATGTGGAAAAGGTCATTACGCTTGGCTCTCCTCATAACGGGACACCACTTGCGGATCTAGCATATAGCAAGGGTGGGGGCTGGCTCGCGCAAATTCTTGGACAAAAAAGCGAAGCGCTTTATTCTTTGCAAACTGGTCTGATGGCAGCTTTTCGAAGTGAAACCGATCAGCTAGAGGCGTTCCCCAATAAATATGTCACCTACTCTGGTTCAGAATGGGGTACATTTGGCGGTGCGCTGTATTTAGGCGGCATGTATTTAAAGAGCTTTGGTACAAATGATGGTGCCGTCACGGTAAACAGCACAAAACTATCATATGCAAACAATATTTTAACAGGAAAATGGGATCACTATTCAATCAAAAACGGCACAAGTATGTTTCCTGTGTTCCAGCATCAGTTGCTCGCAAATGCCTCGAGCGCTGAAAATAAACATAAAGAGGAACAAGAGCCCGTCTCTGCTGAGCTCAATACAGATGTTTATGTGAAAGGTGGAGAAAGTGAAAAGGATAAAACAGAAGTGTTCTATGTAGAGGAAGGAACGAATGGCTTATCGATCCAGTGGTTAAATGAAAGGCAGGAGACGCAGCCCGAAATCATAGCCCCAAATGGAGACGTCTTAACAAATCTTAAGACATCGGAAGCTTCTTTCCCATATGAAGGCGCATATTCACACCATGTGAAAATCAATAAACCCGTTCCTGGAAAATGGACGATTCAATCGAATTCTGAAAAAATGGCTCCTTATTTGCTGCTTGTATCTTTTGATTCACCATTAAATGAAGAAATTAAAGAAGCTGCTTTGAAGTCAGGAGGTGCTTCGACTCATTCAAGCGGTCTGATTAAACGGTTAAGCAAATCAGTGGAAACCAATTACTTTAAAGACACACAAAAGGATCATCCAGTGAAAACAAGTAGCTCTTCAGCTATTCAATTGAAAAAAGAAGGTGCCTATTCCGTCACGGTACAATACACTGGACTCACTACGTCAGGGACATCTGCGTTTAACCGCACCGTTATTCGCACATTGTATGTCGATCAGCACGGAACGATTCATGGAGACATTCCATACTAAACAGTTCGTTTCATAGGCTGAAGTGCTTGCTGCACTTTCTGATCCAAATCGGCAATTTTCTTCATTGCCAGTGATTCGTCTATTTGTCTGTAATGGTGATGCCCACCAGGCTCTTCATCCATTTCATCTGCTTTCTTCACAATTTGTTGGAGTGTGTCCTTATGGAGGTCACCCTCTGGCAAATATGAGTCTGTATGAAGCAGAATCGCAAGAGCAATATCTTTGGCTGCTTTTGGTTCCTCCCCGAGGCGTATGAGCAGTTTATGTGCACGTTCTGCACCTTTAATCGCATGAATATCATTTCGTCTATATGTCTCGTAATCCCATTCTCCGCCGGCTGTATACCATTCATAATGGCCAATGTCATGTAAGAGCGCTGCTTTCACAGCCAGATCTGGGTTAATCCCAGCCTTCATCGCCAGCTTGAATGCGTGATAAGCACAAGCAATCGCATGGGCTTTTCCTGAACGATTTAAATATTTTTGAGCAACTGGATGGGTGTAAACATCCATTAATGTAACCTTTCTCATGGAAACCCCTCCTTATCTATATTTTTAGCATCCTAACATATTCTGAAAAGAAACTCAAATGTTCTGTTATATTTTCTATGAGTCTCAAGATTAGCTTATGTCAAATCAGCCGGTTTTGCTTGTACAAGACGGAAAAAAGCAGTCGTTATGACTGCTTTTTTCCATACTCACGTGCATCATATACGACGCCGCCAGCTGGATCATCCGCTAAAAGATCGAGCAAAATACATGCGACTTCATCTGGACTCTTTAATGTGCCTGTTTCATATAATTGCTGAAAACGGTCAATCTGCTCGAAGTCCTGTTTTGATGATTTTCGAATCTCCCCCTGCATATCTGTATCAATCGTGCCTGGGGAAAATGAAAACGTGTTAATTGGATATGCCTCGTCCTTCTGCTCCTCATGCAAAGTCCTCATAAACATATCAAGCCCTGCCTTTGAGCTGCAATACGCACTCCAGCCTTTATAAGGATTTTTCGCCGCTCCAGAAGAAAGATGAACAATCGTTTTCTTTCCATTAAATGATTGAGTCTGCTCAACAAATACATGGCTCAGCAAAACAGGAATCAAAAGATTCAGCGTATAATGCTGATGAAGCATATCCTGTCCGCCTTTCCCCACACGCTTGATTGGTGTCACCATGCCTGCATTATTGACAAATAAGATATCATCAGCTGTCGCCAGTGTTTGCGGCGTGAGGCAACCTTGAAGCCATTGGGCTGCTGCTTTTTCATCTGTCAGATCGACCTGTGTATGTGTAAGTTTCGGATGAGAAATCGGTGATGCACTTCTTGCTGCTGTGTACACATGATCTCCGCGCGCAAGCAGCCTGTTCACAAGTGCTAGGCCAAATCCTTTTGATCCACCTGTAACGATTGAAATTCGAATGACAATCTCCTCCCTTGATAACCTTATTTTACGTAGTGAAACGGTACGACTTCAAGCAATCTGCATAAAGAAAAGCCTGCCTCTTTTAAAGAGACAGGCTATTTCTTTTCAGCCTTCACATTGACCTTTGGAATCAGAATGAACATCACAACGATACCAAAGACGATGAAGAAACCAAAGATGATCGGAAGGAGTGCAGATGACTGCTTCTCTTGATCTTCGCCAGAAGGTGTCGATACCGCTGCATCACGAAAAGAGATATTCATCTCTTCCATCATGTGAGCTGATGTTTTGGGCGGGTTCTCTTTTAGATCACTGAAAAGCTGTGGTGAAAGAGACCCTCCCGGAGTTTTAGGCGGTTTAGCAAAATGAATGTCTGTTTTAACTGTTGATGTCTTTTTGCTTTGTTCGTATTTCGTTTGATCCCTCAATATACTTGAGTTAATATCGAGTTTTTTTTCTTGATATTCATTCGGCTTGACGTTTGTATCCGTATCTTCACCAGCAGCGAAAGCAGCAGGAATGAGGAGAAAAAGGGACATGACACCAAGTGCCATCCCTTTCACGAACAGATTAAGCCTCATGAGTCACATCACGTTCCTCCGTTTTATCTTTCCATAGCTTTGTCACAAGCGGGATGACCATGAAGAGGACAGTTAAAATCAGTAATCCTATCACACCCATTCCAAAGTGATCTCCATTTCCATATTGGATGGACAGGTACACGTCTGTCACTGGGTTGGTGAAATGGAAATTCGGCATCACCAAATCAATTAATGGTGCGACAAAGAAGAAAATAAGCCCCGTTGCTGCCATCCATCCGGCAATAGAGCCGAATAGGAACGCCGTGCGAATAAAGGCGGAACAAGCCACTAATAGTAAAATCGTGAAAATGGACCACTGAATCGCTTGATCATCTGCAAGCTTGTAAATGTTTAGTCCAAATAAGCTGATCATGAGCCCGACTAATAGATTTAAGATGCCAAACAGTGCACCTTTCACCAGCATCGGAGCGGCCGCATAATACGAGCTGAAAAAGCCAATTAACAAACTACTGATCATCACAATGACCAAAATGACCACTGGCGGTACAGTCTGCGTTTTTTCTTCTGGTACATCACCACTGATTTTCAGTGGATTAGCTAAGTGATTATATACATAGTTGCTGTTGCCTTGATCACTTAATGTGTTTCCTAAAATCCCTTTCAAATCTTGCTGAACAAGTTTCGTAGAATGAACATTCTTGCTCCAGTTTTCATTCAGCGTATCCGCTTTTTCTTGGACCGTTGTCACACTCTCTTCAATGTTATTCGTATAATCCGCCACCCCTTTTTGGCGGTCGGTTAACGAACTCATATTTTCAGAAAGTCGAAGCACTTCTTGACCAATTGAATCCTGCGCACTGACAACAATTGAACTGCCTGCAAGGTCTGCCGTATACACTGCACCTCCTTGATCAGCCATTTGCTCTGCAACATTGTCCGCACTTTCAGAAATTGTGTTTAATTCCTGTTCCATGCTTGCCTGCTGAGTCGAAATGTATTCTGCATATCCATCTGAAAACTTCTGCATCTCATCAATAAAAGTAGACACATCATCGTTTGACGTCAGCATTTGTTTTTTGAGCGTATCCCAGTTTTCCGTTTCCTCTTTTTTGATGGAGAGGATGGACTGGATATTCTCTTCTTTTGTGTCATATAAAGAAGAGTTATTAGATGGTTGATAGACATTTGCGATCATCAGCTCTAGCTGAGAGAGTTGATTTGAATAGTCCATTAATTTTTTAGTTCTTGTTGATTTTGTATCAAACTTTTCCTTAAAAAGATTGTCATTAAATGCTTCACCAATCGGTGAGTTTCTGCGTTTCAGCTCTTTTACTTTGCTTAAAATAGTGGATTCCTGGCTTTTGATTTCATTTGGAATCACATTATATCGATCTTGTAACCATAGGAACATCTTTTCAAGCTTTTCTACTTTTTTCGTAAGCTTCTCAAGCTCTTTACTCATTTGACTCACTTTGTCTTTCAGTTCATCATTATGAGCGGAAGCTTTCTCTTGAATTTTCTTTTTCACTTCATCTAAGCGAGTTGAGAGTGCTTTTAGGTCATCCTGCGATGAATTCTTGCTGCCGGTATCTGGCTGAGCAGGATTTTCATCATTTTCTCCTACTTCCCCATCTTCAGAAGAAGGCGGTGTCTCCTGTTCTACTAATTGATCTGCAAGGTCGTTCATTTCTATTGAAATTTGCGAGAGCTCATTTGTTTCTTCATCTAGGTTAATTCCAATCTCTTCAGGGTTTTCATTATCTTGATCTGATTGCCCGTCATCTTCAGAATCAACTGGAGGCTCAGGCTCGTCCATCAACTCTTGTCTTTTTGCCAATAGCTTTGTCTGCAAGGCAGATATTTTATTTCGATAGTCTTCTAAGTAACGGTCTTCATACTTTTTAATCAGTTCTTCCTGAGACGTCTTTACAAGTTCCGTTAATCCAGTCGATTGCTTAGGAATAGCATCCTCTCTCGACTTTTGAACAGATTGGATGGCGCTGTCCGTTGTGTTTAACTGACTTTGTACTCCGTTGATATCTGTTTTGAGTCCACCCATTTGATCACTGAAGCTGCGGGCATTTTGGTTTTGAATATCAGCGAGCTGTTTGAGCCCCTGCTGGATTTGTTTTTGGTTTGTGGATTGCGCTTTGATCAAGAGGTCCTTTTGTTTGTCTTGATACTGCTGGTATTGATCGACTACTTTCACAAAGTCCTTTAACTGGTTCTTTGCTTCTTCTGTCGTACTCAGACCGTCTTTATACTGTTTCTGCGAGTCGGTCATTGCATTTTTCAATTCTTCTATTTGTTTCTTCTGTTGCTGAACCGCATCTGATAGTTTGTTTGAGTTCGGCTTATAGAAGTTATACATCGTGTTTTGGAATTCGACTTCTTTACCGACAATATGCTCAAACTCTTCTCTAACATTGCCGATTTCCTGTGATACAAAACTCCAGTATAACGTCGACATCTGTTCATTCATTTTCTTTTGCGCATTTTCCAGCTCTCGTTGCACTTTCTCTTTATTGACTGAATTGAGCTGATCTTGAATGGAAAATTGAATGGATGCCTTTTCAGGATGGTCTTTATCATAGCTCAGCACATTTTTCGAGAAATCAGACGGAATATAGAGGACAGCGTCATACTTTCTGCTTTTCAGTCCATTTTCCGCCGCACTCCGGTTCACTACAGTCCATGTATAATCTGGACGCTCTGATAAGGCGGCGACAACATCCTGTCCGAAACGAGCGGTGTTTTCACTTTCGCTCGCTCCCATATCCTCATTGACCACTGCAATATTACGTGTGGCATTCTTTTTCTGTTTTGCCGGATCATCTCCAATGAGGTGGAAAAATAAAACCGGCAGAACCAGAATCAATATCATCGTCGATACGATTTTGATGGAGCTTTTTTGCTGCTCTGTCATTGAACACTCTTCCTTTCTACCGCACATAAAGGAACCTGGATTTTCTTCTCTTTCCCGTTTTCAACCAAATACCCGAAGCCTGGCTGAATATCTGGTTCTTGTCTTGCATACGGAAGCGGTATGATGTTTTGCTCTGATTTTTTCATGAGTAACATGGCATGACGAACTTGTTTGATTTCGTTTGTGAGTGCATCATAGCCTTTACTAAATTCGGTATGATTTCCTGATGCGATCAGGCTAAAGCCTAGATGTGCATATGATTTCATGAAATCAGCCAATTGATCTTGAAGACGTGGATCGATCGTCTGTTGAAAACGCGTAATGCCATCAATCACAAGTACAATTTGAGGGAACGACAACTGATCAGTCTCTCCACGGCGCACAGCTTCGACGTACATCTCTTCACGCACTTTGAATAGACGGTCTATTCCCTCTGCCCATTCTGTGATATCATCCTTTGTTTCAAGGTAATCCATGTTCTCTTCTTTTGCATAATGAGAGAGACCCCGATCAATCGAATCAAAGACGGCTAGCTTTTCAGGTTTTGCTGCTAATAGCTGATCAAGCATCAGTTTTGTCACATTTGTTTTCCCTCGTTGCGTTTGACCGATGATGAGGCAGTGTTTATTCTTCTTCAAGTCAAAGTAAACAGGTGCAACAGATTCCTCATCTAGTCCGACTGGAATGTCATACGGCTGTTTTTGTTCTTCTAAGCGACTCTCTAGCTCCCAAATGGTTAGTTTATCAGGAAGCATTGGTACAGGTTTTGGTTTTTCAGCTGATGCAAAGCGCTCATGAAGAAGCTGGATCTCTTGTTTCAAGTGCTCAAACAGCTCGAGGTCGTTCTCTCCATCAACTGGTAAGAACATTTGTGCAAAGTAAAGCTCTTCTTTGTTGATAATGACGCGGCCTGGAATTGGCTCTAAGCTAAATTTCGGTCTGCCAATAATCGAGTACGCCTCTCCTTGATCCATTAAGTAATGGACGACCTTTGTTTTCAAGTTGTTCATAAGAGATTGGCGAACTGCATTAACCCGAGTCGCTGTAATCAAGAAGTAAATTCCTAATGATTGCCCATCACGGCTCAGCTGGATAAATTCAGATTCAAGTTCATGCATTTCATCTTTGACAATGTCAAAGTTGTCGATCACGATGAAAATGAACGGGAGCTTTTTCTCATTTAAGGCGTTGTACATTTTGATATGACTCATTTCTTGCTGCCTGAATAACCGCTTGCGGTATTCAACCTCTTCCCGCAGACGCGTCATCGACTTTTGAATCTTTCTCATTTGATCCATTAAGAAATAATCCGCTGTGTGCGGCAGCTTGGCTAACGGAAGCAATGTGCCGTTTCCGAAGTCATAAATATACGCATGCCATTCTTCTGGTGAATATCTCTCCGCAAAGCTCATGAGTAGTGTTGTTGCAGCAAGTGATTTTCCGTAGCCAGAGGAACCAAAGATCCCAATGTTCCCATCTTCCATCATTTGATAAGAAAGTGGATGCTGGCTCTGCTGATCTGGCTCATCGACAAGCGCAAAATGGAAGACATGCTCTTCACTCGACGCATAACGTGATTTTGGAATCCGTTCTTCGAGCGGTGGAAGCCATGGACTTGGGAGCTTCTCAATCCCAAGCTCCTGCTGCATACGTTCAATTTCATCCACAACAGCAGAAATCTCCGACACCGTCTCTTTTTTCACAGCCGGTTCGGTACTAACTCCTGAAAGCGGAATAAGCCCAGTATCTGTCACAATGGCAATATCATCTTCTGATCCGTAGCCATCTTCCATATACGGCGCACCGCTCCAAGCTGATTGAAACAATTCATAGATTTCATTGTTTCCTACTTGTAAGTAGCCGCGGCCTGTCACGGTAATGAACGCCGCATCACTATTTTTCAATATCTCCTTACTGTCTGACGCATCTTGTACTTTGAGTGCGACCTTAAAGCGGGAGTTACTCCAAATCTGATCATCGATGACCCCGCCTGGTTTTTGGGTAGCCAAAATGAGATGAACCCCGAGGCTTCGGCCGATACGTGCCGCACTGACAAGCTCTCTAATAAAGTCGGGCTCTTCACTTTTTAATTCAGCGAACTCATCAGAGATTAAGAATAAATGAGGCATTGCCTGTTCAGCCTTTTTCTCCTTATAGAGCTTCGTATAATCATTGATATGATTCACATGATATTGATCAAACAAGCGTTGTCTTTTTTTCAACTCACTTTTAATTGAAGCAAGCGCCCTTTCACTAAAGTTCTTACTGCCTTCAATATTGGTGATCGTGCCAAGTAAATGAGGTATATTTCGGAAAGGCTGCGCCATTCCGCCTCCTTTATAGTCAATCAATAGAAAAGCGACTTCATGCGGGTGAAAGTGTACAGCAAGCGATAAAATGTACGTCTGTAAAAATTCACTTTTCCCTGATCCTGTTGTTCCCGCCAACAGACCATGCGGGCCATGTGCTTTTTCGTGCAGGTTCAGATCCACAATGTCATTTTTCCCTTTATAACCGATTGGCACAGATAGTGATTTGGCCGTTTCTGATGTGAGCCATTTTTCACGAATGCCGATCTCATCTACCTGTTTGGCATGAAAAAGATCAAGGAAGGAGACCGTTTCAGGAATTGAATTGGTCATACCAACTTGATGCTCTAATGTTCTCAGCGTTCTGGCAAACAGTTCATTGTCCCCGCGCTCATGTGTATCAAGCTGAAAGGGAATTCGGACGGCTTTTTTGTGCTGAATGAGAATATCTCCTTCTTCCTCGTTAATATAACGGACAAGCGTCGAGATATTTTCAGCTAAGCTTTCCTTTGTTTCAGCAGCAAAAATAATGGAGATGCCAAGGTCCGTTCGGCTGCCTTCTAAATATTCTAAAATCACATGTTCAGCAATGAGCTCATGATTTGTCACGATAAACACAAAGTGAGGCGTAAAGATCTTCTTCTCTTTTTCTTCTTCTAAATCACGCTCACGTAAAATTTCATAAATGGAGGACAACAGCTGATCACGTGTTTGTTCGTTGTAAATAAACCCTTTGCCGTATGTATGAGGCAGCTGAAAATGCGGAAGCCATTTCATCCATTCCCAATTCTCATACTCTTGCTCATGAAAAATAAAGACAAATCTTAAATCATGATAGCTGTGCGAGAAAGCAAGCTGTCCGACAAGCTGATGAAGCTCTTTTTTCACAATGGCTGACTTTCCAATCAATCCAGTTGGGCCATCGGCAAGACCGAATGTGATGGGCACATCCTTTACTTCACGATAGACCTGTTGCATGTGCTGCGTTTGTTCCATTAAGTCATCAATGTCACGATTGGCCATATCGCCGCCGCTCATCGATAGTTCATAGCTTGACGGGACTGCGCCTGTCCCAAGACGTAGCTGCAAGAAATCATCACTCACAAGTGTTTTTTCCCAAATTCGGCCGCTAATTTCTGACGTTAAATACTTCATTTGTTCAAATGACGGATAATGATACGTCAAAATATATTGTTGGCGGTCGTAGAGCTCTTGCAGCTCTTTTCGTTTATTTTCTAAGTAAAGAGAATAGACTCGCTGCCGTTTCTCTTCCCGTCTTTTGCGTTGTGATTTCTCTTTAAAGTATTGAACAGACGATGTGATTAACGTCATGATAAACATCGCCATCGACACGACAATAAAGATTCCGCGCGGCTGGACAAGAGCAACAATTCCCATCACAAGAAGCATCACAAGTGGCGGGAGGACAACAAGCCAAAGCCCTCTGCTGTTATTTTCACTCTCCTGCGAAGGAAAGCTAAAGGAAACCCGGTCATCTGGCAGATCATAAATTAAACGGGGTGTTCGTCTATATAAAGGATATTTTTGTTTTGTTTCTGTGCTTGGTGCTCTTGTTTTTTCCAAGCGTGTTTGAAAGGGTTCATATGCAGTCACCTGCAATAAATCATGATCTTTCAATGTCACCGTTAGAAAGTTCCAGAACAGCTCATCTCCGGCATCAATTGGCTCTGGACCGTGAATTTTTTTCCCGTTCACATAAATCGTTTCGTCCTGAGGCATGACATACCAAGTTCCTTCGATTTTCTCTAAAGTAAACTGGCTCGCATCTTGAAACATGGGATGTGCTTGTTCTTTCCACACATCGATCTCATCTTTTTTCTCACGTGAAAAAGATAGCTCGACTCTATTTCCTAGGTAATAAATGTGTTGATCATGATATGCTTCCATTAAAATAAGTGTCAGTGGTCCAAGCTTATATGGTTCATATGGAACTAATGTGCCTTTCTTCTCTTCACCCTGATGAATGGAAAAGCCATTATTCGGTTCATCGGGAGTTAAACGGATGAATCCTTCATCAAACGAAAGTGAAGGGATTGTCACCGTATGCTCTATTTCAGGGCCAATCACAGCTTCTCGATTGAACTGCTCGTCTAAACGGACGGTTTGATAATCCTTCTCATAAAAAACCCAAAGAAGACTCAAACGCTCCACCTCCTCATGGGACAGCACCAACTGTCAGTTGTATCGAAAGAGTTATTTTTTCTCATCTTTTTTCGTCTGAGAGGTTTTCTTTTTCACTTCAGATTCTTTCTCTTTTTTCTCTTGATCGGCTTTTGACTGCTCTTTTTGTTCAGCTGTTTCATCTGTTTGGCTTGCGCCTGAGGAGTCATTGGTGCTTGTCTCCGTTGTTTCTTTTTCTTCATATTTCGCCATTTCCTTAATAATTGGATCTAGCTGTTTTTGTTTTTCTTCTGCAGAAAGACTGTCATCGTTTTGAATGTCATTGCGGTAGGCGACGAGTGCCGTAAATATGTACCTGTCGTCTCCAAGTACACGTGCAATATCAAGTGCTTCCTTGCTATTGCCTTGTCCAATATGAATCCAGAAAAGGAAATATTGCGGATCAGTCTGCAATGTGTATGTATCTGTAATTTCTTTTTTATGTTGATCGAGTAACAGATTGCCTTGATTTGTTTGTACATACGAAATGGCCAGTTCATATTGAAGAGAGACCGGCATTTGATTGGCTGAATATTTTTCTAACGTATCCACCACTTGGCTGTACTGTTTGTTGAGATAATATTTGTTTGCCTCGACATACGCTTCTTGTTTCGGCATCGCAAAAAAGAAGGTGTAAATGGTGTACACCAATGCAGGAATTAATAGGACAAGCAGACCTACTCCGACATATCGTTCGACCTTCCATTTCTTTTTCGGAATGGTCAATAACGTTTTCTCTTTCGTTTCAATCGCTTCGATCTTTTTCTGAATGAGGGCAGACAATTCTTCCAGAGACTGCGTTTCGTTGATTTCTTTTGCCAGTTCAGATAATTTCAACGTTTCGTTGTAAGCCACATATTCTTGAAACTGATATTCATGGTCCACCACTCGAAGAATGACGGCTTTGACTTCTTTTAGTAAACGATGCTCATCCGTTTCATATGGCGGGATGCTTTCTTTGACGCCATAATGCAAAAATGCAGGAGCTAAGCCTTGATGAAAAACAATGTTTTCAGGAGAAACAATAGGATGCAGCCGCTTCACATCGTGTTTACACACTGCATCGACAAGCTGGTATGAAAAAATCCATTTGCTTTTTTCATCCTTCGCATGGATGAAACGAAATTCCTGATAGGCAGGAGGCGGTTGAATAGAAATAATGACCTCATCTTCAGTTAATTGAATCTCTTTTTTAAATGAAGGGTTGATGTCTTTGATCGGTGCCGCTTCTAAACCGTCTAAGAGTTTAATGGTCTCTCTTTGAAAAATGAAGCTGTAGGTGCCGTCCTCTTTTTTCATTACTGCTTCTAATTGTTCTTCTAAATAGGAACTCTTTTTATCTGCCATTTACAAAAGTCCTTTCATAGTATTTCCAGCCTGTCTCCTGTGGTGATTCCACAGTCTGATAGCTTATATTCGCCTGAAAACACAGCTTTCTTATTGACTACTCGCACCCAGCCACCTTCTCGCTTAGGAAGTGAGATTTGTTTTGCCTGCCAGGCGATATGGATGACTTGTTTAATATGTAAGTAATTTGATAGTCTCAAATCAAACACACTGTCATCATAATTTTTTAAGTCGATGGTAATATCGATATACACAAATTTCCACCTCACAAAATAGAAAGAGCGCCGGCATCCATTGACAGACTCGGCGCTTTTTCTGCTTTTCACACTTAGAAAGGAAATCCCTTTGATTAGCCGCGGATTTGGCTGGCGATGTCTTGGTCAGTGCTTTCAAGTGTATTTGCCGTTTGATCAAGCTGATTGCTGACATCTGTTAATAGATCAGACATTTTGATGAATGAAGGCTTTAACTGCTCGTATTGATCAGCAAACGCTTCACTAGAAGCACCTTCCCACATACCTTTTAAATCTGAGATCATTCTATTTAGACGATCAACTTGGTTTAACACTTCTTGACTTTCAACACCATATTGCTTAGCGGTCGCTCTTAGTTCTTCTGGGGTTACGCGAATAATTCCTGACATATTCCTCATTACCTCCCGTGCATAGCCGCCATATAATGGGCTAATCCACTTATTTTTTGACGTTATTATTATAAAAACAGAAATGATACACAGTCAAACAAATCTGTTTTTATTTTACAAAATGAGTCTATAGAATTACTGTATTTTCGCTCTTTATCTATTATTTAACATTTTTTTGGTCATATATTCTTAATAAGTTTAGACACACTTCACTGAATCTTTCCGCCTATTGATTTATTACTACGTTATTATTGTACTATTTCTTTTTCGCCTTCTTTCAGCATGATGCGCTCGCTTCTCATAGCGATTTCTTTTTTAAATTTATGGCATTTTGTTATTGATTTACGTACCGCTTTCTCTTCATAATGTAAGTACGTGAAATATTCGAAAAAGCAGGGGTTTTTATGAAAAAAAAGACAGATCCATTTAAGTATAGTCTTGATCGTTTAGAGGATGTGGCAGACCAAATTAGTGATGTGCTCAACTGCCCTATTACTATAGAAGATACGCATCATCGATTGTTGGCCTATAGCACACATAATGATTTTACGGATCCCGCCAGAACTTCAACCATTATCTCCCGCCGTGTACCGGAAAAAGTCATTAATCGGCTTTGGAAGGACGGCATCATTCCTACACTTCTTAAAACAGACGAACCGCTTCGTGTCCCTCAAATTGCAGAGGTGGGTTTATCTAGCAGGGTTGCCATTTCAATCTGGAAGGACAAAGAAGTACTCGGTTTTATCTGGGCAATTGAATCCACACAACCTTTTTCAGAAGAAGACATGGACCTTCTGAAGATGGCAGCACATGCTGTAAAAAACAAATTACTTAACTTACAAATTCGCAAATCGAAAACAGAGGAACGCAATCAGGAACTTTTTTGGAAGATGCTCACTGGTCATATTCATGAAAAAGATGAGATGCTCGACCTATTTTTAAGACTCGGTATCAGATGTCCAGACACGTATGCCATCATCATCTTCCGGCTTCGTGACGAACTCACAGATGACACAGAAAAAAAGCTATCTTATTTACTGGAAACAACGCAGCAAGTCCAAGTGTTGTTAACGACTGTGGATTTTCACGAATTCATTATTCTTGTCTCACCAAAAACAGAGCACCCGCTGCAGGATATTAAACAATTCACAAGCGGCATGCTGCAGCAACTGTCTGACCGTTATCATATCCATCACGTTCAAGCAGCGATTGGTGGAATTTACGATAACATCTCTCATATTCAGCCATCTTATAAAGAAGCACTCGCTGTATTAAAAACTAAGGAGCGCTTCCCTGTTGAAACCGAACGTTTACACAGTTTTTCTGAACTCGGTATTTATCAATATTTAGATGTCCTCGCTGAAAAACGAAGGGGCTCATCTTACTCCAGTTACTCTTTATCAAAGCTGGAAGATTACGACCTGAGGCACCATTCCAACCTAGTCGAAACCCTTGAACGGTTTATTGACTGTGATAGCAATGCCAATATTGCAGCAAAGCAATTAAACATCCACATCAATACATTGAATTACAGATTAAAACGCATTACAGACATTGCAGAAATCGATTTAAAAAACATGAATGAGAAAATGACCATATACCTTGATATGAAGCTAAAAAACGTCCATTTGTGAAATTTCACAAAGAGGCGTTTTTTTATTTTTTATTTCAACCGAAGCATTTTTTAAACATTCAGGATACACTAGACATACAATATGAATAGATAAGCATGGGAGGAATAAACATGATCATCGGCATTCCGAAAGAGATTAAGAACAATGAAAACCGAGTGGCATTAACACCAGGAGCAGCTTCTCAATTACTTTCAGCTGGACATCAGATTTTGATTGAAACAAACGCTGGTTTTGGAAGCGGATTCACTGATGACGATTATGTATCTGTTGGTGCAGAAATTCTTGATCAAGCGAAAGATGTGTGGGCATCTTCTGATATGATCATGAAGGTAAAAGAACCATTACCTGAGGAATATTCATATTTCAGAGAAGGACTCATCTTATTTACGTACCTGCATCTTGCGGCAGAGCCCTCCTTGGCTGAAGCTTTAAAACAAAAAGGCGTCACAGCTATTGCTTATGAAACAGTAACGGACGGAAAAACACTCCCTCTCTTAACACCTATGTCTGAAGTGGCAGGTAGAATGGCCGCTCAAATCGGTGCACAATTTTTAGAAAAGCCAAAAGGCGGTAAAGGCATCTTGCTCGCAGGCGTACCAGGGGTATCAAGAGGAAAGGTCACGATTATAGGCGGCGGTGTTGTTGGAACAAACGCAGCGAAAATGGCGATTGGACTTGGCGCAGATGTCACTTTGATTGACGTAAACGCAGAACGCTTACGCCAGCTGGACGATCAATTTGGTCATCAAATGAAAACGTTAATGTCTAACCCTGTCAATATCGCCGATTCAGTCAGTGAGGCAGACCTTCTCATTTGTGCGGTGCTGATCCCAGGTGCCAAAGCGCCGACGCTTGTGACGGAAGAAATGGTCAAACAAATGAAGCCTGGTTCCGTCATCGTAGACGTAGCCATTGACCAAGGCGGCATTGTCGAAACAATCGATCATATCACAACACATGATCAGCCTACTTATGAAAAACATGGCATTGTACATTATGCTGTCGCCAACATGCCTGGAGCCGTTCCACGGACATCGACTGTTGCTTTAACGAATGTCACCGTTCCATATGCGCTACAAATTGCTCATAAAGGCGCTGCTAAAGCCATTCAAGAAAACAAAGCCATTGCAGAAGGTGTCAATGTGATGAACGGACATATCACATATGAAGCGGTCGCTCGTGATCTCGGCTATGATTATGTGCCAGTTCATCAAGCGATCGATGCGTCTTCTATGACAGAAGCTTAATACAGACCCGCCCATTTGATGGGCGGGTTTTATTGTTAACTTATATTAAAAACAGGTTGACAAATAATCCTCATCCCCTTAATCTATTTGTACAGATAAGACAGGGGGAAACATCATGCAACAGAAAACAAGAACTGCTGATTTTGTGTTAGTCGGAATGTTTGCTGCACTCATGGCGATTGGAGCGAATATCACATCCATTGTACCGTTTTTACAGGTCGGCGGAATTCCACTTACGATGCAGCCGTTTTTTTGTGTACTTGCTGGTCTTTTGCTCGGCAGACGGCTTGGCGCTTTAGCGATGATTGTATATGCTTTGGTTGGAATTGCTGGCGCACCTGTATTCGCACAGTTCTCAGCAGGCTTTGGGGTGATTTTAGGCAAAAGCGGTGGTTTTGTCTTATCGTATATTCCTGCTGCCTGGCTAGCTGGATTCATCTTAGAAAAAAGAAAAAATCCTGGATTTGGCCTCTTTTTACTTGCAGCTATTGCTGGTACGACCGTCATGTATCTGATCGGAACGACTTATACGTACCTCGCATTAAATGTGTGGCTGAATGCTCCGATTTCTTATCAAACCACGTGGTTCTTTATGATCTGGTTTATGGTGAAAGATTACGGATTGACGATATTACTTGCGATGCTGGCACCTAAAATTTATCGCTCTGTTTCTAAAGCCACGTCCTTTCGAAAACAACAAGCCGCATCTTAAGGGCAGACAACATCTACAAGTTGAACATAGAAAAAAGAGCCTCTCTTCATTCAGGCTCTTTTTTCATCATTACTCAGCGTATTATCGATAATTCCTTCTAGCATGCCTACAAGCGCTTCTACATCTTTAAGATCTGATGAACTGAAGCGGTAGCGCACAAGCTGTTCTCCATCATGATACATCTCTTCAAGCCACCCTCTGAGTCCTCTTGCTCTGCGGTCAACTTCGAAAACAATGTCATCTATCAGAAAAATCAACTCTAACTCATCCAGCATATACGATAGTCCTCTGATGTCGGAATAAACTCAAATTCTTGAACAAATGGCAGACGACGCTGGAAGTAAGATGCTTGTTCACAGTCCGCTTCGTATTTTCAACCTTTAGAAAGTAAAACAATGAAGAAAAACTTCATACAAAAAAGCTTGTAGAAAAAACAACGTTTTCTCTGCAAGCTTTCACGTTATAGAATAATTGCCGCAATCCAGCCGAATAGAACAAGCGGTATATTATAATAGATAAAAGTCGGGACACATGTACCCCAAATGTGGTGATGCTGTCCATCCATGTTCAATCCAGATGTCGGTCCAAGCGTACTGTCACTTGCAGGTGAACCTGCATCCCCAACAGCCGCAGCTGAACCAATAATGGCAATGGTCGCCATTGGACTAAATCCAAGGTGTAAACAAAGTGGAACAAAGATGGTCGTAATAATTGGAATCGTAGCAAATGATGATCCGATCCCCATTGTCACAAGCAGACCCACAAGCAGCATTAAAATAGCCGCGAGACTTTGGCTGTTGCCGATAAATTGGGAAGATGCTTTCACAAGCGTTTCAATGTCTCCTGTTTTGGTTAAAACGTTGGCAAATCCAGCCGCAACAAGCATGACAAAGCCGATAAATGCCATCATGTTCATTCCAGATGTAATCAGTTGATCTGCTTCATCGCGTTTCATCATTCCGGTCACAAACAAGACAAGCAGTCCTGCAAGTGCACCGAAGATCATTCCTTCCACGCCAAGGCTTTGAGACAGATAAAGCTGGACAAGCAAGGAGACGAGAATGGCAAGACCGGCAAAGAATAGACTTTTTGTCGTATAAGCAGATTTCTCTACATCTGTAATATCGCGATCCTCATATACTTTTGGCTTACGATACATGAAAAGAGAGACGATCAACCCTAGCACCATCCCCCCAACAGGGATCAGCATGGCATATGGAATATCTGCTAGATTCACAGCTAGACCTGCATCCTTCATATTATCACGGAGCATTCCGTGGAAAATCTGTCCAAAACCGACTGGAAGTAAAATATATGGTGCAGTGAGTCCGAAGGTCATGACACACGCTAGCAGTCTACGGTCAATTTGAAGCTCGTTAAACACCTTTAATAATGGCGGAATTAAGACCGGGATAAAGGCAATGTGAACCGGAACGACGTTTTGTGAAAAACAAGATACGATCAAAATCACAAGAATGATCAGTACTTTTGATAATGTTTTTCTTCTTGAGTCGCCTTCTTTTCCTAACAGCTTCACTGCTCCTTCAACCATGGCATCTGGAAGACCCGTTTTTGTCAGCGCAGCAGCAAATGCCCCTAAAAGCGCATAACTAATCGCCACTGTCGCATTTCCTCCGAGCCCGTCAGTAAAGGCTTCCACTGTTCCTCCTAGGCCTAATCCACCTGCAAGTCCGCCAGCTAAAGCACCGAGTGCTAGCGCAATCACGACATTGACCCGCAGCAAGCTTAATATCAACATTAAAACAACCGCTAAAACAACTGCATTCATGGTGAAACCCCCGAAATCCTTTAGTTTACTAATGTAGTAGATAATTAAAGTACCAACGTATGTTACCATAGAAAATTTTCTTCGTCAAATGGCGTATGGCCTACATAAAAAAGGCCCCGCCAGTTGGCAGAGCCTCATTCTTTATTTCTTACCTTCAAATCGTTCCACAAATGTGGCAAGTGACCGTACCATCACACCTGTCGCCCCTGTTGGCCCAAAGCATGAAGGCTTTTCTGTTGTGGCTGTTCCTGCAATATCCAAGTGAACCCAAGGCGTATTCTCAGCGAATTCACCAATGAATGCTCCTGCCATGATCGCATGTCCATCACGGCCTGGTGAGTTATTGAGATCCGCCATTTTGCTGTTTCGAACGCGCTTTTTATCTTTTTCGGTGATTGGCAGCTGCCAAATCATTTCCCCGCATTCTTCTGATGCCTCTTTAAACTGGGCATACAGTTCATCGTTATTCGTCATGACACCTGTTGTCTCATTTCCAAGTGCCACAATGACTCCGCCGGTTAATGTCGCCACGTCTACAAGGACTGAGGCACCGTGCTGTTTCGCATATGTCACCCCATCTGCTAAAACAAGACGACCCTCTGCATCCGTATTCAGTACCTCGATTGTTTTACCGCTAAGCGACACAATGACGTCATCCGGTTTCATGGCATCAGCCGAGATCATATTATCGGTTGAGGCAATGACAGCAATGACATTTTGCTCTGGGCGCAGTTCACCGATGATTTCCATGGCACCTAAAACAGAAGCTGAGCCGCCCATATCAGTTTTCATCCCAACCATACTGGCTCTTGGCTTTAATGAATAGCCACCAGTATCATATGTGATCCCTTTACCGACAAGCCCAATCACGTCTGTCCATTCTTCCTTGCCTTGATATTTCAGAACGATGAGCTTTGGTGGTTCTGTTGAGCCTCTATTGACAGCTAGAATCCCGCCCATTCCGAGCTCTTCCATTTGTTCTTTATCTAAAATTTCAATCTCAAATTCGTATTTATACGCAAGCTCTGCCGCATACGAAGCCAGATCAGAGGATGTGAGCATATTCGGCGGCATGTTCACAAGGGTACGAGCCGAATTGACGGACTGTCCGTAGACCTCGCCCACTTTCAGACTTGCCTGAATTTCAGCTGTATCATGATCCGTCGTTGCATAAACGAATTCGATGAAGCGATCCGGTTCATTTGTTTTATGTTTAAAATCTTGTAATTCATATGTAGCTAAAAGGCAGCTTTCAGAAAGGGCATGGGCTGCATCTTGGGCAGGCAAATCCTTTCCAATAAACGTATCCAGTAAGACCGAAATCGCTTGCTTTTTATCCTGATGAATCTTTCTAAATAAATGCGCAAAACCTTCTTTTGCCTCTTCAAACGTGTAATCTGATTCCTTCCCAAGCCCGACAAAATAAATGCGTTTGATGCCTGTTTCAGGGGATGGAAAAAACTTCGAAAGCTGATTTCGTTTAGATGAAATATCGCCTTCTTTTAATAATTCAGTGATTCGTCCTTCAAGTAATTCATCCATTTCTTTTGCTTTTCCTGATAATTGGCTCTTTTGAAAAAGTCCGATCGCCAGTGTATCTTTATGTTGCAATTCATTTGTCGAGAAAAACATATTTACCACACGCTCCTTCAATGAACTCCATTTTTCACATTGGAACTTCTATTATATCAAAATTTGCGGGTCTGTACGATCATTGCCAGTCTGTCTTTACTTGATGAACATTTATATTTTCACACGCGGAAGGGCATCATGAAAAAGCGATGAAAACTTGTAGAGACCGTCCGCGTCTCCTCGTTCCACATCTACTTTCTTTAATGTTATAATTGAACATGGACTTGGCAGCATTTGAATCTGCTATCATTTTTTCATCATACTAGGGTACACAGTCCATCATTTTGCACGATATTTTTTCTTACAGAGAGGATGTTTCTTGTTCATGAGCGTACTGACGAATTTTCCGCTGCTTGCCAGCCTTGCAGCCATCTTTTTTGCTCAATTTGTAAAAGTACCGATTCAATTTATCATTTCTAGACGACTAGATTGGTCGCTCATTACAAGCACAGGCGGAATGCCAAGTTCACACTCCGCAGCCGTAACAGCACTCTCAACAGCAGTGGCTTTAGAGCACGGGCTCAATACATCGATCTTTGCGATTTCCGCCATTTTTGCGATTATTACCATGTTTGATGCAACAGGTGTACGCAGACAGGCAGGAGAACAGGCGACTGTACTGAACAAGCTCGTAACAGATTTTAACCGATTTGTTTCTGAAGCAAAGAATTTCCCGAGTGCGGAAGAAAAAGAAAAGCAAAAGAAATTGAAAGAGCTTCTTGGTCATAAGCCGATTGAAGTCTTCTTTGGCGGCTTAACAGGGATCCTACTGACACTCATCTTAGACTATTACTTCATGTAGAAGCGAAAAAAGCTTTGGACCTAAAACGTGTCCAAAGCTTTTTTTATTCTTTATTGGCTTGAAACTGCTGACGGAATACTTGCATTGATTTTGCTTCATTCAGCTGGTTTAAGTCTTTTTCCGTTAACGTTCCTTCGCCCTTTTTGATGATATACACATCGAGCACTTTTTTACCCCATTCTCTATACACATCATCTACGGTTTCATAGTATAAATCAAGCTTATGACCTTTAATGGCTTTTCCCGTATCTGCGACCACTCCGTAGCCATAGTTTGGGATAAAGAGCACCGTTCCAATTGGAAAGACGGATGGGTCCGCCGCCACAGTTGAATATAAATCACGTTTCACTTTGACGCCTGAATATGTAATGCCATATGCATGGTGTTCCTTCGTTTTGCCTGTTGATTCCACACCTGCTGTATAACCTGTGGCAACAACCTTTTGCTTCGGGTAATCATTCCAATTAAACGCTTCTTCGAGAGAATTAGCCCGCAACTCATCACTTTTGAGTGCCATTGTTTCTCTTTTTGGCTGTTGGAAAAAAGAAGATACTTGCTTGCCAGGATCCGTCTCTTTCACCCAGGCAGCTACATCACTTGGCTCAACTCCAGATATGCCCGTAAAGCTTGTCAAAAGAGCAAGCATAAAAAGGGCTGTCATGAACAATCGTTTCATCCATGTTTTCATTTTTATTTGTCACTCCTCTACCCATCTATTTGTTTCCAAATAAAATGGAAACTATGCAAAGGAGAAACAAAAAAACCCACTTGCCTATCTACAAGTGAGTTAAAACATTTGATATCCTCTTTTTCGAAGTGCATTGATGACTAAACCTGATACAATTGCACCAATAAGACCGCTTAACAAGATAATAATATCAGCCGCAGCGAGAGAAACTATGCGGTCTCCTATTCCTGAAAAAGCGATGCCCGGTTCTCTCACATAAGCGATCATCTTTTGATTGTTGATAATGAAAAGGCATACAATTGGATATAAAATAGCCATTATCCATGACATTCTCAGCAGCATATTGAGCAAAAAGCCAATGCCGAAGAATAACACGAAAAATAAAATAACGGAAATAATAACGACTGGTAAACTGATCACTTCATCTCCACCCCCAAATATCCCATCATTAGTTTAACTTGGAAATAGAGATGAAGTCAATCAATGGAAAAAGCAGCAGGATTAAAGCTTCTTTCCTGTCCCTTTACATTCCTCACATGTTTCAGATCCGCCGAGCAATAGCTGAAAATATCCTTTCCCCGAACAATATAGACAGGTGGACTTCTTCTCTTTTGTATGTGCATTCATATTGCTCACTCCCTTAATCTAAATTTTCTGATAATTTATCATACCATACTTTATTGCCGATCACCAAGTAAGAAAATCTGTCAAAAAAAAACGTGTATCACGAGGATACACGTTTCAGCTTGTAGACAAAGTCTACAAGCTTTTTTGTATAATAAGGGTAATAACAATAATCTGTGGGGGATAAACATGTTATCGAAACGTGAAGAAGAAAGACGGAATCAATTAGAAGTAGTGGCTTTAGATGAATTAGTGCCTCAAGATCATCTTGTACGGAAAATAGATCAAGCAATCGATTTTGACTTTATTTATGATCTTGTCAAAGATCACTATAGTTCCGACAATGGAAGACCAAGTGTTGATCCTGTTGTTCTCATTAAGATGGTCTTAATTCAATATTTATTTGGTATTCGCTCTATGCGTCAAACCATTAAAGAAATTGAAACCAATGTGGCTTATCGTTGGTTTATTGGATATGGGTTTTCGGAGAAAATCCCGCACTTTTCTACCTTCGGTAAAAACTACGTGAGACGCTTCCACGATACAGATTTATTTGAACAAATTTTCTACCGAATCTTAAGAGAAGCGATGAAAAAAGGGTTCGTTGACCCGTCTATTGCCTTCATTGATTCCACTCATGTCAAAGCGAATGCCAATAAGAAGAAACTTGAAAAGAAAGTCGTTCGAGTAGAAACGCGAAGTTATCAAAATCAGCTTCATGAAGAGATCAATATTGATCGTGAAGAACATGGAAAAAAGCCCTTACCCCTACAGAATAAAGAAGAAACAAAAGAAATCAAGGTCAGCACAACTGACCCAGAGAGTGGCTACTATGTAAAGGATGAACGTGAAAAGTCATTTGCTTATTCATTTCATACAGCTTGTGATTCAAAAGGATTTATTTTAGGCTCGCTGGTCACAGGCGGAAATGTTCATGATAGTCGTATGTTGGATTCACTCGTATCAAAGGTGACAGAGAAAGTCGGAAAACCAAATGTAGTCGCAGTAGATGCGGGATATAAAACACCTTACATCGCTAAGTTCTTAATGGATCAAGAGATAAGACCTGTCATGCCCTACACTCGTCCAAGAACAAAAGCTGGTTATTTGAAAAAGAATGAATACGTATACGATGCATATTTTGATTGTTACATTTGCCCCAACGGGCAAATTCTCTCTTATCGTACAACGACTAGAGAAGGCTATAAGCAATATGCGTCCGATTCAGAAGTATGTAAGTCCTGCTCGTTTTTAGATAACTGTACCCAAAGTCAAAACCACACCAAACAAATTCATCGGCATATTTGGCAGGATTACCTAGATGAAGCAGACAATCTGAGACTTACTGAAATAAATAAGAGCATCTACGCAAAACGGAAAGAAACGATTGAACGCGTTTTTGCGGATGCAAAAGAAAAGCATGGTATGCGTTGGACGAAACTTCGTGGGCTGAAAAAAGTTTCAATGCAAGCGATGCTTACTTTCGCTGCCATGAACCTTAAAAAGCTAGCAAACTGGACATGGAAAGTACCATGTCCAGCGTAAAACACGTGATGTTTTTTCAAAAAAATGTGAAAACCCCACTTTTACTTGAAGTAAAAGTGGGGTTTGTCTACGGTCTGAAACGTGTATCACGAGGATACACGTTTTTGTCTATATCGGTTTAGAAGAACTTGAATTTTCCTTTTTTCAGAACAAGCCCTGGTCCGCCAACCATGAATAAAGAACGGTTGTCGATGATTTTCTTCATTGCTGAAGCTTTTGTTCCTTGAAGTTTTTTACCAAACGCAACACCTACAGCGTCGTGTTCACCAAGTGAAGCAACTGTTCCTTTGATGTCTGGCTTAAAGCTTTCAAGAGAACCACCTTTCACTAGTGCTCCAAGGTTTTTCGCTACTGTTTCACCTTGTTGCATCGCGATTTGTGCAGTTGGTGGGTATGGACGGTTGATTTCTTCATTGATGATCAATGAACAGTCACCGATGATGAATACATCATCATTTTCTGGTACACGAAGATCTGGAGATACTTTTACGCGGCCGCGCATGTTTTCAAATCCAGCTTCTTCAACGATTGGGTTACCACGTACACCAGCTGCCCAAACAACAGTTTCAGCTTTGATTTCTTCAGTATCATCGTCTTTTCCAACAATGATGCCTTCAGGCGTACATTCTTTGATCGCTGTACCAATTTTGAACTCAACACCTTTACCTTGAAGGTAGTTCATTGCATAGTCGATCAATTCAGGATCGAATCCTGGAAGAGCTGTTGGTGCAGCTTCTACACAGATGATACGTACGTCTTTTTGATCAATATCATACTCTTTGCAAAGCTCAGGCACACGATTTCCAAGCTCACCAAGGAACTCAATACCTGTGAAGCCCGCACCGCCGACAACGATTGTCAAGCGCTCTGGACGTTTTTCAGCTTCCGTATTATACGTCGCAAATTGAAGTTCAATGTGCTCACGAAGCTGACGAGCAGAGTTAATGTTAGAAATAGAGAATGCATATTCTTTCAGTCCTGCAATACCAAATGTTTCAGGAACAGCACCAAGCGCAACAACAAGGTAGTCGTAAGAAAGTTCGCCATCTGATGTCACAACTTTCTTCTCTTCCTTATTAATGCTTTCAACTGTTGCTTGTACAAAGTTGACACGGGAACTGTTAATCACATCTTTGATTTGGTAACGACAGCGATCATGATGAAGCGTACCTGCACTTGCTTCATGTAACCATGTTGTTTCGTAATGATAATTATGCTTGTTCACAAGAGTAATGTCCGCATCATTTGTGCCAAGCTGTTTTGTTAATCTTGTTACAGTCATTAATCCGCCATAACCTGCACCTAATACAACGATTTTCGGTTTATTCACTGGAATCACATCCACCTTTTTTAAATTTGCTGTAAAACGGATAAAGAATTACATATCGTTATTCTCAACCGCTTTCCGGCATTTTATGAAATTTAAACAAAAAAATAAGTATGTGAAAATCTGAACTTTCACCTACATAAAACGAAAGCATTTGACCGTATCCGACAAAAATTCATAAAAAATTAATATTTAGTTCCCTTAACAATAATAGCGAGTTCTGATCCAATTTTCAAGGCTTTAAACTGAAAATCCTTATGATAAACGGTCTTTCTCACTTTTTCCTCTTTTTCAAAGCTACGGCATCAAAAAACGACAAGTTTTTCAAAACAAGTCAAACGACGTTATGTGGTATGATATGATATAGTGATAACAATTTTCATTTGGGAGGATTAAAGGAATGCAAGAAGATTCTAAGGTATATGACATTACCGTTATCGGGGGCGGCCCAGTAGGATTGTTTACTGCGTTTTACGGTGGCATGAGACAGGCAAGTGTGAAAATCATTGAAAGCCTTCCTCAGCTCGGCGGTCAATTATCCGCTCTTTACCCTGAAAAATATATTTATGATGTGGCTGGTTTTCCAAAAATCCGCGCACAAGAATTAGTTGATAACTTAAAGGAACAAATGGATAAATTTGATCAAACCATTTGCTTAGAGCAAGCAGTTGAAACGGTTGAAAAGCAGGCAGATGGGATCTTTAAACTTGTGACAAATCAAGAGATTCATTATTCTAAAACGATCATCATCACAGCTGGTAACGGTGCATTCCAACCGAGAAAGCTTGAGCTAGATGCAGCAGAATCATTTGAAGGAAGCAACCTGCATTACTTCATTAATGATTTGAACCAATTTGCTGGGAGACGTGTGGCCGTTCTTGGCGGCGGAGACTCTGCAGTGGACTGGGCGCTGATGCTTGAGCCTATCGCAAAAGAGGTCTCCATTATTCACCGCCGAGATAAATTCCGCGCACATGAGCACAGTGTAGAAAACCTTCACAACTCGAAAGTCAATGTCGTGACGCCATTTGTCCCAACGGAGCTTATTGGTGAAGACCGCATTGAACAGATTGTGCTAGAAGAAGTCAAAGGTGACAAAAAACAAGTGCTTGATGTAGATGACGTGATCGTCAACTTCGGCTTTGTTTCCTCCCTTGGACCAATTAAACAATGGGGTCTTGAAATCGAAAAGAACTCGATCGTCGTGAAATCCACAATGGAAACAAACATTGAAGGCTTCTATGCGGCAGGGGACATCTGTACGTATGAAGGAAAAGTCAAATTGATTGCCAGCGGATTTGGTGAAGCACCAACGGCTGTCAACAATGCGAAAGCCTACATGGACCCGAAAGCCCGTGTACAGCCTCTTCATTCCACAAGCTTATTTGAAAACAAATAAGCGAAATCAAAAAAAGGAGTTCCCACAAGCGGAACTCCTTTTTCGTTTATTTAAAAACCCCAATATAGGCATTCGCCATTCCAAGTACCATTGCAGCAAGTAGCACCACAACAATCCCTGCCACAACCAAAATCACCCGATCCTTCACACGTTCCTTTTTCGGAAGCGGCTTCTCAATCCCGCAAGCTGGACACGTTTTGGACCGATACGGAATCAGTTCATGACAGTTCCTGCAATTGATTTGTTCACTCAAACCTCAGCAACCTCTTTTCTACCTACAGTTTATGTCTGGTTCTCATGATACTCTTTTCGGGTGGAAATAGCCAGTTGTGAGAGCAAGCTGTAACAAAATTGAGCGATTTAGAATGGTTGAAGTGAGAATGAAGGTTTCACCTGATCAACCGATATAGGAAAGGAAGAAGATCTTAATGAAGGATAGGTGGAAAGATGTTAAAACGTTTCATAATTAGTTTGATCTTGTTACTGATGGTTGGTGGCTCAGTTGAACTGTTTGCAAAAGACTACAACAAACATTATGCGCAGTTCGCAGCAGGATTGAATATGGATGTTGATCAACTAGAACCTTTTTTAAAGCGTGTGTCCACTTCGGTTTTGGATTCTGGTTTGAGTGATCAAGAAATCAAACAGATACTCTACAAAGTTCAAAAGATGAATAAAAACAATGAAACGAAAAAAATGGGCATCTTTGAAGTGGTGTACCATGAAAAACCAGCAAAGATTAAAATGGTGATTGAAGTTCATGTGGAAGATGAAAATAAAGAAGTAGTGATCTATATGTTTAGCACTCAGGAGCTGGTGGATGTCTTGGATAAAGAGCTGTTGAAAATAGAAGAAGCAATATGAGAAAGAGACACTGAATGAGTGTCTCAGACCGTAGACAAACCCCACTTTTACTTCAAGTAAAAGTGGGGTTTTCACATTTTTTTGAAAAAACATCACGTGTTTTACGCTGGACATGGTACTTTCCATGTCCAGTTTGCTAGCTTTTTAAGGTTCATGGCAGCGAAAGTAAGCATCGCTTGCATTGAAACTTTTTTCAGCCCACGAAGTTTCGTCCAACGCATACCATGCTTTTCTTTTGCATCCGCAAAAACGCGTTCAATCGTTTCTTTCCGTTTTGCGTAGATGCTCTTATTTATTTCAGTAAGTCTCAGATTGTCTGCTTCATCTAGGTAATCCTGCCAAATATGCCGATGAATTTGTTTGGTGTGGTTTTGACTTTGGGTACAGTTATCTAAAAACGAGCAGGACTTACATACTTCTGAATCGGACGCATATTGCTTATAGCCTTCTCTAGTCGTTGTACGATAAGAGAGAATTTGCCCGTTGGGGCAAATGTAACAATCAAAATATGCATCGTATACGTATTCATTCTTTTTCAAATAACCAGCTTTTGTTCTTGGACGAGTGTAGGGCATGACAGGTCTTATCTCTTGATCCATTAAGAACTTAGCGATGTAAGGTGTTTTATATCCCGCATCTACTGCGACTACATTTGGTTTTCCGACTTTCTCTGTCACCTTTGATACGAGTGAATCCAACATACGACTATCATGAACATTTCCGCCTGTGACCAGCGAGCCTAAAATAAATCCTTTTGAATCACAAGCTGTATGAAATGAATAAGCAAATGACTTTTCACGTTCATCCTTTACATAGTAGCCACTCTCTGGGTCAGTTGTGCTGACCTTGATTTCTTTTGTTTCTTCTTTATTCTGTAGGGGTAAGGGCTTTTTTCCATGTTCTTCACGATCAATATTGATCTCTTCATGAAGCTGATTTTGATAACTTCGCGTTTCTACTCGAACGACTTTCTTTTCAAGTTTCTTCTTATTGGCATTCGCTTTGACATGAGTGGAATCAATGAAGGCAATAGACGGGTCAACGAACCCTTTTTTCATCGCTTCTCTTAAGATTCGGTAGAAAATTTGTTCAAATAAATCTGTATCGTGGAAGCGTCTCACGTAGTTTTTACCGAAGGTAGAAAAGTGCGGGATTTTCTCCGAAAACCCATATCCAATAAACCAACGATAAGCCACATTGGTTTCAATTTCTTTAATGGTTTGACGCATAGAGCGAATACCAAATAAATATTGAATTAAGACCATCTTAATGAGAACAACAGGATCAACACTTGGTCTTCCATTGTCGGAACTATAGTGATCTTTGACAAGATCATAAATAAAGTCAAAATCGATTGCTTGATCTATTTTCCGTACAAGATGATCTTGAGGCACTAATTCATCTAAAGCCACTACTTCTAATTGATTCCGTCTTTCTTCTTCACGTTTCGATAACATGTTTATCCCCCACAGATTATTGTTATTACCCTTATTATACAAAAAAGCTTGTAGACTTTGTCTACAAGCTGAGACACTGAATGAGTGTCTTTTTTTATGGTTGGTTTTCTTCATCAAAAAAGCCTCCTCAATCGTGTTGTTTACAAAAACAAACGAACAAGAAGGCTTATCTTCATTCACGATCAGTTGTTAACACTCTTCCGGCGTACCGGTATTCGTCGCTGTTCTGAAAGAAGAACCGCATCCGCATGACGCGATGGCGTTCGGATTGTCGATGGTGAAACCGCCGCCCATTAGTGATTGTTTGAAATCAATGATGGTGCCGTTCATGATATCAAGGCTTTCGGAGTCGACAAGGACCTGAATGCCTTGCTGTTCGAACTGCGTGTCTTTCTCTGAAACTTCATGGTCAAAGCCCATGCCGTATGAAAGACCGCTGCATCCGCCGCCTTTTACGCCCACTCGCAGGAACGCATTTTCTTCTTCATGTTCTTTCATCATATCTTTAATCTGCAGTGCAGCAGCTTCTGTAATGGTTACTGGTGTACTCATGATCATCCCTCCTTTTGACTGGATGTTTCTTTTCAATTATAAACGTGATGGTGCCTTTTCTCAAATAAATGGTTTACAGATAAAATGTGCCGTCACAAATCGTTTCAGCAGGTCCTGTCATAAGCACATGCTCATTGTCTTTCCAGCGAATGATGAGATCTCCGCCTGCTAAGTGAACCGTCATGTCTGTTTCCTTTTTCGCCTGTCCATTCATAATCGTGGATACAGCAGCCGCACAAGCACCTGTTCCGCAGGCTTGAGTAATGCCAGATCCTCTTTCCCACACGCGAAAATGCAGCTCTGTTTCACTGACCACTTCTACAAATTCCACATTGACGCCTTCTGGGAACATGTCGTGTTTTTCGATGATTGGCCCAATTGTATCAAGCGGTGCCTTTTCAATGTCGTCTAAATAAAACACGATGTGGGGATTTCCCATTGAAACGGCTGTTCCATTTAAGGTCGTCGTGCCAAAATCAAGTGGTTCATTAATCGTTGTGCTTGCTGGTTCACCAAGCATCGGCATCGCTTCTTTTTCAAAACGAGGCTTCCCCATATCTACTGTTACTAAATGAACGTGGTCATCCTGCACATGAACGGTCGCTTCAACGAGTCCTGACAATGTCTCAATCTGGAATGTTGTGTCTGTTACGATTTGATGCTCATACACATATTTTGCGACGCAGCGCAGACCGTTGCCGCAGTTTTTCCCCTCTGATCCATCATTGTTGAAAATGCGCATTTTCACAGGTGCAACATCTGATGGGCAAATAAGGATCATTCCGTCTGAACCGATTCCTGTGTAAATAGAAGAAACCTGGATTGCTATCTCTGATAGCTGCTCTTCTGGAAGCTGTTCCTTCATCTGATTGACGTATATATAATTATTTCCTAATCCGTGCATTTTCGTGAATTGAAATGATGTCATGAGCTTCCTCCAAAAATGTTGTTTCTTTATAGTATAAAAGGAGTCGATTCAGGAGACAATCTTATCATCCCCCGTTTTTCATACATAAAAGCTCTTTGCTGCCATGGCAAGGGGCTTTTATTATGCATATGCCTCATTTTCTCTCGTGTGATGCTTCATTTTGTGATATTTTATTAGCATAACATATTGGATGCGCTTTCTATTCATTCTCCTTAAAAATGGAAAATAAAAATATGAAAAAAATGCACCTCATGACCCATGTGGTGCATTTAAAACATCTCATTTTCCTCTATAAAAGCATAAATACGCTCGACTAGCTGCTCTGCATTTTCTCCGGAAACAAATTCTCCATTCACGAGTGCAAATGGGGAGTCCATACATTTGCCGCAGTAGCTTAAACAGCCGTATTCCATAACGTCTAGGTTCGGGTCTTTATCAAGCTTCTCTTTTGCTTCTTGAGACCCTTGTGCAAGATTACTTACACAAAATTCGATCAGTGGGAACACTTTGCTTCACCTCACATTGCTTTACCATCCTACCGAAATTCCTTCTATTAGTCAAAACATGAGCTTCACCTGTATCGTTACGCCTATTCCTCATAAAATGTTTTACTATTTAGGACTAACTAATGAATATGTAGGTTATTTTGAAACAATTATTGTGGTTTCACAGTAAATTCGATATAATTTTATTTGGTATTTTAACTTAAAGTTTTTTAGTATAAGTGTTTTTCAATGTCTACGGGGAAAAGGAGAATCGTCATGAAAAATTTAGTCTTGATCGGCGGAGGTTACGGGAATATGCGGGTTCTCCACCGCTTATTGCCAAATCAATTACCTGATGATGTTACTATCACATTAATTGATCGAAATCCTTACCACTGTTTAAAAACAGAATATTATGCACTCGCTGCTGGAACGATCTCTGATCATCACATTCGAGTATCATTTCCAGAGCATCCGAAGCTGGATATTCAATATGGGGAAGTAGAAAAAATTGATATTGAAAACAAACAAATCTTATTTAGCGACCGTGAACCCATTCCATATGACCACACGGTGATTGGACTCGGCTGTGAGGACAAGTATCATAATGTCCCTGGTGCGAAAGAGCATACATACAGCATTCAAACCATTGATCAGTCAAGACATACGTATAACAAATTAAACAATTTGAGTGCAGGTGCAACGGTTGGCATCGTCGGTGCTGGACTTAGCGGGGTAGAGCTAGCCAGTGAATTAAGAGAGAGCCGTGCTGATTTAAACATTATTCTTTTCGACCGTGGAGAGCTGATTCTATCAAGCTTCCCAAAAAGATTAAGTTTATATGTGCAAAAGTGGTTTGAAGAAAATGACGTAAAGATCATTAACTGTGCGAATATTACGAAGGTTGAAGAAGGTGTTGTTTATAACCATGATGATGCCATTGAAGCAGAGGTCATCGTATGGACAGCAGGCATTCAGCCAAGCAAAGTGATACGAGAGATGAATGTTGAAAAGGACGTACAAGGCCGCGTCGTATTAACTCCTCATCACAATCTTCCTGGAGATGAGCACGTCTATGTCGTGGGTGATTGTGCAAGTCTCCCGCATGCTCCAAGTGCACAGCTTGCCGAGGCTCAGGCAGAACAAATTGTCCAATCTCTACAAAAACGCTGGAAAAACGAGCCGCTTCCTGAGGCTTATCCTCAGTTTAAGCTAAAAGGTGTCTTAGGATCTTTAGGGAAAAAGGCTGGCTTTGGCTTAGTAGCAGATCGTCCACTTGTTGGCCGTGTACCTAGACTTCTAAAATCCGGACTTCTTTGGATGTATAAGCATCACAATGGCTAACATCATGTGAATTTGATCTCAAAGCTCCTTCTCGTCGAGGGAGCTTTTTTTATGAAACGGCATGTGCCGATGAACGGGTCAATTTGATCGGAGCAAGGGCAAGGATGCAGTCTTTACGAAACGTTCTCATCGTCTTTTTCGATAAACAATACGCTTGGATGAGCTGGTCCGTTTGACGTTGGACAATGATTTTTCGCTTCGTGCACTCTCCGTTTCTCTTCATATAAATCATCTCAATTGGTATTTGCTGTTGAAGAGATTGTTTCAGTAAATAATTCATGATGCTCACGCTCCTTTCATTTCATTATAATCGAACAAACGTTCTTTTTCAACCCAAAAAGGAACGTTCGTTCTGTTTATTTTCTCAAAAAAAGAACAGTTTAATCACTGCTCTCCGTGTAACCGTATTTCTCCATTTCTTGATAAATGTCTTTTAATTTTGGATTACCTTCTCCAACAATTTGATCTTCCACTAAGACAAGCGGATAAAAGAATTCATCATCAAGAATTCGTTCAGACAATTCCTTTTGGTGTTCGTTTTCTGGTGGGTGCTCAATATCAATATATGTGATGCGAAACGGCTGATTCGGATATTTTCGTTTTAACGCTGCATCTAACCACTCAAATGTGTCTTTTGAAGAAGGCAGATTCACGCAGCTAGCGCAAAGTACATCTCTTCCATATACATAAAGATCGACGGTTTGATTCATTTGGCAAGCCCCCTATTCTTTCTTTATTTTAGCTGAATTTTCTGTATGAAAAAAGTCAAAATCACTTTTTGTTTCAAGATGAGATTGTGCTATAATGAGAAGGAAACTTTGAAACCAATCAATAGATTTTTATCGTCCAGATGAATATAATGGTGATATGTTGTGAAAGGAGCGATTATATCCAATGACTGAAGTCGAAATGAAAGACCAAGTACAGGAAGTACTGGACAAACTTCGTCCATTTCTATTACGTGATGGCGGAGACTGTGAGCTTGTAGACATTGAAGATGGCATTGTGAAATTACGTCTTCTTGGTGCATGCGGCAGCTGCCCAAGTTCAACCATTACATTGAAAGCCGGTATTGAGCGCGCATTATTAGAAGAAGTGCCTGGCGTTGTAGAAGTTGAACAGGTTTTCTAATTCATATATGACATGAAAACGACCCGAATTTGGGTCGTTTTTTTTTAGTTTAACTTCTCTCTAAACCAATCCTTGATAAAGGTCAGTCTTTGAATACGCTGCCCTGGATGGCCACTTCTCGATAAATCATGAGATGCCTTCGGGAATTTGACGAGCCTTGTGTCTTTCCCAAGCTCCTTCAGTGCTACAAAAAGCTGTTCTGCTTGATCTACTGGGCAGCGATAGTCTTCGTCACTGTGCAGGATGAGAAGCGGCGTATTTACTTGTTTCACATACTTTAGCGGTGAACGATCCCATAGCTTATCGGCTGAATCATAGATATCACCTTCGATTTGCCATCTTGTGAAGTAATAACCGATATCACTGATGCCATAAAAGCTAATCCAGTTTGAAATGGACCTCTGTGTGACGGCTGCGCGAAAACGGCCAGTCTGTCCGACAATCCAGTTGGTCATAAAACCGCCATAGCTGCCGCCTGTCACCCCAAGTCTTGTTTCATCAAGGAAGTCATAGGCTTTCAGCACATGATCAACAGCCTGCATCACATCTTCATAATCAACGTCACCATAGCTCCCTCTCACACGATCGGTAAACATTTGTCCGTATCCATGACTGCCATGAGGATTGATATATACGATAGCATAACCTTCAGCAGCGAGCATTTGAAATTCATGAAAATACGTATAACCATACATGGCATGCGGTCCGCCATGAATTTCTAAAATAAGCGGATAAGTCTTCCCCTCTTCCATCTCGGAGGGCTTCATAAACCAGCCATGCACCTCGACACCTTCTTTTGACTGAAACGAAAATGGCTCTGGTACCGATAGGACATGCTCCTTGAGGAATCCATCATGCTCGAATGTGATTTGCTTTAGATCCGTCTCCCCTAATGTCAGCTCATACAGCTCACTTGGAGAAACGGGGGACAGCCGGCTCAGCAGCATTTTGGATTCATCTGGATGAAGGCTGAAGTTTGTGATATGTTCTGCCTCTAATCGAACAGGATAGGCTAAGCCTTCAACGGAGAAATAATAAATCCCTGTACTGCCTTGATCGGAAACAAGCGCATAAAACCCCTGGCTATCCTTTGTCCACTGCGGAAGCTGATTGGCTTCTCCCATAAAGCTGTCCCCTGCCAAACAGTTGCCCACATACATATCGAGCATTTCTGACAGCTGAACGACATTCCCCTCCTTCAGATCATACAGCCATAATGCTGGGAAGGTAGCATTTTGGAATTCGCGTTCATGTCCGATATACACGAGGCTCTCTCCATTAGGAGCAAAAGATACGGTAGAATAAGCGCCTGATGATTGTGTGATTTTCTTTGTCGTACCGTCCTCTAATGATTGGAGGCACATATCACTTATGTAAGGTTTCTGAGGATTTGATTGAATATAGGCAAGCCATTTCCCGCATGGAGAGAGCGTGTGATTCATATGATGATGCTGTCCGCTCGTAACTGTCTCGACCTCTCCTGAATGAACATTTACTTGAATAATCTGCGTAAAACGCCCATCTAAAAAGCCTCTGCCATCTGCTTTATAGGTCAAATCATCATATACCGCAGCAGCGAACTCATCCCGCTCTTCCTTCTTTTCATCATGAACAGATTCTGAGGGCTTCAGTGACACAGCCGCATAAAGAAAATCTCCATCTAGTGAAAAGACAGGATGAGATACCCCGTAAGGAATCGCCGTTAAGGTGCGCACACCGCCTCCCTCGCACTGAATCAGTGCAAGCTGAGGAGCTTCCTTTGGCTTTTGCAAAATAAACGCGAGCTGCCTACTGTCTTTTGACCACACCGGCTGATGATGCTTTCCATCCTCAAATGTCCATTGTGACAGCTCCTCTGTCTCTTCATCTCGAACCCATAAATGGATGTTGTAATCGTTCTTTTTATCATTCACCGTGACCTTTGTAAAAACCGCTTTTTTTCCATCTGGTGAATAAACCGGATGAGAAACAGAAACAATTTTCGTTAAATCTTCTGCTGTCATCAATTTCTTCATGAATGTATCTCCTCCTTTTATGCATAAAAAATAGTTCGATCCTCTAAATAATAATCCCTGCTTCATTTTATAAAAACAAAAATAAAAAAAGAACGTGCATTTTTACAGCACGTTCTTTACTTGATTAACAGGATCATGCTCCACAACAACACCTTCTACTGGTACCGTCAACAAATCTACTTCGCAATGTGGGAAGTTTTGGGCAAGCTGCTTTTTCAGCCCTTCTCCCCTCCCTTTTTCAACTAAGGTTAAGATGGTCGGACCAGCACCGCTTAATGCCGTTCCATACGCTCCTTTTAGCGAAGCGACATGCTCTACCTTTGACAGCTCTGGAACGAGCATTGTGCGGTAAGGCTGATGAAATAAATCCTTATTCATCATTTCTCCAACAAGCGGCCAGTTTTGCGTCATTAAAGCGGCAACAAGCACGTTGCTCACAGCACTCGCACTGACAGCATGTTTATAGGAAAAATCCTCTGGCAGGACATCACGGGCATCCTTTGTCAGCACTTCATAAAAAGGAATCACGACGACAACATCTATATCCACATGCTGCACTTTGACGGCATGTGTCTTGTCTTCCTCATGAAGACCAATCAGTAAACCCCCGAATAAAGAGGCACCCGCATTATCTGGATGACCTTCTACCTCACTTGCAAAAAAGAGCTTTTGATCATCCGTCATATTTAATTTGAGAAGCTGATTGGCTAGCTCAATGGCTGCCACAATGGCAGCAGCACTGCTGCCCAGCCCCCGTGCCAATGGAATATCACTCCACACTTTGACATAAACAGGCGGGAGTGTTTTTCCAAAGTGATCTGCGACCTTTTTGGCTGTTTGATAAATGAGGTTGTCGGTGCCGGGTGGAATCCCAGACACGACATCTGATTCAGCTTCAAACAGCCAGCTATCATGGTCAAAGACCGATAGCTTTAAATAACGGCTGAGCGCCATACCAACTGAATCAAAGCCTGGTCCTAAATTGGCAGTGCTTCCCGGTACTGTGATTGAAAAAAGCATGGAGGCTTTACTCATACGCGCGCAGCCTTTTCCAAGTGTTCAAGAATTTGATCTTCATCTGCATCGAGTGTAACCGGTTTGATTTGTGAAATATCAATGGCCGTATTTGGGTCTTTCAATCCGTTGCCTGTTAATACCGCAACAACTTTACTGCCTGGCTTGATTTCTCCGGATTTCACTTGCTTTAGCACACCTGCGATAGACGCACATGAGCCTGGCTCTGCAAACACGCCTTCTTCACGAGCAATCAATTGATATGCATGAAGAATTTCTTCGTCTGTCACTTCATCAATCTTTCCGTTTGATTCATCTGCCGCTGCCACAGCTTGTTTCCAGCTTGCAGGATTTCCGATACGGATGGCAGTTGCCACTGTTTCTGGCTGTTCAATCACTTCGTTTCGTACGATCGCTGCTGCGCCTTCTGCTTCAAAGCCGCGCATAACAGGCAATCCCGTTCCTTTTTTCTCATGATATTCCTTAAAGCCTTTCCAGTAGGCAGTGATATTCCCTGCATTTCCAACAGGAATCGCCAGTACGTCAGGAGCCGAGCCTAGCTGCTCACAGATTTCAAATGCCGCCGTCTTTTGTCCTTCAATTCGGTATGGATTGACAGAGTTCACAAGGGCAATCGGTGATTTTTCACAGATGCTGCGAACGATTTTCAGTGCGTCATCAAAGTTTCCGTCAATCGCAATGATCTCTGCTCCATACATCACCGCCTGCGCGAGCTTACCAAAGGCAATTTTTCCGTCTGGAATGATGACGATACATTTCATATCAGCACGGGCTGCATAAGCGGCTGCCGCTGCCGAAGTATTCCCTGTCGAAGCACACATGACCGTATCATTGCCTTCTTCTTTTGCCTTTGCAACAGCCATGACCATCCCGCGGTCCTTAAAAGAGCCTGTTGGATTGACGCCCTCTGTTTTTACATGAAGCTCAATCCCCAGCTTTTCCGAAAGCTTGGAGAGGTGGATCAGCGGCGTATTCCCTTCATTTAATGTTAGTTTTGGTGTTGATTCGTTTACTGGTAAGAATTCTTGGAATTCTTCAATAAGTCCATTCCACTTCATCAGCTTAAACCGTTCCCTTCTACTCGGTACGTGCTCTTCACTTGAACCACCACGTCGAGATCGTTTAATTTTTGCAGGATATTTGAAAAATCTTCTTCTGAGGTCCGGTGTGTAATAATCACAATTTCAGCCAGCTCGTCATGCCCTTTCACAGGAAGCTGAAGGATCTTTTCAAAGCTGATGCCTCTTTCAGAAAAAATAGATGTAATGCGGGAAAATGCCCCGACTTGATCTCTCACATGAATTCTTAAAAATTGCTGAGCAAATACTTCCGATGGTGATTTGATCTTTTTCTCAAATTGCGGTGCAATAAATCCACTTCCGTTCACACCAAGGCGCATGTTTTTCATGACGGCGACTAAGTCTGATACAACAGCGGTTGCCGTTGGCAGACTTCCAGCTCCAGGTCCGTAAAACATCGTTTCTCCCACAGCACTTCCATAGACATACACCGCATTGAATTCATTGTTGACCGATGAAAGCGGATGGTGATCAGGAAGTAGAGTTGGCTGGACACTGACTTCTACTTTTTCTCCGTCTCGCTGGGCAATTCCGATTAGCTTCATTGTGTAGCCGAATCGTTTACTGAAATTAATATCTTCATCAGAAACGTCAGAGATGCCTCTCACCTTTACATCCTCTAATTCCACATTCATAGAAAAGCCGAGTCTTGCAAGAATCGCCATTTTCCTTGCTGCATCCAGTCCTTCTACATCAGCTGTTGGGTCTGATTCTGCAAAGCCAAGATCCTGTGCTTCTTTTAAGACATCTTCATATGCACTTTTATCGACGTTCATTTTCGTTAAAATAAAATTCGTTGTGCCGTTCACAATTCCCATCATCTTCGTAATTCGGTCAGAGGCTAATCCTTCCTCCAACGTACGCAGAATTGGAATTCCTCCGGCGACACTTGCTTCATAATAAAGATCACAGCCATTTTCTTTCGCCACATGTAGAAGCTCTGTTCCGTAAAGTGCCATTAAATCTTTATTGGCGGTAATGACATGCTTTTTCTCATTTAATGCATCTATTAAATATTGTTTTGTCTCTTCAATGCCGCCCATCACTTCAATAATGACGTCGACTTCTGGATCTCTAATCACATCGTATACTTCAGTTGTGAAGACCTCTCTTGCCACATCCACATCTCTCTTTTTATCGGGATTGCTCACAAGCACTTTTTGTATTAATACCGGACAGCCGATTTGGTGCATTAATTTATCCTGATGGTCTTGGATAATCTTGACGACACCGCTCCCCACTGTTCCTAATCCTAATAGCCCAACTCGAATTGCCTTCACCTGAAATTCCACCTTTCTCCGTAAATGTCCTCTCTAAAAAGACATTTGTTAACCTTACACAGACATTCAATGTACACACATTATAAAGGGGTATCCTCATTTTGACAAGGTAATAAAATAAGAGATTGTCAGAATGAAACCGCTTAACAGCTATTTATATCAAGATTCTATATTTTCAAAATATTTTTGTCAGAAAAGCTCCCGAAACTCAGGGAGCCTGATATGATGAGCGAACCGGTGTTTTGGCTTGCTGACCTTGCAGGACAAGCGCAATATTATCAGCACATAAACGCATCATCGTTTTTCTCGTTTCGACACTCGCACTTCCAATATGAGGGAGAACCGTAACGTTAGGTAATGTTGTTAACGGATGAGATGGGTTGACAGGCTCCTCCCTAAATACATCCAGACCAGCACCGGCAATTTTTCCTGTCGTAACTGCCTCATATAAAGCATCCTCATCCACAGTTTGTCCTCTTGATACGTTTATAAAATAAGCAGAGTTCTTCATCAGATCAAATGCCTTTTCATTAAACATGTCTTTCGTTTCCGGGGTTAACGGCGTCAGGCAGACGATGAAATCAGACTGCGTGAGCAAGTCCTCAAAAGCCGCATAGGTCACGCCGAGCTGTGCTTCTGCCTCTGGCTTTCTTGACCGGTTATGATACAGCACCTTCATGTCAAAGCCTGCTGCCCTCTTGGCAAGCGCTGTTCCGATGCTGCCCATGCCGACAATTCCGAGGGTTTTGTGATGAACATCAGCTCCTGCAAGAAGAAGCGGTCCCCAGCCTGTCCAATTTCCGTCCTTCACCCAATCACTCGCCTCGACAATCCGTCTCGCTGATGCCATCAGAAGGGCAAAGGCTAAATCAGCCGTGGATTCTGTTAATACATCAGGCGTATGACAAATGGTGATATTGCGCTTTTTAGCTGCTTCAAGATCAATATTGTCATAACCCACAGCAAGGTTTGCGATCACCTTAACATGTGGAGCCTTTGATAAAAGAGCTTCATCTACTTGATCTGACAGCATGGTGAGAAGCGCATCCGCTGTTGCTGCTTGTTTCTCTAATTCTTCCCGTGGACATGGCTCATCCTCGCTCAGCCACATCTCGATATGAGCGACTTCTTTTAGTCGTGTAAGTGATGCTTCATCCAGCTTTCTTGTGATATAGACATAAGGTTTCGTCAAGAAGAACACTCCTTTGATTGATTTCTTTAAGCATAACGAAAAACGCCTCAAGAGAAAAGAGACGTTTCATCTGTTCACGGAAACTTCAAATCAGTGGACCTGTGATCCAGCCAACAGGTGGAATAAGGCTTCCGCCGCTTCGCATGGCACTCATTTCTTGAAAGACTTTTAGAAAGTATTCATAGCGATTCGCATCATTTAAGACGTAATCTAGCCGTTCTTCATAATATGATTTTTCAGTTTCTCCCGACATATAGTAGCCTTCCACAATTTCAAAATAATGAAGCGGAAACAACAAGCGGCTGTATAACAAACGCTTAGAAAAAGAAGAAAGTGGTGTTACCTGCTCATATTGCTGAAGAAAGGAGAAGCCCTCTTCAATTAAATCTTCCTTATGCTGGACAAAGGTTTCTCTTAAGTATTCGGCGATATCCCGGGTTGGATGATCAAAGACCCAATCTACAGGTAAACGAAGCGGTTGTTCAAGCGGCCATGTTCTCCGCGAAAAACGCTGGTGGCAGACAGTGCCTGAGTCACATTCTTTCGGTTCATCATCCAGCTCAGTATCCACTAAATATTGAATGGCGTTTTCCGTTAATCCAAGATAATACGGAAAGGATTCGATGAATTTTTTTTCAAACCGTTCTAGTGGTTTTTGGTGCATTTGCTGCATCCAAAAACCTTCAAGCTGATCTAACCGTTTTGCCCATAATTCCTTCCACGCTCCCACACGTTTTGTTTCAGACACCTCATATGGAAATCCTCTTCCCCTAACATGAAAGGTCGCCAGCTCTGACGCCTGTTGAAACGAGCGACTTGAGATCGGCGGTGCTGCCTTTAGTAAAGCATACAGCTCCTTTCCATGAGTAAAGGTGGGTTTCTCTTCATTCGTTAATTCAAACACAGCGACGTATGGGTCTCCGGCATTCAGTAAATACTGACTGATATGAAACAGCTCTGTGAGTTCTTCTTCTCGCAAATGAGACACAGGAACAATGATAAAGAGAGCCTCCGACGTTTGAAAGCTCTGATAACTGCCGTATGGCATAAGTTGACGCACATCAATACCAAATGTGTGATAAATGGTTTCTTTCATGTTTTCACCTGCGTTCATAAGATCAATCTCTTATCATATCGTAGTCGCAGGTTGAGGGATTTATGAATACTATTTACTATCCGAAGCTTTCTACACGTTGTGGACAAATTACGAGGATTGGGTGAGGAATATATGCCGCATCATCATGAGATGAACGAAGTAGAAAAAACAGCAAGACGCCGTTTACAAGAACGAGGCGTATCCATTCAAGATATAGCAGACCTTGTCTACTTTTTACAGGAAAAATATCATCCTGGCTTAGACATGACAGAATGCATCCACAATGTGGAGCGTGTCATCGCAAAACGAGAAGTCCAAAATGCGATATTAACAGGTGTCGAACTAGACGTATTAGCCGAGCAAAAAAAACTGACCGAGCCACTTCAGTCTATTCTAGAAACAGACGAAAGCCTGTACGGTGTTGATGAAATTTTATCGTTTGCTATCGTTAATATTTATGGTTCGATCGGCTTTACGAATTACGGATATATCGATAAAGAAAAACCAGGAATTCTCGGGAGACTCAACGATAAATCCACAGGAGAATGCCACACCTTTTTAGATGACATTGTCGGCGCCATTGCGGCAGCAGCATCAAGCAGGTTGGCACATAGTGTGAGAAATGTGGAATAAAGCAAAAAAGAGGACGCGCGCGTAACGCTTGTCCTCTTTTTTATGATAATCGTTCAATCCACTCAGATAATGAATCAATGACATAGGTTGGCTGTTTATCATAGTTCTGAAGCAGCTCTTTTGTTGTCACGCCTGTATGAACGAGCAATGTGTCCATTCCTGCATTCATTCCTGCCATAATATCCGTATCATAGTTATCACCCACCATGAGCGTCTCAGACACATCGGTCCCGAGCACCCGCATGGCTTGTTCCATGATGATGGATTCTGGCTTTCCGATAAATGTTGGCTGGACTGTCGTGGTGACGGTCAATACAGATGTTAACGAGCCGTTACCTGGCAGAAGTCCTCTTTCTGTTGGAATGGCAATGTCTCCATTTGTTGAGACAAATTGTGCGCCTTGACGGATAGCAATCGCACCTACTGCGAATTTTTCATATGTCATGCTGCGATCAATTCCAACCACAACGAAATCAGCATCCTCCTGACCAAATGTCAGCCCTTTTTCTTCAATGGCCTGCTTGATTCCTTCTTCACCGATGACGTAAACAGACGCGTCTTTCTTTTGTTCAGCAATATAATTGGCTGTTGCCATACTTGTTGTAAAGACTTGTTCTTCAGTTGCTGGGATATCGAATGAAACAAGTTTTTCCGCTACCTGCTTTGGCGTGCGTGACGAGTTATTCGTGACAAACAAGTAGGGAATGTTTAGCTCATTTAACTTTTGAACAAATTGACCAGCTTCTTCGATCTTTTCTGTTCCTTTATACATTGTTCCGTCTAAATCAATTAAGTAGCCTTTGTATTTCATGATGCTCACAACTCCAATGAATTATTTAAACGCTGATACTGGGCCAAGCTCCTGCTCTAAGTAGGTACGGATGCGGTTTGGGAAAACCTGTAGCGCATGCTCAACCTCGCTAATCACCTGCAGCAAGTCGTGATGATCCACTTCTTGGTATTGCTGTACAAGTGTTTTGCGACACGAGACAAGCTTTTTCAGCTGACTGCCTTCCTCTTCGGGTACAACCTTTTCATCAACAAGAATATCCATGATGTCATCATAGCTTCCTGGATCACGCATAATAAAGCCATCAATCATGTCATTTCCCGTATCAAGAATACATTCGACGAGCAAATGAACAATTCGTTCCAGCGCTTTTTTCTCTAGTGGACTTGTCCATGTTTGATGACTCTGCATCAACTCATATTGCTCCTCGAAAAAACGTAATGTCTCTTCAATTTTTTTTCTGTCTACGAAATACATCATGACGCTCCCCTTTGCGTTATTTTCTGATTCGTTTTAAGACAAAATAGGCACAGCCAAAATTACAGTATTCATAAATGTATTCATCGAGTGTGCTGATTTTTGTATCAAATGTGGCCTTTTGGTTTTGGTCATCAAAGAACCCCTTCAATCTCAGCTGATTGTAGCCCCAGTCCCCCACAATATAATCATACTTATTTAAGATATCTGAGTACCTTGCTTTAAACGCTTCTTCATCAAAACCGTCTTTAATATCTCTTACAAGATCAAAAGTAGCATTCTGAATGACGATCATCTTCTCACCTCTTTTTAAACGATCCATCTTTAATGATAATTCATTGGAAGAACTCCATCAATTGCTAAAGCATGTTTTTTCCGATTTAGCCGAAGCTAAAGAAAAAAGGAGGTCACATTTATGAAGAAACAACTGACAGCCGCGATTCTCCTCAGCATGCTTTTAGGCGGGTGCGGCTTTCAATCAGGTATGAACCGGCAAGTGGATGAAGATTCTTCAAGTAAAACCATCCGTCTGTCGGATCGTCATGAAGGAAATAATTCCAACATGCCAGAAGCAGACACAAACAGAGCAGGGTATGTTCGTTATCAGCGCCAGCAAGTAACGGATCAGAAAGAAAGAACACCTGCTTTAAATCGCGAGCATCTTGCCCACGTTATTACAAGTTTAACTGTGCAGCTGCCAAACATCAAAGATGCAGCCACACTTGTGACAGATGAGGATGCACTCATTGTGTATCAAACAGGCAACAAAAACCGGGATGAATCTGCCGATCAAGTAAAGAAAACGGCGGTTTCTGTTCTCCCTCGTTATTATCATGTATACGTCTCTGATAATCCAGAGCACTTTCAATCCATTGCCAATTTTTCACGTCTTCAAACCAATTCTCGTGATTTTGATCAAATCTTAACGAAAACGATTCAACAAATGAAATACTCCCCTCAAGGTGGAGATATTTCTACGAAAGAAGATGCAAATGGTATGACGAATTCCGACCGTACCATGAGGAGAAATGCCCCTTACGGCCAAAATTAACACGAGAAAAAACGCCAGAGATCTCTGGCGTTTTCTTTGTTATGCTTGCGCCTGACGCTTTTTAGACGCTTCGTTTACTTGTTCATCTGCATGGTAGGAAGAGCGCACAAGCGGTCCAGCTTCACAATGGCTAAAGCCTTTTGACATCGCAATTTCTTTCAGCTCTGCAAACTCATCCGGATGATAGTATTTTTGCACTTTTAGATGTTTTTTTGAAGGCTGTAAATACTGACCAATCGCCATAATATCGACGTTGTTAGCAAGAAGATCATCCATCACTTCAATGATTTCTTCCTTCGTTTCACCGAGTCCAATCATAATGCTTGATTTCGTTGGAATGTCAGGCTGCATTTCTTTTGCACGGCGCAAGAATTCTAATGAACGATCATATGTAGCACGCGCACGAACTCTTGGCGTTAATCTACGAACGGTTTCAATATTGTGATTTAAAATGTCAGGACGTGTGTCCATTAACGTCTTCAAGTTATCGTAATTGCCGCCCATATCTGAAGGGAGAACTTCAATTGTCGTAAACGGGCTTTTTCTTCTAATGGCACGAACGGTTTCCGCAAACACACCTGCTCCGCCATCCTTTTGGTCATCCCTTGCAACCGCTGTTATCACAGCATGTTTTAAGTTCATTAACGCGACTGAATCTGCCACACGTTCTGGCTCTTGCAGGTCAAGCTCAGTTGGAAGTCCAGTTTTCACCGCACAGAAACGGCATGCGCGTGTACAAACAGATCCAAGAATCATAAATGTGGCGGTTCTTCTCACTGCCCAGCATTCATGAATATTCGGACATTTTGCTTCCTCACAAACGGTATTCAGGTTGTTTTCCCGCATCATTTTTTTCAAACCGGTATAGTTTTCATTCGTATTCAGCTTAATTTTAAGCCAGTCCGGTTTTCTTACGTGCTCTTCCTTCTTTGCCAATTCCATCATCTCCATATGAATTCGTTAAAGGTGCATCTACAAAAATCTTCCTGCTATATACGATGGATGCAGCTAAGAAGCTGCAAAAAATTGAATCTTCGGCCTAAAGCCTTTTCTTTAGACACTTTAACATAGTACAGATTGAACAACAAGGGAATGAGCTGCAAAAATACCCAAAAGCCTCCTAAAAAAATCAGAAGAAAATTACTAACATTTTCTTCTTATGAAATAGGGTGATCTAACCACACTAAACGGTAGAAGACGATGCTTAATGAAAGGAGATGGACGTTTGTGAAAGTGGTTTTAGCCATCATAATCGCTCTTTCAATGCTCCCTTTACCTGTTCATGCACAAGGGGAAGGCAAACAGCCAGACGTACTAAAGCAGCGAATGGCACTATACGAAAAAGTCGCCATCACGACACAAGTTCCATGGTATGTACTTGCTGCGGTTGATCAGTATGAGCACAATATTCGAAAAAGTAGAAGAGATTTACCGACACAAAAAGGCGTCATTGGCATCTACATTCCCCGGGAAATGTGGATCGGTCCTGAAAACCCGAATAAGCACGATACCTCTCCTTTAAGCATTAAAGTGTTTGATGGAATTGGTCTTGATGGAAACGGGGATGGAAAAGCAAGCAGCGATGACGATGAGGATGTATTATTCACGTTTGCTCAATACTTGCTTCATTACGGCAACAGCATTGATCAATTAAAAATTGCTTTATGGGACTATTATGGACGAGATCAAACCGTTGGAATCATTTCATCTTTTATGAAGCTATATCAGCACTATGGCCATCTTGACCTTGGAAAGCATGCTTTCCCTCTTCCGGTTGGAGCTGACTACAGCTACCGGAGTACATGGGGAGATGCAAGAGGATTTGGAGGCAGAAGAATTCATGAGGGTACAGATTTATTTGCCCATTATGGACTTCCCGTTCGTGCGACATCGTATGGTGTGATTGAAATGAAAGGCTGGAACCGCTTTGGCGGCTGGCGGATTGGTATTCGAGATATTCATAACCATTATCATTACTTCGCTCATTTAAATGGCTTTGCAAAAGGACTCAAAACAGGTCAAATAGTTGAACCCGGACAGGTCATTGGATCTGTCGGAAGCTCCGGTTATGGCCCCCCAGGCACAGCAGGAAAATTTCCGCCGCATCTTCACTATGGGATGTATAAAGACAACGGCAGAACTGAATGGTCTTTTGATCCGTACCCTCATTTAAGGGCATGGGAGAGAGCTGAGCGGAAACGGCATTAAAGAAAAAGGAGAAGTTTAGCGTTGTCGCTCTCTTCTCCTTTTTCACGTCTAACAAATTACTGCTCATTTTTCTCCTTCAAACCTAAAATTAAAAATAGAATTCCCATGATGAGGAAACTGAAATACACAACGGTTACTTCCATTGGAATCATGTCAAACATACCTCTAAAAATATCGACACTTAAGCTTTCATTTCTGATCAGTAAAATGGATGCTGTGATGTATTTAGCACTAAATACTATAGCAAAAACCAAAAAACAAATACCACTTACATAAAGTTTCTTCATAAAGCTCCCCCTAATAACAATTAAAATTGATCATGACACATACATCCATATGGAATCAAGTAGATAATGAGGTTTTGATTTACAATAAAGTCATATCAAAAAACAGCCCAATCATTCCTTGGGCTGTTATTCTTTCTTCTCCTTTTTTTCTGGGAGAACAATCGGTGGAGCGCCTGAGTTCGTTCCGCTCCCATTGTAATAATCTGGTACATCCCCTTGGACGGCTTGGATGGAGACGGGAACTGAGTTTTTGACCACGATTGTTTCAGATGCAAACGGGATGATGACTCTCACCTTGACCTCGATTAGAACACTAATATCAATCAAGGCATTGTTGATGCCATATGGCTTAATGTTTTTTTCAACGTCCGTATGCGGATCACCAATGACACTGAAGCGTACAGGCACTTTTGGCCCTAGGTTGGCGATGAGGGCATTTCCGGACGCTTGCCCAAGCGGAATGTTATATATAATGCCGTCATGTCCATCTGTTTGATCCTTTAATGCTTCTTTTGCCTCTTTTTGAAAGTTCCCCTTTTCAATGTCCTCTAAATTTTGTTGAAGATGACGTGACAGGTCAGCCATTGCTTTCGATGTTGCTTGCGCATTAAAATCGATGGTCGTTACTTTTCCGTTCTCACTTGTATTCATGACCACCATATCCTTCATATTCTCCTGATCTTCTGCAAAGTCTTGGACGGAATATTGAATTAGATGATTGGCGATACGCTCTGTTTCTAGTTCAGCAATGTGAATAAGGGTTGGTTTAATGGATCGGTTGATAAAGAATAAACTAATCACGGTTGAGAGCACAAAGAATAAGATCGCAAGCAGCATGACGTAACGAAATGGCAAAGGGCCCTTTTTGTAGGGGCGATAACGGCGGTTCATTCTCAATAAAAAATCCCCCCTTCTCCATTACATGTGTATGCAGACAGGCGGGGGGATAGGAATCATCTCTCTATTTTATTTCACCATTTTTAATAATGCATCTCTTCCAATTGTTCCAGCTGAGATGCCCAGTGCTTCTGCGGCGTATGTCACAGATTCTAAAGGAGCATCGAGCAATTGCTCAATCGTTCTTACACCAACTGCTCTTCCTGCAATAATTCCTCTATCTGCAAGCTTTTCATTCAAGAGCCCGACATCCAGTGCACCGCACATAATATACCCATGTTCATTTGTCACTGCCATAAAATTCGTCTTCGGCAGTTTGACGGTGACGGCTGTAAAGGAATGTCCATCAATGTTAATAGGTGTTAAATTCACCAAATCCCTTCACTCCTCTCATCACAATCTATGTGACAAGACGGCGAGTGTTGTTAGGCTAAAGCGGATTTCATGTGGCTTCCTTCAGGCGCCAATTAAGGACATCACGTAAAAATTCTGGCATGAAATACTCAATTTGTTCTTGATCACGAATATGAGGAAATAAAGAGCCTAATGTATACATATCGACTGTACCAACCGTATATAAGGCGTCTTTTTTGATCAATTGATCATGCACAAAAACATCCTTTACCCGCTTGGTTTCGCCTTCTTCTACTACTGTATAAGTGAGGCCGCTATACAGCATTTTCCCCATCAGTTCCCCTCTAAAGCCAAAGCCTTTGATGCGCAGCTGTTCCATTTTTTCTTCACATGCACGCCGAACGGTTTCGATGAGCTGTTGACCGGAAAGCGTCACACGAATAGGATTAATGGGATGCGGGCAGATTCGATGGACTTCTTCTCTTGTCACAATTCCTGCCTCTAATGAATCCAGCACCATGCCCGCATTCATCATGCCGATATCCGCCTCGCACCAATCTTTAATGGCATCTGTTAAGAGCTGCGGAAGTGGGGATTCATCAAACCACTTCGTTTCTAATCTTGACTCAATCTCTGTTACTTTTTCCTGCATGAGCGCTTTTGCTCTTCTCTCTGCTTGCTGTAAGGTAGTGATCGCTTCATCTGATTCACTGATCAGCTGATCCACTGACTGCACCGTTGCTTTTTTCTCGATTAACTCTTTGCTCGCTGTATCAATTGTCAGCTCGACACAGCCAATATAATGCCCATACTTTTCAGCACATGCAAGCAGCACTCCATTGTCCATTTCACCCTGTTCTAACAAATGATGCGTATGTGAACCTAGAATCATATCGATGTCAGGAAAATCACGGGCGACCTCTCGATCATGGATGATACCTAGATGGGATAAGAGCACAATGACATCCGCTTGTCCCTTCACTTCTTGCAACATGTCCCGTATGCTGTCAAACGGATCTGTAATCTCCCAGCCTAGCTTTTCATAAACAGGTGTATACGCAATGGTCACACCTAAGAGACATATTTTCAGCCCATTTTCCATTTGGATCATATGATAAGGCTTTGCCCACGATGGCCTTTTGCCTTTCTCAAATAAATTAGACAGGATCACTGGAAATTGTGCATGCTCGTACAATTGATCGAGCTGATCATGAGGCAGCGTAATACCTTCATTATTCCCAATCGTGACCCCATCATAGCCAAGTTGATTGAGAAGCTTGACGTTTACCTTTCCATAATCAGCTTCTGACACAAGGTTCACACGGTCCATATGGTCGCCAATATCAAACAAGAGCATCTGATCGTGAACTTGACGCTTTTCCTCAATATAAGCTGCAATTTTTGGCCAGTTCTCAAAGTGGCTGTGCAAGTCGTTTGTATGATATAACCATAGCTTCTGCAGCATGTTGATCTCTCCCTCAAGTTGTCACTGTACCATCTGATTCAAGTTGAAAGCCGCAGCTCTCATTTAACTAAATAAATCTAACTGCTTCGGAGAAAGGCTTGAATACGTAATACCCAGCAAATCAATCATCTGCTGACCATTCCCCGCTGCATCTCCGCCGGAATTATTATTAAACACGACATAGACATCTTTTGATTGCTGATGCAGAATGTCGAGATTCTTTTTCCACTCTTTTAATTCAGCTTCATTATATAAATATAAGTATCGCACTTCACGCCAATTTTCATGATCTGCTGGGTGAAGCCATCCCTGTTTATTTCTTCCGTGAAAACGAACCAATGTTTTATCACGGTTAGTAGCTTGTATGACTGGCGGAATGGAGCCTTCTCCCACTTGCGGCTCATCACAGACCGAATGAATCCAGCCTTCTTTTTCCATAAAGGACAAGGTCTGCTCATAAAACTCATCTGAGAACCATGTGCGGTTACGGAATTCGAGGGCACATGGAATGTCCCCCATCTTCTCTTTACACCATCTTAAATAAAGGACGTGCTCTTTTTTGCAATCAAACCATGGTGGAAATTGAAACAGAACCATGGCTAGTTTCCCTTCACGAACCAGCGGAGTCAATGAAAGAATAAATGCGTCAAACATCTCTTCCTTCGAAGCAAACGGAATTTCGCCTCTCTGATGACCGGTCATTCCTTGGTATGCTTTTACGACAAATTGAAAGGTATCTGGCGTATCCTTGATCCACTTTTCATGATTACGTTCAGGCTGAACGGCATAAAAGCTGGCATCCAGCTCCACAATGGGAAACGTAGACGAATAGTGAAACAGCTTTTGTGCGCTGCCGATTTTCGGCGGATAAAGACTGTCATGGTCACCCCAGCCAGTTAATCCGATATAAATCATGTTTCTCACCTCTTGCCACTTTCATGTATCCTCACATGAAAGCCTTTTTCTCTTGTCATACCCATCTTTCTAAAAGAAATTCTTCTGTCTACAACATATCATATTTGCCAGTAATTCTGAATGAAGATGACTGATGGTGCGTGATTTTATCATGAGTTCTGTTTGTTTGTCATATTAGTTGACAACATTCTATCTAAAATGATGTGAGCTGATAACATAATCTATATCAGAGAAGTGAACAGTGATTGTCCATTTTTTGATTCATCTTCACCAAGAGCTTTAGTTTTCAATAAAGGAGACTTAGTGGATATGAACATAGTCGATAACCAATTTGAAGCATTGCAAAAAATCGCTGAAAGGATTCGCCACCCTGTCTATTTGTATAACCAGCATGGGCGTCTTCTCTGCAACTTGCACATCACAAGCACTAGCCCAGAGTGGATTCGCATTCTCCCCTTTTTCCAAAGCAGGACACCCCATTATTTTTCGATAATAGATACGAAGCAAACCTTTTCTGTCTTTCCGATTGATCTGACCGAACAAACATGTGAGTATGTGATCATCCCCTCGTTCATTCTTCCGCTTGATAAAACACTGCAAGTCATCATTGAACAAGCAGTACACGAAATTTCGATGGCGCGAATGAGACAATATACTGCCCAGCAAACGGCCAAGCGTGCAAGAAATGAAGGGTTTCGCAGATGGATAGAGGGTGCATCGTCTTCTCAGCAAGATGCTACATACATTGCGAAGGCGTTTGGATTAAATGTAGATAGCAGCTATCTATGTATGATCTGTCAGCTTGATCCGTATCATGAGACCACTCATTTTTTGGAGCAGCAACTGATGATAGAACAAGTCGTTGATCTGCTCGACAGCGCACTTCCACACTCTCCTTTCCCTTCCTTTTTATTCGTCAAAGGGGATATGGTCATTGTTTTAATGGAAGAGACGGGCAATTGGTCAGAGATGAGTGAAAAACTTCTTTCTTTTTTGAAACAAATACAGATACTCGTTAGCATACAAGTGAATCACACCATTTCCTTTGGCGCGAGCTTGACTAGTTGTCGCATTACCCATCTGTCTGAGGGCTACAGTGAAGCATTAGAGGCGCTTCAAGCCGGGCATCTCTCGGCACAGTCCGAATATATTCAGTTCTACCAAGCAAAGGATGTACCAGATTTATTAAAGCTTATTCCGAGAAAGGATTTAGTCACGTTTCACCAGATGCACCTTCACCCGTTATATGAAGCTGGTCAAAACCTCCTCCACACCATATCTGTCTATTTAGAAACGCATTGCCACATTTCAGAAACAGCGAAACGTTTGTCTATTCATCGCAACACGGTCATCTATCGATTAGAAAAGTGTGAAGAGCTGCTTCGAATCAGCTTAAAAGACCCTGAAGTCACATTAAGGCTGCGTTTAGCATTACGTATTCAAATGATTCTTTCACCCCATCCTGATTGAATGTTTTCACCCGAAGCTTCATATAGTTTGGAGGAGAAATGTGAGACACATGAGGAGGGATAATCAATGGATGATGAGCTGCGTCACATCCCGCAGCCAATTCGAGAGGATGGTGCAGGTGCAACCGATCTAGGCCCACGGGACGTCCTTCGAGATATCGAGAACCCGGATATGCTTGTTCCACCTAAAACCGATGCCGGAACCATTCCTAACTTAAAATTTTCATATTCCGATACACATATGCACTTGAATCATGGCGGCTGGTCGAGAGAAATTACGAAGCGAGAGCTGCCTATTTCCACAACGATTGCAGGTGTCAACATGCGGCTGACTCGAGGCGGAGTGCGAGAGCTTCATTGGCATAAGCAGGCTGAATGGGCGTATATGATTTTAGGAAAAGCCCGCATCACCTCTGTAGATGCAGACGGGCGAAATATGATCGCTGATGTAGCAGAAGGAGATTTATGGTATTTCCCTCCAGGCATTCCGCACTCCATTCAAGGACTTGAGGATGGGTGTGAATTTCTTTTAGTCTTTGATGATGGTGCTTTTTCTGAATTTGATACGTTCACCATCACAGACTGGTTTGCCCATACACCGAAACACATTCTCTCCGAAAATTTTGGCGTTCCTGAGAAGCTGTTTGACCATATTCCGAATAAACAGCGCTACATGTTTCAAGGCTCTCCGCCAGCATCATTAGAAAGCCAAACGGTATCTGATCCATACGGAAGCATCGAGCCGCCATTTACGTACCAGCTGCTTCGCCAAAAACCGCTGACGACCTCTGGGGGAACTGTCCGCATTGTCGATTCACGAAACTTCCCTATTTCAAAAACCATTGCAGCTGCGCTTGTTGAAGTAAAGCCTGGCGGCATGAGAGAAATGCACTGGCACCCTAATAATGATGAGTGGCAATACTATTTAACCGGCACAGCCAAAATGACGGTCTTTGGAGCCGGGGGCACAGCCCGCACCTTTAATTACAGAGCAGGTGATGTCGGATATGTTCCCTTTGGTATGGGACATTATATCCAAAATACCGGTCAAACGAGCCTTTGGTTTTTAGAAATGTTTAAAAGTGATCGCTTTGCAGATATTTCGTTGAATCAGTGGCTGGCCTTAACTCCTCCTCAATTAGTGAAAGAGCATTTGCATGTAGATGATGACATGATTCGTGCGCTTCATAAAGAAAAATCACCTGTCGTGACATATAACAGGTCATGACCATAAAAAAACCGATCCATCTGTGCTGATCGGTTTTTTATCATTGAATTTTAAGAAATCACAGAACGTTGCTGCACCTTTTTCCCCCACACGATGGATGCAACGAAGCTTATGCAAAGCACTAGTGTTCCAAGCATAAAAGGAAACTCAATATTCACATCAAATAAAATCCCCGCAAGGCTCGGTCCGACAATATTGGCAAGGCTCATAAAGGATGTATTGAGACCGCCTGCTACTCCTTGCTGATTACCTGCCATTTTGGACAGCAATGTGTTGAGGGCTGGACGAACAAATGATGTGGCCGACAAAAATAAAATAGAGCCTGCAAAGATCAACCAAAAGGACGGCGCAATCCGACAAACGATGAGCATCAAAGCCGCACCTAGCAGTGCATAACGTACGACGCGCATTTCACCAAATCGTTTCACACAAGCATTCACCAACGCACCTTGGACAAGCACGCCAGCAAGGCCCGCAACCGTAATCACAAACGCAATATCCTTCGGTGTAAATCCATGTTTTTGGTCTACATATAAGCCGAAAATCGATTCAAAGTGAATGATGCCAAAATTGAGGACAAACGCCAATATAAACAAAAAACCGTAGGATGTCTTTAAAGCTTGCATCATTTGTACAAACGGGTTGAAATGAATGTCTTTGTTTAGCCGCGCCTCTTCCTGCTTTTCCTTTGTTAATGTTTCAGGTAAGAACAGGATGGACAATAGGGTAGAAAGAGCGGCAAAGGAACCTGCGATGAGAAAAGGAAAAGCAATCCCGTATTCCACCAAATATCCGCCTACGCCTGGTCCAATGACAAAGCCTAGCGTCATCGCTGCACTAAATAGCCCCATTCCTTTCCCTCGATTCTTCTCACTTGTGATATCAGCGATGTATGCAAACATGGCTGGCATGAGTAAAGCTCCGGCAGCACCGCCTAAAAATCGAGACACAAACAGCATCCAAAGCTGATCAGCAAATGCAAAAATAAACTGGGCAATCGTAAAGCCTGCGATCCCGGCAATGATCAATTTTCTACGTCCAAATCGATCGGTCAGTGCGCCTGCGACCGGTGATAAAGCAAATTGTGTGAGACCCGTTGCAGCGACAAGAAAACCGAGTGTTTTTCCTGTTGCGCCAAAGGCTTCGATGTAACTTGGCATGACAGGGACAATGAGGCCAAAGCCAAGCATGGCAATAAAAATATTGAGCATCAAAATGTATAATCTGCCCATTTTCTTCATATCAAAAAACCTCTTTCTGCTAAATAAATGAAAATGATGACAAAAATGATCAGAACTTCTTCAGTATAGCGATATCACTGTCTATAAGTCTAGTTTTTCAAAATTTAGTTTTCTTTTCCAAATAAAAAATACCCGCAAATAGCGAGTATTCTTATGACCTTATTCACCTTGTTCATAGATAGAAAGAGCCGCCTGAAGCCCTGCGCCGCAATGGATAGATGCACCGTGTTTGCTTAGAATTGCTTCTAGCCCTGCTAACACAAAGAGCACATTTTCTTTTCGGCAGCTATAGCCCATTGTGCCAATTCTCCATATACGTCCAGCTAGCGGTCCAAAGGAGCTGGCAATTTCAATGCCAAAATGCTTAAGTAGATCGGAACGTACCGCTTCTCCATCTATACCAATTGGAATCTCAATACATGTCACAACTGGCATTTTACAATGTGGATCACCGAACAATTCAAGTCCCATCGCTTCAAGACCTTTCATCAAGGCTTTCTCGTGATATGCATGCCTTTTGAAACGCTCAGACAGACCTTCTTCCAGCACAACACGAACCCCTTCACGAAGTGCATAGAGCATCGTTGTCGCTTCTGTATGATGATTTAATCGCCTAGGGCTCCAATAATCCTGAAGCTGGCTAAGGTCAAAGTAATTGCTTTTAATTGGAGAAATATCCATTTGCTCCTGCAATTCATCCTGTGTTGCAATTCCCTTTTCCACTTTCTTTCTCGATTCAACGACAGCTGCCACTCGGTCATTATACGTGATAGGGGACATACCTGATGGAACCGACAAGCACTTCTGCGTACCGCCAATGGCTGCATCAATCTTCCATTCGTCCACTTTCACCTCGGCCCCGCCAATGGTTGCTACAGCGTCTACAATGAACAACGCATCCAGTTCTCGGCACGCTTCACCAATTTGCTCAAGCGGCTGCAATCGTCCGGTGGATGTTTCACCATGGACCATCGCAACGATTTTAGGCCTCACCTGCTTCATTTCCTGAATGATATCACTAGGGTCAAAAACCGTTCCCCATTCACATTCCATTGTATGTACATCAGCGCCATAACGCTGTCCTATTTCAATGAGAAGATGACCGAACCGGCCAAAGACAGGCACAAGCATCGAATCACCCGGCTCAATGACACTAGCTAGCACAGCTTCTAGCCCTGAACGAGATGTGCCGTCAATCGGAAAAGCCCATTCATTTTCTGTTTGGAAAAGGGACCGCAATAAGGTCATCGTCTCATTCATGATCTGTGTAAATGCTGGATCAAATTGACCGAGAATGGGCGTACTCATTACACGGAGCACCCTTGGATCTACTTCAACAGGTCCTGGTGTCATAATCGTTCTTGAAGGTATTTGCAGTTCTTTCACGTTATCCATCCTTTCCCTTGCTGTCATCCTATATGCCCACTTATACCGTAATGCTGATAAAATAGCAATCTCTTTTCCTACGAATTGATTACATGAAATTTACGATAAATCCATTTATTTCTTTCTGACAATATGATAGAAATAAAGAGAATACATTCCCTATCAAGGAGGAAATCGAATGAAGAGAACCTTATTTGGAACTGTGGCTGCCGGTATCATGATATTCGGTACGTTAGCCGCCCCGCTACCGCAAGCTGCGAATGCTCAAAGCTTTACTCTGAATGAACCGAGCCAAACGATCACATTTTCCCCGTTACAGCTTCAAAACGAAACATCTGCACAACAAGCGAAAACTACCGCTTCAAGTCAAATCGATTCCTATTATCAGTCTGCTAATGGCAAATCAGGACCCGCTCTCAAGAAAGCTTTACACGATATTATTGATGATCATAAGCAGCTATCCTACAGCCAGGTTTGGGATGCCTTAAAGAAAACGGATGAAGATCCAAAAAATCCAAACAATGTGCTCTTACTCTATAGCGGTGTCTCTCGCTCAAAGCAATCAAATGGCGGTAATGTCGGCCAGTGGAACCGGGAGCATGTTTGGGCTAAGTCACACGGAAATTTTGGGACAAGCCAAGGCCCAGGTACAGATCTCCATCATCTGCGGGCAACAGACGTACAAACGAATAGCACTCGTGGAAATTTAGATTTTGATATGGGCGGAAATGAATACAAGGGAGCACCAGGCAATTTCTACGATAGCGATTCATTCGAACCTCATAGCCGGGTGAAAGGGGATGTGGCAAGAATGCTCTTTTATATGGCGGTGCGATACGAAGGTGATGACCGCTTTCCTGATTTAGAATTAAACGACAAAGTGAATAATGGCAGCGCCCCTCTTCACGGTAAAATGTCCGTACTTCTCAAGTGGCACAAACAAGACCCTGTCGATCAAATCGAACGGAACCGCAACGAGATCATTTATCAAACATACCAGAACAACCGCAATCCCTTTATTGATCACCCAGAATGGGCAAGTGAGATTTGGGAATAAAAAAGAAAGGCACTGCTACGAACAGGCAGTGCCTTTCTTTTTATCAAGCGGACAGACAAGACAATAATCGAGACTCTCCGATTTTTTCTCGAGCTTATAATACATACAGCAAGTCTTTCGATTGGATGTTTCTAGTAAACTGTCATCTAAGTTTAAGCTGTGATGAAATGGATTTTGTTTTGCTCCGAATACATCACCCGCTGCTTGCTTCAGATACAGATAGTCCTCTCGCACGCGCTGCTTCACCGCAGGGTCTTCAGCCTCCCGCATCATGCTGCGATAAAGAGAATTGATACGAACCGCTATGTTCTCCCACAAAATGGTGTATGGAAGTCTTGACGTGCGCTTCAGAACATCTAAAAGAGGTGTAACACACTCTGTGAACAGCGCATGTACAACCTGCTCTCTCCATTCATTCCGCTCTCCTTCTAATGGAACAAACGAACACAATGACTCATCGATTTCGATTTTCCGATCCTCTCTAAAGACACATGCTTCTGGTGGAAACTGATAGACACCGTCATACAGCGTCATCATGTACAAAGTGGAACTGACCGCTAGGTAGGCATAACGCTTTGAAAACATCGACGCTGCTACAGCTACATTCGGTGCATGCATCGCTTCTTTTTCAGCCTCTAATAAACGCAGGACAGATGCTTCTGAAAAAAGCGCAGCAAGTGTGCGATCAGATGTCATTGGTCCATTTGTGATGTGTACGCCGAAATCAAGTAATTCTCTCTCCACCCACTCTGGCCTCATATCAAAACCTCCATCTTTTGTTTATCGATTTCTCTGCTGGTATAACAAATAAATAAAGAACGGTGCCCCAATTGCAGCTGTGAATACACCTGCTGGTACATCTAATGGTAGAAAAGCCGTTCTAGCGACTAAATCTGCGAGCATCACGAGAATACTTCCAACAAGCGCAGATGCCGGGACCAGCGCAATGAAGGAACGGCCGATGATCATCCGTGCAACATGCGGCGCCATCAGTCCAACAAATTCAATACCGCCAGCAAAGGCAACGGCAATCCCCGCCAATGTCACACTCATCAGTAGAAAGAATAACCGCTTTGCCTGCACTTTTACCCCGAGACCTGTGGCAAGATCATCCCCAAGCTCCTTCACATTCATCGTTCTTGCTAACACCATGACAATCGGCAAAATGATTATGATCCAAGGAAGCATCGACGTGACGTCCTTCATCGTAGAACCATATAAACTGCCTGTTAGCCAAATATATGATTTTGTCGTCGTCATCGTATCACTAAGAACTAGAGTAAACGTCACACACGCCTTCATGATGGCAGAAATCCCGATGCCCATTAGGACAAGTGTGATTGGCTTCACCCCTTTTTTCCATGAAAGCAAATAAATCAGACACGAGACAGCAAAAGCTCCTGCAATCGCCCATAACGATTGATACGCAATAGGTACAGTGCCCATCCAAAAAACAATAAACATAATCGCACCGAACGAAGCACCACTCGTAATCCCAATGATGTCAGGCGATGCAAGCGGATTGCGGATTAATCCTTGCAAAATAAGCCCAGATACCGCAAGCGCAGCCCCCACTAAGACAGCCAGCAATGTTCTTGGAATTCTCAGTGTATTAAGCACAAAGGTATTTCCCTCTCCTTGACCGATTAAATGAAGAAGCACATCCATAGGCGAAATAAACCGGCTACCCATACAGAGACTGAGAATAAATAATCCAAAAGCAATAGCCGTCAATAAAAGTAAAATCAAAAACGTCCGCTTTGAAAATTGAAATGAAATGCGCCCACCCTTTGAACGCACTGTATATGTTTTAGCCACCTGTCTTCAACCCCTTGCGCACGAGATAAACAAATAGAGGCGCTCCTGCTACCGCTGTCATGACACCAATCGGTACTTCCTGCGGCATGATCAAAAAACGAGCCGCAAGGTCTGCGACAAGTAAAAGAGACGCCCCCACTACGGCACAATACGGCAGTACCCAGCGGTGGTCAGGTCCGACAAGCTTTTTCACAATATGCGGCACTAGAAAACCAACAAATCCAATCGATCCTGCGACAGCGACGGAGCCACCCGCTAAAAAGACGACGAGCACTCCCATCGTGATTTTCAGCATCAGCGTACGTTGACCAAGTCCCTTCGCAATATCATCTCCTGACAAAAGGACATTGATAGAGCGTCCAAGAAGTAGCGCCACAACTGTCGCACCTAAAATATAAGGCAAAACAGGCAGCAGCATATCAATGCTTCTACCAGACACAGAACCCGCCATCCAGAACAGAATGCTTTGAATTGATTGTTCATTTACAATCAAAAGACCTTGTGTAAAAGACGCAAACAGTGCAGATATCGCCGCACCTGCAAGGACAATTTTGACCGGTGTCAATCCATCTCTTCCAATGGAGCCCAAAAGAAAAACAAGCATCCCTGCAATTGCCGCACCTAAAAAGGCTGTCCACATATAGCCTGTTAATGACTCTGTTGAAAAGAAAACAATCGAAATGACGATAAAAAATAGTCCACCTGCATTAATTCCTAACAAATCTGGCGCCGCAAGCGGATTTCTCGTTAATGCCTGCATCAATGCACCTGAGATGGCTAGACTTGATCCAACAACCGTTGCAATTAAAGCTCTTGATAATCTGGATGTCATGACAATGACACTGTTTGGATCCGATTCATCAAAATGAAGAAACGCATGGATGGTGGCTTTGAGGGAAATCGAGGTTTGCCCAAGAGAAATGCTGAGCATAAAAAAGACCAACATCAATACGACGAATCCAGCAAAAAGCAGCGCCTTGCTCGAATCCTTTTTTAATAAACTTCTCATCTGATTCCCGCTTTCAATCTGTTATGGAAAAAGGAGAAAATGGTTTTTCACATTTTCTCCTCTGTTATCCTTATTTATCAATTCCGAGACGATCATAAATATCATCAAGCATCATGTTTGCAGCGATAATACCGCCACCCATGTTCCAAGTGATTTCATCCACTTTATGCACTTGTTTCGCTTTCACTGCGTCAAGCTGCTTCCATAAAGGATGACTCGTCCATTCTTTATATGCTTTTTCAACCGCTTTATCCTGATCATCCATGAAGTAATAGATCACGTCTGCATCCATTTGCGGAATGCTCTCTTTGTCTGTCAGTGTAATGATGTCTTGCTTTTTATCTTTGACATTCTTAGGTCCTTCAAAGCCTAGCTCTGTTAAAATGGACCCTGCGAATCCAGTTTGATAGATTCTAGCATGATCTGCACGGAAGTTCGCCACAGACACACTCATTGGCCAGTTTTTGATGTCTTTTTTCGCTTTTTCTTTGAAGTCAGCGACGCGGTCATCCCACTTCGTTAGCAATTCTTTTGATTTGTCTTGCTGATTTAAAGCATCACCCATTAATTTCACTGTATCTTTAAATGTGAACACTGTTTCTGTTGCAACAGTTGGAGCGATTTCTTGTAGTTGATCAAAAATTTGCTCATGACGGACTTTTGATGCAATGATCAAATCTGGGTTCAGTTTTTCAATTTCCTCTAAGTTCGGCTGTATTTCCTGCCCAACAATTTTGACATCCTTTAAGTCATCTCTTAAATATTTATACGTAGGTGCTTCAAGCCATGATTCAACAACACCCACTGGTTTAATGCCCATCGCGACTGCTGCATCGGTTGCTCCTTGGTACAGCGTCACCACACGTTTAGGCGATCCTTTAATTTCAGTTGAACCGATAGCGCTTTCAACGGTTCTTGTTTTTTCTTTACTATCTGACTTGCCTTCACTGCTATTGCTGCCACAAGCTGCAAGTAAAACGATGGAGAGCACAACTAATAGCGACCAAAAAGATTTTTTGAACATGTACCTCACCTATCCATTCTATATGTAGTCATATCGTTTGATAACGATTCTCATTATCACACTATGATTTTATCATAGAAAAGGATGGTGTCAATGTAAAATTTTAAGAAAAAGGGAGAGTATTGACTCGTTGTTCATATTAAATAGAACGATTCCACATTTGGATGGTCTCGCCAATCCGTTTTCCCACTTCGAGTAAAATGGACAAATGAGTATGTCCTTCCAGCACTTCATAGACTGATTGTTGCTTGATCTCTTCATGTGGCAGTTCATGATAGGCAGAAATTTTTTCTAGATCATACAGCTCATCCTCGCTGCCTACAAACATCGCATATGGCTGATCAATCCTAGCAAATTTCTTTTTAGGTGCGGACGGTGTTAAGGCAAGGGATAGATTGACGGTGATGGCTGTCAATAAAAGCGGATCCTGCTCAACTACCCATGTTGGATAATGAAAACGAACGGCTTCAGAATGACCCATCAGCTTTCCTTTTGTCATGGCAGACAAAACGAATTTCCATACTTGAACGGTCGCAAAAGGAATTTGATCAGGCCTTGCAGTGTCTGATTGATAGCCAAATTCAGGTGCAATAAAAAAGAAGCCATCAACCTCTCTTTTTTTCGGCCAAAATAGGTAATTTAGCAGTAATCCCGCTCCAGAAGAATGCCCGCAAAGATACAGGGCTCCTTTATACTGCTGTTTGATTGTATCCACAAACTGCGAAATATCTTGCCACACATCTGTGACACAAGGTGTATCGCCCTTTTTTCCATCTGAATGGCCGTGACCTCTTAAATCGATTAAAAACGTATTCACTTGAAAATCATGCTGAAGCGTATAGGCGATATGCTCATAACCAGCCAAACTATGAGCACCACCGCCATGAATCAAGATCACATTGGCCTGCGTCTGCTCTTCTGATAAAAATGGATAATACGCAAGGCTTGTACCATCATGTGATGAAATGAATTGTCTTTCAGGAATATGTACAGGGGCAGCCTGCTGCATACTTGCAAATGAGAATGGTTCGGTCTTGGTGTCTGTCAATTTTTTCACTCCTTCAAACAGAAACAAGAATGGCCAGCTGCGCTAGTCATCCTCATTCCTATAGCTTATTCATTGCATTCTTTCAAAGGGAAGGTATTACTTTCAATAATCGCGACAATTTGGTTTAACGCTTTTTTTGCTTCTGGTATAGGGAAAACAGGAAACACATGATTCATTTTAGGATATTCTATATAGTTTATTGGAACCCCCTGCTTATCTGCCATCTCTTTGAATTTACGGGCATCTGGAAGGAAGAATTCGTGAGTGCCTATAAAAACAGAAATTCGCCCCAGTGATTTGATATCCCCATAGATTGGACTGATTAAGTGGTGTGTTTCATCCATTTCACCCGCATATCTTTTTCCAGCTTCAATTAATAGGGCTAGATTGAGCATTGGTTCTTTTGGAACCATAGCAGCGATATCTGGGTTGCTTAATGTAACATCTAGCCATGGTGATAAAAGAATGATATTCCCTGGCTGCGGCAAGCCCTTTTTTGCCAAGTATTGAGCAAAAGCTAACGATAAACCTCCACCAGCAGAATCACCCATGATGACGATATTTTCAGGTGTTCCTTTCTCTAAAAGAGCTTGGTACACAGGAAGGACACTCTCGATCGCATCCATATACTGATAGTTCGGTGCTTTTGGATAAACCGGCACATACACCGTACTATTTAATTGCTTCGTCAATCGGTCTAAAAAACGCCAATGCCAAGTTAAAGGCTGTTCAATATAGCCGCCACCTGGTATAAACAACACCTGATGATCATCGGGCTGCACATTTGATTTCAACATGTACGTATCGACTGGAAACGAGTGGTTTTTAGTGATTTTATAGTTATTCTTGATTTTTTCAGGTAATTCATAAGGTAATTGATTTGCTCTTCTTCGTTCTTCTAGATAATCATTTACATTGAGTTTCTTTTTCGTCAAAACAAGCAGCTTTTCTACTAAAAAACTTTGAATGCTTCGCATATGATCGACCCCTGTTCATAGAATCATGATGACCAATGTCGATGGAAAGATAAGGCTTCTAAAGCATACCATATGAAGATGTACATCAGGAAAAAACCTTTTTATCCAACTGATCATTCACCATAACAAACAGTTATTCATTAATGAACAACTGTTTGTTTACTGTTACTCATATTCTACTTTTTAGATGCATGTCAATCAATTGTCAATCTGACCCTAACCGTTCATTAATAGACAGATAACGACTGAGTGTTCATTTCGTCAATGTCCAGACATGAAAAAAGACGAACGATCAGTGTTCGTCTTCTTCCCTTACTTCACTTCTTCATGCTCCTGAACTGCATGTCGTTTACTAGCGATAAAGAGAGCAACAGTCATGGCTAAAATGGTCAGCGCCCACCAGAAGGTCGATACAGCCTCTTTATGATCGATGATAATCAAACGGATGACGGCTGTGATGCCAATATAAATAAAGTAGCGAAGGGGAAAATGAAAGTTTGATTTAAAGTACTTAATAATTAAGGCAATAAACTCAAAGTACATAAAGAAGATCAGCAGCTCACCAAGCATTTCATAATAGCTTTCTCCTTTGTTGACCACATTCTTGTAGACAAATTGGACAATATACCAAGTCTCACTAATTAAGAGGACACTTAAAGCAATGGCTAGAAAGAATAGACAAATATTCAGAAGACCTTGCAAGAGATCGGGTACCTTTTGGAAGTTGTTGAATCGTTTCATTAGATTGTCTCTCCATTCCATGTTATTCATTTTTCACCTATATTTTAATGTGCCAGAAACGCAGCACAATGTAGTAAACGCCGTTCTTTTCCATTCTTTCAAACTGCCCGTGCATGCGGGACATCATTCGTTTTATGCTTCGTTCACCAAGTCCAGTGCTCTCCTGCGTGTCATTTGTCTCGTTTATCGCATTGCTGATATGGATCTCAAAGATTTCTTGGTCGGATAAAAATGTGAGATTGATGTCCTTTTTCGGGTCAGCGTATTTCAGTATGTTCGACATCAGGTTATCAAACACTCGGCCAAGCTCCTCGACATTCACATTGATATAGCTGTCTGGCAGCTCTCCTAAAAGATGAACCTTGAATGTCTCTTGCTGCAAGATCGCCACCTGATCTGATAAGAGATCGTAAATGACCTCTTTGACTGCAACGGTCTCAAGCTCAGGTTCATGTTCTTTATCAAGTAGAAAATAGGCAAACAGATTATCAGACAGGTTTTTCAATTGCAGTGCTTTTTCATAAGCACTTGCTATATATTGATCTTTACGTGTATCCGCTCCAGCCTCCTCTTTTTTCGCAAACTCCAAATTCATCATTAGCGACGTCAGCGGAGTCCTCATATCGTGTGACATTTCGGTAACCAAGCTGCGGCTCTCTTCTTGCAGCTCATCGATCGCTTGAAGCTTGTCCAAAAAAGCTTTACGAAGGTCCTCAATACTTTTGGCAATCATCGCTAATTCGTCATGCCCTTTCACCGTCATCTCATAGTCCAGCTCGCCGCCTTCAAGAATATGAATGTCTTGATGAATCGTTTGCAAGTAGCGTAAACTTTTGCGAATACCGAGAAGAACAATCAGGAGAAAAATAAGTGTCGCTCCGAGCAGCTCAAGTGTAAAGGCAAGATCGTGGTAACGAGACGAATAGAAACCATCCACCATGACCCGTCCTTCACCGTCGCTAAACTGAACCGGATAAGAATGATGCTCGGCGTATTGGGTCACCTTTTCTTTTCCATACGCCGATTCATCAGCAGCGGAATAGATGGAGTCATATTGTAGCACCTCATCCTTGAAGATGGTCAAATTAATGTAATTCTCTTCTTTCACCCACTCACCAAACGCTTTTCGATCTGTTGAAGACAGCTTATTCTCAGACACATAACGACTGAATTTTTGAATATATTTAGCTGACTCCTCCTCATAATACTCGTCCGAACTCAAGTATCCGTCAATGAGGTCATTGGTGATCTTTTGCAGTGTCATAAAAACAAGACCGCTCACAATGGCAGCCGCCAAAATCAGCAATGCCAGCTTTTTAGCTAGCGTATATTTACGATGTGCCAAATCGGTATCCTCTTCCCCATTCGGTTTTGATATAGATAGGACGTGCAGGATCATCTTCAATTTTGGCACGCAGCTTTCGAATATGCACCATCACCGTATTGTTGGAACAATAGAAATAAGGCTGTCCCCACACGCTCTCATAAATATTTTGGGCTGAAAAGATTTTGTTTCGCCTGCTCATCAGCAGCTTCAACATACGATATTCTAAATCAGACAGCTTGAGTTGTTGATTTTCTTTCCACACTTCATTAAATTCTTCGCTCACCCTTAGCTTGCCCCCAACAAGAAAAGTTTCTTCCTGTTCCTTTTTTTCCTGATAGACGGTGTACCTGCGTAATTGTGCAATGACTCTAGCATGAAGCTCTTCCTGTGAAAAAGGTTTTGTCATATAATCATCCCCGCCGGCAAGTAAGCCTTCGGTTTTATCGAATGTACTTGATTTGGCTGTTAGGAATAGAATCGGAACATTAGAAGAAGCTCTCATCTGCTGGCACGTTTCGATGCCTGATAGCCCCGGCATCATCACATCCAAAATCACCAAATCGAGCGAATCGTCCACAAACTTCAATGCTTGCTCGCCATTCATCGCTCTCAGCACCTCATATCCAGCACGTGTAAGGGATTCTTGCAAAAGGTCCCCAATATCCCGATCATCTTCTACGACTAATATTCGATGTGTCATGTCTCTCTCACCTCATGATACGTGATGTACTTTCTTTTATGTCTTTACTATATATCATCTAGCTATGTGAAAAGATACAGTATAAATCTTAACAGTTTATGAAATTGACCGTTCTCCATCAATTTGTCATATTTATTTTCAAAGAATTGGATCTTCATAAATTGTTAAGAATTGGGACGTATATTGATTCATTGTAAGGATCGATGGATTGATCCGAATGACATTTATCATAACAAGAAAAGGAGCATGGATATGAATGCAAACAAAGTAGCACACGCGATGAGTTTGAAAGATCGGGTTCATTTCTTAGACATCGTACGGGGATTTGCCTTAATGGGTATTATTTTGGTGAATTACTTTTTGATTGTGGATTCGGCGAAGGGATTTGATATGGGAGCAAATGATGTCTTTCACAACTTGGTGAATTGGTTCGCCTCAGGGAAGTTCATTACGTTGTTCTCCTTCCTATTCGGCGTTGGTTTTATGATTTTTATGGATCGAGCTGCTCAGAAGGTGGACAGTCCGAACAAGCTGTTTGCCCGCAGACTAACCATTCTTTTAGGATTTGGCCTTCTGCATTTAACTTTTGTTTGGATTGGTGATATTTTAGCGTATTATGCAGTCGCTGGCTTTTTATTGCTTTTCTTTTACAAACGCACAGCCAAAACCATCGGATACTGGTTGATCGCACTCTTTGTGATTCAATTGCTCACGCCCTTTTTCACGATGCTGCTCAATACCATCAATACAGGATCATCAGGCAAGCCGGACTTTGCTGATTTTGAATTAATCAGCCACAACAGTATGACTTATTTAGCATCGATTGGTGATCGGTGGACAGATATGATAACGATGGCTTCAAGTTCTTTTTCTACTGTCTATTCTATGTTCTTCATGTTTTTACTTGGTGTGTATTTTGTGAAAATGGCGTTTTTCAAAAACATGGAGGCGAAAAAAACGATTTGGAATCGGATTTGGCTCATCTGTACAATCGCTTTTCTCATCACTCAAAGCAGTACGATCATTGTAACAATCAATCCTTTTGAAAATACACTCTGGGTGAGCATTGCTACTGCTCTGGAACAAAACGGAGGACTAACTGGCAGTATGTTTTATATGAGTACACTTGCGATGCTGTTTCTGCACGTTCCACAGCTGCGAGGTGCTTTGATGGTCTTTACAAAAGTCGGACGGATGTCCCTGACCTGTTATTTGCTTCACTCGATCATTGGAACTCTGCTATTTCTAAAGTATGGAGCGGGGCTTGTCGATCATCTCCAGCCGGCTGGTACGTTCTTTATGGCTATTGGCGTGTATGTCTTCCTTGTGCTTTTCAGTACGTTTTGGTTAAAGCGCTTTAAGTATGGACCGATGGAATTTATTTGGCGTCAGCTGACGTATGGGAAGGTCAATGACCAATCGAAAACAAATACATTTCAGGCGGCGAAGTAAAAGAAAAAAGGCGAATGGCTACAATTCGCCTTTTTTAATATGATTAGTTTTTTGTGATTCAGAGACAATCCGTTCTCTTTCAATACTGATCAATCATTTCTTGCAATTGAATCAAATAACTCTCTTTTAATTCATCTGGGTATTCAATTTTCACATGTTTCCCAAATGTGATCAAATAATGAGTCATATAAGATAATTCTTCTTGGTTGTACCCACCCATAATATAAGGAGTATCATCAACGATCTCCAATCTCATATTTGGATAATGATTCTTCAAAAACTTTTCTTTTCCTTGTTCCGTTAATCGACATTTAAATGAGATATCATGATAAGTTTTTTCGTACTCCATCTGCATTGCTTTTAATTCTTCCTTCGTATAGGTGTCTCTGCCTTCATCTTCAATCATCAAGTCCTTCATAAAGTCACATCTATAGATGCCCCACTTTTCATTTTGAACATCATATGCTTTGGTGAACCAAATCCCATTTCGATAAAATAACTCAAGAAATTGCAGCCTGATCCTTTTATTTTCATATTGAGTGTACATCATCTTCACGATTTGATCTTCCATCATCGCCTGTAAAATCAATTCCAAATGATTTTGTTCACTAACTGGTGCGACATTATAGTAATGAATTACTTCCAAAGTCTCCGTAATCATTTGTTTTCTCTCATCAGACATTGTAGCAAACAGTTTTTGCCGAATTTGCGAGTAGGACTTTTTAAATGGAGTGGCTGACAGTAGGTCTAGCGCTTTAAGCGCGAAAAAAATAGCTTGAACTTCATCGGTATTGAAATAAATAGGCACTAATGGAGATTGATTCACCAGTCTATATCCTCCATGTCTGCCAGGTTCAACATAAAAAGCTAAACCCATGGACTCTAACTCTTCCATATCTCGCAAAGCCGTACGTTTCGAAATGCCAAATTCGGTTTCTAAATCCTTTAATTGAAATGAGTACTTATCACTTAAAAAAATAAGCTCTTGGTTTAATCGTTCAGATTTTTTCATTTTGATTTTCCTTCTAAAATAGGTGACATGTTTTGTCACCTTTATATTTTATACTCAGTTTATCAAAAGAAAAGGAGCATGTATATGCAAACATTAATCATTAACGCGCACCCTGATTTCACACATCGAGAAAGTTATTCAAATAAACTGCAAACAATATTTTTAGAACAGTTTAAAGAGAAATTCCCTCATGAAGAACCAACCATTTTACATTTACATGAAACTGAAATTCCTCGTATCGAAAAAGACCAGCTGCTACGTATTTGGGATAAGCAAGCATCTGAACAAACATTAACAGCTACCGAAGAAAAAATCGCTGCTGCTTCCTCTGCTTTATTGGCTCAATTCAAAGCACATCATCGAATCGTGATTGTATCACCTGTTCATAATTTTAATGTGACGTCACGTATGAAAGATTATATAGATTATATCTTAATTGCTAGAGAAACATTCAAATATACAGAAAATGGTTCAATTGGTCTGATGACTGATGATTATCGTGTACTTTTGCTTCAAGCAAGCGGCTCAATTTTCACAAATCACGATCGATACACACCTCTGGAATTCTCACATTACTACCTAAAAGAAATATTCCAAAACTTGATGGGCTTTCAACAATTTCATATTGTCCGAGCACAAGGAACAGCGATTTTAGAAGAAGAAACGATCTTGACATCTGCAGCTGACGATTTGTCTAAAGCCTTTGATGCGTTTTACTCGCATGGCGAGATATGAATTGGATTTTTTCAAAAATAAAAAGACCAAAAACGTTTGATATCACGTTTTTTGGTCTTCTTTTATTAACCGATTGAACCTTCCATTTCGAACTTGATTAATTGTACCTAAAATGGCACGGAAAAAATAAAAAAAAAAGAAACTCAAACCCTTGATATATAGGTATTTCTTCAAATAGTTTAAAATGGATTATAATTTCAACTTGGCACTTTCTTGGAATGGTTAAAGCCGTATAAAATTAGGGTATTACTCATAAATTTTCAAATCAGGCCAATATCAATAAATGGTCAAAAAGCCAGACTAAATAACAAGTTGCTAATATACAGTAGCTTAAATGAATGATGAGAAGAAACATTTAGTTTTATATAATTTAGAATGATAAAAACCGTTAACTAATTAGTTAAGTGGTTTTTCTTATATCTTTTTACTTTTTAAGGACACTAAATTATGCTTAGGAATTAATACGTTTAAATTCAAAATTTCATTTGTTTTTATTCTTTGTTAAGACAGGCTGTTATTTCTTCCAATGAATTTATATAATCGTAATTCCCTTTCCCGATATAACATTTCATTACAAAAAAAGTATTTAATTTATAAACCCTAATATCATCAAAATCCTGATTTCTCTCAATATTCACTTTCCCAACATATTTTATAGGCTCTTCTTCTTCTGACGGAAAAAGAAATACATTTTCAACCTTTATAATTTCTTTTACTTTCTTCTCTAACTTTTTGTCATGTAACCTAAAGTCCTTTGAATTAATATTATTAAAAATAGTGATGGCGTAAAATAATTGCTTTACCACATCATGCCATCCTGGTAGATTAACATAAGAGTTATAATATTTAGCATCAAGAATATACATCGTTCTTCTCCTCAACATAATTATGTCAGGTCTTTGAGGCTGGACTATTGCAGGGCTATCAATTTCCCATTTTAGTTTTGGTATTATTTTTTTGAGAATCTTATACTGGTTATTAAAGATCGTGCTACACACTTGTTCCCATACATTTTGAAAGTAAGGTGTAACTAATGTTTCTATTTGTTCCTCACAACCTTTTTGTTCAATACCTAATAAAAAGTTCATAATCATTTTAATAGTATTTATTTCTCTCTCAATAAAAGTACTATTTAGCTCTTTAGTTAAGAAACTTATTGCATAATTAATGTCACAATTCAGCTCTGTAACATCAAGGTTAGCATTGTCTGATGTAACTCCAAAAAGCCAACCGTATTTTTCTAAGCTTTTATAAACGCAATATTTATGTATAATTAATAATTGATGTTGACGGTCAATAATTGTTTTTCTAGAGATAGGGTCTGTATAAATTACAGATCCTATCGAAATCATAGGTTGTTTTTTACTTATTGTTGCTGACCAATCAATGTGTCCTGAAATGGTTGAGTCCTTTATCTTTATTTCCTTCATTAATAGTCCATTTTGGGTGAAATCCTGAATAAGACTATACGAAGTAAAAAGGTTACCATTAAGTTGGCCATTTTCCCCACCAAGCAAGTTCATTTCCTCAGCAGTGAGTTTTGCTTCCCTTCTGTATCTTAACAAAACGTTAAAAAGAATCTGAATATGTTCTTTTAGTAATTCATCCTCCGTTGGAACTTTATATGCCTTAGGAAAAATAATGACCAAAGAGTTTTTATAAATTAATACCCCAGTCGCTATAAATTTAATTTTGTTTTCACTGACTCTACAAATTCCTTTATTTATTAACTGGTCGGTAAATTCCTGTGGATAATCATTTATATATTCAATATATTCAATTTTAGTTGTGTAATTTGGTACCTGTTTCACTCAAATATCCCACCAAAATTCTGCCTTTTTATTCTTCACCTAACTCTTCTTCCAAAAGCTGTTGTTCAATTTCGACTTCATTTGCTTGTAACACTTGTTCATTCTCTAAAACTTTATTGATTTCGTTTTTTATATTCATTACATCAACACCTGAAACAAAACCTGTTACCAAGTCAGAGTATGTCCTTATATCAGGAGCAAAAAAATTCTCTCTCTTGTATCGTACAACATCATCCCAAAGGTAAATTAATAACTTTGAAGTAAAACTGTTTGAGTCCTCTATTTCTTCTGGACTGATAAAGAATGGTCCAAGTAAACGATCTTCGTTAACTCCTAAATTTTTAAGCTTAGAATTTATAACAGTAAGGATTATTCTCCACTCAAATGTTTCCCCTGCATAGTTTACAGAATTCTTTTCATGTACGAAACCCCTTTCTTTTATAGGCATATACTTAAACTTCCAACGTCGTTTAAATGCAGAGTCAAGGACATATACTCCTTGGTCACCACTATTCATAGTTGCAACAATGCTCATATTTCCAGGAATAAATAAGCCATCTTTAAAAAGATGTTTAATATCTAAAAGTGACATTAGATAATTTTTAAGGTCTTCATTTGGTTCAATCTTGTACTGACTTGCTCCATCTCCTTTTCTGTCCAACAATTGGAAGATATCGCCGAAAACCGTGGGTGCATTAGCCCTATTTATTTCCTCTATAAGCAATGTGTATTTATTATTAGGATTTCGAAGAGCTTTAATTAGAATCTTGATAAACGGACCTGGAATATACTGGTAATCAATAAACGGTTCACCTAGTTCGAAGACATCTCCGTTTATTCTATGTAATAAAGCATCAGAGTTTTTGTATAAAGGGGTAGGTTTATAGCTACCTAAAAAGTCATAATAAGAGTATTCAGAATGGAAAACAACTCGCATTATATTTGAAAAATTATCTTCTAAATATCTACTTTTCCCTGTACCTGGTGCCCCATAAACTATTAAGTTTTCTGCAGTTGAATCCGTTGATTTCCTGAAGCCTTGCACTTGTAAATCACGAGAATACTCCAATAGCTGTTGGTCAGAGGCCATGTAATAAACAATATCCGCTATATACCCTTGGCTAACAGCAACTAGACCAAGTAAACTTAGTACTGGCGAGTTATAATAATCTTGATGTCTGTCAATTGTTTTACTACCAAACCACCAAGAATACTCTGTTAGAAAACGACATAAATACTCAGCACTTGTTTCGTCCTCATTAAAATAATTAATAATAGCCTCTTTAATATCAGGAGCAAAATCATCAATATTTTTACCTTTTAGATTTTTAACTTTTTCAAAAAATTGTTTTCTGTTCATACCACTAACATCTGACTCAGATAGGTTTACTAATATCCCCTTATACTTAATCAATTCAGAGCAAAATTCTACAGCGAATGTAGCAATATAGAACCATTGATTCGGGCAAAATATCTTATTAGTTGAGCTTAAGGTTATTTCCGCAGTGTAATCATAATACTTAATTGTTGTATTGTGTGACTCTAATACCTGTGCAAATCTCTCTTTAAAATCTCTTTTCAACTTAAATTCTTCATTCACAAATGTTTTGCGATATTGATTCATTGAGGTATTAGCTAACTCATTTAAGTCTCTAAGCACAAATATATCCTCCAATTACTGTTTTATAAAATGAAGATGAATACTCTTATTATATAATTTGTTTTAAAACTTTCCAATAATTAATCCAGTATTACCAAATATCATTAACGTTGGCTATTTATTTAAAATAGGAAAAAAAGGAGGCTGAATTGTAGAATATGTTGTGACCAAGTAACACATGCAGAAGATTAACCCAACCTTTTAAAAGGAACCTTATCTATTAGATAATAATGTCATTGAAATAAATTGCAATTATCTAAGTCAAATTTCATTATTTATTCTTTGAAGACAGAATTTTTCGAGTTCCTTGAAAATATTACGCTCATAAGGGTCGATAATATCTTCAAGACGTAAGGAAATGGTCTTCAGTTTATCTTCGTAATATCTTCTTGGTAAATCTGTACGTTTAACCCAAGACTGATTCCGATCAATTAATTCATAAAGAAATTGAGTTAAACCATAAACACTTAGATATCCTTTATAGTTTTTTGATTTTAATTCATCTGGGACGACCAAAGTAATATTATGTGAAGCTAAGCTTTCAATCGTATTTTTTGAAATATTGTCATCGAGTGTAAGCAAAAACATTTCTTGGGCTCCTGTTCTTTTCATTTCCTCAGGTACTTCCTGCCATCTTTCCCGTAATGTTGTTTTCATTGAAATTAAGGAGCATTTTCTTTTTTCCAAGTTATATTCAATAACACCAGGTACCACACAATCGACAAGCTTTCCTAAGCGCTCAGTTTCAAATAATTTTGATCCTATAACCCCTTGGTCATCAAAAAAGATACCTGAACGCAACAAAATTGCTTCTATAATTGCTTCAAATTCTTTTCCTGCTCGAGCACGCCTAGAATTCGTGTTACTTTTCGATAACTCAAAAAGATGGTCGCTATATTTTTCTAAAAAAGTTCCTATAATCTCTTCGACGTTGCTATTTGGACTGTTACGAATATCAGAGTCTTTTTGAACCAAAAATTTCCCCATTTTGATATTAAATTGTTTTTCATACTTTAAGTATGTATCCCAGCATTCAGCTCTCAGTCCATAGAGAATTTCAGTGGCATTTTCTAAAAAAAAGAATATGTCCTTATGGTAATAGGGAGAATTTTGTAATGCTACTTTTACTAAGTCTCTTGGTTTGGGAATAAGAGCATTTCTATTACTTTTGATTTGATTTTTAAAATGATCGATATCCAATAAAATAACCTCCTAATCGCTTCTCTTTTAACATACCATGATTCTCCAACGAAAACTAAGCTTATGAACTAAATACAAATGACTGTAGACAAACGAAAGAATGTTCGGTATAATTTGTGTCATTAATAGGACAACCTGTCCCTGAGGAGACACGATTTATAATGCACAAAGAGATTAAATTAAAACGTGAGCGATTAGGACTTACACAAAAAGAACTAGCAGATGCACTTGGTCTTGGGAGAAATGGTGATAGAACTTTAAGACGTTGGGAAAATGGAGAATCCGTACCTTCTTCAATAGAATTCAAAGCCATCATGGATTTCCCAGAAAAGCCTCAATTTCCACCGCCTGAAAATCCTAAGTTTACGATGATAGATTTATTTGCAGGAATTGGTGGAATACGGTTAGCTTTTCAGAAACAAGGTGGGCTCTCTGTATTTGCTTCCGAATGGGATAAGTTTGCTGCTAAAACATACAAAATGAATTATGGAGATGAACCCGAAGGCGATATTACACAAATTCCTGCTGAACAGATCCCAGAGCATAACATTTTATTGGGGGGATTCCCTTGTCAGCCATTTTCACAAGCAGGACATAAAAAGGGCTTTGAGGATACGAGGGGAACTCTTTTCTTTGATATTGCTCGTATTATAGAAAAAAGAAGGCCACAAGCTTTCTTATTAGAAAATGTAAAGCAGCTTAAAGGACACAATAAAGGGAAAACTTTAGAAACAATCCTTCGAGTTTTAAGAGAAGATTTGGATTATACTGTAGACTACAGGGTTTTACGGGCAGCAGATTTTGGGGTTCCTCAAAACAGGGAACGTATTTACATTGTTGGATTTTACAATCCATTAGGAGGTAGAGAAATTGCATTTCAATTTCCGAAACCAACTAATGAACCAACCAGAGTTGGGAGCATTTTAGAAGAACATGTAGATGAAAAATATACTATTTCTGACCGTCTATATGAGGGGCATTTACGTCGTAAAGAGGAGCACAAGAAAAAAGGCAATGGTTTCGGCTTTTCATTATTTACCGAAGATAGTCCACATACAAATACCATTAGTGCCCGTTATTATAAAGATGGTAGTGAAATACTGATTAGTCAAGGGGAAGGGAAAAACCCTCGAAAACTAACACCAAGAGAATGTGCAAGGTTACAAGGGTTTCCAAAGGAATTTGTAATTCCTGTTTCAGATACTCAGGCATATCGACAATTTGGAAATTCAGTTGCAGTTCCAGTGGTTGAGGCTATAGCAAGAAATATGGTGGAAGCAATAGAAAATAGTGTAGGCTTCCAATATGTAACTGATAACATTCTAACCCAAGCATAAAACCTAGGGATCGGTGATTAATTGTTATTTATAGCTGTCTCCATTTCCCCATGCTTCTTTCAAAAGACAAGAACCCTTCTTTTTCAAGAAGGGCTTTTTTCATTTCTCCACTAAAACTACTCTAACTCTATTACCTTTTTCTAAAACAATACCTTTATTAAAACCGCCTAGTTTTCTAACTTTTCGGCTTTTACTCATAATACCTTGTCCATATCTAAGTTAAAGGCATGTAGCTAGTGGAAAATGGAAAGCACGAGTTCACAAGGTTGGAAGGTTGGAAAGTTAGTAATTACATTTAAAACAAAACAGGCAGAAATTGAAGCAGCAAAAGTTGAAGAAAGAAAATATTTTGGACAAACAATATACGATAGAAATTATGTTATTTGATGAATTTGTGAGAGGTTGGCTTGAACAAACATAAAAAAGCTAATGTAAAGGAATCCACAAAAACAAAAATTGAAGAAAAATGACTATTTTTAGAAAATGAACAATCTCACAAAAATGAAGATGGTAACATTTTTCAAAATTGTTACGGTCATTATTTAGCACCTTCTACTATTCATCATACCAATGTAGAGTTACTGCAAAAAAGCTGGTGTTGATTATAAAGGGCTCACGTTTAGGCATACCCATGCAGTTCTGCTACTTGAATCAGGTGCAAGCTTTAAATATGTATGAAATCGCTTAGGGCATAAATCGATTAAAACAACAGAGGACATTTATCTAGATATTACTGAAAAATAAAAGAAGACGAACTTCAAAAGTTCGCCTTCTACACTATTCAAACCCTTGTAAATAAAGGTTTTTAAATTTTAACCAATAGAACCTTCCATTTCGAACTTAATCAAACGGTTCATTTCAACGGCGTATTCCATTGGCAGTTCTTTTGTGAATGGCTCGATGAAGCCCATGACGATCATTTCTGTTGCTTCTTCTTCAGAAATTCCGCGGCTCATCAAGTAGAATAGCTGTTCTTCTGATACTTTTGATACCTTCGCTTCGTGCTCTAATGAAATGTTGTCGTTTAAGATTTCATTGTAAGGGATCGTATCAGATGTTGATTTGTTATCCATGATGAGTGTGTCACACTCGATGTTTGAGCGTGCACCCTCTGCTTTACGTCCGAAGTGAACGATTCCACGGTATGTGACTTTACCACCTTGTTTGGAAATCGATTTCGATACGATCGTTGAAGATGTGTTTGGTGCAAGGTGAATCATTTTTGCACCTGCATCTTGGTGCTGACCTTTACCTGCTAGGGCAATACTTAATGTCATACCACGTGCGCCTTCACCTTTTAGGATGACGGCTGGGTATTTCATTGTCAGTTTAGAACCGATGTTTCCATCAATCCATTCCATCGTTGCATTTTCTTCACATACTGTACGTTTCGTTACAAGGTTGAAGACGTTGTTTGCCCAGTTTTGAATCGTTGTATAACGGCAGTAGCCGCCTTTTTTCACGATGATTTCAACAACCGCACTGTGAAGTGAGTTTGTTGTGTAAACTGGAGCTGTACAGCCTTCTACGTAATGCACATGCGCGCCTTCGTCAACGATGATCAGTGTACGCTCGAACTGACCCATGTTCTCAGAGTTGATACGGAAGTATGCTTGAAGTGGTGTATCTACTTTGACACCCTTTGGTACGTAGATAAATGAACCACCAGACCACACAGCCGAGTTAAGCGCAGCAAATTTGTTGTCAGTCGGAGGAATGACTTTTGCCCAGTGCTCACGGAAGATGTCTTCGTTTTCTTTTAATGCGCTGTCTGTATCTTTAAACACAATGCCTAGATCTTCAAGGTCTTGCTTCATGTTGTGATACACAACTTCAGATTCATATTGAGCAGATACACCAGCTAAATATTTTTGCTCTGCTTCTGGGATCCCAAGCTTATCAAAGGTTTGTTTGATTTCTTCTGGTACTTCATCCCAAGAACGCTCAGAGCGCTCTGATGGCTTTACGTAGTACGTAATTTCATCAAAGTTTAATGCATTTAAATCTCCGCCCCATTGTGGCATCGGCATGTTATAAAAGTGCTCAAGAGATTTCAAACGGAAGTCGAGCATCCACTCGGGCTCTTCTTTCATACGAGAAATTTCTTCAACGATCTCTTTTGTCAGTCCGCGCTCTGAACGGAAAATGGAAACGTCTTTATCAGAAAAGCCGTATTTATATTCACCAACATCTGGCATTTTTTTAGCCATCCATTTTCACTCCAATCTTATGATTTGCCGTTATCTTCGGCAGATGCGCCTTTTTCAAGCGCCTTCCAGGATAATGTTGCACATTTGATGCGGGCAGGGAATTTTGCGACTCCCTGCAACGCCTCAATGTCACCAAGATCAATGGAATCGTCGTATTCTTTTCCTAGCATCATATCGGAGAAAATCTGAGACATTTTCAAAGCTGTTTCAATATCTTTCCCTTTAATCGCCTGCGTCATCATAGAGGCAGATGCCATTGAAATCGAGCATCCTTCTCCTTCAAATTTCGCATCGGTGACTTTTTCGTCTTCGATTTTCATCGTGAGACGAATGCGGTCACCACACGTTGGGTTGTTCATATCGACGACAATGCTGTCGTTTAACACACCTTTGTTTCTCGGATTTTTATAATGATCCATAATCACTTGTCTGTACAGTGTGTCTAAGTTTACATTAAAAGACATTCGTAAAATACTCCTTTGTCTTACGGAGCGCTGCAATGAGTTGGTCAATCTCTTCTTCTGTATTATACAGATAGAAGCTTGCTCTTGCAGTCGCTGATACACCAAGCCATTTCATAAGCGGCTGTGCACAGTGGTGTCCAGCACGAATGGCGACACCTTCCGTATCCAGAACAGTAGACGCATCATGCGGATGGACGTCATCTAAATTAAACGTCACAAGCCCAGCTCGGTGCTGCGGTCCATAAACAGTCGCACCATCAAGCTCCTTAAAGCGTTCAAGCGCATAAGTGGCAAGCTGATGCTCGTAACGGCTGACTTCCTCCATACCAATGTCATTTAAGAAATCAATCGCTTTTCCGAGTCCAACTGCTCCGGCAATAATCGGTGTTCCCGCTTCAAATTTCCACGGAAGCTCTTTCCAAGTAGAATCATACAGATCCACAAAGTCGATCATTTCACCGCCAAACTCAGCAGGCTCCATATTATTCAAAAGGTCCTTCTTCCCGTAAAGTACACCGATGCCAGTCGGTCCACACATTTTATGCCCAGAGAATGCGAAAAAGTCACAATCTAGATCCTGAACATCAATTTGCATGTGCGGGGTGCTCTGCGCACCATCGACGACGATAATAGCACCGTGATCGTGGGCAATCTTTGCGATGTCTTTAATCGGGTTGATGGTTCCTAATACGTTTGAAACATGTGTGACAGCGACGATTTTCGTTTGATGTGTGATCGTTTGCTTCACATCTTCAAGCGATAGTGTGCCGTCTTCCTGTAACGGAATGTATTTCAATGTGGCGCCAGTTGCTTTTGCTGCTTGCTGCCAAGGGATGATATTCGCATGGTGCTCCATGTGCGTAATGACAATCTCATCGCCTTCTTTGAGGTTTGCTCTAGCATAGCTGATCGCCACTGTGTTTAGTGCAGTTGTTGTCCCTCTAGTAAAAATAATCTCCTGGACAGATGAAGCACGGATGAATGCACGAACTTTCTCTCTCGCACCCTCGTATGCGTCCGTTGCTCTTGTGCCAAGGGTATGAACACCCCTGTGGACGTTCGAGTTGTAAGACCGGTAATACTCATTCATTGCATCAATGACCACTCTTGGTTTTTGAGAAGTCGCTGCACTGTCCAAATACACCAAATCATGTCCGTTCACTTGCTGATGAAGGATTGGAAATTGCTCACGAACGTCTTTGATATTCATTATTTTACTTTCCTTTCAATCACAGAAACGAGCTGCTTTTTAACTCCTTCAATCGGCAGTTCTTTGACGACTGGATTTAAGAAGCCATAAATCACAAGTCTTTCTGCATCTTCTTTGGAAATTCCGCGGCTCATGAGGTAATACAGTTGAATTGGATCGACACGTCCAACAGAAGCAGCATGCCCTGCTGTTACGTCATCTTCATCAATTAATAGAATTGGGTTTGCGTCACCGCGTGCTTTCTCACTCAGCATGAGAACACGTGATTCCTGCTCAGCATTTGACTTCGTTGCGCCATGCTCGATTTTACCGATTCCGTTAAAGATAGAGGATGCTTGATCCTTCATGACACCATGCTTCAAGATATACCCTTCAGAGTTTTTCCCGAAGTGGATGATGCTTGTTGTAAAGTTTTCCGTTTGATTCCCGCGGCCAACAACAACTGATTTTGTATCACCGAATGTCCCGTCGCCCATAAGCTTTGTGATGTTTTCAGACACGACGTCTCCATCATTCATTAAGCCAAGCGCCCATTCGATTTTACTGTCACGGCCACTTGCCATACCGCGTCTATTCACATAAACTGTGACACCTTCTGAAAGGTTATCTACTGCACCGTAAGTGACGCGAGCATTAGCACCCGTGAACACTTCGGACACGATATTGAAGATGGCTTCTTCAGGTTTTGCTGTACTGATGTAGTTTTCTACATAAGTCACTGAACTATGATCATCTGCTACAACGATGACATGGTTGAACAAAGTCGTGTCGTCGTTTTCATGTAGGTAGACGGCTTGAATTGGCGCTTCAAGTTCCACATTTTTCGGTACAAAGAGGAAAGCTCCACCATTCACTAAAGCAGCATGTAAAGCTGTTAGTTTATGCTCATCTACTTTCACTGCATCAGTCATGAAGTATTTCTTCACTAGATCGCCATGTTCACGAAGCGCTGTATGAAGATCAGTGAAGATCACGCCTTTGTCTTTCGCTTCTGTTGAAAGAGATAAGTATGCTGGCGTTTGATCACGCTGAATGTAAACTGTCTTATCCGTGTCCTCTAAATCAATAAGAGATTTCACTTCTTCAGGAAGCTCTTCTAATGATCCAAATGGTGCACTTTCGACTGTATGCTGTTTGAAATTGGTTAAATTCCATTTAGAAATATTCGTTTTGTCAGGCTTTGGCATTGGAAGGTCTTCTGCTTTTTCAAGAGCCTGTAAGCGAAGGGAACTCATCCATGCCGGTTCCTGATGCTTCTCGGAGAAGCTTTTGACATAATCTTGATCTACTGATAATTTCGTTTCTAATGTCATCAATAATCCTCCTAACGCTTACGCTTCTTGACCAACAGTTTCGTCTTCAATTCCTAACTCTTTTTTAATCCAGTCATAGCCTTCTGCTTCTAGACGTTGTGCAAGCTCTGGTCCGCCAGATTTCACGATACGTCCTTGCATCATGACATGAACGTGATCTGGTGTGATGTAGTTCAGTAGACGCTGATAGTGAGTGATCATTAAGCAGCCGAAGCTTTCGCCGCGCATTCTGTTAATTCCTTTAGAAACCACTTTCAACGCATCGATATCAAGACCAGAATCGATTTCGTCAAGGATCGCAATTTTTGGTTCAATCATCATTAATTGAAGAATTTCATTGCGTTTTTTCTCCCCGCCTGAGAAACCTTCGTTTAGGTAGCGTTGCGCCATGTCTGGGTCCATTTCAAGGAACTCCATGTTTTCGTCCATTTTGCGAATGAATTTCATGAGAGAAATTTCATCGCCTTCTTCTCTGCGAGCGTTAATAGCAGAACGAAGGAAGTCCGCATTTGTCACACCACTAATTTCAGATGGGTATTGCATCGCAAGGAAAAGACCTGCTTGAGCGCGCTCATCTACTTCCATTTCAAGTACATCTTCGCCATCAAGCAAAATGCTGCCTTTTGTTACTTCATATTTAGGGTGACCCATAATTGCAGCAGATAAAGTTGATTTACCTGTACCGTTTGGTCCCATTACTGCGTGGAATTCTCCACCTTTTATCTCGAGGTTTACACCCTTTAAGATTTCTTTCCCTTCAATCTCAACGTGCAAGTCCTTAATTGTTAATGTCGAAGCAGTCATATATCGATACCTCCAAAATAATCATTATTCTCAATTTATTCTCATTCTAATTTTATAACAAATTAAAAGTGAATACAACACATTCACGATAAGCGTGAGAGGATGCTCTCAAAATTCTAACAAAAAAAGCCGGTAGATAAAAGGATTTATGTCGAAAAGACTGTTTTCATAAAGAAAGGACGGGAAACTGTTCTCCCCGTCCCTTAGCTATTTAATAGCCTTGTATATTCATTTTTGCGAGCTGCCTTTTCTCATCTCGATAGGACTGCTCTCGTTTATATTCCACTTTCATCCGTAAGTCATGGTCTCTTTCGTACTCTGCATAGCTCATGCCATGAGCCTTATGCATGGCCTTTTCCATCTCGGCGGTATAATCCAATCCCAATGTACTATGGTCCGAACAAATAATAAACCATTCCCTTCTTTGAGTGTAGCTTTATTGTATCAAAGGCATGTGGCTTCACTCAAAAGGGATATAGTCTGCTATGCTGGCATATTTTCTCACACAACCGGCTGAGAAGAACTCAACTCCCTGATATGGAAACATACCGCCCTTTCCTTCCCTTAATGCGTCTGTCCTCCAAATTCGTCAATACATTGCTGAACGACAGTAATCCCTTGGCTCAGTGCTGCCCCGCCGCCAAATGCTGCTGCCACGCTGACAACCTCTAGCAAATTTTCTTCTGTTGCGCCTTGATCTAGCGCTCCTTTTGTATGATAAATCATGCAGTATTCGTCCTGTGCATGAATACTGATGCCAAGAGCAATCATTTGTTTTTCCTTTTGCGTTAATGAATCGCTCTGAAAACATTGCTCCGTGAATTCATTGAATTTCTTCCCAAACACCGGCATTTTCTTCTGAAATTCACCCATTGCGGTTTTATAATCAGTCAGCGACTGCTGCATGGATCCGCTCATATGCTGTTCATTCATCTTCATTCCATCCCTTCAGGTCATTTGTACATTTTTATTATGAGCGAGATTTGAAAAAATACACAAAAAACCTCGCTTTGACGAAAGCGAGGTTACAGATTGTTGACACATGGTTATTCAGATACCGGTAGTACAGCACCATCATATTTTTTATCGATGAATTCTTTGATTTTATCAGAATGAAGAACTTCCATTAAAGTCTTGATCTTATCTGATTTTTCTTCACCTTTGCGAACCGCCACGATGTTTGCATATGGGTTGTTCTTTGTTTGCTCAAGTTCGATTGAATCGTTTTTCGGATTCAATTTATTTTGGATCGCATAGTTGACGTTGATAAACACAGCATCGCCTTCACTGTTTTCATAAGCTTTCGCTGTTAGTTCTGGAGCGATTTTTTTGAACTTTAGATTCTTTGGGTTTTCTTTGATGTTCTTTACAGTAGCGTTGATTGTATCAACCTTTGGGTCAAGTTTGATGACACCAGCATGTTGAAGCAGGGCAAGCATACGTCCTTGCTCAGCTACGTTGTTTGTCATGATGATCGTGCCGCCGTTTGGAATATCTTTTACTGATTTGTATTTCTTAGAGTAGATACCGAATGGCTCAAGGTGAACCGCACCTGCACTCACTAGGTCGTAATCTTTGTTTGATTTATTTTCTTCATTTAAGTAAGGGATATGTTGGAAAAAGTTTGCATCCACTTCTTTTTCAGCTAACGCTTTGTTGTACATTTTATAATCACTAAGTACTTTCACTTTGAGATCGTAGCCTTTTTCTTTTAGAAGTGGTTTTGCTTCTTCAAGAATTTCGGCATGTGGTGTTTTTGAAGCGGCTACCGTAATGGTTTTGCTATCACTTGCGTTATTAGATGAACCGCATGCAGCTAAAATGCCTGCAAATGCTAGAAATAGTGCACTTAAAATCAATTTCTTCATGAATAAATCCTCCCTTATCGTTTATCAATTTTATTTGTAATCAAATCACCGATTATTTGAATAATAAAGACGATGATGAGAATAAACACAGTGGCAAAAAGTGTGACATCTGTATTACCAGATTGGTATCCTTCCACATAGGCAAGGTCACCAAGTCCGCCTGCTCCAATTGCACCTGCAATCGCAGTTGAGCCAATTAAAGCAATTGCTGTTACGGTAATACCTGAAATGAGGGCTGGCAATGATTCTGGCAGCAATACTTTGAATATGATGGTCGACGTTTTCGCTCCCATTGAGCGTGCTGCTTCAATGACTCCTTTGTCTACCTCACGCAGTGCAATTTCGACAAGACGTGCATAGAATGGAGCTGACCCAATGACAAGGGCAGGCAGTGCTGCATTTGGACCTAGAATTGTGCCCATAATTAATTTTGTAAACCCTAATAATAGAATGATTAAAATGATAAAAGGAATCGATCTGAAAATGTTGACGACTGCACCGATGACTGTGTTAATCGGTTTATTTTCCCAAAGACCACCTTTACTTGTGAGAAAGAGCAGGAGTCCAAGAATAATTCCGATCACAAAGGCAAACGCCAATGAAATGAGTGTCATATAGACCGTTTCGCCCGTTGCATTCCAAATGACTTCTAAATCAACGTTCGGAAACCATTTCTCAAACATGTGTCATCACCTCAATTTCAACCTGTTTGCTTTGGATATAGGCGATGGCTTTTTCTACCTCAGTCTCTTCTCCATTAATATGGATAAAGAGTGTTCCAAACGCGCCTTCCTGCGTTTGAGAAATCTTTCCTTGAAGGATATTTACATCGACCTTGAAGGATCGAATGATTTCAGTGATGAGCGGTTGCTCGGCAGAATCGCCAATAAAGGACAACCGTACGACCTGACCTTCTTTTACGCGCTCTAAGACGTGTTCGATTGTTTCTTTCGCTTCCTCTGGTTCAGCAAGCTGCTGGACGAATCGCTTCGTCATTTCTTCCTTCGGCTGTCTGAAGACGCGTAATACCTCGCCTTCTTCGACAATGCGTCCATTCTCCATCACCGCCACGCGATGACAAATTTTGCGAATGACATGCATTTCGTGTGTAATCAGCACAATCGTCAGCCCTAGTCGTTTATTGATATCTGCCAAAAGATCAAGGATAGAATCCGTTGTTTGCGGATCAAGTGCTGATGTTGCTTCGTCACAAAGAAGAACCTTTGGATCATTTGCTAATGCTCTCGCAATCCCCACACGCTGTTTTTGTCCGCCGCTAAGCTGAGACGGATACGCATTTTCTTTTCCTTCTAAACCGACTAATTTAATCAGTTCATTCGCACGCTCTCTCCGTTTCGATGTAGGTACACCTGCGATCTCAAGTGGGAACATAATATTTTGTCTCACTGTTCTTGACCAAAGTAGGTTAAAGTGCTGGAAAATCATGCTAATTTCTTGTCTTGCTTTCCGAAGTTTCGCATTCGATACTTCATTGATCCGGTTGCCTGCCACTTCAACAATTCCTTCTGTTGGCAGCTCCAGACCGTTTAATAGGCGAATAAGCGAGCTTTTCCCGGCACCGCTATACCCGATAATTCCGAAAATTTCACCTTTACCAATATCCAAGTTGACGTCTTTCACGGCATCAACATTTCCGCTTTTTGAATGATACGTTTTTGATACATTCTGTAAATGGATCACAGTCTGTTCACCTGCTTTCTTGCTGAATCTATAGGTTGCCATCACATACATTATTTATTCTTCCTGATGCCATGCTTCACGCCTGGCTTGAGGTCAGTAAAAAAGACCTAACTGCAATGCAAGCAGAAAGGCCTTTTATGTTCAATACGCCTTTCTCTCATCTTTCAAAGCATTGCGGCTTTGAGTGAATTGGCACCAATTTCAGCTATGCTGACGGTTGCCGGGTTTCATAGGGCACGTCCCTCCACCTCTCTTAATAAGAGAAAATATGTTGTTTTATGTGATGTTCATGTTTTTACTAACGTAGAATATCATGCTACCCGAGATATGTCAACGCTGTAAATCGCTAATTTCCTAGTAAACGACTACGTTATCATTTTTCGAAAAAAACCGTTCGTCAGCCAGAGCACCGCCTCTAGTCTTAGGAGCGCGCGGAATGACCCTTTTACTTTCACTTGTCCCCTGCTAATTAACTGCTGTAAGGACATATCTCCATCTAATAATTGTAGTATTTCTTTTCTCTCACCATAAAAGATGAGATCCGATAACTCAATTGCAGGTAGTTTCTTCACTTCACCACGCTCATCCACAATCAATGTACAAGAGTCAGTTTCCGCCTCAAATGTAATCTTCAAGGATGATGATGAGAGCAGCGGTTTTAGCAATAAGCGCTGCCCTTTGTTACCATGGGTTTTCACTTTTTCCACATGTATAACCTCCCTGTCATTTGGTTATACATAACATTTCTCTACAAACATTCCCTTGTCCTTTATAAATAACTCGACAAATTTTCAGATGAATTGCTTGAAATATGACAAAAAACCGCTTTATTTAGCGGTTTCAATCATTTCATGAAGATATGGAACAGAGTGAAAGGCATAGCCTTTTTGCACCAGTTCGCCTTTTTTAAACATTAGAAAGCAAGGAACGCTTTCGATCTCAAAAGCTTTCGCAAAGCCTGGTGAGTAGTTTAAGTTATTTTCGTAAAATGGTACATCCGGCTGCATGGTGTCAACGACAGCCAGCATTTTCTTTGCCAGCTGACATGTCCCGCAAAACGGTGTATATAAGTATAAAAGAAATAAATCGCCCTTTATCTCCTTGAATTCGCGTTCTTCAATCTCTTTCATATACGTCCACCCTCATACATATTTCGAATGAACATCAATGTTTGCAGCTAATAGGATAGATGCAATGTGGGCTGACGGTGAAGCGGCCACTTCGCGGTACGTTCTGTCGACAAAAAGATGAATTGCTTCAGGGAATTCTTTTCGAAATTGCTTCCGCAGTTTGTCGCCTGCATCGTCACTGTCTGCTAATATGTAAACGTCTTTCCCCAATAATTCGTCTACGAGCTGATCCAGCTTCGATGTACTGATCGTGCCATTGGTGCAAATGATGGTAACAGGTTCACTTATGACTTCTTTTAGCTTTTGTTTGTCTGTTTTACCTTCTACAATGATGACCTTTTCTACCTCTACATTCATCACGATCACCCGGCCCTTTTGACGTTGTTCACTTCTCCCTTAGATTACAATCTTTCATCGAGGTTGTAAAGATTGGGGCTTGCACTAAAAAGACTGCAGCTTATGCTCACTGCAGCCTTATCTGTGATTAGCACCAGCCATTTTCATCATCACAGTCTACATATTTTTCTGTCCCGTGAGTCAATGTATCCGTCAGACGATAAAAACGATTTTGATCATAGGAATAACCTGATTTTAACTCATATTGGTTTTCACTAATCATCGTGCCAATCTCTTCATTTTGATGATACAGCACCATGCCGCTTTCTTTGAATCGCCCTGTGACATGATCTGTTATATCCACCTGTTCTTTTTGAAAAGACAAATTGGACACCCCCCATAAAGGTAGAGTGTCCAATTTCACGTGAATTAGTCTTCTTTTGTCATTTCTTCATATTGCTCAGCAGTCATCAAGTTCTCAATTTCAGATGTATCAGCTGGCTCTACCACGATCATCCATGCTTTTTCGTATGGAGAGTCATTGACGAATTCAGGGCTGTCATCCAGCTCATCGTTCACTTCGACGATTGTGCCGTTGATCGGTGCGTAAAGCTCAGAAACTGTTTTCACTGATTCTACACTTCCGAAAGGCTCGTCCGCTGTAATTTTGTCTCCTACTTCAGGAAGCTCAACGAACACGATATCGCCTAGCTCAGATTGAGCAAAATGCGTAATACCGATACGCACCTTATCTCCTTCTACTTTGACCCATTCATGTTCTTCTGAATAACGTAAATCTTTTGGTGTGCTCATTCAATACCCCTCCAGTCTTTTCTTTCAATCTATATTGAAGATACCACAATCTGAATGAAAGTTACATCATTTCCAGACGCTTTTAAATGTATCTTCATTAAATCCAACTGTGACTCGTTTACCGTCTGTTGTAATCGGACGCTTGATCAGCATTCCGTTAGATGCGAGTAATTCTAGCTGCTCGTCCTCTGACATTGCAGGAAGTTGATCTTTCAGCTGCAGCTCTCGGTATTTCTGTCCGCTTGTATTAAAGAATTTCTTCAGCTCTAAGCCGCTTTTTTCATAAAGGGCTTTTAATGTTTCTTTATCAGGCGTCTCTTCGACGATATGTATGCTGTTGATGTCTTTATTGTGTTCTTCCAGCCATTTTTTTGCTTTTCGGCATGTACTGCAAGATGGGTATTCATAAAAATCTAAAGCCACCATTTTCACCTCCTGCAAATAGTGACAACATTTTATCACAAAATATTTTAAAAACCTAAATGTATGCTTACAAAAAGGTGCGGAGTGATATCTGCACCTCAGCGTGTAGAAAAACCCTCGCATTCGGTGTCAGGTCTCTGCTTCGGTGCTCACGAATGTCAAATTCGCTCCGCTCCGATGCTCGTCCTTCCTAGACTTCAAAAGTTTTCTATCACGCTGAAAAGAAGACAAAGGGCTAAAATAAAGTTCATTTTAGCCCTTTGTCAACAATCTGAGGTACGCCGCTTATACGATATATTTCTCTGCTTCAAAGATTCGTTTCGCCACTTTGCGCTTTTTAGCGATGACATTGATCGGGGTGAATCTTGTCAGTTTGCGAAGAGCTGACAGACTCATGCGGAGTGCATCTCCTTCTTCCATCGCGATCAAGGATTCTTTTGCATGGGCTTCAATTTTTAAGAAAGCCTCCTGCGTGAAAATTTGTGTGTAAGCAAGCTTTTGAGTATTCTTATCTAGCCCTGATGCAGCGATTGCCTTTTCAGTACGCAGAATTGCCGATTCAGCAGCAAAAATTTCATTGACGATATCCGCAATGTTCACAAGAATCTCTTGCTCTTTGTCTAATGCTTTTCCATACTTCATCGCCGCCATTCCAGATACCATTAAGGCAATCTTTTTCGCATGGGCAAGTAAATATTTTTCTTGATCGAGCGGGTGATCACCCGGCTCTTCCGGCATCATCATCATGAGCTCTTCCTGTAAGGTTTGCGCCTTTTGAAGAAGTGGAAGCTCTCCCTTCATCGCTTTCTTCAGGAATGTGCCTGGGACTAGCAGACGGTTGATTTCGTTTGTCCCTTCAAAAATACGGTTAATACGAGAGTCACGATAGGCTCTTTCGACCTCGTATTCTTGCATGAATCCATATCCGCCGTGAATCTGCACACCCTCATCCGCAATATAGTCTAAAGTTTCAGAGCCAAGCACTTTACAAAGAGAGCATTCAATGGCATATTCTGCAATGGACTGGGCAATTTGTTTGCCGTCCTTTTGGTCTTCTTCACTTAATAGACCCATGCGCTGTTCAAATAATCCGACTGTGCGGTAAACAGCACTTTCCATCGCATAGAGCTTTGCCGACATGTTGGCTACCTTTTCACCAATTAAGCTAAATCGAGAAATGGGCGTTTGGAATTGCTTACGCTGGTTTGCATATTCTGCCGATAATTGAATGACACGTTTTGACGCCCCAACTGTCCCGACAGCCAGCTTGTAGCGTCCGATATTTAAAATGTTAAAGGCAATGACATGACCTCTGCCAGCCTCACCTAGTAAATTCTCTTTTGGCACTTGAGCATCCTCAAGGATTAACGTTCTCGTCGAGGACCCTTTAATGCCCATCTTTTTCTCTTCAGGTCCCGTTTTGACACCAGGGAAATCCTTTTCTACGATAAAAGCAGAGAAGTGTTCACCATCAATCTTCGCATATACGACAAAGACGTCGGCAAATGCTGAGTTTGTGATCCACTGTTTTTCCCCATTCAACACATAATGGGTTCCGGCTTCATTTAACACCGCAGTTGTCTTTGCTCCAAGAGCGTCAGAGCCTGATCCTGGTTCAGTTAGGGCGTACGCTGCAATTGTTTCTCCAGAAGCAAGTCCTGGCAGATACGTTTCCTTTTGCGCTTGATTTCCGAACAGTACGATTGGCAGAGATCCAATGCCGACATGGGCGCCATAGGAAAGCGAGAAGCTCCCTGCTCTGGAAAATTTCTCAGTAATAATGGCTGAGCTGATTTTATCTAATCCGAGCCCTCCGAATTCTTCAGGCACGTCGGCTCCTAGCAGCCCAAGCTCTCCAGCCTTTTTAAGAAGCCTGACGGAATGCTCAAATTCATGATTTTCAATTTGATCTATATATGGAACAACGTCTTGTAAAATATAATCCTCTGTTGTCTTACCAATCATTTGATGCTCATCAGAGAAATCCTCTGGTGTAAAGATATGCTCATAATTCGTTTCATCAATTAAGAAGCTTCCACCCTTTTTTACCTCTTCCATTGCTTTCATTCTGTTTTCCCCCTTTAGATCAATTCAAAAATTCCTGCTGCTCCCATGCCCCCGCCGATACACATTGTGACGATGCCAAACTGCTCATTTCGCCGTTTCATTTCATGAATGAGTGACAGTGTCAATTTCGTTCCTGTACAGCCCAGCGGATGTCCTAGCGCGATTGCCCCGCCATTGACATTCACTTTCTCTTCATCAATTCCTAAATGACGAATGACTTGAATGGCCTGAGAGGCAAATGCTTCGTTTAATTCAAACAGGCCGATATCCTTCAGCTCAAGTCCAGCGATTTTCAGCGCACGTGGAATGGCTTCAATTGGACCGATCCCCATCACTTCAGGCGGTACACCGCCAACAGCAAACGCTCTGAACTTAGCGAGCGGCTGAAGGGAAAGTGAGGATGCTTTCTCACGATCCATCATCATCACACACGCAGCCCCGTCACTTGTTTGCGAAGAGTTCCCTGCGGTCACCGTGCCTTTTGTTGAAAAAGCTGGACGCAAAGTGGAAAGAATCTCTTCCGTTGTCCCCGCTCTTACGCCTTCATCCTGTGAAAACGTGAATTGATGTTCTTCTAATTGAAATTGCTCCCCTACCCGCCGCTCAGTTACATCAACGGATACAATTTCATCTGAAAACTTTCCTTCCTGTAATGCTTTGGCTGCCTTTTGATGACTTCTTACCGCAAAGGCGTCCTGATCTTGACGAGTGACCTGATACTTTTGCGCCACCTGCTCTGCCGTGTGTCCCATGCTCATGTAGTATTCAGGCGCTTGTTCTGCCAAATGAGCATTCGGACGAATGGAGTGACCCATCATCGGCACCTGTGACATCGATTCGACGCCACCAGCTAAGATTGTTTCTGCCTGACCGAGCATGATTCGTTCACCCGCATAAGCGATTGACTGAAGACCAGATGAGCAGTAGCGGTTAATGGTGATGGCAGGAACTGTATACGGAAGTCCTGCTAACGCTCCAATATTCCGAGCCACATTTAACCCCTGCTCCGCTTCTGGTGTTGCACACCCGATGATCAAATCATCTATCTGTCCGTCGTAATTACCGGCACGCTTTAATGTTTCTTTTACACACAATGCGCCCATATCATCAGGCCGAACATGTTTTAACGATCCTTTTTTCGCCTTCCCTACTGGTGTTCTCGCGCCAGCGACAATGACTGCTTCTCTCATTTTGACTCCCCCTTAGTTACGTAAAGGTTTTCCTTTGACGAGCATGTGCTGCATGCGTGCCTGTGATTTCACTTCTCCTACAAGACTTAAAAAGGCTTCCCTTTCAAGCTCTAATAAGTATTGCTCCTCTACCTCTGTTCCAAATGGCAGTTTCCCGCCGGAAATGACATGAGCTAATTTTTTGACAATGGTCATGTCATGCTCTGAAATGTATCCAGACAGTCTCATATTTTCAGCAGCCAATATCATTGCTGCATAGCCTGTTTCTCCCATGACGGGCACCTTCTGCTTGAGCGGTGCACGATAACCCGCTTCATCAAGAGAGAGCACCAGTTGTTTCGCATCATAGATCAGGTGGTCCCCGTTCATACTGATTCGGTCACTCACGCGGAGCATGTTCATATCCCGCGCTTCCTCAGCCGAAGTAGATACTTTAGCCATTGCTATCGTTTCAAATGTTTTCAGCGTGGCATCTTGTATAGCGGTCTGTGTCGGCTTAGCTGATCCTTGCAGATGGCGAAGGTATAATTCTTTGTTTCCACCGCCGCCTGGAATCAGTCCAACTCCCGCTTCAACAAGACCCATGTATGCTTCACTGGACGCTTGAATAGCTGCTGCCGGCAGACAAACCTCTGTTCCGCCTCCTAATGTCATGCCAAACGGTGCAGCAACGACTGGACGGTCGCTATATTTCACCTTCATCATTGCCTGCTGGAAGCGGCGGATCACAAAGTCAATTTCAAAGAAATTATCGTCCTGAGCTTCCATTAAAATCAGAGCAAGATTGGCACCAACACAGAAGTTCTTCCCTTGGTTTCCGATGACAAGCCCTCTATAATTCTGTTCCACCTCATCGACAGCGCGATTGATCATGTCAATGACATCTAGTCCAATGGCATTGCTTTTGGAGTGAAATTCGAGCAAGGCGACATCATCACCGATATCAATTAAGCTCGCACCAGCATTTTTAAAAATCACGCCGTGCTTCTTTTTCAATTTTGCTAAGGAAATATTCTTTTCGTTCCCTATTTCTTGTTCATAAGCCCCGTTGTGATAAAACGAGCGCTCTCCATCAGCATTCTCTTGATAGAATGTGTCGTGTCCTTCTGACAGCATGTCTTGCACCCACTGCGGGATGCTGTGACCTTCCGCTTCCATGCGCTCGACTGCTTTTTTTACACCAATTGCATCCCAAAGCTCAAATGGACCGTGCTGCCAGCCAAATCCCCATTTCATTGCGTTATCGATGGACTGGATATCATCCGCAATTTCGCCTGTTAACTGAGCTGAATAAAGGAGCACAGGTGCCGTCATGTTCCAGAGCAATTCCCCTGCACGGCCTTCTTGATAAATAAGCGCTTTCAATTTCGCTTTCGTTCCTTTTTGCTGCTTCGCCATCTCAATGCCTGGATCTTTCAGCTTCGTTCGTTCTCCGTATGTGAGCGTCACAGGATCAATTTCTAAAATGGCCTTCCCATTTTTTTGATAAAATCCTTGCCCTGCCTTGCTGCCAATCCAACCTTTTTCAAGCATTCTTTCAATAAACTCAGGAAGCTGGAAAATTTCTTTTTCCTTACCTTCGACTTGGTCATATACATTGCGGGCTACATGGAAAAACGTGTCGAGCCCTACGACATCAAGTGTACGGAAGGTCGCACTTTTCGGTCTTCCAATGAGGGGTCCTGTGACCGAATCCACCTCTCCAATGGTGTATTTGTTTTCAAGCATTTCACGCACTGTAACAAGGAGTCCATAAGTACCAATACGATTGGCAATAAAATTCGGCGTATCTTTCGCTTCAACGACGCCTTTCCCAAGTACATCCTCGCCAAACGTTTTCATAAATTGAAGTACTTCTGGATCTGTTTCTTGAATAGGAATGATTTCTAAAAGCTTTAAATAACGAGCTGGGTTAAAAAAATGTGTGCCTAAAAAGTGGCGTTTAAAATCCTCTGATCGGCCTTCTGCCATTTTTCCAACCGAAATTCCGGATGTATTGCTTGATACGATACTGCCTTCTTTGCGGTGTTCGTCGATGAGAGAGAATACATGCTTTTTGATGCTGAGCTTTTCAGTAACGACTTCAATAATCCAGTCAGCTTCATGTAATAAGGAAAGGTGGTCTGTGAGATTTCCCGGTGTGATGTATGATAGGTTTTTTGCTGAAGTAAGAGGTGCTGGCTTTTGCTTTAATAATTTTTTCATCGCTTCTTGACTTAATCTATTCCGAACACTAGGGTGATCAAGCGTTCGCTTTTTTGCCGTTTCTTCCTTTGTCAGTTCGTTTGGCACAATATCTAGCAATGTGACTGGTATCCCGATATTGGCTAGATGCGCAGCAATGCCTGAGCCCATGACACCTGAACCAATGACAGCTGCCTTGCGAATATGTTTGCCCATAAATATCCCCCTAAACATTTTGAATGAACAGTCATTCATTTTTTGTGCAAAAAAAAGCAATGCCTCTTTCTTTATCTTAAAAGATTTTCCGAAACAGTTCAAGAGCGGATTTCAAAAATTTACACATTCTCATGTGCCTTACTTTGTGGCGTATGAATTAAAGATGAGAGGGCATTGTAAGAATGGAGGTGATGTCCACATGTCTCGTTTGAAGAAAAACCCATCGAAAGCAGGCGTAAGTGCTGCAAGTGTAAAAGGAAACGCAGGTCCATCACAGGAAGCAGACCTAGGCGGAAAAAAGACTAGTCAAAATCAGCAATATAAAAAGAACCAGTAAGGAAACAAAATTGTAAGGAGGAACACACCTTGAACAATCAGCAAATGAATATGCCCCCGCAAGTCATTTCAGTAAAGGATTCCTTGTACTTAGAGGATATGCTGAATTGGAACTTGATCGCTATGAAAAAGGCTCACTTTATGGCCGAGCATTGCCAGGACCAAACATTGAAACAGGAATTAAATCAAGTTGGTCAAATGCACCATCAGCATTACACACAAATTCTTCAGCATTTAGGCAGCTCAGGGCAAGACCAGTCTACTAGCTTTATGCAATAGGAGGAAAAAACATGGAACAGCAAAACCAACAAAAAATCGGGAATCCACAAACACCGGTTCCCACGACAACAAACATGAACGATCGTGATTTCATCACAGATCTCTTGTCCACTGAAAAATATATGACAAGCGGATACAACACAGCGCTCAACGAATTCAGTCATGAATCTCTTTATCAAGATATTCAGCGGATTGCGCTAGAAACTCAGAAAACACAAAGACATTTATATGATGTCATGTTCCGATATGGCTGGTATTCTGTTGAAACCGCTGAAGAGCAAAAGCTCCAGCAGGCACACCAGAAATTCCAGCAAACACTGACAGAACAATCTCCATACGGACCATCACAAATGTCATAAAGAAAAACTGCCAGTGTAGTGCTGGCAGTTTTTTTAACGATCTTGATTCGCTCGATGAGCTTCGTTCATTTGTTTGATCCGCTGAATGGTTTCTTTGATTTCTTCCTTAGCCTCTGGATACGTTTCATTAAAGTGCTTTGCTAGAGGCGGCATATTTTTTGCAATATGAGAATAGATGATCCACTGTTTCACATCTTGTTTCAGTGCGTCTGTTGATTCGCCGAGCAGCATCTCAGTATATTTCTCAAGCAAGCCTTCCAGCTTTTCATCTAGTTCATTTCCCATTGATCTTCCGCTCCTTTTTTCAGAAAAAAGCCTGACTCTGTACGTAACAGATGTCAGGCTTTTGACATTCGATTATCTTGCAGCGAGAAATGTCTCCGCTTGCGCTTGCTGCACAATACAGCGTCCTCTGCCATGCGGAATGCATAATGGCGTTCCGAATAAAGGATCTGTTGTCACTTGGCAGTTCATATCAAAGACATTTTTCACAAGATCACAATTAATGACTGTTTCTGGTCTTCCTTCTGCGTAAATCGTCTTGTCTTTAATCGCTACAAGGTGATGAGCATATCTACATGCGAGATTCAGATCATGAAGAACCATGACAATCGTGCGCTGCTCTTTTTCATTTAAGTCAAACAGAAGGTCAAGAATTTCAATTTGATGCGTCATGTCTAAATACGTCGTCGGCTCATCTAACAAGATGATATCCGTCTCCTGCGCTAACGTCATCGCAATCCATGCACGCTGCCTTTGTCCACCTGATAATGAATCGACCGTTCGATCAGCAAGGTCTTCCATCTTCGTTGACTTCAAAGCACGATTCACTGCTTCCTCGTCTTGCTTTGACCACTGCTTCAGCCAATTTTGATAAGGATATCTGCCTTGCTTCACTAGCTGATGCACGGTTAATCCTTCTGGCGCTTCTGGTCCTTGCGGAAGAATAGCAAGCTGTTTCGCTACTTCCTTTGTTGGTAATTTGGCAATGGAATGACCTTCAAGCAGGACAGAACCACCCATTGGCTTCATGAGACGGGCCAAAGAGCGAAGTAGCGTGGATTTACCGCATCCATTGCTGCCAATAAATACTGTGATTTCACCCTTAGGGATCGATACATTTAGTTCATCTATGATCATTGTTTCTCCGTAGCCTAAGCTTAAACCTTCAGTAGAAATGGCACTCATTCCGCTCAAACGCTCCTTTTCTCATGCAAATTTTTTATATGAAATATCGTCTATATATAGACGCAAAAGATCACTTAACTCAATTTAGTGTATCAGATTTAAGTGATTTTGAAAATCATTTTCAATTGAAAAATGAGAAAGTTCCGTTTTACTTCTTCTTTTGGAATGTACGTTTGGTCCCATCTTCAAGCTTCATATCGACTTGAATTCGCTGATAATCGTCACCTAAATTAAAAGCAGCTAATAGCTCATTTACATACGTTTCATTGATCTGCGCATTAGGAACAGACATATCATTTAGCTTCATCTTCATCTCGCGTAATGCTTCTTCACCTTCATAGCGGACACCGTTCATATGATCACGAATCAGTGCTTCTTCTTTGCCTTTTGCCTGACGATAAGTGGCTTCGTATAATTCGCTTTTCTGCCCGTATTGAACGTGCAGGTGGAGATGCTCAAATGGAAGTTCCTTCATTTGAACCGCTGAGAGACTCTCTGCTTCTGCTTCCTTTGTTTGCTGGAGCGGCTCGATCGATTGGCAGCCAGACAGCATAAGAAGCAGCACTCCTATTTGTCCCGCTTTCTTCCAACACATCATGTGTTTCCTCCTATTTCTAATCATCGCTTTTTATTCTTCTCCATCCTTCTTTTCGTTATTCATTAAAAGAGCGGGCTATGGTAAATTGAAACAAAAGGGGGTACGAGATAATGAAAAGGACAGCCATTGTAACTGGTGCCAATAGCGGCTTTGGCAAGCTCATCACGATAGGCCTCGCCAAGCAAGGACACACAGTGATTGCAGGTGTCAGGCAGGAAGCCAATGCGAAAAAGCTTGCTGAAGAAATTGAGCAAGCCTCTTTATCTGAAGCAATACATATTGAAGCATTAGATGTGACCGATACGAAGTCGATTCAAGCATTTCAGAAAAAGCTACATACTTACGCCCCCATTACCTTGCTTGTCAACAATGCAGGAACAGCCTATGCGGGTTTTGCTGAAGAGGTTCCTGTTGATACGTTCCGCCAGCAATTTAATGTCAATGTTTTCGGTGTCATGGAAGTGACACAAGCCGTCCTTCCGTTTATGACACATGGTGCAAAGATATTCAATATGAGCAGCATCAGCGGATTAATGGGAATGCCCGCACTTTCTCCTTATGTATCCTCCAAGTTTGCTTTAGAGGGCTACACAGAGAGCTTGCGCATTGAGCTTGCCTCGTTCGGTATACAGGCAGCCTTGATCGAACCAGGCTCTTTCCAAACGAATATTTGGAACACGTCTATGAACGAGCACATGTTACAGCCAGAAGAAGGCTCAAAATACATACACCTCTATCAAAAGATGATGGCTCATATCAATGCCCAGAAATCAAACTACGGGGACCCGCATGACGTCGCAGACCTTGTAATCCGATTAGCCGAGAAGAAGCGGCTGAAAAAGCTGAGATATCCGATTGGGAAAGGAGTGCGACTTTCATTTACAGCAAAGCAACTCTTACCTTGGAGCATATGGGAAAAAATCATATTACGTACACTCTCTTCAAAAAAATAAGCATAAAAAAACAGGTAGACCTTTAACGTCCACCTGTTTTTTTCATTTATTCAGTTTCAGACTGTCCAAGAGTAATATCTAGGTTCTTGTTTTTCCCTTCACGAATAACAGTCATTGTCGTTTTATCGCCAACTTTTGTTTCTTTGTACAAAATTTCTTTCAGCTGAGAGCTATTTGCCACGTTTTTCCCTTTAAACTTGATGATGACATCTCCAGACTTCAAACCTGCTTTTTGTGCAGGTGATCCTTTTGATACATCCTTTACGTAAATCCCTTTGCCGATTTGTTTATCAAATAGGCCAAGCGTATTTTCTTGATACGTTTCAGGCACTTGCTCAAGGTCAATCATTTGTACGCCAAGGTAAGGACGTTCAACCTTTCCGTTTTTCAACAGCTCATCTACAATCGGTTTGACATCGTTACTTGGAATCGCAAAGCCGAGTGATTCCACACCGCTTTCGCTAATTTTTAAGCTGTTGATACCGATAACTTGACCATCTGTATTGATAAGCGGTCCACCGCTGTTTCCTGGATTGATCGCTGCATCTGTTTGCAGTACATTCATTTCCACTGTACCAGATGACGTGTTCGCTTCAACTGTACGATCAAGACCACTGATAATTCCTTCTGTCACAGTACCAGAGAACTGGGCGCCAAGCGGGTTCCCAATTGCGATCACTTTGTCTCCAGCACGGAGCTTAGAAGAATCACCAAAGCTCGCCACTTTATCAATACCGTCTGCATTGATTTCGACAACAGCTAAATCTGTCATCACGTCACTGCCGACAAGCTTTGCGTCTTTTGTTTTTCCGTCATAAAGTGTGACCTTCAGTTTATTGGCACCCTCGACTACATGGTTATTTGTAATAATGTATGCTTTTTTGCCATCTTTTTTAAAGATGACACCAGAACCCGTACCAGCTTCAGCTTCTGTTGAATCGCCGCTAAGGCCAAACGAATTTTGAGTAGTTTGATAGTTTGAGACCCCCACAATGGTTGGCTCTAAATCTTCTACCATATCAGAAACATTCGTGGCATTGGTGATTTGTTTTGTTGAGAAATTCTCAGAGGTCGCCGGTTCACTTGACGCTGTTTGCGTTTGATTATTTGCGGCTGTGTCCTGTGACTGCGGCAAAAGCGGTGTAATGCCAAGCACAAGGCCTCCGCCAATAATTCCTCCAAGGATCGGACTGAGCCATGCTGCTTTCCGCTTTTTCTCCTTTTTCGACGCACGGTCATCTCCCATTTGAGGAGAATGGTTTGTCACACTCTCCTGAGTCGCAGAAGCTTCGTTTTCATGAGGTTGAAAAACGAGTTCCTTTTCTTTTTCAGGTTCGTCTATTTGTTTCTCATTCTCTTGATGTACATCTTCTTGTTGATTCAACTTCTTCTCTTCATCTTCTCTTCGGAAATCCATCGCTTACACTCCTTTACATCATGTTCATGACTTGCTTGATTCATATGTGTAGATAGGACTCATGTCCTCTTAATGGCAACATCATTGAAGATACTACATGACAATATGTCAAATTATATAATACTTATTCATAGAAAAAAAGCAAGGTGCGCACATTCGTGAAAAGCACCTATTGAACTGCCTTTTGTCTATGCCCTTTTTTCCCTTGAGCTTATCATAAACAAACATTATGGGATAATGATGAGAAGAATATGTGAAATTGTGAAAAAAGCATGTGATTATTGACATGCCGCCTTTGTATCCCGTTATAATGACGTTGAGAGGATGTGGAAGACTTTGTCGTACACCATTTATTTAGTGGAAGATGAACAAAACTTAAACGAACTTTTAACCAAATATTTAGAAAGTGAAAATTGGAATGTCTCCTCTTTTTTAACCGGAGAAGCGGCACGCGAAGCGATGAACAAGCCGCCGCATCTATGGATTTTAGATATCATGCTGCCTGATACTGATGGCTACACACTGATTAAGGAAATTAAAGCCGCATCACCTGACGTACCGGTCATTTTCATTTCAGCACGCGATGCAGATATCGATCGTGTCCTCGGTTTAGAGCTGGGAAGCAGTGATTATATTGCGAAGCCATTTCTTCCGCGCGAGCTGATCATTCGGGTACAAAAGCTGCTTGAGCTTGTATACAAAAACAGCGATACACCGCAACAGCAAAGTGTCACACCCGTCTCCTCCTATGTCATTCATGAGGATGTAAGAGAGGTGTATGAAGGAGATCAGCTCATTAACTTAACTTCTAAAGAATTTGACTTGCTGCTTTTATTTACACATCATCAAGGACATGCTTTTTCTCGTGAAGATATTCTCGTCAAAATTTGGGGACACGATTACTTCGGGACAGATCGTGTGGTGGATGACCTTGTCAGACGATTGCGCAAAAAAATGCCCGACTTAAAGGTCGAGACCATCTATGGATTTGGCTATAGGATGCTAAAAGGATGAAGAACAAACCACTCGCTTTTCAAATTTGGATCGTCATCTCTGGTATTTTGCTCACCATCTCGATTGTCCTGATCATCCTATTTTCCAATACGTTACGAAACTTTTTCACGAATGAAATTTATAAAAATATCGAAAATGAACAACAGGTGCTCACAGAATACCCGTTGAACCGAGACGGCTCACCAAAGTCTACACCGGAAAACCGCTCGGTGCAGCACATTCTGATTCCGTCAGATGAATTAAACCAAATGGCGCAATTTTTCCCGCACGCTTTTATTGAGAAAATTCAAGCCTTTGTGAAAAAACAAAAAAGCGCAACGAAACGCTATTCTGAAGAGGTGAACGGCCAGCACATCTTTTTTGTCATCAAAAAAGTATCAACAGGCAATACACAATATATTCTGTTGTCTTATGCGCCAGACTCTTATCGAGACGACCTGTCCTTTACGCTGTTTAAACAGCTGATCTTTATCTTGAGCACCGTTATTTTATTAAGCTGGATTCCATCGATTTGGCTTGCTCGCTATTTATCCCGTCCAATCGTTGCGTTTGAAAAGCACGTGAAGCGGATTGCACAAGAGGACTGGGACGACCCTGTCATCGTTGACCGTCAAGATGAGATCGGAAAGCTTGGTCATACCATAGAAGAAATGAGACAAAAACTCATTCAAAAGGATGAAACAGAACGGACTCTTTTGCAAAATATATCACATGACTTAAAGACACCTGTCATGGTCATCCGCGGCTATACACAATCGATTAAAGATGGTATTTTTCCTAAGGGAGATCTTGAACAAACGGTGGAAGTCATTGAAGGTGAAGCGGAAAAGCTTGAGAAGAAAATCAAGGATTTGCTGTACTTAACAAAACTTGATTATTTATCAAATCAACACCCTGCACATGCTTCCTTCCTGCTCAGTAATACGATGCTGGAAGTGGTCGACCGAATACGTTGGTCGAAAAATGAATTGCAGTGGAACGTGGACTTAGATGATGAGGCTGCTCTTGAAGGCGATCCAGAACAATGGAGCAAATTATTTGAGAATGTACTAGAAAATCAACTTCGCTACGCAAAAAGTAAAATTGACATTCAAATGAAACAGGAAGAGGATCAAATACGCATTGTCATTCGTAATGACGGTCCTCCAATTGAAGAACATATGCTATCCAACCTATACGAACCTTTTAGTAAGGGAAAAAAGGGCGAATTCGGTATCGGATTAAGCATTGTCAAAAAAATTCTCTCCATGCATCAAGCGTCTATATCTATTGATAATGATGATCTAGGTGTACGTTATACGATCACGGTTCCAAAGAAGAGACTGTAGGTTTTTGACCGCAGTCTTTTTTAGATGAATGAATACCCATTGAAATCACGGTATGTGGCTTTGATTTTCTTGCCAGCTTGATACATCCATTTCTTTTCAATGGTTGTCTCTTTCGGCATTTTGACTTTTTCTACTTGAATTCCTTTTGTACGCAAGCGTCTCATCATATCATCGATTTCTCTCATGGAACATCATCCTTTCACATATTTTGACCAGTTGGTCACCTTACTTTATAATATAAAGAATTACACTGTAAAAAACAAGTTACAATCTGATTAATTTTTGAAAACTTTCGTCGTTTATGACCGATAAGTCACATCTCTTTGCGCACGTTTCCTAAGACATTTGTCTCTCGGTAAGAAAGGATGACATTCATATTGAAAAAGAAAGAGAAAATGATCATTGAGGCCGGCATGAAATTGTTTGCCAGCAAAGGCTACAATACAACGTCTGTTCAGGAAATTGCGGATGAATGCCACATGTCAAAGGGTGCTTTTTATCTTTATTTTAAATCAAAGGAAGCACTGCTCATTTCAATCTTGCATTACTATTATGATAAGGTGTTTACCCGGATTCATGAGGTTCAAACAGAGGGTGGCACACCAAAGGAAGCCTACCGTAAACAGCTCACTGTCTACTACGATAATATTTTGCAGCAAAAAGATTTTATTAAAATGCAGCTAAGCGATCGAGCACTTCCTATGAATGAAGAAACGCAGCAGCTCGCAAAACAAATCAGGCTAGCCACTATTCAGCTTCACATTGATAACATTAAACAGGTATATGGAGATGCAGCGATTCCTTATATGGCTGATCTTTGTTTGACGATTGAGGGCATGAGCCACGTTTATTTCGAGCTTGCAATTTTATATGATTTTCAGCTGGAGGCTGAGGAATTAGCTGCAACGATGATTCATCGTATCGATGATTTGATGGGCGGTATGATGAAGCGACATGATCTTCCGCTCATCTCTGTAGATCAAGCGAGCGATTGGTTTGGTCCCATTTATGAACGGTCATTTGACCCGCTGACAGAATCTCTTTTAAAAGAATTAAGAGAGCAGGTTGAAGCACACTATGAAGTGAAAGACGAGCCTGATTTATTTGAAGCACTCAGCATTTTAGAAAATGAATTAAACAAACAGAAACCGAGACAAGTCATCGTGAAAGGCATGCTGTATCAGTTAAAATTATACGCACAACTCCAAACCCACTCTGAATCACTTTTGCGTATTTTGAAAGAGGATCATTTGTAGAACCCAAGGCATTCCTTGGGTTTTATTTTTGTTCACATCACATTCAATGCAAAAACCAGGGGCCATCGCCCCTGGTTTCTTATTTTGCTTTCGGTGTCACCATTTCTTCTGGTTTCACAAATTCTTCAAACTGCTCTTCTGTTAACAGCTCTAATTGAAGTGCTGCTTCTTTTAACGTTAAACCTTCTTTGTGAGCAAGTTTTGCAATTTTCGCTGCATTTTCATATCCGATGTGCGGGTTAAGTGCCGTCACAAGCATCAATGAATTGTTCAAGTTTTTCTCGATTGTTTCTAGGTTTGGTTCGATTCCAACTGCACACTTGTCATGGAATGAGTTCATACCGTCAGCAAGTAATTCTACTGATTGTAAGAAGTTATAGATGATGACTGGCTTAAATACGTTCAGCTCAAAGTTTCCTTGGCTGGCAGCAAAACCGATCGTTGCATCATTTCCCATAATTTGTGCTGCAATCATTGTTAAAGCTTCACTTTGAGTTGGGTTCACTTTACCCGGCATAATAGAGCTTCCTGGCTCATTTTCAGGAATGATCAATTCGCCAATTCCGCAGCGAGGACCACTTGCCAGCCATCTCACATCATTGGCAATTTTCATTAAATCAGCTGCAAGTGCTTTTAGGGCACCGTGTGCATACGTAATTTCATCATGGCTTGTCAGCGCATGGAATTTGTTTGGAGAAGAATTGAAATTTTGACCTGTTAACTTGCTGATTTCTTCGGCGACATATTGACCAAACTCAGGATGTGCGTTAATTCCTGTACCGACAGCTGTTCCGCCAATCGCAAGCTCTCTCATTTTTTCAGTTGATTCTAGAATCATTTCTTTTGAACGGTCCAGCATGTACACCCAGCCGCTAATTTCTTGTCCTACTGTCAGTGGTGTTGCGTCTTGCAAATGCGTACGACCGATTTTCACAATCTCTTGATAGGCTTTTGCTTTCTCATCAAGAGTGGCTCTTAATTGATCAATCGCAGGCAATAATTTTTTGTACACAGCTAAAACAGCTGCCACGTGCATAGCAGTTGGGAATGTGTCATTTGAGCTTTGGCTACGGTTGACGTCATCATTCGGGTGAATGCTGAACTCACTATTTTTATCTTTCAAGTAAGCAGTTGCTCTATTTGCAACGACTTCGTTCATGTTCATGTTACTTTGTGTTCCACTACCTGTCTGCCATACAACAAGCGGGAAATGCTCGTCATACTTTCCGCTAATGATGTCATCACATACAGTAGCAATTGCTTCTGCTTTTTCGCTCTCAAGGTTGCCAAGACGTTCGTTGGCAATCGCTGTGCTACGTTTCAAAATTGCAAACGCATTCACAACTTCCTTTGGCATTTTCTCAGAACCGATTTTGAAATTTTCTTTGCTTCGTTGTGTTTGTGCACCCCAGAACTTGTCCTTTGGCACCTTGATTTCGCCCATTGTATCTTTTTCGATTCTAAATTCTGTCATTATGTATCCCTCCATAGCTTCTATACACTCAACTCTATTCTATACAAAAAACCAAAATCCTTTAAGCGTTTTCAATTAAAATTTTATCTTTATTTTAATTTTAGTTCAATATAAACGCGGACATCTTTCGAATATTTGTATTTTGGGTTCGTTTTTCCGTAATCTTTTGATGTATATGTCACTTCATAATGCTTGTCAAACGACTGTAGAATACGGTCAATCTCCTCTTTTGTTCCTGCTAAACGAATTTGTGCCATCTTGTTTCCTCCAAAACCCTCATTCTTTCTTTTACCACAAAATAATGTAACACAGAATATTGTTTTTTCAAGCAGGTAATGCTAAGAAAAAGTTATTTGAGGCGGGTGATCCTTTTGAATCAGACTCCATTGAAAGAGCACTTATACGATAATCTCTCCGTCATTCTCCCGCAATTAAAGGAAATGGATGATTTGGTCCATGAGAAAAAAACGCTGCCTCACGGGCAAGTTGTTTACTATTTATACATAAAAGAAATGAACGAAAAGATGGAGATTCAAACCTTTTTAAAGCTGCTTCTCCAAGATCATACGTCTCTTACAAAAGAGAAGCTGGAATCTAATTTATCGATGATGACCACCCGTTCGGTGAAGACATCTGAAGAATTGATCGATGCGATTTTTGAAGGGCATTGCGTGGTGCTGATTAACGGATTTCAGCATGCGTTTATTTTAGAAACGCATGGAACGAAGAAACGCAGTATCGGGGATGCTACCTCTGAAACAGTCGTAAGAGGACCTAAAATTGGCTTTATTGAAGATTTAAATACGAATTTAGCGCTTGTAAGACAGCGCTTGAAAAATCCTGATGTCAAAACCGTCGATATGAAGATTGGTCTACAGAAATACACCCAGGTGACCATCATGTACATCGACGGGATCGTACAAACACCTGTTTTAAAGGAAGTCAAAAAGCGGCTCAAGCAAGTCACCATTGATGATATACAGGATTCTGGTGTTCTTGAGGAGCTCATTGAAGACAATGTGTACTCTCCTTTTCCACAAATTCAAAACACAGAACGTCCGGATAAAGTGGCGTCTGCTTTAAATAATGGCCGGGTCGCCATCTTTGTCGATCATTCACCTTTTGTGCTCATTGTACCTGCTTCGCTCGCGACGATTATGCAATCACCTGATGATTATTATGAAAGGTGGATCGCTGCCTCTCTCATTCGTATGCTGCGGTTTACCTCGATCTTTTTGACATTATTTTTATCAGCCATTTATATTGCGCTTGTGTCCTTCCATCAAGGACTTTTACCAACAACTCTTGCTATTTCAATCTCAAGTACGAGAGAAAATGTCCCCTTTCCGCCTATTGTGGAGGCACTTATCATGGAGATCACCATTGAACTTCTGCGTGAAGCCGGTTTAAGGCTACCAAATCCTCTCGGTCAAACGATCGGACTTGTTGGCGGGGTTGTTATTGGACAGGCTGCCGTTCAGGCACATATTGTCAGCTCGATTATGGTGATTATCGTGAGTGTCATTGCACTTGCATCCTTTACTGTTCCTCAATATGGGATGGGCATGTCCTTTCGCGTGCTTCGTTTTGTGTCTATGTTTGCTGCGGCTACCTTAGGTTTATACGGGATTGTCCTGTTTATGCTCGTACTCCTTACTCATCTCACACGGCAAAAAAGTTTTGGCACACCGTATTTCTCACCAGATTTTGTGTTCAGCTATAAAAATGAGGACAATTCCATTATTCGATTGCCCTTAAAAAATCAACAGAAAGGAGAACGAGATGGTCAATCATAAAGAGTCGATATCAAGCTATCAGGCCAGTGCCATTATTGCGAATACAACACTAGGCGCAAGTATGATGATTCTGCCACGTTCAATGGCTCAGGCTGCAACTACACCTGACGGCTGGATTGCACTCTTACTCATGAGTGGCATTTACATTGTGTTTATTTTTGCAAATGTCCTGATGATGAAAAAAGTCCCCTTCTCCTCCTATTATGATTATACGAATGAGGGCCTTGGGAAATGGATTGGCGCGCTTGCCAACCTCTTGATTATTATTTATTTTCTTGGTGTTGCCAGCTATGAAGTACGGGCTATGTCGGAAATGGTGAAGTTTTTTCTGCTTCAAAACACACCTGTAGCGATGACAATGATCTGCTTTATTTTGGTTGGTTTTTATCTTGTTATTGGAGGGATTGGTGATTTAGCCAGGCTTTTTCCTTTTATTCTGATCGTGACCATCATTATCTTATTTGTCGCTTACGGACTAAGCGTGCAAGAATTTAAACTAGATAACCTTCGGCCCATTTTAGGAGAGGGATTCTCCCCTGTCTTCAAATCCTTAAACGCATCAGCTATTTCGTTTGTTGGCATTGAAATGATGCTGTTTATGCCTGCCTTTTTAAACACGCAAAAACACACCTTTGCTTATGGTACAGTCGGCTTTTTGATTCCTGCGATCATCTATATTTGCACTTATATTCTTGTGGTTGGTGCGTTCACGGTGAAAGAAACAGCGACTTTGACTTGGCCAACGATTGCCTTATTTCAATCGTTTGATATACAGGGGATTTTTATTGAACGGATTGAATCCTTTTTGCTGATCGTTTGGCTTGTTCAGCTGTATACAAGCTTTGTCGGGTATACATTTTTTGCTGCAATCGGTGTATCTAAACTCACTAAGTTTCCTAAAAAGGTGGTCCTCATTTTAATGGGAATTGTCATTTACTTTGCTGCCATTTTCCCAAAGGATGTCGACACAGTACGTGATTATTTAACCTATGTAAATCATTTATTTTTCCTTCTATTCGGTATCCTCCCGTTTCTCTTATTTATCATCGTGTTTTTTAAAAGGAGGCGGAAAGCTGCATGAAAAAGAACGCAACCTTTGCAATCCTGACCCTTGTTCTATTAAGTGGATGCTGGGATAGTACCAATATTGAAGAGCTCAACATGGCGATTGGTTATGGCTTAGATAAGGGTGATGACGGTCATAAGCTTAAAATATCTATGCAAGTCCTTGTTCCACAAAAAATTGAACAGGAATCCAGTGTGAAAGACCCAACAAAGATTATTGAAACGAGCGGAGATTCCGTACATCAAATTTTCCGAACCACAACACTTAAAAGTCATCGTATTTTTGCCCAGCAGCTGAGGGTGTATTTATTTTCTGAGGAGCTCATTAACGAGAATCATTTTGACCTCGTCATTAATCAATTCATTCGAGACAATGAAACGCGCAGAGGAAGCCTTGTTTTTATGACCTCTGAGAAACCTGGGGACATACTGAAAATCAATGACGATGGGCAGCCAGCTTCTTCTACATTATATGATATTTCTGGGAATACAAAATCGACTATACGTATGTTAAAGCCCGTATCATTAGGAGATATTTCTTCTGCTATGCAGAACAACGTATCTTTTGCTGTTCCGAAAGTCAGTGTGGATCAAGGGAAATTAATACTCGACGGTGCCTCTATTATTAAAAACAAACGATTTCTCACTAATATCTCTCCGTCAGCCGTGCAGTCATACAACCTGTTGACTGGGGACGGAAAAGGCGGAGTCATTGAATTTAAATATGATCAGAGCATCTATTCTTTTGAGATATTTAAACTGAAACACAACATTGAAACGAATAAAACAGCCAGTGGGAATTATCAATTTGATGTGTCAGTGGAGCTTGATGGAAGATTGTCTGAGGATTGGAATGAGCGGGAGAACGCATTTAATGAAAAGTACCTTCAAGAAATTGAGCGTGCAGTGGAGCATCAATTAGAGAAAGATGCGAAAAATTTTATCGAGGAATTACAGCATGAGATCAAAGCTGATATTTGCGGGTTCTATCAAAAAGCGAGTATTGCCTACCCGAAGGATTTTCGAAAAGAAGCAAAACATTGGGATGAGATTTTTAGTGAATCAGATATTCATTACAAAGCAAAAGTGAAAATCCGTGACTTCGGGACTAAGGGCGCAACACAATCCTTATAGAGTATGTTAAAATGGTAAGAAAAAAAGGGTGTCAATCATGAAACGAGCTTTACTTTCGGCCGGCATTCTATTTTTGATTCTAGGAATACTCCTGTTAGTCGTTGTATTCATGCAATCAAAAGAGGATTTCTTCATTGAAGCCGACAGCTTTTCGAGCACATTTTTGATCGTGATCTATTATGGACAAACCCCTGCGCTCCTTCTGATTGGAGGCGGTATATTCGTCGGACTTTCACAGATCATTGGTTTGCAAGAGAAAAAGGCAGCATTGGCAAAGGAGAGCGTAAAGCTATTATCCGAGATGAAGAAAGCCCTAGAAGACAAATCGGCCGAGGAGCAGGAGGCTTTTCCAGTTCCTGAGCTCCATCAACTATCCGAACGTCCGATCACAGGACAGAACGACTAAATTTACGCATGTTCTAGCAGCTTTCTTTTGAAAGCTGTTTTTTTATTTTATTGAATCAGCTTATGACGATGCGCATACACAGCCGCTTGCGTCCGGTCTTCTACATCGAGTTTGGAAAGAATGTTCGTAATATGTGTCTTCACTGTTTTAATTGTAATAAATAGTTCCTCAGCGATGATCTTATTCGATTTCCCATCGGCAATCAGCTTCAAGATTTCCATTTCCCTTGCTGTTAATGCATCATGAAGGATTGATCCATTTGAGGAATGACGAAGTTTATTCATCACCTTTCCAGCTACTTTAGATTCTAGTCTTGGTTCGCCGATACTTGCAGACCGAATGGCATCTGCAATTTCTCCTGCCTTGGATGTTTTTAATAAATAACTTAAAGCACCTGCCTCAATCACTGGATAAACTTTATCATCGTCAATAAAGCTCGTCAGAACGATAATTCGAGCATCTGCAATTTCCTGACAAATTCTTTTCGTTGCTTCGATGCCATCCATGCCTTCCATGACAAGATCCATTAAAATGACATCTGGCCGTAATTCAACTGCTAGCTCTACACCTTTTTGTCCATCTGACGCTTCACCAATGACTTCAATATCAGCCTGTGCCTCTAAAAAAGCAGCAAGCCCCATTCTCACCATTTCGTGATCGTCGATTAAAAGCACTCGAATCATCGAACGTTCTCTCCTTTTCCTTCATCAAAAATGGGAACCTTCACATCAATTTGTGTTCCTTTTCCCTCAAATGACATAATCTCTGCAACCCCGCCTACTTCACTTGTTCTTTCACGAATGGATTCCAATCCGTAGGAGGCCGTCTTCACATGATCTGTTTGAAAGCCGATCCCATTGTCGATAATCTTCAACTGCACCTGCCGATTTCGAATGAGCAGACGCACCGTCACCTTTGTCGCCTTTGCATGCCTGAACACATTTGACAGAGCTTCCTGTACGATTCGGAAAAGGTGATCTTCTACTCCTTTTGACAGCGGAACATCATCTTCAATTTCCCAATCGATATCAATCGGCTGCTTTGCTTGAAATTCATTTAGGAGTTCAATCAAGCCTTTTTTCAAGTCTTTTCCTTCAAGGGTGATCGGTCTGAGATGTAGCAAAAGCGCACGCATTTCATTTTGTGCATCGCCAGCCATTCGTTCGACTAGGCGCATCTGCTTTAAGATCTTTTCATCCTTTTCCTTCATACCTTCAAGAATCGCAGAAGTCATCATTGAAATCGCAAACAACTGCTGGCTGACCGCATCATGCAGTTCTCTTGCTAGACGTTGACGTTCTTCTGAGACGACCGATTTTTTCATTTGCACCTGCCATTCAGCCCGTTCATTCGAGAGCTTTTGCAAAGAGGCTACTTGACCTTCCACTCGTTTTGCCATTTCATTTAATTGGTCTGCCGCTAAGCCAATTTCATCGTCGCCAAGAGACGGCAGTCTGTATGCAAAGTTCCCATTTTCAAACTTTAAAATCGACTCTACAAGCTGATCAAGACGCTTTTTATGCTGATAGCCGAATACTTGTGAGGCAGAAACCCCAATGGCAAGACTAATGATCAGTAAAATACAAAAAAACGGGATGCCGAACCAGCGGGTAGAGAGGAGAATCATCGGATCAAGCTGATAATAAAAAAACATGGGCAGCATCGTCATGATGACAACACCAAGCGAGATCCCTACTCCAAGACGAATAGATTGCCACTGGATACCTAGATGAAGTTTCCTCATAAGTATCTCACATCCACATCTCCGATCAGTAAAGAGATGGAGATTTTCACTTTTCGTTTGCTCTCATCATAATTGTCGGTCATCACATACACTTTACTGCCGAATCCGCTTCTTTTTTCATCAATAATTTTCATATCACCAATGGCAGCCGAAGCGCTCACACATACTTCAATATCCTGCGGAACGAAAATATCCACATCTCCAATGAGCCCGCTTATCACGATCGTGCTCTCTTCTTCTGCGATGATGGCCTTTGATAAATCGATTTTGACATCCCCAATAAAACCAGAAATCGTCAAATCACTTAATTGAAACGGCTTTTTCATCAGTCTGACTTCACCGATAAAGAAATCATGCTCCTTGTGCGGCTTTGTCTGGCTCTTTGTTTTCTTTTGCTCGCCCTCTTTTTCAAGATTGACTTTCAGAGAAGGCTTACCGTTCTCCGGTGCTTCCTTTTTATCGATATCAAAAACGGGTTTGTTTTTCAATAAGCGATAGCCGGCATAGATCAAAAAGGCAGCAAATAAATATCCTGTGAGACTAAACGTAATATTGAGCAGGAATTTTAAAAAGAGAAAGCCGGCAAAAATATAGGAAACTGAACCGAGCCAACGTTTGGATCTTGAGTGCAGCCAATAGCCCGCAAGCGCAAAAAACACAGGCCAAAACAAATCGGCTCCGATTCCAATAATTTTGAGAAATAGATTAATACCAAAAATCACGACAATGATGCCTAAAATTTGATTCCTTGAAAAACGCAGTTGACTCGCCTCCTTCCTTTGTTTCGTTCATTACCGCAGCTTTAAGTTTCCACTTGTCATTTCAATATCGACTAAGTGTGTCCCTTTTCCCCGCGTGCCTGTAAAGCCTCGTCCTTCACTATCTGCTTGATCAAAGTGATAGGTGTGATCGACACTTCCACTTGTTTTTTTCACTTGGACATTAAAATCTCCTTCATCTGGCAGGTTAAATTTTGCGCTGCCTGATGTCATGTGAAAGGAGACAGGTGATTCAATGGTATCAAAGCTTGCCGTCAATCTACCACTCGTCATTTCTAGCTGCATTTCCCCTTTGACATCTTTAATATCGACACGGCCTGAGGTTGCTCCAATATCGCTATTTTTCGCATCAATGTGAAACGCAGAGAGTCTGCCAGATGTCGCTTTGATTTCGACATTGTTTGCTGAGAAATTCTCGGCATTGAGGTTTCCGCTTGTTGATTTGAGGATCACATCTTCAAGAGAAAGCTTACCTTCACCGTCGATTTCACTGACCCCGCTTCCACCCGTAATCTTCACATTTTTATGATAATCTGTTGGAATTTTGACTAAGAGTTCACCTTTTTCAAATGAAGTGAAAAACAAGAATCCTTTATTTTCAGCACGGACGTTAAATGTACTACCTGTTTGTTCCGCATACATTTTCCCTTTTCCACCTACGACCAACACGGAAATATCGGAACGATTTTCAGGCTGTACCTTCACGCGAAATCCAGAAAGAGAAATATCTAATTGATCAATTTCATCTTTTTTCGCTGAAGCCGTTGTGACTGGTTTTTCACGGGAGAAACTCAAATGAAAGAGATTTTCGTTTTTGAAAAGCATCCCAATCATTAGTAAGACACCTACGAGTATACAAATTAGACCAATTAATCGCTTCATTCATACCATCCCTTTATCTTCTGACCTTTTCATTATAAGGAAAAGCGAAACAGAAAGAAATCAAATATCGGAAGAAAAATCCTGCTTTTCTTCCGATGTGTCATTGATTTCTTAGTTTGCTTGCTGCTGCTCAGGCTTCTTCTCTAACTTGAGCTTCTGCCATTCTTTTTCAACCTCATCGGCATAGTCTAAGTGAGCATATGCTCCTTGATCTGCAAATTGTGCATAGCTGCCTGCTTTTGTCTCCATTTCTTCGATACGGTTCTCCATTCGAAGAAATTCTTTATATGCACTTTCACTATCTACTTTATTCATAGATTCGTTCATATGCTGCTTTGCCTGTGCGGCATTTGCTCTTGCTATGAGCGCCTGCTTCTTGTCTTTAATATCACGCAGCTTCGTTTCTAACTGCTGCAATTGCTCTTTCAGCTCCTTTAGTTGTTTCACCGATTGCTGATAAGCTTCCTGATATTCCTGCTGCTTTTCTTCAAAATACTTCATTTCTGTGAGCGCTTTTCGTGCTAACTCTTCTTCTCCTGCGTGAAATGCCAGCTCAGCCTGCTTCTTTCTTTTTTCAGCAAATGCTTCCGTCTCTTCTGCTTTGCGCAGGAAACCTTGTTGTATCGTCTGCTGTTTGATGATCGCATGTTTCGCTTTGGCAATATCGTCCTCCATATCACGAACGTACTGATTTAGCATGACACGCGGATTCTCCATTTTATCTAAGCCCTCATTGACCGTTGCAACAAACATATCTCTCATTCTTCGCAATACCATTTGAATTTCCTCCTCTTATTTTTTCTTTAAAAAGTCTTCCCATTCTTGATCAAATGACGTGTGCATAGGTTCTTCCATTTTCGGTGACGTGTTTGGCTCCATATATGATCTGCTTGATGATCCATTTGCCACTTCACCATTGATCATCCTCCAGCCGAAGTAGAGAAGCCCCCCGGCTAGTGCAATTCCAAGGATAAATGGCAGAGCTTGCACAACGATCATGACACCAATGACGGCTAGAATGACGCCGAAGGTTTTACTGCCTTTCTCGTATTTCTTTACACCTACATAGATGAGCCACGCCCCAATCAGAATCGGGATCAGCCCTCCTAGTGAACCACCGAAGAAGATGGATAGACCGACAAACATTAAAATTGAACCGATGATGGTTTTACTTGTTATTTTCATCTTCATGCCTCCTTTCTTGCTCCTTGCTTTTACTATAGTCAAAAAAGACAGCTGGCAAAACGTGTCGCAGATTGATCTTTCATTGCGACCAGAGTCGTAACTTCGCTCAGACTGAGCGGTAGAATCCAATAAAAAAGCACTCTTCTATGAGAAGAGTGCTCAGGTTGTTGATAAAGAGCTAAAATGATCTTGATTTTAGCTCTTTGTCTTCTTTTCTTTATTTAGACCGAAATACGTTTGCACTTCGTTCATATTCAACATCCGTTTCACCGAGCCGATGATTCACGATTCGGGCGACTGCAAATAAATAGTCAGATAGCCGGTTTACATACGTGAGCGCAACTGGTGGAATCTCCTCCTGCTTCGCAAGCGTTACCATATGCCGCTCTGCTCTTCTGACGACTGTGCGCGCCACATGTAAGAGAGCTGCACCTTCTTGGCCGCCTGGTAAAATAAACTTCGTGAGCGGTGCGGCTTCTTCTACATAGACATCCATTCTTTGCTCAAGGACTGCTACAGACGCTTCAGTTAATTTACCTTCTTTCGGTAGTTTCACTGCTGCTAAATCACCACCGCAATCAAAAAGCTCGTGCTGTATCACAATCAGCTCTGACAAAATGTCTTGAAACAATTCACCATGCTGACGTAATTTTGCATGTGCGAGTCCAATGAAACTATTCGCCTCATCTAACGTGCCGTAAGCCTCTACCCTCACATCATCCTTATCGGCTCTCCCGCCGATCAAGCCTGTTTGACCTTGATCACCTGTTTTTGTATAAAGTTTCATTAGAGTCCCTCCTTGTCTATGGCTTTGTCCTTTTAGTATAACCTGAAGTGAAAAGGATGTATTTGTTTAACTAAACACTGTGATGTTCATCGCATCATAAACCAAAAAAGCGAACCCTTTGGTTCACTTTCAAATGGCATTCAATGAATAAAGGAGACGGTACACTTTCTGCTTTAATCGTTCGCGTAAATGCTCATCATCTTCTGTTTCTTGCAAGTTGGCAGTAGCAATACAAAGATGATGAATGGACATGTTCGTCTCCTGTTTTATCATGTGGACAAGCTGTCCCATGAGCTGAACAGAAAATCCGTCTGATAGAGACTCTTTCAGTACAAGCCAAATGGTCAGCTCTTCTTGATGACGCATGCCGTAAAGCACCATGTCGTCATCTGTGTCTTCAGCAGCAAATTGTTTTGGACCACTTGCTTGGTCATAAAACAATAGTCCTGCCCGATCTTCCAGCTCCTCATCCAGCAGAAGCATCTCACTTCCCGTTCCAAGAGACCTTTTCCAAAAGAAGCCACCCTTTTTCTGATGTGAGGAAAGGATGCGGAGCGGCTCTTTGAGAGAAAATGTCATTCCTTCTCCGCCATACGTTTTCCAACCATCCGCTAACTTTGCATTTGTTGCTACAGAAGTCTCCGCAGGCTCAATGATTAGCTGAGGATTTGCCCTTCGCGGGTGTTGGAGCGGTGTTACATTTGTTTCATATATACGGTTGATTCGTTCAGGTGTCAAGACGTGATGCGGCAGCCCTACCATTTCTGTCTTTCCTTCATCAAGCAGGAGTAGGCGATCACAATACAAACTGGCGATGTTTACATCATGAAACACACCGATTACCGTTAGCCTAGAGGAAGTGGTCTCTTCTTTAATTAAATCAAGCAAGTCTTTTTGATAGGCCAAATCAAGAAAACTGGTTGGTTCATCAAGCAATAAATAGTCAGGCTGCTGGGCTAATGCCTGTGCCAAGTACACACGCTGTTGTTCTCCCCCGCTTAGCTCATGAATGGATTGATCCTTAAATTGTGCGACATCCGTTTGTTCCATTACTTTGTTTACGATCTGCATATCCTCTCGTGTAACAGATTGCAACCATCCTTTTTGATACGGGTAACGACCGAATTGAACGGTTTCTTCCACTGTAAATGAGAAGGCTTGGTCCGTTTTCTGCGGTAGAACAGCCATTTTTTGCGCAAGCGCCTTTGGACGGTAGGATTGAACCAGTTGACCGCTCAGTCGTACCTCTCCACTGTCAGGTTCCAGCAGCCCAGAGATCATTTTAAGCAAGGTCGACTTCCCGCTTCCATTTGGACCAAGTATACCGAGAAATTCTCCTTGTTTTACCTCAAGACTGATGCCACGTATGACCTCTTTCTCTCCATATCCACCTTTGATTTCCTTCACTTGAATCATAGATGCGTCCCTCCTCTAAATTTACGGATGAGGATGATGCCGAATACAGGGGCACCAATTAACGCTGTGATGATGCCGATCGGTAATTCAGTCGGCTCAATGATCGTACGCGATAACACGTCTGCTAAAACAAGAAAGGAAGCGCCATTCAGCATCGACAAAGGCAGGAGGTGCCGGTGGTCTGTGATAGCTAAGAGGCGAATAAAATGTGGAATCACAAGTCCCACAAAACCGATCGTTCCTGATACTGCTACTGCACTACCAGTCAAAATCGATCCAGCAAGTAGCACGATATATTTGCTCCTTTTCACATGTACACCTAATAGCTTTGCCTTCTCCTCGCCATACGTCATGACATTCAAATCTCGTCCAATTAGCATTAAAGCAAAGGTCCCAATCAGAAAGAAAGGAAGGAAAAGCACAATATAGCGCCAGCCCCTCATGGACACACTGCCAAGAAGCCAATGAATAATCTCTTTTAAATCATCACCCGTTAAAGCAATCATCAATGAAATCAGCGCGCCCAAAAAAGAACTGAAAATCACCCCTGTTAAAATTAAAGAAGAGATGCTCATCCCCCGATGAACAAGACGCGCAAAAAAGAGGACGAGACATAGGGTCATAAGCGCTGTTGTCATACTGAAAAAAGGGAGCGTGAAACTGCCGAGCAAAGGGAGCTGCAAACTAAAAAATAGGGTCGCGACGGCTCCAACTGATGCCCCTTGAGATACACCGAGTGTATATGGGTCAGCTAGAGGATTTTTTAATAACCCTTGAAAAGCTGCTCCAGATAGCGCCAGCGCTGCTCCGACTAGTGCCGCTAATATCACTCTCGGCAGCCGGATATTCATCATAATATTGCGATCAATTGAATCTATTGTGCCTATCTGCACACCAAATAGTTCATGAACAAATATACGGAGAATAGAAGGAATGGGAATCCCTAAGCTTCCAAAAGAGATTCCCATTCCAATGCTCACCACAAGAAGTAAAGAACTTAGTGTGTATGCGATGATGAATTTATTTGAACGTGTCAGGATAGATGCTTTTCGCAAGAGCCTCGACTCCTTCAACCAATCGCGGTCCCGGTCTTGATGCGAGATCCGTATTCAATTGAAAGACTTGTTTTTCCTTCACTGCTTTGATCGCATTCCAGCCGTCTCTCTTTTTCAGATCAGCTAAACTGGAACCATCAATTGTGACGATTGCGTCAGGGTTTCGTTTGATAATCGATTCTTCTGTCATTTGCACCCAGCCAGTTTGATCACCAGCAGCATTTTTCGCATGGATCACAGTAAGCATTTCATCCATAAATGTATGAGTTCCTGTTGTATAAATTTCAGGAGTACCTGATACTTCAACAAAGACTGTTTTTTGTTTGTCTTTAGTGATCGCCTCTGCTTGTTTCTTGATGTTATTCAATTTCTCTTTCATCTCGTCTACAAGCTTTGTAGATGCTTTTTTTGCACCTGTTGCTTCACCGATCATATTGATCGATTTGTACACATCTTTAAAGGAAGTGGCATCATTTACAGTCAGTACTTGAATCCCTGCATCCTCTAACTGTTTAAATCCATCTTTTGATCCCATCTGCGAGGCATGAGCTAGTACAAGATCAGGTTTTAAGGAAATGACTTTCTCGACATTGAATTCAAGTCCGCCAATTTTCTCTACCTTTTCAACTTCCTTTGGATAATTGTCAAAATCAGATCGTCCAACCATTTTATCTCCAAGACCAAGCGCATACGCAACCTCTGTATTACTTGGAATTAATGAAACAATTCGTTTTGGCTGTTCTTTAATTTCGACTGTTTTACTAGCTGCATCTTTAATAGAGACAGGAAATGCTGTAGCCGCTGTTTCGTTATTTTGTGAACTCTTTGCTTTATGGTCTGTCTCAGCACCTGCACATCCTGCTAAAACCCCCATCACAAGCAATAGCGATAGCCAAATGGCCGTTAACTTTTTCATGAATGAACCCCCTGATTTATGTACTGCTTGACGAAATCTCTTTCGTCAATTCTTTTCTAATTTCGGGAATATTATACTACAGTGAAGATAGGTTGTATATGTGATTTCTAAAAGCGTTTTTTTCGTTCTGATAAAAGAAAAACAGCCTCTAAAAAGACTGTTTTTTACCCATCTATTAATTAATTTGTTCCCCATTGATGACGACTTTCTGAAAAGTAGGCGCTACTGCATGCTCCAAAGAAAGTGAATACGTCACATGATCTATGACACAATTTTTCATGGTGAAATGGGTCACAGGAGAATGTGAATAGGCGGCTATTTTCACTCCATATCGTCCGCCGCTGCTTTTCAGTCCTTCTACTTCAATATGACGTACAACAGGACGATGTGGACCCGCATCCCCTTCCTCATACATCATATCGATACAGACCACTTCATGCTTTAAGCTTTTGACTGTGTTGTTTTTAAAGTAAATATGTTCAATGGTACCACCCCTGACAGAGTTGGTTTTAATACGCAGTGCCCGGTCAAGGTTCGGACTATCCATTACATTATTCTCTGCATAGACATACCTTACACCGCCAGAGATTTCACTCCCGATCGTTACTCCCCCGTGTCCATCACGCATCTCATTTCTACGAATGACAATGTTTTCAGATGGAATCCCTATTCTTCGTCCGTCCTCGTTCCTTCCAGATTTGATGGCAATACAATCGTCGCCATTATCAAAATAACAATCTTCAATGAGCACATTCCGGCAAGACTCTGGATTCACACCATCTGTGTTTGGTCCATGCCCGATAATATGGACTCCACGGACAATCACATGTTCACTTAGTACAGGGTGAATTTGCCACATCGGTGAATCCTTCACTGTCACTCCTTCAATAAGAACCTGCTGACATTGGTAGGGCTGGATAAAGCTTGATCTTAAATAATGCCCTTCTCCAAACACTCTTTCTTCTACTGGTCTTCTCTTTTCAGCCATGTCAAATAGAAGCTGACGATCTTGATCTTGAGAGGGCTGGCCATTCGTACCATATTTCCAAGGCCACCAATGATGCTCATCTCCCCTGCCATCAAGCGTTCCAGCTCCTGTAATGGCAATGTTTTCTGCATGGTGTGCATAAATGAGAGGTGAATAATTATAAAGCTCAACCCCTTCATATCTTGTCAGGACAATTGGCAGATAATCCTTTGGGTTTTGGCTGAATGACACATACGCTTTCTCATGCAAATGCAACTCTACATGACTCTTCAATTCTAGCGCACCTGTCAGAAACGTCCCTTCTGGAATGAGCACACGTCCTCCTTTCAAACGGTGCGCATCATCAATGGCAGACTGGATAGCATCTGTTGAAAGCTCGATTCCTTTTGCATCTGCACCATAATGAACTACATTAAATTCACGATCAGGGAACAGTGGTGCTTTTATCTGTTCTAACACTTGATCGATTCCGTTTGCTTCTTTGTCTTTCTTCCCTTGCCTTGCTAAACGTGTGAGTCCGATTCCTGTGAGTACCGTTCCTGCTGTGATATACATTAAACCCCGTTTTCTAGACACATTCTCATCCCCCAGTCGCCTTAAAGTGTGACACCTGTTTTGAAAATAGCCAGCTCTCTAAAATTGTTTTTTTCATGATTTAATAACTTTCCACTCGCCACATCAATGACAGTTGAAATGAATTTTTCTAACACAACATCTTCTGGTACATCTTCAAGCAATTCTCCCGCATTAAAGTCAATCCAATGTTTTTTTGTTTCATATAAGGCTGTATTCGTCGAGATTTTCATTGTTGGGACAAACGTGCCAAATGGTGTCCCTCTACCTGTTGTAAAAAGAACCAACTGACAGCCGGAAGCGGCAAGAGCAGATGAAGCAACCAAATCATTTCCTGGCGCACTTAATAAATTTAGACCTTTTCGCTTCAGCAACTCCCCATATTTCAATACATCTTGAATGTCAGACGTTCCTGCTTTTTGTGTACAGCCGAGAGATTTATCCTCTAATGTCGAAATTCCCCCTGCTTTATTTCCCGGGGAAGGATTTTCATATACTGGCTGTCGATGATCCATGAAGTATTGTTTAAAGTCATTGATCATTTGCACAATATTGTCGAAAGTCGCTTCTGATTCCGCTCTCTCCATCAAAATCGTTTCTGCTCCAAACATTTCTGGCACTTCTGTTAATACTGTCGTACCGCCTTGAGCAACAATAAAATCGGACAGTCTCCCTAAAAGCGGATTTGCGGTAATGCCGGAGAATCCATCTGATCCCCCGCACTTCAAGCCGATTTTCAGCTCAGTTAACGGGATTTCTTCACGGTGATCTTCTTTCGCTGCCTCATAAATTTCTTTGAGTAAAGCGACTCCCGTCTCAATCTCATCTCCTACTTCTTGGCTTCTTAAAAATTTCACTCTCTCATCGTCATATTCACCTAATGTAGACTGAAAATCTTCAATGTCGTTATTTTCACAACCAAGTCCGAGGACAAGTACGCCTCCAGCATTGGGATGCTTCACAGCATTTTGTAAAATGGTTTTTGTATTCTCATGATCGTCCCCAAGCTGTGAGCATCCGTAATTGTGTTTTAATACGAGAGCTGTTTCAAATGGATGGATGCTTCCGCCCATTTCAGCGGTGAATATTTGAATGATTTGATCTGCAATGCCATTTACGCATCCAACGGTTGGGACTATCCAAAGCTCATTGCGGATCCCGCTTTCCCCATTTTTTCGCTTATATCCTTTAAAAGTAAGATTCGTTTTTTTATAGGGGTTCTTTGTAAATGAAGGCTCATATTCATAATCAAGCTTCCCTGATAGATTGGTTTTGATGTTATGTGTATGCACCCATTCTCCAGCAGAAATGGCAGTCGTTGCATGCCCGATGGGGTAGCCGTACTTCATGATATTCTCTCTCTGCTTGATATCAGCCAATGCAAACTTATGACCTTTGGCAATGGTTTCTTTTAAAACAACAGCATGCTCTTGATGCTGCAACTTCTCTCCGTGTTCTAGTACTTTTAAAGCAATACCGACATTATCTGAAGGGTGAATCACAATAAAATCTTTCATGCCTTCTCCCCCTGACTTTCATATTGATGTTTCAGCATTCTTTGAACAGCCGCTCTCATCCCTTCCTCCTGTATGAAAGTAAGCTGATCAGCTACAGCGTGAACCAAATCATGTATATCCGTTAAATTTCTCCCCCATAATGACTCACATGATAGAACCTTAGCTGCGATCGCTTCATTAGATTTGTTCACTTCTTCAAAGACATCCTTCATGAATTCCAGTACAGTCTCATCATCCTTTATCTTTTCTGCATGTGCTCTGTAAAAATAAATGAGGCTGCTGAGTGAAAACACGAGTTTCATTGGAAGCTGTTTCTTTTGCTCTACATAATCAAGCAATGATGGAAGAATACGGGTTCTAAACTTAGATACACCATTGAGCGCAATATCCAGCAATTGATGCTTCACAAATGGATTGCAAAAGCGATCCCAAACTGATTGTGTATAAAGAAGAAGCTCATCTCGAGAAAGCTCAAGCCCTGGCAGTACTTCCTCCTCAAGCATCCGCCGGATGAACGGGCCAACATCCTCATGATCCACAGCTTCTTTTACAGTTTCTATCCCGCATGAGTAAGCGATTGGCACCATCGCTGTATGGGCACCGTTTAAAATCCGTACCTTACTCATACGATAAGGCGCAATATCCTCTACAAAAAGGACATTTAAACCTGCTTTTTGAAAGGGAAGCTCTTTTTGTACGAAGACAGGTGCTTCAATAACAAAGAGATGATAGTATTCCGCCGTGACAAGCAACTCGTCGATATATCCCTCTTCCTTTTGGACAATTTCAGCTGTTTCCTTAGAAAACCCTGGAACAATCCGATCCACAAGCGTATTACAAAACGTATTGACTTCCTTGATCCATGTGATAAACGCAAGCGGCAGATCCCACTCAATTGCCATTTTCACCACATATTCCTTCAAACGGTCACCATTATGTTCGACCAGTTCACATGGAAGGATGATCAGCCCTTTTTGTTCATCTCCAGCAAATGCTTTAAACCGGTGATATAGGAACGCAGTCAGCTTTCCTGGAAAACTCGCTTGCGGTCGATCCTCCAAGCGATCCTCCTTTCTGAACAAAAGTCCTGCCTCTGTCGTATTTGAGAAAACAAAGCGGAGATCGGGGTTTTCAGCTACTTGTAAAAAAACATCATAATCCGTATACGTACTGATTCCTCTGCTGATCGATTGTATGATCATGCGCTCATTCATTTCTTGACCGTGATGATAGCCCTGAATACATAATGTGTATAAGCCATCTTGTTCATTTAAAGCTGCAACAGATCCTTTTCTCGGGGGAACAACAACAGCTCTTCCTTTAAAATCTGTGCAGTCGTTCAGCTTTTGAATGTGCCAATTCATAAAACCTCGCATAAAATTCCCTTCACCAATCTGCAAAATCGTTTCCGGATACTCAGACACCGGGTATATTGTTTTTGATAAACGTTTCAAATGGCTCCCCCCCTGTTTTATGCACACGTGAACAACTCACTTTAAAAGATGCTGATTACTGCACCTTTTTGACTGAATCTCTGATCATCAGCTCTGTATGGACATACACTTTTTCCATATGATCCTCTTCCTGTTCTTCACCGTTTATGACGGATAGGATGGCTTCTGCTCCAAGTGCACACATTTTTTCGATTGGCTTTTTCACCGTTGTCAGTGCAGGCGTGGTATAGGATGAAAATGCAATATCATCAAAACCGATAATAGAGACATCGCCTGGGCACGTCTTACCCTTTGCATATAAAGCATTCATCGCACCAATGGCCATGTCATCATTAGAGCAAAAAAGCGCTGTTGGCGGATGACCAAGGGTCAGCAGGGATTCCATTGATTCATAGCCGCTTTTCATATGGTAGTCACCCTTGATCATATAGTCTTTTTTCATCGGAATATGGTGATCAATTAACGCTTGGAGAAAACCAGCTTTTCTCTCCTGAGTCGATTTAAAGCCTTCTTTTCCTTCAATGATGGCAATTTGTTGATGGCCTTGCTGAATGAAATAGTCCGCCGCCTGGTATGCTCCTTGACTATCATCTGCTAATATATTCATCACTTCATGACTTTCTACACGGCGGTTCAGCACAATGATTGGAATGCCCTGTTTCTTGACATGATGGATAAACGCTTCATCGTGCTCGCTTTGGCTCATCAGCAAAATGCCATCGTAGCGCTGTTTATGAATGGTTGTGTAATCATGAAAGTCGTCAATTCCCCTTACAAACAAATTGTAATGCTCTGTCATGACGCTATTGACGCCTTTTAACGCATCCACAAAGAAGCTTGAGGATGTGCCTTCTGTTAAACTCGTAAAAAACAGACCGATCGTAAACGATTTTTGTGATACAAGGCCTCTGGCATGGACATTTGGTGAATAGTTCAGCTGTTTTGCAATCGACAAAATCTTTTGTTTTGTCTTCTCTTTAATAAAAGGACTATTATTCAAAGCCCTTGACACTGTGGTATGAGAGACATTTGCCAATTTTGCTATGTCTTTAATTGTGACTGTCATGCTATTCCGCCTTTTATGATTTTTTTCCATCTTATCATAAAACCGCTTTCATTTTCTTACCTTTTTCCTCATGTGATTTTACTTTGATGATGGAGCTGCTTGGCTCGGTCAAATTGAAAATATTGCTTGGCATTTTCATAGCTGATTCCTTTCACGATCTCCCCTAACAGCTCTAGGTCATAGGGGACTTCTCCTTTTTCTACCCAATCCCCGATGATATCACAAAGCAGTCTTCGGAAATATTCATGCCTTGTATAGGACAAAAAGCTTCGTGAATCTGTCAGCATTCCGATAAAACGGCTGATCAGTCCGATACTGGAAAGAGCCATCATCTGCTCTGTCATTCCTTGCTTCGTATCATTAAACCACCACGCTGTGCCGTGCTGCATCTTCCCCGGTGTCTTCCCGTCTTGAAAGCTTCCAGCCAATGTTGATATCACGACATTGTCCCTTGGATTCAAGGAATACAGAATCGTGTTTGGCAATGCATCTTCTTGATCTAAACGATCTAATATGCGGCAAAGCGGCTTTGCAATGTCTTCGTCATTCATCGCATCGTACCCCGTATCTGGTCCGAGTCTCTCAAACATTTTCGTATTGTTGTTTCTAAGTGCATTGATATGAAGCTGCATTGCCCAGCCCCGCTCACAGTAAGCCTGACCTAGCATAATGAATGTCTCTGTTTTAAATTTGATCTTGTCTTTTTCTGTCAATGGATAACCTGACATTCTTTTATGAAAGATGGCCTCCACTTCTTCTTGTGTCGTTTCTTCATATGTCATTTCATTAATGGCATGATCTGAGATCAAGCAGCCGTGTTCATGGAAAAAATCAATTCTCGCGCGAAGGGCATTTAAAAAATCTTGGTAGGATTGTATTGAAGTAGCTGAAGCATCTGCCAGCTCATGAACATATTTTTCAAACAGATCATTCGCTATATCAAGTGCTTTATCAGGTCGAAACCCTGGAAGCACTTGTACAGAGAATCCCTCTTCCCGCAGTTTTTGATGATATTGAAGTGAATCGATTGGATCATCTGTTGTCACAACGGTTTCAACGTTTGATTTCATGATGAAGTCTCTCGCACCAAATCCCTCTCCTTGCAGTTTTCCATTGACTTTCTGCCAAATGATGTCTGCATTTTTTTCATTTAATAGGTCTTCGACTCCGAAATATCTTCTCAGCTCTAGATGAGTCCAATGATAGAGGGGATTTCCTATGGTCATAGGGACGGTCTTCGCCCACGCCAAAAATTTATCATAATCAGATGCATCACCCGTGACATGCGTTTCAGGAACTCCGTTTGCTCTCATAGCGCGCCATTTGTAATGATCTCCATAAAGCCATGCCTCAGTGATATTTCGGAAGGTTTTATTTTCATAGATGTCTTTAGGACTTAAATGGCAATGGTAATCTATGATTGGAAGGTCCTTTGCAAACTCATGATATAACTTTTCCGCCGTTGGACTGTTTAGTAAAAACTGCTCATCTAAAAAGGCTTTCATCAAATTTCCCCCATCCCTCTTATCGTATGAAAATGATTTGTTCACGTTAACAATTTAATTGTAATCGTTTACAAAGTTGATTTCAATCCTAAAACAGGAAAAAACGATCTCCTTCAGAAAGGAAAATCGTTTTTTGGCTATTTTACAGGAGGTGATTTTTTTAGGATAATCGCAATAGTTGTTCCAGCACCAGGTTCACTTTCCACCTGAATATCGCCGTCATGCAGTAAGACAAGCTCTTTTGCTATTGCCAGACCAAGTCCTGTTCCATTCGTTGGGTCATTTGTATTTGTCCCTCTATAGTAGCGGTTAAATAAATGATCGACCGTTTCTTGTGCCATTCCGCATCCGTTGTCTTTCATTTCGATTCGAACTTCTTCATTTGTTTCAGACAAAACAGCTGTAATATGCGTGCCTTTTTGGTTATGCTTGACTGCATTCGCCAGTAGGTTCTCAATCACTCGTCTGAACCAAGCTTTGTCGATCTCAAAGATGACACCGTTAGTTTGATTTTCAAAAGAGGATGAAAAATCCTCAGAAAAAGAGCTTCTTGAAAACTCGTCCATAATAGAGGCTAAAAATTCACCCAGCTCGACCGGCTTTCGATTTATAGGCAAGGCCCCATTTTTCAATCGATACGTGAGGTTTAAATCTTCAATCAAGGTCGACATGTATTCTGATTTCTCACGAATCACCTGTCCCATTTCCATGACTTCTTCTTTGGACCATTGATATTGATCAGATTCAAGCATGAGCCCGTAGCCGTAAATGGTACTAAGAGGCGTTTTCAAATCATGAGACAATCCTGCAATCCATTCTTCCCTTGTGGTTTGAATTTTTCTTCGGTTTTCTTCATTCTCTTTTAATGTAAGTGTGAGCTGATCCATTGTTTTTAGGATATCCTCAAATAATCTGTATTCCCGCTTAATACGACCTTTTTTATTTTTACTGATTGGGATTCCTTTTCTATTGGTTGGTTCCTGCAATTTATTTCTAGATAAGAAAATCAACCAGCGGATAATGTGATAGATCGGCAGTCCATAGCGATACGAATACCATAATGTCATGACGATAATAATTGTAATCGCAAGACCTGCAATTAAAATGGTCGTATATTGATTTAAAGCGTCTGTTTCTTTATCGTATAAGCCATCTGGGCTGTATACTTTATTTGGTACAGAAATAATGATATACAGGTTTTTATTCACTCTGATATAAGACAGATCACTTCTAAACTCCCAAGGCTTTGATTGATACTTGAGCAGTTCAACATCTGTTACGTCATGTTTCAAATTGGTATTAGCTCGAATACCTTTTAAATATTTCCCTTCATCATTGAACAGATGCACCGATCCATTCATTCTTTTCAAGAATTCTTTCGTTTCAACCGAATATTGAGAGAGTGCAGCCAAGTCTTTCTCGTGCTGCTTCAGATAATTGGCGACCTTTGTGCTGTTCGTTTTGAACCCATATAGCACGATAAAGCTTTTTTGATCAATCTCAATTGGCCAGAAGTACATCTTGTAATCTTTAAATTGCCTTTTTTCAAAGATTTTGATCATTTCATCCTTTTGATAGGATGTTGGAATGGTCTTAGGCCGGCGATAGCTATAGACGTTATCCTTTTTTGAATCAATGACTTGCAGCCAACCGTCTCGTTTTCTCACCGCTTGCTTGAGCTGATCATCGGCTTCCATTTCTCCATCCTCATTGAAATAAAGCCAGCTCATGAGGGTATCTCCATCAGCTTTAGTTAGACCGGTTTCAGCCATGTTCTCATAGTATTTTTTTAAATATAAATTATCAGAGAACGTATTTCCGATGATAAAAACAGCAATCACAATAAACATTTGTCCAACAAAGTGAAAGAAAAGTTTTGCTCGTAAATTCATAGATTATTTAAGAACCTTTGCTGGGTGCGGTATAAATTTATAGCCCATACCACGGATCGTCACAATATATTCTGGCTGACTCGGATCTAACTCGATCTTTTCTCTCAGCTTTCGAATATGAACCATCACGGTGTTGTTATCACCATACGATGGAACGCCCCATACTTTCTCATAGATTTGATCTTTTGAAAGTACCACATTTGGATGATCACAAAAGTACTTCAGCAAAGAGAGTAGCTGAGCTGAGCATGCGGTCACCTCTCCTCTTACTTTCAATTCGGCTGAATGAGGATGATAAGAGAAATGGGCATATTCATATTGACTTTGAGCATCATCTTGGTCTTCTTTTAAAGAGATATATGTTCGGTTTAAGTGAGCCTTAATTCTAGCCACAAGCTCTAGCGGATTAAATGGCTTAGTGATGTAATCATCTGCCCCTTGAGCAAAGCCAGTCAGTTTATCTACATCAGACGTTCTTGCAGTTAAATAGAAAATGGGCGCTTTCGTATATTTTCTCATTTCAGGAAGAACATCAAAACCAGACTTACCCGGCATCATCACATCTAGAAGTAAGAGGTGGATGTCCTCATTTTTGACAACATCTAATGCTTCATCTGCATGGTAAGCTTTATATATATGCTTGAATCCTTCTTTTTTTAATACGCGTTCAACCATTTTGACAATTGCTTCTTCGTCATCTGCAATCAATATTTTTGCTGTTTCCACGCATCTCTTTCCTTTCTAGCTATGATCTCTAACCGTATATTACCATTGTCTAAAGTAAAAAAGTACCTCTTTTCTGCATAAAAGCGAAAAAATATCAACTGGAGGAAATGGAAGTACTAGGAATTTTCAGGGACGCAAAAAAACTCGGCTATTCCACCGAGTTCCTTTTACTTCTATTATCCATTCACAGCTTCTAGCTTTCTTTCATGATTCATTAAGTCATAAGTTAAACAGATCGGCTTATTCGTTCTAGGGTCAAGTACGATTTCTGCATCAATGTGGAATACTTGACCAAGCACCTCTTTGGTCATGACCTCATGAGGCGTCCCATCTTTGATGACTTTTCCTTGATTGAGGGCAATCATATAATGAGAAAAACGTGCCGCATGATTCAAATCATGAATGACCATCAACACAGTTCGTCCCTGCTCTCTGTTTAACCGTTCTAACAGCTGAAGAATCTCGAGTTGATGTGCCAGGTCCAAATACGTCGTTGGTTCATCCAATAGAAGCAGTTCCGTTTCCTGAGCTAGTGCCATCGCAATCCATACACGCTGACGCTGTCCACCAGAAAGTGCTTCAATTGGCCGGTCATGAAAAGCAATCATGCCCGTTTCCTCAAGTGCCCATCTGATGATTCGTTTATCTTCATTTGATAAGCGACCAAATCCATTTTGATGTGGGAAACGTCCATACGATACCAGCTCATACACTGTCAGTCCGCTTGGTGCTTCGGGCGTTTGCGGTAGGATCGCCATTTGTTTTGAAATTTCTTTTGTAGGCGTTTGATGAATAGCCTGACCATTTAAGTAAACAGCGCCTTGATTGGACTTCATGATACGGGACATTGTTTTTAAAATCGTTGATTTCCCGCACCCATTCGGTCCGATCAATGTTGTCACCTTGCCTTTTGGGATACTGATATTTAAATCCTCTACAATCAAACGGTCCTGATAACCGATGCATAGTTTTTCTGTTTCAAGCGATTTCATATGTTTTTCTCCTCCCTCATTAATTCGTTTTCATCAATAAGTAAATGAAGTAAGGTGCACCTAAAGCAGAAACGACTAGACCAACTGGCACCTCTGATGGTGCAAGTATGACGCGACCAAGTGTATCTGCTAGTAATAATAACAGTGCGCCAATCAACGCGGAGGCTGGTATCATTCCTTGGTGCTTTGGTCCAACAAGCTTTCTCGCAAGGTGCGGTGCGGCTAACCCTAAGAAAGAGATACTACCTGCAACAGCGACACTTGCACCTGCTAATGCAACGGCAATTAGCATCATGAAGCTTCTTTCTTTATGAACTGAAATTCCTAATCCATAGGACAGCTGGTCACCTAAATTCATGATATTTAAGTAGCGTGCTCTCACAAGCGCTAACACAAGGAAAATAAGCATCCATGGCAGAACTGATAAGACATACATCCAGCTTGAGCCCCAAATACTTCCTGATAGCCACACGATGGCTTGGTTAAAATCATTTGGACTCATTTTTAATTGAATGACCACAATTGCTGCTGAAAACGCAGCGTTGACGCCAATACCCGTTAAAATTAATCGAACAGGTGTGATGCCTTTTTTCCACGCTAACACATAGATGAGAAATGCAGCAAAGGCTGCTCCTGCAAATGCGAAAAGCGGCAGGATAAAAATCGTCAATTGACCTAAGTTCGACATCGTGCCTTGAAATACAAAGATAAAAAGCACAACAGCAAAGCCTGCGCCCGCATTCACACCAAGAATTCCGGGATCAGCTAAGCCATTTTGAGAAACACCTTGCCAAATAGCTCCTGAAACAGCGATAGAAGCACCAACAAGTAAAGCGATGATCATTCTTGGAAGTCTGAATTCGAACAGCACCAGCTCATCCATTTCGCTTCCGAATCCAAAAAATGTTTTTAATGTATCTATCGGAGAAATACGAATTTCCCCGGTATTTAAACTAATCAAAAATACCGCGACGATGGCTAAAAAGATCATCAGCATCGTTCGTTTATATTTCCTTTTCTTTGCCTGCTGCACCATTTCCATTTAAATTCCGCTCCTTTCACGTCTCGCTAAATATAAGAAGAAAGGAACGCCTATAATCGCAGTAATGGCACCAACTGGCGTTTCAAATGGAGCATTGACCAGTCTTGCCGCTATGTCTGCATAAATTAACAAAATGGCACCTAAAATAGCTGAGCAAGGGATAATCCACCGGTAGTCTACTCCGACCAAGAATCGAGTGACATGGGGAATGACAAGCCCGATAAAGCCAATTGAGCCTGCCACTGACACAGCAGCACCAGTTAAAAGAATCACGACCAATATTCCTAACACCTTGACCGTTTTCGTATACTGCCCGAGTCCTTTTGCCAATTCATCACCTAAGCTCAGTACAGTGATCGAGCGAGCAAGGATCATCGCAACCACAAGTCCTATAATGGCAACTGGAATAACAACCTGAATGTTGCTCCAATTCAAGCCTGCCACGCCGCCTGCGTACCAAAAGCTCATGTCTTGAGCGACGTCAAACCGAATGGCAATTGCTGTAGAGATCGAGCTTAAAAGAGCTCCAACTGCCGTACCCGCTAGTGCGAGCTTCACTGGTGTCAGGCCTCCCTTAGACAGAGTACCGACACCAAACACAATAGATGCACCGAGTGCGGCTCCAGCAAATGACCAAAGAATTAATGTGAAAGAAGATTGGCCTGGGAAAAAGGCAAATGCTATCGCAATTGCAAATGCAGAGCCATTTGTCACACCCATAATTTCAGGAGACGCAAGCGCATTTCTCGTCATCCCTTGCATGATGGCGCCAGATACAGCTAAAAAGGCACCGACGAGTGCAGCCCCAGCTGTACGCGGCAGCCTTAATTCCCGAATGATTTGATGTGACGTTTGTTGTGGATCAAATTGAAAAATGGCTTCCCATACCGTGTGTAGATGGATATTTGCTGCTCCTAATGATACCGATAAAAAAAGACCAAATGCTAAAGCGATAATTCCTATGATGACAACAGCTGCTGTTCCAAAGGGCTTCGTGACAATATCCATCTCATCGTCCTTGGCTGGCAGCTGTTTATTCGATTGTGAGCCCAAAACCAGTCTCTTCCTTTCCGTTCATATCTATTCGTTATCAATGATAATGATTATCAATCTCGAAGTCTAGTATATCATTTTCTTTCCTTTTTGAAATCATTGTTCTGAACATTTTCTTTATTTTCATCAAAAAACCGGGAGAAATTCACCATTTTTCTTTTGGTCCTAAAATAGCCGATGTTTTTTTCATTCCATCATGTTACGATATAATTGAAATTGAGAATCATTATCATATAAAAGTGAATAGGAGAGAAACTTTGTGAAAAACCGATCTGGCTTTCTTTTGATATCCTTAGCCATTCTCATGCTTTTTACAGCTGCTTGTGGCAGCACTTCAAATAAAAAATCTGGCGACAACCAGGATGACACCATCACCTATCAGGATGTGAAAGGTGAAGTCAAACTCCCTAAAGATCCAAAACGAATTGTGCTTCTGGCTGAAAGCTACTACGGTGACCTCGTGACACTTGGCAAGACGCCAATTGCTACAACTTCTCCCATCTTTAAAAACCCTTTCTATAAAGGCAAAACGGATGGTGTCAAAAACCTTGGAACAAACCCTTCTGTTGAAAAGGTCGCCGCTTTGAAGCCAGATATGATTATTGCTTGGGGTGAAGATGAGAAATTTGATAAATACAAAAAAATTGCAACAACCGTTGCCATTAAATACAATCAATATTCCTTTAAAGATCAACTGAAAGAATTCGGTAAAATGACAGGTACACCGAAAAAAGCAACAGAATGGATCACAAAATGGGATACAAAAATAGCTGAGTTAAAACCTAAAGTAACAAAAGCCGTCGGCAACAAAACCGTTTCAATCGTGTCACCTTTTGATAAAGGTATTTATATCTTTGGAAACACCTTTGCACGCGGAGGCGAAATTATTTATGACGAACTGAAGTTACGTGCGCCAAAGGCAGTGAAAAAAGATGCCATTGACAGCGGCGTCGGCTATGCAAACATTTCTCTTGAAAAGCTGCCAGAATACGCAGGCGACTTTATTTTCACTAGTCCATGGAGCGGTTCAAAAAGTAAAGGGGACCAGGTGTATGAAAGCAGCATTTGGGCATCACTTCCTGCTGTACAAAAGAAACACGTATTTGAAATCGACCCTGTCGGTTACTTCTTTAATGACCCCGTGTCTCTCGAAGGACAGCTTGAGTTTATCGTGGACCGTTTAACTTCTGCATCATAAAAAAACGTTTCTCCATATGTGGAGAAACGTTTCCCTTATTCCGTTCCTTTGGCAAATCCTTTTGACATAAATGGATAAAGCAAAATACCTACTAAGAACAGACCGATGCCAAGTCCAAAAGTTTTCAAATCAGCTGTTCCTGAAATAATGACCCAAGCGGAATATCCCATTGCAATCAGCGCAATGATTCCATCTCTTGTTCGCTTTCCTTTTTGAAGATCATACGTGTCACCTTGCATAATGACTTTAAAGCTATAGATTGAAGACACAATATACGGAATGAGATACGCAAGTGTCGCTGATGTCGTTAAAAAGGTAAAAGCTTCATTAATCGTACGAGACATTACTGAGAAAATAAATAACTGTGACATGATATTTGTAACCGTTAAAGCAAAAACAGGGCTGCCTTTTTTGTTTGTTTTTGCAAATACTGCCGGAAAATCGCCAGCCTTTGCTGCTTGATACGGTACTTCTGAACCAAGTAAGATCCAGCCGAGCATCGAGCCAAATAAACAAATAATCGCAAGCAGTGCCATCACAATTCCCCCAGCCGGCCCAATAATAAGCTGAAGCACATCAACGAATGGTTTATCTGAGCCTTGCAACTGATCGTGTGGCAGGACGCCCATTGTAATCAAAGTAATAATCATGTAGATAGAAAGTGCGATTAAAAGACCTGTAATCGTTGCACGTTTCACATCGCGCTGCGAGGACGCTCTTCCTGATAAAATGACAGCAGATTCGATGCCAATAAATGCCCATAGTGTGGAAATGGCCGCATGATGAATTTGGCCTCCAAGTCCGAGCATTCCTTCGCCCTCTGCTGCAACTGGGAAGTAATAATGTTCAAATAATGCCGTTTGGAATGCAAATAATCCCGCAACAATAAAAAGGACGAACCCAAGTACCTTTGAAAAGGTCGTAATAAAGTTTAATTTACTTGCAGCGCTTAAGCTTGTAATTAAGATCGTATGTGTTCCCCAAAGTAGAATGGTACATACAATAAACGTTGTCAGCTGACCAAGTGTGATCGCTTCTTTACCAAAGGTGAAAATCTCCGTCTTCACGGTGAGAATAGGGAAAAATGTCGTTAAATAACCGGCAAGACTCGTAATAATTGCGACATTACTAATCCAGCTTGCTACCCAATATCCCCAAACCATTGTAAAACCGGCCGCTTTCCCTTTTTTCGGATCGTTAAAAAGTGCTCTTGCATAACTTTGTGGTCCCGCCGTTAGCTGCGGCTTATGAATGGACAAATGCCCAAAAACAAGTGCAATCATCAGCACACCGCCACCTGTGACAAGCCATGCCATCGTCACACCTAAAGGACTCGCATGCTGGGCAAGCGTACTTGGCAGCATAAAGATGCCTGAACCAACCATATTTCCGACGACAAATGCCGTCAATAACCAAAAACCCCATTTTTTTGTCTGTTCCATTTCCGTACCTCCGTTATATTCACTTCGGACCAGACCCGGCAGTATCTTCATTGATATATTTGTGAAGCAATGACTTGTATTCTTTATGTTCATGGGTCACTTTCTTAACAGCATACCCTTATCTTCGGTACTCAGAACATAAAAAAAAGCCTGAACAACAGTCCATGCTTTTCAAAACATACACCTTGATCTCCGGATAGCCCTCCACGCTTCAAAGACGTGGCAGTCCTGCATTTATTCAATGCAGACCCAGCATAAAGAAAGTTGGAGCTCTCCCTACACTTCGGCGCTGATGCCTTTTTTCTCATGATCTTCGATTCCATCTCTCCCATGAGTGACTCATCATCCGCGCAACCTCTACCTCACTGAGACATAGCGTGAGGATTTCTATTCATTTTTACTACACGAAGGTTATCAAACATTCTCATTTCTGTCAAAGGGTAAAACATAGAAAAAGGGCAGAGATTCTTTTCTCTGCCCTATACCTGCTTATTGATCGTTGTTTTTCTTCTTTTGTACAGCTTCCTGAAGCGGATCGCCTGCTAGCTCTTTACTTGCTTCTTCTAACAGCTGATCTACTTGCTTGTGGTCTTTCTCGCTTTTCGCCTTTTTATCCTTTTGGAAAAATGACATCGCTGTTTCCTCCCTTTTCATAAAATGCGGTTGCCTGCTTAATTTGTGCTACAGTGCGCCGCATTATACAAAATGGAAAAGCTCAATCATCATGAAAGGTCTGTCTCATTTTTTGCAGATATGTCAAAAAGGTCTTTAAGTCTTCCTTTGTGAAGTCTGACATCATATGCTGAATCACCTTCCCAAACAGGCGTGTATGTTTTTCATAAATTGCCTTCCCTTTTTCGGTGGCTTCTAACCGGACGAGTGAGGGGTCATCTTTGTCCCGTTCTCTCTGAATATAACCTTGCTCACATAATTTGTTGAGTGCAATGGAGGCTGCACCTGGGTTTAAAGAGAGTCTTTGTTTCAGCTCTTCGGCATCTGATACTTTGCCTTGTATCAAAATAGAAAGAGCATATATCTGCGGAGGCGTGATGTCTTTTTCTAACTCAAGTAACTTGCGGTTTAATTTACGGCTGACTTCATAATGTACAAGAACAATTTCTTTTAAAATGTCTGCATTACCCATCCGAATCGCATCCTTATCGTTAGTATCAACATGACTTCCCCCTTATTATAGAATGTTTTTCCAATCAGCCAACCCTTTTGTCCTTTTTTTCTTTAGAAATAAGCCTTGCTGAATGAATTCACCCTTGATATAGTGAATACTTGAACAAAAAACAGAACAGGAGTACGCATCATGACAGGAAAAACACACATTATGGGCGGAATCGCCGCCTCAACTGCCGTCGCCTACTACTACGGATTCGACCCAGTGATCATGGCTGCAGCTGGATCAGCAGGTGCTTTGATTCCTGATCTTTGCCATACAAAAAGTAAAATCGGTAGAAAATTTCCGCTGCTCTCGGCCCTGATCAGCAGCGTGTTCGGTCATCGCACATTTACACACAGTTTATTATTTCTACTGATCATTTATTTTCTCGCGACAACATACATTCCAAATGACAGCCTAAGTATCGGTTTACTAGTTGGAATGGCGAGCCACCTTATCCTTGATGCTGGGACAGTGAACGGCATTAAATTTTTATTTCCAGCTTCCATTAAAGTGCGTCTCCCCTTCTATGTCAAAACAGGCAGCACAGGAGAACAAGTCGTACTAGCTGCTCTCACTGTCGTCACCTGTTATTACATCGCCGTCATCTGCGGCATATCGATCCCCATCCAGTTCTAACAGAATAAAAAAGAGTTTTGCGAAAAAGATAAGTTATGAATTGATCATTCCTCATTTTTTTAGTAGGTTTAAGATAAGTGTTTTTGCCTTGCAGCTGAATACAGAATGGTGAGGAGATACATAAATGAAAGCGTTTTTCAAAAATCACTGGTTTTTAGTGTATTCCATCCTCTTCATGTGGATGAAAACATACATCATCTATCAACTAGGTTTTCACATACGAACGGCCAATCTGTTTCATGAATGGCTGCTTTTGATCAATCCACTTAGCTTTCTACTCCCTTTGTTTGGGATAGCTCTCTTTTTAAATGAAACCAAACAAAAGGTTTTTTTATTGACTGCAAATTTTATTCTAACGGCGATTCTGATATCGAATACGATCTTTTACGGTTTTTATATTGATTTCATTACCATTCCCGTGCTATTTCAAGCGAAGAACATGGGAGATATGGGCAGCAGTATGACGGAATTATTCCACCCGCTTTTTGTACTAATGCTTGTTGATTTTGTCGTACTTGCTTGGCTGCTCAAGCGCAAACCATTAGCCCCAAAAGCGTCATACAAGACGATCAAAACATATTATGCGATCTGCTGTAGTTTCCTATTGTTTCATGTCAGCTCAGCTATGATGGATCACCCTCGATTTCTGACAAGCTCTTATGATCGTGAAGTCATTGTCAGAAACCTCGGGCTGTTCCAATTCCACCTATACGACGGTGCTGCCCAAACAGCACGCATTGGACAAAAAGCCTTTGCAGATGAAGATACGCTTTCTACTGTAGCAAACTACACCAAAGCTGATTACAGCGCACCAAACGAAGAGTACTTTGGACTTGCTAAAGGCAAGAACGTTGTGTTCATTTCACTTGAATCGACGCAGCAATTTGTTATGAACCAAAAGGTAAATGGACAATATATCACTCCCTTTTTAAATCAATTGGCTAAAAAGAGTTTTTATTTTGATGAATTTTATCAGCAGACAGAGCAGGGAAAGACGTCCGATTCAGAGTTTATTGTTGCTAATTCCCTCTATCCTTCTAGCAGCGGTGCTGTCTTTTTCACAGCGAGTGATAATGAATATGACACGTTATACAAGCAGTTGAAAAAGGAAAACTATCAATCCGTCCAATTTCATGCGAATAATAAAACGTTTTGGAATCGTGATGTGATGTATGAATCACTAGGAATTGATCGTTTCTATGATGTCGATTCTTATCATGTCAATGAACGGAATTCCACTGGCTGGGGCTTAAAGGATATCGACTTCTTTGATCAATCCATTGATTATTTAAAAAAGTTGAAGCAGCCTTATTACAGTACGTTCATTACTTTGACCAATCATTTTCCATTTGAAATTGACCCGGAGGATCAGTTTATCGATGAATATGATTCGTCCAGTACCATTTTAAACCGCTATGTGACGACCGTCCGCTATCAAGATGAAGCGATTAAGAAGTTTTTTGATCGTATGAAAGAAGAAGGATTGTATCACAATACGATGTTTGTCCTCATGGGTGACCATTATGGCATCTCTGAGGCACATCATGAGGCAATGGCACAGATGCTCAATCAAGAGGAAATCACACCGTTTGATGCGGTCAAACTGCAGCGTGTTCCGTTTTTGATTTACATTCCTGGTGTCACGGATCAAGCACCGCAGACCATTTCTGAAACAGCTGGTCAAATAGACGTAAAGCCAACACTTCTTCACTTACTAGGGATTGAAACAAAGGATTCCATTCAATTCGGCAATGATTTATTTTCAAATGAACGGACGCCTTTCGCTGTATTGAGAAACGGAAACTTTATTACAGATGAGTATCTCTATACAAAAAACACCTGCTATGATCAAAAAACAAAAGAACCCGTTAAGCAGGATGAGGTATGTCAGCCCTATATAGAAAAAGCCAATAATGAGCTCTCCTTATCAGACAAGGTGATCAATGGGAATTTACTGCGTTTTTATCAGCAATAAACAGGATCAAACGATCTCCTTAGTCGTCACACTGAAAGTCGCCATTAGGCGGCTTTTTCTTTTCTCTTTTTACTGAAAGTCTATGAATGCCCAAATAAGTTTGCTTATAATAAAGGGAAATACATGATAATGAATGATAAGAGGTGTGAACATGAAGTATACATTCTTAGCCCTCATCTCCATATGTTTGCTCCTGAGTGGATGCCAAACTGAGATGAAGCCATCTAATGCGAATAAAAAAACAGAACTTGTGATTTCAGCAGCGGCAAGTCTTCAGGATGCACTAAAGGAAATTGAAGCCTCTTTTCACAAACAGCATCCACATGTGACATTAACAAATAACTTCGGGTCATCCGGCGCATTGAAGCAGCAAATTGCTCAAGGAGCAAAAGCGGATCTCTTTTTCTCAGCAGCTGAAGAGCCCTTTGATGAACTTGTTCAATCTGGAGACATTGATCAAGATTATATCAAGGACGCCATACAAAATGAGCTAGTCCTTATTGTGCCAAAAGATGGCTCTTCCTCTATTAAAAGCTTTCAAGACGCCCAGCACATAAAAGGAAAGATTGCTCTTGGCACACCTGAATCGGTTCCTGCTGGTACATATGGCAAAGAGATCTTTACAAAACTGAACATATGGGACCAAGTGAAAAAGAATGCTGTCTACGGCAAGGATGTGCGGCAAGTCCTAAGCTACGTCGAAACAGGAAATGTAGACGCTGGTGTTGTGTATAAAACAGACGCCCTCGTTTCTAAAAAAGTAAAAATCGCAGCTGAAGCAAATTCGGACATGCACTCTCCGGTTATATATCCAGTAGGGATTGTCAAAGGGACAAAACATCTAACGGAAGCCAAGGTCTTTTTTCAATTTCTTCAATCTGATACAGCCAAAACTATTTTTAAGAAATATGGCTTTCAAGTGTCGTAATGCCTATGCTGACTGAAGATTTTCTATCACCCATTTGGCTGTCCATTCAAGTGGCGATCGTTAGCGGACTGATGGCCACTGTTTTTGGCACAACGATTGGCTTTTGGATGGCGCGAACAACTTTTAAAGGGAAAATGCTTGTGGAAACGCTTCTGATGATGCCACTCGTTCTCCCACCAACAGTCGTTGGCTTTTTATTGCTCGTCGTATTCGGAAAACATAGCGTAATAGGGCGCGCGATTGAATGGATCTTCCATCAGTCGGTCATTTTCACATGGTGGGCGGCGGTCATTGCTTCGACAGTCGTGGCATTTCCGCTCATGTATCAATCAGCAAAGGCGGGCTTTTCAACAATTGAGTCAGATATTGAAGGGGCTGCAAAAGTAGATGGTGCTCATTCATTCCAAGTCTTTGCCTATATTACTGTACCTCTTGCCCTGCCATCCCTCTTGTCAGGCAGCATCCTTAGCTTTGCAAGAGCCCTTGGAGAATTCGGAGCGACCTTAATGTTCGCCGGCAACATCCCAGGAAAAACCCAAACACTCCCAACCGCTATCTATGTGGCGATTGATTCTGGACGCATGGAGCTTGCATGGGCATGGACGATCTGTATTGTGATCTTATCTTTTATAATGCTTTTGGCTGTTCGTAGAAGTAGTACGTAAAAAATCCCTCTATTTTAGAATAGAGGGATTTAGGCTACATATTTACTTTGCCGTTTTACAATCGTATAAGTCATCAATGATGACAGGTAGAATAGCAATGAAATACTAATCAGTATGGTGATGATATTCACGGGAATAGGCACAAATAATTGGTAGTTTCCTTCAAACGAAAAAAGGTGCAAAGCTAAGTTGGCAATCATGTTTTTCAAATCAAAGACACCTAAGTTAGGGATCAATAAAAAATAGACCATGTAGATGATCCCTGATAAAATAAAACTTCGACATAAACTACCTAAATAAAAAACAAGTGTACTAAATAACCAACTAGTACAAATAACAAACATGAATTGAAGCAATATAGAATGTTCATTACTATCTTTATATGTAAACAATTGAACAGATATATCATTTGATATGGCAGAATAAAGGATATGACTAGCTATATAAGAAATAAGAGAAAGAATAGGAATCAATAATACAATGATGACATACAGAGATAATTGCTTAGAAAACAACACATCATTCCACTGATATCGAACTGCCTTTATTTTCAGCGTTTTATATTTAACATCATATGTTGATAAATAAATAGCATATAAACCAAATACGAGAGGATAAAAGATAAATCCCATCCATTCTAAAGTTGTTGAAATCGTTTGAGTCGGTTCCATCAAATGAAGTGAATGAATAAACTGCTCATAATCATATTTCAAGACATTCTCGACAACTTCCCCCTCAGCTCCGGCTAATTCTCCTTCTTCTATGTTGACTGGCATCGTCAAAGCCTTCTTAATATCAATACCGAGCTCTTTGTATTCACTTTCTGTTTTTACATATTGGGCATAGTTGGATTTTGTTGTTTCATATTGAGCATATACATTCCATAACGAAATCAGCATTAATGGAATGAACAAGATAAGAAATGCTTTGGCATAATATTGATATAAAAACTCTTTTTTCATTAATTTATAAATATGCTTGATAGATGTCACCCAAATCCTCTCCTTTTTCCTGAAAGTCATGGATTTGAATCATTGATTTGTCTTTTAAAATAAACAATTCATCCACAATAGATGAATAAAATTCAAACTGATGACCTGTAGCAATAATCGTCATGTCTTCAGACCATTTCTTAATCATTGCTTTTAACTCCATCATTGTTCCATAATCTAATCCATTTGATATCTCATCTAAGAATAAATAAGTTGGTTTTGTTAGGGCAATGAAAATGAAACTGAGCTTCTTTTTTTGTCCATAGGAGTAATGTTTGACCTTCTTTTTGAGTATCTCATGTGGTAGGTATTCTCTTGCCAGTTCATCACACTTTTTTTGATCAACAGGGCGATTTAACAATAAACGTATATTTTGATAGCCATTTAGATTTAAATAGAGTGGAGTATCATCAAACATCACCTGAATCTCATTTCTTACTCGATCAATTGGCTGATGATTAAACAAGATTTCCCCTTCATAGTGTTCTAGATGAAGTAAGCATTTCATAAAAGTTGTTTTTCCGGATCCATTCTTCCCCATGATGAAATTTATTTTTTGATGTTTTATTTGAATATGTAAATCTTCAAATACAGGCTGATGTCGATATGTTTTTGTCAATCCTTTTACATGGATCATTTTCCAAAAACTCCTCTTAGTATTTTTTGAGATTATTTATAATATTTAAACAGCGCTACTATGATTTGTAAATAGTTCTTAAGTAGCGCCTTTTCTATTAATCTATTATATTAATCCCAACCATGTTTCCCTTTTCCATTAACCCAAACTCGATCTGTAAATGAGTTACTCACAAAGGTAACATCTCCCCACGGAGTAGGTGTTCCAAATTTAAGAGTTGTTTTATGTGCCCATTTATGAAGTTTAGATCCCTTATAGTATCTTTTAGAACCATTTTTCACCACTTTATTAGGGAAGACATAGCCTGCATCTTGAGAACCAGAACTCGATTTAACTTTACCCGAAGAATATTTCCAATCTACATATGATTTGGACCAAGCCATAAAGCTCCCTCTAGATGTGGTTAGCCTTTTAGCATACACTTTCGAAGCACTTGTAGACATCTCACCTTTATTCGTTTCCTTTATTGATTGTACATACATGGTACTATTAGAATAATCTTCTTGAAGTACTTTTTGCTCCTTACTTAAACCAACATTTGTTGCTTCGGCAAATGTCGTAGGTAGGATCGTGGCACCCAAAGTTAGCGACAAGCCAAGAATGACTTTTTTCATATAATTAACCTCCTTTTATTTACAGTTAATAATTTACCATTTATTTCATTATAATTCCATAAATTTAATTATATTTAAGGTCAATTTAAAGAGTTCTTAGGATCATAGATTGCCTTTCATTAATAAAAAACACCTTTTCCATTAGTCACAGAAGTTTATCACTCCTATGCCTATCGAAAGGTGTTTTTAACATTATTCTATTTCATTATTATTCAAACCCAACCGTCATCGTCTCTGGATTCGAGCCGACGCGTTCGTTATTGTTTAATGCATCGATTTTTTCCATGTCTTCTTTTGAGAGTTCGAAATCGAAAATATCTGCATTTTGTTTAATGCGTTCTTCGTTGATTGATTTAGGAATCGTCACGACGCCGCTTTGTAGATCCCAGCGCAAGATGACTTGCGCAACAGATTTGTTGTAGCGTGCAGCCATGTCCTTTAATACGTCATGATCTAATAGCTTGCCTTGCATGAGCGGAGACCATGCTTCAATTTGAATGCCTTTTTCTTTTGCATATTGACGCAGTTCGACAAGTGTCAGTTTCGGGTGAAATTCAACTTGGTTCACGGCTGGAACAACCTCAGCATCTTTTAATAGCTCTTCTAAATGCTGAATGTAGAAGTTGCTGACGCCAATGGCTCTCACTTTTCCATCCTTGTAAAGCTTCTCAAGCGCACGCCATGTGTCTTTAAATGTTTCTGCATTTGGGCCAGGCCAATGAATCAAATAGAGGTCTAAGTAATCAAGACCTAGTCGATTCAAGCTTGCGTCAAATGCAGCCAGCGCTTTGTCATAGCCTTGATCCGTATTCCATACTTTAGACGTAATGAACAAATCTTCTCGTTTCACGCCAGATTCTTTAATTGCTTTGCCTACGCCTGTCTCATTTTTATAAACGGCAGCCGTATCAATACTGCGGTATCCGTTTCGTATGGCTGCTTTTACGGCATCTACCACTTGATTGCCGTCCTCCACTTTGAATACACCTAAACCAAACCAAGGCATTTCTACTCCGTTATTCAGTGTTACGGTATCATTCAAGCTTTTGACCATTTTAACAACCACCTTTTTCATAGATTCCATCTTTTTCATTATCTCACGTTGTCCATTAAAACTCTATTATCAGGCGTTTTTCTTCGCTTCGATGGCTAACAGCAAAGCACCTATCATGCCGGCCTTATCCTCAAGTCCAGGAGAGACAATGTATGAATCAAGCGGCGGCAGGTCTACATAATCATTGAGATAAGTAGCAAGCTTCTCTCGAATTAATGGAAACAGCTGCTTTTGTTTCATGACGCCCCCGCCCATCATGATGCGTTCTGGGCTTAAAATGAGCGAGTACTGCATCAGCGCCTGCGCCAAATAGTCGGCTTCAAGTGCCCAAACTGATTCTTCCTCTGTCAGTTCTTTAGCAGATTTCCCCCATCTTTTTTCAATCGCTGGTCCAGCTGCCAGTCCTTCTAAGCACGTCCCATGCGCTGGGCAGACTCCTTCAAAAACGTCTGATTCATGCTGCCTGACAAGGATGTGTCCCATCTCTGGATGCGAATGTCCGTGAAGAAGTTCGTTTTTTACAACAGCGCCAGCACCGATACCCGTACCGACCGTGATATACATACAGCTATTCAGCCCTTTAGCTGCTCCTTTTGTTAATTCACCTAAGGCTGCCGCATTGACATCTGTTGTAAAAGATACTGGGACTTTTAATTGCTTCTCTAGCTCTGGGATGAACGGATAATGCTTCCACTCTACTTTCGGCGTGTTCATGATATAACCGTAAGAAGGGTCGTCCTTTTGGACACAGATCGGTCCAAAGGAGCCGACCCCTAATGCTTCAATGTCATGCTGCTCGAAAAATGGGATGAGCTTTTGTAATGTTTTTTCTGGATGCTCTGTAGGAATCGTCATTTCTTCGAGAATGTCCCCGTGCTCATTGCCGATTGCACAACAAAACTTTGTACCGCCCGCTTCAATTGCTCCATAATACGCCATCATTGATCTCCCCCTGCTTGTTCTCTTTCTTCATCATAAAACATAGGGGAGGAGATGACAACATTACGTATTGGTCAAGAGAACAGCTTCCATATCATTGATATACTCCCTTAGATGATGGGCAATATCACGATTGATTTCACCATTTTCATACAACGTTTGAATTTCATTTCGAATCGTCTGTACAGCTTGGAAGTTAAGCTCTTTTTTCTTCCGGTCAAACGAACGGTCTTTTTGCTGAAAGAAGCTTGGGCCGTGTTCACAGCGATAAATGACTTGGTTGTAAAAGCCAATCACTTGATGACACGTTTGTTTATTTTCATCGGTCATATGCTGTTTGATCGAGTCCACAGCAGCCTCTGCCGTTTTCTTACGGATTTGCTTGTATGAGTCCTCGTTTTCTAAAATACCGCTGGAAACGAGCTGATTCGGCCGCCATAATTGGAGCCATTGAAGCAAGCGTAGAAACTTCACTTTTGAAAAACGAATTTTGAATGAGTTTGAATATAGCATTTCAAGCTCATGAAATCTTTCTTGGAGCTCATAGGCTTCTTGTTGATCGATTTTCTCTTCCTCAATGAGCTGTTGGAGCTTCATCTGCTCCGCTTTAATTCCGTGTAGCCTGATCTTTTTCTCTTGTCTTCTCATCCCGAATTGGTATGGCTCACGCTGAATATTACGCAGCTTCATTCGGTAATCATTGATGAGTGCAAGAGATACTTCCCTGTTGTCTTCATTCATTCCTTCTCTTAACGTTTTAATGGCACTTCTTAGCAGTTTCCGTTTCGCATGCTGAATCTTTGTATCCAAATCCACGGCGACTTGCTTGTCTTTTTTCTCAGATAGAAGAGGCAGTAGCACACTAGCTAAAATGAGTGTACATAGGATGACGCCTGCTGCGAGGAAAATAATCAAATGCCGTTCAGGAAACGGTGATCCGTCCGCAAGTGTAAATGGGATGGAGAAGGCACCGGCTAAAGTCACAGCCCCGCGAACACCAGAGAATGTCATAAGCATCGAGGCGCGAAGCTTCGGTTTTTTCACGTTTTGCTTTTTCGTTGCGCTCCATTTCCCTGCCCAGAAGAGCCATACCCATAAGAACCTCAAAATCATGAGACACAGCGTGATGATTAAGATGTAACTGATGACCTGCATATTATTAAACGCTTCATCCTGGAAAATCACTGTCGATACATCAGGAATCTGCAATCCAAGAATAACGAAAACAAGTCCGTTTAAAATAAATAAAATAATATTCCATGTGTTTGATGAAGCAATTTGTAGTTTGGCTAAATTTGCTTCCATTCGATCCTGCTCAATGGCATGTGTCACACCGCCAGCAACAACGGCTAAAATGCCGGATACACCAATTTCTTCAGCGGCTAAATAGATGACAAATGGTGTAAGGATTTGTAGGATGATATGCATCGTGACATCGTCCATTCCTAAACGGCGGAGAAAATAGCGAAAACGAATGATAAAAAAGGATAGAATAAATCCAGTCAATAGACCACCTGCGGCAATTAGGACAAAGCTAAAGGATGCCTCAGCAATTGAAAAAGCGCCAGTCACTGTTGCAGCAATGGCAAATTTAAAGGCGACAAGTCCTGATGCATCGTTCATCAATCCTTCGCCTTCCAAAAGTCTCATGATGCCCTTTGGCATATTCACACGGCTGGAAAGAGCACTGACTGCTACCACATCTGTTGGTGATAAAATCGCTGCAAGCGCAAAGGCGGCTGGAAGCGGAATGCTTGGGATCATCCAATGGATGGTATATCCCGCAACAATGACTGTCGCAAAGACCAATCCTAGGGCTAACAAAAGAATCGGCGCTCTTAATTTCCACAGTTCATCCCTTGGGGTACGCTTCCCGTCATTAAATAACAGCGGCGCAATGAATAAAACGAAGAATAGTTCAGGATTTAACGAAATATGTAAACCTGAAGGAAAAGCTGCCACCAGTATTCCTAAGCCCACTTGAATTAACGGGACTGGAATAAAGGGGACAAAACGATTAATAATATTAGATGATGCAATGAGTGCTAGTAGTACGAGCACTGCCAAAAAAATCTCCACTAGTACATGTCCCTCCTATGTATATTTTTCGTCAAGTTTTGCTTACATGCAAAGATGTGTTCATTACATATGTCCGCTAAGAAGTGCTTCTTTAGTATTCCGCAAAATGTGAAACCAACACATAACAATCCATCTAGGCAAAAAAAGGCTGAATCCAGATATTCAGCCAGCTGACAAAATTTTCATCATATGTATTGTTCAAATGATGAACAAAAGACCCTGCTTTTATTTTACACGAAAACTCCATCATCTGCTGATATTCAGCTCTTATTAAACACAAAAAAAAGAGCGGAATCGCCCTTTTTTCGTTTTACCCTTTATTTAAAAAATAAGACCTAGCGGGAAGCCGCCATTTGAATAGGTAGGAACAAACCCTACATGCGACGAGGATGAGAAATAGCAAATACAAAGCAATCTCTCCTTGTGCTAAACCGAGCCCTACGAGTAAGCCGCCAAGTGCTGCCCAGACTGCATAAATCTCTGCTTTTAGCACAAGCGGCTTTCGCCCTGCTAATAAATCACGCACAATTCCGCCACCACTTCCAGTCAGAATGGCTGCCACAATGACCGCACTGAGCGGAAGCTCTCTTTGCACAGCAAATAATGCACCTTGAATCGCAAACGCTGCTAAGCCAATCGCATCCGAGAAATTCCCCCATGTGCTCCAGTGCTTGAGCAAAAGCTTTGGAAAAAGAAACACAATCGTAATGGATACAAGAGCAATGGTAAACATCTTGCCCTGTGACCATAAAGCAGACACCGGCAGACCGATTAATAGGTTCCGAATCGCTCCACCGCCAAAAGCTGTCACAATCCCTAAAATGTACACACCAAGAATATCGTACTCTTCCTCCATTGCTACTATCGCACCACTAATGGCGAATGCGATAATACCAATGATACTTAAGACTTCCCATGCCATTTTCCGCTTATCTCCTTACATGATCTGATCATCTAACACTACTCCCTTAATGTATATCTGACATAGGCGAAAAGCAATACAAATTTTCTTTAAATTTTATCTTTTTGCAAAAATAAAAAATAGCCCGCTAAAAAGCAGGCTATTTCTCAATCTTCTTTTGCATTTAACAGCAGCATACTGATGATGATCAGAATAAATGCAATAAGTGCTAATAGCGGAATGGTGATAAAACCAAACCAGTTCAAATAATCAACAGAGCAAGGAATGCCGCTGAGGCAAGGGCGAATCGACGCAAAGCCTGGAATCTTTTGTTCCATATAATGATAGATGGAAAAGCAAGCACCGATCACAGCCAAAGGCAGTACGTAATACTTCACTTTGACATCACCTCGGAACGTAGCAATTCCAAGTAAAAGCACGAGCGGGTACATGAAAATGCGCTGGAACCAGCACATATCGCATGGAATAAACTTTTTAATTTCACTTAAATACAGGCTGCTCATCGTCGCAACGATCGAGACAATCCAAGCACTGTACAAGTAAATAAGCTTATTCTTCATGATTTCTTCCCTTTAAGCTCTTGATCAATTAATTCTTTGATTTCATCATAGTCGTAGAAATTTTGAACTTGTTTATTGTTAATGAAAATCGTTGGTGTTGAATTCACTTTGTATTTGTTCACAAGCTGATCGTCTGTATTGAGCTGCGGCTGATACGTTTTCTTTGATAAGTTATCTTTGAGTTTGTCCGTATCGATTTTTGTTGTCTTTTTCGCTAGTTCAGTCAGCTTAGCAGGCGTAACCCATTCTGCTTCACTATCTGGCTGTGCTTGATAGACAGCTTCATGGAATGCCCAGAAGTTTTTTGGGTCTTCTTTCCATACTTCTTCAGAAGCTAGTGCTGCTAACACTGCGCCATCTCCATGAACAGGAAGTGGCAAGTTAATAAATGAAAATGATACATCGCCTTTATCTATGTAGTCTGCTTTCAGTTTTGGGAAAATGTCTGTTTCGAATGATTTACATGACGGACATTTGTAATCCCCAAACTCGACAATTTGCACTTTTGCATCTTTGTCTCCTATGACAGGCTGTCCTTTAATCGAAGGCTTACTGTCAACTGTTTGTGCTTCTTGACTGTTCTTGTTTCCAATCACAACAAATATACCGATGAGAAGAGCAGCGATGATGGTTAAAATGACAGCAAATTTAATGGATGAAGATTGATTATTTTTCTTACTCACATAAGCACCTACCTTATCTTTTTCATTCCTTTAAAAAAGAAAAAGGATAATAGCTTAGAAAAATGCCATTATCCAACTTCTTCTATTTTAACAAGAGGGGGTCCATTATGAAAGATGGTATTCATGAAATTTTCCTTACAATTTTATTTCATGACCCTCATCGCATTTAAAACAGCGAGTACGGTGACACCGACATCCGAGAAGACGGCTTCCCACATTGTCGCAATACCGAAAGCACCGAGTAAAAGGAAGATGCCTTTAACGCCAAGGGCAAATGCGATATTCTGCCAGACAATCCTTCTTGTTCGTTTTGCGACAGCGATGGCTTCTGCTACCTTTGATGGCTGGTCCGTCATGATGACGATATCAGCCGCTTCGACAGCTGCATCTGAACCAAGCCCGCCCATTGCAATTCCTATGTCCGCTCTTGCTAATACCGGTGTATCATTAATACCGTCCCCAACAAATAATAGCTTTTCTTGAGACGATTTTTTCTGATCAATCTCTTCTAATTTCGTTACTTTATCCTGCGGTAATAATTCTGCATGTACCTCATCAATACCAATTTGCTGGGCGACCGCAGTTCCGACTTGCTTAGCATCACCAGTGAGCATGATGGTTTGAATACCAGACGCTTTTAGAGCAGATACGGCTTCAATTGCATCGTCCTTTAATTCATCTGCGATCAAGATTGATCCGGCAAACGCACCGTTAATCGCCATGTATACAACAGTTCCGCTTCTTTTTTCTTTTTCATACGCAATACCTTCTCGCACCATCAAGCGATGATTTCCCGCTAAGACGTGAGAACCGTTAATGTTCGCTTTAATTCCATGTCCTGCGATATCCTCATATGCTTCGATCTGGCTTTCATCAAGTGGCGAGTTGTATGCCGCTTTAATCGATTCTGCAATAGGATGAGAGGAATGGGCTTCTGCTAGTGCTGCAAAAGAAAGTAGCTCTTCTTCTGACCACTTGCCACTGGCTGGGGCAATATTGGTCACTGTAAAGTTTCCTTTTGTGAGCGTGCCCGTCTTATCAAATACCGCATATTTCACAGAATTTAATGCTTCTAAATAGTTACTGCCTTTGACAAGGATGCCTCGTTTAGACGCTGCCCCAATTCCCCCGAAAAATCCTAATGGAATGGATACAACAAGAGCACAAGGACAAGAAATGACGAGAAAGACAAGTGCTCGGTATACCCAGTCAGACAATTGGGCTGATGGAATAAGAAGCGGCGGTACAAAGGCAAGCAATAAGGCGAGCACGACGACAGCCGGTGTATAATATTTTGCAAACTTTGTAATGAAATTTTCTGTCTGTGCTTTTCGGCTGCTTGCATTCTCAACCAAATCTAAAATTTTCGTCACTGCCGATTCGCTTAACTCTTTTTGCACTTGAATTTCAAGTATACCGTTTTGATTCACAAATCCTGCAAGAACTTCTTTTCCTGCTTCTACATCCCTCGGCACCGACTCCCCTGTTAATGCGGATGTATCAACAAGCGAGAAGCCTTCGATAACGAGTCCATCCAGCGGAATTTTCTCACCAGGCTTCACGACAATACGATCACCAACTTTTACTTCTTCTGGATTCACTTTTTTCGTTTCATTTCCTACTTTTAGATTCGCGTATTCTGGACGTATATTCATTAATTCACTAATTGATCGTCTTGAACGGTTCACTGCCGCCCCTTGGAAGAGCTCTCCAATTTGGTAAAAGAGCATCACTGCCAGTGCCTCTGGATATTGCTGAATCACAAAAGCGCCGGCTGTTGCTATGGTCATTAAAAAGTTCTCATCAAATACTTGGCCGCGCACGATATTTTTCAGCGCTTTAAAAACCACATCACCGCCGACTAGTAAATATGCTGCGAAGAACATAAGGAACTTTAATACACCATCTTCAGGTATAAAGAAAGCGGCTGTTCCAATGACTGCACCGCCAATTAATTTCAGCACAATCGTTTTTAAATTTTTCGTCCCATGATCATGATCGTGATGATGACCATCTTCTTTCGGTGATACACTCACATGAGGTTCTATGGACTGAACAGTTTTTTCAATTCGCTTCGACATCGTTTCTTGCTTATCTGCATGCGTCACAGTTAAGGTGCCTGTCGCAAAGTTAACAGAGCAAGCTTCCACTCCATCCATTTTGCTGACACCTGTTTCTATTTTACGTGCGCAGTTGCCGCAATCAAGACCGCTTAATACGTATTCATCCTTCATCTTTTTCATGTTCTCACCTTTTTCTATATGATAAGTAACGTTCCCTAGATCGATTCAACCTATTAAAAATTAAGAGCTTTATATATGAGCATATATTCATATATTGGATTACCCTTATTATATGAGGATTTCTTATCTTCTGTCAATCATTTATGAAGAAATAAATGGTTTTTTTATGTCCCATTCTGTCACACGGATTTTCAATAAACCAAGCTCATGTCCCTCGCTCTGCGCATAACATAAAAACGATCGTTTGACCTCTGACAGAATAAGTACAGTTTTTCTCTTTACAAAAGAAGGACATACGCTTAGAATGAAATAAAAGTTTCCCTAAGGAAACAAATTAGCATTAGAGAATCATTTCATCCTTTAGTCAAAATTATTTAATGTATGCATATATCTTTAGGAAGTGCAATGATGATTGAAAGGGGCCGCAAGAGATGCCAAATGCTTTAACAATCGACCGTCTTCATGTTTCATATCACGGGCAGGATGCTTTAGAGAACATCTCTCTTTCCATACAGGAAGGAACAATGACAGGAATTATAGGTCCAAATGGTGCCGGTAAATCAACTTTACTCAAGGCTTGTTTGGATTTAATTGAAAAAGACCAAGGGGATATTCGCTTTTTTGAACAGCCCTTTAAACAAGTAAGAAAACAGATTGCCTATGTACCTCAGAGAAATGATCTAGACTGGACGTTTCCTATTCATGTGCTGGATACCGTCCTACTTGGAACATATCCGAAGCTCGGCCTGATCAAACGTCCAAAAAAAGAAGACCGGGCATATGCGTACCACTGTTTAGAAAAAGTCGGCATGCAGGACTTTGCCAAAAGACAGATTGGTGAGTTATCCGGCGGTCAGCAGCAGCGCGTCTTCCTCGCAAGAGCACTTGCGCAAAATGCACAGCTCTTCTGTTTGGATGAACCGTTTGTTGGGATTGATATGGCGAGTGAAGAAACGATGGTTCGCATTTTGAAGGAATTACAAGATGAAGGAAAAACCATTTTAGTGGTCCATCATGATTTAAGTAAAGCCGATGATTACTTTAGCCATCTCGTTCTGTTAAATAAAAAACTTATTAAAGCTGGACCGGTACACGACATCCTTCGCCCAGAGGTCATGCTGGAGGCATATGAAACGCAGCTACCATTCTTAAAATCAGCAGGAGGAGACGTGTAATGGAATTTTTAACCGGACTCTTTGAATATGCGTTTTTACAAAAAGCATTATTTACATCCGTCATGGTCGGCATTATTTGCGGGGTCATTGGCTGCTTTATCATTTTACGGGGCATGGCCTTGATGGGAGACGCCATTTCGCATGCTGTCCTACCAGGTGTTGCCATCTCTTATATGCTGGGCATTAACTTTTTCTTCGGGGCCGTCTTAACTGGCGTATTAACAGCGATTGGGATCGGATACGTGAGTCAAAACAGCCGTATTAAAAATGACTCTGCGATTGGGATTGTCTTCACCGCTTTTTTCTCAATTGGGATCATTTTGATCACCTTTTTGAAAAGTTCCAGTGATTTATATCATATCTTGTTTGGAAACGTTCTAGCTGTTCGATCATCTGATATGTGGATTACGCTTGGCATCGGCATTTTTATCCTGCTAGCCGTCATCGTTTTCTACAAAGAATTGCTCATTAGTTCATTTGATCCGGTCATTTCTTCGGTTTACGGTTTACCGAATCGAATGATCCATTATTTTCTCATGACGTTGTTGACCCTTGTAACCGTTGCTTCACTGCAAACTGTTGGGATTATTCTTGTCGTTGCCATGCTTATTACGCCGGCAGCCACTGCGTATCTTTTAACAGACCGGCTATCGATCATGATCTATCTATCTGCTTTTTTCGGGGCAGTATCAGCTGTCGTCGGACTTGGGCTTAGTTTTACGTATAACTTGTCGTCTGGCGCTTCTATCGTGCTGGTCGCGACCATTTTATTCGGAAGTGCCTTTATCTTTTCACCAAAACAAGGAATTCTATGGAGATCATTAAAATCTAAACGAAAACGAACGCAGCTAAAAAAGGAAGCGTCTATGTAAAAGGAGGACATATATGAAGAAGGTATTTGCAATCCGTTTGACCGCAGTATTCATTGCCCTTATGATCATCACAGGCTGTTCTAGTAAGCAAACTAATTCCGGCAAAGATGACGGCACATTAAAAGTCGTCACGACCTACTCCATTCTTTATGACATTGTGAAGGAAGTAGGCGGAGAGCACGTCTCTATTCACAGCATTGTTCCCATTGGTACAGACCCACATGAATTTGATCCACTGCCAAAGGATGTTCAGCATACAACGGATGCAGACCTTGTTCTATATAATGGTTTAAACCTTGAAACAGGGAATGGCTGGTTTCAAAAGTTGCTCGAATCGAGTGGCAAGGACGGGGATGATGCACCTGTAGCTGAAATGAGTAAAGGCGTCAAAGTAAAACATTTATCTTCAAAAGGACTAGAAAGCCAGCAGGACCCACATGCTTGGCTAAATGTCGAAAATGGGATTCTGTATGCTAAAAATACCAGAGATGCACTTATTAAAGCGGATCCTGAGCATCAAGAGGATTACGAAAAAAATGCAGAAGCCTATATCAAAAAGCTTCAAGCGCTTCACGATGAAGCAAAAGACAAGTTCGGCCAGCTGCCAAAAGACAAAAAGCGTCTTGTGACAAGTGAGGGAGCCTTCAAGTATTTTGCAGATGCTTATGGACTGAAGGCAGGCTACATTTGGGAAATTAACACAGAGAATGAAGGGACACCTGGACAAATGAAGCGCATCATTCATTTCGTCAAAGATCATCAAGTGCCTGCGCTCTTTCTCGAAACAAGTGTCGATCAACGCAGTCTCGAAAGTCTATCTGAGGAAACCGGTGTTCCGATTAAAGGAAAAGTATTCACTGACTCCATTGGTAAGAAAGGTGAAGATGGAGACAGCTACTATAAGATGATGAAATGGAATATTGACACCATTTACAAAGGATTGTCATCATAAGAAAAGACAGGTGGAGTGAACCCGCCTGTCTTTTTTGTTAGCCTGCTATATTTTCTGGGTGTTTTTTCGGCCAAATGACGTAGCTGATGCTAATGACGAAATCAATGGCTAAGACCATCCCCCACATACTGACAAGCTGTACCAACGATTCCGTTCGTTCTGGTGCTTGGATGAGATAGGTCAATCCATATAACAGTCCCGCTCCGATGACATAAGAGATTAAATGCCGCGTCCAGCCGACCATTTCATATACAGAACGCTCTTTACCGTACTTTGGTTTTCCCTTTGGCCTCGGGCCTCCTGCAAATCGATAAGCAAACCGGACATCTGCCCATTTCACCATCTGATGACCAAAAGCAAGACTCACCCCAATATAAACAGCCGCGAGCCCATGAATGACACTCGCCACAGCCCCCTGTCTTAAATCCAAATACGTCGCTACCAGAAGAATGAGATCCAAAATCGGTGTACAAATGAGAAAGAAGGCGCCCCACTTTTTCTGTTTAAACACATAACGCAGTGTTAACCCCACCAGAATAAACAGCCAAAAGCCAATTTCACATGCGACAATCAATAACCCGACCAATATTCCCCACATCCTTTTTAACACAATTGTATTAAATAAAAAATAACACAACTGTGTTAAAAAAACAATAGCTGTGCTAAAATCAATGTATGCCAAAAATCGTCGATCACCATAAACAAAAACAAAAAGTCGCTCAAGCTGCTATGAGAGTGATTAAACAGGATGGATTGGAGAACGCTTCTGTACGAAAAGTAGCGGTAGAAGCTGGCATTTCAGCGGGCTCTATGCGTCATTATTTCTCCACACAGCTGGAGCTATTTCTGTTCTCTATGACATTGATTCAGGAAAGAGTCAAAGAGCGGATGACTGAACTTCAGCTGAACGGTTCAACGGAAGAAAATGTCCTCGCGTTATTAGAACAGGTTCTTCCACTTGATGAAGAACGAAGATTTGAAATGGAGGTGTGGCAGGCTTTTACAGTCAAATCGATGACTGAACCTGATTTACAGCCGCTCAATGCAAAAATGTATGACGAGCTTTTCCAAATGACCCAATCTTGTTTAATGACATTAAAAGAAGATGGACTTTTGCTTGATGATATCGATCTTTTCGTCGAAACTGAGCGGCTTTATGCGGTCATCAACGGGCTTGCATTGAATGGAATCTTGCAACCTCATCGCTTACCGCCTCAGCTCATACGCTCCGTACTGCTGATGCACCTGCAATCCATCACCAAAAAAGACATGTCTCCCTCATAAGGGAGCATGTCTTTTTTTAATCTTCCATAAAAATACGTTTTGCTTCGTAATAGAGTACTTGCACAAATTTCTTCACATTGATACGGGTATGTTCTTCTCGACCACTCGTCTCTTTTGTTAATTCACTCATTTTCTTTCGCACGATAGTGAAATCAAAGAATTTAGATGCGTAATTTTCAAAAGTCGGATGAGAAAAATCAGTTAACCCAAGTGAAGCGATGTGTTTCAAGGATTGGTTGATCGCACGCCTCACCCGCTGTTCCGCTGCCTTCGCTTCTCTTGCAATGTCTGCCGATGTGTAAGGCTCATTTAATTTATCCTCCGTGACACCATTGAAAATGACCTTTAAAGAAGGAAAGGAATCATGATGTTCGGTATGCAGCGCTAAATACTGATCTGTGAAGAGAATCATATCTAATAAATCTTTAGATCCCTTTTCACCCACAATCCCAAGCTCTGCTAGCAAGAACTGACCTGCCTCTGCAAGCGTTTTCCCTCGCTGCTTCGTTTTCGTCTGACCGCGCTGCTGAAACTGCATGACAGATTTGAGTGAGTGCTGAATATTTTCAATGGAATGCTCTAAATGAAGCCGCTCAATCATGAGGTGGAGCACACTTAACACCTCTACACGATTGATTGGCTTTGTCACATAATACTCGACACCAAGCGTATACGCCTGACCGATTAATTCCTTTGTTTCTACCTGTGAAAGCATTAAGTATTTCCCATGAAACTCATCCTTTATAGCTCGAATCGTTTCAAGACCGTCTCTTTCCGGCATCAATAGATCAATACATAAGATATCAATGTGCAAATCATTTAAGTAGCTTGCTGTTAACTCTGCGCCATCCTCTGCTTCTCCTGCGACAAAGCCAAGCTCTTCATCTTCAATGAGCTGAGCGAGTGAAGAACGCACGGCTTCATCGTCATCCACAATAAAAAATCTCATCTCCCAATCCCCTCTTTTCTACTGACTTGATCCATTGGTATTGTTAACGTGAAAGTCGTTTGTTTATTTGGGATACTCTTCATCTCAACACTTCCACCAAGCTTCTCCGCTGTATCCTTTACATAGGAAAGACCGATACCACTTGATGGATTCCCAGCCTGATCGTATTTTAAAGTAAAGCCAGGCTTAAAAATCACATGATGATTACGCTCTTTAATGCCAGGTCCGTTGTCACTAATTTGAAAGATCACATGGTTCTCTTTCTGGGAAATAGAGAGTGACACCTCACCATCCACCGGAATGGCTTCGACAGCATTGGAAACGATATTATTTAACAAAGATAGAATGGTATACACGTGATAGACGGGATGCTGCCCATCTTCATCATAATGAAAGACAACGTTTTTTTTAAGAGATTCTGCGTAATTTTCATGAATACGGATCACAAGCCCAGCAATATGCGCAGGACTTGCATACGCCTGAAAATTTTCTTCATGAATCAGCTTTGATAAGGCAGAAAAAATCCGCTGGTTATCCTTTTTGATCTCATGCACCTCTCCTGCGATTTGCAGGGCTGTTTTTCCGAGCTTTTTCAAATCCAAAGATTCCGTATCCTTTGCGTGATGCAGGGATTGATACAATTGGTAGGAAGTCGCAGTAATGTGCTCAGCATGTGCAAGTGTTTTATGAAAGTATGTAGATTCCGTATATAGGTTAGACAGGAGCATGAGCAGATGTTCCTTTTCCTTTTTCATCTGACGCTCCCTCGCCTGCTCTTCATATAATCGAATCATTGTATAACAAGCCAACACGAAAAAGCTTCTGAAAATCGCTAAAACGAACAGTTGAAACAGCGTCCGCATCGTTAAAATTTCATCGATGGTACCACGAAGTGCAATCATTTCAACAACGCTCGCACATAGCTCCATGATGATGCCTGTCGCTCCAATCAGCCAAGGCTGATCGCGGAAACGTCTGACCTTTAATAAATAAAAGAGCGTGCCGTAGACGACGTAATAAAGCAGAGGAGGAAATCTTAACGAAACCGCTTCTTCCAGAGGAAGATGACCTGTGACGGCTATATCAAGGAGCACGCGAAACGCAAAAACAGAAACCCCTGCAATGATACCGCTCGCCCATGCCGGGAATTTTTTCATTTGAAGCAGGATAAAGAAAAAGACAACGGTTCCAAAGCTGACCCGAAAGCTGTCCTCAAATGGATAAAATTTAAACTCTCCGCCAATCGGTGTCAGTACAATGAGCATCACAATTAAATAAGGCTCTGTATTTAGCCATTTTTTCAGTAGATTCAAACGCAGTCACATCCCTAATAATTGACGATAGTATACTATGTGAGCTTGAGAAAAACAAACATCCATGAAAAAGCGCACACCGGAACTTTGTCGGTGTGCGCTTCTCATGATGCCGCTTAATCTTCTAAACGATCCTTTTCTAAAAGTGATGCGCCAGCAATACCTGGTTTAGTCATTTCAAAAGGATTTAAGATGACGTCAAGCTCTTCCTCTGTTAACACATCATTTTGCAGACAAAGCTCACGTACAGATGCGCCTGTAAGAATCGCTTCTCTTGCAATTCGTGCAGCAGCTTCATAACCAATATGCGGATTCACCGCTGTCATGACACCAGCACTTTTTTCTACATATTCTTTTAATCTCGTTTCATCTGCTTTTAGATCACGCAAGCAGTTGTCCATGAATGACTCAAATACATTTTTCATCATGCTGAGAGATTGTAGTAAGTTGAATATTAAAACTGGCTCCATGACGTTCAGTTCAAGCTGACCAGCCTCTGATGCAAGACAGATCGTGTGGTCATTTCCGATGACTTGGAATGCCACTTGGTTCATGACCTCAGGCATAACTGGGTTGACTTTCCCTGGCATGATGGATGAACCTGGCTGTCTCGGCGGTAAGTGAAGCTCACCAAAGCCTGCTCTTGGACCTGATGCCATCAAGCGAATATCGTTCGCCATTTTGGACATATTCATCATACATACTTTCAGTGCAGCTGATACTTCAGTATAAGCATCCGTATTTTGCGTGGCATCGACTAAGTCTTCTGCTCCAACTAACGGTAATCCGCTAATGTCAGATAGATAGCCGACCACTTGGCGAATATATTTAGGATCAGCATTCAGGCCAGTTCCGACTGCTGTTGCACCCATATTGACTTCATATAAATGCTGTTTAGACTGCTTGATACGTTTAATATCACGAGCAAGAACCTTTGCATAAGCACTAAACTCTTGACCAAGTCTGATTGGAACAGCGTCCTGAAGATGCGTACGTCCCATTTTGATCACATGATCGAATTCTTGTGCTTTTTCTGTCATGACTTGATGCATGTTTTCCATCGTATAAAGTAGTTTTTCAATCATATTCAATGTTGAAATATGAATCGCTGTTGGGAAAACGTCGTTTGTTGACTGAGACATGTTCACATGCGTGTTTGGACTTAGCTCAGTATAAGCGCCTTTTTCCTTTCCTAGTAGTTCAAGCGCTCTGTTAGCAATGACTTCATTGGCATTCATATTCATTGAAGTGCCAGCCCCGCCTTGAATTGGATCGACAATAAATTGATTGTTCCATTTTCCTTCAATAACCTCATCTGCGGCTTGAACAATTTTTTCTCCAAGACCAGAATAGAGTCGTTTTGTATCCATATTTGCAAGTGCGGCTGCTTTTTTGACAATCCCTAATGCTTTGATGAGTTCCTCATGAACATGGTAGCCAGTAATTGGAAAGTTCTCTACTGCACGTAATGTTTGAATTCCATAATACGCTTGAGTGTCTACTTCCTTTTCACCTAGAAAGTCTCGTTCGATTCGAACTTGCTTGTCCTGTAGCTTCGTCATTTGAAAAGATCTCCTTTTACGCTGCTTTTGTTTGTTGTTTTAATTCCTCAATATACTTCTTCGATTTCTCTTGATCAAACACTTTTTCCCACTTAGACATGACAATGGCTGCAAGTGAGTTACCAAATACGTTAACAGTTGTACGAACCATGTCAAGAATACGGTCGATCCCAACGATGAAGGCAAGTCCTTCAAGCGGCAGTCCCATTGCACCAAGTGTTGTGATGACAACAACGATGGATGCACCTGGTACACCAGCCATTCCTTTAGATGTCAGCATCAAGATTAATAGTAACGTAATTTGCTCATAGATGGAAAGTGGCATGCCATACATTTGTGCAACAAATATGGCGGCAATGGATTGATAGATGGCACTTCCATCTAGGTTAAAGGTGTAGCCTGTTGGGATAACGAACGACGTGATCGCTTTCGGGCAGCCGAACTTCTCCATTTTATCCATTAGTCTAGGAAGTACAGCTTCTGAACTTGCTGTTGAGAATGCAAGAATGATTTCTTCTTTTAGCACTCTAAATAGTGTAAAGACGCTTGTTCCAGCTAATTTTGCGATAATGCCAAGTACGACAATCACGAAGAATGCCATTGTGCCGTAAACGACAAGTACCAGCTTACCTAGCGGGAGAAGCGCTCCGACCCCGAATTTGATCACCGTCACACTGATGAGCGCGAATACACCAAATGGTGCAAACTTCATCACTTTATTGGTCACCCAGAACATGGCTTCGAGTATCCCCTCAAAGAATCCTAACACTGGTTTTCCTTTGTCTCCTACTGCGGCAATTCCTAATCCGAATAAGACGGTAAAGAAGATCGTTGGTAATAGATCACCTTCTGCAATAGATTGGAACACGTTTGTTGGCACTAGATGCACAATTGTTTCAGAGAAACTTGCTTTTTCGGAAGAAGCTTTTGATGTCTCTTCATATTTAGAGATATCGCCTTTTTCCATGTTGCTCATGTCAATTCCTGTACCAGGATGGAAGACGTTTGCTGCAAGCAGTCCTACTGCTAATGCAATCGTTGTCACAATTTCGAAGTAAAGAATCGTTTTTCCACCGAGCCTCCCGATGGTTTTCATATCTCCTACACCAGCTACTGCTACAATCAACGCAGCAATAACAATTGGAAGAACGATCATTTTAATTAAATGGATGAATATATCGCCAATCGGCGTTAACACATTAATAACGGTTTCATTTTGATAAAACAGTGCTCCCACGATAACACCCAGAACAAGCGCGATGAGTATTTGAGAAGCTAACCCTAACTTTTTCATACGTGAACCCCCTTTTTTTGATAACGCTTTCTTTGTTGCTTAATCGCATCTTAACGATGAAACTACAAAAAACGACAAAAAGGAACAAAAAGAAGTGAATTTTTTATGAAAAATCTTTTAAAAGGTGGGTTTTTCCACAAAATTGTTAAAAAAAGACTTCGCTTTTGGGCGAAGTCTACTGGTTTTGCAATTATTCACTTGGTGTAACTTGTTGTGGTTAAAGTCTACCGTATATCGCATAACCAATGAGAACAAGAGCAACGTAGAACAATGCACTCATCGTCCAAACCCATTTGACATTCAGTTTCATTGTGCCACTCCCTCTCTAACCGGTTTCAATCGCTGCAATCTGAGCGCGTTCAATACAACCGACACAGAGCTAAAGGCCATTGCTGCTCCTGCAAGCCATGGCGCAAGAAGGCCTAAAGCAGCTATCGGTATCCCGATACAATTATAAGCAAGCGCCCAAAAAAGATTTTGCTTGATGTTTCTCATTGTTTTTTTGCTAAATTCAAGCGCATCCGCAATGGCATGGAGGTCTCCTGTCATGAGCGTGATATCTGCTGCTTCCATGGCGACATCTGTCCCTGTTCCAACTGCCATCCCTATATTTGCTGTTGCAAGGGCCGGTGCATCATTGATGCCGTCTCCGACCATGGCGACTTTCTTTCCTTGTTCCTGAAGCGCCGCAATGTGTGCCGCCTTTTCCTCAGGCAGAACTTCAGCAATGACATGATCAATGCCCGCCTGTTTCGCAATCGCCTCTGCTGTCAGCTTGTTATCACCTGTCATCATCACGACGTGAATCCCTTGCTCTTTCAGACGCTTGATTGCTTGAGGGGAGGACGATTTGATCGTATCTGCGACTGCGACAATGCCGGCGACTTCGCCGTCAATTGCGACAAGCATAGCCGTTTTCCCCTGCTGCTCCAGCGTTGTGACGGATGCTTCGACTTGATCATATGGGATATGATGTTTCTGCAATAGCTTACGCGTTCCAATCAAAAGCTTGTGTCCTGCTGCCTTTGCTTCAATCCCATGACCTGGGTCCGCTTGGAAGGCATCAATCTCGACCGCTTCAAGACCTTGTTCCTTCATTCCATCTGTGATCGCTCTAGCAAGCGGGTGTTCCGACTGCTGTTCTACTGATCCTGCTAACTGCAGCAATGCATCTTCTGTCCACTTAGCATATGCCTGCACATCTGTCAGACTCGGTTCCCCTTTTGTCACAGTTCCCGTTTTATCTAACACTACCGTGTCGAGTGATTCAGTCACTTCTAAATGCTCCCCGCCTTTAAACAGGATGCCTGATTCAGCGGCACGGCCGCTTCCAGCCATAATCGAGGTTGGTGTAGCAAGACCAAGTGCACACGGACATGCGATGACGATGACCGCTATAAAGGTTTCAAGGGCTGCTGTCACATTTCCTGGATCAACAAAGAAGAACCAGATTATGAACGTGAGCACTGCAATTCCTACAACGATGGGAACGAATATCCCTGATATTTGATCGGCCATCCTTTGAATCGGTGCTTTTGAGCCCTGTGCTTGTTCTACGACTCGGATAATTTGTGAAAGGGCGGTCTCTTTCCCAACCTTTGTCGCTTTCACTTTTACAAACCCATTTTTATTGATGGTTGCCCCGATGACCGAATCACCAGCCGTTTTATCAACAGGCAAACTTTCGCCAGTTATCATGGACTCATCGATTGCGGTTGTGCCCTCCACGATCTCTCCATCGACCGGTACTTTCTCTCCCGGTTTGACAAACACAAGGTCATTTACTTTCACTTCAGTAATAGGCACGGTCATCTCTTTCCCATCTCGCTCAATGACCGCTTCTTTCGCTTGTAAACCCATCAGCTTTTGAATCGCTTCTGATGATCTCCCTTTTGCTCTTGCTTCCATTAATTTTCCGAGTACGATCAACGTAATGAGTACAGCACTTGTTTCATAATAGAGGGCTGCCTCATGTGTGCCTTGAACCGCTGACTGAATGCTTTCATATAAACTATAGAAAAACGCAGCTGATGTCCCAAGTGCAACAAGAACATCCATGTTGGCACTTTTATTACGTAACGCTTTATACGCACCTACATAGAAGGGCCAGCCGACAATAAACTGAACGGGTGCTGCTAACGCCAGCTGAACCCAAGGATTCATGAACGCTTCAGGCAGCCAAATAAAAGACGTGAAAGAAAAATGGCTGACCATTGCCCAAAGAAGCGGCAGTGACAGGATCATTGAAAATAGAAAGCGCGCCGTCTGCTTCTCTATTGCTGCTTGGCGATGATCTTTCTTTCCTTCCTCTGCATCGTCTACAGCTGGTTCAATTAAAGAATACCCAATGGACTGAACCACATCCTTTATACCACTTGTAGACGTCTGTCCTGGGTGATACGTGACCTGAAGGGTCTCCAGCGCAAAGTTCACAGATCCGTGATCGACACCATCCATACGATTGATTTTTTTCTCAATTCGGTTGGCACAAGCTGCACACGTCATTCCCTCTATATCAAATTCTGCTTGCTCCATCACTACATCGTAGCCGAGGGATTGAATTTTTTGCTTGAGATCATCTGGTGTGAGTTGTTCTGCTTCATACACAATATGAGATGTTTCCAGCGCCAAATTCACATTGGCATCCTCCACGCCTTCCAGCCTGTTTAGGCCTTTTTCAATACGCCCTGCACAGGCAGCACACGTCATTCCCGTAATTTGAAAGTCGATTTCCTTCTTCATTAATCTCACCTCTCCATATACACCATGGGGGTATTATATTTTGAAAAAAATACGTGCTGTTATGCAGCACGTATGTTCATTTATACGACATCATATCCCTGTTCTTCAATTACATCAGAGATACGGTGCAACGTGACTTGATCTGGGTGAAATGAGACTTCCACCTCTCCTTTGTCTAAATGAACTTTCACAGATTCAACACCTGCTAGTTCTCCTACATTTCCTTCGACTGCTTTCACGCAATGTCCGCAAGACATGCCCTGCACTTGAAGTGTTGCTTGTTCCACTTCTCATCGCCTCCATCAATCAATTTCTACAATTTACTATACCCTAGTAGGGTATCAATGTAAACATAAATGCTACGATTTTGTCAGTTTCGTAAAGACCGTCATTAACTCTTCAATGGCTTCATCCCCATTGCCGCTCTTGATTGCATCTGCTACGCAATGATGTGTATGCTTTTCCATCAAATGAAGACTGACCTTTTTCAAAGCCGCATTGACGGCCGAGATTTGATTCACAACATCTATACAGTAACGATCGTTTTCAATCATTTGCTGAATCCCCCGCACTTGTCCTTCCACTCGTTTCAACCGATTAATCAATTGGTCTTTTTCCTTCTCGGCTCTAGGCGAAGCCATATGTCTTTCTTCATGTTCTGTCATGTGATCACCTTTTTTCTAATATGACTTGTCTTTACCTAAATTAAAGCATATCTCCACCCGAAAAGGCAAAGATATGCTGAATACACTCTATCGTGTTTGCTTTAGTTTGTTAATTGTTCAATGTCCTGCAATAGATTAACGGACTGATGAAGCTGCTTGATCAACCCTTGCTGTTCCTCAAGCATGGCAGCAATGTCGATGTTGTCTGCTTTCAATTGCTGTAAATACGTCTGAATTTCCTCTGACAGCACTTCATTTTTTTCAATGATCTGCGCATGTAGGTCTTCTGCTATTTTTGGCGCTGTGACTTCATTAAATTCTTGAATGTCTGCCTTCAATGATTCTAGCTGCTGGGTTAATTCTGCCTTTTTGGTGGCGTTTTTCACAGCTTCTTCAGCGAGTTTTGGAAAGTCCTCTGTAAATTGCTGAATGTCTGTCACATACTCATTTACCTCAGTGACATATGTGGTTGTATCGTTGACTTGATTAAGTAAGCTGGAGCACCCGCTTAATACAAGCGTTCCGGAAAATAGGAAAGCCATCACATATTTTTTCAAGATCGATCATCCTTTCATCTGTGGGATTAAAAGCATCGGTTCTGCTTCTCTATCACACAGATGCAAAAAGACCTTAAAAATAGCCAGACCTTTGCCTCATGTGTGATAGGCAAAGGTCTGGCTAACATTGTTCATGCCGGAATGGCCGAGAAACAACGAATGTTTCTGTAATGACGACCAGACCGTAAAAGCTACTCCCCTTTAGGAAACCGTTCAAATGTTATGTTTATCATATCGAATGTTAGGACAACCGTCAATGAGAAGCAAGTGGTAGATCAATTCTCTTCATAAAGCATATAGTCCGCTCCAGTAGATGCATAAATACGGTTGCGTCCTTGGCGTTTTGACATATACAAGGCTTGGTCCGCTTCAAATAGAAGAGTTTCTAATACATTGGGATCATAAGCTGTGTGAGCAATTCCAAAGCTTGCTGTCACCCGCACTTTTTCCTCATCATTCTCAAAAAAACTCACCTCAAACGAATGTCTAATTCGCTCTGCGATATGACAGGCCTCTTCAAAAGAATGATGCGGCAGACAAATAGCAAACTCTTCTCCGCCATATCGACCGAATAAATCGTCCATTTGTAAATGCTGCTGACAAATGGTGACAACATGACGCAGCGCCTCGTCTCCAATATGATGTCCGTGCGTGTCATTGATTTGTTTAAAGAAATCAATGTCGAACAGCATAACAGCCGTATCCTGCGCATCCTCTTCCAGGATCATCTGCGTTCGTTCAATAAATGAAGAACGATTGAAGATATTCGTCAATCCATCAATATACGCACGACGCTCCAGCTCTTCCTGCAATAAACGCTGCTCTGTTACATCACTGATCACAATTTGCCTGCCCTCGACCTCTCCTCTTCTATTAAATAGAGACGATGCGGTCAAGTGATAATAGCTGGAATGATCTTTTTCCCTTTCCAACATTAAATCATATTGCGAATGATCCTGCGGAGAACGCAGCCATTGAATGAAGTCATGATCTTTGATGAACCCTGAGAATATATCGTCTATTTTAAAACCAATCCCCTTTTTATTAGAAAGGGCTGGAATGATCGATGCAGCAGCGGGATTGTAGTCTATGAGTGTTCGGTATCGATCTAAAATGAGAACTCCCTCAGACATATGCTCAAACACACGCTCCATTGCAATGGGAGAGAGCTTAAAGAGCTGGAACGACATAATCGCCCATAAATAGAGCGCATTGGTTAAAAACATCACCACAGGTACCGGATCAATATGGAGAGGTGTCACGCCTAATAAATAGATAAAAGATGTCGTGATTGGCAGTAACATGCCCACTAGCAAAATAAGGATCTGCTTTAAATACTCTTTTTTTGTCACACGCAAAAACCAAACCAGCATAAAAATAGCGAGCATCGAACAGCCAAACGTATAGACGCCATGAATGATATACCAATAGCCAATCGTAAAGTCAGCCAATAAAAATCCGTCTACTGGATTCATCGTAATGCTTCGATAAAAGAGTGAATGAAAAGAGTTGGTGAACACCATAATGGTGGTGAGAGTTGGAATCAGTAAGATGAGAAGCACGCGGCGCTTTGTGAAATATTGATGGAACCCCGTAAATTGCAGCACAATCATCAGACTGAATGGCGCGATGAACGGAAGACCTATGTATTGAAAACAAACCCAGAACATAATCTCCCTAGGTGTACTTGCTAATAATTCAAATGTGTGCCCAAAGATATAAATCGCAGTTGCTCCAGACATGTACATAAACAATTGACAGCCAATATACCGGTGGCGGTTCGCATGAGCAATGATTGATAATATCACGGACAGAATGCCAGAAACACTCATGATCACAATAAAATGTAAAACAATCGAATCCATGTAAACGCCCCAATTTCAGTTATTTAGAACTAGTCTAATCTTACTATATATGAGGAAGTCACAAATGGGAAGATGTGATTTTGATTTGGGTGGAGGTTTTTTGTACAGTTTCGGTCAAATTTTGTCCATGAAACCTTATATTTCCGCTACTTTTTGCTTAATTTTAGGGAGAGATATGTTGCGATTGGAGAAATATCTGTACAATGTGGAGATTGGGATCAATGAAGAGGAGGCTATCAAGGTATATGACTTTTTTGATTATAATGGCGGGGCTGTTTATGCTGATTTTTTTGGAGAAGCCGTTTGAGAAGAGAAGTTCTGGATTGATATTTTTGGTGAGTTATATACTGCTGATTGCGATTTATGTGATTCAGACAACGTTTGTGGAACTTGTGTCGGATGGATTTTTGATGTTGATTGCCGGGATTGTAGTTTTTCCTTTGTTTGTTCGGTTGGTGGTGCCTTCTCAAAAGACACGTTCTTGAAAACTATACAAAATTGAGAATATGTTAGTACTTATTTTGTCAGTTTAATTATAAGTTGAATAGAAAGCTAATTAATATTTAAATGTAAAAGATCACTTAAATTATATTCAATTGAATTACCTTACAAAAAATAAGCAAGCAGAAGCTTGCTTATTTTTCATAATCACTTATTAGTAAATAACTTATCAATAATGTTAATAGCAATAAGACAAATAGGAAGTGCAATGATAATGTACAAAAAGTTTTTTGGTACAAACATATTGTAATAATAGAAAAATACACTGATAAAGAGAATCATAACAGCATACTTTATTATACTTTTCACAAAATTCCTCCTAATAAATATCCACCCAACCATTATTAGGGCGTTTATCCCTTTTATCCAATTGTTTAGCAATTTGGGTTCCAATATCCAAATAATTTAGTGCAATTGCGACAGCAACACCAATAGAAACCGCTAATTTTTTAGCTCCCAATAAAAAAAAGACGCTAAAAATAGCGCCTTTTTTATTAAAGTTTTTAATAACATTCTTTTATGCTAACCAATCATTTAGAAAAACATGTTACCAAAATGTTGCCAATCCCGGACCAAGGGCTTTCAAACCCTTGATACGACTGCATTTCAAAAAAATAGATGGAGACGGTGGGAGTCGAACCCACGTCCAGAGACATCGATTACTTAAGCGTCTACGAGCGTAGTCAACATATTTGGTGTTCACTCATCCGCATGCCTGCTGACGGGCGCTTGGAGAGCTAGTCTGATGGATCTCTTCTTACGTCCTCAGACGAAAACGTAAGCGTAGCCTACTTCATTGGGCTCCTCACAGACACATAGGCGATGTCAGGAAGAGCTCGCTGCGCTTATTAGGCAGCTAGTGCTAAGTTTTGGTTAAAACTTTTAGTTTTGCCAGTTACATTTAGGTGCGTGTTAACGAGATCGCCTCTCGGCTCGCAGCCTAAGCTCGAACCATCCCTGTCGAATCCGTAACGTCCCCTTGTAAAAGGGATATACGGGATGGAAGTTCAGCTTCACTGCTTCCGTATATAATTATTATAACAATCTCATCACTTGAAACAACTGGTGGTTTCTGTAAAAACAGCGATGATTGTTTACTGCATAACATATTGTAGCATAATGCTTCCGCTCTCAGCAAGCCATCTGCATCAGGGCTAGAATTGCTTTTGACGATCACGGAAGGCACGCTCGATTTCACGTTTTGCATCTTTTTTCTTCAGATCTTCACGTTTATCGTATTTCTTTTTCCCTTTACCAATTCCGATCAACACTTTGGCAAACCCATTTTTCAAATAGAGTTTCAGAGGTACGAGTGAGTAGCCTTCTTCCTTTGTCGCACCAATCAACTTGCTGATTTGCTTACGATGAAGCAGCAGCTTTCTCGTTCTCAGCGGATCATGGTTATAACGATTCCCCTGCTCGTATGGGCTCACGTGCATGTTGTGAAGAAACACTTCTCCTCGCTCGATTTTGGCAAAGGAATCTTTTAAATTCACTTTTCCTGCACGAATCGATTTGATTTCAGTTCCTTGTAACACAAGGCCGGCTTCATATGTTTCTTCTATAAAATAGTCATGATTTGCTTTTTTGTTTTGGGAAACAACCTTTCCCTCTCCCTTTGGCATTGGCGTACACCCTCCTTTTGACACAAACACGGTCCAAATCGTACGGATTATTTTATCAAACAATCCAGCTTTCGACAATGATGACGCTATGTGGTCAAAAAGCAAATAGAGCGTGATGCCCTATTTGCTTTTTGTCACGTTACTTTTTCTTTTTACGCTTTTGTTTTGGCGCGTTATCAAATACGCGTTTTTTCTTTTTCTTCTTTTTACGGCCTGTGAACCAGTCACTTCCGCCTTTATCCTCTTTGGCTTTATCACCAGAAGCATTTTGACCTCCGCGCGTTTTTTTCGCTGGTGAATCTGTCCGTTTTTTAAACTTAAAATCTTTTGGCGATTTACGGCGGGTGCCTTTCATACCGACTATTTCAAAATCAATCGAGTGCTCATCTTTATTGACATTCACCACTTTGACTGTGATTTCATCACCGATACGGTAGACATTTCCTGTGCGTTCACCGATCATGGCAAAGTGCTGCTCATCAAAGCGATAGTAGTCGTCGGTCATGTAGCTGACATGGACAAGACCTTCAATTGTATTCGGCAGTTCAACAAATAGCCCGAAGTTCGTCACGGAACTGATCATGCCATCAAACTCTTCACCGATTTTATCAAGCATAAATTCTGCCTTCTTGAGATCATCTGTTTCACGCTCTGCATCGACTGAGCGGCGTTCCATGGTAGACGCATGATCTGCAATTTCAGGAAGCAACTGGCCCCACTTTTCTAGGGTTGCTTCGTCTGTCTTTTTCTGAATCAAATAGGTTCTAATCAGTCTATGCACGATTAAGTCCGGATAACGGCGGATCGGCGATGTGAAATGTGTATAGAATTCCGTTGATAAACCAAAATGGCCGATGCTTTCTGGATCATACTTCGCCTGTTTCATCGAACGAAGCATGACAGTTTGAATCACAACTTCTTCTGGTTGATCCCTCACAGCATCAAGTACACTTTGAAGTGCCCGCGGATGGATGTTTGTTGACGTTCCTTTCACAATGTAACCAAACGTTGTCACGAACTCTAAAAAGCGCTGAAGCTTCTCAGGATTTGGTTCTTCGTGAATTCGATAGATAAAAGGTACATTCATCCAGTGGAAATGCTCTGCAACCGTTTCGTTTGCTACAAGCATGAATTCTTCAATTAATTTCTCGGCGACAGAACGTTCACGAACGACAACGTCTTTCGCTGCTCCTTCTTCATCTACAAGCACTTTTGCTTCTTTGAAGTCAAAGTCTACAGCTCCGCGCTCCATTCGTTTCTCGCGAAGAATCTCTGCAAGCTTCTCCATCTCTTGGAACATTGGCACAAGCGGCTCGTATTTGTCTAAAAGCTCTTCGTCTTGATCGACTAGAATCTTATTCACATCAGAATAAGTCATTCTTTCCGTCGTTTTGATCACACTTTGGAAAATCTCGTGTTTGACGACCTTTCCATTTCGATCAATGACCATTTCACAAGATAGTGTGAGACGATCGACCTTCGGATTCAATGAACAAATACCGTTTGATAGGCGATGCGGGATCATCGGAATGACGCGGTCTACGAGATATACACTCGTTCCACGCTCATAAGCTTCCTGATCAATCGGAGAGTTCTCTGTGACATAATGAGAGACATCTGCAATATGCACGCCTAGCTTATATTTGCCATCATCCAGCTTTTGCACCGTAACGGCATCATCTAAGTCCTTCGCATCTGCTCCGTCAATGGTGACAATCGTTTCGTTGCGCAGATCACGTCTGCCTTCGAGGTCCTTTTCATCAATCGTTTCAGGTGTGTCTACTGCCTGCTGGAGCGCTTCTTCTGGGAACTCCCCTGGCAAGCCATGTTTATGAATAATTGATAGGATATCAATGCCAGGGTCATTTTTATGACCGAGGATTTCAGTCACTTCGCCCTCTGCACTCATTCTTCCTTCTGGGTAGCTAGTCAGCGTCACGACCACTTTATGCCCCTCTACTGCTCCATTTTTAGCGGATTTCGGGATGAAGATATCGGTTGTGATTTTTTTATCATCAGGAATGACAAAGCCAAAGCTTTTTGTTTCTGTGTAGGTACCGACAACCGTCTGAGTATTACGCTCCAGAATTCGGATGACCGTTCCTTCTTTTTTTGTACCGTTTGATTTGTGGCTGACACGAACCATGACCGTATCACCATTCATCGCTGTGCCTAGCTCATTAGGCGGAATGAAAATATCATCCTGTCCAAACTCTTCTGGTGTCACAAATGCAAAGCCTTTTGCATGAGCAGACAGCTTTCCTTTTACCAAGTTCATTTTTTCTGGTACACCGTAGCGGTCGCTACGCGTGCGAACGATGAGTCCTTGATCTTCCAGCATTACAAGTGCTTTGACGAGCTCTTTATAATCGTCAGGATTAGTAATCTCCATCATCACTTCCAGCTCTTGAACGGTTAACGGTTTATACGCTTCATCTTTCATAAAAGCGAGTAATTCATTCATAAATTCTTCTTTTTGCACACTCTAACCCCCTATATATTTAAACTGACCAATCAAGTGATTCTAAGAATGCATATACATCCTGATGAACTTTCTCACGCTCTTTATCAAGCGTGATCGCATGGCCTGATTCTTCATACCATGTCAAATGCTTTTGATCTGTCTCTACTTCGTTGTAAATGATATTCGCACTGTCTGTATTAATCATATGATCGTGACGTGCCTGAACAACAAAAGTAGGTGAATAAATCATGTCAACATTGTTTCTGACATCAGCAATGAGTTCTTGCAGGCTCCTCAGTGTACCCATTGGCGTTTTCTTGAACTCTTCCATTTCCTGTTCAATTTGGTCCTCTGACTTACCCTCGAATTTCTTATAGTTACGGGCATATTCTAGTACACCCTGGTACATGACCTCTTCACTTTTTATGTACATAGGTGCACACATAGGTACAATTCCCTTTACAGGTACAGTGTAACCTAATTTCAATGAAAAAACTCCTCCGAGGGATAGGCCGCAAACCGCAATTTCCTCATAGCCTTCATCTTTTAAGAATTGATAGGCTTCTTGCACGTCCTTCCACCAGTCATCCGGTCCAAAATGGACAAGCTCTTCTGGCGGCACACCGTGTCCTTTATATTGTGGTGCATGACACGTATACCCTCTTTCGTTCAAATAACGGCCAAGCATTCGAACATCGGCTGTATTCCCAGTAAAACCGTGAAGAAGGAGCACCGCCTTTTCTCCACCTTTAAACGTAAATGGTTTTGGTGTAACAACTTTCATGATGTGACTTCCTTTCCTTCTGATATGGTTTATATTTTCCACTTGTATGTATGAAACAAACACAAAAGAGTGCTGATAATAAAAAAAGGTCTGAAAAAAGATCAGACCTTCTGTTACTCGCGCTTTACACGCCTAAATATGCCAATGCAAGTGTCAAGATGAAGAAAAGCACTGACAAAATAACCGTTAAACGGTGAAGTATCAAGTCAAGACCTCTCGCTTTTTGCTTACCGAAAAGCTGCTCGGCTCCACCTGAAATAGCGCCTGACAGTCCAGCACTTTTACTAGATTGTAACAATACAACGATGATAAGTGCGATACTGACAATTACGAGTAATGTGATAACAAATGCGTGCATAAAAACACCTCCAGACAAACTGGTACACATAACTTTATTTTACATGAAAACAAGGTACATGTCACGAAACATCAAAATAAAGATTCCCTCTATATTGTCGACTTTATTCGTTATTTTGATTCAATTTCATTCCAAAGAGTAGTATGCAGCATTTTTTATATGCAATTTTCGATTAAAAACACGTTTTAACGGGTTGCTTCTTCTTTCAATAGCTGTTTTAATTCTACTAACAAACGTTCAGCTCCTTCTGGACTCAGCATCACTTGCCCATTTCCATAGCTTTTGTTGTACTTCGTCACTTGTCCAGTTAACAGGCAGCTCTTATCTGCATCATATTTTTTCAGCATAATGGTTTGATCTTCAATGAAAATTGCTAACAGCTGTTCTTCTTTAATATTGAGTACCTTGCGCATTTCTGAAGGCAGAACAATTCTGCCTAGTGAATCAATATGTCTGACCATCCCAGTCCTTTTCAACGACATTGCCTCCTTGATCATTCCATTCATTGACTTTTGTCAATATTTTCATAGTAAAATAGATCTTCAAATTTTTTATCAAAGTAATGAATCATTTTGCCAATGACAAGTTGGCCTGGTTTCCGATGACCATTTAATACCCTGCTAAGTGTGGCAGGAGAGATGCCAATTTCATCAGCGAGCTGATTTAAAGACATATCGTTTTCAATCATATACTGCATGACAAAAGCCCGCCTGATCTGAATCTTTTCGACCATCATTACAACCTCCTATGGAATCAATATGTACAACGTGTAGGTGCTCACATAAATCAGTTCCATTTACTTAAGTCAACACTTTTACCCTTCTGCTATTTCCTTTGGTCAATGATCATACTAAAATAAGTCATATACTGAAATGTGAGGTTCGATGTCATGAATCACTTTGGTGAACAATTACGCATTTTAAGAGAAAATAGAAAAATGTCTGTCAATCAACTCGCCATGTATTCAGGTGTAAGCGCTGCTGGTATTTCTCGTATTGAAAATGGAAAGCGTGGTGTGCCGAAGCCTTTAACCATAAAAAAATTAGCACACGCCTTGAAGGTGCCTTATGAGGATTTAATGCTGCTTGCCGGTCATATTGAACAGGAACAAGTTCATGAAATGAAACCAAAATATGAATCCGTGTTGAAAATCTATCAAACGGCGCTTCAAAAGGATGTAGAACATCTTCCCATGTTTGACGGAGACCTATGGGAAAGGCTATCCGCACAAGACATCAGCCAGCTGAATGAATACTTTCTTACGCTCATTAACCAAAAAAAGACGAACAAATAGCGGGGCATAACCCTAAGATACATTCACTATTAACTAATGTCAATATTTTCATGGTATACTTGTTGCCAATAGTCAATAAATCAAGTAAAATAGACATATCTAATCTATAACCATGTGAGGTTTTGCCTTGATGAACTTTGGTGCATATTTAAGAGCATTACGTGAGGAAAAGAAGCTGTCAGTGAACCAATTAGCCATGTATTCAGAGGTCAGTGCTGCTGGTATTTCTCGTATTGAGAATGGGAAACGCGGCATTCCGAAGCCTCCTACGATCAAAAAACTAGCCGGTGCATTAAAGGTTCCTTATGAGGAAATGATGCAGGCTGCGGGCTATATTGAAGAAGTCTCTTCAATCAATCAGCTGAAGGAAGAGGCAATGACACTATCTAAAATAAAGGAAGCCGCAGCGCAATATGAACTCGGCGATCTCGAACTATTTGATGGAGACATTTGGTCAACTCTTTCGAAAAAAGAAATAGAAGATCTCAATCGCTATCTGTTATTTATAATCAACAGCCGTTCGTCATAGAATGTTTTGATCATTGACAAGCTTTTTAAGCTGATTTATGACAAATTTACGGTATAATGGGATCAGATTGGAGTGAAGAAAGATGAATCAATCTGACATGTGCCCGCGGTTTGAAAAAGCAGTTGAGTTATTAAGTAAACGCTGGGTTGCACTGATTGTTTTTCAGCTTCTCTCAGGTTCGCAGCGCTTTAGTGAAATTGAGGCCGCTCTGACAAATTTAAGCGGAAGAGTATTATCTGAGAGATTAAAAGAACTGGAAGCAGCAGGCATTCTAAAACGGGAAGTTTTTGCTGAAACACCCGTGCGTATTGAATATTCTTTAACTGATATGGGGCGTTCCCTTGCACCCGTTTTTGAGGAAATTGCAAAGTGGTCTACGGAATGGATCACGCTTGAATCATAAAATAACTGCATGTGAACTGCCTGATCATCATAAAACAACCTCCCTTACAGATTGTAAGGGAGGTTTTATCTTTTCAACCGCTTAAGCAGATGTCATGTTTTTTTCAGCTAATGCTTTTCTTTCTTTTTTCTTGTTCGTTGGGCTTAAATAGCGTTCGAGCCAGCCCATGACTAGGTCAGCAATAATGGCCATGAGTGCAGTTGGAATCGCACCTGCTAAAATGATGGCTGTTCCGTTTGTGGCGTTTGATCCTCTGATGATGATATCCCCTAGACCTCCTGCACCAACAAATGTCCCAATCGCTGTAATGCCGATGGCGATGACCAGTGCCGTTCTTAAACCAGCCATTATGACCGATAAAGCAAGCGGTAATTCAACCATTCTCAGCACTTGCCATTTCGTCATGCCCATCGCTTTACCCGATTCTAAATACGCATGTTCAATGCTGACAATCCCTGTATATGTGTTGCGGATAATCGGCAGAAGCGAATACAGAAAGAGTGATAAGATGACTGTATTTGCGCCAAGTCCTAATACAAGCATTAACACGGAAAGCATCGCTAACGCCGGTATGGTTTGAATGACATTGGTAATGGCAAAGATCCAATTGCTTAGCTTACGGTAATGCGCCACAAAGATGCCTACTGGAATACCGACTATTGCCGCAAACAGCACCCCATACGCTGACATGAGAAAATGCCGATAAAATTCTTCTAACACATATGAACCGTTCTGCTGATAATACGTCCATAATTGCTGCAGTGTGTCCATCAGCCGTGACACCTCCCCATCTTACTCAAAGTAATTGTGCTTTTTCAGGAAATTCTTCGCAACGGTGGCTGGTTCTTGAAGCTCTCCGTCGACTTGATAGTTCAGCTCTTGCATTTGTTCTGTATCGATTTTTCCGATCAGTCTGTTGATCACCTTATCAAGCCCTGGGTTCTCTTTTAACACCTTTTCCGGGACAACTGGCGATGCATCATATGGCGGGAAAAATCGCTTATCATCTTTTAAAATTTTGAGGTCATAGGCTTTGATTCGTCCATCTGTTGAATAGGCAAGCACAATATCCATTTTTTCATTTTTTAGAGCATCGTAGACTAAACCAATCTGCATTGGATACGTGCTTCCAAATTCAATTCCGTATGTTTTTACGAACCCTTCATAACCGTCGCCTTTCTTTTTGAGCCAAATATTATCGACACCGAACCGATAATTCTTCGCATTCTTTTTCAAATCAGAGACCGTTTCTAGCTTGTTTTCCTTCGCCATCTTTTGCGTCACGGCAAAGGCATACGTATTATCAAAGCCATAGGAATCAAACCATTTGTAATCATAGCGTTTCTTAAATTCTTTTTGAACGATTTCCATTGCACGCTCCGGATCTTTTTCCGCATCCATTCCAAGCGTACTCGTCAAATCTGTCCCTGTATATCTTGTCGCAGAAATATCGATATCTCCATTTTCCATTGCTTTCTGCTGTACGGTATTAGAGCCTAAGTTCTTCACAATGGTTGTCTTTTTATCTGTGTAATGTTCGATGATATCGCTCACCATATAGGCCATGATTTCTGATTCGGTAAAGTTTTGTGCTCCCACTCGCAGCGTATTGCCTGAGGAGCCGGCTAGTCCAGGAAGTGAACAGCCGCTTATCAATAGCAAGCAACCGGCAAGCAGTGCACTGATCCAATTTATTTTTCGATTCTTCACATATGCCAACTCCTTATGAAACTTCCTTCAATCCTTTTAAGCCTTCTGGTGTTACTTTTTTCTCCAGCTTCATCAAAGTAAAGTCGATGATGACCGCTAAAATAGTGACTGGGATGGCACCTGCAATAATGTATTCCGGCTGATATAGCTGAAGTCCAATGAGAATGTAGTCACCAAGACCACCTCCACCGATAAAAGCAGCAAGTGTTGTCCAGCCAATTAAATAAATCGTTGACGTTCGGACACCTGCCATAATGATCGGTACAGCAAGCGGAAGTTCCACAAGACGAATTTGCTCCCAAGTCGTCATGCCGATCCCTTTACCAGATTCAAGGAGATTTTTGTTCACCCCTTGCACGCCGGCATACGTATTTCTCAAAATAGGCAAAACCGAATAGAAAAAGAGAGCAACGATTGCAGGTATTTTCCCAACTCCCAAAATAGGAATAAAAAATGCAAGAATCGCTAAACTAGGGAGTGTTTGAAAGATATTCACGACACCGATGACAAAACCTGCGCCTCGTTTCATTCGCGTGAGAACGACGCCTAAAGGAACGGCAACGATAATTCCTAGCACGACAGCAATTAAAGAAATATATAAATGCTCCCACATTTTTGTGAGGAGTTCCCCACCATTTTTCTCTAGAAAATCGATGATTTGATCCATGTGTCCACCTCCCTTAGTTCATTTCAATGGCAGACGCTGGCGTATCGTCTCCCCAAATGGAGTCGTACACAACATCTACAAGACTTGCCCGTGTCACAATGCCTTTTAAATGCCCTTTGGCATCGACAACCGGTACATATTTAATACCGCGTATTAAGATTTTCCGAACGGTGTCTCTGAGAAGTGCGCCTTCTTGTACAGTATAGAACTCTGTATTTAGGATCTCACCAACGAAAGCCGCTTTTCTGCGGTTCGCATCAATTGTTTCAATATCGATATAGCCTTTTAACACACCATGTTCGTCTACTACAAGCAAGGAATCGACTCGCTTTTCTCTCATGATGTAGATGGCATCAGTCAATGTTTGTTCGACAGTAATGGTGACTGGTGACGTGTTCATCATTTGTTCTACACGTTCCATATTCGGATTTGATTGAAGCAGGCGTTCTTTTCCAATGAATTCTTCTACGAACTCGTTGGCTGGGTTACGTAAAATATCTTCAGGTGTGCCTACTTGGACAATCTCTCCATCTTTTAAAATCACAATTCGGTCAGCTAGTTTAATCGCTTCATCCATGTCATGTGTGACGAAGACGATGGTTTTATTTAATGTTTTTTGCAGTTTTTTAAATTCTTCCTGCAATGTATCTCGTGTAATTGGATCAAGTGCACCAAATGGTTCGTCCATGAGGATCAGAGGGGGTTCTGCTGCCAGTGCGCGAAGAACTCCGATGCGCTGCTGCTGTCCTCCACTCAGTTCATGAGGATAGCGCTCTAAAAATTCTGGGCCCATGTCGACGAGCTTCAGCAGTTCGCGTGCTCGTTCGTTCCGTTTTTCTTCCGGCCATTTTAAGAGCTTCGGCACAAGTGAGATATTTTGCGCAATGGTCATATGGGGGAACAGTCCAATTTGCTGAATCACATAACCGATTTCTCTTCTTAATTGAACTGGGTCTTTTTTCATAATATTTTCTCCCTCGATGAAAATGTTTCCTGAGGAAGGTTCGATGAGTCGGTTGATCATCTTCATGGTTGTGGTCTTACCACAGCCACTCGGTCCAATAAAACAAATAAATTCTCCTTTTGCTATGTCTAAATCAATGTTTTTGACAGCTTTTTTTCCACCTTTATACGTCTTAGATACATTCTCTAGTTTCAGCAAATGAGACACCTCCAATTAGTTGGATCTATATATTCAGAAAATTTCCACCTTATTAATTATAGTGCAAACTTTATAAAATAAAAAGTTTATGATGTGTTTGTATTGCATAACATTTATATAAAATTTTCAGTTAACGCCGTCATATCTAGAGATCTCTCCTTTTTCCTCCAAATTACTAGCAATTACTCAATATTTATTGTTTTCATCAACAAACAGGTATATGATATATTGTGTTACAAATTGTCAGTCGTGAAGGGATGAAGCGGGGAGTGGACAAGCAAGCGCTAGGCGCCATTCAAAAAGCACAGGATCATTATATTGAAAAAGCTGCAGAGAACATGAATGCCTTTGGTCTTTCTTCTACAGTGGGTAGAGTGCTTGGTATCATTCACATGAACCGTAAACCAATGACGCTGGAAGAGCTATCAGAGGCGACCGGCATGAGCAAAACGAGGATGAGTCAAGTCGTTCGAGAAATGCTCGATTTAAATATTGCGGAAAAGGTTTATGAAAAAGGAATACGTAAAGATCTTTATGACGTTGAGCAAGATCAATACCAAACGTTTATTTCATTGTTTGCAGCCAATTGGACACGTGTTGTCAGTAAAAACCGTAAAGCACATAAGAAAACGTGCAAGGAATTGCAAGAGTTGCTTGAACAGGAAGATTTACCAGAAGAAACAGAGGATAAAATCAATCTGCTTCTGTCAGAAATCAAGGAAAGTCTTGATTACTATGATTGGATTAGCCGCTTAATTGAGTTCTTTGAAAGTGAAGAAGTGTTTAAGCATGTGCCGAAACCTTAAAAAAAGCTGTTTTATTTTACATCATTGTAGATAAAAACAGCTTTTTTATATACACTTATGACATAAACATCGGAAACATCCCTTTTAAGCCTGCGCCGATCATTTCAACTGCCACTACAGCCAGAATTAATCCCATCAAACGCGTCACGACATTCATCTCTGTTTTCCCCATTTTTCGCATAATAAAACTTGAATAATGAAAGGCATAATACGTCATGGCAAGAACAATGACAATGCCAATTAGAATCGAAAACATGTGGAGCATCCCTTGACTTCCGGGGGTTAAACTCATGACTGTCGCAATTGTACCAGGACCAGCGATGATCGGAATGGCGAGCGGCGTAACGGAGATATCTGCCTTCTCTTTGCTTTCTGCCTTCTCCTCTGAATGAGGATTTTGGACGTGTGATTCTTTTGCATTCAGCAAATTGTAAGCGATGCCAAAAATAAAAATACCGCCAGCGATACGAAGTGCATGAATATCGATCCCAAACAATTTGAAAATGAGCCTGCCTGCCAATAAAAAGGCAATCAAAATAATAAAAGAGACCACGGTGGCTTTTTTGGCTGTCTGGGAGCGCTCTTTCTCTGTATAGCCCTCTGTTAAGGTAATGAAAAGCGGTACGTTTCCAATGGGATTTGATACAGCAAATAATGAGACGACAACATGAATCATAAAGGAAATCAACAGACACCCTCCTTTTTTCATAGTGTCTGCCATTCTGATGTGAATATTCCCTTGTGATGTTAAAACCTGTATATCTTTAACCGATGATAATAGAGGTTTAAAGAAAGGGGTTCACACATGAAGAAAACAATGACGATCATTCTTCTTTCTGTAGCAGTTATTGCCTTAGGTGGCTGGATTGTTTGGCAACAGCAAACCATCGAAAAGGCAGAGAAAACTCATCAGCAAGAAAGCAAAACGAGCGATCTGAAGCTCAAGCAGTTAACATCAGATCAAACAGATATGAAGCATAAAAACGATGAACAAAAAAAGCGAATAGCCAACGTCACAAAAAAGCTCAAAAAAGAAAAGAAAGCCTATGAAAAAGAGGTCAAACAGCGTAAAGCGCTTGAGGTAAAAATCGACCAGCTTCAAAAAGAGCTGGCAGCAGCAAAAGCTACTGCTCAAGCAAATCAGCAGACCACTCAGTCTACAAGGAAACCAACTGTCAAAAAAGACCCGAATGTCACTCATCATCCTCCCTCACAGTGGGTACAGGACCAATACGATTGGGGCGTGAAACAAGGGTATATTAAAGAATAGAAAGGATGAAAAAATGTGATACAGATTCGGCGATTATCTCATGATGAATCTCTCCCAATGGAACTTTTACTATTAGCTGATCCTTCAAAGGAAAAGGTTCTTGCTTATGTACAATCTGGTTCTTGTTATGCCGCCTTTCATGAAGAGGCTGTGATTGGTGTCTATGTATTGACACCGCTCTCTCGGCATACAATGGAGATCATGAATGTTGCGGTAAAGGAGTCATGGCAAGGAAGGGGAATTGGGAAGCAGCTAATCCACCATGCGATCGCTGAAGCGAAAGTCGCTGGATTTCAATCGATTGAAATTGGCACTGGCAACTCCAGTATTCAGCAGCTCGCACTTTATCAAAAATGTGGTTTTCGTATAGCATCGATCGATCACGATTTCTTTCTGAAGCACTATGATGAACCAATTTATGAAAATGGGATTCAGTGTATGGATATGGTACGGCTGTCTCTCACATTTCAAGCAGACTGATTTTTTTCAGCCTGCTTTTTTTATGCTCTTCTTTTCTTCATAGCATGAATCACATATTGAATGAAAAAATAAAGCACAGCGCCAGCTAAAAAGCAGACAACGCATCCAAAAAGCGTCGCCTCAGAGCTGAATTGATACTCTTCAATTTTCATGATATAAAATGGCATGCCAAACAGCGTTGGACTTGATTCGATTTGATTGACCTCTAGCAGTAGTAAAAAGACAGGGGTCATAAACACAGCAAATAGATACAGCATCGCAAATGTTAAGCCGCTAGAAAACGAATGAAATACTTTAATCATCTCTTTCTCTCCTTCATCTCTTTTAAGCTGGTTGTGATATTTTTCCCATCTGGGCAAGCTGGATGCAGCATCACAGTGTTCAGTAAAGAAAAAAATAGCAGCTGATGACTCATCGGATCCTTCCACATCACAAAAAGTACAATCGAGCAGAGTACAGGAAACAACGGACCCGCAAGCGCCACCATCAGATTAAAGCTCGGTCTGGCAAATGTCTCATGGACGATCGCCACATGCTTCCAATCAATCGTTACCACAAAATCAAAGAGCGGCCTTTTTTCGAGTTTGTTACACACCATGATCATCAGCATATGACCGAGTTCATGAATGAGCACAACAGCTAGTAAACTGAGGATCAGCCCGATCATCGCAATATCGGCCTTTTTACCATCACAGCATATATACAACTGAAAAAGGCAAGTGAACCAAATAGATAAGCGGTGGCAAGAAGAAACATATTAGCTGACAGCCATTCTAATAAAAGCATATCGATGAAGCTGAATACAGCAATCATCATCACGATGACAAACAGTTTATTAAAATCACTGATTTTCACGACAAACCCCGTACAGGCTGCCATGACGGTCATGAATAAAATGGACAAACTCGCCAAGCCATGACCTTCACTTTCAATACCGATCACCAAATAAACAAGGCCAATATACATAAAATAAATGAATAAATTGATTGTGTAATAAAATAAAATTCTCGACAATATATACGTGCCCTTTGATGTATTTAACATAAAGATAGCCCGTAGATTGAGATGATATTCTCTGCCAATCATCAGCGGAAGCATGATCAATATTTCCTTTAACGCAAACTGCACAATAAAGGCATATAGCCAGCCAGTTTCTTCAGGTGTAAAAACAAATGGCAGCCCAACCGTCAAACAAACGAGAAAAAGGAACAAAATGCCTTGTTCTTTAAAAACAGCTGATCGGATGAAATAGACCATTTCTTGTCGCAAATGCGTCAAAAAGGAAGAGGTCGTCCTGATTTTCTGATAAGAAAATGACTTTATCTCTGTTTTCAGCTGCATAAACATTTGATGAACATAGCAAGCTGCTAAGCCCTTCACCCATAGCCATCCAGCGCTTAGAAGGATCACCAGCAACGTCAGATAGACAGCCGGCCATACATCGATCATCTCTATCGCTTTTTGAAAAAGAAGAAATATAAATACTTGAAATCCCGCAAAGCCGATCGTTTGTAGCAGTAAATGTTCCTTTGTTTTTGATACGAAACGGCTTACACCGATCCGCATCAGCATCCATGAAGAGAGCGTATAAAGTACCATAATGCCGCATGTGATGCAGACAACGATGATCCAATACAGAGTTGGGGTGACACCTGTAATCAAAAGACCTAATACAAGCGGTAAAAAAAGCAGTCCAGCCATGAGAAAACAAAAAAGCACTGGAAAGAAATAGGCACAAAGGACAAATGGTACACTTTGTATCGCACTGTTTAAAAAGTAGAATTGATATTCTTGACGCTTCAGTTTATTTCGGGATAACACAATCCCAGCTCCTAATAGTAAGAGCGACATTTTGACAAATTGACTGTATAGCGCAGCCGGCTCCCTTTCACCTACCTGCATATAAAAGCGCAAGCTGATGACAACGTATATCGCATAGATGAGCAAGAGAAAAACGGCGGCTGCGAGAAGCTGCAAAGGATACTTTTTTCCAAGCTGCTTTCCTTTCGTTGTCAGCATGCCCCATTCTATTTTATGAAGAACGTGTCGTGTCCAAATCATTGAGTAACCTCTCCACCTGCATATAGTAATCTCGATTTACTTCTTTATAAATCTCTTCAAGTGCCTGATGAGGATATGTCTCTTTCGTTTCTTGGCGGGACATATTCAGCTTGACATCACCATTTCTTAAGATCATGAGATGATCATATAATGTATCACCAAAGCTCAAATGATGAGTTGATATCAGGATGCCAGCGCCTTGATCTCTCAGCTTCATGAGCACCTTTTTTAAGATGATCATCATATCTGGATCAAGTCCGTTCGTTGGCTCGTCGAACACATAATAGTCACACGGTCTGAGGAGCTGCGAAATGATCTGTGTTTTCTTTTGATTGCCATGGGACAACTGAGCGATTGGTTGATCCATATACGGACTCAGCTCAAACAAATTGGTAAATGTCTCTTCACGTGTAACATCTTGCTCATGTGGTAGCTGAAGTAATTGAAAGTATTCCCTTGGTGTTAAATAATCGAACAACGCATGATCGTCAGGAATATAGGAAACGTGTTTTTTCAAAAGGGAAATATGTGCTGAGGATTGAAGGTTCAGCTGTTCACCATGTAAGGAAACGCAGCCATTAAATGGCGTGAGTCCAAACATAGCTTGGATCATGGTTGTCTTTCCTGCCCCATTGTGTCCTAAAAGAAGCATCGTCTGGCCTTTCTCCACGTTCAGTTGTATATGACGAAGAGAGAAGGTGCGGCTATACGTTTTTTCTTGTAATTGTAATGTCAGCATCATATTCCTCCGTTTGTTTCAGATGGAACAGATGACCTTGCATCTGTTCTCATCCGTGTTAGAAACCGCATTTGATTTTCACGTACATGCCTAAGAACTTGAATTCGCCTAAAAATTTAGAGCCTTTTCCAAAGGTCTTGCATGCCCAAATCAATGCTGCGACTGTCACAATACCTAAAATAGCGGCAAGGACATAAATCCAAAATGCATTTTTCTGTACGTTCTTAGAAGTTAGAATTCGTTGCTTCCTTTCATCATAAGCCGCCAATAGGTGAAGGACATACATATACACACCTACTGGAAAACGAAGGCTAAAAGGATTCAGCATCTCATCACCCCCTAATATATGTAAAATGATACCATCCTGCATACAGAAAACATAAGTTCATTTCAGATCATATTTTTAGTCGATTTTTCATGATCTATTGCTTATAAATGGTAAAGCTGCGTGCTTTCCCTCTGACTGAAGGACGACTTTTTACAAAAATAGGATGTGACTATTGAAACAGCTGCGGAATCTCTCTCAACACAAAAAAACGCTGCGCCCACTCTGATATAAGAGCGGAACGCAGCGCGTTGCTGGCATTATTTATTCAAGTTATAGAATGTTTCAATGCCGTGGTATTGAGCTGTTTCAGCCAATTGATCTTCGATGCGAAGTAATTGGTTGTATTTCGCCACACGGTCCGTACGAGACGGAGCACCTGTTTTGATTTGTCCAGCGTTTGTTGCAACAGCGATGTCTGCAATTGTGCTATCTTCTGTTTCACCAGAGCGGTGAGAGATAACAGCTGTGTATCCTGCACGTTTTGCCATTTCGATTGCATCAAATGTTTCAGTTAATGTACCGATTTGGTTTACTTTGATTAGGATTGAGTTACCAACGCCGTTTTTGATTCCTTCAGAAAGCTTCTTCGTATTTGTAACGAACAAGTCATCTCCTACTAACTGAACCTTGCTGCCAAGGCGCTCAGTTAATAGCTTGTGACCTTCCCAGTCGTTTTCATCAAGGCCGTCTTCGATTGAGATGATTGGGTATTTCGATACCATATCTTCATACCAGTCAACCATTTCAGCAGATGTTTTCACAACACCTTCGCCTGATAAATGATATTTACCGTCTTCTTTGTTGTAGAACTCAGAAGATGCAGCATCCATTGCAAGTTTCACTTCTTCACCTGGTTTGAAACCAGCTTTTTCAATCGCTTCAACGATTGTTTGAAGTGCTTCTTCGTTAGAACCAAGGTTTGGAGCGAATCCACCTTCGTCACCTACAGCTGTGTTTAAGCCTTTTGCACTTAATACAGATTTTAGGCTATGGAAGATTTGTGCGCCCATGCGAAGTGCTTCACGGAAGTTCGGTGCACCTACAGGCATAATCATGAATTCTTGAATGTCTACGTTGTTATCCGCATGCTCTCCGCCGTTGACGATGTTCATCATTGGTACTGGAAGCGTTTTGGAGTTGAATCCACCAAGGTATTGATAAAGTGGAATTTGTAAGAAATCAGCAGCTGCACGTGCTACAGCGATAGATACGCCAAGGATTGCGTTTGCACCTAATTTCCCTTTGTTTTCTGTTCCATCAAGTTCAATTAACATTTTGTCAATTGCTACTTGTTCAGTAACATCAAAGCCTAAAAGCTCTGGTGCAATGATTTCGTTTACGTTGTTTACAGCTGTCAGAACACCTTTTCCAAGGTAACGGTCTTTGTCTCCGTCACGTAGTTCTACTGCTTCATATTCACCTGTAGAAGCACCACTTGGTACTAGTGCACGGCCAAAGCCGCCAGATTCTGTGTAAACTTCTACTTCAACTGTTGGGTTACCGCGAGAGTCTAATACTTCGCGTGCATATACGTCAACAATGTATGGCATCGTTATTTCTCTCCTTTTGAATCAATTTGTTATTTCTGAATCAATGATGTTCCTGTCATCTCTTTTGGTTTTTCAACACCAAGTAAGTCTAAAAGCGTTGGAGATAGATCGGCTAGAATACCGCCTTCTCTAAGCGTTGCCCCTTTTTTCGTTACGATCACTGGAACAGGGTTTGTCGTATGTGCAGTATGCGGCTTTCCTTCTTCGGTAATGAGCACGTCTGCGTTACCGTGGTCTGCCGTGATGATGGCATGTCCGCCTTTTGCTAGGATTGCGTCGACAACAGCTCCTAAGCACTCATCTACTGCTTCAATGGCTTTGATTGTTGGCTCGAGCATACCTGAATGACCAACCATATCCGGGTTAGCAAAGTTCAAGATGATCGCATCATGCTTGTCAGCATTGATGTCTGCAACAAGTGCATCCTTTACCTCATAAGCGCTCATTTCTGGCTTGAGGTCATAGGTTGCCACATCTGGCGAATTGATCAAGATGCGGTCTTCACCAGGAAATTCTTCTTCACGTCCACCGCTCATAAAGAACGTCACGTGAGGATATTTCTCTGTTTCAGCAATCCGCAGCTGTTTCAATCCATTTTGCGCTAGCACTTCTCCTACTGTGTTATCCAAATTCACTGGTTTGAAGGCAACATAGCCATCAACCGTTTCACTGAAGTGTGTGAAGCAAACGAAGTGTAAATTCTTCGGATGTGCTTCTCCGCGATCAAACGAGCGGAAATCTTCATTTGTGAAAGTATTCGAAATTTGGATCGCACGGTCTGGGCGGAAGTTATAGAAAATCACAGAATCGCCGTCGTTAACTTTGGCAACTGGCTCACCATTTTCTCTCGTGATGACAGATGGAATAACGAATTCATCGTAGATTCCATTTTCATAGGAGTCATCAACGACATCATAGATGTTTTGATAACTTGGGCCTTCACCATACGCCATCGCGCGATATGCTTTCTCCACACGATCCCAGCGTTTGTCACGGTCCATTGAGTAATAGCGTCCTGAAAGTGTTGCCACTTCTCCAACACCGATTTCTTTGATTTGTTCTTCAAGCTGTTTTAAGTACACTTTAGCTGTCTTTTGACCAACATCACGTCCGTCCAAGAAGCCATGAATGTATACTTTTGTTAAGCCTTCTTTTTTCGCTAGTTTCAGCAAGGCAAAAAGATGCTGGATGTGGCTGTGCACACCGCCGTCTGACAGGAGGCCGAATAAATGAAGGGCCTTGTCATTCTCTTTTGCATAAATCATTGCCTCTAGGAACGTTTCATTTTTCTCAAATTCCCCATCACGAATGGCAACATTCACTCTTGTTAAGCTTTGATACACAATGCGTCCTGCACCGATGTTCAAATGCCCAACTTCAGAGTTCCCCATTTGACCTTGCGGGAGGCCTACTGCCTCACCTGAAGCCGTTAAGGTTTGATGCGGGAATTCGTTCCAGTAGCGGTCGAAGTTCGGTTTCTTTGCTTGGGCAACAGCGTTACCGACTGTTTCGCCTCTTAAACCGAATCCGTCTAAGATGATTAATGCAGCTGGTTTCTTACTCATATTGACCTTCCTCCAATAATTGAACGAAAGACTGAGGTTCTAAGCTTGCGCCGCCTACCAAAGCACCGTCAATATCGGATTCTGCCATATATTCTTTAATATTCGCAGGTTTCACGCTTCCGCCATATTGAATGCGAAGGCTGTCTGCCGCTTCTTGACCATATTCGCTTGCAACCGTTTGACGGATATGCGCGCAAACATCGTTTGCATCTTTCGCTGTAGAAGATTTCCCTGTACCGATTGCCCAAATTGGCTCATATGCGATAACAGATTCAGCGACTTGCTGAGTTGTGAAACCAGCTAGTGCTTTCTTCACTTGATCAGCAACAAGTTCATTTGTTTTGCCAGCTTCACGCTCTTCAAGCGTTTCACCTACACAGATAATTGGAACGATGCCATGCTTGAATGCAGCATGTGCTTTTTTGTTCACTGTTTCATCTGTTTCAGCAAAGAACTCGCGGCGCTCTGAATGACCGATCACTGAGTAGCCGATGCCAAGATCTTTTAGTGCAGCTGGGCTGATTTCACCAGTGAATGCACCATTTTCTTCAAAGTGCATGTTTTGTGCACCAATTTTAAGGTCTGTTCCGTTAGAAAGGCTGTTGAGCTTTTCAAGGAAAAGGGCTGGCGCACAGACAATTGCTTCCACTTTGTCAGGAGATGGAATGGATGACTTGACTTCTTCAACGAAGCTAACCGCTTCGCCAAGTGTTTTGTTCATTTTCCAGTTCCCAGCTATAATTGGTTTTCTCATGATTGACACTTCCTTATAGCAGTTTTGGTCTTATTTATCGTTTAATGCAGTAACACCTGGAAGCTCTTTGCCTTCCATAAATTCAAGTGAAGCACCGCCGCCTGTAGAAATATGGCTCATCTGATCAGCAAGACCAAATTTCTCAACAGCTGCTGCTGAATCTCCACCGCCAATGACAGAATATGTATCTTTTGCTTCTGCCAGTGCTTCTGCGATTGCTTTTGTTCCTTTAGCGAATGCGTCGATTTCAAATACACCCATTGGTCCGTTCCAAACAACAAGTTTGCTGTTTTTAATCACATCAGCGTACTTGCTTATTGTCTCTGTTCCAATATCAAGTGCTTCTAGATCACTTGGAATTTCAGAGATTGGCACAATGCTCGTATTTGCATCATTTGAAAAATCGTCGGCTACCAGAACATCTGTTGGAATCAGGAAGTTCACGCCTTTTTCTTTTGCACGGTCCATAAAGGATTTCGCTAAATCAACTTTGTCTTCTTCTAATAAAGATTTTCCCACTTCGTGGCCTAGTGCTTTCACAAATGTGTAAGCAAGTCCGCCGCCGATGATGAGGTTGTCCACTTTATCAAGAAGACTTTCAATCACACCGATTTTATCCTTTACTTTTGCGCCACCAATAATCGCTGTAAATGGGCGATCAGGGTTTGAAATGGCTTTTCCTAGAACCTCAAGCTCTTTTTGCATGAGGAAGCCCGAAACAGCCGGAAGATATGCTGCAATACCAGCAGTGGATGCATGTGCACGGTGTGCAGCACCGAACGCATCATTGACATACACATCAGCTAAATCAGCAAATGCTTTTGATAGTTCAGGATCGTTCTTTTCTTCACCAGGATAGAAACGAACGTTTTCAAGCACTAGCACATCTCCTTCTTTTAAATCAGAGATTTGCTTTTTCACGTTGTCGCCGTAAGCTTCATCTGCTTTTTTCACTTCTTGTCCAAGAAGCTCTTGCAGACGTTTCGCTACAGGTGTCAGACGCAATTCTTCAGTAACTTGACCTTTCGGACGACCCAAATGACTAGCTAGTAGTACCTTTGCGCCTTGTCCTGTTAAATACTCAATCGTTGGTAATGCTGCGCGAATACGAGTATCATCCGTCACTTTTCCGTCTTTCATTGGAACGTTAAAATCTACGCGGCAGAACACAACTTTACCTTTTACGTCAATGTCTTTTACTGATTTCTTATTCATGCTCGTCAGGAGATCCTCCTTTATTCTGGTTTCCTTACGCATTGGACAAGTCTCTCTTTATCCTTTTCCCATTTTGCCCTCATCAAAACGAGAAATCGTGCAGAACGGATAAAAACAGAGAAAAAGGGAAAGGGATGCTTCCCCTTCCCTTGTCCGTCTTCATTATATCGTGTCTCTAGGAAAGAACCAAGTGAGTTCCTTCAGTGTGACAAATTAAAGACCTTGTTTTGCAATGTAAGCTGCAAGGTCAACAACGCGGTGAGAATATCCACTCTCGTTATCGTACCAAGAAATGACTTTCACCATGCTGCCTTCCATTACCATTGTAGAAAGAGCATCGATTGTTGAAGAGTTTGCATTACCATTGTAGTCACCAGATACTAATGGCTCTTCGCTGTAGCCAAGGATTCCATTAAGTTCTCCTTCAGCTGCTTCTTTAAGTGCTGCATTTACATCTTCAGCCGTTACATCTTGGTTTAATTCAGCTACAAGGTCAACTAAAGAAACGTTAGGTGTTGGAACACGCATAGCGCCACCGTTTAATTTACCTTTAAGTTCAGGCAATACAAGTGAAACAGCTTTCGCAGCACCTGTAGAAGTTGGGATGATGTTTTCCGCAGCTGCACGAGCACGACGGTAGTCTTTGTGCGGAAGATCAAGAATTTGTTGGTCATTTGTGTATGAGTGAACTGTTGTCATCATACCGCGTTTAATACCAAATTTATCGTTAAGTACTTTTGCAAATGGAGCTAAGCAGTTTGTTGTACAAGATGCATTAGAGATGACATCGTGGCTAGCTGCATCGTATTTGTCTTCGTTGACACCCATAACGATTGTGATATCTTCTTCGTTAGCAGGAGCAGAGATGATGACTTTTTTAGCGCCAGCTTCTAAGTGTTTTGCAGCGTCTGCACGTTTTGTGAAGAATCCAGTAGATTCAACAACGATTTCTACGCCTTGTTTACCCCAGCTTAATTTCGCAGGGTCACGCTCAGCTGATACTTCGATTGTTTTACCGTTCACTACTAAGTTCGTACCGTCTACAGAAACCTCTGCATCTAGTTTTCCGTGAACAGAGTCATATTGTAAAAGGTGTGCAAGCATGTTAGCGTCTGTTAGATCGTTAACCGCTACTACCTCAACTTCAGGATTGTTTAATGCTGCACGAAATACGTTACGTCCAATACGTCCAAATCCGTTAATACCGACTTTTACTGCCATGATGTTTCCTCCTTTTATAGGTCACAATGTTTTATATTGAGGGATCAATTGACTCCCTTAATAACTCTTTTGCGGCTCCTTCGTCTGTGACGAGAACCGTTCGGCGGGGTTTTTTGAAATAAGCTTCAATGGCCCCTGCCTTTGATGATCCACCTGCAACAGCAATGATGTGTGGAATGCTTTCTAAATCATCTAACTGCATGCCGACGGAGTGCACTTTGTGGACGACCTCACCATCACGGTTAAAGTAATAGCCAAAGGCCTCTGTCACTGCGTCATGCTCATCAATCTTTTTTAAATCTTCAGCTGGTGTGTTTCGTCTCATCGCCATTGTTTTTGCTTCACCGATTCCATGAATAAGCATCGTGGATGATTTAATCGTTTGAAGCACTTCTTTGACGGACGGCTCTTCAATAATGGAAGAGTAAGCACCTTCTGATAACTGTCCTGGAACAAACAGCAGTTTGTAAGTACCGGAAGCTTTTTCAGCCATGTGGGCACAAATGGTGTTTGCCTGATTTTTTACATTCTCCCCAAGACCGCCTCTTGCAGGGACAAACATCATGTCTCTGTTTTTGGCATCAGGGGTCATCATTTCGGCAACGGCTTCCATCGTCGTTCCGCCAGTGACGGCGACGATATTATTTCCAGTAAACCTTTTTTTCATACATTGCACAGCAGCTCTTCCCATTTCTTGCTTTACCCACGGGGATTCGTCACTGTCACCAGAAACGATCATGACTTCTTCTAGGCCTAACTTCCTCTTTAATGTATTTTCCAAAAAGGTTAAACCTAAAACGTCCTTCATCATTCCTTCAAGCATTTCAAGCAAAGCATGACCTTCACTCGTCAGCATCATGCCGCTCGTTTTGACATCCAGCAGATTTTGCTCTTTTAAAAACTGAACTTCAGCTCTTAAGATGCGTTCGCTGAGACCTAGACTCGTCGCAAGGCTTCTGCGGCCGATTGGTTCAGCTAACCTGATGTATTGCAAAATGTCATAGCGTTTTTGCATAACTGTGAGAAGATCTGGCAATAATTTTTTTTGAGCTTCCAATAAACGATTCATGGCTAACGACCCTTTCTTTTCACGTTGGACTAAAAAAGTCCCACTGTGACAAAAAACGTCCCGCCACAGCCAAAAAAAATCAATCCCTGCTTTCTTTAATTATTTTAACAGGATAATCTTGCATTTTCAACTCCTACAAACACATTTAGACAAAAAATAGACACATTTTCATCGGTAACCTGCTTGTCATCAAGGTTCTTGCTATGATATTTCTTTTCAAGATATTTTATTTTCTTCTATATTGAATGAATTCAGCCATGAAAGTGTGCATGCGTAAGAGGTCCGCATGCACATTTTTTTGTATAGTCGATCTTTTATGTTTTTGGAATTCCTTCCTCTTCGGCGAAACGCTTTGCCTCTTCCTTCGGTTTGATTTTGAGATAATAAATGATATAGCAGGCAGCCATAAACGGTACGCCGCAATAAAGGCCAATCCGCTGATCCTCAATAAAGAATAAGCTGATGAGCACGATGCCAAAAGCGATGAAGCCTGCTAGTGGGACAAAAGGATAGAGCGGTGTACGGAAGACGAGATCCTTTACATCTCCACCGTCTTTTATGAATTGTTTTCTAAAGAAATATTGAGACAAACAAATGGACATCCACACGACAACAAGAACCATTCCAGAAATTGAAATAAGCCACACGTACACCGTTTTTGGCGCCACAACACTTGTAAGCAGAGATAGAGCGGATACACCCATTGTCACCAATAATGCATTGATCGGGATTTTACGCTTGGACAGTTTTTTCGTAAAACCGGGTCCTTTTCCGTCCTTTGAAAGTGACCAGAGCATACGTGATGATGCATACAATCCAGAGTTTGCTACAGATAAGACAGCTGTGATGATAATAAAATTCATGATATCTGCAGCATATGGGATGCCGACCTTGTCCAGCACGACCACAAACGGACTGTCGACAGCGCCTGCTGTCTGCCATGGAAGGAGTGCGGCTAGAACCGCAATGGATAAAACGAAAAAGACCATTGTTCTCCAAATAATGTTTCGTATTGATCGAGGCAATGTTTTTTCAGGGCTTTCACTCTCACCTGCTGCGATCCCTACAAGTTCCGTTCCTTGAAAGGAGAAATTGACCGTGACCATAGTTAATAAAATAGCAAAAACACCATTAGGAAATAGTCCGCCATGATCCGTCAAATGATGAAATAAAGGGGCTGGTTCCCCGCCTTTTAAATGAATCATTCCGAAAATTGCGCCAATTCCGATGATAATAAACAATAGGATGGCCGCAACCTTGATGGCTGAAAACCAAAACTCCGTTTCAGCGAAGCTGCGAGCAGAGATGGCATTCACGGCAAATAATATGACGCTAAATGCTAGACACCAAAGCCAAACTGGAATATCTGGAAACCACCTTTGGAGCAATATGCCTGCTGATGTAAACTCCAGACCAATCGTACACGCCCAGCTAAACCAATACAGCCAGCCGATCATAAAACCTGTGGACGGGCCGATATATTTGGTTGCATATTCCTGAAAGGAACCGGCGGTCGGCATCGCCACTGCTAATTCTCCAAGACACAGCATGACCAAATACATTAAAAATCCGCCAATGATAAACGATAGAATGGCTCCCCCTGGTCCTGCCTGATGGATAATCAGTCCTGATCCAAGGAAAAGACCCGTACCGATGACGCCGCCTAGGGCAATCATAAAGAGATGTCTGCTTTTCATGGAACGCTCTAATTCATTATGCTGTTCTTGCATCAAATCCACTTCCCCACTTTCTCTCTTCTATTCAGCATCCTTTGACAAAATTCGCTGTTTGTTGAAAAAGAAAGGGAGAAAGTGAAGCGTCCTCCCCCTTTGCCATTTAAGCTTGAAACAATGCTTCAATATGACCAATCGCCCAGTCTAAATCTTCTTTTGAAATGGTCAGCGGTGGTGCAAAACGGATAACTGTTTCATGGGTTTCCTTACATAACAAACCTGCTTGTTTTAGCTTTTCACAATAAGGTCTAGCTGCCTCTGTCAGCTCCATGCCTATAAATAGCCCGCGTCCGCGCACTTCTTTAATCATAGGACTTTGAATGCGTGACAATTTGTCTTTGAAATATTCACCAAGCTCCATAGAGCGTGCTGCAAGTTTTTCGTCGATTAAGACATCCAGTGCAGCAAGTGACACCGCACATGCAAGTGGATTTCCTCCAAAAGTAGACCCATGAGAACCGGGGTTAAACACACCTAAAATATCACGGTTTGCTACGACACATGAGATTGGGAATACTCCGCCGCCTAAAGCTTTCCCAAGAATCAGCATATCTGGCTCAATGTCTTCCCAATCACAAGCAAACATCTTACCTGTTCGTGCTAATCCCACTTGAATTTCATCTGCAATGAACAGCACATGTTCTTGTTCACAAAGCGCTTTTGCATCTTTCAAGAAACCTTCTGGCGGCATGACAATACCTGCTTCACCTTGAATTGGTTCAATGAGGAAAGCCGCTGTCTGTGGTGTGATGGCTTCACGTAACGCTTCAATATCTCCGTAAGGAATTAGCTTAATTCCAGGAAGCATTGGACCGAAACCTCTTTGATATTCTGCTTCTGAGGAAAGAGACACAGCCGTCATCGTTCTCCCATGGAAATTGCCAACACACGCAATGATTTCGGCACGATTTTCTTCGATTCCCTTTACATCATAGCCCCAGCGTCTTGCGGCTTTTACGGCTGTTTCTACAGCCTCAGCACCTGTATTCATTGGGAGTGCCATGTCTTTATTCGTCAGTTTGCAAATTTTCTCATACCAAGGGCCAAGCTGATCATTATGAAAGGCTCTCGATGTGAGTGTCACACGGTCTGCCTGCTTTTTTAGCGCTTCAATGATGCGGGGATGGCGATGTCCTTGGTTCACTGCGGAATACGCACTTAGCATATCCATATATCGATTGCCTTCAGGGTCTGTCACCCACACTCCCTCAGCCTCTGATATGACAATCGGCAGTGGATGATAGTTTGCCGCTCCATATTGTTCTGTTTGTTGAATCAATTCATTTGTCTGTGTCATCATCTATTCCTCCTTCTATCAGGTAGCTTCTTTCATTTGGATACATCTTCACCCATATGTTATGCAAGGATCGTGCCAACTTTCTGACCGCTTGATCACAAGGATCTAAATCACCCATTGAGCAAACTTTCTTTGCACATGCCAAATTTTTTAGAGGAAACCGCAAAATTTTTCATGTAAAATAGAAGTAACGTCAGGAGGTGGTGCAAGTGAAAAAAGATCTGCATACCGCAAAGCTTGAAAATGAGATTGATTTATATAAACAAATGCTCGATTTAATTGATGTCGGTGTTCATGCAATTGATGAGAATGGACATACAGTTGTTTATAATAAAAAAATGATGGAGATTGAGTCTTTAAAACGCTCTGATGTTCTCCATAAAAATGTACTCGATTTCTTCGCCTTTCAAGATGAAATGCACAGTACACTTGTCCAAGCGCTACGTACCGGAAAACAAACCGTACATGCCAAGCAGACGTATCATAATTACAATGGAAAAGAAATTACAACGATTAACCATACATATCCGCTCGTTCGAGACGGTCTCATTCAAGGGGCTGTTGAAATTTCGAATGATGTGACCAAGCTTGAACGGCTGATTCATCACAATATGAAGAAAAAAGGAAGCACTCGCTTTACCTTCGACTCCATTATTGGACAAAGCCCTGCATTTTTAGAGGTGATTGAGCATGCGAAACGAGCGACACGCACCTCTTCTTATGTGCTCATTGTTGGCGAAACAGGGACTGGGAAAGAACTGTTTGCTCAAAGCATTCATAACGGCAGCAGCCGGTCATCTGGACCATTTATTACTCAAAATTGTGCGGCACTGCCTGATAATCTGATTGAAAGTCTGCTTTTTGGTACACAAAAAGGGGCTTTTACAGGAGCAGCTGATCAGCCTGGCTTATTTGAGCAGGCACAAGGAGGAACCTTGCTTTTAGATGAGATCAACTCATTAAATCCTCATCTTCAAGCAAAACTACTGCGCGTCTTACAGGAGAAACGCGTGAGAAGGCTTGGCAGCACAAAGGAAATCGCTGTTGATGTAAGAGTGATTGCTAATATGAACGAGGACCCTGTGGATGCCATCGCTGGTGGACGCATGCGTAAGGATTTATTTTATCGTCTCGGTATTGTCACCTTATTTATTCCGCCGCTTTCTGAACGAAAAGAGGACATTCCTACGTTTGTGAATCACTTTATTCAAAAATATAATGAGCTGTTTCAAATGAAGGTGAAGACGGCTGATGAAGAGGTACTTGCCCTTTTTAAGGCGTATGATTGGCCAGGCAATGTAAGAGAACTGGAACATGTGATTGAGGCGGGGATGAATATGATGATGGATGAAGACGAATTAAGTATGCATCACCTTCCCTATCATTTTCGATTTAAGCAAATGGAAAGCCGTCCTCCCGCGCAATTGCAAACAAATTCTTTGCAGCAAACCGTAGCTGCTGACACCTTTGTCTATACAAGCCCTGAACAAACGACTGATTTTCAAACCCAAATGGAACGATTCGAAAAACAATACATCGTCCATTACTTAGAAAAAATGGACGATAATATTTCACAGACTGCAAAGTTATTGGGCATGAGCAGGCAAAGTCTGCAATATCGAATGAAAAAGCTACATATTTCTCGTCAATAAGAGAGCTGTGCCATCATTCGGCACAGCTTATTGTGTATCTGACTGTTCTGCTGGTTTTTGTAGCACATCACCGAGCAAGTTTTCTACATTTTTCAAATGCGTAAGCATCGCTTTCTCTGCTTCTTCTGGCTGCCTTGCCATAACGGCTTTGTAAATTTGTTCATGTTCTTCGTAAAGCTTCCGAATGGAGGCTTTCGTTGAGAATAACACGACTTTTCTCGTTTCCCGCATCGTTTCGACTAACAAGGTTGAGACTTGATTCATTAACACCTTTAATACATCATTCTTCGAGGCTTTGGCTAAAGCAAGATGGAAGGTGAGATCTGCCTCTTCACCAATTTCTTCCTGGGCTTCTGCTTGCTTCATTTGTTCGAGTGCATCACGCAGCTGATGAAGGTCATCGTCCGTCCGAAGCAGCGCCGCCTTTTTGACAGCACCTGTTTCAATAATCGTTCTCACTTCAAGGAGCTGTCTGACATCATGCTGCTTCATTAAAAATGCAGGAGATAAAGAAAATGCGAGCTGTTCAGGATCGAACTGCTTCACATAGGTGCCTTCCCCTTGTTTCATCTCTATTAATCCGATCGCTTTGAGAGCAGACAGCGCCTCTCTCACAGCGGAACGGCTGACTTGAAAGCTTTCTGAGAGCGCTTGAACCGAATCTAATTTTTCTCCCGGAAGAAGCTCACCCGTACGAATGGATTCGATTAATGCATCCGCAATTTCTTCGTATATTTTTTTGGTTTTGATTTGTTTATATTTCAATTGGTCTCACCTCATCACTGTTGTCTACCCTTTTCGGCTCATGCCCTATCTTATACTTTACCCCAAAATTTCCGTTCACACGTCTCCCCGATTTAATTTTCAAAAAATCTTCTGTATGCCTCGCTTCCAACTAAAAAAAAGCACCTGCCATGTTTCTGGCAAGTACTTCATTTTAATCATAGCGCTTCCGCAGTGTAGATGATGGAAGATTCATTTGTTCACGATATTTCGCAATGGTTCTGCGGGACACTCGGATGCCAAAGGTTTGCTGTAGTTGTGTCATCATTTGCTGATCTGAATACGGTTTTTTCTTGTTTTCCGTTTGGATCAGCTCTGCGATGTACGTCTTGACTGTGTAGCTAGATGCCTCTTCCAGCGAGGGTCCTTCTAGCTTTGCTTGGAAAAATTGTTTCATTTCCATGAGACCATAAGGGGTTTGCACCATTTTCCCTTTCACCGTTCGGCTGACTGTGGACTCATGCACTTGCAATATATCTGCGATCCGCTTCATCGTAAGCGGTTTCATTTTATGTTTCCCTGTAAGGAAAAAATCCGTCTGATGTAAGATAATCTCACGAACGACATGGGTCATCGTTTGTTTTCTTTGCTTCAGTGCTTGAACAAGCCAATTGTACTGCTGCTCTTTTTCCTTTAGATACACATATGCTTCATGACGCTTTTGGTCTTGAATCATGGCGAAGTATCTTTCATTCATTTCAACATCTGGGAAAGCGCGCTGATTCAGCTCAAATGTAATGTGATCCTGCACGACAGTAATCGTCACATCCGGCTCTATATACATATGGTCTTCTTCATATGAGAAATGGATGCCTGGTCTTGGTTCAAGCTGGGACACCTCATCTTGTACTGCTTGAAGTGTTTTCATAGAAATGCCTGTTTTCGCCGCGATTTCCTTCCAAGCCTTTCTTGCAAAGAGAAAAAAGTGCTCATCGATGATCAGCTCGGCTTCGTACCAGCGTTCCTTTTTTCTTCTTAGCTGAAGCAGGATGCATTCTTGTAATGATCTCGCCCCAATACCAGCAGGCTCTAGCGATTGAAGCTGATGAAGGACGGCTTCCACTTCTTCAGCTGACACCTTTAAGACAGCTGCCATCTCGTCAACCGGTTCATTTAAATAGCCGTTGGAATCAATGGACTCGATCATAAAATGAAAGATCCTTTGATTCTTTTCACTTAGATTTAAATCAATGGCTTGTTTCTTTAAATACATTTGCAGGCTTTCTTTTTGATGCGTTCGATACGGCTCTGTCATTCGGTCTTGAGATTTTTTATGATAAACTGGTTGATAGCTGTCCGTGTCTTTCCGCTCAATCAGAGGGTTCTCAAGCGCTAACTGGTCAAGATACTCGCCAAGCTCAGTGCTATTCAGCTGGAGCAATGTAATGGCCTGCCTGAGTTCTTGTGTGAGCACCTGCTTTAATACTTGTTCTTGCTGCAGATTAAGGCTCATTGTCTCCCCTCCCTCTCATCATTTTACATGAAGATTGACGGACCGTATATACGAAATAGGAGTGATTTCCATGTCTGAACTTTTTTCCGTTCCATACTTTGTTGACAACTTGAAACAGCACATTGCCATGAATCAAAATGAAGACAAAATTCATGCGATGAATGCCTATTACCGCTCAGTGGTGTCAACACTTGTACAAGATCAGCTGACCAAAAACGCTGTGGTTTTGAAGCGTATTCAGCATCTTGATGAGGCATATCAAAAGGTGAAAAAAGAAAGTGAATGAACGAAAAAAACACCCTTCGTCATAATGGCAAAGGGTGTTTTTCGTTTGCGAAAAGTTTCTGATCAAGCCTTGATTTGTACATCATCAAAAAGCCAGACCGTCCAACTGTATAGATGATAAAGGCAAACCATAATCCGTGATTGTGCCAAATAGGCGTAACTGCTGCTTGAACAACGATAAACAAGACCATCGCAAACAGCATCGAATTTCTGACAGGGGCAATTTCTGTCGCACCTGTAAATACGCCGTATATGACCAAACCGAAACAAGCGGCAAACGGATAGAGAACGAGCCAGTCTGCATAGCCTAATGTCACATCTAGAAGACGCGGGAGATTTGTAAACAAGCCCAAGATCGGCTCTTTTAAAAGAAAATAAACCGACGCAATGAGGCAAGCCATAACAAGTGCCCACTGCCTTGAAAGGGTTAAAGTTCTCTCATAAAGGGTGCGGTCATTTGCTCCAACTGATCTGCCCACAAGGATGCTGGATGCATTGGCAAAACCATCGAACAAATAAGCCATGATGTAGTGAATTTGAAATAAGATGGCATTGGCGGCTAGCATCTCTGTTCCAAAAGAAGCACCTTTTGCTGTAAACATGTTAATCACGACGAGCAGACAAATCGTTCGAATAAATAAATCTTTATTCACATGAAACATTTTCTGCACTGCCTGTGCATCCATGATTTTCTTAATAGAAGGCATCTGGAATCCGTTTTTTGAATGCTTCATAATGATCCATGCGCCTAGCACAAAGGCGGTTAATTCAGATATCAATGTTGCAGCCGCCACTCCTTTGACTGCAAACGAAAACACATGAACAAGCAGAAGGGCAAGGACCATATTCATGACATTGATCAAGATTTGTAAAGAGAGGGCTTCTTTCATTTTTGCCATTCCCATTAGCCAGCCTAATATCACATAATTCATCAAGGTAAACGGCGCACCCCAAATCCGAATATGAAAGTAATCTGCTGCAAATTGCCGAACATCCGCTGCAGGAGAGATCACGAGAAAAGCAGATTGAATAATAGGCCATTGCAGAGCAATAAAACAAAGGCCGACAATGATGGCGATTAAAAAGGGTCTTAGAAAAGCAAGTACGCCCTGCTCTTCACTCTGCGCCCCGTTTGCCTGAGCGGCAAAAGCAGATGTACTCACCCGCAAAAAACCAAAGAGCCAATAGAGTGTACTGAAAATAAGACTGCCAACCGCGACGCCTCCAATATAGGCGGGATTGGCAAGCTGACCGACAACAGCTGTATCAACAGCTCCAAGTAATGGTGTGGTCATCGTTGAGATGGTTAAAGGAATGGCTAAAGCTAAATACGCTCGATGGTTCACGATGACACCTGCCTTTCATGAAAAATAGCCTCTTCTAAAAGAGGCATTGCTGAAATAAAGAATTATCGAACCGGTCTGCCAATCGTTCGGGACAAAGGATGGTCTGCGAGCATTGCATCTCTCATCTTTTGCACCGATTTCTCTTCTGATGAAAAGAAATCATCCTTTGATCGAAATTGAGCAACAAGTTCACCTCGATCTAATATCGCCAATTGATCACTTAAGTGATAGGCTGCCGTCATATCATGTGTAATAAATAAGTAAGCGACACCTAGTTCCTTCTTTAATTCTACTAATAAATCTAAAATGACACCCTGTGTGACCATGTCTAAGCTGCTGACGGATTCATCCAGCACAACGAGCTTTGGCTGTAGCAATAAGGCTCTTGCAATGTTGATCCTTTGCAGCTGGCCTCCGCTGAATTGATGGGGATATTTAGACAAGTCCTTTTCACTGAGCCCGACTCTTTCCAGCCAAGGGATGAGCACGCTTTTGCGTTCTTTTCGGCTCATGGTTTCATAGTTTTCAAGCGGCTCGGATAAAATTTGTTCGACTGTCCATCTTGGATTCACCGCCGAGTACGAATCTTGAAACACCGCTTGCACATGCCGGCGATAATGTTTGCGTGTTCGTTGATCTGCACAATATATATCCTGCCCTTCAAAAAGGACCTGACCGGCTTTCGGCTTCTCTAGGCCGAGTATGATACGGCCTAGCGTGCTTTTCCCTGCGCCGCTTTGCCCCAGCAATCCGACGCACGTGCCTTCTTCAATGATTAAATCGACGCCGTTTAAAACTTGGTCTGCGCCTTTTTTTCTCATCAGAAACGACCGGTTGTTGTATGAATGACTAACTGCTTTCACTTCTAATAAATGCAAGGGTCTTCTCACCTCAAATCGGGCAAACAGCTGGGATGGATGGACGAGCTGCTAATAGTTTCTTTGTATAATCATGCTTTGGGTTTTCAAAAAGCTCCAGCACTTCTGCTTGTTCTACTATTTCTCCCTGCCTCATGACAACAACATGATCTGCCATTTCTGCAATGACGCCAAGGTCGTGAGTAATGAGCAAAATGGCGGTTCCATACTCATGACGAATGTGGTTCAGATGCTCCAGCACCAGCTTCTGCGTGTGTACATCTAAAGCAGTTGTTGGTTCATCTGCTATGAGGAGAGGCGGGTGCATACAGGCAGCCATGGCAATCATGACACGTTGCAGCATGCCGCCGCTTAGTTCAAAAGGATACTTGTTTAACAGCTTGTCTGGTTTTGGCAGATTCATCTGCGCTAACGCATCCATTGCCTTCGCTTTTGCCTGCCTTTTACTAACAGTGGTATGCCGGCGGATGGTCTCAATCAGCTGATGACCGATCGTCCATACAGGGGTAAAGCTGTTCATTGGATTTTGCATAATATACGAGATGTCCTTACCCCGAATAGAGCGCATATCCCTTTCACTCATACCGATCAATTCTCGTCCTTGTAATGTGATGCTGCCAGTAACATCCGTTGTTTTCCGGTCAAGCATATGTAAGATCGACATACTTGTGACTGTTTTCCCGCAGCCGCTCTCACCTATTAATCCAACGATTTGACCTCGTCCTACTTCAAACGATACGTCCTGAATAAGAGAGGTTGTCCCATGAGGCGTTTTCGTCTGCACATGCAGGTTCTCTATTTGTAAAATGGAATCTTGCACATTGATCATTCCTTTACACTCGGCGTTTGATACCATATTTCTCTGAAAGGGCTTCTCCTAGTAAATTAAAGAGGACAACGACAGCCATGATGACAAGACCTGGATACAGCATCAACTGAGGATTCGTTTGAATATACGATTTCCCTTCATGAATCATCGCTCCCCATTCTGGCATAGGAGGCTGAACGCCTAATCCGAGAAAGGACATTGCTGAAATGTCCATAATCGCCCAGCCCATTTCAAGTGTGCCAATGACCGCGAGTGGCGGCAGGACATTTGGAATCATATGCTTTCTCATGATGTTCCAGTGAGATGTCCCGCTAATTTTCGCCGCGGCAATAAAGTTCTGTTCCTTTAAACTGAGTACCATTCCTCGGAAGACGCGAGCATAGTATACCCATTGTACAAGCATCAAAGCCAGCACAACTTGAGAAAGTCCAGGACCGAAGATGCCGACTAGTCCGAGGATCAGCACTAGGTTCGGGAATGCCATGATCCCGTCGCAGATTCTCATTAAGACGTGATCGATCCAGCCGCCTTTGTAACCTGATAACAACCCAACGATTAACCCAATGAATAAAGAAGAGAGAAAGATTAATAACGCACAGCCTAGTGAAACACGTGCACCATATAAAATTCGTGATAAATTGCATCGGCCTAATTGATCTGTCCCAAGAGGATACTCCCACGATGACCCCTTTAGCTTCATCGCTAGATTGACAGCCGCCGGATCATGCGGGGCAATCCACGGTGCACATATTGTGACAATCAGCAATAGACCAAGGAGCACCACGCAGATCGAGATCATCTTTTGATGAGAGAAGAGATATTTTCCTTTTGTCATCATGACTGGCGGCCTTCCTTTCTGGAAATACGGGGGTCAATGATCAGCTGAAGTAAGTCCACAATCAAGCTGCTCAAGATAAAGATACATGCTGCCATGAGGACATAGAATTGAATGACCGGCAGATCCCGATTAAAGATCGCTTCAATAAAGAAGCGTCCAAACCCGGGCCATGAAAAAACTGCCTCGACGATAATGGTTCCTGTGAGTAGCTTGCCAAGATTCACCCCAAGCCCTGTCAGCATTGGCGATATCGCAATTCTCAATACATGCTTGAACATGATCGACCGTTCCTTTAATCCTCTGATTCTCGCATATTGAACAAATGGCTCTTGCAGCGCCTCACTAACACTTGATCGTAAGAGCCTTGTATACATCGCAATTAAAGGGACGGCCAGTGTGACCGACGGCAGGATGAGATGCTCCCATGTTCCGACCCCTTCAACCGGTAGAAGATCGAGCTTCACTGAAAAAAAGAAGATGAGCAAATACCCCAAGACAAACGTCGGGATAGATGCTCCTAAGAAAGAAACGAGCCGGCTCACATGATCAACAATCCCATTTTTCCTCATGCCGCTGAAAAAGCCGAGTGGAATGCTGACACAGATAGCAATCAGTAGACTAGTTAGCGCCAATTGAATTGTCGCTGGTATTCTATAGATTACCTCATGAAGCACAGGCTGGTTAGACATATATGACTTGCCAAAATCAAGATGAATGACTTTTTCAATGGTGTGAAGATACTGCATATAAAACGGTTGATCTAAACCAAATTCACTTCGTTTTTGCGCTAATATTTCATCCGTTGGCTGGATATGAGCCGCTGCTAAATATGCCTCAGCCGGGTCAACTGGCGAAAGGTGAATCATACCAGTCGTGAAAAGAGTGGCTAATAAAAATACAGGGATGATTGATAGCATGCGTTTGACGATATAGCGGCCCATTTCCTAACCTTCCTTCTATTACTTCAGCTTAATACCTGTGAATGGATGTTCATCGCGATTTGCTGGGAACTCAAAGTCCTTCACATTTTTTTGATAAACGGCTGTCTTTTTAAAATAAGAGATTGGCACAATCGCGCCTTGATCCTGTAATGAAGATAAGACAGACGAATAAAGTGCTTTTCGTGTGTTTTCATTGGTTGTTGATGGAATTTCGCTCATTTCTTTGATCAGCTTGTCCTTATTTGGATAGGCTGAGATGGCTTCTTTGAACCCAAAACCATCTGATGAGACGACGTTCATAAATGTATGTGGATCATATGGTGCTCCGTAGTTGCTAAAGAAGTTCATATCAAACTTGTTGGCTTTAAAGCGCTGCACCTGTGTTGCCAGCTCCACACCTTCAAGTTTGACGCCAACACCGATGGCACCCCATTCTGCTTGAAGCGTCTCCGCCATCGCTTTTTGAATTGATTCTGCTGAATCATACATCATACTAAATTCAAGCGTTTTTCCATCTTTTTCACGAACAGTTTTTCCTTTTGGTAGTGTCCAGCCTGCTTCATCCAGCAATGCTTTCGCTTTGTCTACATCATATTGGAACGACTTCACCTTAATATCGGATGTGTAAGGCATGTTGGTCGGCAATATGTGATCTGCTTCATCCTCTAAGCCAGAGGTGACACCTTCTACCATTGATTTCTTATTGATCGCATATTGAAGGGCGTGTCGCACTTTCTCATCTGACAGCTGATCCACTTTTGTGTTCATGACAAGCTGTCTCGTTGCTACAGGCTCTGACATTTTTGTTTCATACTTGCCGCTTGCCTCTAACTGTTTGTAGGCATCTAAGCTAATGGTTCCTTCTCCGTAAAGGACATCTACATCACCTTTTTCAAATGCCATAACTCTCGTTTCCGCATCTGGAATGACCTTAACTTTGATTTCTTTGACCTTTGGTTTTTCTCCCCAATAATGATCATTTCGTTCGAAAATAGCATAGTCATCTTTTTGATATGTTTTTAATACCCAAGGGCCTGTCCCTACTGGCTTTTCAATTCCTTTTGATGTATCTCCGTTTTTAGGGAAGCCTGCTTCGCCTAGAAAACGAACCGGGCGGACAACGGCTAATTCTTGAACAGTTGGATAATATGGCTCTGTTAATGTGAGCTTAAACGTTTTCTTGTCTACTGCTTCTGTTTTTTTGATTTTTTTTATCACACCTAACCAGCTATGTATATCCTTGTTTTTCAAGATGGAATCAAAGTTCTTTTTCACAATGTTTGCATTAAACTCAGATCCATCTGAAAATGTCACTTTGTCTCTTAGATGGAACGTGTACACCTTGCCATCCTTAGACACATCCCATGATTTCGCTAATTCAGGTTTTAGCTTTCCATTCTTTTGATAGCTGACCAATGGCTCATAAATCATTGATTGTGCGAACAATTGTGATGGATTGTATACGTGCGGATTCATTTCGCCAATATCTCTCGGCCAAGCCATTGTAATCATGTCAGAATGATCCTTATCTCCACCTGCTCCATTGTTTGCTTGAGAGCAGCCTACTAATAAAAAGATAAGTAGGAAAGGGATGACTGTATTTATTTTAATTTTCGGAAAAAAATGGCTCCAAATCGACATAAGATGTTCCTCCTAATTGATGCTGATAATCATTTTCATTTTAAGGAGGAAGGTCCCCGTTGTCAATATCATATTTAAATCGAATTGACAATACTTATTCCTAATTATTCCTTTAATTGATGAATTTGATAAAAAGAGAGGCAGGCTGCTTATGAGTGAGCAGCCTGTGAAGAGGTGAATGTTTTTTTTCGCAGGGCATGACGAAGTATGTCAATGATACGATCCTGTTCAGCTTCTGTCATACTTGTTCCAGAGGGGAGACAAAGCCCTGTTTCAAATAACAACTCAGATACGGGAGTGCCTTTCGCAGCCGAATAAAAGAGGCAATCACGAAAGAGCGGCTGCTGGTGCAGCGGCTTCCATACACGCCTTGCTTCGATCTGTTCTTTTTCTAGTGCAGCAATGATGTCCACTGGAGATGTTTGCTTATCACTATCAATAGTCAATGTCGTCAGCCAACGGTTTGACTTGGTGTTTTGATATTCTGGCATGAAATAAAGACCTTCTACTTTAGATAACGCATCCTGGTATCGCTTAAAAATGTGGCGCTTTTGTTCAACACGCTCGTCTAATATTTCCATTTGAGCGATCCCGACGCCTGCTAAAAGGTTGCTCATGCGATAGTTGTATCCTATCTCTTGATGCTCATAATGCATCGCGCGCTCTCTAGCCTGTGAAGCGAGAAAGCGGCAGCGTTCGATCACAGCTTCATCATCACTCACAAGCATTCCGCCGCCTGACGTTGTAATGATTTTATTTCCATTAAACGAATAGACACCGAACCTGCCCATTGAGCCGCTTTTTTTTCCTTTATATAGAGCGCCTAACGATTCAGCCGCATCCTCAATGACTGGTACATCATATGCTTCACACAATGCCATGATCTCGTCCATTTTTGCGCTTTGTCCATATAAATGCACGACAATGACAGCACGGGGTCTTTTTCCAAGTCGTTTTGATTCGATAAAGGCTTTCTCTAAAGCAATCGGGCACATATTCCACGTATCCCTTTCAGAATCAATAAAAACAGGTGTCGCTTGTTCGTATAAAATCGGATTTGCAGTTGCCACAAATGTGAGGGTGGAACAAAAGACAATGTCCCCTTTTTGAACACCAATAAGCTTTAATGCGAGGTGAATGGCTGCTGTTCCAGAAGATAAAGCCGCTCCTGCCTTCACTCCTGCATAGCCCGCGACTGCCTGCTCAAATTCATTCACAAGAGGCCCAAGCGGTGCAATCCAGTTGCTCTTGAAGGCTTCCTCTATTTTCAAATACTCTTTTCCGCTCATATGCGGAGGTGATAAGTAAATACGTTTCCTTTCTTGCATCATTTCCCACCCTCTCTCCGATCTTTGATTTCTCTTGCAGGAATGCCTACAGCGACTTTCTGATCGTGTATATCTCTTGTGACTGCGGCTCCTGCGCCAATGATTGTCCAGCTTCCGATCGATGTCCCTGGAATCACAACAGCACCTGCCCCTATATGTGTACCCTTTCGTACAGACACACAGCCAGTTAACACTGCTCCTGGTGACAGATGCACAAACGATTCTAGTATACAATCATGCTCTACGATTGATCCTGTGTTGATAATCGCATGTTCACCGATTGCTGCATCTGCTTGAACGACTGCCGTTGCCATCACGACAGCTCCCTTTCCAATGATCGCTGATGGACTTACGAACGCCCGTGGGTGGATGAGTGTGGCAAATGCCGTGTTTTCAAAAGCGAGGCGTTCCTTTACTAACTGTCTGCTCTCATTTTGTCCGATCGCAATCAGCCATTTCATATGTGGCATTGCCTCTCTCAGCTCTTGACTCATAGAGATCGGTCCATACAAGATACTGTTTTTAGTCGTAGTTTCTTCAAATTGATCATCTAATACAGCGCATAATGAGTAATCGGGATGGGCAGCAATCATGTCTTGAATGACTTTGCTATGCCCACCAGCACCAATTAAACCAATCGGTTGCTCTTTACATATCGGTTCCTTTGAATTTTTCAGCTGTGGCATGATGCGGCTGCTGCACCCCCTCTGTTTTGATCACTTTCAGCAAGGTCATCCATAAAATTTTCATATCAAGCCAAAATGATTGATGCTCGACATACCAGAGGTCATAGGTGAATTTCTCCTCCCAGGAGATCGTGTTCCTTCCATTCACCTGTGCCCATCCAGTAATGCCAGGCTTGACGAGATGGCGCCTTGCTTGCTCCTCTGTATACATTGGCAAATACTCCATCAAAAGCGGCCTTGGTCCAACGAGACTAAGCTCTCCTTTTAGGACATTGACTAGCTGCGGCAATTCATCAAGACTGAGCTTGCGAATCAAGGCGCCGGTTTTTGTTAATCGAAGATGATCTGGCAGGAGCCCCCCATGCTCGTCACGTTCATCGGTCATCGTCCGAAATTTATACAGCATAAATGGCCGGCCATATAGACCAGGCCGCTTCTGCCGAAACAACACAGGCGTCCCAATTTTCCACCGAATGAGTCCATACAGCAGAAGAAAAAGAAGACTGCCTGCGATGAGCAGCGTCAATGCCACCATCACATCTAACATTCTTTTCATCATGAAATCTCCTTATCTCACTAGCGGGAAACAGCTTGTTTCACCTTACTCACCAGCTGCTGCCGCTCTCGTTTTGTTCCTGCAAATTGATACAAGTAGCCCATATAAAGAAAGAAACAAAAACCGCCAATACAAAACAGCTCCCACCATGAGGTCACGTCATAAATCGCTTGAATTCCTGCACAGACGCCCCAAATCATGAGCGCTCCTGCAAGTGGAACGATTGTATGTTTATAAAAGATGGTCCGTTTCTGTTTCGTGATGCGGGCCGTATAAAATGGCAGAAACACGATATTTTTGATCAATAAAACAATCGCTCCCGCTGAAGCAATGCCATATAAACCAAGCTGAAGCATATGAGTCAATCCATAGGCAAAAAGCACATTGGATACACCTAATATGAGCGTGACCACCGCCGGAACCTTCAATCGATTAAAAGCGGTCGGCACATATGTCAGCGGTAAAAACATCAAGGTCAAGCATAAATAAGCAGCATGAATCATGAGCAGCCATTTCAGCTCTTCAAAGGCAGGTCCAAGCCATAAAAGCATGAGCGGACCGGCAAGTCCTCCGAGCAGAGCGGCTGGAAACGCGACAAATAATCCGCTCCACTTAATGGCACTGGCTGCATATTGGATGAGACCTTCTTCATCTTGATTCGAGTAAAATTTCGTAATCGTTGGGGCAAACACAACCGTCAATGTTCCTGCGAGTGTGCGTAATAGTAATGGAAATTGTAATATCGCCGCATACTGTCCCGTCGCTTCCGCTCCAATGAGCAGATTCGTCATCAATAAATCAATCTGTAGAAATAGTAAAATCCCCATTTGCTCAAAAGAATGCCAGACCCCTGATCGAACAAGTGTGAGACTAGAAGATAGTGAAACGTGCCGCCACTTAAACGAAAACCAAGGGATAAGTTTTTTAAAATAATAGATACCTATTCCCATAGCCGCCAAGCTTCCTATCACAGCCGCAAGTGGAATATGCCAGATGGCGGGTGCCGTCCATGTAAACAGCATCACAATCATCAGTGCCCTCAAAAACATTTGAATGGTCTGACCAATACTTGATACATATAACTTATTCGCATAAAACGGCGCAGCCCCAATACCGGACATGACAAAATTGAGCATAAATAAAAGACCCCCTAATATAAAGGCGGTCTGTGTATCCTTTGCGAGATCACCAGGCACATGAAGCCACTCTACTAACTGGCGGGACATGAATAGACAAAACAGAAAAAGACTGATCGATAAAAAAATGGAACTGACGAAATAAGATGAGAGATAGCGCTGCGCCTTCTCGATTTCCCCTTTATGAGCCGCCACAGAAAAAAAGCGCACCACAACAGCACTTAATGAAGCCGTGATAACCGATAAATAGTTGATCATATTTTGCGTCAGATGGATTAAGCCGAATGCTTCGACTCCAAGTGTATGAACGATGTACGGCGTTAAACAAACAGACATTAGCATCATCAAGACAAACGTCATGATGTTTGCACTGGCGTTGTAAAGAAATGCTCGATTCATTTTGATTTCACGCAGCGTGTAAAAGCCTTCATCCAGCTTCCTCTCCCTTTTGTCCGCTCATTTTCATTAGCTGATGAATGGCTTCTTTCACAGACGTCTCATTCGGTTCTTTTAATAGCGTCAAAAACGGAAGATGAGCCACCCATTCATACCCTTCCATCACCTTATGATCAAACGACCTGAGGACAACGCACGGTGTATTTGTAATCGCACAAAAAATCATGCCGTGAAGCCGGTCTGTCACGACGACCTGTGCCTTACGTAACTCTGTCCATAAGGCAGATAATTCATCTAGGCGAGTCGTTCGATCAACTCGTTTGCCAATTGTCGTTGTAATCAAACCGACTTGATCATACGTCTCTTGAATATGCTGCTTTAGCTGCCGCCGCTCCTTTTCAGTGAGATACGCTTCCTTATCCTCTCGCAAACAAAGTAGAACCCCTTCACGTTTTGGTTCCTTAGTCGATTCATCTAATGTCAGCACCATATCAGGCTGTTTCCATACATCTTGATGAGGGAAATGCTGCTTCATCCAAGTGTAGGTTGTTTGATCTCTAGCCATGAGAAGCAACCTTGGATGGTGTTTGTATGTTTGAATGGCGCGGCGTTCCTCTCTTTTCCCTCTCTTTGTTTCTGTAAAATGGGCAGTTGCCGGCAATTGAATCACGGGGTAGGACTTGAAGGTTTTCATGATAAATTGTCTCGTCCATTCTTCATAACGGTATAAGTCTCCCATATTGCCCCCACCGATGATACAGACGATGTCCTCTGGATGCCGCATACGCTTTAACGGACGGGCGAGGCGATAGATCTCTTTCATGTCCACTTCCATGATATCGTAGGCGGGAAAGTGCTCTTTTAAAAAACAATAACTCGCATAGGCAATCGCATGATCTCCTAAATTATCATGGCCTGGCAGCAGCGTGAGAATGATTTTCTTCTGATGACTTCGCTCTGGCAGGCTTTGGCGGCTCAGTCGATATTCAAGCGGATATTTCACCTTTAAGAGCAGCCACTCTGCGACGTGCGCCTTCAATTGTTGCAATGTCAATCTCATCACCCCTATTTCCTTGTTTGATATTCGATCCATTTTTGATAGCTAGAAGCGGCGGCAGAAAGTGGATAGACCAGCCGGCACTTCGCAAGGAATAAGATCATTCGCTTTCGAGCAGTGAGCTTTGATGGTTCCACTTGTTTGACGGCATGCTGAAAAGCCTCGTCTGTCACCATTTCCCGCATGTGATCAAGCTTTTCCCGAAGAGAAAGTGCATTTTGGCTCTTCCATTCGTTGAGCATACAATGAAGGGTATGATTGACAATAAAAAAATCAAGCGCCTTCTCATACAAAAAGATGTCATCATATTCTGTCAAAAACAAGCGCTGCGCATGATAAAAGGTGAGTCCATGATGAAAATACTGCTTCTGATATCGTTGCACAATAGAAGACAGATGAACCCGGTAGTAATAAAGAGGCTCATGAACAAAGGCAATGCCGCGAGATAAAGAAAAACAGCGTAGCGTCACATATTGATCTTCTATGTTTTCAAGTTCCTCCCGCAGCGGAAATCGAATGTCGTGTTCTTCGATAAAGGCACGCCGATACAGCTTATTCCATGAGAACCCCGTGATGTCTCCGTGCAATAACGCTTCAATTAAACTTGTTTTTTCGGCTGATCGCTCGGCTAACAGCGTCGTTGATATGGTTCTCTTTGACTGTTCAAATTGAATCCAGTATTCACTGATTACTAGATCTGCGCCGGTCATTTTAGCTTTTTCATATAAGGCTTCGCAGTAATGTGGTGCGAGAACATCATCTGAATCAATAAAGGCAATATACGTGCCCTTTGCTTCTTCGATGCCCCGGTTTCTCACAGCGCCTAACCCTTGATTGGTTTGATGAATGACCCGAAACCGCTGATCTTGCGCAGCAAATGCTTCAAGATATTCTCCGCTACGATCTGTAGATCCATCATTCACGAGAATGACCTCTATATCTGAAAAACTTTGATCTACAATTGATTGAAGGCATTGCTCCAAATATTGACTCGTATTGTAGACTGCGACCAATAGACTGATAGCTGGCATGACAACATGCTCCACCTTTCTCAAAATCTACTTTGTAAATATCGTCCTGTACGGTAACACGGATGAATCGAACGGCATCAGCATGATGCTGTACAGAATATAGCAAACAGCAATCCCTACATAGATAAAGACATTAGACCGCTGATCAAAAATGCGTGTGAAATATGGCAGTAAAATAAGCTGATACAAACCAAAATAAATATGAAATCTTGCATAAATGACATCCTTTGTGGCAAGGATGCCAAACAAGAAACCGAGCAAACAAAAATTCACAACGTAATCACTCTCAGGCGTCAGCTCACGAAGCCGTTTTCGATAAAAGAAGGCAAGCAAAAGCGGCAAAATCAATACACCGATTTTTGTCACATTCATTCCATTTGTATTCGTTGTAAGCCATTCCTCGTAATGCCCATATGAACTGCCTTGCAGCATCACGACAAAAACGGAAACAAAGCGGTCATAAAGAGCGGTTAACCCTAAAAAAATCATGCATAAGACTAGCATCATCCATGACCACGATTTTGTTCTCACGATAAAATACACAGGAATCATGATGAGTGCCGATGAATGAAACAATGAACATACGAGGACAAGCGGAAAATACAATTTCCACTGACCATTGATCACAAGACGGATGGCATAAAAAAGAATCGCTGCCACCATATATTGACGCATGCCATTAAACGAAGCGTAATAATGAAAGGTGCCGAGAAAAAGCAGCATACTCAGTTCAAAGGGACGGCCATATTGAATGAGCGTCTTGATGATAAAAAAATAGGTGATCGCCCCAACTGTTATATACATGATTTGCGGATCATGGGACAATTGATTGAGCATCCATAAAATAAACGTAAATCCTGGGTCAGTAGCCGCCTTGTCCACACCAAACCCGAAGATATGCCAAGGCTTTTCATAATTGATGGAGAACTCATACATCTGTCCATATGTGACAAAATCGGTTCCTACTTTGTACCGAATACCTGCGACAATACAAAGAAACAAAAACGGAAATAACACGAGAATCTTGTTAGGCCGCCATCCGCTTTGAATGGTATCATCACGCCTGCCGTAAAATGCAGCAAAACTCGACCATAAATAGACCATGATCATGTTCACCAAATATACCGCCATCTGCCATTCCTTCCTTACAGTCCATATCCATTCATCACACGTGTGATGTTCTGTTTGACATCAAATCCTCTTTGTTCAAGCTGGGACATAATGGTCTCTTGAAGAGGCGGCTCTGCATGATACGCTTCAAGCACCGCCTTCATCCATTCATGTGCGGAATCCCGCAGCGACATTCTTTTCACAAGACCGCAGCCTAAATCTACTTCCTCTGTAATATGATCTGAAATCACACAAGGCAATCCAGATGCCTGTGCTTCCACTAAAACGAGCGGAAGTCCTTCAAACAAGGAAGGCATGACAAAAACATCAAATGCTTTCATATATTCTGGAACGTCTGATACGACGCCTGTAAAGACAATGTCGTCTAACAAGCCGGCCTTGTCCGCATACGATTCAACCACCTGCCTCAGCGGTCCATCCCCTACAAGGACCAGCTGAAATGAGACTCCCTGCTTCTTTAAGGTCTGTGCCAGTTCCATAAAAAAAACGTGATTTTTTTGTTCATGAAAGCGGCCAATATGACCTATCACCATGCTCTTTTCGTGAAGACCTAGCTGCTTCTTGATCTTCACCTTTTCTTCTGGATCAGGCTGAAAGAAAAGGGATAAATCAATCCCATTCGGCAGCACCTCAACCTGTCCATTCTTCATTTTTTTCTGACCAAATAAAAAGGCACCGGCATCCTCACCGCATGCAACAAGCTTTGTAGAAAATGCAAAAATCAGCTGACGAAACCCTTTGAGCATCATATGGTCTACCCCATTTGGCGACTGTTTCCAAGCAGTATTATGCGAATGACAAATGCGTACCTTCACACCCGCCAATTTCGCAGCAAGGGCAGAGAAGCCTGTTTGAAAATCTGTATGTGCATGCACTGCTTGATACGGCCCTGTTCGCTTGATTGTCTTTGTCAATGTTCTGACAAATGCCAAAGGGGAGGAAGCTCCAATACTCGGGACATAAAAAATACGTCCGCCGAGTTTCTGAATTTCCTCATCATAATCACAGACATCCTTCCGGTGGGTAATAAAGTCAAATTGAAGGACATTTCGATCGAGTGCTCGATAGATGTTCATGATCATCGTTTCAGCTCCGCCGCGGTTCATCCCGCCCACAATATGAAGGACACGCTTTGGCTCACTCATCCCGAATCGGCCTCCTTTTCAACAAAGACGCCTCTAGCTTCCGCTGGTGATAAAATTTCATGATCTTCGGTGATAAACAGGCGCGGACTACCGGCTTTAGCGCAAACAGATAATGAATCGGTGACAATTTTAATATCCAGCATGCTTTCAAAACGAGCCAAGCATTATCTATTGAATATTGAAATTTACGACGCTGAAAAGCCGCTTCATCCTCTCTCACAAGGTATAACGGCTCTTGTAAATTAAAGCCTTTTCTCCCCTCAGCAAAAAAACGAATCCACAGATCGATATCTTCCATCCGCCTCGTTGTTTTCACAGAGCGATATCCATTTAAAGCATTGTACGTAGCAGCCCTCATCATAATGGTTCCATGACAAAAAGGCGTCCCTCTTGCCAGCACTTTTCGATCAGGCGCTGAAATCAGTGCACGTACACCTTTTGTACCCGATTCATCAAACACGGTCATCGCCGTCCCGACCACATCATATTCAGGATGTGTTTCAAGAAAATGCACCTGTTTTTCTAAACGATCAGGTACTGATATATCATCACCATCCTGCCTTGCAATTAAATCTCCCCTCGCTTCAGCTAGACAGCGATTTAGACTGGCAGCGAGCCTTTGATTATGCTCATTGCGGATAAGGCGAATTCTTTCAGGGTCTCGTTTTGTATAAGACAGTACTTTTTCATAGGTGCCGTCTGTTGAAGCGTCATCACATATGATGAACTCCCAGTTGTCATATGTTTGATGAAGAATGGATTCAATACTTTCTTCTACTGTGTCTTGGCAATTGTAGACGCCCATGATGATAGACACCTTTGGCTTATGCATGCTCACATCACCTTCTCTGCTTGATCCATATAAGTTGTATAAATTTCTTCCATCGCACTCACCGTCTGCTCTTGCGCAAATGCATGTGCTAAGGATCGCCCTGCTTTTCCCATGAGGGGCAGCTGATCGCTTTTGTGATAAAGCTGGTGCAAATATTCAGCCAAGTCATTCACATCATGCGGTTTGACTAAAAAACCATTTACGCCATGTTTGATCAGCTCACAGTGTCCTCTATTCTCTGTTGCAATGACCGGCTTTTCCGCAGACATTGCTTCTAGCAGATTCATGCCAAGCCCTTCTCTCAAGCTAGTCGACACACATACATCACTCAAATGCATCCATTCCTCAATTTGTTTGCAAAAACCAGCAAAGTGGACATGCTTTTCAAGATGGAGGTCGTGAACCAGCTTTTCATACATCGGCCGCATGGCCCCTTCCCCGGCAAACACGATCTTCACATTTGGTATTTTCCTATATAACTGGGCACATGCTTTGATGAGCATCCCTTGGTTTTTATTCGCATTTAATTCGCCAGCGCACAGCACAATAAAATCTTCTGAAGAAAAGCCATGGACTGCACGAAGACGGTGCTTTTCTTTTTCATTAACTGGTGCAAATCGTTTCATATCCACACCCATACCAGGAACATAATAGACAGATGCCCGCTCTTTTGATAGACGATCAGCTCTTTTAAAATCTTCTCCATTAATGGTGATCAGAGCGTCTGTATGACGAGCGAGCCATCGCTCAATCGGATAATAGAGCAGCCAGTTTTGAAGCGGCGCTCCTTGCCAAAAGTGAAAACCATGTGCTGTGTAAAGAACCTTCGTCCCTTTTCTGCGCGCGCTTTTGGCTGCAAGTCTTCCAATCACACTGCCCATTGGTGTGTGACAATGGATGAAGTCGTAGTGCTCTTTCGCTAACAGCTTCTTCAGCTCCACATACGCAAGCCGGTTGTGCACATGAAAAGGAGAGCGCTGAATCGGAATCGAATGCGCTTGATCCACATAGGGAAGCTCAAGCTGACCATTTGCCGCTGTATGCACTTCCCATCCTTGTTCCTGAAACCACCGGAAATACGGAAGGTGGAATGCCTGAAAATGATAGTCAACCGTTGCGCAAAACAAGACTTTTTTCTTCATCGGCAAGCGCTTCCCCCTCTCTTGTCATCGGTTCAGACAACAAATCATGCGATTCGATGGCAGCAAACAATGCTTCTCTCATTTGCTCTTCACTCATCATGTCAAATTCATGGATAAAGCGGTTCAGCACATATGGGTCCCCATCCAGCGCATGGCCGATATGAATTTTCGGGAAAATTTGTTCCTGTGCTTTTTCATGTTGGTTGAGTAATTCCTCATACATTTTCTCCCCAGGACGAATGCCTGAGAACGTAATCGGAATCTGGTCTGTGGTGTAGCCTGAGAGGTGAATGAGGTTTTCTGCGAGGTCGACAATTTTCACTGGCTCCCCCATATCTAATACAAAAATCTGTCTTCCTTCTGCTAGGGCTCCCGCTTGAATGACAAGTCTTGATGCTTCTGGAATGGTCATAAAATATCTTGTCATGGCTGGATGGGTGACCGTGACTGGCCCGCCTTGTTCGATCTGTTTCTTAAAAATTGGGATAACGCTTCCCCTGCTTCCGAGTACATTTCCAAACCGAACCGCAACAAATTTTGTGTCACTGCTTGCCCCCATTTGCATGATTAGCATTTCAGCAAATCGTTTTGTGGCGCCCATGACATTGGCAGGATTGACCGCTTTGTCAGAGGAAATGAGGACAAATGTTTCAATGCCATGCTCATGTGCCGCTTCTGCGACATTTTTTGTCCCGATAATATTGTTTTTCACTGCTTCTTTTGGACTGATCTCCATGAGCGGGACGTGCTTATGTGCCGCGGCATGATAGATCATATCTGGCTGAAACTGACCAACGATTTCACTCATTTTCTGTTTATCTTGGATATCCGCAATTTGCGGATAGAGACTGATGGTGTCCCCATAAATTTCTTTCAGCTCTAGTAAAATAGAATGAATGCTAAATTCTCCATGTCCCACAAGCACAATCGCTCGAGGAGCAAATACACAAATTTGACGACAGATTTCTGATCCAATCGATCCGCCTGCCCCCGTGACCATGATCGTTTTTCCCTTTAAATGAGCAGATAGACGGCTTGAATCTAATTGAATCGGTTCTCTCCCTAATAAATCTTCTGGCTGTACATCTCGTAATTGATTCAGCGCATGGGTTCCTTTTAAAATCTGCTCCATCTCCGGCATGATCTGCGTTTTGACCCCAGTCGCTACGCACTCCTTATACAGCCCTTTTAACGTATGGCTGCTTTTGGACGGAATGGCGATGATGATTTTTTGTATATCCATCATCACAACAGCTGTTTGAATCTGTTCTTTTCCTCCTAGAACAGGCAGTCCCATGATTTCAAGCCTATGCTTCGTCTTGTCATCATCTATGAAGGCCACTGGTTCAATATGTACATCACTCGATTGCTGAAGCTGACGTACAATGATGGTCCCAGCTGATCCGGCGCCAATGATTAAGGCCCGCTCTTTTTCTACCTGCAGTCGCTTTGCTCCATCATGAAATAGCCGAGACGCCATTCTAGATGCACCGATGAATAATACGTGGAAAAGCCACACAATGAATAAAAAACGAAAGGGCCATGTCTGCACGAAAAGGTACAGCGTTACCATTGAAAATAAAAAAGAACATACAAAGGTCTTCATTAAAGAAAATAGCTCTCTTACTCCTGTATAAGCCCATACTTGCTTGTACACATGAAAAATATACGAAAACAAATGGTGCCCAATGAGTAGACTGAGCGAAGAAATGACGAGCATTTCAAATGTATACACAGTTAACGCCGCTTCTTGGACAAATTGAAAGCCAAAAAAGACAGCCACTAAGATGAGATATGAATCTAGTGCCACGATGATTGATAATCTTTGGGCGTAAGTCAACGCTCCTCCCCCTTTTTAAAGCATCTCTATTCTTACGTAAAATGGGCATCAAACCCGTCCTCACATCCCACTATTGATGACGAGCATCTAAGGCATTGGTCATGCCCACAGCAGGATCGAGTGCCTCCATTGTTAAAGATTAGGAGACATCACCTATCAATCTTGTTAATACATATACAGCCTTCCCTTTTTCTCTTTCTTGCCATTTAGCATAGCCCCAAGCAGTTTGCCTGTTGTCCCGTCTAATACTTCTTTTGATTTCTTCACTGCAGCTATCTTTGTTTTGCCGCTTAAGACAACAAGAATGCTTCCATCTGTCCGGTTTGCTAGGATCTTTGCATCGGCTACTGGCAGAAGCGGCGCAGAATCCACAATCACCATGTCATATTGCTGTTCGATTTCATAAAACAGCTGCTTCATGACAGAAGAGGAGAGCAGCTCGGCTGGGTTCGGTGGAATGGTTCCGCTCGGAAGCAGCTCTAAATGCTCAATGGGTGTGGGTAAAATGGCTTCCTCCAAGCTGCAATTATTTAATAGCACATTGGTCAAACCCGTGTGATGACTCAGGTCAAAATATTCATGAACAGCCGGCTTTCGCAAATCAGCATCCATGAGCAGCACCCGCTTTTTCTGCTGTGCAAAAACAGCTGCTAGATTTGCAGCCGTAAATGATTTCCCTTCCTTCGGCAAGGAGGATGTCACCAATATGGATTTCAGCCTTGTTTGAATCGATGTGAATTCAATATTAGTTCGGATCGTACGAAATTGTTCTGCTATGACAGAGTGAGGATTTAATACAGAAATACAGGATAAATCTCTCTTTTCTCTTTTTTTCCTCTTAAAGATCAATGTTCTGTCCTCCTGTTATGACGGACTGCTTGTCTTTTTTTGCCCTCCTGTCTGCCTGCATCTGATAGACGCTACCGAGCGACGGCAATCCGATCTCTTCTCTTATTTGATGTGTTCGTTTTACAGTATCATCGAGTAGGTTCATTAAGAAAATGAGTGTTATCCCCCCTAATAAAGAGGCGCCTAGTGCCAGTACGATATGAACAAATTTTCTTGAATTCATGAGAATCGTATTGGACAGCTTGGCTTCAGACAAAACATTAATGCGATCCATATTCATTGTTTTTTTGATTTCTTCTTGCAGTACCTCTGTTGCAGTATTTGCGATGGCAACTGCCTTTGCGCGATCCACATCTTGTACAGAAATATTGATGACCTCAGACTCATTTTCTGTACTTGTGGCAATTTTGTGTTTTAATCCTTCAGCTGATTCTGTGAGGTTGAGTGTTTCTTTTACTTTTTCAATGACGATTGGACTTTTTAATAAAACTTGAAAGGTACGTGTATATTGAAGGTTCATCTGAATATCGTTTAAATCTGCTTGTGCGTCATTGCTGCGTTTATGAACAAGAATTTGAGTGGTTGCCTGATATACAGGAGTCGAGACATAGAACTGATAGTAGGCTGAAATGCCCGTTACGATCAGGACAATCAGGATCAGAAGGGCCATTTTCTCTTTAATGACAGAAAACAGCTGCTTAAAACCTATATTCTCATTCATAGATACCTCCCGATTTCATCATAAAAAGGTTATATATGGTTTCTTTTTGTTAATGATTGGATTATAAAAGATAATACCCGCAAAGAAAAATGTCATAATAGGTCTTATAGTTCTTTTTAAAGAACGAAATCGTTCGTTTTCTTTTGTTTACTTCCTGATTCTTACGTTTTTGAATTTTATAAAGAACAATTAATTTCTTATAATGAACGAAAAGGTCGCACTACGATTCGCCAGGGAGAAGGGAGATCATTGATCGAATGATAGGAAAGGTGATACGCATTTACCGAAAGAGGAAAGGATACTCCATTCAGCAGCTGGCTGAAGATGCCCATGTCTCTAAATCGTATTTGAGTAAGATTGAGCGCGGTGTCCACAGAAATCCATCTGTCCAGTTTTTAAAAAAGGTATCCTCTTCACTAGAGATTGATTTACAAGAGCTATTTGATGCAGAGACGATGATGTTTCATGACGCTGAGAGTGGTGAACACGAATGGCGGGAGCATATCGTCAATGCCGTCCAATCCGGCATGCCAAAAGAAGAACTCTATCAGCTGCTCCAAACGTCTCGAAAGGAGCAGGAAGAAAGAACGTTACATGTCACGCATAGAAAGCTGACGGATTCGAATATATCAGAGTGGAAGCGTCTGATGAGTGAAGCGAAGGCTATCGGCTTAAGCATTGAGGAAGTAAAAGCATTCCTCGCCAACATGGGAGAACGACGGGCGTAAGCCTTTCAGGAAGAGTCAAATTGCGGGGAGAGGCGTTTGACGCTTCGCTGAAAAAGAGCCTTTTATCTGAAAAGGCTCTTTTTCTCTTATTCTGCTTTTTTTGTTCGTGCTTTTTTCGTTATATCATTGTTTTTCCAATAGGCCCAGAGAGATGTAATCCCAAGAAAGGCTAACGTGATGAATTGCTGAATACCTTCTTCATCAATCGGTATTGGGCTTTTCCCCGCAGCGGTTAGCGCACTGTTGACAAGTGCGATCAAGAGCAGCACAAGCCTTGCGATTGTACCTGCACTAATTTTTTGAACCTCCAACTGTAACCCCTCCCTTTCTTCCCCTTCACGGGCAGTACGGCTCGTTCTCTTTCATATGTATGCAAAAGCCGAATGAATAGAAGACCGGTTAAAAAAAAGAGACATCATACCTATATAAGGAATGATGTCTGATTTCATCTTATTTTGATGTAGAAAACATCTCTTTCGCTTCATCCAATGCCATTTTATTGCCTAGTGCTGAGTAATCGAGCCATGGCTGATCGGCAATCGGATAGACTTGGTTGTTCTTCACGGCTTTTAGACCCTTCCAAATTGGCGTCTTTTCTAGTTGCTTGAATGCTTGCTGCGCTTTATCATCACGGTTCACGACGACAAAGATAGCATCTGCATCATAGTCAGGAAGAACCTCTTGAGAAATCACTTCAAATGGTCGCTTGCTGTCCAGTTTCTTCACACCATCGACAGGTGTCAGGCCTAAATCCTCGTACAAAATTGGACCCATAGGGCGCTTCATGCTAAAGACTCGAAGCTCCTTTGCTGTCACACGGATCGCCATTACTTTTCCGTTTCCAATCTTTTGTTTGATGAGCGATTTGACTTCTTTTGCTTCTTGATTGTAATCCTGAATATATTGATCGGCTTCTTTCTCTTTATTGACGAGCTTGCCGATTTTTTTCAAATGATCGCGCCAAGTGCCGTTATTTAAATCAAACACTTCCGTTTTGGCGATTTTCTTATATTTCGATAAATTTTGTCCAGCTAGTTCTTCATCGACATAAATCACATCAGGTTGTAAGGCAAGCAGTGACTCCATATCGGGATCGGCTGCGATGCCCAGCTTCTTCGTTCCACTCAGCTGCTTTTTCGCATGTGGAAGGAAATCTTTTAAATCTCCACCTACAACAGAACCTGCCGGCTTGATACCGAGTGCTAATAAGTCATTCGTTAAATGAATAGACAAGGAAGCAATTTTCGGTGTTCCATGATCATTTTGAGTTGCTTTATTCTTTGTTTCCTGTTGACCACAAGCAGCAAGTATGATGAAACAGAGCGTTAAACCAAGTACAAGTAATTTTTTCATGATGAGTTCCTCTTTCTTGTTTATTTCGTTTTTGCTAATAAATAGAGAAAATAAGGAGCGCCGATAAAAGCCACAACGACACCCGCTGGTATGGCATTTGGGGCAAAGATGGAACGTCCGATTGTATCGGCACTGACCAAAATTAACAGGCCAAGCAGCGCACTAACCGGTAAAAAATATTGATGAAGTGAGCCGACAAGCCGCCTTGCCAAATGCGGGGCGACAAGTCCAATAAACCCAATTCCGCCTGTCATTGAAACACTTGCACTTGCCAAACCAACAGCCAAGGTTAACAAAAGGAGACGCTGACGCTGGACACGTACTCCTACACTTGAGGCGACAGCATCTCCTAATGTCAACGCATTGAGCGTGCTTGACTGCATCAGCGTAAGCGGTACAAGGCATACAATCCAAGGCAAAAGCGCTAACACATGAATCCAGTCTCTCCCCCAGACATTGCCAACAAGCCATCTTGAAGCAAATGTATAAGTATCTTCATCTAGCTTGAGTGACAAAAATAATGTCAAAGCACTGAATCCCGCTGCCACCGCAATTCCTACTAGGATCAGCCGAATGGGAACGAGACCTTCCTGCCGGTCATACGCCAAAAGCACGATGACCGCTGCCGCAAGAAGTCCCCCGCCAAATGTGAAGAGCGGAATAAGAAGAGAGGGATTGCCTTCTAGTGCGTGAAAATACGTCACAAACACGATTAAGCCAAAAGCGGCGCCTGCATTCAGTCCAATAATCCCTGGATCGGCCAGCGGGTTACGAGATAGACTTTGCAAAATGCCTCCCGCAATACCAAGACCAATTCCCGCTAGCATCGTTACCACGATTCGGGGCAGACGATAGTCAAACAGCACCGTTTCACTTTGAAAATCTCCAAAGCCGAATAACGTTTTGACGACCACAAGAGGATTCAGTTTCAGCGTACCGGTATTTAAGCTATACAGCACAACAGCCGCACTTAGACAAAGCAAAACGACTGTCACAGCAAGAGCTCGCTGTTTCTCTCTCACGACAGGTTCCTCCCTTCTTTTCTGGCAATATATAAGAAGAAAGGAACACCGACAAGTGCCACCATCACGCCAATAGCAAGCTCTCGCGGCGGATTAACGGTGCGGCTGGCAAGGTCAGCAAAGACAAGCAGCACCGCGCCTAATATCGCTGACATCGGAATGACGAAACGATAGTTTACACCAACCAGCTTTCGTGAAATATGCGGGATAACAAGACCGACAAATCCAATGGAGCCGACTGCTGATACAGAAACCCCTGCTAATAATACAGCAGCTACCATTCCTAGTATTCGCACTTGTCGCGTTTTCACCCCTAAATTTGCCGCAACATCTTCACCAAGCGATAGTAGCGACAGTGACCGTCCTAATAGCATCGCCCATACGATCACTATGAGAATGACCGGGGCAAGAATAGTCAGCTGCGGCCATTTCACACCAGCCACTCCGCCTGCATACCAAAACGCAAGGTCCTGACTTAAGTCAAAATAAATCGCGATTCCAGAGCTAAGTGCATGAAGCAATGCAGCCACTACGGCTCCTGCTACTGTTAAGCGCAGTGGTGTCAAAACGCCACCAGCCGCACCAATCGCAAAGATCAGCAGCGTACTAAGCACTGCACCAATAAAGGAAAACAACATTAGTGCCGAATAAGGGATGCCTGGGAAAAAAGCAAAACAGAGAGCGACCACAAACATCGCACCGCCATTGATGCCCAAAATCCCCGCATCGGCCAGCGGGTTTCTTGTTATTCCCTGCATGAGCGCACCCGCTACGGCAAATGCCGCTCCAACAAGAGCTGCTCCTAAAACACGTGGAAGTCTTAATTCATGGATGATCTGTTGCTCTGTGACATCTGACTGATAATCAAATACAGCTGTCCAAACCGTTTGCAGAGACAATGTTTTGGCACCATATGACACAGCCAAAAACATGGCAGCCGCCAAACCAATGACGGCGAGAAAAAATATCAAAAAGAACAAAATATATGATGATCGTTTTTGTTGAGGTGTTCGCTTATCCTGCAAAATCGGTGTCATCCTTTTCTTCATTAAAAGTCTGTTTGAAAATGAGAATCATAATCATCAAAATTATATCTGCCTACCTCTCAAAAATCAATCTACGCCTTATTTTTTAATTAATGAAGGTATGCAGGTGACCGTGTCATACAGTGTCTTTGCTCGTTTGAAATGGCTTATCATTTTTTCTCATAGTTTAATAGGAAAATAGTTGACATTCCGCCTGAATATCCTCTAAAATTACAAAAGTAAGTCAAATGTTATAAAAATATTACAAACAGATGTCAAACTGATAAAGAATGGCCCGTCTTGAGAGGAGATTTGAACGTTGTGTCACTAAAGGGAAAATGGAGTATCGGCCTATTTGCACTTGCGATCGTCATTGGAGTCGTTGCTTTCTTTCAGAATCAACAAGCAAGTGGAACCGAGAAGAAAAATGTAAAGCAGGATACAAACTATAAAAACGTCGAAATCGTTACTCTCGTAAATGACGGGAAATTTATGAGATATGCAGTCAACTATCCTCTTTTTCATCAAAAAGAGCTAGATGACAAGATTCAAAGCTACGCCAATTCAGCTTTAGAGCATTTCAAGAAGACGTTTAGTGAAGCAAAGGACGTCGATGAAAACAAACGCTTTGAACTGAATATTGATTATGATATGGTGCATTATGCGAAGCAGTCGGCTGCGATTCGCTTTACCACTTATACCTATACAGGTCAGCAAAATGGGACCACCAATCATCTCACGATCAACTATGATTTTCAGAAAAAAACCTTTCTTGACACAAAAGATTTATTTCTGCCTAAAACCAACTTTTTGAAGAAATTATCCTACATTACATATTCGGAGCTTCAAAAGGACAAAACCTTATCTAAGGATCAGACGCTACTTCAGAAGGGAACAGCCCCTACTGCTCAAAACTTCAGCCAATTTGCCTTGAAAGAGAAATATGTAGAATTTTATTTCCCAGCCTCGCAAGTAGCCGATGAGGATCTTGGTCCGCAAACACTTGCGATTAAAAAGACGTTGCTGAAAGATATAATGAAGCCGGAATATATGAATAAAACCAAAAATCAAAATGAAATGAAAGAACCAAATCCGAAAAGAAAAGCCGTCAAGCTGCCGCAAAAATCAAAGCTTGATCCAAATCAAAAAGCCATTGCCCTCACATTTGATGATGGTCCGAACCCTGCGACCACCTCAAAAATTTTAGAAGCATTGAAGGAAAATAAAGGACATGCGACCTTTTTCGTATTAGGTAGCAGGGTGCAGTATTATCCTAGTATGCTTGCCGATATTCTAAAAGGCGGGAATGAAATCGGGAACCACTCTTACAGTCATCCTTTATTAACAAGACTGCCTTTAAAGGAGGCGGTGAAACAAGTGAAGGACACTCAGAAGCTGATTGAGAAAGCGAGCGGCTATACACCTACGCACTTTAGACCGCCATATGGCGGAACAAATCAAGACATCAATCAAGCGGTGGGAATGAAGGTCTCTTTATGGGATGTTGATCCAGAGGATTGGAAAATTCGCAATAGCCAGCAGATCACAAACCACGTTCTCTCACATGCAGCAGATGGCAGAACGGTATTGATGCATGATATTTATGACAGCTCAGCTCAAGCAGCAGTGAAGATCATTCATGAACTCACCAAACAAGGCTATCAGCTCGTCACAGTCAGCGAACTTGACCAATTAAAAAAAGAACGGAATGAACAATCCCCTGTGCAATAAACACAGGGTTTTTTTTATGACTCCAAAGATTTCTTTTGTTTCAATAATGCTTGAAATGTCTCCTCCAGCTCTTGAGACGGCTCAATACTTAACCGGCTGAGCACTTCAGACAGCTGTAAATCAATTAACAGCAACTCCTCTTCTCTTTGGGTCACAGCTGGTTTGTCGCCTTTTTGTTTATACGCTTCATATGTTCCATCAAATGCTTCAATACGCTTTTCATGAACATGGAAAATGCGAGTTGCCACCTTCTCAATCAGTCTGCGATCGTGGGAAACGAACACAACAGTACCCGGGTAATCCCTCAATAGACCTTCAAGCGCTTCAACTGCCGCCAGATCTAGAAAGTTCGTCGGTTCATCCAGTATGAGAACATTGGCATCGCTGACAAGCAAGGACGCCAGCATGGTCTTCACCCGTTCTCCCCCGCTTAACACCCCAACAGGTTTATGGACGTCATCCCCTCGAAATCCAAGTCTCGCTAAAACCGTTCGTACCACTGTCTCATCTTGAACTGCCTCTTTCAGCGCATTTTGTAAAATTGATTCATCTACCGTTAATCCTGAAAGATCCTGACGAAAATAGCCTAGCTTGACAGCTTCTGAGCGAGAAACTCCGGGATGTCCATTCACCAGCATTCGGAGAAATGTCGTTTTTCCGCTCCCATTCTTGCCAATGATGGCGACCTTGTCCCCGCCTCTCACTTCCACATTCGCCTGCTTCCAAAGCAATTGATCGCCAACCTTGCCATCTACATTGTTCACTCGCAAAATGGAACGGCTCGCTATTTCCTTCATTGTATGCTGCGTCATTTGAATGGGCTGAATGTCTTTTACTTTCTCAACCTTTTCTAATTTCTCCATCCTTGTTTCAATTGATTTGGCGGTTTTTTGCAGCTTTTTTTGCTTATTTGCATAGTAGGGCTTTGCAATTTTTGGCCCTGAGGATTTCAGCTTTTGAGATGGCTTTGTCGCTTTGTCGGCTTTTTTCTTTTTCTTTTCCAGCGCATGCTCTAACTGTTTTTTCTTTTGTGTATAAGCTTCGTACGCTTCCATCTGCTGACGATGCACCAGCTCTTTTTGCTGTGCAAATTGCGTGTAGTTGCCTTTGTATTGATTGAGCCGTCCTTGATCCAGTTCCCAAATCTCCGTACATACTGCATCTAAAAAAGCACGATCGTGTGAAACGACAACGAGAGCTCCTTGATAATTGTAAAGCTTCTCTTCCAACCACTCAATGTGCTCTGTATCTAAATGAGTCGTTGGTTCATCTGCTAATAAAAGGGCAGAAGGACGGTTTAACGCGCTTTCAATATAAGACTGGGTCATCTCACCACCGCTCTGTGTTCCTTCCGCTTGTTTTAGCTGAGGAAGCAGTGTGCAGGTCGTTGTGGCCGCAAACGTGCCACTGTCTAGTTTCTCTTTTCCTGCCAGCACATGTAATAATGTCGTTTTCCCGCTTCCATTTACCCCGACAAGTCCAATGCGGTCACTTTGATGGATGGTAAGTTCCTCAATATCAAATAACAATCGATCTTTTCGAAATACCTTTAACTGATTGGCTTTTACTAACATCCAACCCTCTCCTTTCGTATCTCAGGAGACATGAAAAAGCCTCCCATTCTCAGAATAGGAGGCAAAATGGTGTACAAAAATAAACGGATCAATCCCGGATGAAGTGCCGTTCCTATCTGAACACACACACATCCCCGTATCAATCACGTCATTCTTTGATTCCCATGCTGTACCATCCTATTCCGAAGCTAAAAAATGAAAACGCAGCAAACATGGCAAACCAATCGTTTGCTCACTGCCTTCGTTTTTTCATTTTGCTTACAGGTCATAGGATTAGTACTTCATTGCATTGGGTCACCCTTCCGTCGTTTGTTACGTATACGATAAAAGATTGGTTATTTTTTGTCAAGTTGAAATGGTATAAGTGAGTCCATTCAGTTTGCCTAACGCTGACCGCCTCATGATTGAGTCTGTTTCGTTTGCATAAATTGATCAATCGTCCGCAATGCTTTATCGGTTCCACCTGCTGTTTGGAAGCTTTCTTCAATTTTTTCAATTCCAGCACGGTACATGTCGCTTCCTAGAACAGATTCCACGGTTTCTCTTAGCTGCTTTGCTGTCAGTTGATCTTTATCAAGTGCTCGGGCAGCAGATAACTCGGTCAGTCTTTGTGCGACCATCGGCTGATCTTTGTCGACCGGAATGACGACCATTGGAACGTGATAATGAATGCCTTCATTGACACTGTTCATTCCGCCATGCGTCACAAACACATCTGTCAGCTCAAGCACTTCAAGCTGCGGCACATAAGGCTCGATCAGAAAATGAGAAGGTGCTTCTTTTAAGAGAGACCGATCCACTTTTTCACCTGTTGCGAGTACCACTTTTCCATCAAAGTCGGCAAAGGCATCAATACACATATTAAAAAATGCCTCTGTATCTCCAAGAACAGTTCCCATCGAAATAAAGACAACTTTTTCTCGTTCAAGAGCTTCCAGCGGGAAATCATGCTGATCTGCCCTTTTTAGAAAGCTTGGTCCAATGAAAACAAATGAGTCGTTCACTGCATCGACAGAAGGCTGAAAATATTCACTTGTATACACGATATTCAGTTCTCCGCGATTTTTCATAAATTGCATCAAACGCGTTGGCTGAACGCCAAAACGCTCTTGTATGCTTTCTAATAGATGATCAGCTCTCTCATCCTTTCTGTATAGCGGTGTATCAAAATGCGCCTCTTGTAGCACAAAGGATGGATTTGAACCGATCCCTGGAATTTGTAAGTAATCTCGAACAAGCTCTCCTGCCCCAAACATATCAAAATAGACAAAATCAAATGAATGCTGCTGAGAAAGTGTTTCTACCACTTCTAACATATCAAATGATGTTTTCAGCATGGCATGAAAGAATGGCTGCATGGAATCGAGATTTCCTTCATCTACGTGTAATGTCCGAATATAGTCTGGATGTTTATGTACGTGAGCGCCTAAGCGTTTGATTCGTTCCTCATAATGTACAGTTGTGACCGCATGCACTTCATCTCCACGATCCGCCCATGCTTTGATGATTCCTAACATAGGATTCACATGCCCTTCAGCAGGAAATGTAATCAATAAAATCTTCGCCACAAGAAATCCCTCCTCATTGTCAATTCTCTTCCATGTTAATCATATACAGCCAGCAGGCTCAACAAATACGCCTGTAAAGGAAAGAAATGAGTCTTATGGCTAGTAATTTTAAGAAAATATCAAAAAAAGACAAAGCCCCCTATTCAGTGCTTTGTCTTTTTTCTATTGTTTTTTGAGCAGCATTTGTTTAAACGAAGCAGACTGTTTTTCAATTGAGACCGGATCAGCATAGATAAATTTATTGATTGAAGTTGAAGAACATTATTCAAACATTGAAATTTTGGGGTCTTTATTGTAACAGTGAACAAGCATAGCATGTAATTGTCCCCTATGATGATATACATGTGCTAATATCTCTAACAACCATTCATACCTAGTATATGTCACACCCCAATACGAAGTGGTACGAGACAGTAGTTCTGTGTCCGATAATTTCATATAATTATTTTTTAATGAATGAAAATTAGTCGTTAAGCCATTTTCTATCGACTTTAAAGTTTTATATGATACATTAGCATAAAACTTTTCCATCTCTTCTTGGGTAGCCTCATTAGCAATACGCCAGTCCGCTTCACAAATGATCGCAATGTGTTCCAGCAACTCTCCGATAGACTGCTTATGAGGTGTTGGTCTTTTTTGTAAATCATCTTCTTCTAATTGACTTACTATTTTTATTAATGTTTTAACAGCTACTTCAATTTGACGTAAAACACTTTCACAATTCATTTGTACCTCCTTATTAAAGGGTTCTGCCCTTTTAGTTGAACAAGCTTTGAAAATATTGATGATTCAATGCTTTTATACTCCCATTATAGATTAACTTTACTTAATCACTATCATAAAGAAAATCTGTCTTTTTAACAATTTTAATCTGTGCTTTTTGATACAAAATGAACTACTTCACATAAACGATGATAAATACTGAAGTTCCTCTCAAAGTCCTCACACAATCCCACTCATAAACAACAAAAAACCCTTTATTTCAAAGGGTTTTCAGGTTCTTTCACAAATGATCAATCGGATACTATAGACGCGCTCGGAGGGATTCGAACCCCCGGCAGACGTGGTACCGGAAACCACCGCTCTATCCAACTGAGCTACGAGCGCACGATAAGTTTTTAAACGTCAGCATATCAAATTATAAGGGAAATGCTGCAAGAAAGCAATGAAATTCTGTTGACTTCAAAGAAGAAGCCTGCACCGAAAAGATGCAGACATGTCTATTTATGCACTTTTGACAGACGCAATAATTTTTCGTTCTATGTTTTCATTTACTTCATCCACTGTTTTGACAAGACAAATGATCCCATCAATAAATGGCCAAATGAAAAATGTCAACCATCCTAGTAGAAGCATGGTCACTGCATAGCCTTTCTTTTCATCAAGATAAAAACGATGAACGGCAATCGCCCCAAGGAACCACCACAAAATAAATACAATTAATTTCGACTTTTTTTTGGCTTGAAGTTCGGTTGATACAACAATACGTTGTTGATCAGTCAAACTACTTTTCTCCAAAAGATTATCCACTTTTCTTCCTTCTTTCTGACTATATATAATGATAACATAGGTAATATTACCTCATAGCAGAAAGTTTTACCATATTTTTTAAAAACTTTTCCATGGTTTAAGAAAATAAATTTTGGGAAAAATAACATGTGGCTGTCGAATTTTTTGATTGCGTTTTGTTTGACCTTTATTGACCAAAAATGTATCATTGAATTACATACTTACCTAAAAGGTGAAGGAGGAACATTATGAATTTAATACCTACAGTCATTGAGCAAACAAATCGTGGGGAAAGAGCTTACGACATTTATTCTCGTCTTTTAAAAGACCGTATTATCATGCTTGGTTCTGCGATCGATGACAATGTTGCCAACTCCATCGTGTCACAGCTGCTTTTCTTAGAAGCTGAAGATCCAGAAAAAGATATTTCTATCTACATTAACAGCCCTGGCGGTTCAATCACAGCTGGTATGGCCATTTACGATACGATGCAATTTATTAAACCAAAGGTATCAACTATTTGTATTGGTATGGCTGCATCTATGGGTGCGTTCCTACTTGCTGCTGGTGAAAAAGGTAAGCGTTATGCCCTTCCAAACAGTGAAGTCATGATTCACCAACCACTAGGTGGTGCCCAAGGTCAAGCAACAGAAATTGAAATTGCGGCAAAACGAATCCTTTCTTTACGCGATAAACTGAACCAAGTACTTGCTGAACGTACTGGTCAGCCAATTGAAGTCATTGAACGCGATACAGATCGTGACAACTTCAAAACAGCGGAAGAAGCACTTCAATACGGACTCATTGACAAAGTCTTGACCCGTAATTCAGAAGAACAAAAATAATATGACAAACCAAACCGTCTGCTCCTTGAACAGACGGTTTTTTGTCGTTGAAATACGCTTTAAGACAACTCCGTCCATTTCTGCTCAAGAGTTGGTGTTTGATAAGAAGCCATCTGTGTGATTAATTCCTCCGGTTCGCTGGAGGCATGTAACAATTGGAGGTGTGATTCATTCGAAAAACCTTCCTGTATACTAAATTTCACCATGTCAATGAGCGAATTGAAATAGTCATTCACTTGATACAAGCCGATTGGCTTTTGGTGAATGCCGATTTGAGCCCAGCATAGCACCTCAAATAATTCTTCATATGTACCAAAGCCGCCTGGCATCGCAATAAATCCATCAGCCAACTCACTCATTTTCGCTTTTCGTTCGTGCATTCCTGTTACTTCGATTAATTCTGTCAGCTCTTGATGCACAACTTCTCCTCTAAAAAGCCCTTTAGGCATCACCCCAATGACTTGCCCGCCATGTCTTAAGACCTCATCTGCAACGGCACCCATCAATCCAATTCGTGAACCGCCGTATACAAGACGGATGTCTTGCTCTGCCATATAATTCCCTAGCTCTACAGCCTTTTCTTTGTAGACGTCCTTCACGCCTGGATTCGAACCAGCAAACACACAAATCGTTTTCATCAAAAACAGCTCCATCTCTCTCTATGATTTCTTCACCCACTCATTCTACTATAATTTTTTTCTAAAAAACAGCCGATTCATCTATATATAGTGTAAAATCAAAAGGTGCACACCATATAAGGAGCTGTATAAAGAGAATGCAAACAAATGAGATGGAGAAATGGATCAAGGATTTTTACAAAAAGAGAAATTGGACAGAATACGGGCCGTTTATCCGGTTAGGGTTCCTGATGGAAGAAACAGGCGAACTCGCTCGCGCTGTTAGAGCCATTGAGATCGGACGTGACCGGCCTGATGAGCAAAAACAAAAATCAGCTGAGTTGAAGAGAGAACTCGTTGAAGAAATGGGAGATGTATTAGGGAATCTACTTATTTTAGCCGATCTCTATGATGTGACAGTAGAAGAGATTTTCTCCTCTCATCAACAGAAACTCACAAAGCGTTTTTCAGAACTGAAAAGCACGTGACCACATCGTCACGTGCTTTTTTCCACCTTTATAGATGCTGAGGTGAAATATCATCTGTTCGTTCAAAGAAATGCTGTTTTCCAATATGATGGAAAAGACCTGTTCGACGCAAAAGCTCTTTCGGCTGTGATTGAAGTCCGACAATCATCAGCTTACCATTATGATGCTTTAACCGATTGGAGATATTCATCAGCACCGCTTCTGCTGATGTGTCCATATAATTGACTTTATTCATGAGCAGAATGAGCGTTTTCGGCTTTGTCTGAACATGATCCAAAATTGAATTTTCGAGTGAATCTGTTGTTCCAAAAAACAGCGGCCCTTCAATGGCGTACATACTGATGCCTTGCTGGTCTGTCTGTTTTTCTAAAGCAGCTGCCGTTTCCATTTGGGGGACCGCAACATTTGGACGAATGCTGGTTGTCTGGCTCATTTTTTTGATAAAAGCGATAAAGGCCAAAATGAGTCCTGCAGTGACGCCAATAATCAAATCACCGATGACCGTCAGCAAGAAGGTGACAACTAGTACAAGAGAATCCGCATTTTTTACTTTTACAATATTGATAAACTCTTTTTTCTCACTCATATTCCAAGCCACAAACATTAAAATCGGTGCCATCGCAGCAAGTGGAATCATCGACGCATATGGTGCAAATAACATTAAGATGAGCAAGACGACGACGCCATGCACGACACCTGAAATCGGGCTTGCTCCGCCATTTTTGATGTTTGTTGCCGTACGGGCAATCGCCCCAGTCGCCGGAATTCCTCCAAACAGCGGTGCCGCCATATTGGCAATTCCTTGCCCGACAAGCTCTTTATTGCTGTCATGCTTTGAGCCTTTCATATTGTCTGCGACCATTGCGGATAAAATTGATTCCACGCCGCCTAAAAGCGCAATGACTATTGCTGGAGGGAGGAGATAGATCATTTTTTCAATCGTTATTTCAGGAAAAGCAAAGCTTGGCAACTGACGAGGAATCTCCCCGTATGCCGAGCCGATCGTTTCCACTTGTCCTTGGAAAAAGAGAACAGCTAGAAACGTTGAAGCCAATAGGCCTAATAGAGCACCAGGTATTTTGGGAATGTATTTTTGTGCTGCCAAAATCACAATAAGTCCAATCACTGCTGTGATGATGGCAAGACTGTTTGCGGTACCGAGATGGACCACAATTTCTCTCATATTGAGGAAAAAGCTTTCATGCTTTTCAACACCCTTTAATCCGAGGAAGTTGGCAATCTGCCCAGAAAAAATAATGACAGCAATGCCAGCAGTAAAACCGATGATAACCGGACGAGGAATAAATTTCATGAGCTTTCCTAGTTTGAATATTCCGAATAATACAAGCATACACCCTGCCATAAAACCGGCAATGAGTAAGTTTTCGATACCGTATTGGCTGACGATACCAAATAAAATCGGAACAAACGCCCCAGTCGGCCCGCCAATCTGATACTTTGAACCACCAAACAATGAAATCAAAATGCCGGCAACGATGACTGTGTATAATCCATATTCTGGTCCGACACCAGATGCAATGGCAAAAGCCATGCCTAAAGGAATTGCCACAACGCCCACGACAAGCCCAGCGATTAAATCACGTCTCAACTTTGATGTATCATATCCTTCAAATCTTCCATAAAAACGCATGGTATGTGTTGGCCTCCTTCAAGTATGTGTAGATGATTTAGGTATACTGTGCGTCAATCTGTTTATCTTTCACAACGACATCCAGCTTTCCCGTTGCTGGATGAATGACAAGTCCATGAACAGCCACATCACTCGGCATAAGTGGATGCTCTTTGACCAATTTCACACTTTGGGACACGCTCTCTTCAACCGAATCAAAGCCTGTCAGCCATCCCTTTAAATCAACCCCTGAGTTTTTCACAATGCTCAAACATTTCTCTTCAATGCCGCGTGCTTTCGCCTTTTCAAGTAATGGAGCTGCTGCAAGACCTGCCATCCCGCATTCATGATGTCCTACAATGCATACCTCTTCTGCCTTTAGTTCATAGATAGCTAGAAGAATACTCCGCATCACACTGCCAAAAGGATGTGTGACGATGGCGCCCGCATTTTTAATGATCTTCGCATCACCATTGCGCAGTCCCATGGATTGCGGCAATAATTCCAAAAGACGTGTATCCATGCAAGTTAATATAACGAGTTTCTTTTCAGGAAATTTCCCCGCTTTGTAAGGCTCATAATGTCTCTCGTGTACGAACTCTGAATTGTGCTGAAGAATCTGTTCTAATTTTGATCCCATTTTGCCATCTCCCATCTTTTCATAAGTCACGTAAACTCCTGCCTGACCTCCTTTTCTTTCGTGTGTTCTCAAGCATAAAGAGGAAAAATGATAGAAAAAAAAGAAAAAAATGAGAAAACGATGAGAAGACATGTGATCATTTTCTATCATTTACGATTCATCGCAAGAGGGGCGCGGTATTCCTTTCAATCTATCGTTCTCTGATTGCCAAAAGACGATGAAATGGTTTAGTAGAAAACAACCTTCCCGTTTAATATGTTTCAAATATAATCATTTTTCTATCAAAAAATCTCGATCTATTTTCCAGTTTGTCAGATAATCTCTCAGTAAATCCGGCGTTTTCATATGTCACATCTCCCATTAGCTGATTTCCATCTAAGTAAAAAATGCATCAGATGGCATATGAATATACCTTTTCACTAAGAAACTGTCTCTCTTTTCCGTTATTTTAGTATATTAAATATTTAGTAGATAACCTTCAAACGTGTTCAGTCGAAATGGTTGCTTTATAATAAAAGGAGCAAGATGATCATGTGAAAGGAGCGAGTTGACATTGACACCACACATTTTTGTCGCCAAACCATTACCCGCCTCATTTGAGGAATTACTAAAGGAACATTGTACATACGAGGTGTGGCAATCCAAAGACCCCATTCCAAAAGATATTTTGTTTCAAAAACTGCAGCATGCTGATGGTCTTTTAACGTCTGGAACGAAAATCGATCAAGAGCTATTAGATCACGCTCCAAAACTTAAAGTAGTGAGCAATAACTCTGTTGGCTATGACAACTTCGATATAGAAGTGATGAGGCAAAGAGGCGTAATTGGGACGCACACGCCCCATACACTCGACCATACTGTCGCAGACCTTGCATTTTCACTCATTCTTTCCTCTGCGCGAAGAATTGCCGAGCTTGATCGTTTTATCCGTGAGGGGAATTGGACGAAATTTGTACAGGAAGAGGATATTTTTGGCATCGATGTCCATCATCAAACGCTTGGCATTATTGGCATGGGACGAATTGGAGAGCAAGTCGCCAAACGAGCTGCTCATGGTTTTGATATGAATATCCTGTATCATAACCGCAGCCGGAATGAAAAGGCTGAATCAGCATATGGCGCTTTATATTGCACACTCGATGACCTGCTAAAGCAAGCTGATATCATTGTCTTGATTACACCGCTGACCGCTGAAACGTATCATATGATCGGCGAACGAGAATTGAAGTTAATGAAGCAAACGGCTTTATTTGTAAACATCTCCCGCGGGAAAACAGTAGACGAGAAAAGCCTCATTCAAGCGCTCCAAGAGGGATGGATCAAAGGTGCAGGTCTTGATGTGTTTGAGCAGGAACCGCTTCAGGAGAATCATCCTTTCAAAGAAATGAACAATGTCACCCTTGTTCCTCACATCGGTTCCGCTACTGAAACAACACGGGATCTTATGCTGAAACGAGCCATTCACAATGTGATTCATGGTATTGATGGCAAAGCCCCTGTAGATATTGTGAAAGAGCTTGCTTCATCTTAATCGGAAAAGACGCAGAATTCAGAGCTGCGTCTTTTTATTTATTTTATTAGAAGGCTATCAGGAGAAAAGCCTCATTTTAGCAAAGATCCTGTTTCTTTACATTTCCTTCATGTTCGGGTGCTATAATATGAGGTAGACAAGCATCAAGAGGACAGCTTCCGATTTCCTTAATAGGAGGATGAAGATGAAAAAAATCAGTTCGGTTTTTACTATGTTTGCTCTGATCGCTGCTATTCTGTTTTCTGGTTTTATTCCGCAGCAAGCCTATGCTGAAACACCACTTACACCGACCGCCACAAATGAAACAGCTTCTATTCAACTGACATCAGATGTCCATACCCTTGCCGTCATTAATACGTTTGATGGTGTCGCCGATTATTTGATTCGCTACAAACGACTTCCTGATAACTACATCACAAAATCACAAGCAAGTGCCCTTGGTTGGATAGCGTCAAAGGGAAATCTAGCCGAGGTTGCCCCAGGCAAAAGCATCGGTGGAGATGTTTTCTCTAATCGGGAGGGTCGTCTTCCTTCAGCAAGCGGACGCACATGGCGTGAAGCAGATATCAACTACGTCTCAGGCTTCCGCAATGCTGACCGCCTCGTGTATTCAAGTGACTGGCTCATTTACAAAACAACAGATCATTACGCGACATTCACACGTATTCGATAATCAATCAAAAAACAGCCCATTTGACGGGACTGACCCCCGTTTTTGAGACAGGAATCAAAACACCTTTATACAGCCAATTGCCGATAGTTTATCGGTGATTGGTTGTTTAGTTTCGTTTGAATACGAATGTTGTTATAATAATAAATGTATTCTTTGACAGTGCGTTCTACGATGGTGGTTGTAGTGCGATCAATCCTGTTAAGATAGAACGTTTCAGACTTTAGTGAGGAATGAAACGATTCGATGGAGGCATTATCAGCGGGCGTCCCTTTACGGGACATGCTCATGGTAATGCCTTTTATATGAACCGCTTTCTGATACTCGTAAGATGTATACACAGAACCTTGATCGCTATGTAACACGCAATTCTCAGGAAGTGCTGGGAGCTGATTAAGTGTGTTTAAGATAAAGTCTGTGTCCTGCTTATCACCAATCGTAAAAGCAATCACTTCTCCATTATATAAATCCAATATACTGGAAAGGTACAATTGTTTCTGTCCATAAGGCAAATACGTGATGTCCGTTACTAGTTTTTCAAGAGGGCGATCAGACTGAAAATTCCGATCCAGTATATTACCGGCTACGGCATAAGGCTGCCCATTCTTCTTACGCTTTTTCATTTTAACCCGGCATTGCCACTGGTTTTTCTGCATGATACGTTGAACAGTTTTATGGTTAATACGCATTCTCATTTTTAGTATGGCTGTGATTTTCCGATAACCATATCGATATTTGTGCTTTCGGCACAACGTGCCGACCTGTTTCTCTAGTTGTCTTTCAGAATGAGTCTGAGTCAAATCTTTTTTCCATCTATAATACGAAGTACGTAAGATGCCTAAATGGACACAGATGTCCTGTACCGTCATCGTTTTGCGAAATTCTTCTACCAGTTTGATTGACGTTTCCTTATCAACTTCCTTTCCAATTCGTTGTACTTTTTTAAAACTTCATTCTGTTGACTCAAATAGCGATTTTCTGCCTGTAGTCTCTCTAATTCAGAAGAGTACTCGGGACCCTTTCCATAGGTATATTGTTTTCCAACAGGTTGTTCGAACCTGTGTGTATCCCCAGCTTTATGCCATCTCACCCATGTCTGAACCTGCGTCTTATTCTTGATATTCAATTCCTGCATGATCTCTTTCATAGGTACGCCTGCCAACCTCATTTCCACAGCCTTCTGTTTGACTTCAACCGGATAACTCACTCTTGTCCCCATAGAAAAAACACCTCCATGTTTTATTTCGGATCACAACGATCCGTTTTCAAACTTGAAGGTGTTTTTTATTTGTCTCATCTTATGGGGTCAGTCCCGACGCAGGGCTGTTTTTTTGATGTTATTTAGGCAACAGAGTTTTCACATATTCGTCAAAAGGAAGGGGTAGCGGTTTTTTCGACGCTTCTTCGTGTTCATGTGTGGTGACATGATCCTCGGTGACAATGACACGTCCTGTTGGTGTAAGCTTTGAAGCAAGCGGTCTTTTGTTAAAAGGAGAGGCTTCATTTTCATAAATCTCCTGTCTCATTTGGACCAATGTAGGCTCGCTCACCTCTTGCAATGTGAATGCGTAGCCTATTTCAGCGCCTTCTCCTCTATCTAATTGGAGAAGATGCGTCCCTTTTTCGGTTTCCTCTTCTTTGACTCGAAACTGAATTGACGCTCCTTTGACCCATTCTTCAGTAAAAGGTACAGGCTGGAGAGGTAAATTCACACCAAAACCCGCATCAATCAGATACCGTTCATTGTGATGATTTAACGTCATGGCTACATGTGTACCATCAATTGCCCATGCTCCTGCTTCCTTGTTATACACGGTCCCTTGAACGAGCTGTACAGCGAGTCCTGCCTCTTTTAACACATAATATAAAAGAGGATTGAGATCGTAACAAAGGCCTCCTCTGTTTCCTTCAAGAAGATGCTGCTTCAATCCTTCTTGATTCAAGGCATAGGATTGTTTGTTCAGCACAGATCTATTTTCAAATGGAAAGGTGTAGGCCATCTTTTTTAATAACGCAGGTAGGTCCTCAAAGGTGATGGATTGTCCTTCGTATCCGATCTTCTGTAAAAATGCTAATTGCATCATGTTCATTCCCTTCTAAAAAAACTGAGTCTGTGAAGAGACTCAGTTTTCTTGATTGATAAAATCCGTTAACGCATCAATGGCTTCTTGTTCATCTGCACCATCTGCTATCAGTGTGATAGTGACCCCAGAGCTGATCGCAAGGCTCATGAGACCCATAATGCTCTTCGCATTGACTCTTTTTCCGTCCTTTTCTAGAAAAATTTCAGCCCCAAAGCGATTCGCTTCCTGTACGAATAAAGCAGCAGGACGAGCCTGCAAGCCTGTTTTCAACTGGATGGTGACCGTTTTTTCCACCATATGATCTGCCTCCCTTTTTCATTCTCCTATTTGAGTGTAACAGCTTGTCCATTTCGTAATTGTTCTGCAATTTGATCTAGCTTTCTTAAGCGGTGATTAATGCCTGATTTGCTGATCTTGCCGCTTTCCACCATTTCTCCCAGTTCCTTTAGCGTGACCTCTTGATAGTCGACTCTCAGTTTTGCAATTTCACGCAGCTTATCTGGCAGAGCATCAAGTCCAATTTTTTCATCAATGAATTGAATGTTCTCGACCTGGCGCAGTGATGCACCAATCGTTTTATTCAAGTTTGCTGTTTCACAATTGACGAGCCGGTTCACGGAATTCCGCATATCACGGACGATCCGAACGTCTTCGAAGCGAAGAAGTGAATTATGTGCACCTACAACACTTAAGAATTCAGTGATTTTTTCGGCTTCTTTCATATATGTGATGTAGCCTTTTTTCCGCTCAAGTGTTTTACTGTTGAGATGAAATTGGTTCATCAACTCACAAAGGGCATCATTGTGTTCTTTATATAGTGAAAAAATCTCAAGGTGATAGGAAGACGTTTCTGGGTTATTCACAGAACCGCCTGCTAAAAAAGCACCTCTCATATAGGAGCGTTTACAGCATCTTTTCTTTACAAGCTCTTCTGAGATATTACGCTCAAATACAAATTGCTCACCTAATATTTTTAAATCCTCTAAAATGGTTTTCGCTCGTTCTACCAGTCTGACAATATACACATTATTCTTTTTTAATCTCATTTTCTTACGAACGAGCAGCTCGACTGTGACATCATATTTCTTTTTTAGCAGCGTATAAATTCGTCTTGCGATCGCTGCGTTCTCTGTTTGTATATCTAAAATTAATTTTCGATTAGAGAAAGATAATGAACCGTTCATACGGATGAGGGCAGAAAGCTCTGCTTTTGTGCAGCAGTCCTTCACGTCCAGATTAGTCAGCTCTTTTTTTGTTTCGGATGCAAATGACATCCTTGCCACCCCCATTCCTATTTTTTCTTATGCAGCAGGTCGACAAGCAGCGCGGCTACTTTCAGCGTGTCGTGACGAATCACATGCTGGTCGTATGTAATGATTTCCCCAGGGATGACTTCCAGTCCCATTGCCTTGAGTACATCTATGTCGAACTGTACAGGCTGTGCCTGTTCTTCTGCATATTTTGCTTTGATCTCTTCTGGAATTTCTTTATTGTTCACAAAAATGGTATCAATAAATGGACGAACCATATGATCGTTTAATGCTTGCACATGATCAGCTGCACTGTAGGAAAGCGTTTCCCCTGGCTGCGTCATGACATTGCAAATATACACTTTTTTCGCCTTTGAGCGAATGACCTCTTCACCAATATGCGGTACAAGCAAGTTTGGCAAGATACTTGTATACAAGCTACCAGGTCCAATCACAATCAAATCAGCTTCACGAATGACTTGAATCGATTCTGGGAGCGGCTCAATCGTATCAGGTGTGAGGAACACTCGTTTGATTCGCTCACCGTAGGTTGGGATTTTTGATTCTCCTGTTACCACTTGCCCATTTTCTAATTCAGCGTGTAGAACAACACTTGAATTCGCTGCTGGCAAGACTTTTCCTCTCACATTTAAGACCTTGCTCATTTCTGTGACGGCATGAAAAAAATCACCGGTTATATTTGTCATGGCCGCAAGAATGAGGTTGCCAAGAGAGTGGCCTGTTAAGTCATTCCCTTTGTTAAAACGGTGCTGAAATAAGTCTTCTACAAGCGGTTCAACATCAGAGAGAGCTGCAAGGACATTTCGAATATCGCCTGGAGGCGGAATATTCAAATCATGGCGCAGTCTGCCTGAGCTGCCTCCGTCATCAGCAACCGTTACAATAGCGGTAATGTCCACTGGCTTTGTTTTTAGCCCTCTGAGCAAAACAGATAAGCCAGTGCCCCCGCCAAGAATGACCACCTTTGGAAGTGTCGTCATCTATTTTCTACTTCTCTTTTCAATGTCCCGGTGAGTGACATGAGTGTAGTAGTCATTTTTAAAATACTCCGATAAGTAGTTCGCTAGCGTCACTGATCGGTGCTGTCCACCTGTACAGCCAATAGCGATCACAAGCTGACTTTTTCCTTCTCGCTTATAGGACGGAAGCATAAAGCTGAGAAGATCAATTAATTTCTCTGTGAATTTTTGTGTCTCGCTCCATTTCATTACATAGGAGCGCACTTCTTCATCGTTTCCAGTCTGTGGACGCATGCTCTCAATATAGTAAGGATTCGGCAGGAATCTTACATCAAATACAAGATCAGCATCAATCGGCAGACCGTATTTAAAACCGAAGGACATCACATTCACTGTAAACACCTGTCCTTGGCTTGTGGCAAAGTGCGCGACAATTTTTTCTCGAAGCTGTTTTGGTTTTAAATCCGATGTATCAAAAATCATTTGAGCTCGGCCTTTTAACTCTTCTAACAGATCGCGTTCCATCGCGATTCCTTCGAGCGGCAAACCTGTTGTCGCAAGAGGATGCGAACGTCTCGTTTCTTTGTATCTTGAGACAAGCACCTTATCGTTTGCATCTAGAAATAATATCCTTGGTGTGATCCATCCAAGATCACTCATTTCATCTAAGGCTGCAATTAAGCTGTCAAAGAATTCACGTCCGCGCAAATCCATCACAAGGGCAACCTTGCTCATCTTCGAATTCGATTCCTTCATGAGTTCTAGGAATTTTGGTAAAAGTGATGGCGGCAAGTTATCTACACAGAAGTAACCTAAATCTTCAAAGCTTTGAATGGCAACGGTTTTCCCCGCACCTGACATTCCTGTAATAATCACAAGCTGAATATCTTCTTGTTTGTGTGTATTCATGCCTGCTTCCTCTCCTTCTTTATAAAAACGGTTCATGTATTAGTCTCCTTGAGGATCTAACCGATAAGCAATCAATTCAAAATCAGGTGTATACGTAAAAGTACCGTGAAGAAGTCCTTTTCCCTTTAGCATGAAATCAAGAATATGGGAATCTCCTGGTGCCATCGGTAAATGTGGTACATCCTTTACTTCATGCCACTTTAAAATGCCTTCCTCTGACTCTGTCACGTTTTTTCCAGTAAATGAATCTGCCATAAAGGTGAACATCATCCACTCTTGAACGATTTGATCGCCTTCTTTTATGATAAAGGTAAAAACACCTTTTAACTGTGGATTTAAAATATAAATTCCTGTTTCTTCTCTATACTCTCGAACGACTGAATCCTTGACCGATTCTCCGCTTTCCATTTTGCCGCCCGGCGCTACCCACCAGCCCCGTCTTGGCTTTTGCAGCAAGAGAACTTGATCTTCGTGATGCAGCACACAATTGGTTACTCGTTGCATCAGCTGTCACCTACTCTTTTATGTCTTTAACTTATTATACAGGTTCATCCTGACTCCCACAATGAACATGCCCCTTCTTCACCGAAAACAGATCGAATTTCATCTGAAAGGAGTGGCGGGCAATTTCTCTACTCTTTATTTTACAGCAACGAATGGTTATCCATGCGTCATTTGTGAACATCTCTTGAATTTCTGATTTTAAGCAAAAAAAAGGACACGGATTCTCATCCGTGCCAAACTTGTATTCCTTATAAAAGGGGGTCAATTACTAGCTTTATCATAACGGAAAATTGTTTCACCCGTGTTACATTCCAGTTAAAAGCCCATGACGCTATATTAAGGATTTACGACAGCCTTTTATTTCGCTGCTTTCAGCTTTTCAGCAAGCTCTTCTACATAATGCTGTGCACTTTGTGCAGCAATACTTCCGTCACCTGTTGCTGTTACAATTTGACGAAGTGTTTTTTCACGAATGTCACCAGCAGCGAAAATACCTTCCACTCTTGTTTCCATTCTTTCGTTTGTCTCGATATATCCTTCTTCATTTGTAATGCCGAGATTTTCAAATGGTTTAGATAGTGGAAGCATCCCGATATAGATAAAGACGCCGTCTGTTTTAAAGTCTTCTTCTTCACCAGTCACCGTATCAATCAAGGTTACACTGCCGACTTTACCGTTTTCTTCATTAATTTGTTTAACGGTTTTGTTCCACATGAAGTCGATTTTTTCATTATCAAAAGCACGTGCTTGTAAAATACTTTGTGCACGAAGCTTATCGCGTCTATGAACAATTGTTACTTTTGACGCAAAGCGTGTGAGGTACACACCCTCTTCTACCGCAGAGTCTCCTCCACCAATGACGACAAGCTCTTTGTTTTTAAAGAAAGCACCGTCACATACTGCACAGTATGAGACGCCTCGTCCGCCAAGTTCTTTTTCACCTGGTGCACCGATTTTTTTGTATTCCGCACCTGCTGAAATAATGACAGAGCGTCCTTTGTATTCTTTTGAACCGGCTTTGACGATTTTGTACTCTTCACCGTCGACGATTTCTTTGATATCGCCATATGCATACTCAGCACCGAATTTCTTCGCATGGTCAAACATTTTATTTGAAAGTTCTGGCCCTAAAATGCTTTCAAAGCCAGGATAGTTCTCGACATCTTCCGTATTAGCCATTTGACCGCCTGGAATCCCTCTTTCAATCATCAATGTTGAAAGATTTCCACGTGATGTATAAACAGCCGCTGTCATTCCGGCAGGTCCCGCTCCAATGATGATCGTATCGTAGATTTTTTCTTCTGACACAACTGTCACTCCCTCTTCAATTGCTGCTAGCATTTCTTATTAGAATGCCCTTGGGTGATGCTTCCATTCATGACAGAAAGCATCAATTCCACTCTTACTTTTATTCCTTACCCATATCCTATTAAATCTGCGGATAATAAGCGAATCATTTGCTCATATCTTCAAAAAAAGAAAAAGCTTCCTTAAACTGCTGTTTAAGGAAGCCTGTTTACGGTTATATAGTAAGTAATGATTTATTCAACGACTCTTCTTACAACGCCATTGAATGCTTTTTTCCAGTAAACATTGCTCATAGAGTCAACTGAAACACCGCGAGAGCTGTTATCGTTCAAGAATGTACCGTTTCCTAAGTAAATACCAACGTGTCCATTTACTTTATACGTATCAAAGAACACAAGGTCTCCGCGTTTCATGTCAGATGCACTTACAGCTCTTCCTTTACCTACAAGCGTATCTGTTGTTGTACCGCCAACTGGTCCAAGGTTGATACCTGCTGATGCAAATGCCCAGCGAACGAATGAAGAACAGTCAAAACGACGTGCGTCAATATCAGCTTGTGATCTGCCGCCAGCCCATTTATATGGAGATTGTCCAACAATGGTAGAACCTGTGCTGATCGCACCTTCGATTCCGCCTACGTTACTGCTGACAGGTGATCCACCGCCAGTAGATGGCTTCTTGCTTGGTGAACTGCTGTTGTTGTTATTATTATTGTTGTTTGAAGAACCACTGTTACTGTTATTTGAAGACGGGCTACTGTCGTTAGTTGAGCTATTGTCTTCTGCTTGAACACTAGCTTGACGCTGCTGTTGTCTTTGTACTTTTTCTTCTTTTGCTTTTTGAGCTGCTTCTCTTGCTTCTTTTTCAGCTTGTTTTTGAGCAGCGATTGTTGCGTCTTTTTCAGATGCAATGCTGTTAGCCTCACTGTTTAACTCGCTGATTTGAGAAGAAGCACTTCCTTTTTGCTTTTTCACTTGCTTGAATAGCTTGTCTTTTTCATCAAGCTGTTTATTCAAGTCAGTTTGAAGTGTTTCAAGCTTTGCAAGTGTCTTTTGAACATCTTCAAGCTTTGTGTTTAATTCGTTTTCAGACTTTTGAAGCTCAGCTTTGTCTTTTTCTTGCTCTTTAATGATTTCGCTGTCTGCATTGATCAGTGTAGATACTGCACCTGCACGACTGATGAAATCGCTAAAGCTTTTCGCTCCTAGTAATACATCTATGTATTTCGTAGAACCGCCGCTTTCTTGAAGCGCACGTACACGCTTTTTCAAGAATTTGTTTCTATCTTCAATACGTTTTTCAGTATCAGCAATGTCTTTTTTCAGTGCGTTGATTTCTTTTTTCGTTTGTTCATTTTCTTTTTGCTTTTCTTCGATTTGATCACTTGTTTTTAAAGCTTTCTCATCAATTTCTTTTAGCTTTAGTGCAAGTGCCTCTTGTTTTGCTTCAAGCTTTGACAGCTCATCTTTTTTCTTTTGAAGGTTTTTGTTGACCTCAGATTGCTTGCTGTCCAGCTCTTGTTTCTTTTGTTCAAAGTTCTGTGCGTTTGCTTCATGAGTAAATGGGATAAATAAACCGCTCGCTCCGATCACCGAAGCTAAACCGAAAGTAATAAACTTTTTCACGAATAGTTCCTCCTTTGACAATTTCCAAGCGACATGAGAAAGCAGCAAATTCTCTGCGACCAATCTGTGCTATCTATGTCTTTCTTCCTGATTGATCAGTCAGATGTTGACCAGATTGTTTCTATCACTAGGTGTTTCATTATGTATAGTAAAATATCTAAATATATGTCTTTGTTTTAATCCACGATTTTCATTATACATGAGACATCGACAAAATGAGCTAATATTTTTATTACATTTATGTTTCAAAAACATGTCGTGATTGTCATACTTCGCCAAATCCTTGCAAATCCCACCTTTTTAACCAAGAAAAAAGCATGACCTTTTCGGCCACGCTTCAATCCTCTAAATCTATTTACCTATTTATTCGATTAATGAGCAAATGACTTGTTCGTATTTAGACAGTGTTTGAACACTGATTTGAAAAGAGGTTGCAATCTCTTTTTTGCTAATAGACTCTTCTTGCTCCTGCATCCATACATAATAAGATGATGCTGCCCATGCAGGCGCATTTTTCTTATCTACGCCAGAAGCACGTGCCTGCTGAATAATATGGAATAACCAAAAATAAGGCATATGACTGTCAGGCTGAACAGCTTCTTCCAAGCTGGAGGCCGCCTGTTTTGCAAAAACCGCATCTTCTGAAAAAGACCGTTCTTCCATTTCACCTTCATATAAGAGCAGTTCAATGAATTGCTGTTCGAAGGCTGTTTTCGCTGCGCGTGCATCAAGGACAGATTGAAGAACGTCACGCTCTCCTTTTTGTTTACTTACATAGTACGCCGTCAGCCGCTCCTCAATAGAGACCATCGGCTCAGTCTCCTCAGGTTTATCCTGCCACGGCTTGATTTCATCTGCATCGATATCTTCATCGACCATCTTATCCCAAACCGTCTGTGCAAGCGTTTTGTGACCTGTATAATATGCTGCGCTTGCGAGCCAGTATAGAAATGTACTATCACCTTGAAAGCCTGTTTTATACAAAGAATAAAGCCATTTAAAAGCCCATTCAAATTCTCCAACTAGGGCAAATGTTGCGCCAAGCTTATAACGCTGTTCACTTAATATTGGATACACGTGCGTTAATTGCTTTGCTAACGTATTGACCTTCTCTTCTTCTTTTTCATAATGATAGAAGACTAGCTGGTTGCAAAGGGCATGCAGATTACCCGGATTTTCATGTAGAACCCGGTTCAGCATCTCTTTTGCCTGATGGATTTGACCAGAATAAAAATAGGCCAATGCGAGATTATTATACGCTGACCAAAATTCTGGATACTCGACAATCATCTGTTCCAGCATCTCAATGGCTTCATCAAGCCTGCCGCTTTCTAGCAAGTGGTTTGCTTGGTCCTGCTTCACAATCAGGTCGTCCTGATCGTAAGGGAAATCTTCGTCCTCTTCGTCACTCATATCGAGCAGGTCGAGAAGGTCATCATTTTCATCTGCAAATTCCCCGTTCTCTTCTAATGAAGCATAAGCAGTCGCTGACTTATATGCCTCTTGAAAGAGTCCTAGATTCGCATAATTATTGGCTTTAAAATAATGACACTCAGACATATTTTCATCAATATGCTCAAGGATGAAATCAAGCAGTTCATTTGATTGTTGGAAATGACCCATTTCAGTATAAATAATAGCTAGTTGTGACAGCATTTCTACATTTTCAGGCTCAAGTACGATCGCCCGTTGTATTAGCTTACTTGCTCTAGATAGATTTCTTTCTCTATAAGCTTTTAGACCTTTATGAAAAAAGTAATGCCCATCTTGGAATAGCTGGACGACTTGTGTGTGATTATTTTGAGAAGTGTATTTACTCACTGATACCCTCCATTTCGAACAGTGTACCGTGTGTAGTATAACATACTTCAAGAGTCGTCACATAGAACAAAAGAAAAGGAAGGATTTGTTTTTCACTTAGGAAATAAAAAGCCAGAGGTTTCCCCGGCTTTTCACTCACCTTGATGACGTTTTTTTAATACTTTTAATACGTCATCAAGCGGCAATTGCTGTTCACGTAATAACACAAGCAGGTGATACAGAAGATCAGCTGTTTCCCATTTCAATTCTTCTTGATCCCGGTTTTTCGCGGCAATGATGACCTCTGACGCTTCTTCCCCTACTTTTTTCAGGATTTTATCGACCCCTTTTTCAAATAGATACGTTGTATAAGCACCTTCTGGCATTTCTGCCTGACGTTTCGCAATCACCTGTTCAAGTTCATTTAAAATTGCAAAACGATCCTGCTCTTCCGTTTGACGCTTCACGCCTTCTTCCGAAAAGCAGCTATAGCTGCCAGTGTGGCACGCTGGTCCACTTGGTGTGACAAGAACAAGCAGCGCATCCTTGTCACAGTCATATCGTATGGACGTGACTTGCTGAGTATGTCCAGATGTGGCACCTTTGTGCCAAAGCTCGTTTCTTGATCGGCTGTAAAACCATGTTTCTCCTGTTTCTAGTGTTTTTTCATAGGATTCTTGATTCATATACGCCAATGTCAAGACTTCCTTACTTTGAGCATCCTGTACAATTGCAGGTATCAGGCCTGCTTCATTAAAGGATAATTCGTTTGCCTGTTTCATCTGACCTTCACCCCGTGTTCTCTCAAGTATGTCTTTACCTCTTGAATTGAAGTCTCTTTATAATGAAAAATGGAGGCTGCTAGTGCTGCATCCGCTTCTCCTTTTGTAAATGCCTCCAGCATATGCTGAGCATTGCCAGCGCCTCCTGAAGCAATGACAGGCACAGTGACGGCTTCTGACACAAGCTTTGTTAATCGATGATCAAAGCCCTTTTTCTCACCGTCGGCATCCATACTTGTCAGCAAGATCTCTCCTGCCCCCCTCAGCACAGCTTCTTTTGCCCAATCGCTTACCTCTATATCCGTTTGACGACGCCCTCCGTGTGTATAAACCATGTACGCTTTTTTCTCTTCATCGTACTTTGCATCTATTGCGACGACGATGCACTGGGAACCAAAAAAATCGGCGCCTTCTGAAATCAGTTCTGGCCTTAAAACTGCCGCTGTGTTCACAGATACTTTGTCTGCGCCCGCTCTTAATATGCGTTTCATGTCATCAAGGTGGTTAATGCCGCCGCCTACCGTAAAAGGGATGGCAAGAGTGGACGCTACTTGCTTGACCACATCCACCATCGTTTTCCGGCCTTCATGAGAGGCAGAAATATCAAGGAAGACGAGTTCATCAGCCCCCTCCTCATCATATATCTGCGCTAATTCTACTGGATCACCAGCATCCTTTAAACCGAGGAACTGCACCCCTTTGACCACACGCCCTTCCTTCACATCAAGACATGGGATGATTCGTTTTGTCATCATACGCGGTCAAGCCCTTCAAATGCTTCTGCTAAAGTAAACCGCTCCGTATAAAGTGCCTTTCCAATGATCGCACCAGAAACGCCTGTCTGCTTTTGTGCTGACAGCTTTTGAAGATCGGCTACCGAACTGATACCACCTGAAGCAATGACTTGTTTGCCAGTCGCTTCTGCTAAACGAACTGTACTTTCCACATTGGGACCCGCCAGCATGCCGTCCATTTGAATATCTGTGAAAATAAAGACCTCTGCGCCTTCCTTTGCCAATTCTTTGCCGAGATCCTCTGCCTTCACTTTCGACGTTTCAAGCCAGCCCTCAGTCGATACGAATCCATTTCGCGCATCAATGCCAATCGCTATTTTCTCGCCATATTGCTCAAGCATTTTTTTCACAAAAGCAGGGTTAGAAACAGCCGAGCTGCCAAGGATGACCCGAGCTACGCCATTGTTTATATAAAAGGCAACGTCTTCTTCTGTCCGAATGCCGCCACCAATTTGTACTTTTACATCTAAGGATGAAGCAATCGCCAGCACATGCTCATGATTGACGCGATTCCCCGCTTTCGCACCATCTAGGTCAACGAGATGAATCCACTTTGCACCTTCATTTGCAAATCGCGTCGCCATATCGAGCGGCGAATCTCCATAAATGGTTTCTTGATCATAATCTCCTTGTACGAGCCGTACACATTTGCCATTTCTCATATCAATCGCTGGATACAATGTAAATTCACTCATTTGTTCACCCTCTGTTCGTTTGCTAGTTGAATAAATTGTTTGAGCAGCGCCATGCCCGTTGTACTACTTTTTTCAGGGTGAAACTGTGCGCCTAGCACATTTCCCTTGCCGACAATTGCTGGCACTTGAACGCCATAGTCTGCGCTTGCTAATTGCTCTTCTGGATTCATATCCCTCACATAATAAGAGTGAACAAAGTACGCAAACCCTTCCGGTACTCCGTCAAACAATGGGGAGGGCTGATGAAATGTGAGCTCATTCCACCCCATATGAGGCACCTTCAGCCTTTGCCCATCTTGGTCATGATCCTTTAAAAGAACGACACGCCCTTTTAGCAGTCCCAACCCTTTCGTACGCCCTGCCTCTTCACTTTCTTCAAATAACAGCTGCATCCCAAGGCAAATGCCAAATAGCAGCTTTCCTTCCTGCACGACTTGGTGGATAAATCCCTCAAGTCCTGTCTGTTTTAACAACTGCATCGCATCACGAAACGAACCGACCCCAGGCAAAATATAAGCATCTGCCTTTTTGAGCTCCTCCACATCAGCGGAGACAATATAACGGGCACCTGCTCGTTCCAGCGCTTTTGATACGCTGAACAAATTTCCCATTCCGTAATCAATGACACCGATCATTAGAGCATCCCCTTTGTCGAAGGAATCCCTTTCACACGTGGATCAATGGTTGTTGCTTCATCCAAAGCACGTGCCATCGCTTTAAAAATCGCTTCAATCATATGGTGCGTATTGGTTCCGTAGTGAACAATGACATGAAGATTTATACGGGCTTCTAGCGCAAACTTCCAAAGAAATTCATGCACTAGCTCTGTATCAAAGGTACCGACCTTTTGACTTGGGAAGGCCGCTGTCATTTCCAAATGAGGACGATTGCTTAAATCAACCACGACCTGAGCAAGCGTTTCATCCATTGGAACAAAACTCGAGCCATATCGCTTGATTCCCTTTTTATCACCTAACGCTTCCTTAAACATTTGCCCAAGCACGATGCCAATATCTTCTGTTGTGTGGTGATCATCAACATCCGTATCTCCTTTCGCATCGACGGTCAAATTAAAGTGTCCATGCTTCGTAAAAAGATCGAGCATGTGTGTCATAAAAGGGACATCTGTTTGAATATCCGCTTTTCCTTCTCCATCAATCTCTAACGCTAATGAAATATTCGTTTCATTTGTTTTTCTCGCTGTTTCCGCCTGTCTCATGACGATTCCTCCCGCTTTCTCGATTCAATTGACCTTGCATGCGCTTCGAGCCCTTCTAATCTGGCAAAAGCCGCAATGCTATCCCTGTGAGTCTCAAAGGCTTCTTGACTATATGAAATAATGCTCGTTTTCTTTTGAAAATCGGTCACACCAAGCGGGCTAGAAAATCTAGCAGTTCCGTTGGTTGGTAGCACGTGATTCGGTCCTGCAAAATAATCGCCTACCGGCTCAGGGCTATAACGCCCTAAAAAAATCGCCCCTGCATGCTTAATTTGACCAAGAAATGATTCTGGATAGGCTGTTAGCACCTCTAAATGCTCTGGCGCTAATTGATTGACGACGTCTACTGCACGATCCATGGAATTCGTCACGTATATACGGCCATGATGTTGTATGGATTTTGCGGCGATTGATTTTCTTGGTAAGGTGTCTAGCTGCGCTTGCACCTCAGCTTGCACGTTTTCCGCAAGTGTCTTAGACGGGGTGACCAAAATACTAGATGCCAGCGCATCATGCTCTGCCTGAGAAAGTAAATCAGCCGCCACCTCATGTGCTATAGCCGTCTCGTCTGCTAAAACCGCGATTTCACTTGGACCCGCAATCATATCAATGTCGACCTGACCAAATACTTCTCGCTTTGCCAATGCGACATAGATATTGCCTGGACCTGTGATTTTATCAACAGGCTGGATGGTTTCTGTTCCATAGGCAAGTGTCGCAATCGCCTGTGCACCGCCCATTTTATACATCTCAGAAATACCGAGCTCCTTCGCAGCAACGAGTACAGCATCAGATAGGCAACCGTCTTTCCCTGGTGGTGTCACAAGGACAATTCGCTGAACACCAGCGACAAGCGCCGGAATGACATTCATTAAAACAGATGATGGATAAGCAGCGGTTCCGCCGGGGACATACACACCAACTGCATCAAGCGGTGTCACCTTTTGTCCAAGCATCGAACCATCTTGCTGATGATAAAACCAAGAGGATGTCAGCTGACGCTCATGGTATGTGCGAATATTGCGGATAGCCGTTTGGATCACCTGAATCATGGCTGGGTCCAAGCGTTCGAAGGCTTTTGTCATTTCCTCCTCTGTGACAAGCGGATCTTCAAGCAGCACCCCATCAAATTGCTTTGTAAAAGACTGTACCGCTTGATCGCCATTTATTCTCACTTCTTGTATAATCCGCTGAACAGCCAAGCGCTGCTCTTCCGTGCCCGTATCTAAAGTCCGTTTGAGTGAGAGTGTGTCTGTGTCACCTTCTTGTATGTAGGTGATGTTCATGATGTTTCCTCCCCTTCAATGATTCTTGCAAGGCGCTGCGCCATTTTATCAATCACCGCATCCTTCATCCGATAGCTCACAGGATTGACTATAAACCGTGACGTAATATCACAAATATGCTCCGTTTCAACAAGACCGTTTTCCTTAAGTGTTTGACCTGTAGAGACAATATCAACAATACGATCGGCGAGTCCGATGAGCGGTGCTAATTCAATGGAACCATTCAGTTTAATGATCTCTACTTGCTCCCCTTGCTCTCTAAAATAGGAAGATGCGACATTTGGGTACTTTGTGGCCACACGCGGCGCGACACCACCCCAGCTGGCTCCTGGCAATCCGGCAACTGCTAAATGGCATTTACTGATGTTTAAATCAAGCACCTCGTACACATCACGAGCTTCTTCGAGCATGACATCCTTTCCTGCAATGCCCACATCGGCTACACCGTGCTCTACATAAGTCGTCACATCCATTGGTTTCGCTAAAATAAAGCGGAGGCTTTCTTCCGGTACATCAATGATTAACTTTCTTGAATCCTCGAATTCCTCTGGCAGTTGATAACCCGCCTGCCTTAACAGCCCTGCGGCTTCCTCAAATATTCGGCCCTTCGGCATCGCCATCGTCAACACTTTACCCATTTTGCTCTCCCTTTCTAGCGCCGATAAAATAAGTCACCTGCTCAAATGCCTTGGTCATCGCGTCAATGTTTTCAATCCCTGCTAAGTCTTGCAGCACGATCTTTTTCCCTTTTGACCGCTCCTTTTCTGCAAAAGCAAAAGCTTCCAGACGTTGTTCTTTACTAAAAATCACTGCCTCCTGCGGCTCATTGATTTCTTTTGCATCAAGCGCTTCAAGCAGACGGTCTAATCGAAGTCCGAATCCTGTGGCTGGTGCAGGTGCATCAAAATGAGCAAGCAATTGGTCATATCTGCCGCCACTTCCGATGACTGACCCAACATGATCTGCAAATACTTCAAACAAAATACCCGTGTAGTAGCTCATATGACTCACCATGCTTAAATCGAGACGAATATATTCTGTACAGCCGTAATCTTCAAGTGTCTCCCAAAGCGACTTTAACTGCGCGAGTACCTCTTTTCCTTCTTGTGAAACGACGATGTCCTCTGCCCGCTCCGTGACTTCCTGGCCGCCTCTTAACTCTAAAAGCTGTAGCAGCCTCGTTTTATCGATGGAGGAGAGTGGCAATTGCTTCACATGCTGACGATATCCTACATAATTCTTTTCATATAAAAATCGGCGAAGGACGTTTGCACGCTCTGTATTTCCCAGCACATCTACAAATAACGTCTCTGCTAAAGCGACATGCCCTATTGCAATTTTGAAGGAATTGAGCCCAGCATTTTTTAATGCGAATACGACAAGCGCGATCACTTCAGCATCTGCACTAATCGAACCGTCTCCAATCAACTCAATTCCGACCTGCTCAAATTCTGATGGCCTTCCGCCTTCTCTTTCCTGCGCCCGAAACACATTGGCCGCATACCCAACGCGAAGTGGATACGCCTGTTCATGGAGCTTTGATGCCGCTACTCTCGCAATAGGTCCCGTCATATCAGGTCTAAGTACTAGGGTTTGCCCGTTCTGATCTAAAAGCTTAAAGAGCTGTGTATCTGTAATCGCCGATTGAACACCGACTGTATCGTAAAATTCAAGCGTTGGTGTCTCCATCAACCGGTAACCCCAACCATTCATGACCTCTGTTAAAGAATGTCTCACTTTTTTCTTCGTCTCATACAATCCTGGTAATGAATCCCGCATACCATACGGTTTCTCAAACATAAACATGTTCTTCTGCACCTCCAACACATTAAAACAAAAAATTCCGAATCCTTTAGTTCGCTAATATGATAATATGCTAACAAAATAAAGTGATTAAATCAATCATTTTTATTTTCTCTCTATTTTCATGAAAAATTTGTGGAATTATTACATTCAAGTGAAACCTGTCCCTATTCTGCATGTTCAGTGAAAGAACGTGCTATAATACATAAAAATATTGAATAAAACAGGAGATTACAGTGAAGTTCATCCAGACATTAATCCTAACTTTGTTGTGCGCATGCCTTGTTTATTTCGGCTTTATATACGTGACACAAATCGACCAAGTCAAAAAGACAGCTTCACCACACGAAGCAGCCAAAGAAAAAGAAAACGATACGGCACTTGCAGCTGAAGAAACACGATCAACGAAAAAAACAGACGCCTCTTATTCTTCTTTAAAAGGAAGTAAAAAAGCCATGGACGTCATCCTCTACAATCAAATGGATGCCCCAAAGCTTTATAATGGATGCGAAGTCACAAGCTTAGCGATGCTTCTCCATTACAGCGGCTTTGAGCAAGTGACGAAAGACGCATTGGCAAATGAAATCAAACGTGTTCCGCTCAATTATGAAAATGGTTTAAAAGGAGACCCACGTGACGGGTTTGTAGGAGATATGGAGAATGGACCCGGTCTCGGTGTATACCATGAACCTATTTATCAGCTTGCGAAAAAATATGCAGGCGCTCAAGTCGTCGATTTAAGCGGAAAACCTGTCAAAAAAGCCATATATCAATCACTTGAAAAAGGGTATCCTGTTTGGGTGATTACCACATCCACCTTTGACAAAATAGATAACATCGAAACATGGAATACACCAAATGGCAAAATCGATGTAAGCTTTAATATGCATAGCGTGGTCATCACAGGCTATGACAAGGAGCATGTCTACTTAAATAACCCATACGGAGAAAAGAATCAAAAAGTCGACCGCGATCAGTTTGAAGATTCTTGGGAACAGATGGGTAGTCAAGCGATTATCATTAAAGCGTAAAAAACAACCTCTATTAGTATGCATAGAGGTTGTTTTTAATTCTCCATTAATTATAAAAATTCAACTTGAAATATCCGGTTGCAAACTGGGGTCTTTCTTCTTCTTAAGAGATTTTTCGACCCTAAATAAAATAGACAGTATATTGACTAATGTGATACAGTTAATTTAGACAGTATATTGACTAAATTGGAGGTTAATTATGGATATTTACAGAGAACTTTTTTTAATGCAGCAAACGTACGGTACTTTATTTTCTCTAGCAAATAAAATTCAGATGAGAGGTGACAAGTTCCTTGAACTTTTGACATCCAGGCAGTATATGGCAATGATAGCAATTGCGCATTTACCTGAAGATGAAACAACTTTAAATAATATAGCTAGAAAACTAGGTACCACAAAACAGAGCGTAAAACAGTTAATCACAATTATGGAAAACAAGGGGTTTGTCCACGTAGTTCCTAGTAAGAAAGATAAACGTGCGATTAATGTAAAAATAACTCAAACTGGAAAAGAAGTATTGCTAGTCGTTTCAGAAAAAGGAATCTTTTTTTTAGAAGAACTATTTAACAAGTTATCAACTGAAGAATTAGAAACAATGTGGAACCTTTTAAAGAAACTTTATAGTTTTGACGGTGAAGAACAAGATGGATTTGAAGAAGATGGTCACTTACAAATGGATGAAGATCATAGTGAATTACAAATGAAAGTAATGAAGGAGTTTGAGAAACGAAGAATTCAAACAATTAATAAGAGAAATAAAATGTGAAAAATTTATTTTTTGAATAATAAATGAACTTTTCTAAATATCCCCACAACCAAAGAAAGGGAGATCAATTATGTTTGAAATCAGTGATGAAACATTACGATTAATTAAAAGAGCCTGTAGAGGAAAAAAACATTTAAAATTAACGGTTGGCTATTTAACAGACAATCATTCTGTAATAAAAATTTATAATGAACACGGTGAACTTGATTCATCAAAAAAATACCATTATGAAATTGGTTCTATTACAAAGACTTTTACTGCATCTTTGCTATCTAAATATGTATTTGAAAAAAAATTATCAATAAACGATTCAATACAAAAATTCACAGAAGAAGTTAAAGGAGACAATTATTATCCTACATTGCTCCGCCTTGCTACCCACTCTTCTGGATATTCAGCAAGACTGCCATTAAATAGACGGGAATATTCTAAGCTAATTTTAGATTTGATTCTTGGCAGTGGGGATTTAAATATGAATAATCCATTAAATATGGATTTTAACAAAATGAAAATGCTCATTAAAAATCATACATTAAAGGACATGGATTATTCATGGAAATATTCAAATTTTGGTATATCACTTATTGGGTATGCGTTGGGGATTGCATCAGGCAAAGGATATTGGGACACTATGAATGACTTTCTTCATCATGAGCTTGGACTAAACGGTACTTATTTAGGCACATCAAATAATAATTTACATGGTTATGACAGAAAAAATAATGAGTACGGTAACTGGAAATGGAACAAAGAGAATCTTATATCACCTGCGGGTGCAATCAGTTCCACTGCTGATGATTTACTGAAATATGCAAAAATCAACATTTACGAAGATCATCCATATTTGTCGCTTTGTCATAAAAAACATGGAAATGGAACAAAAAAATATGATATGGGCCTTGGATGGTTCCTTTTAAAGAAAAACAATCATGTTATTTTTCATGGTGGTGGAACAGGTTGTTTTAGTTCATTTTTAGTGATTGATAAAGAAAAGAAAGTTGCCTCCGTAGTTTTAGCCAATTATAGATTAGGTAGAAATGACGATGAAAATATAGGAATGTCCTTATTAGAAAGTCTACAAAAATCAGTCATTTCTTAATTACTCCATAAAATGACGCTCTTCTGAAGTAACGAAAGCCTAATTTCTCACTTATAACACTCGGGAATTTCGGCTTTTTATATTTCCTTAACATTGTGATTCCCCCGTAAGCTAACTAGATCAAAGAATGCAATTGGACTAAGAAGGTCCATTTCAAACCATCAATTCTCCTTGCTGTAAAGCCATAGCAGCAGACTCCTTAGGTAACACTGGTGTGTCCACAAGCGTTGTTGTTTTTGCCTCATTAACCAATAGATTGCCTGCTCCGCCAACTGCGATTAAAGGAGTCTCAGATACCTATTTTAAAATGCCAACCGTATTGTAATCAACATAGTTACAACAAGAGCAAAAAAAATTGAATAGATCATCCAATTTTTTTGATTAACACCTGCGTTAGTTCACTTAATTTGATCTCAGCAAGCACTTGCTCCATTGCACTTTGAGCGCGGCACAAGATTAACTCAAGCACAGCTTGGATATTTGCACCGATCGGACAGTCAGGATTTGGGCTTTCATGGATTTGAAACAATTCTCCCTCATCCACCACTTCAACCGCTTTATACACATCAAGTAGCGTGATCTCGTCTTCACTGCGGTTCAGCTGAGAACCACCTTTGCCAAGACTCGTCGAGATTAGGCCTGCTTTTTTTAATTTACTCATAATACGGCGGATAACAACTGGGTTTGTATTCACACTTCCCGCAATATCCTCCGATGTCTGTAATGATCCTTTTTCAAGTGATAGCAAGGCCAGAATATGGACAGCGACAGTAAATCTGCTGCTGATTTTCATGTTTTCTCACCTCTGTTGTAATCATTATAGTTACACCATAACATATTGTCAACAAAAAAGTCTGCCGAGCTACTCAGCAGACTTAGATTGACGTGCTTTCATTTCTTCTTTCGTATAAATCATGCGCATTGGATTTCCTCCAACAAATGAGCCTGCTGAAACATCCTTATGAACAAGTGTACCAGCCGACACGATCGCTCCGTCCCCAATGGTCACACCAGGTAAAATGGTAGAATTGGCTCCAATTAAGACTTCATCACCAATATAGACTTCCCCAAGTCTGTATTCTTTAATCAAATACTCATGGGTCAAAATGGTGGTGTTATAGCCAATCACCGAATTTCGACCGACCGTGATTTTCTCAGGAAACATGAGATCCACCATGACCATTAAGGCAAACGCTGTATCTTCGCCGACCTTCATACGAAGAAAGGTTCTGTATATCCAATTTTTCATTCCCATAAAGGGCGTGTACCGTGCGATTTGAATGAAAATAAAGTTTTTCACCACTTTGAAAAAAGGAACCGTCCGATAGACTTGACGTAACGAATTGACCCCTTTTACAGGATAACGATCTGTTTTTCTCAACTCAATCAGCTCCAACAATCGCCAGGAGATCACTCATTTTCTTTAACATAAAATCAGGGCGATGCTTTAAAAGGGCTTCTTCTCCCTTAATCGACCAAGCAACACCTGCTGTTTTTGTCCCTGCCGCTTGACCAGACAAAATATCGTGATAATTGTCACCGACCATCACCGCTTCATGTGGATCACTGCCAAGCTTGGATAATGCCAGTTGGACTGGCTCAGGATGCGGCTTTTCATTTTGGACATCATCGAGCGTCACAATCACCTCAAAGAATGGCTCTAAACCGGTCAGCTTCAATCCCATTAACACTGTGTCACGTATCTTTGTTGTAACAATGCCAAGCTTAAATCCTCGATCCTGCAAGATTTTCAATGTATCTATAACAGTCTCATATTCAGTCACGAGCAGATCATGCTGTTCATGATTAAATTTGCGGTACATCTGAATCATGTCATCCGTTAGATTAGGGTCCATCGCAGAGAATGTATCAAATAATGACGGACCAATGAAATGAAGGATTTCTTCACGGCTGTACTGACCAGGGTAATAATGATCAAGCGTATGTTGAAATGAAGCAATAATTAATTCATTTGTATTGATTAATGTGCCATCTAAATCAAATAGCACGGTGTTAATAGTTGATTCGTTCATATGGCTTCCTTTCTAACAGCTGCAAGTTCGCGCTTTCGCCAAATATAGCTAATGGCAGCTGTTAATAAAATAGCAGATATCAGACGGATGACAAGAAGCGGCCACACAGGAATCCCAAGAGGAATAAATATCAGCGTATCTTCGACCACTGCATGGCAAGCAACAAGGAAAATGAAAGCAAGGGTTAAATCCTTTTTACTCACGCCGTCCTCTTCCACTGCCTTCATCATCACGCCAGCTCCGTATGCTAGACCAATGGTTAACCCAGCGACCATCGTCATCGACGTATTTTCTTTCATTCCAAGCATTCTCGTAAATGGAGACATCCACTTAGACAGCGTATGGAGCCATCCTAAATCTCTCATGAATTGAATGATAATCATAAGAGGGATGACGATACAGGCGAGCTGGAGCACGCCGAGTACGGCTTTTTGTAAAGCGACTAGGACAATCATGTACCAGCTGGAAGGCACATCAGCCGTCTGAGCTGCCGTCAGTAGTCCATATTGTGCCGGCTCCTGGCCTCCCTGCCAAACGAGATGAATGACAATAGCTGAAACTACAGCAAGACTGATTCTGACCAGCAAAATGACTGACACTCTGAGTCCAACCTTTGCTGCCACTGTCGATTCGATGATCAGGTTATGACAAAAGGACAGCATCACAGCCAAAATAAACACTTCCTTCACAGGAAGATCTAGTGTCAAAATGGCGGCAATGCCCGCATACAAGTTCAGCACATTTCCTAATACAAGCGGAATGGCCGCTTCTCCTGAAAGACCAAACAACCCCATAAACGGCCGTATGAATTGAATAATCCAATCCATAACAGGCGTATGCTGCAAGATACTGACGAGAATGGTAACCGGAAAGATGACTTTTCCAAGTGTCCAAGTTGTCGATAGCCCTGCTTTTAAGCCGTTTTTCCATGTCTCCCGCATCCTTATGACCCCTCCTGCTTTAATTCGATGAGTTGTTTTCTTTATACGGAATTGATGCGTAACCTTTTATTCTTCTAAAGATAATCAGCAAAACAGCCACTGCAAAAATGGCAATCGAAATCATTTGAGCGATCCGAAGATGTTCTGTCAGCATCAAACTGTCCGTTCTCATACCTTCTATGAAGAAACGACCGATTGAATACCAAATTAAATAAGACAAGAAGATTTCGCCTCTACGCATCGATGTTCTACGTAATAAAATCAAGATCACAACACCGGCAAGATTCCATAATGATTCGTATAAGAACGTTGGGTGATAATAGGTTCCATCAATATACATTTGATTAATGATCAACTCAGGCAAATGTAAATTCTCTAAAAAGGCTCTTGAAACAGCCTCACCATGCGCTTCCTGATTAATAAAGTTCCCCCAGCGTCCAATGGCTTGCGCTAGTAAAATACTAGGTGCTGCCACATCGGCTATTTTCCAGAAGGACACCTTTTTCACTTTTGTGAAGATGATCGCTGTCAGAACAGCACCTATCAGCCCGCCATGAATGGCAATTCCGCCATGCCAAGTCTTAATGATTTCATTTGGGTGCTGCTGATAGTAATCCCATTCGAAGGATACATAATAAATTCGTGCACAAATAATCGCTATTGGAATGGCAAATAAGATTAAATCAATAAACGTATCTTTATTGATTCCTCTTTTCTCACATTCTCTCAGTGCGAGCCAGAGTCCTAGTAAGGCTCCTACCCCAATGATCACACCATACCAATGAACCGAAAGAGGTCCGAGCTGAAAAGCAATCGGATCAATTGGCTGAATCGCTTCGTTCATATAGACAACTCCTATTCATCTTGGCCATTGTCTTCAATGACATCGGCTAGTTTACTTGTAAATTGTTCCGCTGCATTATGTCCCATGCGTTTTAATCTGAAATTCATCGCAGCCACTTCAATGATAACCGCTAAGTTTCGCCCAGGTCGGACAGGAATGGTCAGCTTCGGTACATCTGTATCGATGATTCGCATCTTCTCTTCTTCAAGTCCTAAACGATCGTACTGTTTGCCTTGTTCCCAAAGCTCAAGGTTCATCACAATCGTAATTCTCTTATAGCTTCTGACAGCCCCAGCTCCAAATAAGGTCATCACATTAATGATGCCTAATCCACGGATTTCTAAAAGATGTTCAATCAACTCTGGTGCGCTTCCAACTAACGTATCCTGATCCTCTTGACGGATTTCTACGCAATCATCTGCGACCAGCCTGTGTCCTCTTTTTACTAATTCTAAGGCTGTTTCACTTTTTCCTACTCCGCTTTTCCCAATTAACAATACACCTACACCATATACATCTACGAGCACGCCATGAATTGCGGTCGTTGGTGCAAGCTTACTTTCTAAAAAGTTGGTCAAACGACTCGAAAGTCTTGTCGTTTTTAGACTTGAACGTAACACAGGTACGCCATTTTCATTTGAAGCTTCAATTAACTCCTTCGGCACTTCACGATCTCGCGACAAAATAATTGCAGGGGTAATATCAGTACAAAGAGACATCATTCTCTGCTTTCGTTCGCGTTCTGGGAGCTGTTCAAAAAAAGAAAGCTCTGTTTTCCCTAAAAGTTGAACTCTTTCTTTTGGGTAATATGTAAAATAACCAGCCATTTCAATACCTGGTCTGGAAAGATCACTGATTGTAATGGGACGATTAATCCCTTCTTCCCCACTTACCAGTTCAAGATGAAATTGTTCCATTATGTCCTTCGTACGAACTTTCGGCACGCTTCTTCCTCCTTTTATCACAGGCGATTCAGAAATACAGCTCTATTTTATCACTTTCAATGATGATCCCAAAACAGTATTTTATCCTGTTCCTGTTTCCGTTATTTTACTGGTATAGACAACTATACTTAAAAAAGGTAAACTAAATCAAAGACAATGACTAAAGGGGGCACAATCATGAGCAGCTCTTTATTGCTCTCCAATATTCATATTGTGACAAAGACTGAAATGATTGCAAACGGTTTTGTCGGTTTACGCGACGGCAAGATTGACTATATTTCAACAACACCACCGACAGGAAATTATGAAAAAGTATATATTTCCCGGGAAAACTTTTATTTACTTCCCGGAATGATTGATATTCACATCCATGGTGGATATGGAGCAGATATGATGGATGCGACATCAGAAGCCATGAATACACTCGCTGATCACTTACCATCAGAAGGAACGACAAGTTTTTTAGCCACAACCATCACTCAAAACCATCAAGAGATAGAGCAAGCACTTAAAAATGTCGCCCAGTGGAAACCACATAATGAAGAACAAGCAGGCGTTCAGGCACAATGTTTAGGTATCCATCTTGAAGGTCCTTTTATTTCAAAAGATAAAACAGGGGCACAACCTGTTCAATGGATAAAGCAGCCTGATCTCCCTCTTTTTAAAAAATGGCTGGATGCTTCTGAACAGCTTATTAAAATTGTCACATTCGCGCCTGAGGAAGACCCTAATTTTGCTTTTCTTTCCTTGTTGCAAGAAAAAAACATTATTCCTTCTATTGGACATACGAATGCCCACCATGACATGATTGAATTAGCAGCGAAACATGGTGCACGCCATGTCACGCATCTTTATAATGCACTGAGTTCGTTTCAGCATCGTGAACCAAACGCTGTAGGAGCTGCTCTTACGAACAAGGATCTTCATACTGAGCTGATTACGGATGGGATACACTCTCATCCACTTGCCATCAAGCTTGCGTATTTGGCAAAAGGAAGTGATCGTTTAATGATGATTACCGACTCAATGCGCGCAAAAGGACTCGGGAATGGCATGTATGAGTTTGGGGGCCAAACAGTCACAGTCAGTGGCGAAAAAGCTTTACTGGCAGACGGTACACTAGCAGGATCGATTCTGCGCATGAAAGATGGCGTCAAACGAATGAAACTGATCACACATTGTGAATGGACAGAGATAGCAAAGATGACCTCAACTAATGCAGCCATTCAGCTAGGAATTGATCAGCAGCTTGGTTCGATTGAAGTTGGAAAACAAGCAGACCTTGTCATTTGGGATGAGTCTGGCGAACTAATGATGACGATCTGCCATGGACAAATCGTTTATGAGAAAAAGGAGGCTAACCACTAATGAACATCATTGAATTTGAAGATAAAGAGCAATTAGGAAAAGAAGCAGCAGCCCTGATCACGCGTACAATCGCTTCTAAACCAGATGCCGTACTCGGCCTGGCAACAGGGGGTACACCTCTTGATACATATCAAGAGTTAATTCACCTTTATCAATCACAACAATTGTCATTCAAACAAACAAAAACAGTCAATTTAGATGAATATGTAGGTCTTGATCCAAATCATGAAAATAGTTATATGACCTATATGAAACGTCATTTATTTGATCATATTGATCTTCCACAGGATCAGTATTTCCTTCCAAATGGCGCTTCACCTGATTTAGAAAAGGAATGCTTAAGATATGATCAGCTCATTCAAGATATAGGAGGCATCGACCTGCAGCTTCTTGGAATCGGTCAAAATGGACATATTGGTTTTAACGAGCCCGGTACCCCATTTAACTCAATGACTCATGTCGTGCAACTAGATGAAAATACGCGCCAGGCCAATGCAAGATACTTTTCTTCTATTGATAAAGTCCCTACACATGCCATCACCATGGGCATTGCGAGCATTCTTTCAAGTAAAAAGATTCTCCTTCTTGCATCAGGAAAATCAAAAGCGAAAGTGATACAATATTTAGAACAGACGGAGATACATCCAGACTTCCCAGCATCTGCTCTGAAACTTCATGAAGATGTGACGATTTTGATTGATCGAGAAGCTGGTTCACTACGCTAAAGCTAAACACGAGAGGATTTTCACATGTTTATTGATAAGCAGTCACCTATTCCGATGTACCATCAGATTATGGAGAGCCTGAAAAAACAGATTGAGGATGGAACATTATCACCTGATACACTCATTCCTTCTGAAAGAGAATATGCCGAACGCTTTGGTATAAGTCGAATGACTGTCAGACAAGCCTTATCGAACCTTGTGAACGAGGGATATTTGTATCGCCAAAAAGGAAAAGGCACCTTTGTGAGCCGGAAAAAATTTGAACAGCCGCTTCAAGGCTTAACAAGCTTTACAGAGGATATGCGTCAGCGTGGGCTTAAAGCTTCAAGCCAGCTGATTGATTTCAATAAAATCGTCTGTCCAGATCACTTGCTTCCTGTCTTACAACTGTCAAATGGCGATGCTATATTTGAACTCAAACGGATACGCCTCGCAAATGATGAACCGATGGCGATTGAAACAAGCTATATCCCTGAAGCATTTGCAGGAGATTTAACAAGGGAACATTTAACTGGCTCTATATATGAATATATAGAGACTCAAACAGGCCTTACAATTGCTCATGCAAAACAAGAGCTTGAAGCGAATGTAGCTTCAAATGAAGAAGCACAGGTGCTATCAATTTCAACAGGCGATCCCGTGCTCTCAATCGCAAGAACGACTTATTTTCAGAATGACATTCCCTTTGAATATGTCATTTCCGTTTATAGAGGAGATCGTTACAAGCTCATTCATACAATGGAAAGATAAACAGTGCCCTTATAAAAGGAGCACTGTTTTTATTTCCTAAGAAATGTTGCTTCACGATCACTCTTTGTATGAATTTTCCATATTGGTGAGATTGCTTTTCCTTGAAAACGATCTTTTGCGACAGTGTACCAATAATAGTCTTCATTTGGCTTTAAGCCTTTCCACTCAAAGCTTGCTTTTTTGCCGCTTTTTACACCGCGCGCCTCTCCTATCAAAACATTTGTGTACACATTGAGTTCAAAATAGTTGGTTTTGACAGATTTCATTTTTGGTGTCAAATCCACATCGATTGAAAATTCATCTTGATCTCCATACGTTTTAGGATCGTAGAAATGCTCTTGATTCATGTAAGGTGAGTATGTCGTAAAATGAAGCTGGTTTTTTTCTTGATCGGCTGTTATCAATCGCATAAACCCTTGTCCACCTTCAGGACCTGACTGATAATCAGCGAGTATCTGATATACTTTCCTATCTACTTTGCCATCCTTGTCATCATCAAGCTCATCTACTTTCCTGCTCGCTCCGTGATAGTGTCCGCTAAATACCGCCACTATATTGGGGTGGCGTTTCACTACCTGATGGAAGATGAGGTCACCAATTGGGCTGCGGTTGCCACTGACCAACAAATACTCATGGAAATTTAAAATGACAATACGGTCTGGATGCTCAGAAATTACACGGTTCAACCAATCAATTTCATCTTGCTTAATCCCCCAGCCCATGTATACCATCATATAATCATTGCCACCGGCAGAGATGAGATCATAATGACCGCGATTGTTTTGATAGGACTCACCATAGTACGGTTTATTAGCAAAGCGTTTCTCACCGAAATATTTCCCGTATTCCGCATAAAAACCGTCTTTATGTCGAACATCATGATTTCCTGCTAAAACACCATAAGGAATCTGATGCTCATCTAACACGCGCATAAACATATCGGCACGTTGCCATTGTTTATCTTTTGAATCATCCACAATATCGCCGGTATGAAACACATATTGAATGTTTAATTTTTCTCTCTGGTCTCTGATCCACTCGACCATTTGTTTAAAGATATGAGGATAGCTCTTTGCATAATATTGTGTGTCAGACATCCAAACCATCTTATATGGCTTTTGTGCTTTACTAATTTCATCCTGTACAAGTAAATCAAACGTATGATTCTTCATATACTGTCTGACTGACAGCAGTCCTTTCAGGTAAAATTCCTTTTGATCTTTAGCAAAATGATGAGTGATTTTATCCCACTTTTCTTGCTGATGATTCCATGCATACATGGTCACCTTTCTCCCTGACAATGAACTCCCTTTCCACATCGCCTCGACGACATCCTTTTCACGTACGTCTTGATCAACCTTGATTTGAAAACGATGATAGGGAAAACGATGTAAATCCTTTGTTTCAACTGACTTACCATCAGCAAATGCAATGCGATTTCGTTCTTGATTAGAAAAAATCATTTCTCCTTTTTCGTTAAAGCTCTTTGGCGGTTCTGTCTCCGCTGCATATTTCAAAATCTTCATTGATGGATGCAACGATGTATATTGATAAGCACGGTAAAAGGAATAATCCAACTTATCATTCGTTGGGTCCTTGGTGAGCACAGTTTGCTTTGACGATTTCATTTTCGTCTTATCTGCTATGCGTTCTGGTGGCTCAGGGTGTTCATGTACCGTCTTGAAATCTTTTTTCAACGTTGACATGTTTCCTGCGGCATCTTTTGCTTTAATTGTCAGCGTGTGCTCCCCCGGGTTTAATTCGCTAGAGGACGTCTGGTATGGCAAGGAAATTGGCTTGCCATCTACATATGCCTTCATCTCCTCTATGTCACTCCAACGATCCGTTACCTTTGCTTTTAACGTAAAGGCTCCTTTATATGGATCCTTGGTTTGGACGTTGGTTTTAATTTTCGGTCCCGTATTATCGACGTTCACTTTAACAGATGCATGCTCGTCTGAGGTTTTGGCCTCAATCAGGTGCGGCCCTTCTTTCAACCTTCTAGTATCCCACTTCATAAACGTTGAAACATAAGCTTCTTTTGGTATTTCAAATTGAAATGTTCTGACCTTTTTGGCGTTACCGCTGTCTCCCATTCTCCATTCTTTTTGCGGGTTTGCATTGATTGGAGGAATTTGAGTTCCATTCGATAGAATCATTCGGACATTTTTTAATTCAAAATCATCGTGATTCTCTCCAGGCAGCCGATCAACTGGAGAGGATTTTGTTCCTGCATGGAAGGAGATCGATTGTAGACCTGCCTTTTTCATTTCTGCTTCTGGTATTGGCATTGTATAGGTGCGATACACTTTTGTCGAATCATCAAAAATTGAAAGTAAGTGCTTACCTATGGACACACCATTTTTAAAATATAAATTTGTCCCTTTGACATCAAATGCAATATATGGATCTGCTTCAAGGGCAGAAAACACTTGCTGATTCCGCTTTCCATCTATCAATAATTCAATGCTTTTTTTCTGATCAGACGTTGCCTTTAGTGGAAATAACCCTGAAACTGTATCTCCTTCTTCTACATTGAATCGTAGGCCATGAGCTTTGCTAACTTGCTCCACATCAATCATTTTTTTCATCGTCATCGCTGTATTTTCACCGTCTGACGCTTCAAGCTGATATTCCAATTGTTCTTTACCAATCAACTCGGGTGAGTAAATAATATGATGAAATAACCGATCGTTATGATCTTTTTGAAGCAGTATTTCCTTGAAATCCTCTTTCCGATTTGTTCGGTAGCGAAGCTTGACGGTTTTGACGACCTGATCATCCTGTACATCTGCTTTAATCTCTATGCTTTCAGTTGGTTTCACTGGTTTCCTCACTGTCATATCTTCAATCACAGGTTTATGGATATCTTGAGACATTTCTTTTTTCTCAGATGGAATTTGTGCTTTTAGCACTTTTCCAGGCGTAGGCTCTTCTTCAATTTTCGAGATTAGCTTCATTTGAGAAGTACCGTCCATTGGATATTTGAAGAGCAAAGATTTATGTTCACTAAACCATGAAGGCTTCAAGCGAAATGCTGCTGAAGAAATTTCCTCCCCTATATTCGTTGTAATGGAAACAAGACGAGATTTAGAGTTGGAAAGCCCTTTGCTTTCGATGACAGATACATGTTCTCCCTCTTTTAATTGACTTTTGTACATGGCATTGAAGTCCGCTACCGTTAAATGCTCCTGACCTTTTTTCCTCAGCCAGAAAACATACGGTTTTCCAGGTGAAAGAATGACTGGATTTGTGTGAAAGGAATACACATCATCCATGTCAATTCCTTGTGCAGGATTGCGGTAGCGAAGCTGATAATGTTTAAGAGAGATAGGCTCGTGTGTTGTGTTATATACCTCAATAAATTCAAATGCATCTTTGCCTTTGCGATTTTTTGAATTGACAACAATTTCTGTGATGACTAAGTCGGGAATACGCGAGAGATCCTCTTCAAATCCATTTAAGTGGACAGATTGTTCTGCTGTTTTGATCACGGACTTTTGCGTAAGAAACTCTGTATAGTAACGAACCGTTGAATTCCATAATTGATCTGGCGGAATTTTCGCTGTAAATTCTGGCTTCATACCTGGCAGCCGTTCCATTGGGATCAAACGGTACCCTAACTCATCACTTTGTTTATAATACAAGATTGCAGACAAAATTTGTTCCGGATCCGTAATAGATGCACGAAACTGAAGATCACGGCTTTTTTCCCCTAAAACTGGACGGACATCCACATGAAAGGGATCGAAGATAAAAGGAGAAAAAGGCTTGTCCGGTATATTGACTTGTGTTTGAATAAAAGGCCCTGCTGATGCAGGCTGATTGAAACAAAAAAGAATGATAAAAAAACATAAAAGCATGATTTGTCTGCTCACGTTCACCATCGTGCACCGCCTCCCTTCGGATATTGTGTCTCCTGAAGGAAGTTTTTATGTCTGATGATACGGAGAAACAATACAAAAAGGGTCAAAAAAACCGTTAGCTTTTTTTCGCTAACGGCTCTACAATTCCTTTTTGTATCAACAGATGGAAAATGGATAAGATGACAGCCATCCAAATGGCCGTTCCAAACCCATCAATGTTAAAACTATCGCCCATAAAGCTTGATGTCATCATGAGTGTGATGGCATTAATCACAAACAAGAACAATCCTAGTGTAAGGACGGTTACTGGAAGCGTTAAAATGATCAAAAACGGCTTCACTAAAATATTGAGCAAAGATAAAATGATACTTGCCACAATGGCTGCGCCAAACCCTTCAACATATACACTCCCAAGCCCTGGCAGAATGCCCGAATCAAAATATCCAGCAATGACGATTAAAAGTAATGCATTGACTAAAATACTGACGATCCATCTAAGCATTTAGTTAGTGCCTTCTTCCGGAACAACAAAATACCAGATGAAGTAGACTAAGAAAATTGGCATAAATGCTGTCATAAATCCGATGATGACCGTTAAAATGCGAAGCAGAGATGCATCGACACTTAAGTATTCGGCAAGCCCACCAACAACACCCGCTATTTTTTTATCTGTTGCTGAACGATAAAGCTTCTTCATGTAGAATCACTCCTTGTCTGATTGGTGCTTTACTTGTATTGAACCTGTTTTTGTTTCTGCAAAAATGGATATACTGTTCACTGCCTGTTGGTTGGCTTTGATCATTTTTTCTTTTTGTAATGTCTCATTTTTCTCTTTAATCATCTCTGCATCAAGCAAATCGTGAGAAATAGACCCAAGATTGCTTTTTAGCTCAGCGGTCACTGCACACGCACGCGGGATCTGGACGTCCACACTGCCTGTTGTCGTTTTCGCATAAATGGAACGGCACTTCTCATCCGACAGCTGAACAGCAATGTTTCCGTTAAAGCTTTGGGCATCAATTGACTCACTTTTCCCGCGCAGGTCAATCAGCCCATTAATGGTTTCTACTTCAATCATACCACACTCGTGATCCGCCAGTTTAATTTGTCCGTTTGCTGTTTCAATTCCAACCTTTTCCGCCTGTAATGAGGCAAAAGAGACGACACCATTGGTGGTTTTCGCAGCAAGTTCTTTTGTCTTTAGCTTTTCCCCTCGAATCGGACCATTAAACAGTTTCACCTTGATTTTATCGTATTGGATACGCGGTACATATAAAGTGACATTGACTTTCATCGTCTTCTTTTCGGTCCGGATAAAAAATTTATCTCCTTCAAGGCCGCAGTCCAATTGATTGAGAAATTGCTGTCTTGCCTGTTCTCCGTCTTCTGCTCGATAGATTTTTGCATGGCATTCTGCTCGAATATCGCTATCGCCCCAAGGCATCACATTGAGACTGCCGTTCGCCAATTGAATATCTAAATGAGAGAGTGAGGCGTCTTTGAACTGGAAAATGTGCTCAACGTCGACCGACTGTCCAAAATTCAAATCAAGATCTACGTCTTTCACCTTTTTCACCGCAGAGTCTAACCAGCCAAACAGCTTTGCACCAAGATTTTCGGTACCATTTCCTTTGCTCTCAGTGCCGGCTTTTTCTTCATGAAAGGTGTGATCAGCGGTTGACTTTTCTAATGAAACAGACGGACTTTCCTCTAGTTTTTCAAGTAGCGTAATCGCTTCTTTTGCCGATAATGTCCCGTCTTCTACTAATTTTAAAATGCGTTCTTTTTCATTCATACAAAGCCCTCCTACGATTTGATGGATTGAAGTACTTTAATACCTTGAATGATATTCCAAATGACAGAGATCAAAAAGCCAATAGCGACTAAAAAGGACAAGATGAGCATCATGATTACTGGCATGAGTGAGTCACTTGCCTGTGTCGACAATAAAAATGGGATAGACCCAAAAACCAGCAACACGCACGCTGCGACTGGCAAAACATGTGACCACAATGCCCGCAAGGCGTGCCGTTTCGGTTCCTTTTGGTCCACTACAAAATATGCCACGATCGGTACAATAAATGGCATAAAAAATACACTAAAATAACAAATTGATGCAATGATCGACTGATCTCTATTCATATATATTCGCTCCTTCATGATGAAAATTCCTTTCTAACTCATACGTTTATTGCGTAGCAAAAGTTTCAAAATCATTCGATTTACATATGACCTTAGACACAAATTACATCTTTTTGCACCTAAGTGTAGATTCTTCACGGATTACCCTTTAAAATATGTTGAAAAGATGGTGATTATCATTATAGGGGGTAATTATTTTGACAGATCATCATAATACTAACCAGACGGCTCAAGCGCTTTTAGACCTTATACAGAAACAAAAAAGCATGAACAGCGATATGATCAGGGAGCTTGAGACCATTCATCCGTCTCATCCTAAATATGGTGATATTCGTTATTTAAAGGTACTGCTCGACAGCAGCAGCACGCATATTTTAAAGGATTTAACGCAACTCAGTCATTTAATGCCAAAGGAAGATGCGCAATAAAAGAAAACCCCTCTTAATGAGGGGTTTCAGATTGTTGACAAAGGGCTAAAATGAACTTGATTTTAGCCCTTTGTCTTCTTTTCAGCGTGATAGAAAACCTTTGAAGTCTAGAAAGGACGAGTACCGGAGTGGAGCGAATTAAACATTCGTGAGCACCGGAACGCAGTCCTGACAAAGAATGCGAGGGTTTGTCTACACGCTGAAACCCCTCTTAACGAGGGGTTTTTTTATGATGAAGTCACACTTTCTGTTTCTTTGACCAACTGTTTCATCCGTTTACGGTCACGCTCTAAAATAGGCTTTAAGTATCGACCAGTGTAAGAAGCTTTTTCTTTTGCAATCTGCTCAGGAGTTCCAGAGGCAATGATCGTTCCGCCGCCTGCACCGCCCTCTGGTCCGAGGTCAACGAGGTAATCAGCTGCCTTGATAATATCAAGGTTATGCTCAATCACTAGTACCGTATCTCCGTTTTCGACCAAACGCTGAAGCACTTTTAATAAGCGGGCAATATCATCCACATGCAGACCTGTTGTTGGCTCGTCTAAAATATAAAGAGACCTTCCGTTTGAACGACGATGAAGCTCAGATGCCAATTTCACACGCTGCGCCTCTCCTCCAGACAATGTCGTCGCAGGCTGTCCAAGTGTAATGTACCCTAGTCCAACATCAAAAATCGTTTGAAGCTTCCGCTTAATTTTCGGAATGTTTTCGAAAAATTGGAGTGCGTCCTCTACAGTCATTTCAAGCACATCAGCAATGTTTTTCCCTTTATATGTGACCTCAAGCGTCTCGCGGTTATACCGTTTCCCGTGGCACACCTCACAAGGCACATACACATCAGGTAAAAAGTGCATTTCGATTTTAATGATACCATCTCCGCGACATGCCTCACAGCGGCCACCTTTAACGTTAAAGCTGAATCTCCCTTTTTTATACCCTCGTACCTTGGCTTCATTGGTTTGTGCAAACACATCTCGCACATCATCAAATACACCTGTATACGTGGCAGGGTTGGATCTTGGCGTACGACCGATTGGAGATTGATCAATATCAATCACCTTATCTAAATGGTCCATTCCTTTGATTTCTTTATGGTGTCCTGGCTTCGCCTTCGCTCTGTGCAGTTTTTGCGCAAGTGATTTTAATAGAATTTCATTCACAAGCGTACTTTTCCCTGAACCAGAGACCCCAGTCACAGCTGTAAAGACACCTAGGGGGAACTTCGCATTAACATTTTTCAGGTTGTTTTCTTTTGCACCTTTGATCTCAATATAGCGACCGTCAGGCTTTCTTCTTTCGATCGGTAGTGGGATAAATTTCTCTCCAGATAAATATTGTCCTGTCAAAGATTTCTTATCCTTCATGACTTCTTCCGGTGTCCCAGCTGAAATCACTTCTCCTCCATGAACTCCTGCTCCAGGTCCAATATCAATCAAATAATCAGCGGCTAGCATCGTATCCTCATCATGCTCGACGACAATGAGGGTATTCCCGATGTCACGCATGTTTTTCAATGTCCCGATCAATCGGTCATTATCACGCTGATGCAGACCAATAGATGGTTCATCTAATATATAAAGAACACCTGTCAGCCTTGAACCGATTTGAGTTGCTAAACGAATCCGCTGCGCCTCTCCTCCAGATAGTGTGCCAGCCGAGCGGCTCAATGTGAGGTAATCTAATCCCACATTATTTAAGAAAGACAAGCGCTCTTTGATTTCACGTAAAATGAGCTGGGCAATCTGCAAATCTTTCTCAGACAACTCGATTTGACCATATAAATCAAGGGCATCAGAAACAGACAAATCAGTGATTTCTCCAATATGTTTGCCATTGATCAGAACCGCAAGCGTCTCTTTTTTCAGACGATATCCTTTACATGTCGGACATGGCTGGTTCGCCATATATTTCTCCATTTGCTCACGAATATAATCTGAGCTGGTTTCCTTATAGCGGCGTTCAATGTTACGTAGAACACCTTCAAATTCAATTTCATTTTCACGTACCTGACCAAAATCATTTTCATATTTGAAATAAATCCGTTCAGAGCCGCTGCCATATAAAATTTTATCGAATAAATGCGACGGTATATCTTTCACAGGAATGTCCATATCGATACCATAATGTGTACATACTGCCTCAAGGAGCTGAGGATAGTATTGTGAGCTCTGCGGCTCCCACGGGGCAATCGCATGCTGTCTTAACGTCAAATCCTTATTAGGTATGACAAGCTCAGGGTCAACTTCTAGTTTAGAGCCAAGCCCATCACAGCTCGGACAGGCACCAAAAGGACTATTAAATGAAAACATTCTCGGCTCAAGCTCACCAATAGAGAATCCGCAGTGCGGACAAGCATGATGTTCACTGAATAACAGCTCTTCTTGTCCAATCACATCAATCATCACACGGCCTTCACCTAGTCGCAGCGCCGTTTCAAGGGAGTCAGACAGCCGAGCTGCAACGCCTTCCTTCACCACGATTCGGTCAATCACAACTTCAATGGAATGCTTCTTGTTCTTTTCAAGCTCGATCTCTTCTGACAGATCTTCCATCTCTCCGTCGACTCTTACTCGTACATAGCCTTGTTTTCGAATTTGATCAAGTACTTTAACATGTGTCCCTTTTCGGCCAGATACGACCGGCGCAAGCACTTGCAATTTCGTTCTTTCTGGATATTCTAAAATACGATCCGTCATCTGCTCAATCGTTTGGGACGTAATTTCAATCCCATGTATCGGACAAATCGGTTTCCCAACTCGAGCATACAAGAGACGTAAATAATCATAGATTTCAGTAACGGTTCCAACTGTTGATCTAGGGTTCCGGCTCGTCGTCTTCTGATCAATACTAATCGCCGGAGAAAGACCTTCAATGGCATCTACATCCGGTTTATCCATTTGACCGAGAAATTGGCGCGCATACGCTGAAAGAGATTCAACGTACCTGCGCTGCCCCTCTGCATAAATGGTATCAAAGGCAAGAGACGATTTTCCTGAACCAGATAAACCTGTGATGACCACTAACTGGTCACGTGGGATATTCACATCAATATTTTTAAGGTTGTGGGCTCTAGCACCTTTCACCTCTATTCGTTCCATAGCCATCAGGCAATCATCCTTCCGCTTTTAGCTCTAGCAATAGATCTCTTAATTCTGCTGCTTTTTCAAAATCAAGCGCTTTTGCTGCATCTTTCATTTCCATCTCGACCTTTTCGATCACTTTTTCTCGTTCTTTTTTGCTCATTTTTGACAGCTTTGGTGCTGCATTTGTTTCATATTCTTCCGATTCTTCATGTATCTTTGTTGCTTTAATGGCATCTCTAATTTTCTTATGGATGGTTTGCGGTGTAATTCCATATTTTTCATTATATGCCTCTTGCTGCTCTCGTCTTCGCTTCGTTTCTTGAATCGCAATATCCATTGATTTGGTCATTTTATCTGCATACATAATGACCCGGCCTTCTGAATTTCTCGCTGCCCGGCCAATCGTTTGGATAAGGGATCTTTCAGAGCGTAAAAAGCCTTCTTTATCTGCATCTAAAATCGTCACGAGCGACACCTCTGGAATATCTAGTCCTTCACGAAGAAGGTTGATTCCCACAAGCACATCATATTTTCCGAGACGTAAATCGCGAATAATCTCAATCCGCTCAAGGGTCTTAATTTCTGAATGCAGATAATTGACCTTGATTCCAATCTCTTTCAAATAATCTGTCAGATCCTCAGACATTTTCTTCGTCAGCGTCGTCACGAGCACACGCTCATTTTTCTCAATCCGCGCATGAATTTCTCCAATTAAGTCATCAATTTGACCTTCAATTGGACGCACTTCAATAATTGGATCAAGTAAACCTGTTGGACGAATAATTTGTTCCACAACCTCTGGGGTTTTCTCAAGCTCATAAGGACCCGGAGTGGCAGATACATGCACAATATGGTTGATATGCTTTTCAAACTCATCAAAGGTGAGCGGTCTGTTATCAAGTGCTGAAGGCAGACGGAATCCGTGATCAACCAACACTTGCTTTCTTGCTTGGTCCCCGTTGTACATCGCGCGGATTTGCGGGATCGTCACATGTGACTCATCGACAACAATCATAAAATCATCTGGGAAATAATCAAGCAATGTATAAGGGGTTGAACCAGGAGGACGCAAGGTCAGATGTCTTGAGTAATTCTCGATTCCTGAACAAAAGCCCATTTCTCTCATCATCTCAAGGTCATATCTTGTCCGCTGCTCAAGGCGCTGTGCTTCTAGCAATTTTCCATTATCTCGAAGCTTTTCGAGCTGCTCCTCGAGCTCTTGTTCAATATTAATAATCGCTTTTTCCATTTTTTCTTCTCTAGTGACGAAGTGAGATGCTGGGAAAATGGCCACATGTTCACGATCACCGAGTATTTCTCCAGTCAGTGCATCCACTTCACGAATACGTTCAATTTCATCACCGAAAAACTCCACTCTGATACAATGCTCATCACGTGAAGCAGGAAAAATTTCAACGACGTCTCCTCGTACTCGGAAGGTTCCGCGCTGAAAATCTATATCATTACGAGAATACTGAATGTCCACCAGCTTACGAAGAAGCTGATTGCGTTCAATCTCCATTTCAGTACGTAAAGACAGCACAAGCTCTCGGTATTCCTCTGGCGAACCTAAGCCATAAATACAGGAGACACTGGCAATGATGATGACATCTCTTCGCTCAAATAACGAGGACGTAGCGGAGTGTCTCAGCTTATCAATCTCATCATTGATGCTGGCATCCTTTTCAATAAATGTATCCGTCTGAGGGACATACGCCTCTGGTTGGTAATAATCATAGTAACTCACAAAATATTCGACAGCATTATTCGGAAAGAATTCCTTGAACTCGCTGTATAGCTGACCGGCAAGTGTCTTATTATGCGCAATGACAAGTGTCGGTTTGTTCACTTCTTTAATCAGGTTGGATACAGTAAAGGTCTTTCCCGTACCTGTAGCACCTAACAGCGTTTGATGCTGTTTCCCCTGATGGATCCCCTCAACAAGCTTTTCAATTGCCTTCGGCTGATCTCCTTGGGGCTGATAGTTAGAAACTAATTCAAAGCGGTCACTCACATCAAAGCCTCCGTTTCGTTACGAAATCTATCTAATGAATATATTATCATAAAAGAACACAAAAATACGAACTAAAGTTCGGCTCTTACTTGATTTTTATTTCCAATACAGTCATACCCTCTCTTCAATACCAAATAACCCTCTTGCGAAAACCTTCCTTTCAGTATGGAACATTTTGGTGAGAGATATGCGATGAGCAGAAAAAGAGAACAAAAAGAAAGCTGCACTCACTAAAGTTCGTAAGCACAGCTTAAAAAAACGTCACCTTTCGGCCTCACACGCTCTTGATAATGACATCAATGATGTTTTTCAGCCTTTTCTCTCTTTTCAATTTCTTTTTTAGCCATATATAATGCCCCGGCTACTAAAGAAATAATATCTAATCCCACAATAAAGTAGGTTTCTGTATAGCCTTTCATGTAAGAGGCAAATAAAAGCGCTGCTGTTAACGCAATGCCCACATAATGATTATAAGTAACCTTTGAAAATAAAATAACGAGCAGGAAAGGAAAAACAAGTGCAAATATGGCTTTTGTAATCACAAAAACCCTCCCTCTTCATGATCTACTCCCTTGATTATAGTAAAGTTTGGCATATTGAACAATTCACAGTTTTCAATTTCATCTATTTTCTTTCGGTTCGGAGACTTTTGTTTTAGATATAGAAGGAAATTAGTGAGAATGTCCCCTTTGTAAAGATAGGTCTTTCCGTCTTTGACAGTAACATCCAATAAATCCTATGATTAAAATGATAGTGCGCACTATCATTTTAGAAACGATAGAGAGACAGACAAACCATTGGCTATTTGGATAAGGGGGCATTCCCATGTATTCAGTTTTATTTCATGCGGCTGAAGAATCCGCAGCACTCGCAGGGGCAAAAGGCCTGAATTTAATCAAACTAAACAATCACGGCCTACCAGTCCCAGATGGATTTATTATCAAAACCAACAGCTTTTCAAGCTTTCTTTCATATCACAACATGCATCCAACTGAACATAACCTTGCTGACAAAATCAAAGGAGCATCGTTTCCTTCACAAATGGAAGCAGAACTCCTTTCGTCCTTTCAATCATTACGGAAAACTTATCCCTCAGTTGCAGTCAGGTCCTCTTCTGTTGCTGAAGATCTCAAAGGCGCCTCGTTTGCAGGGCAGTACGAGACCTATTTAAATATCAAAACAGATGAAGAATTCTTACAGGCTGTCAAAGAATGTTGGTCTTCTTACTTTGGAGTGAGAGTAACAGAGTATAAGGAAGAGATGGATGAAAACGAGGAAGAGATGCCGCTCATGGCTGTTGTCGTTCAAGGATTGATCCATTCTGATGTCTCCGGTGTCATCTTTAGTGAGAATCCCATAACAGGAAAAACAAATGAAATGATGCTGACAGCAAGCTACGGACTAGGAGAAGCAATCGTTTCCGGGCTTGTGACACCAGACACATTTGTTATAGACAAAGAGACACTTTCTATTGAAAAATCACTTGGAACGAAAGAGCTGCAAATTATTCCTTATCAAGAAGGTGTCATTGAACAAGCAGTGACGGAGGAAATGGCTGGTCAGTTTTGCCTGAATGATGACCAACTAGTAGAAATCACGCACATCACCAAACAAGTAGAAGCACTTTATGGTCATAGCGTCGATATCGAATTTGGGATAGCAAATGGCACATTTTATTTACTTCAAGCCAGACCGATTACCGCAGCTCTCTCAAAAGCAGCAGATGAAACAGTAGGGGCTTCTTTTCAAATGCAGCCAGACGAGCTGCAGGATTTCTGGATCTCAATGGACGATCATATGCCGGGTCCAACAAGTCCTCTCTTTTCAAGTCTGATCATCCCAGCATTAAAAAGTGGTATGAAGAAAAATGGTGAAAAATATCAAGTGCCTGATCTGAATATTAAGGATATCAAGCTTTATAGAGGACATCTGTATTCATCACCGTCCCTGCCTGAAGCAAGTGTAGAAGTTGCACCAGTTTTTGATGAGAGCATTTTTGAGTTATTTCCGCATTTAAGTGAACGTATGTATGAGATTTTAGAGAAAAATTTCTTTCCTTTTTACGAAAAGCTCGATCTCAAAATGAAGGAACCGATGACCATTGAAGAAGCCATCATCGGCTTCGAAGAATTAAAAGATTTTTATATACAAGCATATGATGATCATTTTGATATCGTCATACCTCAAGTCATTTTATCAGCTATGATTGAAGATATGCTTGTGACGTATACTGGTGATCAATCACAAGTGATCCTACTGCATGAGATGATGATAGGCGTGATGAACAAATCTCTTGAAACAGATAAGAAACTATCTGATTTTGCAAAGAGTGTCTCTCAAGATAAAGAGCTTCACCAAGCATTTATAAACAATAAAAAAAATTCAGAGCTGCTTGATGCACTCACTCAATCGGAAAAAGGCAGACACTTCATTTCGACATTAGAGGAATTTCTTCAAGTTTATGGCTGGCGATCTGTGAAAAGTCATGACCTTACGGAAGAGACGTGGGTGGAAAACCCTGAGTTTATACTAGATATCATTAGAAACAACATTCAACACCAAAGTGATTTTGATGAAGAATTTGCACAAGCCGTCATCAAAAGACAAGAGACATATGAACATTTTATGAGCCAAGTGAAGGATGAAACGTTTAAAACGAAATTTGAGACACTTTACCAATTTGCTCTACAGGCTGCTAATATCCGTGATGATCATCACTTTTACATTGATGCCATGTTAGATGCTAAAGCCAGGGTATATCTATTAAAGATTGGTGAACTTCTTGTACAAAAAGGAACGCTTCCTCATCAAGAAGACCTATGGTACCTCTACGATGAGGAGGTACACACAGCACTCACAACGTCTACATCATTTGATACGGTCATCGCACAAAGAAAAATTGACATGAAAGAGAATGAAGCCATCCAACCACCAGCTTATATGGGTACCCCAACTGAAGCTGAATTGCAGCAAGTAGAAAGAATGCTCGGTTCATTAAGAGAAAATGAGAACAACACAAGCGATATGATCTATGGAATTGGCGCATCTAGCGGTATTGTTTCTGGAAGAGTAAAAGTCATTACATGTGCTGAGGAATTCTCACAATTTCAAAAGGGTGATATTTTAGTTTGCAAAACAACCACACCTTTATGGACGAGCTTATTTAGAGTTGCAAAAGCAGTCATAACCGATGCTGGAGGCATTTTGTCTCATTCAGCTATTATCGCAAGAGAGTATATGATGCCAGCTGTCCTAGGAACCCGAATAGCAACTGAAACACTTCAATCCGGTGACCTTGTGACAGTAGATGGAAGCAATGGACGCATTCAGATATTAAAACAGCATGCACGTGTCTAACTTTATCGTTTTGGATCATATTGGCGTTCATAGGTTTTATCGGTATACTTACTTTGTTGCAAACACATTCATAACCTGAGGTGAGTATGCTTGTTAAAATCTACAAATCAACGAATCATTCGCGCAACAATGGATTTATTGACTGAAAAGGGCTATCAAAAAACCACAACCAAAGAAATAGCCACAAAAGCGAATGTCAGTGAAGCAACTATTTTCCGCAACTTTAAAAACAAACGCGGCGTTATTGCTGCTATTATGAAAATGAAATCAACGCCGACAAAAACCTTAGAAGCAGAATTAAAAGGGGATTTATACACCGATTTAATGTTTCTCGGTTCCTATATCCTTGAACATTTAACTTCAAAAAAAGAATTTATTTATATCAGCATGCGAGAACCGGCTATGTTTAAAGATCTGACTAGTCATGAAAAAATTTATCCTCAAGAACTAAGGGAAATGCTGATACAATACTTCAAAAAGATGAGCGCTCAGCATCATGTCTTAAAAAGTAAAGAAGACATTTATGCAGACATTTTCATTAGTACGTATTTCGGTTTTTTTATTCAGCAGCTTGAGCAAGACTTCCAGCTCGTATTAACACAAAAAGATGATTTTATTGAGACATACACACACATTTTCATGAGAGGAATTTCTCCCGCTTAAAGGGTGGAATTCTTCTTTTTTACAAAAGGTGGTATACACATTGAAATTGCAAAAAGAGAGTTTGATCATCTATTCTTTATTACTTGGAGCTATACTAGTCCCAATTAACTCAACGATGATCGCAGTCGCCTTATCATCCATATCAACTTATTATGATCAATCCATTTCAAACATTACTTGGGTTGTCACGATTTATCTTATTGTCATGGCGGTCACCCAGCCTATCGCTGGTAAGTTAGGAGATATATACGGACACAGACGCATGTATTTAACCGGAGTGACACTCTTTTTAATCGGCTCGATTGGCTGTGCTTTAGCACCTAATCTAGCATATCTCATCATCTTTCGCTCCATTCAAGCAGCAGGTGGAGCTATTTTAACACCGAATAGCATTGCTTTGATTCGTGCAACAGTCTCACCAGAAAAGCTATCTAAAACAATGGGTTACTTTGGGTTTGGTGCAGGTATTGGTGCTGCACTTGGGCCTTTTATTGGATCAATTCTCATTCAAAGTTTTGATTGGCATTCCATATTCTTAGTGAATATCCCATTCCTATTTCTTACACTAGTCACCGGTGTTTTACTTATTCCAAAGATAAAACATACACGTATACACACAAGAGTAGATATAATCGGTTCTTTGTATTTAACCATTGGAATTGCCACAGTCATTCTTTGCTCAAAAAGCCAGCTACTAAATGAATATTTCATTTATGGCATTCTCGCATTGATTGTCATTCCTTTATTTTTTAGACATGTACGGAAAGTAAAGAATCCGATCATCGATTTGTCCCTATTTAAAAACAGTTCATTTACAAATGCGAATCTGTCGATCATGCTAAGTAATTTTGTGATGTATGCCATCCTTCTCATAATGCCATTGTTTATGGAACAGCAACTTGCCCTTTCTCCTACACAATGCGGTATGATTCTATCCGTATTTTCTCTTTGTATGTCTCTTAGCGGTTTATTAGGCGCAAGACTCCATCCAAAAAAAGGCGCGAAAAAAATGATTCGCTTTTCATTTCTCTGCCTTACTTTATCAGGCATCCTGTTAATTACACTGAATCAGTATCCAACCTTACCACTGCTTATCGTGACACTAGTCGCAAGTGGAATTTCATCAGGAATTGGTATGACCAGTATGCAGATGGCATCTTTAACAGCTGTTGATCAAAGCTTATCTGGTTCGGCATCTGGTATTTTCTCTACCTTTCGATATTTTGGCAGTATCATTTCGTCGACATTGATTGGTATCATGAGTGGTTTCCAATCTTTATTTATTGTATTAATGGGCGCAGGAATCCTTGGCTTCCTTTTATCCCAACGCGTCAAAACGAAATCTATCCCCCCATCATCTGGGCATTCTGCCTAATGACTCCCTGCGCTCTATGTCGATTTAGAGCAGGGAGTTTTCATTATTTTTCTCACTGTAAGCTATAATTGGCAAAGGAATCAAATATTGAAAATCCTTTTTTAAAGATGAAAAAAAGCCATATGACTAGATAAACAAGAAACTTCAAATCGAATTATCCTCATTTATCCACCGACATTCTGTTTTTCATCTCTTTCAGCATTGATAACTTCGATTTTTTTTCACAATTTTTGTGGTATGCTTTTTGAAAATAGAGGACTCAAAGGAGCGGAAGAATGGCACATCTAAAATATGTTTTGATCTATTTATCAGCTCTATTGTTATTCCTGTCAGGCTGTGGAAAAGACCAGCAATTTACTCCACCTGGAAACTCTCAATCGATCGCGGTCATCTCTCAATTAAAAAAAGCCTCCTTTTCAATCGTTGATTTACAAAAGAATAAAATGATCTCTTCCGTTGATTTAAAACATCCGCTCACTGATCTTATCCAAATCAACAAAGACGTCATCATCGCAACTAGTAAAGAAGGAGAATCGCTGATTGAAATTAATTTAAAAAAAGGTACAGCAACAGATTATATGGATGTGAGTAAAGGACTGACTTCCCTTACATATGATGCAGTTTCTCACACCTTAATTGCAGCGGATTCACAGAAAAATGTCGTTTATTTTATTGATACGCAGCGTAAAAACATAAAAGCAACTGTGAAGACCGGAAAGTTACCTTCTTCTATGACACTTTCTCCGGCAGGTACTTTATTTGTATTAAATGCAGAAAGCCATACTGTCTCTGTTATAGATATTGAGAAGGAAAAACTTATACGTACGTTCTCTGTACTTGAACGACCATCTGGTATTCATTTTGATGGACAGTCCATTTGGATTGGTGGTCACGGAAAGCCAGGCACTTTAAATAAGAGCATTTTTGCTTACGACCCTCAAACAGGTAAAAAGCAACGAGAACTAAAACTAGGTGTTATGCCTGTTGCCTTCTTCTCAGAGAAAAATTCTTCTACTTTATATGTACTTTGTCATGGAGATCATACGCTATACAAAGTAGATACAGAGAAGAATAAGCAGCTTGCTTCTGTTGAGACTGGTCAAAATCCTAATTATATTAACGCTGATACCACATCAATATATGTGAGTAACTTAGATGACAATTCAGTATCAATTATCGATAAACATACATTCATGATGAAAAATCGACTGAATGTCCCATCAGGACCCTATGCTATCGTGTTGGAGGAAAAGAAATGAAAGAACAAATGCATATATTAATCGTAGACGATGAGTTAGATATGCTTGAGCTAATCGGAGCCTTCTTAAGAAGACAAGGCTTTCACATTATCACAGCTAATAATGGAATGGAGGCCTTACGTCAGCTTGAAAAGGAACCCGTTGATCTTGTTGTACTTGATATCATGATGCCTGATATGGATGGATTTGAAGTCTGCCAACGTATTCGGCAAACATCTCAAATCCCCATCTTATTCTTAACAGCTAGAAGTTATGAGGAGGATCGAATTAGGGGCCTAGAAATTGGTGCGGATGACTACATCATGAAGCCTTTCAGTCTACGTGAGCTTGCAGCAAGAATTGAAACAACTTTGAGACGAATTAGAGGTCTTTCGCTAAAGCGCAGCCGCATACAGTTTGGTGACATGGAGATCGATCAGGATGGTAGACAAGTTTATATCCTTCAGGAGCCCATTAATTTAACTAGAAGAGAATTTGATTTACTCATGTTTCTTTTACTCAATCAAGGCCAAGTGTTTTCACGAGAACAGCTCTATCAAAAATTGTGGGAATCACATTCTACGAGCGGCTCTTTACGAACAGTCGATACACATATCAAAACGCTAAGACTGAAATTAAAGGGAGCAGAACGGCATATTAAAACCGTTTGGGGTGTCGGCTATAAGTTTGAGGAGGAAGAATGAAACCTTTATCGATTAAAAAGAAAGTGCTCTTCTTGATCCTTGTAGTGACCGGAATCGTTGCTGCCTCAGCTCTTGCCCTCACCTATTATTTATACCAGCACTTATATGTTGATAAGCAGATTGATTCCTTAAGTTTACAAGGTAAGAAGCTGGCACAAATCTACCATCAACACGGGAAGGATACGTATTTTACCGATAGAGTAAAATGGGCTAACGATTCGAGTCAGGTAAACATTATTTTTACAGATGATCCAATGGAGCTTTCAAGTGGTCTTCCTTTTGATACGAACACGAATGATAATCTCATCACATTCAAAGAACGCCAAAAGCTCCTTCAAGGGGAAACCATCGTGTTGATTAGAGAACACTCACAGTTTCATCAAGATATTCTTGGCATCGCCATCCCTGTTTTCTCAAGCAAAGATGAACTATCGGGGACAATTTTTCTATCCATGCCCTTATCGGATGTATATGAACCTTTTGTCCAAATCAGATTGACACTTGGCATATCTATTTTATTAATCCTGCTCCTGATTTTCTTTATCGGATATAAAAGCTCCAATCAAATCGTGCGGACAATTAATCAAATGAAAGAAATTGCGTTGGAAATGGAGTCTGGTGATTTTTCAAAACGGATGGCTGTGACCAAAAACGGAGATGAGTTAAACCAGCTGAGCCGCTCTTTTAACAAACTGTCTTCTACCCTTGAAAAAGTTGAGCAGCACCGCAGGGAATTTCTTGCGAATGTCTCCCACGAACTTCGAACTCCCCTAAGTTATATGAAAGGATATGCTGAAGGTATTGAAGAAGGGATCATTGATCAAAAAAAAGGAATGCACATCATACAGGATGAGGCTGCACGTTTAAGCCGACTTGTGCATGATCTTTTAGACCTTGCACAGCTAGAAGGAGATTCCTATCCACTCAAGATGGAGCCAATTGTCTTTGCTCAGCTAATTCATGACGTTCTTGATCAAATGGCATTTATCGTCAATCAAAAGGGTATTTATCTGAAACGGACACTTGATGAGGATTGTATTGTGTATGGCGATAGCGATCGGCTGCAACAAGTGGTTCGAAATTTACTGGATAATGCCATTCATTACACTCCCTCTGGAAAATCGGTCTCGATTGAATTACTAGTTCACCAACACATAGCCGAATTGCGAGTGACAGATGAGGGCAACGGCATTCCAAAAGAAGACCTCCCACATGTTTCTGAGCGATTTTACCGAGTAAATAAGGCGCGTACAAGAAAAAATGGTGGCTCAGGCCTTGGACTAGCCATTGTCTATCAAATCATGAAAAAACATCATGGCACGTTTAATATTCAATCTGAGCCAGGATGCGGTACGACAGCTATCATTCAGCTGCCAAATACTCCAATCGATGAAGACCTGCTAACCAATTAGATTTTGTAGGTAGAGTCATTCATTTAATCCATATATACGCATCAGTCGCCTAAATTTGAACAGCTATTTTTATGCATCTTCTTTCAAAAGGAGATTCTGTTACTTTCGTTCAAACAATAAAACTTCATTAAAAAAGCGTGCCTGAACTTCTTCAAAAGTTCTGCACGCTTTTAAATTAATCAACTGTTTCAAACCTTTTTCTATTAATAAAGAAAGAAAGCGTAATGATTAAATAAATGCCCATTGTAACCATAGTTTGGACAATTGGTGTATTTAAAACAACGCCTACAAAAATGGCCATGATCGCAATGACGGAAAACCACGTTGTGAAAGGATACAGCTTCACGCGATATCCGCCTGGCTGTGCGACGCTTCGAGATTTCAAATGCCCGACGGCAATGATAAACCAGATGAATAGAACTGTGTAACTTAAAGAGCCCATCAAGTAATTAAACGTTTGACTACCCACAAAAAGAGAAATCAATACCGCTGCATACAAGGTTGATGTACAGACAAGGATCGCTCGAACAGGCACTTGTTGTTTTGACAGTTTAGAGAATCCTTTCCATACACGGCCATCCATTGCCTGTGTAAATAGTACCCTTGAAGAAGCATACAGACCAGAGTTCATAGAAGACAAGATCGCTAATAAAATAATCCCGTTCATGATATCACTTGCATATGGCACACCAATCGTTGCAAACACCGTGACGAATGGGCTCACTTGTTCATTGTTTACTTGATTCCAAGGAATTAAGCTGACGATGATGAAGAACGGAAGTACATAAAAACCGATGATTCGTACAAATGTACTTTGAATGGCCTTCGGGATAACTTTTTCAGGGTTTTTCGTTTCTGCTAATGTGACCCCAATCATTTCAGTTCCGCCATATGAATACACAACAACTAGCATTGCCGCAATTAAGCCGCCCGTTCCATTCGGGAAAAATCCTCCGTGGTCGGTTAAGTTGGATAACCCTGGTGCTGCATGCTGTCCGAATGAGACAAACAGCATCGTTAACCCAATGATAATAAATAAAAGAATGACAGCAATTTTAATAGAGGCTAACCAGTACTCTGTCTCAGCAAACATTTTGACTGAACAAACATTGATCAATGTCACAACAAGTGAAATGATTAACACAAGTGTCCAAATTGGTACTTGTGGGAACCAGTACTGAATAAAGATGGCAGACACGATCGCTTCTGCTGCAATGTTTAACACCCACATTTTCCAATAGATCCAATCTAAGAAATAGGCGGGGTATTTGCCCAACACAGGTTCAATTAAATCACGGAATGTTCTAGCGCCAGGTCGTGCAACTGTCATCTCGGCAAGTCCTTGCATAATAAATAATAGAATAAGACCACCAATCATATATGCCAAAATGACAGCAGGACCTGCGATATCAATGGCAGAACTGCTTCCTTTAAACAGACCAGCACCGATGGCACCGCCAAGTGCGAGCATCATGATATGCCTTGACGTCATTGTTCGTTTTAACTGCACATGTTCCTTTTCCATTTTCTATAGCTCCTTTAAATTTGAATCTTCAGACAAATATAAGATAAAAGCATATAAAAAGGCCAGTCATCTCCTTGAAGAGACGACTGACCTTGCAACCGCGTTACCACTCTTATTGACTCAGACATAGCTGAATCCAACTTGAAACCCGATAACGGAGGTCACACGTAAAGACTTACTATTCATTCAGTCTTGCCGCTCCTTGAGCGAGTTCAATGATTCGTTTTACTGCGTTGCACCACCCCGCAGCTCTCTTAGAAAACGGATATTCATTTACTATTCTCAAGTCAAAGCGTTTTATAGTCAATTTGTCTATTTATCAAAGATTTTATTTTTTAAATATACTGACTAACCACGCAATTGTCAACAGCCTTTTTCAGACATTTCCTTTTAACGAATCCAAACGGCTACTTGATCCATCGGACGACGCGTTTTGCCGCGCTTTGGCTCAATGACGCGATACCCAAAGGCAGCCATAACAGAGATGTCGTACTGACCATCTTCGAGTAATCCTTCCTCCTCAAGCATACGATGAATTTCGTCGTAGCTGAATCCCTCAATAGGGCATGAATCAATGCCAATTTGTGCTGCGGCCGTCATCATATTACCGAGGGCAATATACGTTTGTTTAGAAGCCCAATCAAAGAGCGTACGGTCAGTTTCCATCAAATGAAGATCATTCTCTTGGAATTGTTTGTAGCGTCCTTTTACCATCTCAAACGTTTCGTCTGTCATTCCCTTGATTTCTTTGTTGATGTACTCAGCATATGGTGAATCATAGCGGGCGTCTGTTCTTGCCAAAATGATCACAAAATGGCTGGCAGTTGGCAGCTGCTTTTGCGCACCCCATGTATATTCTTTTAATTTCTCTCTAAATGATTCATTTTGAACGACGAGGAACTTCCAAGGCTCAAATCCTACTGAGCTTGGGGAAAGTCTTCCTGTCTCTAAAATGAACGCAAAATCATCTTCTGGAATCTTTTTCGTCGGGTCAAACTCTTTTGTCGCATGACGGAATTCATACGCCTCAATGATTTCTTTTTTTAATTGCTCTTTGTCTCGCATGGTATTCATCCTTTCAATGAACGATTAGGGTGTGAAGTTTCACCAATCCAATTTCTTTCCATTCTCATATAGAAATTGTTATGATAAGAAAACAAACAACCCGAATGTGTGATGTGATAACTCTATGGTAAAAGAAAAGCTTCCCATGATTCAAGTACGCACATTTTTGTTCGTTAGGTACAATCATGTTCGTTTATCACCCATTTCGCCTTAGAAAGGAGTGTAAAGATGAGTGCACCATCCAATCCAGTCAGTATTGTCAATCATGGCTGTCCCGTTTCAACCACCTCGAGTGTAATAGGAGGAAAATGGAAAGGAGTGATCCTTTATCATTTGACTTGCGGTCCTAAACGATACAATGAATTACGCCGGCTCCTGCCAAGAATTTCTCAGCGTGTTCTTACACTGCAATTGCGCGAACTAGAACAAGACGGCATTGTTCACAGAGAAGTCTATGAGGAGGTCCCCCCTCGTGTCGAGTATTCACTCACTTCTCTAGGAGATACGTTAAAGCCTATCATCTTCGCTATGCGTGAATGGGGCGAATCCTATGGAAAAGAAGCGCGCCCAAAAGAAAAAAGCTGCCATCTCTAGCAGCTTTTTTTATGATGAAATCGCCGTTGATTCTTGCTGTGGATCATCCTTCACAAACAGGATGCCAAGCTGATGATGCTCCCCTTCGTAAGAAGCGCGTTTCTCAAACCTTGTCTGACCATTCAAGCCAATGATCTCAAGCTTTGTCAGAGCACGATTGGTTTGAAGGGCTTCGTAAAATTCCGAAACGGTTTTGACTTCTATTCCATTCACCTTTGTAATGACTTCTCCGATCTCAAGCTTTAAATCAGCTGCAGGTGTATTCGGAATGATTCCGAGCACCATTAGCCCTTGATTACGTTTAGAGAAGTAGAATGGAGCCGCATTGTCGTTGACTCTCTGTTTCCATGAAAGGAAAGCTCTTCCGGCAATCGCTATGAATACAGCTCCCCATACAATCGGCTCAAACCAAATACTTGCAGCACCTAGTAAAGCAACCGCGAGTCCAAGCATGAGAATACGCCGTGCTGTAATTTGAATGCTGACAATTGGCAGTGATCCTTGAATCCGCTGCCCAAAACCGATAATGTATGGAATCAAAATAAATGAAAAGCTTTGATCGTGCACTTGAAGCACCGGCCACCATGGCAGAGAAGAAGTAAATTCACCTGCCGGTATCAGCAAAACAAGCGGTAAAAGCCATAGACGGTTTGCCCGCTGCTGGCCAATCAAAAGTCCTCTCGCACTCATCACCATTGCAGGCGATGTTCGTAAATGTGCCGTTCGATAGGCTAGAATCCCCTCGGTCATTAATAAAAGACCTAGCAAAATAACAACGGCTGATGCATTCATCATTGAGAGCTGCGGCAGCCATGAATGGCTCACTTGGAAATACAACAGTCCAAGCGCCACAATAAAACTGAAACCGAGTGTGTATGCAGACGAAAGCGCACTCGCCTTAAAGAATAAAGAGCAAACGATGGTCATCGCTGCAATCAGCACGATGAATCCAGTCGGGAGGGCGATCCCTAAGCCTACTGAAATAATCGATAGGCAAATTCCTAGAATCCATCCTTTTGAATATGTAAATTTAAGTTCATCGTATACATCTTCTATTCTCGTTTGAAACGCTTTTCTCTCCCGCTTTACGCGGATGTAGCCATGTAACAGGCTGATTAATATCATGAAATAAAAAAGAGGGTGGATTAAAAACAGACCGACCGCTTTTAATCCAGCTCCCATCCACTCCGAGCTCATTATCGTTCACCGCCCAAGTCAAGCATTTTCTCTTATTCTATCAAATAAATCGATGCTTGACACCAGGTTTATTTCTCCTGATTCATCCAAAGTGTGACATTCGACAGTGAAAAATCTTTTAAGTAGTGATTGACATCTACATCTAGTATGCCGCCGAGCAGCTGCATCGATCTCTTGATGTCGGTTAAGTTTATACCAAGTCTCTTATGATTATCCATTAAATAATTGAAGTATATCTCAGCACAGTCTTCATCGATTTCGTCGACTGATTCTACCGTTGTGTAATTGACCAAGTACCTGCTTAACAGCATGAGCAGACTTAATGCCTTTGTAGCGGAAAACGTCACATCTTTCGTACGACTCTTAAGCTCCTCTACCAACTCGTAATATTTTTTCTCTCTCACAATACTTGCCCTTTTCAATTGTGTACCCCCATTTACTAGTTCTTTTAAGAAAAGCGCAAACCTCGGTACAGCTTAATGCTCAAGCTGAATATCCGCAAAAAATAAAATATTTAAAATGAGTGCTACTTTATATTGTAAGAATTATTTATGTAACATACAACTTTCAAAAGTTTCATTTTCATGACATGTTTAAATCAACAGAAAGTCTCTTATATAAATATGTTATCGGGTAAAATCGAAGGAATGTTATGTTTTTTGTAAAATAAATGAACATATTTCTCGATATAATTTATTTTTAAGAAGAAACTATTACATTTTTGTGACACTTATGAACCAAAAAAAAGAGGCAATTATTCGCCTCTTTATTTTTTAAGATATAGTGCTTTTAGTGCAGTTTGCAGTTGAAGGTCATTTTTTTCATAGGATTTCACTTCATCCACCATTTTGTTCATCATTTTCGCTGTCTTCAGATCAATTACACCTGATTTATCGAGATTGTATGTGCTTTGGAAGGCTAATACCGCCTTTTTCGTTTCTTCATCAAAGTAACCGTCTACTCTGCCGGGGTCGAATGACAATCCCTTTAATAGCGTCTGTGCTTGTCTCACTTCTTCATTGTTCATATCGAGCTGAAGTGGTTCTTTCAATTGAAGCGGTCCTACAGTAAAGTAATCTGGCTGATGAATCGCAATCGTTGGTACGACACCTTTTTTGTGAATCCAATTCCCTTTTGGCGTGAGCCATTTATACAACGTTAATTTAATGTTACTGCCGTCACCCATTGGAACCGCCTGCTGCACAGTGCCTTTCCCGAATGAGACATCACCGACGACTTCATATTTTCCGGCTTCTTTCATCGCACCAGCTAGTATTTCAGAAGCGGATGCACTCCCTTTATCAATTAAGACATTAACTGGGTAAGGCTTCTGTTCCTTCCGCTTTGAAAAATATCGTTTCCTGTCGCCGTTCCGCTCTGCAATTTGAATATAAGGGTGATCCTTTGTAATAAAGTGCTTCAAAATATCTTCTACACTTTGCAGATAGCCGCCAGGGTTTCCTCTTACATCAAGCACAAGACCCTCTATGCCCTTTTTCTCGAGTTGTTTCAGGCTTGACGTGAAATCCTTCGCAGTATCTTCTGAAAAGCTTGAGATCGCGATATAGCCTGTTTTATGACCATTTACTTCTTTCACAGAGGAAGTCACGGTTTCAAGTGGGATTTCTTCTCGTTTGATTTGGAACGTTAACTCTTTTTCAATCCCATTTCGTCTTATTTTCAGAGCGACGGATGTTCCTTTTTTTCCTCTTATTTTCAGTACAGCATCGTTTAGGCTTTTTTCTTTCATCGACTCACCATCAATGCTGATGATTTCATCTTTCGGCTTTAAACCTGCTTTTGCCGCAGGGGATTTTTTAAAGGCAGAGACGATAATGATCTTTCCTTCATCCATCCCCACTTCTGCCCCAATTCCCTCAAAAGAAGAATCAAGCGAATCAGAAAATTGCTTGGCCGTTTGCTTGTCCATGTATACTGAATACGGATCATTTAAAGTTGACAGCATTCCTTGAATGGCACCTTCAAGCAGCTTTTGGCGATCCACTTCCTCTACATATTCATTCGAAATAAGGTCATAGGCTTTTTCAATTTTCTCCATGCCATTCTCTTTCGCCTTATCACTTGATTGAGCTTGTCCAGCCACTGCAGCAGCTACTTGCGGAGACTCCGCATGAGTTCCCTCTTTATGCGTCATCACCCCTGCACTAATTAGTAGAACGACACTTGCCATAATAGATGCAATTTGTTTTTTCATATTTGGCCTCCTTCTTCAACTCTTCCTGATGACCTGAGTTATTATATGCCAGAAGAAGGGATTTCATGTAAAGACATTCTGCCGCGAAGGCTTGACTAATTATTTTATTAGGTGTAATTTTTATTTTGTTATGATCGAGAAGGAGTCTTCGCTATGTATATTATATTGACGATGCTATTATTAGGAATTTTATTAGGATTTGTAGGAGCAGGCGGGGCTGGTTTTGTCATCGCATTGCTTACGTTAATTTTTGATATCCCTATCCATACCGCACTTGGGACGTCTTTAGCCGCAATGGCATTTACGACGCTATCAGGTGCATACAGTCACTACCGGGAAGGGAATATTCAGCTGAAATCTGGTTTGATTGTCGGTGCTTTGGCTTGTGTGGCTTCCTTTGCAGGAGCTAAGATTGCCCCTTTTATTCCAGAAGGAAATCTGCACTATTTAACAGCCGGCATGCTCTTTTTATCCGCTGTGTTTATGATGATCAAATTATTTGTTCTGAAGGAAGAAGCTGAGCAGCAGCCGCTTTCTTCACGTCAACTGCTCATAAGGGGTATTATTTTAGGACTTGTATCCGGATTGCTGTCAGGTATGTTTGGTATCGGGTCCGCACCATTTATCCAAGTAGGACTTTTGATTTTACTGAGACTATCCATTCGACAGGCAGTTGGCACAACGATGCTTGTCATTATTCCGATTTCCATCGGTGGTGGAATTGGATATATTACAGAGGGTTATGTTGATTTTATCTTGCTGATTCAAATTTTAATCGGAACAGTATTAGGCGCATATATTGGCGCAAAATTTACTCGCCTTGCACCGAAGCTCTTATTGAAATCAGCTGTACTGTTAACACCTATTATTGCCGGTTTACTGCTGTTATTTTAATGTTATTTAGAATAAGAAAAGCCGATAACATGATGTTATCGGCTTTTTGTTTAGCGGATATATTGCGCTGGATTGACTGCATTTGATTTTGCGCCATTCCATAATCCTTTATGAATTTCAAAATGGAGATGCTGACCATGTGACTGGCCCGTATTCCCCATATAACCAAGGAATTGTCCTTGTTCGACTCTCTGCCCTGTGGACACACTTCTTGTAGATAGGTGGGCATATACCGTTTGATACGTCTGGCCATTGATATTATGCGTAATGAATATCACATTTCCGTAGCTCGATGAGTAGCTTGAGTTCGTGACTGTTCCAGATGCAGCTGCGACGACAGATACTGTGCCTTTTGCTGCAATATCTAATCCGAAATGATTCCCGCCAGAACGTCCGCCAAAGCCAGATGAGAAGCGTCCAGCCGCCGGTTTAATAAAACCTGAGCTGCTTGCTGGTGTATCAGATACTTGATCTGATCCGCCACTTTGAGGTGCAGGTGCACTTTTTTCAGCAGCTGCTTGTTCTGCTTTCTTCGCTTCTTCCTTTTGGCGACGTGCTTCCTCAGACTTCACAGCCGCTTTTTGGTTTGTTAGAATTTCTTGTTCATTTTCAAGTTTGCCTAATTCATCATGGGCATGGTTCTTTTTATCTGTTACATCCCCTAAGATTTTCTCTTTTTCTTTTTGCTGTTTAGACAAATCCTTTTTCAACTCTTCTAGCTCTTTCAGAGATGTTTCAAGTCCACTTAGCTGATTATTTAGCTCTGCTTCTTTTTGCTCCACCAGCTTTAAATCATTTTCATGTTCTGTAATCATGTCTTTGTCTGCTTCGACAATGGTTGTGACAGCTCCAACACGACCGACAAAATCACTAAAGCTGCGAGCACCCAGCAGCACATCTAAATAGTTAATCGTACCGCCGCTTTTTTGCATCGAACGAATTCGATCTTTGAAAATAGCTTTTCTTTTTTCAATTCGATCATTGATGACTTGAATGTCTTTTTTTAGTTTCTTGATCTCTTGCTTCGTTTGTTTGACTTCTTTTTCTTTTTCTGCGACTTTTTCAGTTGCTGCACTTACTTTGTGGTCAATCTTTTCAATTTCTTTTTTGAGCTTTGATTCTTTCTTTTCAAGCTTAGCCAGCTCTGATTTCTTTTTCTTCAAAGATGATTCAGTCTTTGATGTTTTCTCTTCGATTTGTTGACGTTTTTGATCTAGGTCTTCGTATGCGAATGCACGATTCTCGTTCCCTGGAATATATAGCCACGTTGTTCCAATAAACGCTGCCATTCCAGCCATCATCAGCTTTCTTTTCAAAACGATATTCCCCTCCTATGACAACTATCGACATGAAGAGTCGACCGGATGAATCGGTTCAACCGGTCACACCTTCTATCTAATTCTCGAGTGCTGCCATCAAAAATAGATTTATACTTTTAAGAATTTACGGATAGACGTCAAGCTTCCCCATACACCAATAATTGCACCGATTAAAAGAAGGACCAGTGACACTTGATAAACAAACGGGTTATATGGAAGCATGGAAATAAATGAGCCTTGTACTCTCGGTGCCACCCAGCCCACTGCATATTGATATGTGCCAAGTAATAAAGCAATCGGTATAATGGAACCAAATACACCAAGCAGTAATCCTTCAATAAAGAATGGCCAGCGGATAAACCAGTTCGTTGCACCTACAAGCTTCATAATCTCGATTTCTTTACGTCTAGCAAAAATCGTAATTTTGATCGTATTTGAGATCAAGAACATGGCTGTAAATAAAAGCCCAATAATAAGCGCAATCCCTACATTCCGCGCTACTCCGACCACATTAAAGAGTCGGCTGACTTCTTCTTTACCGTAGGTTACTTTATACGTACCTTTTAGGTTTTCTAATTTTTTCGCTACTTTTGGTGTATCGTGTGGATCTGATGTTTTCACAATAAACGCATCGTTTAATGGGTTTTCTTGATCAACAAGTCCCATGGATTGTCCATTTTCGCCAAAGCTTTTAATCAGTGCTTTGAGTTCATCATCCTTGGATGAGTATTTCACATCACTGATTTCAGGAATCTTCTCAATTTCTGCTTTTAATTCATCCTGTTGCTTTTGATTCGCGGTTAAATCGATCAGAACTTTTACTTCTACTTCTTTCTCAGCGTTCGATGCCATGTTATTCAAGTTGAGCATAATGACAAGAAAAACCCCAACTAAAATCAATGTGACAGTGACCGCACTAATTGATGCAAATGTCATCCACGTGTTTCTTCCAAGTGAACGGAAGCTCTCACGTAAATGCCGCGAGAGAGTTTTAATCATAAATGCCGTACTCCCCTCTTGCTTCGTCACGTACAATCATTCCATCTTCGATTGCGATGACGCGTTTCTTCATGCTGTTTACAATCTCTTTGTTATGTGTCGCCATGACGACTGTTGTTCCTCGGTTATTAATCTCTTCGAGTGTCTTCATGATTTCCCAAGATGTGTCTGGATCAAGGTTTCCTGTCGGCTCATCCGCAATGACTACCTCAGGACTATTCACGATCGAGCGAGCGATCGATACACGCTGCTGTTCACCGCCAGACAGCTGGTCAGGAAATTGTCGTGCTTTGTGCTTGAGTTGTACCAAATCAAGTACATCCAGCACTTTTTTCTTAATAATTTGAGGCTGTTCCCCAATGACTTCAAGAGCAAATGCCACGTTCTCAAACACCGTGAGGGTTGGAAGTAGTTTGAAATCTTGGAATACTACGCCAATTTCTCTTCTTAAGTAAGGTATTTCTTTTTCCTTAATAGAGCCTAAATCTTTGTTATTAATTAAGATTTTCCCTTTGGTTGGCTTCTCTTCACGATACATCATTTTGATGAAAGTGGATTTACCAGCACCACTGGGACCAACAACATACACAAACTCTCCTGGGTGGATAGAGACATTGATTCCATTGATCGCCTTTACACCGTTAGGATAGATCTTGTAGACTTCCTTCATTTCAATCATGTAATCACCTAATCTTTTCTTATTGCTGACTAACAGCTTATCATGATGTTTTGACAGTAATCGTCAAAACACGTTATGTATGGTCACGCACATACCCTTCGATACGTACAAGCAATTTATGTCCTTTTCATCCAAAAAGATGAAAAAATTGAATCGTCTAAATTTCAACAACTCCAATTATACGTCATGATTCGACGCAATGGTATTACATTTATATTTCAAAACTTATAGTTAAAAGGTAAAAAGGACATTCAAAACCGAAAAACATGTCTTTTTACCCTTATTTTTTAAATAAAATTTAATATAATGCGTTTTCATACTATTCAAAAGTCTTTTTCTACATATAAAAATAAAAAAACCTTGTCGATTAGACAAAGGTTTTATTTTTTCTCTGCAAGCCATTTAGCTACTTCTTTCGCTTGCTTCTCATCTACCATTCCGCTTGGCATAGAGCCTTTACCATTGTGTGCAATATCTGCAATTTGGCTTTCATTGTATTTTTTCCCTACTTCTTTCAGGCTTGGTCCGCCTCCGCCAGATAGGTCTTTCCCATGACAGCCAATACAGTTTTGCTGATAAATTTCCTCACCACTGCTCACGTTTGAGGCGCTCTTGCTGCCTTCTTTGTCACTGCTGCTTGAATTTCCTCCACAAGCCGCCAGCACAAGCAGCATCGCTGCAAACAACATCGTTAATCCGCTTTTTTTCATCTTATTCCCTCCCTTACAATCATTTGGTCATCGCTATTATATCCTTGTTTACGCCCTTTTAAAACCCTCACCAAGTACCTCTTTTGCATCCATTACGATGACAAATGCTGATGCATCGATTGCTTTCACCACTTGTTTCAACTTTGTGAATTGTGACTGCCCAACGACACACATAAGAATTGGACGGTCATGGTCAGTATATCCTCCGACGGCTGAAATCTTTGTGACACCACGGTCAATTTGATCAAATACTGCCTGTCTGACTTCATCCTCATGCCCTGTAATGATCATCGCCATTTTCGAATGACTGAAGCCGGCCTGTACGACATCAATCGTTTTACTTGAAATAAACACACCAATGACAGCGTACAGCCCCTCTTCAATCCCAAAAACAGTCATCGCAGCCAGTACAATGAGGCCATCCATCATCGCTAAACAAGTGCCAAGCGTGAGGCCTGTATATTTATTGATGATTTTGGCAGCGAGCGCCGTTCCACCTGTTGACCCATTTCCAAGGAACACAAGTCCTATACCGATCCCAATCACCACTCCGCCAAAAATGGCTGCTAAGAGCGCTTCATGTGTCACAGGTGAAATATTCCTTGTAACAAACACCATCAAAGGTAAAAAAATAGAGCCAACGAGCGTTTTCACGCCAAATGTACCGCCTAATAAATAAAAACCAGCGATAAACAGTGGAATATTGAGCCCCCACTGCACATATGCTGCCTCAAAGCCGAATGACTGCATAATCGTACTAATACCGCTCACACCACCTGCGGCAATCTGATTCGGTAATAATAACGTATTAAATCCAATCGCCACAATGGCGGATCCAATTAAAATGAACAAGTAATTTTTCGTTTCAATCCATAATTGTGAATGTCCCTGCTTCATGTCTTTCTTCCTCCGTTACTTCTGAATGCACACCTATTTTAAGCCCTCCTATTACGAATGTAAATAACAGCCAAATGCAGTGCTAATGGATTAATACTTTATCACACAAACGGGTCAGCGTACTTGCCGTTTGGCATAGGAGTAAATGATGGTATATTTAATATGTACATGAGAAAGAAGGGACATGCGATGAAGAAAATACTGAAAATCATAGGCATTACATTACTTGCACTGATCATTTTGGCTTTTGGTGCTTTCTATACATGGAGCCGCTTTACATACGGACCATCTGCCGCATTAAAAAAGCAAGTGAACATCGAGCAAGTAGAACATAAAAACGATGTATATACATTTGCATCAACAAAAAGCGATACGGGCATCATTCTCTATCCAGGAGCCAAGGTAGAACCACTTTCGTACGCCTATATTGGGAATGAATTGATGAAAAAAGGCTATTCAGTCTTTATCCCTGACATGCCTTTTTCGTTTGCGATTTTCCATACAAATAAAGCACAAGATATCATGAAAGATCATCAAATGATCAAACACTGGTATATTGGCGGACATTCACTTGGCGGGGCAGCTGCCGCTATGTTTGCAGAAAAAAATCAGAGCAAGCTCGACGGTCTTTTTTTCCTTGCGTCTTATCCAGCATCAGATGACCTGACATCATCGTCCTTGAACGTCCTCTCTATATCAGGTGAAAAGGACGGACTTGCGACGCAAGAGAAAATCAAGAAATCGAAAACAAATTTGCCATCTCAAACCGTTTATCATGAAATAAAAGGCGGGAACCATGCTCAGTTTGGCATGTACGGTAAACAAAAAGGTGATCAACCAGCGGACATTCCAGCCCTTACACAGCAAAAGGAGATCATTCAGACGATGCTTGAATGGCTAAAACCAGCAAAAAAGCTCCCGTAATGGGAGCTTTTCATTTTTACTTTTTCGTCGCTTCTAAAAACTCTTCAGCGTCTGCTACAGCCAGGCTAATGGCTTCCTCCCAAAAATCTTTTTGGGTAAGATCGACACCTAAGTGCTTAAAGGCCAAATCTTCTACTGTCATTGAAGCTGTATCCTTTAATAATGCAATGTACTTTTCTTCAAACGAAGTACCAGCCTGCAAGGCTTTTGCATAAATTCCTAGTGAGAACATGTAACCAAATGTGTATGGGAAATTATAAAACGGTACACCCGTGATATGGAAATGCAGTTTAGACGCCCAGAAATGAGGATGGTATTCATCTAATGAGTCGCCAAAGGCCTCTTTCTGCGCTTCTACCATCAGCTCATTCAAACGGTCCGCCGGCACTTCTCCTTGTTTACGCTCTTCATAAAAGCGCTGTTCAAATAAGAAACGAGATTGAATGTTCATAAAAAATGCGACGCTCCGCTGCAGCTTATCCTCTAACAAGCTGAGGCGCTCCTCTTCGTTTTCCGCTTCTTTTAATGAAGCATCAGCCACAATCATTTCTGCGAACGTCGAGGCCGTTTCAGCGACATTCATCGCATATTTGCGATTCAGAATGCGAACATCCTGCATCACTTCCTGATGGAACGAATGACCAAGCTCATGCGCGAGTGTCGCCACGTTGGATGGACTTCCTGAGAAGGTCATAAAAATGCGAGACTCTCCGCTGTCAGGGAAATTTGTACAAAAACCGCCTACTCGTTTGTTCGGGCGATCCTCAGCTTCTACCCAGCGCTCATTAAAAGCTTTTTCTGTAAAGGCAGCAAGTTCTTCTCCAAATCCAGCGAAATGCTTCACAATAAAAGCAGCTGCTTCCTGGTACGGATAGATCTTGGTTTCACTGCCAATAGGAGCCCCAACATCAAACCAGCTTAGCTTATCCACTCCAAGCATGTCAGCCTTTCGATGTAAGTAATCAATAAATGGCTGTTTATGCTCATCAATCACAGACCACATGGCATCAAGGGTCTCTTGTTTCATCCGACAAATATCAAGCGGCTCTTTTAAAATATGATCCCAGCCTCGTGCTTCATATACTTGCAAACGAAAACCTGCCAAATGATTGAGCGTGCTTGCAAATAGATGTTCGTCCTGCGTCCATGCATGCTCTAGGTTATGGTAAACAGCCTTTCTGACTTCACGGTCTGAATCATCCATCGCATTTTCCGCTTGGCCAACAGAGATCATCTGCGTTTCACCATGTTGTTCAAATGGAATCGTAATTTTATTTACTAAGCTAGAATAAAGCTCATCCCACGCATGGTAGCCATCAACCGCTAGCTTTTGAATCAATGTTTCTTGTTCAACAGGCAATTGATCCTTCACTCGGTCTCTTCGTTCATTTAATATGTAGCGAACATCTGAAAAGGCATCTGAACTCATGAGATCTTCCCATTTTTCAGGAGAGATGGCAGCAAGCGCCTGATCAAACAGCGTAAGTATGGTACCTAATTCAGCTTCTAACTTAGCAATCGTGCCTCGAAGACTGCCAGCCTTCATATCCTTTGTATTTTGCGATTGGAGACAGGATACAAATGAACCTGCTTGAGACAGTTTTTTATATGTGGTTTCATACGTGTCAAGGACAGACGTTAACCTAGTTTCAATGTGTGTATCTTCTTTTGAAAAGGCATCGGCCTTTTGTCGTAATTCATCTAATAGCTGCTCAATGTGTTGCAAATATGTTTTAAATTCTGGTGAAGAACTGCCTCCTTTAAAAAAGGCATCTAAATCCCACGTCTCTTGTAATGTTGTTAATCCCAAAATATTTCCCCCTTTATTTGCTAATTTCATCATACAAAGGATATAGAGTCAGTATGGCGTATGTATTCCTTTATATTCATTATATTTTCTCACAATAAAAAAAACCCGGCAAGAAGCCGAGTTTTTATGATAATTTCGAACGTAAATATGCGTCGATAAATGAATCTAAATCTCCATCCATGACCGCTTGGACATTTCCCATCTCCGTATTGGTACGATGGTCTTTTACAAGAGAATACGGATGGAATACATAAGAGCGAATTTGGCTACCCCAGCCAATTTCTTTCTGCTCTCCTCTAATTTCATCCAACTCAGCTTGCTGTTCTTCGATCCGTCTTTGATAAAGTTTCGATTTCAGCATTTTCATCGCACGTTCTCTGTTTTTGATTTGTGATCTTTCTGTTTGGCATGTCACCACGACATTGGTTGGAATGTGTGTGATACGAACGGCAGAGTCAGTCGTATTGACGTGCTGTCCACCAGCGCCGCTTGCACGATACGTATCTACTTTGATATCTTCTGTTCGAATATCAATATCGATTTCTTCATTGAACTCAGGCATGACATCACAGGAAACGAAAGAAGTATGTCTACGGCCAGATGAATCAAAAGGAGAAATACGAACCAAACGATGGACACCTTTTTCTGCTTTTATGTAGCCGTATGCGTTATGCCCTTTGATGAGCAATGTGACAGACTTAATTCCTGCTTCATCACCAGGAAGATAATCAAGCGTTTCAACCTTAAAGCCTCTGCGCTCTGCCCAACGAGTATACATTCTCAGAAGCATAGAACCCCAATCCTGTGATTCAGTACCCCCTGCTCCTGGGTGAAGCTCAAGGATGGCATTGTTTTTATCATATGGTTCACTTAAGAGAAGCTGCAACTCAAACTCGTTAAATTGCTTGGTTAAATTCTTCAGCTCTTTCTCAAGCTCTACATGAAGCTCTTCATCATAATCTTCCTTTAATAGGTCATGTGTCATTTGCAGCTCTTCATGAGATTCACTGAGCTCATGGTATGCATTCACATTATCCTTTAGTGCATTGGCTTCATTGATGACGCCTTGTGCCTTTTGCTGATCATTCCAAAAATCAGCCTCTGACATTGTCGCTTCGAGTTCTGCAATTTTGGCTTCTTTTGTTTCGAGGTCAAAGAGACCCCCTAAAATCAGCTAGCCTGCTAGCCATATTTTCAAGCTCTTGTCTAATTTCTACTAATTCCATATCCTTCACCTCATAGATGTATGGGGGCTGACATGAATAGAAAGAGGTTTTCACCTCTTTCCATTACTTATTCTGTCTTCCCATGACAATTTTTATATTTCTTGCCGCTTCCGCAGTGACATGGTGAGTTTCGACCAATGTCTACGACTTTACGTACCGGCTTCTTTTTCACTGTCTTCTCCTCATCACCCTCTTGAGGCTGATGAGCTGTTGTTTGACCTTGAACGACTTCTTCACGTTCTAAGTTGTTTTGGATTTCTGATTTCAAGACATATTTGGCCACATCATCTTCAATTGAAGCGACCATATGCTCAAACATCGCAAATCCTTCCATTTGATACTCACGAAGCGGATTCGTTTGTGCATACGCACGTAAATGAATTCCTTGACGCAGTTGATCCATTGCATCGATATGATCCATCCACTTTGAATCCACCGCACGAAGAACGATAACTTTTTCAAATTCTCGCATTTGTTCGTCACCATATGTTTCTTCTTTTGCATCGTATTTTTCTTTAATACGATCCATAATGAAGGAGGTGATTTCATCTGCTTCTTTACCGTAAACGTCCTTAACCGAAATGGCTCCTTCATCTAAATAGTTCGTGTTGATTAATTCAACAAGCCCATCTAGTTTCCATTCTTCCGGAAGCTCTTCTTTCGGCGTATAAGAACCAACAGCGCGCTCAATTGAAGACTGAATCATATTGATCACAATCGATTTTAAGTTATCAGAATCAATGACTTCAAAGCGCTGCTTGTAGATCACTTCACGCTGCTGACGAAGCACATCGTCATATTGCAGAAGCTGTTTACGAGAATCAAAGTTGTTCCCCTCAACGCGTTTTTGAGATGATTCAACGGCTTTAGACACCATTTTACTTTGGATAGGTGTAGTGTCATCCATGCCAAAACGGTCAAGCATTGCCATCGTGCGCTCTGCACCAAATCGGCGCATCAATTCATCTTCCATGGAGAGATAGAATTGGGTAATCCCTGGGTCTCCTTGACGACCAGAACGTCCACGAAGCTGGTTATCAATACGTCGTGATTCGTGACGTTCTGTCCCAATGACAGCTAGACCGCCAAGTTCTTTGACGCCTTCGCCAAGCTTGATGTCCGTACCACGTCCTGCCATATTGGTCGCAATGGTGACGGCACCCTTTTGACCAGCCTCTTCAATAATTTGTGCCTCACGCTCATGGTTTTTCGCATTTAACACTTGATGAGGAATCCCTTTATTTTTAAGCAACTTAGAAATAAGCTCAGATGTCTCAACCGCTACTGTTCCAACAAGCACTGGCTGCCCTGTCATATAGCGCTGCGCAACATCTTCAGCCACTGCTTTAAATTTACCTTCCATTGTGCGGTAAATTAAATCAGGTCTGTCATCACGAACGACTGGTTGGTTGGTTGGGATTGTCACAACCTGCATGTTGTAAATGTTACGGAATTCTTCTTCTTCCGTTTTCGCTGTACCGGTCATACCGGAAAGTTTTTCATACATGCGGAAGTAGTTCTGGAACGTAATCGTTGCAAGGGTCATACTTTCGTTCTGCACTTCGAGACCTTCTTTTGCCTCAATGGCTTGATGCAGACCTTCACTATAACGGCGTCCTTTCATGAGACGTCCTGTGAAAGAGTCAACAATAACGACTTGACCTTCTTCAACAACATAATCCACATCTTTTTGCATCGCAACATGTGCCTTTAGCGCCTGTGCGATGTGATGGTTCAGTGCGACATGTTTGACATCAAATAAGTTCTCGATGCCGAATGCTTTTTCCGCCTTCGTCATTCCGCTTTCTGTCAGCTGTACACTTTTTGTTTTAATATCATATGTGAAATCATCTTCTATTTTTAATGTACGAACAAATGCATTCGCTTGTACATAGAGCTTTGTAGATTTCGCAGCTTGTCCAGAAATGATAAGCGGTGTTCTCGCTTCATCAATTAAGATGGAGTCAACCTCATCAATCACGGCATAATGAAGCGGTCTTTGAACCATTTGCTCTTTGTAAAGCACCATGTTATCTCGTAAATAGTCAAAGCCAAGTTCATTGTTTGTTGAATACGTAATATCAGCGGCATACGCTTCTCTTTTTTCATCTTTGTCTAAGCTGTTTAAGTTTAAACCAACCGTTAAGCCAAGAAATTCAAAAATCTTGCCCATTTCCTCTGCATCACGGCTTGCCAAATATTCGTTTACTGTCACAATGTGGACGCCTTTTCCAGATAGAGCATTTAAATAAACAGGCATTGTTGAAGTCAACGTTTTACCTTCACCTGTTTTCATCTCAGAGATGTTGCCTTCATGAAGCGCGATCCCCCCCATGAGCTGCACCTTAAATGGGAACATTCCTGTCACACGGCGTGATGCCTCGCGAACCGTTGCAAATGCTTCAACCAATAGGTCATCCACGGATTGTCCTTTTTCTAGTTTTTCTTTAAATTCGATCGTTTTATTTCGTAAAGCCTCGTCAGATAATTTCTCAAAATCTTGAGCAAGAGCTTCAATTTCATTTGCTTTTTTTTCATATTTGCTGATCGTACGTTTCGTAGGATCAAACACTTTGTTTAAGATTCCAAGCATATAATAACGCTCCTCTATTTCATGCAATTTTTCGGCATGTCCAAAAGATTGACAGGTCCATATTTACCTGCATTTATCATACCATACCTTCCTTCATTTCCAAAGAATTTGCAATGATTTCGCACAAAAAACCCGCCCCTCATAGAGGGAACGGGTTTACTTTTTTTAGGTTGTTTTTAGATCAGATTAAGCGTTTGGCTCGATGAGTCCATATTTTCCATCATTTCGGCGATAGACCACATTGGTCAAATTTGTCTCAGCATTAGTGAAGACGAAGAAACTATGACCTAACATGTTCATTTGAAGAATGGCCTCTTCGCTATCCATCGGTTTTAAATTGAAACGTTTTTGTCTGACGATTTCTGTTTCATCAATTTCTTCGTCATCCTGAACAGCTACATCAGCCGTCCCATTTCCTCCAGCAAATAAGTGCTTTTTGGCACCTTGCTCGCGGAATTTACGGTTTACTTTTGTTTTGTGCTTTCGAATTTGACGTTCTAATTTACTGGCTGCTAGGTCTACTGCATTGTACATATCTTCATTATGCACCTCAGCTCGAAGTGCTAGATCAGTCATTGGAATGGTAACCTCAACTTTAGATTCTTGATCATTGTAAAACTTCAAGTTTACGTTGACTGAAGCATCTACGTCTGTTTCAAAATAACGCTCCAGCTTTCCAATTTTTTTCTCGACATGATCTCTTAGTGCAGGTGTTACATCGATGTTTTCTCCTCTGACATTGTAATTCATGTAAAGAACGCCTCCTTTAAAATTAAGGATATGTAAACCTATTTCTACTTTTCCCTCCTTTTCTCCTGCTCAAACGTAAAAAAAATGTGAATATTTATTGAAATTTGTCGAATTTTGCGGTGCTTCAACTGTTGCTTGATAGGTGATGAATATATATTCGGCTCATTCTTAAAAAAGACCAGCACACATTTAAATGGTGAAAGATGATATTGATGTTTTCAGCGAATGAGATAAGGTTTTTAAGTCCTCCGCCGCTGCTTTCATTTCTTCATTTGCTGCCAATGATTCTTCAACAGCTGCAGACATGTACTCCGTCTCTTCTGAATTGCGTTTGGCTCCTTCTTCAATGACACCAACCGTCTGAGATATTTCCTCTGTACTAGCTGAAATCTCCTCTGCAGTGGCTGAAAGTTCCTCTGCTTTCATCGAAATATCACGAATAGATTCTAGGATTTCATGAAAACTCTGTTCTGACAATTGCGATACTTTCACACCTTCTGCTACATCCTGCTCAACCTTTGTCATCGAATGTGATGATTTTTCAGTATCTTTGTTCACGTTCGCGAGCAATTGACTAATTTGATCTGTTAGCTGACTAGATTCTTCAGCCAGTTTTCTCACTTCATCTGCTACTACCGCAAATCCTCTCCCATGTTCTCCCGCTCTTGCCGCTTCAATAGCAGCATTTAAAGCAAGCAAATTCGTTTGGTCAGCGATGGCATGGATATGACCCAACAAATCTTCAATGCCAGTGAACTGGGCTTGTACATGAGCCATTGTGGAATGGTGCTCGTTTACGGACGCTTTGATAGAGCTCATTTGTTTTACGAATTGCTGAATAAGTGCTGCACCCTCTTCAGCCTTTTCAGTCACTGAAATTGAGTGACCCGAAACATCGGATGTGTGTTCAGCTGCATTTTGCATACCAGTCGATACTTCTTGAATGGCGGAAGCTACTTTTCCGACCGCGTCTGATTGTTCACGTGATGCTTCACTTACCTGTTCAATCGAACTAGATGTCTGCTCGCTAGCCGATATGGTTTGATGAATGGTTTCCTCAAATTGGGCAGCAGAATCAGCTAATTGTCTTGAGCCATGTTGCACCTGTAAAATGAGTTGTCGTAAATGTTTTGTCATTTGATTAAAAGCGGTACCGAGTTGACCAATCTCATTTTTAGAGGTCACTTCAATCTCTTCAAGTGTAAGATCACCATCTGCCATCCTTCTCGCAGCATTTGTGACAGACACAATTGGCTTTGTCATACGATAAACGAATCTTGTCCCAATCAACAAAAAGCCAACAATAATGACTCCACTAACTAGAATGAGAGTGAATAGTAATTGATTACTGTCTTGGTTGAGCTGTTTGATTTTTTGGTCCCGTTGCTTTAACTGCGTTTGAGCAAATTCTTTTGTAAAGGTATGTATTTCTTGTTCGATAGGTTGTAATTCTTGGTTGAGGCGTGTGTTGAATTCTTTTTGATTGTTAGTATTTAATGAAATAAATAACCTTTTTGTGGATTCATAGTAGAGTTCATTCTTTTGAGATATTTTTGTTAATAATTGTTTTGCCTTTTTGACTGTACTAAGTTTTAAAGCCTCCCCTGTTGTTTTATTGATATCAACATAGGTTTCTTCAATTTTTTGCGATATTTCCCTGTCTCTCATGACAACATATGTTTTAATTTGTGCTTCCTGCTTTTGCAAAAGTGCCTCTAATTCTAACGAGGTCTGATAAAGCTTCACTTCTTTGCTAAGAAGCGTCTTATAGGATTGATCTGTTTTGTAATAGATAAAGCTCGAGAAACCTAAAATACTGACAAACAATACACATATGACAATAAGCCCAAATAAAAATTGATTTTTTAGTCTCATAATTTCCTCCGACAGTCTGAATTGAACAAAAATTAATGAATGACATACGGCCTCATACAGGCATGTATTTCATCCATCCACTTTCTATATTCAGGTATAAAATATGATTTAAGGAATGATTGGAAGTGTATTGAAGGGAATGTATAGAAAGCTAGTATATCAAAACTTAAAAAAATTTGATCAAATGAACGAATCGTTTTGGCAAAGTGCTCATTTTCTATAATTGAAAGCAGAAGGGGATGTGTTGTGTCTAAATGAAAGAAGGCATGGATCAGATCATTAAAGATCCGATCCCCTTCAGTCTTAGCAAAATCCTTCTCAATTTCATCTAAATATTTTAGACTCTCTTCTATCGTAAAAAGAAGTTCATAATATGTGGTTAATAAAATATAGTCATCTGAACGATACGCCACAGGTCTCACCTAATTATTTCCGTTTATCGTAATATACGCCGTCACTCGTCATAGGCTGGTATGGATTTTGATAATTCAGCTGTTTCGTTTTCTTTTTTTGAATGGCTTGAATATCTGCTTTGATCCCATTTTGGATCACCGTTAATTGCTTCGCCATCTGTTGATCTGTTTGGATAATTTCTTTAATTTTTTCTTTTTCTTGCTCCGTCAGCTCATGCTGAATATCTCTCATTAATTCGTCTCTCTCAATTAAAAAGGCATCAAAGTCTTCAACCAAGGTGTCACTTTGCGGATTTGCCGTTATTTCGGCTGCCATTTTTAACGTTTGGTCATGCAGCTGGTCCACAATACTCATAGAGATCCCCCGATAGAGTGGTGACGCCCTTTTCGATCGGTTTGAATAACTTCCTTCCACGCATCACGAAAATCAGTTACGTATTGCTCTACTTCATTCAACATCTCTTCGTCATTTTGAAGATTGGCTTCAATCAGTCTGCGATAAATGTAATCATACATACTTGCCATACTCTTTGATACGTCATAAGAACGATTTAAGGTGACATTTAATTCTTGAATGATGTTTTGAGCCTTTTTCAGGTTCACATTTCTCGTTTCTGCATCCTCTTTTTGAATGGCATACTTCGCTAGTCTAATGAACTTTAAGCAGCCTTCATAAAGCATAAGCGTCAACTCGGCAGGTGTTGCAGTCTCAATAGAATTTTTCTGATAGGCGGCATAAGGGTTCTGAATTGCCATATGTTATAAACCTCCAATTATTGTCCAAGCAGTTGAGAAAGATAGCCAGATTGGTTGTTTAGCTTTTGAATCGCGCTATCCATGGCGTTAAACTTTTTGTAGTAGCGGGCTTCAACAAGTTTCAAACGATCTTGGAATGTATCCATTCGTTTTGCTAAAGAATCAAGGTCCTTACCAAGGACGTATTCCTTTAATTGCATTGTCGTGCTACCAGCCTTTTTTTGAATACTTTTCGTAAAGGCTGTTAAGGAATTTTGAACACGATAAATGATTCCTTGTTCTTTATATTGCTGCTGCGCTTTGTCTTTATCTTTTGAATCGACATTTAATTTACCCGAGATAAACATTTGACTGACATTCTGAGGGTCAGCTTCAATTGCTTTTCTTAATTTCTCTTCATTAATTTCAAGCTTCCCGCCATCTTTATATTTATTTGAAGTGGTAATTCCAATTTGTGTGATTTGAATTTTATTTGCATCACTTGTCGTAATCTCAGCATAAAAATCACTTCTTATTTTAGAGGCACCACCTCGTAAAATGGAATCACTTCTCAGCAAGCCAGACTTCGCTGTCGTTTCCCACAGCTCCACTTCTTTGTCAGACATTGCTTTTTTCTCTTCTGCTGTTAAAGGATGATAGTCTCTATTTCTTTTTTCATTAACTTTGCCATTGACTTGCTCAACAAGCTCATTGTATTTATCAACAAATTGTTTAATTTTATCAAAGATTGTATCGACATCTGTTGAAACGTTTAAGCTGACAGGCTTATCGGTCGTCCCTTTTAGCTCGTACGTAATACCAGCTTGCTCAAATGTATTATTGTTATTTTCCATTTTCAGACCATTAATCTCGTATTGTGCTTTTTGCCCCTGAGTGGTCGCAACTAATTTGTTATCTCCATCCACTTGGAAACCTAATTGAGTGAAGAATGAAGCTGAATTACCATCAGTTGCTTTAATGCTGACACCTTCACCTGTTGTCCGTGAAGTGAGAGCGACCGTATCGACATAGTTAGATCCGTCAAAGATCTGTCCTTTGTAGGCCGTCACACCTAATTGTGAGTTGTTCAGCTTTTTCACGATGTCATCAATTGTATCGGTATCAGTAGTATTGATCGTCACCGTTTTCGGTTTCGTCGAATCTGGTGTCGTCACCTCGAATGTAAACGTGCCATTTGCAGGTGTAAAACCAGAAGTACCAGACGATTTGAAGACAGAAGCTGTCGCTAGTTGGGTAACATTGATTGAGCCCGAGGCAGCATTTGTTGATCCAGTTGCTGTGACTGCAGATTCATTTGAGCTTGTCACTTTTTTGGCGCCATATGTGCTTGGACGACCTAATTCTAATTTGTAGATCAAATCATCTAATTCTTTGACTTTTGAGGTAACCTCGCGATAGCTGTCTCTTTGCCATTCAAGTGTTTGTTTCTGGCGTGTCATTTTATCAAGTGGTGCTTGCTCAGTTTTCATGAGTTTTGACACGATTTCATCAATATCAAACACATTTGAAAATCCAGTAATTCGATTGACCATTTTTCATGTTCTCCCTTCACTTACATTCTTTTATCTACAAATAAACCGACAATTTCTGTCATTGCCGCATAGAAATCAAGCCATTCCTTAGAAGGAATCTCTCTAATGACTTCTTCTGTTTGGTTATCTACGACTTTGACATAATATTCATTGAGTTTTTCATGTAATTCAAATTGCAGATGAAATTGAGTGGGTTCAATGAGCTTGTTTGCTCCTTGAAGCGTTTTTTCAATTTCTTCTTTTGAAACGACCTTACCATTTGCTTGTAAATCAGCGTTTACATTGTCTTTCTGGTTATTAGAAACACGGGTTTGAAATGCATCGATAATTGGCTCTAGCGATGTCAACTTACCAACAGACATAGTTATTCAGCTCCTGTGCTTTAATCTATCTTTTATATCGGCTTGGAATTGTCAAATTAAATATAGATGGACAGATTTGTTAAAGTTTCGTATAGATCATAAAGCACCCAAATCAGAACGCTTTCATACGGAGAAGGGCAGCTGAATCAGATAAAAAAATCCTCACTTTTTTTGTGAGGATAATTGAGAGAGGAGATCTAGCGATAAACTCGCAGCACGACTATTCTCTTCTTGAATAGAAAGGTACACTTCTTTCCTGTGAATATCAATGTGCTTAGGAGCTTCAATTCCGATTTTCACTTGATCGCCTTCGATTGAAATAATCTTGATTTCAATATCATCGCCTATTTGAATCGACTGGTTTAATTTACGCGAGAGAACTAACATGAGGATGCCACCTCTAACAAATGTTTTGTATGATAAGCTGAATCATGCAAAATCACCTGCTTGGCTTTCATGTTTTTCCGGTTCACGATAATAGGCGCTCTTAAATTGGCTGTCGTTTTTTCAATAGATGATTCCATTGTTAAGATCACCATGACTTCCACATCATTAGCATCTTCTACTTCCAAAATATCTACGACCGTCTCGTCTAGATCGAATTCATATTGGTTGAAGAATAAAAACGGACTGCTGACAATAAAGCCTAACTCTGCGTTTTTCAATGATTGAAGAACTAAAAATGGTGACTCTTCTGATAAAGGTAAAATGACAAACTGTTTTTGATCTAGAAATCCAGGTATTCCATTAGAGAAGTTGATCATTTGCTCCTCTTTAATTGTCACTTCACCATGGTATTTTGTTTGAATGATCATAATTCACGACCTTTTTCATTTTTCTTAACTATACCTTATCACCATTTTGGCCCGTTTCGTCAACTTCTATTTTTAAATTTGGGTACTGTAACATATCAATATTGACCTTACCTGGCTGGTAGTTAACGATTGGTTTATGAGGCGTTGCCTCTATAATAGCTTTTTGAGGCTCAACATCAATTTGAAGCTCAGATGGCTGATAGTGAATTTTCACACTAAAGAACGAAGGGATCACACCAATATTGAATTGTTTGGCTGGAGGAGCGCCATTGATTTTGGCAAACTCGGCAATTGCATTCCCACCATTCTCGATCTTGATGAGTTCACTGCCTTCTTCCGCTCTTCGACCCATTCCCTCTCCAACAGCACGTTTCCCCTCGGCTGCCCATTCCTCAGAACGCCTAAAAATCGACTTGATGTCCATATCGGTGAATGCCTCAGTTTGATCTATTGTTAATTTTGACGGTGTCCTTGTGATATTCATAACAGCTCTGGGTTGCTGAATCTCAAGGTCTGCTCTTGGCTGCTCTACTTCTTGCCGAGAAGGAGTTGTCGACATTTGCAGCTTTGCATAGGTTTGTTGCATTAACAATCTAGGGATTTGCATATAGGTACACCTCCATGATGCAAAAAAGCACCCAACGGATGCTTTTTATTATCTTAAGAAATCGACAAGGGATGGCTGAATGACTTTAGCCGTTGTTGCTAAAGCTGCTCTATTCACAGTCTCTTGTTGAAGAAGATCAAGGATTGCTTTTTCACTTTCAACATCTTCATTATCGGATTTAGCATCTTTCAGCACTTGGAATTGTGAAGTCAAACGGCTGCCTACTAAGTCAACACGATTTGAACGGGCTCCTAAGTCCGATCGCTCAGCACTCATCACTTCTTTAAACTGATCGATACTTCCTAACGCATCATCAGAATTTGCGAACGTTCCATTTTTTAATGAGTTCTCTAAATCCGTCAGCATTTCAATAACATTTTGACCGCTGGCAGACTGTCCGCCAAACGCTGAAATTGGATTTGAGTTCACATTTAAAGTGATACCATCAGAAATGTTTGACTTAACAGAATTTGCATCTGTATAGTTTTCAAAGTTAAACGTAAACGTACCATCTGCGTTCTCAACAACTGGTTTGACATTTGTATTTGTTCCATTAAATACGAACTTACCTAACATCTGAGTGTTCATCGCATCAATAATTTGTTTTTTCATCTGACCAATTTCCACTCCGACAGCTGCTAAATCTTCTGGCTGCTTTGTTCCATTAGCCGCGTCAAGCACTTTATCCCGTACATTTGACATAATATCAATAATTTCAGTGACACTTGTTTCAGATGTATCAATCCAGTTTTGTGCTTCATTTAAGTTTTTTTGATATTGTTCATTCCGAAACATGGCAGTACTATATTGAAGGCTTTTTACTGCTGCAACAGGATCATCAGATGTTTTTGTGAAACGTCTCCCTGTTTGTGCTTGCTCATTTATTTTAGAAAGTTTTTCATAACTTTTACTAATATTACGAAGTGAGTTTTGAGAAATCATACCTTGTGTGACTCGCATCAGTTATACCTACCTTCCTACGACACCCATGCCGTTTATTACTTTATCCAATATTTCATCTTGTAATGTCACAACTCTCGCAGCCGCATTATATGCATGCTGAAATTGAATCATATTCGTCATTTCTTCATCAATGGAAACCGCACTCGTCGACATTCTACGTTCATTGGCTGAATTGACAAGAGCGGCTGAACTGCTTTCTAGCGTCATGTTCTTCTTCCCTTGAATTCCCATCTCAGCAATGACATTTTGGTAGTAATCCTGAATCGTTGTTGTATTGCCGCCGATTGGTAACTTTAAGTCTTGTATATTCGCTAATTTCGTAGCATTCGAACCGTCACCCTGTGTTTGATTGAGAGATGCTGCAATGTTATCTGTTGATGCTAAAATGACATCACTCACTTTAATACGAGCAGCTAAGCCTTTATTCAGATCGTTGTTATTCTCGATATCAAAAAAGTCTTGTCCACTTGTACCATTTAACGTGTACCCCTGCTTATGCACATCGTTAAATGTATCCATGAATACTTGTGCTACTTCATCCAGCTCTGCAAGCATATCCGGATACATGCCTTTTTCAGCACCATTTGACATGTAGCCGTAGGCCTCAACAAGTGCTTTTACTTTACCATTCACTTGAAGCTGATCTGCTGCAATAGTTGTTGTTCCGAATTGAAGTGAGTTAACAAGTCCCGTTGTATTATCATAGGATATTTGCAGTTCAGATTTTTCATTCGTAATGCCATTCAAAATCGTTCCAGCAGATTGTCCATTTGCACCGATAATGTCGATATTGACAGTTCCTTCAGCAATTTTGAGCGCATTCCCACCAGATGGATTGTAGCTCACTTTAATATCAACAAGTGAAGATAATTGATCTACCAACGCATCACGCGTATCATATAGATCATTTGGAAGATATCCGTTTGGTTCAACTGCTGCAATTTGTTTGTTCACTTCATCTATTTGAGATAAAATCGTGTTCACATTTTTGGCTGTTGAATCAAGTTCTGTTTTTAAATTCTTTTGTATCGTTGTTAAAGAAGAATTAAGTAGACGGAATTGATCTACTAAAGCCTGCGCACTTGTTTTAACAACTGTACGCGCAGACGCTGTATCGGCATTTTTTGTTTCGGATAGGACCTGTAATGATTTCCAAAGGTTATCAAAAGCTCTGTTTAAGCCTTCATCCGTCAAATCATTCATAACTCCCTCCATTTGTGAAAGGGCGTCAGATTTTGTTGAGTAGTAAGACAAATTATTGTTATGATCCCTGAATTGCAGATCTAAAAAGCTGTCTCGAATTCTTTCAACGGTTCCAACTTGAACTCCTGTCCCCATTTGGCCATACGTCTTGCCGTCATAAACTGAAATGACTGGATAAGGATTATCTGCTTTAAAGGTAACTCTTTGTCTTGAGTAGCCATCTGTATTTGCATTGGAGACGTTGTTTGATGTGACATAAAGCCCTGCACGCTGGGCTGTGATTCCTCTTTTTGCCGTTTCTAGTCCCATGAATGTAGAACCCATTGGTATCCTCCTTATTTACGCCTTTGAATCAAACAAAGCCCTCTGCTGTTTAGGCTTTGAACTCTCAAGACCATTTTGTCCGTAATTCATATTTTCTTTATTAGGGTTAACCAGATCGAATGTCAGTGAAATAAATTGAAGCGACTGCTGAATGAGCTGTTTGTTCAGTTCATTTACATCTTTCAGTTCCACCATGATGTCATTTAATTTGTCATATAACGAAATGAGCTCTTCTTGATCCGAACCTTCAGCCTTTTCGATACATGCTGTGATGGTTGGCGGTTCATCACTTTGTAAAAATTGAACTGTCGCTTCAATTCGTTTTTCTTCTAATTGAGAAATGGCCTGAATATATTTTTGTTCTAAATTCAGAACCTCTGAAAGAGCATCAATCTCATTGCTTTTCAGCATTTCTGTTTTATCCTTCGACAGCTTCAAAAGCTGTTCATGCAATCCATAGAGACGATGCAGCTCTTCAATGATTATTTTAACTGACATTCACGCTACTCCCTTTTTTATTGTTGTTTATAAAAATTCAGCATTTTATCAGCAATGCCCTTTGTATCTACTTGATATGTTCCGGCTTCAATGCTTTTTTTAATTTGTTCTATTTTATCTTGACGTTCTTTCATGATATTCGGCACCTTTTGCATTTCGATTGCCTTTTTAGAAATTTCGACTTTATCAGTTGATTTTGCTTGATTCGATTGCAACGTTTGTTTCTCATATGTTTTCTTGTAAGGATTTACTGGTTGTGTTCCATATCGATTAATTTTCACGGGATTCCTCTCGCTTTCCGTTACAGTCTGTCTTGATTCTAACCATTTTATCGACCAAACTGCAACTTAGTTTAGGGAATCAATCGTTTTTAGGATTATTGGCATAATAGGTGTCTTTTTTCCTAGATTCAATCTCCCTTTCACGCTCTTCTTCTTGGTTCATTTGACTTAATTGCGACTGAATGTCCTGTTCACATTGGCTGCACAGCTTGTTTTTTCTGATCGGTTGGCCACATCTTTCACAAGGATAATTGATATTCGGAAATTGACTAATTTGAAGTCTTTTCAAGCGGATAAATTTCAAGATTAATTCTTCATCAACTTCTGTTGCATCTACTATTTCAGCAATGGTTGATTGTCTATTACTTTGCTTTCGTAAGAATTTATAAACGGTATCAAAAGAACGTTCTTCTTCTTCGAAGCATTTGTTACAAACCGTTTGGATAGTCGTTTTTAAAAACAGCTGATTACATTGTGGGCAGTTTGCCAATTGATTCATAACCAAAACCCCTTACGTTATTTTCTCTTATTAATATCGGTTAATGATCCTGAATTTTAACTACGGATTAACGTAAAAGAGGAAACACTTTTGGCACCTGCTTCTTTTAAAATTCTCGCCGCATCATAAATAGTGGCCCCTGTTGTATAAATATCGTCAATTAAGATAATATCCCTTTGAACGATCGCATCTATCTGCTTGATTTGAAACATTCCTTTTTGATCTAAACGTTCATTTTTCTTTTTCTTGGACTGTTTGCTTTGATGTATTTTCACAAGCGGCTGCAGAATCGGCTGACCAAGCAAAGACGCAATTATGACGGACTGATTAAATCCTCTTTCCTTTTGTCTTTCTTTACTTAAAGGAATTGGGATCAGCACAGGTTCTTTCATTGAAAAGGAGCGCTTAAATACCGCTTGGGCATCATGTTTAAAAAGCTCAGCTAAAGCTGTATCACCTCGAAATTTAAAGCGGGAAAGGACATCTTTCATCAAATCGTTGTAAACATAGACAGACCTGTTTTTCACAAGTACTGTAGTAGAATCAGGGCGTTCTTTCCACCTGGAACAGTCTTGACATAATTGATCATTCGACTGCGCTCTCCCACAAGCTGGACAAATTGGACGTTTAATTTTTTCTAAGTGATGCTTACATGCTATACATAAACGATCATCATTTAATAGAAGTAATGATTTCCATGTAAAAGAAGCGACAAAATGCCCTTCACAAATTAGGCAAATCAATTGTTATCCTTATTTATCGGCAGACGATTTTCGCATCTTGGAAATGCAGAGACCTTTGAAGAGGCTTCTGTGAGAATGACCAACATGGCCGTATTCTTCTGTTTGTCCACCATCTCAGATTTACTGTAAGATATTTTATCAATATCTGTTATATACTGAGGCTTCACTTGATTCAGTGAAATCGCTAATACATCTTCTATACACTTTTCACAGTGACAAATCATGTTTAATTGGTTGAGATATTGATAGAGGATTTCCTTGAGTAGTGTTTCTTTAGCATTGAGTAGCATATTTGTCTCTCCTGCCATTTGTGTATTGTGAATATAAATGTACCATGAAATTTAGTTGAACCTACATTATTTTTCGGAGAACTCTTTTTCAGCTGTATCATTCATTTTTACAATATGCTTCTTTGCTTGTTTCATACTTCTCGTTAAACCAAAATGAAAAAAGAAAACATCTCCTTTAAAAAAATCGGGATGTCTACCTGCTCTACCAGAAATCTGAACAAGTGCACTTTCTGTAAAGATAGTAGATTCTGCACCTAGTACTCCCACTTGCACATTTGGAATGGTTACGCCTCTTTCTAGAATTGTGGTTGTAACTAGTACATCGTATTTGTTATCTCTAAATTGCTGAACCTTTTGTTTCCTATCTGGATCATCAGCAGACACGCCTTCTACATTTAAGTGGTGCTTTCTAAGAACCTTCGTTACCTTCTTCATAGTAGAAATAGAAGGAACAAAGAGTAAAACCCTTCTCTTTTTTGTAATATGTTTCTGCATCCAATTCATTACTGTAGGTGAAAGCTGGTTCTTTTTTAATTTCTTCTTCCAATGTCCAATCCATTGAAAGGATGGGACCGGTAAAGGTTGTTGGTGAAAGCGAAGAGGAATTTTTATAGCTTGTAGTTGTCCACCTGTTACATCTCTTATCATTTTCTTAGACGGCGTCGCACTTAAATAAACCTTAACCCCTTTCTTTCTCACTGCCTTTAAAACAGCAAATTGGAAGCGTTCATCGATTGAATAAGGAAAAGCGTCCACTTCATCAATAATGAGCACGTCAAATGCATGTTTATATCTCATCAACTGGTGAGTTGTAGCGATTACTAGCGGTGCTATTTGGAACCTTTGAGGACTTCCTCCATAAAGAACAGCTATGTTCAGTCCGTGGAATGCTTTCTTAAGCCGCGGCTCTAGTTCAAGGACAACATCAATTCTAGGTGTCGCAATGCAAACGCTCATTCCTTGACGTAAGGCATATTCTATTCCGTGAAAAAGCACCTCTGTTTTTCCTGCCCCGCAAACTGCCCAGATGAGTAAATCAGATTTGCTTTTTATCGCTTCGATCAATTTTTCTGATGCTCTTTTTTGTCCTTTAGACAAGTTTCCCTGCCATGTTAATTCTGTGTCACATGTTTCTTCTATTTGTGGACCCGTCCATTCATAAAGAAAGCCACATTCCTTTGTTTTCCCCATCATGATGCATGATCTACAGTACACACAATCTTTTTGACACTTGTCACAAGGAGAGTGGGCAAAGTATTGATTTTTTGATACACCACATCTGCTGCAAATAAGACCATTTGCTTTCCTCTCAATAGCAGGTGTTCGGATCACTAACCCTTTCTCCTCCAACCAATCTAAATCAGATTGTAAGCATCTTGTTTCAGCGGTAAGCAGGTGGCGTGACTGAAGATGCTTCCCTATTTCCATTGCTTTATCCATGTTCAATTTCAACAAACACCTTTCAATTGATGTTTGCCTATTATGCGCAAAGATATGATCTTTCGTCCAACAGCTAAAAAAGAAAAACAAAACCCCTTTTCTAAGAGAAAAGAGGTTTTTAGGATTTATCTAATGACCCAGCCAAGAGCTAAAGAGCCTTCGCCTAGATGAGTGGCGATTACGGCACCAAAATAACTTTTATAAAATTCAACATGAGGATATTTTTCAGATAAGTGCGCGATTAATTCGTCTACTTCTTCTTCTCTATTACCATGTATCAGTGTTGCTCTCATCGGGACACCACGAGATGCATCTTCGTCAAATAATTCAAACATACGTGAAATGGCTTTTTTACGTGTGCGAATCTTCTCAAAAGGGACAATTAGCTTGTTGTCAAAATGCAGTATAGGCTTTACCTTTAAGAGGCTCCCAATGAAAGCCTGAGCACCATTTAATCTTCCGCCTCTTTGTAAATGAGTTAAATCGTCTACCATAAAATAAGCTCTTTGATTCTCTTTCAGGTAATTGAGATGGGCTAACACTTCTTCTGGAGAAGCACCAGCTTGGATTTTTTCAGCAGCTTCTATCACATAAAAACCTTGCGCCATACAGCTAGTTTCTGTATCAAACGGATAAATGTCAATTCCGTCAACTAGGTCATTTGCTGAGGCTGCACTATTATATGTTCCACTAATTCCGCTAGAAAGGTGAATACTAATCACGGCATCATATGTTTCACTTAGCTTTTCATATAATTCTATTAGTTCACCGAAAGCAGGCTGAGAGGTGGTTGGAAGGTCTTTATGCTTTTTGACTTCTTCATAATATGTCTTCCAATCCATTTCTATTTCTTCACGGTATGATTCGTTGCCAAAAATGACATTAAGAGGGATCATATGAATATGATGTTTATCACGCAGCTCTTGTGGTATATAAGCAGTACTGTCTGTTACAACGGCTATTTTCATTCTTAAATACCTTCCTTATCCGTTAAGTTGCTCTTTTTTATTTCCAAAGAATGATCATTGTTATTCATTAGATTTATAATAGTAATCAAAAAAGCCTGCCTAATCAATAGGCAAGCCCGTTATATCCGAAAAAGACTCCTTATCTACCTATCATTTCTCTCCAATTAACATGTGAGAGAATCAAAAACAGGCGAAAAAGGAGTACTTGTCCGAAATATTATCTCATTTCTACCCAGCCGTTCTTAATTGCGACAACAACAGCTTGTGTACGATCGTTTACATTCATTTTTTGTAAAATGTTACTCACGTGGTTTTTGACTGTTTTCTCACTAATAAAGAGCGACTCACCAATTCCTCTATTGCTCTTTCCGTCAGCTAACATTTGAAGTACTTCGCACTCACGTCTTGTTAATATATGAAGTGGTCTGCGAATTTCAGGATACACTTCATGCTGCGGATGTGCTGAAACGCCACTAGTCGCTAGGCGTCGGAATTCATTTACTAAGTTATGAGTAACTTTCGGATGTAAATAAGATCCTCCGTCAGCTACGACTTTCACGGCTTCAATGAGCGTGTCTGCATCCATTTCTTTTAGCAGGTAGCCTCTTGCTCCTGTTTTCAATGCATGTGTCACATAGTTTTCATCGTCATGAATAGATAGAATAATGACTTTTGATTCGGGATAAAGCTCAACTAGTTGCTTTGTAGCCTCTACACCATTTACATTCGGCATATTAATGTCCATAATGACAACATCCGGATGATAGTGTTCTACGATACGTGCAGCTTCGTCTCCGTCGTCTCCTTCTGCAACTACTTCAAAAGTAGGTTCAAAATCTAAAATCCGTTTGACACCTTCACGGAATAATTGGTGATCATCAATAATTACAATATTTACTTTAGTCACAAGCTACGCCTCCCCATGTTTATTGTTCTATACCTGAACTTTATGGTCAATATGTCTTTTGTCTCTATTTTACAATTTTATTTTGCAATGTTAATGGCACGCGTATCATGATGAATGTCCCTAGACCTATTTTTGAGTCTATGGTCATTTTGCCTTCCAGTAAGTCTACGCGTTCTTTCATGCCAAGTAAACCGAAGGATTTGTTTTTGTTTGTTTTCACATCTTTCATATCAAAGCCTTTTCCATCGTCTTTGATAATTAACGTGACAAAGTCTTTCGTCACTTCTACTTTCACAGAGATTTCTTCAGCTTCGGAATGCTTTAGTGAATTTGTGACAGCTTCTTGGGCTAGTCTAAACAGTGCCACTTCAAATTGAGAAGCAATTCTTTCACTTTCTGTATCTCCTAGGCATTGGAACGTGATCTTGGTTTTCCCATCATACTCTTCGATTGTGTTTAAATATTTTCTTAGCGTCGGAATGAGACCCAGATCATCTAAAGCCATTGGTCTTAAATCATAAATGATTCTTCTCACTTCGTACAGAGCATTTCGCACATTCTGTCTGAGACTTCTAATTTCTTTAAAGCCTTCTTCTGTCCCACGGTCTCTAAAAATCCGTTCAATTAATTCGGATCGCATCATCACGTTTGCCAGCATCTGAGCCGGACCGTCATGAATTTCACGGGATACCCTTTTGCGTTCTTCTTCTTGGGCTTCAATAATTCTAAGTCCAAAATCTTGTTTTGCCTGAGCATCTTCGAGTAACACGCCAACTTGGCGTAAGTCCTGATTGAGGTAGTTGAGAACAACTGTGATCTGACTCACAAGCGTTTCAGAGCGTTCAATGACGTCTTGTAGGCTTAACAATCGTCTTTCTAGATCATCTCTTCTTTCTCTCAGCTGCTTTTCGCGCTGCTGGATCATGGTAAGTTCCACTTGCAGATTATGTGCTTTTTCGTAGGCCTCGCGTATTTCTTCTTCGCTAAATTTGTTGAAGTTTCGGCTGACCTCAGATAAGCGATTTCTAGCATGTCTCGTATGGACTTCTAGTTTATCCCCAAAATCAATTACTTCGTTTACTTGCTGCTTGATTTGCTTCAGCTCTTCTACAAGGCTTTCATATTGTTGACGGGACTGTTCGCCTATCCTAAATACTTCGTCCTTGCTGCCATCAACTGTACTTAGCATTTTCATGATGATTGAATCCAATAATTTCGGATCCATTTTAGGTGTTGTCATGGCTTTTCCCTCCCGTAACAGTGATGTCATCTTTTTTTATTATAAATGTCATTGATCTGCATTTTATGTCGAATTATAATGAAAGAATGCGTATAAATCATGAAGTTTTTTTGACGATCCTTTTTCTACCCCTATCATCATAACAAAATACGCTGTAAAATTCTAAAACCAATGCAAATTTTCTCTATTCTTACAATTTGCTTTTCAGGAGGGTATGTCTTTTGCTGAACCGCTATCTTACAGTAAAAAGTCGTGGCGAGCATGAGATCGTCATTGAAAAATCACGTTTTATTTGTCATATACAGCGTGCTGTCTCAGAAGAAGAAGCACAAGCATTTATACAATCCATAAAAAAACAACATTGGAATGCCACACATAATTGTTCTGCCTATCTCATTGGAGAACATGACCTGATTCAAAAAGCGAATGATGATGGCGAACCAAGTGGTACAGCCGGTGTGCCCATGCTTGAAGTGTTAAAAAAACGGAAGCTGAAAGATACAGTCGTAGTAGTCACTCGTTATTTCGGCGGTATTAAGTTAGGCGCCGGGGGATTGATTCGTGCCTACGGAAAATCTGTATCAGAAGCCATCAACCATGTTGGGATGGTAGAGCGCTGTTTAATGCGTACGATGCACACAACAATAGATTATACATGGCTTGGAAAGGTAGAGAATGAGCTTAGAGCCTCATCTTTTCAGCTAAAAGAAATTCATTATGCAGAAGATGTTATTTTTGAGACATATGTAGAAGAAACACAAACAGAGCAGTTCATTGAATGGATGACTGAGCTGACAAATGGAAAGAGTGTTACAAAAGAAGGCGAACTGATTTATTTAGAAAAGGACATTGGTCCGATAAAGGAGACAGATGAATGGCACAACGAGTAAAAGTGCGTGTACGAAAGAAAAAGAGTAAGAAGAAGAAAATTTTCAAACGTATCCTGGTCTTATTTTTGCTTCTTATCATCTGTATGGGTGGATTTGCAGTATATAAAATAGTCAATACACTTCAAGCCGCTGACAAAACATATGATGAACTAGATCGCGGTGAGAAATCGAAGCTTCGTGATGCGGTCATTGATATTAAAAAGAAACCTTTCTCTGTACTGTTTGTCGGTATTGAGGATTATGCTACAGATGGTGATCATGGCCGTTCAGATTCACTTATTGTTGCCACCATTAATCCTCAAGACAAAACGATGAAAATGGTTAGCATTCCTCGTGACACACGCGTACAGCTTGCAAGTGATACGACAGGTAATAAAGTCAAGATTAATGCGGCATTTGCTAAAGGCGGTAAAGACGAGACGATCGAAACTGTCGAACAATTCTTGAATATTCCGATTGATAAATATGCGACCGTTGATTTTGACGGATTCAAGGATGTCATTGATGAAGTCGGTGGAATTGATATCGATGTGCCATTTGACTTCAATGAAAAAAGTGATGTAAAAAAATCGAAAAAGATTTATTTCAAAAAAGGAAATATGCATTTAAACGGGGAAGAAGCACTTGCTTACGCACGGATGAGAAAACAGGACCCACGCGGTGATTTCGGACGTAATGATCGTCAGAAACAAATTTTACGCGCAATGATTGATCAAATGTCGAAGGCAAATAACATCGCGAACGTCGATAATATCGCGAAAGAAGTCAGCGATCACATTACGACCAACTTCCGTATCACAGAAGGTCTAGCCCTTCAGCAGATCTACAGCGGGTTTAAGGGAGACGACACAGAAACACTTTCTGTTAAAGGGTCGGATCTTTATTTAGGACCAAATCGAACGTATTACTTTGAGCCAGATCAAACCAATCTAGCCAACGTACAAAATGAATTACGGACGCATTTAAAGCTTCCTACTGAATCTTCGCCTGAAACAGATTCACAAACGAATCCATCCTCTGGTGAAACAGGGTCAAGTGATTCAACTAATCCTTCGACCAACACATCAGGCCAATAATAAAAACAGCCCAGTTCCTAGGAACGGGCTGTCAGCTTGTAAAGAAACTCATGTTTTTCTACAGGCTTTTTTATTTTCATCGTAATTATGATGGATGAGATTAAATGAAAAAGGCCTCCCACACACCTAGCCTAGCTTCGCTAGGTGTGTGGAAATCTTTTTCATGTTCTGGCACGCAGCTGTGAGGAGAACTTGCTCACTCACATTTTGTTTCCCCCTTAACCGGCAGTAGCGAAGCCCATGCAGTTGTTTTGAATCTGCAAAGCTTCGCTCTATTTTTTCTTTTCTTTTTTTATATAGCTCTTTTCCAGAAACAGTTAGACGATTCTGTCTGATCTTTTCTTTATGTTCTTCCCATATGTGTCTTGAGATGACTCTTTGATGATTTTTCGACCTTGTGCATCTTTCAAGGAAAGGACACGATGCACATTTTTTAGGATCTGATTTGTAGAATCGATAACCTTTTCGATCTGTTGTCGTATATAAAAGCTTCTCACCTTTTGGGCATATGTAATGATCATTTTCAGAATCATACTGAAATTTCCACTTCTCAAATAATCCTCTTGTTGGATGAAAACGTCTATGGGCAATGACACCAAAAATATGTCGATCAGATAAACCTTTACAAATTGGTGTTGTCAAATAACCTGAATCAAGCGCAACAGCTTCTACTTGAAAACCAAATCGTGCGATTTGGTGATCTAACCGATCAAGATATGGAACAGAATCATGGACATTTCCAGGCGTGACATGAGCATCGGTGATGATATTATACTTCATATCTGTTGTCCGGTGGTCTAGGTAGAAAAAGCCTTCAGGCTTGTTTTCGCGATATAGATAGCCACTTTCAGGATCAGTCATACTTTGACGAATGTCTTTTTCTGTTTTCACCTCCTCTTTTACCTTTAAGGGCTTTTTTCCATGTGCCACCCGATCTTCTTGGACTGCTTCTTCTAAATCATTGATATAGTTCTGGGTATCTTGTTCAATCGTTTTTCTCGTATATTTATGTTTATTAGCATTGGCTTTAAGATGAGTTGAATCAGTAAAAAGAACGCGACCTCCTACCATATCATGATTGATAGCTTGAAGCACAATCTCATCGAAAATGTCTTGAAAAATCGTTGTATTTTTAAATCGAGTACGACGATTCCAACTAATAGTGGAGTGATGGGGAACGGGATCATTGATGTTCAAACCTAAAAACCATCTATACGCCATGTTATAGTAAATTTCTTTTTCGAGTTGTCTTTCAGAACGGATACCGTAAAGGTATCCGATAAACATCATTTTGAACAAAATAAGCGGATCAAGAGAAGGACGACCTTTATTCTCACTATAATAGGGTTTTACTTTATCTACGATAAATGAAAAATCAATGTACTGATCAATTTTACGAAGCAGGTGATCCTCTTCGACCAGTTGATCTAGCAATACAAATTCGGCTTCGTGCTGAGAAGAATTTCTAGTGTGGAACATGAGAAAAACACCTTCCTTTAGAATGCTTTTCTCTATTATAAAATGGAGTGGTGGAAAATTTAAGGGGAAAATAAAGCTGCCGAGATTTTCTCGACAGCCTGACAGCCCAGTTCCTAGGAACGGGCTGTTTTTTATTGTCTTTTGACCATTCGTTTATAGAATTTCGTAAATGGTTTGAATTCTTCGTTGACCAAACCCGTGACTTCCGCAATCACTTGCATAAACATCACCAGTAAAAAGATAATGATGAGCGATAACCAAATGGTCGCACTTGTCAGCAATATCGCACTTAAGCTAAAGACTAACCCAATCATGTAAATCACGATGACAGCCATGCGATGGGACAACCCAAAGGCCATTAGTCTATGGTGAATATGAGATTTGTCCGGTGATGAAATCGGTTGTTTGTTTAATATGCGTCTAATGATTGCAAAGGTCGTATCAAATATAGGAACACCTAGAATGATCACAGGAACAACAACACTAAACAAAGTGACACTTTTGTATAACCCTAAAAGTGACAGCACCGAGATCATATAGCCTAAAAATAGCGAACCCGTATCTCCCATAAAAATCTTCGCCGGATGAAAGTTGTAAAAGAGAAAGCCGATCGTACTGCCGATGACGACAAGAGATAAAGAAAGAATCAGAATCTTATCAGCAGAAAATGCCATCACTGCAATCGTTGATAAACCGATGACAGATATACCGGCAGCTAGTCCATCAAGACCGTCAATTAAATTAATGGCATTTGTGATGCCCACGATCCATAGCACGGTGAGGGGATATGCCATCCAGCCTAACTCAATTCGATCTGTCAAAAAAGGAACAGAGAAGAAGTCCATTTTTAAGCCCGTGCTCACAATCAAACAAGCAACTAGGACTTGTACGAGAAATTTAAATCTTGCACTTAAATTATATTTATCATCAAATATACCTAAAATGACGATGAGTACGGCACCAACTGAAATCGCTGTAATTTTATTATGTAGAAACAGCCCGCCTGCTAATGCTCCAGCCACTACTCCAATAAAAATTGCCAAACCACCCATTCGAGGCATTACTTTATCATGAACTTTTCGTTTATTCGGCTGGTCCACTGCACCAATCTTAATTGCAAACTTTTTGACGATTGGTGTCACAATTAAAACTGTAGCCAGAGAGACAAAAAACGCTAATAAGGCGCGTTCGTAATCCATAGGTCAGTCTCCTTCTAAATTGAAATCTGTATTTTGTATATTGGCCGCTCTTTCCATTATACAATTGAATAGAGGATGATCACAACCTCCCCCGGTGATGAAACAAATAAAAACGCACAATCCTGAATGAATTATGCGTTTTCTTTAATATTCGTTAGTTCCACCATGTTTGTGAACAGCGCGTGCCAATCTTTTTTCTTCGCTCGGCTTTGTCTTAGATGTTTATATTTCGTGTCGTCTTTTTTGCTGATCACTTTTAGGCAGGCTTCTACAAAGAGCGCAGGATCATCGCCCTCTAAATATTCATACACATCCTTCTCTTTTAGCCTTTCCGTTGATGGGAGATTTAAACCGACAACCGGTATTCCAGTGGCTAAAAATTCGTAAAGCTTGAGAGGGAACACCGCTTGATTGTAAGGAGATTGTTTGTATGGCATCATCCCTACATCAATCAGCTTCATATAAGCAGGCACTTCTTCTGGAGCAACAGCACCTGTCCAAATCACATTAGGCAGTTTGAGTGCATGCTGAAAAGATGGATCTCCATTCGTTCCATCTGGACCGACAAATAAAAATGTCCAATCAGGCCGCATTCGAGCAGCTTCAGCCATCATGTCAAAATCGAGCTTTGGCTTAATTCCTCCGATAAAACCAAGCACGGTTCCTTCTCTTCCTTCCAGCACATCTTCTTTACACGGAAGATTGCTTTTCGCAAACACATCGTACTCGACGCCATTTTCCACCGTAAACACATCTTTCGGTTCTCCCATCAGACGTTTTTTGATTTGGTCGTGTAAATATTGAGAAGAGCATGTAATGCTGTGTGCATATTTAATAATTCGATTTTCTGCTTTGACTATGACACGCTGCCTCATATAAGAAAGGATGTTATGGTTGCCGCTTATTGGCTCTCCCCACAGGTCACTGCAATCATAGACAATATGTTTCCATTCAAATAAAGAAGATAAGAGCGGAAAGCCCGGAAACGTATACCATAAACAAACGGCGATCCCCTTCTTTTCCTCCTGCCGTAAATGTTCAAGAAGAGGCGATAATTTATGAATATAGAACATGTCTTGATATCGACCAAAGCGAAATAATTTGCTCTTGAGCACATCAGGAATGGTCAATTGCTTCATTCGATCGGTTATGGGCTGAAAGGAAGCTGTATGACGAGACGATGACGGGCATACCCAGATGACCTCTTTTGTTTCTGGATCAGATGCTAGAAATTCGGCCAGCCGATGCCGTCTGTACCTCAGTCCGTCCTGTCCCCATTCTCCCGTCGCTACGACAACATGTATGATCGAGTCTGCTTTCACCTTTATCACCTTTTTTCCCTTCTGTTTATAAGCGCTTCTTCACAGCATTTGTCGCATAGTGCATAAAACACCAAGACGCTTTGACAAAATGAAGCTGCTCAATTTCCCTGTAGACAAACCACGTTTTTTTCGCTGCTTTCCACTTGTTACTAGAGATGGAGTTCCCAACGATGCGATATTCACTGAGCGGTTCACTCATACCATAGGCTGTAAACCCTCTTTTTAATATAGACAGCCATGTAGCTAAATCCTGTCTTGTGCGAATGTTCGGCATTTCCACATGTCCTACCTTTTCAAGATCAAGCATGACCGTTAAACAGCCGATAATGGTGTTTTTCAGGGCTTCATTATAGTCCAATCTCGCTGGCGCAGTGACGGTTTTTTCTAATGGTTCTCCATTTTCTGCAATGATGTCATATGCCGTAAATGTAAAGGCATAATCATTTGTCAGCATGAATTCTACCTGTTTTTCGAGCTTCGTCTCTTTCCACATATCATCGCTGTCTAGAAAAGCGATAAAGCGTCCTTTTGCCTGTTTGATGGCTGCGTTTCTAGCAATGGCAGCTCCCCCATTTTCCTCTAAATAAATGACGTTGATTCTGTCGTCCGCTTGACTTAAATCCCCTAATAGCTTTCTAGTTCCATCTGTAGAACAATCATCTGCAATGATTAGCTCCCAATTGGAATAGGTTTGGGCAAGGACGGAATGAACTGTATCCGTTAAATAACGTTCCGCATTATACGCAGGTGTAATGATGGATACTAACGGTTGATTGTTCACCTAAGACTCATCTCCAGTTCATTATTAAGATTCTTTGAACACTTCGGGTAAGACCACAAACATGAGCGAGATGCTAAAGCCAATGACAAGCCCAAGCAGTGCACGTTTTTTGGCTGACATGCCTTTATTGCCCTCATCAAGTACTTGGGCAGGATCGACAATCTTTGCCTGCTTCATTCCAAGCTTTGTAGACTCCAATTCATATAAAAATCGTTCTTTATCAACTTTGGAATCATTGCTGACCGATTCGTCTTCAAGAGCAGCTAATCTACTTTCAATGACTTGCTGCCTTTTTGTAAATAATGCTTTGTCTTGCTTGAGAAATGTAGCCGACACCTGCTTCACGACAGCCAAAGCACGATCCTGATCGGCATCCGTAAACGACAACTGTAATTGTGTATCTGATTGATTGTTGAGGATGAGACGGGTTTTCACATCCTGTCTCTCTTCTTCTTTCACATCACTGAGTGCTTCATTTAGAAAGGCATCGCTTTTTAATAGAGATGTCACTTCTGCCATGTTGTTATACACTCCGTCATCATATTTACCGAGAGTGAGGGTAACAGCAGCTGTGTAACTAGACTGCTGCGTAGTTCCTTTAGCAAAAAAGAAACCAAAGGCACCTAATACGACAGGCAGCAGTATGAGCCATACGATGTACTTTTTGATTCGCTTCCCTATCCTAGATATGAAACCAGACATGTTCATTCTCCCAACATTGACGTATTTGCTCTTTCATTAGTGTAGCCATACATACAAAGCGTCACACACGGTTTACCATAACTTGAGTCGTTGTTTGTTTTTTAGCATATTCACCGCTGCGATCACCAGCCCTAAAAATACCCAGTGGAAATATAAATTCGAGACGGAGCTAGGACTGATACTTGAAACGAGAAAACTCAGCATGGCTGCAAACAACCCCTCAATGATCATTTTTGCCGATCTTGTGTCAGCCCATTGGTACTGTTTGTAAAGTGTGAACATGAGATAGGCGTATACAGAGATATAGCCCAGCATGACTGCAAATCCAAAGTTCGTCATCAATTCGAGCAACCAATTGTGCACTTCAACGACCCGGTCTGTATCAAAGATCGAAAAGTGAGCTAAATAGTAAGACACATTCCCCGCTCCAACCCCGAATCCGTATGAATTCGTAAAGAAATGCCAAGCATTTTTCATCAAATTCGCTCTCGCGATGTTAGACGGGAGTGGTTCACTAAAAGAATGCGTGACCTGAGAAGCGAGAAACAAGTCATAAAAAGTCGAATAAATCTTGGCTGAAAAGACAGCAATACCGATGACGACAAGTCCGCTTGCTGCAATGATTGACCACTTTTTGAGAAAACGCGGGAGCAGTAGCCACACATAAATCGCCACTCCTGCAAATATGCCAAGCAGACTGGCGCGGGATTCGGTTAACAAAATGAGATACAGCGCGGCGATTGCACCTAGTAATCCAAACGCTTTGATATAACCGTTTTTCATTTGACGCATGCACGCTAGATATAAGAAGAAACTAATCGATAAAAACGTTGCAAAGTCATTCTGATTAAAAAAGACAGATGTAGGATAGTGCTGTTTATACGCTGGCCCTAGATACAATGAGGTATTCGGTAAATGGTTCAATGTAAAGTGATTATAGAACCCAATCCCCATCACAAACACAGTCATAACCAGCCAAATGCTATAAAAGGTCACCACTTGATCCATTCGCTGAATATACATAACGACCAGAAAGACAAATCCCATTCCCATTGCAAGAAGGGACATATATTTCAGGCCGTCTGTGACTGAATGCGCCCAAAGCAGTGAAATGAGTCCGTAAAGAAACCATGCTGCGAAAAAACCAAGAATTCCTTTGATACGAATCTGCTGCCACTGAGATATGTACGTCCCCTTTTCTCTCATCCGCCATATGAATAAAGCAAAGGCGGCGATGAGCATGATGCGGTAGAGAAAAAGGCTAAAGAATCCAGCACTAATAGAAAAAAAAGCGTTGTTGAGAAAGGTCAATGTCATCAAAAGATAGATGGCTGACATGAAGATTTGCTCACCATTCATGTACAGCTTCATCAACACGAGAGCAGCAGCCAGGATCAGAAGTATAACCGGAACAGCCACCATTTTCTTTAACCCGACGGGCTGGGTGGATGCCATTTGTACAAGCCCAATCCCTGCTGCAAACAAAATACATCCAATCATGATTTGCCATGCTGTTTGTTTCACACTCATACCCATTATCCTCCTAAACAACCCATCCGATTTAAGGGATTAAGCCTTGACTTCCTGTTCATAGTAGGAAATGGTACGAGCCAAACCTTCCTGTAAACTCACAACAGGTTCCCATGATAAGACTTGTTTCGTTTCCTCATTTGACAATGTACTATGCACAATATCCCCTGCACGCTGCGCCTTGTAAATTGGTTCAAGATGCGACCCCGTCACTCGCTTCATCGTTTGAAACAGCTCATTCACAGTGATCGAATCCCCACATGAAATATTTAAACAAACGTTTGATTGAGCTGTTAAAGCCGCAACATTCGCTGCTGCTAGATCACCGACATAGATGAAGTCTCTTGTTTGTTCCCCATCTCCAAAAATGAAAGGAGCCTCATCCTTTGCAAACTTATCAGAGAAAATCGAGACAACCCCGCCTTCGCCAAGTGCATCTTGTCGCGGACCATAAACATTGCTATACCGAAGAATACAATAGTCCACATCATACAATTTTTTTGCCATTTCTAAGTACCGCTCTACTGTGAGTTTTGATAAGCCATACGGCGAACCAGGCTTTAACTGGTGAGCGGTGTCTACTGGCAGATACACTGGATCTCCATAGACAGCGGCTGATGAGGCAAATACAACTTTCTTGACACCAGCCTCTGAAGCCGCTTTGATCACATGCAGAGATCCTTTAATATTCACTTCTTGATCATATATATAATCATTGACCGATACTGAGACACTTACTTGCGCAGCAAGATGAATGATGTAGTCTGGTGCGATTTGTTTAATAATTTCAACCACTTCTGGTTTTGTTACATCCTCTTCAATACACGGAACAGATAAATGTGCAATATTTTCCTTCCTACCTGTTGAAAAGTTATCAAGCACAATGACTTCATATCCTTTTTTTATTAATTCTTCAACAGTATGTGAACCTATAAATCCACTACCTCCAGTAACCAATACTTTCTTCATCCAAGTTCCTCCTAAAAATTAAGCTTCTAATAACATCTTAACATCCTGTACATGAGGACGACCGATCGAATGATAAATAAAGCCGTTTTTTCTCATTTGTTCTGGTTCAAATATATTACGTCCATCAATGATCACTGGACGTTGAAGTAGTCTTCTGACTTTCTCCATATCCATTTTTAATACTTCTTCCCATTCAGTCAAGATTAAACATGCATCTGAATGCTCTATAGTTTGATATAGGTTGTCACTGAATATCGTTTGGTTTCCAAGGATCTTCTTCGCTTCTAAGTGAGCAATTGGGTCATACGCTTTTACATAAGCTCCTAGATCTTGCAGCATTGGAATAATATCAAGAGCAGGAGAGGATCTTAAATCATTTGTATTAGGTTTAAATGCCAATCCTAATACAGAGATCGTTTTCCCCTTGATGTCACCATAGACATCCATCAATTTCTTCACGAGATACGCTCGTTGATGTGTATTTGTTTCGACAACAGATTCAATTAACTTAAAACGATAACCTACTGTTTCAGCAATTTTTAATAGCGCCTTGGTATCTTTTGGGAAGCAGGAACCTCCAAAACCGACTCCGGCTTTTAAAAACTTCTGTCCAATTCGGCTATCTAGACCAACGCCTTCTGATACTTTATCAACATCCGCACCCACTCGATCGCAAATATTGGCAATATCATTGATAAAAGAAATTTTGGTTGCAAGCATCGCATTTGCTGCGTATTTAATCATTTCTGCACTTTCTAGATTGGTTTCAACCACTACTGTTTGAAACGGTTCATGTAACGCCTTAATGATTTCCGATGCATGAGAACTTGTAGACCCTATAACCACTCGCTCCATATTCATCGTGTCTTTGATTGCAGACCCTTCTCTGAGAAACTCTGGATTGGATACGACATCAAAAGGATACTTACTGCGCGATGCTTTTTCGACAATGGCTTGAACGAGCCTGCCTGTTCCAACGGGAACTGTGCTTTTATTGACGATGATTTTGTAGCCATTTAAATGTTCACCAATTGTTTGGGCGACAGCTTTCACATACGTTAAATCTGCTTCCCCCTGTGCTGTCATTGGTGTCCCTACAGCAATATAGATAATGTCTGATTCCCGGATAGCAGCAGGAATATTGGTTGTAAAAAACAGTCTTCCTTCTTCCGTATTCTTTTCAATCAATTCCTTTAAACCCGGTTCATAAATGGGAACGACACCACTTTTTAAGCTGTTGATTTTTGATTCATCGATGTCACAGCAGATGACACGATTTCCGATATCAGCAAAACAAGTACCCGATACTAACCCGACATACCCTGTTCCAATCACAGCAATTTTCTTCAACATTTTTCATCCTCTCAGTAAAAGCATATTGTCCGTTCCAAGCTGTTTATCTATCTATCATTCTTTGCACATTTCGGCTTGTTTAAACGATGGATCTTGATTGATGAAGCACCTTTTCATATTGCTGTATGAGCTGCTTCGTATTATTTACTGATGAATATTCTGAATGAACGATTTGATGTAGATCGCTTTTTACTTTCTCATTCCATCTGTTTTCATAAAGGTAGGCGTGAATGGCCTCTTTTAACTGATTTGCCGAATGCGGATCAACGAGCAGGTGTTGATAGCTAGAAAATAAGGTTGGGAGACCACCGACTCTTGTCGCAATGACAGGTACTTTTAAAGCGAGCGCCTCCAGAACAACGGTTGGCATTCCTTCACTATAGGATGGGAGTGCAAACAAATCGGCTGCTATTAAATAGTCTTTCACCTGAGCATTCGGCACCTGCCCTGGAAGTAGAATGGATGCTCCAGCCCGTTCTTTGAGCTCCTTTGCAAGTGGACCTTTTCCGACAAAAACTGCTTTCACACCATCCATGCTACTGACAGCATCAGCTAATTCAAGTAAGCCCTTCTCTTTGACTAATCGGCCGACGAAGACAACGAGCTTGTCATGAAGGGGTAAGCCTAACTTTTCCCTGATGACTTGTTGATCTTCTTCCGTTTTAGAAAATGACTGGAGCGGAATACCGAGCGGGAGGCATTTCGCTTCTACTTTCGTCATGTTATTTGTTTTTTTAGCAAGCTCCTCACTCACCGTCAGAACGATAGATGCCTGTTTCACCGCCGTTTCAAAGGCTGCATATGCCCCTTTGCTATAGCTCGGATACACGTTCACATCACTGCCATGTAAGGTCAAAAGATAAGGAATTTGCGTTTTTTGCTGAATCACAGCCGACGCTCCGCCAGATGGCATCGCAAAGTGCGCATGGATAAAATCTGGTGACAGCTGATAACGCTGCATAGCGCCAAGAACAGAAGCCGCTATTCGTTTACTCGGCTGTGCCCATTTCAGTTGTCCAGGGAGTGCTGTATAGGGCGGCCTGTATACGGTCACTCCGTTTCTCACTTCCTGTTCGGGCAGATCTTTTTTCTGCCGATAGGACGCCTTCAGCATCCGCAAAATCGGTGGGTTGACCGGGTTGGGACAGATGACGGTGACTTGTATTCCTTGTTTGAGCAGCTCCTGCACTTGCGTTTCATGGAATACGCCTTCACTTGGATGTTTTTCACTAGGATATACACTTGTCAGCCATAGCACCTTCATGACGAACGACCTCTTCTCAATAATTTGCCTGCTACCCGCGGATACATTTTGATGAGCAGCAAGCCATACAATGCTGCACTGACACAAATCGTCAATCCTAATTGAAGTAAAATGTCCGCTGACGTCAGCTTCATGCCTTGATGCAGGGCTACCGTACAGGCGGCCATCAATAGCGTCATAACAGCAGGCTTGCCAAGTGATTTTAAATACACCTTCATATCTAGCTGAATGACATACGCCATGAGCCATCTGCCAACAATGAAGTTGAGCAGGCTGACACCTGAGTAAACCCAAGCTACTGTGGGCAGACTACCTGTGCTGACACCTGCATATAAGGCGCATCCATACACAAGAAGCATCCCCGTATCCCAATAAAAGGCTAAGTCCGCTCTCCCCTTTGCAAGGAGTATGGACCCGTTTGGATTCATCAGCACACGCAGAAGACCGACAATGCACAATATATTAAGAACCGGAACAGCTACGAGCCATTTCTCTCCAAACACCACTTCAATAAAGCTATCTGATACGGCGACAAGACCGATTAATAGCGGAAAGCTAATCAATGCGAGCATATTCGTCATACTGAGGAAGCCCTCTCGCAGCATGGAATGATCTCGCTGACTTTTTGCGAAAACAGGGAAAGCCACTCTCGTCACGATGGGGTTAATCTTCAGCACGGGAATCGTCACGATTTGATACGCCAAGCTATAAATACCTAACGCTTCTGCTCCAAGAAACCGGCCGATTAAAATCATGTCTATATTCGATCCTGCTCGATTGACTAGTCTGGATGCGAGCTGGAATGCACCGAATGAGAAAAATTCTTTCACTTCTCCTAATGCAAACACAGGTGCTGGGCGCCACTTCTTCCAATAAGCGGCGGCATACATAAGCCCCTTGCCAGATTGCAGCAGCACTTGAGAAATGACATAGGCTACAATCGGATTGATGAAGAAGGACAAAACGAGTAAAACAATCAGCGATATTATGGTTGCAACGGCTTCAATGGCACTTAATGTTTTAAAGGCTAAGTCCTTTTGCATCATGTATTGGTATTGCTGGCCAATAGGTGCAATCAGAAACATGATCGATAATAGTTTCAGCAACCCGTCGAGCTCTGGCCGGTTATAAAAGGCGGCAACCATTGGGCTAACTAGAATGAGTAAACAGAATAAAACAACTCCGGTGAGTAAATTAATCCAATATAATGTAGATAGTTGACGTTCTGTTGTTTGTTCTTTTTGAATGATCGCTGCCCCGATCCCTAGATCAAGTAAAATCTGCGTAAATATTGCGACAGTTGTGATCATGCCAACGAGTCCAAACTCCTTCAGTGACATCACATTCCCTAAAAAGGCGAACTGTGCAATTTGGATGATCGTAATGATGAATGCGGACAAGCTTGTCCATTTCGCCCCGCCTAGCATGCGTTTTTTCATACTTGCCATTTCTCTTCCCTACTTTACTTATCTGGCTCCGTCACCCGTCATGATGACTTTTAACGTTTTTACCATAATCTTCGTGTCGAGAGAAAATGTCAAGTTTTGAATATACTGTAAGTCATGTGTTAATTTTTCACTTGGACTCATTTCATATCCTCCATTTACTTGAGCAAGACCTGTCAGTCCCGGCTTGACCGTTAATCTTTTCGTAAAACCTGGAATCGTCCGGTTAAATTCTGCGGTAAACATCGGTCTTTCTGGCCGCGGACCTACGATACTCATTTCTCCTTTTAACACATTGATAAATTGCGGAAGTTCATCGATTCTTGTTTTACGAATGAAGGCTCCCACTTTGGTGATACGTGGATCATTTTTTTGTGCCCATTTCGCTCCTCCGCTTTCAGCATCGATTCTCATCGATCTGAGCTTCCATAATTTAAAGTAAACACCATCTTTCCCGACCCTCTCCTGCATATAAAAGGCTGGTCCCGGTGTTTCCAGCTTAATCAAAAGAGCAAACAGCAAAATGATTGGCGTACTCAACATCAATCCGATGAACGAGAACATTAAATCTATGAAACGTTTTGCAAATAAATAACGAACCATATGTTCTGTTAAGGCAAAAGAGTGGTTTCGTCTCACTTCATATTCTCTATAAAGATTCATCGCTTTCTCTGCACTCACTGACCTGCACCTCACCATTCAAAGTAGTTGTTGTGTAAAGAGATGTTCTATGAAAGTCAGTTTAGCAGAGCAACATTAAGCAAATGTAAATGCGCTGTTAAGTCTTGTAAAACTGTGTTAAGAATGTGCACTTATATCAAGTTATGCCCTTTTCAACGTAAAAAAGACCCGCAATTCTGCGGGTCTCCGGGTCTTTTCTTTATTTTGCTTTAACAGATTCGATGGTTTTTAATCGAAGGGTTCCGTTTGCATCTTTTGTATAAGTGACTTTCACTTTTGATTCTTCTTTTAAGCTGTTTACTTGTTTAGAAAACGTATTTCCGAATTGAATAGCGACTTCTTTGCCATCAATGTTCACAGCAATGGTATGTCCATCAGCCAAGCCGACATATGTGCCTTCTTTGGTGACTTCATTTTTCTTATTTGTTGTTGATTCTTTCTTTGTTTTAGATTCAGCTTTTGATTGTTCTTTAGCTGGTTCTTCTTTTTTGATTTCTTTACTTGAGCTGTCTTTTGCGTCTTCATCAGATTGACCAGATTGCTCTTCTTTTTGAGCAACTGTTTCTTTACTTTGATCATCTGCTTTTTCATTTGATGACTGCTCTTCTGTTTTTTTCTTTTCCTCTGATGCATTTTCTTTCTTTTGATCAGCGGCTTCGGTTGTTTCTTTTTTGCTGTCATCCTTATTGTTGTCGTTTGATTGATTTGTTGTGCCGCATGCTGTGAGTAAGACACCTAGAAGCAATACTAGAAACGGCATTGTGATTAATTTTTTCAAAATTGTCACCTCTTCATGATTTGTCGATTGGCTGTCGCTTGAAGATTCATGCGTAAACCATCCACCTTTTATATTTCAATTATAACAAAGATAACTAGAAATGAAATGTATTTTTAACTTGACACATCATCAGTGACTCGATTACTTCATAGACTTTTGAAAAAAGGCTGCCGAGAGACGTTCTCGAGCAGCCTAAGAGGAGTATCTGAGGCACCCCTCATCTTTGTATTTTCTTATCTAAAGTAACCTGACACACCGCTTGAAATGCCTGACGCTAAACGATCTTTATACGTAGCTGATTTTAAGATATTTGAATCAACTGGACTTGACACAAAACCAGTTTCTAAAAGAACACTTGGCATTTTAGAATATTTAATCACGTAGAATCCAGCTGTTTTCACACCACGGTCTCTTGTACCAAGTGCACTGACCATTTTCGGCTGAATGTTTTGCGCAAGCTTCAAGCTGTTTGCAGACGCATATGTTTTATCATAATACGTTTCTGTTCCGTTTGCACTGCTGTTATCATTTGAGTTCGCATGGACACTGATGAAGATATCTGCATTTGCTGACGCACCTTTGCTCACTCGTGTTTGGAGACTGTCAAATGTGTCTGATGTTCTTGACATGGTAACAAGTGCACCAGCATTGTTTAATTTCGTATTTAATCGTTTCGCTACATCTAAATTCAAGTTCTTTTCATATAACCCGTAGCCTACAGCTCCTGAATCATGCGCGCCATGACCTGGGTCAATGAATACTTTTTTCCCAACGACAGGGTTTTTCAATTGGGAAACCACAGTATTCGTCACAGTGGATGTACCACCTAGAATACTAAATGAAGTGATCTTCTTCGAACCAATAATTTGTCTAGTTGCTTTTGGTAATGTTTTTTCATTTGTGAAAATAAAAGCTTTACCTTGCTTAGCAGCAATACTAGCTCCTGAAGCGGCATCCGCATAGGCAAAACCATTACTAATATACGTAGTGCTTGTACTCATATTGTATTTCTTCACAATATTTGCTGCGACTTCATAACGATTTGCTCCACCAATTCTTCCAGGTGAAGGCAACTGAGCATAAGCTGATTTATTTACGCTAGACTCCCCACCAATGACAATGGTATTTTTAACTCCTCGGCTTTTCATGACCGCTGAAGTTTCCGAACGTAAACCTTTATCATTTGTTAATAAGATTGGATAGCCTTGTTTTGCAGCATAAGGTGCAATGGCAACGGCATCTGCATAAGCAAAGCCATTTGCTACAACAGCCGTACTAGAGCTTTTCATTTGTTTTGCGATATTTGCTGCTAAGTCATAGCGGTTCTTACCACTAATACGTTTCACAGAAATCCCCATCGATTTAAGCTGAGTTGTTACCTTTCCAGAGACGCTCTTTGTTCCACCAAGAATAATCACATTCTTTGTTTTCAGACTTTGAAGGCCCTTTTTCGTATCTGTAGATAAACTAGTACTGTTTGTAAAAAGAACAGGTGCATTTTTTTGATATGCAAAAGGAACTGCACTTAATGCATCCGCATATGCATCTTTCCCTACAAGAACAACTGTACTTGATGTTGTCCAACTTTTTTTCGCCGCATTCACCGCAACAGCATAACGGTTTTTCCCATCAATTCTTGTGACTGAATTGTCAGCAAGGGCAGATGGAAGAAACAAACACATGGTTACTACACTTAAAAATACAACTTTTAAGATAGAGCGCACGTTTATAACCTCCTTTGATGTTTTAATTCGTTGTTAATTTTGCACCTGGGTAATAGAATGACAAAATACTTGAGTATGAGCTTCCTGACTCAGCTCTCATTTTCGCTCCATATTGACTCATCCCAACTCCATGTCCATATCCTGTCCCTGAGATAGTGAAATCATTGGTGTTGTTCTTCACCGAAGCATATGTGCTTTTTAAATTAGTGGCACCAAGTATTGATCTAAATTCAGTCATTTTAAAACTAAGTGTCGCTGATTTATTCATACTATAGGAACCTGTTTTATTTTTTAAGTGATAGCTAACTTTCAAAGAGGCTGTTTTTGCTCTCTGTCCTTTTGTTTTCCCAGAAAAGGTGACACTAGAAATATTAGCAATCTTAATGTCTGAAGCTGATGTTTCTTTATTTTTTAGAATCCAGTTTTTCAAACCATTCAACTGACTTGCATTTGTTTCTGCTGTCTTACTCCACCAAGATGCTGGAGATGACGCACTAAGTGATGTACTCAATTGTGTTTTTGATAGTTTAAGTGTCCAAGCATTCTTTGGATCTTTTGTATCTGCTTTTGCGACTAAGTAAGGAAATGCACTTGACCACACTTCTTCACTAGCCTCGGTGTAGCCCCCATTACTAGAATAATAGGTTGCAGAAATCAATTGATTATTATATTTTAGTACCTTGCCTTTTGTAGCTTCTACAGCTTTTGTAGAGTTTGTAGACCAGTTATAACCGCCATATACTTGGAACGCTGTTGTATCTGGCACAACCTTCCCTATACTGCTTACAGAATATGTACGTGCTGCAACAGCCTGTGCTTTCAATGCCTCAACATGCCAGCTTGCTGGCATTTCATTTGGTACAACCCCTTTAAGATAATCTTCAAAAGGGATATTTTCATTTGTTGGTCGAATATAGCCTGATTCTACTGCAAAATTCATATTCCCCAAGTATGCTTTCCCAGCAACTCGAATGATATTTGTAGTTGAATATTTCTCTGGAACAACTCTTACTGAAGATCCAAACGTCTTAATGCCTTTGATTGAAATTTTTCCGTTAGAAACATTCAATTGATAATCCTTATTATTCTTCAAATAAAATTCTTTTGATAATTTTGATTGTAGACTTGCTGAAATGGATTTTACTCCACCAGACAATTGGAACGAGTACGTTCCCTGTTTTTTGACAACTGATGTCACTGGTGATGTTAAACTATTTTCTTTTACAAGTACCATAGGGCTGTTGTTCTTTGCTGCTAAAAGTGAAAATGTAATAGCATCTGTAAAGATAGAGCCATTTGCTAGGTATAACTTATCAGCATTCATGTTTAAGCCAGTTACAATGTTTGCAGAGACCTCATATCTATTAGCTCCACCTATTCTTTTCACAGTGGATGTTTTTTTAATTTGAGATTCAACTTTTTTGCTAACACTCTTTTCTCCACCAATAATCACAACTTTTTTCGGGAGTTTGTAAGTGGGTAAACTGTCTTTCTTCGTTAACAGAATAGGGTAGCCGTTTCTTGCAGCATATGGAGTTACTGAAGCACTGTCAGTAAAAATGCTTCCTGTTGCCACTATAGCTTCACTATAGTTGCCCATCTCTTTTGCAATGTTTTGTGAAACAGCATAACGTGATTTACCACTGATTCTTTTGATCTTTCCGTATTTCTTTAATGCTTTCTCAGTTGCTGAAGAAACACTTGTTGTTCCACCGATAATGAGAATATTATCAGGATTCATTTTTTTAATTTGCTTTTCAGTGGTCTTTGTTAATTTTTCAGCATTCGTATATAAAATAGGTGCATTCAGTTTATAAGCTAATGGTGTAGCGGAAATAGCATCTGCAAATGCGTCACGATTTACAATGACAATGGTAGATGGATTTTTCCAACCTGCTGAAGCGATACTATTGGCTACCTCATAACGGTTCTTACCATCATATCGAGCGACGGAAGATACATTTGTACCAGTTACTTTGTATAAGCCGGATGATGATATGTTAAAGTTGTTTTTATTCCCAACATAGTTTGATAATTTAACAGAAATTGATCTTGCCGCTGCAGCATCATTTGGCATAAATACAAGCAAAAGTAAGATGAACGTTGTAAATGTTAGACTTAATTTTTTCAATTTAATGATCCCACCGACTCTCTATTGTACTTTTTTGATTTCTTGAATTTCCTTTTGACCACTGTCATTAATAAAGTAAGAGATTTCTACTTTATCTCCTGGATTGAATTCATTTAATACATCTTTAAAATTATCCGTAAATTCATAGTTTAAGGTCGTATTCACTTTTTTCACTTCGACTGTATGTGCATCAGCCATTCCAATAAATTCAGCTTTTTCTTCCAGCACCTGAGGAGTTGAACTGCTTGTCTTGTTTTCTCCCGAGGACTGCTCAGCCGTTCCACATGCTGTGAGCACGATACCAAGTAGTAGTATTAAGAACGGTAAAACGACGATTTTCTTCATTTTTTTCACCTCATGTCTTTGTATCGTCTTATAACTTAATATTTTAAGGTAAATTTAAGGTTTTTTGAAACCTTTTTTTTGTTACAACGTCTATATCTAGGTTCAGAGTAAAAAAATAACTTGTTTATCAAGATTCGTAAACCTATAATCATGGAAGAATCATAGAAAAGGTGAGGGACATTATGAGAGCTGAAAGAAAACGAAAGAAGAAAAAGGTTCTTTGGATTGTTTTATCGATTATTGGCTTATTCGTATTAGCAACTGGCGGATATGCATATCATCTTTGGAATACAGCAGCATCAACCGTGGCAGGCATTCAGGAGAATTTGAAGAAGTCAGATAAGCGTGACAAAGATGTCGATTTAAATAAGAAAGACCCGATTTCTATTTTAGTCATGGGTGTTGATGAAAGAAAAAATGACCGAGGCCGTGCGGATACATTAATATACATGACCGTTAACCCAAAAACCAAAACGACTGAGATGGTGAGTATCCCACGTGATACGTATACGAAAATTGTCGGAAAAGGCACAATGGATAAAATCAACCACTCCTATGCATTCGGCGGCACACAAATGGCCGCTGATACTGTAGAGGAATTGCTTGATGTACCTGTTGATTACTTCGTGAAAGTCAATATGGAAAGCTTTAAGGATGTTGTCGATACACTTGGCGGCATTACAGTGAACAGCACATTTGCTTTCAGCTATGATGGCCACTCATTTGGCACAGGAGAAATTAATTTAAATGGTGATCAAGCCCTTGCCTACACAAGAATGAGAAAGCAAGATCCAAAGGGTGACTTCGGACGTCAACAAAGGCAGCGCCAAGTCATTGAAGGCATCATTGCTAAAGGGGCAAACATCTCATCTATTACAAAGTTCGGCGATATGTTCAAAGTTGTGGAAAACAATATGAAGACTAACATGTCATTTGATGATATGTGGACGATGATGAATGACTACCGTGACGCAAGACAGCATGTGGAGCAGCACGAGCTGAAAGGAACGGGAGCTCGCATCAATAATATCTATTATTATCAACTTGATGATAGCAGTCTGGCTAAAGTGAAGAAGGAATTGAAGGACAGTTTGGAAGCGTCATAATAAAAAAACACCTTTCTCCAAGACTGACCCCATAAGATGAGACAAATAAAAAACACCTTCAAGTTTGAAAACGGATTGTTGTGATCCGAAATAAAACATGGAGGTGTTTTTTCTATGGGGACAAGAGTGAGTTATCCGGTTGAAGTCAAACAGAAGGCTGTGGAAATGAGGTTGGCAGGCGTACCTATGAAAGAGATCATGCAGGAATTGAATATCAAGAATAAGACGCAGGTTCAGACATGGGTGAGATGGCATAAAGCTGGGGATACACACAGGTTCGAACAACCTGTTGGAAAACAATATACCTATGGAAAGGGCCCCGAGTACTCTTCTGAATTAGAGAGACTACAGGCAGAAAATCGCTATTTGAGTCAACAGAATGAAGTTTTAAAAAAGTACAACGAATTGGAAAGGAAGTTGATAAGGAAACGTCAATCAAACTGGTAGAAGAATTTCGCAAAACGATGACGGTACAGGACATCTGTGTCCATTTAGGTATCTTACGTACTTCGTATTATAGATGGAAAAAGGATTTGACTCAGACTCATTCTAAAAGACAACTAGAGAAACAGGTCGGCACGTTGTGCCGAAAGCACAAATATCGATATGGTTATCGGAAAATCACAGCCATACTAAAAATGAGAATGCGTATTAACCATAAAACTGTTCAACGTATCATGCAGAAAAACCAGTGGCAATGCCGGGTTAAAATGAAAAAGCGTAAGAAGAATGGGCAGCCTTATGCCGTAGCTGGTAATATACTGGATCGGAATTTTCAGTCTGATCGCCCTCTTGAAAAACTAGTAACGGACATCACGTATTTGCCTTATGGACAGAAACAATTGTACCTTTCCAGTATATTGGATTTATATAATGGAGAAGTGATTGCTTTTACGATTGGTGATAAGCAGGACACAGACTTTATCTTAAACACACTTAATCAGCTCCCAGCACTTCCTGAGAATTGCGTGTTACATAGCGATCAAGGTTCTGTGTATACATCTTACGAGTATCAGAAAGCTGTTCATATAAAAGGCATTACCATGAGCATGTCCCGTAAAGGGACGCCCGCTGATAATGCCTCCATCGAATCGTTTCATTCCTCACTAAAGTCTGAAACGTTCTATCTTAACAGGATTGATCGCACTACAACCACCATCGTAGAACGCACTGTCAAAGAATACATTTATTATTATAACAACATTCGTATTCAAACGAAACTAAACAACCAATCACCGATAAACTATCGGCAATTGGCTGTATAAAGGTGTTTTGATTCCTGTCTCAAAAACGGGGGTCAGTCCCCTCCATGAAAGGTGTTTTTTTTTAAAGAATTTCATTTTCATGACTTTTATTTGGCTCTAATAAGATTGCATCCACTACCCTTTTACTCGACTGACCATCCAAATCATCAAAGAAGTAATGTACAAACGAATCTAACTTCTCGAATTCGTACTGTTTATTTTTAACTATCGACACTAGCTCATTACATGTTTTAGCAAGTGGTCCTGGAATAAAGGAAAAATACTCATAATAAAAATCACGTGTCCTAATATACTCGTCCACATCATAGCTAAAGAAAATCATTGGTTTTTGTAGCAGCGCATATTCAAAACAAACTGATGAATAGTCAGTTATCAGAACATCTGCAAGTAAAAGCAACTCATTAATCTCTCTAAAATCAGAGAAATCATAGAAAAATTCACTATATTGATAAGGAATGTTTATTTGATTTTTAACAAAAGGATGGATCTTAAACAAAAAGACATATTCATCATTCAGCTCTTGATAGAGCTGATCATAATTTAATACTTCAAACGGATAATGTGCAGATTGCTGACCATTCCCTCTAAATGTCGGGGCAAATAAAATCACTTTTTTCCCTTTTAAAAAAGGATATTCTTCATATAATCTAGATCTGACTTCTTCTTTTTTTAATTCATCGAAAAAAAAGTCTGTTCTAGGTATTCCAGTCGAAATGACATTTTCAATATCTACACCAAAACCTTCCGCATAATGCTTGCGGATATGATCAGAACTTACAATGACCTTTGTATAATTCTTATGATTTTTTGATGTTGGTGACGGACCGCCCGGCAGACCTATTCGGCTGTAACCAAACGTCTTAAATGCGCCGACTGCATGCCATAATTGGACAAGATCCGCATTTTTTCGAATTTTCAATGGATAGATGATTGGGTAGAAATCATCTATTAAAATATGCCGACTTGTAGCAAAATGATAAGCCATTCGTATATATTCCGCTATGCTTTTTTTAGAATTAATGCTCTCTTTTAAGAAAAACTGAAAATTAAACGTTTCTTCTCTATTTAAAAGCTCTTGATAGACAAATTCAAAGTTTCCTGATAAATCAATGCGGCTATCAGACGCGAAAGTGATTTTCTTCTGTTGTAATGGCAGGAAACAAAATAGTTGATATAAGATTTGAAACATAATACGCTTCATTTTACGCGCTATTCGATTTTCATTTTTCATAGTAGTTTCTATTGCACCTTGGTCAATTTCTTGGAGTTTATGTGATGAAACATGTACGGTTTTTTCCTCTTCATCATATGTGACAATGAAATTATATTTCACTCTTTTCTTAGCTGAAAAGTGTTCCATTTTCGTAGCATAAATATCCTGCTTCAGAAATTGATTGATGTTGCCCAGCGTGTGGGTCTCATGGTACTTGATATTATTTTCATCCAGCACTTCTAATTCTAAATATAAATGAAAGTTTCCCTGTGGTAATGGCTTCCCCGTATTTACCTTTGAAAAGTTTATTTCCTGGTAGAAACCAGCCCATTCATATTCTTCTGAAAGCCCGAGCTGTTGTCGATTCGTTTCGTTTAATCTTTGATTTTTTAAAGGAATGGATTTTACAATATCCCCTTTTTGAACGATCAATAATTTTTTTCTTACTATATCTTCCCTTTGTAATGGAATGTCATCAATGTACATATATCCCTCAATCGTTAAAAATGATTCATTCCATTGAAACTGTGTGATTGCTCTTTGAGGAATATTTTTATTGACGATTACATCTTCTGCTTTATCGAATAGTGAGAATACTTTTTCTTCACTCACTTCCTCTACATGGTCAAGATTTTTTTGAACACTCTTTTTCTTAAAAAGTGTCCCTAGTTTAAATTTCAAAAACTCTCTCTCCTTCGTTCGGTGTTTCATTTATTAAACTTAGAATTAACGAAACAACTCGCTCTGTAGAATGTCCATCACAACGATTCATGAATCGATCTGAAAATGATTGATAGTTCATTTGTTTTCCATTTAACTTTATATTCCTCAAATCCTCTATTAGAGGCTCTATTTTCGTTCTTATAGGTCCTGGTGCAAACTCTGGAAATGAATAATAAAAATCTCTTTCTTTCACATAATTCTCTAAATCAGGACAATAGAAAAACATTGGCTTATTCAAAAGACTATATTCAAAAATAACTGAAGAATAGTCTGTAATCAATACATCAGAAACAATCATTAGCTCGTATAAAGAAAATTTTTTAGAAATATTGATGTCACCAACAAAACTTTTTTGCATATAAGGATGCACCTTTATTAGGAGCTCATAATGTTCACTGCTTAAATGCTTAAACAGCATTTCTCGATTCAATAGAAATTGCTCGCCATACTGCTTATTTACTCCTCCTCTATAAGTAGGAGCATATAATACTTTCATTTTATTCTTTAATTCGGGATATTCTTCGTGAAACCTCTTTTTCACTTCATGAATATGTTCCTCAGAAAAGAAAAAGTCTGTTCTCGGAACGCCTGTTGCTAATATTTTCTGTTTTGGCATATTGAATGCTTCAGAAAATGGAGCAATTGCTTCTTCTGAACTAACAATTGCATAATCATAATTAGAATGAACAGGAACTATTTTCAAATATTCAGATGAAGGTCCTCCCTGTTTGTCTGTTATACTGTGACCAAATTTTTTAAACGCACCACAAGCATGCCAAATTTGAACGACCTTTGTTTCTGGCCGCTTTTTAATTAAATAAAGAGGATAATAGTAATCATCTAATAAGAGCACCTTACAAGTAGCAATGTGATACAGAGATTTGAATAAATAAAGAGTATAGTAAAGCTTGCCCAAAAACCCGCCTTCCGACTTTCTAAATAAGAGAATAATCTTCAAACGGGGGTGACTTTTCAACTCATCATAGACATTTTTGAAATTTTCGTTTATCTCATTATCTCTATAAGAAGCAATCACGATTTTATGCTGACTTACTTGATATAACTTGGAAAAAATCGTGTAGACTATTTGGAAAAAGAATTTCAGAATTTTTGTCATGTGCATTGTTTTTAGATTTCCCATTTCATGATTGTTTTCCCCCAAGAAGAAGTCAGATCTTCTTCAAATGCCTTTCCAATGTCCTCTATTCTTCTCACTGTATGGACTGTTCCAATCAATGTTTCCAAATAATCTATTATCTCTGGAAATTCATTTAGTAGATTTACTGTATTTGCAAAATCTTTACTACCACTCCTGCTGCTTCCAATAAGAATAATGCCTTTCTCAAGAATCATTCTTGTGGCAATCTTCACAGGGTATTCAGACACACCTAATAAAGCAACAGAGGCCTCTGGTTGAGTGAAATCAATAATTTGTTCAATTGCACTTTCACTGCCACGCCCACCGACGCATTCAAATGCATGATCAACACGAACTTCTTTTGGGATGTCATTAATTTGGTAAACTTCATCAACAAAAGAGAAATGTTCTAGCTTATATTGGTTTTTCCCAAAAACGTATACTCTACAAGATGGATAACGTTTTTTTAGAATCAAGGAGGTGATAAACCCTAAATTACCATCACCCCAAACCCCAAATACATCTCGCTTTTGGTGAGCCACTCTTTCAAATCTACTCATTGCATGAACTGCAATAGTGATCAGTTCAATAAAAGCGGCAACATGAAGATTCATTTGCTCTGGTAGAGCTACAAGGCGATCTGGGTTCATGAACATATAATCCTGCATAAACCCATCAAAGCCACTTGATCTAAAATAGCTTGAGCGCAAGTAATTTTCTGCAATAAATTCATTTTCTTCATTTGGTATATTCGGAACCATCACCACATTTGTGCCAACTTTGAACGTCCCAGTAGGATCATACATTACTTTCCCTACACCCTCATGAATCAGAGCCATCGGAAGTTTTTTATCCATTGCTTCCTTCCCTCTTGTTCCTGTAAAATAGCGCTGATCCGCAGCACATATTGACAGATGGGTTGGTCTAACAACTACTTGACCAGACGTAAACTCCTTGTCCTTATAAGTCACTTCAAATTGTCTAGCAGAAACCAATCGATATGTTTGATTAATCATTTTTTATGTTCTCCTGTAAAATAGCATTCGCCACTTTTAAATCGTATGGTGTCGTTACTTTTATATTAAATACCTCGCCACGAACTAAATTTACTTTCTGCCCTGCTAAAATACAAATTTTACAAGCATCTGAGAGTACCTTTTTCTGTTCTTCTGTTAGTTCGCCATACAGCCGTTTTAAGAGAGATATCTTAAAACTTTGAGGTGTTTGGCCTTGATACATGTTGTCACGTACAGGTATATCAGTGATATTTGCACCGTCTTCTGAAGTCACAATTGTATCTATAGCAGGGATAACAGTATCGACAGCATCATGTTCTAGAACGGCATTAATATTTTCCTCAATAATTCTGTGGGTTAAAAATGGTCTTACTGAATCATGTGTAACAATGACATCATCATCATTTAATCCATACTCTTTTTCAATAAAACGAACTCCGCTCATGATTGATTCGTTTCGATCTATTCCGCCCTCGATTACTACTAATCTATCATCAGCATGTATGTATTTTTCCAGTATATTCTTTGTATGGTTAATCCATTCTTTAGGAGTTACAATGATAATTTTCTCAAAACGATCATTTAATAGGAATTTTTCAACAGTGTGAATAATGATAGGGCGATTATTTAACGGCAAGAACTGTTTTGGCATATTGACATTACCCATTCTAGAGCCTTTCCCACCAGCTAATATTTCTGCATAAATCATACTTAATACCCCTCTCAATCATGTCAAATAAAAAATGGCAATATTTCGATATGAATAGATTGTAAATTACATTACAAAAAAACCATTCATATCTTAATATATGCCATTATAATACCACATTTTTATAAATTTTTAATATTGATTTAAAAATTATAACATCTGTCGACAAATTTTCTAAAATGATAGTCCATCAGTATTTAGAAAGAAAGTGGTTTTATTTTCGTCAAGCCATATCGGTAAAGAAGTAGCTCAACAATTCGTCTGGATGCTTGTCCATCACCATAAGGGTTAGAGGCTTTCGACATTCTGTCATACTCTTTCTGATCTACTAGCAGCTCTTTTGCCATTTTGTAAATGGTCTCTTCATCCGTACCTGCAAGCTTAAGTGTGCCAGCTTTCACGCCTTCTGGACGTTCTGTTGTATCACGGAGCACTAATACTGGCTTCCCTAGAGAAGGTGCCTCTTCTTGTACACCGCCAGAATCCGTTAAAATAAAGTGTGAAGCGGCAGCAAAGTTATGGAAATCAACGACTTCAAGCGGTTCAATTAAGTGCACACGATCGAGACCGCTAAATTCTGTCTGAGCTGCATCACGTACGGCAGGGTTTAAATGAACAGGATAAACGACCTGAACATCTTCAAACTCTTCTACAACACGTCTAATGGCTCTAAACATATTTTTCATTGGCTGACCAAGATTCTCTCTGCGATGGGCCGTTAACAAGATCATTTTATCCGTGCCTATTTTCTCTAAAATAGGGTGCTGATAATGCTCAGTAACCGTTGTTTGCAGGGCATCAATCGCTGTATTACCAGTCACAAATATCGTTTCTTCTTTTTTATTTTCTGTTAGAAGATTCTGCTTTGCTTCATGTGTAGGTGCAAAATGAATATCAGCAATGCTTCCGGTCATTTGACGGTTCAATTCTTCTGGGAACGGCGAATATTTATTGTGTGTTCTCAATCCTGCTTCGACGTGCCCAACTGAAATTTGGTGATAAAATGCTGCCAAGCTTCCTGCAAAGGTCGTTGTTGTATCCCCATGGACAAGGACAATATCAGGTTTTTCTTCTTGGAATAATTGATCTAGCTTTAACAGTGCATTCGATGTGATTTCAGATAATGTCTGGCGTTCTTTCATAATATTTAAATCATGATCCGGTTGAATGTCAAAGGCTTTCAGTACTTGATCAAGCATTTGCCTGTGCTGAGCAGTGACAGTGACCGTGGATTTGATTTGCGGATGTTTTTTTAGTTCAAGGACAAGGGGTGCCATTTTGATCGCTTCAGGTCTCGTCCCGAATACAGTCATTACATGTAATGTTTTCAATAGTCGATGCCTCTTTCCTTCTCATTTATCATATGTTTATTATACAAAAGAATAGAAACGAATCCTAATCATTCAATTTTCAATCTTTACATCGCCTTTACCCTTTTCAACATAAAAATTTACACGGACCCTTTACAATAGGTGTTGTATCAGTTCATACATTTATCGTAAATCATTTGTCATTTCTATCATTTGTAAGTTACACTTTATGAAAGATGAAAAATGAAGTCAAATCATTTTTTCAATATGTAAGGAAGGTGCAAAGTTCATTGAAAAAAGTACGTAAAGCCATTATACCAGCTGCAGGTCTTGGGACACGTTTCCTCCCTGCAACAAAAGCGATGCCTAAAGAAATGCTACCAATCGTTGATAAACCAACCATTCAATATATTATTGAAGAAGCAGTTGAATCAGGAATTGAAGACATTATTATCGTCACAGGAAAAGGAAAAAGAGCCATTGAGGATCATTTTGATTTTGCACCAGAGCTTGAGCGCAACCTGGAGGAAAAAGGGAAGAGCGAGCTTTTAGAGAAGGTGAGGAAATCCTCTAACATTGCTGACATTCATTACATACGCCAAAAGGAACCTAAAGGACTTGGACACGCTGTTTGGTGCGCGCGCAACTTTATCGGTGATGAACCTTTCGCTGTTTTATTAGGTGATGATATTGTTCAAGCCGAAACACCGGGGCTTCGCCAGCTGATGGATGAATACGAAAAGACCCTTTCATCTGTAATTGGAGTTCAACAGGTGGCAGATAGCGATACGCATCGCTACGGGATCATCGACCCTCTTACACAAGAAGGACGCCGCTACCAAGTGAAAAACTTTGTGGAAAAGCCGCCACAAGGTACAGCACCATCCAACCTAGCTATTTTAGGACGATACATTTTCACGCCAGAGATCTTTATGTACCTCGATCAGCAAGAAATTGGTGCAGGCGGGGAAATTCAACTGACAGATGCCATCCAAAAGCTGAATGACATCCAGCGTGTATTCGCCTATGATTTCGAAGGAAAACGATACGATGTCGGTGAGAAGCAGGGCTTCATCGAGACGACTCTCGAGTTTGCCCTTCAGGATGAGGATCTGAAAAAGAAACTCATTCCATTTATGAAACAGCTTCTCGAAAAAGAAGAAGTGAATTAAAAAAAGCTGCCGAAATCGGCAGCTTTTTATTTGATCACTGAGATCGTCAGTGTATGCTGTTCATTATCAATGATAAACAAGTTCTTTTCGCCCTTCACTGCGAATTTCGTTTGTTTCTCATTCAACCAAACGTTCTGTTCTGTGAGACCAAGTGTAGATGGCGAGATCGGCATGACCTCACGGAATACCAACGTATTCGCCTGTCCATTTTCAATCACATAATCGGTTTTCTCAGTGGTCAGCCGCTCAATAGTAGCACCTTGTTCACTTTTGATCGAGCTCAGCGTTTGCATTTTTTGCTTCAACACAGATTCTTCTTTTCCAAGGAAAGAAAGTAAATACTCATACGAGCCAGCAGATGCGGGCGATACATACGAGTTGAACTGTCCAGGTCCAATGGATAAAGCCTTTAATTCCTCAGCATGTTGAAGCCCATCAGGTTTGACAAAATACGTCTCTGATGCTGTTTTGATTTGAACGGTTTGTTTATTTTCAGCGACTGCTTGTACCTCTTGACCAAATGGCAAAGTGACATCTGCCTTCTTTTTCATAGCTTGATCTTTGTACACCGTAAGTGGATCTGCTGTAACAATCGTCTGTTGATCCACCTTTTTCATAGCAGGTGCCCCCTTCGTTAGCGGGTTCTTTGATTGAGGTGATTCTGTCTTATCTGATGGGATGGCGCCGAATGTTGCCAGTGTACGAAGCGGCCGATCTGAAAACATCGATAAGGCAAGTAAAATCGTTAAAACAGCTATTATCGTTACTTGAAAGGCAGGCCCAAAAAATGAACGTCGTTTCCCACTTTCTTTATAACGGGTCACTTTCTCCGTCTTTTGTACGCCTTTTCTACCTTCCTTGTGTTCCATTTGGTATTTTTGTTTCTCTTTTTTCGAAAGCTTGTTAAACCAGTCAACAAACTCCTTATACTCTTTTACAACTTTCTTCGTATCATCAAACATACGAAGCTCACCATAATGCATCCAAGCCACCCGATCACAGATTTTTTGAATTTGACTAATGGAATGGCTGACAAAAAAGATTGTCTTCCCTTGTTCTTTGAATTCTGTGATACGATCCACACATTTTTGATAGAAGGTTTGGTCACCAACAGACAACGCTTCATCAATAATTAAGATATCTGGATCGATATGCGCTGAAATGGCGAAACCTAGACGTGATTTCATTCCGCTTGAGTAGCTTTTCACAGGCTGATCAATAAAGTCACCAATATCCGCAAACTCTACGATTTTTTCATAAAGCTCATCTATCTCTTTATTCGTTAGCCCCATCATTAAGCACTTGAGGCGAATGTTGTCTTTTCCGCTTAATTGGTTGTTCAGGCCTGCCGCAATGGCAATTAACGAAGGCTGACCATCCATATCAATTTCACCACTTGTTGGTGGAATAATTTTTGCTAGAAGGTTTGACATTGTCGATTTTCCAGATCCGTTGATCCCTACAAAACCAATTGTCTCACCTTCATATACATCAAAGGATACATCACGAACAGCAAAGAAACCTTTTTCATTTTTATTGGGTAAAAACAGTCCTTTGATCTTGTCCGACTGCTTTTTATATAAGACGTATTGCTTGGATACGTTTCGAAACGAAACCTTTAGTTTCATCGTATAATCTCCTTACTTTTTAAAGAAAATCGACAAATTTATCCCTAAATTTCATATGAAGCAACGAACCGACTGTTAAAAGAAGAAGCGTGATCAGCCAAAAGTAAAGCGTATATTTCACATCATGGAAGAACCATTCTCCCTTTAACAAGCTATTTCTAAAACCATCAATAATGTAGAAAAGAGGATTCAATTTTAGTATATCCCCGATCCATGCTTTGTCTCCAGTGAGCTTCTCTGAGATATTCCAAAAAATCGGCAGCAAAAAGAAAAGCAAACGTGTCACGGATTGTAAAAGAAATTGATAGTCCCTCACGAGTACGCTAATCGTAGAATTAAACAAGCTAAACGAAAACATAAACGCGATCATACAAATAAAATAGTATATATATTGCAGCCAGTGCGCATCAGGATATATGCCATAGGAAATGAGCACAATCAGATAGACACCCATCATGACAAAGTAGCTGAACAAGTTGGACATAATCACTACAGACGGCAGCGCACTAATCGGAAAGTTCATTTTCGATACCATATTAATGCGTTTAAACACACTGTTTGATCCATCAAGAATCGTTGGACTAATGAAGAACCAAGGGATTAATCCCGCAAGCATCCAAATGATAAATGGAACTTCCATTCCCCCAATAACAATGGGCTGTCCTCCGCGAATTCCCAGACCAAAAACAAACCAGTAAGCCAGCATTTGAATCAATGGATTTAAAAACTGCCATAAAACACCTAAATAATTCATCTGATATTTTGATTTAGTTTCATAAACAGCAAGCCGCATAATCAGCGGAAATGAGCTAATTTGCTCCTTTAGTATCGTCAACATTGCGTTCATTCGAATCTTCCTTAGATATAAGTTTTTGGAATTACTTTTTTTAAAAGCACCGCTCATAATTGTAACAGATGTTGAGGAATATTTCACTGATCAACAAATTCTTGAATATTTTTTCTGAATTGCCATGTTGTCTCTTGATTTCAATTGTATAATACTAATGATCTGTTCATTCACTCTAATTTGTTGTAATCTATTTATAGGATATTCATCACTTTTAAGATAATATCTACCCTATTGATTTATCCATTTATTAATTCAAAAGTGAGGAAGAAAATGAACTTTAATTATGATATGACTATTATTATTCCTTTGTTTAATTCAGAGGATTATGTAGAAGATACTATTAAATCAATAATGAAACAGACACATGATTTCACAAAAATACAAGTCATTTTTGTGGATGATGGTTCTACAGACCGCAGTTATGAGATTTGTCATGATTATGTAAAACAATACAAGAATATGGAGATTTATGCACAAGAAAATCTTGGCGTTTCAGCTGCTAGAAACTTTGGCTTAAAGCAAGCAACAGGCAAATACATTCTTTTCTTAGATTCAGACGACTTAATTGGAAGTAATACGATTCAAGGATTATTTAACTACTTTAATCAAGTCGAAGATGAGGTTTCAATTGTCGCATACCCCTTATATTCTCTAGTGAACGGTCTAGTCAAAGATCATCCTAGGACAAAAAACTATTCGAAAACCGGTGTTTATGATGTGTCTGTTTATCCCAATATAAATCAAACAACTATAAACGTTTGTGTGAAAAATTTGCCTTCTAATGAACGCATTTATTTTGACACAGATCTCGCATATGCTGAAGATGCAACTTTTAATACGGCTTATATAATGAAAACCGGAAGGATTGGAATTTGTTCCACTGGAAAATATATATACCGTACTCACCAATCTTCAACAGTTGTAAAGTATAGAAGCCCAGTGCACTCTTACAATATGCTTCTCTTGTATTTCGAAAAAATGATGGATTCTTATTCAGTTAATAATGTTGTGCACCCCTATGTCCAAAGTATGATCTTATACGAATTGAATTGGAGGTTTAAGTCAAAATCCTTAATACCATTTCATCTAGATCAAGATGAATTTTCAGATTGGAAAAAACGGATGTTTAATATTATAGAAAAGCTTGAAGATAAAGTAATTTTGAATCATGATTTTATTGATATATATCATAAAGCTTCTTTATTAAGCTTGAAACAACCTAAACCTACCATAAAATATGATTCTCAAGGTATCTATATTTATCGCTATGATCAACTGCTGTTTAAACAGCAGCGATTTGAGATAGTTATGACCGAATTCACTATTAAGGATAATCAATTATTAGTGTCTGGTTTTATTAAAAGTCCGCTGAATGAATTCTTAGATTTAAATTTACAGATTGAAGTTAATGGACAACCTTTTGTGCCTAGGCTCTCTGCATCTAACCATGGCTACTACAAAACAAGAATGAAAACAAATAATTTCCCTAGATTCAGTTGGAAAAAAGAGCTTGATGAACAAACATTACATTTGAAATTCAGCATCAATTATAAAAATTATGATTATCCTATTTCTTTCTATTTTATCAATAACGTTGTATTTCAGAGCTTTATGAAACATAAAGCATTCAAAAATGGTTATGCTTTAAAATTCTTGCCTGCACAACAAAAACTCATTGTTGAAGAAGCTAAAAAAGATGATGCCGATTCTTATACAAAAGAGTTTGATAAAATAGTCCGAAAACATGACAAGAAGCTATTTTTAGCTAGAAAATTAATAAACAAAAAAAGAAAAGATATTTGGCTATACAATGACAGAAAAAATATTATAGATAATGCCTACTATCAGTTTAAGCATGATTTCCATAAAAAAGACGGTGTAAAAAGATATTATGTATACGATGGCGATGACATCGATCTAGAAAAGATGTTTAATCATGAGGAAAGAAAAAACGTGATTAAATTTAGGTCTCGACAACATAAATATTTATTTTTAAATGCTTCTAAAATTCTAACATCATTTAGAACCGTTCAAGAGTATAGTGCTTTTTCTGAAAATAGAATGAAATTTATTAATGACCGGTTAGACTTTGAGTTAGTTTACTTACAACATGGTATTCTACATGCTCACACCCCCTGGATATACTCAAGTGAAAAGAATAAAATAGATAAATTTGTAGTATCCAGTAATTTTGAAAAACAAAATTTAATTGAGAATTATAATTATAGACCAGAAAGCATCATTGAAGCTGGGATGGCAAGATTTGATTTTGTTGAAAGTCATAAACCTACCAGCAATAAAATTATATTTGCACCTTCTTGGAGAGTATCATTAGTTAATTCCTCAAAAGGTGGAGAATGGACTATTAAAGAAGAAGCTTTTAAAAATTCTTCTTACTATCAAGAAATAAACACATTGATTTCATCTAAAGACTTTACGGATTTACTAGAAGAAAAGGATTTATATTTTGAATTAAAGTTACATCCTATTTTTAACTCTGTTATAAATGAATTTAAGAATGAGCATCCAAGAATTCATTTTATAACAAAAGATATAAATTTGAGTGATTACAAATTGTTTATTACCGATTTCTCTTCCTTTGTATTTGACTTTGCATTTTTAAATAGAGCTGTTTTATTCTTTATACCCGATTATGCTGAGTTCATATGTGGAAACCACCTATATAACAAACTAGACTTGGATTTAGAAGACAGCTTCGGGCCCCTTGTTACAAATAGTTCGTCAGTTATAGAGGCAATCACTAATTTAGCAAAGAATGACTTTCAAATGGCAGATATCCATAAAGAAAGAATGAATGATTTCTTCTATCAACACAAAAGCTATCGCGAAGCACTCTATCAAAAGTTAAAAAACCAAAAAAATTAGAAAAAGCTGTCGAGTTATGGGGCTAGCCCTATATTCTCGACAGCTTATTTCTTTATTGCTCTTTTTTAAGAAATACTTCAACAACACGCTTCGAAGATTCCCCGCTCTCTAAATAGCAGAATTTCTCATAAAACGGTGTGAATGAAGCTGGCAAAGTAAAGGTTGGCTGTTCTGTTTCTCTTACCCAGTCAATGACGCTCGCTGTTTCTTTCACAAGAGGTCCAGGTGCTTCTTGTTCAAAGTCGAAGTAGAAGCCTCTCAGCTTGTCACGATATGTTTCGATATCTGGCACATAGAATAGCATCGGACGCTTGAGGTTTGCATAATCAAAGAACACAGATGAGTAGTCTGTGATGAGCAGATCAGAAATCATATACAGGTCTCTAATGTCTTCGTAATGAGAGAAGTCATAGGCAAAGCCTTCATATGGTCCTAAATCAAAGTTTTCAGCAACTAGATAGTGCATGCGCAGAATGATGATATATTCATCTCCAAGTGCAGCTCTCATCTCATGCAAATCAAGGTCTAAATCAAATTTGTACTGCCCTTTTTTATAAAATTGATCGTCTCTCCATGTCGGAGCATATAAGATTAATTTTTTATCCAGCGGCAGGTTCATTTTTTGTTTGAGTGCCCTCATCGTTTCTTCATTGTTTTGATTGTGAAGGAAGTCATTTCTCGGATATCCTGACTCAATCATGGTCTTTTGAAATTGGAAGGCTCTTGTAAAGATTTCGGTCGAATAAGCATTTGGAGAAATGAGATAGTCCCAATTCGATGCTTCTTTCGTGAAATTCTTTTTGTATTTCTTTGTGTTTGTTCCAGGCATATGAACCTCGTCCATATCCATCGCCAGTCGTTTTAATGGTGTACCGTGCCATGTCTGCAAGTATGTTGTATGCTCTGGTTTTGGAACCCACAGCGGCAAACGGCTATTGACGACCCAATATTCAGCTCTCGCCATTGCAAAAATCCATTTCAATGACAGACGGTTGATATAGTAAATTCCCTTTTCTTTAAACGGTGCTTCATGCCCTTTTTTCACACTCCAGATCAACGTATATTCTGGATGATTTTCTTTCATATACTCATAGATCCCACGCGGGTTACAACTGAATTGTTTTCCATTAAAACTTTCAAAAACGACGGTTTTCTTTTTCACAGACAGCTTACTCGCAAGCTGAAAGGTCGTTTTGAATGTACTTGTCACAAGGCGGTTACGGACTTTTTTTATTTTACCGATTTGCTTTTTGAACTTCTTCCACTTGCTTTTGACGTAGTACTTCGCACGTGTTTTCATTGTATAATCATTAATTCGAATGCCAAGCGTTTGTCTTTTTTTCTTTCGATATACCTCATATCGAATCGGGACATTGTTCTTCTTTTGTATTTGGACGAGTCCCTTTAAATGTTTAGATCGATCTCCAAACACAAGCGACGGAGTTGTTAAAGTCTCTTCTGTTCCATTAACTTCACATATAAATTCAAAATACATTCTATAGTTATATCTCTTATCTGTAGAATAAGTTAATACTCCTAAAGGAACTTCCACTTTGAATGGATATATTTCTGGGTTCTCCCCATCCGTTCTATAACCATCCATATCGCTTTTTTGCTGATAGTTAACATGGAATCGATGCTCCACTTCGTCTCTTTTGAAAAGAATTTGAATGTTTTTGATTCGATAAGTGTGCTCAGCACTTATAACGCCACAATATCCACTGATAGTCAGAAGATTGGTCTCATCGAGTGATAGATGATTCGTTTTCGTGATCTTCATCTCTCGCTTGACCTTAATAGAAGCATTCCCTTTATCTGTACGATATGGTACAGCAAGAAGCAGAGCACTTTTATTTTCTATGAAACAGAGTTCGGGCATTTCCACATCTAGCTTTAGACGACACTTATAATACAGGTTGTTGCTTTCGCCTAAGAATTGGCCTTCATCACTTTCCATTTCAGCCTCTTCATCATCTCCCTCGGAGTCATATGAAGAGTCTTCTGTTTCTTCCTCGCTTTCACTATGATCAGTCATCATTTCAGAAAAATCCGTCACATATAAGTTATAAGTTTGTCCTTGTTCCATTTTATCCGAGAAAGAACCTTCATGAATCTCTATTTGAAATTGATTTTCCACTAGATGTTTAAGAGGAAGGTAAACCTCCTGCTTTGAGACCCTTTCTCTCATGAGTAAGTAAAATAATCGACCTTCTAATGGTCTATCATCATCTATCCTCAACAAAATTTCTATTTTTTGTTCGTGGTTCTTTAAACTTTCAACAACACTTTTCTTCTGAACGGTCTCTTCAATCATTAATCATTTATCTCCTCTGTTCATCGAAATCTTATGCTTATAACACGATGTATGATAATGAAAAGTTTCTATTAATTATTAATTCACCTTCCAAGAATAATTTCCTTTAATTGTCTTGTAAGAAACACCGTCAACTTTTGACACATCTTTTTCATTGAGCAAATGCTCGGCAATTGGTAAACGCTTAATGATTTCATTGTATTCTTCGTCTCTCATTCTAATATAGAAATCTACATATTTCGTTTTGTTTCGTTTCAATGCAGCTTGTATGGATGCATGACCAATTGGAGAGGATACCTTTAAATTTTCTATTTTTTTAGAGAATAACTCAGCATGGTTATGCCGATCATAACCGACAAGTTCTAATATAACCTTTTTTCGTTTTTCAATAGCACCTTCTATGTGCAAATCCAAGGAAAGAATATGATGTTCAACATCCATTTCCACTAATTTGAAATGAATAGGCTTCATCATCCTTTGAATTCGGTCTCTTTTTTCTCGCATTTCTATCATTTTATGAAGTGCCATTGTCCAGTTTTCATAATAGTTAGGAATAGAATATAATTCTGCAATCTCCTGACAATTTTGTGAAAAAACCTGATACTGTTCATTGCTTTTCAACAATTCAATGATTTTGTTAGCTAACTGTTTCACTTCATATTGCTCAACAACAAATCCATTATACTGATTTTTCACAAGCGTGCTAGCACCATAATCGTAATTATAGGTAATCACAGGGCAATTGTTAACAATTGATTCCATGATTGACAATGGGCAGCCTTCAAAAACAGAGGTAGAAAGAGACATTCTAGCTGTTCTAAATTCTGCATCCGGATTTTGAGTAAATCCTTTCAAGAAGACATTATTCCCCAAGTTTAACCTTTTAATTTCTTTTTTTAGGTGCTTTTCTTGAGGACCTGAACCAAAGATTTCAAGCCTCGCATTTGGTACTTCTTTTATCACTAATTCAAACGAACGGATGGCATCTATGACGTTCTTTACTTTGGTTAATCTCGCCATCATCAGAACCTTATTTGGATCAGGAGTATAGTGATCTTGTACTTGATGTGATGAACGATCTAGTGTATGTGGTGTTAAAAAGAATATATTTTGATGACCAAATTGTTTCACTACGTCTGTTTTTTGCTCTTCCGTGATAAAAAAGACGGCATCTACTTTTTGTTTTCTTACTTGGGTAAATAATTCATTATAATCAGAACGTAATTCTGTCTTTTCTGTTTCATAGTGTTTACTGTGAATAATTGCCGAAAAATAAGATGAACTCCTTTTTTTCAATTGGAAGACATACTTATCCTGCTTCCGGCTATCAACTAAAAAGAGCTTTTTCCGATCATTTTTATACTGAATAGTCGTAAGCCACTCTTGTCTTAACCCTTTTTCATTTTTAAAGGTTTTCATTCCATCTTGAGAATACCAAATGATGTCTCTTAATTTATTTTTAGTTTCGTCTTTAAGATCATCATACTCTTTTTTCATATAAATATGAGTGTTCTCATATATAAATAGTTCTCGATAGATTTTGCCCGTTTCCTGAGAGAAATAAGAGACTTTGTGCAGCTGCCCTTGTGAGTTATATTCCTCTCGTTTATCCAATTGCTGATTTGGTTGAAAATAATCAACCATCTCAATTTGATTTGATTTTTCATGCCTAATAAAACGAACAGATGGATCTTCATGATCACATGACACTTTATTGTTGTCCGCGTGATAAGTTGGCTGATACTGTTCCATTGGTTTACAATTTGGAATGAGGTAATCAACATACATATTTTGAATTCTTGTCATGTTAGGATCCACTACCTGTTTGTCAATGATCCCTTGCACTTTCTGAGGAAATTCTTGATCATATGAAAAGGTTAAAAAATGGGTTGTAATATTCTTTAACCCAAAAAGGTTCGCACGAAGCAATAACGACTTCGTCATACCACCATATTTCTCTTTAATTTTTCCGGTAATAAAGTAATACTCCATATCAGGAATTTGCAATTGTTGTTGCGGTTGACTTTGATTATTTTCATGTGTCTTTTTTCTAAGCTTGTTAAACCATTTTTGGATCAAAACACTCAACCTTTCATTGTTGTCCATTTATTCCATCGATATTTAAATAAATTTTTAAACGAAATATTAACATAAAAAAGCACTTCTCACCAAAAGATAAGAAGCACTATCTTAAATCATTAAAGTCCAGAAATTTCTTCCTTAATTTGTGTTGTCGAGATGCCTTCTGTTCTTTTCAAGTACACGACTTCGCAATGCTCTTTTAAGAAATCGAATTTACCTTCCCAGTCATCTCCCATGACAAACACATCAATATCGTGATCTTGCACGTCACGAACTTTTTGATCCCAGCTGTTTTCTGGAATGACTTCGTCTACATAACGAATCGTTTCAAGAATGAGCTTTCGATGCTCGTAGCTATGATAAGCCTTTTTTGATTTTTGTAAGTTAAACTCATCTGTCGAAATAGCCACCACTAAGTAATCTCCAAGCTGCTTTGCACGTTCGAGCAGCTTAATGTGCCCCCAGTGTAATAAATCAAATGTACCGTAAGTAATAACTTTCTTCATTGCAAACATGAACTCCTTTCTTCATTCCTTATTCAACTGCTCTCATGCAGTAATGTTTATCCGTAATCCTATTGTTTTCGTTCGTATTTCGCTCTTCGGAACCTCATTATATCACAGCGCCCATTAAACGTTAAGCAGATGTAAAGACAAACTATTTCCAATTTATTGGGCGGAGAAGGGAAAGTCCGAAGAATCAATGTTTCTCGCAGCAGCCTCCTTATGAATTGATGAAAATGTCATCAAATTTAAAGGTTTGTAAAGTTATTGTTAATATTTCATGGAGCATCTGTGATAAAATGATGAGTAGACGAAGAATGAATTTACAATGAACGTTCATAGATAACAAGATGAAAAAGGAGGTTTAAACAATGCAAACAGAAGTGGTCTCTAACCTTTCTTATGTAAACGGCGACCTAGATGAATTTATTAGCTATATGAATCACCATCATATTTCTCAAAGAAGAGGCGCCATGATTGCGACTGTCAATCCAGAGATTGGCTATGCTGTTATGAAGGATCATGCATATCATCAAGTTGTCTCTTCTGCGGATTATGTTCTGCCGGATGGTGTAGGCGTTGTCTTGATGTCACGTTTGACACAAAGTCCGCTAAAGTCAAGAATTGCTGGCTTTGATGTCTTCATGTCTATGCTTGATCTAGCAAACAAGCAGTCTAAAAGTATCTTTTTATATGGGGCAAAAAAAGAAGTGCTAGAGGCTGTTAAACAGCGAATTGATACAGAATATCCAAATGTGGTCATTGCAGGCAGCTGTGACGGCTATCAAGCGGATAAACGTTTCGTAGCAAAGCAAATCGCTCGCTCGAAAGCCGATATGGTGTTCGTTGCTTTAGGTTATCCTAATCAGGAGAACTTTATTTATGAATACCGTCATTTATTCCCGCAGGCTGTTTGCATCGGTTTAGGCGGAAGCTTTGATGTATTTAGCGGAACGGTGAAGCGTGCACCACGATGGATGATTAAAACAAATACAGAATGGCTATACAGACTTGTTGTGAATCCATGGAGATGGAAACGAATGCTGAATATTCCTAAGTACGCTTTTGCCGTATTGAAAGAAAACAAAGGGAAAAAACGTTACTATCCTGAGCAAGTAAAGGATCAGACGAAGCAGCTGTGAGAGACTGACCAATGAGAACTATTCGCTCAATGATCATTTCAGGCTATGCAGCTTTTGTTTCTTTCATTGGATGGCTGATGAGCGGCGTGAAACCACGGGAAGACCAGGTGACGCTGCTTGTTTCATTTCAAGAGAATGCAGCTGCTCTTATTGATACTTATCAACAACAGGCGAACATGACGATGAAGCTTACTGTCCTCTATACGAAGCATGCTTCTGCGATAGAAAAGGACGAGGCTCATCTGTCATTTCGCTATTTTCATGAAAAAAATCCTCTCCATCTCATTCAATGTATTTATACGATGTTTAAAAGCAAGGTTGTCGTGACAGATAATTACTTTCTCATGACAAGTGTACTCAGAAAACGCCCTTCTACCACCTGTATTCAAGTATGGCATGCCAATGGGGCGCTGAAAAAATTTGGTCTTGAAGATGCATCAAATTCAGAACGAAGTCCTCGTGACATCAAACGATTCAAACGAGTCTATGCGTCTTTCGATTATATTGTTACAGGCTCAGATCATATGCGTGAGATTTTTAAGTTTTCGTTTGGGGTAAATGATGATCGTTTTTTACCAACTGGTGTACCGATGACGGATGTGTACTATGATCAGCGCCGACATTCCTTGAAGCCGAATGATTTTCCTAAAGGGAAAAAGATCCTGCTTTATGCGCCGACCTATCGAGACTTTGCAATGGACGGTCTTGTCCTGCCCTTTTCAAAGGAGCAATTGCAAACAGAGCTAAACGGCGATTATATTTTGCTCGTCAAGCTACATCCTGCGGTCAAGCATTTAGCGAAGGCGGAAACAGACGGTGAATGGATATTTGATGTGTCCGATCAGCCGCTTTATCCATTGCTTTGTGCATGCGATGTCCTGGTCACAGATTACTCGTCGATCGTGTTTGAATATGCGCTGCTTGAAAAGCCTGTTTTGTTCTTCACTTATGACTTAGACATTTATCGCGAGAAGCGTGGCTTAGTCGATCAGTATGAGGACATCATTCCTGGGAAGGCTTGTGTCACTCAAAGCATGCTCTTGAAGGAGCTCCTTCAACTAAACGAATCAGATTACCAAGAACGAATCAAAACCTTCGCCGAGGAATGGAATCAATATTCAGAGGGAAGATCCAGCGAGCAGCTTTTATCCTTTATTGAACAGCAGCTCTTACACAAAAAACGTCCGGCTTCTCAATAGGAAGCACGGACGTTTTTTTATTTGTTATAAACCGGGATATCGTAATAGAGCGTATAGTTATCAAGTAAGTTATACAAGCTATACATACGAGTGACTTGCTTATATGCCCAGCCAATATCGGTTGCATATTGATGAGTCGCTGCACTAGACCAGCGCATTTTATAAATCGTATCTTGTTTGTATGTGGCGTGATTGATGTAGCTGTTTCCAATGAATTTTGCCCCGCCAATAATCGCTGCCTCTGGCGTGAACCATTGCTGTTCATACGCATATTTTGCACCGAGGTAATTTGGATTACTATCGTATGCGCCAATGCCATACATGTTATATACTTTCTTTCCATTAAACATCGTCCCATTCGCTAAAATGGAACCTCCGTTACCTGTTTCAAGCAACGCGTGAGAAATGAGATAAATTTCGTTGATATGATACGTTTTCGCTGCCGTAATAAAGGCTTGTCCTTTACCTGCAAGAATTCCTTTGCCTGCTAGAATCTTTGAATTGACTTCTGCCGGATTGAGATTTGCAGCTTCAGAGAGTTTTAGAAATTGGAAGTAAGATTGAGTGCCTTCAGCAATGTTAGCTGGATCTACATATTTTTGAACCTCTGCTGCACTTGCATTTCTCCAGCCAAGGCTGATCTTGATCCAGTTTCCTTCTTTCCCAAGCTGTTTCACTTTTGCTCCTTTATTCAGCTGCGCCACGATGTTGCTAGCAGAGCTCGAATCAGGTGTCGAACGAACATTTAAGCCGTCCGTGTTCACAGTTGACGTCGCCGCGTCGACATATGGTGCATATACATAGGCTGCACCATCGGTCTGTGGGGACACCTTCATTTGCTTGTTCACCATCTCGTTGACAGTGAGGTTGTAGTTCGTTTGCATGACCATTGGGCCATTTTTGATTTTTACGGCTGTAGCTGTCCAGCCATATTGACTTTTCACAAAAGCAATCGCCGCATTTACAGTTGGTAATCCTGTGAATTGCTGCGTAATGTTGATTTTGTAGGTTGGTTTCGTTGTTGTCTGATAGACAGCTGGTTCATTCCGTTTTTTGAAAAATGCCAAGCCTTGGTCGCGCAATGTAGCTGTTGAGATGGTACCTGTTTTGATCTGATATTGAGCATAATCAGCTGTGCCTGTTTTTTGAGTAGCTGCTTTCATTTTTTGTTTCGTTAAATAGCTTAGCGCTTGATTCAGTTTTGTCTGATTCACTGTCGGCTCTGTTGTGATCCGGTATTGTTTAACCGCTTCTGTCAACGTTTTTGTACTGCTGGCAACGCCATTTTTCTTGATAATCTCTTGCGCCTGCTTGACTTTACTTTGTTCATATACAGGTGTTGTCTTGAGACTATACGTTTTGCTAACAGCTTGGCCCTTACCAGTAGTAATACTGCTTGTTACCTTCTGCGTTTTTAAATATGCGGCACCTTTATTGATTTTGGCTTGCTCCGCTGATTGATTGACGACTAGTCGATACGTGCTGTCAGATGCTTTACCTGTTTTTTTCGTTGTCGCTGATACCTTTTTCTTTTGGAAGAAAGCTGCCGCTTTTTTCGCTTGATCATCTCCTAATAGGTTTCCAGTCACTACTTGGTATGGCTGTGTAGAAGAGATCTTTTGCGATGTGTAGCGCCATTTCTTTTTCTTGAAAAAGGCCACCGTTTTTCCGTATGCTGTATCGTTCAGTTGATTGAGCTTCACGATATAATTTTTTGTTTTTCCCACTCGCTGCACAGTCCCTGTAGCGCCGGTTTGTTTCTTTATCTGGGCCGCTGCGGAGGATGCTTGTTTGCTGTCTTTGAAATAGCCTGATTCCAAGCGATACACATTTTTTAAAGCGCCTGTCTTTTGAATCTTCCCGTTGATCTTTGCTTCTCTTTGAAGCTGGGTAAGAAGTGTCTGTGCTTTTGACTGGTTCACTTGTGCAGCTGATGTGACGATGTAATACGGCTTGCCTGCTGTCACCGTTTGAAGCACTGCTTTTAAACCAGACTCTTTTTGAAAGCCTTGCAGGATCGTATTCGCCTTACTTTGTCCAATGATACCACCTGAAATCAGCTGATACACAGTGCCTGCTTTGTTTTCAGTTTGGTATGTACTCGTGACACCGGCCTGCTTTTGTAATTCGGTTTGAATGTTTTTAACTTTCGTTTCAGAATCAATGGTTCCTGAAATGACCTGATAAGAAGGTCTGCTTTGATTGATGGCCTCATAGGTGCTATTGAGTCCTGATGTTTTCGTTAGCTCGAGTGAGAGCTTTTTCGCCTGAGCTTCATCATTGACGGGGTCAGATACGACCTTTTGTAAAGGGAGCCGGTCACCTACTGGCGACACTGTACCGCTCATGCCCGTCTCTTTTTTTAATGCAGCTGCACTTGCACTCGCTGCTGCTTGTGACTCATATCCTGAGGCAGTGAGCTGATAGGTCGACGTGTTTCCTGAGGTTTGATAAGTGGCTGTCCACTTTTTGTCCTTCTTCAATGTTTCCACTGCTTTTTTCACTTCTGATTCTGTTGTAAATACTTTTGAGGTGTTCATCGTATAAATGGATTGATCGACATAGGAGGCTGCTTGTGCTTCTTTGCCCGTATGTACTGTCATACCAAAGGCAGCTGCGAGTAACATAATCTTGATGGTTTTTTTCACGTTCACTGTCCCTCTCTTAACTTTGCATAATAGTCTACTAATCTCTTTATCGACAAAAACAAGTACTCTTTCAAGTCATTTATGCAATAGAAAAATAGAGGACCTCTTCGAAGCCCTCTTTTCCTTTAGATATGCGATACAATCAGCTCACAATTTCCTTCAATTGAGAAGCTCCCTGTTTCAGCTGGCAGGATAAAATGAGCTCCTTTAGGCAGTGGATATGTATGTCCATCATGCGTTAGAGCCCCTTCCCCGCTAATTACACTACACAGCAAAAACGGATAATCTTGCGAAAGCTCTACTGCTTGATCAATTTCCCATTTATACACAGAAAAATACTCTGCTTCAACAAAAGTTCGAATGGTCAGCCCACGGCGTGTTTCCACTGATTCATCTGCATAACCGTCTACATGAGGAACCGTTGTGACATCAATGGCTTGCGCAAAATGAAGTTCACGTTCATGGCCATTCTGATCTTTTCGTTCATAATCATATACTCGATAGGTTGTATCTGAGCTTTGCTGCGTTTCGAGGACAAGCGTTCCTTCGCACAGCGCATGAATGGTACCACTTGGCACATAATAAAAATCACCAGGCTTAATCTTCACACGACGCAAAAGACCTTCCCAATCTCCACTGTTCATCATGGTCACAAGCTCAGTTCTTGTTCTTGCGCTGTGCCCATAGATCATTTCTGCTCCTTCTTTGCAGTCAATGATATACCAGCACTCTGTTTTTCCAAGCTCGCCATTTTCATGTCTTTCCGCGTAATCATCATCTGGATGAACTTGAACGGACAAGTCTTGGTTTGCATCTAAAATTTTGGTTAACAGCGGGAATCGATCGCCTTCTATTCCCCCGAACAATTCTCTGTGATTGTCCCATAGTTCGATCAGCGTTTTCCCTTTATATGGACCGTCTTGTACGACACTTGGTCCGTTTGGATGAGCAGAAATTGCCCAGCATTCTCCTGTTTGATCAGAAGGAATATCATAGCCAAATTGATCTCTTAAGGCCGTACCTCCCCATATTCTTTCCTTCAATTCAGGCAGTAAAAAAATTGGTGACTGCTTCATTCAGGATGACTCCTCCCTTTGCTACCCTTTGATAATCCTTGCCAAGCCTTGATGAAAACTAGCAAGTCTCAACTTTTATTATGACGCTATCTAAAGAGAAGTCAATCCTTTCAGTACACCAAATGAAAACGATAACACGAAAAGATTTTATCCTTTGACAGAACCTGCAAGAAGCCCTTTGACAAAGTATTTTCCGAGCAGAATATAGACCAAAAGTGTCGGCAGTGCGGCCAATATTGCCCCTGCCATTTGGACGTTCCATTGCACAATTTGACTGCCCGATAGATTTTGCAAGGCAACCATCACTGGCTGATGCTCCGCAGTGGTCATCGTGACTGCAAATAAGAACTCATTCCACACATTTGTGAACTGCCAAATCGCGACTACAACAAACCCTGTGATCGAAAGCGGAAGAATCATATGTCTGAAAATCCCGATAAATCCTGCGCCGTCCATTTTTGCCGATTCAATCATTTCATCTGGAATGCTCACATAGAAGTTTCGAAACATGAGCGTTGTGATTGGAAGTCCGTATACGACATGAACAAGCACCAAACCCGGAATCGAATTGTACAATCCGACTTCACGTAAAAATTGAATGAGTGGAATGAGGATACTTTGATATGGAATAAACATTCCAAACAGCATTAGCGTAAAGACCACTTCTGATCCTTTGAAACGCCATTTTGATAGGACATAGCCATTCATCGCCCCTAAGATAGCTGATAATAGGGTGGCCGGAATGACTAGATAAAGAGAATTCATTAAATTGGGCGCTAGCTTTTCAAATGCGATTTGATAGCTTGAAAAATCGAGTGCTGATGGCAGCGCCCACATTTTCTCAAGGGTCACTTCACCTAATGGCTTCAAACTTGTGACGAGCATGACATAGACTGGCATGAGAAAAAAGAGGCTGCACAAAATCAATAAAGCATAAAGGACTGGACGGACAAACCATCTAGCTGTCATGATGACGCCCCCTTCCGGCTCGACAGGAGATATGGCACGATAAAGACCGCAACAGAGATCAGCATCACAATCGCGATGGCGGCACCACCTGCATAATGGTTTCCTCTAAAGGTCATTTCAAACATGTAAACGCCCGGAACATCTGTAACAAAGTTTGCACCCGGTCCTGTCATCGAGTAAATCAAATCGAAAATCTTTAATGAAATATGAGCCATAATGATAATGACACTTGCAGTAATCGGTTTTAATAGTGGAAAAATAATCTTCCTGTAAATCTGCCATTCGGTTGCGCCATCCATTCTAGCAGCCTCTCTTACTTCCTCTGGAATGCTTCTCAAACCTGCTAAATACATTGCCAGAGAAAATCCAGTCATCTGCCAAACAGCTGCAATCACGACGGCAATCATGGCCGCAGGGACACCAAACTCAATTTTCCCCCAGACAAATCCGGCTAAAATGTTCGTATCCGTGTACCACTTAGGCTGAATACCAAGCGTCTTTAAAAAGAGATTCACCCCAGTTGACGGGTTTAAAATCCATTGCCAGACGACCCCTGTCACAACGAAGGAAAGAGCCATTGGAAAGAAAAATAAATTCCGAAATAGAGATTCACCCTTGATTTTCTGATCTAGTAAAATCGCAAGTGCGAGACCAGAGGCAATCACGGCTCCAATAAAAAATAGAGTAAAAAAGACCGTATTCCGAAGATCTGACTGAAAGCGGAAATCTTGAAACAGCATCATATAGTTTTGAAGCCCTGCGAAAGAGAAATCAGGAACAAGCGAGGTCCAATTTGATAATGACACATACCCTGTCCAGCCAATAAAGCCGTAAACAAAGATGAATAATAACACAGCCGACGGGGCTAAAAATAGAAGCGCAAGTAGCTGATCCCCACTCCATTTTTTCCGAACGCGTTTGACTTTGGGTGTTGTTGCTTTTGTGATCGGCGATGTATCCATACGCATGAAGCTACACTCCTTTTTAAAAAAGAGGCGGTGCTTAGTCGCCGCCTCCTCGTCTTTATTTCATTGAATCTTTTAAAGATGAAACAAACTGGCTACTATCTTTTTGTGTGACGAAGATATTGACGGCTTGATTCGCTTTTGTCACAAACCCTTCTTCAGCAGCTGAACCATGCGCGAGAGACGGCGCCAGCTTTGATTCTTTAAATGCCTTCATCGCCGATTTTCCGTATTCATCATATTTAGAAACATCTGCATCCACACGTGCCGGAATCGATCCCTTCAGCGGATTGAATGCATCCTGTCCTTCCACAGATCCTAAGACAGACAAGAATTTCTTCACGTTTTCTGGCTGTTTCACGCCCTTTGGCAGTCCAAATGTATCGGTAATCACCATAAAACTTCCCTCAGTGCCAGGAGTCGCCACGTATCCAAAGTCTTCATTCACCTTCAGATCAAGATCATTCACAAAGTACCCCTTCGCCCAGTCGCCCATGACATTCATTGCTGCTTCCCCTTTTGCCACGAGCTGCGAGGCATCCTGCCAGTTACGTGAACTGTGATCATCATTGACGTATTCAAGCATACGTCCAAAGATGTCTGCCGCTTCCTTCACTTTTGCGTCATCCATTTTCATGTCGCCAGCCCAAAGTTTTTGATATCCATCAGCGCCTAAAACGCCGAGAAGTACACTCTCAAACAAATGTGTTGCTGCCCAAGGTTCTTTATCTCCAAGTGCAAGCGGTGTAATGCCTTTTTTCTTTAATGCATCTGCTGTTTTGAAAAATTCATCAAAGGTCGTTGGCGGCTCTAAGCCTGCATCATCAAATACCTTCTTGTTATACCAAAGTACATTGCCCCTGTGAATATTCACTGGTACTGAATAGATTTTCCCATCTTTGCTGACAAGGTCGATAAGTGATTCTGGAAATTTGTCCTTCCAGCCTTCTTTTTCATATAGATCATCGAGCGGCTCCATTTTGCCAGCTGCGACCCAGCTCTCATTCAGCTCCGCTCCGCCATGTACTTGGAAAGTAGCTGGCGGGTCATTTCCTTGCATCCGGCTAGTCAGAACAGCCTTAGCATTTGTACCAGCACCACCTGCGACAGCTGCATTTTCAATTGGGATGTCTTTATTTTTCTCTTCAAACAGTTGAATGAGTGCTTTTAGTCCGTCCTCCTCACCTGCTCCAGTCCACCAAGAGAAAATGTCGAGCTTCTCTGCTCCATCCTCTTTTTTTGCATCTGAGTTCGTCGTTGAACTACAGGCAGTGATGATAAGCATACAGAGCGCTAACAGCGTAAAGCCTAATTTAACCTTCATGATTGATCCCCCATCCCTTTTTTGTAAGCGTTATCAAAATAAGTATAATGGCAGATCCTTGCTTTTTTTCAGACAAACTTCTTCACTTTTTTATGAAATTCTTCATTTTTTTACGGTCTGTTTTCGATATTCCTTTGGTGAACAGCCGACCATCTTCTTAAACACACGGCTGACGTAATTGGGATCTGTATATCCCGCCTGATAGGTAATTTCTTTTAAACTAAGCGAGCTGTCTTTAAGAAGTTTTTTAATTTTATCCAGCCGGCAGGTCGTCACATATTCTTTAAATGTCAGCCCTGTCTCGTCTTTAAACCGTTTTGTGAAATAGGTTGGACTTAAATCAACATAGGCGGCTGTTTGCTCCAGCGTGATCTGTTCACAAAAATGCGTTTTGATGTAGCGCTTTGCCCGCTCCATATCATTCACAGTCTGATTTCTTGCTTCGTACACGTCAAATAAATATTCACAGCACTGGCGGCATTCTGCTGCGGTGTTGATCGTGAGTATAGGCCAGTCTGTTCGGAGCCGTGATTTAAATAAAATCAGCAACTCTTTTAGTTGTGACAGGGTGGCCCCCTCTAGTTCAAAGGCATCGAATAAAGCTAGTGCATCCTCTCTTCTCCCTTCTTCCATCGCCTGCATCATATCGTCTGCAAGCTCAGGCAAATGGATCAATGGATGAGACTGTTCTTCTGTTTGGTAAAAGCCATAACGAACAACGCCGGGGCTCTTTTTCCGCTGATAATAGGAAAGCTTCGCTTCTGCTGCACTTTTTTGAAGATAAAGCGGATTAGAGACTGGGTGCCCTATGCCAACGACCGGTGAAGGCTGATCGTTTGTGGTGGCAGTTCGAATCGCCTGTAGGATATCTGCTTTTAACTGACCAGACGCTTGGTGACGATAAATGAGACATGTAAACAGCTCACCACTCACCTGAATCGGTACCGTATGAAAAAGTGGAGATGTCTGTAAATCCATCAACAGTTGATCCCCCATTTTACGCTGCACAGCGATGACAAGACCTGCTTCGAATTCATGAAACAGTTGTTGGAATTCCGTGGAGGTATAGGATTGACCGTTGATGACATGGGCTTCAAGCCACTTTGACTGCTGCCCAGCCGCCACCGCCTGCCGCTGAGACGCCTCTTGCTGAATCTCTGCCGCAACCGTTCGAATGGCGGCGATGGTTTCATCTTTGTCAGCCGGTTTGACGAGATATTGCTTCACCCCTTCTTGCATCGCCTGCTTGGCATAAGCGAACGTATCGTAGGCTGTCAGCATAATAAATTTTGTATGAGGACTGATCGCTTTGATTTGCTTGATCGCTGTCAAACCATCCATTCCAGGCATCTGAATATCCATGAGCACAAGATGAACTGGCTTAGTCCGCACGAATTCAACCGCCTTTTTTCCATTTTCCGCTTCTCCCGCGATATGACACTCTGGAAGCCAATCCGTCATGAACTTCCGCATCGCTAGCCGTTCTATCTTTTCATCATCTACAATCAGCACGTTCAGCATACCGGTCCCTCCTTCATCGGAATAGCCAATTGAATGGTGGTCCCTTCGTTTGGCTTTGAATCAATTTGAAGAGCATTTTGTACCCCGTAAAACAAGCGCAGCCTTGATATCACATTACGAAGACCGATTCCCGTTGAATGCCCTTTACTCAAGATGTTTGGGTCTTCCTCATCTTTTTCTGATAGCAATCTCCTTTTCTCTTGTTCATTGATTCCCATCCCATTGTCCCGAATCCGAATCATCACATAGCCGCCTTCTTGATAGATCGAGAGCTCAACAAGTCCGTCTTCCTCCTTTGGTTCGACGCCATGAATAAAGGCATTTTCAACAAGCGGCTGTAAGGTGAGACTTGGGATAAGTACAGATAAACAGGATTCATCTATGGTTGTTTTGCATGTGATACGATCGGCAAATCTTGTTTCTTGTATATGAAAATATTCTTTGACCACTTTTACTTCTTGTTCTAGCGTAACGGATGCACTAAGAGCTGACAGCGAATAACGCATGAGAGTGGAAACAGATTGAATCAATCTCGATGTGGCATCCGCTGATTCTAAGTAAGCCATGCGTGAGACGATGTTTAATGTATTAAATAAAAAATGGGGGTTCATTTGGTTTTGCAGCGTCTTCAACTTCATGTCTTTGATTTTTTGATCTAAGGCTGCCTTTTGTTTCATCTCTTCAATCATCATTTTCATTTCTTGACGCATTCGCTGAAATGCCTCATTTAATACAGATATTTCATCCTTTGAGGTGACTTGCAAGTCCGCTCCATCAAAGTTTCCTTCCGATACTTCCTTTACGCTTCGAGAGAGATGGACGATTGGTCTTGAGATTCCGCCAGCAATCATATACGCCATCCATAATGCGACCCCAATGGACAACGTAAACAAACATAGGGTGAAGAGCGCATAGGTTTGGTGCCTTTTTTGCAGAGATTGATAGAGTACTTGATATTCAGACAATTCATCATCAAGCAAGGTCATCGTTTGCTCTTGTATGTAGGAGGAGACGGTTCTTACTTCCTTCACACTTGCTGCATATTCTTTGATTTTTCCTTCTTTTACATGTGTCATGGTCGCATCACTCTCATTGATGAGCGTACGCATCATATATTGATATTTTTCAATAGAAGGAATTGCCGCATGAAGCCCAGCATCTTTTCGCAATGCCTGGTCGTAGGATTTCATTTTTTGTTTTGAAGCTAGATATTCTTGGGCAAACTGCTGATCCTTTTCAATCGCATACGCATTGACCTTTTCATACATCGTTTTTGCCTCTGTCGATATATCATTAAGCAGAAGAAAAGAACGAAAGCTTCTGCTGTATTCTGATGTGATATTCGAGCTACTCCAATAGACGAAAAAAGCGGCCACGTTGCCAAGAAACACAAGGGTTAAAAATGCCAGTAGCAACTTACTTCGAATCCTTCTCACGGCTGCATCCCCTGCCTTCTGTCTGTTTGCTGGAGCGGCAGATCCTCGCGCCGAATCACACTCGTTCCTGTGTACTGAAGCGGTTCTTCTTTTTCTCCTTTTTGCAAACGCACAAGCGATTCCACTGCTTGATAGCCCATTTCATAAGGGTGCTGAACAACGACGGCATCAATCTCTCCATCATCGAGCGCCTGAATCGTATCTGGCAACGTATCAAATGCGAGTACATAGATATCTGTGGTCGATTGATATTGCGATGTTACTTGAATGATGCCTGCACCATCTAATGCACTCGTGCCGTAAAATGCAGTGAGATTGGCATGATCGTTTAATAATTTATAAGCAGCACCGGAGGCCCCTGATTTTGTAATGGCTGATTCTTCTATTCCAGCAATATGAATGCGTTTTTCAGCGGCGACGGCGTCTCGAAATCCTTTGACGCGTTGCTTTTGATGAACGGCATCAAGCCTGCCTGTGACAATTCCTACGTACTGTTCGCCTTTTGTATCTGCGATGAGTGCCTGTCCTGCGATAAAGCCTGAATAATAATTGTCCGTGCCAACATACACTTGGCGCTTGCTCCCCTCTGCATCCGTATCAACGGTGACAACATCAATGCCCTTTTCCCTAGCCTTCTGAAAAAGCGGTTTGTATTTTTTCGCATCAAGTCCTTGTGTCATAATGCCATCGACATGCCCTGCGATTGCCATATCAATGGTTTTCAAATGATCATCTATATCGGCTTGCTTCGGACCCAAATATTCTAAATACATGCGATGAGCGGCTGCCGCATCAGCAGCTCCCTTTTGTACTAGCTGCCAATATTCATTATCAAGTTCCTCTGGTACAAGGACAAAATGATATTGATAGGTTGATGACGCCCTTTCGGAAGCGCTTTCAATTTTAAATAAATCTTGACCTAATAATGTTAAAAACATGACAGACACGATACAAAAAGTGAGAAAGGCGCCCACCCCGATCCACTTTAAACCTTTCACCACATCCTCCCCCTTTCAAAGATTGCGCATAAAAAAAGAGCTGCTTATAAGCATACTCTCTCGACCTCTATAATTCCTTTGTCATAAATAAACTGTTTGGATCTTCTTCATATGAACCGAAAGGCGGACAAATATCAAACCCAACACTCTCATAAAGTTTTCTTGCCGGCTCGAAGAAAGACATCGCACCTGTCTCTAAACTGACACGTGTATAACCGCGCCTTTTTGCCTCTTGGAGAAGATGATTCAGCATATACCTTCCTACACCTTTTCTCATATGGAGAGCTGCGGTCCTCATGGATTTGATTTCGCCGTGATCACTTGACAGCTCCTTTAACGCTCCGCAGCCAAGAAGCTCCTCTCCATCCCGAACACTCCACACTGTGACACCTTGCTTTTTCAATTCAGCTAACGGAAGGGCATGAATGCTTTCTGGCGGGGAATGCTTTTTCATTTCTTCTAAATGAGCGGTAATCAGCTGCTCTATTTGTCCATCTGTAAGTGTATCTTGTTGAATGTACATGTCTTCTATCACTCCTTCATAAATATTGTACGTGATGAGTCAGCATTCACCTGCTGTTATGTCACATAAACGAACAAACAACCGGCATTCATCTGCCAGTTGTTCATTTGATAGCGCCTATTTATGAAGAAAGAACCGCTTGTAATTCTTTTGCCGTACTGCTTTCAAGCTGACTTCCGACCCCTACTGCCACTGCGCCAGCTTTGAGCCATTTTGGCACATCGGTTGGATGAATCCCTCCCGTTGGAATAAATTCAATGTCTGGAAATGGGCCTTGTAAGTTTTTCATATAGGATAAACCGAAGGAGCCGCTTGGAAAAAGCTTGAGCAAGCAGTATCCAGCTGCTTTTGCCTGCATGATTTCACTTGGGGTGAGGACACCTGGTACATAGAGTGTGTCGTGAAATGAGAGATGCTCTCCAATGATAGGAAGATATCCTGGACTGACAATAAATTGTGAGCCTGCGTCAATGGCTGATTGCGCCTGCTGAAGGGTGGTGATTGTACCTGCTCCTACAATCAGATTTTGTTCATGCTGAAAGGATGCGATGATGCGTTCCGCATTGGGCGTGGTATACGTCACTTCAATGGCACGAACGCCCTTTTTCTTTAAACGCTGAATGATCTCAATGCCTTCCGCTTCGCTCCCCGCTCTCACCACTGCGATTAGCTTACAAGCTGCGAGACGCTCTTTAACGCTCAAACTTGCTGACTTCCCCATACCCTTCGTCCCCCTTCATATATTCCCGTCTGTGATATCGTTTGGCTTCTTTTATAAAAGACTGAAGCTCTTCCCGAGTAGGCAGGCCGTCCTTATCGCCTGGAGACATCACCGCAAGAGCTCCTACAGCATTGCCTCTCGTTACAGATTTTTCACATGATAAACCGTCCAGTAAGCCGCTGATAACCCCTACGGCAAATCCATCACCGGCACCGACTGTATCCACGACATTGGGCACATAAAAGCCGCTCACCATCCCCTGATTGGCTGCACTTTTATAATAGGCACCTTCTGCACCGAGCTTAATGACCACAAGCTTGACGCCTTTTTGTAAATAAACATCTGCAATCTCTTCCGGCTCATGACAGCCTGTGAGCCTTTGTCCTTCTGCAAGCCCCGGAAAAAACCAATCCACTTGATAAGCGATTTGATTCACTGTATGGATCATATCTTCCTCCTCTTCCCATAGCTGCATCCGAAGGTTTGGATCAAATGAAATGGTTTTGCCTGCTTCTTTCATCTTCTGAAGAGCATGAAAAGAAAACGCTCTCGTTTCACTGGATAATGCAGGCGGAATACCTGTCATATGGAGATGCCCTGCCTGTTTGAAATAATCCGCAGGAAAGTCACTTGGACTCATGGTGCTCGCAGCAGAACCTTTGCGATAATACGTAACGTCAGGATCTCCATCCATCACTTTGGATTTAAGTAAGATCCCTGTTTTGGCCCCATCATTTGAACGAATCACTGCACTTGTATCGACTCCTTCTTTTTGAAGCTCTTCTAAAATAAATGTGCCAAGTGAATCTGCTCCGACTTTGCTCATCCATCCCACATCAAAACCTAGCCTCGCCAAACCGACTGCCACGTTACTTTCAGCACCAGCAAGCGCCTTTTGAAATGTATGCACTTGATGAAGCTCTCCGGCTTCTTTTGCGTAAAACATCGCCATTGATTCCCCAAATGTGACTGCATCCAATGCTTTCAATCATTTCTCCCCTCTCTTGGTACCGGTTTCAAATCAGTTGAAAAAGAGAGAGCATGCACATATGTATACTCTTCTCTGTTTGTTATTTATAAAGATTTTCTTACGATGATTTCTCCATCAAGTTGAATGGTTTGGGGCGCACTTTCATCCCCTTCAAGCCGAGTCTTGATTTTTTGCATGGCGGCTTTCCCCATTTCATGAGATGGCTGGGCAACCGTTGTGATTCCAGGCCCAATCAGCTTATACCATTCTGTATCATCAAAGCCTGCGACGCCTATATCTTCTGGAATCTTTAACCCGAGTTCTACAAGCTCACTGATCAGCTTCAGCATCAGTAATCCATTGGCTGCTAAAATTGCTTTTTTTTGCTGATTTGTTTGAACAAAATGGACAAGTTCTTCTCGCAATTGTTCTTTTTGTCTCAAATCAATTTCTTTAATAATAGGTTTCTTATGTTTACTCATGGCTGTCTGTTCATATGCTTCTTTTCGTTCTTCACGAGGACTGATCCCATCAACCGGCTCAGTAAAGAAGGCGATGTGTTCATAGCCTTTCTCGTACATTTGTTGAAGCAACTGGATTGTGATATCACGGTTATTCGTTGTCACTGTGTCGACTTTTAGTTCAGGTAATTTCCGGTCAACAAGGACAATCGGCACACCGTCTTTCTTAAAATCATGCAAAATGTCATTGTTCTGGCCTGTCGTATTGATGATGAGCCCTTCAATATAATGTGCATTCAGCTTGAGGAGCATTTCTCGTTCTTTTTCTGGCCGGTTATCTGTGTTGCATACCATGATGCTGTATCCATATTCATCACAAATTTCTTCGACTCCGCGAAGTGTTGTTACAGAGAATGGATTCGTAATGTCGGCTACAATAAACCCTATGACTTTGCTTTTTCTTACTTTCAATCCTTGAGCGAGCTGACTCGGACGATAATGCAGTTCTTCAATGGCTTTTTTGATTTTTTTGACCTTTTCAATAGAAATTTCATTTGTTCTGCCATTGATATATCTAGATACAGTTGATTTTGAAACACCTGCATAAGCGGCCACTTCGTTGATGGTCACTTTCGTTTGCTTTTTCTCTTTCATTCAAAAAACTCCCACAATCAATGTCTTCTCATTTGTTTCGAAACCGATTTCAAATAACTTAAAAAGAGCATAACATAACTTCTTGTATTTCAGAAGATTTTTTTGCTTGAAGATGTCAAAAAATCATTTAAATAAACAAAAAGAAAGCGATTTCAAATTAACGGTTGACGGCTCCCTCTTTTTCCTCTAAAATTTTCCTTGAAACCGATACCAAATAAAATATCCATACTTTGTTTCAGATGGAAAGGGAGGCTTATCTCAAATGGAAAATCGTTATGCTGTACACCCTGAGCAGGTCAAACGTTTTACAACAGAGGAACTTCGTCGTCATTTTCATATTCCTACACTATTCGTCAGTGGTGAATTAAAGCTCTACTATTCGCATGAGGACCGCGTGGTGATTGGCGGAGTCATGCCGTCAGCGGAACCTCTCAAATTAGATGCCGGCGACTTTTTACGTACGGAGTATTTCCTTGAAAGGCGGGAAATCGGCATTGTCAATGTCGGCGGTCAAGGAACGGTCACTGTCGATGGCGAAGCCTTTTTACTGGAGCACAAAGATTTCTTATATATTGGGCTTGGACACGAAGATGTACAGTTTGCTAGTTCATCCGGCGAGGAGGCCAAGTTCTATCTTGTATCAGCCACGGCACATCAAGCGTATCCTACGCAAAAAGCAGCCATCGCAGAATTAACACCGAATCACTTAGGGGAAGCGACTGCTTCAAACGTACGAAACCTATATCAAGTTATCCACGCAAACGGCATCCAAAGCTGTCAACTCATGATGGGAATCACTCAACTGGAAACCAATAACACATGGAATACGATGCCTGCTCATATTCATGATCGGCGTATGGAAGTGTACTTATATCTTGATATCGAAGAAGATGCTCGTGTCTTTCATTTTATGGGGGAGCCATCTGAAACAAGACATCTCGTTGTGGCTAATGAGGAAGCGGTTATTTCTCCTGCTTGGTCCATTCATTCAGGCTCAGGCACAGCGAATTATTCATTTATTTGGGCAATGGCTGGCGAGAACTATACGTTCAAAGATATGGACTTTGTCCCAATGGACCAGCTGAGGTAATGTGATGACGACAGCATCCTATGTAGCATCCCTCTTTTCTCTTGAAGGCAAAACAGCCCTTGTGACAGGTCCTGGAACCGGCATTGGGCAGGGCATTGCTGTGGCGCTTGCTAGGTCAGGCGCAAATATTATCGGCACATACCACCACACACCGCTAGAGGAAACGAAATCGCTCGTCGAACAAGCGGGCCGCTCGTTTCATGCGGTTCAGATTGACTTTTCCGACCCTCAAAGTGCAAAGCAGGCTGTCGATGCCATGTTACAAAAGCATACGGTCGATATTTTAATCAATAATGCTGGCACCATTAAAAGAGAGCAGGCCGCTCATTATTCAGAGGAAGATTGGCATACAGTCATGGATGTGAATATCAACAGTCTCTTCTTCCTCACACAAAAGGTTGGGCGGCAGATGCTGAAAAATGGGCAAGGGAAAGTCGTCAATATCGCCTCCCTTCTATCGTTTCAAGGTGGCGTCTTTGTCCCCGCCTATACAGCAAGTAAACACGCAGTCGCAGGGTTGACGAAGGCTTTTGCAAACGAATGGGCGAACCAGCATATACAAGTGAATGCAATCGCTCCTGGTTACATTGCGACCAATAACACCAGAGCCATTCGGGACGATGAGAATCGAAATGAAGAGATTCTCAAACGAATCCCTGCCGGACGCTGGGGAAAGCCTGAGGATCTAGCCGGTGCGGCTGTTTTCCTTAGCTCACCAGCCTCCGATTATATGAACGGTCATATTTTAGCTGTTGATGGCGGCTGGCTTGCGAGATAAACAGACGAGAGAATTCCTATTTGTAGGGATTCTCTTTTTTCTATTTGCATAATTTTCCGCAATCCGAGTCACTCTATAAAAAACATGACATGAGGGTGAGGTATTATGAAAAGTCGTATTGAACAAGATATAGCGTCCGTCATCAAGCGCGTCAAGAGCTTTGCCGGGAAAAGTGATGATATCGTGTTCCACTCATTTTCATTTGGCCCTTCTGCTATCTCTGCATGTCTCATGTACGTTGAAGGACTCACAGAATTTGAGATGCTTTCCAAACAAATCATTTCACCCATGCAAAAGGAACTGGATATCACCGAGGTTGATCCTAGTACGCTTCCGGCCCTATCTAAAACGTTCTTTGGCATCCAAAATGACGTACTGGAAGATATGAACCTTGCCATCGAGCAGTTATATAGCGGCAGGGCTATTTTATTTGTAGATGGTGCGACTCAAGCACTTGCGCTCCAAACGAACCTTTTTCAATTTAGAGAAGTAGAAGAGCCGCAATCGGAAGTCCTTGTAAGAGGGCCTCGGATCGGTTTTATTGAAAATCTTGAAAAAAACACGGCTTTAATTCGTGAGCGGGCAAACGACCCAAACCTTGTCATTCAAAAGGTGAATGTAGGTACTCGCAATAAAAAGTCTGCAGCCCTTATTTACGTTCGTGATATTGTTGATCCCAAATTAGTAGAAGATGTTTTATCACGGATGTCCGAAATTAAATTGGATGACATCCCTGAAACCGGCTATATTGAACAACTGATTGAGGACAGTCACATCTCCATTTTTCCGCAGATTCAAAATACAGAACGTCCAGACAGGGTGATTGCATCTGTGCTTGAAGGGAAAGTGTCGATTTTACTCGATGGCACTCCTTTTGCACTCATTTTACCGATGACCTTTACAGCCTTGATGCAATCACCTGAAGATTATTATCAGAGATGGACTAGTGCGACTCTTTTACGTTTACTCCGTTATATCGCTGTTTTGCTCACGATTTTTTTACCCGGGCTTTACATTGCACTTGTCTCTTATCACCCAGGCTTATTACCAACACGGATGGCACTCACCATCGCAGGCAGCCGTCAGAATGTTCCGTTCCCTCCTGTTGTTGAAGCTATTCTTATGTCTTTTACGATAGAGCTGCTGCGGGAAGCTGGACTTCGGCTTCCTAGAGCGATCGGGCAGACAATTGGGCTTATTGGCGGCGTCATCATTGGTCAGGCGGCTGTCCAAGCCAATATCGTCAGTGCCTTAATGGTGATTATTGTGTCGCTGACGGCACTCGCTGACTTTACGGCACCATCCTATGACTTTAGTTTCCCGCTGCGTATCTTGCGGTTTATGGCCATTTTCAGTTCAGCGATGTTTGGGTTATATGGCTTAATCATGTGTTATTTATTTGTGCTTTGTCACTTGATGCAATTAAAGACCTTTGGTTTTGACTATTTCACACCTGTTTTGTCTTCACCGTTTTCAGATTTAAAGGATACGTACGTACGTTTACCAATTGGGCTATTTAAATCGAGGCCGAAAACAGCAAAAATAAAAAATCTCAAAAGACAAGGAGATTAACCGATGTACAGAGCTGAGAAGCTATCATTGTTACAAGTCACCATTCTGTGCAGCTCTACAATGATAGGCGCTGGAATTTTAACCATTCCTCGCAGTTCTGCCAATTCAGGATTCCCTGATGGCTGGATCATTGTATTAATACAGGGAGTCATCTTTGCTTTCGTTGCTTTTTTGTTAGGATGGATTGCTGAAAAAAATGCGCCGGATACCATTTTTGAGTCAAATAGAAAAGGAGCCGGAGCCATCTTTGGCACGTTCTTCAATTTAATGCTGATTGTCTATTTACTAGGCATTGTCGGCTTTGAAGCGCGTGTTCTCGGGGAAGTCGTCCAATTTTTCCTGCTGGAATCGACTCCCATGGCAGTGATTGTGATGATTTTTCTTCTCGTCGCGATCTATCATTTGAAAAGTGGTATTTTTCCAATAGTCAAAATGGTGACATACATATATCCGATAACGATGATTATTTACATTGGGCTCATGCTGTTTAGTTTGAAAATATTTGATTTTGATTATTTGCGTCCTGTGATGGCTCACGGATTTAAGGATTTTAGTAAGCTGTTCTCTCAAACCTTTATTCAATTTACTGGCTTTGAGGTCATTTTGTTTGTTGTACCACTTATTTATAAAGACAAATGGTCAAAAGCAAAATGGGCAGCTGCGATCGGGGTTGGGATCACTTCTCTTATCTATTCTCTCACGCTCTTTATTGTGATTGGTTCTATGACCGTGGGTGAAACGAAATCCCTCACCTGGCCGACGGTATCCCTCATTCAAGCACTAGAACTTGAAGGGGTCTTCATTGAACGATTTGATATTTTTTTGCTGACGATTTGGACGTGCCAACAGTTTATTTGCATGCTTGGCTTTTTCCAATTTGCTATTAAAGGTTGCCACACAGTCTTTAAGACGACCAATGTAACGAGACTGCTATGGCTGCTGTTTTTGATTACCTCTGCCCTCTCTTTATTTCCGAGAAATATCAATGAAGTCTTTTACTACTCTACTTTACTCGGCTATGCGTTGTTCGTCGTTTTAGCCATTCCTTTTATTACAGCCATTCTGCTGATGATACGCAAAAAATGGGGAGGTCGATCTGCATGAGAGGAAGACGTGTACTGTTTATCTTTTTGTCCTGCTGTCTCTTCCTTCTATCAGCAGGATGCTGGGACTTAAAAGATATTGAAAAATTATCATTTGTGCGCGGTGTTGGAATAGATGAGGAGGATCAGAAAGGAGTTAAGCTCACTTATCAAAACCTGGTGCCGAAGATGGGCGGAACACAAGAGGCCGATTCTCCTGGCTATGTAAACGTCGTCTCGAAGGGGAAAAACGTGCTGGAGGCTGTCAGTAATGTCTCCTTAAAAGACCCGCCAATCTATAGTGATCATCTAAAAATCTTTCTATTCGGCAAAAATCAAGCGGAGCATCACGATATTCAAGGAACGCTCAATCATTTTATTCGAGATGATGAAGTTCGCCGAAGCAGCTATCTCCTCGTGTCACGTGGTGATGCATCAAAAGTAATCAATCAAAAATTGAAATCACAGCAAAAAGTTCCAGTTGAACATATCTTTGAAACATCCAAAAACCGAAACTTTAACGGAAAGATTTTGCTGCCAACACGTATAGGCCGGGCATCTGATTACTTCCAGATGGGCGTTAGCTTCCTTGTCCAAAGTGTAGATGCAATTGACGGCGAGCTTATCTATGATGGGGCAGGAATCATTCACGGTAAAAACCGAAAGCTGATCGGATTCATCCCTGCAAAGGATGTCCAATCTTTAAACTGGGTGATGGACCGAATCTCAGGCGGCGTTGTACCAGCTACTTACAAAGGCTTTCCGATCACATATGAAATTAAGAAAGCCAAAACTAAGATTGAACCTTATCTAAAAGATGGGCATATTTCCTTTAAAATTATTGTCAACACAAATGGAAAGCTTTCTGAAGATCAGTATCCTGCAGAAAATTCATATGATGAACAGTACATCCAAAGATATGAGCGTCTTTTTGCAAATAAAATCAAACAAAGGATTCAAAAAGCGGTTCATCATGTACAAAAAGAGGTGGGCGTTGATCCCATCTTTTTAAGCCGGCAGTTTCGTATTAAATACCCTGACTATTGGGAAAAACATCGAGACGAATGGGATACACTCTTTCAAGAAGCGGATATTGAATATGATGTCAAAGTCAGCATTTTGAACTTTGGTGCAGAAGGCGCAACGAAAAGCTTCAAATGGTAATGCAAAAGGCGGTTATCCCGAAGGGGACCCGCCTTTTTTACGCACGACAATTAAAAGCTGATATAGTGTCACTTGATCAGTTAACGCTTTTGTTTGCAAGCCAAGTGACGTTCCTACTCTTGCTATCTCATCAAAAAACAATTGCACGTTTTGATCTATCGGAACATTGATCCTCTGCTCGATCACCCGTTCAAACAAATGGTCTGGGAAAAGCGCACGCATTGTGTTTGGTGTGAAGAACCTCAAGTGACCTCGATCTAAAATTCCTACATCTTGATACGTAAAATCACCGGTCATTAACGGGAGTAGCACCTCCGCATGCATCATGTTGGGCAGACAGCAAATGATCACGCCTCCCGGTTTTAAAGATGCATGCGCTTGTTCAATCATGTGCCAAGGATCTGACACATGCTCTAAAACATCCGAAAAAATGACCGCATCAAAAAAAGCCTCTTTCTCTAACCACGGGTACTCATCTGCTTTTGCCTCGATGACTTCTTTGTAATATGCCTTTGCGATGGCTGCTTTTAATGGATCAGCCTCTACACCGTACATGTCAACAGACTGCCGGTTCAATAGTTCAAGCCCTGTTGCCCCTGCGCCGCATCCCGCATCCAGTACACAAGCAGTATCTTCAGGAAGCAGATCCGCAAAGTACGGATGAGGGGTCATCAAATTGAGATCAATGCCCCATTTATCTAAAAACCGCAGCCTGTTCTCTGCAAACAATGTCGAGATGTTCGTTTCTTGATTCGCTCGAAAGGTTGCATGGCCGTGATGATGCACAAATGAATCGTGAACGATTTGAAGCTGATATCCCTTTAGCAAGGATCTCAAACAAAGGTCGTCATCCTCAAATGATCCATACACGAACCGCTCATCAAATAACCCCACTTTTTCAATGAGCTCTTTTTTTACAAGCAGACAAAATCCCACAAGCCGATGTACATAAGTTCTCTGACCTTTTTTCGCAGCCGTATAATTCTTCGCAAAAGCTGGCAGTTCCTTCACATCTGAATACGATGGCTCGACCATTTGAGAACCGCTCACATAATTGGAGACTGGTCCTACCATCCCAATGCGTTCTGATGCAAATAACGCCTCCCTTAATGGAGAAAGCCAGTTTTCCGTGACGATCGTGTCGTTATTTAAAAAGAGAATGCTATCTCCTGTCGCTTTTTTTGCTCCTTGATTGCAGCCCTTTGCAAAGCCTAGATTTTCTTTGTTTTCAATGAAAATCACACCGTTCAACTCTCTCACATATTCCTTCGTCCCGTCGGTTGATGCATTATCAACGATGATGAGTTCATATTGGTCACTTCGGGTATGCTGCTTGATGCTGTCGATACATTTTTTCGTTAAATGAAGTTCATTGTACGTCAGCATGACAATGCTCGTTTTCCCTTTCATCTCATTTCCACCTTTCGCTCGCCTGTTCCATATGTATGTCATATGCAGCACATTCAGAAGATGAGAGATTGTCCTTTCTTGATTAAACGTTTGTTTAACAAAGAAAAACCAGCTGCATGCGGGCAGCTGGTCATGGTTCACACCGTTTTTCCTTCGTCACCTGTGACGGCACGGTTCCTCTTTTTTAAATCGTCTTCAATTTCTTCAAGACTTTTCCCTTTCGTTTCAGTCACCATATATTTCACAAATAAGAAGGCGCCTACGCCGATGACCGCATAAATGAGGAAAAGATTACTGATACCCATCGCGCTTAGTAAAGTTGGGAAAGTAAGCGAGATGATTAAATTCCCTGTATGAAGGAGGAAGGTAGAGACGCCTGTACCGATTCCTCGGACATGTACCGGGAAAAGCTCAGGAAGCATGACCCAAACGACAGGACCCCAGCTGACAGCAAAGATGACGATAAAGAGCCCTAAACAAATAATAGTTGTCCATCCTGCCGCTGTTGACCCCTCGAAAAATCGATTGACCACTGATAGGACAATTAAACTTAGGACCATGCCAGCATTCCCAAATAAGAGCAGCGCTTTACGCCCTACACGGTCAATGATTTTAATCGCCACAAACGTCATGACGACATTCACTGCCCCAATTCCGACGGTTCCTAAAATGGCCGCTGAATTGCCAAAACCAACGCTTGTGAATGTTTTTGGTGCATAGTAAATAATCGTATTGGTACCGATAAACTGCTGCAAAAAGGCAAGACCGACACCAGCGATTAATGCTGGACGCACCCATGGCTCAAATAACTCCTTAAAACCGCCCTTTTCTTCACTTTCTGCCTGTTGTATGTCTGAAATTTCTTCTTCCACTTCTTTCTTACTCTTTCTTAGTTTAGATAATATTTCTTTCGCACGGTCTGCCTGTCCATGGACAAACAGCCAGCGGGGACTTTCCGGCATAAACATAATCCCACATAATAAAAGCACAGAAGGAACAACCGCAATTCCAAGCATTAGTCGCCATGCCTCTGCATCCGCTAAAGTGTAATTCACAATATAGGCGAGTAGAATACCAAATGTGATCATGAGTTGGTTTAATGAGGACAGCGCTCCTCGCGATTCCTTTGGAGCAAGTTCAGATAGATATAATGGAACAATCGTTGTCGAGCACCCGACAGCAAGCCCTAGCACAATTCGGAATGAGACCATCACTTCTGTATTCGGGGCAAGGGCTGTACCAAATCCGCCAATAATAAACAAAATCGCTGCGGCGATGATGGCTTTTTTTCGCCCAAATTGATCTGTCAGCTTTCCAGATAAAGAGGAACCGAGCATCGCTCCGATTAAAATCGAGCTGACAACAAGTCCCTCTGTAAATGCGTTTAACCCTAAATCCTCTTTCATAAATAAGATGGCGCCAGAAATGACACCTGTATCATAGCCATATAAGGCGCCGCCAAGTGCGCCGAAGAAATAAAGCCATCCATTCCGATTTTTCATGTTCATAACCCCTCTTTTGTTCTGTATGTACTGGATGTTTCTCTATGAAAAATCATTTTCCTCACTTTCTGTTACTTCAAACATTTCGATGTTTTATGACAAATATATTTCATTTGCGTATCAATGAAACTTTTTACGATAAGGAAACGTCAATTAAGCGTTAGAGAAAAAAATGTCGCACTATATCCCGTTTTAAGGTATATTTGTTTTAGTTTGTAAGTAAAAAGAAGGACATCTTTACTATAAAAATCATAGCGAGGGTTTAAAATATATGGATCAATCAAGAAGCAAACGCAAAGGAAAAAAGCGTTTAAAACCATGGGTGAAAGTCACTCTATTTATAGTCGGTATTCTTTTACTGACAACCGCTTCTGTCACAGGCTATGCCTACTACAAAGTGACAAGCGCTGCAAAAAAAGCACAAGTTTCTTTAGATCGCGGCTCTCAATCTGTCAAACGGATTGAAGCATTCAATCCTGGGAAAGACAGCTTTTCTGTCTTGCTGCTTGGTATTGACAGCAGACCGGGCGAAACAGTGAAACAAGCACGAAGCGACGCGATGGTCTTAGCAACCGTTAATCGTACAAATAAAACCGTAAAATTATTAAGCATTCCAAGGGACTCATACGTGAATATTCCAGGGCATGGCTATGACAAAATTACACATGCACACGCATTTGGCGGTGCAGATTTAACCGTAAGTACAGTCGAAAATTTACTAGATATTCCGGTTGATTTTGTAATCCAAAGTAATTTCAAAGCATTTAAAGAGATCGTCAATGAACTTAACGGGGTCTCTATTAACGTCAAGGATGAATATGTGGTCAAACAGGTTCTAAAAGATACAAAGGGCAAGGTACAGCTTCAAACAGGAACTCATACGCTAGACGGTGATCAAGCTCTCGCATATGTGAGAACAAGAAAAGCAGATAGCGATTTATTACGTGGACAGCGTCAAATGGAAGTATTAAAAGCCATTTTTGATAAATCAAAATCGTTAACGTCTATTCCGTCGTATGACAATATCATTGATACACTTGGTGATAATGTTGCGACCAACCTTTCAATGAAAGAGCTAGTCGGGCTTTTCCCGCTTCTAACGTCATTGAAATCGATGGATACCATTCAGCTGAAAGGCTCTGATTACCAGCCAAACGGAGTTTATTATTTCCAATTGGATCAAAATCAGCTAAACGAAGTGAAGACTGAATTGAAGAAGCAGCTTGAATTATCATAAACAGAAAGCGTCCCTAAGGGGCGCTTTTTGATTGTTGAGATCTTTCCCCTTGGCTTATTTCCTTGATCATTCGATCATTTTTGTTTAGCCTTGATAGTGAGGAACAACCATCTCATTGCTCATGAGAATGAAGGAAATCGTACATACTTTGAAGAGGTTATTGCATGCATGAAGGAGGATTTGACAGCGATGAAAAAAATGATTGCGATTGATTTAGACGGTACACTTTTAAATACAAAAAGTGAAATATCTGCTCAAAACAGGGAGGCACTGATTCGCGCGAAGGAAGCGGGATATATTGTGACCATCTGTACAGGGCGGGCGACTTTTGATGTGAAGGAACTGATTGGCGATTTGGACATCCCGATTATTGCAGCAAACGGCGGAACCGTTCATACAGAAGGTTATGAACTTTTCAGCCGTATCACACTTGACCAAGAAGCAGGAAAACGAGCCGCTAAAGCATTAGTAGAACGAAACATTTACTTTGAGGTCTACACAGACGATGCACTCCTCTCTCCTTTTGATGGAAAAGAGAAGCTGAAAGCAGAATTTGATATGATCAAAAGCGCGAATCCAAATGAGGATATCGCTGATTTATGGGAAGGGGCAATGACTCAATTCAAACAATTCGGCATCAAACCAGTGGATGATATTCGCCAAATTTTTGAGTCGAATGAAGCGACCTATAAATTACTTTGCTTCTCATTTGATATGAACAAATTACAGGAAGCACGGGATCTTCTCGCGGAAATGCCTGAGCTTTCATTGACCTCTTCTGGAAAACATATCATTGAGGTACTTCCAAAAGAGTCTGGGAAAGGACATGCTCTCAAAAAGCTCGCAGCTCATTATGGCGTAGATCGCTCACATATTTATGCGATTGGTGACAGCCCAAACGATCTATCCATGTTTGAGGAAGCAGGCCACCGCATTGCAATGGGGAATGCAGTCGATATCATTAAAGAAAAGAGCACTTACATGACAAAAGGCAATCATGAAGACGGTGTTGCTTACTTTATTGATCTGCTTTTACAAAATCAATTCCACGAAAAAAAGACGCTTGTCTGATCAGCGCCTAGAGATAAGTCTAAAAGTCCGATAAGAGCATTGATCGGGCTTTTTCTTTATTTTTTAATTCGAATTGCCGTCTCATACTTATCCTTCCAGTACGTACTTGTTTTCATATTCGTAAGCACGACACCATTTGAGACGGTCACATGAATGACTTGGTTTGATCCTGCATAAATCGCCGGTATCAATGATGTTCCACTAAAGAAAACGAGATCTCCTGGCTTCAGCTCCGACCGCTTCACAGACGTACCTGCCTTGACTTGACCTGACGCATAGCGCGGCAGCTCAATACCAAGCACTTCTCGATACACATACTGTGTGAACCCTGCTGTGTCAAAGCCTTGCTTTGGATTCGTCCCACCTTTGGCATAAGGAACTTCACCAATAAACGTAGCAGCTTTTGAGACAATCGGGTCTTCTTTTGCTAATTTCAGCTCCGTTAATCGTTTCGCACCTGTCCATTTTTCGCGCCAATACGATTCGGACAAATAAGAAATCGTGACACTTTCTGAACGGCTCGCATGAATAAAACGATCGCCGCCAATATACATCCCTACATGCGAAATGCCTGGCTTGTATGTGTTGCTAAAAAAGACAAAATCCCCAGGACGTATATCATCTAATGCCACTTTTTCTCCAACCATCCACTGCTGTTCAGCACTTCGAGGTAAATAAATCCCTAGTGATTTCTCAAATACATATTGTAAAAAGCCTGAACAATCAAAGCCAATCTTAGGGTCTGCTGCACCAAATACATAAGGAATACCTAAATATTTCTTCGCATCTTTCACAAGGCGATGATCCGAGATTTCCGGTGTGCCGGGCAGGCGTTTGACTGCATAAAATCGGTCCGTCCAGTATTTGCTTTTGCTGACGTCTGTTTTCACCACACCTTGACTAAGCGTGATGTGAATGACCTGATCGTTACCAGCGTACAACGCCACATGTGTCGGGATATCCTTTGTTTCTTCTAGGCTGCGAAAATATACAAGGTCACCGGGCTGGGCTTTGTCCCATGATATCTTTTTCCCAATCTGATACTGGTCGATCACCTTACGAGGCAAATCAAATGCGCCTGATGTCTTGTACACATATTGAGTAAACCCTGATGCGTCAAAGCCCGTTTTTGGATTGGTTCCACCTTTATGATAAGGTGTTCCAATCAACTTTTCCGCCTGCTGCAAAGGAGACGCTGTTTGAGTAGCTGCTTCTGATTGAGACATGAACATCAGTCCTACGAGCGCACATCCACCAATCACTATACCTTTCCATTTCATGATCTTTCTCCCTCCTTTCTTTTATAGTTTCGGCATGACACCTCACCTTTTACACCTTTTTTCGACAAAAAAGAGCACGCAATGCGTGCCCTCTATGCTCGTTAGAGTTATTTACTTGCTTCCGTTTTTGACTGTTTTTGTTGTTCAATTTTCTGCATTTCAACCGAGATCTTTTGTTTTTCATGATCTGTGAGGCTGTCACTAAATTTAAAAGCAGACATAAAGACAAAGACTAAAATTAACGCAACAAACGGCCAGCTGGCTTTTAGAAATTTCATTTCTTCTCTTTCCCTCCGTTTTCTTTTAAGTGTTTAACTTTATCAGCGTGATCTACTTCAAAGAAAATGTGTCCGTCTTTTTCTTTCCAATCCGCATTCGTACCATTTGTCAGCATACGGATAATGGATTTTGATTCAAAAGATCCTGCTTTAACTGGTGCAGGTGTTGCTTCTTTGATGTACATTGGGACAACTTCAAATGTCGCTTTTCCATCTTCATTCAGATGATACTGAACAAGTGCAGAATCACGTGTTCTTGACCAACCTTGGTCAAAAATAAAGTTTCCTAAGCTATAGAAGATCGCCGTGCCGTTATAGACTTCCATTGGCTCAAGAACGTGTGGATGAGCACCGATAATGATATCAGCACCAGCTTTTGACATCGCTCTTGCCAATTCTCTTTGTCTATCGTTTACCTCATTGTTGTACTCCTGTCCCCAGTGAGCATGAACAACGACGACATCTGCCTTTTCAGCAGCCTGCGAAATCATCGGAATAAAGATAGATGGATCGGCTGGCAAGATACCCGCCTGGCGATTCGTTGCTTTAAAATCTTTCCCATACACATCAGTAAAACCAAGTGTAGCGATTTTGACACCATTTACTTCTTTATACGAAATGTTCTGCTTCGCATCCTGAAGGTTACGGCCTGCGCCTGTATAATCCATGTCAGCTTGTTCAAAGGCATCAATCGTTTTGTTCAGCCCTTTTTCACCATAGTCTGCCGCATGGTTATTCGCAAAGTTTAATGCAGAGAAATTTAAATCCTTCAACGCTTTAACAGAATCCTCATCTGTTTTTAAATGAATATTCTTTTGCGCCGCTTGTTCTTGATCTGATGCGACTGGATGCTCAAAGTTACCAGTCACATAATCTGATACATCAAAGTATGGTTTGGCATAGCGGAAGAGATGCTGTTTTCCATAACGGTCTGTTACTTTCTCTACGTTTCTTCCAAACATAATGTCACCGACAAACGAAGCGGTCAGGATGTTCTCTGGATTCTTTTGCACAGTTGGCACTTTTGCTTGCCCGATAAACGTAAATAGAAATGTACAAGCAATGACGATCGGTAAAGCAATCAGCACGTGTTTATTCGTTTTTTTCTTTTGGCTCTTTGTGATTTTCAGCAGCTTTTCCTGAAAGCTCAATTTTTTATTCATCATTGGACACACCTTATCTTAAAATAGATAGTAAACATACATGATGGCAAATGTTGCACCACTTAGAAGTAACGTGCTTCCAAGGGTAATCGTAAGACCTTGCTTTTGAATCGTGTTTGCAATCAATCCAGGAACGATAATACCGATTCCGCGGAATTCTGCTATTTCAAATGGGACCACTGGATAGAAGAAATCAAAGACAAGCTTTAAGGCAATCCCTGTAATGAGCATCGCAGCAAACTTTCTGCGTCCGTATAAAATCATAAATTTTGATAGACCAAAACGAACGATGACATACGTAAGCAAACTGACAGATAAGACAACTAAAATGAAAACTGGCTGGTTAAATACAAGCGCTAGATAACCTGGTACAACAAGTCCAGCTGGTACGATTCCTGTTTTTTCTGCAAAGATTAAACTAAGTAGAACACCTAAAATTAACGAGATATAAAGATCTGATCCGAACATTTTCTATATTTCCTCCTAGCTGACAAGCTGCTTAATTTTGTATTCTTGAATTTTTTCGATTAACGGTTCAGCGGCACCATGAATATTGCCGACTCCATAAACCACTCGATTATGAAGCTTTTTCTCAAGCATGTTCATAATTTCTTCTGTAGATTGATATTCAAGGTTGTGTAAGTGGTCAGCCGGAATTTTTCCATCCTCATATGCCTTTACAATTGGATCTGTTGTTTCACCAATTAAGACGAGATCACTTGCTTCAATATAAGGAAGTACATCCTCCGCAAACTGGATCGTTCGATCTACACGATCCGCACGGCAGTTCATGATAATAATCGGTTCATCAGTTGGATATCCAATTTCTTTCACACGCTTCCAAATGTTCAATGTAGATGATGCGTCATTTGCCGCAAAACCATTTACAAAGTGTCCAGGTGTTTTCGCATCCATTAATGGAAGAATTCTCATCGCTCCTGGATCAGGTGGCGCATTTAACATTCCTCGGAATGCCGTATCTTCATCAATTCCCAATGCCTGTGCAACACCAAGTGCAAGTGAGGCATTATCTGGGAAGACCATGTACTCAAATTTCCGTAAATACTCATCGGAAATCTTGGAATTATCTGCAACAATGACTTCTGTATTGCGTTTTTTCGCAATCTCTTTAAAGAAATCCGTATATTCACTATCCGTAATAACCAAGTGTCCATTGTAAGGAATTGTCGCTGTAAAGGCTTCTGCTATTTCATCAAGTGTCGGCCCCATGACATCCATATGATCTTCAAGAACGTTTACGATCACGCCAATATTCGCTTGAAGCAACTCTTCCTGAAAGATAATTTGGTAATCTGGATTGACCGCCATACATTCACTGACGATGGCATTTGCTCCTCTTTCAACGGTTTCTCTCATGACTTCCTTCTGCTCACCGATATTCGGTCCTTGCGGTTTCCTTTTAATCGGTTTCTCCTCTGGCGTATCCCAATAAATCATTCTTGCATCTGTTCCCGTTGTTTTGCCGACAGTTTTATAACCTGCCTCCATTAAGATACCGGTTGTCAATCTTGTAACGGTAGACTTTCCGCGAATACCATTAATATTGACGCGCACCGGTAGGGCATCGATATTTTTCTGGTGACGCTTCTTTTCAATAAAGCCAATCCCTAACATGATGACACAGGCTATAACGATTAACCACATCGCTTATCTACATCTCCTTTTTTTATGAGTGTGATATGTAAATTCAATCAACAGTATATAGGTTCAGCATAAAATCACAATCGGTATTATGTAACATAATCTTTCACTTCCTCGTATGCCAAATTCCTCTAATCAGAAGGTGAATTGACCTAGCTCCTCTTTAAATGAAAAGGTCAAAAGACGGACAAAAATCAGCCTGAATTTTGGCTTCAATTAAGAGTAAGCGTTACCATCAAGCATCGAAAAATCTTTTGTCCTTTTCTCCCTAAATTTTTTGACAATTAATAAGATGTATTTTGAATCAATGTTTTAAAGTCCTTTAAACTCTATAACATCAGTCATATCAGCGCTTTAAATGAATAGTGCGTGTTTTGGAATGTTTTCGTTTTTTGAATGAACAGGTTAGAAAGTCATCCTCATCGGTCAGAAAGCGATGCGTTGACCTATGACAAAGGTCACCTCTAAAAAAATCAAGTCATATGCTTATTTTCAGGTCACAAAAAAATGGGATAAGATGTAAACTATTGATCATTTTGAAATGCCTGTTCATTACGATATTCGCTCCTTATGACCTAAACAATGAAACATTATTCATTTGTTTTTATCAAGATTCATCATTTCTTAACATTTTTAATATGATTTTAGTTGAAAGTTGTCAGCTTATGTCATGCTTTCAACTAAGATGACGAATAAAATCGGTCTCTCCGCTCACACTATGGTTAAAAAAACTGTGAGAGGAGGCTAAAGATGCCAAACGCGAATGAACAAACACGCTTGCATTTTTTATCAGGCAGCTTCGAGGAAAAAATCCGGATTCTAAAAAAAACGTTTCAACAAAGCGGGGATTTTGAATACCGGGAGTTAATGGTGAATGAAACGAAATCTGTCTTGTTTTTTATTAAAACAAGAGTAGATGAAGGCAAGCTAAATGATTTCATTATCGGCAACTTGTTAGGACCTCCTGGAAAGCAGGATTATACGAAATCTCTCAGCACACTCGAAACTGGTGACTTAACGCTGATTACAGACAGTATCATTGCAGGAAGCATTGCCTTTCTTGAAGAAAATGCCTCACAGATCAAATTGTTTACCGTTGGGCAGCCTCCGCTGCGTTCTATTTCTGAACCTTCATCTGAAAGTATTATTGCTGGCGCACATGATGGGTTCGTGGAAAGTCTCGATACCAATATCTACTTACTGCGTTCTCATTTAAATGATCGGAAGCTCGCCATTCAGTATCATAAGGTCGGTACAAAATCGGAAACAAAGCTTGCGACCGTTTATATATCTGATATTGCCAATCAAGAAAAGGTCGATGAGGTCAACAGACGGATCTCTTCTATTAAAGTAGACACATTGATAAGTCCTGGCTCTATCGTTGAGGCAATTGAGGAAGATTCATTCTCTATTTTCCCACAACTGATTGATACAGAACGTCCGGATAAGGTGAGATCTGCGATCCTTGAAGGTAGGATAGTCATACTCATGGATGGCAGTCCAATGGCCATCATTCTTCCTATCACGTTCTTTAGCTTTTTTCAGTCACCGGATGATTATAATAGCCGCTGGATACCAGCAACATTTATCCGAATGCTCCGTTATCTCGCCTGCTTGATCGCAGTCATTTTGCCATCTTTTTATATTGCTGTCATTGGGTTTCATTATGAAGTTGTGCCAGATGAATTAGCTATTACGATGAAGAACTCTATCATTGGGATTCCCTTCCCTCCATTGATAGAAGCAATGCTGATGGAAATTACTATTGAACTCATACGCGAAGCAGGGGTACGTCTGCCAAAGCCAATCGGGCAGACCATTGGAATCGTAGGTGGATTGGTCATTGGGGATGCGGTTGTACAAGCAGGGCTTATTTCGAATGTCCAAGTTATTGTAGTTGCTGTGACCGCTGTCGCTTCATTTGTACTTCCGTCGTTTGAAATGACATCCACTATCAGGATGCTCCGTTTCCCGCTCATGTTTATGGCATCGATGTTTGGATTTATTGGCATTTCATTTGGGCTGGCCATTATTCTCATGAATTTATGCCGCTTAGAATCACTAGGGGTGCCATATTTATCACCAGTTGCTCCATTTAACTGGCAAGACTTAAAAGATACTGTGGTTCGACTCCCAATGTGGATGTACAAAAATCGACCTGTTTATTTAAATCCGAAAAAGAGCAAACAAATTGAACAACTGAGAGGGTGGGAAAAGAAAAATGAAAAATAAGATATCTCCACCTCAAGCTGTTTTTTTTATCATCCAATCTCAAATTGGTGTTGGTATTTTAGCGCTTCCCCATTTGCTCATGAAAGACATGGGACACGATGGCTGGATGGCAATTATTGTCGCATGTTTTTTTATCCAGATCATCAATACCATTTTTCTTTATATCATCTACAAGTATCCAGAAACCTCATTCTTTCAAGCGTTAATTGAGGTCTTTGGAAAATGGATTGGACGCGCCTTGGTCGTTCTCTACACGGTATACTTTGCCTCGGTTTGCATCGTTGTCCTTTCTATATTCACAAGGATTCTTGGCATATGGGTGCTCCCGCTCACACCAAACTGGGTGATTGATCTCTTACTGATGATATGCATTATCTATATCGCAAAGGAGAAAATTACAGCCATTGTCAGGTTTAACTTTGTCTTAACTCCCTTTTTACTCATGCTCTCTCTATTGATGTTCTATTCATTGAAAGGAACCAATATTGATTACCTCATGCCTTTTTTCCAAACGGATATCTCTCAATTTCAGCTTGGTTTGAAGGACGTGGTACTGTCATTGAATGGATTTGAGATGATACTCATCATCTCTCCACTGATGAAAGGCACTATTAAGGAACGATATAAAGTGATGACCATTTCAAATATATGTACGACGCTTTATTACCTATTTATTACATTAATCTGTTTTATGTTTTTCAGCCCGGCTGAGCTTGATGTGATACCAAATCCTGTTTTGTATCTATTAAAAACCATTACATTCGGAGTCATTGAGAGGACAGATTTAATTTTTCTCAGTTTCTGGGTCTTTGTTATTTTAGCCACACTGAGTAATTATTTGTACTTTTGTGCAAATGGAATCGCTATTATTTTAAAGAAAAAAAATCACAAAAAATATGTCTACTATTTCGCCATTTTAATCTATGCTGCCAGCTGCTTTCTTTCAACCGATAACTTTAAAATTCAGCGCTTTAATGACTTTACTACGGTTGCACAATATTCATTTATTTACACACTTCCGATCATGATGGCCATTATCATCTTGATCAAACACCGCAAAAAGAAGGTGAAATCACATGAATCATAGGTACATTTTAACGCTGCTCATGTGTGTTTCTCTCATTTTCATGCCTGGCTGCTGGGATCAAAACCTATTAAAAGACATCTCTCTTGTTTTAACTTCAGCTGTTGATCAAGGAGAGGATGACAATGCAAGATACTCGATTACTTATCGAAAGGTGCAGCAGTCTCAAAGTATGCAGCAAGGGAATTCTGGCAGCTACTTAACCACTGTTCTCACAACCGATGCACCTACTTTAAGAAAAGCAAGAAGCAACTTTAGCCGGAGTGTAGATCAAAAAATTGATATGTCGAAAATGCGGGTGCTTCTAATCGGGGATGATTTTGCCCAAAACCGGTTGCTTCCTTACTTAGATATGTTTTATCGAGATCCTAAAAGCCCTTTGCTCGCAAACATGGCGGTGGTTCAAGGGGGGAGCTGTGTGGAGTTGATCAATTCTCTTCTCAAGGAAAAACTCATTGTAAGCGACTATTTAAACAACCTGATCACTTCTGCATCACACTCTTCACAAGTTTCACCTAAAAACATCCAAAGTGTCCGATCCAAAATGCTGCAAACCGGAGAGGATTTCACACTGCCGTTACTCTACTACGATAAATCAAAAAAGCTAACGAGTGTAAGAGGGGTTGCCTTATTTGATAATGAAAAAAAGAAAGGTGAACTGTATGCTCAAGACGCCATTCTACTCACCGTTATGGATGGAAAAATGGGCAATTATGCAAACTTCACTAAAAAAGTAAGAAGTGATATGAAATCAAAGGAGAACAATTACATTACCATTCAAGTAACCGATGCAAAGAGAGACATAAAAATCGTCAATCCTGACCATCGAAACGTAACCTTCTCTCTTGAGTTTGAATTCAATACCTCTATTCTTGAATATCCAAAAGATAATTTAGATACAGATAAGAAAATCGAAATGTTAAATAAAAGGCTGTCAGCTATTTTGACAAAAGACGCCGAAAGAATCATTACAATCCTTCAAGAGGCAAATTCTGACGTCCTAAGCCTTGGCAGAAAATATCGGGTAAAACACTATGATGAATATATGAAAATGAATTGGGTTACCGAATACCCAAATGTAAAAATCATCCCAAAAATCAAAGTCAATATTACACAAACAGGGATTATTAGTTAAGAAAAGGAAGAAGCCATCTTTCTTTTCTTTTTTTATTTTTTTAAGATTGTCATTTAAAAGCTTTCATGATAATCTATTTGTGTAAACGGTTACACATCCACGAAGGGAGGCACTCCATTGGCTACAATTAAAGATGTTGCAAAAGCGGCACAAGTGTCTGTTGCCACTGTTTCACGCGTACTGAACGATACTGGATATGTCCATACAGATACGAAAACCCGCGTGACACAGGCGATGCAGGAGCTGAACTACTTTCCCAATGAAGTGGCTAGATCCCTTTTCAAACGAGAATCTCGCTTAATCGGTTTGATCTTACCTGATATCACAAACCCCTTCTTTCCTCAGCTTGCTAGAGGCGTTGAAGATGAGATTCATGCACAAGGTTTTCGGTTATTATTCGGAAACAGTGATGAAGATCGAGAAAAGGAATTGGCTTATTTACAAACCTTTAAACAAAATCAAGTGGTCGGTGTCATCGCTGTCACAAACGAACCCGAATCAGATCTATACAATGATGATGAATTGCCGGTTGTATTCTTAGATCGAACCGTCTCGCATGCACCTTCTGTATCTGCAGATGCTACAACTGGCGGGAAAATGGCCGCAATGGAATTAATCAGGCGCGGTAGCCGGCAGATTACACTGCTGAAAGGACCTGCCCACCTTCAAACAGCGAGGCAGCGATTCAAGGGGGCACTTGATGTACTGACGGAAAAAGGTGTCGACTTCCATGTGATGTCTAATGCTTCGTTTTCCTTTCAAGAAGCCCGTAAAAGCGCCAAGGCTCTTTTCCAGCTGTACCCTGAAACAGATGGCATCATTGCTAGTAATGACATTGTCGCAACAGCAGTCATACACGAAGCCCTTCGGATCGGAAAAGCCGTTCCAGAGGATGTTCAAATCATTGGGTTTGATGATATTCCGCAAAGCGAGCTGCTCTTCCCTTCCCTATCGACGATTAGGCAGCCTGCCTATGAGATGGGAAAAGAAGCGGCACAGCTGTTAATCAAAGCGATTCAGAAACAACCGATAGATCAACCAGTTATTCAAATGCCCGTCTCTTTTATTGAACGAGAAACAACAAGAAAGGTGGATTAACAATGAGTCATATTGTCGTAGTAGGAAGCTGTTCTATGGATTTAGTCGTCACTTCGAATAAACGACCAAATGCCGGTGAAACAGTGTTAGGCGAATCATTTAAAACAGTCCCAGGCGGAAAAGGCGCCAATCAAGCAGTCGCCAGTGCCAGACTCGGTGCCGAGGTATACATGATCGGCCGAGTCGGTGATGACGCTTATGGTCAGGATATTCTCAGCAATTTACAGGATCAAGGGGTTCGCACCTCATATATGAAACCGGTTACCGAAATGGAAAGCGGCACGGCTCATATCATTTTAGCAGAAGGTGATAACAGCATTGTCGTGGTCAAAGGGGCAAATAACGAGGTCACTCCTGACTATGTAAGAGAAGCACTTTCTACAATAGATGATATTGGAATGGTGCTTATTCAGCAGGAAATCCCTGAAGAAACGGTCGAAGCTGTCTGCGCCATTTGCAGCGAAAAAGAAATCCCTGTGATTTTAAACCCTGCACCTGCCCGCAAAGTATCACAGCAAGTGTTAGACCAGGCTACCTATATTACACCGAATGAGCACGAAGCTGTTCTCATGTTTAATGGACGCTCAATTGAAGACGCCTTGCGCCAATACCCTAACAAATTATTGATTACCGAAGGGAAAAATGGGGTTCGATATTTTGACGGATTGAAAGAAGTGCTAGTCCCAGGCTTTCCAGTCGAAGCAGTTGATACAACAGGAGCAGGCGATACCTTTAACGGAGCCTTGGCTGTTGCCTTAACAGAGGGCAAATCTCTCTATGACGCACTTGCCTTCGCTAACCTTGCAGCATCAATGTCTGTCACCAAGTTTGGTGCACAAGGCGGCATGCCAACAAGAGAAGAACTGGAGAGGAAGAAATGAAAAAAAACGGCATCTTAAACAGTCATATTGCCAAGGTACTTGCTGACCTTGGTCATACAGATACAATCGTCATCGCAGATTGCGGCCTGCCTATCCCAGAAGGTCCAGTCAAAATCGACCTATCATTAACGATCGGCACACCATCCTTTCAGGAGGTCACCTCCCTCCTTCTTCAGGAAATGGCGGTTGAACACATTACGGTCGCTCGTGAAATCCAAGAAGCCAATGAGCGAGATCATCTATTTCTAAAGAAAGCGTTCTCACAACCATTACATGATGTAGACCACGAGACGTTCAAAGACATGACCAAACAGGCAAAAGCAGTCATACGCACGGGTGAAGCCACCCCATACGCAAACTGCATTCTTCATGCCGGTGTCATCTTTTAAAAGGAGGAGCCAGATATGAACATTGAGATGCATAACATCCATAAGGCCTTTGGAAAAAACACCGTTCTTTCCGGGGTCTCCTTTGACCTCCTCACAGGTGAGGTCCACGCGCTCATGGGTGAAAATGGCGCAGGAAAATCAACTTTAATGAACCTGCTCACAGGTCTTTATTCATTAGACCAGGGAACGATTCATATTGACGGGAAAGAAACCGCTTTCAAAAATCCAAAAGAAGCGGAACAACACGGTATCGCCTTTATTCATCAAGAGCTCAACATATGGCCGGATATGACCGTCTTGGAAAACCTATTCATCGGGAAAGAAATCTATACGAAGTTTGGGTTGCTAGACACAAAAAAAATGAAAGTTCTTGCCCAAAGCCAGCTGGACCGATTGTCTGTGAACATTTCGCTTGATCAAGAGGCAGGTAGCTGTTCTGTTGGACAAAAACAGATGATTGAGATTGCAAAGGCATTAATGACGGATGCGAAGGTCATCATCATGGATGAACCAACGGCAGCTCTTACAGACCGTGAGATTGAAAAGCTTTTCCAGGTCATTGAATCTCTCAAAAAAGAAGGCGTATCCATCGTCTATATTTCTCACCGTATGGAGGAAATTTTTGCGATCTGCGACCGGATTACTATCATGCGTGATGGGAAAACGGTCGATACGAAAGCAATCCCTGAAACGAACTTCCATGAGGTCGTCAAAAAAATGGTCGGCCGCGAATTAACAGATCGATACCCTGAGAGAACGCCTTCTCTAGGAGATACGATCCTTGAGGTGAAGCAAGCGACAAGAAAAGGACAATTTCAAGATATTAGTTTCTCCGTTAAATCTGGAGAAATCGTCGGTGTTGCAGGCTTAATGGGCGCTGGCAGGACCGAAATGATGCGGTCACTGTTTGGTCTTGATTCTCTTGATCAAGGGGAAATCTGGGTTCATGGAAAAAAAACTGTCATTAAAAAACCAAGTGATGCGGTCAAGCGCGGCATCGGCTTTATTACAGAGGATCGCAAAGATGAAGGACTCATGCTGGATGCTTCCATTCGAGAAAACATTGGTCTGCCAAACTTAAAAAGCTTCTCTCCAAAGGGACTGATCGATAAGAAAAACGAACAGGATTTTGTTGACCTTCTTATCAAAAGATTGACGATTAAAACGGCTTCCTCTGAAATCTCTGCTCGAAGTCTCTCTGGTGGAAATCAGCAAAAAGTCGTCATCGCCAAATGGATCGGCATCCAGCCGAAGGTCTTGATTTTAGATGAACCGACAAGAGGTGTCGACGTCGGAGCGAAACGAGAAATCTACCAGTTAATGAATGAACTGACCGATCGAGGTGTTGCCATTTTAATGGTCTCCTCTGAGCTACCAGAAATTCTAGGGATGAGCGATCGAGTGCTTGTCATTCATGAAGGAACCATCAGCGGAGAATTAAATAAAGCAGACGCAACACAAGAACGAATTATGACACTAGCTACAGGAGGGAAGTAATATGAAACCACTTACTTCAAATGGACGATTTGACAACATCATGCAAAAGCTTGGGCCATTCTTAGGACTCATCATCCTTGTCGCCATTGTTTCTATTTTAAACCCGGCCTTTTTAGAGCCATTAAACATCTTAAACTTATTGAGACAAATCTCCATTAATGCCCTCATTGCCTTTGGTATGACATTTGTTATTTTAACCGGAGGAATTGATTTGTCGGTCGGTGCCATTTTAGCACTTTCTAGTGCGCTGACTGCCGGATTTATCGTGTCTGGTATGGACCCGATTTTAGCGATTATCGTTGGCAGTATCATCGGCGCTATTCTTGGGATGGTCAACGGTCTTTTAATCACAAAAGGAAAAATGGCTCCTTTTATCGCTACACTTGCCACGATGACGATTTTTAGAGGATTAACACTTGTTTATACAGACGGAAACCCGATTACAGGACTCGGCTCGAACTACGCCTTTCAGTTATTCGGCCGCGGATATTTCTTAGGCATTCCTGTTCCAGCGATCACGATGCTTCTCACCTTTATCGTACTTTGGGTGCTGCTTCATAAAACACCTTTCGGCAGAAGAACATATGCCATCGGTGGAAATGAAAAAGCTGCGCTTATTTCAGGAATCAAAGTACCACGCGTAAAAATGATGATTTATTCATTGGCAGGTTTCATGTCTGCTTTAGCAGGAGCCATTTTAACATCTCGTCTAAATTCTGCGCAGCCAACAGCTGGTACATCCTACGAGCTTGATGCGATTGCTGCCGTTGTTCTTGGCGGGACAAGCCTTTCTGGCGGAAGAGGACGAATTGTCGGCACACTGATTGGGGTGCTCATCATCGGAGTCCTGAACAATGGTATGAACTTACTTGGTGTTTCATCATTCTATCAATCTGTTGTGAAAGGGATTGTCATCTTGATTGCAGTCCTACTAGACAGAAAGAAATCTGCTTAAGGAGGCAGCCGCTATGAAAAAATATCTCATTCTCATTTTGACTCTCTCATTATTCATGCTTTCTGCCTGCTCGCTAGAACCGCCAGAGTGGGCCAAATCAACAAAAGATGGGAAGAAAAAAGACATCAAAATCGGGCTCTCGATCTCGACTTTAAACAACCCATTCTTCGTTTCTCTCAAAAACGGGGTGACGAAAGAAGCGAAAAAGCTTGGTATCGAAGTCGTCATTGCAGATGCACAAAATGATTCAGCGAAGCAAACAAGTGATGTAGAAGATTTAATTCAGCAAGGGGTCGACGCCTTACTCATCAACCCAGCAGATTCGTCTGCCATCTCAACTGCTGTTGAATCAGCGAATGCTTCTGATATTCCAGTCATCACATTAGATCGCTCAGCTGAAAGCGGAAAAGTAGAAGCACTTGTTGCCTCAGATAACGTCAAAGGCGGCGAAATGGCGGCCAACTTTATCATCGACAAGGTCGGTAAAGGAGCTAAAGTCGCTGAATTAGAAGGTGTACCAGGCGCTTCCGCTACACGTGAGCGCGGAAAAGGATTCCATCAAATAGCAGATAAAGATCTAAAAGTGACAGCCAAACAAGCGGCTGACTTCGACCGAACAAAAGGATTGAATGTCATGGAAAACCTCCTTCAAGGAAACCCTGACATCAAAGCCGTTTTTGCCCATAATGATGAAATGGCACTTGGCGCTCTAGAAGCAATTCAAAGCTCTGGAAAAGACATTCTCGTCGTTGGCTTTGACGGAAACGAAGATGCACTCAATTCAATCAAAGCAGGAAAACTATCTGCCACAGTCGCCCAGCAGCCAGAGCTGATCGGGAAACTGGCAGTCGGTGCTGCAAGCGACGTCTTAAAAGGGAAAAAAGTCGAAAAGAACATCGCAGCTCCACTGAAACTAGAACAGAAAAAATAAACACAAAACCCCCGATTTCACTCGGGGGTATAGATTGTTGACAAAGGGCTAAAATGATCTATATTTTAGCTCTTTGTCTTCTTTTCAGCGTGATAGAAAACCTTTGCAGTCTAGAAAGGACGAGTACTGGCGCGGAGCGAATTTGTCATTCGTGAGCACCAGAACGCAGGACTGACACCGAATGCGAGGGTTTGTCTACACGCTGAAACCCCCGATTTCCTCGGGGGTTTTCTATTATTCTGGTCTTTTTAACACAAATGACGTCCCTAAATGGGCGTAATCATTTCCAGCTAAACGTGCGACTGGCTTTAATTCATGAGTCGAAACATAACCTTTTTCCGCATCATACACAGCCTCATCTAAATGCGCACACACAACCCGGCCAATAATATGATCGACCGTGATCTCCCCTTCATCATTTTGAAAGGTAAGATGCTTTTCAAGCCGACATTCAAAGCGAATACGTGCTTCCTGAATTCCCGGTACTGACACGACATGGCTCTGTACTTGATGAAGACCCGTTCGATCCAGCTCACTCTCTTTCTGTGGCAGCGTAGCAGCTGTTTCGTTAATATCTTCTATTATCGCTTCATCACTCACATGGACCACAAATTCTCCCCTGTCAATCACATGTTGCGCTGTATCTTTCATCTGACCTTCTCGTCGTCCGATAGAAACAGCGAGGAGCGGTGGGTGTCCGCTGATGACATTAAAGAAACTAAATGGTGCGGCATTGACGACATCGTCTTTAGACAGACTTGTAATAAACGCAATCGGTCGTGGAACAATAGAACCCGATAATAATTTATATGCTTCTTTTCGTGATAGCTGATCCATTTGCAACGTAATCAATTCAGACACGCCTCCTTTTGGTGTATCGACATCATACCATACCTCTTTTTCTATGCCTCTGATTCAGACTCGGTGCGATGCAGGATATGGTGGACAAGATGAAATAAAGCAGGATTATGGTTTTCTCGTCTATAGGAAATCGTCCATTCTGCCAGAAGCTGTTCACCTTCAATGGACCGATACACAACATCTAGATTAAATAAACGCCGGGCTGATTTCGGAATGACCGCAATGCCGATCCCAGCTGTGACAAGGCCAATCACCATTTGATATTCCGCCGCTTCCTGCACGATATTTGGAGAAAACCCGTACTTTTCACATAGCAGGACAAAGTGTTGATAAAGGGACGGCCATGATTCCTGTGATAAGGAAATAATCGGTTCTTGACGAATATCTTCGATCGTGACCGCTTCTTTTTTCGCCAGCGGATGATTTTTCGGAATCGCAAAAATACATTCACTTTGCTTCATTAAACGGCTGACCAGTTCTTCATGAGGAGATGTAGGATGTAAAAAACCGATATCAATTTCCCCATTTAAAAGCGCGCCTAGCTGCTGCGGAACAGAAAGCTGCTCCAGCTCAATACTGACAGAGGGGTACAGCTCTCTGAATTCGCGTACAACTGGCGGCAAAATATCATACGTCGCTGTTCCAACAAATCCTATGATAATTTTCCCTAACTCTCCTCTTGCTGTATGCCGGGCATGATCAACGGCTTTATCAAGCTGATGCAGCACACCCCGCACCTCATGTAAAAAGACCTTTCCAGCAGCTGTTAGCTCCACCACTCGCTTTGACCGGTGAAATAAAGGAAATCCCAATTCTTCTTCAAATTGCTTAATTTGCTGACTAAGTGGAGGCTGTGTCATATTCAAACGTGCGGCTGCTCTCCCAAAATGCAGCTCCTCCGCTACTGTGACAAAATACTGCAAATGTCTCAGTTCCATCCTTTCACCCCTCGCACACTTATTCGTGAAACATATTAAAATCACGTTAAACATATATTGGAAATTTTCTATTTTGAAATGTATAGTAAATCATATCATGAAAATATATTTTCATAAAAAATTTTACTTGCCGAAAGGAGTGCGGGGTAAATGAATTCTCAAGCACAACCCCTAACAAGACGAGGAGCAGAATTGATTGTTGATACGTTGATTGCTCAAGGTGTGACCCATGTTTTTGCGATTCCAGGTGCAAAAATTGACGCCGTATTTGATGTATTAAAAGACAGAGGTCCAGAGCTTGTCCTATGCAGACACGAACAAAATGCCGCCTTTATGGCTGCTGCTGTCGGCCGCTTAACTGGCAAACCAGGTGTTTGTCTCGTCACATCAGGTCCTGGCGCATCTAATTTAGCAACAGGTCTATTAACAGCGAATACAGAAGGTGACCCTGTTGTCGCAATCGCTGGAAACGTCATTCGTGCAGATCGGCTCAAACGAACACACCAATCACTCGACAATGCGGCATTATTCAAACCAGTCACAAAATACAGTGTTGAAGTACAAGACGTTCATAATATACCCGAAGCCTTAACAAATGCTTTTCGCGCGGCACAAAAGGGGCAGGCTGGAGCAGCATTTATCAGCTTTCCACAAGATGTCGTGACAGAACACACCACACAAACACCAGTGTCTGCTCACCCTTCTCCAGAACTAGGTCCTGCACCGGATGCTCTCATCAGCTCGGCTATCGCCAAAATTCAAAATGCACACTTACCTGTTGCCATTGTGGGAATGAAAGCAAGTCGTCCAGCTGCTGCAAAGGCTACAAGAACATTATTGAAAACACTTGGAATTCCATTTGTCGAAACGTACCAAGGAGCCGGCGTTCTCTCAAGAGAGCTTGAATCTCAATATGTAGGCAGAATCGGTTTATTCCGAAATCAGCCGGGAGATCTTCTCATTGAACAAGCAGATGTCCTTTTGACCATTGGCTTTGATCCAATTGAATATGATCCGAAGCATTGGAATATTCAGCCGAAGCAGCGACAGATCATCCATGTCGATGACATGCAGGCAGATATCGATCATTTTTATGAGCCGGCCCTTGAGCTTGTCGGCAATATAGCTGAAACCGTTAATCATCTTGCCCATGACAGTGTTCCACTTTCTCTATGCAAAGAACAAATTGAATTCGTCACGGAATTGCAGGAGCTGTTAAGCGATATTGAAAAAGCACCAGAAAGAGAAAGTCATCTATCTCACCCGCTGGATGTCATTCATACATTAAGACGCTTGATTCCAGATGACACGAAGGTTACGTGTGATATCGGATCTCACGCGATTTGGATGTCGCGTCACTTCCGCGTCTATGAGCCGAATACATTCCTTGTGAGCAACGGGATGCAAACATTAGGCGTCGCCTTACCATGGGCCATTGCAACTTCCATATTGAATCCAGATGAAAAGATCATTTCGGTCTCTGGTGATGGCGGTTTTCTCTTCTCTGCAATGGAGCTAGAAACAGCTGTCCGCATGAAAACAAATCTCGTCCACCTTGTTTGGAATGACAGCACATACGATATGGTGGCATTTCAGCAGGAAATGAAATATGACCGCACATCCTGCGTTGAATTCGGACAGATCGACTTAGTGAAATATGCCGAAAGCTTTGGAGCGACTGGATTACGGGTAAACTCACCTGAAGAGCTTTCAACTGTCCTCCAAAAGGGTATAGACATAGAAGGACCCGTTATTATTGATATTCCGATTGACTATCAAGACAACCCAGACCTCGCCAGTCAAAAATGGCCAGAAGTCTTTCGTGAAACACACACATTGAACGTTAGATAAGATGTCCATACATTACACCAAAGGAGTGAGCGGATATGGGTATGATGCACCCAATGAATCAACAGAACGACACGAGACAACATGACAAACAGCAAGAAGTTTATCAAGTATCGACGATGACCTCTTTGCTGGAAGCCGTATATGATGGAGATTTCTCCCTTTCTCAAATTCCCGAGCACGGTGATTTCGGGATTGGTACATTCAATCAATTAGATGGAGAGCTAATTGGCTTTGACGGCGCATTCTACCGGCTGCGCTCGGATGGAACAGCAACACCGGTTACCGATCAAGACTATTCACCCTTCTGCTCTCTAGCATTCTTTGAAACAGATATCGTTCATCGAATTGATGCAGCCATGACGAGTAAAGAGCTAGAAGAAGAAATCGACCGCATTTTGCCGAGTAAGAATGTGTTTTATGCGATCCGCATTGATGGATCGTTCAAAAAAGTTCAAACACGTACGGTCGAAAAACAGGAAAAACCTTACGTTCCGATGGTAGAAGCAGTCAAGTCACAGCCTATTTTCGACTTCGAGGATATTCATGGTACGATCGCAGGCTTCCGTACCCCGCAGTATGCACATGGTATCGCGGTGAGTGGATATCATCTTCATTTCATTGACGACGATCGAAGTGTCGGCGGACACGTATTTGATTACACCGTCGATCAAGTGACCATCCGAATTTCTCAAAAGCGTCATATGAATTTACACCTGCCGAACACGCAGGAATTCTTCCAAGCAGACATTGATCGAGCTGACCTCGCACAGCAAATTGCCAGTGCAGAAAGTAGCCCAGATCAATAAAATCAAGACACCCCGGTGGTTGCGGGGTGTCTTTTTATGCGAAAGGAATATATATCACTTCATTAATTTTCATTTCGTTAGTAAATTAAAATTCACACATTCTATTCGTAATAAAATGTGTTAAAATATCAACAGAAGAAAGGTGGTCATACGGTGTCAAACGACTATAGCATTCCGAACTTAACATTAGACGAACGAGATAAACAAATTTTATCCCTATTACATGAGGATGGACGGATGTCCTATACAGATCTCGGGAAACAAGTCGGTCTTTCACGTGTTGCTGTGCAAGCTCGTATTCAGCAGCTGATTGAAGCAGGCATCATTGAACGATTCACAACAGTCATCAACCCTGCTAAGATCGGCATTCATGTTTCTGTCTTCTTTAATGTAGAAGTGGAGCCGAAATTTTTAGAAGCAGTCGCCCTTCAGCTTGAGCAAGAAACAGCTGTCACAAGCCTTTATCACATGACAGGGCCAAGCAAGTTGCATATGCATGGCATTTTTCAAAACGAACAAGAAATGGAGACATTTCTTACAAAAAAACTGTACCCGCTAGAAGGCGTCGTGAGTGTGGACTGCCAAATGCTCATTAAACGATATAAAAGCCGAATGGGCATGAAATTGTAGACAGGAGTTGAAGCACTTGCAATCATATATCGAACTCATCATCGCTATGGTGCGAACTGGTATTCTCGGTTTTGGCGGAGGGCCTTCCGTTATACCACTCATTCGCCATGAAGCGGTGGTGAAATACCATTGGGTCAATGATGACGAATTTGGAGAAACACTCGCCATCGCCAACGCATTACCAGGTCCAATCGCGACCAAAATGTCAGCCTATCTCGGCTATCGATTGAAGGGCGTATCCGGCGCAATTGTCGCAACAGCTGCTCATATTTTACCGACATGTCTCGCCATGGTGGCGCTCGTCACACTTGTCAGTGTCTTAAGCTCCTCACAAATCATTCAAAATATGATTGGCGCTGTGACACCAGTCATTGCCGTTCTACTTGGGATCATGGCATACGAGTTTGGACAAAAAACACTGAAAGGCTTCGGAATGATCTTTGGGATCGCTCTGTTTCTTCTTGCCTTTATCGGGCTGCAGGTGCTGTCCATTCATCCAGGAATCATTGTCATCATCTTTTTATGCTATGGCGCTTTTCATTTCAAACTGAAACAACGCTGGAACCGACCAAATAAAGAGAAAGGAGTGTCTTCATGATGCTGATTCTCTTTTTATTCTGGGCATTCTTCTTATCCAATCTATTAGGATATGGCGGAGGACCTGCATCAATTCCGCTCAATTATGAAGAAATCGTCAACCATTTTCATTGGATGACGAACGAAGGATTTTCTAATATGCTTGCTTTAGCCAATGCACTGCCAGGACCAATTGCGACGAAAATCGCGGCATATGTCGGCTATGACGTCATGGGCTGGCCAGGCTTTGTCGTGGCACTGCTTGCAACTGTTCTGCCATCAGCCATTGGATTGATTTTATTGCTCAAGCTGATTGACCGCTTTCGCCAATCGCCTGTCGTCAAAGGAATGACTTTATCCGTCCAGCCTGTCATTGCGATGATGATGCTTTTATTAACATGGGAAATCGGCGGGGATGCAGTGAAAGCCATTGGTTGGACGCAATCGCTCGCCATTGCTGCGATCTCCTTTTTCTTTATGACTAAATACAAAATGCACCCCGCCTTTCTCATTGTGGCTGCCTTTTTATATGGCGGGTTCATTCTACCGCATTAAAAAAACCGAACATGATCTGTTATCGATTTCAGATTGTTGACAAAGGGCTAAAATGATTTTATTTTAGCCCTTTGTCTTCTTTTCAGCGTGACATGAAAACCTTTGAAGTCTAGGAAGGACGAGCACCGGAGCGGAGCGAATTTGACATTCGTGAGCACCGAAGCGCAGACCTGACAACGAATGCGAGGGTTTGTCTACATGCTGAACCGATAACATGATCTGTTATCGGTTTTCTTTTACATATAGATTGGAGAAACTGGTCTGCGCCCAATCGAATGATATTCGACTCCTGCTTGTTCTGCCGCTTCAAGTGTATGACAGTTTCGTCCATCAAAAATAAGCGGCCGTCTCATCCATTCCTTATAGGACGTGAGCGGAAACGTCTGAATCTCTGTCCACTCTGTTAAAATACACACTGCATGGACATCCTTAATCGCTTCTTCAATCGTATGAGCAAACACGACTTGATCCGGTAATTCACGAGCGGCATGACGTGAGGCAACAGGATCATACGCCACAAGCTCCGCGCCTAATTGATAGAGTTCATGAGCAATTGGAACAGATGGTGCCTCCCTCATATCGTCTGTATTCGGTTTAAAAGCAAGACCAAGCAGTGCAATTTTCTTCCCTTCAAGATTCGCCCCCAGTCTCTCTTGAATACTTCGGATAAAACCGGCTCGCTGCTCATTGTTTACTTTGATAACAGCTTTTAGCAGCTCAAAATCATGCGACACATGCCCTGCGATTTGGACAAGTGCATTTGTATCCTTTGGAAAACAAGAACCTCCGTAGCCAATCCCCGCCTTGAGAAACGAAGAACCGATCCGTTGATCGAGCCCCATTCCCTGCGCCACCCATTCGACATCAGCACCTGTTTTTTCACAAATGGAAGCAATCTCATTCATGAAGCTGATTTTGGTCGCAAGAAAAGCATTTGATGCATACTTGATCATTTCTGCACTTTTTCGGTCTGTCTTAACTACCGGTAAGTGGAAATCAGCATACATCTCCTCGAGCCGGTCTAATACCGCTTTTGTTTCAGCCCCAATCACAAGGCGATCTGCCCTCAATGTATCTGAAATGGCAGAGCCTTCTCGTAAAAACTCTGGGTTAGATGCAATCGATAATGGCTCTTTCCGTCCTAATTCTTGATGTATCATTTGTTCGATTTGATCACCCGTTCCAACAGGCACCGTACTCTTCACCACAAGAACCGCACCTGATTTTGCTTTTGTACCGATCTCCTTTGCGGCTTGAAGCACATATTGTAAATCAGCTTGGCCATCTGCCTGCTGCGGGGTGCCAACCGCAATCATTAACACATCTGCCCGCGGGTAGGCTGCCTCTCCATTTATGTGAAAGTGAATTCGTCCTTGCGCAAGATTGCGTTTCAGCAGTTCTTTTAATCCTGGCTCATACATCGGTGGATGTCCCTGTTTCAGCTGCATGATCTTTCTCCGATCAATATCAATACACGCCACATTGTGCCCTGCCTCCGCTAAACACACACCTGTGACCAGTCCCACATACCCACAGCCTGCAATTGCAATATTCATGACACCATCAGCTCCCCATACGCCTTATGCTTGTAAAGACATCGTATGCCGGGAGCTTTCGTTCCATTCATAAAAGCATACAAAAACCCCCTGCCATCACTAGCAGGGGGTCACTTTTATGAAACAAGACCATTTCGAATATGAGCAATCAGATTTTCAAGCATTTCTTTTGTTGTGACATCATTTGAATTCTCACCAATATCATGAGCGTACATCAAAATTTTTAAAAACTCTTCTTGATTCAAACCCTTATTATCCATGTCTGTATCCTTTCGATTCCACTAATTTCATTATTATATGCTGTAAGGTTGGTTTATGCAATACTCTAATACATCATTCGACAGCTTTTGAAATTTATGACCATTTTCATGAAAAACTTTTTTATAAATCCCCATTGAGCTATAATAAAAGAATTGGAATCTTTTACTTGGTTAGGAGCGGATCAAATGCTTCAGCACAACATCAATGAAGAAGAACTCAAGCAAACAGCAGAACAAATCAAAGAACTTCTTCCTGCAACAGATGAAAACAAACAACTCATCAAAAAAGCATTGATTACTTATAGACAGGACAGTGTATATCGTCTCAAGCAAGAATCTGATACCGAATGGTCAGCTTATGTACATGATGTCGTGGCAGCCAGAGTCCACTTTCATGTGCTGTTTCCTGTGAGAAGCAGTTGCTCATGTCCGGCAGATGGACTTTGTAAACACATTCTCGCTGTCTTCTTTTCGCTATACGCTCAAGTAGAGAGTGTGACCGGATTTACAGAAAATTGGTCAGAAAAGGATGAATTACAACGCAGCAAAGAATTAATTCGCCAGCACTTCCAAGTGAAGCGCCCAGACGAACAATCACTTCAAAGCTGGTTGAATTTTTTCCAAGAGGAATTTAACCTCTGGCTGAAACGGACACCAAAGCACCAGCAAACACCGCAGCATTTGTATTACGGCTATTTATCGATCCTAAAAAAACACGCACCTCATTCACCTGAATTTAAGAGTTTGTATGCGATTCATACGTCAATCGATGTGTGGTTAAGGATTTATGAATTAATCGATCTTGGCCAGCTTGATGCCGAGAAGGACTATTATTCCATGAATCCATATGTCGAACAGCTCATGAACACCATTTTTGATTCAGTGGATCACTTGAAGACATACGCCCTTTCCTTTTCCCTCGATCCGTTTCTTGAAAACACACCAACTGCCGTTCGGACACTTCTTCAAATAAACGGACCTTTTCAACATGAACGAGTAGCGGTCTTTATGGAGATTTGGGGCACCATATTAAATAGAGGGAAATGGGTTAAAAAAGAAACAGAATTACTAAAGAACGCTCAGCAACAAAAACAAACGGTTGAACGTACCATCGGTTTGATGCACATGGATTATTTACTGAAAGAAGACGATCGCCTCTTTCAGCAATTAAAAATGCTCAATGCAGATATGCTTCCAAATGTGCTCAATTGGCTGAAGGATCTGACAAACCGCAAGGACTGGAAGCGGCTCAAGCTCTGGTATGAAGAGATCACCTATATTTTAGAGGAATATTGCCAGCTCGATCTTTCCTACAGAGAACTACGTGGAGCCGTCAGTGATTTCTTCTTCTATTTAGATGCATACTTTAAGCAGACGAAGGATCATCATTTATACGAACGCTACCTTCAAATCTGCATGCCTTATGCGTTTACTGAATATAGCCAGCTCTTATATGCACAAGAGCGTTATGCAGAATGGATTGAGATTCACAGCCTTGTTGGTTTCTCCATCAGTGAACTGGAGAAGGATCTGATCAAACAAATTGCAAAAGAGGAGCCTGAAGCGCTCATTCCATCGTATCACCGTGAAATCTCACAGCTTCTCGATCAAAAGAATCGAAGTGCATATCGAGAATCTGTGAAAATGCTAAAAAAACTGCGCACGCTTTATCATAAAACGAAAAAAACTGCGATTTGGGAAAGATATGTAAAGCAGCTACAGGATTCAACGAAACGGCTGCGTGCGTTCCAAGAGGAAATGAAGAAAGGAAAATTAATTGATGACACGCCATAAACAAATTGTCATTCATGCAGAACAAACAGAAGATTTCTCTTTCACCATTTCAGCGCAAGCAGAGGACGGACACCCTGTTCCGCTTAATGAAATGAAGAGGCAGCTTTTCCAATGGCACGAATCGTCTTTTTACGGAACATTTTTAGAAGATGTGAGCTTTATTGGCACACCTGCCTTCCTGCTAAGCCCTTGGATGACCGTTGAACTACTAGGAAAAAATTCATTTAATACCTTTAGTCATGTGACACTAACCGATGAAACGGAACCACTGATGAAGACAGCCTCCACCATTTATGAATTCATTGAGGATGAAGATTTTATTCCCGATTACGAGGCGTGGACAAAAGGTGTCCTTCGTTTTAAAGACAAAGAAGGACTATTAGATGGCTATACGGCTGAATGGTTCTCCTTTGCTGTACAGGATTACATTCAATATGATGATGCCTTACAGCACAAATGGAACCGCATGACAGAACAATCGCCTGCGCTCTCATCCTTCCAAGGACATTTTTTAGATGAGCAAGACTTCTTGGAAACGATTGGCTGGATTGATGACGAGACGCCTTTCACTGTCGGCTTGCGTTTAAATGAACCAGATTTCGACGGAGATGATTGGAAAATCGAATTGTTTTTGCGTGATAAGAAAAACAGCGATCTTCACTTTTTTGAAGGCATCCGTTCATTGAAAAGGTCTTGGCATCCGTATCAGGATAAAATCTCCAGAGAGCTAGAGCGATTTGGTCAGATTGTCCCTTGGCTCTCTTTCACATCTGGCACCACACTCATGTCAGAAGACGAAGCATGGCTCTTCCTATCTGAAGCAAGTGAAACCCTAGTAAATATGGGCATTGAGATCCTGCTCCCATCATGGTGGCAAATTGTCAAAGAAAGCACCATGATGCTAAAAGCAAGGATTTCCTCTACCCCAAGAGGCGAGTCGCATGTCGGAATGGATGCGTTGATGGACTTTAATTGGCGCTTTGCTACGAACGGAATCGAGCTGACAGAAGATGAGTTCAACGAGCTTGTCCAAAGTAAACGACGTCTTGTCAATATTCGTGGACAATGGATCAAAATCGATCCAACCTTCATCCAGCAAATGAAAAAATGGATGGAACGTGCCGAAAATGAAGGATTGCACATGTCTGATATTTTGTCACGCGAACTGGCAGATCAAGAAGCATCCTCTGAATCGATTCCAGAGCTGCTAGACAGCTCAGCATTTGCACATATTCAATTTGAACTTTCGTCTCAATTAAGAGGGCTTGTCCATCAGTTAAATGATACGCATGAGCTGCCTTCCTACGAAATGAGTGAGTCCTTTAAAGGCACACTCAGGCCGTATCAGCAGCATGGTGTCAACTGGCTGTTATTCTTAAGGTCTCATGGATTTGGGGCTTGTTTAGCAGACGATATGGGGCTTGGGAAAACGATTCAAATGATTGCTTATTTCACATATTTGAAGGAGCAGGAGTCTAATTCCGCTCCATCTCTCATCATTGCGCCGACCTCTGTTTTAGGAAACTGGCAGCGAGAGCTTGAAACGTTCGCACCGCATTTGAATGTTGCCTTACATTACGGGCCATCGCGTCCTCAAGGGGAACATTTTACAAAGGCATACGAGTCAACAGATATTGTCCTGACGTCTTATGGACTCTCACATTCTGATCGTGATGAATTAACATCAGCAAAGTGGGATACGATTTGTTTAGACGAAGCCCAAAACATTAAGAATGCCCATACGAAACAATCGAGAGCGATCAGACAGCTCAAAGGGCAGCATCACATTGCCCTTAGCGGGACACCTATGGAAAACCGTTTAACAGAGCTTTGGTCCATTTTTGACTTCGTCAACAAAGGGTATCTTGGCAGCTTGACGAGCTTTCATAAAAAATTCGTTCTGCCGATCGAAAAAGACCGTGATGAAAAAAGAATTGAACAGCTGCAGCAACTGATTAAGCCTTTCCTATTAAGACGAACAAAGCAAGATGAAGAGGTCGCCCTGAACTTGCCTGAGAAACTCGAAGAAAAAGAATTCATTCCGCTCTCTGCTGAGCAGGCTTCTTTATATGAACAGCTCGTGAAAGATACATTCGAACACATGGCTTCGTTAACCGGAATGCAGCGAAAAGCCATTATTTTAAGTATGCTCGGCAGACTCAAACAGATTTGCGATCACCCAGCACTCTATTTAAAAGAGAGTGGAACCGATGTGAAACTGCTGAAACGTTCATTAAAAATGGATAAACTCGCAGAGCTGTTAAAAGCAATACATGAGCAAGGCGAAAGCTGCCTCATCTTTACGCAGTATATTGGAATGGGGAACATGATCAAGCAGCTAGCGGAAAAGATGTTTGGAGAACCCGTTCAATTTTTAAATGGTAGTCTGTCCAAACAGGAGCGGGATAAAATGGTGGACCGCTTCCAAAAGAAAGAATTCAACATCTTAATTCTCTCATTAAAAGCAGGAGGAACAGGACTTAACCTAACCGCCGCAAACCATGTCATTCACTATGACAGATGGTGGAATCCCGCTGTGGAAAACCAAGCGACCGACCGTGCTTATCGGATTGGACAAAAACGATTTGTTCACGTCCATAAGATGATCACAACGGGCACGATTGAGGAAAAAATTGATCAAATGCTCGAAACAAAACAAACGTTAAATGATCAAATTATCCAAAGTGAAAGCTGGATTACAGAGCTATCAACAAACGAACTAGAAGATTTATTCACATTAAGTGCCGCCGCTCAATCATCTTAATCCAAGCAAAAAGAGGACTTTTCTCAAACATGATGAAAAGTCCTCTTTTTTCATTTCATATGAACATAGGTTAAATGTGCAGTTTTTTCAATGCAGATTTCACGTTCATATACGTATTCAATTCACGGAAATCTTCTCTCATTTCTCCCATTTTCATCGCAAGATTCGGTTTAATTCCTGTCACGATGAGTTCCGTACCTGTCATTAAAATCAAATCGTTCAGCTTAAAGATCGCATCTGCCACAAATGAATCGACTTCTAATAAACCAGACAGATCGACAATAAAATAATCATCCTTGGATTGAGAGATATAGGTCGAGACTGTTGAAATAATCTTATCAAATCTTGGCGCTGTTAACGTACCAATGATCGGTAACACAGAAATACCATCTTTCACAGGAACAATTGGAACAGAAATGTTCAGCACTTCATCAATTGATTGCTCAAGAAGCTCCTGCTGTTCCTTCTCTTTCGTGACATCCTTTTGCAGACCTACGAAATAAAGACGTTTCCCTTCATTTTCGTCAATCCAGAGAGGGGCTACACTTAACTCATTCCAAAACATCTGTCCAGATTTTTTATAATTTTTCAATTGAACAGTGACAGCCTCTTTATTCTCAATAGCTGTTCTAATTTGTTGGAGAGCGATTTGCTCTGTTTCATTTCCTTGAAGGAAACGACAATTCTTCCCCAATACTTCGGGTTCTTGATAGCCTGTCATATCTAAAAAGCCCTTGTTCACATATATTAAAGGATTATCAGGTAAAGACGGGTCCGTCACCGTCAAGCCAACCTGAGTATAGTCTAAGGCTTCCTTGATTAAATACAGATTTTCGGACTTATAAGATTCCAGCGCCATTCGTTTACTCTCCTTAATTTCCTTACAAGCGGGTTATGTTCATAATTAAATTATATGATGTTCCACATCATGTGTAAATAGAAGTAGTTCTGAATTCCTCTTTTGTAGAATGCGCTTTATCCTATGTGATTTATACAATGACATCTGATGCATCTATTTCAAAAGGTGTCGAATCATATGCGCCACACCATGTTCATCATTTGTTAACGTGACATGATCAGCGATTTCTTTTATATCCTGTCTCGCATTGCCCATCGCAACCCCAACACCAGCTGCTCGAAGCATCGATTCGTCATTTAAACTGTCTCCTACAGCCGCTGTCTGGCTTAAAGGAATATCAAGTCGTTCTGCCAGCCTTGTTAATGCCTGGCCTTTAGAAGCGTCTTTTGCACCAATTTCAAAGTTATGATCGGCTGAACTAACCATTGTGACATCTGAATCATTACCAAACATATCCCATCCTGCCTTCAATCTGTCTTCAAAGAAAGAGAAACCTAAGATGTTGTAGAATGAAAGCTTTCGATCCTCACGAAACAACTCTTTATATGTATCAATATAAGAAAAACCCGACTGACTGTATTGAACTTCTGCCGCTTGTTTTAAAACATTCAGGTCCGTTTCTGGGTTTGCACTTTTTAAGCGGTCCATTTCAATCGCCAGAAGCTCTCTACCACGATTCGGTGTGAAAATGGCCTCGTTTGTAAAAACTTCATAATAATAATCACGTTCTTCAAGCCATGACAATATGAGTTTGGCCTTTTCTTCTTGTAAAGCAGCTGAATGATATACTTGTCCAGCCGGTTCATGAATCACAGCTCCATTGGCACTAATCACCCATGTATTCATCCCAAGCTCATCAAAAATAGACCTCACATCAAAATACGCTCTTCCTGTAGAAACGACAACTTCCATTCCATTCGCCGCTGCTTCCTTTAATGCCTGCTCATTTTCTCGGCTCACTTTGTGTTCACTATTCAATAACGTTCCGTCCAAATCCGTTGCGATAAATTGAATGTTTGTCATCGTTCTCTCCTTTTTGTCTCCATTTTGGCTATCATACCGCTGATAAAATCCATCATCAAGTGGTGATCGGCTTATCATTGAATAAAAGGGTACCCGGCCACGCTACATGACCGGATACACACAAGGGGAATTAAGGGGACACATGACCTATAATACAAAGAAGCGATGGTTCTATTACGCAGTGTTCTTGTGCACAAGGCAGCGTCTATCAGCTTTAGCTAGAGGGGGGCTGTCAGATGCTAGACGTTACCTTTTGATTCAGACCGTACCTCCTTTCCTTTTAACTGCCCTTAGTCTATCGAGAAAGATTGTATATGACAAAACATGAAAATGTAAAAACGCCCCCTCAAATACTCTATTTCCTCTTTAATTTCTGCTTTTTACCGCTTGAGTATAAAACATCATCTTGTTTTGTTTGATGAAAAACTTATTTTTCATAAATTGATAAAAAACATCTGAATGAATCCAATTACTAGAAGGCATGTGAATATAATCAGATCCATCCCACGCAAACCAATAAAAACAAAGCTGCCCGTCATGAATCGACAATTGAAATTCAAAATAGTCCATTTGATCCTCTGTGACGTATTGAAACGTAAGCGACTCACCTTCTTCCATGTACACATCACAAAATGAAAGAATGTCTCCCCAGGAATAAATGCGTATTGTGCTCTTTGCCTTCCCCTCGCCAATATGTATGTTTCGCAATTGATAAGACTCCATAAAACATCTCCTTTCACTCAAATACAGCTCGTTCTAAGCAGGCAGCGGTTTCATTTATACAGATGTTGTATGCTATAATGATACTTACGAATAATGAACGCTTGTGAGGTGAAAAATATGAAAACCTTTAGGCTGATTGATTTAAAAATCGAACTTGATCCAAAGCAAGATAAAATGTCCAGCATTCCCCTTCGTGACGGTTTAATCATTAATAAAGAAGATGGAGAAAATCACTGGATGATCGAGGCACTCATCCCAAAGAAACATAGACAGGTGTTTGAGGTGCTCTTTCAGCAGCACACTGAAGTGAAGATTCTAGTAACGATCACGAAAGAAAACAACCGCCCTGTTCATCTATCTGTCCAAGTCAAAAACATTGTTGCTTTAGAAGAAAACATTTCTGTGCTGCTCGATGGTAAGATGATCACTAATCGCTACAGAACAGAAACCGAAGAAGTACTTAAAGACCTCGTCAAAGAGGGGCTTTCCGGAGAAAAACTACTAGATGCATTTAAACAAAACACATAAAAAAAGAGCGGGATTAGCCGCTCTTAGATAGTTGACGAAGGGCTAAAATGTATCTTATTTTAGCCCTTTGTTTTTCAGCGTGATAGAAAACCTTTGCAGTCTAGAAAGTGCGAGCACTGGAGCGGAGCGAATTGATTATTCGTGAGCACCGGAGCACAGACCCGCCTACACGCTGAGAGCGGAGTTAGCCGCTCTTTTTTATTGCACATCTTTCGATTGGCTTTGATGTTTCAAGAGATCTCTAATTTCAGTTAGTAAAACTTCCGTTTGATCCGGCGTTTCTACAACCTCTTCTTCCTCTACCTTTTTCCGTTTTAATTTATTCAAATAACGAATAAAGATAAAAATGGAAAATGAGATAATCAAGAAATCAATCACTGTTTGTATGAAGCTTCCATATAAAATTTGAGCAGATCCGATCTTAATAGATAGACCGCTAAAATCATGGCCGCCAATAATAATACCAACGAGCGGCATGATCAAATCATTCACAAGAGAAGTGACAATTTTGCCAAATGCTCCCCCAATGATGACACCTACAGCCAAGTCAATGACATTTCCCTTGACTGCAAATTCTCTAAATTCTTTCAGCATCTTTTATCACCTTCATCTTTTTTTGTCTAATATGACGTTTTTTTGTCAAAAATGCAAGTCCTGATCCGTTCAGACTAGTTGTTTCCAAATAAAAAGCGATTCATCCTTGATGAACCGCCAGGCAAATCATGATACTTTAGGACCGATAGAAAATGTGAGTTCTGCTTCACATGCCACTTCGCCATCTACTGTGGCTACTGCTTTTCCTTTTGCAACTGGACCCCTTAGGCGCGTCACTTCTACCTCTAAACGAAGCTGATCTCCAGGCTTCACCTGTCTTTTGAAACGGCAGGCGTCAATTCCTGCAAACAAACCAATTTTCCCTTTGTTTTCTTCTTTTCCTAACATAATGACCCCAAACACCTGTGCAAGTGCTTCTACAATAAGTACACCAGGCATGACCGGGTATCCTGGGAAATGACCATTAAAAAATTCTTCGTTCACTGTGACATTTTTAATCCCCACCGCTCTTTTCTCTCCCTCAACCTCTAAAATACGGTCGACCAATAAGAATGGATAACGGTGTGGAATAATGTCTTGAATTTGCTGAGCATCAAGCATATCTTGATCTCTCCTTTTTTCTATATCGATGATCTTCATTTGATTCCTATAGAAGTATATTATGAATGCTCGTATTTTTCAACGTCCGTTCCGCATATATGGTAAAAAATAGAATCTACTATTACCTATTGTCATCAAATATAATCCACACTACACTCATTGTTTTTTCACAAATATGGTAATATATATTACATCATTGATTGAATAAGAGGGTAAAAATGAATTTTATAAGTGATAAATCCATTAAAAAACTTCTCCATTCGTGGTATACACTGCTAAAGCATCGACATTTTTCGAAGGCTGAAGAAATCAAAACAACTCTATTAAAATATCAACGGAAAATATCAAAAAAACAGGAACTCTATTTACATTATCAGCTGATGCTTTTTCGCCATCAGCTCTGGATGAATCAGACAGAGGACTTAGAAAAAATAAAACATGAATTGATGCAGCACAAAGAGGATATGAACGAAGAACTGGCCTATTACTTTTACTTCTTTCTCGGACTTTACGAAGCTTTAAACAGCGATCAAAATGATGCAATCTACTATCTCGAGAAGGCGGAAGAACGACTGTCATTTCTAAACGATGAGCTGGAGGTAGCAGAGTTCCATTTTCGTACAAGTGGTGTTTATTATAACAACCGCTATTCGTTGTTATCGATTCGTCATGTTCAAAAAGCAATGGATATCTTTGCAAAGCATGGGGATGACCATAGCCTCTATCGTTGTAAAATTGTGCTTGGCCTTAATTATAGCGATCAAAAAAAATATGAAGAAGCAGAAGCCCTTTTTATTGAGATCATCGAATACGTGAAAATCATTGATGATCAAGAACTGCTCGGTATCGTTTATTATGACGCTGGCTTTATTCAGTCGAGACAAAACCGTCACAAGAAAGCGCTGGAATACTTTAAAAAAGCAATTCGTCTCCCAGCATACCGGAAGTCCGCACACTCCTATGTATCGTGCCTCTACGAAACTGTGCGTTCCTGTTATAAAGAAAATTTAACCGATGAAGGAATGAAGTATATTCAAAAAGGATTAAAAGAAGCCGTTGCTTCTCAATTTGATATATTAAGAATCAAGTTCCAAATCTTATTTCTCCTCTACAGCCAAACGCCAAAGGCAGATGAGCAGATTGCAAGGCTCGTCACATGCCTTGAACGAAAAGAAGCATGGATTGATCTTGAGGATCTGCTTGCCGATGTCTCAGATTTTTATAAAAAAAAGGGCGACTTTGAGCGAGCCGCCTTTTTTATCATGAGAGGCTGATGTCAGCCTGCTCATTATCGAATTGTATTCACTAATCCAAGCATCTGATCACCCATCGTAATCGTTCTTGAGTTCATCTGATAGGAGCGCTGTGTTGTCATGAGATCTGTTAATTCTTTAGACATATCCACATTCGACGTTTCAAGTGCACCTTGCTGAAGCTGAATCGCTTGGCGGTTTGCTCCATTTAGTGCCGTTAATGCACCTTGATAAGTACCGTCAACTGAGAATAAATTATCTCCTTCAGAGACAAGTGCTGAAGAGTTATTGACTTGTACAACACCTAGATTCACTTGCTGATTCGTTTGATTATCTCTTGAAATGGCTATCAGACGACCATTTTTATCAATTGAAATATCACGGAAATTCGCATTTAAGACGATTTCATTTCCATTTTCATCAAGAATCGGATGACCTTCGCTAGTGACAAGCTGCACTTGATTACGATTATTGCCTGGCTGTAAGTAAAGAGAACCGTCTCTTGTATAACGAATATTACCGCCGACATTGACCTGCATATACTGAGATGGCGCTCCAAATGCAACATCAAGATCACGGCCTGTTTCTTTAATCGAGCCTTGCAATGAGTTAATGGACGCATTGACCATCGTACCCGTCCCAAGCCTTAACCCATCAGGTGTCAGACGACTGTTTGCCACCTGCGCATTTTTTTCATCTACTTGGTTGAACTGTTGTCTGATCAGCTCTGAGAAACGGGTATTTTTCGCACGGTACCCTGTTGTTTCGCTGTTCGCGATATTATTACTGATAATATCAAGCTGCTTTTGTACTTCGTTCATTGATACCGCTGCATTGATCATCGTTCTAAGCATGAGAATCCTCCTTTCTTTGTCATTTCTTGATTAGTACACTCTGCCGATTTCATTTACTGCTTTTTCTAAGCTTTTATCATACGCCTGAACCACTTTTTGGTTTGTTTCAAATGCTCGATAGGCGGTTGTCATTTCTGTATATGATTTCGTCACATCCACGTTCGACAGCTCCGATACACCTTGGCTTAACGTATAGGACATTTGACCGTTATTGACTGCGCTTGGCAGGGGCTGGTTATCAGCTGTACGGTATAAATCATTTCCTTCTCTCGCTAAGTTCCTTGTATCCATCGCAACACGTACATCAATTTGCCCGAGGTTTTGTCCATTTTCACTCACAGTTCCATCTGCATTCACTTTGAAATTCTCACTCTGAACTGTAATCGGTTGACCTGTCACAGAAAGAAGGGCACGCCCATTGATAGTCAACTGATTTTGTGCGTTCAATGTAATCGAACTGCTTTTCGTATATCGAACGCCTTCTGGTGTATTGACCGCATAAAAAAGCGCTGATTTCTGATTGGTCTCTGGGTTGATCGGCACATTATTTTCGACTAGTGCGACATCCGTTGTTTGATCTGTTGTTTTTAACGTTCCTTGTGTAAATTGAGGGATCAGTTCCTGCATGTATGTCCCCGTATTAATGCCGCCAATCGGCGTTTGCTGCGGAACACTAAAACCTTTGCCTGAGGAAGTTTGGAAACGTCCTGACTCCATTCGGCTTAGCAGCATTTCTGGAAATGCCCGCATCGTCCCCTCATCCGCTTTATATCCTGGTGTATTCGCATTTGCGATATTATTTGAAAGCATTTCTGTCCGTCGCTCTTGAGCGATCATGGCAGATGTTGCGGTATATAGTCCTTTTAACACGTGCTCACCTCATTAAAATTCTTTCACATGACCTAAACACAATCTTCTATGAAATATATCGGCTTATTTGCAGGGTTCTTTAACAAAAATCCCCCATTCTTTCGAAAAAGAATGAGGGACATCATTAGCTGAGTTTACGCTTTGGCAGCTTGTCCATATTATCAAGCATGACGCCAGTACCAACAGCTACACAATCCATCGGATTCTCAGCAACGAATACTGGTACTTTCAGCTCTTCTGCAAGCAATTGATCAAGCCCGTTTAGAAGAGCTCCGCCACCTGTAATGATGACGCCGCGATCAATAATATCAGCTGATAATTCAGGCGGTGTTCTCTCAAGAACTTGCTTCGCAGCCTGAACAATCGCAGATACAGATTCACGCAATGCTTCTTCTACTTCTTTGCTTGTGACGGTAATCGTTCTTGGTAATCCTGTCACCATGTCTCGTCCACGAATTGAAATTTCTTCGTGACGTGCGTCTGGGAATACCGTTGCAACTTGGATCTTAATATCCTCAGCCGTGCGTTCACCGATCAACAGCTTGTACTCTTTTTTAATGTAATTGAGAATTTCCAGATCAAATTTGTCTCCAGCCATTTTAATAGAAGAGGCGGTTACAATGTCACCCATTGAGATGACAGCAATATCTGTCGTTCCGCCTCCAATATCTACGACCATGTTTCCACTTGGCTGAAAAATATCCATACCAGCACCAATAGCTGCTACTTTTGGCTCTTCTTCAAGAAATACATGCTTTCCGCCGCTTTTTTCAGCAGCTTCTTTGATCGCCTTCTGCTCAACAGATGTAATGTTTGTCGGGCAGCAGATGAGCATACGCGGCTTAGAGAATAGCCCTTTCACATTTAATGAGTTAATAAAATGCTTGAGCATCGCTTCAGTTACTTCAAAATCAGCAATTACGCCATCTTTTAATGGACGAATCGCAACAATATTCCCAGGCGTACGTCCAACCATACGTCTCGCCTCTTCTCCAACAGCCAAAACTTTCCCGCTGTTTTTGTCAAGAGCTACCACAGATGGTTCATTTAACACAATTCCTTTTCCTTTGACATGAATCAGTACATTGGCAGTACCAAGATCAATTCCAATATCCCTAGCAAACATCTATATATATCCTCCTTGAAAATCTGTTTCCATAGCAAATACCACATTCTGCCCTAATTATATATTCTATCATAATTTGCAGAAAAAAAGATATTTCTTTACAAAAGTCTTTACAAAATTTGTGGTTAGAAACTACCGATATGAGGAAGATATATATATCATGTTTATGAACAAAGAACTAAGCTTACTGTTTCACAGGCTCACCTTCTAAAATTTCTTCTTTTTTATACTTTAATTTAGTGGCTTCTCCCCCTCGCAAGTGGCGGATTGATTTATGATAATCCAGTATCTCCTTCACTTCATTAGCCAGATCTGGATTAATTTCTGGCAATCTTTCTGTTAGATCCTTGTGTACAGTACTTTTAGAGACTCCAAATTCTTTCGCAATTACACGAACGGTTTTCTTTGTCTCCACGATATACTTACCTATCTTGATTGTTCGCTCTTTGATGTAATCGTGCACACCACTCGACCTCCCTAAAATGGATGTGAGAAGTGTGAAATGAGATCCGTATCAATATTATCCATTTTCAGCGGCGCTTGTTCGTCTTAATTTCTCATCCATTAGGTAGCAAATGCCAAACACGATCCCTCACCTCAAACACTCTCTTTGTCAGGTTTGTAACAGTGTATTAGCATTGGATAGGGAATATGCTAAAAATGAAGAAGGGACAAGGGATTTATCAGAAAATGCAATCATTTCGAGTGGCGAAAATTTTCACTTTACAAGAATGGGTCGAGCACGTAGAATAGAAAAGGTGATTTTATTTACCTAGCTAAATATTTAATAAAGGTGAGCATATGGATACGTTAAATAGAGAGTGTTTACATCAAATACATCAAAGCGCCAGGTTGCTGTCTAAAAAGGCGAACGAAGCGCTTGCTACTTATGACTTGTACATGTCCCAATGGACTGTACTTTTTTGTTTGGATACATTCGGCCCGAAAACCCAAAAAGACATTTGGACATATTTGAACGTCGAAGCCCCAACCATAACCCGAACCGTAACCCGTCTAGAAGCAAATGGCTGGGTGCAACGTGTACAAGGAAAAGACAAACGTGAAAACCTGATCGTGATGACAGATGATGCTAAAGCCCGATTTGAAGAAATCAAACGTACGATGGAACAATTTGAAGAAGAATGTCTTTCAGATTTCACCCACGAAGAAAAACAACTCCTCCATACACTTTTACACAAATTATCAACTGAATAGGAAGTGACATACATCATGAACGAACGCATTTGGACGAGGGACTTTATCATGATTGTCCTGGTGAATTTATTTACGTTCACCTCTTTTTATGCCCTATTGACCTTGCTGCCTATTTACACAATGGATGAACTCAATGGAACAGAATCACAGGGTGGCCTTCTTGTAACGGTCTTCTTATTGTCCGCCATTGTGACAAGACCGTTTTCTGGAGCGATTATTGAGAAATTCGGTAAAAAACGGATGGCGATTTTCTCATCAACGGCATTTGCCTTACTCACTTATTTATACATCCCAATCGATCAATTCCAAACGCTTCTCATGCTGCGTTTCGTGCAGGGCATCTTTTTTAGCATTTTGACGACAGTAACCAGTGCCATTGCGGCAGATATGATTCCAAAACATAAACGCGGGGAAGGACTCGGCTACTTTGTCATGTCCATGAACCTTGCTGTGGTTATCGGTCCATTTATTGCGTTGAATCAAGTAGGAAAAGTAGGATTCCATTCCTTATTCCTTCTTTTCTCCATTATCGTTACAATCGGTGCCGCTTTTACGATGCTAATCAGACAGCCAGAGCTTGAAGATGGCGGTAGTGTCGTCTTCCGATTTACTTTTTCTCACTTGTTTGAAAAAGGTGCATTAAAAACAGCAGCAGTCGGTATCATTATTTCCTTCTGTTATTCGCCGATCATTTCATTTATTTCAGTCTATGCCAATTCCCTTGACTTGATGGGGGCAAGCAGTTATTTCTTTATTGTGTTTGCGGCAGCAATGCTTGGATCACGCCCATTTACAGGCAGACTTTTTGATCGAGTAGGACCTCACATTGTGATCTATCCTTCGATCGCTCTTTTTGCCATTGGTTTATGGATGCTGACAGCTACACATTCAGCTACAATGCTTCTTTTATCAGGTGGTGTCATTGGACTTGGCTATGGATCGCTAGTACCATGTTTACAAACACTTGCCATTCAGCACTCACCAGCTCACCGTACAGGCTATGCGACGGCTACTTTCTTCACTTTATATGATACGGGGATTGCTGCTGGCTCATTTGTATTTGGTCTTCTTGTCAGCTTCACCGACTTTTCAAATGTATATCTCATTGCAGGTATTGTTGTCTTGCTCAGTATGATTGTTTTTTATTGGAGCGAACGAAAGCCTCAAGAAGCAAAAGCACAGAAGATCTCCCTATCAGAATAGGATTCTATTTTAAACTTCAACGGAAACATGCTAAAATATAGGATGTTTCAAATAAATGATTATTTGAAAAATAGTTGGCATTAAGCGAAGGTATAGGTGATGTTTTGAATTACGAACTGTTTAAATTGATACACGGGATGGCTCATCATTCTGAGTTTTTAGATCAGGCCATGATTTTCATTACGAAAAAAGCCATTCTTGTGTATGCCCTTGTCTTATTGATTTGCTGGTTTTTTGGTAATCACAAATTTAAGAAGCATGTCTTCTTCTCTGGTGTAACAGGCATCGCGGCACTTATCGTCAATTTTGCCATTACACTGTTTCATTATGAGGAGCGGCCGTTTGTGGCGCATAAAGTCGACACTCTCATTCCGCACTCAGCAGACGCTTCCTTCCCAAGTGACCATACAACAGGTGCACTGGCTCTTTCACTTGCCATTCGATCTCGTAATAAAAAGCTCGGGAACATCTTGCTCGTTTTTGGATTACTCACAGGATTCTCCCGCATCTGGGTAGGTCACCATTATCCATTAGATGTTTTAGGCAGCTTGATCGTATCAATTGTGGTCGTGTTTATCATGAATAAATTATGGAAGTTTTTTGACTCTCCAATTGATCGCATCGTCACTTTCTATGAGACAATTGTAGGGAAAATATTCAGAAGGAAGCAAAAAGAACAGGGCTCTGACCTGTCTAACTCTTAAGCGGCTTGCGATAACGTGATGAAGATTCTTCTTCCACTTATCGCGCCGCTTTTTTTATTGACTGCCCTCCTCTGACCTTGCTCGAAAAGTAAAGACTGACTCCAATGCCGATAAGGGAAATGATAATCAACGTCCAGCCTAACTGCTCAAAATGAGGACCAGCAATTTCATCTCCAAACAGCATACCGAGAACAGCAGACGAAAGAATAGAACCAAGGTAGCGGCATGTTTGAAAAAGCCCAGAGGACGTACCAATCATATGCTGCGGACTTGCCTTGAGCATCGCAGCTTGCAGCGCAACATTTCCAATCCCATAACTAAGTCCAAGCAAAGCTAGAACCAGCCCTTTTCCCCATAATGGTGCAGGAATAAAAAAGAAGGTCATCGCAGACGCTCCAGCTAGCATCAATACCGTACTGGCTAATACCGGATGGCGTTCATCCCCGCGGTCCACCCACTTTCCCGTCAACGGAGAGACAATGATACTCACCCCTGACATGCAAAGCATAAAAAGACCTGTCATTTCCACACGCCAGCCTAATTCATCTTGGAAATAGCTCGGCAAACCAAAGAAAAGACAATAGAAAAAGATATTTAAAATAATAAATTGCACATACACAAGTGAAAGCCGCTGCTCCTCTTTGAACATCCGAATTTGAATAAACGGTTCATCCACCTGATACTCCCACCAAATAAAAGCGCCTGCACTCAAGAGACAAAGAATCCCCTGTACATATTGAATGCCATGACCTAGTGATAATAAAAACGAAAGCAACAGGACAATACAAACGGTAAAAAGAAGCATCCCTGGCAAATCGAGCTTTCGTACCGTTTCACCTATACGTAGCTTTCTCTTTTTTTGTTCCTTCGGAAACAAAGATAGTCCAAGAAAGAAGCTAATCAAAATAAAAGGCAGATTCACTAAAAAGATCGCTGGCCAGCCGCCGATCGTCATCAAAAATCCGCCAAGTGTCGGGCCAAGCGCCGTCATCGCGGAAGCAAAAATGGACAATACCGCTAATGCTGATGCCTGCTTTTCTTGAATATGATCCCGAATGAGTCCGACACCTGAAGGATAAATGGCACTGCTTCCAATTGCCTGCAACAGCCGGATCACAATCAGCACCGCAAACGTCGGGGCAAACGGCGCACAGATAGCTGAGACCGCCACAAGGCCCAGTCCAAATAAAAATAGTGTTCTCCGGCTCATCACATGATCCCCAATCCGGCCGCTCACCGGCTGCGTCACCGCACTAGCTAAATAAAAAGACGAAATCAGCCAAGATACAGTCGTAAATGACAAACCGAATTCATGCTGGATTTGATGCAAGGCCAAAGAAATCATTGATGAATTCAATGGATTTAACATCGTTCCAAAGGCAATAGCAGTTAAAAAGACTTTACGGTTTTCTCTCCACTTCTTCATACACCGACCCCCCTCTTTGTCTTCTGACATGTTTTTTGCCAATCCTCCCGTTATTATGAGATTCATTTCCCTTTTTTACCCTGATCAATTCAAGTTCTCTCTTGGAAAAGCAAAACATACATTTTAAAAAGGGCGAGTGTTGGAAAAACACATATAAAATTGAGAATATGAGGAACAAATGGTAAGATGCTACACATATTTAAAAGCCTACTTTCTCCTTATATGGAGAACGGCTGAAAAGGAGGAGAAGCTTATTATTAAGAAAAGACGGTTTTGGGTCCCAGCCCTTTTCTCGGTTGCAGTATTACTTCTGTCTTCGTGTGGTTCAAATGAAACAAATGGGAACGGAGATAAACGTAATTCTACAGCGAAAGGGTCGCCAATTTTGGAGGATGGAAAATTTATATTTGCAGCATCAGGTGAATTTCACCCGTTCAGTTACATGGATGGAAATCAGATGTCAGGCTTTGATATCGATGTAGGCAATGCGATTAGTGACAAACTGGGCCTCGAGCCTATACAGAAGAAATATAAATTCGCAGGTATTGTCGAAGGTGTGAAATCAGGAAAATTCGATGCGGCAGTTGCAAGTCATACCATCAATGAGGAACGAAAAAAACACGTCCTTCTTTCTAAGCCCTACTACTACTCTGGACCGCAAATTTTCACAAGACCTGGAGCAGACATTGAGCATGCTGATGATTTAAAAGGCAAAGAAATCGCTGTATCTAAAGGCTCTTCCTACGCTGATATCGCAAAGGAGCATAGCGGGGAGGAACCAAAATATTACGACAGTGATGTCGTCGCTTTAGAAGCACTAGCCAACGGAAAACACGATGCAGTCGTGACGGATTTTGCCACAGGTGCAGAAGCCATGAAGAAAAAATTAAAGATCGAAGCGCAGGAAAGACTCGGACAAAGTGAGCAGGCAATCGCTGTATCTAAAGAAAATGAACAGCTCATAAAAGAGATCAACGACGCGATTGACGCATTAAAAAAGGACGGAACATTAAAGCAAATTAGCGAGAAATACTTTGATGAAGACATCACGATCAAACAAAATTAAAACCACGATTGTGCGCCTTTTTTAGGCGCACTTTCTTCAAATGGAGATGATTGTTTTGCCTACCCTATCACATTTTTTTCAGACACTGATTGATTCAAGAGGTATTTTTTTAGAAGGAATGCTACTCACCTTACAGCTCACTGTGATCAGCATCTTCATCGGCATGTTCATCGGGCTTTTCTTTGCTTTATTGAAAATATCACGCGTGGCTGTCTTCGGTTATATCGCCAACGCCTATATCTTCCTTGTACGCGGCACACCACTGATTGTTCAAATCTTTATCCTATATTTTGGACTGACAGAATTAAATATCCCCGACTTCTGGGCCGCTTCCATTGCGCTCGCCTTTCATAATGGAGCATATATAGCAGAAATATTTAGAGGCGCCATCCAATCAATCGATCAGGGGCAAAAAGAGGCTGGACGCTCTCTTGGCATGGGACGTTTCCTAACAATGAGACGCATCATTCTCCCGCAAGCGATGCGGCGCGCCCTCCCCCCTCTTGGCAACCAGTTCATTATTGGCTTAAAAGATTCATCACTTGCCGCCTTTATTAGCGTCAATGAACTATTTAACGTCGCCACGACCCAAGGCTCAAACAGCTTTGACAATATGACCTATTTACTTGTTGTAGCCGTCTATTACTTAGTCCTTGTCCTGCTATTAACATTTGCTGTCCAAACCTTTGAGAAGAAACTATCAGTCAGTGACCATTAGGAGGAGAAACATGACAGAAGCAAAGGAACTTATTCGTGTTGAAAAACTCAATAAACACTTCGGAGAACTGCATGTTTTAAAAGATATTGATCTCACTGTTTACGAAAATGATGTGGTCGTCTTAATTGGAGCCAGTGGCTCTGGAAAAAGCACCTTGCTCCGCTGTATGAACTTTTTAGAAATCAAAAATGATGGGGAAATCATCATTGATGGCAGCCCAGTTCACCCAAAACGCGATCAATTAAACGAGATGCGGCAAAAAATAGGCATGGTGTTTCAGCATTTTAACCTCTTTCCGCATAAAACTGTGCTTGAAAACATCATCGAGGCGCCTGTTATGGTGAAAAAAACAAAAAAGACTCAAGCTGTATCAGAAGCCAATGTCCTGTTAGAAAAAGTCGGACTTGCGGATAAAGCCAACGTATACCCTTCTAAACTATCAGGCGGTCAAAAGCAGCGTGTGGCTATTGCAAGAGCTCTCGCCATGAAACCAGACGTTATGTTATTTGACGAACCTACATCTGCCCTAGATCCAGAGCTTGTAGGAGAGGTACTGCAAACAATGAAAAGTCTCGCAAAAGAAGGCATGACGATGGTCATCGTCACACATGAAATGGGCTTTGCGAAAGAAGTCGCCGATCGTGTCGTCTATATGCACGAAGGCCGTATCGTTGAAGAAGGCAGCCCATCGGAATTGTTCGATTCTCCTCGAGAGGAACGAACCAAGCTGTTTCTCAGCTCCATTTTATAGGTCAAACGCCCTTTATTTTTCATGCTCAACGTGTGTTTTTTCTCATTTTTTACGAACTTTCCATCCATTTATATTGAATATAACCAAAAACCATGTAAGATTAACTTACATGAATATGTTATATATGACTTTTCTCTCTATAATGAAGAATTAAGAAATCAATTAATTCTGAATGATTCAGGGGGAATGCAGCATGCAAATGGGTGATACAGTATTTATGTTCTTTTGCGCACTACTCGTGTGGTTAATGACACCGGGTTTAGCCTTATTCTATGGAGGCCTCGTGAGAAGTAAAAACGTCTTAAGTACAACCATGCACAGCTTAACTTCACTAGCGATTGTTTCTATCGTATGGATCTTGTTTGGCTATTCCTTGGCTTTTGCACCAGGCAATGCATGGATCGGAGGCTTAGACTGGATTGGACTAAAAGGTGTTGGCTTTGAACCTGGTTCCTACAGTGAAACCATTCCACATTCATTGTTCATGATGTTCCAAATGACCTTTGCCGTCTTAACAACAGCCATCATTTCAGGTGCCTTTGCTGAACGAATTCGCTACTCAGCGGTCGTCGTATTTACACTCCTTTGGGTCACATTTGTATACGCACCAGTCGCACACTGGGTATGGGGCGGCGGTTGGATTGGCGAAATGGGTGCGCTCGACTTCGCTGGAGGAAACGTGGTTCACATCTCATCCGGTGTGGCAGGTCTAGTCGTAGCGATTGTGCTCGGGAAGCGTAAAGAAGCATCAAGCTCCTCTCCTCACAATTTGATTTATACTCTTCTTGGCGGAGCTGTCATTTGGTTTGGATGGTTTGGCTTTAACGTTGGAAGTGCCCTTACCTTAGATAGTGTCGCCATGTATGCCTTCATTAACACCAATACAGCTGCTGCTTCGGGAATCATCGGTTGGCTGTTAGTCGAGTGGATGATCAACAAAAAACCAACCATGCTCGGCGCAATTTCAGGAGCCATCGCAGGTCTTGTGGCAATTACACCTGCCGCAGGTTTTGTCACACCTTTTGCTTCTATTATTATCGGAATTATCGGCGGCATCGTGTGTTTCTGGGGAGTTTTCTCGCTCAAAGCCAAATTTGGCTATGATGATGCACTAGATGCATTCGGTCTTCACGGAATTGGCGGGACTTGGGGAGGAATTGCAACAGGGCTTTTCGCAACAACCTCTGTCAATGACGGCGGAGCCAATGGCTTATTTTATGGAGATCCTAGCTTACTTTGGAAGCAAGTAGTCGCTATTATAGCTACCTATGCTTTTGTAGCTGTTGTGACATACGTGATCATCAAAGTGGTAAATCTCTTCTTTAAAATTCGCGCATCAGAAGAAGAAGAATCAGTGGGGCTTGATTTAACCATGCATGGGGAAAAAGCTTATCAAGATTAAAGAAAAAGGGGTGTCTCTATGAGCAAAATGTATAAGGTGGAGATTGTCACACGTCCAGCCAATTTCGAAACATTAAAGGTGGAGCTTGGGAAGATTGGTGTCACTTCCATTACCTTTTCGAATGTACACGGCTGCGGTTTACAAAAGGGACATACAGAGTTATATCGCGGCGTCAAAAAGGAAAGCAATGTGTACGAACGATTAAAGATTGAAATCGTCCTCAGCGAAGTACCTGTCGAACAGGTCGTTGAAACAGCTCAAAAGGTACTTCGTACAGGCGAACCAGGGGATGGGAAAATTTTTATATATGAGATAGAAAATACAATCAACATTCGGACAGGTGAAGAAGGACCTGCCGCACTCTAAACCATCCTCCGCCAAGTGCGGGGGATTTTTTTAAGACAGAAAAAAACCTCTGCATGATTCATATACAGAGGTTTCAAGACTTAAGATTGTTTTGTTTCTTCAGATTGACTGCTGTCTTTAGAGGAATCAGAAGACTTTTCTTGATCAGAGGATTTCCCCTTTTCATCAGACTTTTCTTCAGATTTTTCTCCAGCAGGCTCTTTGGCCTTATCTTCAGCAGCAGGTACCTTCGTTTTTTCATCAGCTTTTGGCTGAGCAGGTTCTTTTGCTTCTTCCGTCACTTCTTGTGCGGCCTTTTCAATAGTTGAAACAGGCTTGTCAATGAAGCTAAGTGGGTTAAGCGCTAAACCTTCCATACGAATTTCAAAATGCACATGGTTGCCGCTTTCAGCACCATAAAGATTTTTACCAGAAGCACCGATGACATCATTCTGCTTCACTTCATCGCCTTCTTTAACACTCACTTGTGACAACGATTGGTAAACAGTCGATAATCCATCTTCATGTTCAATTTCAACGACGTGACCGAGAACTGGATCTTTTTTCGCTTGAACCACTGTTCCACTAAGAGCAGCTGTGACATCAAACACTTTGCCATCTTTGTCTGCAAGATCAATACCTTTGCTCAAGGTATAGGTGTTATTATAGTTTACAAGTGCTGCTTCTTTTTCTTTTTGATCAGCATCTGCTTCATAGAACTTTTTCACGACAGAAACATTATCAGAATTCTGGACTGGCATGGCAACATTTTCAATTGGCTTTCCAACTTCAACGGCATCATCACGCTGTTCTTGCCCTGTTTGATTTCCATCAGATAGTTGGTCTTTCACATCTTTTGATACAGCTTGATACCAAAGAACGGCTGTTAACACGACCGCTGCGCTGACCAAGTAAATTGCAGGGAATACCCAGCGCTTACGGAAAAATTGCTGAACTTTTGTGATTTTGGAAGTACGTTTCTTTTCTTCCTCTCTCATTTTTCATCACCTCAGCAACATTCTGAACACTTTTCAAAAAATATATACACACGAAATCATTTTTCTTTTTATTTTGCGCAATCGCATCAATAATATGTATGATGAATGAAAAAAAGATGGGGGACTTTATTGTGAAAACTTTCAATCGCATAGCAACAGAAGATGACCTCAAAGCAATCGTTGATATTTACAATTCGACCATTGCTTCACGAGAAGTAACCGCCGATACAGAACCAGTTTCAGTTGAAGACCGCCGGGAATGGTTTTTGAATCATTCAGAGAAAAGACCTCTCTATGTGAAAACAGATGAGGATGGACATATTTACGGCTGGCTCAGCTTTGAAACCTTTTATGGAAGACCTGCCTACAACGGAACCGTTGAAATGAGTATTTACTTAAACCAAGACTATCGAGGGAAAGGCTTAGGGTCACTTTTCTTACAAGAAGCCATTGAGTTGGCACCTTCACTAGGCATTCGAACGTTACTCGCCTTTATTTTCGGGCACAACGAAGCCAGCATTCGATTATTTAAAAAGCACGGCTTTGAGACATGGGGTCACCTGCCACGCATCGCAGAGATGGACGGCAGCAGATACGATTTAGACATTCTAGGAAAAGAATTATAAAACGAGCGTCTCTTAAACAAAGAGACGCTTCAGATTGTTGACAAAGGGCTAAAATGATCTTGATTTTAGCCCTTTGTCTCCTTTTCAGCGTGATAGAAAACCTTTGCAGTCTAGGAAGGACGAGTACTGGCGCGGAGCGAATTGTCATTCGTGAGCACCAGCACGCAGGACTGACACCGAATGCGAGGGTTTGTCTACACGCTGGAACGTCTCTTAAACAAAGAGACGCTTTTTTATGATGCGTGTAACAGCTGTTCAAACTGTTTCACATTTTGAACAGCTTTTCTTTGCAGGATGGTGCCATGTTCATCTATCAAAATCGCTTGCGGAACAACCGTTACCCCATACAGCTCCATGATTTGCGAAGAGCGCACATACACAGCATGATCAGGCAGCAATTGAAGGAGCAATCCATCATCTCCTTGTTCATCTCCATTGATGAAAATAAATTGAGTATCATCGCTAGAGATGTGCTGACGCATATCAGACAAAATGCTTTTGCATGTCAGACAAGTGGTATTTACAAATAACAGCATCACGGCTCTTCTGTTCTGTAAATATTCCTTTAAAATGACCTTATCCCCTAAATGTGTATAGCTTCGAAATAACGGCGCAGCATCACCAACATCCGCTTCCTTTAATTCAATCCCATCAAAGGATTTAATTTTACTCATAAATTTCCCGATAAAGCGGGCAAGCAAAAACACGACAGCCAGCTGAGCAATGACAATGAATAACACAATAATTAGTAGAATATCAGTCATTTCACTTGGTCTCCTTCTATAAACGAATCAAATTGATTCACCCATTTTCTTTTGAACATCATGATTGTTTTCCCCACCGCTATCATCAAACAGACAGCCACCGCAATCAGAAAACAAATAATATGAAATGGCCACGGAATTGTTTCTACATAGGGATGTACATAAAACAACCCAATCACAAGAGCCAGCATCGACATATTACGAATCACAATTCCCCAGTGAAGATGATCATTTTCAAGCAAACCTCCACAGCCGCATGAAATGTTACGATGTCCTCTCAATAAATTGAAGGTGACCGCTCCAGTATAAATACATAAAAGTGCTGTAAGACCAACCGCAGGTACAAGATACATGTTCCACACGAACAATAAGCCCGTACAAGCCAGTTCAACAGTCAATAACAGATAAAACATGGGCGTCGTGAGCGCAGAAGGCAGCAGGCGATAAGCATTCATCTGCTGAATATGCGCCGTTTGTTTTCTCACTTTATCAATCCATGCACCTGCAAAGATGATTCCTAATAAATAGACACCTATAAAATAAAAGACACTCACCTTAAGCCATCTCCTTTTGTTGAAATAGTTGGGATTGTGCCTCGTAAAGCCTTTTGTACTCTCCGTCTAGCGCCATTAGCTCTTCATGGTTCCCCTCTTCAACGAAAGCACCATCTTTCATCACGATAATCCGGTCTGCCAAGCGGGCCGCTCCCATACGATGTGTGATAAACAAAACCCCTTGATCCTGCGTATGATCGAATAGCTTTCGAATCAGTGAAATCTCCGATAGCGGATCGAGAGCAGAAGTCGGTTCATCTAAAATGATAAAATCACTTTCTCTAAAAAAGGTTCTCGCCATCGCAAGCTTTTGCCATTGTCCGCCAGACAGTTCATGCCCTTCCTCAAAAAAACGGCCAAGCTGCGAATCGTATGTTTCTTCCATTTGATGGATTCTTTTCTCTATGCCTGCTTGCCGTGCTGCTGAGATCATGCGTTCTTCCTCATCTATTTCATCGATACGGCCAAATCCAATGTTTTCTTTCACAGTGAATTCGTACTTCATAAAATCTTGAAAAAGGACAGCCATTCTCGCATGATAGGATTTTTTATAAATGGTCGAAATCGATTCACCATTGACCTTTTGCATATTCGGCTTGTCCGGATCATATAAACCGGTCAAACATTTAATCAAGGTCGTCTTACCTGATCCGTTATCCCCCACCAATGCAATACGTTCACCTCTATTGATATGAAAATGTATATGCTCAATAGCAGGCGTTTTCATATTCGGATAGGTAAAAGAGAGGTTTTCTAGCGTGATGGACTGAATACATTCAATCCTCCGAAGCGATGCCCCTTCCTCTGTCTGCTCATCAATTTCTTCTTCTCTCTTTTGAAAAGTTCTCATTTCCTCAATATAGAGACTCGTTTCATATAAACTAGAACATTCCCTCGTCAAATCTTGAAAACCGCTTTGAATATTTTGCACAGCTTGGAGTACAGCGACAAACGTACCCGCAGCTAATTTCTTTTGAAAGATAAGAAAGACAATAAAAAGACCACAGCACACATAGGCAAATGTCATAAGCAATCCGCCTGCCATCTCCCAACGAACCTGACGTTTTAGTAATTTATATTTTTCATCTGCACTTTTTACATAATGACCTTTCCACTTTTGAAGAAGGTAATGTCCAATTCCATATAAACGGATTTCTTTCAATGAATCTCGCTGTGCAACAAGGTCGGACACATACATTTCTCTTCGATCGTTGGCAGTTAACATCCGGTTTAATTGATACCGTGCGCCTCCAAAGAAAAGCTCAATCCATAAGACAGGCAGAGTACATAAGATTAGAATGACCGCCAAGCCCCAATGGATACCAATCATATAAATGAGAAGTGATACAACAGTAATCAATGCGCTCATGATTGTAAAAATACTTCTAACCATACTCAGAACATGCTGATGACTGTTCATCACACGTTGACTTTCATTATAAAAAGACGGGTGTTCAAATGTAATATATGGAAGCCTGATCGCCTTTTGAAGCAATTCACCCTTCAAATGCAAGCCAATCAAATTTGTCGCTTTCTGCTGACTAAGCTGAAGCATGAATTGAAGCCCATATCCTAAAATCACAATGACCATTTGCAACCCAAATAACCTTAAGACCTTTTGAATATCTCCTGAAGAAGTCATGAATAAAATAATTTCATTAATCAATGTTTGAATAATCCAGACACTAGCCAAAGGCATAAAGCCAACGATCACTTGGATGAATAGAGTTAACAGAAGATATGATCGACTTCTTTTCCAAGTATAAGAGATTGCATATAAACAATGGTTCACTGTACTCATCAAACGCTCCACCTTACACCATTTAGTATAATTGACATATTTTTGATATTTATATTATGATAGCTCTGCGTAACTTCACTCTGAGAGGACGATATACGATGACTTCAATCTTACTTTTACAGCTAACCCTTATTCTTTGCAGCCTTTTATTGACGATCGGAATCATGATCTATTTAAAACACCAGATGGAATTAATCATCTTACCAATCCAGCATGTGGGGCAAAAACTTGTTCATCCGCTACTCGAAAAACCATCACCTATTCAAATGAATGATTTACTGCAAAACAACCACAAGCAACAGTTACTTATATTCACTGACACAGCATGTCCGCACTGCATCCCATCGCTGGAACAATTCTTAGAAACGAAAAAGCAGCGTCAATTAGACATTTCTTTTAGTATTTTGCTAAAGAATGGGAAAGAAGAGGATCAAGAATTATATCGTGATAACCAAACCAACATGCGAATTATCTCAGTAGATGAACAAATGATAGGCGCCTTTCATATTGAAGAGTTTCCATATTACATCATGGTAGAAGAAGATGAAACAATCTCATATGCAGCTCCTTTTCCGGATGGTCTTTATTCAAGGTTTTCTGCAAAATAAACATAAATGAGGCATGTGAAGATAAAAAACACACGCCTCTTTTTTTATTGGTTTGGATCTGCCTGTACATCTTGATCCTTTTCCCTTGCAGCAATTTCACTCGCTTCACTTGAAACTGTGGCTTGTTCCTCAGCTTGTTCAAACTCACTGCGAGCCTCATTTGAAATATCTACTTGGTCACCATGCTGATTCACAGTAACGGACGAAGAAGACGATTCTTTTTGAACCTCTTTCTCTAGTTCCTTTAATTTAGACACATGAAGCTCTAAGTCTTTTCCTTGCTGAACTAGAGTCAGTTGTTGGAATAATGCCTTTCTCTCTTCTGGAGAATGGTCGCCTTGAACTATTTTCGCTGCTTGGTTTAAAAAAGAATTAGATGGTTGACTCGCTTGACGACTATTTGACGTCTGCATAGCATTTGTTAAGAATGAAATTGAAGATATGCTCATGCGTTCACATCCTATTAAATAAAATCCTTGAATTTAGCAGCCACATCTAATACGTTCTTGGCTAGTACAAATCTCACCTGTATCACGATCCACATAGTAACGGAAAGTTCCAACACCTTGAAGGAAACAAGTTGGCGCTGATTTGCATGAAGTGACTAATTTTTGCAAAATACATCTTGAAGCTGCAGGTTGAACATTGGTCATTTTGTTTAAAAAACGATCTAACATATGAATTCCACCTTCCAATTTTTATGGTAATACAACACAATAATAACCAATAACAAGACAACTAACAACATATTTTGATAATTTTACTAATTATTTTTAACTACCAATCTTACTTATGACATAAATTGTCGTTAAAATTTATAGTAAATGTTACTTTTTTCTTATTCGAAGATAATTTATTTATCCATAAATAGTTAAGTGAAGATAGAATTTTTTAAAAATTGTTCTACATTCACTCTTCCTAAAGTACTACCTGCTCAAGTATGATAAAGGGTGAATACATAAAGGAGTGAACATCATTGCAACAAACTGAGAAAATCATTCAATCTCTTCATTCGATCACAAAGTGGGGAAAAGTTGGTAGTATATTTCTCTATATTTCAGGCGGCCTAGCTATTCTCGTTGGCTTTTGGCTTGTTCTTCCTGCTGCCCTTGGCGTCTTCCTCATTATGATGGGAATCCATGTACAAAAATCTGTAAACGCAGCTGAACAATTAATTCAAGCTCCTGATACTTCTTATGAAGAGTTATTAGAACAATATGCAAAGATGATGAAAATGCAGACGCTATTTGCCATATCAAGTATTGTCGCAGCCATTCTCTCATTCATCGCCATTATCCTGATGCTGATATTAGGCGGTCTAGCATTTCTTCAAGAAATTCCTAGTGACATTCAGCAATATGAAGGTGAATACGAAGAAGAGCTTGGTGACTTTTATTAATCGAGAGGGGTATCAATAAACATTCGATACCCCTGTTGTTTGATCATTTTGCATGATCACCCTACAAAGCTTGACATTCTATCTTGATCATTTTACAATACAAATCGTAACTATTACGAATTAAAGGAGGATCCTATTACTGATGCGTGTGAAAATTACCTTGGCCTGTACGGAAACTGGTGACAGAAACTATATCACAACAAAGAATAAAAGAACGAATCCGGATCGACTGGAGTTAAAAAAATATTCTCCTCGGTTAAAGAAATATACCCTTCATAGAGAAACAAAATAATTTTTCAGACTACAAATCGTAATCATTACTTTTTAAGAGAGGCGGAAATGAACATGATCGTTGGCAAAGGGACAGAAGGAAATGAATAAGCGAATACCGGTTACAGTATTAAGCGGTTTTTTAGGAGCTGGAAAAACAACCATATTAAATCATGTACTACAAAATCGTAAAGGGTTAAAAGTGGCTGTGATTGTTAATGACATGAGCGAAATTAATATTGATGCAGAACTAGTCAAACAAGGCGGTGAGCTCTCTCGATCAGATGAGAAGCTAGTTGAATTATCTAATGGTTGTATTTGCTGCACATTAAGAGAAGATTTGTTAATTGAAGTAGAGCGCCTATGTAAGACTGGTCATATTGATTATATTGTCATTGAGTCTACAGGTATTAGTGAACCAATTCCAGTCGCGCAAACTTTCTCCTATATTGATGAAGAAATGAGCATCGATTTAACACGCTTTTGCCGGCTAGACACTATGGTCACTGTTGTAGATGCCAACCGTTTCTGGACCGACTTCCAGTCAGGAGAAAGTCTATTAGACCGTAAACAATCCGTTTCCGATGATGACGAACGAGAAATTTCCGATTTACTGATTGATCAAATTGAATTTTGTGACGTACTGATTATCAATAAGTGTGATCTAGTATCAAACTCAGAATTAGACCGACTTGAGCATGTGCTGACAACACTTCAACCAGAAGCATCTATCATCAGAACCTCAAAAGGGCAAGTAAAGCCCAGTGACATTCTAAATACTGGTTTATTCAACTTTGAAAAGTCCAGTGCTTCTGCTGGCTGGATTAAAGAAATCAACGCTGGGCATTCTCAGCATACGCCGGAAACAGAAGAATACCATATCTCATCCTTTGTTTATGAGAGAAGACTTCCCTTCCATACTGGCAGGTTAAATAATTGGCTAGATCAGATGCCGGAGCAAATCGTTCGCGCTAAAGGGTTTACGTGGCTTGCCACACATCATGATTTAACCATTTTAATTTCACAGGCTGGAAAATCTGTTCAGATTGAACCAATTGCCTACTGGATTGCTGCCTTGCCTGAGCAAGAAAAAGCACAGATATTAAAGCAAGAACCAGAGCTTCTTGATGAGTGGGACGCAGAATTTGGTGACAGGCATACAAAACTTGTGTTTATTGGTGTAGATTTACCTAAAGCAGATATCATTCGTACACTTGATCAATGCTTACTCACACCTGAGGAATTTGATCAAGATTGGACTACGTTTGAAGACCCCTTTCAATGGAAAATCCAACATTAAGCCAGGAGGGTTTTAAGTGGCAAAGAAATCTAAAATTGCTAAAGAAAAAAAGCGGCAGCAGCTTGTATTGAAATATGCAGAATTAAGAAAAGAGTTAAAAGAACAAGGTGACTATGAAGCTTTGCGGAAATTACCTAGAGACTCTTCCCCTACCCGCTTAAAAAACCGCTGTGAATTAACCGGTCGTCCCAGAGGTTACTTACGAAAATTTAAAATGTCTAGAATTGCTTTTCGTGAGCTTGCCTATAAGGGCCACATTCCAGGAGTGAAAAAATCGAGCTGGTAAAGATTGAGTTGATCTTATCACAGCTCCCATAAAAGTAAAGCAGTAAAAAATGTTGAAAAAACTATTTTCTAGGCCTATCTCAACCTTTTTGAGCCACAAAATAACATTTTAAAAACCAGCAGAATCTCTGCTGGTTTTTGATCATGATAGGATTCTAAGATGAATAGACCTATTTCTATAAAAGGATTTTCAATCATGATTATGACATTTTTCCTACTTTTCAAAAAATCATGATCATGATACTTTGTTGTCACTACCCACCGATGTATGACATTTCAACTTTTTTCTGATCTTTCTTTTGCTCTCTCTCGGCTGAATATTGATCATCTCTATTCGACCATAGTTCCTTCAATATGTTCTTTATTTCTTCATTATCTTTTGTCGAACGAATCACCCGCTTCAGGTCAAAACCCGATGATGCAAAAAGACATGTAAACAATTCACCGCGAGCAGAAAGCCTCGCTCTATTACATGTTCCACAAAAAGCATCTGAAACAGAAGAAATAATGCCTATCTCTCCTGAACCATCTTGGTAAAAGAATCGGTTGGCTACTTCACCTGGGTATTGAGGAGGTTCTGGTTTGATGGGAAATGTTGAATCAATTAGACCAATAATCTCTTTTTTTGTCATGACATGCTCTAGATTCCATTTGTTCGTATTTCCGACATCCATAAACTCGATAAATCTGAGAACATGTCCTTCTTTTTTAAAGTAAGCTGCCATTGGCAAAACATCCTGATCATTCACACCTTTTTGAACAACCATATTGATCTTAATAGCAAGTCCAGCTGTTTTTGCAGCCTCAATTCCATCAAACACTTTTTGGATAGAAATATTCCTTCCGTTCATTTGCTTAAAACGGTCAGGATTTAACGAATCCAAACTAATGGTGACTCTTTGAAGACCTGCTTTCTTTAACTTATCAGCATATACAGGTAAAAGCGTTCCATTTGTTGTCATAGCAATGTCTTCGATTCCTGGAATTTTTGAGAGCTTTTCTATTAAGATAGGCAAATCTTTTCGCATTAAAGGTTCGCCACCCGTGATGCGTATTTTTACCACACCTAGGTCCTTTGCAAAAAGGGTAGCAAGCTGTTCAATTTCTTCGAAACTAAGCAGCTCTTCTTTTTTCAAAAAAGGATAATCTGGTCCAAAAATTTCAGCAGGCATACAGTACGTACATCTAAAGTTACAGCGATCTGTTACTGATATTCTTAAATCGCGCAATGGTCGATGTCTCTTATCCAATATACTGTCCATACTTTGCCTCCTATTCTGTTATACGCTGATGGTGGGTGTAGATATTAAAAGATTCCCCTCTGACAAATCCAACTGTCGTGATATTTAATTCTTCTGCCATATTAAGCGCCAGTTCAGTAGGTGCTGATTTTGAGATAACGATCGACACTCCTAGTTTTGCTGCCTTCAACAGAACTTCTGATGATATCCGGCCGCTAAACACAAGAATTTTATCTCTAAGCGGAATTTGATGAAGTAAACAGTATCCATAGATTTTATCTAATGCATTATGTCTTCCTATATCAGTTCTAGTGATGAATAGCTTTTCTGTATCACACAGTCCAGCATTATGCACACCACCAGTATGTTGAAACAATTGACTTTCTTCTTGTAAAGATTTCATTAGACGCATACAAGTTTCAGCAGAAATATTAATTCGATCAATGGCTGTTTTTGCTGTTTTCACATCTTGGAGGAAATAAAAGTGTCTCCCTTTCCCACAGCAAGAACCAATCACCCGCTTAGTAAAATCTGATGACTGAAATCCGCTTGAGTGAACTAAATCAACATAGGCAAAGCCCATACTTTCATCTATTGTAAACCTTTTAATCTCATTTTCAAATCGAATGACTCCTTCTGAAGCTAAAAAACCGATCACCAATTCTTTCAAATGATCTGGTGAACAAACAAGTGTTACAAATTCCTCACCGTTCACGATCACAGTTAAAGGAAATTCTTCTACAATTTCATCTGTTTTGCAAGTAAATTGACCTTCACGGTATTGGTGTATGACTCGTTTCTTTTTAACAGAAGGATTCATTGTATATCTTCCTTTCAGCACAAATTTAGTTATATGAACCAATCAAATTGTGATATTATTTTAAAAAGTCATAAAAATGTAACATATTTCTATCTTATCAAACTTTTTGATTGCTTTATATGGGGGGAACAAAATGAAAAAATCGAAAAATCGTTGGCTCATTGCAACAAGTGCTGTGGGAATTCATTTATCTATTGGGTCTGTTTATGCTTGGAGTGTTTTTACGAATCCTTTACATCAAGCCTTTCAGTGGTCACTCACGGAAATAAGCCTGACCTTCAGTATTGCTATTTTATTTTTAGGTTTATCTGCTGCATTCATGGGACATTTCGTTGAAAAGTATGGTCCAAGGGCATCAGGGCTCTTCTCAGCCATTTTCTTTGGTATTGGAATGACAGGGTCAGGATTCGCTGTCCACCTGTCCTCACTCCCTCTCCTCTATTTATTTTATGGTGTACTCGCTGGGATAGGATTAGGGGTAGGTTACATTGCACCTGTATCAACTTTAGTGAAATGGTTTCCGGACCGTAGAGGACTAGCAACAGGCTTAGCTATTATGGGTTTTGGGTTTGCGTCTCTTATTTGCAGCCCAATTATCCAATATCTCATTGAAAAAGTAGATATCGCAAATACCTTTTACATTCTTGGAATTTCCTATTTTATGATCATGGTGATTTCATCTCTTTATTTATCACCACCAACACCTGATGACGTCAAACAATTTGACGTGTTAAAAACAAATCAAAGAAAAATCCCTCAGGATTTATCACAGCTTACAGCAAATGAAGCGATCAAAACACGACGTTTTTATTATTTGTGGCTCATGCTCTTTATTAATATTACATGCGGGATTGCCATTATTTCAGTAGCATCGCCTCTTGCTCAAGAAAGTGTTGGATTAACTGCAGGTGCTGCCGCTACCCTTGTTGGCATTTTAGGTGCTTTTAATGGTTTAGGACGGATTGGCTGGGCTTCCTTCTCAGATTATATCGGAAGGCCGAATACGTATACAATCTTCTTTAGTATTCAACTCATTGCCTTTCCTTTACTTCCCTATTTAAAGGAACCGCTCGTCTTTTCAATTGTGATGGCGATCATTTATACGTGCTATGGAGGAGGGTTTGCCTCAATTCCAGCCTATATTGGCGATTTATTTGGCACGAAACAACTTGGTGCCATACACGGTTATATTCTGACAGCCTGGGCAGCTGCTGGTTTAGCAGGACCTTTATTTTCATCCTTTATCCGGGATATAACTGGTAACTACACGCAAAGTCTGATGGTGTTCTCTGGCTTATTTTTCATTGCTTTTATCATATCTCTTCTCATCCGGAAGGATATTCAGCAGCTTAGAGAAACAAACCTTACTGCTACTTCTTCTGTCTCATCCCGGTCTTAATTTGAATTTGACAGAATCACAATCTAAAGGTAATTTTTAGATATGAAAACGCTTTATAAAGTAATAGGAGGGTGATGTTATCATGGGGAAAACAAAACATAAGGGGCCTATAAAGCTTAATAAAAAACCCTCACCAAAGCTATGGGCCTCTTTTGCGCCTATGGGACTTGGAAAAGTAAAGCCGAAACACATTCGAGATACGATGAAAGTGGCGTGGGAGAACAAAGATAATCTCCCCTATGCATATCGTATTTTAACGCAAGGCGTGTGTGACGGCTGTGCCCTTGGTGTTTCAGGGTTATATGACCAAACACTCGCAGGACCTCATATATGCACCACAAGACTAAATGTACTTCGTCTTAATACAATGCCAGCTATTGATCCAAAGTGGTTTGAAGACATTCAACAGCTCAAACAAATGGACAGCACCACTCTTCGCAAACTTGGCCGTATCCCTTATCCACTGATTCGAAAAAAAGGTGACAATGCCTTTACGCGGATTTCCTGGGATGATGCATTAGATCAAATCGCAACGAAAATCAAATCAATTGATAAACGGCAGCTCGCTTTCTATTTAACAGCTAGAGGAATAACAAATGAAGTCTATTATACCGCTGCAAAGGCAGCTCGCTTTATCGGGACAAATCATATTGATAATGCGTCGCGCATTTGTCATTCACCGAGCAAAACCGCTCTTAAGCGATCCCTTGGAATAGGAGCTTCCAGCTGTAATTACAACGATTGGATCGGAACTGATGTCTTAATTTTTTGGGGATCTGTCGCAGCAAACAATCAGCCCGTTTCCACTAAATATATGTATGCGGCGAAAAAGAAAGGAACCAAAATTATAGTCATCAATCCGTATAAAGAGCCTGCCATGGAAAAGTACTGGGTTCCCTCTATTCCAGAAAGTGCTTTATTCGGCACAAAAATCGCGGATGATTTCTATCAAGTCAATATAGGCGGCGATATTGCGTTTATGAACGGCGTCATCAAACACTGGTTTGACATGGAGCAACATGCGCCCCATTCCGCTCTTGATCATGAATTTATTCAAGCCCATACTACCGGCATACAGGATTTACAGCAACATGTCGCACAGTTGAAATGGGAAGACCTTGAAGCGTCTTCAGGCTTATCAAAAGAAAGAATGAAGGAATTTGCCATCCTTCTTGCCAATGCGAATTCAGGCGTTTTCATTTGGAGCATGGGTCTTACCCAGCACCGCTTTGCAACGGATAATATATCACAGGTCGCCAACCTTGCTATGTTACGTGGATTTATTGGCAGGAAACATTGTGGTGTCATGCCAATTCGCGGGCATAGCGGTGTTCAAGGTTCTGGTGAAATGGGTGCTGACCCGTTTGTTTTGCCGGGCAGTGATTTTGATGAAGAGAATATTGAAAGAATCGAAAAGGTTTGGGGGTTTGACATTCCAAAATGGCATGGTGACACTATTGGGCAATCATTTGAGAAAATGGCGCTCCCAAAAGAGCATCCACAAAAACTCAAAATGCTGTTTACGAGCGGCGGGAACTTTTTAGAAACGATGCCAAATCCAGATGCGATCGAAAAAGCTTTATCTGAGCTTGAACTTCGTGTGCATCAAGATATCATTTTAAATACCTCTACACTTGTAGAGGCAGAAGAAGCGGTAATTGTTCTCCCTGCTATGACAAGATATGAGCAGCCAGGAGGCGGTACTTCCACTAGTACGGAACGCATGGTATATTTCAGCCCAGAAATTGAAGGACCTCGGATTGAGGAGGCCAGAGCAGAATGGGATATTTATATTGATCTTGCAAAAAGAGTACGCCCTGAAGATGCTGAGCTGATTCATTTCTCAACGGCTGAAGACATTCGCCGTGAGATTGCGATCGCAAATCGAAATTATGATGGCATCCAGCATTTACGTCATAAAGGAGACGTTTTTCAATGGGGAGGTGCCTGGCTATGTGAAGATGGGGAGTGTCCAACTCCGGATGGCAAAGGACACCTTCTTCCTGCCCAGCTGCCTCAATACCGAAAAACTGAGGGTCATTTTAATATCACGACAAGAAGAGGAAAGCAATTCAACTCGATGATCTATAGTGAAAAGGATGCCTTTAATGGTGGGAAGCGTCATTCTATCTTGATGAATGAAGAAGATGCTAAAGAGCTTTATGTTAAAGAAGGTGATCCAGTTGTTTTGTTTAATCAATATGGATCCTACCAAGGAGTCGCTCAATTTGGGGAGTTGAAACGTGGCAATATCGCTGTTTACTGGCCTGAAGGGAACGTTTTAATTCCAAAGGGTGTGTATGAGAGCTACTCACAGATTCCCGAATATAATACGGCGGCCATATTAGAAAAAGCCGAAACCTTTCATGCAAGAAAAGACCAGCACTACGTGGAGAAACGAATTGATGAATTAGAAACCACCTTGAATTGATCTTTAACTAAAAAACAGCTGGGGAAAACAATCCCCAGCTCCCTTTCATATCCTACTGACCAAAAGCGCTCGCTTCATTTTGTAGAATGTGATTCAATTCTTTGGCATTTGCAGCCGGTTGATATTGTCCACCGCCCGCTTTTGCAACAGACTTTAGACTTTTTGCTTCTTTTTCATTCACGTCAAAGCCGATGATATTAACAATGGTGTCAATTCCGTCTTCATGTAATTCCTTTGCTGCTTGTGAAGGGTTTCCTCCACAAGTTTCTTTACCATCGCTGACGACATAGACAATGTTTTTCCCTTCAGCCTGGTGATCTTCAAAATCTTGCTTCGTATCTGTTAATGCTTTTGCAAGTGGTGTCCAGCCGGTTGGCTTATACACATTCAGTGCTTGCTGAAATGTTGATGACTCATATGATCCAAATCCATAAACGGCTTCAGAGCTTCCACAAGAAATTGCTTTTCCTGCATTTTTATTGGTTCCTTCATGACCAAACACACGAAGAAGGACTTGTGTATCATCTGATAAAATACTTGCGAAGCTTTGAATAGAACGTTTGGCGATATCGATTTTCTTTTCGCCTTCAACTGATTGCGCCATGCTGCCGCTTAGATCGAGTAATATCACGACATGAGCCGGCTCCTGTTTTTTTGTCACAGCATGAGCTGGTGAAGAAAGAAGCAGGACAAGACTAGCCAAAACGGTTAATACAATATTGCGTTTCATTCATAAAAACCTCCCTTTTTACATTTGTACAGAAAAAGAGAAACGAAAGCATAAATCAATCGTTTCCCTTTTGTTCAGCAAGTTATTCGTGTAGTTTTAATGATTCTGCTGACAGGATAGAGCCCATTTCTTTACCAGTACTTGCTTGGTAGTAATGGCCTTTTCCAGCTTTGGCTACTTGCTTTAATTGACCTTCATAGCCATCGTTAAAGTCTAATCCAATGACATTCACAACAGTCGACCCTTTAGAGTTATGCAATTCTTTTGCTACTTTTACTGGATCTCCGCCACAAGTTTCTTCGCCATCAGTGATGAGGTACACAATATGTTTTGTACCATTATTAAGCTGTTCATCCGCTTGCTTTGCATGCTCAAGAGCACGAGCAATCGGTGTCCAGCCATTTGGTCCAAGTCCGTTTAAAGAGTTTTCAAAGCTTTCTTTTTCGTAAGGCTGTACGCCATAAACGCCTCTAATGACTTCACATGATTGAGCTTTACCTGAATTTTTGTTGTTTCCTTCAGAGCCAAACAAGCTCATACGAATTTTAGCGTCTTTTGGAAGTGACTGAGCAAATTTAAATACCTCTTGTTTTGCGAGGTCAAATTTGCGTTCTCCCTCTACTTTTCTTGCCATGCTTCCACTTGCATCAAGTAAGATGGTGACTCTTACATCTTGGTTATGTTTTTTGACTGTAGATGCTTTTGCAAATACTGGTGAAGAGATTGACATAGATAATGTCAATACAGCTAAGGTTACGAGTGTAACTACTTTTTTCAACATCATTTTCCCCTTCCTCCCTATGTATTAAATTGAAACATCTTAATCGTAAAATATTCTGTCTTGGAATGGTATAGGACTCGGTCCCTTTTTCTCTTTCATCAAAATCACTAAAAATCTGTCAGTTGTCTAGATACATTCACCTAACGCATCATTTTTTCTCTTGTTTTCTCCTTCTTTCGAGGGGCTTTGTATCGGCCATCGGTTCTTGTCGGGACATAAATGTTTAAGATTTCCTGAGGTGCGTCTTAAGTCGCAAATTGACACATTCTGTTCAAACCTCTTGGAACACACAAAAAAGATGCCCCCATTCTGAGGCACCTTTGCTTTATTTTTTAGCCATATACGTGTTAAGAAAACGATCAGCTGATTCAATTTGAATCCCTTTATAATAATGTTTCACGATAGCATCTACTTTTTTGCCTGACTGTGCCATATAATGCGCACCGTACTGACTCATTCCAACACCATGGCCATAACCTTTTGTCGTGATGATAATTTGCTGGCCCTGTCGTTCCCAAGTAAAGTCCGCTGAATGAAGTCCTAATGACTCTCGAATATCTCTACCTGTCAGTGTTTTACCGTTTATGACGGCTTTTGCTACTTGATTTCCTGGTGTCCGTTCTACTATCTGTCCTACCTGAGTCTGTTGAGTAAGCGTCACACCTAATTTTTGCTGAAATTCGCTAACTGGGATGGTTTTCTTGTTTTGAAATTTTGGCGACTTTTCGTCCCATTTACTTGAGACACTTTTCAAATATGGGATTTCATTTTTCCAATAAGCTTCGGCATTTTCCGTTTTCCCATTACTTGTTGAAAAGAATGAAGCATCAATTGGTTTTTCGTCATAAGTCAGCACTTTTCCTTGTGTGCTAGCGACAGCTTCTGTGACTTTTTTCAACTTCCAATTGTACGCTTTCCCCCAAATTTTCTTCAGTTCCTGCTTGTTTTTATACACTTGGAACATTTGGGTATCATCTACAAGAGAGCCCTTTGGTGATTTGACGGTCTTATCGATGATCATTTGTCTAACGATATACGTTCTTGCGGCGAGTGCCTGTGCCTTGAGTGCTTCCATCTCAAAATCAGCTGGCATTTCAGACGCTACGACACCGATCACATACTCTTCTAAGGGGATGTTTTCTACCTGCTGATGAGCTGAACGATAGACGGGGATAGCAACGGGTGATTGCTTCAATTTGACTGTGCCCTTCACTTCTTTTTTAACTGATGGCTCCGCTGATACATGCTGGCTTGCCTCCGGTTTCCCTTGAAACGTCGGCAACACAAGTAAAGTTGGAATCATTAAAATAATGATGCATATTCCTGCAATTGTCCATATCATTGGTTTCATATTTGGCTGCCCCCATTTGTCATTGGATCTCTTTTATCCTATGGGCGGGGACAAGCTAATATGACAGCTTCTTTCATTGAGTGGACAAGTCTTTTAATGAAGATAAGAGGCGGTTTACTAACTGAGTTTACTGTTCGTCTTTATGAATAAAATTTAAGATGGTTGGATACACTAATGATAAGCTTTAAACATAAAACATTCTATGATTCTAAAAAAAATCAGCATGCCCTATGGACACACTGATTTCTTTATCATTACGCGTTCAGATCTGATACAACTTGTTCTTGTGTCACATCTGCTGTTTCATCGTTTACTCTTTCAATATCGGCACCGATTGCTGCAAGCTTCTGGTGGAAGTTCACATAACCACGATCGATATGCTTCAACTCAGTGACACGTGTATGACCTTCTGCTACTAATCCAGCAAGTACAAGTGCTGCTCCTGCTCTTAAATCAGTCGCTGCCACTTCAGCACCTTGAAGTTCAACTGGCCCGTTGATAATGACAGAGCGACCCTCAATTTTAATATCGCCATTCATACGGCGGAATTCTTCTGCATGCATAAAGCGGTTTTCAAATACCGTTTCTGTGATCATGCTTGTTCCGTTCGCACGAAGCAATAGCGCCATCATCTGAGATTGCATATCCGTTGGGAAACCAGGATGTGGCATTGTTTTTAGATCGATTGGCTTAAGCTGAGATGGTCCAATGACTCTTAAACCTTCTTCTTCTTCAATGATCTGAATACCCATTTCTTCCATTTTCGCTACAAGTGATGTCATGTGCTCCGGCACTGCGCCTTTCACAAGAACATTTCCTTCTGTAATGGCTGCTGCCACCATGAAAGTACCTGCTTCAATTCTGTCTGGGATGATGTTGTGTTTTGCACCGTGAAGTGTTTCCACACCTTCGATTTTGATTGTACCAGTACCAGCTCCGCGAACTTTACCGCCCATGGCATTAATGTAGTTTGCCAAATCAACAATTTCAGGTTCTTTTGCTACGTTTTCTAAAATCGTTGTCCCTTCAGCTAATGCTGCTGCCATGATGATATTTTCAGTTGCACCAACACTTGGGAAATCCAAATAGATTTTCGCACCTTTTAAACGGCCTTTGACTTCAGCCTCGATGAAACCATTTCCTACTTGAATTTTAGCTCCCATTGCTTCAAAGCCTTTTAAATGCTGGTCAATTGGTCTTGACCCAATCGCACAGCCTCCAGGTAAAGCAACTCTTGCATGACCTGTTCTTGCTAAAAGTGGTCCCATGACGAGCACAGACGCTCGCATTTTACGGACATACTCAAACGGAGCCTCAGTTTCTAGTGCATGTGATGCATCCACTGATACTTCGTTATTTTCAAAATGTACTTCTGCTCCTAAATGACGTAACACTTCATTGATTGTATATACATCGGAGAGCGTAGGTACATCACAAATTACGCTTTTTTCTGTACTTGCTAACAAAGATGCAGCGATAACTGGTAAAACGGCATTTTTTGCTCCTTCTACTTTAACTGTGCCGTTTAACTTTTGACCGCCGCGGACGATGATTTTTTCCAAGGTCTTCCCCTCCGCGTCCCAAATTCTCTATATTAATATTCAGTCGTTACGATTGGTGTGCCAACCGTAATCGTATGATTTTCGTTCATTTCCGAACTTCTGATGGCAATTTGAACATTCATTTTATCATTTGAAGTCATAATGAACTGTTCCCACTTATCTGTGTAAGCGGAAAGCGACACAAAATTAGACTCAACGAGATACTCAACTGGTTTTGCTTGAAATTCTTTTGCTAACATTTCAGCCTTTTTTTGCAAAACAACATCCATCATACCATTTACATGACCATCGAGACAAGTGAAAATTACAAATTTCTCTTGTAATATGCTTTTTGCATGACGAACGAACTGATCATATGTATGCTTCCAGGTATTCAGTGGGCGAGCACCTTTTTGCTCATATAATAAATACGACTTTTGATTGGATTTTGTGTCGGTCTTCACGAGTAAAATTTTCGATAATGTATCATTTTTTTCATCTTTGTAAATTCCTGTGACTTTGGTGACACGTTCTTCTTCTTTTTCGGTCCACTCATACTGTCGTAGTTCGTCTTTGAAACGTTTCACTTTTTTTGAAAATTGTTCGGATGAAATGTTTACATTTGTTTTGGCGTGAAGAGTCCACCCATCTACTTCTATTTGCTGGTTTTTTAAACCTTCTGCTATTTGGGCGAGCGGAGAAGATTCTTCCGCACGAACACCTTGAATCATCAGAACAAAAAAAAGAATAAACGCAAATAATGGCCAACCTTTTATATACTTTCTCACTTGTCATTCCCCCTTGCTACAAGTGTTGCCGCAAGGAGGTCTATGCATACGTGGAAAAGTCATCAAAGGCCATACTTTTGACACTTCTTTTTACGTTCCCGCATAAGGCAGTGACCAAACCTTTTATGTTAGAACATATAAGGAATTTGTCTGGACAAATTTAAGTAATCAAGGAAGAAATTGCTGACTGCAGATGCAATAGCAATGGTAATGAGCATCATCAGCAATCTTGCCTGAACGATTTTCCCTTTTTTAATCAGTGGGTCAATATTTATAGCAAGCAATGCCCACCATGTTATTGCAATAAAAAACAGGTGGATCACAATACTCACGATTGCTTGTTGTCCTACGTCTTCCATACCGTTGAATCCTCCTTTTATTTATTTCTGTAAAGGAAAACTCCCTTTCATTATATCCTCGAAAATCGGAAAGATGAATCATTTGGAAAAAAGAGCTACATTTAGAGTAAATCCCCTCTTATCCTGGTGCCAAGGAGATGATATACTGCGTGTGGAAGGAGCTGAACACATTGAAAGATTCTTTTCCTGACTTTGTTGATTTGTACGGAGAACTGGTTCCCTCATTTGATCATGAATGGGAGGCCATTGCTTTCTACTTTGATTATAGACAGACACAGCTAGAAGAATTAGCGCAATTGTGTCATTTTCATAACATTTCTTTGGATTACTCTGAGGAGAGCCTGTATCAGTTAGAAACACTTTACTTTGATGCATTTACCAAGCAGCTGTTTGCCGAGTGGAAAATGCCAATAGATGCATTAGAAGCGATGATGAGTGTGTATATGGGAGAGGTTGTCCTTCGTCATCATACAGATGCTGACTGGGTAGTACGGCCTTATATGGACTCTCCGCATCAATATACGATGGGGTTACGCCGGCACAATAAAACGTGGCATAGTACGCAATTTTGCGAGCACTTATATCTTGAAAAACAGGATTCTCATCCATATGTGTCGATGTACCAATCTCTCATGTCACTTTAAAAAAAATCCTTCTTATCATTGTGATAAGAAGGATTTTCTGTTTTATTTCCCTGCTACATTTAAACGGTTTAACGCCCGTTTTAATGCGAGTTCCGCCCGGCGTACATCACTTTCATTTGGGTGGTTCAAATGCTCTTCAGCACGCTGTTTCGCTGATTTCGCACGATCGACATCAACTTTATCTGATGTTTCAGCGGCCTGAGCAAGAATGGTTACTTGTTCAGGGCGAACTTCAACAAATCCGCCACTTACTGCAACCAATTCAGTTGATCCACTATGTTTTAAGCGAACTGCACCGATTTTTAGCGGAGCAACCATTGGAACGTGGCCAGCTAAAATACCAAGCTCACCGCTTTCTGCTCTGACACTGACCATTTCCACATCCGCTTGATACACTGGGCCGTCGGGAGTAACGATATTGACTTGAACGGTCTTCATGCTTTTACCCTCCTAAGGACCAGATTAGGCCTCTACACCCATCTCTTTGGCTTTTTCAACCACTTCTTCAATGCGTCCAACTAAGCGGAATGCATCTTCTGGAAGGTGATCATATTTACCAGATAAGATTTCCTTGAAGCCTTTAACAGTTTCTTTCAATGGCACGTAAGAACCTTTTTGGCCAGTGAACTGCTCTGCTACGTGGAAGTTTTGAGATAGGAAGAATTGAACACGACGCGCTCTGTGTACCACAAGCTTATCGTCCTCTGATAATTCATCCATACCTAAAATGGCAATGATATCTTGTAGTTCTTTATAACGCTGCAATGTTTGCTGCACTTCACGCGCAATGGCATAGTGCTCTTCGCCAACGATCTCAGGTGCAAGTGCACGAGATGTTGAAGCAAGAGGATCAACCGCTGGGTAGATACCCATTTCAGTCAGCTTACGCTCAAGGTTTGTCGTTGCATCAAGGTGAGCGAACGTTGTTGCTGGAGCTGGATCCGTGTAGTCATCCGCAGGTACATAGATCGCTTGAATCGATGTAACCGATCCTACGTTTGTAGACGTGATACGCTCTTGCAGCTGACCCATTTCTGTTGCAAGTGTCGGCTGATAACCTACCGCTGAAGGCATACGTCCAAGAAGGGCAGATACTTCAGAACCTGCTTGTGTAAAGCGATAGATGTTATCGATGAAGAACAATACGTCTTGACCTAGTTCATCACGGAAATGCTCTGCCATTGTCAAACCAGTTAGGGCAACACGCATACGTGCACCTGGTGGCTCGTTCATTTGTCCGAAAACCATGGCTGTTTTTTCGATAACGCCAGAATCTTTCATTTCGTAGTAAAGGTCGTTTCCTTCACGTGTACGCTCTCCAACACCAGCGAATACAGAAATACCGCCGTGTTCTTGTGCGATGTTGTTGATCAATTCTTGAATCAGAACGGTTTTACCTACTCCAGCTCCACCGAATAGACCGATCTTTCCGCCCTTGATGTAAGGAGCAAGAAGGTCAACAACTTTAATACCCGTTTCAAGAATTTCAACTTCTGTAGAAAGTTGATCAAAAGAAGGCGCTTGTCTGTGGATTGGATCTCTTTGAGCTTCCACACCAAGTGGCTCATCTAAGTCAATGTTATCTCCCAGTACGTTGAATACACGTCCAAGTGTTACGTTACCAACTGGTACTGAAATTGGTTTTCCAAGGTCTACAGCTTCCATACCACGCTTCACACCATCTGTTGAAGCCATTGCGATGGTTCTCACTGTATCGTCACCTAAATGTAGTGCTACTTCTAAAGTTAAGTCGATATCAACTTCACTTTCACTTTCCGCTTTATGCGAAACTCTGATCGCATTATAAATCTCAGGCAAGTGACCATCTTCAAAACGAACGTCTACGACTGGTCCCATGATCTGACTGATGCGTCCTGTTTTCATTGCATTCCCTCCTGACAATTATTTCTATTCTAAGGCAGCTGCTCCGCCGACAATTTCTGTAATCTCTTGTGTAATCGCTGCTTGACGAGCACGGTTGTAAGAGAGTGTCAGGCTGTCGATCAATTCCTTTGCGTTGTCTGTTGCACTCTTCATTGCTGTCATTCTTGCAGCATGTTCACTTGCTTTACTGTCAAGAAGCGCACCGAAAATCAAACTCTCTGCATATTGAGGAAGGAGAACTTCAAGAATTTCTTCTTCAGAAGGCTCAAACTCATAAGATGCGGAACGTTTATTAGGTGTTGCTGCGGCCGAAATGTCCGTTAGCGGCAATAATTTCTTCTCTGTTACTTCTTGTGAAATGGCACTGACAAAGTGGTTGTAGAACATGTAAAGTTCGTCAAACGCTTCATCAGAGAACATTTGAACTGTACTGCTTGCTAATTCTTTAATATCAGCAAACGCTACTTCGTCTCCAAGCCCTGTTACTTCAGAAATAACTGGAATACCGCGCTTTTTGAAGAAGTCGCGTCCGATTTTACCAATCACAATCACCGCATATTCATCAGCTGACTGATGACGAGATTGAATGGTTTGGTAAGCGGCACGCAAAATCGAGCTGTTAAAAGGTCCTGCAAGTCCTCGATCAGATGTAATGACGAGATATCCTGTTTTCTTGACAGGTCTTGAAAGAAGCATTGGGTGCTTAGCACTTGTTCCAGTTGCGATTGCAGCAACCACTTCCTGGATTTTCTCCATGTAAGGAACAAAAGACTTCGCATTGTTTTCAGCACGATTCAGTTTCGCAGCTGATACCATTTGCATCGCTTTTGTGATCTGACTCGATTTTTTCGTTGACGTGATCCTTGACTTTATATCGCGTAATGAGGCCAAAGATTTCACCACCTTTTTTCAGGAATCCGTGTTCATTTACGTGAAAAGAGAGAAAAAGAGAATCTTTTTCTCTCGGAAAGATTACTAATTAGTTGCTTGGTGCAAACGTACGTTTAAAGCCTTCGATTGCTGTATTCCACTCTTCATCAGCAGGCATGTTTCCTGTTTGAGAGATCGTGTCAAACAATCCTTTATGATTTTCTTCAATGTACATGAATAACTCAGCTTCGAAGCGTTTGACATCAGCCACCGCAACATCGTCTAAGTATCCTCTTGTGAGTGCATAAAGAATCGCTACTTGTTTTTCAACTTTAAGCGGTTTGTTCAAGTCTTGTTTTAAGACTTCAACTGTTCTAGCACCACGGTTTAATTTAGCTTGAGTCGCTTGGTCTAGATCAGATCCAAATTGAGCGAAGGCTTCAAGCTCACGATAAGAAGCAAGATCCAGACGAAGTGTACCTGCTACCTTTTTCATCGCTTTGATTTGTGCAGAACCACCTACACGGGATACAGACAATCCTGCGTTTACTGCTGGACGTACGCCTGAGAAGAAGAGGTCAGATTGTAAGAAGATCTGTCCATCTGTGATTGAAATTACGTTTGTTGGGATATATGCAGAGATATCGCCAGCTTGCGTTTCTACGAAAGGCAATGCTGTGATAGAACCGCCACCCTTTTCGTCACTAAGCTTCGCTGCACGCTCTAATAAACGAGAGTGAAGATAGAAAACATCACCAGGGAATGCCTCACGACCTGGAGGACGACGAAGCAATAATGAAAGCTCACGGTAAGCTGCCGCTTGTTTAGAAAGATCATCATATACAACAAGAACATGCTTGCCGTTATACATGAATTCCTCACCCATCGTTACACCTGCATAAGGAGCAAGGTAAAGAAGTGGAGCTGGCTGTGATGCAGAAGCTGTGACTACAATTGTGTAATCAAGCGCACCATGCTTACGAAGTGTTTCAACAACACCACGAACTGTTGATTCTTTTTGTCCGATCGCTACATAAATACAGATCATGTCTTGATCTTTTTGGTTTAGGATCGTATCAATTGCAACAGATGTTTTACCTGTTTGACGGTCCCCAATGATCAATTCACGCTGTCCGCGTCCGATTGGAATCAAGGCATCAATTGCTTTAATCCCTGTTTGAAGCGGCTCATGTACAGATTTACGATCCATAACGCCTGGTGCTTCACTTTCGATTGGACGAGTTTTGCTTGTTAAAATTGGACCTAGTCCATCAACAGGCTGACCAAGTGGGTTCACAATACGTCCGATTAACTCTTCACCAACTGGAACCTCCATGATACGACCTGTACGTTTTACGTCGTCACCTTCGCGGATATCTTTGTAAGGTCCTAAAATAACGATACCTACGTTAGACTCCTCAAGGTTTTGAGCCATACCCATTACACCGTTAGAGAACTCAACCAGCTCTCCTGCCATAATGTTGTCAAGGCCATGTACACGCGCGATACCGTCCCCTACTTGGATGACTGTACCGACATCTTTTACTTCAATTTCAGATTGATAGTTTTGGATTTGCTGCTTTATCAGCGCGCTAATCTCTTCAGCTTTGATACTCACTAAGGTTTCACCCCTTCTAACGATTTTCGCCTGCAAGCTGACGTTCAATGCGGGAAAGCTTTCCGCTGACACTGCCGTCATAAATGCGGTTTCCGATACGGATTTTCACTCCGCCTATTAGATCCTTGTCAATCACATTTTCAACACGAAGTGATGTGACTCCGGCTTTTTTGGCAAATACTTCAGATAAAGATTGAATTTCAGCACCGCTCAGTGGTTTCACTGAGTACACGATCGCATCGTCTATTTGTTTCGTGCGGTTTGCCAGTTTCACAAACTCAGACGTCATTTCAGAGAAAATATTCGTGCGTCCGCGGTCAATCAATAAATACATTGTGTGCAACACATGTGTCGAAACACCTTTGAAAGCTTCTGCAATCAAATGTTTCTTTTTGTCTGCCGTAATCTTTGGATGAACAAGAAAGTCATTCAACTCTTGGTCAGCCTTTAGAACTTTTTTGATCTCATTCAGCTCTTTTTCAGTTTCGTCTACTGCCGAAGAAGCAAGAACGATGTCAAAAAGAGCAGAAGCGTAACGCTTAGAGACAATAGTCACGCTCATCGGCTTTCGCCTGCCTCTTTAAGATACTCTTGAATCAATTTCTCTTGTGCTTGCTCATCAAGTTCTCTTTCAATCACTTTAGATGCAATAAGTACAGATAGTGATGCAACCTGCTCGCGCAGTGCAGCCACAGCTTGTTCTTTTTCTTTCACGATTTCAGTTCTAGCAGACTCTTTCAAGCGCTCTGACTCTTGACGTGCTGCTTGAATGATCTCTTCTTTTTGTTTCTCACCAATCTTTTTCGCATTTTCGATGAGTGTATGTGATTCTTCGCGTGCTTCTTTCAATAAGACACGTTGTTCTTCAAGAAGCTTTTCAGCTTGAACGTGCTTTTGTTCAGCACTTGAAATTTCATTTCCTATATAATCTTCACGCTGTTTCATAATCCCTAATAAAGGCTTAAGCGCAAATTTCTTTAAAAGTGCAAGCAAGATGAGCATAGCGATCAGCTGGAATATCATATCTCCGGCGTTGAAACTTAAGCCACCTGCTCCTAAAACCACTGGTAACTGAGACATTTAGTACGGCAACTCCCTTCTTTAAATAATATGTTAAGAAACAAAACATAAAGGAATGGCGAAGTTTCGAACTAATCTGATCTTCGCCATTAAAATTCATATTAGAACGCTTCTCACATATTAACCAAAGAATGCCAAGAATGCGATAACGACAGCGATAATTGGAAGTGCCTCAACTAAAGCTACCCCGATGAACATAAGTGTTCTTAGTTCTCTACCAGCTTCTGGCTGACGAGCGATTCCTTCAACTGTTTTAGATACGATTAGACCGTTACCAATACCTGCTCCTAGTGCTCCCAAACCGATTGCAATTGCTGCTGCTATTAAATTCATTAAAAAGCTCCTCCTTTAAAATAACGTCCATTTTGGACTCTCAATTTTTTTAGTGTTCGTCGCTGACTTTATGAGAAATGTACACCATTGTCAGCATGGTGAAGATAAATGCTTGGATTGTTCCGACAAACAAACTGAATGCCTGCCATACAATCATTGGCACGATGGCACCTAATGTACCAACGATACCAAGCGCAATATTTTGCGTGTAGAAATTGGTCGCAAGTCCTGCAAGCAAACCAAGAAGAATCTCTCCAGCAAAAATGTTTCCATAAAGACGCAAACCGAGTGTTAACGTGTTTGCAAATTCTTCAATTAGTTTCAATGGTACTAAAAGCGGAATTGGTCTAAAGTAGTCTTTCGTATATTCCTTGACTCCTTTTGCCTTGACACCATAGTAATGTGTCAATCCCATGACCATAATCGCTAGTGTCATTGTGATTGCAGGGTCTGCTGTTGGTGATTTCCACCACAAGTTGTGATCGACCGAAATCGAAAATGGCAGTCCAAGCATGTTTGAAACAAATATGTACATGAGTAATGTAACGCCTAGCGCTAGAAATGGGGCTCCTGTTTTCATGTCCATCGAACTACCTATGATATTTCGAACAAAATCAACAATCCATTCCATGAAGTTCTGCGCCTTTGTCGGACGAATAGACAGAACACGAGTAGTCAGCACCGCTATGAGAAGAACGATGATACTAGCAATCGTAATCATGAGAACATTGGATAAGTTGAACGTTAACCCTAAAAATTCTGTCGTTTTTGAACTGTGACCCAAAGAGTATTCACCTCTCTTCCATAGTAGAACGTTTAAGTTGAATGAAGGAATCTATCATAATGACAGGATATATTGTCATTAATCCTATAACAACACCTGCCAGATGAACTTCATTAGGGTAACGCCAAGCAATCGCTACTGCGAGAATTGCGTTGGCCCACCTGGCTGTACTTCCCATTGAACGAATGGATTTTCCTTTTTTAACCGCTCGATCAAAAGCGTGCATTCTCCGTATAAGTAGGAATAAATTAAAGAAAGCAAAAATTGTGCCGATAATCAAACCAAGAAACAGTGGTTTAAAACCAGGCATGGCATAGCCAAACACAAAAATTGCCAATAGATAGAACATGTATTTACTCTGTCTGCGGAAAATCGCGTTTGGATCGTTCATTCATCTGACTCCCGATGAAAAGTATTGTAAAAAAGGTGATAAATGGTGATGAAAACTGCGTAGAAGACGCTTATGATAAGCAGTCCTGTTCGAAAAAAATCAATCACCCATCGGTCTAATTGCACAATCAGACTTGAAATCTAATGATCTATGGGATGTTGCTTCATTCGCTGATACAAACCCTGATAATTAAAGGGTTCACAATGAGGATTAGTAGAGTGCTATAGGCTATGAAAACCTTACCATAATACCCTCGTTTAGCATACAATAGCGTCTATGATGTGTCAATCCGTTGAAAGTTAAAAAACTTTTCTATAATGATAGAGCACACAAAATGTTCACAATTTCATCAAACTTTAGGAGACGCGTGACATTCATTGAAAAAAACAGCTAATGTTCAGTATACATTGATTTTTCTAAGAACGATATCAACCGTTTGTCATATATTTCAAAAAGCCCACATGCACGTTTGCATGTGGGCTTTTATTAAAACATGTTATTTCGTTCCATACATACGGTCACCAGCATCACCAAGACCTGGGATAATGTAACCTTTTTCGTTTAATTTCTCATCTAATGCTGCAATGTAGATATCAACATCAGGATGATGCTTTTGCATTTCTTCTACACCTTCAGGAGCAGCAATCAGACACATGAAGCGAATGTTTTTCGCCCCGCGTTTTTTCAAGCTGTTCAATGCTTCGACTGCTGAACCGCCAGTTGCAAGCATTGGATCTACTACGATAAATTCACGCTCTTCCACATCAGATGGAAGCTTTACATAATATTCAACAGGCTTTAATGTTTTCGGATCACGGTATAAACCGACATGTCCCACTTTAGCAGCTGGAATGAGTTTCAAAATTCCGTCCACCATTCCAAGACCTGCTCTTAAAATTGGCACAACACCGAGTTTCTTCCCTGAGATCACGTTTGATTTCGCTACTTGTACAGGTGTTTCTACATCTACTTCTTCAAGCGGTAAGTCTCTTGTGATTTCAAATGCCATTAATGTTGCGACTTCATCCACTAGCTCTCTAAATTCTTTTGTTCCTGTATGAACGTCACGAATATATGTAAGTTTGTGTTGAATAAGCGGGTGATCAAATACATAAACCTTTGCCATAGCTTGCTACAACTCCTTTTCTGTCATCTTCCGGTGAACTTTGCACACTTCCTACAATTCTACATAAAAAGACATCATCTTTCAATATGATTCGCAAATCCTACAAAAAAAACCCACATGCCAAAAATAGGCAAATGGGTCTGCTTTTTAATAATCTAATTCGTTATATAGAGGAAAGCGGGCAGTCAGATCAGATACACGCTTTTTCGCTTCTTCTAATTTCGCTTCATCTTCATGATGTTTGAGAGCAAGCGCAATAATAGAACCGACTTCTTTCATTGCCTCTTGATCGAAACCGCGGCTTGTCACTGCTGCTGTACCAACACGTACACCACTTGTGACAAAAGGTTTTTCTGGATCATAAGGAATCGCATTTTTGTTCGCTGTAATACCGATTTCATCAAGAACATTTTCTGCAATTTTTCCTGTGATGCCAAGAGAACGCAAGTCGATAAGAACAAGATGGTTATCCGTTCCACCAGACACAAGCTGAATATCTTCAGATAAAAGAGTTTCAGCTAGTTGCTTTGCATTATCAATGACGTTTTGTGCATATGTTTTAAAATCTCCGTTCAATACTTCACCGAAAGAAACAGCTTTTGCAGAGATGACATGCATCAGTGGTCCACCTTGAATACCAGGGAAGATCGATTTGTCGATCTTTTTACCAAACTCTTCACGGCATAGAATCATTCCGCCTCGCGGTCCACGCAATGTTTTGTGAGTCGTCGTTGTCACAAAATCTGCATAAGGAACTGGATTTGGATGAAGACCTACTGCAACAAGACCTGCAATGTGAGCCATGTCGACCATAAAGTAAGCACCGACTTCATCCGCAATCTCACGGAACTTTTTGAAATCAATTTGACGTGGGTATGCACTTGCACCCGCAACAATTAGCTTCGGCTTATGTTCACGTGCTTTTTCAAGTACATCTTGATAGTCGATATGCTGTGTTTCTTTATCAACACCATATTCTACAAAGTTGTACTGTACACCACTAAAGTTAACAGGGCTTCCATGTGTTAAATGCCCGCCATGTGACAAGTTCATACCTAGCACTGTATCGCCATGCTCAAGAATGGTAAAGTATACGGCCATGTTCGCTTGAGCACCTGAGTGAGGCTGTACGTTCACATACTCAGCGCCAAAAATTTCTTTTGCGCGGTCACGTGCGATATCTTCTACAACGTCTACATGTTCACAGCCGCCATAGTAGCGTTTACCAGGGTAGCCCTCTGCATATTTGTTTGTTAGTACAGAGCCTTGTGCTTCCATGACTGCTTCGCTTACAAAGTTTTCTGATGCAATTAATTCAATTTTGTCCTGCTGGCGTTTCCGCTCTAGTTGAATTGCCTTGAATACTTGTGCGTCTTGCTCAGGTAAATGTTTCATCAGCGAAATCCTCTCCAATCTATTTCCATTCGATGTTTTCACCATCTCATTGTACACGGTTTTTGAGTGAAATGTAAAAGTTTTTTTGGAAAATTGACTTCTTTTTTTGCGAAAAACCGAATATTCAAGTGGTTAAGCGCCTTCATCATTCAACATTATATTAGAAATATATCTAAGCTATGATCTTGTATAAACCGCTCGTTCTCCGCCAATCAGCTTCGGACGCGTTTTCGCAAATGTCACATGTGCATGTCCTAATTGATGACGACTAAGGCGAACAGGTACAGCGACTCTCTTTAGATGCATCCCAATGAATGTATCACCGATATCAATTCCAGCATGCGCCTCGATGGATTCAACTAACACTGGATGTTCCATGTGCTGATACGCATGAGTCGCCATCGAACCACCCGCCTTTCGGACAGGTACTGCCGCCACAATCTCTAGGTTAAGCCGGAAAGCCACTTCTTCCTCCACAACAAGAGCACGATTCAGATGTTCACAGCACTGGAAAGCCAGCTCAATGCCAGTTTCTCGTCTTAGCTGATCTAATTCTTGATAGATGGACGCAGCGATTTGCTCACTTCCTGCTGTCCCAATATGCTCCCCAGCCACTTCCGATGTACTGCAGCCGATCACTAAGATGTGCCCAGCACGCAGTTCGACCATTTGATGAAACTCTTTTAACATTTCAAGCCAATCTTGACCAATGTTCATGTTAAGCGCTCCTTATAGGTGCTTTTCTTCGTAATCAGCAATCTTACCAATCCGTACAGCATGTCGTCCTGCCGTAAATTCTGTTGTTAGCCAAATATGCGCAATTTCACGTGCTAATCCAGGTCCAATGACTCGTTCTCCCATCGCAAGGACGTTTGTATCATTATGCTCTCTAGTCGCTTTCGCACTAAATGTATCATGCGCCAGCGCACAGCGAATACCTTTTACTTTGTTTGCTGAGATACTCATACCGATGCCTGTCCCACAAATTAAAATGCCGCGGTCCACTTCTCCGTTTGCCACCATATTGGCTACAGGAAAAGCATAATCTGGGTAGTCTACAGAACCTGATCCACATTCACAACCCATATCAATGTATTCAATCTTCAATTCATCCATCAGTTGTTTGATTTCTTCACGAATATTCGTTCCGCCGTGATCGGATGCAATAGCTACTTTCATCGGGCAATTCCTCCTAAGGGTGAGTTGATCTGTTATGCCATACATTTATTCTTTATTTACAGTTATATTTTAACCTCTGCTTGGTCATTTGCAAACAAAAGCAGAAAAACCGTTGATGCAACGGTTTTACAGGTTGTCCATTATGAGGATGTCTGATCCTTTTTCAATTTCTCAGCCAGCTGATAGAGCAACGCTTCAAGTTCATCACGTGTTTCCTGATAAACAGACAGGCTACCTCCAAATGGATCGGATACATCGCCTTCTGTTCCTGTCGCGAATTCCTTTAGAGTAAAGATCTTGTCTTTTGCATGTGCATATTGCTCCACAATCAACTGTTTATGCTGCATGGTCATGGTAAAAACGTAATCAGCTTCTCGCAGAAGATCCTCTGTCAGTTTTGCTGAAGAATGATTCAGTGGAATGCTTTTCTCAAATAACGCTTCGACCGCTTGAGGAGAAGCCTTCCCAGCATCTGAGGCAAAAATGCCAGCTGATTTCACAGTGACCTCTAAACCTTTATCTTGTGCAATTGAAGCAAAAAGGGCTTGAGCCATCGGACTTCTGCATGTATTTCCCGTACAAACAAATAAGATTTTCATCTTTCGCCCTCCTTTTCTTCTATTATATAGCATTTCATTCTACATGTTATGTAAGGAGGCTGACTAGAGCGGAAATAATAATTTGATACCAAAGGCTAGTAAAATGATTCCGCCAAGCGCCCCGCTATAGGATCCCACCCATGAACGAACCTGTTTACCGAGTAATAATCCAAGCCAAGTGAGGATCATACTAAAAAAACCAAACAATAAAATGGTCATCCATACATGAGAACCGTAAATTCCGAGGCTTAAGCCAACGGAAAAACTATCTAAACTAACACTTGTTGCGAAAAGAACAAGACCAGCGCCAACAGGTGCAATAAATGGTTTATCTTCTTTCCGAACAGACGCAACGATCATTTGCAGCCCGAGCACCAAAAGCAGCGCCCCGCCGATATAGGTGGCAAGGAGACCGAGCCAGCCTGATAAGAGCTGACCTGTTAGCATACCAAAAAGCGGCATAAACATATGAAATATCCCAATGACAAGTCCAATATAAATAATCTGGCGGAACCTCAGCTGAATCATCCCCATGCCAAGTCCAACCGAAAAAGCATCCATTCCTAGTGCAAAAGCCATGATGCTGAGCGTCAGCAATTCGCCAGCTAGTTCGTACATGTAAATCCCCCTTGGACACGCATTCTCCTTTAACCTATGTTTGTCCAAGAAGGGTTAGAACTATTTGAATGAAGAGAGAGTGCGCCCTCCTGCCGCTTTTTGCAGACGGTTCATAATTGCTGAACCAACCCCCTGCTTTGAAAAGGCTTCTGAAATAATCACATCTACATCTGTCTCATCAAATTGTCTCAGCACACGATATAAGTTTGCTGCTATCGTTTCAGGTTTTTCTCTCCATCCACAGCTGAAAACAACATCTGCCGCAAACAACGATTTCTTTTCTTCTGTTGTCAGCACACCAACTTTTAAACCTTCTGCCTGGTATGTTTGAATGTGACGCTGCATCTCTTCATCACTTCCATGAAAAAGGTACATCTTAGCTTCAGGGGCATAGTGTGTGTATTTCATCCCTGGCGATACAGGCGCTTCGTCCTTTTTTGTCAGCCCTGGGTCAATACTGACCGTTCCTACTACCTCTTCTAAAGCTTCTTTTGTAATTCCGCCCGGTCTTAGGATGACTGGAATCTCGTCGGTACAGGATACAACCGTTGACTCAACGCCAATACCAGTCGAACCACCATCGACAATCCCTGCGATTCTTCCATCGAGATCACTCGCTACATGGTCAGCTTGTGTCGGAGATGGTTTGCCTGAACGGTTGGCGCTTGGTGCGGCAATCGGCAGACCAGCCGTTCGGATAAGCTCAAGCGCAATCGGATGGTCAGGCATTCTCACACCGACCGTGGATAAACCTGCCGTGACCTGCTGTGATAAAGCGCCCGGCTTACACGGAAGCACAATGGTTAAAGCACCCGGCCAAAAGGCTTTCATCAATGCCTTTGCTTTTTCGTTTTCTATTTGTGCAAATTCATGAAGCTGCTCAACCTCGGCAATGTGGACAATCAATGGATTATCACTTGGACGCCCTTTCGCTTCATATATTTTCATGACAGCTTCTGTCTCTTTTGCATTAGCCCCTAGTCCATACACCGTTTCTGTCGGAAAAGCGACCACTTCATTTTGCTTCAATAACAACGCTGCCTGTTCAATTTGTGGATAGTATGTGGATAAATCCTTTTCTAAATCCACAGACCACCTTTTTGTATTTAACATCATACAAACTCCTTTTAAAAAAGATAAAACTGTTGATATATCTCAATTATCCTTTTGAAAGTATAAAAGATGATGATCAATAAAACAAGCGTTGTCCACAATTTGTGGATAACGCTTGTTTAACGGTGGATAAGTTTGTGTATAAGTTCAATATAATGTGATTAACTGGCTTTTTTTTGAAGAACCACAGCCTGTTCTTTCTCCAAGAGCTCTTTTGCATGTACAGATACCCACATGCTTTCTGGAATAGCCTCTAAAGCTGTGAAGCCCATCAATGCCAAAAAATCATGTGAGGAGGAGTGATTGGCAATGACATAAAACGTATCCACACCTATTTTTCCTCCAAGTGTCTGAACACTTTGGAACAAAGACACGATATGCCCTTGACCTAGTTTATCTGAAATGACAAGAGACCGTAGCAAGCCCTCTTGTTCACTAAGCTGTTCAAGACCTAAACACCCCGCCAGCTGACCGTCCGCATCTTCCATGACAACAAATGTCGTACGCTCTGCAAGTGTGACGCCGCCTTTCGCTTGTCCTTTTTCAAGAAAAGCATTAATGGCTGGGGCATCTTCTTCTGTGGCTATTCTTAATTGATAATACATGCTTTCACCTCTTTTTGATCTCTTACTTCAACTCTATGAGGCAAAAACAGATTTATACCTTTTTAGGAGAAAAGACTAGAGACCCATTCGAATAAAAAGAATTTCACTTCACCCGCCTCTTTTTTCTCTTCTTTGACCACTTCATTCACAGACTCATCTGTTTGCTGGGCTGTCACTTCGTTATCTTCATCACCCTCTGGCGATGCAATGGCTTCTCCATTTGAAAAATCGATAAAGCAAAGCGGCGGGAATAACACACACCACCAATTGGCTCCATCCCCTTCTCCAAGCGTAATTAAAATGGCTTCATATTTCCCAGCAGGATAAACGAAATTTCCATAGAGCTTTGTTGGAAATGAGGCTTTTTGGAAACTGACTGATACGGATTGCTCAATGTGTTGCTCCTTCAATTTCGCTTTGGCAATACGATTGATTTCTGGCAGCTTGGACCGAATCACACGTCTTGCTTCTTCAATAGATGTAAGGTTTTTGACCCATTCCGTCATATTGGCATTGACTTCGTCACGAATACTTCTTTTCACATCCTGATCTGCTGAACGATCACTATTTGCTAAAATGCGTAATCGAATGGCTTCATCTGGTATCACAACAGGCTGATTTGCAGAAGCAGTCGCTGTCTCCTCCTTGCCAAGGTTTGCAAAAGCACCGCATAATAATAGAAACATATAAAGACAAATCATCATTTTACTTTTAAACATGATGTGTTCCCCCCCACTTTTTATCTTCGCTACAAACATTGTGTCCAGGAAACCCATCTCATAAACAGGAAAAATGATTTTTTTAATAGATTATGAGTCAAATGAAAAAAACCGTTCCATTAAGAACGGCTTTGGAGAGAGGATTGGTAATCGGAAGGGTACAGTCTTCCATCCCAATCTCGGCTAATTTTTAGCCCTGCATCTGTTTTGATGACAGTCATTGCTCCTTTTTTCTTGATTTCTTTTTTGACTTTTCCTTTTTGATTAATAAATTGAATCATCATTTCATAGTTAAATTCAATTCTGTCATCGCTTTCATCTGAAGGCGTAAACGTAATTTTCTTCAGCTTAATTTGACAATCTTGGTCCTTTGCTGCTTCTAATACACTCGGGAACATGCTGTCTTGTGTATATTCTTGATACTCATGCTCGGTTAAATAAGACTTCAACTTCTCCTTCATGTCAGTTAGGTCATCTGTTCGATTCACTGTGTATTGTGCTTTTTTATAGCTTTCTCCAAATGCTGCTGCTTCTTTTTTAAAGCTCGGTTTGCCACAAGCACTCACAATCAATAGTACACTGACGATGACCAACACCATCGCATACCTTCTGTTCACACCATTCGCTCCTTCAAAACAAATTTATGTAAAAAATCATGATCAGAATGTTCATTCTTCTATATATACGTTTCTCTTTTACCATAAGTTTCATCTTTACATAATAAAATAGTCCGACTTTATTCAGCCGGACTTTCCGTTTTGATGTGTGCGCAAACAGCTCGGTCTTTCCCATTAATATCCTTGACGATGCGGACATCTGCCGCGGGAAATGACTGCAAGAGAAGTGCTTTTACATCTTGCCCTTGCGTATGTCCGATTTCAAAGACAACAACCGCCTGCTCATGAAGTACATGGTGAAGATCACGAACGAGACGCTTGTAAAACCACAAACCATCACGTCCATCTGTCAGTGCATTTACTGGTTCATGCTTCGTTACCACCTCTGACAAACTGTCCATTTCTTCTGCCGCAATATAAGGTGGGTTGGAAATAAACAGATCCACTTTGATACCTTGGTCCTTGATCGGTTCGAGTAAGTCCCCTTGTAAAAAATGGACCTCTGCACCAAGAGCTTGTTGATTCCGCTTTGCTACCGCAAGTGCTTCATGTGAAATATCCGTTGCTGTGACAGATAGTGTTTCTTTCTCAAGAGCGAGCGTAATCGCAATTGCCCCACTTCCTGTGCCAACGTCCACTGCTTTGAGCGGCTGATCGTGCGGGAAGATGTCACTCATCAAATTCAGCGCTGCCAAAACGACCTCTTCCGTTTCAGGGCGAGGAATGAGAACATGTTTGTTCACCTCGAAGGGACGGCCGTAAAAAAATTCAATACCTATTAGATGTTGAACTGGCACGCCTTTCTTGTGCTGCGTGACAAACTCGCGGAATAACCGATCTTGCTCATCTGGCAACTGATCATGAAAACGTGCAAGAAGTTCACTTCTGCTTAGGTCCAGTACATGCATCAAAAGAAGCTCTGCTGCGTTTTGGTCTCTACCGGCTTCCGTTAACAAAGAAGAAGCCCATTTAAGGGCTTCAAAGATGGTTCGCTGATTATTTTGCATTTTGAAGCTTTCTTGATTGGTCTTCCATAATTAATGCATCAATGACCTCGTCAAGTTTTCCTTCTAAAATTTGATCAAGCTTTTGAATCGTCAATCCGATGCGGTGGTCTGTTACACGGTTTTGCGGGAAGTTGTACGTACGGATACGCTCTGAACGATCCCCTGTTCCAACAGCAGATTTACGTGTTTGATCATATTCAGCCTGTGCTTCACGCTGGAATTTATCATAAACTCTCGCACGCAGTACTTTCATGGCTTTTTCTTTGTTTTTGATTTGTGATTTCTCATCCTGACAGGATACAACCACGCCTGTTGGAAGGTGAGTTAATCGAACAGCAGACATGGTTGTATTAACACTTTGTCCGCCAGGTCCGCTTGATGTGAAAGTATCTACACGGATGTCTTTTTCGTGGATATCAATTTCAACTTCTTCAGCCTCAGGCAAGACAGCAACTGTCGCTGTTGATGTATGAATCCGTCCGCCTGATTCCGTTTCCGGAACACGCTGCACGCGATGTGCGCCGTTTTCAAACTTTAGTTTGGAATATGCGCCTTTCCCGCTGATCATAAAGATAATCTCTTTATAACCACCAGTTCCAGTCACACTCGCTTCCATGACTTCTGTTTTCCAGCCCTGCATTTCAGCATAACGGCTGTACATACGGTAAAGGTTTCCTGCAAAAAGCGCGGCCTCTTCTCCTCCTGCCGCACCACGAACCTCCACAATAACGTTTTTATTGTCATTCGGATCTTTCGGGATCAGCAAGATTTTCAGCTCGTCTTCTAAACGTTCTGTTTCCTCTGTGAGCTCTGAAATTTCTTCTTTGACCATGTCGCGCATCTCGGCATCCAGCTTATCTTCCAGCATTGCTTTCGCTTCGCTCAACTGGTCGTATGCCGCACGATATTGTCTATATACCTCAACAGTTTCTTGAATATCAGATTGTTCCTTCGAATATTCACGAAGTTTCGTAGGGTCGTTCACCACTTCAGGATCACTTAAATATTCATTTAGCTTTTCATAGCGTTCTTCAATTGATTTTAAACGGTCTAACATGGTCTTCACCTCTGTTTTGTGCGTAACAGTCTAATTATAGTATAGCGGGGTATGACAGTCAAAAAAATTTCCAAAACAATTGATTTTCTGCAATTTTCCGCTAGAAAACACGATCTTTGGCGATTGGTTACTTGTTTTGTCTAACGTGAAGGAACAGTTCCTCCTTAAAGAGAATGGTACTTATAATTGAAAAAAAGGGAGGGCATTTGGTTTGAATACAAATGAGGTTGCAAAAGAAATTGGCGTTTCTTCAAAAACGATTCAGCGTTGGGTCAAACAGCTCAACATCCCTGTCGCCCGGAATGAACTTGGACATTATGAATTTCATGAAGATATTGTACAGCTGCTCAAAGAAGTCAAACACCAAATGAGTGAGGGTGTGATCCTTCAAGACATTCGACTGCCAATCCACGCAGAAACCGTTCAACAGTTATCGCCTGCTGTAGAAACTGATGTCTCTACTAAGCGGATTGAAGCTTTAGAAAAGCAAGTGAATCAGCTCATTCAGCAGCAATTTCACAGCACTGATATAGAAAATCGACTGCAAGAACTCGAACGGAACGTGGCTAAAAAAGCAGATGAAGGTGTATCATACCAGCTGCTCCAGCACAGGAGAGAAATTGAAGAACTCACCACTAAACTTGAGCGTCTTACCGAAAAATTAAAACAACCCTCTCAAATAGAAGAAAATAAGGAAATCACGCACCCTAACATCAAAAAAAAGCGTGTGCTCTTCCCTCTGTTTCATTCATTTCGCTAAGAAAGGCTGCCTCATGAGGCAGCCTCAGGCTGTCGAGAAAATCTCGGCAGCTTTATTTTTCCCTTAAATTTTCCACCACTCCATTTTATAATAGAGAAAAGCATTCTAAAGGAAGGTGTTTTTCTCATGTTCCACACTAGAAATTCTTCTCAGCACGAAGCCGAATTTGTATTGCTAGATCAACTGGTCGAAGAGGACCACCTGCTTCGTAAAATTGATCAGTACATTGATTTTTCATTTATCGTAGATAAAGTAAAACCCTATTATAGTGAGAATAAAGGTCGTCCTTCTCTTGATCCGCTTATTTTGTTCAAAATGATGTTTATCGGATACCTTTACGGTATCCGTTCTGAAAGACAACTCGAAAAAGAAATTTACTATAACATGGCGTATAGATGGTTTTTAGGTTTGAACATCAATGATCCCGTTCCCCATCACTCCACTATTAGTTGGAATCGTCGTACTCGATTTAAAAATACAACGATTTTTCAAGACATTTTCGATGAGATTGTGCTTCAAGCTATCAATCATGATATGGTAGGAGGTCGCGTTCTTTTTACTGATTCAACTCATCTTAAAGCCAATGCTAATAAACATAAATATACGAGAAAAACGATTGAACAAGATACCCAGAACTATATCAATGATTTAGAAGAAGCAGTCCAAGAAGATCGGGTGGCACATGGAAAAAAGCCCTTAAAGGTAAAAGAGGAGGTGAAAACAGAAAAAGACATTCGTCAAAGTATGACTGATCCTGAAAGTGGCTATTTATATCGCGAAAACAAGCCTGAAGGCTTTTTCTACCTAGACCACCGGACAACAGATATGAAGTATAATATCATCACCGATGCTCATGTCACGCCTGGAAATGTCCATGATTCTGTTCCATATCTTGATCGGTTAGATCACCAAATCGCACGATTTGGTTTTCAAGTAGAAGCTGTTGCGCTTGATTCAGGTTATTTGACAACACCAATTTGTAAAGGTCTATCTGATCGACATATTTTTGGTGTCATTGCCCATAGACGTTTTCATCCAACAAGAGGATTATTTGAGAAGTGGAAATTTCAGTATGATTCTGAAAATGATCATTACATATGCCCAAAAGGTGAGAAGCTTTTATATACGACAACAGATCGAAAAGGTTATCGATTCTACAAATCAGATCCTAAAAAATGTGCATCGTGTCCTTTCCTTGAAAGATGCACAAGGTCGAAAAATCATCAAAGAGTCATCTCAAGACACATATGGGAAGAACATAAAGAAAAGATCAGACAGAATCGTCTAACTGTTTCTGGAAAAGAGCTATATAAAAAAAGAAAAGAAAAAATAGAGCGAAGCTTTGCAGATTCAAAACAACTGCATGGGCTTCGCTACTGCCGGTTAAGGGGGAAACAAAATGTGAGTGAGCAAGTTCTCCTCACAGCTGCGTGTCAGAACATGAAAAAGATTGCCACACACCTAGCGAAGCTAGGCTAGGTGTGTGGGAGGCCTTTTTCATTAAATCTCATCCATCCTAATTACGATGAAAATAAAAAAGCCTGTAGAAAAACATGAGTTTCTCTACAAGCTGAGGCTGCCTCATGAGGCAGCCTTCTACTATATTATACGGTAAGCGCAATAATGATCGGTAATGTAATGAGTGACATGATGGCACTGATCACAAATGCGGATGCCGTTTCTGCCTCTTGTTTCTCAAATCGTGTGGCGATCATCGCTGCAACAGCTGAACCTGGGAAGGCAACAAGCAAGACAGCTTTTGTAATTTCATCCGCCGAAAGACCCATAAGAATAGCAATAAGATACATAAGAAGCGGTTGAACAGCTACTTTTAATAGTGCAATACTGAAAGCTGGTAAGCTCAGTTTTATTTTTCGAATACCTACAGTGACACCGACTGCGAATAGTGCAACCCCTGACGTCACACTTCCGATTTCCTCTAGCATTTCATGTCCAATTTCAGGAAGTTTAAATCCTAAAAGAACAAGAATGATACTTGCTAGCGGTGCAAGTGCAAGCGGCTCTGATAAACCGTGCAAAATCGCTTTTGTCGTCATTTTTAGGAAACTTTCGCCGTCTTTGGCTTTTCCTTTTGTTTTTTCACCGACAGTTGACACAATAATCGCAATTGGATCAAGCAATGCATTTACAACTATTCCGGTAATAGCAATCGGAATTGCAACTTCTTGAGCCCCAAATAAACTGCCCAAGACCGGAATCCCCATAAATGCAAAGGTCGGTTGTGCTGAGTTTAACGAGAAAACAGATGAATCTGTTAAATCATATTTAAACGCAAATTTCGTAACTAAAAGGATAATGATATAAAAACCAACGATTCCGAAAATCAATGCAACGAAAAATGGAATTTGACTATAGAATTTATCTTTTGGTGTTGACAGAATGCTGGCGATAAAGTGCGCTGGCAAAGCATACTTTGTAACAAGTGTACTTACACCTTTTGCAGATTTAGCGTCATAGCTGCCGAAGTTCCCTGCGAACCAACCCAGCGCGATAACGAAAAAAATCGGTGCTAGGAGGATCAAAATATTTAAAAAGTCCATCTTACTATTCCTCCTTGAATCCTTTACATGTTTCTTTATTTTATTGCGGCATTGCTTAGATTACCCGAAACAATGCCGCGTTACACATTTTATTATGCTCTTACAATTTTTTTATATTCAGGAATCCACATTGCATCTTTCACAGCTTGTTCGATGTCGTCAGGTGTTTTTCTTGCGACACCATCTTTAATTGCTGCTTTTGCCACTTCAATAGCCACTTTGATAGAAACTTCTTGTAACTTATCAATGCTTGGAAGTAGGCCAGCACCTGGTTTATCATGATCAACCATTTCAGCAATCGCATCCGCAGAAGCAACGAACATGCCTTTTGTGATGATTTTTGATTCCGTTACGATTGAACCAAGACCAAGTCCAGGGAATACAAACGCATTGTTTGATTGTCCAATTTCATGTTCAATTCCGTTATACTCAACGTTTTCGAACGGACTTCCTGTTGCAACTAGTGCACGGCCGTCTGTCCATTTGAATAGATCTTCTGGAACTGCTTCCGCAAGTGGTGTTGGGTTAGACATTGGCATGATCACTGGACGCTCTGTATGAGCTGCGATTTCTTTTATGATTTCTTCAGTGAATGCGCCGCCTTGACCTGATGTACCAATTAGAATCGTTGGCTTCACCTTGCGAACAGCTTCAACAAATGAGATTTGACCTTTTTCATCACGTGCCCAGCCTTCTACTTCATCAGAAGAACGAAGGTATGGTTTTTGGAAATCAAATACTTCACCTTCGAATTGATCTGTCAGTAGACCCCTGTAGTCTAGTGTCCAGAAAGCATCGTTTGCTTCTTCTTCACTTAGACCTTCAAGAACCATTGTGTCACGCATTTGATCTGCGATTCCGATTCCAGCTGATCCAGCTCCGAAGATCATCACACGGTGATCTTTCAATTGAGTACCAGTTTTCTTGACAGCTGCAAGAACACCCGCTAAAGTAATGGCACCAGTACCTTGAATATCATCATTGAAAGTTAAGATGTTATCATTGTATTTTTTCATGATGTTACGTGCGTTTTTGTTTCCAAGGTCTTCCCAGTGAAGTAATGCTTTCGGGAAGAATTTAAGCGCTGCTTTTACATAAGCATCAATGAATTCCTCGTATTTTTCACCTTGTACACGTTTGTGGTGGTTTCCGATGTATAATGGATCATTCAATAATTTTTCATTGTTTGTTCCAACATCTAATACGACTGGAATCACGCGGCTTGGATCAATACCTGCTGCAGCTGTGTAAACAGCTAATTTACCGATTGCGATGTTGATACCACCGACACCCCAGTCACCAATTCCAAGAATGCTCTCAGAGTCAGTTGCTACGATCAGGTCAATATCTCCTGCTGTTGCATGTAAGTTTTCAAATGCTTTCTCAATGCCGTCAATGTTGTCGATTGAAAGATAGACACCATGAGGTCTTCTGTATTCATGGCTGTATTCTTGAATCGCTTCACCAACAGTTGGTGTGTACACAACAGGAAGCATTTCACGAAGCTTGTCTGATATAAGCTTATAGAACAATACTTCGTTACGGTTTTGCAAATCACTTAAGTATACGTTTTGACGAAGACGATCTGGCTGTGCTAGAAATTGCTTGTACGCTCTCTCCGCTTGTTGTTCTAAAGTGAGAACAGTTGGAGGAAGTAAGCCTTCTAGTCCAAGCTCTTGTCTTTCTTCTTCAGAGAAAGCAACGCCTTTGTTCAACGTTGGAATCGATAATACATCTTTACCTGTCAAAGTGGTTTCGAGGTACCCTTCTTTTGTTTTCTTCACGTTGTTCATCAAAAACTACCCTCTTTCTAAAATATAAATAAAGTGAACTATTAATTTAAAGAACGATTAAGGAGAATAATCCTTAATCAAAAAAATTATGACAAGAAATCGAACTTTTCGTTAAAATGCTTTACACTACAGTTAGTCATTTTATGCCTGCTTATGCTAAAACGCAAGCGTTGAAAATTAGATAATTTTTTCGTAGCGTTATTTAATTTATTTAAGTACAAATGATGGGTGTTCAGCCAAAATCTCAAAAAACGAAACACAGCGGCATTTGCTATTTTTTTAATTGTCAAGTGTTGTACCAACGTCAAGTCTTGGTACTTCATGGTGATGTCTGCATCGTGCTTCGTATGATTCCTGCGCACCTACTAAAATAATGGGATCATCATAGGATGCGGGTTTACCGTCGATTAAGCGTTGTGTTCTACTCGCTGGGGAGCCGCATACCGAACAAACTGCTTGAAGTTTTGTTACAAGCTCTGCACATGCCATTAAATGCGGAACAACACCAAATGGCTCTCCTCTGAAGTCTTGATCAAGGCCTGCAACAATGACTCGGTAACCTTTATCAGCCAATTGAGTGACAATGTCAATGATTGTCTCATCAAAAAATTGCACCTCATCTATGCCAATGACATCGGTTCTTTCTGATATGTGCGTTATTATGTCTTTTGGTGAGGCTACTGCAATCCCATCGACCGATGAACCGTTATGTGAAACAACTGAGCTAGTACTATATCGGTTATCAATCGCTGGTTTGAATATTTTTACTTCTTGTTTGGCAAAGGTGGCCCTTTTGGCTCTCCGAATCAATTCTTCCGACTTTCCAGAAAACATACTTCCGCAGATGACTTCAAGCCAACCGCTTTGTTTCATCACATACATAAGGTCTTCTCCCCCGTTTTAAAGTTCCATCAATCCACGTAAAAAAACAGGCAAGAACGGATTCCTGCCTGTTTATTGTATCTATTATTACTTAAGACCGTATTTTTTGTTAAAGCGGTCAACACGTCCATCAGCAGAAGCGAATTTTTGACGGCCTGTATAGAAAGGATGGCACTCAGAGCAAATCTCGATGCGTACCTCTTCTTTTACTGATCCAGTTTCAAACTCATTTCCACAAGCGCATTTGACTGTAGCTTTTTTGTAGTTAGGATGAATTCCTGTTTTCATCTACTGTCATCTCCTTCCGCCCTGAATCCAATTCGGAAACAGAGTTAATATCTCAGAATAAATTCTGAAACGCACATGATGAAATTATAACAGTGTGAGTCTATGATTGCAAATGTATTTTTTCAACAAGCTATCTTCTTGATGCAGACATGTTCGCTTGTTTCCATTCTTGCGTTAAAATATCGAAAAATTCTTGGTTTGTCTTTGTTTTTCTCATTTTGCGCATGAACTTCTCAGCAAAATCAGGTGTATCTGACATTGATTTTCTCATCGCCCATAAACGATCAAGATGCTCTTTTGGTACAAGCAGTTCTTCTTTTCTCGTTCCAGAACGACGAATGTCGATTGCTGGGAAAATTCTTCTTTCTGCCAGAGAGCGGTCCAAATGTAGCTCCATGTTCCCTGTTCCCTTAAATTCCTCATAAATCACATCATCCATACGTGATCCCGTATCAACAAGCGCAGTGGCTAAAATCGTCAAGCTTCCGCCTTCTTCAATGTTACGCGCAGCACCAAAGAAACGTTTTGGACGGTGGAAAGCAGCAGGATCAATACCACCGGAAAGCGTTCGGCCGCTTGGCGGGATGACAAGGTTGTATGCACGAGCAAGCCTTGTGATGCTGTCCATTAGGATGATGACATCTTTCTTATGTTCAACAAGACGCATGGCACGCTCTAATACAAGCTCTGCTACTTTAATGTGGTTTTCCGGTACTTCGTCAAAGGTTGAACTAACAACATCCCCTGCAACAGAACGTTCGATATCTGTTACTTCCTCCGGGCGTTCGTCAATTAAAAGGACAATTAGCTCTGACTCTGGGTGATTTTCAGAAATGCTGTTGGCAATTTCTTTGAGCAAAATGGTTTTCCCAGCCTTAGGCGGCGCAACAATTAAACCACGCTGCCCAAACCCAACTGGCGCCATCATATCCATAATTCTAGTAGACAGGTGATTAGGCTGTGTTTCAAGAATCATTTGACGATCAGGGAATAGCGGCGTGAGTGCAGGAAAGTGAACACGTTCCTTAGCTGATTCTGGGTCGTCCCCATTTACCGCTTCGACATGAAGGAGGCCATAGTAGCGTTCATTCTCTTTTGGAGGTCGTACCTTTCCAGACACCTTATCTCCGTTTCGCAAATCAAAGCGTCTGATTTGTGAAGCTGAAATATAAATATCTTCAGAACTTGGAGAGTAGTTAATTGGTCTTAAGAAACCAAATCCCTCAGACTGAATAATTTCAAGAACTCCCTCCATAAATAAGAGATCTTCTTGTTCAGCGTTCGCCTTTAAGATGGCAAAAATTAATTCTTTTTTTGTTAGTTTGCTGTAATAAGAGATTTTGTATTTTTTTGCTAACTCATACAGCTCTTTTAATTTCATATTTTCCAAAGATGAAATCGAAACATCTTTCAATATGGACACCACACTTTTCTAGTCAATGTATTTCATTACAAATGCATGACCATTGTATTTGATTAGCTTTAAATTCCGTTTTTGTTGGAATGACCTCGCTCTCATGGTAACGCTCCCACTCGTTTTATCGTAAAGATAGGAACAATGTGAAATTGAGCTTTGTCAACATAGAGAAGGATAATGAGTATATCGTCATGATGCGGCAGTATTTAAACTTGTTGAAGCTTAAAAGAAGTAAATTCGCAGAAAATTTCGCAGCACTCTTTAGTTTTACCTCATTTGCAGAGATTATTCAACTTTAAAAAGAAAATGATATATATTTGACACCTATATGAAAAGCGGGTAATGAATACCCGCTTTCAGATTACGGACGAATGACAAGATTCGGTTTTTTCTTTAAGCTATGTCTGCCGTCTACGAAGCGAACTGTACCTGATTTCGCACGCATCACAACACTATGTGTTGTTCCAACAGAGCCTTTGAATTGAACACCTTTTAATAGCTCACCGTCTGTTACACCAGTCGCTGCAAAAATGGCGTCGTCGCCTTTCACGAGGTCTTCCATTCTTAAGACTTTGCCAACATCCAGCCCCATTCTCTCACAGCGCCTGAGTTCTTCTTCACTTTGAGGAAGAAGCTTTCCGTGGATTTCACCACCAAGTGCCTTTAATGCAACAGCAGAAAGGACACCTTCTGGCGCTCCGCCTGAACCAAATAGAATATCAACACCTGTATGATCAAATGCTGTATTAATGGCCCCTGCAACGTCACCATCATCGATCAGTTTGATTCTTGCTCCTGCTTCTCTCAGTTCAGCAATGATTTTCTCATGTCGATCTCTGTTTAAAATCGTTGCAACCACATCTTCAATATCTTTGTTTTTTGCTTTTGCAACAGCGCGAAGATTGTCAATGACAGGCGCTTCAATGTCGATGCAGCCTACCGCTTCTGGACCTACTGCGATCTTATCCATGTACATATCAGGTGCATTCAGCAAATTGCCATGATCTGCAACCGCAATAACAGCTAAGGCATTCCAGCCACCGCTTGCCACAATATTTGTTCCTTCTAATGGATCAACAGCTACATCCACGCGAGGTCCATATCCGTTCCCAAGCTTTTCCCCAATATAAAGCATTGGTGCTTCGTCCATTTCCCCCTCGCCAATGACCACTGTTCCTTTCATCGGAATGGTATCAAATACATCACGCATTGCACTTGTCGCAGCATCATCTGCTTCGTCTTTTAGTCCTCTTCCCATCCAACGAGCAGATTTTAATGCAGCTGCTTCTGTCACCCGTACTAGTTCCATCGATAAACTTCTTTCCATTTTTGTCCAAATCTCCTCTCACAGTCAAAGCCTTATGAATTTTGAAGTTCTTCTATTTCTTGGTCACTCAGCTTTTCACGCCAGATGGTTGCACCCAAGCCTTCAAGCTTCTTCTCAAGCAAACTATATCCTCTGTCTATATGTTCAAGCCCTGTGATTTCGGTCACACCGTCTGCCATTAACCCTGCAACGACGAGACAAGCACCTGCACGCAGGTCACTTGCTTTCACCTTTGCTCCTTGAAGCTGCGTTTGTCCAGTAATAATGGCAGATCTTCCTTCGACCTTCATGTTTGCACCCATTCGACGCAATTCGTCAATGTGCTTAAAGCGGGCTGAGTAGATCGTATCTGTGACCACACTCGTGCCTTTCGCCTTTGTTAGCAGCGCCGTCATCGGCTGCTGAAGGTCTGTCGGAAAGCCCGGATACACAAGGGTTTTGATATCGACAGGCTTGAGTCCTTCGTTTCTGCCAACGATCAGCATTTGATCGTTGCTTGTTTCAATGGTGAACCCCATCTCTCTAAGTTTCGCCGTAATTGATTCTAAATGAGTTGGGATCACATTATCAAGTACAACTTCATCTCCCATCGCAGCACCGGCAATTAAAAAAGTGCCTGCTTCTATACGATCAGGGATGATGGAATGCTTACAGCCATGAAGAGATTCTACACCTTCGATTCGAATCACATCAGTACCCGCACCTTTGATTTTGGCTCCCATGCTCGCAAGCAATGTGGCTACATCAATAATTTCGGGTTCTTTTGCGGCATTTTCAATTAACGTTTTCCCTTCAGCCAGTACGGCTGCCAGCATGATATTAATGGTCGCACCTACACTGACCACATCAAGGTAAATACGGGCTCCGACTAATTTTTCAGCGCGCAAATAAATGGCACCCTGCTCGTTTGTTACCTCGGCTCCGAGTGCTTCAAAGCCTTTGATATGCTGATCGATCGGCCTAGGTCCTAAGTGGCATCCTCCTGGCAGCCCAATGACAGCCTGCTTGAATCTTCCTAGCATAGCGCCCATTAAATAATAAGATGCACGCAGTTTCTTCACTTTCCCATTAGGAAGCGGCATACTGATCATGGAAGCAGGATTGACGACCATTTCACCTTTTTCAAACGTGACCTTTCCCCCAATTTCTTCTAACAGATCTCGTAATGTGTCAATATCTGAAATATGCGGAAGGCCCTCAATCGTTACTGGAGAATCAGCGAGAATCGTGGCAGGAATCAGTGCTACTGCACTATTTTTCGCACCACTAATATGTACGGTCCCGCGTAAGGGGTCACCGCCGGCAATGTTTAACTTTTCCATATTTGTCTCCCTTCTTAAAGAAGATCACTGTTGGAGTTATACTGTTTGTGGATGTCGCGCTTTAAAAGGTCTTGTCCAAAATTTAGCCAATATCAAGAGAAAGAATACAGGTTAAACGAAATTTGTCGGAAGAAAAATAATCGAAGCTTTGCGAGGCTGTGATGTTCTCTTCTTTGCACAAAACATTTCTTAGCGTTTTAAGGAAAACTGCGGCAAACAGGAGACAATCCCGCCTGCCACAATCATTTATTTATTCCAGTCTGCTAAAAATTGCTCAATGCCCGCATCCGTTAATGGGTGTTTCGTCAGCTGCTTGATGACTTTCAGCGGCATTGTGCCAATATGAGCACCTCTAAGCGCAGCTTCTGTCACGTGCTGTGGATGACGAATGGATGCAGCAATGATTTGTGTATCTAAGCCATGAACATCAAAAATAGTTTTCACTTCACTGATGAGATCGAGACCATTTTGGCCAATGTCATCTAAGCGGCCGAGGAATGGAGAGACATACGTCGCACCAGCTCTAGCTGCAAGCAAAGCTTGGTTTGCACTGAAAATCAAAGTGACGTTTGTTTTAATTCCAAGGTCTGTTAACGCTTTGACAGCTTTAAGACCATCTGTTGTCATTGGGATTTTCACCGTGATATTTGGTGCAATGGCAGCAAGCTCTTTTCCTTCTTCAATCATTTCTTCTGCTTTGAGGGAAATGACTTCTGCACTGACAGAACCTGATACTACGTCAGTGATTTCGCGAAGACGGTCGTGGAATGATACGTCCTTTTCTTTCGCTACTAAACTAGGGTTTGTTGTGACGCCTGCTAAAATGCCAAGCTCGTGCGCCTCTTTGATGTCTGCGATATTCGCTGTATCTACGAAAAATAACATAACCGTGCCACTCTCCTATCAATAAATTGTCTGAAATGTAAATTTGATTGCGCTTTCTCAAGATATGGAGAAAACCGCCTGTGACTCAGGCGGCTTTCGGTTCTCATCAAATTATGCTTGGTTAGAAGAACCAAATTCACGCATTTTGCCGATAACAGTCGCTTTAATTGCGTCACGAGCTGGTCCAAGATATTTACGTGGATCATACTCTTCTGTTTTTGCAGCAAGTGTTTCGCGTACTGCTTTCGCAGAAGCAATTTGGTTTTCAGTGTTTACATTGATTTTTGCTGTACCAAGTGAAATTGAACGCTTGATGTCAGCAGTTGGGATACCTGTTCCGCCATGAAGAACAAGTGGAAGACCTGTCATTTTACCAATTTCTTCCATTTCAGTGAAACCAAGGTTTGGTTCACCTTTGTATGGACCATGAACTGAACCTAATGCAGGTGCAAGGCAGTCAATACCAGTGCGTTCTACAAGCTCTTGACACTCTTTTGGATCAGCATAAATAACGCCCTCAGCGATGACGTCGTCTTCTTGTCCGCCAACAGTTCCAAGCTCAGCTTCTACAGATACACCGTGGAAATGTGCAAGCTCAACTACTTTCGCAGTTGTTGCTACGTTCTCATCGAATGGATGGTGAGAAGCGTCGATCATGACAGAAGTAAATCCTGCATGGATTGCTTTTGCACAAGATTCAAAGCTTGAACCGTGATCTAAATGAATCGCAACAGGAACTGTTACATTATATTCTTCGATTAACGCTTTAACCATTGCGACAACTGTTTTGAAGCCGCCCATGTAGCGTCCTGCTCCTTCAGATACTCCTAAGATAACTGGAGATTTCTCTTCTTCAGCAGCTAGTAAAATCGCTTGCGTGAATTCTAAATTATTTAAGTTAAACTGTCCAACAGCGTAACCTTTTTCCTTTGCGTCTTTCAACATTTCTGTCATTGAAACTAAAGGCATGATGAAAAATCCTCCCTATGTAGCTAATTTGCTTACTAAAAAAAGCTCTCCACCCTAGCATGACCAGAATTTCTCGCCATATGTAAACTTTCAAAGTCAGATCGCTTTCTTCTTCTTATCTAGGATACCAATTATTCGACAAATCGGCAACAGAATGACTCGATTCAATCATTTCCATCTAACCATTTGTTTCGAGTGGCAAGTATTCTTTGACAGCATCTCGGATTTCATCAATATCAAAAGGTTTTGCAAAGTGCGTCAAAGCACCGAGTTCTTTGGATTCTTGGATCATGTCTAATTCCCCATAGGCTGTCATAATGATGACACGGATGTCTTCATCAATTAATTTCATGCGTTTTAAAATTTCAATTCCATCCATTCCGGGAATCTTCATATCAAGTAGCACAAGGTTTGGTCTATGATTTTTCACAATATCTAACGCCTGAAGTCCATTGGCTGCTTGGAAGGTTTGATAGCCTTCTTTATGAAACACTTCATTCAACAATATTCTAATACCATATTGATCATCGACAATTAAAATTTTCTCATTCATCTGTTACACCCCATTGCTTTCATTTTTCGCCATAAAAAGAGCTGTTGTTAAATAATTCTGTTTGATTTTCACATTTCCTTTATTTATAATAGTTTACTTTACGACATTTTCTGAGCATTTTTCCTAATATTCTCTTTATATTCTATTATAAAATGATCTGACCGAAGGAGGAAATCCGTCTTGTTAAAAATTTTCACGACACAGTTATCAGGTATTTTTTCACGTATTGGAGAAAAGCAGGCTGAAGCGATTGAGGATGGTGCACGCCTTCTTGCACAAGCCGTTGTCAGTGGACATGGTGTTTATTTTCACGGGAAGAATGAACTGGCTGCTGTTGCCCTAGAGGCAACTGAAAGCAAGGAGCCATTTCCAGGTGCGAAAGTACTGCCACTTGATCAAACGGAGCGCAGCTTACTTCATCCAAGTGATAGGGTGCTATTATTTTATTCAGACCCAGAAGACGAGGAGACTCAATCTCTTGTAAAAGAGCTGCACGCGCAAGGGATGCCCGTTGTTGGTGTCGGTCCCACACAAAAGGAGCCGTCCATCATTGAAGAGCATTGTGATGTCCATATTGATTTTCAGCTCAAGAAACCGCTTGTGCCTGCTGATGACGGAACAAGGTTCGGTTATCCTGCTTTAATGACATGCTTATACGTCTACCACGCTCTATCGTTTACTGTAAAAGAAATCGTTGAAGAATATGAATAAAAAAACTGCCGAGAAGATCATATTCTCGGCAGTTTTTTTGTTTTATTTTGATTCAGATGCTTGTAGTGAAGCACCAACAAAATCTCTAAATAATGGCTGAGGTCTTGTCGGTCTTGAGACGAATTCTGGGTGGAACTGAGAAGCAAGGAACCAAGGATGATCCTTCAGCTCGATAATTTCCACAAGACGTCCGTCTGGGCTTGTCCCAGAGAAAACAAATCCTGCAGCTTCCATTTGCTGTCTGAATTCATTATTGAACTCATAGCGATGGCGGTGGCGTTCGTAGACCACTTCATCATTGTATGCAGCAAATGCTTTGGAGTCTTCATTTAATTTACAAGGATACAGACCAAGGCGAAGTGTTCCGCCTAGATCATCTACATCCTTCTGTTCTGGAAGAAGGTCAATGATTGGGAATTCTGTTTCAGGATCAATTTCCGCTGAATGAGCTCCCTCAAGTCCTAGTACGTTTCGTGCATATTCAATCGACGCAACTTGCATTCCTAAACAAATTCCGAAGAAAGGCACTTTGTTTTCACGGGCATATTGTGTAGCAACAATTTTCCCTTCCACTCCGCGGTCTCCGAAACCTCCAGGAACGATGATGCCGTCGACATCTTGCGCGAAATCAGCCATATTTTCTGCTGTCACTTCTTCGGCATTGATCCATTTGATTTGAACGTCTGCATCAAATGCATAACCAGCATGGCGAAGTGATTCAACGACAGAAATGTATGCATCTTGCAGTTCAACATATTTCCCTACTAGACCAATTGTGACTTGTTTTGAGAGGTTTTGCACTTTATCGACTAGCGCTGTCCACTCCGTCATGTCTGCATCTTGGCAATCAAGTTTCATATGTTCACATACAAGCTTGTCTAGTCCTTGTTTTTGTAAATCAAGCGGAATAGAGTATAGCGTGTCTGCATCTTGGCATTCGATAACAGCTTTTGTATCAATATCACAGAATAACGCAATTTTGTCCTTCATGTCTTGGGTCATTGGCATTTCAGTTCTGACCACAATCACGTTTGGCTGAATCCCAAGGCTGCGAAGTTCTTTTACACTATGCTGTGTTGGTTTTGTTTTCAGTTCACCTGCTGCTCGGATGTAAGGAACAAGGGTACAATGAATGTACATGACGTTTTCACGGCCAATGTCACTCTTCATTTGACGAATCGCTTCTAGGAAAGGAAGGGATTCGATGTCTCCAACTGTTCCGCCGATTTCTGTGATGACCACATCTGCACCTGTTTCTTTTCCGGCACGGTACACGCGGTCTTTGATTTCATTTGTAATATGGGGAATAACCTGTACAGTTCCGCCTAAATAGTCACCGCGGCGCTCTTTTTTCAGAACAGTAGAGTAGATTTTACCAGTTGTAACGTTGCTGTACTTATTTAAGTTAATATCAATGAAGCGCTCATAGTGACCTAAGTCAAGGTCTGTTTCAGCACCGTCATCTGTGACGAAAACCTCACCGTGCTGATATGGACTCATCGTCCCTGGGTCTACGTTGATATATGGATCGAATTTTTGAATGGTGACATCCATCCCTCTATTTTTCAGAAGGCGGCCTAACGAGGCAGCCGTGATCCCTTTTCCAAGTGAGGAAACAACTCCTCCTGTTACAAAAATATACTTTGTCATTTCGTATGCTCCTCTCTTTTTTACCCTTGCATGACTAGGCATGCACAGCTTCATCCTTTTTAGAGTGTATCCCTAAATCTCTTGAAAAATAAGAAAGCTCCCTTTCAAATAAATGAAAGGGAGCGTAAATGAACGTATCTTTACGTACTCTTTTTAGAGAGCCCAAAATACATACTACATAGTTCGCTCTCGAAAGTCAAGACGGTTTTGTCCTGTTTTGAGGACCGGTTTATGAGGGTTATTTCTCTTCCTCATTATCGTCTAAATCGTCTTCGTCAATTTCTGTTAAGCCGTCATCATCTTCGTCATCATCTTCGTCGAAGTCTTCTATCTCTTCCTCGATTTCCTCATCATCGTCTAGATCGAGATCATCGTCGTCTTCAACAAGATCAAGGTCTTCTTCAAGCTCTTCGATTTCCTCTTCCTCTTCAATTTCATCGAAGTCTTCTTCAACGACAGCTGCTTTTGTTTTTTTCTTTTTCGCTTTTGTTTTCACAGCTGGCTGAACTTCTTCTTCGATTTGATCAACTGGATACCAGCTGCGAAGTCCCCATCTCTGATCACCTAACGAAATAAAGCGGCCATCTATATTTAAGTCTGTATAAAATTGAGCAAGGCGATCATCAAGATCAGATTTTTGGATTCCTTGTAAACGGACCATTTCATCTATTAACTCGGAAAACGTAATCGGTTTTTTGCTGTCTCTGAAAATTTCATAAGCAAGTTCAACTAAAGACATGTGCTTGAGCTGCTCCTGTGAGTATTCTTTCAAACTCAAGGTCAGACACTCCCTTTCTATTACATGTATGTATCCATTTATCAGTGAAATAATAAGTGTTTATCCCTTATTTTTACGACAAACCATACCTCTCATTATAAACAAATTAGGGGAGTTTATGCCACCTTTAATCATGTTAATTTTTGATTTTTTCTCCAGAGGCTCACCTAATGGTTCTTCATTTTGGTGAAATGGGTCTAGCTTTTGTGTCAGGCATGCTTTTTATATGACGTTTCTATTCATTCCAAACGAAAAAAATGAGAACAATCAGAGGCAGCAATGGAGAATGAATAAATGTTGGCTATCATTTGAACGAAATGTTTGTTCATTTTTTATAAACCATATAAAAAGGTACACGTCAACGGGTTCAGTTGACGTGTACCTGTCATGGAAAACATGTATAAACCTTTTTTCTCAAATTCCCTTGAATTCACTTTTATGTGCAAGCTTTGTTTCACTTGAAAGTTCATGTACTATTTATTATAGTACAGCGACTATTTCTTTTCCTAAGGAAATGAAAGCATCTATAATAAATGGTGCCGCAAAGAGAGTCGATGCTTTCCAGTTCGCTTTTTTGTATTGAAAAAAGAACAAGATGAACACTGCTCCTATAAGTGCCGTGAAGAGGTACAGCCATAAGTTTTGTATTTGCAAGATCCCCATACATATTACATTCATAAACATAATGATAATCTTAGGAATTAGAGCATAAAACAAATGACCCTTAACCTCTGGAGCAAAGATGATTAATAGGAATTTTGCGATGAGATACTGAACTAATAGGCTGATGGTGGTTAGAATTGTTGTAATGACAACAATTAGATTCAACATCGTTTCATAGGACATATCTTCTAACAAAGCTCTTAAATCATCTAGTTGCGAAATGTAGCCATTCACCTCAATAGCAAAAGTAACGAAATAGTAATTGGCCATAATAAAAATGACCAATGATATCAATGATGTTATTCTTGGACGTTGTTCCATAATAGCCTCCCATCCCCTATACTCACAATGCTTGAATGATCGTTTAAACGTTTATTTACCATGCTATGGGAAACATATATGATGGTTGAAATTTTTTTAATAGAGAGATTCACTAGCCTCTCAGATAGCATCTCTATACTCTCTGAATCTAGAGATGACATGGTTTCATCAATTAGGATGGTTTCCCAATCCTTTACGAATAATAAAGATAAACCTACCTTCGCTTTCATACCCGTAGATGCTCTGCTATACGAACCATCTAGGTTACCATCGAAAAATTCATTTACTTTCCCCATTTGTTCTTCATTCGGCACAATTTTAAACGTATTCCACAGAATTTCTAGATTTTCTCTAATTGTAAATGGGTGAATACCAATAGGATCCACATTTAAATAAAGAGTCGATTCTTTGTTTGCCTCAATATCTCCAGAGTATCTCTTATCTAAACCAGCGATCATTTTAAGGAGAGTGCTTTTACCTGCACCATTTCTCCCTACTAAATGAAAGAGACCTGTTGGAATTGAAAAATTCACTTTATCTAGTATGATATTGTTTTTGAACTTCTTCGTACATTCTACAAATTCTAATCCCACTTGAATCCCCTTCTCTGTCTTATAGAGTCTTCAATAAAACCATCTATGATTGATCATGATAGAAAATAATAAAGAGTCATACCCTTCAATAAAAGCAGCGATTATTAGGATGACTAACGATAGTAGATAATAAGGAATCATTTTTTTCATGACACCTAAAGCAGCTTTAATTGATTTCGTATAAATGAGAGTGAAAAGTACATACTGGCTTATTCCTTGATAAAACAACATATTTGGAAATTCTAATAACCCATGGGGAATGAGTTTACTTAAAGCTTCTTGTGCTCCTAGCGTTCTAAAACCCATCGTAATGACGAAGGACGAACCTCCAAAATCCATTATTTGAAATAAAGGCGACAACAAGAACCCCAGTAAATACATAGCAAAGTTCGTTAAGTTATGTTGTAGGACTACAGACATAAACTCCTGGCCCGATGTTGGCGGTGCGGCTTCAAATAAATCTTTGTTGACTATATTCCCAAGATAAATCCCTGTACCTATCAGCAAAATACAGTAGATAGAGTAGTACCACAGAAAACATTTCAATCTTTTATGTATCATTTTCCTCCTCTTTTCATGAAGTAATCGTGAAAATTGTAATGCATATGAGCAATAAAATCGGCAAGGACAGCTTCAGTAACTTATGTTCATAATCGTTGATTAATAGTTCTGTTTTTCTGAAATATACGACCCCAATAAAGATGATTAAAGGCAGTGATAACGTATTTTTAAGAATGATTGAGATATCGGACGTGTTTATCATTACTCCGACTATTCCACACACACTGACAAAAATCAGTACAAGACATAGCAAATAAATCGTACTGGATTTAAACCTCTCGTACGGAGACACAATCAAAGAGGATTGCAACGTCTCAATTCTTGCCCTATCAAGCACAACCTCTTCCTTTTTCGACCCTATTAAAATTTCTAAGATCGTAATAAAGTTGATATAGACTAAAATGAGCGCAGGCAGATTTTCTATTTTCGTTAAAAAGGATTGAGCGAAATAAGTAAGCACTGATACTGAGGCGCCTATTAAAATGATTAATATTTTATTACTAGTGATATAAGACAAAAATAAATACAGAATATTTCCAGATCTATATTGCTTATTCGCACTTTTAAGGAAGGAAAGCCCAGTTGTCAAAGGTATCCTATGAGAATTACTTATGTACATGTAAATAAGAAAAAATTGTACTATTTGGAGTATCAAAACTGCTTCAACAACGGACGTTATGACATACCAAAATTGCAACAAAAGGAGTATTCTGTTGATGATATTGAATAGACCTGACAATAATTGAGATGCAAAAGAAAGCATCACGACAATAAGTGCTAGTATCATAATGAAATATTGATTTTCTACTAACAAAAAGGTTAAAGCAATGAAACAAGCCAAAAGTAATTGAACTGAGTATCCTTTTTTTATCGTAAAGAATAAATGTTTCAACAACAATTGTTTAGAGACAAAGACCAAGCCAGGCTGCTGTCTTCTATACGGTAATACACAACGATTAATATTAGCTGTAGCTACAATGTATATTGAAATAAAAACAAAGCTGTTTAGGTAAGTGCCGGGAATCTCACCCCGATAGAAAATCAACGCTCCCATTACAATGAAAGAAAAAAGAACCATCCCAATATAATTGAGGTAACCCATTATACTTTGATCATATATTTTAAATAGTTTATTAGTTTTATGCATAAGTCATTTTAAAAAGCAGCTGCTTTGGCTTTCCCTTGTTTTTTATGTACAACCATAATTGCAGCGGCAGCCACAGTACTAACACATAGATTGGCTGCTATGAAAGAACCATTTCCAACGACTAAAGATGCCATGGTCACTGCAAATAACAATAGTGAGAATGAGCCAAATTTATTTGCTTTTATCATAAAATTTCCTCCTAATTAATGTTTTATTACAAGCCGCATGAGCATAAAACGTTAAATTAGTTTTTAAATCAATGTCTATTAAGCGCCATTTCACCTGACTTTTGGAAAAAAAATCATCTCAATTAAAGATTGAGATGATTTTTTTTTAGATTAAAAAGCAGCAGCTTTTGCTTTTCCTTGTTTCTTAAGGATAGCCAAAATAGTAGCAGCTACACCTGAACTAATTGTGCCTACGCCAGTGAAAACACCAACGATTGTAATGACTGTCGCTACTGAGGACCAAGTATCTAAGAAATTCACTACTGTTGCCGCAGTTGCAGTACTAACACCTAAATTTGCTGCAATCAAAGAACCATTACCAATCACTAAAGCTACTAATGTTACCGCAAGAAGTGATAGCGATAATAAAGCATAAAACTTAGAATCTGTTGCTTTCGTCATAATATGACCTCCTTCGATTATTTACTACTTCTTTAGTCTAGCAAGAAGGAAATGACATTTCAATATTTTTTTGGAAAATTTGTAATATTTATTTAATTAACGGTATTTGTAATCAGTTTTTATCAGGATTTACGTTCATTTTCCATTTTTACTGGGCACTTATGTAATAGCATAAAATGCTCTGATTCATTCAAATCTAGTCAGAATTTCTGATAAACACAAAAATTCAATTCGTTTCAAATCTTCAGTGCCTTCTTTTTAGAGGCAGGTAAACTTTCATGATGAATTTTTTTAAGAGATGCTCGTTGTAGTCCTTCAATTATTACTGAAATATTCTTCAACAATTGGAGCTCATCTTCGTTAAAGACAGAGACCAAGTTCAAAAATTAACTGAATCATCATTATGGATGTGAAAAAAGAGTTGATTTTATTTTGAATTCAAGAGAAGTGATGAATGGAATGGGAAGTACAGTTATACACATTGACCCTAAGGAGCGAAGTACTGTATCTGTATGAGAAAGTGATTCATTTTTGGAAAGATATCAATATCTTTATATATCTCAATTCCTATCATAGCTTTTGAAAAATTGTAACATTTAGAAAATGTGATAAACATACTATTTTCTAAAACACAACATAAGTCCCTATGAATCGAAGTCAAAAAAGAAGAAAATGGATTAAATTACCTAGTTAAATTGAATCAATTTCCTCAATTCCAAAAAAATCGAGACACTCATATTGAGTTGTCTCGACTTCGGTTTGATATCAAAATAGATACCCTTTATTCAAATCCTTGAACGTATGATGAAAAATAATGGCTGCTTTTTGCATGAATCCTCTGTATATTCATTTTTCTGTATTTCCTTTAGAAGATTCAGCTATTCGGGCAAAAAAAGAATTGCTTATTTATGTAGGAAGAATCATAACCATCACGTTAGAAATGAGGCTGAACTGTGACATTTCTGCAAAGTTTAAACACATTAGTGAACGAGATGAACTTTTTTATATAATCCTCAAACAGCTTTCATAACGATACACTTTTTTCGTTTATTTTAAAGCTATAATTTCTGAAGTAATGAGATGACTACTGCTATCGTCAATATGATGCCTGCAAACATTAAAACAATTAATTTTCTACGGCTATTTTCTTTTTCATTTTGATCTTTCTTTGAAGACTTTGATAGTTCTGCGGAAACCATGATCCATATCACCAAAGTTACAATCGCTAAGATAGTAGTAGTTGTGGTCATAATAACCTCCCATATTTTTATTTTCTCAATTTTAACATAATGCTCATATAATATGGTTCAATTCTGGAAATCATCTTAAATTCAGGAAAACCCGACTATTACCTTGTATGTGGATTATCGCTATATTATTCTTGAGGTCTAATTCTTTAGTAGGTATATTGCCAATTCACATGTACCAATACTCACTACTTCATCAGTTACAAATCACTCATACGTTAATGTGAATTTTGGATGGTGCTAGTGCAAAAACACTTCATGAACCACACCAAAAAAGACCACCTCACATCAGGTGGTCTTTGCTTTTTTTCTACATATCTAGTAGTTTGCGCGAGATGACTAGGCGCTGGATTTCCTGTGTGCCTTCATAAATTTGGGTGATTTTCGCATCACGCATGTATCGTTCGACTGGGTAATCCTTTGTATACCCGTAGCCGCCGAAGATTTGGACGGCTTCTGTTGTTACCTTCATGGCTGTATCTCCAGCAAAGAGCTTGGACATAGCTGATTCTTTTCCGTACGGGAGCCCTTTCGTTTCGAGCCATGCTGCCTGATAAGTGAGTAGCCTGGAGGCTTCAATTGCGGTTGCCATATCTGCTAGCTTAAACGCGATTCCTTGCTGTTGAATGATTGGTTTGCCGAATTGCTTGCGCTCCTTCGCATAATGGACTGCCGCATCAAGAGCGCCTTGTGCAATCCCAACAGCCTGTGCAGCAATGCCGTTTCTGCCGCCATCGAGGGTCATCATTGCTATTTTAAAGCCTTCTCCTTCTTGTCCGAGCCGGTTCTTTTCATGAATCCGGCAATCTTCAAATCGAATTTCAGTCGTTGGCGATGAGCGAATGCCCAGTTTGCTTTCCTTTTTACCGACCGAGAAGCCCGGTGTCTCTTTTTCTACAATAAAGGCTGTCGTATTTCGAGATGCAGCTTCTTGGTCTGTCACAGCAAACACAATATAATAATCCGCAATGCCCCCATTTGTAATAAAGATTTTCGCACCGTTCAGGACGTATTCACTGCCTGCCTTTACTGCCGTCGTCCTCATTCCGCCGGCATCCGAACCCGAACCGCTCTCAGTGAGTGCATATGCCCCTACCTTCTGTCCTTCTGCAAGCGGCTTTAAATAGGTCTCTTTTTGTTCATCTGTTCCAAAAGTATAGATGGGCCACGAGGCGAGAGAGGTGTGGGCGGAGAGGGTAACGCCTGTAGAGGCGCACACTCTTGAAAGCTCCTCCACCGCGATGACGTAGGCTAAATAATCACTACCGATCCCGCCAACCTCTTCCGGCCAAGGAATCCCCGTTAAACCGAGCTCTGCCATTTGCCGAAAAATAGCTGGATCATACGTTTCTGTCTCATCTCGCTCTGCTGCTGTTGGCTCTACTTCATTTTTCGCAAAATCCCTCACCATTTTTTGAATCATTTCATGTTCATCACTTAATTGAAACTGCATCATGAGCCACCTCGTTTCATATTAGCTGTTTACAAATGACCAGCCTTTGAATTTCACTTGTTCCTTCATAGATTTCACAAACTTTCGCATCACGAAAGTAACGTTGTGCTTGATAGCGATTCGTATAACCGTCCATGCCGAGTAAATGGATCGCTTCTGTACTGATCTCAACCGCCGTTTTTGACGCAAATAGCTTTGCCATGGATGCTTCCTTTGTCACCGGACGATTTGCCTCTTTATAAGCAGCCGCTTGATAGACTAATAGCTTGGCAGCTTCAAGCTTCGCCGCCAAATCTCCTAGCCGAATGGTCGTTTCTAGACCTGCTGGGTGCTGCTTTAAATACGCTACTGCTTCCGTTAAAGCCGCTTCAGCTATCCCAAGGCTTTGACCCGCGATACCGATTCTTCCCGCATTTAAACTAGACATGGCTATGTGAAAGCCCTCTCCTTCTGCACCGAGCAGTTGCTGTTTTGGAATCCGCACACCATCAAAATGAAGCGTGACCGTTTTTGATCCATGCAGTCCCATCTTTTTCTCATCTTTTCCGATCGTAAATCCTGGTGTACCTTTCTCGACAATGAATGCCGATATATTTTTTTTCGTAGAAGCGGGATCTGTCACAGCAAAGACAAGATACAGCTCTGCTTCCCCGCCGCTTGTGATAAACATTTTTGTACCATTTAACACATAATGGTCTTCTGTCCGCTCTGCCCTTAACTGAATACTAGAGGCATCTGAGCCTGCCTTCGGTTCAGTCAGGCAAAATGCGCCTAGTTTCTGCCCGGATGCAAGCAGCGGAACATAGAATTCTTTTTGTTCATTCGTTCCAAAAGCCAAAATAGGCATCGTCACAACAGATGTATGGACGGACACAATGACACCGATGGTCGCACTCACTTTGGATAATTCATGAATGGCGATGATATATGTTGTAAAATCTGCTCCTAAGCCTTGATAACAAGATGGTATTGGAATCCCTAGAAAGCCTTGTCGTCCCATTTCAGCTAAAAGTGTCCTTGGGAACTGACCTTGTTCCATGACTTCCACTTCCGGGAATACACGTTGTCTTGCAAATTCTGCTGCCTGTTCTCTCCAGAGTCGCTGTTGATCCGTAAGCAAAACATCCATTTTGACTCCCCCTATGAGTGGTCGTGGTATGTGTAAAAACCTCTCTTTGTCTTTTTGCCCAGCCAGCCTGCATTCACGTATTTTTTCAAAAGAGGACAAGGTCGATACTTGCTATCCCCAAGTCCCTCATGAAGGGTATTCATAATAAATAAACATGTATCTAGTCCGATGAAATCAGCGAGACGAAGCGGCCCCATTGGGTGATTCATTCCAAGTGTCATAACACCGTCAATGCTTTCTGCATCTGCCACGCCTTCATAAAGGGTGTAGATGGCTTCATTGATCATTGGCATCAATATACGATTTGATACAAACCCTGGGAAGTCTTCCACTTCAATTGGGGTTTTGTTTAATGTCTTTGCTGTTTCACAAACGAGTTGATACGTGTCATCACTCGTTTGCAGCGCTCGAATGACCTCAATGAGTTTCATGACAGGGACAGGATTCATAAAGTGCATGCCAATCACTTGCTCCGGTCTTCCTGTAACAGCTGCTAATTCTGTGATCGACAAGGAAGATGTGTTTGTTGCAAATATCGTCTTCGCCTCTGCAAATTGATCAAGGGTTTCAAAGATTTGTTTTTTCACACTCATTTGTTCAGATGCAGCTTCAATCACTAAATGAGCCTGCTGCACGTCCTTTAAATCTGTGGATACGGCAAGTCGTTGCGTAATATCTCGGACTGCCTGATGGGCTAGTTTTCCTTTTTCTGCTCGTTTCGTCAGTTGTTTGGTCATGGAGGAAATGGCCCGATGAATCTGCTTTTCAGATGCATCATGTAGCAGGACTGTGTAGCCAGACTGTGCAAAGACTTGGGCAATGCCTGATCCCATTTGTCCAGCTCCAACGACCATGACGGTTTCTTCTGTACTCATGACGATGAACGCCTCCCTTTTAATCTACCTTTATCATGATGGCATCTCCTTGACCGCCTCCACTGCAAATCGCCGCAATGCCAATACCGCCACCTCTTTGTTTTAATGCATGAATCAAGGTCAATATGATGCGTGTTCCGCTTGCCCCAATAGGGTGACCTAGTGCAACTGCACCACCGTTGATATTCATTTTCCGCCGGTCCAGCCCGGTTATTTTTTCACATGCCAGCGCCACGGCCGAGAATGCCTCATTGATTTCAAATAGATCAATATCCTCTAGACGCTTCCCTGTTTTCTGTAAAATCTTCTCGATAGCAAAGGCTGGTGTTTTCGGAAAATCCTTTGCGTCTACGGCTACCTGCGCATGACCAAGCACGACTGCCAATGGCTTGACGTCATGCTGCTTTGCATATGTGTCTTTCATTAAAAGAAGCGCACTTGCGCCATCATTGACACCTGGTGCATTTCCAGCGGTAATGGTACCCGTTTGATCAAAAACAGGCATGAGCTTTGACAGCCGTTCATATGACGTATCACGCCGCGGGGATTCATCTTCTGTGATCAGCCGCTCTCCCGTTTTCGTCTTGACGGTGACGGGGGTGATTTCATGTTCAAAAAAGCCGTTTTTCTGCGCTTCGATCGCCCGTTCATGACTTCTTAACGCCCAAAGGTCTTGCTCCTCCCGCGTGATACCAAGCTCCTTCGCAGCCATGCTCCCATACTCACCCATATGAACGCCTGTAAACGAACAGGTTAATCCATCTAAAATCATCGCATCTTGTACCGCACCATCTCCCATTTTGTAGCCCCATCGCGCTTTTTTTAGCAAATAAGGGGCGTGTGACATGGATTCCATACCGCCCGCTACGATGACCTCCGCATCTCCAGCTCGGATGATTTGGTCTGCTGTGCTCACACTGCGCATACCTGATGCACAGACTTTATTGATGGTTTGCGTCGGAACGGACCACGGAAGATCAGCATGCCTTGCTGCTTGCCTTGAAGGAATCTGACCTTGTCCTCCCTGCAAAACACTTCCCATGATGACCTCATCCACATGATGTGAACCTGGCACTCTTTCCAGCGCAGCCTTGATTGCCACTCCGCCTAGTTCTGCGGCAGTCAACCCGATGAAAGCACCGCCTAGTTTTCCAAATGGTGTTCTTGCTCCAGATACAATGACCGTCTGACTCATGTATGTCCCCTCCCATTTGTTACCGCTTACATATTATCTAATCAGCTGATGTACAGCGCCATGTATAAGCCGATGAACATTCTATTCATCGGCCTGTTTTGTTTACGAAACCTGCTTTTCAGCCTCGCCAAACACTGATTTTTCAAGAAGTTCAGCGACGTCAAATGTACCTACCTGCTCTTCTACTTCCTTCGCTTTCGTCCCATCTCCCAGCATCGTTAAGCAGTAAGGACATCCTGAACTGATGATGGACGGCTGCACCTGTAACGCCTGCTCCGTTCGGGCAGTGTTAATTCTGGTACCTGTCTCTTCTTCCATCCACATTAAGCCCCCGCCTGCACCGCAGCACATACCAGTTTCACGATGACGCTCCATTTCTCTCAGCGTCACTCCAGGGATGGCTTTTAAAATGTCTCTCGGCGGATCATACACTTCGTTATATCTGCCTAGGTAGCAAGAGTCGTGGAAGGTAATGACCTCGTTTACTTCATGTACAGGCGTTAGTTTCCCTTCTTTCACTAGCTCTGCCAGTAACTCTGTATGGTGGTACACTTCTGCCTCAAGTCCGAAGTCTGGATATTCATTTTTAAATAAATTGTAGGCGTGAGGATCAATCGTGACGATCTTTGTAACACCGTTTTTCTGGAATTCTTCAATGTTTTTCGCAGCAAGCTCTTGGAATAAAAATTCGTTTCCAAGCCTTCTTGGTGTATCGCCAGAGTTTTTCTCCTTATTGCCTAGGATGGCAAAGGAGACGCCTGCTTCGTTGAGAAGCTTTGCAAAGGCAAGCGCAATTTTTTGGCTTCGATTGTCGTATGCCCCCATTGAACCAACCCAGAATAAATAATCAAAGGTTTGGTCTGCTTTTTTCAGCTCTTTTACTGTCGGCACGTACACATCTTCTCTCAGTTCACGCCAATTTTCTCTTTCTTTCCGGTTCAATCCCCATGGGTTCCCTTGGCGCTCTATACTTGTCATCGCACGCTGTGCATCTGCATCCATTTTCCCTTCCGTCAGCACAAGATATCTGCGCATATCAATAATTTTGTCGACGTGCTCATTCATGACAGGGCATTGATCTTCACAGTTTCGGCACGTCGTACATGCCCAAATTTCTTCCTCTGTAATGACCTCACCAATAAGAGAAGGATGATACATCGAGCTGGCAGCCGATTCCTCTGCACCTGCTCCTCTTGCCTGAAGCGCCAGCTGATTTCCTGTTGTCTGCCTGAAGGCAAGTTGCGGTACCCAAGGCGTCTTCGAAGTAATGGCCGCCCCTTTATTGGTTAAATGATCTCTTAACCTTAAAATCAAATCCATTGGAGAGAGCATTTTCCCTGTACCTGTTGCTGGGCACATATTCGTGCAGCGCCCGCATTCCACACAAGCGTAAAGGTCGATCAGCTGAGACTGACGGAAGTCTTCAATTTTTCCCACACCGAAGGTCTCTTGTGTCTCATCTTCAAAATCAATTTTTTGCAGCTTACCTGGCGGGTCTAATCTGCTGGCAAATACGTTTACCGGTCCTGCAATGAGGTGAGCATGCTTTGACTGCGGGACATACACTAAGAATGTCAGCAAAATCAGAAGATGCACCCACCATGCAACATAAAAAACGACTGTTGCCGCAAGAGGTGAAATACCGCCCAGCAAGAACGCAATACTGGATGCGATTGGCTCAGTTGGTGATAGAGAGTGTCCATGCCAGATGATATTCATCCCGTTCCCAAGTAAAACGGTCAGCATCAAGCCGCCAATAAATAAAAGCACTAGACCTGATTTAAAGCCACGCTTTAAACGGACAAGCTTTTCCACATACCTTCTATGGAAAGCCCAAACAACGGCTACTAAAATGAGAAGTGTGACCACCTCTTGGAAAAAGGTAAAGACACCGTAAAGCGGACCTAAAGGGAGTCCGCTATCTGGAACGAGTCCCTTCATAATAAAATCAAGGGCTCCGAACTGCACAAGGATAAATCCGTAGAAAAACAGCACATGAATGATGCCGCTCTTCTTGTCCTTTAACAGCTTCTTTTGCCCAAATACATTGACCCAAACACGCTCTAAGCGCTTTTTCATGTCTTGTTGAAACTCTTCTTTTTTGCCAAGACGAATGTACGCTGCTCGTGTTCGAATGAGATAAATAAACAAATACACAGCGTAAGCGGTCACCGCCGCAAATGCGATCATGTTCATGATTAAAAGGCTATTCATCTTGCTCCCCCTTTCATTCCCCAAAACCCACTTTGTTCCGTTTCCATGTTGTACCTCTATCATAAATAATGAATGATTATTCAGTCAATATTTTTTACGCGTTTGGGTACACTATTGAAATATGCAAAAAAGGAGGAAGCTTCATGATCGCATTGATCATCCTACTCGTACTCATTGTCATCGTATGTCTCATATTGTTAGACCTTTATATGGGAAAGAAATATTTTTCTACCCGCGCTTTTGAACGATCTTTTGAACAAACAAGCGGTGATGCCGTCTTTTATCATGATGGTGAGCCACTTTTTGATCAGCTGCTCACCGATATACAGCACGCCTCTTCTTCTATTCATATGATGTTCTTTATTGTAAAGAACGACAAGATTGGTCAAAGGGTGTTACAAGCCTTGAAAACAAAAGCGAAACAAGGGGTTTCCGTCTTTTTACTGACCGATCGATTAGGGTCCTATCCGTTTGATCAAAAGTCCATTGACATGCTGGAGAAAAGCGGCATCCAATTTTACTTTTTAAATAAGCCTCGTTTCCCTTTTTTGATTTATCGGTTAAACATGAGAAATCATCGTAAAATCACGGTGATTGATGGAAAGATTGGCTATATTGGCGGGTTTAATGTTGGTGATGAATATGTTGGGAAAAAGGGTCGGTTTGGCATATGGAAGGATTATCATCTGCGCATGACAGGGCAAGTTGTCGCAGATCTCCAGCATGTGTTTTTGAATGATTTATACCGGACATCTGGCATTCACCAGCTGCAATATGAGGTTTTTCCTACTTTGGAACAGGGAACACTACAATGCACAACACGCGCGACTGCTGGTTTCTCTTTAGAAGCTTTGTTTCTCAAAGATATTCAGCAGGCGAGGAAACAGATCATCATCTGTACACCTTACTTTATTCCATCTGCTCCTCTACTGAATGCACTTCTTGATGCACGAAAACGAGGCGTCACGGTTGAAATCATCATCCCAATGAAAGCAGATCATCCACTTGTTAAAGAGGCTGGATTTCATTATTTGAAGGATCTCATTGCCTCTGGCTGCCTTGTTTATCGTTTTTATAAAGGGTTTTATCATGCGAAAGCCATTCTAATAGATCAGAGACGATGTATGATTAGTACGGCAAATTTTGATAAACGCAGTTTGTTTTTAAACGAGGAAGTTGACGTCGCTATTGATGATGTTGACTTTACTGCACACGTAGAGGAAAAAATTCGCGAGCACATAGAAGTGTCTGAGCTTATGACAGAAGAGAAATTGGCACAGCGTCCACTTTTGTCACGTCCGCTGGAATGGGCTGCCGCTATGTTTTCTTATTTTTTATAAAGGAGATGACCTATGCGTTATCGATTTGGTTATGTATCCAATGCCGTCACCTTGTGGGAGGCTTCTCCTGCCAAGTCGCTGACCTTTGCAAGATACAGCAAGCTCTCAAAGGAAGAGGGAAAAGAGGCTTTATTACGAACAACAAAGGCCAATCTCGTGAATACATTAAGAACGCTTTATTTTGCCATTGCTCATGATATCCCGCTTTACCGTTTTTCGAGTTCGATCGTTCCGCTTGCGACCCATCCTGAAGTACGCTGGGACTTTGTGACACCTTTTCAAAAGGAGTTTCTTGAAATAGGCGAGTTGGTAAAACGGCACGGGCTTCGTGTGAGCTTTCACCCCAATCAATTCACCTTGTTTACTAGCCCAAAGCCTTCAATCACAGAAAATGCCGTGATCGACATGACGTACCATTATCAAATGCTTGAGGCGATGAAGCTCGAAAAGGAAGGCTATATGAACATTCATGTAGGCGGCGCATACGGTGATAAAGACTCAGCGCTTCAACGTTTTGATGAAAATATCAAACAGCTTCCGGCGCATATCAAGGCGAGGATGACGCTTGAGAATGATGACAAAACGTATACGTCGTTAGAAACGCTTGGTGTCTGTGAAAAGCATGGTATTCCCTTTGTTTTTGATTACCATCATCACGTGGCCAATAAAGATGACAATGCCGCGCTTGATGACATCGTGCCAAGAATGTTCGACACTTGGACGAGGACTGGCATTCCGCCTAAAATTCATTTATCCTCACCCAAATCAGAAAAAGCCATACGTAGTCATGCAGATGGTGTAGATATGTCCTTTGTCTTACCGCTTTTTCATGCATTAAAACCGTATGGGCGTGATGTAGATTTTATGATTGAGGCGAAATTAAAGGATCAAGCCTTGCTCCGACTGGTCGAAGAGCTGTCTGCAATAAGAGGCAACAAGCGAGTGGGCGGAGGAATTATTGAGTGGAAATCATAGAGAAAGGTTTATCTCTGTGCAAACAGGGGTAACAAAGCTATTGTGAGAAAGTAATCAACAGGAGGATATGAAGATGTCTCAGATCTATTCAATCCAAATCGCTGCGAAAGCACTGAATTTACATAAGCTTATTTCTCTTTATGAAAAATGCCATCAAGCTCAACATCGTCTATATGTGTATTCTAAGAAAACAATGTGTAACATCAAAAATATCGTAGAGCTTGAAACCTTCAGGCTCACTCATTTAGAATCTGACTACTTAATTGTCGTAGAGGGAAAAAAAGCACAAGACCTCTTGCAGCCATTTGAAAAAGAGAAGGTTTCATAAAAAAAGAGCAGCTGCTGGCTGCTCTTTTTAGATCCACTCTTTCGTCAACCACACTTTTTTTGAAGCTGCATCCATTTTCACTTGTGCCCCTATTGGCATCGTAAGCATCGGGTGCGTATGGGCACAGTCAAAATCTGCGATGAGCGGTTTTTTTGTCTCTCCTAGCACCTCAAGTAACATTTCGTAAGGTTCTTTGCCTGTTCCCTCATCATCAAACAGCTCATGTTTCCCCAATAGAATCCCTGATACCCGCTCAAACACACCATTTACCTTCAATAAAGAGAAGTTTTTTTCTACAACCGAAGCGGTTTTCATGCAATCTTCAATGAGGAGAATGTCTCCTGTTTGGATTGCTGGCATGAACTCACTGCCCCATATGCCGTACATTGCATTGAGGTTTCCGCCGATCAACCTGCCTTCTGCTTGTCCTTCTATGACGCACAGCCAATCGTTCGGGCGCTGCTTTTTATCACGCGTTTTTTCTTCCCAATTGATTCGTTCATCCGTCCAAAAAGGTGGTTTTTTGATTTGATAAGGAATAGTTTGTGGCTGCATGAGGATGTCTTCGAACGACTGATATGTATACGTGACGAACGGTTCAAATTCCCCAAAAGATGGGACAAGCGCTGGTCCGTAGAATACAGGCAGCCCCGTTTTTTCATAGGCAGCCAAAAGAATCGCTGTCGCATCTGAATAACCGATCATGATTTTCGGATGTGGCTTCAGCAGCTCAAAATCTAGATAAGGCAGCAAACTATTTGAATTTGTCCCGCCAATCATTGACATGACGCACGCCAAGTCCTCTCGAGCCATTAGCTCATTCAATTCACCTGCTCGTTCTTGAATTGTACCTGAACGGTAGTGATCTTCTTTCCCTGTTAATGATCCTGGTACCACAATGAATCCTTTTTGCTCAAGCCACTTCTTCGCCCGCTCATACCTAAGAGGCGAGGTCGCTGATGCAGGACTTGAAGGTGAAAAAATACCGATCTTGTCGCCTTTTTGTAATCGCCGAAGGCCCTTCATTCCATCAGATCCTTCCTTCAAAAGTTTTTTCTATCCTAACAAAAAAAGCCCTTTATCAAAAGGGATTTTTCTTTAATGACCAAACTGCGCTTCGTGCAGTCTGCTGTATACGCCGCCCATTTGAATTAAATCTTGGTGGCGGCCTTGTTCTTCAATGCCTTCCTCTGTCACGACGATGATACGGTCGGCGTGTTTAATTGTTGCTAGGCGGTGGGCGATGACGAGTGTTGTCCTGCCGACGGCTAGTTCACTCAGCGCGTCCTGTATGGCTTTTTCTGTTTCTGTATCCAGTGCTGATGTGGCTTCATCTAAGATGAGTATAGAAGGGTTTTTCAGAAACATCCGTGCAATGGACAAGCGCTGCTTTTGACCGCCTGACAGTTTGACGCCGCGCTCACCTATCACCGTATTCAACCCTTCTGGGAAACGCTGGACAAGTTCCTCTAAATGCGCACGCCTGACAGCCTCCCAAATCTCTGCATCGCTGGCTTCTAGATTGCCGTACGCAATGTTTTCACGAATGGTGCCTGAGAATAAAAAGACATCCTGCTGCACAATACCGATCTGCTGCCTTAAAGAAGACAACGTCATCGATTTTGTACTTATACCGTCTATTGTGATCTCCCCTTCATCCACATCATAAAAACGAGGCAGCAGGCTGCAAATCGTTGATTTCCCCGCTCCTGAAGGTCCGACAAACGCAACGGTTTCTCCTTGTTTGATCTTCAAATCGATATTCTTTAACACATGACTGTGTTCATCGTAGCCAAATGTTACGTTTCGATATTCAATTTCACCTTTCAATCCGAATACATCACGTGCTCCCTCTGTATCCTTCACATCCGGTTCTGTTTCTAGCAAATCGACATAGCTTTTAAAGCCGGCAATGCCTTTTGGATACATTTCAATGACCGTGTTGATTTTATCAATCGGTCTAAATAAAACATTCGTAATCAAAACAAATGCGATAAAGCCACCTGCCGTTAATTGACCTTGCAGGACAAACCATGTACCTGCGAGAAGGACAAACAGTGTCACAAGACGTGTCAAAATATAGCTGATCGATCCGTTGACTGACATAATTTTATAGGAAAGAAGTTTCGCTTTCCGAAAACGGTTGTTGTTTTCAGCAAAACGCTTTTTCTCGAAATGTTCATTGGCAAAGGCTTGAACAAGTCGAATGCCCCCGATATTGTTTTCAACCCTTGCATGAAAGTCTCCAATGTCGTTGTTGAGCTGTGTAATCGCCTTCGTCATCTTTTTATTAAAATGAAGGGCGAGCCAAATGATGACAGGCATGATCAGAAAGGTTAAAATGGCCAGCTGCCAATTAATCATCAGCATGACTGCAAAGGCACCAAGAATCGTCATAATGGCTATAAACAAATCTTCAGGACCATGATGCGCCACCTCTCCAATGTACATGAGGTCGTTTGTCATCCGTGACATGAGCTTACCCGTTTTGTTGTTGTCAAAGAATTTAAAGGATAGGCGCTGAAAGTGATCAAACAGCTTTTTCCTCATATCTGTTTCAATATTAATGCCAAGCATATGCCCCCAATACGACACAATAAATTGCATAACCGAGCTGAGGGCATAAATGACAAACAGGGCAAGGGCCGTCCAGACAATGATTGTCCAGTTCCCTGTTGGTAACAATGTATCAATGAAGTAGTTCACGATAAGCGGGAAACCTAGTTCCATCAATCCAACGGCGACAGCGCAAAAGAAATCTAAAAAGAACAGACCTCGATAGGGCCTGTAATAGGCGAAAAATCGTTTTAGCATATGTAAAAGAACCTCATTCCCTCTATAATTGATAATCATTTTCAATTATAGAGGAATCCTCTTCAAAATACTAGATGAGGAAATGATTTCTTCGACTGGAAAACCTCATAGCACACCAGAAAACAACCGAGCAAATGATTCCTTTAAACGCTCTTTTAAGCCTCTTTTATAAAAATGAACTGGTCCCATTTGCTCACATTCTTTCATATCTTCTTCATAATGGGCCATCAGCTGCTCAATGGGCTTTTTCGCGGCCGTAAAGACATTGACCTCAAAATTGAGCTGAAAGCTTCTCATATCCACATTTGCGGTACCGACAGAGGCAAGTTCTCCATCTGCGATCATCACTTTTTGATGCATGAAGCCTTTTTGATAGTGATACACCTTGATACCCTCTTTTAGGAGCTCAGAAAAATAGGACCTTGTGGCGTATTGTGTGAGAAAGCCGTCATTGATCTCCGGAACCATCACGCGGACATCCACTCCTCTTGTCGCAGCAATTTTCAATGCCGTACGAATGGATTCATTTGGGACAAAATAAGGTGTCGCAATCCAGACAAATTGTTTCGCATTTGAGATGAGTGCATCATATAAATCACTCATACTTTCTTTCATATCAGGTCCAGTTGGTACAACCTGAATGACATCCTCCCCCGTCACAGGATGCGGCGTATGATACTTCGGATCGTCAATTAATACTTCATCTGATACATACTCCCAGTCGAGCATAAAAACAGAGTGAAGGGTTTGGACAGCCTCGCCCTTTAACATCGTATGCGTATCACGCCAAAAACCGATGTTTTCATCACGTCCGACATATTCTTTTCCGACATTTAACCCGCCGACAAATCCAGTTTTCCCATCAATGATCACAATTTTTCGGTGATTACGGAAGTTGAATTTTTGATTAAAGAAACCATATTTTAAAGGCAGAAAAGGAGCAACCTTGACTCCCGCCTGCTTCAAGCGTTTAATATCTTTTCGGGAGAAGCGAATGCTGCCAGCCGCATCATAGATGAAGCGAACCTCTACCCCTTCTTTTACTTTTTCTATCAGAATCTCCATCATCCGGTGTCCAAGGAAATCTGATTTGAACATGTAGTATTCTATATGGATGAACGATTTTGCCTTTTTTAACTCTTCAAAAATACGGGGAAACGTCTCCTCCCCATTTTTTAAAATGTCCATATCACTATTTGTGTTCACATGCATGCCTGTTGCCTTTTCTGTGTAATGAAAAAAAGTCCGCTGATTTTCGGTTAAACTTGATTCATCCGGCTTGCTTTCAAGCTCAGATATTCTGCGTAGTTTTTCACGGTTGTACATTCTCTTTGATTTGAATAAATGACCTTTCACATAGAGCTGTCCCGAGAACAAATAAAACATATAACCAATGATCGGGAAAAAGATGAGCACATACATCCATAAGAGTGTGTGCTGTGATGTACGGTTCTCTAGCATGAGTGAGATGATACTAAATAAAATAATGGCGATATAAATCGCTACGTACAGCTGAACACTCCACGCTGGAACCTGCCACCAATACACCACATAAGCCCCGAATATCATAAAATATAAAAATAAAAATTCCAGTCGTCTTTTTTTCACATTCTCCGCCCTCATTCGTTTCTGTCTTTTCTCTTCCATACCCTTTGCACAGCCTGTATGAAACGCACGACCTACGCCTTTCTTCTAGCTTTTACAGACTTGGGTCATTTGATCCGATATAATGGATAAATATGTGATGGAAAGGAAGATTTGTTTATGCATACACCCCCTCCTTTAAGAAAAGGCAGTCATCTTCGTGTCATTGCTCCAAGCCGAAGTGCCAGCATTTTAACAGAAGAAGGAATCGCTCAAGCAAAAAAACGTTTAGAGGCTTTAGGTTTCACTGTCTCTTTTGGACAGCACGTGTTTGAATGTGATCTTCATTCCTCATCATCTATTGAACACCGTTTATCTGATCTGCATGAGGCGTTCACAGATGATGAGGTCGACGGTATTTTGACCGCCATTGGTGGCTTCAATTGCAATGAACTTTTGCCTTACATTGATTACGACTTGATCCGACAGCATCCTAAAGTTCTTTGCGGCTACAGTGATATTACCGCACTCGCAAGCGCTATTACTGCCAAATGTAAGATGGTGACATACTCTGGGCCCCATTTCTCCAGCTTTCAAATGAAGCAGGGACAAGAAGAACAGACCGCTATGTTTCAAGCCTGCTTAATGAATAGTGGTGAGTCTTTTGATGTGACCCCTTCGACAAAATGGAGTGATGATGCGTGGTATCTTGATCAAGTGAACAGACAATTTCACCCGACAAAATGGGGAATCTATCAGGAAGGAACAGCCGAAGGCACCTTGTATGGAGGGAACCTTTGTACACTGAACTTACTGCAAGGGACAACGTTTATGCCTCAAATCAAGGATGCCATCTTATTTGTGGAGGATGATGAGTTAGTCTTCCCTGAAATGTTCGCCAGAGACCTCACTTCCCTCTTGCAGCATGCAGAATCCATTAAAGGATTGATCATCGGACGCTTTCAAAAGAAATCCAACATGACAGAAGAACATTTGAAGTTCATTTTAGATAAACACCCGATGCTTAAACACATTCCCGTGATCTACGATGTCGATATCGGACATACGCAGCCGGTTTTCACCTTACCGATTGGCGGAAACGTTCAGCTAACGTGTGAAAATGGAGACGTGAAGCTGCGCATTCATTCATAGCTAATAAAGACAAAAAGCACCCGAATATGTGGTGCTTTTTTCTATGCCACCAGTTTTTTTAAAATTTATTTTAGAAAAAGTGATCCAACCCTTCATCCCCTTCGTTAAGTAAATGTAAAAAGAAAAGAGAGGAGGCAAAAAAACATGTTCTCTGATGTCCTTAGCCAATTATTCGATTCTATCTCTAACATTATTAATACACTTGGATAATCCCATTAACGCACACATACTACATGCTTGCTGAAGGGAGGATACAAACTATGTTTTCTGATGTACTTAGCCAATTATTTGATTCTATTTCTAATATTATTAATACGCTTGGATAATGTTCAACATCCGCTGTCTCTAGTAGATAGCGGGTGTTTTTTATTTAACAGATTCTGAATCTCTTTGTATGATTGGATTAAGTTTCACTTCAAAAACTCTCACCCTTTCTGAAGAGGAATTAGATGATAAGGTCATCCACGTATTGGACTCATTATGGGAAGAGTATAAATTGTTTAACTATCAGATTATCAAGACAGAGCCCACAATATCCATTGGCATCGATACTTCAAAAGATATGGCAGGTTTGCATTCTGCATTAGAAAAGCAACTTCCTAAACAAGCATTAGAGGATTACGAAATTGAGATTCTCCAGAGACATAAGTGATCTAACAGCTGAACGATGAAAAATACAAATGAAAAACCCACTCTTTTTTCAGAGTGGGTTTTTCGTATAATTACATCTTTTCCGGAGCCGATACACCAATTAGTTTTAATGCATTCGCCAGCGTAATTTGTGTTGCTTTCATGAGTGAAAGACGTGCTGTTGTTTTTGTTTCATTTTCTACATCAATGACCTTTTCGGCATTGTAGAAGCTGTGAAGAGCTGATGCAAGGTCATAAATATAGTTCGTCACACGGTGCGGAATACGCTTTTCAGCTGCTTCTGCTACCACTTCTGGGAAGCTGCCAATGATTTTAAGAAGATCGTATTCTTTTTCCGATTGAATGTGAGAGAAATCTGCTTTTTCAAGATTTGGCTCGTAGCCTTTTTCTTCACCTTGACGCAGCATGCTGCAAATTCTCGCATGGGCATATTGTGCGTAGTACACAGGGTTTTCGTTAGACGTAGAAATCGCTAAGTCTAGGTCAAAGTCCATATGGGTCGCCGCACTTCTCATCGCGAAGAAATAACGAGTGGCATCTAAGCCCACTTCTTCAATCAGGTCACGCATGGTGACGGCTTTCCCAGTACGCTTACTCATCTTCATCTTTTCACCGTTTTTGTATAGGTGAACAAGCTGAATGATTTCTACTTCAAGCTTGCCAGCAGGATATCCAAGTGCTTGAATCGCCGCTTTCATTCGAGGGATATAGCCGTGATGGTCCGCTCCCCAAATGTTAATGAGCTGATCAAAGCCTCTGTCCAATTTGTCTTTATGATATGCGATATCTGGAAGCAAGTAAGTGAAGCTGCCGTCATTTTTAATGAGCACGCGGTCCTTGTCGTCGCCAAAATCAGTTGAACGCAGCCACGTTGCGCCATCTTCTTCAAAGACATAGCCTTTAGCGCGGAGTGCTTCCAGCGCGAGTTCGATTTTTCCGTTTTCATATAAAGAGGTTTCTGAATACCATACATCAAATGGGACACGGAAATTCTCAAGGTCTACACGTAATTTCTCTAATTCGTATTTCAAGCCGTATTCACGGAAGAACATCATACGCTCTTCTTCTGACTCATGCACAAAACGGTCACCAAATTCATCTGCCAGCTTTTGCCCGATGCCTTTGATGTCTTCTCCTCTATAGCCGTCTTCAGGCATTTCTTTTTCAAGACCGAGCGCTTCAAAGTAACGTACCTCTACAGATAAAGCGAGGTTATTGATCTGATTGCCTGCATCGTTGATATAGTATTCACGGCTCACGTCGAACCCTGCTTTATCAAGGATGTTGCAAAGAGAATCACCTACAGCTGCTCCACGGGCATGTCCAAGGTGTAGGTCACCTGTTGGGTTGGCTGAGACGAATTCAACTTGTACTTTTTGGCCGCCGCCTGTATTTGTTTCACCATATGCCTCTTTTGCTTCAAGGACAGCTGGGATCAGCTTTGTTAAATACTGATTGTTCATATAAAAGTTAATGAATCCTGGACCTGCGATATCCAGTTTTTCAATAGATGCTTTCCCTTTATCAAACGCTTTGACAATGTCCTCTGCAATTTGGCGAGGTGCTTTTTTCGCAATGCGGGCAAGCTGCATTGCCATGTTGGTGGAGTAATCACCGTGAGTTTTGTCTTTCGGCACTTCTAAAAGGACATCTGGTACCTGGCTTTCATCAGCAAGTCCTGCTTTGACGACTGCCGCGATAATTTCTTCTTTTAACGCATCTTTGACCTGTTCTGCGATATTCATGAACGTAAATCCTCCTTATATGAAATCGATAATGTATGTAAATGCTTTTGGTCTTCCCCTGTCAGCATATCGTACGTAATGTGCAGCAGTCCCTTGTCCACATCCAGATCAATGCCATGTGTGTGTACATCAAGCTGTAGTGTACCGAATGGCATCGTGTAATGTGTAATGGTCGTTTCTCCGATGAGAAAACGCTGCTTCATTTGAATGGCCCCTGATCTCATGACAAAAATTTCTTTTTCACTCATTTTCACAACGGTTTTTACTTGACCCATTTCATGTTCTTCATGGTAAGTGAGATACGTTTTGTCATTCTTTTCTTGATACGTTCCAGTCGTGCGGAATTCGATCGTTTCAGCCGGCTCCGTCTCTGGTTTCATCACTGACTTTACATGAATTGAAATTTGGTTTTGTGTCATTTTGCACTTCCTTTGCTAAGACCCGTTTAACTAAAATAGTATACCATATTCATGATCGCCTATCATCCCATCATTTCTCTTCTTCCCTGCGATTAAACTTCGTTTTTGATCTTACACCATCCCTTTAGAAAAAAAGGAACAGGAAACTCACTAATACCACCAATCCAGCCTTTATGCCTAAGTCTTTTCTTTTGATCAAATAAAAAAGAGCTTGTACGCCTGAACTTGCCAAAAATGCCTGAAAAAAATCAAATGGCACGATCTGCGCCTGCTTAAATACCACCTGCATACATAGCACAATGGCCGTCAGATAGAAAAAGCCTCGATCCTGAAACAGCTCCAACATCTCTTCCTTCGCTTCCTTTTTCGAAGCAAAAACAGGCGGCTCAGCTGCGAGCTCTCGTTTCAGTGTGAGAAAACCTGCCGCTAACACACAAAAAGCGAGAAGCACCATCAATATAGAAGAATACATGAACTGCCTCCTTTACTTTGATCCATGTAAAAAAAGAGCTTGTCCACATGAGATGACAAGCTCCTCTATCAAGGTGTTATTTCACAAATCCAAGCAGCATTTCGCGTAAAAGCTTGCTCGCTGTATTCGCTGTTTGGTCAGAATGATCGTATACAGGTGCTACCTCAACAAGGTCTGCACCGACTACTTGCACATCAGATCCTGCAATCGCATGAATGGATGCAAGTAGCTCTTTTGATGTAATACCGCCAGCATCTACCGTGCCTGTCCCAGGTGCATGAGCTGGGTCGAGTACATCAATGTCGATCGTCACATACACTGGGCGCCCCTTCAGCTTTGGCAATACTTGCTTCAATGGCTCCAGCACTTCAAATTTAGAAATGTGCATGCCCGCTTCTTTTGCCCATTCAAATTCTTCCTTCATACCAGAACGAATGCCAAAAGAGAACACATTCTCAGGTCCAATGAGTCCTGCTACTTTACGAATCGGGGTTGAATGAGACAGCGGCTCACCCTCGTATTCCTCACGAAGATCCGTATGTGCGTCCATATGGATAATAGCCAAATCAGGATATTTCTTATGCATCGCGCGGAAAACCGGCCAAGACACAAGATGCTCGCCGCCCATTCCTAATGGAAACTTTCCTTTTTCTAAAATGCTGTCGACATACTCTTCAATTAAGTCTAAGCTTTTCTGTGCATTTCCAAAAGGAAGCGGAATGTCACCGGCATCAAAGAATGCTACCTCGTGTAGCTCACGATCTAAATAAGGGCTATATTCCTCTAAACCGATTGATACTTCACGAATTCGGTTCGGACCGAAACGTGAACCTGGGCGGTAACTAACTGTCCAGTCCATCGGCATACCGTATAAAATGACCTTTGCATCTTCCCATGTCGGATGACTTCCAATAAACACTTTTCCTGAATAAGCCTCGTCGAATCTCATGCAAGATTCCTCCTTTTACGCTTCAAAAAATGCGCAAACGGTCATTTGCGCATTTCCACTTCGCTTGATTTATTTGATTAAGTCGCTCACAAATTTCGGCAGAACGAATGCCGCTTTGTGCAATTCTTTTGTGTAATATTTCGTCTCAATATCAAAGAAACGGCTGTCTTCTACAGCAAGTGGGTCATATTTTTTTGAACCAATGGTAAATGTCCAAAGTCCACTTGGATACGTTGGAATATTCGCTGTATAAAGCTTCGTGATTGGGAAAATTTCTTTCACATCACGTTGTACATTTGTAATCAGCTCAGGTGTGAACCAAGGGTTGTCCGTTTGTGCCACGAAAATACCGTCTTCTTTGAGTGCTTTTGAAATTCCTGCGTAAAATCCTTTAGAGAACAGGTTCACAGCTGGTCCAACTGGCTCAGTTGAGTCCACCATGATGACATCGTACTCATTGTCAGCTTCAGCAATGTGCATAAAGCCGTCTCCGACTTTGACATCTACACGAGGATCGTCTAGTTTTCCAGCAATCGAAGGAAGGAATTTCTTCGAGTATTCGATGACTTTGCCATCAATATCAACAAGTGTCGCTTTTTTCACACTTGGATGCTTGAGGATTTCACGAATGACACCGCCATCTCCTCCGCCTACGACAAGAACATTTTCCGGATTTGGATGAGTGAAAAGAGGTACATGTGCCACCATTTCGTGGTATACAAACTCATCTTTCTCAGATGTCATCACCATACCGTCTAAAAACAGCATATTGCCAAACTCTTCTGTTTCCACCATTTCTAAATGCTGAAAATCTGTTTGTTCTGTGTGAAGGGTTTTGTTCACCTTCAATGTAATACCAAAATTCTTCGTTTGCTTCTCTGTATACCAAAGTTCGCTCATTGTCCATCTTCCTCTCATCCAATAATAAACAAACATCTATTGTTAGCGCCTTTTATCGGCTATGACTATATCGATTGTCCAAGAAAAAAGTATAGTGGATTCATATCAAATTGTAAAGAACCGCATGAGTTCTCTTCAATTTTCATGCACGCTCTTGCAATCATTTGTTTAAAACGGTTTTCTTTGTTCCATACTGATAAAAAACCGTCAAAATGGGGGCTTTGCATGGACACAATCATGAGTAATAAAAAAATCCGCATGACCGTGAAAACGATTCGAGCCTGTTTTTTTATAGGCTTGCTCGCTTTTCTATTTGCAGGCACTGTCTTTTTGACGATTCTTTTAATAGCCAAATGGCAAGGCGCCCCTTCTGTTCAAGTTCCCCAATCTACGACGATTTATGCAGCCGATGGTTCAAAGCTTGGAGAATCTAGCTTTGGAGAAAAGAGATATTGGGTGCCCTTAAAGGACATGGCCCCTCATATCAGGCAGGCAGCTGTGGCTGTTGAAGACAAAACCTTTTATGAGCATCATGGCTTTGATGTGAAACGGATGGCAGGGGCTGCAGTGGCTGATATTCGCGCCATGGCTAAAGTACAAGGAGCCAGCACGATCACCCAGCAATATGCACGAAATCTGTATTTAGATCATGATAAAACGTGGAAGCGGAAATGGAATGAAGCCTTTTACACGATCCGCTTAGAGCAAAACTATACAAAAGATGAGATTTTAGAAGGATACTTGAACACCATTTATTATGGTCATGGAGCTTATGGCGTGGAAGCGGCATCCCGTCTGTATTTCGGAAAAAAAGCGAAGAATTTGACCCTCGCTGAATCTGCCTTACTTGCCGGTATCCCAAAGGGCCCTTCTCTCTACTCCCCTTATGTGAATGAAGAGAAAGCCGGTGCAAGAAAGAATATGATTTTGAGGCACATGCAAGAGGACGGCATGATTACGAAAAAGGCAGCCGCTGAAGCCGCGAAAGAAAAACTGTCCTATCGCCCTTTGCAAAAGAAGCAGCTACAAGCAAAACAAGCTCCGTATTTTTATGATGATGTGGTTCGTGAGTTGAAGCAAACCTTGGGGCTAACTGAGGAACAGATCGAAACCTATGGCCTTCATATCCAAACGACTTTACATCCAGAATTACAGAAAATTGCTGAGAAGACGTTAAAAAGCACAATCGATTCGAAATCAGACATCCAAGTCGGCTTTACTGCTATCCATCCACAAACAGGTCATGTACTCGCCCTCATCGGAGGAAGAGATTACGAGAAAAGTCCATTCAACCGGGTGACACAAGCGAAAAGGCAGCCCGGTTCAACAATGAAACCTCTTCTCTATTACATGGCCTTGCAAAATGGGTTTACACCAGCAACCGTCATGCGCAGTGAAGAAACGGTTTTTGAGCTCGATGATCAAGGAAACGGTGCTGCTTATTCGCCAAGCAATTATCATGGCTATTACGCGAATGATGGCATTACGATGCTTCAAGCCTTGGCGCTATCTGATAATATTTATGCCGTGAAAACCCATCTATTTTTAGGAATGGAGCAGCTTGTACGTGCCGGGAAAACATTTGGCATCAACGAAAAACTAGATCAAGTGCCATCACTTGCCTTAGGCACGTCTCCTGTCAAACCAATTGAAATGACCAACGCTTATGCCATGCTTGTCAATGGCGGAAAACGAGTCAAACCCACCTTTATTACAAAGGTAACGGATGCAAAAGGTAACGTGCTTTTTGAAGAAAAGCAAAAACGAGAGCAAGTCTTAGATGAAAAGGCAGCCTTTGTCACCACCGACATGATGTCAGGAATGTTCAATGATCAGTTAAACGGCTATACAAGTGTCACCGGCCGCACCATTATGAAGGATCTCACGCGAACATACGGAGGAAAATCAGGGACGACAGGAGCCGACAGCTGGATGATCGGCTTCTCTCCCCAGCTCGTCACAGGTGTGTGGACGGGCTATGATAAAGGGCGCACCATTGACTCGGTCGAAGAAACAGCCTATGCAAAAAAGATATGGGCATCTTTTATGGAATCAGCCCTCTCTAAACAGCCAGCGTCCTCCTTCATGCCACCAGATGGCGTAAAAGGTGTGTATATCAATCCAAAAACCGGCGATCTTGCGGGTCCAGGGTGTGAATCAAAGGTATTCACCTATTTTATAGAAGGAACGGAGCCGACAGGTGTGTGCTACGGCGCTGAGGATAAATCTTCTGAGGAAGATCCGGTTCAAGATCAAAGGCCAAAGAAATGGTGGGAAAAGTGGCTGAAACGTTAAAAAAAGACATGAAAAACCCCGAGATTTGCATCTCGGGATTCTCCATGTCCTAGCTTTAACACCAGTTTACTCAAAAATCAGCTGGAATTGGTAGTAATTCGCCATTCTTCACAAAAATTTCACAATTATTCAGGGACAGCCAATCCTTCTTTTAATTCGTCTGTGGATGCTTCCCACAGTGCTTCATTATGACTCTTCAAGAAATCAGCCAGTACCTTTTTCGATACATCATCCATATGACTGACAACGATTTTTCGTTTCATTGATTTATCCATTAAATTCACATGCTCTGGAAGCGACTTATACCCTCGGCGGATTGAACGATCAACGGTCATTTCGCAAGCCGTGACACCCGCATAGTAAGGACCTTCTTCTCTGCGGTCAATGGTCACCCATACGAGCCAATACGGTTTTCCGTTCGGCACTTCTTCTTTTGTTTTCAGAAATTTAATTCCTTTTTCAACGGCACTTCTCGCATGCATTGCACCAATATCAATGACAGCTTCCTTTTCCTCTACATCAATGATCACCGGCGAAATGTTATCTAGGCTGAGCGCACCCGCTCCAAAGCCTCCGTGTCCGTCAGTTGCGTCTGTTTTTTTAATGATATTAAAACCAATTGGTTTCTTCTTTTTACCTTCCATTCATTAAACCTCCTAAAGCAGCGGCTTCAAAATAAGATTAAACCAGTATATGATTTGATCCCGCATTCCGATCAATGGACCAAAAACAAACTGTCCTAACGGCGTAATCACGAATATGAGAAAGATAATGATCCCATATTGTTCAAATTGCGTCATTTTCGCCCGGATACGGGGGCTGACGACGTCCTCAATAATACGATACCCATCCAGCGGTGGAATTGGCAATAAGTTAAATAGGAACAAAATGACGTTCAAGTTAATAAAGATTAAGAAAAAATTATCAACGCCCGGCTCAAAGCGCATGAGCGACTCCCCGCCAAATTTTTGAAGAAGGACATACACGAAAAAGCCTAGAAACGCCAACACCAAGTTACTTAATGGGCCAGCAATCGAGACGCAGATTCCTGCTAAGCGTGGTTTTTTAAAATGGTAACGATTCACCGGCACAGGTCTCGCCCAGCCAAACCCAGCGACAAAGATCAAAATCGTCCCAAATACATCAAGATGCTTCAACGGATTTAATGTGAGTCTCCCTTGGTTCTTAGCTGTCGGGTCTCCGAAACGATACGCAACATATGCATGCGCCAACTCGTGCATCGTAAATGCAACAACAAGTGTAATGGCGACATATGGAATCAGTTCTAATGGATACACAAGAAATTGGTTCAAAGGCATGAATCCCTCTTTCTTTCTATACAATGATTTACTTCATTCAGTATACTATAAGAAGTCCCTTAAACTAAAGGGAAGCGTAGCATTAAAGGAAAAAGGAGGTTTTCGCATTGCCGATTGTCACCGTACAAATGCTTGAAGGAAGAACAGACGAGCAGAAAAGGGCGCTTGTGGAGAAAGTCACTGACGCTGTTGTTGAAACAACAGGCGCAGGTGCAGAAAAAGTCTCTGTTATTATTGAAGAAATGAAAAAAGAACACTATGCCGTAGCAGGAAAACGAATGAGCGATCTGTAAGCATAAGAAAAGGACAAGCACATGGGTGTTTGTCCTTTTGTCTCTTATTTTATCTGTACCACGCTTTGTTACGGTTCACTTGATTTTTATGAGCCGCATCAAAGAAATCAACTGAGTAAGAATAATCATAATTCATTAAGCAGACAATGCCGCTGCCTTGAGGGTCATGTGGTAAGCCAAAGTTATGACCGTATTCATGCGTAGCCGCTTTTGCAGTATTCGCTGTTCCTTGATCAAGGTTAACGGCGAATGCACTTCCGCGTGGTGCACTATTGTATACATACGCGATTCCGCCCGCATCAAAGTTTGGATTAGCTGTAAAGCCAGTGACAAAATCGTATCCTCTGCCATCAAAGCTGCGCGACAGGTTAGATAAAATTTGCTCTGCATTTGATCCAGAAGATGTCCAAGATCCTACTGCTTGTACGACAAAGTCCACATCATGATCACGGTTAAAGGTGACATCCGCTTGCTCGATGATGCTGACAATGCGCGTCTGCCAGTCACTATATTTCGCACGATACTGCGCATCTGCTACAGCATAGACTGTTACTTTTTGACTGCCTGTGCTTGCTTTTGTTGAAATAGAATCTCCTGTATTCGCCTTAAAGGTTCTAGAACCTACCTGCTTACCAGACTCATCTAATACCTTTGTTGTCACATCTCGTTCAATTGGAGGTGCTTTCGTCAAATCTTTAAAATCGTTTGCCTTTGGCAACCCCTCACTAATATGTGTTTCGAATGGCGCATGACCATGATCATGCCCATGACCAGCACTCGCGACTGGTGCTGAAGCTGAACTTACTCCCGGTAACAAACTACCTACCAATAAAAATGACAAAAAGACTGAACGCTTTTTCATTCCTATCCCTCCTTTGATTTTCACAAAGTTATATATTCACTGAAAATTCACCATTTTCCTTCTATTCAGTCAAAAACAGGGAATTAGATACACAGGAAGAAAGTCGAAATACGTCATATTCACTAATTTTCTAAATCATTCAGTACACATTTCATCGAAAATTAGCGCTTTTGGTCTAGGTCATTTACTTAGTAAACTCCCATGGTTTTAAGAAATGATGTCAATGATATTAGAAAAGATAAACTCATACTTTACTGATACCAATTATACTTCTTTGCGATTCTACTTTATGATGAAAAACATAAAACATGGCTATTTCAAAACAGAAGGGACGATCTGCATGTCTGAAAAAAAGCATATACAATTTGGATTAATGTTACATGGTCCGGGAGGTCACATGAATGCGTGGAAGGATGAATCAGTTCCAGCAGATGCAAGTGTTAATATCGATTACTATCAAGCGATGACAAAAAAGGCAGAAGCAGCGGGTTTCCGTTTTGTCTTTGTCGCAGATGGCTTATATATTCATGAACATTCGATTCCTCATTTCTTGAACCGATTTGAACCATTAACCATTTTATCTGCTCTTGCTGCGGTCACCACACAAATTGGACTTGTGGGTACCGTATCCACTTCCTATAGTGAGCCCTTTACCATTGCCAGACAATTTGCCTCCTTGGATAAGTTAAGCAAAGGCCGGGCAGGATGGAATGTTGTGACTTCACCGTTAGAAGGTTCTGCTGAAAATCACATCATCCGTTCGCATCCTAGCCACTCCCTTCGATACGAAATTGCAGAAGAGTATTTACATGTAGTGAATGGGCTTTGGAATTCATGGGAAGAAGATGCTTTTATAAGAGATCGTTCAACAGGTGTCTTCTTCGATCGAGATAAACTGCACACATTAAACCATCATGGGAAACATTTTTCTGTCAAAGGTCCTTTAAATATTGAACGTTCTGAACAAGGGCAGCCCGTGATTTTCCAAGCAGGCGCTTCAGAGGCAGGAAAAGATCTAGCCGCAAAAGAAGCAGACGCTGTATTTACAAATGCCGATTCACTTGAAAAGGCACAAGCCTATTACCGCGACGTGAAAAATAGAGCGGAAGCGTTTGGTCGAAAACCATCCGATATCAAAATATTCCCTGGCATCCACCCGATTACAGGGAAAACAGTCGAAGAAGCAGAAGAAAAATATGAAGCCATTAAACATCTCGTCTCTATTGAAGAAGCCCTGCATTACCTGGGCAGATTCTTTGATCATTTGGACTTCAGTCAATTCCCACTTGATGAACCTTTTCCTGATATAGGTGACGCTGGTTCAAACAGCTTTCAATCTACAACAGAATCCATTAAAAAAATGGCCAAAGAACAAAATTTGACCTTAAGAGAAGTCGCTTTACAAGTGACCACTCCAAAAAGTGCCTTTTTCGGCACTTACGAACAAGTGGCTGACAAATTGATTCAATGGATCGAAGAAGATGCCGCAGATGGATTTATTTTTGGCGCTCCGATTTTAGCTAGTGGTTTATTCGAATGGACAGAGCATGTGATCCCGATATTGATAGAAAGAGGATATTATGATCAAAATTATCAAGCTCATACCCTTCGCGAAAATTTGGGTCTGCCTATTAAGAAGAATCAGTTTCTTAAACAAACCGTAAAATAAACATAAAAGAGGGGTCAGCACAAAGGCTAACCCCTCTTTCATGTTGTTCGATGCAATCGATTTTCAATGAGATCAATAAACTGGAGTACAGCTCTTCCAGGGGCATCATTTGTTTTCCTCAATAGACCAACTGGCGGGGACACTTGAATGCCCTTTATTTCTAATACCTTTGTACCGGGGAGTGTAAAAGAATGGGCGGTTCGAGTAAAAAGAGACACTCCTAATCCAGCCTGAACATAGTGCTTATGGGACATGCTGCTCGTAATCTCTAACTTATTGTAATTGGTCCCAATGACGTTAACGATTTGTTGTTCAATTTGGATGCGGATGGGGCAATTGTGAGGTGTGAATAATATGGTCTCATTTTTTAAATCTGTTACCTCCGCTACATCTTTTTCCGCCAATCGATGTGAAGACGGGACCAGCAAAACAATATCATCTTGAAAAAGCGGCTTATAGCTATTTTCCATCGAAGCTTCTGGAGCGCCGCAAATCGCAAAATCAATCTCATCATGGGAAAGCAAGGAACTCAGTGTATTTGCATCTGCTACTTGCACAGAAAATTCTACATTCGGAAACCTTTCCTTGAATTCTGCAAGAAGCGATGGGAATTCTAAGCTGGCTGTGGGCTCAGAAACACCGATGCGAATGAACCCCGCAATGCCTATCTCTAAATCTTGTAGCGTTTTCGTGAGTTTCTCATATTCATTGAGTAAAGAATTGGCTCTTTCATAAAAAAGCTGACCTGATGCTGTTAACTTTAAGGTCTTCCCTCTTTCTAGAAGCTTCTCTCCAATTTCCTCTTCTAAATGTTTGATGTGCAACGTAATGGTTGGCTGAGAATAATTCAGTGCTTCTGCCGCTTTCAAAAAATTCCCGTATTTCACGATGGTGGCAAAAGTACGAATCGCTCGAATCTCCATGAAAACCCCTCTTCTCCCTGTATTTTAAATAACTAAATCGTGTATTTATGATTACTAATTATACTTTTCAATTGGTTTGCCTTATTATAATTTATATTATCAACTATTCCAAGTTGTTTAGAAGGAATTATGTGAAATGGAGGAGACAATTTGACGAAAGTAACGATTATAGCAGGCGGACATTCCGTCCAATCTCGATTAACCGGTGTTCTGCAGCATGTTCAGCAGCATTTAACGATCAATGGAATCGATGTACATATCATTCAAGTTCACCAGCTACCTAGCAGTGCTCTAATAGGAGCGAACTTTTCAAACGAAGAGATTGTAAAGGCCATTGAACTCGTGAATGAGAGTGACGGTGTCATTGTGTTAACGCCTGTCTACAAAGCGTCATTTTCCGGTATTTTAAAAACGTTTTTAGATTTACTTCCACAGAAAGCGTTACAAGGAAAACCCGTCCTTCCGTTCGTTTTAGGAGGAACCTATGGTCATCTGCTCGTCATTGAATATGCTCTTAAACCGATTATTCACCAACTTGGTGCAACGGTTGTTCAATCTGGTGTGTATGTCGTGGATCAACAGGTCACAAAGCAGGAATCAGGTCATTATTTAATTGATTCAGATGCCATAGAAAGGTTAAACCTCGCATTATCTCAATATCAAAATCTGATAGGAGGAACAGCCAATGTCGTTCATCCTTAGTATTCTTGATCAAAGTCTTGTCGGTCAAAAAGAGAACGCAGAGACGGGCATTCAGCATACTGTCAGATTAGCTGAAGCAGCGGATCAGCTTGGCTATCACAGGTTTTGGGTGTCTGAACATCACAATAACCCTCAAGTAGCAGGTTCTTCCCCTGAAGCTCTTGCCGGCTATCTCTTAGCAAAAACAAACAACATACGAATCGGGTCTGGAGGTGTCATGCTTCAGCATTACAGTCCGTTCAAGGTGGCTGAAACATTTCATGTCCTAGCATCATTAGCGCCTGGAAGAGTCGATTTAGGTGTTGGGAAAGCACCTGGAGGACTGAACCTATCGACACAAGCTCTTCAGGAAGATTATCAGGCGTCACGGAAGGATTTTTCTCAAAAATTAGTGGATCTCAACACCTATCTGACGGAACACACAAATGAATTGAATGCTCAGCCCATTCCTCGTTTATCACCTGACATGTTCCTTTTAGGGGGAAGTATAGAGAGCGCTGAATTTGCAGCAAAACTTGGTATCTCCTTTGTCTTTGCCTTCTTCATTAATGGAGATGAAGCCTTATTAAAAGAAGCAAGAGAGACCTTCCAAACATATCAAAAAGCGGGCACTCGCCAGCAATTCCTTCTTGCTATCACCGTTTCTGTAGCCGATGATCCCGAACAAGCACTTTCACATATCAAACAAAAGGAATCAGTAAAGGTCTCCTTTTCCGATGGAAGAAAGCTCAATGTCACATCAATAGAGGATGCAGAAAAGCTAGTGAAAGGAATGGAAAAGGAATACTACAGCATTCACGTACAAAAAACCGGCTATACAGCTGGCACAAAAGAAACCGTTCATCACAGGCTGACTGAGCTAGCCGAGTCATACGATATCAATGAATTCATCGCACTTTCGCCGATTGTAGATATTGATGAAAGGATCACGTCTATCACTTTATTAAAAGAAGCACTTGATCAAAAACAAACAAATCAAAAACCAATCAATCAAGAGGTGAACGTCTAATGTCAAACAGTCAAAAAATCATTTTATGGAGCAAAAATGGATGCAGTTATTGCAAGGACATTCAATCCTACTTCAACGAACAGCAGATCCCTTTTTCAACGATTGATGTCACTGAACATGATGATTACAGAAACATTTTAGAAGCAAAATACGGTGTCCGCTATGTGCCTGTAGTTGAGATCAGTCATGATCCCCACGTGTATCAAGCATTGCTGAATCCTGATATCGAGACTTTAAGAAAAGCATTAATCTGACATTACATTTTGAATGGAGGTTTGTCATGAGTCGAGATATTTTTCGCATCGCTACCGAAGAGGATGCGCCAGCTTTTTTAGAATTACTGTCCAGTGCATTTAAACCGCTTGGGGAAATGGGCATCGATTGGCCATCCACGAACGCCACACTTGAAATGGTCACAGAAAACATTACACAGTCTGTTGCCGTTGTATTAGAACGAGACGGCCGGCTCATATCAACCATCACCATACGTTTTCCTTGGGAGAGCACTCAACCGGTCTCAGGCTATCCATTTGTCTGGTGGTTTGCGACAGCTCCTGATTTAGCCGGTCAAGGGATTGGAAATAAGCTGCTCGATTATGTAGAAAACACCTTACTCCGGCAGACATATAAAGCGCCTGCCTATACACTGGGCACGTCTGGCCGAAAACACCCTTGGCTTTTAGACATGTACGAACGAAAAGGATATACAAAATATATTGAACGTGAGGCTGAAAATGGTGACTTAGGTATCTTGATGTATAAAGTACTCATCCCTGAACGGTTCGATGCTGCCATATTAGGCGCGCCACCCGCACAAGAAAAAGTCGAAACGACTTCTACATAGGAGGTGATTCAACGTGGGTGAGTTTTTCAAATGGGAGTATGTGGTCACACTCTTCCCTAAAGTATTATCAGCCCTTCCGACCACCTTGCTGATTGTTTTATTTGCCACTTTGATTGGCAGCTTTCTTGGTTTCATCCTTGCTTATTTTCGAATTGAGCGCATTCCTGTTCTGCATCAACTTAGTGCAATCTATGTTTCATTTATTCGTGGGACGCCTATCCTTGTTCAAATGTTTATTGTCTTTTATGGTCTGCCAGGTGTGCTCGCAGCAATTGGACTTGATATCTCCATGTGGAACAAATTGTTCTTTCTTTATATTACATATGGACTCAATACAGCTGCCTACTTTTCAGAAATATTCCGATCAGCCTTATCGAGTGTCCCAGCATCTCAATATGAAGCGGCTGCCTCAATTGGGCTGACGAAATGGCAGATTTATAGAAGAACGCTCATTCCTCAAGCAGGGAAAATCGCACTTCCGAATATTGGTGTGGCCATCGTCAACTTATTACAGAATACCTCTCTCGCCTTTACACTGGGCGTGATGGACATTATCGGAAAGGTTCAAACATTAGGGGCATTATACTACCGCGTATTAGAAGGATACTTTATTGCTGCCGTCATTTTTATTATGTTAAGTCTGCTACTAGAAAAAGCGTTTGACCTATTGGAAAAACGGATCAATACACCGAAAACGAGAAAACAGCGTCAGACGACATTCGTTTCCTTAAAAAGACCCGAAACGGCCTTTACAGTCGAAAAGCGTGCGAAGTAAAACGAGGAGGATTTCACATGAAAAATAACAAACAATTCAAAAAACATTCCATCATCGGTCTGCTTACACTTGGTTCATTGCTGCTTGCTGCCTGCGGAAATACGGAACAATCGAATGAAGTCAAAGCAGAAGCAACGAATAATGATCCAGATGCGAAAGAAATCATCGTTGCCACAGGGAATGCTTACCAGCCTTTCGTTTACTTAGATGAAAACGGCAAATTAACAGGCTATGAGAAGGCTGTATTAGATGAAGTGGATCAGCTTCTTCCACAATATCAGTTTAAATATGAATCCTTCGAATTTAAAAATATTTTGCCCGCTTTAGATGCTGGTAAAGTAGATCTCGCTGCCCATCAATATGAAATCAATGATGAGCGTCAGAAGAAATATCTATTTGGAAAAGTGGGCTACACAGACTATACAAGCTATGTGGTTGTTGATAAAGCATCTGGTCATGATTTTCAAAGCCTTGACGATTTGGCTGGACACAAAGTGCACACCTCTACAGGGAGTAATTTCGCTTATCTACTAGAACAATATAACGAAAAACACGATCGGAAAATTGACATTGTTTACGGAGATGGCGGGAACGAAATTCTCGTCAAAAATCTTCAGAATGGCACAGTCGATGCAGCCTTGCTAACAAAGTATGACGTCAATAAGCTGAACAAACAGTTCAATGCCAATCTTATGACATCTGGAAAGCCTGTAAACGTATCTAAAACGTACTACCTTTATCAAAAAGACAATACAAAACTTCAAAAAGACATTGATCAACCATTACAAAAGCTGATCGATAACGGCAAGCTCGCTGAATTGTCTAAAAAAATATTGGGCGGAGACTTCACTACATCATAAGAAAGGAGCGATCTGAGTGGATTTTGATGTCGCCTTTATGTTTCAGGCCTTTATAGCCGCACTTCATTATTTGCCAACAACTCTGCTATTGGGCTTTCTACCGCTAATATTTGGCTCTGTCTTTGGATTTGGTATTGCCCTTATCCGTTTTTATCAGGTGCCTGTATTATCTCAATTGTTCAAATGGTTTGTGGCTATTTTTAAAGCAATTCCTGTTGTTCTCATTTTACTCGTATCTTATCTTCTTTTTTCAGATTCGCTGGATCATTTGGCTGCATCTCTATCTCTTCAGATTCGTTTCAGTGATTTGGACAGACGATGGATTGCCATTTTCGCCCTTACTTTATATGCCGTAAGCGGGTTATCCGAAATATTTCGAAGCTCTCTTGCATCTATTCCAAAAGGTCAATTCGATGCCGCATTATCCGTTGGTTTCACCAGCAAACAGGTCTTAAGAAGGGTCATCATTCCACAAGTCTTTCCCATCTCCCTTCCACTTCTGAACAACATGTTGATCAGTTTAATTAAAGCCTCTTCTCTCGTCTCTATGGTGTCTGTGGTCGATATTTTAAACGGCGCTTTAATTAAAGCAAATGTGAACTATCGTTACCTTGAAGCATACATCGCCGTTGCCCTAATTTACTGGGCACTGTGTGCCTCTATTGAAGCCATCACAGCTGGATATGAGAAATATGGACAGAAAAACAAAAGGAGACGATTGGCATGATTAACATAAAACAGGTGCATAAAGCGTTCGGCAAGAACGAGATTCTAAAAGGAATTGATTTATCAGTGAAAAAAGGCGAAGTGGTTGTCATATTAGGTCCGAGCGGTTCTGGAAAATCAACCTTTCTGCGTTGCTTGAATTTTCTTGAACGTGCGGATCAAGGAGAAATTAGCATTAATGACACGACTGTCAAGTTCAATCAAGCCAAGCCTAAAGCCATTCTCGCACTTCGCAGAAAAACCGCCATGGTCTTTCAGCAATACGATCTATTTCTTCATAAAACAGCACTTGAAAACGTCATGGAGGGTTTAGTCATTGCCCGTAAACATCCGAAAGATCAAGCCTATGACACAGCTCTTCAATTACTTACAAAGGTTGGATTGCTAGAGAAAAAGGATGCTTATCCTCATCAACTATCTGGCGGACAGCAGCAGCGAGTTGGCATTGCACGGGCACTGGCTTTGAATCCAGAAGTCATTTTGTTCGACGAACCAACCTCAGCATTAGATCCCGAACTTGTAGGAGAAACGCTCGATGTGATTAAACAAGTAGCACAAACCGGGGTCACTATGATCATCGTCACGCACGAAATGAGCTTTGCCTATGATATTGCCGACAAGGTGATTTTCATGGAGGATGGGGTCATCGTCGAATCAGGTACACCGGAAGAGGTCTTTGAACAGACGAAAGAAGAACGGACAAAACAATTTTTAGCGAGATTCTCTTACCACCATTCATAAAAAAACAAGTCGACCGCTTGGATCGACTTGTTTCTGCACAAAATAAAAACCAGTCTGTTCTAGCCATTAGCTATCACACACTGGTTCCTCCTGTTAGTTCAATTCCTTCAACTGATCAATATAAGCAAGAGCATCCTCAAATTCTTCGTCCGTATAGCGCTGCTTGCTTTTAATGGTGAAGACCTTTTCCTTTACCTCATCTTTTGGCAGATCATCAAAGTATAAAATCGTAGAGACGAGCTCTAGGAAACGAGACGACTGCTCGTTCATCTGCTGCGTCAGCACTTTGAGGTCAGGCATGTCCACTTCGCACTGATCGAGAAACTCTTTCCCATTGTCCGTCAGCGAATAACGATACTGATAGTATCCACCTTTTTTTTCCTTCATTTCGTCCAAGAATCCAAGGTTGCACAGCTCTTCAATTCTGAGCGTCAACTCCTCTGAATAGGGGCCATAAAAGTGAAAATCGTATTTCTCGTAAAAAGGCAAATCTAGCTTTTTTGCTATGTAAATCATCTTTTGCAGCTTCTTCCGTCCAACGATTTCCCCAGATTCAGAGAATACCTTCATCAACTTTGCATGCTCTTTCAACAAATTCCCGACATCTCCTTTTTCAGTACTTCCTTATCCCAATCCAAGCAGCTTCATGATCGCCTTCTTTTCTTCAGCTTTTTCCGACATATCTACAATTAAGTCCATCGGGAAATAAAGTTTATGATCGGTTCTTCGTTTACCGGAAATGGCATCAACAATATCTGACTGTCTCGACAGCTCTTTAATATGACCACTTTGCGTCAAAAGGTGAATCGGCAGTCTCTCTTCTTCCTCCCCTGGTCTGTAGAAGTCGTAGGGCAAGTCAGAGGAAGAATCGACGACTAAATAATAGTCAGGATCAATGCCTGCCTCCTTGAACAAGGCGGTCAGCTTGAAATATTTCGTCATTTCTTCATTCGGATTAAACTCTGTATATTGGAACAATCGACGGTTCATAAAACGGCGGCACAAATCAGCCAGCACGTGATCTTCTTCATCTTCCCACGCCTGAAAATAAAATAAGACAATGGATTCATCTAATTTAATATAGTCCTCTGTGGTGACATTTCCCTCAAAAATCGAATAAAAATGAACAGGGGCATGTGTAAAAATATAGCCGGTTTCATGCAGCTCTTTTGCACGGTGGAGAATTTTCGTTAAAATGACTTCCGCACTGCGTGTCACTGGGTGGAAATAGACTTGCCAGTACATTTGATAGCGACTCATAATATAATCCTCGACCGCATGCATCCCGCTCTGCTTCATCACAATTTGATCTTCTCTCGGACGCATCACGCGCAAAATACGCTCCATATCAAAATGGCCGTAGCTGACGCCTGTATAGTAGGCATCACGCTGCAAATAGTCCATACGATCGGCATCGATTTGACTTGAGATCAAACTGACCACCTGTTTGTTTTGATACGTTTTCGCAATGACTTCTGCTACATGCTTCGGGAAATCATCACTCACCCGGCGAAGCACTTCATTGACTTCGGTTTGCCCTAAAATAATATCTCTTGTAAACGATTCATGATCTAAATGGAAGACCTTTTCAAAGGAATGAGAAAATGGTCCATGTCCGAGGTCATGAAGCAAGGCCGCACTCAGGACAAGCTCGCGTTCTCCCTCATCCCATTCCGGCCGTCCTTTGAATACATCATCCACAATCCGTCTCACAATCTCGTATACACCGAGCGAATGATTGAAACGGCTGTGTTCTGCACCATGAAACGTCAAATAAGTGGTTCCTAGCTGTTTAATTCGGCGCAGGCGCTGAAATTCTCTTGTTCCTATTAAATCCCATATTAATGCGTCCCGTACGTGAACATAACGGTGCACAGGATCTTTAAATACCTTTTCCTCAGATAATTTCCCTTTTGGATACGCCATCGTTTCGTCCCTCTTTTTTTAAGACGTGTTTCTATTATATCGGGTAACTTTTCCCGAAAACATCCTTGAATTTGCTCGTGAATGTGTTCTCAATGATTGCACGGACGTAAAAAGCCCGACCTGACAGGGACGGACCTCTTTTTAGGTCGACTGAACACATTCAGTGACATTTATTTGACTTTTTTTTGAACCTTTTCGAGTAACTCATCTTCTGTTGGTGCGGATAATGGGCGATTGTTTACAAACGCAAAAGCCTTTTTTCGTCCTGGACCACAATAGGATTGACAGCCAATTTCAATTTTTGCATCAGGGTCAACCGATTTGAGTCGAGGCAACAACGTCTTTAGGTTCGTCGCATCGCAATCGTCACATACGCGAAACTCATTAGCCATGGTCTTACGCTTCCTTTCAATGATGAACTTCATTTAATATGAAACAGTTGGACAACCAAGAGTCATAATATACCACCCAACATTGTACATCGAAGTTGCTGGACTTGCAAGACGCATGATAATCGCTGAGACGCGCTCATATAAAAGCTAGTATTTTCCACTATCCTTTTAGCAAACTTGTATAAACCGTCTTGAACTTGGCTAATCTAATACCATCAAATCATATGGGGGTTTAAACATGTCAAAACAAAGACAAGATGCTTGGTCAGAGGAAGATGATCTCCTTTTGGCGGAAACCGTCTTACGTCACGTGAGAGAGGGCAGCACACAGTTGAATGCATTTGAAGAAGTTGGAGATAAGCTAAATCGCACCTCAGCGGCTTGCGGTTTTAGATGGAATGCTGTTGTGAGGCATCAATATGAAAAAGCTCTAGCCCTTGCTAAAAAACAGCGGAAACAACGCATGCGTGCGCTCGGCAATGGCCAGCCTGCAAAGAAACGATTACTCTATCAGCCGCAAGTAGAAGAAACGGTCACGCAAGAGGAATTCTCGCAGGAGCTGGAACCAGCGAAGGAAGAAATGTTTGCACCAGCATCTGAAACGGCAGAGCAGCTCAAGTTTGTAGACCAAAGCTACAATGAAGAGTTAGCTAGTTTATCACACTTATTGTCACAGGCTTCTCATGTCGTAGAGAAAAAGCCAGAAGCCAATCCTTTTAGGCAGCAACAGGAGTTAACCATCGAAGATGTCATTGATTTCTTGCGACGCTATGAAGGCGATGGTCAGCAATCCTCTGCCTTACGCATGGAAAACAGCCGGTTAAAACGAGAAAATAACGAACTTTCACATAAAGTCACGCAGCTAGAAGCAGAAGTGAAAAAGCTTGAAAAGGATCAGCTCACGATTCAAGAAGATTATGAAACACTCGTCAAAATCATGAACCGTGCAAGAAAACTAGTTTTGTTTGAAGAGGACGACACTGCCGCTCCAACCTTTAAAATGGACCGAAACGGCAACCTCGAAAAAATGGCAGAATAACAAAAAGTGCTCCCCATCTGCGGGAAGCACTTTTTTAAATGCCCAAAAATAGCATCACACTAAATAGGACATTAATCAAAAAGACAAACATAAAAATATATCTGACTTGTCTCACCTGAAAATCACCAAATATAAAAATATACAGACCTGCGATGCCAAGTGTCAGTACAGGCTGAAGAAACGGCACTAAAAGCGAAATGCCGTAGCCGGCTCCTATGATAATGGGAAGCCATAGTAAATAGAGGTAACCGCCGTTTTTTGATTTCAAGAAACCACTCCCTCTCTTTCTTCTATCTGCTTGATGTCAGGTTGAACAAATTTGAATCCGACCATTGTGCGGCCGCGTCTTTTTGAAGTCCAAACGGCAATTGCGGGCTGATCCGTCAGAGATTCTGCGTCAATGGTGATCCGCACTTTCTCATGTAATTCAATGACAGCTTCAGACTCGATTTTACACCCATATACACTAATATCATGTATGACAAGCGGCACCTTCTCTTCTAATCTGCCCTCATATGATAACGTGCCTGTCACACCTTTTAAAGGTTTTCTCATCCATTTTCGCCGTATAGCCTTTGGCACTTTCTCCGTTTCTCTTATAAAGCGGAGAAACGTCCGAACAGCATAGGATTTTTTCTCACGATCCGTAATAGCTACATGCTCTCGTGTGAATAGGAAGCGGATCAGTGATAGATACTCTGATTTTTGTGTGTCAGTAAAAGCAACACCTACCATCAGCTTGTCTTCCTCTGGATAGCTCCAGACCACGTCACACGTCACGCTTTCATCCTCTGTAAAAAATAATTGCTGTTGTCCTTGATAAAGAGAAGAAGCTTGATCCAATGGAATGGAGAGTCGCGCTCCTGAATCACTCATATCTAGTAGAAAACAAGCAATCGACTGATCTTGATGATCAGAACGAAGCTGTCCCTCTTTTTCAATGATAAATCGCTCTGATTTTCGATAACGCGGACGGTCAAACGCCACAAGCAGTGCCATGAATAGACCTGCACCGTTATACATCACCCAAAATATATTAATCAATGTGAGATCAGCATTCATCGTCCCATTTACCTTCACATCGTATCCTATTTTCACTAAGACAAGCAATGAGAGTAGCAAAAAGATCAAATGGGGAATCATCGTTTTCAAATGAAAGTGTCTTTTGTCTGTTTGAATTCCCTTTGGTGTGACAAGAAATTCCACTCTCTTTTTGAAAAACAGCTCACTTAAAGCCACACCAGCTAGGTGAAATGCCATTGAGCTTTCATAAATATGACTCCAAAACATGCTTCTTTTTTGATTCGACACCAGTTTAAATGCTAAATAGGAACTAAAGAACGCCGGTAGCCAGAACATGAAAATGGACTGGAAATCTGCCCAGAAACTTTGAATACCAAACAATAAAAACAAAATCGGTGTGAGAATGTAAATCATTTTAAACAAACCGTTAAACCAATACACAATACCATCTAAATAAAGAACTCGCTGCATCAGCGTTAAGCCGCGAACCTTCAAAGGATTAAACTTACGGGCACACTGAATGTTCCCTCTCGACCACCGATCTCTCTGCTTTAACAGATCCAGCCAGCTTTCAGGTGCCAGACCGACGGCTAATACTTCTCCGACAGACACAGATTTAAACTTGCCTTGGAGCAGCATTCCTGTCGCCATGTCTTCTGTAATCACCCCAGTAGCAAATCCGCCAATTTCATCTAAGGCCATTCTTCTAAACACAGTATTACTACCGACATACATCACAGCATTAAAACGATCCTTCCCAGCTTGGAGGGTTTGCATGAAGAAGTCCTGCTCATTTGGAATTCGATCCTTCGAGAACATATTGTATTGAAAAGGATCTTCGTTATAAAATGCCTGTGGAACTTGAACAAACGCCGTCGCTCCATCATGAAAATAAGGCACTGTTTTTTCTAAAAAGGCAGGAAGAGGAACCATATCGGCATCAAGTGTGAGAATCAGCTCCCCATTCGTTTGAGACATCGCATGGTTTAAATTACCCGCCTTCGCAAACTTGTTATCGGTTCTCGTCAGATAATGAACACCAAACTCAGAAGCAAGCTGCTCTACAGACGCCCGTTTGCCATCATCACATAAATAAATGTGGACTTTGTCCTTTGGATAAGAGAGATTCACACAACCTGCAACCGTGCGTTTCAGCACTTCAATTGGTTCATTATATGTAGCTATGAAAATATCAACTGTTGGCAGCCTATCAAGATCACTGATCATGACTTGCTTCCGATTGGAAGGTTTCCAAACAAGTGTATAAAACACAAGCAGCTGTAAAAATCCAACGCATTCACAAGCAACAAGCAAAATACCCATCACAATGTTAAAAGTACCTTCATGCGGCAGTGTAAAGAAAAGACGCCAGCAAATATAGGCGGCATTTGTGAACACACAGAGCACAATGATGATTTTTTTAACCGTAGAGGCTATCGGTTGAATACGATACATCATATACAACACAGACAAAACGCAAAGCATAAACAGCGGGTAATACGTGGTGAATAATGACAATACATTTTCCTTCTTTCTTATGTCATAAATGACTATCGCATAAAAAATTCATAACGAAGGAGGGGATTCTTCTATAACAGTGCCCCTCCGTTTCTATTTGACTATTCTATTAAATGGTTTATTTCCACAATTTATCTAACTGATTCGAATAAAAATCAATCGCTTTTCGATAACTCAAAATAGTAGGATCTGTTGTCGTTTCAGTTAAACAATTCAGTAATATTTCCATTGCTTTCGTATGTTCTTTCAAATTATACAAAGTCATGGCATAAAACGTTTGAATGGCTTTGTTATCTGGATAAGTTTCTATCCCTCGTAGGAATATGTGCTTGGACTTTTCATATTCTCCTAAGGTTCTGTATGTACTTCCTAACCCTAGTAAAGCGTCTTCTAGTTCTTCTGAAGACAATCCTAACTCAATGGCTCTTTCATAAAAAAAGACAGCTTGCCTTTCCTCTCCTAGCAAGTCATAACTCCAGGCACATTGATAATGAATAGAGGCATCGTCTGGATACTCCTCTACAAGATGAGAGAGCATTTCATTTGATTCTTGAAGGTGTCCACTTTTTCGAAGTTCAATGGCTTTCTCGAGCTTGGTTTCCATCACTTCACCTCTATGCTTTTCAAGATTTTTTAAGAGAACACCTTTTCATTCCGCTCAATCATCCGCGTCATGTTTTTTTCAAATTCTAGCTGTTCATCTGCGTTCAGTCCTGACGCTGTCAGCTGATCACTTAACGTTTGAAGCTCTTCTAGTAAAAGACGCATAAGAAGCGCACAATCAATTGGTTCTCCAGTTAATTCTGATAAAGACGCCATCGTATCAGGTTGTATATCAGGAAATACGGCCTTCACTTCTTCTCGTTTGTCCTTTAAGGCGGCGTCATAAAAACGGCGGATCAAGTCAGCACGTTCCCGCCCGCTTCCATCTGCACACAAATAAATTTGCACAGCAACTCCACCACGTAATCTACGCTGAGAAATGCCTGCAAATTTCTTTCCATTGATGCTTAGATCATAACTGCCCGGACAATAAGAGCCGACAATCTCATAAGCTTCAATGTCCACCTCATACTTAGACAGCATCCGCCAGACCAATTCCACCATCGCATCATACCCGCGGTCAATATCAATGCCCTTTTTTTGTTCTGCAAAGATCAATGACACATTCAATACACCTTCATCCAGCACCACAGCAAGGCCGCCTGAGTTGCGTACAATGACGCGATAGCCCTCTTCTTCGAGGAGCTTTACACCATCTTGGAGAAAAGGAAGTCTTGTATCCTGAATCCCAAGCACAATTGTATTGTGATGCACCCAAGAACGCGCTGTCGCTGGTGAGAGTCCCTTCCCGACCGACGCACAAAGCGTATCATCCATCGCAAAGGATTGCTTCGGGTCCACATAAAGACCGAGGCTCGATTGATCTATGATTCGCCATTTCGGCTGTGTCAGTAACTCAATAGGTTCATTTTTCATGTCCTGCATATCCTCTCGTTCATAAACTGTGTTTATTATAACACGGGAAGAATGGAGGGAGAATCGAAGAGATCATTAAAAAGGCTCCATGACATTTAACGTCACAGAGCGTTCAGTTGGATGATTCAGTTTTACTTTTCAGTGATTCATACATTTGAAAACTGTGTTCATTCAACGATGCATCCTCCACTCACCCATTCCAACAAGTTTTCAGTCACCAACTCTGCATACTGATGGTCCATCACACCAGCGTCCACAATCCATACGCGTTTTTCTTCTTCGGTCTGACGCATGAGAAATACTTGTCCGCCACCATCGTCGCCAATAGCTACATAGCCGTTGGCATAATGATGAACTTCCCACGTTGCATTGCGTTCCGCAAGGTCCTCAGTGCCGTATATTAGGACATCGCCTCCAACGGAACATCCATTTGTCTGTTTAAGTAAGGTCTTATGAGCATGAGGGAGTACCATGTTTAGTTGGGATTCTGCCTTTTTGATTTGTTTGTCACTTGCTGGTTTAGGATTGTAGGGATTTTGAGAAAAATTGATCATTTCGGAAAGCCTCCTAAAGGGTTTAACTAGCTTTTAATCAGCTAATTTTGTCATGATCCTTTTATACATCCACATCAGCAACATCAATAGAAAATGATGAGATCAATTTTCAATACTTTCTAACCATCTATTAAAATTAATGTTCCAATTAAAGAACCACACCTCACGGTTAGTCTTACACCTTTAATGAGTACACGAGTTCGTTCATGATTTTATACTATCTGCCATGTAGATAAATCTAATTGAATGCGAGAATGCTCATCGGCTACAGCGGTATTTTGAAAGAGATTCATAAGGAACTGAATTTGACGGATGCCGAGAAAGGGGATCTTGTCAGAATTGAAAAAGAGATGAAGTAGCCAATGAGACGTTTGAAGTCATGGCACATTGGCATGTTGGTATTAAAAATTACATAATTAAGTAAAAATGCAGGCTAGAAGATAGCCTGCTTTTCTATGTTGTTTCATATTTATTTTTTTGCTACACAAGATACAGTTCCTAAAGGCATGTATATTGATCCTACGAATTCTCCTTTAAGATAAACTCCTTTTTTATATTTATTGCAAAGATTAAGACCACTTATCCCTAGAGAAGCAACTGCTATAATTAACAATGATAGGGCAGTTGGGTTTAATCCTAGTTTCATTCTAATTAAGCCTGAAGCCACTCCGAATATGCCACCACTAAAATTTGTAACATCGTTTATTCTTTGTATTTGTTTTTGAGAAATGTAAATACCACTTGCTTTTTTAGCTAAAGTTGAGATTTCTCCGTTATCTATGATTCTTGAGTTTAATGAATTGTTTTTTTGGTTTTCAGGATTTTCAATATAAGCTTTGTAATCTTGGTATACTTTTTTTTCTTCAGTTGTAAGAGATGCGATTTTTTTGTTGCTATTATTTTTTAAGTCTTGAAAATCAATTCCTTTAGAAACCATTTTTTCTAGTGTAACTATTAATTTGTTAAATTCTTTTTCAAATTTAACAACATCTGTTTGTGTTTTGTTTGAAACTTGTGCATGTGCGTTGGTAGGTGAAATTGATAATGATAGTGTTGCGCATAGGAACACTAAACTTAAAAATAAAATCCCGTATTTTTTCATAATATACTCCCCGATCCTTTTAAGTTTATTTTATACTTCGATGATTTTTATCATTTTTCATGTTTTTTGTTTTTCTGAATAAGAAGTCACTCATGAAAAATATGATTAAACCAACCATCAAGATCATAAAATATAAATTAAATCCTGTTTCCTTAAAAAATGAATATAAAGAACTTATAGATAATGCAATTAGATAGAATACAAATGCTATTCCTGCTGCTTTATCTGTGTACTTTCTTTCTTCTTCTGTCAATTTTTTAAAAAACAATGCCATTACCTCCTTAATAATTACATAATTGTTAATATATAGAAATAGATATCTTGTATATTTAAGGTTATTTTAAACAAAATGATTTTCTTAATTTACTTTATACAGTTTTGGCGAATATCGTTAGATTTTATCATACTCACATGTGAGTGTATAAGTGGACTATTGTCATGAATGTCTTATTTTCAAAATTTCCACCACTTTCTTTGTTGAACTACAGCAATCATTTTTTTGTTTCATGGATTCTTTCAAAGCAAGCAAGAGACTTTAATCTCGCTTTTTTTGTTGTTCATCAAATTGTTCGATTCGTTTAAGGATGGCCCAGTTAAATTCTTCATGCCTTTTAATGAGATCGGCGTCAAACACCTCTATTCCTCAAATAGCTCTCCTCTATTTTACCATTTTATAGAACGAAAGGAATATGATTGAAAACAATTTCAACGGAAAACGAATCGTATGTATTGGATTATCACACCTATTCCACACGCACAAAAAAGCTGAATTCACCAACTGAATCCAGCTTTTGACGACGCTTATTTGACCGAATCACCAGCTGATGCGGATGGTTGATCGCTAAATGATGTATCTTTCTTTTCAGGGATATAATGAAGAGAGAAACTGACAAGACTAAAAAAGGCACTTAACACCAGTGTTGGGTTTTTGAATAGATTCGTACTCGCAATAATCATATCTCCCTTTTGCAAGAGAATCCCTAGTATTTGGCCAAATACCAACATGGTACCTGAGGTTAAGAAAAGGACAAGCAACACTTTAAATAAACATTCCATCAATGCTCTCATGTGTTTCTCCTTTCTATACTGGAAGTATGCCCATTCCGATGAGCCAGCCAATTCCTACAATCGGCAGCAGATAGTAAAGAATGAGTGGTATAAATGTTTTCTCTGGACGGGCTCCTGCAAGACCAGAAGCGATGAAAATGGACCCTGATGCCGGCGGGGAAGCGCCTTCTGTTGATGAAAAGGCAAGAATGGCGACAACAGCGACAACCGGATCTACTCCGACTGAGATTAAAGCTGAAAATGAGACAAGTCCAACAGCTGTTAACGTGGCTGTTGAAGATAATGGTCCAGCCACCAGCGTGACAAGAACACCAACAATAAGCACCATGAGCCACTTTGGAATGGTAAGTACTGATGTGATATGTGTCAAATCTTCTGCGAGTCCTAATTCAGCAAGCACCTGACTAGCAGCAACAGCAAACAGCATCAAGGCACCGATCGTTGTAAACTTAGGAATGGCCGACTTGAAAAACTGAGACCAATCTAGTGCAGACGCCTTTTTTCTTCCAATTGTTAAACTAATCAGCATCATGAGAATCGGAATCCACGTAATTAAAGAAACTTGATCCATTGCCTCTGGTCCAATATTTGGATTACTTTTTAAATAGTTTGCCAGAGGGCCAATTGTGATGATGATCGGGATCAAGGCACCGAAAAATATAAAAATCGATTTCCATCCCTGTTTCACAGCTTCTCCAAAGGGAACAATATCATCTGGTGGCATCGCTTGGATTTTATTCTTTTTCACCAGAATATACACCAAAATAAACCGGTATATGACTTGATACAGTCCTCCTATTAAAAGAGCAATATATAAATCCCCTTCAGAGACAAGGGCTGCAACTGGTGCAAAGCCGAGCATGATAAACATAGAAGAATTCGGAGGCAGCGCGGCTCCAAGTCCGCCATTCCCGGCTAGAATCGTGGCCGTATGGGTTCGGCTCCATCCTGATTTAATCATCCAAGAAGCCGTAATAGAGCCAGTGGCAGCTGTATTTGCAGAATTTGAACCTGAAAGAGCACCTAACACTGCTGAACCTAACGTACTCATATAAGCTGCGCCACCTGGAAGTCTACCGATGACCGAATTCAGGATGCGCAAGAGTGCGTGAATTAATTCCAGCTTCTCGATTAAATAAGCCATGAATACAAACGCAACGGCTGCATAAAGCACCTCATAAGTAGATGCAAATAGTAAACCATCCCAAAACAGTCTAAGCGCATCCATTCCACCAAACAAAGTGGTTGCAATAAAGCCTAACAGCATGGCTTCTCCCATATTTCGTTTCACGATGACATTCCATATAATGATGACGGCTATGAATACAATCAATGCAATAAAACCCATGTCGTTTCTTCGCCTCCCCTTCATATAATAAAACGCTTACAAAGATCACCCTTGCTGCATCACATCAATGACTTCTTCCCAGCTGGCGGGTTTTTCCCCATTAAACCGTTCAACGAATTGAAAGTCTGCTAATCTCTCTAGCTTCTGTTGTGCCGCCCGTGACATGCTCGCATCAATATGAGCTGAATCCAGCATTTCAATAGAGCCAAGTAATTCGATCGCTCGTCTTTTTGCATGTAAGGCACTTCCTGTTACAAGACGATTCATCGTCTCTTCAAAACTTTTGCTGTCCAGCGTTTCGCTTAGTGAAGAAATTACTTGATCTTCGACATTATATTTTTTAGAAATTTCCAAAAATTCAATAAGTAAAGCGACGATTCCTTTCATATAAATGCTTCGTATTAGCTTTAAGGCTGAAGCATCTCCGGGCTGATCACTGATTTTTGTAATATTCATACCGTATTCTTTCGTTAATTCAATGAATTGATCTGTTCCACTACCGCTTGCCGTGATTGGAACCTTATGTTTATTGACTGGGAGAGGTCCTAGCATGGCGGCATCTACAAATAGAGCTTCTTGCTTTTTCATTTCGTCTGCCACTTGTTTTTTGATGTCTGGAGTTGATGCCGATACGTCCACATATACTTGATTTTTTTTCAAACTTCCTAATACCGATTGAGCCACTTCTAAGGTTTTATTCGCTGGCACAGCCGCAATGACAATATCAGATTTCTCAATGACCTCTCTCACATTACTTGTTAATTCGACGCCTGTACGAGCTGCTTTTTCTTGGATTGTTCCAGCCAGTTTCTCATTCTGTAATAATACATCATACGCATAAAAATGATTTAATCCTTCTGTTTTCAATCCCGTTGACAGCTCATATGCAGCTTCTCCATAACCGATAAAGCCTATCTTCATCACAGATCCCCCCTATCGCTGGAATTTTTTCATTTTGCCCTCTAGCCATGCAGGTGCTAGGAGACTGATATCCTGCTTTTCTTCGCTTATATAATGTTGAATGGTTTTTAATCTTTGATGTTCATATGCTTGTTTCTCTTCAGCCAGAGACAGCATCTCTTCTGCCTTCTCCTTCGGGACAATCACTACTCCATCATCATCTGCAACGACCAAGTCACCTGGTGATACTTTGACCCCTCCACACGAGATGATGTCATTCAATTCACCAGGCCCATCTTTAAAAGGTCCATTCGGCATGAATCCCTTACTATAGATTGGAAAAGCTAATTCCTCTAAAGCGACTTTATCGCGGACAAGACCGTCGATCACGATTCCTTCTATTCCAACAGCTTTTGCAGCACCTGCCATCAATTCTCCTAAATATGCGTGACCTTTATGATCTTTCCCATCAACGATGAGTACATCGCCTACTTGCGCAGAATAAATCGCTTGGTGAAGAAACAGGTTATCTCCTGGCCGTAAGCTCACGGTAAAAGCTGTGCCGACGATATTCATGCCTCTCGCAACTGGTTTGATTTGATGATCCATCGCGCCGGTGCATCCCATCACGTCTGACAGCAAGGTTGAATTAAGCTTTCTTGCCCTAGCTAAAAGATCATTTGACACGAAATGAACAGTACTCATTGTTTCCATCATCCCCTTAGAGTTATATTCATTACATCGATTTAATTTAAAGTAATATATATTACTTTTGTGATATGATCATACCACCTCATTTTTAAATAGTAAAGCGCTTTCAAAAAAAATAAAAAAATGAGTTATCACACGACTAATGTGTTGTGTGATAACTCATTTTCGTTAACATATGATTGATTTGATCTAAACGTGGTTTGGTTCTTTCTGGATCATTCATCGCTAATGCACTTAAAATGAAATCGACGATAAAGATAGCAGATACGACAGAGTTATGAGAGCCTACACTTGCTGAGGAACATGGTAATACATATTGTGCATATTTGGTTAGTGGAGAGCTGTAGCTGTCTGTGATTAAAAGAACTTCCACCCCATAAGACTTCGCTGCTTCCATCAAATTCTTCATACGCTTTGCATAGCGCGGATAGCTGACCGCTATAATGAAATCACCGGAATTGAAATGAACCAATTCATCCACCCAGTCACTTTGATCTGCATCAATATACTGGCAATTGCCTAAAAGCCGATTGATTCCGAACGACAAGTATTCGCCAACAGGTCTTCCACTTCGGACACTTGTACACAAAACGTGGCGCGCGCTAGCTATTTTCCCAACAATTTGTTGAAAGGTTTCTTCCGTGATATTGTCTAATGCGTACTGGATATTTTGAAATTGCAGTTCTACATGGTTATGCAGGAGCTGACTCTTATTTGAATGCTTAAGATTCGCTTCAAGTCTCGTTTGAGGGTCGGCTTTATGCTTCATAGCTGATTGGAGCTCTTTTTGAAACTCAGAAAAACCGGAATACCCCACAGCAGCAGAGAATCGCATGATGGTTGCTGTACTCGTCCCGACTTTTGACGCCAATTTATCAACAGTTAAAAAAGCGACCTCCATTGGATGTTGTACGATATAATCTGCAATTCTCCTCTGTGCATCGGTTAAACCTACGACCTTATGCTGAAGCTTATGTATTAAATCCTCCATTTTAGCACCTGCCCATCCTATCGACTTGATCTCTCTTTATTGTACACATTTGACCAAAATAAAAAAACAGCCAGCACGAATCTATCGCGCTGACTGCTTTAACGATGATACTATTTTATAGTGCTTGAGCTGCTGTGATAAGCGCAAGGTTGTAAACGTCTTCGGCATTACAGCCTCTTGAAAGGTCGTTTACTGGCTGGTTTAAGCCTTGCAAGATTGGACCTACAGCTTCAAAGTTACCTAAGCGCTGTGCAATTTTGTAGCCGATGTTTCCAGCTTCTAGGCTAGGGAAAACAAATACACTAGCATCGCCTTTAATGACGGAATCTGGTGCTTTTTTCGCTGCTACTGAAGGAACGAAAGCTGCATCGAATTGGAATTCTCCATCAAGTACAAGCTCAGGTGCCTTTTCTTTTGCAATACGAACTGCTTCAGATACTTTTTCTGTTTCGTCTGATTTTGCTGAGCCTTTTGTAGAGAAGCTAAGCATTGCCACACGTGGTTCGATGTCGAACATTTTGGCTGTGTTTGCACTTTCGATGGCAATTTCAGCTAGATCTTGGCTGTCTGGTGCAATGTTGATTGCACAATCAGCAAACACATATTGCTCTTCGCCACGAGCCATGATGAAGACGCCAGAAGTTTTCTTTACGCCTTCTTTTGTTTTAATGATTTGAAGTGCTGGGCGTACTGTGTCAGCAGTTGAATGTGCTGCACCGCTCACAAGTCCGTGTGCAAGACCTTTGTACACAAGCATCGTACCGAAGTAGTTTTCATCTAGTAATGCTTTTCTTGCTTGCTCTTCAGTTGCTTTGCCTTTACGTCTTTCGACGAAAGCTTGTACAAGCTCTTCAAAACCTTCATATGTATGAGGATCATACACGTCAACACCATCAAGTGTAAGACCTAATTCTTTTGCTTTTGCTTCAACTTCTTGTTTTTTACCCACAACAATTGGCTGCAAGACTTTGCCATCTGCTAGTTTTTGAACGGCTGTTAGAATGCGTTCGTCCATTCCCTCAGGAAAAACGATCTTTACTCCTTTACCTGCAACCTTTTCCTGAACTGTTGAAAAAATATCTGCCACTTATATACCCTCCTTGATTTTACAAAAAAAGCGTTCTCTTTTAAGCATACTCTTCTTCTACATAAATTCAAACTACCAACTTACATTATAGCGCTTACAAAATAAATTCTTATTTTTCAAACTAATTAAATCAATTTCCATAATAACTCACTTCGCCGTTCAAGTTTTGATCACATCTTCATTTGGACAAACTATGTTATAGTTGGAACAGATGGAAAACTGTTAATAGGAGTGAAATAAATGAGCGAACAACATACAACCAATGAAGCAGCTCAAACACTAGACGGCTGGTATGCACTGCATGATTTTAGAACCTTTGACTGGACAGCTTGGAAGCTGTTGACAAGTGATGAGCGTCAAGCGATTCTTCATGAGTTCACAGGTCTATTAGAAAAATGGAAAATAGCTGAGCACAATAAGACTGGAAGCCAAACAATCTATAGTATTGTCGGCCAAAAAGCAGATATTATGCTCATGATTTTGCGTCCAACCATGGAAGAACTGGGTGAAATTGAACTTGAATTTAACAAGACACGACTAGCAGAGTTTACGATCCCAGCTTATTCGTACGTTTCAGTTGTTGAACTTAGCAACTACTTAGCAGGAGGCGGAGATGGTGGAGATCCTTACGAGAACCCGCATGTACGTGCGCGTCTATACCCAGAGCTCCCTTCTTCTCAATACGTGTGCTTCTATCCAATGGATAAAAGACGTTCCGGCAATGACAACTGGTACATGCTCTCCATGGATGAGCGTAAATCTCTTATGAGAAGCCACGGCTTAATCGGCCGCAGCTATGCGGGTAAAGTAAAACAGATCATTACAGGCTCCGTCGGTTTCGATGATTATGAGTGGGGCGTCACTCTTTTCTCTGACGATGTGCTTCAATTCAAAAAATTGGTTTATGAAATGCGCTTTGATGAAGTCAGTGCACGCTACGGTGAATTTGGTTCCTTCTTTGTTGGAAACCGATTAGCAAACGAGCAGCTGGCGTCTTATTTCCATGTATGATAAACTCTTAAGGCTTCGGATCTTTCCGAAGCCTTTTTATGTATTTTTTTAGAAGGGTGATCACATCATGAAAAACTTCCCCATCGCTATTTTTGGTTTAACGCTCGGTGCGTTTTCGATTGGTATGACTGAATTTGTCATTATGGGACTTTTGCCAAACGTTGCTAACGACCTTCATGTATCTATCTCTGCTTCAGGGCAGCTGATTACTGGATATGCACTTGGTGTGGCAGTTGGCGGACCTATTTTGACGTTATCGACTGGGAAAATGTCGAGGAAACGTCTTCTCATTTTATTAATGATCCTGTTTGTGGCGGGAAATGCTGTCGCTGCTGTATCAACCTCTTATGGTCTATTAATGGCGGCACGTATTTTAACATCATTTGCTCACGGGACCTTCTTTGGTGTCGGAGCGATCATGGCAGCACGGCTTGTACCTAAGGAGAAAAGTGCAAGTGCGATCAGCTTCATGTTTACAGGACTGACGGTCGCCAATGTACTAGGTGTGCCGTTCGGTACCTTCATTGGAAATCAATTCGGCTGGCGTATGTCGTTTCTCGTCATTGCCGTCATTGGACTCATTTCCTTAATCGGTATCATCAGCTTAGTACCCAATCAATCGAAGGAAGAAGTACTGGATATTCGAAATGAAGTGTCTGTTTTGAAAAAGCCACAAGTGCTCGTCTCCTTTGCAATGACGATCTTTGGTTTTGCAGGTGTGTTTACAGCTTTTACGTATATTAGCCCGATCCTGCTGCAAGTGACTGGTTTTCAGGAAAATGGGGTGACGCTCATCCTTGTTCTTTTCGGACTTGGGGTCACCATCGGGAATTTAGTTGGCGGAAAGCTTGCCGACTGGAAGCTGATGCCAAGTATTATCGTGTCACTGATTCTGCTGATAGCTGTCCTATTATTGTTTACAATCACTTCAGAATTCAAAGTGCCCGCTGTGCTGACCATTTTTGTGTGGGGAATCATTTCATTTATTCTTGTTCCTACATTGCAATATCGCACAATGAACATGGCACATGAAGCACCGACACTCGCATCAACACTTAGCCATTCTGCCTTTAATATCGGGAATGCCGGAGGTGCAGCGCTGGGTGGTCTTGCCATTGAGCTTACACATTTACAGCTTGTACCATTATTTGCTGCAGCTGTAACCTTCATCGGACTCATCATTACAATCATGAGCGATCAGTCAGATAGACGAACAAAAAGGACCTGAGGCAGGTCCTTTCAGCGTGTAGACAAACCCTCGCATTCGGTGTCAGATCTGCGCTTCGGTGCTCACGAATGTTCAATTCGCTCCGCTCCGATGCTCGTCCTTCCTAGACTGCAAAGGTTTTCTATCACGCTGAAAAGAAGACAAAGGGCTAAAATCAAGATCATTTTAGCCCTTTGTCAACAATCTGACAGGACCTGAATCAGGTCCTTTTTTATTTCATTATGGTCATTTCTGGCTCTTCTATTTGTTTCACACGTTCCTGAACTGGGTGGAAAAAGGAGTGCTCGGATAAGACGATATGAGATACGGTTTTTGTAAACCCAGACACTGCCTGAATAAAGGCTTCAATTTCTTCAAGGGACGCGACTGACAGCTTAATGAAAAAGCATGACTGCCCTGCCACTCGATACGCAAAAAAAGCGCGTGGGTGCTGATTCATAAAAGCCACAAAACGTTGATACTCCCCGTTTAGCACTGTGACTTCCAGCAGACAGTCAATCATAAGCCCTAATTTTTTATAGTTCACCTGAACCGAATACCCTTCGATAATCCCTGCATCCTCTAATTTACGCACTCTTTCTGCTACCGCAGGGGCGGATAAATTGACTCGTTTGGACAATTCCCTCATAGATAAACGGGCATCTTCTTTCAATTCATTTAAAATATGCTCATCAACATCGGTGATTTTCATTTGTACCTCTCCTATCCAAAAATCGTTCCATTTGAAAAGTATTTTATGATATTACTTATGATGCGAAATGTAAAATAAAACTAAATAATGGTAGAATTTATTTTAACGGAATTGAATGAAAAAGCAAGTATGGAGGGATCACCTGATGAAAGAATCTTTAGACAGCCAGACTTCTAAAACATTTCCCATCACACTTGCCATTGCGCTGACACTTGGGGTCTTTGCGGCGGGATCGGAAGAACTGGTGATTTCACCACTGCTACCTGATTTATCAAACTCCTTTCAGCACTCTCTTGATATTCTCGCTCTTTCCATCAGCATTTATGGGTTAGCTGTGCTGGTTGGAGCCCCACTGCTTGTTCCTTTAGGGGACCGGTATTCAAGGGAGCTATGTCTGATCATCGGTCTTTCTTTCTTTTTGATTGGGACCGTGATGTGTGCGGCTGCCCCGAATTTGGCCGTGTTTTTTGCCGGTCGTGCTATTTCTGGGCTTGCAACCGGTGTATTTGTGCCAACAGCCTATGCGCTTGTCGGCGACCGGGTACCTTATGAATATCGAGGCAAAGTGATGGGACTCATTGTGTCGAGTTGGTCTCTTTCTCTTGTCCTTGGTGTACCAATTGGCGCCTTCATCGGGCAGAGTTTAAACTGGCGATGGACGTTTTGGATTTTCGCCATCATGAGTCTCATTGTCCTGCTGCTCGTCATCCTTGAATCTCGTAAACAAACCGCCACAGCGAAAACAGGAACACCTCAAACTACAGAGAAAGCTGGCTCTTTATGGGGAGCTTTAAAAATTGATCGTGTCCCCGCCTATTTGACTGTGACATTTTGTAATATGCTTGGATTTTATGGCATGTACTCATTTTTAGGAGCGTATTTGCAAAGTTTGTTTTCTGGAGGTCAATCAACTGCTGGACTTCTGATCATGGCTTACGGGGTCGGCTTTTCTATGAGTGTATTTACAGGGAAATTAGCAGACTGGTTTGGCAAAACTCGTTCTCTATTTTTTGTGCTGGGCGGCATTACGCTCGTTCTCGCCTTACTTCCTTATGCTCCTTTCTCATGGACATTGCTAATTTTAGCCCTATTTATTTGGGGGGCCATGCAAAGTTTATCCGTCACGCTTTTGAGCACTGTTCTAAGTGACTGCTCCCAAACCCACCGAGGCAAAGTGATGGCTTTTTACAGCCTTGCGTCCAATCTTGCCGTTATGCTTGGTTCCGCTCTGATGGGACCTGTCTATGTCCATTTCGGATATCATACGGTCGGGCTTCTATGTGCCCTTATTACGCTCGTTGGTTTTCTTATTAGCTTCGTCAGCTATAAACGTGAACGAACCTTACAGCAGAAACATAAAAAAACAATTGAAACGTAAGCTCCACCCACTGCACATCAAGGTATGTGCAGTTTTTTAGATCAATTTTTAATATCATCATAAAATACATTTTTTATAAATTTTGTTGACAATTGCCAATTTTATTTTTTATAATCTAGTAAAAATTTGAAAAAGATTGGATGGTAAACATGATCTTAAAGAATGATGTTTTTCATTTCAAAGAAGAGCCCATCGTTTCACCTAAGATGTTTACAGTCAATACACTAGGCCCTAAGGGGACAAGCAGTGAATACGCAGCAAAACATTTCATCTCTCATTCCGCCACTACACTCGGCACTCAAACGAAACTATCCCTTTACGACTCGTTCGAAACTTGCATTGAACATACTCTCTCTCACGCACTCCAATACACTCTCGTTCCACACGCATACGAAGGAATCAAACACTTCTACATGAGACCTGACCTACAGCTTTTACAAATTTTCAGATGTGACACACCCATGTATGGTTTGGCCGTCAGACCAGATTTTCCATTTCATGAACAAATGCTCCACCATTTAAAAATTGTCTCTCACCCTGCCCCTGTCAATTTGATTCAATATTTCATTCACCAAAATGCTGAATTTGAGCTAGTCAATTCAACAAGTACTGCCGCACAAAAAGTAAGAGACGGCGAATTTGATTTCGCTTTAACCAATGAGGTAGCCAGAGCCACATATGGCCTCACCTTCGTTCGAACGTTTAAAAGCATCCCTATGAGCTGGTCCATATTCGGAAAAGGAGAGATATAATATGCAAACTGAACAAAAGACGCAAGAACGATATTTTCCACAAGCCAAGAAAATAGAATGGGAGAATGGTGTCACACAATATTCCACAGTCAGAGGTGATACGGAAGTGTTAATCTCATACGTCCCTCCTCACACGATCATTGAACCTCACGAGCATCCCGAAGCACAAATCGGCATCGTATTAAAAGGCGAGCTTCAAATGACGGTCGGCCCATCGATCCAATTACTCACCCCTTTAGAATCAGCCTATATCGCACCACCTTTTGTCCCTCACGGCGCTTCTAACCTAACAGATGAAGAAGTGATTGCTATTGATATTAAGAGATTAAAAGATGGCGAGGAATACACAGCGCCTCCTACTTATTTCTTAGACATTTTCAAAACACGGGATTTACTCCCTGGCATGGAAGTGACCTTTTTTGTTGAGGATTGGATGGAGCTCATGATTGCCAACATTCCTGGAAATGGCGGAGAAATGCCTTTTCACAAACACCGCAATGAACAAATCGGCATTTGCATCAGCGGAGGTTATGATATGACCATTGAAGGCTTTACAGAGAAAATGGCATTTGGTACTACCTACTTCTGTGAACCTAAGGAAGACCACGGGGCGATAAACCCAAAGCCGGAAGCCTCAAAGTCTATTAATCTCTTCTTCCCTCCCCGCTATAATCGGTTGAAGCCAAAAGCGTCTAAGGTGAAGAAATGAACCTTGCCGGAAAAGTCGTCTTGATTACAGGAGGTGCATCAGGGATTGGGCTTGCTGCAGTCAAGCTTTTCCTTGAGCACGGAGCAAAAGTCGCAGTGGCTGATATCAATGAAAAAAGCGGCAAACAACTCGTCGAATCATTGGCGCGCGAGCATCTTGCGTTTTTCAAAACAGATATTACGAATGAATCTGACTGTCAAAAAACCGTTCAATCCGTGCTGAACCAGTTTGGGGCAATCGATGTGCTGATTAACAATGCAGGCATTGAAATTGTCTCTCCCGTTCACGAGATGACGCTAGAGGATTGGAATCACATTGTGCAGGTCAACCTGACAGGTGTATTTCTCATGAGCAAGCATACTTTGCCGCATATGCTTGAAAAGAAAAGCGGAAGTATTATCAATACTGGATCTGTCGGAGGTCTTGTCGGCTGGCCTGATATCCCTGCCTATAACGCAACAAAGGGCGGTGTCATCCAGCTGACGAAATCCATGGCGGTCGACTATGCCGCCCATCAAATCAGGGTGAACTGTATCGCTCCAGGCATTATTGATACGCCATTAAATGAAAAATCCTTTTCAGACAATCATTCAGAAAGCCTTGAGGTTGTTAAAAAGGAAAAAGCAAAGGTGAACCCATTACTTCGTCTCGGAAAACCCGAAGAGATTGCGGGCGTCATGCTGTTTCTCGCCTCTGATCTATCCAGCTACATGACTGGAAGTGTTGTCACAGCAGATGGCGGTTACACCGCTAGATAAAAAGGAGTGCTTTCATTGAGTAAAAAAACCGTACTTGTCATTGCTGATCTGGGAGGATGCCCGCCCCATATGTTTTATGAAAGCGTGGCTGCATCGTACCATATCGTTTCTTATATTCCGAGACCCTTTGCTATTACAAAGGGGCACGCTGAGCTAATCGAAAAATACTCTATTGCGGTCATCAAAGATCGAGATTATTTTGACACCACCCCTTCTTTTGAACACCCAGATTCGATTTACTGGGCACATGATGATTATCTGAAATCAGAGGAAGAGGTGGTGGATGACCTCGTTCGCATCGCTTCCTTTTTCAAAGCGGATGCGATCACCACCAATAATGAATTATTCATTGCGCCAATGGCAAAAGCCGCTGAGCGACTCGGGCTGCGTGGCGCTGGGGTAAAGGCAGCTGAATTAGCGCGTGATAAAAGCCAAATGAGGGCTGCATTCAACGCGGCTGGGGTCAAAGCGGTGAAAACTCAGCCTGTCACGACTTTAGCTGATTTTCAGCAAGCCATTGAACATATTGGCACACCGCTTATTTTAAAGCCTACATATTTAGCAAGCTCCATTGGCGTGACCCTTTTTCATGACAGAGCCGGCAGTGATGATCTCTTTTTACACGTACAATCCTACTTGCAAACGATTCCCGTCCCAAACGCTGTGACATATGAAGCACCATTTGTCGCTGAAACATACTTAGAGGGCGCTTCCGAGGATTGGTATCAAGACGACGGCTATTCTGATTATGTCAGTGTAGAAGGATTAGTTGTTGAGGGTGAATATATCCCTTTTGTCATTCATGATAAGACCCCTCAAATCGGCTTTACTGAAACGGCTCATATCACTCCGTCGATTCTAGACAATGAAGCTCAGCATATCATCATTGAGGCAGCAAAAAAGGCCAATGAGGGGTTAGGACTCGAAAACTGTGCCACTCATACAGAGATCAAGCTTATGAAACATCGGGAAACTGGACTGATCGAATCAGCAGCTAGATTTGCTGGCTGGAATATGATTCCGAATATCAAAAAGGTCTTTGGGGTCGATATGGCCAAGCTACTGATTGATGTATTAGTCGTTGGAAAAAAGGCTGATTTGCCAAAAGAGCTGCTTTCTGGACATACGCATTATGTAGCAGACTGTCATTTATACCCTCAGCATTTCAAAGAGAGTGGACACATTCCACCTGAGGTCACACACATCACCATTGATCATGTGCATATTCCGCAGGACACTTTAGTTGGAGATACAGTCATCATCAGTGAATCCGTCCCACCTAAAGGAACCTTTGTAGATCTATCTTTATTTGAAGCCTTTAATGGCATCGTATCTCTTGAATTAAAAGGATCGTCTTCTCAGGATGTTGCCGCCTCCATCCGCAACATTCAAAAGCAGGCAACCATTCAGTTAATGGATGAACTAGTGAAGGGATAAGAAAGAGAGGATGTCGTGGTGAAGATCTTACCATCTAACATGATTGAACGGCTGCCAGAACAAAAATTTGGAACCGTATTTGAGAAAATTGCGCATAAAACACAACACGGAGCGAACATCATTAACCTTGGTCAGGGAAACCCTGATCTTCCTACTCCTGCGCACATTGTGAGTGCCCTTCAAGAGGCAGCAGGCACTTTGCCATTTCAGCAATATGCACCTTTTAGAGGCTTTGACTTTTTCAAGCAAGCCATTGCGGATTTCTACAGAAAGGAATTCGGCATTGAGGTTGACCCGAAGAAGGAAATTGCCCTTTTCAATGGAGGAAAAACAGGCCTTTATGTGATGAGTCAGTGCCTGCTTGATCCAGGAGATATTGCCCTTGTCCCCGATCCGGGATACCCAGAATATCATTCAGGTATCTTGATGGCAGATGCAAAGCCATACTGCATCCGGCTAGAAGAGGAAAATGGCTATTTGCCGAATTTCTCATCAATTGATCCAGACGTGTTAAAAAAGGCAAAGGTCCTTTTCTTAAATTATCCGAATAACCCAACAGGTGCTGTGGCAAATGAAGCTTTTTTTGAAGAGGCTGCGGCATTTGCCTCTACTCACGGACTTCATGTGATACATGATTTTGCTTATGGTTCCTTTCATTATGAGCAAAAACCAGTGAGCTTTCTAAAAGCTCCTCTTGGAAAAAACGTAGGCGTGGAATTATATTCTTTATCCAAAACATTCAATATGGCAGGATGGAGAGTCGCTTTTGCTGTAGGCAATGAGGACATCATTCATGCCATTAACGCTTTCCAAGATCATGTGTTTGTCAGTATGTATGGTGGCTTTCAGCATGCCGCCACCGTCGCTTTACAAAGTGATGACTCTCATATTCAATCTTTGAAAGAAGTCTACCTTGAACGAATGGCTTTCTTCATCCGTCAAGCGGAGAAGCAGCTTGGCTGGATCATTGAACGTCCTACCGGCGCCTTTTATTTGTGGGCACCGATTCCTGATGAATTCGAGGATTCCCATACATTTGCCGATTATTTACTCGAGCATGCAGATGTCGTCGTGACGCCTGGGAGTGTGTTTGGCACACATGGAAGACGTCATGTCCGCATCTCAATGGTGGCGCCAATTGAGCAGCTTGCCCTTTTTATCGACCGGCTCCATATCCTGCCGATTCGCTTTCATCAAAAAACCCGCATATAGCGGGTTTTTCATATTTATATACTTTTCATCGAACCACCATCAACAGATATTTGCTGTCCAGTGACATAGGAGGCTTCCTCTGATGCGATAAATGCGGCCAATGAAGCCATTTCACTCGCTGAACCTACTCTTTGCATCGGGATTCCTGACGCAATAGCCTGTACAGCTTCTTCGCGTGATAATGACTGTTCACGTATCATGTTTTCGATAAATTGTTCATACCGATCTGTAGCAATAAATCCTGGGTTTAAACAATTTACTGTGATCCCAGAAGGCGCAAGCTGTGTGGCTGCATTTTTACTAGCATTGATGATCGCTGCATTCATCATACTGTTCGTAAACATTTGATGACCAGGTTCCTTCCAAAGGTTCCCGACAATTTGAATGATCCGTCCATATTCATGTCGTTTCATCATCACTGCCGCGCGTTTCATCATATCAATGTACGCAAGTGCTTTCTGAGAAAATGCTGCCAGCATCTGCTCACTTTCACATGAATCAAAAGTGTCTGGCTTCCCTCCTGGAATGTTATTAATCAACACATCCAGTCTGCCAAACTCTTTGTCTATTGCCGCAAAGGCTTCAGCTCGCACTCCTTCATGTGACATATCGCCACAGAAAAGAGACACCGGCTCCTTTGTTTCTGCCATATGTTCAATGTGCTGCCTTGCATCTTCTAGTGAGGATTGATTTCTAGAATTGATGATGACCTTTACATGGTCCTGGGAGGCAAGCTTTATGGCAATTGCCTTTCCGATCCCTGTACTTGCCCCTGTTACAAATGCAATTCTTTTAGACAAACTCATCCACATCCCTTTTCTGCTTAACTTATGAAAATACATAAAATGACACTTATAGAATGTATTTCAACAAAAAAAGACCTTTCTCCTGCGAAAGGCCTCTGTTCTTTATTTAAATGTCGTTTCCCAATCAAATCCGATTGTCTCGTCATTCCAAGCGATTCTCTTTTCATCTGGGTTTTTCGGGTCATAGGATTCTGTCGTGAAATACACAATTTGCAATGGTGTCTCGCCTAGTACCCGGTAACCATGTGCGACACCCTTTGGGATAAGGAGTAGCATTGGATTATCTTCCCCCATATAATACACATCGGTTTGACCCCTTGTAGGAGAGCCCTCACGCAAATCGTATAAAACGACTTGAGCATGACCTGCTGGGAAAAACCAAACGTCATCTTGTTTTTCATGATAATGAAAGGCTTTGATCACTCCTGGAAAGCTTTTCGACCACGATGCCTGCCCAAAACGTTTCAGCAATGGCTCATCATCTCGAATGAGCTCTGCAAAAAAGCCACGATCATCACAATGTTTCATGAGTTTTTTCGTTTGTACACCATCAATCATACTGATGCCATCTCCCTTCTTTCTGCAAATATTCGTGAAGCGCATCCTTCCAATGTCTCGACTGCCAACCTGTGGCTTCAATGGCTTGAAGGTCTAACACAGAATAGGCTGGGCGAGGCGTTTGGAATCCATACTCTTCCGTAGAAATGGGCTCAATGGTCGTAGACAGGCCGCTTTTTGCCACAATTTCTGACGCAAAGTCAAACCAGGAACAGCTTTCTCGGTTACTCACATGATAAATTCCTGCCTGTTGATCAAACAAATGAATGATGGCCTCTGCGACATCCTTTGTATAAGTAGGTGAGCCTATTTGGTCGTTCACGATGCGCAAATGATCCTTTGTTTCTGCGAGCCGAAGGATGGTATTCACAAAATTATGACCCTCATGTCCGTATAGCCACGATGTACGGATGATTTTCACTTTATCTGATACAAGATGAATCAATTCCTCACCAAGCTTTTTACTTTTTCCATAAATGGTGTGAGGATCTGGCTGTGCATCGACTTGGTAAGGTTTGTCTGCTTGCCCGTCAAACACATAATCTGTACTGACATGTAACACATCAGCCCCTACGTTCTTTGCCTCCAGCGCTGTATAGTAGGCGCCAATACCATTAACAAGATACGCCTTTTCCGTTTCTGTTTCACACTGATCTACAGAGGTATATGCTGCTGCACTGACAACAATATCAGGCCGAAAGTGTCTCATCGCGTGTCTGACTGCTTGCTGGTCTGCGATATTGAGCATGCTCCTTGTTAAGGCAATGACGGTGATGTCTTTCTTCTTGAGCTGTCTGCTCAATTCTTTTCCTAGTTGCCCGTCTGCACCGGTGATTAAAACTTTCATCCGTCACCCTTCTTCGCTCTGATCATATTTGGCACGATACCAATTGATCGTTTTTTCAATACCTGATTCAAATGACGTCTCCTGCGTCCAGCCGAGCTCCCGTTTTAGCTTACTGGCGTCAATGGCATACCGTCTGTCATGTCCTTTTCGGTCTTCAACAAACGCAATACGGTCATGACTGATCCCAAGCTGCTTCAGAATGGTTTTGGTCAAATCGAGATTCGTTTTCTCATTGCCACCGCCAATATTGTACACTTGCCCAGCTGTTCCGTTTTCAAGAACCTGCTTTACAGCTCTCGCATGATCCTCTACATACAACCAATCACGAATTTGCTGGCCGTCCCCATAAATCGGGATCTTTTCTCCATTGATTGCTTTTCTAATAATCGTCGGTATTAATTTTTCTTCATGCTGATATGGTCCGTAGTTGTTGCTGCATCGTGTGATCATTGCGGGTAATTGGTGAGTGTGGATATAAGATTTTACTAGCAGGTCTGAACTCGCCTTGCTTGCTGAATAAGGGTTATTCGGTGAAAGTGGTGTTTGTTCTGTGAAAGCCGGATCATCAAGCTCCAAATCTCCATATACTTCGTCTGTTGAAATATGAATAAGCTTTTTCGCCTTTCCTTTTAAGACTGCCTCCAGCATACGATAAGTGCCGAGCACATTTGTTTGAATAAACGGCTCTGCCGATTCAATACTGCGATCAACATGGGATTCCGCTGCAAAATGAATGATAGCATCATAGACTTCATCAAACGCTTGATCCAGCTCATGCTGAAGGGTGATATCCCCTTGAATAAAACGAAAATGAGACAGCTTTAATAATTCATCCATCTCCTCTGGATGACTGGCATATGTTAGCTTGTCAAAAACAGTGAGCCGGACATCTGTTTCCTGAAGCAGCAGCTTCACAAAATTCAGTCCAATAAATCCCGCTCCGCCTGTAATGAAATAAGACTTCGTCATTCGTATCCCTCTTTTTTCTTCATCGTTTCAAACATTTTCGTCGAAGCTTGGTGGAGAGATTCATGTGTTCCTGCATCAATCCACCACCCTTTTAACATATCATAGGTCAACTGGCTATTTGAGATATAGAGATTGTTTACATCTGTAATCTCTAATTCGCCTCGATCTGATGGCGAGATTTTCTCAATATATTGAAAGACTTCTTGATCATAAAAATAAATACCCGTGACGCAGTAGGATGAACGTGGAAGCTCCGGTTTTTCTTCAATTGTTACTATTCGTTGGTGGGCGGCATCAATTTCTGCAATGCCAAACCGCTTTGGATCTGCCACTTCTTTCAACAGAACCTTCGCTCCGCTTTCTTGCTGCTGAAAGGCGTCAACAAAAGGGGTTAGCGAATCTTCAAAGACATTATCACCAAGCATGAGTACAAACTTTTCACCTTCTACAAATGGCTTTGCATAGGACAAACCGTCTGAAATTCCAGAAGCTTCAGGCTGTACTTGATACACGATGTTCATCCCAAGTTCCTGATCGCCTTCAAGCAGTTTTTGAAACAACGGGATTTGTTCTGCTTGTGATATGACCATGACATCTAAAATTCCCGCTTCTTTCAATTTGAACAATGACCAATAAATCATCGGATATGGACCAACCGGCAATAAATGTTTATTGAAAATCTTCGTTAAGGGTGCCAGTCGTGATCCCTTTCCTCCTGCTAAAATAACTCCCTTCACATCTACACATCCTTATGTTCTTTTTGGTGATGATTCATGAGGTTTATAAGAATGTTTTTCACTCGTTCGGTTCCTTTTCCATCAATGAGTGAGCGTCCATTGAGATGAATGCTCCTACGGAGAAAGTAGCTGCCGGACAGTCTTCGAACGGCACGGCATATATCCTTTTCATCCACAAGGCTTCCTAATCCAAGATGGTAGCAGGCTCCCTTTTGTGCAAAACGAGTGGCTGTTACTGCTTGGTGGTCTACTTGTGAAAGGACAATGCTAGGCACCCCGATACAAACGGCTTCATATAACGTCATCCCGCCAGCAACAATCGCTAGATCGGCTTCGGCAAGATGGGCAGATAATTGATCCGTATGGCGAATGAATTGAATATGTGTAGCCTCGATTTCTTCTTTGATGCGAGAGGCTTTTCCTATAACCGCTAGAATGTGTAAATGGCTGGCTTCGCGAATTGCTGATACAGCCTTTGTTAATAACCCTTCTGGATCACTGCCTCCAAGGCTGATCACCACCTTCTTACATTCTTTGCGAACCTCATATGTGTCTTTTAATTTACTGATCTCGTGATCTAACAATAAATAAGGTGTTCCATAAAAGTAGTCCGTGCCATTTACTTGCAGGTGCTTTTCATCCAGTCCACCATAAATGCCGTTGACAATAGCATCAGCAATCTGGCAAGCTTCTGTTCTTTCTTCTTCAAATAAGACCAATTTTGCATTGCTGGAGGATGCTTTGATCGATCGAAGGAGCTGAAGTTCACAATGAAGGACATCGATCAACAGAAGATCAGGATTTATCTTTTTTATGTCCTGCTCTATCTGAAGGATTACATTTGATTCCTTCACCAAATGAACATGCCACGCTGAATGCGAGAGCATTTCTACACAAATCTGTTCATTTGTATAGAAATATAAGTCGTTTCCTTCTTGAATCAGTTCCTTTGCCAGCCGTTTCATTCTAACGACATGCCCCATTCCTCTTAAAAAACCACCGTACACAACAATCATGATTTTTCTGTTCATTCAGCATCCTTCTGCTTCACAAATTGATTCAACCGAACCATATCAGGATCCTGTTCACAAATGGTGATGAGTTCAGCTGTAGGCACCGCACTAGACCCACCGGCTTTTTCAAGTAAACGGGTGGCAAATACGTAATCTTCTTCTGTATCAATTGTGAATCGATAAGCAGGATATGCGAGTTCTTTGGGCGGTGTGAATAATTGCAGTTGAAATTGCTCAGGGTGCTTTCGGATATACAGCGTGACATGCTCACGCTCTGGCTGCGTAAGGGGAAAATTGTCGATTTTACACAAAATAGTGGCGTTGATCATTTCCCCGGAAATACCGAGTGGTGTTCCGGTCGTATACGTGTAGTCCGCCTTCTTCTGTTTATGTTCTTCAAGCATTTTCGACAAAAGCGCTGGATCTATAAATGGATTATCTCCCGTTAAACGTACAATGGTTTGTGGTTCAAAATGTTGAGCTATCTTTGCGAATCGCTGCAATACATCCATCTCACTGCCACGATATACCTTATAGCCCTTTGATAAACAATAATGAGCCAATAAATCATCTTCTGCTTCAACTGTTGTGGCGATCATGAGGTTCTGCGTTTTGTGATTGTAATGATCTGATTGCTTTACCCGTTCAACGATGAAATCGATCAATGCCATACCACCGATCGGCTTCATTACCTTTTTTGGCAGTCTTGTTGAGCCCATTCTAGCCTGAATGACAAAGAGCACATCATTGATCATTTGCAGACTCCTGCATGAGCACATCTTTCCACGAAACCCCTGTATGGGCTGGAATGTCTCTGACAGCTTTGGCACCAAGTAAAATCTCCATGTACCGCGGGTGAAGACCTTGGCTTTTTTGGCCTGGACGTAATACGGCTAGATTTTCTTCGGTCAATGTCTCGCCCTTTGCAATCCCTTTTGTCGTAAAAATCCCTCGATATGCAAATTCACGAATCTGCCCTTCAATGGCAGTTGTCGTTTTAAAAGAACTGCCAAGGAGCTCCTCTGACACAGATTGAGCGTCTGTTTCTGATTGATTCCGCTTCTTTTCCGCCGCTCGAATATGCTGAACCATTTCCTTTAATTCCTCTGGATCGAGCGCAAAGGAATGATCAGCGCCAGGCAGCGTCTTATCTATTGTAAAATGCTTTTCAATCATCGCTGCCCCAAGTTTCACAGCAGCAACAGGAGCTTCAGTAGGATGCTCACTATGATCAGAAAAGCCGATGACCGCCCCAGGAAAAGCGGAGGCTAAGGTTTGGAGCACACGAAGATTCGTGTAAACTCTAGGTGCTGGATACTTTGCCACGCAATGCATGATGGCGACCTGATCGTTTTGCTCGCTTGTAATCGCCTCATATGCTTCATGAACATCTGCAATAGTGGCGCCGGCAGTTGAGAAAATGATGGGCTTTTGAAAAGAAGCTGTGTGACGCAAAAGAGGCAAATGATTGATCTCATAGGATGCCAGTTTAAAAGCTGGCGGATCGGTTTGATTTAATAAATCTGCAGATTCCTCGTCACACACTGTGCTTAAAAAGATCAGCCCTTTTTCCTCACAGCGGGTTAATAACACCGGTAGCCATTCTGGCGGCAACTCCATTTGTTCGACTAAGGAAAAAATGGACACCTCTTCTCCCTTGGCTGTTTCGTATAAACCCGGTTCCTTTTGATACATCCGATCAGCTTGAAACATTTGAAACTTCACTGCATCGGCACCTGCTTCTTTTGCCACATCAATTAAAGCAAGCGCCTGATCCAGCTTCCCATCATGGTTAATGCCTGCCTCTGCAATGATAAAGACAGGCGCACCATCCCCTACTTTGCGATCTCCAATGTAGAAATGCGCCATCTTACCTCTCTCCTTTTTTCGGCCATACATGGTAATACAAAAAGGCATTTTTTATTCTAAAGCCCAGCTTTTCGTACAGCTGAATGGCGGTTGTGTTATGCATCTGAGTTCCGGCCGACATAAACCGGTGCCCTCTCTCATAAGAGGCTTTCACCATTGCCATCACCAGCTTTTTCCCGAGTCCTTTTCCTTGTGCATCTGGTCTAATGGCAAGTAAATCAAGCACCAATTCATCGTCCTTTATCAACCCTTGGATCAAACCAACGACTTCATCATTCACCTTTGCTGCGAGATTGATATCTGCACGTCCGAGCAAATTATTTTTCATCCATTCTTGAAAGAAATGCTGGACGGCATTCTGGTCTAAAAAAGGATCAAGGGCATACCGGCTTTTCACAAAAGCCTGATAAGCGAGTGACACCGCCTCATCGTATTCCTTTTCATCCGGCAGACTGATGACCACCTCTTCACCTGTTGATGGCATTTCCATGTGAATTGGCGGCGCTTCAAGACGAGTGAGACCGCCCACATAGTACACATGTGACAGCCTTTGGACGATGCGGTTTTTTTCAACATCTGCCGCTTCAAGACGTAAAAAGAAAAAATCGCATTTTTCTGATCTCATCCAATTGATGAAGCGTTCCATCAATTCCTGAAAAGCAGATGCTGACTCAGCTTCCGCAAACTTCACATGAAAAATATGCTGATCAAATATGCCGCTTTCCCATTTTGACCAGTCGTATAACAGTACTGCTTTGAGCTGGGCGCCACTGACAAGACCAAACTGTTTGAAGCCTTTCATTTGTTCAATTTGTTGACCGTATTTCCCAAGCCAAACAGATAACACCTGATCGTCTATTGCATGAACGGCCTTCATGAAGATGCCTTCTGTTCTTTTAAAATAGACAACACCGCAGCGATGACATCCTGCACATCTTCATCTGTCATACTTGGGTAAAGAGGCAGTGAGAGGGTCCGCTTGTAGTATGCGAGTGAATTAGGGAAATCCTCTGGTGAATAATGATAGGTTTGTTGATAGTATGGATGCAAATGAACAGGGATAAAGTGAACACTCGTGCCGATCTTATAGTCTTTTTGCAGTCGATCAATCAGCTCATCACGTGTGATGAATGCTTCTTTCGGGTCCACTTGCAGTACATATAAATGCCATGCATGTCTGCCCTCATGATGGACAGGCGGTAGGATCAGCCCTGTTTCTTTTTGAAATGCCTGATTGTACGCTTTCGCAATTAGTTCTCTCCGTGCTTGCATATCATCTAGACGGTTTAGCTGGACAAGTCCTAATGATGCCTGCACATCAAACATATTCATCTTATAGCCAGGTTCCTCGACCTCGTAGTACCACGTTCCTTTTTCTCCATAACGATTCCAAGCACCCTTGCTCATCCCATGGAGTGCTAGTTTTCTGATTCGATCGGCGAGTGCATCATCATTTGTCGTCAGCATGCCGCCTTCCCCGGTCGCTATGTTTTTCGTCGCATAAAAACTAAAGGCAGTCGCATCACCAATCGCCCCAATTGGCTGCCCGTGATACGTCGTATGCAGAGCATGAGCGGCATCCTCGAGCACAAATAGATCGTACTTTTTAGCAATGTCTAAAATCCGGTCCATATCGCACGATTGGCCAGCAAAATGAACAGGGACAATGGCTTTTGTATGTGGTGTAATCGCCTCTTCTAGTTTCTTTACATCGAGATTGAGTGTTGCTGGGTCAATATCGATAAATACAGGAGCTGCCCCTGTATGAATGATCGTATTAGCTGTTGCGCAAAATGTCAGAGGCGTTGTAATCACCTCATCCCCATTCCCAATCCCTCTAGCTTTTAAGGCTAAAAATAAAGCAGCCGTACATGAATTGACAGCGATCGCATGTTTTGCACCGGTCAGCTTCCGAAACTCTTCTTCAAACTGTCTGACTTTTGGTCCAGTTGACAGCCAGCCAGATTTTAATGTTCCTATGACTTCGTCAATTTCTTCCTGCTCAATCAACGGCAGGGCATAAGGAAGAAATTGTTCTCTCTTTTTTTCCATATCGCTTGCACACCCCTATCTTCATCTCTGAAAATCTACACCTGTTTTTGTTTTAAGCAGAGAAAGCAGCACATCGGTCGATCGCGCATGCGGATAATGTTGTTTAATGAACTTAGCTCCTTGCTGCTTTGCCAGCTTCATCTCTTGATCATCCGACAAAATACGAATGGCTTTCTCAGCCAGTTCAACAGGGTTTTCCATATGATAGCTGCCAAGCGACTCGTAATAAGGGTATCTTCTGCCTTCTGTCATTTTCCCGATCAGCACACTCTTTTCAAAGAGCATTGCTTCAAGACCGACGGTTGATGTAAGCGTAATGACCATATCCATATATGGCAGCAGGTCATACAAGTCGATTTCTTTTTTAATCAATCTCACATGATTTCCTGCTCGTTCAATGGACACATACTCATTTAATCGGTTTCGGGCAATTTCCCATGGATGCGGCTTCATGATCAACTGAATGTCTTTCCGTTTTGCAATCGTTTTAAGCACATCACCATAGAAAGCTTCTGAAAACGGCTGCGTTGCCACAAGCACGGTCTTTTTAGCAGGATTGAAGTTTAATTTACGAAAGATGAGTTCCTGCTGAAGCGGCGTTCGATCTTTCACCAAATCAAACCTCGGATGACCTGTGATCTCCACCTGTTCCGGCTGGCAGCCTTTGTCTACATACCAGTCTTTTTCATACTTTCCAAACACCCCGTGGCACGTCGTGAAAATCGGTAAAAAGGCTTCGTCTCCCATCAGTGCGCCGTGCTGAAGACAGATACTCGTGAGCTGGCGTTTCACAGTTTGCAGTGCAAGTACGCGGCTATATGCATCCTCCGTTGTCCCCACAACAATGGCTGCAATTGGCTCCATCTGAAATAGCGCTTCTGTCTGGTCAATCACATCAATAAATTGCACAATGTCCTTCCGAAGCTTTTCTCTAAAAAAGACATTGCCAAAGACCGGATGCTTTGCGTAAGGTTTAAGGAGAGCATTTGCTTTCTCAATATATTCAGCATGGGCTTCTTTATTAACCTCTCCCGCTAATTCCGGCTTGCTGATGACAGGTAAACCGAAATAGTCTGCCTTCTTCCAGCGAGCAAGCACCACGGTTTGACTTGGATGAAACCGCGTGTAATTTTGTTCAGTAAAACGCAGATGTTCAAAATGAAGCAAGACCTTTCCATTCGCCGGACGATACGCAATACGCTTGATCTGCTGCTTATGTTGATCAAAAAATGGCTGAATCTCTTCTGGCAATGGACAATCGGTTGTCAATTCTTGGCCGAATGCTTCATCCTCCATACGTTCCCTTACCTCAGGACTGATATATTGATAGAAATTGCTGATCAACCCAAGGGGAATTTGTTGATAGGACAAATCCTTCATGAGGTTAACAAACTCAAAGTACACCTGCCAATAATGATGAATGTAGTGCGACACTTAAGGTCACCTCCCATGTTTTTGTTTTAATATGTGGCGGAGCTCCCAGCAGGTAGACTGCTCAGGAAGTGCTTGAATAAAGGCACTTTTCTCTTCTTCCGCCAACTGATAGTGAATCGACTGTTCTGTGATGTAATTTGTATCTAACACTTCATCATAGGGATAGAACGGATAAAAATGATTTAATCGAAAAAAGAACCGGGCATCCCCTATTCGATAAAAATGCGGACTCTCGTCCCAGTAAGACCCAAATTCAGCATGAATTTTTGTTAAAATAGAAGCACGATGAACGACCGAGCAATGATCTATAGCACAAGGTGCATTCCATTGCACCGTTTGCGCAGGTCGAATCGTTTCCTTAACTGGCTCTTTTTTGCTATTTAAATAGATTACTTTTGAAGCAGAATAGACAATATCTTCACCTGGACGAGCATCTAGATAATGTATGAGTTTCTCTAAACGGTCCGGGGCATAGACATTGTCATCTGTGGCATAGGAAATATACTTGCCCTTTGCTAGTTCTAAAGCTTGATTAATGAGGACGGCGTATCGGGTTTTCGCTGTTCTCTCCTCCAGCGATTTGACACCGCTTTGGATAAAATGCACACGGGGATCTTTGCGAAAGGGCTCAATTGCAGCAAGGGTTTTTTCGTTTGAACCATCGTCCATGATAAATAGTTCAAAGTCTGACAGCGTCTGCTGCAAAATCGCTTCAATCGATCTGCCGACGTAAGCCGCCTTGTTGTAGCTCGTCATAATGACAGTTACTTTTGTCAAAGTTTTCACCTCGGTCTCTTTCAAACTATGGTTATCATATGTGTCTCCTCTTAAAGAGACTGTAGAGTGACCTATTTTTTATAAAATTGTATTTTTTTATTGATCTACCTTTGAAAAACGCGAACTTTTTGGTAATATAAGTAATCATTTGTGTGTATTAAAGGAGTAAAGAACATTGGAAGCTATGAAGAATGATCACTCCCAAGAAGAGGAAGCAAAAGGTTTTTTTCGATTTTTCAAAATTTTCGTCGCAACAAAAACGATTATTCGCTCATATCAACATTCCTCTATTCCCATTTGGCTGATGATGCTCCTTGCAAGTATCGCTGGTACAGGCTGGGTCTACGAAGGGTATTTTAGCGATTATATGGGCAATCATATTCCATTCCCTTTTATTCTGTTACAAGGTGCGGGATATGGTATTCTAGCAGGCAATCTCGGTCTTTTTTTCGGTGTACTCATCCTAAAGTGGTTAGGGCGTCTTTTTTTCGGCAGTCAAACGGCATATCGAGATGTACTCAAAGCCTGCACGCTGACAACCTTTTTCCCTTCCTCTTTATTTGCACTCAGTTGGATTTTTACGATTGGATTGCTCGGTCCGTATACGTTTGTCAAAATCTCACCCTATTTAGATCAGCATTATGGAGTTTGGTATTATCTTAGTCTGTTGCCTCTGATTGATGCTTATGCGAAGACGTGGATATTTGGAATGACCGTTTTAAGCATTGTCGCTGTGATGAAGCTCAGATTATGGCAAGCCTTTCTCATTGTGATCACACCGCTTGCGGTATTTTTTCTTATCATGACTCTTTTATTTGATGTCCAGCGCGCTGTAAATTGGATGATGTAAGGAAGGTTTCACATCATATTCGTAAGATTTGACAAAGAATACGGGGGGTTGCCCGCACCTAAGGAACTGCACAGCAGTTCCTTTTTTTCGTTCAATGTACATATTCTCCCCTCCTGTCTCATAGTGTGAAAGAGAGAAAGAATGCTATGGAAACAACAGGTGCTTAAGCGCCTTCTGTTTAGAACACCATGAGGAAAGAGGAGGAACGTTATGAAATTGAAAAATCAATTTGGGCAAGGTTCGGGTTTCGAAGGTCAAGATTTTCGCCAGCAACAATATGGAGCAAATCCGTATCCTGCGCAGCAGATGGGTTATTCAGTCCCTCCCCAAACGCAGGGTCAAATGCAAGGACAAATGCAACAGGGATTTTCACCAATGCCGTCTACTGGTCCTTCACAAGGGGGGCAGGGAACGCAGAGCGGCGGACAGCCGTATCAAATTCCTTCTGGACCGATTTATCAGCAGAATGTCACCGGTCAGCTGCCAATCGAGCAGTCCTATATTGAAAATATTTTACGATTGAACCGCGGCAAGGTAGCCACGATTTATATGACGTTTGAGGCAAGTAAGGAGTGGAACTCGAAGATTTTCAGAGGTGTCATTGAAGCTGCAGGACGTGACCACATTATCATTAGTGATAACAAGACAGGAACACGATACTTACTATTAACGATCTATCTTGATTACATTACGTTTGATGGGGAAATTCAATACGACTATCCATACTCCATGTCCACTTATTCTCCGAGGTAGCTAACGCCACATACAAAGCAAGGAGCAGGTGCCCTTGCTTTTTTCTTTTGAGTAGGTTTTTGTCACACCTCTAGGGCACTTCTCATAAGATGCCTAGTAGTTTTTATCAAATGCCTAGAGGTGACATTCATGACTGTTGAGCTAGATTATACATCACCAAATGTGAAATATTCATACGACCTGAATCAAAGTCCACTTGTGAAATACGATCAGCATAACCTGATTAATGTTTTAGGGAAAAAACAATTAAATTCGTTGGATCAAGTATCCCTGCTGGATATATATTTGAGTAAAAGCAAAGTCGTAGAGCCTCATTATCATCAAAATGCCGCAGAGCTTGTTTATTGTATAGCCGGTTCTGCTGCCGTCTCGATGCTGAATCCATTTACAAAAAAACTGCACACCTATACCATCACCCCTGGACAGGTGGCAAACGTCCCTCAAGGCTGGTGGCACTACGAAGTTGCCCTTCAAGACAGAACTCATTTGTTAGCCATTTTTAACGCATCTACGCCAGAAGTGATCCTAGGCTCAGACCTTCTCACCCTCACCCCTGCTCACATCATGGCACATACGTATTGCATGAACGAAACAAAGTGGAAACAGGCGACTCAGCCTGTGAAGCCAGGTGTGTTTATCGGACCATTTTGCCACAGGGAAGAGGAAGCACAAACGAGCCCTGTCCCTCCATCTCACTACATCCCATATTATCAAGCACCGCCAAACTACGCCCCTTACTGGAATTAAGAAAAAACCGATGCCCCTCTCAGAGCATCGGTTTTTTGGCTTATAAATTTTTTGCTGCTGCAATGACAAGCATGATCCAAGAAGCGATAAACGCCAATCCGCCAATTGGGGTAATGGCACCTAGAATCTTCACCTGAGTCAATGCTAGAACATAAAGGCTGCCTGAGAAGAAAAGGATGCCTGCAAGCATCACCCAGCCAGCGGTCGGAACTAGAGAAATACCTGACAGCTTATCTGCAAGAAAAGCGACAATAAATAGTCCTATCGCATGGAACATCTGATATTGAACCCCTTTGTTCCAAATCTCTATATACTTTTCAGGAATTTTCCCTTCAAGACCGTGCGCACCGAAGGCTCCGAGTCCAACAGCTAGCATCGCATTAATCGCACCTAAAATGAAAAATAGTTTCATTCGTCATTCTCCTTATCTCGTCAATTATGTTTATCATAGCGCGGGTGACCGACGATATTCAACTTTCCCTTTACGTTGACACGAGATTGTCGGATTTCTTTTTCTTTCGTAACAGAACTTGATCGACAGCGATCGCAATGAGTGTACCTAGAACAAGTCCATTGCTTAATAATGAAATAAGCACAGGGTGCATGCCTTTCAAGGCTCCCTGCGGTACAAACATCGCCCCTACACCTGCTAAAACGGCAATTCCTAGAACAAAGCGAATCCGCGGAATTTCTTCTTTCTCATACTGATCGAATTCAGACATCGCAATTCCAATCATTGAGGAGAAGACCACAAAGTTTACAGCAAGCCCCACAGGTGATGGCAATGCAGAGAAAAAGCTCATGAGCAGTGGGAATAAACTAATGAGTACAATGAGCAAACTTCCTATGAAAAATGGCTTTCTGGATGGAATTTTCGTTGTCTGAATAAATCCTGCTGCCCCGGAAATAGGTACAGGCGCAATCGCTCCGATCAAACCGCTCAGTAAGTGACCAAATGCTGCGACAAAACCAGCCGGACGAGCTCTCTTCCGCTCACGCAGTTCACCAAATGCCTTCACTGAACTTTCCACAATTCGAATACTTGCCAGCATATTCACAATGAGTAATATCGTAATGAAAAAGGACGTGACAAGCAATCCACTGTCAAAGACTGGCGTTCCGAATGGGAAAATCTTCGGAAACTCAATAATTTTTTCTGGAATTCGAACCGGCTTTGCCAGCCCAAGTAGAGCGAATAACAACCAGCCTCCTGCAAGGGCAAACAACACAGAAAACTGCCTTAAGTAATGCCATTTTGAGCGACTGATCATGAAGGTCAGGACAATAATCAAGATCGATAAGCAAAAGACAAGCCCGTCCACCTGATTTCCCCGATAGCCGATGCCCATCAGCCCTTTCATGATCGGCTGACTTAACTGGACAACTAATAGCAGCAAATAAATACCTGTGACGACTGGCGTAAATAACGACGCGAGCCAATTAATGATTTTAAATAAACTAAAAATAAAAAAGAAAGCGGCACTAAAAATTAAAGCTCCTTGTAAGGCTTGCAGGGTTTCAGGATACGTCGCAAAGATGGTTCCTGTCATACCTGCATAAAGGGTATACACACCCCACCAAAGCCCCGCTGGACTTTCATTGATCGGTAGCATATGGCCACATAAACATTGCACCATCGCCACAAGACCAAGTGAAAAGAATGTACTTTGAATCAGCTCCGCTGACTGCACTTGATTCAACTCAAATGCTTGTGCAATCGCAATTGGTACAGCAATAGAAGCTGCGATAAAAAATGCCATCCACTGAATGGCGCCCAAAAATAGTTTCAAACCGATCACCTTCCCTTTGTCGTGACAAGACCATTAAAAATCAAAGATAGAGTCGCCGTTCCCATCCTTCTCTTTTTGCCCCTCTTCTTGATGCTGAAATTTCTTCGCACCACTCGCACCCATCAGTTTCTCAAGCATCGCTTGATCTGAGGATACGGGCGGCGCGGACGGTGTCTGTATCGAAGAAGGTGGTGAGATAACAGGCGTTTGCGGCATTTGCACCTGTGATGGTGCATCGAGAATGACATCACATAGTGAAGAAATCGCCGCCACTTGACGTTTCACCTCTTCATCATTTCCACTTTGTTTCGCCTTTTGAACTGCTTCCTCCATTTTTTGGAGCAGGCTTGATATATGAATATTCAAGGGTAGACCCTCCAATCTAAAAAAGTCTCTTTTCAACATTATTTTACCAAATGAACAAACGAAATGGGTTCATTTTTTCAAACCCGCCTCTCTTATTTGACCCGACATAGCCCTTCACACATAATAAAAGAAACAGTATCGTTTATGAAAGGATTGAATAATGGATAAACTCACTGCTCTTTTTCAGAAACAAAAAGTCTTTCAAAAGCCGCCGGTTGAAGAACGCATCCGTCTCCTTAAAGACTTAAAAACAGCCATCAAACAGCATGAAGAGGATATTTTACAAGCCTTGGCCCATGATTTACATAAATCCGAACAGGAAGCCTACACAACAGAGATCGGGATGGTTTATGAAGAAATCAATCATACCATCAAGCACCTCCACAAATGGGCAAAGCCAACACGCGTGCGCACGCCTCTCACTCATATCGGGTCGAAAAGCATGATTATAAAGGAACCTTATGGCAGTGTGCTCATCATTGCTCCTTGGAACTATCCTTTCCAATTGGCCCTTTCTCCATTAGTTGGTGCCATTGCTGCGGGGAATGCCGTTATTTTAAAACCGTCTGAGCTGACGCCACAAGTTTCAGAAGTAATCAATACAATAATCGAACCTGTATTTCAAGAAGACCATGCAACTGTCGTAGAAGGCGGTGTAGATGTGAGTACAGAGCTGTTGAAACTGCCCTTTGATTATATCTTCTTTACAGGAAGTGTGGCAGTCGGCAAAGTCGTCATGGAAGCCGCCGCAAAGCATTTGACTCCTGTCACACTCGAACTTGGCGGAAAAAGCCCTTGCATCGTCATGCCTGATGCAGATATCAAATTAGCGGCAAAACGAATCACGTTCGGCAAGTTTACCAATGCCGGTCAAACGTGTATTGCGCCAGACTATTTGCTTATTCATGAATCCATAAAAGAGGAACTTTTACGGGAAATGACAGCCTGTATTCGTGACTTTTATGGTGAACAACCGGAAACACATCCGCACTTTGGGAAAAATGTCAGCCAACGTCATTTTGACAGGCTTTCCGAATTCCTCTCAAATGGAACGGTCGTTACGGGTGGACAACGCAACGAAGACGAGCTCAAAATTGCACCGACCATTTTAGACCACATCACATGGGAAGATCCCGTCATGCAGGAGGAAATTTTCGGACCGATTCTGCCTGTCATGACCTTCGATTCTCTGCACGAGGCAACTCATATGATCAAAGCAAGACCGAAGCCGCTTGCGCTTTACTTATTTACAACAAGTAAAGAAACAGAATCCTATATTCTAGATCATCTCTCATTTGGCGGAGGATGTATCAATGACACGCTCATGCATGTCGCTACTCCTTACCTGCCATTCGGAGGCGTGGGTGAAAGCGGCATGGGACGATATCATGGGAAAGAAAGCTTCTTTACGTTTACGCATGAAAAAAGCGTCCTGCGCCAAACCAATCGCTTCGATTTTTCCTTCCGTTATCCAAATGCGAAAAACGGACTCGACTTGGTTCGTAAATTTTTAAAATAAACAGGACGAAGGGTCTCTCCCCTCGTCCTCTTTTTATTCAATATCTTGGATACACCAATTAATTTCTTCTGTCCCCATTTGCTTTAAATACGCGTTTACCTTTGAAAACGGACGACTGCCAAAAAAGCCGTTTCTTGCTGAAAAAGGACTTGGATGAGGTGACTCAATGATGTAATGCTTGTTTTGGTCAATGCGTTCTTTCTTATTTTGAGCATGTCTTCCCCACAACACAAAAACGACAGGCTGATCACGTTCATTCAGCGCATCAATCACGCGGTCTGTCACACGTTCCCAGCCTTTGCCTTTATGCGAGTTCGCCTCGCCCTTTCTCACGGTCAGCACAGTGTTTAAGAGCAGCACACCTTGCTCTGCCCAGCTTACAAGTGAGCCGTGATTTGGAACAGGACAGCCAAGATCATCCTTTAGCTCCTGAAAAATATTTCTCAACGATGGTGGATGCTTCACGCCAGGCTGAACAGAAAAGCTTAATCCATGTGCCTGATCTGGGCCATGATAAGGGTCTTGTCCCAAAACCACCACTTTGACCTCTTCATAAGACGTCAAATGAAGCGCACGATAAACGTCATCCGGTTTCGGAAAAACGGTCTGCGTGCGATATTCTTCTTTCATCCATTCACGTAATTCCTGATAATATGGCTGTTCAAATTCACTTTTCATCACAGCCCACCAGCTATCATTTAAAAATGGCTTCATTGGGGTTCTCCTCCTTGTGTCTGCTGTGCCAATCTTGAGATCATCGGTTTTCCGTCCCATACAATCTCACTCTCTGATTCTCGCTTTTTCATCGCTGGTTCTTCTAATAAGACAGCAAAGTTCGCTGTCGGCAAATCGCCCAGCCCATGCTTTTCACTTAGATCATCTAAATAGTTCTTTCTTGTCTCACCAAGATCACTAGACTGATTTCCACCGCCGTCAAAGAACGCATAGATCACACTGGCAGCAGGCACTCGTTTGATCCGGGCATGTTGCGTGACACGTAAGAAAAAGTCCCAATCCCAGTAATGATGCATCGCTGGATCAAAATAGCCAATCTCATCGTGTATAGAGCGTTTGTACATACTGCCGGAAGGAACGTATGTAGAAAAGACACGCATATCCTCAATAGCAGCTGTATACGCAAACAGACGTCTTGACACCGGGAAGCGGGTCACGCCTTTTTCTTCAAATGACACAATTTCTGCATCAGAAAAGACAAAATCGGCATCCTCCAGCGCCTTACTCATCCGTTCAATATGACAAGGTGTAAAATAATCATCGTCATCACTCAGCATAATGACATCGCCTGTCAGCTCCCGCACCCCCACGTTTCTAGCATTCACATGCTGGACATTCTCATCTAAATGGATCAAGCGGATCGGAAGTTCGGGATAGAGTTCCTGAATGACCTCGACACGCTCTCCTGCATCATTCACAACCACAATTTCAAAGGGCTGTAGGGTTTGTCTCGTAATAGATTCAAGCAGCTCACACAGTGCCCCGAGCCGGTTATGTGTCACAATTAATAGGGAAATCTTCATATTCAGCTTACTCCTTTAATAGATTCGTCTTTTTCCATTAAAACATAAAATGACGTTCTTCCCATGATATAAAAGGCGGTTTGATGTGACGTAAAAATGGGAATTTTTGATGAAAAGGAGTGATGACAATGGAACATTTCACAGTAGAAAATAGCAAAGAAGCAAAACAGACCATTGAACAAATACGTTCAGCAAAGGATGATATTTTTGTTTTTGCGTACGATCCAGAACGCTCTGATACTGTCACAGAGCATACGAATGCCAAAAGCATGACAGCGGTCGATCAAGGGATTTTAGATCAAATCGCCAATGTCATCCGCACCCGAGATGACGAACTTATGGCCAAAATCATGTCAGTTGGGGCCGATCAGGAATTAGCCTTAACACTTTTAGACGAACTGAAAATGGGCAAATTGGTGATTTGTAAAAGATAAGCGGAAAGGCGTTCTTCCTAGGGCGGAACGCTTTTTTATGTCGTTTCATTGTGATAAATGGAAAAGCTGATTATAATAAGGGATAGAACAGTAACTGTTACACATCACATTGGAGGTTCAGCAACTATGTCTATGAATAAAGCACTCACCATCGCAGGCTCGGATTCAAGCGGCGGTGCAGGTATCCAAGCAGATTTAAAAACGTTTCAAGAGAAAAACGTCTATGGGATGACAGCTTTAACCGTTGTCGTTGCAATGGATCCACATAACCATTGGGATCATCAGGTGTTTCCAATTGATACGGCGACAATCCGTGCGCAGCTCTCTACCATTGTAGAAGGCATTGGGGTAGATGCGCTGAAAACAGGTATGCTCCCAACAGTCGACGTGATCGAACTTGCAGCGGACACCATCAAAACATACGACTTAAAAAATGTCGTCATTGATCCTGTTATGGTTTGTAAGGGTGCGAACGAAGTGCTTTATCCAGAGCACGCTGAAGCACTGCGCGAAAAGCTTACGCCACTGGCAACCGTCATTACGCCTAACCTTTTCGAAGCAGGTCAATTAAGCGGAATCGGTGAGATCAAAACGATCGAACAAATGGAAGAAGCAGCAAAACGCATTCACGAACTTGGTGCCAAGTATGTGGTCATCACTGGAGGCGGTAAGCTAAGCCCAGATAAAGCGATCGATTTGCTTTATGATGGACAAACCTTCGAACGACTAGAAACAGACAAGATCGACACAGAATACACACACGGCGCGGGCTGCACATTCTCAGCAGCAGTCACAGCTGAACTGGCAAACGGCTCAGACGTGAAAGAAGCCATTTATGCAGCAAAAGAATTCATCACAGCTGCCATCAAAGGCTCTTTCCAGCTAAATGAATACATCGGACCAACCAAGCATTCTGCTCATCGTTTTGATAAGTAGAATAGAAAAAACCGATTCGCCTTATTAATAGGCAAATCGGTTTTTATTTTTAACATATGTTTTCTAAATCGCCCAATTTATTGGTGAAACCAGAATAATCTACCTGCGGTGCTATGTTTTTAGAAAGCGAATGAACTCACGACCAGATTCAATAAAATAACTCACAAATGGTACAAGCTTTTTCTTTTCCTCCAAATAAATATACGTTTCTATTTTCAATTGATGTGACCCTTTCATTTCATGAAAAAAAGCATACCCGCGTCTGGGTACACTCTTTTATCCATAAGGAATACCTACTTTTGCTGATCAGATTCTTTTGCCATTTTCCGAATAAAGGCTTCAATAGATTCAACAAATAAGGCATATTCTTTCATTTGTTTATACGTATCTGACAGCTTCTCTTTTAATTCTTCCTGCTCTAGAGAAGGTTCACCGAGAATAGATTGGACTTGAATGAGCAATTCTTTATATTCTTCACGTTTATCTTCAACATGATCTGCCATTGTCTCCAAGCGTTTTCTAGTCGTCGGCTGCTGTTTTGAATTCAAGTAAACAACCCCTTTTTGCCCTACCGCATTTGGATAAACGTCAGCCTCAGCTGTATATATTTTAAAATGATACCATAATTCCACCTGTTATCATATATGTAAAACGTCATCAAACCGCTTCTGACCACCCTTGTATATACATGATATAGATCCTAAGATACGGTCTGAATTTACTAGAAAAAAGCAGATCAATGATCTGCTTCAGCTTGTAGACAAAGTCTACAAGCTTTTTTGTATAATAAGGGTAATAACAATAATCTGTGGGGGATAAACATGTTATCGAAACGTGAAGAAGAAAGAAGAAATCAATTAGAAGTAGTGGCTTTAGATGAATTAGTGCCTGAAGATCATCTTGTGCGGAAAATTGAACAAGCAATCGATTTCGACTTCATTTATGATCTTGTCAAAGATCATTATAGTTCTGATAATGGTAGACCAAGTGTTGATCCTGTTGTTCTCATTAAGATGGTCTTAATCCAATATCTATTTGGTATTCGCTCTATGCGTCAAACCATTAAAGAAATTGAAACCAACGTGGCTTATCGTTGGTTTATTGGATATGGGTTTTCGGAGAAAATTCCGCACTTTTCTACCTTCGGTAAAAACTACGTGAGACGCTTCCACGATACAGATTTATTTGAAGAAATTTTTTACCGAATCTTAAGAGAAGCGATGAAAAAAGGGTTCGTTGACCCGTCTATTGCCTTTATTGATTCCACTCATGTCAAAGCGAATGCCAATAAGAAAAAACTTGAAAAGAAAATCGTTCGGGTAGAGACGAGAAGTTATCAAAATCAGCTTCATGAGGAGATCAATGTTGATCGTGAGGAACATGGAAAAAAGCCGTTACCCCTACAGAATAAAGAGAAGAAAAAAGAAATGAAAGTCAGTACAACTGACCCAGAGAGTGGCTATTATGTAAAGGATGAACGTGAAAAGTCATTTGCTTATTCATTTCATACAGCTTGTGATTCAAAAGGATTTATTTTAGGCTCGCTGGTCACAGGCGGAAATGTTCATGATAGTCGTATGTTGGATTCACTCGTATCAAAGGTGACAGAGAAAGTCGGAAAACCAAATGTAGTCGCAGTAGATGCGGGATATAAAACACCTTACATCGCTAAGTTCTTAATGGATCAAGAGATAAGACCTGTCATGCCATACACTCGTCCAAGAACAAAAGCTGGTTATTTGAAAAAGAATGAATACGTATACGATGCATATTTTGATTGTTACATTTGCCCCAACGGGCAAATTCTCTCTTATCGTACAACGACTAGAGAAGGTTATAAGCAATATGCGTCCGATTCAGAAGTATGTAAGTCCTGCTCGTTTTTAGATAACTGTACCCAAAGTCAAAACCACACCAAACAAATTCATCGGCATATTTGGCAGGGTTACCTAGATGAAGCAGAAAATCTGAGACTTACTGAAATAAATAAGAGCATCTACGCAAAACGGAAAGAAACGATTGAACGCGTTTTTGCGGATGCAAAAGAAAAGCATGGTATGCGTTGGACGAAACTTCGTGGACTGAAAAAAGTTTCAATGCAAGCGATGCTTACTTTCGCTGCCATGAACCTTAAAAAGCTAGCAAACTGGACATGGAAAGTACCATGTCCAGCGTAAAACACATGATGTTTTTTCAAAAAAAGTGAAAACCCCATTTTTACTTGAAGTAAAGGTGGGGTTTGTCTACGGTCTGAAGCAGATCAATGATCTGCTTTTCTTTGTAAATGCCATGTTTTTAGTTTAAGTTTTGTTTCATTTCTGCCACTGATTGAGATCGATTTATTTCCCGGGGAAGGAAAGTATCGAGCAGTCAATACTTCTCGGCCCCCGTTTACAAAAATCTCAATTGACGATGCATCGATAAAGATGTGAAGGTCGTGTAATTCCTCTATTGCCACTTCTCGAACTTCTTTTGTTCGATCTTCAAATCGATCTCGCTCTAGTGTCAGTTTGCCCTCATCTTTATGATAAATAATACGGGCTGCCGCTCGAATACAGCATTCAAACCCTTTTTGTGTATCAATTTGATCAATGAATAACTCTGCACTCGTAATATCATCTACAGGAATCGATTGAACAGAGCGTTTGATATGAAAAACATGCTCTTGTTCGTTGGTTCTCATCGCCTGAAGCTCAGTGACTGGCTTTTGAATCAGATGTCCATCATCATCTAAACGCAGCTCCCTTGGAATGGTGAGGCAGTGTATCCATTGATAAGAAATCGTTGGGTGATGCTCTTCTCCTTGATCAGGCACTCCCATCCATCCGATTAAAAGGCGTCTGCCTGATTCGTCTAGAAAGGTTTGCTGCGCATAGAAGTCAAAGCCCCGGTCCAGTTCCTCAAACGCTCCGTGCGTATATTGATAGGTATGGTCATCCAATTTCCCAACAAAATAGCCTGATTGATGTGTATTATGATATTTTAAGCCATCCGGCTTGAGCCCCTGCGGCGACACAATCAATACTTCCCGGCCATCTAATTCAAATAGGTCTGGACATTCCCACATATAGCCGAAATCCTCTAATCCATTTTTCCCACTGCCTGCAATGATGCCTTGAAACGTCCAATTCTCTAAAGTATCAGAGGTAAACAAGACAAGATTCCCTTTCAGGTCAAGGCTTTGTGCACCTAGAACCATGTACCACTGGCCATTTCGCTTCCATACTTTCGGATCACGAAAATGGGCAGTGAATCCTTCTGGCAGCGTCGCCACAACACCTTTTTTCTGAAAATGAATGCCATCTTCTGAAACAGCTAAACATTGATACGTCTCGCGGTTCCCTTTTTCATCGCGAACATTGCCAGTGTACATCACATACATCTGTCCATCGTCAATGACTGCACTGCCAGAATAACAGCCGTTTTGATCAAACCAATCACTTGGCGCAAGGGCGGCTTCCTCGTGCTGCCAATTCACTAAATCCGTCGATGTGTAATGGCCCCAAAATTTTGCGCCGTGTCCCGTTTTGAATGGCTGCCACTGATAAAAAACGTGGTAAACCCCTTTCCACTGAATCAACCCATTCGGGTCATTTAAAAGACCAACTGGCGGCATTAAATGAAAATGTTGGCGATACACATCTTTTTTCACCAAATGCTCATAGTTTCGAATACGTTCTTCTACCTTTTGACGAAGTGCTGCGTCAGTAGTTGTCATGACTGTGACCACTCCTTGATTATTTTTCTACTTCTTTTACTTTAAAGATGATGGTGAGAGTAAATGAGACCGCAACAGCGATTAACATACCAATCACATAATTCATCACATTTTGCACACCGAATGGCGCTGCAATCGCAATCATCGGAATACCTGTTAAACCATAGGCGTTGGCGGCTACCTTTGTGAAAACAACAAATGCTCCGCCTAATGCGCCTCCAATCATTGCGGCGATAAACGGCTTACGATAGCGGAGATTGACACCGAATATCACGGGCTCGGTAATCCCTAGGAAAGCAGAGAAAGCTGCAGGAAGTGCGATTTCTTTTGTTTTCGCACGTTTCGCTAAGAAAAAGACTGCCAAGCCTGCCCCGCCTTGTGCTACGTTGGACATCGCCCAAATTGGCAGCAAATAGTTCCGCCCAATATCATTCAGCAGTCCAGCTTCAATCGCATGGAAGCTATGATGAACCCCTGTGAGTACAATGAGTGAGTAGGCTCCTCCGAAAATGAGTCCTGCTAAGAACCCTGCGTGATCATAAATAAATGTCAGTGCATTCGAAATTCCTGTACCGAGCATTCTTCCAAGCGGTCCAACAGCAATAAACGTCACAAATCCAGTCACAATCACCGTCACAAATGGGGTCACAAGTAAATCAATACTGTTCGGAACCACTTTTCTTAAATTCTTTTCAACAAGGCACATGATGTACACAGTCAATAACACTGGAATGACTGTTCCTTGGTAGCCAAGAAGAGCAATATCAAAATTGAATAAATGCATATACTCTGGTTTCGCATCCGTCAGTCCCCATGGGTTGAGCAGGTTCGGGTGAATCATAATCCCCCCGATGACGGCACCTAAATACGGATTTCCACCAAACTCTTTCGCTGCACTGACCCCAATTAAAATCGGCAAAATGATAAAGGCTGCACTTGAGAACATATCAAGCATTTGAAAAATCGCGGAGCTTGGATCCGCCCATTTGAAGGCTTTCATCATGCCTAATAGGCCCATTAATAAACCGCTTGCAACAATGGCTGGAATGATCGGAACAAATATATTTGATAGCGTCTTTGCAAAACGTGCAAGTGGATTCATTTTTTGTTTCACTGCTTCATCATGGCTGACAGGTTTTTGTTTCTCGTCGTCTGTCTCAAGGCCTGTCTCACGAGCAAAAGGTTCATATACTTTGTTGACTGCTCCCGTTCCAAAAATGATTTGGAATTGCCCCGAGCTTGAGAACGCCCCCTTTACCCCTTCAAGTTCCTCAATGGCATCTTTGTCAATTAGCTCTTCATCTTTCATCACCAATCTAAGTCTTGTTGCACAATGCGTGGCACTGATGACATTTTCTTTGCCGCCTAATAGTTCTGTTAATTCTTTGGCTGTTTTTTGATAATCCATGTTGTCTCCTCCTTTTTTAAAGCAAAAAAGACCTAAAATTCACCAACGATATAAGGACATACACGTCCCCTCGTTACGCAAATTTTAGGTCTTGCCTGCCTGACAGTCACAATCCCACAATATCAAGTTTTGATTACGCTTTCATCATAGTATAAGAGAGTGACCTACGTCAACCTCTTTTTTCGAATCTATTGACCCATATACACTATTTAAAGTAGTGTGCACACAAAAAAGCCTGCATGCAGGCACAACCACTAAACCAATTCGGCATCCTGCAGACGCTGGACATGCAGCGTGATGTAGCCGATCTCCGATTCAGGGAGATGAAGTTCATATTCATTTTTCAACAAATCAGCGAGTCCACGTGCACACTGGTAAGCCAAATCATACTTTGTTTGGATAAAACTCAGCATATCATCATCCATGATTTGAAATGCCTCATTTGATTCCAACCTGCCTAATGCATACCTCAAATGTGTCACAAGCCGCTGATAGGAAATACTATCCTCATCAATTGAATGCTGAAAATAGCTTTCTATATGCTCGATCATTTCTTTGATCATCGTTGTATATTTCACGGTCTTTTTCATAGACTCCGTATTCATTTTGGCCGTATGAATATGGAGTGCCACATACCCTGCCTCATCGTCCGGCAGTTCAACCCCGAGCCGCTCCTTTACATAACGAATGGCATACTTTCCAATATCATATTCCTGCTTATATAAGACTTTGATCTCACCAAGCAATTTATTATATAGCACAATGCCCTTTTGAATGCGCTCAATGGCAAAGGATAAATGGTCAGTCAGTGATATGTGGATATGATCACTAAGCGGCATCATCAGTTCACCCTCTGCATAACTGATGATATGCTCTGCCACCTCAATATGCGCTTCGGGCAATGTCGCAAGAATTTGTTTGAATTTCTCATTTTCTTCACGCACAACAAAGATTTTCTCTATTTTTTGAACGGGAACGACGTCATTTTTCCCCTTCTGAAAAGCAATTCCGGGCCCCATCACAATTTTCTCCTGATCACCTTCCTTTACAACCACTGCATTGTTATTCAATATCTTATATATCTTCAAGGGGTATCCTCTCCCACCAGATAACGTTTCTTATGTGGGATTTTACCCTGTTTCATCTCCCATGTAAAGATAAGAGCGGACCAGCACGCGCCTCTCTCGTCGTCTTCTCATCAAGCATTATCAGACTTTGCTTAAACGCTCTCTTTGACCTGCGCTTCTTGTTCTTTTCTTCTGCCAGCTTCTCTAGCTCTCTCTCTTTCTCGACTTGAAAGAAACGATCATCCGCTGCGGCCGCCTGAAAACCTTGCTGCTTCATTATCACACCAGGATTCACAAGCACATTCATCATGAAACCAAACCATACACTCAACCAGTTTTTGAATTTCCTCACTGAACATCCCTCCGCTTTTCTTACAATCTAGCAGTTCTAGCAAAACAACTGCTCCTATCATATCCCGAGAAAAAAGAGAGGTTTGTCACAATCTGGGTGAAAAAACAAACTAGTTTTCAGAAGTTTTGTTGAAAAGTGCAGAAGATCATCATGTACGAGGATGTTTCAATAAAAATTTTATACACACTATATCCAAAAGATAAGCACACCTTATCAACAGGGTTTATCCACATATCAACACCCCCTTACTAGATTTTGTGTATGAGATTTTTTTATTTTCCATATATATATCTAAATAATTGAGTTATCAACAGGAGTTTGTGCATAAGTGAGACTTTATAAACAAAATAGTTCTTTATAACTATGTAAAATAAGACCATTTTAGTAAAGGAATTGTTTTCATCGTATTGAATACTTAATAACGGGCAGTGAATCTTTCCTATTTATCCACAAAAAGAAAGGCTATCTCCCTAAAAACACATCTAGAAAGGGGAAAATTAATGAAAAAGGTCATCTCTCGTTCTTCCGTTCTATTGTTCTCCACTATTTTTGTTTTATCCACATTCTTTACAGGTCAACAGGCTGCTGCCGCTCCATCAAACAAACAGGTGGAACTGGAAAAAGCAGAAATCTTTGGTGAAATCAATGTCAAATCTAAAAAACATACCACTGTCATTGTTGAATTAAAGGAAAAATCTTTAGTTGAAGCAAAGCAAGAAGGCAAAGCTCAAACAAAAGCCTCCCTCAAAAAATCTCGAACAAAAGTAAAAAATGAAGCACTCAAAGAAATTGATAAAGCGAGTGTTCGTCAAGAATATGAAAAAGTCTTCTCTGGTTTCTCTATGAAACTTCCTGCAAACGAAATTCCGAAGCTGCTCGCAGTTGATGGAGTAAAAGCCGTTTATCCGGACGTTACATATCGAACAGATGAAGTGAAAAAGGAAAGCATTCAGCTTCCAAATGAAGATGTCTCCCCTCTTATGGATAAAAGCGCTCCATTTATCGGTGCACCAAAAGCTTGGGATTCCGGCTACTCTGGAAAAGGGGTAAAAGTCGCTGTCATTGATACTGGAGTTGACTATACCCACCCTGATTTAAAAGGAAACTTTGGTTTATACAAAGGCTATGATTTTGTTGATAACGATTATTCTCCGCAAGAGACACCTAAAGGAGACCCTAGAGGTGAATCGACAGACCATGGCACACACGTCGCAGGGACAATTGCTGCCAATGGACAAATTAAAGGTGTCGCCAAGGATGCCACACTTCTTGCGTACCGTGTTCTTGGGCCAGGCGGTTCTGGAACAACTGAAAACGTTCTTGCAGGCATCGACCGTGCTGTTACCGATGGAGCAGATGTCATGAACCTCTCTCTTGGAAACAGTGTGAATAACCCTGATTATGCTACAAGTATTGCTCTTGATTGGGCCATGTCTGAAGGCGTTGTCGCTGTCACATCGAATGGAAACAGCGGTCCGAACAGCTGGACAGTCGGATCCCCCGGCACGTCAAGAGATGCCATATCTGTCGGAGCAACTCAGCTTCCTTACAGCCTTTACAATGTGACATTCCCGAACTATTCTACTGCAAAAGTGATGGGCTACTACCAAGAGAGTGATTTAAAAGCACTTGACCAAAAACAAGTCACACTCGTCCATGCAGGGATTGGTGACGAAAAAGCATTTGAAAGCATCGATGTGAAAGGCAAGGTTGCCGTGATCGAACGAGGAGCCATTGCCTTTGTTGATAAAGTCGACAATGCAAAAGCTGCTGGTGCAATCGGCGTTGTGATGTATAACAACACCGATGGGGAAATCCCAGTCGATGTACCAGGTCTTGCTCTTCCAACGATTAAGCTATCAAAAGCTGAAGGAACGGCGCTTGTCAAAGCCATTGAAGCTGGAAACAATACAACGACTTTCTCCATTCAATTTGTCAAAGAGCTTAGTGAGCAAGTCGCTGACTTCTCCTCTCGCGGACCAGTTGTGGATACGTGGATGATTAAGCCTGATTTATCAGCGCCAGGCGTCAGCATTGTGAGTACAATCCCAACGCATGATCCTTCTCAGCCTTACGGATATGGCTCAAAGCAAGGAACAAGCATGGCTTCACCGCATGTGGCTGGGGTTGCAGCGATCATTAAGCAAGCAAAACCACCGTACTCAACAGAACAAATTAAAGCATTGCTGATGAATACAGCAGAAAAACTATTCGACGCCAACGGCAACCCATTCCCTCACAACACACAAGGGACAGGCAGTGTTCGAATCATCGAATCACTCCAAGCGTCAACTATCGTTTCTGATGCAAGTTATTCTTACGGCACTTTCTTGAAAGAAAAAGGCGTTCAAATCAAAACGAAGAAATTCAAGGTAGAGAACCTGTCAAAAGCACCGAAAACGTATACCATTGATTACAAATTCGATGGCAGCGGCATCAGCACAAACGGAACGAAAAAAATCACTGTCAAAGGGAATTCCACTGGGTCCTTTACTTCTGCGGTACAAGTGAAATACGGTAAAACCAAAAAAGGAACGTACCAAGGTAGCATTACCCTTCGCGAAAATGGCAAAAAGGTTACAGAGATTCCAACTTTATTGATTGTAAAAGAACCTGATTATCCGCGCGTCACTTCTGTTTCTGTAGAGCCGGATAACCGTGCTGGAAGCTATGTCATTAGCAGCTATCTGCCTGGCGGAGCTGAAAACCTTGCATTCCTCGTCTACTCGACAGATGGAGAGTATTTAGGTGAAGCAGGTGTTTATCAACATGTTGATAAAGGAGAACACCGCGTAAAATGGAATGGCACAATCAATCAAGGTCAAAAGCTCGAATCTGGTGAGTATACAATGCTTGCGTATGCAAGTTTGAAAGGGAAATCTGACACTGTTCAAACGAAGGAACCTTTCGATATTTACCCTGAATAAATGTGAATCACAAGAAAAGCCTTGAATGAGCGGATCAGCTCATCAAGGCTTTTTGATCATATATGGAGGAAAGAGAGACTGATGTTGATATTGCTATGGATCGTTTCTTTGTTTACTGCTTTTTTTCTAACGATCACCTTGGTGTATTTTTTCACCCTTTTATATGCGAAACATCCTCGTCCTTTTCATCAAGCATGCGCGCTGACGGTCTATGTGTCCTTCATTTACCCGCTTAGTTTGCTTGTGACAGCCTCGTTTATTTTCATCATGATGCTTCTCTTCCCTCTCTACTGGCTGCGTGGACGCTAACTAGACATACATACGTTATGCATCAAAGGCTTCTTTTAATAAACGATAGGATGTGAGCCGGTCTTGCATGCGGTGAGTGATGGTCACGGCGATCACTTCATTTGTACGATAAGCCTTCGTTAGTGCCGTCAGCTGCTTTTTCACAGAAGATGGCGTCCCAACCACCATCCTTTGACGATTGGCAGCCACACGTTTTTGTTCATATGGACTATAGGAATATACTTGTGCCTTTTCATATGAAGGAAATCCCCCGAGGTTTTGCCCCTGTTCATTGGCAAGTAAAGATAAATCTAAACTGACTGCCAGTTTTTCTGCCTGTTCCTCAGTTTCAGCACATAAAACGAAGACCGCCAGACTAACGCGCGGCTCATCACCGAACGCTGATGGTTCGAACCGGTTGATATATTGCTCTACAGAATCTTCTCCACCTTCACCATTGATAAATAGAGCAAACGTATAGCCTGCACCTGCTTTCGCCGCAAGTCTAGCACTCCCTCCAGAGGAACCAAGCATCCATACCTCTGGTGCAGTCTCTACTTTCGGAGAAGCGGTTAAATGAGGCAGTGGATAAAATTCATCTGCTAGGTCGTGTAAATAGACCTTCAACTCTTCTACTTGCTCAGGATATTGATCACCTAGACGTTTTCGTTCACCATGATGAAGAGCAATGGAGGAAATCGGCATACCACCAGGAGCACGTCCAATCCCAAGATCGATTCTGCCAGGAGCGAGAGCCTCGAGAACTCTGAAGTTCTCTGCTACTTTATAGGCGCTGTAGTGAGGCAGCATCACACCACCTGAGCCAATACGTATATGTGACGTAACGGCTGATAAATGACCGAGGAGCACCTCTGGACTCGATCCTGCAAGCCGGTTTGAAAAGTGATGCTCTGATACCCAAAAACGGTGATAGCCCCACTTTTCTGCCTGTTTTGCCAATTCAACCGTTTGCTTCAAGGCTTCAGCAGGTGTTGCATCTCCAATTAAAGGAGATTGATCCAGTATACTTAATTTCATCTTACTGCACCTCTTACAGAAATCCCCCTCTCTCCATCGAAAGGGGGATTTCTATTTATTTTCGATTAAAGCCCTTCTCTTTTACAAATTCCCCAAGGAAGGCACGCTTTGGCTGACTAAAGCCGCGAAGCATCTGCTTAGACCAAGTATCTGTTCTCTCGCCGTTTGTCCGTTCTTCATAATAGGATGAAATACGATCATCGTATTCTTTTAAATAACGATCCACATGCGCTTCATCTTGCTGATATGAATTTTCATGATAAATGAGTTCAACTGGCAGTCGTTCCTTTTGAGACGATTGACTTGCTGGGTGTCCGACAACCAGACCAAATAACGGCAACACATATGATGGTGCTTCAAGCAAATCAGAGACTTCTCTCAGTTGATTGCGCAGGCCGCCAATATAGCAGATCCCAAGTCCCATTGATTCTGCGGCTATACTCATATTTTGCGCAGCGAGCGCCGTATCAATGACGCTAATGAGAAAGGCTTCCGTATTCTCAAGCGCCTCCTGATGATTCTTCCCCGCTTTTTTTGCAATATCATCATGGCGTTTCAAGTCTGCACAGAAGACAAAGAAATGCCCATTCTTCTCAACGTACGGCTGATTCCCAGCCAGTTCAGCAAGCTTGGCCTTCTTCTCTTGATCTGTCACACCAATAATACTGTACGCCTGTACATAGCTTGATGTCGAAGCAGCCTGTGCACTTTTAATGAGTGTCAGCACCTCTTCTTCGGACAAACGCTCGTCTGTAAACGAACGAATGGACCGATGATTTAATATCGTTTCTATCGTTTTGTTCAATTCGAAGACCTCCTTCACTTCTCCTATCATAAGACAAAGACATATGGCTTTTCAAAAATTAAAACTCAAATGAAAAAAGACAGTCTATGCTTAGACTGCCCTTACCCGTTTTATTTAAATAAATAACTTTGGTATTTCGTTAATTGAACACTTGCGTTATAAGCAATTCCGAATCCAATGAGAACAGATAAAACAGAGCTTCCCCCGAAGCTGATAAATAGGAGCGGAATCCCTGTTACAGGCATTACGCCGATGTTCATCCCAATGTTCTGGAACGTATGGATTACAATAAGTGCTGTATATCCTACACAAAAGAATGACGCAAATCGGCTATAAGGATGGATACGGTCGATCAACACGACAAGCCGGTAGATCAAGAAGAAGAACATGATCACAACAAACGCACAGCCAATAAAACCAAAAGCCTCTCCTATAATGGAGAAAATCATATCTGTTTGTGCCTCTGGGACATAGACTTTTAAGTTTTTAACCCCATTCCCAAAAATCTGTCCAGCACCAATAGCCATAATGGCTTGGTCTACTTGATATTTATCAGACCCAGACGCATCCTGAGTCTGTGCTTGGTTGGCTGACGTAGAGCTATCAGGCAGCCAAGCGGTAATCCGGTTAATCTGATACTGCTGAATCCCAATTGTTTTCGCAACATCAGGGAAGAGAATGATCACAGCTAATACAGCGGCAACTAAAAGCACAACCACAGAACCGATGAGAGAAATCAGCTTCCAATTGACCCCTGATAAAAACACCATCACAACGACAATAAACATACAGACAGCTGCCGTACCTGCATCCTGTAAGAAAATCAGTCCAACTGGAATAGCTGACACCCCAGCAATTTTTAATAGTAGGAAGATATCATCTTCTAATGTCCGTTTTCCTCTAGGGCTTGACTTGCCGATGACAGATGCAAGCATCATAATCAAACCAATTTTCATAAACTCTGAAGGCTGAAGTGTTCCAATCCCTGGTATCACAAACCAGCTTTTTGCACCATTTTTAATTGGAGCAAAATCATGGCCTCCGATTTGTGCAGGAGCGACTTTCAGAAAAAGTAACAGCAGTATGCCGCCTATAAAAATATAGAGACTTAGCTTCTCTAATTGCTCCAAATCAAAGTAATTTATCGCTACAATACATATAACGCCGACCATGTAGTAAATAATCTGCCTCGACCATGCATTAGATCCATACTGCCCAAATTGACCCGCAGCATAAATCGCAATGACACTAATGGCAAAGAAGGCTAAAAATATAAAAATTAAATCCCCTTGATAGTACGGAGATGTATTCTGCTTGTTCATGAACTAACCACCCTTATTACAAAACATAAAAGCCCTTATTTATATTAGATTGAAATTTTCACAAAAGCAACTCACCTTAAATATGACGGAAGATACATCCGAAAGGTTCCAATCATTTTTCAAAAAATGAAATACTTTTCATCCTAACAATAGGAAAAAATTCCTCTATACTCTTTCCATTCAACCGATCATGAGTCCTTTAAAAAGATTATTTTACAGATATTAAGGGGAAAATTCAATGACCTATGTGGCGATATGACAAGCAATTATTAAACCAGCATAAGCTGTACGAAGAGAAAAGGAAAAAGCCACCTTCTACGGAATAAGGCCCATTTTCCAATTATTGAGTTTACTTCAAAGTCAATTGTGGTATAATACTTGTAACAAAATGTTCACAATATCTCCTAAAAACAGACACAATTGCATCCTGACCTCTCATTTGAATTGAACATCAACTTACAAAGGAGTTGGATACGATGGATATGTTCTTTGCGTACCTATGTATTGCAACGGCTACACCCCTGTTTTTATGGTTGGAAAACAGAAAAATTGCACTAGCTTCTATTCCACCCATTATGATTATGTGGATTTTCTTCGGTCTTTACATGACAAGCAGTTTATCTCCAGCAGGACATACCTTCATGATCGCATTCTTTGCCATTAACGTCATTTTGGCACACATTGCAGCGTTCCTCATTTATGGACTTCCATTCATTCGTAAAAGATTCAGTAGCACCAGATAAATAACGCCCCACTTATTGAAGGGCATTATCAACATCAATGATAAAAACCACTCACCTTTGGGGACTGACCCCCGTTTTTGAGACAGGAATCAAAACACCTTTATACAGCCAATTGCCGATAGTTTATCGGTGATTGGTTGTTTAGTTTCGTTTGAATACGAATGTTGTTATAATAATAAATGTATTCTTTGACAGTGCGTTCTACGATGGTGGTTGTAGTGCGATCAATCCTGTTAAGATAGAACGTTTCAGACTTTAGTGAGGAATGAAACGATTCGATGGAGGCATTATCAGCGGGCGTCCCTTTACGGGACATGCTCATGGTAATGCCTTTTATATGAACAGCTTTCTGATACTCGTAAGATGTATACACAGAACCTTGATCGCTATGTAACACGCAATTCTCAGGAAGTGCTGGGAGCTGATTAAGTGTGTTTAAGATAAAGTCTGTGTCCTGCTTATCACCAATCGTAAAAGCAATCACTTCTCCATTATATAAATCCAATATACTGGAAAGGTACAATTGTTTCTGTCCATAAGGCAAATACGTGATGTCCGTTACTAGTTTTTCAAGAGGGCGATCAGACTGAAAATTCCGATCCAGTATATTACCAGCTACGGCATAAGGCTGCCCATTCTTCTTACGCTTTTTCATTTTAACCCGGCATTGCCACTGGTTTTTCTGCATGATACGTTGAACAGTTTTATGGTTAATACGCATTCTCATTTTTAGTATGGCTGTGATTTTCCGATAACCATATCGATATTTGTGCTTTCGGCACAACGTGCCGACCTGTTTCTCTAGTTGTCTTTCAGAATGAGTCTGAGTCAAATCTTTTTTCCATCTATAATACGAAGTACGTAAGATGCCTAAATGGACACAGATGTCCTGTACCGTCATCGTTTTGCGAAATTCTTCTACCAGTTTGATTGACGTTTCCTTATCAACTTCCTTTCCAATTCGTTGTACTTTTTTAAAACTTCATTCTGTTGACTCAAATAGCGATTTTCTGCCTGTAGTCTCTCTAATTCAGAAGAGTACTCGGGACCCTTTCCATAGGTATATTGTTTTCCAACAGGTTGTTCGAACCTGTGTGTATCCCCAGCTTTATGCCATCTCACCCATGTCTGAACCTGCGTCTTATTCTTGATATTCAATTCCTGCATGATCTCTTTCATAGGTACGCCTGCCAACCTCATTTCCACAGCCTTCTGTTTGACTTCAACCGGATAACTCACTCTTGTCCCCATAGAAAAAACACCTCCATGTTTTATTTCGGATCACAACGATCCGCTTTCAAACTTGAAGGTGTTTTTTATTTGTCTCATCTTATGGGGTCAGTTCCTTGAGAGATGAGTGGTTTTTTTATTATTTCTCTGAGTGCTCAGATTGCTTTGGCGCAGAAGGTGAATAACCGTCTTTGCTGTTCTCTCCGTGGCTGTAGTGAGCCGCAAAGATCCAAACAGATCCGATAACGAAGATAATCGCACAAAACAGACCAAACAATGTATTTCCGACTTGAACAGTTCCGTTCTCGCTTTCTGTCATGTGCATAAACATAAATAGCTGCAAGAACGCTTGAATGAAAGCAAAACCAAAGATAATCCATAGTTTTGCAGAACTGCCAATTTCAGCTCCAATAGCAATCCAGAATGCTAAAACGGTTAGTACGATGGATAGAATGAAGCCAACTACGTGTTTCCAAGGGAAGTGTTCGTGCTCTGCTGAGGAATGTGTTTTTCCAGCCATATCACAAAAGCCCCCCTAATCCGATCAAGTAAACAGCTGTGAAGATGAAGATCCATACAACATCAAGGAAATGCCAGTATAGACTTGAGATAAAAATCTTCGATGCTGTTTGTGGAGTTAATCCACGTTTTTTAATTTGGAACAACACCCCGGTAATCCAGAAGATACCGATAGATACGTGTAATCCGTGAGTTCCTAAGAGTACAAAGAATGCAGACCAATACGCACTTGTATGGATGCTCGCACCCTCGTGTACATAATGGAAGAACTCAAAAAGCTCAAATCCAACAAATCCTGCACCTAGAAGCAGTGTGAGAATCGTCCAAATGACAACCCCTTTTGTACTTCCACGTCGCATTTCATGAACAGCAATCCCACACGTAAATGAACTAACCAATAGCAGGAATGTCATGATCAATACAAGCTTCATATCAAACAGCTCAGCTGGTAAAACGCCGCCAGCTGTTCTGCCATGAAGAACAAAGTAGGTCGCAAAAAGTGTTGAGAATAACACGATTTCCGCGCCAAGGAATATCCAGAAACCAAGGATGTTTAAACGTCCCGTTTCAGACTGATATTCAAGCGGTGCATTTGCATAGCTGCTATCATTATGTCCCATTACTTCTGCGCCTCCTTATTCTTTTTCTCTGTTTCAATCACTTCTTCAACAGGAATATAGTAGCCATCGTCATATTCAAATGAACGTAAAATCATTGTTGCGAATACACCGATTAAGCCAATAACGCCAATCCAGTACCATTCAAATACAAGACCGAATGCTCCAAGTCCGAAGAATGCAGACATGATAAGCGGTCTACCTGAATTGTGCGGCATGTGAATTTTCTTGAATTCTTTCTCAGGATGAACGTCTACATTGTTTTGCTTCCAATGATGGAATGCATCTGGTGTTGTCACTTCTGGAAGTGCTGCAAAGTTATAATGCGGCGGAATTGCAGAAGATGTCGCCCAGTCAAGAGTACGTCCTTCTCCCCAGCTGTCTCCAGACACTTCACGTTTCGCGTGTCTCCAGCTGTAGTAAATGTTGTAGCAAAGGATGATGAATCCGACACCCATCATAAATGCACCAATTGTTGAAATAAAGTTTAGTGCAGTCCAGCCATCTTCTGGTCCGTACGTATAAATACGTCTTGGCATTCCTTGCAGTCCTAAGAAGTACTGCGGGAAGAAACAGATGTTAAATCCGATCATGAATACCCAGAAGAACCATTTGCCGATTCTTTCGTTTAACTTGTAACCAAACATTTTTGGATACCAGAAAACAAGACCAGCAAAACATGCAAAGACAGTACCTGCGATTAATACATAGTGGAAGTGGGATACTAGGAAGTACGTATTATGGTACTGGTAATCCGCAGCTGCCATCGCAAGCATAACCCCAGTGACACCACCGATAACAAAGTTCGGGATGAAACCAAGTGCCCAAAGCATTGGTGAAGTAAAACTGATACGGCCTCGATACATCGTAAAGAGCCAGTTAAAGATTTTCACACCTGTTGGTACAGAAATCGCCATTGTTGTAATCGAGAAGAATGAGTTAACCGCTGCACTGTTCCCCATTGTAAAGAAGTGGTGAACCCACACAAGGAAACTAAGAACAGAGATTGCCACAATCGATACAACCATCGCTTTGTAACCAAACAACTGTTTTCTTGAGAACGTCGCAAAGATTTCTGAGAAAATACCGAAAGCCGGCAGGATAACGATATATACCTCAGGATGTCCCCAAATCCAGAAAAGGTTCGCCCAAAGCATTGGCATACCGCCTGCTTCGAGTGTAAAGAATGCAGAACCGAATAAACGATCAAATGTCATAAGTGCTAAAGCAACTGTTAGTACAGGGAATGCGAATACGATGATGACAGACGTGATCAATGTTGTCCATGTAAACATTGGCATACGCATGAGCGTCATACCTTTTGTACGCATTTTTAAGATGGTCACCATGAAGTTAATACCCGTCATAAGTGTACCAATACCTGCAATTTGGAGCCCGAGCAAGTAATAGTTCTGTCCAGGTCCTGGCGAGAAGTCATTTCCGGCGAGCGGCATGTAACTCGTCCAGCCTGCACTTGGTGATCCTCCAATAACGAAGGAAATGTTGAACAGCATCGCTCCGACCATAAATGTCCAGAAGCTCAGGTTGTTCAAGTAAGGGAATGCAACGTCACGTGCACCAATTTGAAGAGGTACAACGACGTTGATTAAACCAATTAAAAATGGCATCGCCATGAATAGAATCATGATCGTACCATGCGTTGTGAATATTTCATTATAGTGGTTGGAATCTAAAAACGTATTATTAGGAAGCGCCAGCTGTGCGCGCATCATCAGTCCGTCTACCCCACCGCGGAAGAACATAATCACAGCAGCAAGGATATACATGATCCCAAGCTTTTTATGATCAACTGATGTTAGCCATTCTTTCCAGAGCCATTTCCACTTTTTAAAGTAGGTTAAAACAAACACGATAGCAATGGAAGTAAGAGCGATAGAAATTTGCGCACCAAGAATTAATGGGTCTCCAGTTACAAAAAACTCATCCCATTTCAAATGCATAACGGCCTCCTCCTTTCCTTAGTCAGTTTATTCATTATCTAGTTTTCTTTTATAGTTCTTCACATTCTCGAAAGGATCTGTTTTGGAATGCGGAGAAACTGATTGGTAACCTAAACGTTTGCGTGCTTGGAGTGCGTATTCAGAATCCTCTCCATGCTTCGCAAAGGATAAATGTGTTGATGAGAATGTCTGCACATCTGCAGCATCAGGAAGCATCAAGTAGTCATACGTTTTCTTCGTTAACTTCGGTGCTTCTTTTTTCGTTTTGCTTACCCATTTATCATAGTCAGACTGCTTCATCGCATTGACTTTGAATTTTTGCTGAGCAAAGCCCTCGCCTGTGAAGTTGGCGTTTCTTCCTTCATATGTGCCAACTTGATCAGCTTGAAGATATTGTTCCATCTCCATTCCAGCCATCGCATACTTCTCCCCGCCTAGCTGAGGAATCCATAGTGATGCCATTGTATCAGCAGAAGTGATTTTGAATAAAACCGGCTGATCTTTTGGAATGTTTAAGTAGTTCACTGTCTCAATATTTTCCTCTGGATAGCTGAAAATCCATTTCCAATCAACAGCTGTAGCATAAACGACAAGAGGATCTTTATGGCTTGTTGCTTGAGGTGCCTCTTCCAAAGAGTAAATTGTTTTTACAGTTGGAACTGAAAGGGCAGCAACGATTAATATTGGGATCACTGTCCAGACAACTTCTAGAAGCGTATTCCCGTGTATTTCTGGGTTATAAGAGGCGTTTCCAACGTCCTTACGCTCACGGTATTTAACCAAAATGATGGTAAACAGTACAAATACCGCACCAACGATAAAGAGCATGAATCCGATGGATAAAAGGATTAAGTCTTTTTGTTGTGCTGCGACAGGTCCTTTAGGATCTAAAACAGCGATATTGCTGCAACCTCCTAATAGAAAAACACTCACGAGCATCGCTAATAAAAGCATAGGTTTAATGGCTCTGAACAAGAAGATCACCATCCTTCCTTAGATAATGTATAAATTGCTGAATAATTGTGAAAAGCCATCTGCCTTCGAAAACTTTTCTTCCCTTTGTAATGCTATCAAAATCTGTTAGAGTTAGCTTCCCTTTTTTCAAAAGTTCATTTATTTTTCAACAGATTTCTATTAAAATGTCATAAATTCGACATAAATTTATATTATTGCACACACAATAAATTTCTAGGATTTTGAAAAGTTGAGAGTTGAAGGCAAAGGACAAACAATCAAGAACTTTGTCAAATTTAGGTTTACCACAATAAAAAAGTTTGGTCAAATTTCAATTTAACTTAATGAAATTTTATCTAGGTAAACAATTTCGAAATAGGCATCCCCACATTTAACAAAAACCTTACTCATTTTAACGCAAGTTCACAAGAAAAGAAAGTATCGATCCTCTGTGTATACGCTGTAAGAATTGGTAATGATGCTGAATTAGTGGAATCTCTCTAAAGACTTCCAGCAAAAAACCGGCTCAGCGCCGGCAATCTACATTTATTCATCTCTCACTAAGATGTCAGGTCGTCTATAGATGTTCCCTTCATGCTCAATGTCCATGTACGTCCACTTGCCTGTATACGTTAAAAAGCGGTTGCCCTCTTTTTCTACAACCATCGTATCCTCTGATTTCAGTCCAGGCAATGAAGGATTCCATGTAAACACTTGATGCAGCTGAATTTCTTCCTTTGCTGAAGGAACAGCAATGATTTCCCTAGATACAAATCCCGTTTTTCCCCCTTGATGGAGCTTTTTCCAGCTATCAGGGAAGCCCTCTCTTTCATACTGAGCAATACCTGCATTCAAAACATCACCTAATGTTTTCCCAGGACGTGTGGCGGCATTCATGACAGTGTCAATTCGTGCTAGCCGCTCTTTGTTCTCTTCAAGCTCCTTCGGAAGCTGACCAAAGTAAACAGACCTTGTGACATTTGCAACGAGCCCGTGCCGTTCCGCGCAGAGAACAACAAGTGCGTGCTTTTGAAGGGCTTTATCTGTTGGAATCGGGTGACGGTATTGATGGATCCGATCATCTGTTGCCACAAGCAGGACTTCTATCGTCATCCCTTGAGCAATGGCTCTTTGAGCAGCAAGCGAAGCAATTTCGTTCTCAGTCTGCCCTGGAACGATTTCTTGACAGACACTTTCTACAATGACTGCTGTTTCATGACAGAGTTTTTCATATTGTCTGAGCTGTGAAGCAGTTAGGATCGAGCGAACATGCGACAAATCCGGTTCGATCCATTCGAATCCTTCCATTTGAATGTCCGTCCCAATTCGTTTACCTTTTGTGAGTTCTTGAATGTATGGGGTCTCATCCTCATACCAATCCATTGTGACCACTTGAAACGGATGATCGACGTACGCCATTTCTTCTTCAATGATCCGCTTTTCTTCCATTTGATTCACAATGAGAACGATGTCTTCTTTTAAGACGAGTAGCTGACACACGCCCTCTGGCGTATTTAACACAATATGATTCCTTCTTCCGCCTGTCAGCCATGAGAAGTTATTTCGCTTTTGAATCAAAACCCCATCAAGCTGCTTTTCTTCCATTAGCTGTCTTACTTGTTCAATCATCTAATCACCTGCCTGTTTGAAGTGTTTGAATGAAACGGTTAAAAGCTGTTTTCCCTTGCTCAGTTCTTTTAAACACACCCGCCTGCGAGAGAATTCGAGAAAAAATAACACCAATTTCTTTTTGTAAAATGGTTTCGGTATTGTCCTCTGTAAAGCTGTTCTCTTCAAGTAGCCGCTTTGCCCAAGCCTCGTGCTTCATGATTTCAGGACGGACTTTGATTTCTTCAAGTGGGCTTTCGGATAGCAAAGCCTCTTTTAATTGACTTAACTCCTCTGCTAATCTACCAGGAAGCACAGCAAGGCCCATGACTTCAATTAATCCGATATTCTCTTTTTTAATATGGTGAACTTCTTCGTGTGGATGGAAAATGCCGTCTGGGTGCTGCTTGTTTGTACGGTTATTACGCAGCACTAAATCTAATTCATAGTCATCCCCATGGCGCCGCGCAATAGGTGTAATGGTGTTGTGTGGAGTCTCTCCTGTATGAGCGATCACCCCCACCTCTTCATCTGAATACAGTTTCCACTCATGTAAGATAAAGTCTGCTGCGTCTGCGAGCGACTTTCGCTCACTGCTTCGAAGGCGGATTACAGACATCGGCCATTTCACAATACCAGCTCGCACATTTGGAAAGGCATTCAGAGAAAAGACTTCTTCCATCTCTGCTTTTGCCATTGGAAATTCATGTGCACCGCCTTGAAAATGGTCATGACTTAATATACTGCCTCCGACAATCGGAAGGTCGGCGTTTGACCCGATGAAATAGTGCGGGTATATAGATATGAAGGAAAGCAGTCGTTCAAAGGTCTTTTTGGTGATGCTCATTGGCTCATGTTTGCCTTTGAACACTATACAATGCTCGTTGTAGTACACATAAGGTGAAAATTGCAGAAACCACGATTCGCCTGAGAGTGTTACAGGGATTATCCGATGATTCTGTCTCGCTGGATGATTGATCCGCCCCTCGAACCCAACGTTTTCTTTACAAAGGAGACAAAGAGGGTATTGCTTTTGACTGAGCTTCTTCGCTTGAGCGATGGCTTTAGGGTCCTTTTCTGGCTTTGATAAATTAATGGTGATCTCCAGCACGCCATCGTCTGTTGGTGTAAACCACTGTACATTTTTGGCGATCCTGCCTGTATGAATGTAATGGGCATGCTGCTGCATCTCATAGAACCAGCTCGTAGCTGCCTTCGGTCCCTCCTGCTTGCGCTTCTCTTCAAACTTCGCATAGATAATACTTGGAGGAGCCACCAAGCAGCCCATGATTTTCGCATCTAGTAAATCACGATACGTATCCGTCCCATCAGGAATAAGTCCTGTTTCTACTGCCCAATCGAGCATCGGCATTAAGATGTCTTCAAGGTCTTCTTCTCCTGAGACCGTTCTTGCTTCCGCTTCATCGAGCCTGAGCACCTCAAGCAATCGATTTCTCGTATATTCGATATCTAGTGATGTCATGAGTTCTTTATTAACCCCGTATTGAATCAGCTGTTCCAGCTTTTCAAAAATATCAATTGCCATTCCCTCTGTCCCCTCTCTTGCCTGCCTTTACGTTTTATTCACTTTGATAGCCATCTGGATGCTTTTGGAACCAATCCCACGCACTTTGAATGATCGTGTGAAGGTCAGCATATTGAAGTGTCCATCCCAATTCATGCAGCGCTTTTTCAGAAGAAGCAATCAGCTTTGCTGGATCTCCAGCGCGTCTTTTTGTCACTTGTGCTGGGATCGCATGCCCCGTGACTTTTCTGACGGCTTCTACGACCTGCTTCACGGAGAACCCTGTTCCATTCCCTAAGTTGTACGTCGCACTGCCTTTTTCAGCACGCAGGCGGTCAACGGCTAAAATGTGTGCTTCTACTAAGTCCATCACATGAATGTAATCTCTAATACACGTGCCATCCTCTGTCTCATAATCATCACCATAAATCATGATTTGATCCCGTTTTCCTAAAGCAACTTGCAAAATAATTGGAATGAGATGTGTCTCAGGCTGATGATCCTCTCCGACAAGTCCTTCTGTATGGGCACCAGCTACATTAAAGTAGCGAAGTACCACGTATTCTATTCCATACGCTTCTTCAGACCACTTCAGCATTTTTTCAATCGCTAGTTTCGTTTCTCCATAAGGATTTGTTGGGTTCGTTTCATCCGTTTCAACGATCGGTACCCGCTTCGGTTCACCGTATGCAGCAGCAGTGGAAGAAAAGACGATGTGTTTCACATCAAATTCATTCATGACTTGTAGTAAAGCAGTTGCTCCACCGACGTTATTGTCATAGTACTTAAGCGGGTCTATTACGCTCTCCCCAACAAGTGAATCTGCCGCAAAGTGCATGACTGCTTCTATTGGATGCGTTTTGAACACCTGTCTTAAAAAAGCGTGATCTCGTAAATCCCCCTCCTCTAAGACAGCTCCTTCCAAAACAGCTTCTTTGTGGCCTGTCTGAAAATTATCCACTACCACTACTCGTTCGCCTTTCGCTAGAAGAGCCGCCACTGCATGACTGCCTATGTACCCTGCTCCTCCACAAACTAAAATCGTCATCACACTTCCCCCTTTGTAAGTTCTCTTGCGCCGCCTCCAATTCCAGCTGTGTAAAAAGAGGCTTGAATACCTGTTTTCTCTTGATATAGCGCACCAGTTTCTTCTATAAATGAATCGAGCAGCTCTTCTTTCACGATGCTGATCGTACATCCGCCAAAGCCTGCACCTGTCATACGGGAACCAATCGTCCCCGGGTGCAGCCAAGCGGCTTCAGCCAGTGCATCTAGTTCAAGTCCCGTTACTTCATAATCATTCTTTAAAGAAAGATGAGAAGCCTTCATGAGCCCACCTAGTTCTTCCATTTTATCATCTTTCAGAAAATTTACTGCTTTCATCGTCCGCTCGTTTTCCGTCACGACATGTCTTGCCCGTTTGCGGCAAATGTCATCTTCAATCAAGTGGGCAACCCCTGCAAATTCATCCGCATTGAGCTCACATAAGTGGGCAATGTCGATTTCTTTCTGAAGATCATTTAAAGCGGATTGACACTCTGCCCGGCGCTCATTGTATTTGGAATCAGCCAGTGCCCGCTTTTTGTTTGTATTGGCGATGACAAGCGCAAGTCCTTCTTGTCGAAACGGACTATATTCAAAGGCAAGGGTGTCACAATTGAGCAAAATGGCATGATCTTCTTTTCCAAGGGCAATCGAAAACTGATCCATGATCCCGCAATTGACACCAATAAATTCATTCTCTGCACGCTGAGAAAGGAGGGCAAGTTGGACATTTGAAACGCTGAATGAATGCCACTCATTGATGAGAACAGCAGTGACAAGCTCTATGGAGGCAGAGGAAGACAGACCTGCGCCATTTGGAATATTACCGCCATACACAATGTCAAAGCCTTCTTCTATCTTCATTCCTGCTTCTATAAACTGTTTGAACACGCCCTTCGGATAATTTGCCCAGCCGTCCGATTCTACGTAAGCGATTTCAAAAAGATTGAATTCTTTCATACCTTCGCCTTCAAAGTTCAAGGAATACATTCTTACGCGGCCATCTGAACGTTTTGCACAAGCAGCATACGTCCCGAGAGTAAGCGCGCACGGAAACACATGTCCTCCATTGTAATCTGTATGTTCACCAATCAAGTTCACTCTTCCTGGGGCAAAAAAATAGCGAAGTGCTTCTCTATCTCCAAATTGCTGGTGAAATGCCGCGCGTAACGTATCGATCATATCCATTCCCCTTTTCTCTTCTGATACCTTTATTTTAGTTGTCCCAGAAGCATCAGTTCAATGGTAAAAAAATCGTTAAAAAATACCCTTTTTTTGCTGTGAATGGTACGATGTGATATGAGGTGTAACATGATTCTAAATAGAAAAAGGTTGTTTTTTGCTGTGAAGGAGGGTTTCCAATTTGAAGAAAGAAGCATTTGCATTTCGTTTTCACCATTCTGATGTGACATTGCCGGCACAAATCTGGTCTGTTGGCTGGGAAGTTCAATCTTCTTCGTTATATAGCTGGAATGGCGTGGAGCGGAAGGATCAGGGCAAGTGCATTTTTCAGCTCACACTGTCTGGACATGGCATGATTGAAATCGGAGAGAAACGTTTCAAAGTATTGCCGGGTCAGGCCTTTCTCGTGAAAAGCCCTAGTGCCTACCAATATTATTTTCCAGAAGACAGTGAGCATTGGGAATTTCTCTATTTAACGCTTTACGGGGAAGCCTGCGATCTTTGCTTTGACCAATTTATTGACCAAGGAAAGCAGGTCATGCGTTTTCATCCGAATTCCAGACCGATCCGCCTGCTCAAGACCATTTATGATGAAGCCAGTGAAAGACGGATTACCAATCCATTTGAGGGGTCTAGCCTTGCTTATCAATTTGTCATGGAACTGTATTCATATTTGCCAAAGCTTGAGGGACAAATGGAGAAATGGCCCGAGCCCATCGTTCAAGCGTCCTTGTTTGCCAGCCATCATTTTCACGAGGAAATTGGCCCAGACGATATGGCAGCTGCGGCACGTTTATCCAAAAGTCATTTTACGAGAGAATTCAAAAAGGCCACTGGCTTCACACCTATTCACTACCTAACCAATATTCGGTTAGAAAAGGCGGAAACGTTATTGAAAACAACAAAATACTCGATTGAAGAAATCGCCATACAGTGCGGCTATAGAAATGCGAATTACTTGAATAAAGTCTTTCGAAAGAAAATCGGCATGTCTCCAAAGCAACTGCGGGAAACAAGCGATGCATAATAAAAAGCAGCCGCTTTCACAATTGGCTGCTTCTTTTACGCTTTCGTCAGGTCAACATGAATTCTCCCTTGTCTTAAAACAATGGACATTTGCGTGTCAGGTGTCATTAAGTTTTCCAAAATGTCCGTTGCTGTTTGAAGCGCAATGTCCATTCGGTTGATCTTTTCCTTTTCTTGTTCCGAAAACGCTTCTGGATGTGCGGTCATTTCTTTGACTAGCCTCAACACTTGTTCATGCTGCTTTTCTGTTTGCTGATATATGACGTCATATAATTCGTCTGGCCTGCTGCTCATTTCACATCACCTATCTTTTTTCATGTGTTAAATCGCATCTTCTTTTGTTTTCTTGAAGACGAACCATTTACTGGCGACATAATTCACGACCACAATCACAAAGTTGACAAGAATTTTTGCGACCGTTTCATTAAGCGCCAGTTGGCTCACAAATAAAATCATCAGTCCCAGATCGACACCTAGAGACATGAGACGAACACTAAAAAATGAAGAAAGCTCACGCATAAGGCTTTTCGTATCACGAGCCTTTTGCTTGAAGACATACTTCTTATTGGTGATATAGGCAAAGAGAACAGCAAATACCCATGAAACAACTGTAGCTGTTTTATAATCCATGGAAAACATCTCAACGAATAAGTAGAAGCTGACGATATTGACGATGGTTGTACACACCCCCATCACAAGATACATGACAACTTCTTGATACTTTTGAAAAAGGCTATACATGTCTTTCTTCATTCCTTCTTGGTGGTTTCTGTTTCTTTTAGAATACCATCTTGAGAAGAACTTCCCAAACGAACAATATGTACGTCCTGCACAGATGAAATTTGTTCTACTCGATGGCAAATGTCAACCTAATCGGTTTATATAAGCCAAATGATTTAGGTCTTTTTCATTATTTTAATTTATAATCTTTTAACTGACTGTACAATTGTTTATTATTAGAAGTAAGAAATCAATAATTATGGGTTTTTTAGTCATTTTTTTAGGAGCGTGGTAGGTGATAGATTTTACAAAATAGGTTAAATGTCATCATTTTTCGACAAAATCTATTTTGCGCTGTTTTCATCCACACGTACAGTTACTAGACGGTTTGTTCAAGTCATTGGTTGCAGATGAATATGTCTTATTGAACTGGAGGATATTATGGATACGCAAGTGAAAAGAAGAGTTGACGAAGAGTGGGTTTATTTGATTCAGGAAGCGAAAAAAATTGGACTAGCCATCGAAGAAATACAAGCTTTTTTAACATCCAACGGTGATCAGAAGATGATAAACAAACCGTAAATCAACGCCGTTATCCTTTGTCTTTCAGACTGCTTTGGCTAAAAGTTCTGACTTGTCAATTGACCTTTTAAAAATCCTTTCATGACGATACGCTACAGTAGAACACCCCTTCATACCAATCCCTTCCACTCATGGGGTTCTGTCTTTCTATATTAGGAGGACAGTCCGTTTCCCGTTCTTTATATGATCCCTTTTTAGCCACCATTCATGAAAATTGTCCTTCTCTCGTTATAAAACCAAGCTCCCCACCCATATATTAAGCATGAAAACAATGAGAAAGCAGAAAGGTGGGTAGAGCGTGAGTTCAGATTCCCTTTCCTATTATCACCAAAAAAAGGATCAGTATTATCATGGCGTGAACCCGGTCATTGTCAGCCGTATCCGCGCGGAATGGACGTCTTTATTGGATATCGGATGCGGCACAGGCAAGCTTGGAAAAGTCCTGAAACAAAAGGACCGGACCATTTATGGAATTGAATCGTTTGAAGATGCAGCAAAAGAGGCTGAGCAAGAGCTAGATCATGTGCTATGCGGAAATATTGAACAGATGACGCTCCCTTACGAACAGGAACAATTTGACTGCATCATTTTCGGAGATGTCCTTGAACATTTATTGGACCCGTGGGCCGTTTTAAAGAAGGTCAAACCTTTCCTAAAAAAAGAAGGAGCCATCCTGTCATCCATTCCGAATATCGGTCACATATCAACCGTTTTAGAATTATTAGCCGGCAGATTCACTTATACAGATGCAGGATTAATGGATCAAACTCATTTGCGTTTCTTTACTCTTCATGAAATTCATGCACTCTTTCATTCAGCAGGCTTTCGTATTCGTGAACTTGAAACCATTCGTGTACAGCATCCTTCCTATGAGAGCGTGATGAGTGATTTACATGAATTACTCATGAAGCATGGCATTCGTTCAGATTTTCATGAGGCCGCTACCGCCTATCAGTATGTGGTTGAGGCGGTTCAGCTTCATGAGTAACCCCACCATCCTGTTTGTTTTATGTGTAAATGATGAGTCTATGTTTCAGGCTTGCTTTCGGCAGCTCGCTTCACTTCCCGCTCCCCATGGATATCATGTGGAGGTTTTGCCGATTAGACATGCATCCAGTATGACCTCTGCTTATAATGAAGCCATCACTCATCCAGCTCAGTTTAAAATTTATCTTCATCAAGATACATTGATTGTCAAACAGCATATGCTTCTTGAGTTGATCCCGCTTTTTTTACAGCATCCATCACTTGGGATGGTTGGGGTCATAGGTGCAGAAAGCGTGCCTGACAATGGGATCTGGTGGGAGAGTTCTGATTGCAGGGGGAAAGTCATTGAATACCGTCACGACACCTATCAACTGCTTTCATTTGAAAATGGTCGTCAACAGGCCGAAGCGCAAAATTATATGAACGCTTCGGCGATTGATGGTCTTTTTATGGCGACGCAGTATGATGTAAAGTGGCGTGAGGATCTCTTTGATGGCTTTCATTTTTATGATGTTTCGCAATCCTTTGAATTCATGCAACAAGGCTATGAGGTTGGCATTGCAAGGCAAGAAGAGCCTTGGTGCATCCACAAATGCGGAGATCATTTTGATGCGGAAGCGTATGAAAAAGCGAGACAAACATTTCTTGCAAATTATCGATAGAAAGCACCCTTTTTGGGTGCCTTTTTTATGATATACTGTCATAAACAACCAGATCGTCTCATATGCATTGGAGTACCTTGTCCCTAATTCGTACAAAGGAGGAAACAATGGCAGACAAAAAAGTTCACTATAAGAAGGTTGCCGCTTCAGAGGATTTTCGAAAACTTCTCGAGGAAAAACGCAGATTTATCGTACCGATGACGATTTTCTTTTTTCTCTTTTACTTTTCACTTCCGGTTGCTACATCCTACTTCACCTTTTTGAACACGCCGGCAATTGGCGCGATTTCATGGGCGTGGTTATTCGCCCTCACACAATTTGTCATGACTTGGGTATTATGTGGACTTTATGCGAGGAAAGCAGCTCAGTTCGACAAATATGTAAGCGCTTTAAAAAATGAATCAAGAGGTGATGACGAATGAGCATGACCGCTTTTATTTTATTCATAGCGATCGTAGGTCTCACATTGGTCATCACGTATTTTGCTGCGAAAAAAACGAGCAATGCGAGCGACTTTTACACAGCAGGTGGAGGTCTGACTGGGTTTCAGAACGGACTTGCCATCGCCGGAGACTATATGTCTGCTGCATCATTTTTAGGAATCGCTGGAATGATCGCTTTGAATGGATTTGACGGCTTTTTCTATAGCATTGGCTTTCTCGTGGCGTATCTTGTCGTTCTTTACGTTGTGGCCGAACCGCTTCGAAATCTAGGTAAATATACGATGGCTGATATGATTGCTGCACGATTTAAGCGTCCTGCCATTCGAGGGGTTGCTGCGTTTAACACAATCACAGTCTCTACTTTTTATATGATTGCACAGCTTGTTGGGGCAGGTGCATTAATCAAACTGCTTCTTGGCATTGATTACTGGATTGCAGTGCTAATCGTAGGTGTCTTGATGACCATTTATGTCGTGTTTGGCGGCATGATCGCAACTAGCTGGGTACAGATCACAAAGGCTGTACTTCTCATGCTTGGGACACTGATTATTTCACTGCTTGTATTTGCAAAGTTTGATTTTAGCCTGCTCAAAATGTTTGAGGAGATGAAAACAGCAACCCCGCTCGGTGGGGCATTTCTTCACCCGGGAAATAAATATGATGTGCCTTTAGAGACCTTGTCTTTGAACCTTGCTTTAGTGCTTGGGACAGCAGGTTTGCCGCACATTTTGATCCGATTTTATACAGTGAAGGATGCCATTTCTGCGCGTAAATCTGTTCTATCCGCTACGTGGATCATCGGTATTTTTTATTTAATGACGGTTTTCCTTGGCTTCGGTGCAGCTGCCTTCGTTGGAACAGACGCGATCACAGCAGCAGATGCAGCAGGAAATATGGCCGCCCCACTGCTCGCCCAAGCCCTTGGAGGAGATCTATTATTTGCCTTTGTTTCCGCTATTGCCTTTGCGACCATTTTGGCGGTGGTAACTGGTCTCGTCCTATCCGCCGCGTCTGCCTTTGCGCATGACTTTTATAGTCAGATTATTCGCAAAGGGAAAGCGAGTGAACGTGAACAGGTGAAGGCCGCACGCTTTGCTTCTATCGGCGTGGCCATTCTTTCTATTATTCTCGCATTATTTGCCCAATCGTTAAACGTTGCTTTCCTTGTGTCACTTGCCTTCGCAGTGGCAGCAAGTGCAAATTTACCATTGATTATCTTCACTGTCTTTTGGAAACGATTTAATTCTACGGGTGCCATTGCAGGGAGCTTAGTAGGTCTGCTGAGCGCACTGATCATCGTCTCGCTCAGCCCAAGCGTCTGGGACCCATCGGGAGCAGCCATCTTTACAGGAGATCCGCTCATCCCGCTGTCAAACCCTGGCATTATCTCGATCCCGCTCGGATTCCTTGCCGCTTACTTAGGTACGATTTTCTCCTCTGAAAAAGCAGATGAAGACACCTTTACGGAAATTCAAGTAAAGGCACATACAGGGATGCATATGGATACTGATTCATAAGGAAAAGCCGGCTTCAGATTGTTGACTAAGGGCTAAAATGATCTTGATTTTAGCCCTTTGTCTTCTTTTCAGCGTGATAGAAAACCTTTGCAACCCTAGGAAGGACGAGTACTGGCGCGGAGCGAATTTGACATTCGTGAGCACCAGCACGCAGGACTGACACCGAATGCGAGGGTTTGTCTACACGCTGGAAGCTGGCTTTTTTGTGTTCTTCTTTTTCTTAGTAAGGTATAAATTGACCCTTCAACTTTTCTTTATACTTTTCTAATCTCGCAAATTTTCTACACGTGATAAGAGAGCATAAGGTGACGATGATCAACAAAATTTCATGCGTTTCTCCTCTGTTATCAATCACTTTCTTCATGCCTATCCCCCCGTTATAGATCTAATTCTCCTACACTACGTCATTCATATGTTATCATTTTAGTCACATATTGGAAATTATTTCACGCGTGTACAATGAAAAGCTGAAAGAAAGAAGTGACATGACTTATGCGCCAGCTATATTCTGCCAAGTTATTATTTGAATCCATCTCATCACCAAGCAATATGCCCGATAAAATATTTGAAGAACGAATCATTTTGGTGCGAGCAAAAAACCATCGCAAAGTAAAAGATATCGTCAAAAAAAGCTTTCCAGAAGAAACCTTTGAGAATGCTGCAGGTGGACAAACGACCATAAAATTAGCAGCCATATTAGATGTCTTTGAGCTTGTAGATCACTTAGATCAAGAATCGCTGCATTTAAGTGAAGTGTACAGCCGCCACCTTATTTTTGATAAAGAAACATCGGCGAAAGAAGCCATCGAGGCTTATTCTTTAGACAAATAAAAAAAGCCGGCTGATGAGCCGGCTTTTTAATAACGCTGAAATAACTCTGGATTTTTCGGAACGTTTTCTAAATAAACGATCTTTCCTTTGTCGTCTAGTTCTGCAATGTCAATTCCTTCTGCTGTATAAACACGGCCATCCGAAAGTTTTCCACAAACGGCCCAGTTGGTTTCATACTTGCCATCTTCTCTTTTTTTCCATCCATCCCACATATGTTTAATGTCTTCATGCACGTGGAAAAATGTGTTTAAAAACTGTGTAAACGCTTGGATACCACGCTTCTCTGCACCATTTAAGACAATCATGACATCGTCAGAAAACAATGCGAGCAATTCATCCATTTGCTTCTGCCCTTTTCCAGCTTCATCGTAGCGGCGAAAATACGTATCGAGCACTTCCATTGTTCATTCTCCTTTATTTACCTGTCATTTCGATAAAAATCGAACAATTTGATTGTACACAATTGTTTCTCACCTGTCTATTTTCCCCGAAATCAGAAAAGACATGAATTGAGTCAATCCATGTCTCTTCCACATTAAAGTAATGCTTTTTCTGATGTAACAAGTGCTCTTAATTCTTCTGCTGCTTTCTTAGGATCAGCGCTCTTGCTAATGGCGCTGATGATGCTGATCCCATCTGCCCCTGCTTGTATGACTGGTGCTGCATTATCGTATGCGATACCCCCGATGCCAACAATCGGAATATGAAGACCATGGTGACGCACTTCAGTGATCAATGAGACTCCTTGGACACTGCGTGTATCCTTTTTCGTTTCTGTTGGATAAACTGGACCCATGCCGACATAATCTGCACCATCCTTCATGGCTTGTTTCACTTCGTCTAGGTTATGCGTAGATACACCTAATATTTTATTCCCGATTTTTTGTCTGACGTCTTCTGCATTTGTATCTTCCTGTCCAACATGTACGCCATCTGCATCCAGATCTATCGCTAGTTGCACATCATCATTTACAATAAACGGAACATTCGCTTCTTTGCAAAGTACTTGAAGTTGACGAGCCAATTGTTTCTTCTCTTCTCCTTGCAAGGCTCCCTCGCCCTTTTCTCGAAATTGAAACATGGTGATTCCGCCTTGAATCGCCTCTTTCAACACATCAAGCGGTTGCTGGCTTGTATTCGCTGTTCCCATAATAAAATAAACCGATAATTGCTGTTTGATTTGCTGTTGATCAGTCTTTGTCATGTGACATTCCCCCTATTTTCCCTAGCGTCAACACATCATTGCCAGTTGTGTGTGAGAGTGCATTGAGCAATTCCATTTGAAACGTACCTGGCCCTTTATTCTGGGTGTACTGAGCTGCCTTTTCAGCTGCGACACCATAAAACAATAGAGCAGCTGCCGATGCGTGAAGCGGCCTTTCACCTGCTGCACAAAATGCCCCGATGACAGACGTCAGTAAACAACCTGTTCCCGTCACCTTGGTGAGCCATTCATGTCCATTATGAATAGACAACACGTCCTCTCCATCTGACACTACATCGACTTCCCCTGTGATCACCACAACGGTCTGAAATGTTCTCGCCGCTTGTTTGACTAATGCCGATACATCTCCGTTGGCCGCTTTCGCATCCACGCCTTTTGACTCCCAGCCATCCACTTCAAGCAAATAAGCAATTTCGGCAGCGTTCCCTCTGACAACGGTTATGTTCACTTGCTCTAACAGCTGTTTTGCTGCTTTCATTCGAAACGCTGTCGCACCAACGCCGACAGGATCTAATAAAACAGGTATCCCCTTTTTATTGGCAGATTGTCCAGCCAGAATCATGGACTCCACCGTCTCCTTGGTCAGTGTGCCGATATTTAGCACAAGCGCATCGGCTAATTGCGCCATTTCAGCCACTTCTTCTTTAGCATTTGCCATGACTGGCGATGCACCTAAAGCAAGCAGACCATTCGCTGTAAAGTTCGTCACGACTTGATTGGTGATATTATGAACAAGTGGATTTTCCGCTCGAACCTTCTCCAATAAATGAGATGCAATGTTTGTTTTCATCCGTATCGTCCTCCTTTTTACTCTGCTCCCCATACATAGGATTTCGTATGCTTTAACCATTCTCTTGCCGCAAACGACAAATAGCGATCCTTTCGCCAAATAACTCCTAAATGCCATGGGATCGACGTATTTAAGGAGATGACTTTCACCTTTTCAGGATCGAGATCACGGCAGATCCGCTCAGGCAGAAGGCCAATTCCCAAGTTCTCGGCTACCATCTCACTAATGAAATCCCATTGAGACGTTTCATAAATGACATTGGGCCGAAAGCCCGCATTCATACATTCATTCAATATCCGGCTATGCAAAACAAAGTCTTCTCGAAAGAAAATAAAAGACTCTTCCTTTAAATCAGCTAAATCAACCTTATCTCGACCTGCCATAGGATGTGATGGATGCGTCACGAGCTTCATGTCCTCTTTAATAATGGTGTACGTATGAAAGATTTTATCATTTGCAGGCAGAACAATGACACCAATATCTAACGAACCATCTTCGACCCCTTCCTCTACTTTAATAGAGCCGTGCTCCACCAATTGAAATGTGACATCTGGATACTGCTGACGAAATTCCCCCATGACATTCGGGAAAAAACTCGATCCAATCATCGGTGGCAGCCCAATGCGAATATGCCCTTTTTTGACATTCATTAAATCATTTAGCTCGCTCGTTAAATTTTGAAATGATTGTGTAATTTCACTTGCCTGGGTATACATCGTTTGTCCAGCATCTGTCGTTTCAACCTGCCGGCCATTCCGATAAAACAACTGTACCCCTAGCTCATCCTCAAGGTTTTTGACCATCTTGGATATGGTAGGCTGCGACACATAAAGAGATTGTGATGCTTTTGTGAAGCTTTTTAACCTTGCTACTTCTAAGAAATATGTTAAATGTCTAATGTCCACATGACTCACCCTTCCTATAGACAAAAGGAATACTACTTATTCGATATATGTATTTTACCTATAACTGAACGTGCTGTACACTTTAAAGTAAGCTAATCAATTGGAACGTTGTCATGTTTTTGTGAAACAGTGAACAATTTATTTAGAAAAAGGAGTGAACAGAAAGTGAAATTGCTCAAAACGCCGCTGATTGCTGTCCTTCAGATTATGGCTTTGTTTGTTTTTGCGAAATTGATGAATGTGCTCGCGGCCTTTTTGCATTTAAGAATTCCGGGCACGATATTAGGCATTCTGGTCATTTTCTTATTACTTCATTTTAAAATTATTCAATTAAAATGGATTGAACTTGGTGCCGTATGGCTGCTCGGAGAACTGCTGCTATTCTTTATCCCGTCGGCCGTTGGTGTTATTGATTATGGTACATTGCTTTCTCAATCTGGTACAAGTATTGTCCTTGTCGTCTTACTGAGTACCTTTGTCGTCATGCTCTCGACTGGTATCATGACGCAAATGATTGCGAAAAGAAAGGAGCGAAAAAAACTATGTTAGTTGGCGTACTATTTCTGATCTTAACGGTTCTTTTATATCTCGGATCAAAAGCGGTGTATAAACGACACCCGAAGGTTTATGTCTCCCCGTTACTTGTGACACCGCTTGTCCTTGTTGTCTTGCTATTAATCGTCAACATTCCTTACGACGCATACAATCAAGGCGGGAAATGGCTCACAAATATGCTTCAGCCTGCGACTGTTGCTTTTGCCATTCCCCTCTATAAGTATTTTCACATTCTGAAGAAGCATGCAGTGGAAATTATTTTGAATGTGGCTTGCGGTTCTGTCATTGCCATCCTATCTACGGCATTTATCGCGAAGTTGTTTCACTTGGATACAGGCCTTATTGAAAGTCTTGTCCCAAGGTCGGTCACAACGCCAGTGGCGATGAGCGTGTCAGAAATGATTGGCGGAATGCCGTCCGTTACGGCAGTATTCGTCATTTTAACCGCACTGTTTGGGTCAATCATCGGTCCAATGATCATTCGTTATTTCCGTATCGATAATGACATTGCCATGGGCGTCTTGCTTGGTACAGGTGCACACGGGGCAGGAACATCGAAGGCATTTGAAATGAGCTCCGTCTCAGGGACGATCTCAAGCGTATCTATGATTATTTCAGCCATTATTACTTTATGTGCAGCGCCTATCCTCATGTCGTTTGCCTTATAAAAAAAGCCATTTCCTTTATCGGAAAATGGCTTTTTTATTATGCTTGTATGAAGACAACCTTTAAATAATTTCCTTCAGGATAATTCTTCGTCGTACGGAAATCCTCAGGAAGTGTATATTCTTCAAGGATACGATAGGTTTGGCCTGATTCTTTAAAGGCCTGCGCAATAAATCCTTTGAATTTCTTCATACCAAATGCACTGCTATTCGTTGATGCCACAATGACGCCGTTCTCAGCGGTGATTTGGATGGCTTCTTTTAATAGCTTCTTATAGTCCTTCGCTGCACTGAATGTGTGTTTTTTCGTGCGTGCAAAGGAAGGCGGATCTAAGATGACAAGATCATAAGTCCATCCTTTTTTCGCAGCAAAAGGAAAATACTTAAAGACGTCCATAACTTTAATATCTTGCCCGTCCACATCTAGATCGTTGACTTCAAACTGTTCAGATGTTTTTTTCAAACTGCGGTTTGCGACATCTACACTTGTCGTCCGGCTCGCTCCGCCAAGTGCTGCTGCTACAGAGAATGCACCTGTGTAAGAAAAAGTATTGAGCACGGTCTTTCCTTTTGCATAACGATCTCGAATTGCTTTTCTCACATGACGTTGATCAAGAAAAATACCTGTCATCGCACCATCATTTAAGTAAACCGCTATGTTCATGCCATTTTCTTTGACGATAAGAGGAAATTCACCTTTCTCTCCCTTTACAAAATCATCATCTTCTATATACTGTCCCGACGTATCAAATCGTTTCTTTTCATAAATGCCTTTATAGTCTGGATATACATGCTCAAGTGCAGCCAATACTTCCGCCTTGAATGTATACACTCCTTCGCTATACCACTGGATAAGATAGAAACCGTCATAATGATCAATCGTGAACCCGCCAATGCCATCTCCCTCTCCGTTGAACACACGGAAAGCAGTCGTCTGTGCATCACGAAATAAATGCTTTCTGCCCTTGGCTGCCTGCTCAAGCTTGGAGACAAAAAAGGCGTGGTCTATTTTTTCGTTGGCATCAAAAGTAAGTACCCAGCCGATCCCTTTATTTTGCACACCATAATATCCTTTTCCTAAAAAGGCGCCTCGCTCATCCACCCATTCAATCAGTTCGCCTTCTTTCACACTGCTTACATGCGATACAGCATCTTTAGAAATGAGCGGATATCCCTTTTTCACTTGTTCTGCAAATGTTTGTTTTAATGAGATTTTTTTCATTTGTGTCATCCTTATCCTAAATTGACTCTCTCTATCCTATCATATGAATGTATACGTTACTTCTATTATGATAAGATGAGGAGAAAAATATCAACACACCATAGAGGAGGCTCTTTTTTGACGACATTACGATTAGATCATACAGGTATTATGGTTTCCAATATTGATACGTCCATTGATTTTTATGAAAAAGTCGTGGGCATGAAATTAAAGGATCGCATCACTCATACAAACGGAGTGATTGAGCTTGCATTTCTCGGCTTTAAAGATGAGGCAGAAACGGAAATTGAGCTCATCCAAGGGTACAGTAGCGATCTGCCATCTGAAGGAAAAGTACACCATCTTGCCTTTACAACAGACAATATTCATGCTGAATTCAATCGTATTCAAAAGCTGCAAATTGAATTGATTGATGAAGAAATTACGACGTTACCAAATGGATACTGCTACTTCTTTTTCAGAGGACCAGACCAAGAATGGATCGAATTCTTCCAGCGCTAATATTTCCTAGGAAATGGGGCCGATTCCCTTGATGCCCCATAAAAAAAGAGTAAGAGCAATCCATATGCCCTTACTCTTTTTTTATAACACCTTACTAAGAAATGATTTTGTACGCTCATGCTGCGGGTTTCCAAAGAGAGCTTCCGGCTTGTCTTCTTCGACAATATATCCGCCATCCATAAAGATCACGCGGTCTCCAACCTCTCTCGCAAAGCCCATTTCGTGTGTGACCACAATCATCGTCATGCCTTCGACGGCTAATTGTTTCATGACTGCTAATACATCCCCGACGACTTCAGGGTCAAGAGCAGATGTCGGTTCATCAAATAATAACACTTTCGGGTCCATTGCCAAGGCTCTAGCGATGGCGACACGCTGTTTTTGTCCACCAGATAATTGGTTAGGGTAGCTTTTGGCTTTGTCTTTTAAGCCAACCTTTTCAAGCAGGTCCATCGCTTTATCGACTGCCGCCTTCTTGTCGGTGCCTTTTACCTTCACCGGTGCGATCGTGATGTTTTCTAAAACGGTTTTATGAGGAAATAAATTAAAGTGCTGAAACACCATCCCCACTTCTTGTCGTACTTTATTGATATTCACCTTTGGATCTGTGATCGTATGTCCGTGGACAACAACTTCACCAGCCGTAATATCTTCTAATTTATTGAGACATCTTAGAAACGTGCTTTTGCCTGACCCAGAAGGTCCAATGACACACACTACTTCCTTTTCTTCGATGACTGCATTTATATCCTTTAACACTTCGTGATCACCAAAGGATTTCTTTAAATTTTTCACCGTAATCATACTCATTTGATATCAAATCTCCTTTCTGCATAGCTAGCCAGTAGAGAAAGTAAATAAATGATCACGAAATAAATGATACCGACAATGAGCCAGACATTCAAAGGATCAAATGTTGCCGATGCTTGTACTTGTCCCCGCTGCATAATATCGGCGATTCCGATAATTGATAAGAGAGACGTATCCTTCAAGCTGATAATGGCTTGGTTTGTAATTGCTGGAAGCATGCGGCGAAATGCTTGCGGAAGCACGATAAAACGCATGTTTTGTCCCCCTGTAAAACCTAAGGAACGTGCAGCTTCTGTTTGTCCCTTATCAATGGACTGAATCCCAGCACGAATAATTTCTGAGAAATAAGCCCCTGCATTAATCGCTACTGTAATAATCCCTGCCGGCACTCGATCAAGCGATATGAATTCAAGTGTATTCAAACCAAAGTAAATGAAGAATAGCTGTACGATAAATGGTGTGCCTCGAATGGCATTGACAAAGACTAGTGCGATGAAATTTAAGATTTTAAAAGGTGACAGACGAAATAATGCCACGATTAAACCGATGATAAATCCTAAAATGATGGCAACAACAAAGATATATAAAGTGGTTTGCAACCCATCCATTAAATACGGAAATGCATTAACAATCGTGTCCATGTTTCTCCCTCCCTAATTCACATACGGCGTATCATAAAGAAAGCGCGCTCGGAGCGCGCCTCGCTAGTGTTATGACTTCAAATATTTATCAATAATTTTGTCATATTCACCGTTTTTCTTTAGGTTCTCTAGACCTTTATTGATTTTTTTCAATAGGTCTTGGTTTTTCCCCTTCATGACAGAGATACCATACTTGTCTCCATTCAATCGGTCTCCAACTGTTTTCAATTTTAAATCCTGTTGTGCGATTGCATACGTAATGACAGGATAATCCTCAATTAAGGCATCTGCATTTCCATTTGAAACTTCTTGGAACATCGATGGGCTGTCATTAAATTGAACCACTTCATACCCATATTTATCTGCGTTATCTGATGCAAATTTCGCACCTGTCGTCCCATTTTTAACAGCTAGCTTTTTCCCCTTTAAATCATCAATTGATTTGATGCTGCTGTCCTTTTTCACAACAACTGTCAAACCAGCGTCGAAGTACGGATCTGAGAAATCTACCTTCTTCTTACGCTCATCTGTAATACTCATCCCGCCCATCCCTACATCAAGCTGGCCTGCCTGCATTGCCGGAATAATGCCTGAGAAGTCCATAGCTTCAAGTTTCACTTTGAAGTCTTGATCTTTCGCGATGGCGTTAATTAGATCTACGTCTATCCCTTGATATTTACCGCCCTTTTCAAATTCAAACGGCGGATATGTTGTGTCTATCCCTATTTTATATGTGCCTTTGCCTTCTCCCGAACCGCTGTCCGATTTTGATCCACAGGCTGCCATGACGAGCACAACTATGAGTCCCATGATCAGTAACATCGATTTTTTCATAAAACACGCCCCCCTATTGTCAGTTTTGTCTAAATATTCGCAATACCAATAATACTATACCACGCTAAATCTATAGTGTGTGATATTTTTTATCAATACCAAAGATCCATACAATCCTAGATCAATAGTCTCTTTAAATTTTACTTTTTTGCGAATAACTCATTTTATTCTAAAAGAAAAGCAATTCACAAACATAATGTGAGATAATCTCACAATAAAATGAGATATCACCTTGAAAACCGTTGTTTTTCATCACATCCGAAAACAGACTCTTAAATGACCTTCTTCTCTCTATTGATATCGTAATATATTTTTTCTAATATCCTCTTTTTACCTAAAATTATGTAAGCGTATACAAAAAGACACCTAATCCCTATTTCTTTCACAACTGGTTGAATTTACATCAAAAAACATGTTTTACAAATTGCGAGAGAGCGCTTAAAATATAAGAAGATACTGAATATGGAAAGTGAATTCAGATGAACGGAAATCGAACTAGATGGATAGATGAAGAAAGGAGGATATAAATTGTCAGAAACAGGTGTTTTGTCGTCCGTTGATGTAGCGAATATGTTAAATGACTGGTATGTCATGATGAAAAAAAGAGAAATACAAGGTGCGATCCAGCTAAAGGAAGAGATTCTTCAAGCGTTTGATCGCATGGAAGAGAATCAAGACGTCTTACTTTACTATCAATTGCTAGAGTACCGTTTTAAGGATCTCATCGAAGATACAGCTTCGTTGGATCATAGTCTTTTTGTTGATGAAAATGCAATCCGTACAGATGACATGCTCAGCTACTATTTCTATTTCTTTAAAGGGATGTATGAAATGCGCAGAGGCAATCAGGATACGGCATTTCACCTTTTGAAATTGGCAGAGGATAAATTAGATCTCGTCCACGATGACATTGAAAAAGCAGAATTTCATTATAAAACAGGATGTCTTTACTATAATATCAGATCAACGCTCCTCTCCATACACCACTTGAAAATGGCTTCATCTATTTATGACGCAGACCCATGTTATGTAAAAAAGTCAATCAGCTGTCAAATGATGCTCGCTTTGAATTATGCTGATCAATCAAAATATGATGAGGCAGAATCATTATTTGAAGAAGTAATTCATTCACTAGAACAAATGGAAGACCCAGATTTACTTGGTCATGCGTATTGCAATGCCGCTTTTATTAAAAGTCTTAGAAATGAATACAGTGAAGCTGTGCCGCTCCTAGAAAAGGCTTTATTGATCGAGACATTTGAAACGTCTTCTCCAGGCGGCTACTTACTTGCTATGTATGCCTACACAAAAGCACTATTCAAGCTTAAAAAGCCTGGTTTGTTCCACTATTATGTACAGCTTTCACTTCAAAAAGCAGAAAATTTAAAACAACGAAACATTTCTCTTAAATTATCTATTTTAGAAACACTTATGCTTCAGCAAGACAACATGATAGAGCAAATCAAGTCTTATTGTGATCAATTAGAATCTATGAATTTCCTTGTTGATCTTGAAGCCATCTGTCAGGATGCAGCTGCTTACTTAACAGATCTTGGACTTCATGAAGAATCTACTTATTTCTGGAACAAGGCGTTATCCTTAAAAACTTGTTAAGAATATGGAGTGATGTATGATGAAAAAATGGCTTATCACAACTGCGGTTTTGACACTTTTGATAACAGGTGCTTCCATTGGCGCTTCTATCCAAAAAGACAGCCAATCTGCACAATCTCAAGATATGATTCAAAAGAGAGACCGCGGTACCAATCCTTAAACATGTTAAAGAGCAGCTGTGAATATCGCAGCTGCTCTTTTTTATGCACTAATCGATTTCTCGTTTAATATTTTGCATTTTTTCATCTAAGTAATGGGCTATATCAGCCGCTTCCTTCAGTTCATCGGTTAGCTGATGAGGAACATCGTTTTGCAGTTTATAATAGATTTTATGTTCAAGACTCGCCCAAAAATCCATCGCTATGGTCCGCACCTGAATCTCCACCTTCACATGCTCCACACGATTCGTTAAGTAGACAGGAATCTCCACAATTAAATGAAGACTTCTGTAGCCATTTGGTTTTGGGTGTTGAATGTAATCCTTCACTTCAAGGATTTTTAGATCCTCTCTTTGCCTCAATACATCGATAATATTATAGATATCTTGAATAAAGGAGCAGATGATGCGGACACCTGCGATATCATGAATATACTCCTTGGCACATTGTGTTGTGATGTCGCATCCTTTTCTTGCTAATTTATTTACAATGCTTTCAAAGGATTTGATCCGTGATTTTGTATGCTCTATTGGATTGTGGCCATGGATTAAATTATATTCCTGGCTGATGATTGAAAACTTCGTATCCATTTCATCTAATGCAAATTTATATACTAATAATTCATTTTTCCAGTCTTCCATGACGTTTTTCAAATCTTCTACATGAGTTGCTGACATATTCATTTCTCTTTGTCATCTCCTTTTGGGAAACGGCGGCTGCACCGCTTTCCGTTTACTAGACGGAGACGAGACTCGAAAGGTTTTAAAAAATACATCGTCAGCCTCGCTGTTTGTAATAGGTCAACGCTAGCGCAAGCGCGAGTACAGAGCCTTTCACAATATCCATCGCGTAATAAGGGACAGACATCATCACAAGCCCATTTTGCAAAATACCGATGAGCACAGCCCCAATAAAAGTACCAAATGCATTTGGTTTTCCTGCTCCCATGACGGAAAAACCGATAAAAGCTGCCGCTACGCCATCCATTAAATAAGGTGTGCCCGCATTTATTTCCGCTGTCATTACCCTCGATGCCAGCACAATACCACCGATTGCTGCAAATAAAGCTGAGAGCAGATATGCCGCGATTTTATATTTATTCACATGAATACCGGACAATCGAGCCGCTTCCTTATTCCCTCCAATGATGTACATGAATCGTCCGTGCTTTGTGTAGGTCATGAAAATATGTGCAAATAGCACAATCACTGCCATTAAGAGAATGATATATGGCACCTGTCCGATTTTGCTGAAAAAGGAGGGAATTGTACCCGTTGAGAATGTACCGTCAGGCAGCACCATGTTTTCAGAAATGGTTGCCCCTTTCGTATACGTCTGAGCCAGCCCTTGAATGATAAACATCATGGCTAATGTCATGAGCATATCTGGAATTTTCATTTTGACAATCATGAAGGCATTGAGTAAACCAACAATAAGGGCAGCCGCTAGCGCAGAGAGGATCGCAATCAGCGGGTTTTGTGAAAACCACACAAACATAGAAATCACGATTGCATTCGATAACGTTGCGACTGATCCGACTGATAGATCAAAGCCATTGACTGCCAATGAGATGGTAAGGCCCACCGCAATTATGGTCACAATCGAGATAGACCGTAAAATATTGATGATATTCCCTGTTTGTAAAAACGCTGGATTCGCTGCCGCAAATACCACAATCAATACAACAATGGTTAAGATCGTGCCATATCGATAAAAGAAATCAAATAGATGAAAGGATGGCCGCTGTTTTTTCGTTTGCTGTACAGGGGCTAGAATTTGTCGTTCACTCATGATTGTCCTCCTGTTGAATGATATAAAAGCTCTTCCTCAGTCATTGGTGCCGTCATTTCCCGGGCAATGCTGCCATCATACAGCACATAGACTCGGTCTGCGATCCCTGTAATCTCCGACAGTTCACTTGACGCATAAATCACAGATTTCCCGCGGGAGGCAAGCTCTGCAATCAGCGTGAAAATATCTTTTTTCGCTCCAACGTCAACACCTTTAGTTGGTTCATCAAAGAGATAGACATCCGCCTCTGCCAGCAGCCATTTTCCGATGGCAATCTTCTGTTGATTTCCACCAGATAGATGCTTCACCTTTGCTTCAAGAGACGGGGTTTTAACACCAAGTCGTTTGACGATTTCATCTGCTTTCCGCTTTTCCTTTGAACGATGTAAAAAGCTGAACACACGTGAGAATGAACGAAGACTTGCTGCTGTTAAGTTCCACCCCACACTCTCTTCCGTCAGAACCCCTTCCTTTCTTCTTTCTTCTGGCACAAGGGCCATTCCAGCTCTCACAGCTTGATGAGGCGATGTGATGCGAACGGTTTGACCATGAAGCTGTACAGTTCCTGTCGTTTTTTCTGAGGCACCGAAAAGGGCTTTACACAATTCCGTTTTTCCTGCACCGACAAGGCCTGCAATTCCGAGAATTTCTCCCTTTTTCACATGAAGATGAATGTTGCGTAATTTATGCTGGTCGTTTAGCTGCTTCACTTCAAGGACAATAGGTGCGTCTTTCAAAGGTGTACGGAGCGGGAATTGCTCCTCTAATGGCGCGCCTAGCATTTCCTCAATGATCTGCTGGGGATTTGTATTTTGAACAAGATGAGCTGCGACATCGGTTCCATTTCGCATCACTGTCAGTTCATCACAAATGGTGAAAATTTCAGGCATCCGATGGGAGATAAATACAATGCCCGTTCCATTCTGTTTCAGCCGATCAATCATTGAAAATAACTTGTTTGTTTCTGTATGACTTAGCGGGGCCGTTGGTTCATCTAAAATTAAAATGCTGCATTTGGTTGAAACGGCCTTAGCGATGAGCACCATCTGTTTTTCCGCAAGGGTCAGATCACTCACAAGGCGTTTTGTGGAGATGTCGATGTCCAATTCTTTTAATCGTTGAGCTGCTTTACGGTGTAGCTCTTTCCAGCCGACAAATGTTTTATTCTCAAGCTGATGCATCATCATATTCTCACCAACACTTAAGTAAGGAACGAGAGCTGTATCCACTTCTTGATGAACCGTCTGCACACCATATGAGGCCGCATCCTTTGGAGTTTGAATTGATGCTGCCTGACCATTGATTTGGATGCTTCCTTCATAATGGGAATGAGCGCCAGAAAGAACCTTCATTAACGTGGACTTCCCAGCACCATTCGCTCCAATCAGTGCATGAACTGTCCCTTTTTCTAATGTGAAATTCACTTGATCTAACGCTTTTACTCCTGGGAATTCAATCGAAATATGCTTCATACAAACTAGCGGCGCTGTCATAGGTGTCCTCCTTCTCATGATCATCATTTGAAAAACGAAACACCCTCTATAGAAGAGAGTGCACGACGTTTATTTTGTATAATGCTTCTTCAAGGTCTTCATCCAATCTTCTTCAAAGGCAGTTGATGAGCCGAATCCCTTCACTTCGTCTGCAAGATTGACCATATTGATGGCTTTTCCTGATTGTTGAAGCTGTTTTTGTGAGATGAGAGAGGCCTCAAGGTCATAGGAAGATGGGGTTTTCTCGCCCGCTATTTTCTTCGCAAGAATTCTCACGTCAACTGCGCCAATGAGCTTCGGATCAACTGCTGCTGTGTACTTCCACGGACTGTCTTTTGCTGTCATTTCTTGAAGATCAGCATTTGACACATCAATCCCATAAATCTTCACTTCTGTTCTTCCTGCTTCCTTTAGCGCTCTTGCTGCGCCAATGGCAAAGGCATCCCACGTGGCAAAAATAGCATCAAGTTTACCCTTTGGATATTTATTTAGCATCGCTGCCACTGCATTTTGTGTTTGAACAGACGTATCAGAGGAGGCAATACCAAAGCGGTCAAGTTCCTTGATTCCTGAATGTTGTTTGAGGGTTTCTTGATAAACCTTGTTCCGTCTCACCATTGGCGGGAATCCATCTACCCAGAGGTACGCAATATTTGCTTTTCCTCTAAAATCAGACACGAGTGCGTCTAGTGATTTTTTCGCTAATTGTTCGTCATCTTGAGACGTCACTGTAACCCCTTTGATGCCTTTCAGTTTAGGATTTGAATCAAACGCTACGACCGGAATACCCTTCGCCGTAATCTTTTTCACGTCAGCGACAGTGGCCTCGTCGTCCCCATGAGAGATGATAAAGCCATCATAATTTTCTTCCAGCGCCTGAGAGATGGCGTCATGGAACTTCGCTGTGTCTCCATTTGCGGTGTAGACATCAACCGTAAAGCCAAGCGCTTCACCTTCTGCTTTTGTCCCAGCTAAAAACTGCGCGGTATGATCATCTCCGCCGATTTTACGGATGACTTTAATTTTTGCTCCCTGTCCCTTTGCGAATCGCTTCGGTACATTGTCAAAAGAGACTTTTTCATTCGCATTTGCCTTTGAGCCGGCACTCGATCCAGTGCCGCAGCCTGTTAATAGGACAGTCAATACCGTTAATAATATAAGACTAGATGTAAAATACTTACGCTTCATTGCTGTTCCTCCTCAAGTTGTTTTTATTTTTCACATCGGAAAACTAGGTAAAAATGTGGGAAGACGCCAGTAAACTGTTCTTCCTTTTGAAAAAGAGACGACAAAAAGCCTCTCTTAGAAAGAGAGGCTTGATCACCGTTGCATGAAACATGTATCGGGAATTCTTCCTCTCTTATCTGTCAAAGCTGTCACAGCTTTGCAGGAATTAGCACCAATTTCTATAGTAGAAACGGTTGCCGGGCGTCATAGGGCCAGTCCCTCTGCCTCTCTTGATAAGAGATCCGTTATGAAATTTTGTTTTCGTTGAAATGTCTTCTTTACTTTAATGTGATGTCACATCAATGTCAATGATTTTTTTGAAAATTTAAAACAATACGTTTGCGTTTCACACATGCTTAATTTCCGATGATTTTCTTAGCCGGTGATGATTTCTTCAGGCGAAAATCATATTTTTTCTCATTCACAAATTGTGGATTGAGGTGTGCTGATCCTTTATCTTGACCGCTTTTAGAGAGATACGTTTTGTAGCCTTCCATCCATTTCCCGCGCCATACCCACTGTGATGCCTTCGCACCTTTGCGGTCATCATATACGTTCTTTTGGAAGGTATTTTTTTGATTCACTCCATAGAGATTCACTACTAAGTAATGCGAGGCACTCGCTGTCATGATATTGCTCTTGATTCGATTGTTCACGGCTTGATATTGCATCAACAATTGACCGCCTTCTAAGCCAGCTGTGTCATTTTTGTATAAAATATTATGTGAGATCGTCGTATTTGTTGTTCCGCCTCGCTTTTTATCATAACCGCCAATTGAAATGCCTGTATAACGGTTCAAATACACTTGATTGTGTTCAATGCGAATACGATCTGCCATTTTTCCTTTATGTTCACTTGTGACTTCAATCCCAAGGTCATTGTGATGTGTGATGTTATGATCAATCACAATGTCCTTCCCGCCATCCACATAAATGCCACCAGCGGAGATGTCTTTGCCATAGGCTGGATTCCCTACACTCGTAATCTCGTACACTTTGTTTCTTGATACAACACCATTTCTGACTTGATCGTACTTTTTAGAAGGTGCTACGTTCTCAAAACCAATTAAATCAATGCCTATATTATCCGTGTGGCGAACCGTGTTATGTGTCACACGAAACTTGTTGACGTTCCCATTGAGCACAAGCGCTTCACTGAAGCCAAGCTTTAATTTTTCAACAGTGTTTCCTTTGATTTCAATGTCTTCAATGGCCGCTGGAGCTTTTGTTCCATAGACCGCAATACCGTGCGCATTCCCATTTTTGTGTGTCGTCTGAATGTCATACACTCGGTTGTTGAGAAGTTTGACGCCTTTCCCGCTTCCTTTGATGAAAATACCGACTGGGGTCAGGTCTTCTTTATTCGTCTTGAGATGTCCCACCGTCAGACCTTTGAGGGTAATGTAACTTTTTTGATCGATTGTGACAAGACCGCCATCTGCTTGATTTCCTTTAAGTGAAGCCCCACTAATAACAGGTTTTTCTTTTCCATAAGCTTGAAAGATAACTGGTGCTTTCTTTGTACCTGAATGGCGGACAATCAATTTCTCTTTGTATGTGCCGCCTCTCACGTAAATGGTTGTCCCAGCTTTCGCCATACTTGCCGCTTTTTTCAACGTACGAAAAGGTTTTTGCTTCGTTCCTGGGTTTTTATCGTTTCCGTTTGTCGCTACGTGATAGGCTGTGCTTTGCTTAGCGCCAACCTCCTCCGTCATCGCTTGACAGCCGAAGCTGATTAAGGTCATGAATAAAATAAGTAAAATACCTGGTATCGCTCGTTTCATCCTGTTGTTTGCTCCTTTCACTTCTATTTTCTTTATCGGTTAAAAAAAAGAGGATTAAAATATGAGAATGCCCCTTGCAATGTACTGGTCAAAAGGTGTATGGTTGAAAGAATATCTTACAGGAAATTTATCCGCTTTTAAATTGTCAGATTAATCAGTTAATAATGCATTTGGATTTTATTTCTTTATTAAAAAGGGGTGACTTGAGGCAGACTGACGGCAGAGAGAAGGAAAGCGCTTTAACAGATTTTTCTTGTCTGAATTCCAGAAAACCTATTGCTAATATTTTGTGAAGGTATAGAATAGAATCATAATTATTTCATATTATTAGAATTTTCAAATAATCAAACAGCAAGGAGATTTACGATGCCAAAACAACCCATCCGCGTTGAACTTAGTTCAACAAAAAAACCAAAACCTCAATCTGATCAACTTGAATTCGGAAAAATCTTCACAGATCACATGTTTGTGATGGATTATTCCATTGATCAAGGCTGGTATGATCCAAGAATTATCCCTTATCAGGCTATTCCAATGGACCCAGCTTCGATGGTCTATCATTATGGGCAATCTGTTTTTGAAGGCTTGAAGGCTTATGTTTCTGAGGATCAGAAAATTCTCTTATTCCGTCCGGAAAAGAACATGGAGCGCTTAAACAGATCCAATGACCGCCTGTGTATACCGCAAATTGATACAGAAACGGTTTTAGAGGGCTTAAATGAACTCATTCGCATTGATAAGGATTGGGTACCTGATGCAGAGGGCACTTCCTTGTATATCCGTCCATTCATTATTTCCACTGAGCCATATTTAGGCGTTGCGCCGTCAAGCACGTATAAGCTGCTTATTATCCTATCTCCAGTGGGATCTTACTATAAAGAAGGCATCCATCCAGTCAAAATTGCCGTTGAAAACGAGTTTGTCCGTGCCGTTAAAGGCGGAACAGGAAATGCCAAAACAGCTGGAAACTACGCCTCAAGCCTTAAGGCACAGCAAGTGGCTGAAACCAAAGGTTTTTCACAAGTTCTTTGGCTTGATGGCGTTGAGAAAAAGTATATTGAAGAAGTCGGGAGTATGAATATCTTCTTTAAAATCAACGGAGAAATCGTGACGCCTGAATTGAACGGCAGCATTTTAGAAGGCATCACTCGTAACTCTGTACTTGAGCTATTAAAACATTGGGGAATTCCAGTGACAGAGCGTAAAATTTCGATTGATGAGTTAATTGAAGCACATCAATCAGGTGAGCTTGAAGAAATCTTTGGAACTGGAACGGCGGCCGTTATCTCTCCTGTCGGGGAATTAATTTATCAAGATCAGCCATATGTGATTCAAGATGGTCAAACAGGTGAAGTATCGAAGAAATTGTATGAAGCCATTACCGGTATTCAAAAAGGAACACAACCAGATATCTTCGGCTGGACAGTAGAAGTCGACTCGGTCGTCAAACAAGCTTAATCATGTAAAAGAACCTTTCAATCATGAAGGGTTCTTTTTTTGTTTATTTACTTCTCCGAACACATTAAGGAGTGATAAATAGACTTAGATGTCCAGTCAGCCTTCTATTAAATCGTACACCAGAACAAGACCGATACACCCACAATCGCCCCTGCATATACCCACTGTTTCCCTTTGATGCTCCTCTTTTTTTCGATCAGTAAGAAGATCTCTGGTAAAAAGACGATGATGATTTCTATCATAAAAACAAGATAATAAACAAACGGCATCGGCTGAAAATCAAAGTCTCTTTCATCTCCACCAATTGTTGCGAAATACATCAACAGGTTGGTTACTGGAATGGTAAAACAAACGAGCAGGCGAAGAACATATATCCACACATACTGTCTATGACGAATAAGACCAATAAATGATGCGATGATGCCATACAAAAACAAGACCACTGTGCCATAACTCAACAGAGGTTGAACGACAAAGCCGTAAAGCATTAAACCAATTGCAACCATACTCAAACCGTCCCTTCTTTGAAGCCATACATGTTGTTTTTTACTATCATACACTTCTTTTTTGAATTTCCATATGGAGCAATGATAAAAAAACGACCCCATAAAGGGGCCATTTGTTTTAAGCTTTAACTGATTTGAAGAATTGCGGTAAATATTCACGATGCGCTTCGAGCATTTCATCTAAAATTTGCTTTGCAATTTCGTCAGATGGGACAAGCGGATTGATCGTCATTGCTACAAGAGCCGTCTCGTAATCTCCTGTGACTGCCGCTTCTGCTGCCACACGCTCAAATGATTTGATTTGTTGAACGAGCCCTCTCACAGCTACAGGCAGATCACCCGTCGCAATTGGTTTTGGTCCGTCCTTTGTGATGATACAGTTCACTTCAACCGCTGAATCAGCCGGAATGCTGGCAATGGCCCCTCTGTTCACTGTATTGACTGGTTGGATGTCATGCTTATCATTATAGATGGAGCTGATTAAGTTACATGCCGCATCACTGTAGTACGCCCCGCCTCTTTTTTCGAGTTGCGGAGGTTTAATTGATAAATCGGGATCTTTATAGAGCTCAAATAATTCGTGCTCGACCTGCTGGACAACCTCTGCTCTTGTTCCTTTTTCTTGAGCTGCCTTTTGCTCTTCTTCCAGCATATCTTTTGTTTTATAGTAATAGCGGTGATACGGGCATGGGATGACTCCTAAGCCTTTCACAAAAGAAGGTTCCCAGTTTTTCGCTTCAATGTTCTTCATAGACCACTGACTATTCGGATTTCCTAATTCATCGAGCACTTGATCCATAATGCTGACCCCGTCTAAATACACGTCTAATCCATAGACCATGTGGTTGAGGCCCGCAAACTGTACCTCGATCCGTTCAACATCCACATCAAGCGCCTTGGCAATCCCCATTTTTATCCCAATTGGAACATTGCATAGTCCGACTACTTTTTTTAGATTCGTGTAGCGCAGCACAGCTTCTGTGACCATACCTGCTGGATTTGTAAAATTCACAAGCCATGCATCTGGACAAAGCTCTTCCATATCCTTCACGATGTCTAGAATCACTGGAATGGTTCGAAGACCTTTAAATAAACCGCCTGGTCCGTTCGTTTCCTGACCGATGACGCCGTATTTCAGCGGGATTCTCTCATCCTTTGCACGTGCTTCAAGCAACCCTACACGAAATTGTGTTGTCACAAAATCTGCGTCCTTCAGGGCCTCCCTGCGGTCAAGCGTCAAGTGTACTTCAATCGGTAGCCCTGCTTTTTCGACCATGCGTTTCGCAAGAGCACCCACAATGTTTAACTTTTCCTGACCCGCTTCAATATCCACGAGCCATAATTCCTTTACTGGCAATTCATGATACCGTTTGATAAATCCTTCGACAAGCTCAGGCGTATAGCTCGATCCTCCGCCTATTGTGACAATTTTGATTCCTTCTTTCATGAATTGACACCTCCGAGTTGCTTCATTTTTTCATGGAGCTCGATGATTTCCGCCGCAAGCTCCTTGACAGTCATTGCGTTCATGAGATGATCCTGTGCATGGATCATTAAGAGACTGATGTCGGTCTTTTCTCCTCTAATTTCTCCTTGGATCAGCTCTGTTTGTGCGTGATGCGCCTCATTTAACGCGTCTTGTGCTTCCTGCAATTTTAGCTTCGCCTCATCAAAGTTTCCTTGCTTTGCACATGTAATGGCCTCCATCGCTGAGCTTCTGCCATTCCCGCCGTGTAAGATGAGTTGAAACACAATTTGTTCCATTTCCATCGGCCGCATCCCCCTTGTTTCCTCTATTACATGTTGACGACATTTTCATCAGTTGTGGCTTTTGTTTCTAGTTCACTTTCTTCTTTCAGTTTCTGCTTATCCCACATTCTAAAGAATGGGTAGTATAAAGCGAATGACAACGCCAGGTTAATCAGCTGCATGACAGCACCAGAGATTTTGCCTCCTGTGGCGAGATAGCCTGAAATAATAGGCGGCATCGTCCATGGGACCGCAATCCCCGCCGGTTTTGCGACAAGCCCTGTGCTCATTCCGATATATGTGGTAATGATCATCATGATTGGCGTAAGGATAAACGGAATCAAAAGCATTGGGTTCATGACAATCGGCATTCCGAAAATGATCGGTTCGTTGATGTTAAAGATAGCTGGCCCAATGGCAAGTCGGCCAAGCTGTTTCATTTGTTTACTTCTGGCACGTAAGATCATCGTCAGCACCAAGGCAAGTGTTGCACCGCTTCCGCCGACATTGATGAAGATTTCAAAGAACTGCGCTGTGAAGATATTTGGCAGCACTTCTCCTGCTTGGAATGCGAGACGGTTCTCATCCATCGCACCGAGCCAAATTGGTCCCATGACGCCGCCGACAATGGTTGCTCCATGAATACCGCAAGCCCAGAGAAGCATTTGCACGCCCATGGCGACAATACTTCCGCCTAAGCTTCCACCAAGGATGGAAAGCGGTGTGCCAATTAAGACCGTGATGATATTATGAATACTTTCAAATGGTGTCATCTCAATCAAAAGTCTAGCGACCCAGATCAGCGTGATGACCACAAAACCTGGAATAAGTGCGATAAACGATTTACTCACTGCTGGCGGTACACCATCAGGCATCTTAATGACGATATTCCGCTGGACGATGAATCGGTAAATTTCAGTTGAAAGCATGGCAATAATCATGGCAACGAATAACCCTTTACTGCCCATCAATGTGACTGGAATTCCCCCACCTACTAAGATGGCTTCTGTTGAGCCTTCAGGTGTGAAAGGAACTTGATATGGTGTCGCCAAAAGGAAAGCTGCAACAGCGATCGCACCAGATGATAGGGCATCCACTGCATACTTTTCAGCTAGCCTGTAGGCAATCCCGAAGGTTGCAACAAGTGCCATAATGTCAAAGGTTGCATTCACAGGGTAGGATAGTTTCGTGGCCCATTCTGCTCCGAAGATACTTGCCATAAAATCGCTGTATCCTGGAATCGGAAGGTTGGCTAAAATGAGAAACAGTGAACCGACAATAATGAGAGGCATGGTTAAAACAATTCCGTCACGCAATGCTTGTAAATGTCTTTGAGCGGCAATCTTCCCTGCAAACGGCATGACCTTCTCTTCTAGAAATCGGTTGAATCCATTCATCCCTTCCGCCCCCTTTATCCGTTCACTAACTGTTCAGCAGATTTTAAAACCTCAGCCCCATTACATACGCCGTAATGCACGGTATTGATGACGTCGACTGGAATACTTTTTTCTTCTCCTAGCTTTTTCATTTGTGGTAATAAATATCGAACCTGTGGTCCTAATAAAAGCACATCGGCTTGATCAATATGATTTTTTGCTGAATCTCCGGATACTGCCCAAATACGATAGTCTTTTCCTTGTTCTTGCGCGCTTTTCTCCATTTTTGTAACTAGTAAGCTTGTAGACATACCTGCTGCACATACCAATAAGATGTTCATGTGTAAACGCCCCCTTTTGAAAGTGTGTAGCTTTTCTTTACACACTCATCATATTATGAAACCGCTTTCATAAACACCTATACTTTTTCCTTTAGGAAGCGGAAAAAGTTAAGATCACACTATGAATTCTTGTACGAAGGAGCCTTCTTGTACATGATATCGAGCATGTCGTCAAATGAATCACAGGCGATGAGGTGCTGAATGAATTTCACATTGTGCACAAGCTCGCCCAGCAGACGGTACATCCCTTTTAAGTCTTTTGCATTCTCTTTTTCAACACAAAGCAAGCAAACAAATTGAACTTTTTTCTCTCCCCATATGATCGGTTTTTCTAGTGTACATATTGCCCAAAATGTCTCTTCTGTCAGCGGCGTCATTGGATGCGGAATGGCTGTATAATGCCCGAAGGATGTAGGAGCAGCCTCTTCTCTTTCCATCACAGAAGGTGTAAGCTCTGCTGGTGCTAATCCCATATCGATGACTTTTTTCGTGAGAAAGGCGATGACCTCTTCCTTTGTTTGAAAGGCGCGTTTTGTAAAGACCAATTCCTTTTTCATATATTGAGAGGCCAATGTCACCCTTGTTTCACTTGTCAGAGCTTCTTCAATTTTTAAAAAGTCGCCGCCTCCCAAAATAGTATTCACTTGTATGACGGGAATCGGTAGATCCATCTGAATCGGGACCGTTGTAATAATCAAATCCAGGGCATGTAAAGAGACATGCGGAAGCGAATAAAGCTCTGCTGTGCCTAAAATGGTCAGCTTTGACCCAAATTGTGACCGCAATCGATCCTGCAGCAGCCTCGCACTCCCTGCACCAGATGCACAAACAATGAGACATCGCTTCGGCGGAATCTCCATTTTTCTCCGCTCTAAAGCCGCACCAAAATGAAGCGCGATATAGCCGATTTCATTCTCATGAATACATAGCCCCGTCTCTTCTTCAATTACCCGGCTAGCGACAATCCCTGCTTCAAAAGCAAGTGGATACCCCGCCTTTATTTCATCCAGCATCGGATTTCTTAAGTTCATCCCATATTTACACCGAGTCATGGCTGGCTTTAAGTGCAGGCTGAGCCCAATCAGCAATTCCGCATCTCCTGCTAAATCCAACTGCAATTTTTGGTCAATCGCTTTCAGCATAAGCTGAACAAGACGGCTCGTGTCATCATCCACAATTTGCTTTTGACCGCTCGATGAAAAGGACTGCACCATTTTAGCTGTTCCTAACAAATGAATGGCGATATAGACGATCTCCTCTTGTGGAAAAGAGACGTCCAGCAGTCCTTCAAGACGTTCCACCATTTTTTTGGCGACCTTGTATTCCTTTGCCCGTGGAATTTCATTGATTTCCTCTGGTAAAACAGATACATAGTTTCCGTGTCTAATCCGTTTGCAGGCAATCGCGACATGTACGATTAAATTATTCATGCAAATGTCTGATAGGTTCATTCTTTCTTCATTGATATAATCAATGATTGTTTTCTGAATCAATTCCAGTTCATGTTTTGGCAAAATGGTCACTGCTGTATTCAGCATCGTTTGGTAGGAACGGCGTTCATTGAATAAATATTCTGACATACAATAACGGATTTTCATCTCCGATCCTTTGATCCGGCAGCCTTTATTCGGCTTTGCTTCCAGCTTTAGATCAAAGGGTTCGAGCTTGCGTTTGACCCATTTCATATCGTTACTCATCGTCGATTTACTAATAAACAGCTGCTCCTGTAAATCTTCCAGTTTCACATAAGACTCTGCAAGAAGCAGTTTTTTTAAAATAAACCGAACGCGTTCCTCCGGCAGAACGGCCAGCGGTTCTTCCTGTTCGACCTCTTCTTTCATAAAACGGCGAAAGGCATTCTCATCGTTGATCAACAGCTCATAACCAGCTCCTCGAACGGCTGATACAGCCGCTTGATAAGGAGCGAGACGGTCGTTCAGTTCCTTGATGTCTGTACGAATGGTGCGACTTGTCACTTGTAAGCTGACAGAAAGCGCAGCGCTTGTGAGCGGGGTCTCCGCTGCCATTAACTGACTTAAAATATGCGCCAGTCTTTTACTCAGCATCAGATCGGCCTCCTTATGTAAGGGTGGAGAATCTGCCTTGTCTGGACAGGTTGTATACGCTTGCAGTTCTCTTCATTACTCATATTCTACTGAAAAGAAATAAAAATTGCCAACTCATTTATATGACAAACGCCCCTATTTATACAACAAACCGTATCTAATGACCTATGAATCTTTTTATAGGACCGTTTGAAAACCATGAAAAAAGGCGCTGCACCTTCGTGCCATCGCCTTTATTATGAGATCAGCTGCGTAAAGACAACCAATCTTTTTTCATGAGTACCAGCTGCATGATCAAATGTCCCTGTACATGTGATTAAATTGAGATTTCGTGTAAAAGCATACCCGAAAAATGCATTTGGCTTTTCTTCACGCGGATAACTTTGCACTTTGATGACTTCAAAGGTTCGCTTTTTACCTGACGAGGAGGTCACGATTACCTTGTTTCCCTTTTTTAGCTCCTTTAGTCGATAAAAAACAGAAGGTCCCCATTTATTATCAACATGACCATTCATGACGGCATTCCCTTTATCTCCTGGCTTTGGACCATCTTTAAACCAAGCTGTGTTGTCCGTATTTTTTGGAACGCCCATACTGCCACCCTTAGATAAAATGGTTTTCTCTACTTTTGCTTTGACACCAATCGCCGGAATTGCAATTTCAGCCGGTACAATACCGGATGGTGCGTCTTTTAATATGGCTTTTGAATGAGATTGTTTTGCGGTTTGGTTTGTTGTCATTTCTTCAGGAGATGAGGTTGTTATAGCGGATGACGAATCATCCATCGATTTTGATGCACAGCCCGTGATGATGAGAAGCATCAGAAGACCAAACAGCCATCTTTTCAAGTCAATCTGCCTCCTTTGAAAGAAAGGAACGGCACGATTGTGCACGTTCCCCCTTTTGTTTTGATATGAGCTTAATTTGATGTCTTGCGGCGAATAAGGAAGAACGCACCCATTGCACCACCGGCTAGGATCAAGCTTGCGATTAATCCTGCAAAGGCTTCATATGACATACCTAAAGGACCGGCTGTACCTCCCATACCTGTTTTTGGCATTTCATTAGGCATCTTGGATTTAAACATTTTAGGATGCTGATCAACAATGGCTGCTGCCACATCTTGACCGACCATGAACATATGACCGTACGCTTCTCGCACTGTTGGATAAAGCTGATCATATTCGCCATTATGGTATGACGTATATGTTTTGATCAGTTCATCAATATGCATTTTTAAGCCAGCTTCTAAATCTGCTGCCTTCAAACGTCCATCTGTTGCTTGATCTAAAAATTTTGCTTGCTTCATTCGATACGCATCTAAGTTTTTCACCGCTTTTTCTTTCGCTTCTTTGTCTCCTGATGCATCCGCTTTGACATAATCAACTAAGTATCCGATATGGCTTGACCAAATGTCTTTGAATTGTTTTCCTGCATCCTTGCCATAAACAGAGGCAATCGCATCTGATAAATCATTTGTGTTTTCGTTCAAAGCTGCCGCTGCTTGATCAAAGTCCTTGCTGCCATCATTTCCTTTTTGCATAGCAACGACTGCAAGCGCCAAATGCTCTGAGAACAAGTAGTTTAAATCTTCACGAAGGTCTGCGGCTGGTGTGTCGACTGATTTGTGATCAAATTTCCCAGGAAATTGATCTGTGATCGCCCACGATACGCCTTTTCCTACTTCAAACATATGATGAATAGATTTTCTAACCGTTTCATAGGTCGTATCAAAATCCTTTTCAGTGTAGCTATCAAACGCTTTTAACAGTTCATTGACGTGCATTTTTAAGCCTTCTTCTAGTTCGCTAGCTTTCAATCTACCGTCTGTTGCTTGATCAAGCATATCGGCTTGTTTCATGCGATATTGGTCAAGCTGCTTAACTGCTTTCTTTTTACCTGCTTCATCTTTCTTTGCCGTTGCTTGTACATAATCAACAAAGTAGCCAATATGACTTGACCAAATGTCTTTGAATTGTTTCCCTGCTTTTTTTCCGTACACAGAAGCGATGGCTTCCGATAAGTCATTTGTGTTGTCATTTAGCGCTGCCGCTGCTTGTTTAAAATCTTTGCTATCGTCAATTCCCTTTTGCATTGTGATGACTGCTAAATAAGCGTGCTCTGAAAACAGCTGATCTAGAGTTGCTCGAAGATCGGTTGCTTTATTTGACACCTCTTGTGACGAAGACATCTTCTTTGCCTCTCCATGCATATGTCCTTCGTGTGCACTTGCGCTATGAGCTGCCGGAAATAGTAATGCTGCACTAAGCGGGATAGTTAAAATTGCTTTTTTCATGTTCATCTGTTATTGCCTCCTCTTTCCGTTTGTTATGTACTTAACGGAGTGAGGCATGACTTGGATCATTCAAATCTAACTTTTTTTTCATTCATTGCGCATTCGTTATGTATGCATAAAAAAAAGCCGGATTATCCGGCTGATACGTTACGACGTTTAGATTCTTTCCGCTCTTTATATATTTTTCTCACCACTGGATAAATCACAGGTGCCCATTTAAAAATTTGTTTCAGCCATTTTTTCATTTCTCCCGCGCCTCCTTATTCTCATTCTTACAAGGAAGATTCCCCATCTTGTCATGAAATAAACAGGTGCGGGAGAGCAGGAGTTAAATCACGCCTTGAGCGATCATCGCATCTGCCACTTTACGAAATCCTGCAATATTTGCGCCTACGATTAAGTTTCCAGAGTGTCCATATTCGGCTGCTGTCTCTGTACACTGACGATAAATCGTCTGCATCATTTGTTTCAGCTGATCATCTACTTCCTCAAACGTCCAAGAAATTCTTGCACTATTTTGCGCCATTTCCAGCGCTGAGACACCTACCCCGCCTGCATTTGCCGCTTTTGCCGGCGCAAACAGGATATCATTCTGTTCAAAAACTTTGACTGCCTTTAGAGTAGAGGGCATATTCGCTCCTTCTCCTACCGCAATCACACCATTTTCTACGAGCTGCTGTGCCTGCATTTCAGATATCTCATTTTGCGTTGCACATGGAAGCGCAATGTCACAAGGAACAGACCAAATTTGTTCACAATCTTCAATCAATTCAGCATGCGGGTGAATGTCTATGTATGCCCCAATTCGTTGATTGCTTTCTTCTTTCAGTTGTTTCACTGTTTCTAATGAAATGCCTTGTGGATCATAAATCGCTCCGCTTGAATCACTGCATGCTACGACCTTACCACCTAGCTCGATAACCTTCTCCATCGCATAAATAGACACATTCCCTGAGCCAGATACGACAACTGAACGTCCTTCAAATTGAAGTCCATGCGCTTTTAACATTTCTTCCATGAAGTACACCAGTCCATAGCCTGTTGCTTCTTTTCTCGCTAAGCTGCCTCCAAATCCAGGGCTTTTCCCTGTAAGCACACCTGCTTCATAAGCACCACGCATTTTCTTGTACTGCCCGAACATATAACCAATTTCGCGTGCCCCTACGCCAATATCACCTGCTGGCACATCTTGATCAGGTCCAATATATCGGCTGAGTTCACTCATAAAACTTTGAACGAAACGCATGATTTCTCCATCTGATTTCCCTTTAGGATCAAAATCTGACCCACCTTTTCCTCCACCGATCGGCATACCAGTCAGTGCGTTTTTAAAGATTTGTTCAAATCCTAAAAACTTGATAATGCTTGCATTGACAGATGGATGGAAACGAATGCCTCCTTTGTAAGGACCGATGGCACTGTTGAATTGAACCCTGAATCCACGGTTGACTTGTACTTTCTCCTCATCGTCTACCCATGGTACGCGAAATACTACAAGCCGCTCAGGCTCGATGAGTCGTTCTAAAATGCCTTGTTTTTCATACTCTGGATGCTTTGCAAAAACGGGAACGAGTGATTCTAGAATTTCTCTTACGGCTTGCTGAAATTCCTCCTCACCAGGATTTCGTTTTTCCACCTCTTCTAACACACGGTCGATGTAGCTTTGTGCTGTTTGTGCTGCTCGATCTAAGGTCAACATGTCTCATCTGCCTCCTTTGTATATCTTCACACATTTATCCTGTTAGATTTTCTAACGCATATTGAGATTAATTTAACACCATTTGTAAAAACTGATCAATACTGATAACAGATGAAAATGATGCCGAATTGAGATGGATCAAACAGCCGCCGTCATCGTTTTTAGAAAGTATCTCTTACAGAATGACTATTGAGCTAGAAATCATGTTTTAGACACTATATATCCCGCACTCTTTGACATTTAGATGAACCATGAAAGATTTCTAGTTGATCTTCAACACGAAAAAAAGGCCTAAAGTTTTATAGGCCGTCTGCTCAATCTTTTCGGATCTTCTCTTCTTTTTTTCGATCAGGGTACACGACACAAAGCCAATATAAAATAGAAGACGATGGGAAGTTAATTAAACCGACAATGCCCCAAAACCACTTGTAACGCCCTCTTTTCTTGGCATCCATAAATAAAAGCAGGCCCTGCGCAAATAGTAACGGCAATGCGCACAATAAGATGATCATCTCCGTCTGACTCATAAGGAAGACCCTCCTTTAATATGTTGATATTCCTTGATGCCGACAACGACGCAGAGCGGCACACTCACGACTTGAAGAAGAATGAAGATGATAGGCAAATGGGTGATGGCAGCGACAAATAGTGTGAGAATGGTCAGACTGATGAGAACATACGCCAGCACTTCTTGTTTAAAACGCCTTTTCTCTTGTTCCTTCGCCTGCTTTAGCAGCATCATGACAGCTTGTTCACTTGGTTCTTTCACTTCAATCTGTTCATCTAGTTGCTGTAACTCTTCCTTTAAACGTTCTGTGAACTGATCTTCCTTCATTAAGACCACTCCTTTCGAATTTTTTTTAACCCATGATGAACCCTCGACTTCACAGTGCCTTCTCTCATACCGAGCATTGAAGCAATCTCTGGATAAGTAAAGCCATAATAATAGTGCAAAATAATCGGCGCTCTCTCCTGAGCCTTCAATTCGTTTAGAGCATCCCACATCTCGTGCCAAGTATGGCCCTTTTGCTGAATCTCCCATTTAAAACGGCGTATCGTCTCTTGATTTGCCTTTCCTTCCCTCAATTGTTCACGTTTTCTTTTCTTCTGGTGATCCAAAAATTGTCTAGATGCAATGGATATGAGCCATGTTGAAAATAAGGAATCTCCTCTAAATGAAGAGAGTTTCATGTACGCTTTCAGCATCGTTTCCTGCATGATTTCTTCTGCAAGCTCTTGTTGAAGGGTGAGCTTCATTATATAACGGTAAAGAAAGGAATAATGATGACGATATAGGGCTGTAAATGCAGCATCATCCCCCTGTTTTGCCCGCTGAATCAATAATGTCTCTTCTGCCTGCTCCAAACACACCCCTCCTTCCCTTTTTCTTCTCTTATTCATGAGACGACACGTATGACGATATCGTTCAAAATGGAATTCATTTTTTTAGTTTGTCTGCTTTTCTCCCTGTTCGTCCAGTAATTGAAGCATTAAATATCCAGTTTTTTCTTATGAAATGATTATGACATTCTTTCGCCTCTAACAAAATAATGCGTTCTGATTTTCTATCAAGCGGAGAAGCTCTCTTTCATAATCACTAGGTCATCCCAATACCTATCGTCAATGATCCTAGTCTCATTTAGACGAAAATAAAATAATCATGGCCTTAGTTTTCTAGAAAATCACGGAATACACAGCGCCAATTCTTAGCCGATGATACCTTTTTGCGTGCTATGCTCTTCCTACATTCCGAAAAAGGCGATACTGGCGAAGGAAGGAGGAGTAGTTGAATTGCAGCTTATTTTTGGAAACGTTTACATTAAAACGAAATGAATGGAGATGTTGACTTTGAAGAAAAAATTTCCAATGTTAGCTGGTGTGTTAGCGGTTGGTCTCGTGACTTCATTATTTGCACCTAATGGAGAGGCAAAAGCGGCAGCAAAGTATCCCGAAAGCCCATCTATTATGGCCAATTTTAATCAACAAGGGTTCTCCACATTAAATGGCGGTACAACAGGCGGTGAAGGTGGTAAAACCGTCACAGTCAAAACCGGAAATGAACTATTGGCTGCCCTCAAAAGTAAAGGAACAAACGAAAAATTAAAAATTGTTGTCGACGGGACGATTACCCCTTCTAATACATCTGCCAATAAAATCGATGTGAAAGATACAAACAATGTCTCGATCGTCGGCAAAGGCACGAAAGGTGAATTCAATGGAATTGGCATTAAAGTATGGCGTGCCAATAACATCATCATCCGCAACCTGAAAATTCATCACAGCAAAATCGGTGACAAGGATGCCATCGGAATCGAAGGCGCTTCTAAAAACGTATGGGTCGACCATAATGAACTGTACAATACATTAAACTCTGGTAAAGATGATTATGATGGATTATTTGATGTGAAAAATGACTCCGACTATATTACCTTCTCTTGGAACTATGTTCATGACAGCTGGAAAACAATGCTCATGGGCAGCTCTGATAACGACAACTACAACCGAAAAATTACATTCCACAACAACCGTTTTGAAAACCTGAATTCTCGGGTACCATCTATGCGCTTCGGGGAAGGTCATGTGTATAACAACTACTATAAAGGTATCCATACAACAGCGATTAACTCTCGTATGGGCGCAAAAATGAGAATTGAGCACAACGTATTTGAAAATACAAAAAATGCGATCGGCAGCTGGGACAGCCGTCAAGTCGGTACATGGCATGTCATCAACAACTCATATATTAACAGCTCAGGCAGTCTGCCAACATCTTCTACAGGTACGTACAACCCTCCTTATAACTACTCTTTGCTTAACGTGAACAATGTCAAATCAGAAGTGGTATCAAATGCTGGTGTTGGAAAAGTAAACCCTTAAAACCACAAAACGTTCGGGCAGAAACCTCTGTCCGAACGTTCTTGTCATTTCATCTATTTATATTGTAGAAAACGGACGATCCATCTCATACAATTTTTGATAGCGCGGGTTTTCTTTCAGTAGTTCCTGATGCTCCCCCTGCATCTCAATTTGTCCATCTTCAATAAACATAATGCGATCACATGCCTCACAGCCAGTGAGATGATGGGTAATCCAAATGACCGTTTTCCCTTTTAACACACGGAAAATGGTTTCAAGCAACTCACGCTCTGTACGTGGGTCAAGCCCAACGGTGGGCTCATCTAATACAACAATCGGGGTGTTTTGCAGCAAAATACGGGCTAACGCCATCCGTTGTCTTTCTCCACCTGAAAAACGAATCCCTGTCTCCTGCACTCCGGTGTGATAACCCTCTGGCAAAGATTCGATGGTCTCGTGCAGCTGCACTTGTCTCGCTGCTTCTTTTACTTGTTCCTCTGTCGCATGAGGAGAGCCTAAGCGAATATTGTTTAAAACAGAGGTATCGAATAAATACGGCTGCTGATTGAGCACTGACACATAGGTAGACACGTTCTCTCGAATGCTTTCGACCGATTTCCCCTGAATGCTGACAGCTCCTTGATTTGGCACGAAAGCTCCTTCTAACAATTTCAAAATAGTCGATTTTCCTGCGCCACTTTTCCCTAAGAGAGCAAGTGATTCCCCTTGCTTTAGTGAAAATGAGAGATGCTTTAGCACGGGTTGGTGCAAATCATACCCAAAGGACACTTGTTCAAAAGAAACAGCTTTATCTTGAGAAACAGCCGACTGGTCAACTGTCTTGCGCTCAGATTCTCCTTCATACGAAAGCTTTTCATAATGATGTAATCTGCTGACAGCATGCTGATAGACTGGAATATCACCTGCTGCATCTGAAAGTGGAAGAAAGGCCTCTGTTAACGGAAAAAGCACAAGCACGAAGGCTGCAATTAGGGTGTGTGACATCGAGCCTGACTGGACGACGGAACCGCTCCAATACACGACAAGCACAACAGCTCCTCCAATGATAAGCTGTGCCAAAAACTGGCGCAGACGGATAAATCGGTGCTTGGCTGCTTCAAGCGCTAACAGCTGCGCTTCTTTCTTTTCATATTCATCCACAAAATCTTTCTGCCTGCCGCTAAACAGCCAATCACTCACGCCCATGACGGCATCTGTTAAATGGCTGTACAGTTCATTTCTGCCTTTTCTCATTTGAATTTGCCTCGCCCGGTTCACTAGCACTGTGACGTATGGGAAAACAAATACAAGAAGTGCCATATAAATCAGCATCAAGCCAGCAAAAGGCCACGAGAATAGACCAAGTGCCCCAATGGATGCGGCGTATAAAAGCAGTGCACCGATGGATGGAAAGATGGTTTTTAAATAGGCGTCCTGTAGTCTCTCAACATCATCTGACAAGAGTCCTAGCAATTCACCTGTACCCAGCTTTGTCTGTTTCGCACTTCGTTCAGCCATGTCATATAGGCGGACACGCATTTTTTCAATCATGGTCAAAATGAGCTGGTGGCTTGCCAATCTTTCTGCATAGCGGGCAGCTGAGCGTGAAATACCAAAGGTACGGACAGCTACAATTGGGACGTAGACCATAAGTATATTCTCAGGTCTTGTGGCAGCTTTTGAAATGAGAAATCCTGACGTATACATCAGCATAGAAGCAGAGAATACTGCAATTGCCCCTAGAAATAAAACCAGCGCAAACAGCTTCTGATTCTCCTTGATATAAGGTATAAACCAGCCTTTACTTACCATGTGTGACCGCCCCCATTTGCTCCTGTACCAATTGATAATACACGCCTTTTCTTTGCATTAATGATTCATGTGTACCCATTTCTGCAATCGTTCCTTGATCCATGACAATGATTTCATCCATGTCTGGCATCCAATGGAGCCTATGTGTTGCTAAGAACACAAGTCTATCTTCAAACAGCGGAAGCATTGTTTTCTTCAATTCATACTCTGTCTCAATATCGAGATGTGCTGTTGGTTCATCTAACAGCATAATGGATCGCTTGCCCAGCACCGTTCGCGCAAGCGCAATTCTTTGTGCCTGTCCGCCGCTTAGCCCTCTTCCCTGTTCTCCAATGACCTCATCAAGACCATTTGGCAGCTGTGCCACGAGCTGAGATAAGCCAGCTTCACTAGCAGCTCTTTCCACTTCTTCATCTGTTGCATGCGGTTCATAAAAACGAATGTTTTCTCTTAATGTCATGTGAAATAAATAAGGGTGCTGCGGCATATAGACGACTTCCTTTTGCCATTCCTTCATCTGTAAATGCACAAGCGGATTGCCGTTTAGTGTGATTTGACCTGAGGTCGGTTCAACAAAGCCGCCGAGCACATCGGTTAACGTCGATTTCCCTGAACCACTGGCACCAATGATTCCGATTTTCTTCTTCCCTTTGACAGTGAGGTCTACATCTTGAATCGAATAAGGGGCATGTTCGTCATGCTGGACACTCACATCATACAGGGTGAGTGCAGACTGTTCATTCCACTCGTTCAATTGCACTGATTGTGTCTCCTGCCTGCGGAAGCCCTTTTCTTCTAAAATGACCTGCATCGCTTCATTCGCTTCTTTTCCATTTAGCGTGGCATGATAATCATTTCCCACTTCACGTACTGGCAGGAAATATTCTGGTGCCAGCATAAGCGCTGTCAAAGCCGGCAATAAGAGAAGCTCTCCTTCAATTAATCGCAAGCCAAGAAAGACAGCGACGGTAGCAATCGACAGCATGGAAAAGAAATCAAGCGCAAATGATGAAAGAAATGCGACCTTCAGCGTACTCATGGTCGCCTTTCGATATCGCTTTGACACTTCCCCAATATTACGGGAATGGTTTTTGCTAATGCCTAAGTAACGAAGCGTTTCAAGGCCGCGGAGAGAATCAGTAAAATGATTGGATAATTTCTCATACGATCTCCATTGTTTGGCCGCTTTACGCTGAGCGACAAGACCTAGCAAAATCATAAAGATAATTAATATCGGTAGCGTCACGATTAAAATGACGGCAGATGTGTCGTCTAATGTCCAAACATAGATGAGGACCATTGCCGGTATCACTGCCATGTTCACCATTTTCGGTAAAAACAGCTGTAAATACTGACGATATTGAGCAATTCCCTCCATCGCTAATGTAACAAGCTTTCCTGTACCCTTTTTCTTTGTGAAAGCTGGGCCTAAACGAAAGAGTTGGTCTAACAGCTGTTTTCTGACGTCTGCTCCAATTCGGGAAGAGTAGGTAAACATGACCTTCTCCCGAATCAAGGTGAGACCGTGCCGCACCAGAAAGGCAGCAAGAAACAGCAGGACATAAGGCGTTGCCTGCGAAAGGCTTTTCCCGTCAAACAGCGTAGTAATGGCATGTGCCAGCCATTGTGCTTGGAAAATAATACTTGCTCCTTGGATGAGTGACACAATACCTAAGAGGGCAAGAAGCCCTCTTATTCCTTTTAATTGAAGCAAACGTTTATCCATTAGTAGGTCATTGGCTCCTTACCGCTTACACGTTTACGGAAGACGTAATAGCTCCAAATTTGATACCCAAGCACAAAGGGCAGCAAAGAAATGGCAACAATCGTCATGACCGTCAGTGAATAAGATCCAGATGCAGCGTTTTGAATGGTCAGATCAAATGTATGGTTGATTGAACTAATCATGACGCGCGGGAACAATGCAGTGAAAAGCATCGTCACTGTCACCATAATGCCCGCACCTGTGAATAGGAATGTCCAGCCATCACGTTCTTTTTTCATAAAGAATAGCGCCGCTACGTAACAAACCACAATGAGAACAGTTAACGGGATAGTGATGATCGGGCGTACCGTATAAATGTCTGTTTCCATGATAGATACACCAACAAATAGGACAAGTACAGGCAGTGCAATCAGCAGGACACGCTTGCCAAGCTTTCTCGCACGATCTCTTAAATCACCCTCTGTTCGAAGTGTGACGAAAATCAATCCGTGCAGAAGGCAAAGAACCGTTACAGCTAATCCGCCAATCACTGAATAAAGGTTCACAAAATCCGTAAAACCAGCGTACATGTTCATGTCTTGATCAATTGGCATCCCGCGTAAAATACTTGTGAATAACACACCGAGTAAAAACGGTGGCAATAGACTGCCAAAGAAGATGACCCAGTCCCATGCTTTGATCCAAGAGGCTTTCTCCACCTTCCCTCGGAATTCAAAGGCAACTCCGCGCCCGATGAGCGCTAAGAGGAGAACCGCAAACGGTATATAGTATCCACTGAACATCGTGGCATACCAGTGCGGGAAAGCAGCGAAAATTGCGCCCCCAGCTGTAATCAGCCAGACCTCATTCGCATCCCAGAAAGGTCCAATCGTGTTAATTAAAATGCGGCGTTCGTGCGCATCCTTTCCAAGTAGCTGCATGGACATCCCAACACCAAAATCAAATCCTTCTAAGAAGAAAAATCCAACAAACAATACTGCGACAAGAATAAACCAAATCTCGTTAAGATATGCCATGATATGCGCCTCCATCAAATGGATCTGTAGACAGGTCCGTTTCATCCTTTTGATCTGTATCCTCTTCCGAATGTGCACCTTTTTTAATTTCACGAATGAATAGGTAGGCAAGCAAGATGGCAAGAATCAGATAAATCGTCGTAAAGCTAATGACTGAGAATAACAGCATGCCGTACGATACGTTTGGTGAAATCGATTGAGCAGTCGTCATCATTCCAAAGACCGTCCACGGCTGACGCCCGATTTCGGTCATGATCCAGCCAGCTGAGTTCGCAATAAACGGGAATGCAATCATCCCTACCATGAAGCGTAAAAACCATTTGTTCGTTTCGAGTTTTTTTCTAAAGCTTAAATACAAGCCAATCATACTGGCAAAAATCATCAGCATGCCGGCACCAACCATGATTCTAAAGCTCCAGAAGGTTGTTTTTACTGGCGGAATGTAGTCTCCAGGGCCAAACTTCGCTTCATATTCTTTTTGAAGGGACAGCATGCCTGGCACATCTCCACTAAATTTCGAATAAGCCAAGTAACTTAAAGCAAACGGAATATTGATCTCCGCAGAGTTTTCTTTTTTATCTGTATCAATGTTGGCAAATAGTGTCCAAGCCGCTGGATCTCCACTATCCTTCCAAAGGGCTTCACTTGCTGCCATCTTCATCGGCTGTGATTCCATTAAGTGCTTCGCTTGATCATGTCCAGAGAACGCCACACCTAAGCCAGAAATTAAAGCGAGAACCATCGCAATTTGAAATGATTTTTTGAAAAAGGCGATTTCTTGTTTTTTGATCATTTTATAGGCACTAACTCCTGCAATAAAGAATGCACCTGTAGCCAGCGCACCAAACAGAACGTGCGGGAATTCAACCCAAAGCTGCGGGTTCGTTACAAGAGCGCCAAAATCATTCATTTCTGCACGGCCATTTTTAATGACAAATCCAACTGGCTCTTGCATAAATGAGTTGGCGAGTAAAATCCAAAACGCGGAAAAAATCGTACCAATTGAAACAAGCCAAATACACAATAAATGAATCTTCTTCGGCAAGCGATCCCAGCCGAATATCCAAAGTCCAATAAATGTAGATTCAAGGAAAAAGGCGAGCAGTGCTTCAATGGCAAGCGGTGCACCAAATACATCACCGACAAACCTTGAATAATCTGACCAGTTCATCCCAAACTGGAATTCCTGGAGAATCCCTGTCACCACACCTACTGCAAAATTGAGTAGGAATAGATGACCCCAAAACTTCGCCATTTTTTTATAAATCTCTTTTTTCTTGACGACATAAAGGGTCTGCATCAATGCAACGATAAACACCAAACCTATTGACATAGGAACAAAAATAAAATGAAATAATGTCGTTGAAGCAAATTGAAATCTTGCTAAAAACAGCTCACTCACAGCCTTACATCCTCCCTTACTTTCACATGCCGAATGATTCGAAACATCTATGCTCACCACTTCACAAAACGTTCACTATTTGTTCAATGGTTCACAAATAATAGCCTATTTGAAATGGTTTACTCGGTGAAATTTTACTCTTGCTTTTCATTCGGTTAGTTATTTATACCTGTACTTTACACCCATACGCTTCAAAAATAAAGTAAATTTTACCTAAAAATTGGATGGTATTGTGTCAGTTGTTTGAATACTTTGTCAAAGAAATGTGACAGAAAGTAAAAAAACGTAAAAAATAGCGCTACACGTGAGCTGCAGCGCTTTGTTTCTTTTTTAGGCTTTTTTCTGTAAAGCCGGTCTAGTCACTTGTACTTCATAGTACGTAATTTTGTTTTTCAATAGGCCTTCAGGTTTCGCTTTTCCATGAGCATGTGCATCACCAAATGCCTGAGATTTTGTCCAGTTCACAAAGTCTTCTTTTCGATTCCAGCGTGTATGAATGGTCACTTCATCGTAATCGGTTGTCTGCTGTGTGACCCAGACTTCCATGCCTAAAAATCCTTCCATGAATTCTACTTGTCCCTTCTTATTAAAACGTTTGACGAGGTGTTCGGCACTGCCTTTTTCTACTCTTACCTGGTTATTAACAATGATCATGTTTTGTTCATCTCCCTTTTGTTGTTGGATCGAAGCGATTGGAATAATCAGCGGATGCTCACCGTCTAAGTGAACCTCAGCCTGAATCCCAAAGACCTCTTTGAAAAAGCTTTCTGTTAATACGTCTTTTGGTGTCCCTATTTGATAAATCTGACCACGCTTCATCGCGATGAGGCGGTCACAATATTTTGCTGCCTGCTGCAGGTCGTGAAGAACCATTAAAATGGTGATTTCATGCATCTTATTCAGCTGTTTGAGTAGCTCTAGTAAATCAAGCTGATGCGCAATATCTAAGTAAGTTGTCGGCTCATCCAGAATAATCGTCTCTGTCTTCTGAGCGAGCGCCATCGCAATATACGCTTTTTGCCTTTCACCGCCAGACAATGTATGCAGCATTCTATTTTCATTGATACGGCTATTGGTCACATCAAGCGCCCACTCAATCGCTTCTTGATCTGTCTTCGAGCTTTTTTTCCAGATCGAACGATGCGGACTGCGTCCAAGTGCGACCAGCTCCCGTACGGTCATAGATGGAATAGCTGTCCTCGTCTGCATGAGAACGGCGATTTCCTTTGCAATCTCCTGAGCCGTCATCTCTTTTTGCGGTATATCGTGAATGTATATCATGCCACTTTCGATTGATGTAAGACGTGCGGCTGCTTTAATAAAAGTCGACTTCCCTGATCCATTCGGTCCAATAATGCCTGTCACGCTTCCTTTAGGAACAGCTGCTGATATAGATGAGAGCTGAAAGCCTCCTTGACTGAGACTCACGTCTTCCATAGCGATCACATCCAACTTAACCCCTCCCTTTCTTTTTTAATAAATAGAGGAAGAAAGGTGCACCGATGCACGCAAGCAAGATACCGACAGGCAGTTCAACTGGCGTAAACCATACCCTTGCCGCTGTATCTGCAAAAACCACAAGCACGCCTCCGCCCAGCATCGAGATCGGCAGCAGGTACCGGTAGTCATCTCCAATCAAAAGACGAATAAAATGAGGAACGACCAGTCCGACAAAGCCTATTAAGCCGCTCACACTTACTGCTGCACCAGCTAAAAGTGCCGCTAGCGCAATTAAGAAAAACCGGGTGCGCTCTACTCTGAGACCGAGTAGCTGAGCCGATTCGTCGCCAAGCAAAAGAAGATTTGCCGGCTTGATGGCAAAAAAACAAAGGCACAACCCAGCAAGCGCATAGGGCGACACGAAGCTTAGATGATGCCAGCTCCGTCCATTTAATCCTCCTGATAAAAAAGGCAGGACAGCCTGCACACGCTCACTATAAAGCACCATAAACCCATTCATCACCGCCCCAAGCAGGGCATTGACTGCCACTCCCGCCAAAATCAGCTTCAGCGGGGAAACCCCTTGATCAAATGAGAGCATATACACCACAAGTGCCGCTAATAAAGCGCCAAGGAAAGCAGAGGCTGGGAGCAGATACGTGAATTGCGGAAACACGATCATGCTGAGTACAGCAGCCAATCCGCCGCCAGCTGTCACACCGATGATGCCAGGGTCAGCGAGTGGATTTCGGACGACTCCTTGTAAAATCGCCCCTGATGCTGCGAGACAGGCCCCAACGATGAAACCGATGAGAACGCGCGGCAGGCGTAAATCCATCACTATTTTCTCATGGACAGGCTGACCTGAGCCCGTCAAAGCAGCCAGTAAGTCTTGCATTGTTAATTGAACAGAACCTAATGCAAGTCCTAGACATGCACCTACAACTAACGAAATGAACAGCCCAGGTATCAGCCATCTTCGCCTCGACTGTCTTTTTTGAAAATCTAATTCTGCATTCATTTTCATGATGACAATCGCTTCAATCTTTTCTCTAGTTCATCAATCGCTCTCATCACGTCTGCACCTGGATTCGTCCCAAATAGATCACTAGGCAGAATCTCGACATGTCCATGTTTGACGGCTGACACATCGTGCCATGCGGCATTCTGTTTCATTTCACTCATAAAGCCAGCTTTCACATCTTCAGGATTGCTGTGAGTCATAAGCAGGATAAGATCAGGATCAGCTTCGATGACCTTCTCTGCATTGATTTGAGCGTATTGAGGGAATTTCTCGAGTGCCGGTTCATTCTCCGCAATGTTCGTCCCTCCAGCGATGTGCAGTAAATCTCCGCTCAAGGATTGAGGTAGCGCCGCCATATATGTGCCAGGTGCCCCGTATACAACGAGTGTCTTCACTTTTTTCTGAGACTGTTTGACCTGCTTTTTCCGCTGATCGATTTGCTTGTTAAGCGCTTTTGCCTTTTGCTGCTTTCCTAGCAAATCTCCGAATAACGTAATTTGTCGCTGGATGTCCTTTACTGAATTGGCACTTGTCAAAAGAAGCTGTGAACCAATTCCTTCTATTGTAGAGATGTCCTTGCTGTTTAATTGTTCATTCCCAAGTACTACATCGGGCTTTAAGCTTGTGATGAGCTCTACATCAAATTGATGTGTTGTACCAATTGTTTGGACAGATGTAGCCTGTTGTAAGCTTTCTGGTAATTCGGCGGACGGACGACCGACCACCTCGCCTCCTAAGGCATATAGGATGCTCATGTCTCCAGTCGATAATGAGACAATACGCTGAGGGGAGTTTTCAAACGACAGTGTTCTGCCGGCAAAGTCCTTTATCTTCAGCGCACCTTGTCCGCTCCCTTTCTCTACGGGTGCTGCCTGACTGCATCCGCCGAGGAGAAGCATCAAGACAAGACCCATGAAGATCACATGTGAGAATTTCAACCGCCTGTCTCTCCTTTTCTAGTAAACTTTCTTTAGCTTTGCCTGTACCACGAGACGCCCGTTTTTCGGTGCAAGCACATGATCACAGGTCGATAGAGTGAGGATGAGGTCATCTGTGGACACGTCTGTTTTCGTTTGATAGATTGATTTTTTCCGCACAGCTTGCAAGTAGTGCGCATATTCGCCAAGATCTTGAAAATCGGTTTGAATATAATCGAAGTCCACCGTTGTTTCATACACGGCAAAAATCTCCGCCTCATAGCTTCGATACAGCGTATCGTATTGAAATGTCCGATGTTCATCGAAGAAATCCTTTTTTAAATAGTTTGTGAGTCCAGCGAACATGGACCCATCCCTCATTCGATGCCCGTACACCACAGTATTCGGGCTTTCATGCAAGACGTCATTGCGATAATCCATAAAAATACTGCCTACCCTGGTGTCATTTTTTAAATAATTACGGGTTAAGTAGAACGCATTATCGCGAGATTGGACGATTGGGTACTGAATCATTGTGTCCTTCATGTTGATCCAGCCGACAATGTCGTCGTTTACCTTCCGCAGTTCATCAAATGACGTACGAATGGTTCCTGGCTTCCGGCGTTCATTCATTCCTGGCTCATGTCCGTACATCGTCTGAGCCTTTGCAAGCACCTGACGATTTTGATAATAGCCGAACAATTCTAAGCCAATGACCGAACCGCTATAAATGAATACACCTAAACAGACGATTGTCAGCATCCGCTGCCAGACCCGTTTTCCTCTTTTCACACTGTCTCACCTGCTTTTTGCACAGCTTATATACCAACAGGTACGATGTACATCCCTGTTTCTTCATCCTGTTTAATCGTGACGGACACATCATAAATGTGCCGCACATTCTCTTCTGTTAACACATCGTTTGGCTGTCCTTCACTGATAATACGCCCATCCTTCATCGCAATGATGACATCGCTGTAGCGGACAGCCTGATTCATGTCGTGCAGCACCATAACGATTGTTAGTCCATGTACGACATTGAGCTCACGGATCAGCTCAAGAATGTCAAATTGATAGTAGATATCCAAATAGGTTGTCGGTTCGTCTAAGAAAAGGATCGGCGTTTTTTGCGCAAGTGCCATCGCAATCCATACTCGCTGCCGCTCACCACCTGACAGTGAGGCGAGCGGCACCTTTCGTTTTTCCGTTAGCTTTGTACTAGAAAGCGCCCACTCTATCGCTCTCTCATCCTCTTCCTTGTCTCCTCCGCGCATCGTCTGATACGGCGTTCTGCCGAATGCCACGACCCTTTCGATCGTTAAATCAAGCGGTGCTTCATTTTGCTGATGAACGACAGCGAGCTTTTTTGCCAGTTCCTTTGGCTTAAACGCATTCAGCGCTTGGCCGTCTAAGTGAATCTGCCCTTTGTTTGGCGCATGGTTATGCGCCATCAATGAAAGCAGTGTGGATTTACCCGAGCCATTCGGACCGATAATGGTTGTGATTTTCCCTTTTTCAATCTTTGTTGTGACCGATTGAACGATGTCCTTCTGCTGGTCATATGAGAATGACACCTCACGAATGTCCATGGAGACGATCCCCCCTTCTTAGTAAAAAGATCAGAAATGGTCCGCCAATCACGGCCATGATCGTAGAAGCAGGAATTTCATTTGGCGCGACAAGCGTCCTGCCGAGTGTATCAGCCGTTAGAATCAGCAAAGCCCCGCCTAACGCAGAAAATGGAATGAGTACCCGGTGATCCGAGCCGACAAGTCTTCTTGAAATGTGCGGGATAAGCAAACCGACAAACGCGATCACGCCCGCTACCGCTGCTGTCACCGCCGCAAGCAATACAGCTGTAATGGAAATTAAAAGGCGCATTCTGGTCACACGCAATCCTAAATTTTTCGCTGTCTTGTCCTGAAGAGCCAAGAGGTTACACCACCTACTAAAGAAAAGGGCTACGACAAGACCGACGACACCATAGACTCCGATTAAACGGACATCTCCCCACGTTTTCATCGTGAGATTCGACTGTCCTGACTGATTGATCGTGATATTGAAATAACTGCAAATGGTCACAAATGCTTCAGCCATTCCAGTAAACATGGCATTGATGGCGATCCCAACCAAAATCATACGGATGGGGCTTAATCCACCCTTCCAAGACAGAACATACACGAGGAAACACGCAATGGCTCCGCCTAACACCGAAAATAAAGGAGAGTAGAAATAAAATTGAGGAAGTGCTGTTATGGCCATTAAAGAAAAGAAGCTGGCTCCTGATGAAATCCCAATGACGCCGGCATCAGCTAATGGATTCCTCATGACCGACTGTAGCAGTACACCGGAGACTGATAAGGCGGCCCCTGTAAACATGGCAATGAGCATGCGAGGAATTCTGAGATCTTTAATGATTTCTACCTGTGCATGTTGACCGGTGATGAGCCCTTCCAATAATTCAATCGGGGTGACATGAATGCTCCCAGTAATGGCGGAATAAATAAACACGCACACTAGTAAGACACTGACTGTCAGAAATAAAATCCCTGTTTTTTTCATCTTAAACGTCCTTTTATCATTCAGATTCGCCGCTTATGACGGATACAGCATACGCGTTAGTTCATCTAATGCTTCTGCTGCCTTTAAATTGCCTGTTGTCCCGAATAAGCTTTCTTCGAGGTCATACACCCGGTTTTGCTTGACTGCATGAAAATGCTTCCAAATGTCATTTGATTTAAATTCTTGATCAAACATGCGGACGACTTCATCTGGCATCCCATGTGCGGCCCGGAGGATGATATCTGGATTGGCTTTTTGTAAATACTCCGTATTGGAAGCCAAATACTCCATTTTCTCACCTTTGACAATGTTCTCTCCGCCTGCGATACGTACAAGATCACCAATATATGAATGCTCTGTCGCCACCAAATAACTGCCTGGTACACCAAGCAAAATCAGAACGGATGGCTTTCGTTTTCCCTTCGTCTTCTCTTGTATGTCTTTCTTTTTTTGTTCAAAATCAGTCACGATGCGCTTGGCTTGTTTCTTTCTGTCATACTGATCTCCGAGCTTCGTGATCGCCTTCTCCATGTTAGCCATGCTCTCGAGATTTAAGTATGTAGCAGGGACACCTGCTTGCTGAAAGGGTGTCTCTAAATCATATTGAAGGGTTGTCACAGACAGGACATCTGTCGGTTGAAGTGATTGGATGATTTCCATGTCTGGGCTCATTGGATTACCGACTTCCGGCAGTCCTTTATAACGAGCTGGCAAGGATTTTTGGCTAGTTGGCACCCCGACAAGATCGATCTCTAAGGCATCCATGATCTCCACAGCGGCTACAGTCGTTGCCACAATGCGCGCATTTGATTCTACGCTTTTTTTGCTTTTTGCTGAGCTTTCAGCTGACTGTGAGCAGCCTGATAAGATCACGCACACACCGAGGGCAGCGATCAAGGTACATAACATTCGATGCTTCAAAAACAGAAGCCCCCTTTCGAAAAAAGAGAGTGGATGCGTCGATGATCTCGGCGCATCTCACTTCAACTAAATCATTTATCTTGTTCTTGTTTGATACTTTCTAACGAGGACGAATAATGACCCGCCGAATAAAAGAATATACACCCAAAGAAGAGAGGTATCTCCTGTTTTTGGATTCAGTTGTCCAGTCTCAGACTTGGTTTGGTCATCTGATGGAGTAAAAGTTAACTGCTCTGCACCTGTTTCCTCTGGCACTAAATTCTCAAGTTGATTCGGTTGATTTGGTTGAGAATCGCGATCATTTGGATTTTTAACAAAGCCGATACTCTCATCGTCACCAATGACCGATCGAATCCCACTTCCTTCGCCAAGAGCAATTCCTTTCGTGTCATAGACAAGTTTGACATCGTACTGCTCATGATAATTCGCAGCCGGAAGATCAATTTTTACGCGTGCTGCCTGAGCCGTACTTAAGCTTTTGACTTCATATTGAATCACTCGTGTATCTGATTTTTGATCTGTTTTTGCAACATGCGTCTCCTCAAACTTGCCACCTGTTCCTACTTGGAAGGACGTAATGGCTGAGCTATTCTTCACTGTATATGAAACGAAATGACGGCCATTTTTCACAACCAGTGTCGCAGGGCTCACGACGTAATCGTTCATACGAGAAAGCTCATCCTTGTCTGCTTTTTTCATAGAGAAAGGAAGCTTGTATACACCGTCTTTAAGCTGAGCTGTCTCTTGAGCAGCTCCGCCGTTATTTGTTTCTGGTGATGGTGTGTTTGGTTTTGGTGTTTCTGGTGTAGGTGTAGCAGGTGTTTCTTCCTCTACCTGTCCGCCTTTAATTGGCTCGATACTCTTTGCATCGAATTGAAAACGAATATCGTAGGTTTGCTCATAGTGAGCGGCTGCTACGACAACGTGTACTTTTCCTTTGACCGCTTTTTTCAAATCTGCGACATCAAATGACACCACTCTTGTGTTCTTTGCTTTATCTGTACTGACAGTCTTCACTTCTTGATAAGAACCGTTTTTCTCTGTTTTCAAGGAAGCGACAGACGTATCGTCTTTCACCGTAAAGGAGATGGTTCGTTTTCCATTTTTGATGGTTAAGGATGCAGGATGTGAGAAATATTGGTTCATCCGAGATGACTCATCCTCATCCCCTTTAAGCACACTGTAATTGATGCGGTACTCGCCATCTTTCAGTTGATTTTGCGTAGAATCCACTGGTTTTGTGCCATTATTATTACCTGGTGTCGTCTGCTGATCGTCTGGCTTTGTGCCAGTTTGATCATCCGGCTTTGTTTCGTTATCGTCTGGCTTTGTGCCAGTTTGGTCATCTGGCTTTGATTCGCTATCGTCCGGCTTTGTGCCAGTTTGGTCATCTGGCTTTGTTTCGCTATCGTTCGGCTTTGCAGGAGTAACGAGCGTTAGGCTGCTTTGATCGAATGCAAGCTGTACGTCATATGCTTCGTCATAAATAAGGCCGCCTAAATCCCAGTAAATTTTCACCCAGCCGTTTAATTTGGCTGATAAGTCGGCAACATCAAATTTAATCACACGTGTATTGGCAGTTTCATCCTCACTAACGGTTTCAGTGGTGACAAGATTGCCATTTTGTTCGACCTTGAAATCTGTAATCTCTTTGCTTTGCTTCAGTGTGACATAGGCAGTCGTTTTGCCATTTTCCACAATCAGCTTAGCTGGCTTTTCTGTATACGTATCCATCATGGACGCTTCAGTGCTGCCATTTTTTAAAACAGTGAATCCAACTGTGTATTCACCATCAACAAATGATGCAGCTTGAGCCGTTCCCTGAGGAATCTGAAATGCAGTCAACAAACTGAATAAAACGAACAGAATGGCTACCTTTAGATGTAAAAGACGTTTCAAATGGTGACACTTCCTTCCTTAATGCTTGATGATCCACTTTCTTGCTAAAAATCCGCCTGAGCATAGAGCAAGAACAAGGAGCCATCCTATCTGGTTTGAATCACCAGTTTGAGGATTCTCTTCTTGTTTTGTCGTGGATGAATCAGATGTTTTCGTTGATTCTTTTGCTGGCTGCTGATTTTCTGCTTCACCCGCTGATTTGTTTGTGCTGTTAGACGAAAGTGATTTCATGCTGCTCTCATCAAATTTCAGCTGAATGGTATAATCATGATCATAATCAGCAGATTTTACAGTGACATGAATTTTTGATTTGATTGGTTTAGACAAGCTCTGAGCTTGGAACTGAACAATCCTTGTGTTGGCTTTTTTATTGGTTGAGAGAACCGTTGTATCGACATAGCCGCCATTTCCAGGCACTTTAAATTCTGTCACCCAGCTGCTATTTTTAATGGTCATTTGTACTGTCAACTTCCCGTTTTTTGCAATCACTTTTGCTGGCTTCAGCCAGTAATCATTTGCCATGGAGACCGCATTTCCTTCAGCCTTGAGCACATTATAGTTGACGGAGTATGTACCATCCTTTAAAGTGGCAGCCTGTGCGTTTGAAAAAGGCAGCATGAATACCAATAATAAAGCGGTCATGAAGACTGATAGCCTCATCATTTTTTTCATCAAGCGAATTTCCTCCCTTTTTATTGAACAGATGCTGCATCAAACTTGAGTCGGATGTCGTAATTACCTGTATATCCGATGGCAGGTACAGTGACGCTCACTTTTGCTGGTACGACTTCTGTCAGGCTGTTCACGTTGAATTCTACTGTTCTCTTATTCGCAGCTGTGTTTGTACTGATCACCTTCGCATTTTTGTAGACACCTTGCTCAAGTGTTTTAAAGCTAGTGATCCAAGAACTATTTGTTAACGTAACTTGTGCTTTGATTTTTCCATCCTTCACGACAAGCTTGGCTGGTTTTTCAAAATACGTATTCGCTGTTGAAGTCGAATCGCTATCTGCCTTCCATACCACATATTGTGCTGAATGTTGACCATCTGCTAAGCCAGCCGCTGAGGCTGAGCTAATTGGGGCTAGAGCAAATAATAGAACAAAACTAAAAAGCAATAATGCGTGTGATGTTGAACGAATGACTTTCATATGAACCCTCCTAAATGATATTGATAATTATTCTCAACAGACAATAAAAAAAATAACCTTCATAAGCGCTGGATCACACTTATAGATGATTATGATAATCATTATCAATTGAGTTGAAAAAATAAATCTTTGCTTCTTAAAAGCCAAAGATGTCTGTTTCTAAATGATGTATTGACACGTGTTTTAGGCAATCTGTCCCATTCATGATTCCATGGCATGACCTCCATTCCATTACAGGGAAAAGAACCCTCTTCTTCTTGATCTTATATGATGGGTGAATTTATTGTCAACATCATTTTTCATACTATTGACTTAGATTTCTGGAAAATCGCACAAAAAAATTTCGATCAGACAGACTGATCGAAATCGATTAGGATGGGACATGTTCCTCTTTTTTGCTGTTTTTACGTTCTAAAGACCAAGCATACATTTCACGAATAATCGGCTCTACTTTCTTCCCTTGCGCTGTTAATTCGTATTCAATCCGTACTGGAATGTCAGGGTATACGTTTTTCTCAACAAGTCCTTCAGCCTCTAAATCCTTCAGCCTTTCAGATAATAATCTGCCACTGATGTTCATTTCATTTTCAAGCTGACAGAAACGCTTAGGGCCTGTCAGAAGCTGATTGATGATGAGAATGACCCACTTCTTGCCTAGAATCTCCATGGCATCTGTGATTGGACAGCCATCTTCTTGAGCCATACCTTACTCCCTCCCGCTTTTCTCTCTTTTTTTCATTATAACATAATTAATTACTTGAAATAAGTCACTAACTATTATATATTTTAGTTACTAAAAGTAACAAGGTATTCATTTTTATAGATTTTCAAAAACATTTGAACATGCCGATGCATATATCATGAAGGAGATGACCGAGCTTGAAGACAATTGAGGAACTAAGATTGGGTGTAACAGAGTTACATGTATCCAGCTTTGAGCGTTCTTTACCTTTTTATACAGACATTTTAGGATTTTCTATATTAAAAAAGACAGATTCCACAGTGACACTTGGCAGCAATGCAAAGGAACCCATTCTTTTGTTAAAAGAAGATGCACAGCTCAAGGAGAAGCCTGATCACGAGCCAGGACTTTATCATTTTGCTGTTTTATTACCTACCAGAAAAAACCTGGGCACATGGCTGGCACATGTGATCAAAAAAGGCTATCCTTTAATTGGAGCAAGCGATCACTTTTTCAGTGAAGCCATTTATTTAAGTGATCCTGACGGCATTGGCGTAGAAATATATGCTGATCGCCCTGAGGACGTTTGGGTAGGTGAGCATGGAGAACTGAAAGGTGGCGGAAATGCACCTCTTGATGGAGATGGTCTCCTGCAAGAAGCCGCTGATACGACGTGGGAAGGACTTCCGGCTGGTACCGTGATGGGACACTTACATTTCCATCTGAACCCAGAAGAAGCTGATTCCTTTTATGTCAATACGCTCGGTTTTCATATCCGAATGGCTCCACCAGCAAGCGTATTTATCGCCGCTGGTGTGTATCACCATCACCTTGCCTTTAATGCTTGGGGACGCGGACGAAAGGGAGCCATTGATCCACGCTTTTCAGGCATTAGAAGCTATACACTCGTATTCCCAAGAGAAGCAGACAGACAGTCCGTCGTTGAGCGCTTAACAAAAGCAGGCACTCAAGTGAAAACAATAGGGAAAAGTAACGAATTTGTTGATCCATTTGGCGTTCTCGTTCGTTTACAGATTGAAGAAACAGACAAAAAAGAAGGTGCAGAATATGGACAAACACACAGATCTTAAAACAGCCATTTTAAAAGATAAAATCAAACGAGTACAGCAAGAAGACGGGTATATATATATCACTGGACCCATTAAATTGCCAGTGAATTTAGACGGCAGAACGGTGATGTTCAACTGGTATTCATGGTTAAAAGACGATGGATTAGAGCCATTGTCAGATGAAGCTTTAATTGAAAGCCTCTCGTCCCGCCAGCTTGCTGATCAGCAGCAGTCAAGCGTGCTAGTGTATGGAGATTTCGAGCACGCTGACGAAGCCCTTATCCGTATGCATTCCATTTGCCATACCGGTGATATTTTCGGAAGCAAGCGCTGTGACTGCGGATTCCAATTGAAGCAGTCCATGCGAATGATTGAGGACAATGGCGCAGGTGCCCTGTTTTATTTAGCCAACCATGAAGGCCGCGGTATTGGACTTTTCACGAAAGCCATGGCCTATATCCTTCAAGAAAACGGCTACGATACAGTAGAAGCAAACGAAGCACTTGGCTTTGAAGATGACACGCGTCAATATGAAGAAGCCATCGCGGTTCTTCAAACTCTTCGTACAAAACCGGTCAGACTCATTACCAATAATCCAAAAAAAACAGATGCCATCAGCCATGCAGGCCTTTCTCTTTCTGGACGGATTCCACTTTGGGGTGATGTCTCTGAGTTCAATGAAAAATACTTGCAGACAAAAATTAACCGCTCGGGTCACATGAAGGCGGATCAAGAGGTGCATACGATTGCCACATCATGAGCGATATATGAATCTAGCACTTGAAAATGCACGGGCAATGAAAGGTCAGACATCTCCAAACCCGCTCGTCGGGGCTGTGATTGTGCGAGAGAATGAAATTGTAGGTGTCGGTGCTCACATGAAAGCCGGTGAACCACATGCTGAAATTCATGCACTTAAAATGGCTGGTGACAAGGCAAAAGGAGCCACCATCTATGTGACCCTAGAGCCTTGTTCCCACCATGGCCGTACAGGTCCTTGTGCGGAAGCACTTGTGAAAGCAGGCGTCGAAACCGTTGTCGTGGCGGCTCTTGACCCGAACCCGCTTGTCGCTGGCCGCGGGATTGCCATTTTACAAGATGCTGGCATCCAAGTGATTACAGGCGTACTTGAACAGGAATCCATTCTCATGAATGAAGTGTTCAATCATTTTATTACGAAAAAAACACCTTTCGTGACGCTCAAGGCAGGTATTACCTTAGACGGAAAAATTGCGTCTGCTACGTCTGACAGCAAATGGATTACATCTGAAACATCCCGTCATGATGCTCATCATATCCGCAGTATCAATGATGCGATTTTGGTCGGTGCTCAAACGGTTATTCATGACGACCCTTCACTAACTGCACGGATTCCAAATGGGCATCATCCGATTCGAATGGTTTTAGACTCTAAGCTCTCAACACCGCTGACAGCAAAAATCGTCACTGATCAAATGGCACCTACATGGATCTTTACAACAAAGCAAGCCGATGAGGAAAAACGAGCCGCTTTAGAAGCAGCCGGCGTCAGCGTCTTTGTAACAGACAGCCAGACGCGGGTGCCCCTGCAAGAAGTGCTTCAAATGCTGGGAAAAAAAAATGTCTCCTCCCTCATGATTGAAGGCGGCGGCCAGATCAATGCTTCATTTTTAGAACAGCAGCTTGTAGATAAATTGGTCATTTATATGGCACCTAAACTGATTGGCGGAAGGCTGTCTCCCTCCTTTTTCGGAGGCGAAGGCATACGTCTCATGAGTGACGCCATTGAACTCGATCAACTCTCAGTAGAAACACTAGGGAAAGATATCAAAATAACGGGCTATCCCGTTTATCAATAAACAAAAAAGCTTGTAGACCCCGTCTACAGGCTTTTTCAATTGGCATTTTTCTGTTTCTGATTTAGAAACCTCAATTGATTTTTACACCAAATTATTTGACGCCACTTTATTAGTAAAAGGAAAAGAGACAGCTTACTTTGACTTAAACGGGTTAAGGCTTGCCCTGAATGTGGAAAAGGACATTCCTCGTCAAGACATCCAGCACTCTTACACACACATCGCTTTTTCAATCGATGTAAAAGATATAGATCACATGTACAACAAGCTAAAACATTTGAACGTCAACACCTTGCCAAGTCGCCCAAGAGATGAAAAGGATCATCAGTCGATCTACTTTACGGACCCTGATGGACATAAATTTGAGTTTCATACAGGGACCATGAAAGATCGAATCGATTATGACAAGCAAGAAAAAGCACATATGGAATTTTTTAATGAGTGATAAAAAATAAGAGGAAACAACATGGTGCTATTCGTAATTTTATGGACATAATGGTAAAATATACATGGAAACGTAAAGTAATTGATAGTCCTCCCCCCTTCTGTAATAAAGGTGTTTTTATGCCAAGAAAGGAGGGGTCAGTTTGAGAACAAAACTTGTGCATTCACGCGTTGAGAGACGCAAGAACAAAAAGAAAGAAGCTTGCACCTGCAAGTACAAGCTTTGGTTTCTTATCTTAAATTCGATAAGAACTCTAGTCCAGTTCATAACATGGATGATAGATAAGAGACCGTTCTGAATTAACCCTTAAGATGATAATAAAAAATAAAGTAGCACCTTCATTACCCCTAGTCAAGGTAATGCTGGTTCTATCTCGTTTCTGCTTTTGGAGGGCTACTTTATTTTTTTCATTTTATCTCAGTGTATTCCTCAAGTTAAAAATGTATACATAGAAAAAGCACACGGTAGTCAGCCGAGTGCTCAAATTAAATTTCTTTTCAGTTATATGGTGACATTCAAGAAATTCACCTTGAAGCTCTCGTGCTTCAGTTTGAAAACTAGTTCAACTTAGTCCGAGTTGAACAAAAAACTTGTGCAATTACATGTTATCATAAGTATCAATTTGTTACCATAGATAAGCACACTTTTTAAACCTTTAAGTGTAAAAATTTCTAAGGACTGTAATGTATGAAATGAATTTTGCTGTTTTTATCAAGTACACCGAACAACAATCTATATCACTTAAAATTCTTATGTACCGCCCCCTTACTTTCTATTGGCAACTGTATGACCTAGTTTAGTTAAATAAAAAGGAATCAGTGGATGACAAAACTGATTCCTTCCCCTCCTTGAATCTATAAGTCCAAAACAAGTTTTATTCAAACCATGAAACTTGTCGTAAAATGTTTCATGTGAAACATTTATCGTTCATTCCCTTCTACCAACCTGCCAAAGCTTTCGGGTGAAAGTCCCGGTGACACGCGAACACGGTGTAAGGACATCATGCCCTGTTCCTTCTTCGCATGTCCTGGTTCAGTGGTGACAGCCATTTGATAACCGGCTTGCTTCGCCAGTCTTAGCGTGTCTTCGTTATAGCGCCCGACAGGATAGCTGACCATTCTCGTACGCTGAGCAAAACGTTGATCAAAGAATGCCTTTGATCCTTTTAATTCCTCTTTCTGCTGCTCCTTTGATAAACGATTGAGCTCTAAATGATGAATGGTATGACTCTCAATTGATAGCCCATTTGCGATCATTTCATCCATTTGTTCATCCGTTAAATGGTTCTGGCGGCCAATGGATTGCTCAATCATGAAAATCGTTGCCTTCATTCCATACTGCTTTAAAATCGGAAATGCCTTTGTATAGTTATCGGTATATCCATCATCGAATGTAATGAGGACACACTTCTCACTTGGCTTCGTATTTGTTGTGAAGACGCGGTACGCTTCTTCTGGCGACAGCGTGACATAATCGTTGTCCTTCAGCCATTTCATATGAGCCGCAAACTCGCTCTTTGGTACACGCAGCGAGTTACCGCTGGAGATGCTGTGATACATCAAAATCGGAAGCTCTACCGGCTCCTTTTGCTCAATCCAGCTTTGTGTATCAATCTCTATCGCTTCTTCCTGCTGAATCTCTTCTGTTTCTTTTAACCGTAATGGACCCTTTTCCTCTTTGACCACTTGCTGGTTTCCTTCCGTTCGCTCCTTCATTCCCATACAGCCCGAAATGAGCAGCGCCAAAAGACCAACCGTCATCAACATACATGTTTTTTTCATTCACCAATCCTGCTTTCTCTCTATCTATCGAATGATTATAACAGAAATTGGTTACTAGCTGATATCTATTTTGATAGGGTGTTCATTTTTTTACACATTTCAATCATTTCGATGGCAAGCAGATGAATGGTCTCTGTTGTGAGCATTTGATCTTCTGCATGTATTAGCAGTAGAGAAAAGGGAAGCTGCTCACCTGCCGCCTCTTTTTGGATCAGCGACAAGTGCAGGTTGTGGATGCTTCGAAACGCTTCCTCTCCTTTTTCAATCAACTGCTGTGCTTTTTCAAAATCATCAGCTCTTGCTAGACGAATGGCTTCGACATAATGGCTTCTTGCCTCGCCTGCATGAGCAATGATTTGAAAGGCCGCTCCCTGCATTTCCTCTAATACCGTCATCTGCTTCTCCTCCAATTACTTAAGATTCATTTGCTAGTTTCAGAGCATGTTCTAGTATTTTTTCTCCGTTCGCTGTTCCGTATAATTTCACATTGATGACATCAACAGGTATTTGATAAGGTGCCGCTGTTTTTTCTGCTGCCTTTTTCATAAAGCTTACTTGCGGTCCAAGTAAAATCACCTGCACATCTTCTCCATGCTCTTCTAATTCATCCGCAATAGCCCCTTCAGGTATGGCGTATATATCATATTCCAGTCCCTTAGCTTCTGCGGCTGCCTTCATTTTGGACACGACAATGGACGTCGACATTCCTGCGGCACAAGCGAGAATGATTCGTTTCATATCCCAACACTCCTATCGATAGTTGACTTCTGTTTCGACCTTCAGTTCCCTTGTTTTAATTAATGTCTGGTACCAATACGCTGATGCTTTCAACTGGCGATTCCGTTCATTCTCAAGCTGGATTTCGACTAATCCGTAGCGGTTTTTAAAGGCATTCATCGGCGATACATTATCCGTAAAAGCCCACAGCATATAGCCCGTGCAATTTGAGCCTTCTGCTTTCGCTTGAAGTGCCCGTTTCAAATGCTGGCTGATAAAGGAAATGCGATACTGATCATCGATGATACCGTCTTCTTTTTTAAACCGTTCTTCCTTTTCTACACCCATGCCGTTTTCGGCCACAAACCACTCAATATTTCCGTATTCTTCTTTTATTCTCATGCCCATATCATAGACAATGTCCGGGTAGATTTCCCAGCCTCTGAATGGATTCATTTTTCTTCCTGGTAGCTCAAACATATCGTAATAATAAGACGGATGAAATGGTGTGTGCTCATTCCACGCCTTACTCGGCGCCTTGACTCGATGCGGATAGTATAAGTTGAGCCCGACGACATCGACCGTATAATTCTTGATGACCTGAAGCTCTTCCTCTGTCGCATCGAAAAGAATATCATGCTTTTTCAACAGATCGAGCAATTCCTCTGGATACTCCCCTTTGATGGAGGGATCTAAGAACACTCGATTGAAAAACAAATCATATATCCGTGCCGCTTCTTGATCATGCGGAGCAGAAGATCTTGCATACGTCACTTCTGGATTGAGAATTACCCCAATTTTTGCACCTGTTGATTCCTTCAAACCCATCTCTCGAAAAAGCTTCACCACTTTTGCTGTTGCCAGCGCTTTATGATAATTCCACTGCATCCATTTCTTCGTATTTTGCTCAAAGGGGTAACGGATAGCATCTAGGTACACGCGTGTTTGGACAACAATCGGTTCATTAAAGCTAAACCAATGCTTGACCCTGTCTCCATATCGCTCAAACACCTTTTCCGCATAGAGAATAAACAGCTCGACGACGTGCTTTGATGACCATCCGCCGTACTTTTCAAGCAGCACGGCTGGAAGCTCATAATGCTCTAAGCAAAACATCGGCTCTACACCTGCTGCGATTAATTCATTGATCAAATCATCAATGTAACGAGCATAGTCCTCATCCACAATCCCCTTCTCGTAATCGATAAAAAATCTCGACCAATTGATCGATGTCCTATAATGAGTCAGGCCGATCTCTTTCATGAGGGCTACATCTTCTGGATAGCGCTCGTAAAAGTTCGTCGCACCAGCCGGCCCATATCCTTCGTGCCATACGTGATATCCGTTCTTATACCATAAATCGATGTACGAGTCCTGATGCGCTTTCTTTCCCTTCCATCCCTCCGTTTGCCAAGCAGAGGCCGCAGCGCCTAGGATAAAATCTCTTGGAATCTCAATTCTGTTCATGTCGCCACATCCTCTTTCCTCGTTTGAACGTGAAGTCCTTCCCACATTCCCTGCAAATACATAGCCCCAAGCGCCCGATCATATAAACCATAGCCAGGCCTGCCTGTCTCGCCAAAGATCATACGCCCATGATCTGGACGGACATAACCAGCAAATCCCTCTTCATACAAAGCCTTCACAATTGCCCCCATATCGAGACTTCCTGCTGATGAAAGGTGCGCTGCCTCTTCAAAATCACCATTTTTATGCACGAGAACATTGCGTAAATGAGCAAAGTGGATGCGTCCTTTTTTCGCATATTTACGCGCAAGTGATGGGACATCGTTCTGCGCATGACAGCCGAGAGAACCAGAGCAAAACGTAAAACCGTGTTGAGAGCGTCCATCGATCTGAAGAATACGATCCAACTGCTTTTCATGACTGACAATACGAGGCAGTCCGAAAATATCCCAGGGAGGGTCATCTGGATGGAGTGCCATGTTGATCTTTTCTTCCACTGCCACCGGAATGATATGTTGTAGAAAATAAGACAAGTTCTCGAATAGTCTTTCTGCCCCAAGCTCCCTGTAATCAGCCATCAATTGTTTCACTTCCTCCTGTGTATAAGAGGTATCCCATCCGGGCAGCGAAAATGGGTCTTTCTCAATGTCCATTTGTTCTAGTTGATGCTGAGAATAGGCAAGGGTCGTCGATCGATCTGCCAATGAAAAGTCCAGCTGCGTTCGTGTCCAATCGAGGACAGGCATGAAGTTATAACAAATGACTTTCACACCGTGCTTCGCTAATCGTCGAATGTTTTCTTGATAATGCTTGATATAAACGTCCCTCTTTGGTCTACCAAGTTTGATGTCTTCATGGACAGGAAGACTTTCGACAACCTCGAAGGAGAGATCATGTCTCTCAATCTGTTCTTTTACATGAGCAATCCTTTCCTCAGGCCACAGGTCACCAGCCGGGACATCATAGACGGCACTCACAATACCTTTCATGCCTGGAATTTGACGTATATGGGCGAGTGATACGGGATCATCCTCTCCGTACCACCTGAATTGCATGTTCATTCATGTCACTCCTTTTATTCTGAATCGGGTGCAGCTTCTGGTTTGCGGTTAGACAAGAGAACAAATGGCAAATAGATGAAGACTGCGACCACAATACAGATGAGCTGTGTGATGACAGCCCCCATGCTGCCAGCGGTGGACAGCCATGCATTCACGATCGGTGGTGTCGTCCACGGCACCATCACGACGGCTTTTCCAGCAAACCCTGTAGCTGTCGCAATGTAACCAATCGTTCCTGTCACAAGAGGTGTGACGATAAATGGAATTGCCATCACAGGGTTTAACATGACAGGTAAGCCAAAAATAACGGGTTCATTGATATTGAAGAGACCTGGACCAGATGAGAGCTTGGCAATACTTCGCATCTCTTCCCTTCTTCCAGCAATAAAAATCGCAATCAAAAGCCCAATGGTCACACCTGAACCACCGATGCTCATATACACATCCCAAAATGGCATCGTGATGATATTCGGAATCTCTTTTCCTTCTTGAAATGCTGTCATATTTACTGCGATCGACCCTAATAAGAGTGGCTCCCGGATCGGTTTGATCATCTGGTTGCCATGGATGCCGATCACCCAAAAAAATTGCGCCACAAACATCAAGGTTAAAATTCCCGGCAGACCCTGTACAACACTTTCTAGCGGGCGTTGCACCACGTTATACACTGCTTCATGCAAATAAATGCCTGTCAAACGATAAAATGCAAAGCCGAAGGAACTAATGATCGTAATCGTAATGATCGAAGGAAAAAGTGACGAAAAAGATGTTGCCACATTTGATGGAACAGAATCTGGCATCTTAATTTGTAACCATTTCACCTTAGTCAGCTTACAAAAAATTTCTACAGATACGATCGCAATGATCATCCCTAAAAATAAACTTTTTGGATCGGAAAATTGCCTTGCCAGTACATCTACAACTTCACGCATTGATCCATCCACTTCAAGAAGAAGTGTCGTTGGAATAACAGATATAAATGAAATCAATGCCATCAGTCCTGGGAACAGGGACTTGTGCCCGTTGATTTTCCCAAGCTCTATTCCGATGAGAAACACAGCCCCAATCGTTAAAAAGTTCAGCGTGGCATAATTGATTGCCTTCATAATTGGCTGAAGCTCCGCTAAAAATCTGAACATCTCAAAATGAGCAAGCCCTGTTTCTGGGCTCATAATCATATTTGCCACTAATACAGCAAAAGCTCCTGTAATGATGATTGGCATCAGTGTGACAAATGCCTGTTTAATCGCCATAATATATTTCTGATTCGTGATGCGATAAGCCACATTCCCCATGACGTCCGCTGCTTTCTCTTTGAAGCTCATGATCTGTCTCCCCCTTTGCAAAAACTCGTGATCATCCTCCTTTTTGATGTTATTTTAAAAGCGCTTTCATTAACATCTAATCTTTTTCCTCACAGATGCGGAAATGGGTGTCCCGTTTTTTCATTCGGATGCTCCAATACTTGTAGTGCCGCCGTCAGTTCCTCAAATGAAGCGGCCTTGATGAGTTGATCTACCACTTCCTTGCGCTCTGTCAGCCGTACAAGAAATTGATAAAGTGACTGTAATTCTTTTTGATACGTCTTCTGGATGCTCAACAAACAAACGACTTGTACCCGATTTTCACCCCACAGCACCGGTTTTTTCAACGTACAGATCGCACAAAACGTGTCATCTGTTGCTGGCTTAATCGGATGAGGAATCGCAACCAAATGACCAAACGATGTCGGTGACACTTGCTCTCTTTCCAGCAATAATTGTTCAAACTCTTCCGGGATACGATCCTGTTCCTTGAGCACGTTCACGAAAAATTGCAGAACCTCTTCCCTTGATTGAAGGTCTTGCTGAAAAAATGTCAGCGCCGGACTCACATATCGCAAAAACCCTGTATCCTGCGCGCCCTGCACAAACCGTTTCAGCCGAACAATATCATCGTCACTTAGAATCGTATGTACATCAATTACTGGCACCGGCAACGTGTTCTGAAGCGGAATGGTACTAATAATAAAATCAATGCTTCTCAAATCGTACGAAGACATTTCCCCAACACTTGCAGTACCAGCGATTTCCATCCTTCCGCTAAAAGCTGCTTTCAGTTTATGAAGAAGGAGCTGACTGCTGGCGACACCCGTCGCACACACAATCAGGCATCTCTTTCTCACATGCTGTGATTTTGTCCGCTCGATTGCAGCTCCAATATGAAGCGCCAAATACCCAATCTCATCCTCATGAATCTCAATTCCCTCTTTTTCTTTCAGCCATCTCCCCATATAAACGCCAGCTTCAAATGCAATGGGATAATGCCTTTTAATGTCCGTTAAATAAGGATTACGAATGTTCATACCGTACCTAAAACGATGAATAGCAGAACGTAAATGAAGACTTAACCCAACGATTAACTCTTTATCAAATTGAATATTAAGTGACATGTGCTCCTCTACATAAGCAAGCAGTTGATGGATGAAGCGAAAATGGTCTTCTTCTAGAAGGTGAAATAGCGTATGACCCGCATCTCCGTAAGCCATCATCTTCGCTCCCATCAAGTGAATTGCAATATACGCCATTTCAGATAATGGAAAATCAATTCCTAGAACATGCCGGATATCTCCTGCCATTTGTTGAGCTACTTGGAAAACAGGCTGCACTTGAATCTCTTTCAATTCCGTTTCTGGCATCTTGACTATTTTTTTCTCTTCAATTCTCTTGCATGCAATGGCGATGTGGGTGACCAAATTACTTAAACCGATCTCTGACAGATAAAGTCCGCTAGCTTTTGTACGTGAACGCACGATATCCTGAATCAATTGATACGTTTCTTCAGGTAACAGCGCAGAGTTCGCATGCGCTTTTTGAAACACATGCTCAGCCATACAATATCTTAATTTCATTTCATCCCCTGTCAGCCGCAGTCCATATTTAGGACGATGTGACACAGAAAGTCGATGTAATGAAAACAAATGTCTGACCGCTTTCAAATCATTTTTCACTGTTGATTCACTCACAAACAATTCCTCTGCCAACGCATCTAACTTTATATAGTCTTCTGATAGAAGCAGCCTTTTCAAAAGATAGGCTACACGGTCTTCAGGCTGATTGGGAATAACCTGTTCTTTTTTTTCATTTTTTTCTCCCAATGACTTTTTCAAAAATGTACGAAAAGACCCATAATCCTCGACGGTCAATGTATACCCTGCCCCGCGTTTGATATGAAGTACGGCTCCATGTTCGGCTAAAATAGATTTAAGCGCTTTCATATCTGTTCGGATGGTTCTTGACGTGACGCCAATCATGCGGGCAATTTCTTCACTTGTCAGTTCTTGTTCCGCTTGCATCAGTCGTTTCAGGAGTTCCTCCTGACGTAGAGATAGCATAGGCTCTCCTCCCTTGGCATTTACTTTGCCTATCATCATAAACGAAAGTAGAACTCTTTGCCCAGTTTTTCTTTCAAATCGGGAACCACGATATGGCTCATTCGTATGAATAGAAAACAAGAGGAGGGATACATCATGGGTTCTTTTATGTTTGTGGTTATTATGATATTGGCTTCTTTAGGCGCATTCGTTGCTCATCTGTTCACACCAAAGGGTCAACGTACATCTGCTAAGCGTTCTTCTCATCATAGTTCAACCACAAGTACCTATACTGATTCTTATAGTCATCACGCTTCTGATGCCTCCTGCGGGGGAGGAGATTCTGGTGATAGTGGTGGTGGATGTGACTAAACAAAAAAACAGCCGCTCGCTGATGAGATGGCTGTTTTTATTATTTTAAAGAGCCTTCCAGCCCCGTTCAATCAGATGTTTAACATCGAGCGCAAAATCCTCGCCCTTTTCCATCACGTCCTGGGCTCTTCCGGCAAAATTGCTGGCAACAGCCAGCTCCATTTTTTTCAATTCAAAGTGCAAGATTTTTTGATCAATTTCTGAGATATATTTTTCATACTCATTGTTCACGATGTCGTGCATGACTTGGTAGGCGTCTTTTCGGTGGCGATGAAAGTCGGTTCCTCTCTCACCTTTCCATGACGAATCTAGAGCAGGCTTCTTGATTTCCTTTATGTCTGACTGCGCAAGATCTTGTTCTGTTCGAATATTGCTTTTGGCTGTCTTTAACCGAGAGATCATGTCATCAAATTCTGCACGTCTGTTTTCAATTCCCATATGCAGATGGTGTAGCATCTCGGATAAACTCATGTCATCCACCTCTATCGGACCTCATACGAAAGCACTGCTTCAGAGCCTTAGAAACGATCGACTCACTTGATTTTTCCAAACCTGACATTTCTATCGTTTTGCTTTCATTAAGTATAGTATAAGGTGAAAAGCCTCAGTCTTAAATAGGGAAAAGGTGTCCTTTTAGTGACGCACTTGGAAGAAAAACGGAATAATACAAGGTCTTAAATCCTGAATGATATACGAGTCCTTAGATCTATATTTCGTATCATCCCATGAAACCCATTAGAAAAATGATTGCTATTATTTTGCCGCAATCGCTTCATCTTGTTCCTTTAAGGTTTTCACATTAGAGCGCGTATCGCGAACATTTTTGGTTAAAGCTTCTTTAAAACTTGAGACCATTTCGTTCACCTCTGCCTCACGTGCCGTCCACTGGGTCACAAATTCAAGGCTGTTTTCACCTGCTTTATCTGCTGCTTTTTTCATCGTTAAAGCTTCGACTGCTTGGGAGACTTCGTCTAGTTGATTCATAACTGTTTGGTAGTTTAACTTAATTTGTCCCATCGTGATATCCTCCAAGTTTGTTCAGCATGAAGCTTATAAGCTACTCCATGCTTTTGAGATCAAGCGTTTGGCATCCTCTACTGCGTCTTCTCCTTTTTCAGCAAGACGTGCGGCGTCTCCAGCTAAGGAACTGGCAAAGGATAATGCTGCTTGTTCAGCTTCTAACGTACTAATTTTGAATTCAATGCGGCTCACGTAGCGTGGGTACTTGTCGTTCACAATCGTTTGCAGCGCATCATGTGCTTCATTCCGCTCTGATTTGAAATCCTGGCTTCGCTCACCTTTCCAAGAGGTCCCAAGCTTTGGCTGTTTGATTTGCTTCAGGTCTGTCTCTGCCGCATCTTGTTCACGTTCGACCTTACTTTTCGCCTTTTTCAGTCGAGCGATTTTCTCTTCGATTTCTGCTTTTTTACTTGTAATGCCACCGTTTAGGGCAGACAGCATATCCGATAAGCTCATTAAGGGTTCCTCCTCCTGACAAAAAATAAAAACGCTGCTTAGAGATCCTCTAAACGAGCGTAAGGTGAATAGCACTTTTTCCAATATTGTTATTATAAGGTTCAAAGACTCATGTTTGAATAGGGATTTGTGCCCTTTTTATGGGATAAATATGCTTTCATTCTGCTTCACATTACCCCTTAAGGCCTCTTTTATAGGGGGTCTTACATCCTGATTTTTTGTTATATGTCACATATAGTCATGCAGACCTAGGACAAACAAAAGCCGCCCGGTTGAGGAGCGACTTTTGTAGACGGCTTATGAAGCTGATTCTTCACTTTGCTGTTGATCTTTCACATACCAGATGAATTTTCCTGTATATCCGTAAATAATAGCAAGAGCAATGGCAACAAAGCTCAACCACATAAATGGTAAATAAGAGAATGTGGACACGCCTAGAATTCCCGCCATGTAAATCCCGTTATCTGACCAAGGAACCATTCCTGACGTCAGCGTACCACCGACCTCTGAGTTTCTGGATAAAACTCGTCTGTCTAACTTTAATTTATCATAGCTCTTTTCCATAATTTTCGGTGTAAGGATAATTGATACATACATTGCACATCCAAAAACGTTGGCAAAGAATGCAACAAGAATAGTGGAAAGAGTAACATTTCCCGCATTGTGAAGCTTTTTCTCAAAGGTTGAGACAATGACTTTCAATACACCCAGATGTTCCAATACTCCCCCAAAACCAAGCCCAAGGATAATCACTACCAAAGAGCCAAGCATATTGACCATTCCACCACGATTAAGTAGTTGATTCAAGAAGTCTACATCTGATTGAATTGAAAATCCATTGTATGCTGCACCGATTGCATCACTAGGATTCGCACCCTGAAAAGCAAAGGCCCAGATTGCCCCAAACAAAGCACCAATTGCAATAACCGGTAGAGCAGGCTTTTTCATTACAAGTAAAACCACAACAATTAGAGCTGGAATAAGCATCCATACATTAATGTTGAATGTATCAAGCAACGCATTCTTTAAGTATTCAACCTTCTCTTGATCAATATTACGTCCTCCATAGATAAAACCAGTGACCGTAAACATGATAGCTGTAATAACAAAAGCAGGTATTGATAAAACCATCATCGCTCTTACATGAGCCAGAACTTCAACCTTTGATAAGGACGAAGCGAGAACTGTACTATCTGACAGTGGAGAAAGCTTGTCCCCAAAATAAGCACCTGACAATACGGCACCTGCAACGATTGGTAACGGAATTCCTAAGCCTTCACCAATGGCAATCATAGCAATACCAGCAGTACCAACTGTTCCCCATGATGTACCTGTAGCGACAGACATAATCGCACAAATAATGAGTGTTGCCAATAAGAAGATATTTGGATGAATAAATTCAAGTCCATAATAGATCAGTGTCGGTACGACCCCGCCAGCGATCCACGTTCCAATTAGAGCACCTACAGCAAGTAAAATCAAAACGGCTTCTAATCCATTTGAAATCCCCTTTGTAATAGCACTTTGTAAATCCTTATAAGCGTGTCCCAAATGAAGACCCAGCCCAATAGCTAGAAACCATGAAATAAATAAAGCCAATTGAATATCTAAGTTAAAATAAATAGTAAATGATAAGACAATCGCCAAAAATAAACCTAGTACAGCGATGATCTCTACCATAGATGGCAAGCGAACCGATTTCAATGTTGTTTCCTCCCTTTGTGCGTGCGTTAAGCGTTTTCAAAATATTGTGAAAAAAGTGCGTCAATTCGAAAGAAAGTGAATTGCCTGTTTTTCTCTATTTCACAGGCAATTCTACATATTAATAAAATAAAATTTTTGATATTATTATCGCTCTAGGAGCTCTGCACCCGCAATGCCAGGCTTTGTCATCTCGAATGGATTCAAAATAATATCAAGTTCTTCTTCTGTTAACACATCATTTTGCAAGCAAAGATCTCTGATCGATTGTCCTGTTAAAATGGCTTCCCTAGCGATTCTAGCCGCTGCTTCATAGCCTAAGTGAGGGTTCACGGCAGTGATGACGCCTGCACTTTTTTCAACATATTCTTTCAAACGTTTTTCATTTGCTTCAATGTCCACTAAGCAATGATCTGTGAATGAACGGAAGCCGTTATTCATTATACTAATAGATTGAAGCAAGTTAAAGACCAAAACAGGCTCCATCACATTTAACTCAAGCTGACCTGCTTCAGAGGCAAGACAGATGGTGTGGTCATTCCCAATGACCTGAAATGCGATTTGGTTAATGAGCTCTGCCATGACTGGATTGACTTTCCCAGGCATAATGGATGATCCTGGCTGACGAGCTGGCAATGCAATTTCAGCAAGACCTGCACGTGGACCAGAAGCCATTAGGCGAAGGTCATTGGCAATCTTAGACATGTTCATCATGCATACTTTTAATGCAGCAGACACTTCTGTGTAAGCATCTGTATTTTGCGTTGCATCCACAAGATGCTCTGCGCCTACAAGCGGAAGACCAGAAATATCAGCTAACTTTTTCACGACGATCTCAATATAACGAGGATCTGCGTTTAGGCCTGTCCCAACTGCTGTTGCACCCATATTGACTTCATATAAATGCTGCTTTGATTGGTTGATCCGCTTAATATCACGGCTGAGCACGCGGCTGTAAGCCTCAAATTCCTGTCCTAAACGAATTGGAACAGCATCCTGCAGGTGCGTACGTCCCATTTTGATCACATGATCAAATTCTTTCGCTTTCTTTTGGAATACGTCCTGCATCGTTTGCATTGTCTCAAGCAGAATGTCTAATTGCTTTAATACAGCAATATGGATAGCAGTTGGAAACGAGTCATTCGTTGATTGTGACATGTTTACATGTGTGTTTGGGCTTAAATGGATGTAATCACCCTTTTGATGTCCCATGATTTCTAGCGCTCTGTTTCCAATCACTTCATTGGCATTCATATTCATCGACGTCCCTGCGCCGCCTTGAATTGGGTCTACAATAAAGTACTCATGCAGCTTTCCTTCAATGACTTCATCAGAGGCTTGTACGATGGCATTTCCAATTCCTTCATATAAACGTCCAACTTCCATATTGGCTTGAGCTGCTGCTTTTTTCACGATGGCAAAGGCTCTAATCAGTTCCTCGTGCATGCGATATCCCGTAATCGGGAAGTTTTCTTTTGCACGAAGGGTTTGAACCCCATAATACACGTCTGCCGGAATTTCTTTTTCTCCAAGAAAATCCTTCTCATAGCGATAAGTTGCTTGAACCATCTGATATGACCTGCTTTCTATAGAATAGTTAAATCACTAAATCTTCTGCGATCGGCGTTTCCATAATCTTTTTCACTTCTCTTGGGTCTGTTGTTTTACCTAATGCCCACATGAGTTTCGGCACGATGGCTTCTGTGTTCATGTTTCGTGAACGTGCCACTAGTTCTTGATTGATTTTGCGTCCTACTTCATACACGCTCATGTCTTCTCCTTCTTCAAGACACTGAGTTGTGATGACAACAGAAATGCCTTCTTCGAGCAATTCGTTGATTTTCTCCAAAAGGTTTCTTCCTTCGAAAGGAATTCCGCCGCTGCCGTAGCTTTCGATGACGACTCCTTTGTATATACCTTTGATTGCATCTAAGAACTCAGGCTTTAGACCTGGGTGCAATTTCAAGAGACAAACGTCAGTGTTTAAGGATGCATCTAATTTAAGCGGTTTCATTGACGATCTTTTTACTTTGCTATTGTATTCAATTTGATGGTTTTCAATCGATGCAATATATGGATAGTTAATACTTTCAAATGCATCGTAGCTTTTCGTTCTTAGTTTGATTGCGCGTGTTCCTTGAATGACTCTGCCGTCAAAGACAACATACACACCGCCTACGCCATCACATGCAAAGCGAATGGCATCGGTGATGTTTTTCTTCGCATCTGTTTTCTTAAACGTAATCGGAATTTGTGAACCTGTAATCACGATCGGCTTATCCGGATTTTGCAGCATATAAGATAGAGCTGCTGATGTATAAGCCATTGTATCGGTTCCATGAGTGACGACAAAGCCGTCATATTGATCATAATTTTCATAAATGGCTGTTGCGATATCCACCCAGTATTCAGGTTGCATATTTGTACTATCTATACTCATTAGGGACTTTGTGTCCATTGTGTAATCTGCATTAATTTCGTTTAAATAGCTTAAAAGGTCCTCAGCTTTAACACCTGGAGCCAAACCATTTTCACTCTCTACAGATGCAATCGTCCCACCAGTGGTTAAAAGCAATAATTTCTTCAACAGGTCCACCTCTTTCAGTAAAATTACTTCGTTTGTCACACATATTATAAGCCAGCTTGTGCTATTCTATAATATACGCTTTACGCGTACCTTCATTGCCATTATAGTCACATAACGCGAATTAATCAAGAAATTATTACGCATAACGCGTACATTCTATCACAAAATATGATATACTGTTGTTGTATATAAAGGAGCGTTCATGTAATGATACTCGATCGTTTAACCACTCTTAGAAAAAAGAAAAAATGGTCTCTCCAGCATACGGCAGATCGCCTAGGTATCGCCAAAAGCACCTATGCCGGTTACGAATCTGGGTACCGACGACCTTCGCTTGAAGCAGTGAAGCGCCTGGCTGATTTGTATGATACGTCCATTGATTTTTTACTTGGTAGAACGGACGAGCCAGAGATACAACGTAAAATCTCTGATATCAAAATTGAACTGACGGAAGCAAAAGAAGGAACCATTCTTGTAGACGGCGTTCCCCTAAATGATGAAGAAATCAAACAGCTTGTTGCCTTTATTCGGGCGAAAAATACCCTAAAAGTATAAACACAGAAAAGAGAGGCCCCCTATCAATCGGGTGCCTCTCTTTCTTTTTTCAGCTACTTATGAATAAGGAGAAGACAGTTGACTTAGTTCCTCTAAGCGCCGCTTCGCTTCTTCTTTATTAAACGAACTATAATAGCGATAATTCTCATCATCTAAAATGCGGTAATGCTGACTCAGCACATTTTGCTGAAGACGAAATGTGCCTTTTTTGATAGACGTCCGCCACCAAACCTTTCCGCCGATTGTACGTTCCACCGATAGATGCAATTCATCATGTGCCACGACTTCCAGAATCTCAAGCGGATCATCCCCAAGTGTCCCTTTTAAAATGTCACTATCCCTGAATAATGCACATACGGCCGCAGTTTGCGTCCAATTGAGGCGCAGCCTGTTTTTTTCCACCTGCTGCAGATGCCGTTTCGATAGACCAAGTACCTCAGACATGCGGTCCTGCGTATAATTCTTTTCTTTTCGAATTCGTGCCATTTGTTCTGTGACGAGGTCGATTACCATCTCTTTATCCATCTCTCATCACCTCTCCGAGTCTTCAGTCTTTACTGACATCATACACGATTTTTCCGAAAAAGTGGCGCCTCATCCTTTAGGATATTAGAAAACACTACCTAGTTGATCTGTTCTTCGACCTGACCATGCTGATGTCTCCAGTTCTCTTGGGCTGCCTGATTTAAATATGGATAGATCTCTTGTTTGACGGTTTGCTCGAATACTTCTTCATCTAAAATACTGTACGCAGGAATCTTGATCAATTTCCCATCTATTTTCCGAATGAGCACATCCATGAAGAGAAATCCTCTTACACTGTACCGATGCCTGCGCATATCAATGGATTGAATGTCTCGAAAAGGGATCGTCCGCTCTCGATGCAGCACAGCACCATTTTTTCCGCGCTGAATGCGAAAAATCACATTTCCCCTCTTCGTAAAAGCTGGCAGAATCATCAAAAAAGAGATCAAGCCATAGACCATACCTAATAGTCCGCCTAAAAATAAAAACAATGTATAATTCGATTCAAATGTAAGAGCTTCTGAAAACAACCAAATTCCGATGATACCAAAGCCGCCTGTTGCTAAGAATGCCCATACCCTTAAAAAGGTCCTGCTTCTCACTTCTATTACTTCACTTGGATTCAAGCGTCATTCTCCTTTTCTCCATTAGAATATAGAACGTAATCCGTCTCTATGAGCCGTCTCCACGCGAAATTCACTTTCTGTTATTCCCGACACAAGCCACGACTGTTTCTCACCTGGAATAACAAATAACATAGATTCCACATCAGGCGTATTATTTTTGTCATAGACGACCTTCATTAGGGAGTCCATCTTTCCTTTTCTCGTCTGTACATCCGAAACAAACGCCTGCACGAGTTCTTCGTTCTCTGCTCGTTGAAGGAAGGAAGGCCACTCATTTTTCGCCTCACTTGCTTGCTCTAATAGCTTTTCAAATTCCTCTGCTTGCAGGGTCATGACAGATTCAGGATGATCACTCATTTGTATGTTGAAAAAGGCAGTCATTTGCTCCTCTGCCTGCTGGTCATCCTTCAGTTTTTGAATTTGATGGACTTGTTGATCATACAGCGTATGATGCGCATATATGCCCATCTGTGTCGTGTGAAAGGAGGTACTGATTTCTTCATCTTCATCCCCAAATCGAGACGCCTTGATGGTGTGAGACGCATCATTCATCGCCTGAATGAAATGACGGTATTCCGCTTTATAACGATATTGTCTGTTTTGAAATTCAAGTACACCTTTTGCGAGCAAAGAGCGGCACGCAATTTCAAATAAAAACCCTAGGCGCTCATCCTCTACATCAGGGTAATAGGCTTCCTTTAAGGACATGCCCTGTTCAAAATAGCCTTCACTGTAAAAACTAAAGATGAGTTCCTCAATACTTAGACTTAGCTGCTCCAACTTGATCTCTCCTTATCCAAAAGAAAATGCACCCTTAAAGAAATCGCCTGCACCTTTTATGAGCGAATCTGCGGTTTCTTTTGTTTTTTCTATCCCCTTATGTATCACCTGATTTGCCTGATCGATGGTGTCATTGACTGCTTTCACACCTTGACCCGCCAGCTCGAATGCTTGTTTCCCTTTATCCACGACTGCATGTATTGGGTCCTTTAATTTCACTGCAACCTGCTCAGCAAAGCCTGATGTCAGCTTGGCAACTTTTTCTCCTATAAATCCACCGACTGCGGAACCAATAGCTCCTCCAACGACAGTTCCAATCGGTCCTGCAAAGCTTCCAAGAGCTCCTCCGACAACGGCACCTGCGACAGACCCACCAGCGATAAAGACCGTATTGTTCACTGCATTTCCAACAGCCTTCGCATTTTCACGCTTCAGGACTTCTGGCTGATCACCGAATTCTGCATAGTTCTCTGCAATTTTCAAACCACAGCCGACCGTTTCCGTTGCACCAGTGACAACTGTTGCAATGATGGCATTTCCTTTGGCAAATCTTGATCCATTTTTCAAAACAGACTTGATCGCAGCCGTGTCCTTCCAATTGATACTTCCTTTTGTAAAATCACGGACACTATTCGTAAATGCAACTGTATCGTCAGGATAAAATTTTGTGAATTTCTTATGGACCAAATCAGCCATCGACCAATTTGATCGTTTTAATAATTCTTTATTGCTTAGCCAAATCCTTGCTAGTCGGTCAAATCTCGTTCCTTCTACCCGGCTCGTCAGATCAAGCAGTAGCTTTGAATGCTGCGCTGCATAACGGCCATTTTCTTTAATGAAGGTCGTCATCCCAAGCCCGTAGTATTTCGCCTGCATCATGACAATACCAGCTAAGCTCGTGAGTGTACCATATTGATCATAAATACTGTACAATTTCCGTAAAATATCATCTGCTTCGACCATTTTATCTTTTGCATGACGAATCGCAATATCATCACTGCTCAATTTACTGATCAATGCTTGTCCTGCTCCCCATGCATCCCCGACGCCTGAAAAACAGCTTCTATACCGAGGATCACAGCCTAAAATGAGACCATCCAGTTCACTATGTAAATCGCGATGCTTCGTTTCAATGGCAGAAAGTTCGCCTACAACATCATTCGCCAGCCCTGTCAGCTGATCTGGATCAACCACTATGTCACGTGCCATCACATCATCTCCCTTCTCGGTTTCTTTCTCTCCGTTCTTCTCGTCTCTTTCGCTCAAGCTCTTCCATTCTGGCTATTTCAGCTTTCCGTTCCTCGATTTTGACCGCTGCATCGCGCAGTTCCTGACTTGTTTCAAGCAAGTCCTTTTCGAATTGATCATAGCGTGCCGTTGTGTCTTCAAAGCTTTGATCAAATTTATTCCTTGCTTCTCCCTGCCAGCCTGATCCTACTGCCTTGAGCCGATTCTCCAGAAGCTGCTTTGACTGCCGAATCTCCTCAGCTGCTTCCTGAAACTTTTGAGCGAGTGCCAGCGTTTGACTAGAATCCAACTTTCGCACCCCTTTCTCCCAATTTAACGTACAAATGGATGATTTTATATGTCCTCATTATAAATAAAAAGACACCCAAAAAAATCACCCTAAAGAACCATTCAACACATCACAAAATGAAAGTAGGTCTTTTTCCTCTCTAATTGCCAGAGAAAGCCTTTCTTGTTATGAAGCGCATTCAAGACGTGATAAAATGAACGTATTCTACAAAAGGAGTGATGTATACATGAAAGAAGAAATGATTCAGCGATTCACAAGTTATGTGAAGGTAGATACGCAGTCGGATGCAGATAAGGAAAGTTGCCCATCGACTGAAGGACAGTTGAATTTAGCGAGACAGCTAGTTGACGAAATGAAATCCATCGGGATTCAAGAAGTAACAATGGATGAAAACGGCTATGTCATGGGAACAATCCCGTCTAACACAGACAAAGACGTGCCGACTATTGGCTTCCTGGCTCACATCGACACAGCGACTGACTTCACCGGAAAAAATGTGAAACCACAGCTTCATGAAAACTATCAAGGCGGCGACATCACCTTAAATGAAGATCTACATATCGTTTTATCTCCAACACAGTTTCCAAATTTACAAAAGTATCAAGGACATACGCTAATCACAACAGATGGCACAACCTTACTTGGTGCGGATAACAAAGCAGGTATCGCAGAAATTATGACCGCTATGCAGTACTTAATTGAGCATCCAGAAATCAAGCATGGCAAAATTCGCGTCGCCTTTACACCAGATGAAGAGATTGGCAGGGGGCCACACAAATTTGATGTTGAAGCCTTTGGCGCTTCCTATGCGTATACAATTGACGGAGGACCACTCGGGGAGCTGCAATATGAAAGCTTTAACGCTGCTGGTGCGAAAGTATCCATTAAAGGAAACAATGTCCACCCTGGGACAGCAAAGGACAAAATGGTCAGCGCTGCGAAGATTGGGATGCTCTTCCACAACAAGCTTCCATCTGATGAATCGCCGGAATACACAGAAGGCTACGAAGGATTTTTCCATCTCACGAAGTTTGTAGGAGAAGTCGAAGAAGCAGAGCTGCAATATATTATTCGTGATTTTGATAAAGACAAATTTAACGATCGTAAAGCACTATTTGAAAAAATAGCAAATGACTTAAAAGCCATTTACGGAGAAAACAGCATCAATCTCAAAATTCAAGATCAATATTATAATATGAGAGAAAAAATTGAGCCGGTGAAACACATTGTGGATATTGCCCATGAAGCAATGGAAAACCGCTCAGTGACACCTGTGATCGAACCGATCCGCGGCGGTACAGATGGATCTCAGCTTTCATATAAAGGTCTTCCAACGCCAAACATCTTTACTGGCGGTGAAAACTTCCACGGTAAATATGAATTTATTTCTGTCGAGAACATGGTGAAAGCAACTGAAGTCATCGTTGAAATCGCGCGTTTATTTGAAGAAAAAGCATAGATATGTTTACAACCGTTCCTGTTCGGGAACGGTTTTTTAATAAAAGTTTACAATTTTCTGAAACTTTCATGACACTTATTCGTACTAATAGAGACAACCCCAGAAAAATTCTTCTTGACGAGTGCAATAACTGGAAATATAATAGTTAAAAACAACCAGTATTTTAGACCCAAATTAGCAGATCACCTAAACCTTAAGAACTAAACCGATTCTGCTGCTTATTTTCAGTTATAAACATCACTCACCCTGTCTACACTTAAAGAATAGGATGAATTGGAGGAATGTCATATGATGATTTTATTGATTATCGCTTCACTTTGCTGCTACTTACTATTCTCTTTCAAAAAAGATAACCGCACACCAAAACGAAAAAGCGCAGAGCTTTCGGAGTTTGAAATCTTTCGTATGCGCCGCCACTACAACGGAAAACGCCGTCACCCACTAAACGAGGCACCTAAACAAGTATAAATCTAAAAAAAGAGCCTCATCAGGGGCTCTTTTTGATTGAGTAAATAGCAAAAAACGACCAAATGCAGTGGTCGTTTTTCTTTTTTATTTATATACCTTCGCAGGAACTTGAATCACCGGAATTCCTACATAGTAAGGTGAAATCTCGTATGGCTGGAAGACAACAGCAATTCCCTTTTTCGTGAAGTAATACTGCGTGTTGTAGTTGATTTCAATGTCTCTTTTTTTCAGGTTCGCATAGAATTTGCTTTTATGTTTCTTTGTGTAGTTATAAATATAATCTCTTACTTTCGTGCGCTTTTTCTTTGTTTTCACAACGTCTGTCAAGAACACTTGCTTTGTCTTTTTCTTCGTTAGCACATAGTTCATGCTGGAAACCATCGTATCGCCGTGCATTCCACCATCATTCATATAGTCATAGTTTAAGATACTGAGCTTCTTCCCATTGTTAAATTTTGTTTTAAACGATCTTTCGTACGTGATCTTCCCAAAGCCATCCTTTTTCGCTTCGTCCTTTAAGTATAAGTAAGTAGAATAAGAGAACGCGATGTCTTCTTTTAAATCACGATTGATGGTTTTCATATGCGCCTTACTTAAGTTTTTCACCTGTGCATATTTAAACGTTTTTTTCTTTTTATAATAGTGTGTGCTTACTTTCGCTTTTTTTGCTTGTTTGGCATCCGCAGATCCAACTGGCGCAAACAACGAAACAATCAGTGAAAAAATGAGCAGACTGATTGTTAGGCCTTTTTTCATTGTCATAGTAAAAACCCCCATTTTTGTCTATTACCAATTGAGTATACCATGACAAAAGAACCAAAAGAAGCAGTATTTCCATATTATTCTTCCTTTTTCCACTTCGGGTTTGTTTACCGTTTTCATAAGTTCCTGTATGCTTAATGTAGAATGCTAGATGAAGTGTGGTGTTTATCATAGAAGAAAATATTTTTAGTCACATTCGAACAACGTTTCATAGTTTGTCTCCGACCCAGAAAAAGATTGCCAATTACATTTTAGAAAACCCTCAGAAGGTTGTGCTTCATTCTATTAGTGCACTCGCTGCTGAATGCAATACAAGTGAAACGACGATCTTTCGGTTTCTACGGAAAATTGGTTATGAATCATATCAAGTGTTTCGTGTCCATGTCGCACAGGATATAGCAACCAATACACCCCAATCCATATACGGTGAGATCGAGGCATCCGATAGTGTAGCTGACATTAAACATAAGGTTATAGAGTTAACAACAAACTCTATTCAAGATATGAAACATATACTAGAAGACCATGCCGTCACGCAATTTATTGAACAAATGAATCAGGCACATAAAACCGTCTTCTTTGGAGCCGGTGCGTCCAGCTTTATTGCCGGGGATGCTTATCATAAGTTCCTCCAACTTGGTTATGAAGTGAGTCTATGCAGTGATCCCCATATGATGAACATGATTGCAACTCACGCCACGGAACACGATTTTATCGTTGCGATCTCCCATTCAGGAGAGAGTAGAGAAATTCTTGATGCCGTGCAATTTGCTAAAGAAAAAGGAGCAAAAATTGCCTCTATCACCAGTTATCCGAAATCAGAACTCGCAAAGCGATCTGACTTTCATCTGCTCAGTTCTTCTAGGGAAACAACCTATCGATCTGACTCCATGATCTCCCGTATTAACCAGCTTGTGATCATTGATGTTTTATACGTTGCCGCTGTTTTAGAACTAGGATCAAATGCCATTGAAAATGTGAAAAGATCTCGATTAGCAGTAGCTAAAAATAAAACATGAACGCAAAAGGCCGGAGCTGATTCCGGTCTTTTTTTGTGACTTTTCTCATATTTTCCGTTGACACGTTCCTATCACGTCATGTACATTAAATGAACAATAGTTTATTTCCTACTATAAAATATTATAGATAGTATATATACTAACAAATGAAAAAGAAAGCGCTCTTTGTAAGGGCTTTCTATATAGGAGGCGTTCAATGTGACAAAGAAAATTGGATTCATTGGATTAGGTATTATGGGAAGGCCTATGGCACTCAATCTATTAAAAGCCGGTCATACTGTGACTGTTTTCGATCTAAATGAGGAAGCAATTCAAGCGTTACAAGAAGCCGGAGCAAAAGGTGCTGTTTCAGCAGCTGATGCCGCTTCTGAAAGCGATATCATTATCACAATGCTTCCTAAAGGAGAGCATGTAGAAGCTGTTGTGTCAGGGGATCATGGCATTTTAACTACAGCTAAACCTGGCACGATTGTCGTAGATATGAGCTCAATTTCTCCTGTTACTTCTAGAGCTTTAGCTGCTCTTACAAAACAGCATCAGGTGGAATTTATCGACGCACCTGTTAGCGGCGGAGAACCGAAGGCAATAGACGGAACACTTGCCATCATGGCTGGCGGCGAAGAAGCCATCTTTGAGCAAGTGAAGGATGTCCTGCTTGCGATGGGCACAGAGGTTGTATTAGTTGGTACAAATGGGAGCGGAACAACAGCGAAGCTCGCCAATCAAATCATCGTCAACTTAAATATTGCCGCTATGTCCGAGGCGCTCGTTCTTGCTGCTAAATCGGGTATTGCCATTGACAAAATGTATGAAGCTATTCGCGGTGGGCTGGCAGGAAGTGCCGTTCTCGATGCAAAGGTCCCTCTCATCTTAGAACGTAACTTTGAACCAGGCGGACGCATCGACATCAACTTAAAGGATTTAACCAATGTGATGGAAACGGCTCACGATATCGGCGTTCCTCTCCCTCTTTCTAGCCAGCTGCTCGAAATCTTCCACGCGCTCAAAGCCGACGGAAAATCTGGGCTTGACCATGGCGGCATCGTTCAATATTACGAAAAAATGGCTCATGTCGAAGTGAAGAAAGGATGAGATGGTTATGAAGAAAAGCACTGACATACTGAATGCTCTTCCGAAAGCGGATTCAAAAATCATTCAAGCAGCATACAAACAAGCATTGAACAGCTTTCATCATAAAGTCATTGTATTAGATGATGACCCAACAGGAATTCAAACCGTACATGGCGTCCCTGTCTTCACCGATTGGTCAGAAGAAAGCATCGAAGCTGGTTTTCTTGAAGACAGCCGCATGTTTTTTATTTTGACCAATTCTCGCAGTATGACTGAGAAGGAAACGACCGCTGTACACGAAACAATTGCTTCAACAATTGTAAAGGTAGCGGAACGGCTTGATCAGGATTTCATCATTGTCAGCCGAGGAGATTCCACTCTTCGTGGACACTTCCCGCTGGAAACAGAAGTACTCAGAACCACGATTGAACAGCAAAGCTCCCGCCAATTCGATGGAGAAATCCTTCTTCCTTTTTTCCAAGAAGGTGGACGCTTGACGATCAACAATATTCATTACGTCCAAGAAGGACAAGAATTAATTCCTGCTGGTAACACAGAATTTGCACAAGATCGCACATTCGGCTTTCAGTCATCTCATCTCGGAGAATGGATTGAAGAAAAGTCAGACGGATCTTTCACGAAAGAGAACACCACTTACATTTCGTTAGATGATCTACGGGCTTTACGAATGAATCAAATAAAAAATCAGCTCTTGAGTGTGACTGATTTTAAAAAAGTGGTTGTAAACGCTGTGGACTATGACGATGTCAAAGTCTTTGTCACTGCTCTCATAGAAGCCATTCAAGCAGGTAAGCAACTTATGTTCAGAAGTGCAGCGGCACTTACAAAAGTTCTTGGCGGTATAGGGGATCGTGCCTTATTAACAAGACATGACTTGATACAAGAACAAAGCCCACACGGTGGTCTCATTATGATTGGTTCTCATGTGAAGAAGACAACAGATCAATTAAAAGCGCTTCAACAAAATAAAGAGGTAGCTTTTATCGAATTCAATACACACCTCGTGCTGGAGCCTGAAGCATTTCAACAAGAAATTGACCGTGTGATTCAGCAAACTGAAGAATTATTAGCATCTGGTCAATCTGTGGCTGTTTATACAAGAAGAGAACGGCTTGATCTTGGGGATGATCGACAGGAGGAAGAATTAAAGCTTTCTGTAAAAATTAGTGATGCTGTGACAAGCATTGTCCAGCGTCTCACAATTCGCCCTAAGTATCTCATTGCCAAAGGTGGCATTACCTCCAGTGATATTGGAACTAGAGGACTTCACGTGAAACGCGCAACCGTAGCAGGGCAGATCAAACCAGGAATTCCCGTTTGGCAAACAGGTGAAGATAGTAAATTCCCTTTCATGTCTTATGTGATTTTCCCGGGAAATGTTGGTTCAAGAGATACGTTAAAAGAAGCTGTAGACATACTTGAAGGATAAAGCATAGGGGTGTTTATACACTCCTTTATGCACCACAAAGGAGGAAAGACCATGTCGTTAGTGTTTATCGGACTTGGCGTTTTATTATTGCTTTTACTTATGGTTGTCTTTAAGTTAAATGCTTTCATATCTTTGATTATTGTTTCTTTAATTGTCGCTGTCTTAGAAGGAATGTCACCACTTGAAGCGATTGCTTCCGTCGAAAAAGGACTCGGCAGTACGCTCGGGCATCTCGCACTCGTTCTCGGTTTTGGTGCGATGCTTGGTAAATTGATGGCTGATTCTGGCGGAGCTCAGCGTATTGCGATGACACTCATTGATCGATTCGGTATTGGAAAGATTCAATGGGCAACGATGCTGACTGGGTTTGTGATCGGAATTGCTCTATTTTATGAAACCGGATTCATTATCTTAATTCCACTAGTCTTTACGATCGCTCAAGCTGCAAGACTTCCTGTGCTTTATGTGGGTATGCCGCTCGTCGCTGCACTCATCACCACACATGGCTTCCTCCCTCCTCACCCAGGGCCGACTGCCATTGCAAATGTCTTTCAAGCAAACATGGGACAAACCTTATTAGTTGGGATTATTTTAGCGATTCCTGCTGTTTTAGTAGGCGGACTTCTCTTTACAAAATTATTTAAAAAAGATCAGTTACACGCACATATTCCAATGAACTTATTTAATCCAAAGGAATTTACAGAAGAAGAGATGCCAAGCTTCGGCATTAGCATCTTCACCGCTGTTTTGCCTGTATTGCTCATGACATTCAGAGCAGTTTTAGAAATTTTCTTCCCGTCCTCCCCATTACTGCCAACCGCTGAGTTTTTAGGCGAGCCGGCGATTGCACTGTTAATCTCCGTTCTTCTTGCTATCTACACGTTTGGACTTGGCAGAGGAAAGAGCATGCAGGATGTGATGAAATCAATCACAGATTCTATCGGTTCTATTGCGATGATTTTATTAATTATTGCAGGTGGCGGCGCCTTTAAACAGGTGCTCATTGATAGCGGTGTTGATCAATACATTGCAGGAATCATGCAAGGAAGCACACTTTCGCCACTGCTTCTCACCTGGTTGATTGCTGCAGTCCTTCGTGTATCTTTAGGGTCAGCCACTGTCGCCGGACTCACAGCGGCTGGCATTTCTGCTCCTTTGATTGGACTCACAGGTGTGAGCCCAGAGTTAATGGTGATCGCAACAGGTGCCGGCAGCATTACGTTCTCTCACGTGAATGATGCGGGTTTCTGGATTTATAAAGAATACTTTAACCTGTCCATGGCCCAAACCTTTAAAACGTGGACATTGATGGTGACCGTTCTTTCACTTGTCGGACTAGCGGGGGTTCTCGTCGCTGATTTGTTCATATAGAAAATTAACTGTAAAAACCATTGACTTTCTCTCGAAAAAGTTGAATAATTATGTTTATTAAGAAAATTGAATCAAAGGTAACCTTATTAAGAGTGGTGGAGGGACTGGCCCTGTGAAACCCGGCAACCGCTGTTCCTCGGAACAGAATGGTGCTAATTCCTTAAGCAAGCAGATGCTTGTTTGAAGATAAGGCAGAGTTCTCTCAGTATATGATGCTCTTCCTTATCCAAGGAAGAGCTTTTTTATTTGATTTTTAACCTGTAGAAAGAAGGGATTCAGTATGACACAAGTACAAACCATTGGAAAGAAAACAACGAAACCGCCATTCCGCGCAGATCAAGTAGGCAGTTTACTTCGTTCAGAACGTATCAAGCAAGCACGCAAGCAAAAAGCAGACGGTACACTGACAGCAGAGCAACTCCGACAAATTGAAAACGAAGAAATCACTCGCATTGTGGAGAAACAAAAGGAAATTGGATTAGAGGTTGTCACAGATGGAGAGTTCAGACGTGCTTGGTGGCATTTTGACTTTCTTGAGGGATTAGATGGAGTCGAAGGATTTGAAGCAAATCAAGGTATTCAATTCCACAATACGACGACAAAGGCGCGAGGAATCAAAGTAACGGGCAAGATCGATTTTACAGATCATCCAATGCTGGAAGATTATCGATTCCTTCACAGCATCGCTGGTGATCATACCGCTAAAATGACGATTCCAAGTCCGAATATGCTCTTTTTCCGTGGAAAGCTTGAAGAAGGAGTATACGACAGCCTAGAGGCATTCCACCATGATGTGGCACAGGCATATAAAAAAGCCATCCGTGCCTTTTATGATGCAGGCTGTCGTTATCTACAGCTGGATGATACAGCATGGGCCGTGTTCTTTTCTGAAAAAGGGCATGAACAAATCAAAGCCTTTGGCCGAGAAGAGGATGAACTGCGTGAGTCATTTGCGAAAACAATCAATGAAGCAGTTGCCGATCGTCCAGAGGACTTGGTGATCACTATGCACATTTGCCGTGGGAACTTTAAATCGACGTGGGCAGCTGAAGGCGGTTATGAAGCAGCGGCAGAGACGATTTTTGCCGGCTTAGATCTAGATGGTCTCTTTTTAGAATTCGACGACGATCGTTCTGGCGGTTTTGAACCCCTTCGCTATGTGAAGAACCCAAACCTCCAAATCGTACTAGGCCTTGTCACTTCAAAATACGGTGAGCTTGAGCCGGCTGAACAGATTCAAAAACGGATCGAGGAAGCAGCTCAATACGTCGACATTAACCAGATTTGCTTGAGTCCACAGTGCGGGTTCGCCTCAACGGAGGAAGGCAATCTGTTAACAGAAGAGGAGCAATGGGAAAAGCTTCGTCATGTGATTGAGATTGCGGATCAAGTGTGGACTTCATAGTCCCCTTGACGAAAAAAAGACAAACCGCAGTATGAACGGTTTGTCTTTTTTCTTTTATGCATCTAAATGATCACCATTTGTCGCAATCACTTGTTTATACCAATCGAAGCTTTTCTTTTTCTTTCTATCTAATGTACCTTTTCCTTCGTTATCACGATCGACATAAATGAAGCCGTAGCGCTTTTTCATTTCAGCTGTCGATGCACTAACAAGGTCAATTGGGCCCCAGCTTGTATAACCCATCAAGTCTACTCCGTCTGCAATGGCTTCTCTCGCCTCTAGCAAATGGCTTCTGAGGTAATCAATTCGGTAATCGTCTTGAATGGACCCGTCTTCTTCTACTTGATCGACAGCTCCCAATCCATTTTCTACGATAAACAATGGTTTTTGGTAGCGGTCATATAGTTGGTTTAGTGTTGTACGAAGTCCTTTTGGATCAATTTGCCATCCCCAATCACTTGCTTCTAGATAAGGGTTTTTCACGCCTTCAAATAGGTTGCCACCAGTCACTTTTCCAAGAACCTCTGGATCTGTACTTGTCACAAAGCTCATGTAATAGCTGAAGCCAATATAGTCGACTGTATGGTTTCTTAGGATATCTTCATCACCATCTTGGATCTCAATATGAATTCCATTTTCTTGGAAGTATCGTTTCATGTAACCTGGGTAGTAGCCTCTTGCCTGTACGTCTGAGAAGAACAATGTTTTACGATCCTGATCCATTGCAGCAAACATATCTTCTGGTCTTGAGCTGTACGGATAAGTTGTCATCGCTGCAATCATACAGCCGATTTTCGCATCAGGAATGATGTCGTGGCCTGCTTTGACAGCTAAAGCACTTGCAACAAATTGGTGATGCGCTGCTTGATATTGAATGCTTTTCTCGTCATCACCCTCTTCAAATACAAGTCCGCCGCCAGTGAAAGGCGCATGTAACACGACGTTGATTTCATTAAAGGTCATCCAATATTTCACTTTGTCTTTATAGCGAGTAAACAACGTTTTCGCGTATGTTTCATAAAGATCGACAAGCTTACGGTTTCTCCAACCGCCGTAGTTTTTCACAAGTGCAAGAGGCATTTCATAATGAGAAATTGTGACAACTGGTTCAATTCCATGCTTATGCAGTTCATCGAATACTTTGTCATAAAAAGCAAGGCCTGCTTCATTTGGTTCTGCATCGTCGCCATTTGGGAAAATACGTGGCCAAGAAATAGAGAGTCTGAAGCATTTGAATCCCATTTCTGAAAAGAGTGCAATATCTTCTTTATAGCGATGATAGAAGTCAATCGCATCATGATATAAGTTTAAGTCTTTCATTGATTCATCGAATGGATGCATAATCCCGTGCGGTGATACATCTGCTGTCGATAGGCCTTTTCCATCTTTATTATAAGCACCTTCAATTTGGTTGCCCGCAACAGCGCCGCCCCATAAGAAACCTTTAGGAAATGTTTTTTCTAACTTGTTCATGTTGAATGCCCTCCTCATTTTCTTCTACACTGACTGTAAGCAGTGTCTCTTGTACTGAAATCGTGCCTTCTGTTTTCGCATCAACTTGTGCAAAATCGTTTGTGTTGGTCACAATAATTGGTGTGGTGACATCATAGCCTTCTTGCTGAATGCCCTCGATATCAAATTCAACGAGCACATCTCCTGCTTGAACAAGATCACCTGACTCTACATGACTTGTGAAATGTTTTCCGCCGAGCTTCACTGTATCAATTCCAACATGGATGAGAAGCTCAGTGCCATGGTCACTCTTTAAGCCAATAGCATGTTTCGTTTGAAAAATGGTTTCAACCTTGCCGTTGAATGGTGCTACTACACGTCCAACTGTTGGGACAATGGCTGTACCTTTACCCATGATTTCATTAGAGAATGTTGCATCATTTACTTGATTTAGCGGCTTTAATTGACCTTCAAGTGGGCTTTGTACTACTTCATTTTGAAGTGGTACTGTGTCTTTCTTTTCTTCTGGTTTGTCTGCTTTTGTATCATCTTTCACTGGTACATCTTTGAATCCTAGGACAAGTGTCATGATAGTCGCTACAACAAAACCGATGACCAATCCAATGATCGAGTAGACAAATGTTGGGCCAATGAATGTTGGAAGACCTGGGAGACCTGCTGATCCAGATATCACATATGATTTTACTTTAAAGATCGACATGAACACGCCGCCTGCTGCTGCACCAATGAGGGCTGCAAGGAACGGTTTTTTCAATCGCATGTTCACACCATACATAGCAGGTTCAGTAATACCCATTAATGCAGTGATACTTGTAGACATCGCCAATGATTTGAATGTTTTGTTTTTTGATCTTAAGAAGACACCAAATGCTGCGCCTGCTTGTGCCATATTCGCTACAAACATCATTGGAAGAATGAAGTCAAAACCGTTTAACGTAATGTTGTTGATCATGATTGGAAGTAGTGCATAATGCATACCCGTAATGATCAATGGTGACATGAAGCCGCCGATCAAGAATCCTGCCAAAATGCCTGCATGTTTGAACAATAAATCAATTCCACCTGAAAGACCATTTCCGATAATCCCACCAAGCGGTCCTACCGCGATCAGCATAATTGGTACTACGACAAGAAGTGTGACCGTTGGAACAAGGATGATCTTTAATGATTTCGGACTATACTTTTCTGCGAATTTTTCAACATATGAGCCGAGCCAGATGGTAAGTAGAATCGGAATGACCGATGAAGAGTACACAACGGCAACCACTGGTAAGCCTAGAAATTCTGTATTTCCTGCACCTAGTAAAGCTGTTAACTGCGGGTGCAGTGCGGCTGCAGCAATGGCAGCGGCGATATACTGATTTGTGCCAATTTTTTTGGCTACGCTTACAGCAAGTAGAATCGGTAAGAAGTAAAAGGCTCCGTCTCCGATAGCTGTTAAAATGGCATATGTGCTGCTTTTATCTGAAATCCACTGGAACGTAAGCATGAGTGCCAAGATCCCTTTGATCATCCCGGCTCCCGCAATGGCTGGAAGAATCGGAGTGAAGACACCAGAGATAAAATCGAAAAGCTTAGATATCACATTTTGTTTTGTTGCTTCTTCTGTACCGCCTGACTTTACATCTGTTGACAGGCCTGAGTCAGCAATCATCGCTTGATAGACATTCGAAACATCATTGCCGATAATGACATGATATTGACCCCCGCTTTGATTCACACCCATGACACCATCTGTTGATTGCAGCTTCTCTTTATCCGCTTTGCTTTCATCGTATAAGTTGAAGCGAAGTCTTGTCATACAATGCGTGACTTGCTTAACATTCTTTTCACCGCCGACAAGCTCTAGAACTTCTTTTGCTGTTTGTTTGTGGTTCATTGTATTACCCTCCAATCGTTGATTAAATCATGATATAGAAAAAACCTAAACATCCATTAATGTCCGAAAAATAGCGATTCAGACATTAATCGATATTTAGGTTTTGCCTGCTTAACCAGTAACAACCCTTCATAGCGATTGATCGTTATTTAATTTTTATAAGTCTTTGGATACAAAAAAACCTAAATCACGCCTTATCAAAGATAGGGACAATGATTTAGGTTTTGCCTGCTTGACCAGTAACAATCCTAAAAGATTGTGGGTTATGTTGTTTATAGTTATAAAGTATCATGTTAATTTTATGATGTCAACGCTTTCTTTTTAAATTTATTTTCTTTTTATCACTCTGTCGATATGCAAAGTTAAATACAGCATCTCATCTTCTATGAGGCTTCGGTTGTATTCTTTTTGAACATAATCGTTAATTTTCTCAGCACATTGGAAAGCTGCAGTGTTTTTCTCTTTTACGACTTCATACAGGAATTCATTTTGATTTTCCATTTGTGTTTCGTTAAACAGACGCTGTCCAAAAAACTTCAAATGCGTGACAAATCGGAAATAGTTTAATGATTCCTCGTCTAAATCAATTTGAAAGTGATACTTGACGATATTTAAAATATCTTGAATGAGTTTGGTAATTTGAATCACGTTCGGCATTTCCTCATTGAGCTCTGCATTGACAATGTGCATCGCAATAAAACCGGCTTCATCCTCAGGAAGATGAATGTTGAGCTTGTCCTGAATAATCCGAATCGCTTCTACACCACACATAAATTCATCTTTGTACAACCGCTTAATTTCCCAGAGCAGGGCATTTTTGATGTCCATTCCTTTTTGATGACGTTCAATAGCAAAGGTGATATGATCCGTCAGTGTCACATAGATGCTGTCATTCAAATTTTTATTAAGGGTTGTTCTCGCATGATCAATAATCGCCTCACACACTTGCATATACTCGATTGGAATATCATAAAGCAGGGTTTTGAATTTTTCTGATATATCTTTATTTTGAATGGAAAATACTTTTTCAATACGTTCTTCGTCAATTGGGTCTCCACTTTTCTTTTGAAAAGCGATTCCTCTACCCATAATGACCAGCTCATGCTGCTCGTCATCATACGCACTGACCACATTATTATTGATTACTTTCGAAATGATCAATTGATACCCCCCAGTACATTCCGCTTTTTCGAGCATCTCATTGTAGATTGATATGTCATGTTATTATTATTTTCAAAAAAGAGGACTTTAAGATGATTTTACATTTTTTTTTGATACGGTCAACTAGAAAGAATGACATATTACCTCTCAAAAATGACGAAATAGGGGCAAAAAAGTCTAAAAACATACACAAAAACACTCTATAAAGAGTGTTTTTTACAAAATCAGGAGCAATCCCAATTATAGACGACATTCTCGAAATTTTTTCGTTTGAGGTCTTCTGGTTTGATGAAAAAGTTGGCGATTCCGCAATCTCCCCACATCAGATCTACTTCATCATCTGAGTCAATTTGTAATAACAGAACAATATGGTCTTGATCTACATAGGTACGCGGATCTTCTTGTGTAAACCCTGGATACCCGCCCAATTTGTGACCAAAGCCACTCTCTGTCTCATAAAATTCATCTAACAAGGCATCCGCTTCATCTCCATCAATACCTTCTACATCTTCAAATAAGTCCCAGCTGTGCTTACCTGTGATTTTCTCAAAGCGGAAATCCCCTACACTAATGGTTTCACTTGATCGTTCACCTGTAATGGCGCCTTCCTTCGTCACAGGAAAATAAAAATCATCAGGAATTTTCACAAAAGAAAAATCAGTCAACAACTCTTCTTCTGCCAAGAAAGGTTCCTCAATATATTTGATCCGAAAATCTTTTTGTTCTGTTTTATGGTCAATATTCATCCCATAAAGATCATCATGCACAGAAATAAAAATTTGCAGGAGTCCTGTTTCGGGATAATCCTTCAGCTTCGGTAGCTGGCCAAAATTAATTTGTGCCAAAAGCTTCATAGGTTGTCCTTCTCCATCAACTGGATATTCATCGTTTTTAGGGAAGTAAGGATCACCTGCGATTTTGCTGTCGTAAGGTCCTGTTTTCCCTTGTTTCATCTGTAGTTGAATCATTGGCTGTTCGGTTTCATCTAACATTTTACGGTAAGGTGCTATGATTTCTTGCAGCTTTGCTGTTTGTGTCACGATGGTCTTCCTCCTTATGATTAGGTCTCCTGACCAGACTAGTATCTCTTTTTCTATCATACAGAAGTGTACTCTACCTGTCAGCGATAAATCGGTCAATATCCTAACAACTTTCTCACCTTCAAATGAAAAAAACCTCCGATTGATTTGGAGGTTTTGGTCGATCTATTTTTTATTTCACTTGATAATTCACTAAGTCTTCTGCGAGTGATTTCATCGTTTCATTTGTTTCATGAAGGCCTTCAATAATTTTTGTAAATGTGCCTACAAGCTCTGCTTGATGCTCAGAAGAAGCGACAATTTGTGCTATTTCTTCTTCCATTCCTTTAATCGATCCCTGCACATCTTTTAGCGCTGTTTCAATATCAGTCGTCGCTTGTTTCGCATGAGTTGACAGCTTTCTCACTTCCGTTGCGACCACTCCGAATCCTGCTCCTGCTTCACCTACTCTTGCAGCCTCAATTGATGCGTTGAGTCCAAGTAAGTTCGTTTGATCAGAGATACCTTTGATAAGATTGGACACTTGATTGATTTTAGAGGAATTTTCTACAGTGGTTTTCGTGTTTTGTAGAATTTGTTCACTTGTCGCTTGTAGTTCCTCTGAATGTGCAGCAACTTGCTGTACCATTGCGACGAGTTTTTCGGAAGCTTGGTTGCTCTCTGTCATGATGTCATCTAATCGTTGTTGATTGGTCTGATCATAGGCCACGCAGAAAGCAGCGACTACTTGACCCGTTTCATCTTTAATTGGAACGGCTACAATATCCATTGGAATCCCGTATACTTCTTTCGGAATTTGGATAAACGATGGCTCTCTCCCATTTTTCAACATAGAAAAGTTTTCGAACCCTGGAGCTACAATATCTCCAGCTTTAAACCCTAGGTCAATGTTTCCGTGTTGCTGATAATAAAGAACCTTCTCTTTCCCTAAAATAGAAAAGGTTAGTTGCTCTCTCATAGCTAGTCCAATGATTGGTAAAGCGTCTATTATGTTATCAATTCTCTGTGACATTCGCTCACGTTCATCCTCTCTTTTTCTCAGTACATCCTCTTTATCGGTTCGTTATAAGATCTGTTACAGCCTGTAATGTGTACTAATATCAATCAAATGACCTAAGACATATAAAAAGCCCACATTCTATCAAGAGAATGTGGGGGTTTTTAAAAAAAGGACATGCATATCCAGACACTGATAACGATGAGCAAAAGATACGTATAGTCGATCCATGAAGTGCTGATGACATGATAATACGTCCGCTCCCTCTCACCCGTGAAGCCTCTTGCTTCCATCGCAATGGCCAAACGTTCTGATTTTCGCACGCCCTGTGTAAAAAGAGGAAGTGCATAACGGATAAAGGCTTTCCAACTGTTTTTTTGCTTATAGCCTCTAATTTTATGTGCCGCCTTCATTTGCTTTAATTCACTTTGAAATAACGGAATAAACCGGAAGCCTGCAAGCATCCCATACGCCCATTTTGGCGATATTTTGCACTGATGAATGAGGCTCATCATAAATGCTGTCAAATCTGTTGTGGACGTAAACAGAAGACCGAATGTCACAAAGCCAAGCATTCTGAGAGCGATGGTGAGTCCATTTCTTAAACTCTCCTCTGTCACATGAAACCATGCCCATTTCCAAACAGTATGATCCCCCTTGCCAAAGGCCGCCATCATCCAAAACACGAGAATAAAAAAGAGCAGATAAGGGACAAGTCTTGTGAAAAGATACTTCAAATTCCATCCGCCTAAAACAAGCCCAATTCCAAGTGCAAACAGCCAGATGATGAAGGTTGTTTTAGGATCAGATATCGCCATGAGACAACACATCGCAAGTAGATGAGCGAGTAATTTGATAGTTGGATTCACAGTGGAAAGAAAGGAGTGATTACTTTGCAATCGTCAGCACGCCCTTTCTTTCAGCCATATATTGATAATGCAACGGGGCTCTCAGCTGATAAGCATCGACAAGGTCCTGATTTGAAAACAAATCATAAGGCGTGCCATCATACACATGCTTTCCTTGATGAAAAAGAAGCACTTGATCGGCACACTCATCGACAAGGTCCATATCATGTGTGACCATTAAAATAGTGGTGCCTTGGCGTTGACGCTCTTTTAAGCGCCTGATTAATTCCTTCGCTTTTCTTTCATCCTGTCCGAAAGTCGGTTCGTCTAACAATAGGACATCCTGATCAAAAAGGAGCATTGTAGCCACACTCAATCTTCTTTTTTGGCCTAAGCTTAAAGTGAAAGGATGAGCTTTTGCATGCTTTTCTAAACCGAACTCTTTCAATAGCTGAATGGTTTTTTCTTGTACAACGGACTCTGGCCAATTACGCTGCCTTCCACCAAATGCAATTTCATCGAACACTGTATCTTGTATGAATTGAAGCTCCGGATTTTGAAACACAAAACCTGTTTTTTCATATAGTTCTCGGTCTGACCACTTTTTAAGGATTGTGTCTTTTAAAAAAATGTGGCCTTTTTTCGTTGGCTCTAAACGAACCAAATGTTTAAGACATGTGCTTTTCCCACTTCCATTTTCCCCAATGATCGCCACCCAATCACCTGCTTTGATATCAAGCTGGAGATCACTCATAACCCTCTTTTTGCCGTAGCTTAATTGAAGGTCTTCTGAGCGAATGATGGTCTCCCGCTCAGTCGCTAGCACTTGTTTATGCTGCTCTTTTCTTACTTCAAAGGTTTGCATAAGCGTATGACTCATTGGATGAAATGGATCTTGAAGGATCGTGGACCATTTCTCGGGAAATAATTTCGGCCGCCATATTCCTGCCTCTTTCATTTCTTTTTCATATGTCGCGAGCACATCTTTTGGAGATCCATCTGCTAAGATGCTGCCTTGATCGTCTAATAAAATCACCCGGTCCATCCATTCAATGACACCATCTAGCACATGCTCTACAAAAATCATGGTTTGTCGCTGATCAGCTGCAAGCTGCTGTAGAAGCTGAAAGATCTCCATTCTGCCTGCTGGATCAAGCTGTGCGGTCGGTTCATCAAAGAACAGCACATCTGGCTCTAACGCGAGTAAACAGGCAAGCGCCAATCGCTGCTTCATGCCGCCAGATAATGTGTGGATGTCTGTATTCGGATCGACTTCGAGTTGGACTTTTTGCATGAGCTGCTGAATGATACCATCCATCTTGTCACGAGGGACGGAGCGGTTCTCTAAGCTAAAGGCAATTTCTTCATTGATGCGATGCATACAAAACTGGGAATCAGGGTCCTGAAACATGACGCCTGTATGTCTTTGCAATATCACTTCGCCCTGCATGTCCGCTTCTAAATGTTCTGGAATGATGCCAGCCAGAACCGAGATGAGCGTTGATTTACCGCTGCCGCTTGGCCCTAAAATAAGCACCTTTTCTCCTTTTTGAATAGAAAGAGAGACTTGATGCAAAGCGGGCTGAGGCTGTTCATAAAAACGGACAGTGAGATTATTGCACGCGAGAAATGAATTCATGCTGTTCACCTTTGTTTCGTTTTTCTTTCATGATGGCATATTGATTCAGTACACCGGTTTTAGATAATGTATCTACCACAACTTTCGCTAAACATCCGCCCAGTATCATTCCGCTAATGATTTGAGTCATCAGTGTGATGAGTAAAACTTGAGGTGTGTAATAACCAAAGCCATTTGCAACGAGGCTGTAAGCCATTGCTCCAACAGCCGCAAAGGCACCTGACAGCATCAGTGTCCACATACGATATCGTTTATACCCAAAAAGAGCAAAGGCGATTTCCGCCCCAAGCCCTTGGCATACACCAATCAGCAGGGCTGAAAGACCAAAGTGGCTGCCTGTCAGTAATTCCACAGCGGCAGCGGCTGTTTCTGCGATCAGGGCAGCTCCCGGCTTTTGGATGATATACGCGACGATTGGACTGGCAATTACCCAAATGCCAAACATGATATTGCCTCCTGCGGGACCAACCAGTGCTGTAATGGGTAAGTAAAGTGTGGACCACCCTAAATAGATGACACCGCATGCAACAGATAAAATGACAGCAAGGACAACTTCTTTCATCTTCCATGTCATGATGAATGCACCTCCAATGGAACTGGCCACTCTTCCACCGTAAACGCCATGTCCCAAAACTTGTACTCTAGCTGACAGCTTAAGATAAAGCGCTGTTTCATTTTTTCCTTTTCCTTCTCACTTGCTGCTTCCGCCAGCTGATCGAGCCGTTTGCAAAGCTCCACCGTAATAGAGTCGGTTAACCCTCCATAAAATGTGATCCACTCATAAAACGGATGTGACGGGTCGGGCTGCACATCTGTGAGCATTCGTTTCCCAATTTCCCAATATGTCCAAGGGCATGGAAGCAGGACAGCGATGATTTCTCCAAGCGTACCTTCCTTGGCGACTTGTAGCATGTGATGAATATAGTGATGAGCACTCGGAGCAAGCGGGGCACCTTGGAGCTCATCATATGATACACCTGCCACTCGGCAAAGATTTTGGTGAGGGTGTGTCTCACTATCTAGTACAAACGCAATCTGCTGATGGAAAAAAGCAATATCTTCTTTGTCTGTACATCTGCTAAGAGCCGCTGCGTAAATTTTAATAAAAGCCTGTAAATATTCTGCATCTTGTTTGACGTAATGAATGATCTGTTCCTTTTCCAGCTTTCCTTCTGCCAGTCCCCTGACAAACGGATGCTGATAAATGGCTTCAAATAATGGTTCTGTTTCTTCTCTTAATTGCGCTGAAAACGTCATAAAAAAAGCCTCCTCTTCTTCAGTAGAATAAATGAAAAAGCCACCCCAAATGGAGCGGCCTTCTTATCGATTCAATCATGAATAAGACGAGGTCCAGCTCCACTTCCCTCCGCTAGTACAAACTAGATCAGGTTCAAAGGGTCCAAGATTTTCTCTTGTCTCAGTCATACATGACTCCCCTAGTGGACTTTTGTCATTTAATTATCTTTACTCTACACATGTGTAGATTTGCTGTCAACCGCTTTTCTTAATTCAACGTTCTGATCGTAGGCAGCTTCTCGATCCCTGCAGCATAGTAAAAATTAAGGACGCTGAAGAAATCAATTGGCTTTCCTGTTTTCAAATCAACAGCTAAAATATGATCGCCGTAATTTGTCAGATCATCAATGTCTAAAGGTCTTGGCGTTCTCTTCCCAAGTGTATCCACAAAGCTACTATGGTAATATTGTCCGCTAGCAAACGATGATTCATGATACATAAATAACGTGTCCACATCTAAGTAGACGAGAATGGCCTCAGATGAACTCGCATAAGGAGCAGAGTACGATACTGGTGCCGAAATACTTTTCACTTTCACACTGTCAACAGAATGAGTTCTCTGTTCGTATTTTCCGTCATATGGGAAATAAAATACACGTTCCCATTTGTAATCGGCGGTCTTAGATTGTTTGTTATACACTTTTGTACCATTAGCGATAACATTCCCATCGGCATACTCAGCTACAAAGTATTGCAAGGTGGAAGAAAGGGAAACAGCCCCTGTGAAATTGGGTGGGTTTTTTGCATTCACTTGTAACGTGTAAGAGTCTCCAAAATCCCCACCGCTTGTGATACCGAATGCGTAGTCACCTGCTGGTAAATTGGTCAAACCAAGGAGACTGCCTGCTGGCTGAATCAAGTCCGTCGGATAAGCTTGTCCAGTTTCATAATCAACAACAAATAATTGTACGAAATAATCGGGATTTGAAGAGGTAATTCGGCTGATGAGTGCCTGAGGTGAAGTCGTACTTAACAACCATAAATCGACTGGGTCGTCTTCTGATAAGACAACTGATTGGTTGATGGCTAGTCCATCAATGGAGCGAACGGAAGATGTACGCATCTGACCATCTTTAGCGGCTTTTCGTTTAATACTGATTCCATTTTTCTTATCTACTTTAAAAGATTTTTTTAGCTGTTTCTGTTTGATAGCGATTCCTTCATCCTGCTTCAAAAACGAGTCTTGCACTTGCTGAATAGCTTTTTCCGTCAGTGGTGACAATTTTCCATCTGTTTTCGGTGCTTCTTCTGCTTTTAATGCTGGTGAAAATAAACCTGTTGTGACGAGTAGAATGGATAATATAGCGGCAGTCATTTTTCCATAAAAAGTTCTCACAGAAACATCCCCTTTTCCTTAATTGGGTTTTATACCCTGTGAATATTTTACCATTATTTCATTCGTTGTTATGGTCTTTTTTAGGAAATCTTTATGACAAAAAACCAGCCGTATTGTCTACGACTGGTTTTTTGATCACTTTATGAAATGGTTTTAACAAACAGGCGTGCTGTTTCTGCACTGGAACCTGGGTTTTGTCCAGTAATGATTTTTCCGTCAACTACAGCATATGGTGCAAAGGCATCTCCTTTTTCAAACGCTGCCCCTTGCTCACGAAGTTTTGTTTCCAATAAAAATGGAACCTTTGATGTCAGCTGAACAGCTTCCTCTTCTTCGTTTGTGAAACCTGTGATTTTTTTACCTTCAATGAATGATTTGCCATCCTGATCCTTCACATCAACGAATGCTGACACACCATGACAAACAGCTCCGACTGCACCATTTTTGTTTGAAATCGCTAAGATTGCATCGGCTACCAGTTGATTAGATGCAAAATCGATCATTGGGCCGTGTCCCCCTGCAAAGAAGATGCCATCATAATCAGCTGGGTTCACGTCTGTAAGCGCCTTTGTGTCTTGAAGTAATTTATATACATCTTCATATTGCGCAGGAACACCTTCTGGAATGGAGTTTTTATCAATAGGAACCATTCCACCTTGTATAGAGACGATTTGAACGTCTAGTTCATTTTCTTTAAAAATATGAAAGGGCTCTGCCAATTCCTCTAGCCATAAGCCTGTTGGATGTCCGTTCATTTCTGAACTACTTGTCGATACTAATAACACTTTCTTACTCATCTTGATCATCCTTTCGATTTATCATGTGGCTATTTTACATTTTGCACAATTAAATATCAAGCAACTCAACTTCGGTGCAGTTCTTTATGGTATACCCGATTTTCTAAAAAATATGGCATGACATCAAATCTAATCAATATGTCACATTCTATTAGTAGGGAATTTCATGTAAAATTGTCATTGAGTGATATCATATGAGGTAAGATAGATAGACCTCACGGATGTGTGGGGATATTTAAAGGAGTGGAAAAGAGATGAAAACCTATTCGATTGTGATGATCACCATCACACTCTGTATCATATTGGCTGTCTTTTTGATGAATTTAACAGGGGTCATGTATGGAAAAATTATTTTGGCTGTTGCCGTTGCTCTTTGTCTGACTTCCATCATTCGTCTGATGGGTCTTCGAAAAAGATAAAAGCCGCCCTTCAATAGGGCGGTTTTATTTATAGTTAAATTGCCAGGATAAGCGCAATTAATGCAAGCAACGCTGGTACTCCTTGCTTGACGATGATTGATTTATTAGAGGTCACACCACCAAATACAGCAGCGATGATCACGCAAATAATGAAAAATAGCTGAATCATATATCCAACAGTATTCGATCCGAGAATGAGCCCCCAAATGAGTCCTGCAGCTAAAAACCCGTTATAAAGCCCCTGATTGGCAAACATCACTTTTACATTTGGATCCTTTTGCAAGTGTTCTGGCAGCTTAAAGGATCTTTTTGCCATCTTTGATTCCATAAAAAACATTTCTAATAACATAATGACAAGGTGTTCTAATGCGACAATTCCTACTAGTATTATTGCTAAAATATTCAATTTAGTTAATTCCTTTCTGATAGACGATCACGAATCTCTATTTTATCCGTGTACAAATCAAAGTCTTGTATTAATTCAAGCGCTTCATTAAAGCGGCTTTGTGGAATGTCTTTCATTTTCCTCACACCAAACTCCTTTTTAATAAAAGCCATGATGGTATTAATATGAAGCTTACCGTGACCATCATACTCTAAATGGCTGCAAAAAGTCTGCATCGTCCCTCTTATCACCTTTAATTGCTTAGCAGTGACACAACTCATTGGTAACGCTCATCCTTTCCTTTGTTTTAACAGCTAAAAAGAACCATGTATGAAAGAAAAACCTTCCAGTCTCTATTATATAATGATTTCATTCGGATATCAAAAATAAAAAAGAACAGACATTCGATCAAAAAGCCGTCCTTTTCATCAAAAACAGTTTATGACCATATCAAAAAGCCGGATTCAATGCTAGAATCCGGCTTTCTGTTTAGTTACTTTTAGAAATTAATACCTTTCCAACAGAACGATCCTTACTTTGTCCAACGACTTTAAAGGATAGACCGTATGTTGGGACATCACGTCCTGCTTCTGGATTTTTTGGATTCACATAATTCTTTTTATCACTAAATGTACGAGTCGGGCGAATATAGCGATCTACCAACGTTAAGCCGGTTGTCGCTGTATAATCAATATTGAGCTTTGTACTTGGATTCAAAGAAAATGCAGCATCATGTACTTGGAAACCTGTAGCAGCAATGGAACCGTCACTCCACTTCAATACTTGCTGATCTGCATCTACTACCCCAAGGAAACCGTTCCCTGGGTGTTTTCCTACCCAGTTATCACTGTAGGATTGATCGACATACCACACGACCAAACCGTTATTATAGCTCATAAGGCTTGCTCCGCGTTTGATATGCTTTAACCCTTTATCAACGTCAGCATAAGAGCGCCACTCTAATAAATAATATTGTGCTGCATATTGTTTTCCATTTGATTTCGAGAATCCGTTAAACGTGAAAGTTGACGTACCCTCGGCATCATCTGACCATACGTTCGTCCCATCTGCAGTGATGTTTAAATCATCTACAAATAAGCCTGGCAGTGAATAGCCTGCATCGGTTGTATAGCGGAATTGCAGGTCAATTTTCTTCCCTGCATAAGCAGAAAGATCAAAGGTTGCATCAACCCATCCATCTGATTTTCCGTCAATTCCATTGCCTTCGTTCGCTCCAGCTTCATTTCGATCGTTTGTGATGTTACCAGCAATGGTCTTCCACTGATCGGTTCCTGTTTCACGAACTTCTACATATGCATAGTCATAATCTTCTTCGATATCGTACCATGCTTTAAATGTCAGCTCTGCTTTGCTCCCTTTCGACAAATCGATACCTGTTGTCGTCATGGTCGCATTTAAATTGTCACCCGTTCCACTAAAGTACGCATTTTGTCCTTGAGCAGGTTTTGTGACCTCAATCTCTTTATCTGGTAAATCTACCCGAACCGCATCATGGTTCGTTCCTTTTGTTGCTGCTTCATCAATCAGCACTGTTTTGCTTTTCTTTAAAGTTTTACCATCAATGGTTTGTCCAGTAAGCCAGTTACCGCCATGCAAGTTTTGAAGCATTTCTTTCGCATATGGACTGAAGCCTGTTGGTTCTGTTCCAGGGACTTTACCTGCCCAGCTTCCGCTTGACATGATCGACCAGTAGGAAACGGGCTCGCCTCCGCCTGTGTACTGTGTATCGTACTCATCAGGAAGACCGAGATCATGTCCGAATTCATGTGTGAATACGCCTGCCGCGCCATCTTCAGGCTCAATGGTGTAATCTAATGCGCCTAACTTTCCGCCTTGTCCGACTTCAGATTCTGTGTTTGGAATTTCAAATACATCACCAAGTGACCAGCGGTGCGACCAAATCGCATCAGAGCCAAGCTGTCCGCCGCCAGCTTCTTCACCTACACCGGCATGAACGACCATCAAATGGTCAATGATGCCGTCTGGTTCGTTATAAACGCCGTCTCCATCCATATCATATCGATCCCATTGATCATATTCACTAAGATCAATATTCGGGTCCTTTGCTGCAGCTTCGAGTGCTTCTTTCACCAATTCACGTGGTCTGCCGTCACTACCTGATTCATCAGGTACGTTCCCGCCATAATAGGCTGCTTCATGCTTCGCTGTATACCAGCCAGCAACCGTTCCACTGATCGTGTAACTACCGCCAGACTGTTTCTCATAATATTGCTTCATGGATACTTTTCGTTTCCCATCTGGACCGATGTAGCCATTTTTTCCGAAAAGCATGTCTTGATAGTGCTGTTGATCGTACTTGTCATAGTACATATCAGTCTCTTCTTTTTTAATACTATTATGCTTATAATCTTTAAAATCTACTAATAAAACCAATACCTTATCATTGCGAACTTCGCCTTTATACTTTTCCTTTTTGACCGGTTTTACATGATTGCTTTCTTTTCCATTATGCTTCTTTAACTTTTTCTTTTTGGCTAATTTGTTATGTACCTTTTGTTTGTATTCTTTCAGAAATTCAGGCTCTTCTGTTAAAGTGCTTGCACTTTGTTTCATAGCAGATTCTTCTTTTTTCTTTAGATAGTTCTTTAGTGCTTTTTGGGTTTCTGCTTCATTGGCATTCTTTTTGATCTTTCCTTGTTTTTTCAAGGCTTTGATGAGACGGTCTTCATTCACGACACTTGCGTCAAATGGAACACCTGAATAATGACCGCCATCTGAGGATGTTGATTTCTCTGTGGTGTGGGCAGATAGAGGGGTGCTGAAAGCTGCCAATGTGCCTAAACTGAGGACAGCCGTTAGTGCAATACTCGTCCATTTCCCTTTTTTCATTTTGGTTCCTCCCTAATTTGGTAATAAATAATATCTAATTCTAGCATATTCCAATATACTTAAGTCGAAAAACATTTTATTTTCAGAAACTTTGTGGAAAATGCACAATACGGGAATGAAATGAGTGGAACAAGGTGTCGAAAATAAAAGAACCCTAGACGATAAACGGGACTGACCCCATAAGATGAGACAAATAAAAAACACCTTCAAGTTTGAAAACGGATCGTTGTGATCCGAAATAAAACATGGAGGTGTTTTTTCTATGGGGACAAGAGTGAGTTATCCGGTTGAAGTCAAACAGAAGGCTGTGGAAATGAGGTTGGCAGGCGTACCTATGAAAGAGATCATGCAGGAATTGAATATCAAGAATAAGACGCAGGTTCAGACATGGGTGAGATGGCATAAAGCTGGGGATACACACAGGTTCGAACAACCTGTTGGAAAACAATATACCTATGGAAAGGGTCCCGAGTACTCTTCTGAATTAGAGAGACTACAGGCAGAAAATCGCTATTTGAGTCAACAGAATGAAGTTTTAAAAAAGTACAACGAATTGGAAAGGAAGTTGATAAGGAAACGTCAATCAAACTGGTAGAAGAATTTCGCAAAACGATGACGGTACAGGACATCTGTGTCCATTTAGGCATCTTACGTACTTCGTATTATAGATGGAAAAAAGATTTGACTCAGACTCATTCTGAAAGACAACTAGAGAAACAGGTCGGCACGTTGTGCCGAAAGCACAAATATCGATATGGTTATCGGAAAATCACAGCCATACTAAAAATGAGAATGCGTATTAACCATAAAACTGTTCAACGTATCATGCAGAAAAACCAGTGGCAATGCCGGGTTAAAATGAAAAAGCGTAAGAAGAATGGGCAGCCTTATGCCGTAGCCGGTAATATACTGGATCGGAATTTTCAGTCTGATCGCCCTCTTGAAAAACTAGTAACGGACATCACGTATTTGCCTTATGGACAGAAACAATTGTACCTTTCCAGTATATTGGATTTATATAATGGAGAAGTGATTGCTTTTACGATTGGTGATAAGCAGGACACAGACTTTATCTTAAACACACTTAATCAGCTCCCAGCACTTCCTGAGAATTGCGTGTTACATAGCGATCAAGGTTCTGTGTATACATCTTACGAGTATCAGAAAGCGGTTCATATAAAAGGCATTACCATGAGCATGTCCCGTAAAGGGACGCCCGCTGATAATGCCTCCATCGAATCGTTTCATTCCTCACTAAAGTCTGAAACGTTCTATCTTAACAGGATTGATCGCACTACAACCACCATCGTAGAACGCACTGTCAAAGAATACATTTATTATTATAACAACATTCGTATTCAAACGAAACTAAACAACCAATCACCGATAAACTATCGGCAATTGGCTGTATAAAGGTGTTTTGATTCCTGTCTCAAAAACGGGGGTCAGTCCCAACGCCTAGGGTGTTTGTTGTTTTACTATGAAAGTTGCTGGCCTTGAAAGGCAACAACGTCAAGTGGAGCGGCTAAGAATTCTTTTGCCTTCGCGACGAAGGCTTGGAAATGTGCACTCGCATTATGGCTCTGAACCGCAGCGTCATCTTTCCACACTTCTACCATTAAGAAGGTATTTTCCTTATCTGTATCCTTGAACAGCTTGTAGGATACATTGCCTTCTTCCGCTTGTGAAGCTGTCATTAATGCATTGATTTCTGCTAGAAATACGGTTTCTTTTTCTGGATGAATGGTCATCCCTGCATGAATAATAATCATCTAATCGTCTCCTTTTTAAAAGATATTATTTCCACTCTGTAATGCGTTCAATCGGTAAGCGGTAAGATGCATAACCTTCGTCAGCAGCTTTCCCAATGGATAACAGCATCACTGGTACATAACGTTCTTTATCCCAGCCAAATGTTTCAGCGATGACTTCTTTATCAAAACCACCAATTGGATTTGTATCATAGCCGTGTGCACGTGCTGCAAGCATAAGCTGCATAGACACAATTCCACCGTCAATTAAGATTGTTTCGCGGTTGACTTGCTCTGGAAGCACCTCAAAGTGTGCAGTTAGTGCAGCAATTTGTCTTTCTTTCACTTCTTGCGGCATGTAGCCATGCTCTACTGCTTTTGAATAAATTTCATCTAAGTATTCATTGCTTTTCATATCTGCAAATACGGCAATGACAGCTGCTGATGTTGACACTTGAGTTTGGTTGAATTTTGCAAGTGGTGCAAGCTTTTCTTTTCCTTCTGGGCTGTCAATGACCATGAAGCGCCAAGGCTGTGCATTCACTGATGATGGTGCAGTTGTTGCTTCTTCTAGAATCTCTGCCATTTCTTCTTTGCTGATTTTCACAGCTGGGTCATAGTTACGAATAGAACGGCGTCCTTTCATAATTTCCATAAAATCGTTTGTTTTTAATGTTGTAGCCATGTTGAAACACTCCTTTAAGTTGTTTGAATCTTTTCGATGTTTTGCTGTATTCGGCTGAGCACATCAGTGAGAAGCTTTCGTTCTTCGTCACTTACGTTCTCAAGCATTTCTGAAATAAATCGTTCTTTTTCTTTTTTAGAAGCTTCGATTCTTGTTCTGCCTTCTTCTGTCAGACGAACAAGTGTGACTCGATTATCTTCTGGCTTTCTTCTGCGCGTGACCATTCCTTTTGTTTCTAACTGTTTTAAGTGACGCGTCACAGCCGCACTATCAATATTTACTTTTTTCTGCAAATCTGACTGGCTGATTTCGTCTGCTTGAAATAACAGTGAGAGCAACTCTAATCTTGATTGGCTGATGCCCGTGCATGCTTCGAACTTCACGCCCATCATACGGTTCACGCACTGCAAACGGTATAATACCTCTGCTTCTTCAGAGCAAAATGCAGTCAATGCCATCCCCTCTTTTCTATTCAGATCAATTAGTTGATATATCAATCATTGACTCGTCAACTAATATACACCCATTATTTCATGATTGCAAGAGGTTTGTTTCATAAAGTGAAATTTTTTATATTAATAGAAAAAAGACGAGCTGAACGCCCGCCTTTTTAACACACCTTACAGGGATTCCCACCTAAATCTTACATAAAAAAAGGACAAAAGCGACGAAGCACTTTTGTCCTTTTTTCTTTATTCTGTGATCACCGTGTGAATAAGAGTTGGTGCATCAGCATGATCTGCGATGCGAATGTTGTCATAAATTTTCTCCATGACATTCGCAACATCTTCACGATTTGTATGAAGTGTTACGAGTGAATCTCCTTTTTCAACACGATCACCGACTTTTTTGTTCAGCATGATACCAACAGATAGATCGATATCGTCCTCTTTTGTTGCACGTCCTGCTCCAAGAATCATCGCTGCAACACCGATTTCGTCTGCGACGATTTCAGCAACCACACCTGCTTCTTTTGCAGGAACTTCGATTTGGTAAGGGGCTTGCGGCAGTTTTTCTGGTTGATCTACAATCGAGCCGTCTCCGCCTTGGTTTTCTAAGAATTCCTTGAATTTCTCAAGTGCTTTGCCGTTTTTCATGACTTCAATTAGCTTTTCTCTTGCTTCATCAAGCGTTTCTGCTTTTTTCGCAAGAACGACCATTTGACTTCCTAAAGTGAGCACAAGCTCGTTTAAGTCTTCAGGACCTTCGCCTTTAAGCGTGTCAATGGCTTCTTTCACTTCAAGGGAGTTTCCAATCGCTAATCCCAGCGGTTGAGACATATCAGAGATAACAGCCATCGTTTGTCTGCCAACGTTGTTTCCGATGCGGACCATGGCTTTTGCAAGCTTCTCTGAGTCTTCAGGTGTTTTCATGAAAGCACCTGCACCTGTTTTCACATCTAATACGATCGCATCTGCGCCAGCAGCAATTTTCTTACTCATAATTGAGCTAGCAATGAGCGGGATTGAGTTCACTGTACCTGTCACATCACGAAGGGCATAAAGCTTTTTATCTGCTGGTGTCAGGTTGCCTGATTGACCAATAACCGCTACTTTATGACGGTTCACGAGCTCGATGAATTCATCTTTTGTGATTTCTACGTGGAAGCCTTTTACCGCTTCAAGCTTATCCACTGTACCGCCTGTATGTCCAAGGCCGCGACCAGACATTTTCGCTACAGGTACATCAAGTGCAGCCACAAGAGGTGCAAGTACAAGCGTTGTTGTATCACCTACACCACCTGTTGAATGCTTGTCTACTTTAATGCCTTCAATGGCAGACAGGTCAATCGTGTCTCCTGAGTTCGCCATAGCGAGCGTTAAATCTGCACGTTCTTGATCCGTCATATCTTGGAAGAAAATCGCCATAGCCAAGGCACTTGCTTGGTAGTCAGGAATTGTTCCGTCCGTATATCCTTTGACAAAGAAAGAAATTTCCTCTGAAGATAATTCTTTTCCGTCACGTTTTTTCGCAATGATATCTACCATTCTCATTGTTTTCACCATTCCTTTTTTTAAATTAGTAAATCAAACCGACAACGCCTGCTGTTAAGAAGCTGACAAGTGTTGCACCAAATAGAAGCTTTAATCCAAAACGTGCAACAACGTTTCCTTGTTTTTCGTTTAAGCCTTTGACTGCTCCAGCAATGATACCGATAGAAGAGAAGTTCGCAAATGATACAAGGAATACAGAAATGATCGCTTCTGTACGAGCAGTGAAATGGAAAGCATCGCCAGACAGGATTTGCATTGCCACAAATTCGTTGGAAACCATTTTCGTTGCCATAATGCTTCCTGCTTGTACTGCTTCGCTCCAAGGTACACCAACAATGAAAGCAAATGGGGCAAATACATAACCAAGTACATCTTGGAAAGACACACCGATAACAGCTGTAAAAATTCCGTTAATCATCGCAATTAATGCAACGAATCCAATCAACATCGCAGCGACAACAATCGCTACTTTGAAACCGTCCATAATGTATTCGCCAAGCATTTCAAAGAAGGATTGTTTTTCTTCTTCAACGACTTCGAGCATGTCTTCGTCCTTAGCTACTTCATATGGATTGATAATAGATGCAATAATGAATCCACCAAATAGGTTCAGTACAAGTGCTGTGACCACGTACTCTGGTTTAATCATTTGCATGTACGCACCGACAATCGACATGGATACGGTCGACATTGCAGATGCACATAATGTATAAAGACGCTGCTGAGGTAATAATCCGAGCTGTTTCTTAATGGAAATAAAGACTTCTGATTGACCTAAAATCGCAGACGCTACTGCGTTGTAAGATTCTAGTTTGCCCATACCGTTTACTTTGCTAAGCAGATAACCGATTCCGCGTACGATAAGCGGAAGGATACGCCAATGCTGCAAAATACCGATTAATGCCGAAATAAAGACGATCGGCAGTAAGACGTTGATGAAGAAAGTTGATGCATTATCATTCATTAATCCGCCAAATACGAAGTTGATTCCTTCACCGGCATAGCCTAGTAGCATTTGGAATCCTTTTGCAAAGCCTCCGACTAGGAAGTTTCCAACACCTGTATTGAGCAGAATATAACCTAAAATAAATTGCAGTACAATCATGACAATTACTGGACGGAATTTTACCCGTTTTTTGCCGTTACTAGCTAGCCATGCAATGGCGAGAATCACCAGCAAACCGATGATACCAATCACGTATTTCATGTTTTTCCTCCTCGAATGAATTCGTTTACATTAATGCGCTTGTATGGAACAAACCCTATTTCGTAAACAAAGCGCGGAAGAAATTACCAGAATCGAGTTTCTTCCGCATATGACTTTTTCTTCATTTATGAGTCACGAATGTTATCCTACCATAGGATCGTATGAATTAATAGTCTTTCGAAGGAGCTGATTGATCCCCTTTGATAATAGAAACGCCTGCACTCGCACCAATTCGCGTAGCGCCTACAGCTAGCATTGCCTCAACATCTTCTTTTGTTCTCACGCCGCCTGATGCTTTCACACCGATGTCAGGCCCTACTGTTTTACGCATTAATGCGATGTCCTCAGCAGTGGCACCGCCTGTACTAAATCCAGTCGATGTTTTCACAAAATCAGCGCCAGCTTTCACTGAAAGCTCACAAGCTTTGACTTTCTCATCATCTGTGAGTAAGCACGCTTCAATAATAACTTTCACAAGTGCTTTCCCTTTTGCCGCGTCTACAACTGCACGAATATCTTGCTCAACTGCATCATATTCGCCGTCTTTCAATGCCGCGATATTGATAACCATGTCCACTTCAGTTGCACCATTCTCAATGGCATCCTTTGTTTCGAATGCTTTCACTGCTGTTGTGTTTGCACCTAGCGGGAAACCGATGACTGTACAAACATCAACGCCTGTTCCTGCTAGTTCTTTCGCCGCAATAGATACCCATGTTGGATTCACACAAACGGATGCAAACTGATGAGTCTTTGCTTCTTCAAGTAACTGCATAATTGCAGCTTTCGATGTATCTGGTTTTAGTGCTGTATGATCAATGAGCTTTGCTATCGTCATGCTTACACTTCCTTTTAATTATGATACTTTCATCATATATGACCAATGAACAATTGTAAACATAGTTATGAAATTTTGTTCATCTATTTTGTGACATTTAAAAGAGCCTTTGCTGTATGCTGATCAATAATCAAGAAGTTCGCATATTTTCCTCTTAGTGCCCCGTGGATAGAAGCAACCTTGCGATGTCCGCCAGCAACAAGAATAGAGCGTTCTTTTGTCCTTAAATCATCAAGCTCCACGCCAATCGTACGGTTGTTAATCGCTTCACTGCAAATGCGGCCTTCTTGATCATAAAAGCGCGAACAGATGTCTCCAACGCTAGATGCTTTGAGCAGTGCTTTTTCTTCTTCACGGAAGTAACCAAGTCTAAACAAAAGGGCTTCATCTCTTACCGTTCCAACAGTGAACACAGCAATATTCGCCTGTTTGCCCATTTCAATGATGCGCTGAATATGTCTGTCCTGCTCCACCATTTCCTTGACGGCAGCACTATCAAATACAACAGGAAGAGGCAAATAGCGCGGTGCTGTTTGAAAGGCCTCTGCAAACAGCTGGATGGTTTCCGCAGAATATGTATTCACATGGGAGTGGCTAATCCCACCCTTCAGCTGGACAACCTCTACACCTTTGACCTGTTTAGGTTGCATCTTTTGAGCAATTTGATACATAGTGGTTCCCCAACTCACGCCAACGATATCACCGTCTTTTACTGTGTTTTGCAAGTATTCGGCACCAAATTGACTCAAGTATTCGGTGATCGTTGGATAATCATCTTTGGGCGAAAACACCACATGGGCTTCGAGCAGGTCATATTTTTCCTTAAGCAATGAAGACAGCTCATTCAAGTCTTCAAACGGGTCCATTACCGTTATCTGGACGTACCCCTTCTCCTTTGCATATTGAAGCAGCCGAGATACAGTTGGTCTCGACAGGTCGAGCTGTTTGGCAATATCCTGCTGGCTGTAATCCGATAAATAATATAGCCTTGCCGCTTCAATACTCAGTTGTTGTTTCTCCCGATCCATTCGTACGCCTCCTTTTTTCTTCTATCATAACAAATTGTTCAACTTATCATGCACAAATGTTCATTTGAAGAAAATCGTAAAGGCGGCTAGGAAGGTTTCATTTTTCTCTAAAGTTTGAATACCGAACTTTTCCTTGTACTGTCCATTCGTCCCTTCCACATCGGCAATACCGTACCAAGGCTCAATACAAACAAAAGGAGCCATTGTGCCTTTTTCTTGATCATAAGGTGACCAAATACCAACGAACGGAAAACCAGTGAGATCAACCTCAACCCCGTGACCTGCTTGAGACGTCAATGACACTCGATTGATATGACGAAAGATCATCGCATCATGCTGAAAAAGCTCTGGTCGAAGCGGAATCGGTTTAAGCTGAATCCCTTTTTCTTTCTCCTTAATAAGTGAATTTTCCAGTTCATATTGGACAGGTAGTTGCTCAGTAGAAGGCATCAATGTCAGGGTATAATCCGCTGTACGTTCTCCTTCAACAAGCGGGACTTGAAATGCGGGGTGACCTCCAATAGAGAAATACATCGTGTCATCTCCGGCATAATCAATTTCCCAGGAAATCATCAGACCATTTTCCGACAGCTCGTATCGAATACGGGCGGTAAATTCATAGGGATACTGCTCGATATGACGACCTTTTGATTCATATTGAAAAGTCACTGTATGTTTCGTTTCTTCATGTACATCAAAATCAACATCACGCAAAAATCCATGCTGCGTGAGCTCATAGGTTTGATCATCTATCTTGTATTGGTCATTCTTTAATCGCCCAACAATCGGGAATAAGACAGGCGACACCCTGCCCCAGTATGCAGGATCGCCAGACCACATATATTGACGTCCACTTTCCTTATGAAGCACCTCTCTGACCTCGGCACCTCTCTCATTGATTTGAATCAATAACTGATCATTTTCAAGTCTTCTCATTTCACACATCCCCTTTCCATCTTCTTTTATTATGACAGGGATTTTGGTTTTGAGTATAAAAATAAGGCAGCCTTCCAAACCATCAATTCTTTCTTTATATAAAAATTTTAAAAAAAGACAGAAATTCGCCAACAAAATGTGATGCTGATTCGTCTAATCTTATATAAAATAAAAGAATCGTTGTTCTTTGGCGTAACAACAAAATAGAAGCGTTTTGACATAAATGGGGGATTCATTTTCATGAACAGTAAGGAGAATCGTTTACGTTATATATTAGGATTAGATGGGCTAAGAGCCATTGCTGTATTGGCGGTCATTGCTTATCACTTACATATTGGACCTGCGAGCGGCGGGTTTCTTGGCGTTGATTTGTTTTTTGTGATTTCTGGTTACTTGATTACGACGATCTTGTTACATAAACAGGATTTGGGCTATCAAGAGCTTTTGCCATTTTGGATGGGCCGGATCAGAAGGCTTCTTCCAGCTGCTTACGTAATGATTTTCTTAACCGTCAGCTGGTGTGCGATTGCGGGTTCGAATGCGCTTTTGTCCATTCGTGGCGATGCCTTATCGTCCTTTTTTTATGTCAGTAACTGGTGGTACATTTTCCATCAGCTGTCTTATTTTGATAGCTTCAATGCTGTATCTCCACTGAAAAATTTATGGTCTTTAGCGATCGAAGAGCAATTTTATATCATTTGGCCAGTACTATTGATTGCAGGACTAAAATGGGTAAAAAATAGATCCCATCTGCCAATGATCACCTTTGGCCTTGCGCTTGTCTCCGCCCTATGGATGGCGATTCTTTATTCACCAGATACGGACCCAAGCAGAGTTTATTATGGAACAGATACTCGTGCATTTGCGCTTCTGATTGGGTGCAGCCTAGCATTTGTATGGCCCATGCAAAGACTGTCCAGCAAAAAGCTACTTCCTGTTGGCAGGCGTATTTTACATATCGCTGGTTTTGGATCGTTTGCGGTTTTTCTTCTATGTGTTTATGCAGTGGACGAATTTGACGGCTTTCTCTATCAAGGCGGCATGCTTTTATTCTGTCTGAATGCAGCGATTTTAATTGCATGCATCTGCCACCCTGCAAGCCTACTAGGAAAATGGCTCTCCTATCAACCGCTCGTCTGGCTTGGGAAGCGTTCTTATGGTATTTACCTGTGGCATTATCCCATCATCGTGCTGACCACCCCTGTCATTGAAATTGGACAGCCTTCTCTGGGGCGTGTCGCATTGCAGATCATTGCCATTTTACTCATTGCAGAGGCTTCTTACCGCTTCATCGAGCAACCGATTCGCCGGCTTGGCTTCAGACAATATTTTGCCTCTTGGTCTATTTGGAAAAAGGGATTCAAACAATGGTCTACGTCTAATAAAGTGTTCCTTGGAATCACCGCGGCTCTTTTGATCTTATTTACCATTGGCATGTCCAGCTCGTCCCATACGTCCCCACATGCCAAGGAAGTGACACAAATTAAGACGACACCAAAAAAGGCAGGAGACTCTACGGAAGCGAAAACGAAGAAAAAGAAAGAAACACACGAGAAGAAAACAGCAGATCAGAAGCAGTTTCACCAAATTCTTGCTATTGGTGATTCCGTCATGCTAGACATAGCGCCAAATCTTGAAAAGACATATGCACAAATCACTATCGATGCAAAGGTTGGCAGACAAATGAACGAAGCCGTCAGCATCGCTCCTCAGTATGCTTCATTTAATCAATCTGATGCCGCTGTTATCATTGAGCTTGGCACGAATGGCTATTTTACTGAGGGCACATTGACAGCATTCATTCAGCAATTTTCAAAGGCACACATTTTCCTTGTGAACACGAGAGTCCCAAGGTCTTGGGAAAATGATGTGAATGCAGTCATTCAGCGAGTGGCCGATCAACATGCCAATGTGACCCTAGTCGATTGGCATTCAGCCGCTACCGGACAGCCATCTTATTTTCAGCCTGATGGTGTTCACCTTTCAACAAAAGGCTCTGATACATTGACACAGCTCATTACAGCGAGCATCAAGAAAAAAGGAGATGTGTCATCTTCATAAAGAAGACTAGCAACCTGCTAGTCTTCTTTTATGCTGTTAAAAGGCTTGCTTTCAGCGCTAACACACGCTTTTCCTTCGTTTTTTGATCCACCAACGCAAAATCACCATTTTCATACGCTAATGAAAATAATTGTTCGATATGAAACACATCTGTCTCAAACTGCCTGCTCAATAAATGCAGTGCTGCAGCAGAGGCGACTTGAGCTGTTGCTTGTGACTCATCATGCCCTTTTATTCCAAGCGTTGCTTGATGAATCTTGTTCCTCTCCATTCCTGACGCCTCCACTTTCACTGCATATTGATCTGTTCCCATTTGAGCCGATTGAATCATGGAAATGGCTCGTTCCTTGATTTTAGGAACAGTGAGAAGAGACGTCATTCCAAGACTCCTTGTGAAGGCAAATGCCCGCGTTGCCACGCGAGAATCAAAGCAAAGCCTTGTCGTCACAGAAGGCACGCTGAGCGTCGTAGGCAATGTCTGCTGATCCGAGAAGGGGAACTGATAGGCTTGCCTCTTTCCAAGTTTCACCCCAAAATCTATACGTTTGCCTCCGGTAAAGCTTTTGACTCTTTTACGTTGATGATGCTCAGTAAGCACATAGTCAGTATGAACATTGTCAAGCGTCCATTCAATGGCGGCTTTCCCATGCTGATCACCCAATCCAAGCATAATCCCTATATCTATTTGATTCACTGATGAGAGCATAGATGATGCTTTCGCTGCCAATAAATTCGTAAGGCCAGGCGCAAGCCCGACACTGAGTAAAGCCGTTGCGCCGATGTGCTGCTGATCCAGCTTTGCCACCTGTTCCATGTACGCTCCTTTCGCAGAGATATCGATATAATCAATACCTGACCGCAGAACTGTTTCAGCAAATGACGGGTCTTCTTGATCAAGGCACATGATCACCAGTTTTGTTTGATCCATCCAGTCCGAACATAACGGCTCACTGACGTCTAATTGATAGGGAAGAACTTTCCCTTTTGTCTGGCGTGAAAATTTCTCTGCCTTCTCATAGCTTCTGCCTGCCGCAACAATTTGCCCAGGATACACCTCGCTTAGCTGAAGACATATTTGCTGTCCAACATGTCCATAGCCGCCTATCACCATCACCTGTGTTCTCATTTCTCATCCGCCTCTCTACGACTCCGCTTGCAAACAAGCCCTTTGATCATTCCTGCCTGAAAATAAGGTCTGATGTCTTCAAATCCTGCTTTGATTAAATGTTCATTTATTTCTTCCTCGGGAACAGGGTGTGTCGTGTGCCCCAGCCTGTTTTTAAAGGACGTAAACACCTCTTTTTCTAGGCCTTGCCGCTGCATGAAAAGAGAAAGCATGTGAAGCTCCTGTTGACATGCATGGGACTTCATCTCGCCTTGTATAAATGCCAACAGAAACGGCGCATCTGGTTGAAGCCTACGGGCAACCTCCTCTAAAAAGAGCTGACGCTTTTCTATAAAATGAATAACAAGCAAGCTCACCGCTGCATCGTAAACAGGTTCAGCTGAAATCGTATTTAATGAGGCCTCATGCCATGTGACACGCGCCTCCATTTCTATTTGTGCCACTCGCTGTTTCGCCATGTCCAGCATAGAAGGTGACGGATCGACCCCTGTGATGAGCCAGTCTTCTTTTCTTTGTAACATGTTGATGATCTCTTCGCCCCCACCCGCTCCAACAGTTAGGATGCGGGAAGCCGCTCCCTTTAATTCAGTTTCTAATACGTCTATTGTCAACTCATGCAATAGCTGATAGCCGGGTACTTTATAGGCAATCGTCGCTGCATATGACTCAGCCACGGGATCGTGCCAATGCTGGTTTTCTTTCATATCCTTCTCCTCCAGTTCCTTTCCGCTTTACATCGTTTCCTGTACACTAACGATATGACATCTTTATTGTAAAAAGAGACATCAGAAAACACGATCCCTAAAAGTGGGGATTTTTGAGGAGGAGATCCTGTGGACAATCCAGCCACTCATTTTCAGCAGCTGAGACAACACATTCGGGACGAACTTGCTGCCGTCCTTGATTTTGATGCAGCCTGTATCACGACCATTGATCCAGCCACTCTCCTCTCGACAGGTTCCTTCACAGATGAACCGATTGAAGACATTCATAACCAGCTGTTTCAAAATGAGTTTTTAAAAAGGGACGTACATCAGCATGAAACGCTAGCCAAAGGCCCCGTTCATGCTGCGAGCCTTGTCCAAAGCGGAGAATACCTTAGTAGTGAGCGCTACCAAGACATTTTGTTACCTAATGGATGGTCTGATGAATTGCGGGCAGCTCTTGTGATTCAAGGGGAATGCTGGGGGATTGCTAGCCTCTATCGTCTAAAGGACAAGGAACCTTTTCAAGAAAAAGAGATCCAAGCGGTCATTGAACAAACGCCCAGACTCGCAGCCAGGCTAAGAGATGAACTTTTCAAGAAAAGAGATACGGAAGAAGACGCGGCGGCGGAGCAACAAGGCTTCCTCATTCTTTCGCACGATTACAACCTTCTTTATGGAAATGAGACAGGTCTTTATTGGCTCCAGACGTTTCAAGCCTTTGAACAAATCCATGACAAGGCGATCATGCCGCGCCCGTTTAGGGCATTAGGGGCAAAACTTTTATACGGCGATATTGAGCAAACCGCTGCAAGCATGACGAGATTGCCTACGGGGTTGTTCCTCTCTCTTCAAGCATTTCGATTAGCGCAGGCAGCCGGTCAGGAAGAGGCTGTCATGATTCACATCAAGAGAGCTCAAACCCATGATATTCTTCCTTATGCGGCAAAAACGTACAAGCTGACAGAAAGAGAGATGAACGTCCTCGACTGCTTATTAAAAGGACAGTCTACAAAGGAAATTGCCAGTACTTTATTTATTTCAACCCATACCGTCCATGATCACGTAAAGGCGATGCTGCAAAAGACAAATTTGAGCAGCAGACGGATGCTTGTTTACTTTTTCTCTCACATATAAAAAAGCGGCTACCTTAGTGGTAGACCGCTTCAGATTGTTGACAAAGGGCTAAAATGATCTTCTTTTAGCCCTTTATCTTCTTTTCAGCGTAATAGAAAACCTTTGAAGTCTAGGAAGGACGAGCACCGGAGCAGAGCGAATTTGAGATTCGTGAGCACCGGAGCACAGACCTGACAACGAATGCGAAGGTTTGTCTACACGCTGAAGCGGCTACCTTAGTGGTAGACCGCCTTTTTTGTTTATTTTCCTAAAACTAACTCATGCAGGATATGTGCAACTCCGGCTTCATTATTGGATTTTGTCACAACATCCGCTACTGCTTTGACATCATCAATGGCATTCCCCATCGCAACGCCGCAGCCCGCAAATTCAAGCATCGATACGTCGTTTCCATTGTCACCAATGGCCATGACCTCTTCACGAGCAATCCCCAGCTCTTTCGCTAGAAGCTTCACGGCATTCCCTTTGCTGACTTCAGGATGCAGGATTTCAAGGAAGAAATCTGTGCTTTTCACCATCATATACTTGTCTTTTACTTCAGATGGAATGGCTTGTATCGTTTTTTCCAACCGTTCTGGGTGATCAATATACATCATCTTCGGTAGTCTCATTGAAGGATCTGCCTCTTCAACAGGTAAATATTTAAGCGGCAGCTTTGTTAAATAGGATTCAAGTACTGTGTACTCACTAATATCTCGATTCGGTGTGTACAAATGAGCGGAATCGAAATAATGCATCGGTGTATCGAGCTCACGGCTCAGCTTATATAAAGAAGTTAAATCCTCATAGGATAACGTCAGTTCTGACACCACTTCATTTGTGTGACTGTTTTGGACAAGCGCCCCATTGTAGGCAATCACATAATCTCCCTCTTGATTGAGCTGAAGATCATCTAAATAGCGATGCACTCCGCCAATCGGCCGTCCTGTACATAATACGATTTTAACTCCCTCTGCTTTCGCCTGCTGAATGGCTTCAAACACCTCATCCGGCACCATATGTTGATCATTTAATAACGTACCATCCATATCAATTGCAACTAATTTATACATTCACTGGTCCCCTTTTCTCAGCAAAAAACGTGCTGCACTATTTTGAGCCATCATTTAGATGATGACAGGTTATATCATTACTATTTACCTATTTTAGCCTATCGTTTTTTCATCACGCTGTCTACTGGTTCTCACCTGTAACAAAATTGTCAAATGCCTTCTCTATTATATCGTATTCTATTCATCCTGCTGTAAATAGAGTTTCTGCCCTTTTCCAAAGGGGAAATGAAAACAAATGTTCACCGCTGAATATTTTGAAACTAGCAATTCTAATTGTATGATGGATAGCAAAGAAAGGAGGTGCAGGGAATGATTACGTTTACTAGAGGTAAATTGTCAAAAATGTCTGGTGTGCATATTGAAACCATTCGTTTTTATGAAAATGAGGGTGTGCTCCCCGAACCAAAGAGAGCACATAACGGCTATCGTTTATATGATAAAAAATATGTACTTATGCTTTCCTTTATCACAGAAGCAAGAAAGCTAGATTTCTCACTCAAAGAAATTCGCGAAATTATCAAATCGTTATTTGAAAAACAATCAAAGACAGAAGCTGAACAGCTGCTCGAACAAAAAGTGGAGGATATTCAACACTCCATTCATGAATTAAAGAAGAGGAAAGCTGCCATTCAATTGTTAACTAAACAAACATTAGCGAACATCAGCTAATTGTAAGGGCTGCCAAAGATGTGCCAGTGTTTGCCACTGGCGCCCCTCTCCGCCCAGGTGCCAAGTGCGCGTGCGATGCAAACATCAGTTATACTAAAGACAGCTTTACTTGATATCAAACAAGTGGAAGGGGTTTTGAATAGAATGAACATTGCAACCATTGGAACAGGTGTGATTGTGGAAAGCTTCCTGCAAGGGATTGAAGAGCTTGATGGCGCTTCTTGTCATGCCGTCTATTCAAGAAAGGAAGCAACGGCAAAGAAGCTCGCCGATCAATTTGGTGTAAAAACAACTTATACAGATTTAACGGCTATGCTAGAAGATCCAAACATTGAAGCCGTTTATATTGCATCACCGAATCGATTACATAGCGAGCATGCCACGGCTGCATTAAAAAAAGGAAAACATGTGATTTGCGAAAAGCCTTTCACCTCTAATGTCAAAGAGCTGGAAGCCTTAATCGCTCTCGCAAAGGAAAAGCAGCTTCTTCTATTTGAAGCCATTACGACCGTTCATATGCCAAACTATCATTTCATCAAAAAACACCTTCATCAGTTAGGTAAAATCAAACTGGTTCAATGCAACTATAGTCAATATTCAAGCAAATATAATCAACTGCTAGCCGGCGAAACGCCAAATGTCTTTAACCCTGAATTCTCAGGAGGAGCATTGATGGATATTAATATCTATAATGTCCATTTCATCATGAATCTCTTCGGATCACCGGAGCAGGTTCGCTACCAAGCAAACCGTCACCCAAATGGCATAGATACATCTGGTGTTTTGACTTTCACCTACAATGATTTCATTGCAACAAGTGTCGGAAGTAAGGATACAAGCAGCATGAATTTTGCATTGATTCAAGGAGAAAAAGGCTTCATTCATGTAAAAAATGGAGCGAATGGCTGCGAGGAAGTGCTGCTTCATATGAATGATCAGGTGATCTCACTCAATGCACAAACAAATTCAAACCGCCTATTTTATGAAGCAGAGGCTTTTCAGCACATCATTGAAACAAAAAATCATGAACTGTGCTATGCATGGCTTGATGAAAGTCTCTCTGTCATGAAAGTCCTTGATGCTGCAAGAAAAGATGCAGGTATTGTTTTCCCAGCAGATCAATTGTAATAAAAAAAACCGCCTTCTGATGTGAGGGCGGTTCTTAATGATTAAATACTCTTCGAATAGGCAACAAGGCGCTGAGACATGTGGTTTACTTCATCGACTGAAGCATTTACTTGCTCTGTTAAAGCAGCCTGTGTTTGCGTAAGAGCTGTCATGTTCGAAATATTTTCAAGGATTTCATCAATTTGTGTTTTCATTTCCGTTAAACTAGATTCGATATTCTCTGTTGCATTGGCACTATGAAGCGCCAGTTTACGTACTTCATCTGCAACGACTGAGAATCCTCTTCCTTGTTCACCAGCTCTTGCTGCCTCAATCGCCGCATTTAGACCAAGCAGGTTCGTTTGGTTCGCTACTTCTTTGATCAAGTCAGAAATATTTTTCGTCTCATCTGCACTATTTTTTGCTAGATTGGCAGCAGATGTTGACTGCTCTTGTGCAACAGCAAGCTCTTGCGCTTGATTTGTTACAGAGCTGATACCTGATACCATCTCACTGATTGAACTTGAAAGCTGTTCTACTTGTGACGCCATTTCATTCGCTGTTTTCTCTTTGTTTTTTTCTAACGTGATGTCACGAATGGTACCAGCGACACGAAGAGGAACACCTTTTTCATCACGAATGGTTTCACCACCAGCATGATACCAGCGATACTCGCCATTTTTGCTCTGCAATCTGTAATCAATATCAAATGGCGTGCGTCCAGAGTGATCATTCAAATGATCTGCAAAAGCTTGAAGAGCCTTTTCTTGATCCTCAGGATGCAGGCGGTCGCTCCAGCTGCTTAATACGTTCGGGAAATCCTTTTCGTCCGTAAAGCCAAGCGTTTTTCTGAACTGCGGAGACCACCAGAACTCGTTATTCGGATTGACTGGATCGCCGGCTTCTACGACCATGTCCCAAGGAGCTTCCACAAGCGCACGGTTGATCAAGTCATATCTCGTCACGAATGCTTGTAGTTCTTCTTCTTTCAATTTCTGATCATGAATATCAAAAAGAGCTCCCGCCACACGAAGAGGGACACCATTTCGATCACGAATGGTCGTGCCAGTTGCTTTGAACCAGCGATAATCTCCGTTTTTCAACTTCAAGCGATATTCGATATCATATGGTGTACGTCCCGAATGATCCAATAAATGCGCAGAGAATGCATTTAAGGTATATTCTTGTTCATCCGGATGAATTCGAGATGCCCAGCTGTCTAAAACATTTGGAAAATCGTGCTCGTTTTGAAAGCCCAGCATTTTACGGAAATCATCCGTCCATGTGAATTCATTTTTTGGATTGACCGGATCTCCAGCGATCACAACCATATCCCATAAACCAACTTGAATAGCTTTTGTCACCAAATTCATTCGCATTTGAATATCTTCATTTACTTCCTGCATCTTTTGCAAAGCTTCATTTATTTGGGCTGCTGCTTCAATCGTTTGACTTGAAGAGAATGCAGCAGTATCTATTCTTGCTGAAAGGTCTCCCTTCTCAATTCGTTCTACTAATCGACTACTCTCATTTAAAAGGGTTCCCGACGATGAATCATTTCCTTTTCTCATAAACATCTTTCATAACTCCTTTCATTCCTTCATGCTTTTTTGAAATATTTTACAGTTATAAATAATTCTTTATTAGGACTTTAGTAATACAAAAGATATATCGACAAAAACTGAAAATTGTTTATGTCAGAATGAAGGCAAATGTTCATTTTTTCACGAAGTTTCAGATTTTGGGGATAGGTCATGGAAAGGATTTATGGAAGAAAACGGTTCATTTGATAGAATCAACCGCCTCTTTTGTCTGAAAAATCTCTTTTTTTATATTGACAGTGACGTCCCGAAAAAAGAAAATGGAACATAAGCATTTTTTTAAAAAGGAGAACGTCATGAGCGCGAATCAGGAACAACAAGAATTAAAAAAGCTTTTATCACCGCGTCACATTCGCATGATTGCATTGGGCGGGGTCATTGGTACAGGAATCTTTAAAGGAAGCGCCGATACAATCGGTTTAGCAGGTCCTGGGGTCATCTTTTCCTATGTATTTGCCGGATTATTATTGCTCATCGTGATGGCAGCCTTAGCTGAAATGGCGATTGTCTATCCGGGAAATAACCTTCGCGACCTGATACAGATTGCGCTTGGTCAACGTTTTTCATTTGTCGTCGGTTGGGTTTACTGTTTCATGTGGCTCACTGTGTGTGTCATCGAGATTATTGCGGCAGGTAGCCTGCTTCAATACTGGTTACCGAACGTACCGCTATGGTCACTATGTTTACTCTGCTCGCTATTAGTCATCGGAATTAACTTAAATAATGTAAAATACTTTGGTGAAATTGAATTTTGGTTCGCTGGAATGAAGATTTTCGTTATTATTGTGTTTATTATTCTTGGTGCAGCTCTATTATTTGGGATCATTCCGAACGAACAAAGCACATCTGCACTCACCAATTATCATAACTTCGTCCCGAACGGATGGGGTGCGATCTTCGCCTCTTTATTAGTTGTTATATTCTCTTATGGGGGCTCTGAATTGATCGGGCTGACCATTACAGAAACTAAGGATGCCGAAAAGGTCTTACCTGGTGTTGTTAAAAGTATGATGTGGCGTATTATCTTATTTTACACTTTGCCAATTTTGATCATCTGTGGACTCATTCCTTGGAATCAAATTGATCCAAATAACAGTCCATTTGTGCAAGTCTTTTCAGCAGCAGGTATGCAAGGCGCCTCTCACTTCATTAATTTTGTATTGATTACAGCCGTTCTATCGGCGGCGAATTCTGGCATTTATGGCACAACGAGAATGATGCATTCTCTCTCTAAATCAGATGGCGGTCCGAAAAAGCTGGCACAGGTTAACAAAAGAGGTGTGCCCATTTTGAGTTTATGGGTGACCGTTCTGTTTCTTCTCATCGGAACATTCTTTGCTTACTTATATCCAGAGCAAATTTTCAGTTATATGCTAGCTATTCCTGGCTTTGCTGTTTCACTCATTTGGATTAGCATTTGCATGGCACATCTGAAACTTCGTCCGAAATATCCACAGGAGCCTTATTTCAAGGTGTGGCTGTTTCCGTATTTAACTTTATTTGCAGGTCTTGTATTAAGTGTGAGTTTTGTGATGTTTTTATTCAGACAAGAAAACTTGCCTAGCTCGATTATCAGCATCGGTTTCTTAATCGCAGCCATCATTGCTTCATTCTTAATGAAAAAGAAGGCTTAAACGCTAAAACCCGCCATTGAGGCGGGTTTTTTTCATGAGTAGCTATCTTCTGTCACTTCAAAATCAATCGACGCTTTTGGGATACCGTTGATGATAATTGTTAATGTATGGGTTCCTTCATAATGTTTTCTCGTCGTCATGTTTTGAAAAGATTGTGATCTGACGAATCCTCTATGTAACGTTGCGCCTGTTTCAAACTCTGTGATTTTAAATACTTTTTGATTGCGGGTCCCCCGAGCTTTGACATAGTCAATGGCATACTCTACACGCAGCTTTAACGGCTTATCGGCTTGTAGGGTAAAATGAAAAGTGATTTTCTCACCGATCCGAATAGGGTTTTGTACGATCTTCAAATCCGTTACATGAACGGATGGATCGTCCCCATACCCAAACAACGCCATAATAGCTGGATCTCCTTTTTTGAGTAAAGTACGGGATGCATGTTTAACAATCCAGTTCGTAAGTTCGTTGGTTCCATACCAGTTTTGAACCGTCTGCTTCATCAAATCTGGCTGAATTGCAGAAATATCATTTAAATGATTCGCTACACTTTTTTGCACATACCGCGACGGGTCTTTTCCAAAATGGGCAGCGTGACCAAGGGGTTCTTTTTAAGTGAAGGAACAGATAAGCCCCATGGCAGACGTGGTCTACAACCTTCACTAGCTAGCCTCCGTATGTGCTCATTTTGATCCTGAGACCATACGAGCATTTGCGCCAGCATTTTGTCTTGATCTTGAATCAGAAATGGCCGAACAGCAAATTCAGAAGTGGAAAAGGGTGTGAAAAATTCGAGCGCTTTGATCGAGAGGTCCCAATGTGCAAGGCCGTACGTCTCGACGTAATCTGGAAATACGAGCGCACTAAGCCCTGAAAAATGCGGGGCTGCCTGACGCAGTATCTCAATTGCCTTCTCATAATCTGCCGGCAGACAGGCATGCATCGATTCAGTGACTCTTCTCATCCGCCCTTTTAACTCAAGCTGCTGCCAATCCTCTTGAAATACGAGCCGCTTGAATGGCTCAGCATCAAATTCAGACGAAACCTGCGCAAGTTTCTCAGCTAATTCTTGGATAAATAATTCATTGTACACATGTTTTAATGGTTCGATCGTGTCCGCCTCCCACATTCTCAATATCATTATTTTACCCCAATCTGAAGAAAGTGGTATCACAACACGCAAAAACAGCCCAATTCCAAAGAACCAGGCTGTTGTTCGCTATATAAACATATTAATGATCATAATAAATGCAATAGCACTAACGGAAATGATCGTCTCCATAGCCGTCCATGTCAAAAACGTCTCTTTTATGGTCATACCAAAATACTCCTTGATCAGCCAAAAACCAGAGTCATTGACGTGAGATAAAATTAACGAACCTGCTCCTGTTGCTAACACAAGCAGTTCTCTGCTTACATCCGGCATCGTTGCAGCAATTGGCGCTACAATCCCTGCTGCTGTCATCATAGATACCGTCGCAGATCCTGTTGCCACCCGAATCACCGCAGCAATCAGCCAGCTAAGCAAAATCGGTGAAATCGGCGAGTGTTTGGCTAAATCTGCAATATAATCACCAACACCTGAATCAATGAGCACATTGTTGAAAGCTCCGCCTGCTCCAATGACAAGCAAGATGGAGGCGATCGGACCTAAGCACTCATTACTAAAGGAAAGCACCCTGTCACGGCTCATCCCTTGCATAAAGCCAAGACTGAAGAAAGAATAAACCGTTGCAATCAGCAGTGCTGTTATTGGATCTCCGATGTACTTGAATACTTGGAACCACATATTGTCCTCTGGTAAGATAATGTCCGCCAATGTGGCAAGAAGCATCAGAATCACCGGCACCAATATGGTAAACATCGTATTCGCAAAGCCTGGGAGTTTTCGATCTTCATTTCGTTCAGTGAATTGCTTTCTCAGCATCTCCGGAACGGGTTTATGTATCCGTTTTCCAATCCACTTACCATAAAGCGGTCCAGCAATAATCGCTGTCGGCAATCCCACAATAATAGAGAAGAAAATGGTTTTCCCCACGTTGGCATGATAGATACCAACGGCTGCCATTGCCGCTGGATGAGGCGGAACTAACCCATGCACAACAGACAAGCCAGCGATTAACGAGATGCCAATGGTCACGAGCGAAATGCCTGTTTCAATGGCAATTGTAAAAAGTAAAGGAATGAGAAGAACGAAACCGACCTGAAAAAAGACAGGTATCCCCACGATAAATGCAACAAACATCATTGCCCAATGTACATTTTTCGTTCCAAACCGGCCGATTAAAGTTTGAGCTATTCGTTCTGCTCCCCCTGATTCAGCCATCATTTTTCCAAGCATGGTACCAAGCGCTAGAACAATAGCCAGCAATGATAACGTATTGCCTAATCCCGTTTTAATTGATTGAATGATTTCCTGCAAATCCATCCCCGTCGCAAAGCCCACTAGCATCGAAGTAATAATTAAGCTCACAAACGGATTCAACTTAGCGACTGTAATGAGAATGAGTAAAAGGACAATCGCCGCAATCACGATGAATAAAAGCATGTTCTCCCACCTTTCCCCTGATGTTTAACGATTTTGTTTTAATTGCAGCGCGCTAATGACATCAAATTCATCCTTCAGTTTGTCGTAGAGGCGCTCATATAAATAAAACAGCTCTATGTAAGTTTCATTGTTCTTCATATTAGGTTCATGACGAGCAGAGATTCGAATCCACTCTTGAACCTCTTCTATCTCTTCCATATGACCTAAACTATAAAGTGCAAGGACTGCCGCCCCAAGTGCTGACGCTTCGTAACTTTCTGGAACTAGCACTTCTCTACCCATCGTATCCGCTAAAATTTGCCGCCATAGCGGAGATCGTGCAAACCCGCCCGAAGCTCTGACATCCTTTGCTGAACCGGTTAAATCTCTTAAGGCAACACCAATCGAGAAAACACTCATAATGACGCCTTCTAACACAGCTCTAATAAAATGCTCCCGCTTATGCTGAAGGCCGATTCCAAAGAAGGTGCCTCTCGCATTTGGATTCCAATAAGGTGCTCGCTCACCTGATAAAAATGGCAGAAACAGCAAACCCTCAGAACCAGCTGGAACCTTTTCCGCGATATCCATCATCAGATCGTAAGGGTCCACCCCTAGACGCTTTGCTACCTCCACCTCTGATGACCCGAATTCATCCTTCAACCATCTCAGCATGATCCCACCATTATTGGTCGGTCCTCCTACAACCCAATGCTTATCTGTCAGGGCATAGCAGAACGTTCTTGATTGCTCATCTGTGATTGGTTTTTCTACAACTGTACGGACCGCACCGCTTGTCCCAATCGTAACCGCCACCTCTCCTTGACCAATCGCACCCACACCTAAATTCGCTAGAACACCATCATTCGCACCAATGACAAATGGTGTATCTTCTCTAATGCCCATGCGCAGTGCAATCTCTGGCTGAAGTCCTCTCAGTTGATACGTCGTTGGAACAAGCTCAGATAGTTGACTCTCTTCAATTCCAGCAATACGAAGCGCCTTCTCATCCCATTGAAGCGTTTCCAATTGGAACAGTCCCGTTGCTGAAGCGATTGAATAATCGACGACATACTGACCGAAGAAATGATAAAGAATATATTCTTTGATCGAAATAAATTTTGCTGCCTTCTTGAAGACATCCGGTGCCATTTCTTTCATCCAACGTATTTTCGAAAGCGGTGACATTGGATGGATCGGTGTACCTGTCCTTTTATAAATGTGGAAGCCATCCATATCTGATTTAATTCGTTTCGCTTGTTCTGCACTTCTGTTATCAGCCCAAATGATACTGTTCGTTAACGTCTTTCCATCCTGATCCATCACAATTAAGGAATGCATCGCTGTACTTATTCCGATGCCTATCAGATTTTCTTTATCAAATGCTGCTTTCGTCAATGCACCTCTTACACTTGCAATGACGGCTTCTAATATCTTCTCAGGGTCCTGCTCAACCCATGCTGGCTGGGGCTGAATGAGCTCATAAGGAACTGAATGCTTCGCTAATACTTTCCCCTGAGGTCCAAACAGAACCGCCTTTGTACTTGTTGTTCCAATATCCAAACCAATTACCGCCTGGTTCCCCTTCATCTGTATCACGCCCAATCATTGATTTGAAGTCACATATGTAGTTTTAAATTGCCTGTTAAATCCCATTATAAAAATAATTTTTTCGACATTCAACGACTGAAAAGAAAATTATTTTCAGTAAAAAGCTCACAATCGTTACCACAACAGCATTTTTCATTATCAGAAAAATTTATTTTTAGAACCATCACACCCTTTTTTGTGAAATGGTTTCTCGCATTTGCTTTAAATTTGTTATTGTCTCCTGCTGCCTTAAGTGAGCAAGTGCAAAATATAGAACGTCAATGACCGTCAGCTGAGCAAGTCTTGCGGACATTGCTTCTGTTCGAAAAGCCGTTTCTTGCGTTGCTGTATACAACGTGACATCTGCAAGCTGGCTCAATGGAGAACGTTGATAGCTTGTAATACCAATGGTTTTAGCTCCTTTGCTCTTTGCAGTTTTCATCGCATCGAGCAAATCTTTATTACGTCCAGAATGAGAAATACCGATCACTGTACTATGCTGATCAAGAAGACCAGCAGACATCGCTTGAAAGTGAGAATCTGTGTGAACAATACAGTTGATGCCTGTCCTCATAAATTTATGAAAAGCGTCTGTTGCAATGAGGCCAGACCCACCACTCCCATAAAACTCTAAGCGTTTTGCTTCATGAATGATATGTATGGCCTTTTCCACATCCCCTGGATTCAACAATTGAAAGCTATCCTTTAATGCAGATATATTCGTCTGAAAAACCTTTTGCATAAAAACAGCCATATCATCATCAAGACTCATTTCTTCATCTACATAATTAGGCTTTGTTTGGTCTATTTCCTGGGCAATAGCAATCTTCAAATCTTGAAAGCCCTCAAATCCAAGCCTTTTACAAAGACGAAAAATCGTTGCCTCTGAGCTTGCAGTTTTTTTCGCAAGCTCGACAATAGACAAATGGATGATGTCGCGGGGCTCACTCGTAATATGCTCTGCAATTGCTTTGAGCTTTGGCGGCAATCCTCTGCTTGCTGCTCGTATTTTTTCAATACTACTTAAACTAACAGAAGCCAATTGACTTCACTCCTCCCTATTGATGTGAACGCATACATTTCCTCATGTTCTCATCTTATAAAAAAGAAGCCTGTTTGCACAGACTTCTTTTTTAAGCGTTCATTGTGTTGATCAATAAATCAAAGAAAGCGTCAGCATCTACATCCGTACATACTTGAACATTGCGCTCTTTCTTCCATTGATGCTGAAAATCACAGATCATCTGTCCATCACAAAACTCACTCTTTGTCTCGACGTCCACATGAAAAGCCTGTGTGCTCACGAGTTGCTTGTCAATGGCGAGACTGACAGCAAGCGGATCATGCATGGCACATGCCCACACACCATTCCGCTCAAAATAGCGCTGACGGTAAATGCTTGTGCTCTCTCTAATATAATGGGCTAACGTTTCATTCTGAATCGCATTGATTCTTTCATCCGTAAGCAAGACCTGTCTCGTGACATCTAATCCCACTTGAGTCAATGAAGGGAACCCTGCATTCAGCACTATCTTTGCCGCTTCTGGATCTGCATATGTATTAAATTCCGCTACCGGCGTGACATTCCCCTGACCCTGCACGACACCACCCATAAAAATGACTTCTTTCACATGATGAATCAGCTCAGGACACTTTTTCACTGCAAGGGCTAAATTCGTTAAAGGTCCTGTCAACACAAGCGTAACCTGCTTCGAATACTGCATCACTTGGTCGATGATAAAATCAGACGCAAAACCAGCATCTGCGGTCTTCTTAGGCTCGACATCCTTTAAAGCGCCGCCAATCCCATCCTCTCCATGCACCCGATGTTCATAATGAGGCGCTCTTAAAAGAGGCGTTGCTGAACCTTTGATGACAGGAATATCAGCTGCCTCAACCAGCTCAAGTACTTTACACGTATTCAATGTAGCCGCATCGACAGACACATTCCCACACACCGTTGTAATCCCCAACATATCAAACCGATTACTTTTCACTGCAAGCAATATCCCGATGGCATCATCGATTCCAGTGTCTACATCTAAGATCAATTTCTTTTTATTTGCCATGATTGAAATCTCTCCCTTATTTGAAAGTGTTGTTAGGGGAATGATAGCATATGCTTGTTTCAACTATTTAGGGAACATTACCAGGTTGATCTTATTACTCTTTTTCTCCAATGTCTTTCAGATATTGTTCGCGTTCTTTTTCGGTGAAGCTTTTAAGATAATCCTCTTTAACTTTAGGTTCATCTTTATATTCATCCCAGTCTATAAAGCGATCTGATAAATCAGGGGAATGACTCATCGAACCTATTTCATTAGATTTGTATATTAATGATGCAGAAAAATGATATTTATCAGGCTCATTATTTATATATCCATCAACTGTGACATAACCCATAGGGCTTATAGATACATTTTTTTTAAATGTGATGGTTTTGATAAAATTGTGAATATCTTCTTCATGTAAACGTTCTTCAATTTTTGGTTTCATCTTTTCTGCGAATTCTTCGGCCTTTTCTTGATCGCTTTTCTCTTGCACGGTACTCTTACCTCCTGAATCACTTGATTTTTTTTCCTTAACTTGTTGTAGTATAAGTGCCACTACCAAAATGATAACGATAGTAAACAAAATAAATACAATTTTCAATGTGTTTTTCATTAAAAAATATCCACCTTTAAATATTTTAATTGATAGATTCGCTCTTCTTATAGATATTTATTATATTTTAACTTATAATATTTAAGATAAATATTACAGGAGTGACAATTTTGTCTAAAAACATATCCCGCTTTCAGCTTAACGACAAAGACTATAATTTTATTTCCAATGCATCTTATAAAATAGATAATTACAAGAAGTCTAGTGACATAGTTATAAGCCATGGCAGGAAAATGTATGTGGTTGACTATAAAGAAACAGAAAAAGGGCTTAACTCACTAACTCTTGTATCAAAAGATGACTTTATTAGATCCGGTAAAGGCAAAGACCTCACCAAAATCAAAAACGCCGTCATCGCCTACCGCGGGTCAGAACCGATTGGCGCAGGCCAATATAAAGATACCATTAAAAAACATGGAAAAAAAGAGTCAGATGATCTTCTTTCTACCATTTTGACGAAGCTGCCTCCGTTTCGTCAGTCACAGACGTCAAAGGAAATCACGACGAAGGTGACGACAGGGACAACGACCTATACAAATGAGATTGTGCAAGATTGGTTGATATCAGATACAAAGTATTTGATTAAGAATATTCCCTTTGAACATGGTGCAGAGAATCAAATGGTTCAAGCGGATCGGTATGCGAAAGAAATACATAAGAAAATGCCAAATGCCAAGATGTATGTGACAGGGCATTCACTTGGCGGATCGAATGCGTCATATGTTCTTGTTAAAAATGATTTTATTAAAGGCGGGGTCACCTTTGAGAATCCGAATATTTACCCCAATCTATCGGATGGCCTTCAAGCCAAAGCATTAAAAGGTGATTACCGTAGTAAATTAACAGAATATATCAATCTCAATGACGGGCTTTCTCTTTTAAATCGACATACGACAGAAATCGGTCGTGTGAAAGTGATGTATGATGCCGCTTTACCTGAAGGCGTCGATTACTCCGAGGACCCCTCCAAAGCCGTCCAATTTATGAAAAATCTCCTCAATCGGGCAATGAGCGTTAATCCTTCATTGGATGCAAATTTGTTTCTTGAAGCCATTGCTGGCAGCCATGGCTTAGATCGGTATGCCTTTTCATCAGATGGCTCCGTTGAAACCATTGATGATATGTTGAGAAAAAACCCTTCTCTCACTGCCGCCATGTTACATCAATTGAGTCAGTCGAATGTTCATTCGCAAAGTGTGGTGGCAATTTTAATCAAGTCCCATGTTCTCATGAACACAGGTCGTAAATTCTCGACATATGCCGAGCACCATATGCAGCAAATTATTCGCAAAATCGAGAAGCTCGATGACAAAGTGGATCAGTCTGTGGAACGGGTACGCTCGAGATACAAACAGATCGTTGGCTTTGGTTCCTATGATCAGCTGACGGCTTCTGATGTGGATGCCGTGATTCGTCATTTAAAAACGGAGGGACTTGAGAATGAGTTCTATTCCGTCAAAGAGTATGATACAGCGATTGATAGCGCGATGAATATAAAAAGGTGGTTGGACTCAATATCAGATGATATGAGCCAGCTAGGTAAAGAATACCATGATGCAGATACAGCCCTAGCAAAGAATATGGGCATTTCATAAGGAGAACGAGGAATGGAATTTTCAAAGAAACAACCAACAGATGCAGACCGTTTTTTGCAACGAATGACAGATACGCATACATCAAGCTCCGTTTTTTCTCAAGCAAACTTTCACACTGAAGACATGACACCTGCAGAGCTGGCTGCTTTGAAAGCAAAGATTAAAGAAGAGCAGAAAACAGCGCTAATTAGAGCCATCCGGCATCAGCTTCAACTTGAATTTGCAGAAGACCGACAAGAAGCGGGAAAAATTTTAGATCTCATTGATGAACTTCAGAACAAAGTGTATAAACATCACAAGCATATTCATTCGCATATGTCAGGACAAGCCATTGACGCCTTAACAGAGAAAATCGAACAAAGACTCAAGTTTTACGAACTGAAAGAAGATGTTCAATCCGCCATTGACTCGATTGGCATTTAGATGAACCTTCTGTTCGATGAATCTTTTCCCCATCTCACTCGTATATACTAAAAGAGTGATTGATTTGAAAGGAGATCTGTTTGTGGGATATATTTTGTTATTTTCGGTTGTGATCGGTCTTGTCTTGACCCTCTTGCTCACACCGCTCAGGTTGATCGTTAGAAAGAAAGGAACAGAACAGCAGGTTCCGCTTATGTGGATTGCAGGCCTTGCTTTGCTGTTTATGATCGGTATTTTTGTTTTCTATTACATCACCAATTTGGATCGTAATCCTTCATCCCTCTGGTTGATTGGACTTGTTGTGACAGCAGCAGGCGCCTTTTTATCAGTTGGATTGGAGCGTAAGATCAAAGGCGTGCTGTTTCTTATTCTCTTACTGCTCGGCATTTATATGGCGACAGCTTTTCTATTTAATGCGAATGAGAAATTTGATGTCTCCAAAATGGATCAAAAGGTCGAAATCAAAGCGTTTGATGAGACGGAAACACCTGCGAGTGTCCCGCCTCAATTTGCGCGAAACAAAATGAAGAAATCGTTCGGACAGGTTCCGAATACAAGCTACTATGAGCTTGGCAGTCTGCAAATCCAGAAGGTCAACGGTGAGTATGTATACATCGCCCCAGTGGAATTCTCGGATTTCTTTAAATGGATTCGTTCAGGGAGTACACCTGGTTACTTTACATTAAGTGCGACCGACTCATCTGCCAATCCAAAGTTTGTGAAAACAGAGATGGTCTACACACCTTCCTCTTATTTCAACAAAGAAATTGAAAGACATATTCGCCTTCAATACCCTGATTTGATTTTCTACGGCGACACACAGCTGGAGATCAATGATGATGGAAAGCCTTATTACATTCGCACGTATGGCGATTTTATCTCTGCTCGAAACGGCTTTAAAGCTTCCGGCGTAGTCGTTGTTGATGCCAAAACAGGTGCAACGAAGAAATATTCGCTAGATCAAGTACCTGCTTTTATTGATGGCGCTGTTTCACCAGAGGCCGTTAGTCTGCAAAACAGCTATTTTGGAAACTATATTCACGGGTTCTGGAACAGTATGTTTGGAAAGTCAGATGTGAAGCTGCCTTCAGATGAAGGAACAGAAGCCAATGTGAGTCCAGTATTTGATTCAAAAGGAGATATGTACTACTTCACAGATTTCACAAGTCCGAAAGAGGGCGTTGATTCGATGCTTGGATACGCCCTGACAAATGCCCGAACAGGAAAAGCGACTTATTATACCGGAAATCTTGAAGCGTCCTACATGGATTCTCAAGGCGCTCTGCAAATTATTGAGAAACGTTTCATCGAAAAGAAATGGAAAGGCCGCATGCCGATTCTGTATAATTTCTATGGAGAAGCCAGCTGGCTCACACCGGTTCTCGATTCAAATGGATTCCTGCAAAACTACTTTATCGTGTCTGCAGCCAATCCTGAAATCGCTGCGTACGCTTCTACCCCAAACGAAGCACTGAGAGCCTATAAGACAGCTCTTCAAAAAGGCGGCGGTACCGTTAACAGTTCCTCTAAGCAGGAAAAGAAAGAAACGACAGGGAAAGTTAAACGAGTGTATAAAGAAAAGACCGGCGATTATACAACCGTCACCTTCCTACTAGACGATGGAAAAAGCTACACCATGTCATCTGAAAAAGAACCTCTCGTCATTTATTTAAAAGAGGGCGATCAGGTTACCATGAAATACACAGATACGGGTGAAATTTTCCTTCCAGTTGATGAAATCAACATCAAAGGGTTATAAAAAAAGACGTTTCTCCTACTGAGGAGAAGCGTCTTTTCTCTCTTTCCTTAACAACTCAACAAGCAATTCTTTATTTTTATTTCCCCCTGTCATCGGTGACTCGACATAGGAGAATTTTCGTTTGAAATCCATTCCTCTCACAGAAATGACAGCCAGTTCACCGCCAATGCTGCCTCGCTGGAGCACATATTTCGATAAAACAGAAAGCCCCATACCATGAATCACAGCTTCTTTAATCGCTTGGTTGCTGCTAAACGTCACAAAGGTCCGAGCTTTCAGTCCATTTGATTTCAGGACGTGCTGTAAGTATTCCCCGGTACCTGATCCCTCTTCTCTTGTGATCCATGTTTCGTTTTGCAATTGATCAATGGTGACATCCTTTTTCTTAGCAAAGGGGTGATCTAATGGCGCGACGATATAGAGCTCGTCTTCTAGAAAAGTTTCTACTGTCAATTCTTTGTCATTCGTCTGTCCTTCGATCAAACCGATGTCGACATGGAATAAGCGGACGTGACTGGCGATCGCCTCTGTGTTATCAATGACCACCTCAATGTCCACATGCGGATAGAGCTGATGAAACTCTGCCAATATTTGCGGCAGCACGTACTCTCCAATCGTAAAACTCGCCCCGATTGTCAGCTTCCCTCTTGCTAGATGATGATGCTCATAAATATCCTGCTTCGCCTGTTCATATAAACGAATGATTTGTTTTGATCGATGGTACAGCATATCCCCAGTTGGTGTAACAGTTAATTGCTTTGGCGAACGATTGAGCAGAACGGTCTGGAATTCCTGCTCCAAGTTCTTAATATGAAGACTGACACTTGGCTGAGAAATTCGCAGCTTTTGGGCTGCCTTTGTAAAGTTTTTCTCTTCCACAACTGTCACAAATGTCTTCAGTGCATCGTAATACATCGGTCCCTCTCCTATCAGAAATCTTAATCCAAAACCTTTCATATATATATCTTACTAATTCCTTCTCAGTGCGTAAAGAAGCGCTTAACTGAAAACAATATAATAAAAATATTTACTAATTTTTTTAAAGACTCTATACTAGAAGGAGATATTTTCTATAGGAGGTGCTGATTTGGCAGCTAAAATAAAGGACATTGCTGAAAAAGCTGGATTATCCATTGCGACTGTATCTCGCGTACTGAACCAAGATCCTAACCTATCTGTCACGGATCAAACACGTGAGAAAGTATACGCCGCCGCTGAAGCTTTGTCCTATCAAAAGAAAACATTCAAACATTCATTAAAAAAAATCGCCTTTCTCTATTGGATGACCGAAAAGGAAGAGCTTGAAGATATTTATTTTAAATCCATTCGTCTAGGCATCGAGGAACTTACGAATACTCGGAGCTTAAATGTCACCGCTTACAATCCAGCTGATGGACTTCACTCCATTGATCCTTCTACAGAAGGGATCATCGCCATCGGCCGATTTAAAAGATCAGAGCTTGATCAATTATATGCGATCACCCAACATATCGTTTTTATTGATACGTCACCAGATGAAGACCGTTTTGATTCAGTAAAGCCAAACCTGAAACGAATTGTTGAAAAGATCATCGATTCTTTTATTGAACAAGAACACACATCCATTGGATTCGTTGGTGGCACAGACCTAGACCTGAATACGAATATGCATATTCCTGATATTCGCGAAACAACCTTCCGTGATTATATGAAGGCTCACAATGTTCTTGATGAGCGATTGGTCTATGTCGGTCACCATTTCTCAGTGGATGAAGGTTATGCGCTGATGATGAAGGCGATTGATGAGCTTGGCGATGACTTGCCATCCGCATTCTGTGTCGCTAGTGATCCTCTTGCCATCGGCTGCTTACAAGCATTAAACGAACGGGGAGTTCCTCTTCCGAACCGCGTGAGCGTCTTTAGTATCAACGATATTCATGTGTCTCAATATGTGTCACCACCGCTCACCACGTATCATATCCACACGTCTTTGCTTTGTGAAACAGCAGTCGATTTACTGTTAGAAAGACTTGTAGACGGCAGAACATTACCGAAAACTGTACTGATTGCCTCAGAACCAGTCTTTCGAAAAAGTACGATATAAACAAGCGGAAGCCCCGTCCAATGTGGAGGGCTTCTTTTCTTTATAAGAGTAAAAAAATTTACTTAATAAATTTAATAAAATGTGTTTACTTTCTTTACTTAAGTTGATATTCTCACATTAAGAAAGCGTTTTCTTATCATCTGTGAAAAAAGAACGAGAGGGGATTATTCATGAAAAAGGGAAAATGGGCGACATTATCAGCAGTCGTTGGGACTGCTGTACTTCTGCTTTCGGCTTGCGGACCAGGAGATGACAATTCAAGCGGATCACAGCCAGCATCTACAGGTACAAAGACCTTGCTAGTGTGGGAAGACGTCAAAAAATCTGATGGGATTCAAGACGCTGTAAAAGAGTTCGAAAAACAACATAATGTGAAAATCAAAGTGGTCGAAAAAGCTTATGCCGATCAAATTGAAGCTCTGCGTCTAGATGGAGCAGCTGGGACAGGTCCAGACGTCATCACGATGCCTCACGATCAAATTGGATCAGCTGTCACTGAGGGGCTATTACAGGAAATGAAGCCAGATCAAAAAGTGATCGACTCCTTCACAGACGAATCGATTCAATCACAAACGGTAGACGGCAAGCTGTACGGTCTTCCTAAATCAGTTGAAACGACAGTGCTTTTTTATAATAAAGATATTGTCAAAAAGGCACCAACGACACTTGATGGCTGGTATGATCTTTCGAAAAAGCTGACAAAAGACGGAAAGTACGGCTTTGTTGCAAAATGGGATGAGATTTACTACGCACAAAGTGTTTTAGGCGGATCTGGAGGCTATATTTTCAAGCAGAAAAGCGACGGCTCTTATGATGTGAATGATATTGGTCTGAACAACGATGGCGCTATTCAAGGTGGAGAATATGTTCAAAAATTCTTTAGCGAAGGACTTTTCCCAAAAGGCATCATTGGGGAACAAGGAATCAATGTCCTCAACTCCTTATTCACAGAGAAAAAGGCCGCTGCTGTCATTTCTGGTCCATGGTCATTCGGTCCATATAAGGAAGCTGGGATTGATTATGGTGTGACCGAACTGCCAACACTCCCTAACGGAAAACATATGAGCTCATTCTTAGGTGTCAAGAGCTACAACGTCTCCTCTTATTCTAAAAATAAAGAACTTGCTGAGAAATTTGTTGAATTTATCACGAACGAAAAAAATGCGAAGAAGCGCTTTGAAGTGACAGAGGAAATTCCACCAGTGAAAAAGCTGATGAAAGATCCAGTCATCACAGAAAACGCCAACGCAGATGCAATTTCAAAACAAACGAAATATGCCACACTGACACCGAACAATCCTGAAATGGCAGAGGTGTGGAAGCCGATTGATAGTGCTTTAGGACTCATTGCAACTGGTCGTACAGATGTGAAAAAGGCATTTGATGATGCCGTCAATCAAATCGACTCTCAAATTAAAGCAAATCACTCCAAATAACCATCAAATGCGGGTAGTCTATCAAACTGCCCGTAGTTGATCTAATTTCATATGAAGTAGGTGTTAGACGTGACGGGTAACCTTGAACTAGACCGCACACACATAGTGGAATCAAAGACACACCGGAGACGGGCGCTAATGTTCTCCTTTATACCCGGAATGGGGCAGATATACAACAAACAGTACGGCAAAGGGGCACTCTTTTTCCTGTTCGGCGTCTCTTTTTTGATTGTATTTTATGATCTATTCAATATTGGCTTCTGGGGACTGTTCACGCTTGGGACGATGCTACCTCGTGACAACTCTGTTTTTCTTTTAGCGAAGGGGATTATTGCGCTGTTAACAGCTGGTTTTGGTATCGGCTTTTACGTCCTCATGATGCGTGATGCTTTTATGAATGGAAAGAAACGGGATCAAGGGGTACCACTTCATTCCATCCGTGCTCAATATCATCAGCTCATCGATCAAGGCTTCCCTTACTTAATGAGCACTCCTGCTTTCTTTTTACTTCTATTTTCTGTTGTCTTTCCTATTATGTTCAGCTTTGCGCTTGCCTTTACAAACTATGATTTATACCACTCGCCTCCTGCCAATCTGATTGACTGGGTAGGGATTAAGAACTTTCAAAATATCTTTTCCATTGATATTTGGAGAGACACCTTCATTGATGTACTTGGCTGGACCGTCGTATGGACCTTGGCTGCGTCGACCCTTCAATGTGCCCTCGGCATCTTTTTAGCGGTTCTGCTCAATCAGAAGGATTTAAAGGGAAAACGGTTTTTCAGAACCATTTTAATTCTTCCTTGGGCTGTTCCAGGTTTTGTGACGATTTTGGTGTTTGCTGGATTGTTCAATGATACATTTGGGGCCATTAACAATACACTTTTTGCATCGATAGGGATTGATCCAAAACCATGGCTAACAGATCCATTTTGGAGCAAAATTGCCCTCATTGCGATGCAGACTTGGCTTGGCTTTCCTTTCGTTTTCATTATGACAACAGGCGTTTTGCAGGCGATTCCAGAGGATTTATATGAGGCTGCGACCATTGATGGAGCCAATTTTTTTCAGAAATTCCGGTCCATCACATTACCGCTTGTTCTCTATTCGATTGCTCCCATCCTCATCACACAATATACGTTTAACTTTAACAACTTTAATATCATCTACTTATTTAATGGCGGGGGACCGCCTGTTGCAGGATCAACCGCTGGGGGAACGGACATCTTGGTGTCTTGGATTTATAAACTCACGATGCAGTCCTCTCAATATGCACTCGCTGCGGCTGTCACGATTTTACTTTCAATCTTTGTCATCGCCATTGCACTCTGGCAGTTTAAGAGAACGAATTCATTCAAAGAGGAGGACATGATGTGATATGGGATCAAAACAAACCAAGCTCATTCGCCTGAGTATTACTTATTTTATCCTTTTCATTGCCTCCATGTGTATTCTATATCCACTGCTTTGGACAATTGGTGCTTCCTTTAATCCTGGAAACAGCCTGATGAGTACAAGTATGTTTCCGAAGAATCCAACGTTCAGTCACTTTACCGAGCTCTTCTTCGGTCAAGGTGCACTTTATGCAAAATGGTATTGGAACTCCATGAAGATCAGTATTGCCACAATGTTGTTAACGCTGGTTCTTGTTAGTTTTACAGGCTATGCCTTTTCTAGATTCCGTTTCAAAGGACGGAAAAATGGGCTGATGCTCTTTTTGCTGCTGCAAATGATTCCTCAGTTTTCAGCGCTGATTGCGATTTTCGTTTTGGCTCAAATGCTTGGACTGATTAACAGCCATCTTGCACTGATTTTGATTTATGCAGGCGGACAAATACCGATGAATACGTATTTAATGAAAGGCTATCTTGATGCCATTCCGAAGGATCTCGATGAATCAGCCAGAATGGATGGCGCAGGGCATTTCAGAATTTTTATCCAAATTATTATGCCGCTTGCTAAACCCATTTTGGCGGTTGTCGCGATCAACTCATTTACAGGACCACTGGGTGATTTCATCATCTCCAGTGTCATTGTCCGCTCACCCGAAATGTATACACTCCCGATCGGTCTGTACAATCTAGTGTCAGACAAAATGGGGGCCAGCTACACGACCTTTGCAGCCGGGGCTTTACTCATTGCGATTCCAGTCGCTTTATTGTTCCTTGTGTTACAAAAACAATTTGTGTCCGGCCTCACACAAGGTGGGACAAAAGGATAAGGGGAGATTTGATGAAGAAATGGATACTTGTCACGGTTGTCGTTTTCTTTTTGATGGGGTTAGGGATTTTACCTGAAGCAAAAGCGGATGCAATTTCAGTTCAGCCGATCAATGGACTGCAAAGTGATTTCATTAAAGGAGCAGATATCTCCATGCTTGCGGAAGTGGAGAGAAGTGGCGGCAAATACTTCGACCAGAATGGAAAACAGGTGGACCCGCTCAAGCTATTAAAGGAAAAAGGCGTCAACTATGTGCGTATTAGACTGTGGAACCACCCATACGACAACCAAGGCCGTGCCTATAATGGCGGGACAAACGATCTCAATACAGCCATCGCTTTATCGAAACGCGCAAAAGCACAAAATATGAAAGTGCTACTTGATTTTCACTACAGTGATTTCTGGACCGATCCTGGTAAACAGTTCAAACCGAAAGCTTGGGCATCTCTTTCACAAAACGATTTAGTAAAAGCGGTTGGCACTTACACAGGAGATGTACTCAAAGCGATGAGAGCCCAAAATGCGCTGCCGAACATGGTACAGGTCGGGAACGAATTGAACTCAGGCATGCTGTGGCCGAACGGCAAAAGCTGGGGTGAAGGCGGCGGTGAATTTGACCGGCTTGCCGCTTTGCTAAAGGCTGGCACACATGCAGTCCGCTCTGTCGATTCAAATATCAACATCATGCTGCACCTTGCCCATGGTGGGGACAATGGGGCCTCCCGCTGGTGGTTTGATGAAATCACCAAACGAGGCGTCTCATTCGACACGATCGGTTTATCTTACTATCCATATTGGGACGGGGGATTTAGCGGTCTTACTAACAATATGAATGACATTAGCGCCCGCTATCAAAAAGACGTCATCGTGGTAGAAACTGCCTACGGTTTTACAACAGCAAATGGCGACAACCTAGAAAACTCATTTAACCAAGATTCAGTCAATACTGCTGGCTACCCAGCTTCACCTCAAGGCCAGGCATCTTTTATACGAGATCTATCAGAAAAAATATCACAAGTGAAAAACAATCGCGGGAAAGGATTCTTTTATTGGGAACCGCTTTGGATTCCAGCGAAAGGCGCCCCGTGGTCAAGTCAATATGGGCTAGCTTATATTCAAACGACCGGTACAGTCGGAAATGCTTGGGAAAATCAGGCGATGTTTGATTTCAACGGAAAAGCACTGCCTTCACTAGATGTATTTAAACAAATGACACCGTAATTATAAGGATAGGACGTGACAAAATGAGAAAGCGTTACCCACTCGTTCACCCAAATGTGAATGGCTTTTTGCATGGTGGCGATTATAATCCAGATCAATGGCTTCATATGCCGGAGATCATTGACGAAGATTTTCGATTAATGAAGCTTGCACACTGTCAAACATTCTCCATCAACATTTTCGGATGGAGTAAGCTAGAGCCAGAAGAAGGTCAGTATGATTTTGCATGGCTGGATGACATCATGGACCGCTTGGCAGCACAGGGGGCACACGCCATTCTTGCAACGCCAAGCGGGGCGAGACCTGCTTGGCTGTCACAAACATATCCTGAGGTATTGCGCGTCGAAGCGAACCGTCAGCGTAATTTACATGGACTTCGCCATAATCATTGCTTTACCTCACCGGTTTATCGAGAAAAAACGAATACACTCAATCGTTTGCTCGCTGAACGCTACAAGGATCACCCAGCACTAATCATGTGGCATATTTCAAATGAATACGGCGGCGAATGTCATTGCGATCTCTGTCAGGAAGCATTTCGAGGCTATTTGAAAGACAAGTACAATCAGGACCTTGAAGCTTTAAACCAGGCATGGTGGACGGGGTTTTGGAGCCACACGTATAATGATTGGTCACAAATCGAGTCACCTGCACCACACGGAGAGCACATGATCCACGGAATGAACCTAGACTGGAAGCGCTTTGTCACAGCACAAACGATCAATTTTTATCAAAATGAAATTGAACCGCTGCGGGAATTGACGCCTCACATCCCAGTGACCACCAACTTTATGGGCGACTACCCGCATATGCGACCATTTCTTGGGCTCGATTATCATCAATTTGCAAAAGAGGTCGACGTGATTTCATGGGATAGCTATCCAGCATGGCATAGCGGCAGGGAAACAACGGCTGAATTGGCGTCAAACGTTGCCTTCGTTCACGACTTATATCGTTCTTTAAAGGACGGTCAGCCATTTCTCGTGATGGAGAGTACACCGAGCCTTGTGAACTGGCATGAAGTGAATAAGGTCAAACATAAAGGCATGGCACATCTTTCTGCCATACAGGCGATTGCCCACGGATCAGACTCTGTGCTTTACTTCCAGTGGCGCCAAGGACGAGGTGCCTCCGAGAAATTCCACGGTGCTGTTGTCGATCATTCTGGACATGAGCATACACGCGTGTTTCAAGAGGTCGCTGATCTAGGGAAACAGCTGGAGCATCTGCAGCCCATCGCAGGGACTTCCGTTCAACCAGAAGTCGCCATCATATACGATTGGGAAAACCACTGGGCCATTGATGATGCGCAAGGCTTAAATAATACAAACAAACGCTACGTAGAGGCTTGTCAAACTCACTATCGAAGCTTTTGGAAAAAAGGCATCCCTGTTGACATTGTCGGCATGGAAAAGGATTTCTCGTCCTATCGTGTGCTCATTGGTCCAATGCTCTATATGATCAAACCAGGCGTTGCAGAAAAAATTGAAGCCTTTGTTAAAGCGGGCGGTATTTTTGTCGCAACCTATTGGAGCGGTATGGTCGACGAAAATGACCTTTGTTTTCTCGGCGGTTTCCCTGGTCCTCTCCGCCATGTACTTGGTATTTGGGCAGAGGAAACCAACACATTGATGCCAGATGAACATGTCTTAATGACCACAGGGAATGGACGCACCTATCATGTCGGGCAATATTGCGAATCCATACATCCTGAAACAGCCTCTGTGTTAGGGCATTTTGAGAATGGATGCTACGAAGGACAGCCAGCCCTGACTGTTCATTCTTTTGGAGATGGAAAGGCATACTATATGGCTTCCGAAAATGAGCAAGCTTTTTATGATGAGTTTTACGAGGACCTCATCGTAGGAATGGATATACAGCCCGTCCTATCAGCGGTGATTCCAGAGGGAGTCAGTGTCCAAAAACGAACAGATGGGTCGCAAGACTATGTATTTATGATGAATTTTACAGAAGAGCAGCAGAACATATCACTAGATTCAGCGGAAAGCTATGAAAATATGCTGACTGACGAGCAAGTGCCAGAGAAGCTTCAGCTTGACCCTTATGAGTACCTCATCTTGAAAAAATAATTTAAAAGAAGTGTTCATTCATTGGACGCTTCTTTTTTAATGATCTTAAATACCCATATAATTATATTTATTAGTAGAAATGTATTTGAAGCGTTATATTTTATCTAAATTTTTTGACATGTTTGACACCGCGTCACGAATGGATTCACCATCCTTTTTTACCATTGTATAGGTATGAAAGCGGTTGCCTAATGCTCATATTTTTGATACCCTTTTTTTCAATGCAGCTGTGGGACTGCATTGTGATAAAAAGAGCAAACAAATGTAAACGGTTTATTGTAGGGGGAGGGTCTTATGTTAACGTTTGTTGGATTGTTGATTATTTTAACGATTGTTGTATTGCTGATTTGGGGGAAAGCAAGTCCAATTGTCGCTATGGTCATGGTGCCTTTAATAGGAGCACTGATTGCGGGATTTGGGATAAATGACATTCAAACCTTTTTTGAAGAAGGAATTATCAAAGTATTGCCGGTGGCGACCATGTTTATCTTCGCCATTTTATTTTTCGGCATTTTACAAGATACAGGGTTCTTTGAACCTGTAATTAAAGCATTAATCAAGCTGACAAAAGGAAATGTTGTCACAGTGGCAATGGGAACAGCTTTAATTGGGATCATTGCTCACTTAGATGGAGCAGGGGCTACAACCTTTTTATTAACTGTACCTGCACTGCTACCGCTTTATAAAAAATTACATATGAGTCCTTATTTGCTTCTGTTATTAATTGGGACGAGTGCTGGATTAACCAATATGATTCCTTGGGCTGGTCCGACTGGACGGGCAGCAAGCGTCTTGAATATGGATCCATCTGAACTTTGGGTGCCGCTTATTCCGATTCAGCTCATTGGGGTGGTGCTCGTGTTAGGAATGGCGTTCATTTTAGGAAAGAGGGAAGAAAAACGAATTCGGGTGAAAATTGCTGCAAACGAAGTAGCTGCTGTTCAACTAGAAGGCGCCGATTGGGATCGTGCCATTCAGTCTATTAGCGAAACAGGAGACGCTTCTTTAAAGCGTTATCATCTCATCTGGGTGAACCTTATTCTATTTGTGTGTGTTGTAGTACTTCTCGTGTTCAACGTGATTCCTGCTAGTTATATGTTTATGATTGGCCTGTCACTGGCACTGTTGATTAACTTTCCGAATGTGAATTTACAGATGGAAAGAATTAAGGCGCACGCACCTAGTGCTCTAATGATGGCGGCTGTTATTTTCTCCGCAGGTTCATTTTTAGGAATTCTTGAAGGTACAGGGATGCTGAAAGCCATTGCGGTCGACAGTATTCACATTTTACCAGCTTTCTTACTGCCATTTTTACATATTATCGTTGGAATGCTTGGGGTACCGCTCGATATGCTGACTAGTACAGATGCCTATTATTACGCCCTTTTGCCAATTGTTGAATCTATTACATCTGAGGTTGGCGTATCTGGTACTTCAGCGGCTTATGCCATGATGATTGGGAATATTATCGGAACCTTTGTCAGTCCTCTTGCGCCTGCTGTTTGGCTCGCTGTAGGCCTGGCAGGGGTCGATATGGGGAAACATATCCGCTACTCCTTCTTTTGGATGTGGGGATTCAGTATTATCCTTCTGTTTGTGGCGATGCTGATCGGTATCATTTAAAAAAAGAAAGACATGCGTACAACGACGCATGTCTTTTTCTTTGTATTATGAAGGATATTCATTTGTGTGAATGTCTTCTGTTTTCGGCTTTCTAATAAGAGACATCAATCCAATGATAAACAATAGAACCATTGGAACGAATGCAAGGCCAACTGTTCCAATCAAAAGAGTCACAGCAGACACCAAGAAAAGAACACCTGAAATCACGGCACGGCGGTCTGTTTTCAAGAGAATCACACCGACAATCGATAGCACTGCTGCAATTGCGGAAACAACCATGTACTGAGTACCAAATGCATTAACCGAAGCCTGAAGCGTTTCAATTGGTAATGTTTCTCCTTCCTCTTGTAACACTTCATTGATTTGATCATACACTGATGGACCTATGGAGAGGAATAATGCTCCAATTCCAACACCAATGACATTGAGGACAATACTGATAATCCCCATAATCTTTTCACCTTTACGTCTAATCATGTGTAAACCTCCTAAAAATTTTAAAATTTAACTACCTGTTTTCACTTCTCGTTTCTGGAAGACAATTAAGGCAATGGCTAAGAAAATAGCCCAATAGATGACTAGGACGATTAGTGAGAATCCTAGAGACATGTCTTCGATAAAAGTAGGTGTGTCTGCAAAATATTGTGCAGGATCATTTGCAAACAATAAGTATTTCGCCCAATCAAAGAAGAACATCAAAATGCTTGTGATGGATGCTCCAACAATATATGCTAACACACTGATTGCGATAGAAATGGCCTCACTTCTAAATACCGTTGAGATGGCAAAAGAAAGTGTCCCTAATACAACAAACATAGCACAATGTGCCAAATAATAAGAGACCATATTTGCAAACTGAGACCGCTCAATGACTTCACCATTTTGATAAGCCAAATGCACATAGTCATGATTTAGTCCAAAGAATATCGCACCTAAGATAAATGATAGGATAAATAACACCGCGATAAGAAATAGAGAATAAAGTTGAACAGTAAAGTATTTAGATAAGAGAATCTTCATTCTTGATGGTGGACGAATTAACAATAATTTAATTGTACCATGCTTATATTCAGCCGAGACAATGGTGGCTGCAATGATAATCACAAACACACCGACCAGCTGCAGCAAATCAGCATTGATCTTCACATAAGCCCATGCATTTTTACCGAATTGATCCTCAGGAGGCAAATCATGCTTGATTCGATACTCATTGATCGCTATATCCTTTTCAAGAGATCTCTTATAAAATCCTATATTATCCTCTTTCAATTCTTGTTTCTTTGCTTTATTGATCGATTGCAGCTCAGTCTTCCAATCACCTGATGCCTGATCTCCGTCATTTGTCTTAACCGCAAAGATCAACGTGGCAATCATCCCTAAAACAAGAAGTCCAACCATAATCCAAGTTCCAATACGATAACTGATCTTCATCCACTCGTTTTGAATGAGGCGAATCATACGTCTGCCTCCTTTTTACTTGTTAAGCTTAAGAACTTATCTTCTAAGGTTTGTTTTTCTATTTTGATTTCGTACAAATGAATGGACGCGCCGCTCAAATGACGAATCAATTCCGGCATTTTCTCTTCTGCCAAGGAGAAGAATAAATACTGCTCCTCTTCTCTTACAGTCGTGCCTTCCTCAAATATACCAATGAGCTTCTGCGCTTCTTCCAGCTCACCAGATGCAACCTTCATTCGATAATTGACCAATTCGTCCTGGTTCGTCTCTGCACGCTGATCCTCAATCGCAATCAGCTTGCCTTTTTGGATAATCGCAAAACGATCACACATCAATTCCATTTCTGACATGAGGTGACTTGAAACAATGACAGCTAGCCCTTCTTCCTTTGCAAGCCTTCTCAAGTAATCTCGTATCATGCGAATTCCCTCTGGATCAAGTCCATTGGTCGGCTCATCTAATATCAGCAGTTTCGGTCTATGTATCAGTGCTTGCGCAATGCCTAAACGCTGCTTCATTCCTAATGAAAATGTTCGGACACGCTTATGTTTCACGTGCTGTAAGCTGACTAGTTCTAGCAGCTCATCAATTCGCCCTTCATCCACTTTCCCATTCATTCTGGCAAAGTGAACAAGATTTTGTCTAGCTGTTAAATGATTATACATTTCTGGGTTTTCAATAATAGCACCAACATCTTGAATGGCATGCTGATATGAAGATTGAATACTATGACCATTAATCAGAATGTCACCAGATGTAATTGGAGAAAGACCGACCATCATACGAATGGTTGTCGTTTTCCCTGCGCCGTTTGGTCCCAAGAAGCCAAAGACTTCGCCCGTTTGGACAGAAAAGCTCAAGTCTTGAACGATCTTTTTCCCGTGAATATGCCTAGATACATTATGCAGTTCTAAAACGTTCGTCACGTTACCTCTCCTTCTTTGTCTAAGTATCATCTATCATCTATTTCCTGATAAACACCATGATCCGTTAAAAATAGAAGAACACTTCCATATGGTACAGCAATGCCCAGAAGTTGTGAAGAGGATGAGCTAAAATTTAGCGAATCATCTGCCTTTTTTAAGGTTGGGTTAAGAAAACAGCCATTTTTTATGTGATAAGAGGCTTGATTTATTTAAAAATGAACCTTTTTCAACAGGTATATATGTATGGATTTCTGTTTAAGATTATTCCTTTCACCTATAAATAAAGAAAAAGAGGCTTCTGATTGACAGCCTCTTTTCTCTCATTATACCTTTTTCACAAACTCTGATTTTAACTTCATTGCACCAAAGCTAGGAATTTTACAATCAATGTTATGATCGCCTTCAACTAACCGAATGCCTTTGACCTTCGTCCCTATTTTTAAAACGGAAGAAGAACCTTTTACTTTTAAATCTTTGATGACAGAGACCGTATCCCCATCACTTAATAGATTTCCATTCGCATCTTTGACCACAAGCTGCTCCTCTGTTGCTTGTTCTTGTTCAAGTGACCATTCATGCGCACATTCAGGACAAACTAGGAGACTGCCATCCTCATAAGTATACGTCGAACTGCATGAAGGACAATTTGGTAGATTAGACATTTGTGTTTCCTCCAACTTTCTTATTCATTTCATACAATTTTACCACATTTCTATAGAAAGGATGTGATAGAAAAGGAAACATTTTTCAACCCTTACTTATTTTTTCCAATTGATATAGCAGCCGCAATATTCCGAGCGGTTCTCTCTACATGAGTAGCACCATCTCTCATCGCCTCAGAAAGAGATGTTACACCTGGAATGATACTAAAAAGGGCATCAATGCCATGCTCATGTACGACTGCACTGTCTTTTGAGAGGGAACCTGCGATGCCGATCACAGGCAGGTGATACTGTTTTGCTGCTTTGGCTACACCAATTGGGGTTTTTCCATAAATGGTTTGCTGGTCAATTCGGCCCTCCCCAGTAATGACAAGGTCAGCCTCCTTGATAACCTCTTCAAACTGAACAGCTTTCAGCACAATGTCAATTCCTCTTTGCAAATCAGCGTGTAAAAAGCCTAATAAACTCGCACCAAGTCCTCCTGCCGCTCCTGCCCCCGCTGCATCTTCAAAGGATACATGAAACTGCTTTTCTGCTATGTTAGCAAAATGAGCTAAATTCTCGTCTAGCACTTGAACCATTTCTTCACCAGCACCTTTTTGAGGACCAAATACAGCAGACGCTCCTCTCTCACCTGTTAAAGGATTATCCACGTCACAGGCTGCCTCTAGCCGAACAGATTGCAGTCTAGGGTCCAGTCCAGTTAGATCAATAGAAGCTAATTGATGAAGGGCTCCACCACCTGGCGACAGCTCCTGTCCTGCTTGATCAAGAAAAGCCGCACCTAATCCTTGCATCATCCCAACGCCGCCATCATTTGTTGCACTTCCGCCAAGCCCAATAATGACATGCTTTGCTCCTTGATCTAGCGCAGCAAGCATTAATTCCCCAGTTCCCCTCGATGTCGTGAGTAACGGATTGCGTTTTTCTTGCGGAACAAGGTGTAACCCAGAGGCGGCGGCCATCTCTATAACAGCTGTCTCACCGTCTCCTAACATGCCAAAAAAAGCATCGACGGGGTCACCAAGCGGGCCTGTGACCACATGATGGATTATGTGCCCACCCGTCGCATCAACTAGCGATTGAACAGTTCCCTCTCCTCCATCTGCCATGGGAAGTTTGATATATTCAGCGTCTGGCAAAATCGCTTGAAATCCTCGCTCGATGGCACATGCTGTCTCATATGCAGATAAACTTTCTTTAAATGAATCTGGTGCAATCACAATTTTCATCCTAAAGCCCCTCTTTTCTTATCAAATGTTATCAGCCAAACAACTGGAAAACGCCGAATATAATGGTCGATACGACGGTTAATGTCAAACCAATTAACGATTCAAAAGGCATGAGCTTCAACCGCTCTTTGATATCCATTTGAACACTTCCTGCTGTTGCATGGAAAAAGCTTCCGTGCGGCATATGATCAAGTACAGTTGCACCAGCATGAATCATCGCTGCCCCTGAAAGAGCCGATACGCCTAGGCCAAGTAATGTACCGCTAAATACGCCACTCGCTACTGCTGTTCCTGCTGTTGTCGAAGCAGTGGCGGCTGACATAAAGATCCCTGAAGCTGGTGCAAGTAAATACGGAGGTAATCCCGAAGCATCAAGCGCTTGAATAAACACATCTTTTAAGGAAGAATTCGATACAATGCCTGCTAGTGTGCCTGTCCCTAATAACATAATCGCTACACCCGACATTTTATGAAGCCCAGACATCGCATAATCATTGAGAAACTTCCCTTTTTTCATGAAAAGAGCACCTATAATGCCTCCGATCGGTAAAGCGATCATTGGGTCTATATTGATTTGAAAAAGCGGTCTTAATGCCAACAATAAAATGGTGACAAGTGGACCCGCAAGTGCTTGAAAAAAAGCCGGCACTTCAACTTTGCTTAGCGCGGTTTCCTCTTCAAGAACAGGTGTCCCTTTTTTTGCAAGCTTTTTGGCTAACACATATGTAACAGCCAATCCAAACACAGCCGGAATGACACCCGCAGCCATCATTGAAGTAAGCGGTACACCAAAAGCATCAGAAGCGGCAATGGCATTTGGATTCGGTGACATGATATTTCCTGCCTTCCCGCCTCCAATCATGGCGAGTAAAATCCCCGTTTTTGACAGCTTTGCCCGTTTGGCAATCGCAAGGGCAATAGGTGCTACCGTGATAACGGCTACATCTACAAAAACGCCCACTGTCGTTAAGATCATGGTTGCCAGTGCAAGGGCTAATAACGCCCTCGCCTCTCCAAGCTTTTTCACGATCGCCTCAGCGATAGATAAAGCTGCACCCGACTCAATTAAAACGCCAGCCAGTACACCTGCCGCCATAATTCTGAGGACAGCTGGAATCATATCCTTAGCGCCTTCCATCATGACGTTGACGGTCTGAACAATATCTACACCGCCTACCAAGCCGCCTATGAAAGCACCTGCCAGCATGCCATACGCAGGTGATACTTTTTTTAGAATAAGAACTATCGCAATAACCAGTGCCATCATGGCTCCCAGTGTACTTACAGTCACATCTCCATTCATACTCGATCCCCCCAAAATGTCTTTCTTTTATTGTAAGCGTTTACTAAATGGGATCGGGTTGTGAATCTAGATGAACTTTTTTCATTTATCACTTCAACTTATTGTGCATATGCACAATCAAGATAATTGATTCATCAACTGCGCCATATAAAGCTCCATCAACTGTTTTACATGACGAGGATCTTTTCCGGTCAAAGATTGTATCTTATCTAAACGATATCTCAATGTATTCCGGTGAATATATAAACGATCAACAATTCTTTGTAAATCACCGCCCTCTTCAATGTAAATTCTTAATGTGTGGGCAAGCTCCACTTCTTGCGTTAATGGCTTGTAAAAGTCAGTCCAGCTACCGTTTTCTTCAACAACTCCTGTAGTGATCAATAGCCTTTCCAACTGATAAGATTCAAAAAAATAAATCCTTTCCTCCGGATCAAGAGCCTTCCCCAACCGCAAGGAATCTCTTGCGTGCTCAAAGGACAATGACAGATGATTTATATCGTCTGCGACAGCCCCTATCCCCACCAGCACTTGGCCCCCTACTGCATTTTCCATTTTTCTTTGCAACTGCACAACCACATGTTTTAAACGATGATCAGAAAGCGGCTGCCTTAAAAGAACCAATTCATGACGAAAAGTCATGCCAAGCAAATCATCCGCATTCTTATCGTGTTGAATCGCATGCATCATTTTATGCACAGCGTCTTCTGAGGATGGAACTGGCTGAAAAATGATGGCCATTCGACGCTTATTTAAATCCATTCCCAGCCATGAAGCTCGGTTCTTTAGCTGATGATCACCAACCTCCGAATCAGAAATTAACTGATTGACAATTTCACTCTCTATCCGCTGCCGCCACTGCACTCGTTCAAGCAGAAAAGACTGCTCTAACACTAGCTCAGCTGCCATTTTCACCAGCTCGGCATGATGCCGAATATCCTTCGGCTCACCTGTAATGCCAATCACACCAACTACTTGTTCACGAAAGCAAATCGGCAAATTGATTCCTGGTCTTACTCCTTCTAATTGCAAGGACGCATCGTAGTCAATTTCTATACTGTTCCCGTTTGTTAGCACAAGTCGTGCACCATCATGTTTCTGACCAATCCTGTTTCGTTCACCAGAACCAATGATGACACCATCCGCATTCATTACATTAATATTTTTATCTAAAATACGCATCGTACGTTCAACCATTTCTTGTGCCAATTCAGTGGTTAAAAATTGCATGGGGCATCTCTCCTGAAGGTGTTTTCATTCAATGTATCATAGTGTCATTGCACAATGAATGCAAAGTGTTTAAAAATGAGTCATTGACAAAGGTACCTTGAAAAGTGTTTAATCAAATCAAAGGACCGACCGACAGTCTAGTCAAAAGAAAGGATGGCTTTATGAGAACCATTAAACATCCTGAAGAACGTAAAAATGACATCTTAAACGCAGCCGAAGAGCTTTTTTCTACCAAAGGCTATCAGCAAACAACGATCATCGACATTCTGAAAGCTGTTGGCATTGCAAAAGGCACTTTTTATTATTACTTTTCATCCAAAGAAGAAGTGATGGATGCCATTATTGACAGGATCATCAAAGCAGATATCATCGTAGCAAAGCGTATTGCGGCAGAGCCAGACCTTCCAGTCGTCGACAAACTATTTCGCATCATCATGGCGCAATCGCCAAAGCAAGGAAGCAATAAACAAGGCATGATTGAACAATTTCACCAGCCTTCTAATGCAGAAATGCACCAAAAAAGCTTAATCAAAGCGATTAAAGAATTGTCACCCGTTTTAGCTGATGTCATTCAGCAAGGGGTAGAGGAAGGGACATTTAAAACGAATTACCCGCAAGAAACAGTGGAATTCCTTCTTGCTTCTGCACAGGTCATATTTGATGAGGGCCTTTTTCAATGGACAGCCGAAGAGAGTATGCAGCGCGCACTAGCTTTTATCGATATCCTCGAATCCTCATTACATGCAGAACAAGGGAGTTTCTCCTTTCTTCTGAAACGTTTAACTGGAGAACTTGATGAACATAATCAGTGATTGGTCACTTCAATACCAATCCTGCATATATTATAGACTGACGGTCGGTCTAAAAGGAGAGTGATACCCTTGTCTTTATTATCCAAAAGAGGCTCATCCCACTTTATTTACCTCGTGCTTGGACAGATTATTTCCGTTTTTGGGTCTTCCTTGATTCGGTTTGTTCTATCTTTACACGTGCTGGATATGACTCAGCGTGTTGATTTATATGCCTTACTGTTCGCTTTATCCAATGTCCCACTCCTTCTTTCCCCCTTAGCAGGCGCAATCGCTGACCGGTTTAACAGAAGGAACTTGATGATTTTATTTGATGTTCTCACTGGCATCATGATTGTGGCTTTTTATTTTTGGCTATTCTCAGGCAATGATTCACTCTTTATGATCGGAGCAGTCATGGTACTTCTTGGTGTGATGAGTACGTTCTATGCTCCCGCTGTGATGTCTAGCATTCCACAATTAGTAAAACAGGAAAAATTAGAACAAGCAAACGGGATCGTCAATGGTGTGCAGGCACTTTCAGGTGTTCTCGCTCCTATTATAGGCGGGGTACTGTACGGACTGATTGGAAGTCAATCCATCATAGGTGCCAGTGCCATCGTGTTTTTTCTATCAGCATGCATGCTTTTACGGTTAAACATATCCTTCTCACCTAGCCCCTTAACGGAACCTATGGGCAAAGTGCTCGTAAAAGATATGAAACAAGGATTTTCCTATATTGGCAGTCAGTCATTTTTAAAAAGAGCCATGTTGCTTGCTGCAATGTTAAATTTCATCCTCACACCATTTTTTATCGTAGGTGGTCCGATCATTTTAAGGGTCACAATGAAAAGCAGTGACATCATGTATGGAGTAGGCATGGGCTTAATTGAGTTTGCGGTCATCGCAGGGGCTCTGCTAGTTGGACTTGTAGCAAAGCATTGGCGTATCCCTACTTTATATCGCTGGCTGATCGTCATCGCGATCATCTTGCTACCTGTCGCATTCTCAACATCAAACACAGCTCTTCAATTTGGCACTTATCCAGCTTGTTTTCTCTTTCTAGCAGGATGTCTTCCGATTGCTATGCTGCTTACAATGATCTCAATCGTTGTGATTTCACATGTTCAAAAGAAAACGCCAAATAATCAATTAGGAAAAGTGATGGCCAATCTGACAATGGTTTCTCAATGCGCTGCCCCGCTTGGTCAAATGATGTATGGGTTCTTGTTCAATACGTTTTCAGCAAACATGTATGTGACAGTTCTAATAGTCAGTGCTTCCATGTTTGCCCTTGCCTATTTAACAAAAAATATGTTGCAACATGAAGGGGAATCAGCCTCATGAGACTGACGTTTATCAAGAAGGACTTAACCCGCCACCGTCTCATTTCCATCGGTTTAACCATTTGCATAATGATGACATCATTTCTAGCAACAAGCGCCGCTCAAATGACAGTACAGCTGAATGGTTCCATTTCTAATCTGCTCCATTCAGCCAAGGCACCAGACTTTGTCCAAATGCATGACGGGAGCCTAAAGGAAAAAGATATTGAGGCATTCTCAAGCAAGCAGCCCATGATAAAAGCACATCAAATCGTCCCAATGATTCCAATTGAACATGCAAATATCAAGTTCGGAAACGAATCCGCCAAAGCAGGTGTGATGGATCATTTATTTGTGAAACAAAATCGTTATTTTGATTTTCTGTTAAATGAACAAAATGAAAAGCTCACTATCAGTAAAGGTGAAGTCGCTGTGCCTATTTACTTTCAGCAAAGATATCATCTGAAAATAGGAGAAACGTTACTGATCGTGAAAGGATCTAATCAATTCTCTTTCCGCATCAAAGCATTCTTGCGAGATGCACAAATGAATCCCAGTCTTGTTAGTTCGAAAAGATTCCTTCTTCACCATAAGGATTGGGACGCAATGAATCAAGTGTTTCATAAAAAGGAATATTTAATTGAATTTTTACTGCATGATGCCACTCAGGCAGATGCTTTTCAAGCAATCTACCAGTCATCCCAGCTTCCACAGCAAGGTCCAGCTGTCACTTTACCTTTGCTGCGTATGCTGAACGCATTGACAGATGGAATGGTAATCGCCATTCTCCTACTGGTTTGCATGCTGCTCATCGGTATAGCCCTTCTCTCTCTCCACCTTGCTATGACGGCTTCTATAGAAGAGGACGAACGTGAAATTGGGATATTGAAGGTGCTTGGGATTCCTTTAACAAGAATCAAGCAATTATACGTTGGAAAGTATGCTTTCCTAGCTGGTATAGGGTGTTTAGCAGGATATGGGTTATCTCTTATATTTGGTGATATGTTTACAATCAATATTCAGCGATATATGGGGGAACAACCTTCATTTACTTCTTGGTTTATCCCGCTTTGTGTTTCTATTGTGATAGCAATGATCATCATTTCTTGTAGCTATACTGTCCTGAGAAAGTTTGGTCGAGTATCGGCCGCTCAAGCACTTCAAGGCAACGTTATTTCAACGAATGATAAAAAACAAATACCTTTGCATCTCAAGAAAAATAGGTTCATACCAGTCAATATTTGGATTGGTTTAAAAGATTTGTTATCACGAAAGAAGTTGTATACAACGATTACTTGTATTATCGCCCTTTGTACATTTTTGATGCTGCTACCTATTCAGCTATGGTATACCTTACAATCGCCGGATTTCATCACATATCTTGGCTCTGGTCAAAGCCACCTTCGAATTGATATACGACAAGGAAATCATCTAGAGGAAAATACTAATAAAATAGAATCAATGATTCGTGAAGATCGAGATATTCATACATCAGCCATATATGAAACAACTTCTCTTCAGGCAAAATCAAAGGAGAATTCATTAGAAACACTCTATTTAGAAACAGGAAATCTCTCAGCATTTCCTCTCACCTATTTACAAGGGCGACAGCCTTTAAAGAATAAAGAAATTGCCTTATCAGTGCTCAGCTCAGATTCACTTCAGAAAAAGGTTGGAGAAAAAATTACTCTCGTAACAAACGGACAGGAAATTCAAAAAACTGTGACTGGCATTTATCAGGATGTCACCAACGGCGGGAAAACAGCAAAAGCAATATCACAGCCTTTTCCTCAATTAGCCCTTTGGAAAACCATTCAAATCCAACTAAATCAAGGAGTAGAAATTGCCGAGAAAAAGACAGTATTTGAAAAAGAGATATCTCCTGCAAAAGTGACAGATATGAAAGAATACATTCATCAAACAATCGGCAGCACAGCATCTTTAGTAAAAGTCGTCGCATTTTTGTCTACATTAGCTGCTTTTGGAACCGCTAGTTTGATGTTATTCATGTTTCTGCACATGTTAAAAGCAAAAGATTCCAGTCGAAACCATTTGTTAAGAACGATTGGATTTTCTAAAAAAGATGTAGCAGTACAATATCTCACAAGTTTTATCGCCGTTATCTCTTTAGGCACCTTTATTGGGACGATCGCTGTTCACACAATTGGACCAGCTTTAATGAGTGTAGGTGGAGCATCCTTAGGGGCATCAAGCCTCCAGTGGCTGGCACCACAATGGGTGTCATTTGTGTACCCAATCACACTGTTGATTGTCAGCTTAGCTTTAACTGCTTCGTTATTGAAGACGTTTTTTACTAGTCAAACTACACGTCATACACTTTCATAAGGAGATGTTTCACATGGAACACTTGATTGAAACAAAGCGATTGTCTTTGCAAATTGATTCTTTAAAAGGACAGAAACAAATCATTCTTAAAGATATCCATTTATCGATACGGCCTGGGGAATTTGTGACCATCATGGGACCTTCCGGATGCGGGAAAACCTCTTTACTTTATCAGCTTAGCGGGATAGAAACAGCCTCAACAGGAGACATCAAATATAAGGGCCGTTTACTATCAAAAATGACAGATAAACAGTTATCTGCTCTGCGTTTAACAGATATGGGATTTGTCTTTCAACACAGCCACTTACTAAAAAATCTTAATCTATTTGATAACATCATCGCTGCAGCTTACTTAACAAAGAAAAAGCCAAGAAAAGAAGTGAATGAACGAGCTAGATATTTAATGGAGAAGCTTGATATTGATCATTTAGCCGATAGATATTTGTCAGAAGTATCAGGGGGTCAGCTTCAAAGAGCCTCTATCTGTCGAGCGCTTATGAATGAACCAGACATTCTTTTCGCTGATGAACCAACAGGTGCTCTTAACTCCCATGCAACGAAGGAAGTGATGAATATTTTTTCGGATATCCATTCTGAAGGAGCGACACTGTTGCTTGTCACACATGACCCTAAGGTTGCTCTTCGTTCTGAAAGAATCATGTTTATGAATGACGGAGAAATAACAGCCAGCTTACATTTAGGGAATTTTGATGAGGCAAGTGCCGAGAAACGGGAGACCCGATTAAATCAATGGCTCCAAGGTTTGGGGTTTTAAGTTGTAGTAAAACAGGCATTTTTCGCCTGTTTTACTTTTCCTGGCACTCAAATGAATAATCCATAGAAAAACTATTAGTTTCTAATATGATTTTACCGCCTGCTTGTTGACAAGATTCTGTCAGCAATTCGATTTCTTTGCTATAAAAGTATCTCTTTGACATATAAAGAGTCATTAAAACGAGTAACAGCGTCGCAATAACCACTGTAATTTGCCAGTTTAGAATTTTAAATCTTTTTTTCATATCAACATCCTTTCCAACAGACGATTTTTTTTGTAATTAATAGCTATTTTTCTACTTCTATCAGTTTGTATTCCAAATTTGACCTAACATCATCATAACTGATTTTCTTTGAGAGATCGACCTTCCAACTTACCCACCGATCACCTAAAATCTCTTTATTTGTAATATACCAGTGGTATTTTCGATCATAATCATAAAACCCATTGTATATACTCCTTTTTTAGACAATTAAAAAAAGATTTTAATCATTTGTAAAAACATTCAATCACCATTACAATTTCGTTCATCACATGACCATTGGTCCTTTTTATTACCTCTTGGCAATCACCTCACAGAAACGATTATATTCTTCCAAAAAATGTGATATCGTTTTTTAGTGAAACAGGTGAAAGGATCTTAAAGAGGTGAAATTTCATGGCTATCATTTCTGCTGAACAGGTGGGGAACCGTTTAAATGATTGGCGAATTGCGATTCGCAAACATGATGTACAAAGTGCTAACGCAATTTATACAGAATTAAAGCAATTGCTTCAAGAAATGGAAGAGAATCAGGAGGTATTGACTTATTATTCATTGCTAGAAGGCAAGTATAAACTCATGATATATGAACGAAGAGGTAAAAAACTGAATGAACAGACAGAGCTAGATTGCCCCTCTAAAACAAACGACTTAATTGAATACTATTTTTACCTATACAAAGCCCTTTACGCTTCATATAACAGAGATTATGCATCAGCCATTGGACTGTTTAAAATTGCTGAGAAAAAACTACAAAACATTCCGGATGAAATAGAAGTAGCTGAATTCCATACGAAAATCGCAAACTTATATATGCTACTTCGTCAAAGCCTAATTTCTCTTCACTATATTCAGAATGCTGTAGATATTTTCAAAAGTCATGAGGGATATGAAAGAAGACTAGCAACAGCCTTTGTCATCGCCGCTGCTAATTATATGGATATTGGCGACTTCACAAGAGCAGAAAACTACTATATAAAAGCATTACACATCGCTGACAATTTAAATGATCATTTTCTAACTTCACAGCTTTTTCATAATATCAGTATTCTGTATGCTGAAGCTGGAGAATCGAAAAAATGTATCGATGCCCTAGAACAGGCTCTAAGTGATGAAAACTACCTCTCATCGTGCTATTTCCATCACACCATGTTTATGTTAGTCAAAGAGCTATTATCTATTGATGAAAGAACACAAGCTCTCTATTACTTCGAATTAGTCAACCAAAAACACGAATCAGAGAAATGCCCCATCTATACAGCAAAAATGAATTTGCTTTACCATCTATATTTTACTGAGGATATGTCTCAAAAAGCTCAAGCCTGTTTCGAGGAAATCAGCATTCTAAAAGAATTAAAGGATGCTGAAGGTGCATGTGAATTAAGTGCTCTGGCTGCAAAACACTTTGAAGATCTAGGTGCCATTCATCAAGCCTATCTCTTTTTGAAGGAAGCCTATCGCATGAACCATCCTATATTTGAATGGAGGATTTCTAATGAAAAAAATGAGTGTATTGATCATCGCTTTAACCATTGTCGTTTTCGGACAAACAGTGTCTTTCAATTCGTTAAATGACACAAATCCTGGCACAACAGAACGACCTATCGGAACTTAAACATAAAACTGATCACAGCAAAGAACCACTTGCCTGATCACAAGGCAAGTGGTTCCACCATTATTTCAATTGCTGATAAGACATGAGGCGGTGTATATGTACCGCAAGATAAGTAAGCTCATCATTCGGAATGACGATACTATGCACCTGTTTAATATAATCTTTGATTTTAAAAGCAACATCCATCGCTTGAGGATACAAGTGTGCAATTTGTTCAAACAACTCATTTTCTTGATCCGAGAGTAATTTATTTGCATAAAACCTCTCTACAAAGAACTTCACATGTGTAATGAACCGACTATAATGAATATTCTCTTGGTCCATTTTCATATTCAATGCATAGCGCACAAGATTGACAATGCTTCCGATCATTTTGGCATATTTCATGCTATCTTTTGAATCGGATTCTTCACCTAATGCATTGATTAAGTGAAAGGCGATATTGGCTGCTTCTTCTTTTGGTAATTGTATGCTCAATGTATCATTGACTAATTCAAGAGCGTACTTCCCTACTTCAAATTCTTCAGTATAGTAATTTTTGATTTCCCAGTACACGCGATTCGTAATATTAATATTCTTTTTATGTCGTTCAACAGCAAAATTCAAATGATCCATTAAGGTAAAATAAACACCTGAATTTAGATTTGAATTTAACCGTTTTTCTGCATATTGGACGATGCGCTGAGTTAAGTCGATAAACTCTTGAGGCATTGAATCTAACAATTGAAGAAATTCCTTTGCTCTCATATTATCGACTGACATAAAGACTTGGTCCGCTTTTTTCTCTTCTATCATTTGACCTGGTTTCTGTCCATAGCCGATCCCACGGCCAAACAAAACCATCTCCTGTTGGTTCTGATCTTCAGCCAGGACCACACTCGAGTTTAAAACTTTTTTGATTTTAAACATCGTCATCACCTGTTTTCAAGATTGTGGTGTTCAATCAAGCGATTCACCATTTGTCTCAATGACTTTTTGGTACCAGTAAAATGAGTCTTTTCGAGATCGTTTTAATGTACCGTTCCCATCATCATCTTGATCTACGTGAATAAAGCCATATCGTTTTGACATTTGTGATGTACCTGCACTAATAATATCAATTGAACCCCAGCTCGTATATCCAAAGAGATCGACGCCTTCTTCAATCGCTTCTCTCATCTGACGGAAATGCTCTTTAAAATAGTTAATCCGATAGTCGTCATGGATAGAGCCATCACTCTCAACTACATCCTTTGCTCCCATTCCATTCTCGACAATGATAAGAGGTTTTTGATAGCGATCATATAGTTCGATTAAAGAAATTTTCAGACCAACTGGATCAATTTGCCAGCCCCAGTCAGTTGAAGGTAGATAAGGGTTTTTGACTCCACGAATCGTATTCCCTTCTGTCTGCTCTAACCCTTCTTGAGCTGATTCAGTTAAAGACATATAGTAGCTAAATGAGATGAAATCGACTGTATTATCTTTTAGAATGTTGAGATCATCTGCTTCCATTTGAATATGAATATTTTTTCTCTCAAGCATCCTTGTAATCAGTGGTGGATATTCGCCAAACACCTGAACATCTGCATAGAAATAGTTTTCTAAGTTTTGTTTTAAAGCTTGTTCCACATCATTCGGATGGCACGTATGCGGATACGTTGTCAATTTTGTCAGCATACACCCAACCTGGCTACCAGGGATAATACGATGGCAATCAGCTGTTACAAGAGCAGATGCAACAAATTGATGATGGAGTGCTTGATACACGGTCTCTTCTACTTTACCTTCTGGGCAACGATCAGGAATAATTCCTGCTGTAATGAATGAGTGGCGGTGAATACTATCAATTTCATTAAAGGTGAGCCAGTATTTCACATCATGTTGATAACGTTCGAAACAAACATTGGCGAACTTCACAAAGAGATCGACCACTTTTCTTTCCACCCAGCCGTTATATTTCACACTAAGGGCTAAAGGCATTTCATAATGAGAGAGTGTCACAATCGGTTCTATATTGAGTTTTTTCATTTCGGCAAATACACGATCATAGAATTGCAGACCTTTTTCATTTGGTTCAGCTTCTTCTCCAGTAGGGAAGATACGACTCCACGCAATAGAAATGCGAAGTGTTTTAAAGCCCATTTCAGCAAATAGAGCCAGATCCTCTTTATAATGGTGATAGAAATCAACACCTCTGCGTTTAGGGTACTTTTTATCATCTGGGTCATTTATTGCACGTTCTATATTTTCAGAAGTCACAGCAAGATGTCCTTCATAATCTTCTACACTTAAGTTGGAACGATACATTGCAATATCTGCAACTGATGGTCCCTTTCCATCTATATTCCAGGCACCTTCTGCCTGGTTGGCGGCAATGGCGCCGCCCCATAAGAACCCTTTTGGAAAACCTTTAATTGTTGTCATATGGTTAGCCTCCTAATTGTGTGACAACCATCAAAGTATCTTGACGATTGACCTCTTGTAATGGCTGTACTTTTATTTCATATTGATCTGTATTTGTGATGACAGCAAGTGTAACTGGATCATAACCTGCGGCTATGATTTTTTCTACATCAAATTCAATCAGTAAATCTCCTGCTTGAACACGTTCTCCTGCCTGCACTTTTGGCTGAAAATACTGTCCTTCCAATTGCACGGTATCAATGCCAATGTGGAATAACACTTCAACCCCTTGGTTCGTTTTCATACCAAGTGCATGATTTGTTTCGAACAGCATGGTTACCTCACCATCTACTGGTGCGTAAAGCGCTCCTTCTGAAGGGACAATGGCAATTCCGTCTCCCATGACCTTTGAAGAAAAAATATCATCTTTTACTTCAGATAGAGAGATCATTTGACCAATCACAGGACTTTTGAATGTTTCGCCTGCTCCAATTTGTTCAGCAAATGCAGCTTGATCATTTGTCTTTTCTTCTACTGTTTTATCCTTACCTAATACAAATGCAGCTATAAAAGCGACAATAAAGGAAATGACTGCTCCAATGACAGCAAACATTAGATTTCGTGGGAGCTCATCTGATATAAACATCGACATACTTGCTAATCCAGGGCCAACAAGTACAAAGGCTTGTATACCAACTAATCCAATGAAGATCCCGCCAACAAACGAACCAATCATGACACTTCCAAGGACTCGCTTATTTTGAAGTGTCACACCATACAAAGCAGGCTCTGTGATACCAAAAAATGCTGAAATTCCTGCCGAAATAGCTGTTGATCTGAGTACCTTGTCTTTTGTGCGTAGTGCTACAGCGAAACACGCTCCACTTTCCGCAATATTATGCGCAAGTGATGCTGGCAGATAAAGTGCTTCTTTCCCAAGGGTACCCATCGTTGTGACTGCATAAGGGACCATTGCTTTGTGCATACCTGATGCGACCATGAATGGAAGGACTGCTGCTAAAATCGCGACAGCTACCCAGCCTACTGTATTAAACATTGCAAGAATGATGGATGAAAAACCTTGTCCTGCTGTAAAACCAATCGGTCCTAATAGAAGTAATGTAACTGGTACAGTAATGACTAATGACATCATTGGAACAAAGAAAATCCGAATTGGTTTTGGTGAAAATCGTGTGAAGAATTTTTCCATTTGAGCGTAAAGCAATACAGAAAGGATTGCTGGGAACACTTGATACGCATAAGCTATATTTTTCACGTCGAATGACAGCAATTGCGCACCTTCAGTAAGCATAGCCGTCATGTTCGGAAGAAGAAGCGCACCGACAGCTGATAATGCGACGAGTGGGTTCACCTTTAGTTTATTCGCCGTCGTTACAGCGACTAGTAAAGGCAGGAAGTAAAGCGGTGCGTCCCCTACCATGTTCAATATTTGATAGGTTTGACCCTTTGCATCCATCCAGCCTAATAGAGAGAAAAGGAGAAGAAATGATTTTAAAATCCCTCCACCTGCGATAGCTGGAACAAGCGGCTGGAAGACACCGACAATGAAATCTAATAGAACTGTGCCTATTTTTCTTTTTTCTTTTGGCTGATTAGATGGCATAACTTGCCCCGATGAGCTGCTTCCCATTAGTCTTGTTACCTCTTGATACACTTCAATCACGTCATTCCCAATGACCACTTGGCATTGTCCTGACATTCTGACAGCTATGACACCTGGTGTTTTTTCTAGTGCTGGTACATCTGCTTTTTTCTGATCAATTAGTGTGAAGCGAAGTCTTGTTGAACAGTGCTCAAGGTGCGCAATGTTTTCTTTACCACCAACATGCTTTAAAACGTCTTTGGCAACTTGTGTGTAATCCATTGTTTCTCCCCCTTTTCCCATACATGAGACCTATATTTTGGCAATAAAAAAAGGATCTAAAACGACAAATTAAAGAAATTCATCGTTTTTAGATCCTGCCTGCATGACCAGTCACATGTCTAATTTATTTATATTGGATTTGTTTTTAGTATATATCGATTATATGAAAGCGTCAACATTTATTTTTCTGAAATTTATTAAGGTCTATCTACCTAAATTAATTTTCTTTAATTTCATTAAAACAACCTTTCTCGCCTTTTTATACATCGATATCCTTTTATCATCAATAAGAACTATCTCCATGATAAAAAACCAGATAAGTTTACTCATCTGGTTTTCACCATTTATTATTTTTTCTGTTCTTCTGCTTTCTTTTTAAATGCTTTCGCTTGTTTTTGATATTCCTTCTTCGTGACCGCTTTTAACTCTACGGTACCGCCTGTCATTTTAAATGGAAGTTTGATTGATTTTACATCTCGATCAGTGGAACCTTTAATGATCCCATCTTCAATTGAAGGCTCATAGCCCATTTTAAAATTTCTTCCATCCGTTTCACCCGAGACTTCTAATCTCATTTCTTTATAAGGCTTACAATCTTCTCCGGGAACCGTTGTGATTAGAAGGGAGCCGGTCCATCCAATCTCAATATGCATGGTTTTCACCTGTAAAAATAATTGTTTGTCCTTTGCCGTATAGAGAAAGCCATATACCTTTGCCACTTTCTCCTTGAAGTTTCTCATACTATCATAAAACCTATCTTCCGCGGTATCGAATAGATAATCATACCGTTTTTGAATATCTTTATGATATTTATCTAGCTTTTTTTGATTGATCGCCTGATAAATCGTGCTTTTCTTTTCGCCTTGTTTTTTCACTGAAAGGTCTTTTCCTGAAAAATGAACTTCGTATACGATCGTTTCTTTACCTTGTGTGACTTTGAATTCATATCCATTTTCTTTTGAATTGCCGGATACAACAAATTGTTTTTTATAGATATGCGGATCCCATCTCACTTCTTCTACATACTTTTCATTCAAATGCCCTGTTACTTTCCCTTTGCTCTCAGATACCTTAAACCAGCTCATTCTATCCTTCGTTTTATACGCAAATGCATAGGAATGGTTCAATGAATTTTTTTGTGCGATTGCTTGATATGCTGTCCAGCCGCCTCCACCAATGACTAGCACTGTTAAGATAGACACGATCCACAATTTCAATTTACTCATACGTACCTCCTCTGTTAACATGAGTATTTTTCCTCCATTATCATGTCAAAACACAATGAACAAAATCTGTTATCTCTTCACCTCCTTTATAAAATTTGAAAACCAGCTTGTATTTTCTACTGAACATCGCTTATTATATATCTAAATGATATATCTTTTAGATAGGTGTGCTGAAATGAAAAAATACAATGATACGACGTATGCAATTTTAGGTATTTTAACGACAGATTGTAAGTCAGGGTACGAAGTGAAGCAATTAATTGATAGAAGCTTGCATCATTTTTGGAAAATTAGTTATGGACAAATTTATCCAGCTTTAAAGTTAATAGTCGAGGAAGGGCTTGCTGAGGTTTCACCTGCTTCTTCGTCAGGTCGCTCCGACAAGCGGGAATATCATCTGACTGAAAAAGGGCTGGAGACGTTAAGGCAATGGCTGGCAAAGCCTCTTGATCAGTTACCAACAGAACGAAATGAAGTGTTATTAAAGTTATTCTTCGGTCAATATCTTTCGATTGAGAAAAAACTGGTGCTTCTGCAGGATTATGAAAGACAGCTTCGTATCCGTTATGAGACCTATGTTTCGATTGAAGAAAACATTCAAGAGCTTTATCCCGATGAAGCAGATGCGAAGTATTGGCTGTTTACATTAGATTACGGAAAAAGAGTGGCTCAAGCAGGAATTGATTGGTGTGTGGAGACATCCCATTTGATGAAGAAGGAAGGGTAAATGTATGAAAAAAGACATACGTACTGGCAGGTTTACAACGGAGAATTCTGACTCGATTGTTGTGTTTATTATCGGCATGCGGATCAACAAACGCTGGGCGATTCATCAATGGATGCCTGTGTTCATGTCAATGCCTGGTATGATCAAAGAGCTGTATACCCATCAAGAAGAGCTTGGTTTCCTCGGGACAGAGAATTACTTTGGCTTACGCACGACAGCGATGATCCAATATTGGAGATCAACAGATGACCTTCTGGCTTATGCAAAGATGGAAAAACATTTGGCAGCTTGGAAGAACTTCCATCAGAGGGCTCAGAACAATGACGCAGTGGGTATTTATCATGAAACTTATCAAATTCAAGCCGGCTCATATGAATCCGTCTATGTGAACATGCCTTCTTATGGACTGAGCCAAGCGAGAGCGCCTATCCCAATTGGTAAAGGAAAACAAACAGCAAAAGAACGGCTGAAAACAACAAATTCCTAGAGAGCGAATCTCTAGGAATTTCTTTTTGCGACGGTCACAAAATGTTTTAATATGCGGGCTGTTAATCCCCAAATGGTGTAGTCTTCATAATCATAAAACCATTCCTCTATCGAACGACTCCCCCAGCGGTACTTCTCACCATTCATGATTTTTTCATAAGGGAAATCCTCAGCTGGTGTTGGCTGAACGGATACATGATGTAAGTATGGCTCATATTGATTTAACCATGATAAAGGCACGGTAAAGGTCTCTTCTACTTCTTCTTGATTGAAGGAGTGTTTTAATTTTTGTTCATCAATGATCCCGACATATGGATAGACCACGAAGGACGGAGATGCAATGTAAGGGCTGAGCTGTCCAAGAATCTCCACCGATTCTGGCGGAATGCCAAGCTCTTCATGTGTTTCTCGCAATGCAGCCTCCTGTGCTGTTTCGCTGCCGTCGAGCTTGCCACCAGGGAAGCTAATATCACCCGGCTGTTTTCTCATGATGAGCGATCGCACCTCAAATAAAATATGCCATTCTCCGTTTACTTGCACCAAAGGGACAAGGACTGCAGCTTTGAACGCTGTTTCTTCTCCAATAAATAAAGGTTGAGATTGATGTAAGTCATTTTTTAATTGGTCAATGAACACGGACATCACCTATTTTCTGTTTCTCTTTCTTTTAGCGTATCATGGTTCATCTTTTGAAGAAAGATGAACCTTCTGACAATTATCTTTATCAATTTGACAACTTTACTTGTCAAATTGATAAAGATGCTTTACAATCAAAGAAAGATTCAGATCAAAATTGAGGTGACAGAATGAAAAATCGATTAAAAGAGCTTCGTGCGCGTGATGGTTTGAACCAAACTGAACTTGCCAATCGTGCAAAGGTTTCTCGTCAGACCATCAGCTTAATGGAACGAGATGAATTAATGCCGTCTCTCTTGCTCGCTGTTAAGCTTTCACGAATTTTTCAGGAACCCATTGAACGTATTTTTCTATTCGAGGAGGATGAACTATCATGAAAACTGTATACAAAATGCTATTAGGTGCTCTCCTTGGCTTTCTCGGCGCTTACTGTCTGCTGGCAGCTGAATTTGAGATGACCCTTCTTGATGTCGCATTTGAAGCGACTCTTGTCATCAGCGGCTTGACGATTGTATTGATTGTTTATTGTTTTTCAGGGATTTCACGTATGAAGAAAAGAGTATCACTTTCGGTATCTGGAGATGAAGAGGATGAACTCGAAGCAAAACAGTATCGCACCTTTACTGATTCGACTTTAGCCAATACAGTGAGTACCATTTTATCCATTACTGCCATCGGTATGGCTATCGTTACCGAACTTCCTATTTGGCTGATTCTCGTCAATGTTGCTTTATTTATCATCACCATTATCAGTTCTTATGTAGCGTTATCCGTTCTAAAACTTGTCTACCCTAATCGCAATCTCCCAAGCCCGACTGACAAAGATTATAATAAAAAACTGCTTGCTATTTCTGACGAAGGTGAAAAGCATGTGATGCTTGGCGGACTGTTTCACACGTATCAAATGATGAACATCTTATTGACCGGTGCCATGTTTATTTTGATTGTGTATTCCCTTGGGGCCAATCACTCTCAGCTCTTCTCAATCATCGTGATTGGAGTTGTTTTAATCCTTTTGAATGCCAATTATATGTTCAGGATTAGAAATCGTTGAATGAACAAAAGCACAGCCTACTGCAAAGGCTGTGCTTTTTTCTATCTATTATGACGCACGGCGTTTCTTTCTTGCATAAATCAATAATAAGAAACCAAACCAAACTGGTGTTAACAAGAGCGCCGGACGTGTTGCATCCGCAAACAGCATGATCACTAAAATGGCAGCAAAAAGGACAAGAACACAAATGTTTACAAAAGGTGTGAACGGTGCTTTAAAGGTAGACTCCTTATGCAGTTCAGGACGTTTCTTCTTATATTTCAAATGGCAAATTAAAATAATACTCCATACCCAAATGAAACAAATGGCACTGATGGTTGTAACAATACCAAAGGCTTGCTCTGGAATCAGCTTGCTTAAAAGAGCACCGACCGAAACTACAATCGTTGAAACGAATAGTGCATTACTTGGTACAGCGTGCTTGTTCAGACGGCCAAAGGAAGATGGGCCTTGTTTTTGATGACTGAGATTATACAAAATTCGGCTCGTCGAGAACATACCGCTATTACAAGCAGAAGCCGCAGACGTTAGGACAACAAAATTAATAAGTCCCGCTGCTACTGGAATTCCAATCAGACCAAAGGTTTTTACAAAAGGACTTTCTGATGCACTGAGCTCAGTCCATGGATTGATACATAGTAAGACAAAAATGGCGCCCACATAGAAAAAAAGAATTCTTAATGGAATTTTATTAATCGCAGACGGGATGTTTTTTTGCGGATTGGCTGTTTCTGCTGCGGACACACCGACCAGTTCCACTCCCACATATGCAAAGATGACCATTTGGAATGACAGTAAGAAGCCTGTGACACCATGTGGGAATAGTCCGCCGTGTGACCAAAGATTCGTTACCGTCACCGGCCCTGTATCTGTTTGAAAACCAATGATTAAAAGAACAATTCCAACGCCGATCAGCAATAGAATCGTAATCACTTTAATAAGTGCAAACCAAAATTCCATTTCTCCGAAAAGCTTCACCGTTAATAAATTAAACCCTAGTAAAATCAACAAACAAATGATAGCAGGAATCCATTGCGGGATGTCAAACCAATACTGCACATACACTCCGACCGCAATCACATCCGCCATCGCGGTCATAATCCAGCAAAACCAATACGTCCACCCTGTCACGAAGGAAGCCCACGGACCAAGGTAGTCCTCTGCAATATCGGTTAATGACTGATAGCCTGTCTTCGATAAAAGCAATTCACCAAGTGCCCTCATGACGAAAAAGATCGCCATTCCGACAATTAAATAAGCAAAAATGATCGATGGACCTGCCAATTGAATGGCCTTTCCAGAGCCTAAAAACAGCCCAGTTCCAATGGTTCCGCCAATTGCAATCAACTGAACATGGCGGTTTGATAAATCTCGTTTTAATTCTTGTTGTTCCAACGCTAACGCCTCCTACGACACGATATTATACTGAAATAATGAACTCTCAAAAAGTCCATAAAAAAAGAGATTGGATGCGCTCCAATCTCACGGTCATAAAAGAATAGCAAAATAGAGAAAAGCAATACACGGCATCAACCATGCATTACAAATACAATATTTCGTACTCTTCTGTCCTTTTGCCTGAGATTGTGAACCCTTCGGCGCCGCACATACATGCGGTCTCTCCAGAAGCTGCTCCTGCTATAGTGTGACCCACAGCAATCATAGCCTTCGTTATTTTATTAAAATGTTGCTATTTCTGAATAATTTCATATTTTACGCCTCTAAAAGAAACCTGTCAATGGAAATTTTTTATGAGTAACGGTTGTAGCCATATAACTTCACTTCATCAATCCCTCTTGATTCATGTATAATAAATCAAAAGATGTTCGGCGAAGGAAGTTGGTGTAATCAAATGAAGAAAATGAACAAACAGCGCGTCACATTACAGGAAGTTGCCAAGCATGCCGGTGTTTCGACTTCAACGGCATCACTTGTTGTTCGAAATAATCCTAGAATCTCTGAAGCCACTCGAAAAAAAGTACTGCAATCCATGGAGGACTTAGGATACGTTTACGACCGTGTTGCTGCCAACATGCGATCAAAAAGCTCAAATATCGTGGGTGTGATTGTCACGGATATTTCTAATACCTTTATGTCTGAGTTTTTAATTGGCGTGCAAACCACGCTTGAATCACTGGGCTATACTGTTCTACTTGGTACGACCTTTGACAGTGTCGATAAGCAGGAGCGGCTCATTTCCACAATGGTAGAGCACCGAGTGGGTGGAATTATTTTAAACCCAGCTTCAAAAAGCTCTGCACGCACGGTCAAACAATTAAATCAAATTCGCACCCCAAAAGTACTGGCAAATCGAGAATTATCAGATGTGCAATGTGACTATGTCGGTGTTGATTATGAACAAGGTGCTTGGATGGCGATTCGTCATCTTCTTCAAAAGGGGCATCGGCGTATCGCCTTCTTAGGCGGCATCAAGACCTCATCAACTTGGATTGAGCGGATGAAAGGTTTCAAAAAAGCCCATGACGAAGAAAATCTGACGATTGATGATTCTCTTATTATAGACATAGAACCTACTCGTGAAGGCGGGAAAGAAGCACTTGCCCAAGTGATGGATCAGCCTGAGCCTCCTACTGCTATTTTTTGTTTTAGTGATCTATTCGCATTTGGAGTCATTCAAGAACTATCAGCACGGGACATTAAGCCTGGTGAAGATATCGATGTGGTTGGATTCGATAATGTTCCTGAAGCGGAAATGTACCATCCGCCGCTCACCACTGTTTCCTCCTTCCCCCGATCCATCGGGGTAAAAGCAGCGAACCTTTTATATCATAAAATGAACGAACAGGATGAAGAGCTGCAGAGATTGATCTTAAAGCCTCAACTTCATATTAGAGAAACCGCTCCCTCATCATGAAAAAGAGAATTGCGTACAGCAATTCTCTTTTTTATTGATCAAGTCAACGATTTCTTTGTTTCATTTTTCTTTTTTTAAATCACAAAGTCATAAACTTGACACATTTAAAACACAGGAGTATATTTATCTCGTTGCTTCTTTTAGTATATCGTTATACCTAATTCATCATATCGTTATTTCTATCAAAAAACAGTTGAGAACGATATTTTATGATTCTGATCAAATCATGAAGTTTCACTTTCTAATCAAGACTGTTATTATATTTTAAACTTTAGTAGAACGATGTACTTAATGAAAGAAGAGATGAATATTCATTAATTTACTCTCATCAATCACACAAGGGGTGTTGTGATGGACTTATGTACATGTAAGGAAATAACAAAGGGTAGACAAAGAATTTGACCTTAAAGGGGTTTCAAATATAGGAGTGGGAACATGAAAAATCCTTATATTAAATCATCAATTGGTATGTATTTAAACTACTTCATGCTTGGCATGATCAATATTATTATAGCTTCCAACATGGACAGCTTATCTGGACGCTACCATGTAGATATTCCGAAAATTAGCTTGCTTGTCTCGGCGATCGGAATTGGTAAACTCATTGCACTCTTTTTCTCAGGCCGGTTAGCCGACAGCTGGGGACGTAAGCCTGTCATTATTACAGGGAATTTTCTTTACTTATTATTCTTAATCGGTATTCCAACGACAACGAGTTATACACTGGCATTTATCCTTGCGATTTCAGCAGGTATTGCAAATTCACTGCTTGATTCAGGAACCTATCCTGCTTTGACTGAGTCATTTCCGAAAAAAGCAAGTTCTGCGTCTGTTTTAGTGAAAGCGTCTGTATCCATTGGGGCGACAGTTCTTCCATTTATCTTGGCGTTCCTAGTGGCACATGACATCTTCTGGGGCTGGGCGTTCTTTGGACTAGGGCTTCTTTATTTACTTGTTGGGATTTACTTAATCTTTATGCCCTTCCCGAATCATAAGCAAGTTTCTTCACAAGACGCTCTTCCAGTACAGGAGCAGCTGAAGGAAGAACCAAAAATGCTTGGCGAAGGCTTAGCTGTTGTACTCATGGGATTCACGTCGACTGCATTGTTTGTCGTATGGCAGACATGGCTTCCGCAGCTCGGGTCAAAACTAATCGGACTTGGCACAGAACAAGCCACACAGCTTCTATCTTATTTTAGTATCGGTGCACTGGTATCTGTTCTCTTGCTGTCGATCGTTTTAGATAAATTCATTTCACCGATTATGGTAGCGATCATTTATCCAATAGGGGCGTTCCTTGCAATGGTTTCACTTTTCCAAATCGAAACATACAGCATTGTCATTGTCAGCACCTTTTTCTTAGGGCTATTTACAGCGGGAATCTTCCAGCTAGCGATGAGTATCATGATGAAACTATTCCCGACAAACAAAGCAACGGCTTCATCCTATGTCAACATTGCGGCAAGCTCTGCGTTTATCCTCGTGCCGCTCATTACAAGTGGATTGGTCAGCACGTACGATATTAAAATGACGTTATTTTTCGATATGATCATTGCGGTTATGAGCGTATTGCTAGCGGTCTTTGTTCTTGGACGCATGAAAAAATTATTTAGATAATTGAAGGAGATGTCAATCATGACAAACATACATGAACGTAATATTGATGGGAAAACAAAATTAGTCGGTCTTCTTGCTACACCAATCGGGCACAGCCTTTCACCACGGATGCATAACCTTGGCTATACACTAACAGGTATCAACTATGCTTATCTTGCATTTGAAGTAGGGAATGATGAACTAGAAGCAGCCGTATATGGTATGAAAGCAATGGGTGCAGCTGGATTTAACGTCTCAATGCCGAACAAAATGAAAGTACTAGATTACTTAGACGAACTAGACGATTCTGCAAAATACACACGTGCAAGTAACACCGTTGTCAACAAGGATGGCAAGCTCATCGGTTACAACACAGACGGTCTTGGATATGTGAGAAACTTGGTTGAACATGGCGTTGAATTAGCCGGTAAAAAGGTCACTCTCGTTGGCTCTGGCGGTGCGGCGACTCCGATTGCGATTCAGCTTGCACAATCTGGTATTCGTGAAATCAGTATTTTTGCTCGCCAAGATCAATACTTTGTTCAAGCCGAAGAAAATGTAAATTACATCAACAATGAAATGAAATCCTTTGGCGTGAAAGCTAACATTTTCCCACTTGAAGACAAAGACGCGTTCCGTCGTGAAGTAGCAGAAAGTGCAATCCTGGCAAATGGGACAAGCCTTGGCATGAAACCACTAGATCAACTCAGCATTATCGATGATACACTTGATGTACTTCGTGAAGATTTGATCGTGACAGATGTCGTATACAACCCGCAAAAAACAAAGCTTCTTGCGCAAGCACAGGAAGCTGGCGCCAAAACCATTAACGGTCTTGGAATGATGCTATGGCAAGGTGCTCTTGCTTACAAACTCTTTACTGGTGAAGATATGCCAGTTGATCAAGTTAAACAAATTCTTTTTGAAAATGACCGTTTCTAAAACAAAAAAAGACGACTTCCTATGCGGAGGTCGTCTTACATTATTGACAAAGGGCTAAAATGATCTTCATTTTAGCCCTTTGTCTTCTTTTCAGCGTGATAGAAAATCTTTGCAGTCTAGGAAGGGCGAGCACAGGAGCGGAGCGAATTTGACATTCGTGAGCGCCGGAGCACAGCCCTGACAACGAATGCGAGGGTTTGTCTTCACGCTGAGACGATTTCCGACAGGGGTCGTCTTTTTTTAATCATGTACCATGATTTGACGGTATCGATACAGGATATACAATGCGCCGATAATGGCCGCAACAGCCACAACTGCATCGAACATAAAGATTTGTAAAATGGACGAGTGACTCTGAATTAAGCCTGTTACGACTGGGATGACGATAGCCGACACGCCGCCCGCTGTGGAAATAATCCCTGTCATCGTCCCTTTGTTTTTCCAGAAAAATTCAGCCATCACAGTTAACGTCAGCTGAAAAACTCCTGCTGTTGAAAATCCCAATATAAAAGCATTGACGGTTCCGATGACCGGGGATTTCACGACCAAGAGTACACAAATAGAAACTAGTGTAATGATTGGATAGATCAGCAGCACAGTGACCGGACGGACAAAACGGCGCAACAGAAATGCGAGCATCACGACAGACAGCAGCCCGCCCATGCTATAGTAACTGAGCAGTTTCACAGCACTGCCCGATGTCATACCCAATATGGCCTCACCGTAAGTAGGAAGCCATATTTGCGGCAACGCATATAACCCATTTGACGTAAAGCTGATCATAATGAGCGCCACCCCTTCTCTCCAAAATGTAGGCTCTGTCGAGAAGCGCGGACGTCCGTCCTGCTCCGTTACCTGGACTTGTTCCACCTTGCGATGATTTGGAAATGGCAAGGTCCATAGCATCAAGACATTCACAAGATAGATCAGAGCAGGAACAAAAAATGCCATTCCATAAAACAAATCATGCTCTGCCAAAAAGAAAATCGCAAGTGGCAAAATAGTTGCCCCAATGGATATAAAGGCCTTCACCATCACATTCGCAGATCCCGAGTTTTGCGGAAAAGCCTCCATTAATGCAGGATACGTTCCTGCGTCCATTGCCGAATTCGCGACCCCTGCCAAAATGGCAAATGCAAACGCGATTTGATAATTTGGAGACAACGGAATTCCGATGAGGAACACAGCCATCAGCACACCCGAAACCAAAATGACAGGCTTTCGCCCAAAACGATCTGATAGAACACCCGATAAACCATACGTGAGCACCCTACCAATGCCAAGAGCCGAAATCATATAACTAATTCCTGCACTATTTGTATCTAACTGTTTGATTAAAAATGGCATATTGGAAGCCAAAATGATATTGACCATACCTAATAAAAAGTAATTCATATATAGACTAGAAGCCGTTCTCACATACGGATTCCTCATCCTGACACACCCCTCAACACCATCGCAATGAAGTGACCATTTATAGATCTTATATGTGAGGAAGAACAGCTTTACAGCCTTCACGTTCATACATCTCATCATGTCATGCAGCTCACCGCTTACATGCCCTTCATGTATCAAGCATTTCTTCAATTTTTTACTGATCTTATTTTATATGAATGTGAAAGGTAATGATAGTGAATTGCTTAAATTTGAGAGGATTTGATACAAAAAAAGGAGTGGCAGGTGGCCACTCCTTTTTGATCGTCTACCAACTTTGACGGTTGACTCTTAATCCAATTAAAAGCTTTTTAAGTGTTCGATAGAAAACCTTAATTCTCGATTTTCTCAATATTTACGCTTGGAATTGTAATATTACCATCTGTCGTGGATTCATATGTAATGACACCCTCAGAAGTACCCATAAGAGTAATTACGTCTCCTTCTAAGACTCGTGATTTAACGAGATCAGCTTGATAAGCGCCATAAACAATATCATTGTAATATTCATCTACAGCTACTCTTATTTCTGTCGTACCGTCACCTTCCATGACTTGGACAACTTCACCTTTAAATTTCACTTTTTTTCCTTTATATTTTTCAGGTGTTCTAGCCAATTGATCGTAAGTGATACCAGTATCGTAACCCTTTTTCTCTTGTTCCTCAGCTTTTTTCTTTGCTAATTCTTCTTTCTTTTTCTCTTCTTCTTTTTTAGCTTTTGCTTCTTCTTCTTTTTTCTTTTCTATTCTCTCCATTTTTTCTTTTGCATCAGCTTCGGCTAACTTTGCATATGGAGCTAACTCATCTACTTTTTTCTGCAGAGTTTCGTTTTCTTTCTTTAGCTTTTCACTTGCTTTTGATGGGGATGAACCAGACATTGCCGATCCGATAAACATAGCAACAATGGCTACTACAATATACTTCCAACTTTTCTTTAAAAACTTCATTTTAAACTTCCTTCCCTCATAACGATATAGTGTTTCATCACAAATTCAATTTCCTGAAACGAACATTTTTGGATGATAATATCTATATCGGTTGGCAAAAGAAATTTTTAACAAAAAATTAGATATTTGTACTCAATTAATTGTTTATTCGAACCAAAAAATATAACTTTGGGACTATTTAAGCAAAAGTTAAATAAAAAAGCTATGGTTTATGCAAGCTGTGCACCAAATTTGTTATTTCTTACACACCCCAAATACTTAGCTCATGATAATATTCCGTTCGTTCTATGCATAATCCAATAAAAATGCGTTTTTTGGAAGTGTCATATAGCTTCGTTCATTAAGTGCTTTCTTCTGCTTTTTCTTTTTAGAGTTTCAATTTTTTGGGGCTTATTATTCATAGAAGTCACCTTTTTTGAGCTAGCCATACATCCTTTTTATTTGTAATCATTGACAGGTCCTTTATCCATCAATACCTCAATTTCATTAGAAGACTTCATTTTTAATTTCGGTCTGCGCTCAGAGTTTGGTTTGCTGTAAAGCTCAAGTGGGCGGATGATTACACCATCATTTGTATTTTGAAGCATACCTGGCACACAAGAATAAATACGATCATTGTCATTGGCATGTTTGGAATGAATCGTCACAGACGTTCCTTGATGATTATCGAGACTCATAGATACTCTATATCTATAAAAAGAACCTGTCCCGTTTGATTGAGCAGAATAAACAACCGGAACGACAGCAAGGATATCATCATTTAACCGAAGTTTAATCACTTCTGTTTTCATTGATTCATGGTCTCTACCGACATCTCCCATATGCTCAACAGCTCCGTTGCCGTAACTTTTGAGAGCAGGAATTCCTTTCGCACCAAACATAGCCACATCTTCTTGCTTTCCTGACTTTGTGTAGACCAATGCATAAATATCATAATCGGTGCCAGACTCCCAAGATACTGTCGCTGTGATCTCAGGCGTTTTCTCAATGATGATCGGTTTATGACCTTTGTCTAGACTAATTTTACCTTGAACTTTTTCTAAACTGATAGGTGCAGCGACTTGCTCTTTAGCTGTTGCCTTCGTTTGAGCAGGATCATCAATTGGTTGTTTTTCAGGAGCCATTGGAGGTGTAGACATCTCCTGTTCATCTGGTTCAACCTCCACTCCATAAAGCTTGCATAGGCCTTCCAGCCCAGAATCGAATCCCCGCCAGATTGATCGTGCTTTCGTATCACCGTTTCTAATATACAGCTCTACTACGACAATGCCCTTTTCATTTGTAAAGTTTACTGGTGTTAGATAAAACACCTCATCGCCTGTTCGAATTTCTGCTTGCAAATGCTTCACTTGAGAAAACCCTGTTCCTTGATCTTCTGTTAATGTAATAGCCATCTTTGTGATTCCAGCAGGCACTCTGCTCATATCAAAATTCAATTGATGCCTTTTCAATTGACCTGATACCTCTGCTGGTAGAAGTGCCGCTGCACCAGAAGCACTCTCTGGTTGATTGTAGAAAATAATGCCATGATCTCCTTCAACTTGATCCGAATCTGTTAAAAGAAACGCCGTTAAAGAAATATCAATGTCAGATGACACTTCATAGCTGATGGATACATGTCCCTTTGGAGAGTTTAGTACGGTATTGGCTCCCATTTGCAGAGTGTGATTCATTACAACAACTCCTATTCTTTATCTACCATTTAACGTTTTTATAGATCAATTATACCAAATCATGTAATGAAACCTATTCATTTCTTTATCTCTTTTCAACCTCTGCAGCGATATGAGACAATGCTAACTAAAAACAAACCATTCTCTCAAAAGGAGTATCAATATGTATAAAAAAATCATTCCTGTTGTTATGGTCATATTCGTCCTTTGGATTCTCCTTCAAATATCCTTGAACATGGAGATCTTTCACAATCCAATGAACTATTTTGTCGCCTTTACTCTCTTTTTTCTTTGTATTCAGGCATTAATAAAACTTAAACAATAAAAAATTACTCTGGCACATACACTTTTCTCAAAGGTAATAAAGATCTTGTCTCTGTTGGCATGTCCTCATACCAATGTACAATAAGATTGACGAGTTCTTCTAAGTCCAATAGATGAACTTCATTATGCTTTGCAACAGCTTTTGCATGAGAGGTAAATCCGCCAGTAGAAACAAATAAACTATTTGCATTCATGGGGTTGGCTCCTAATAGTTGTTGCACTTCTGGTGCACTAGCTGAAGTTTTTCGATGCTTGACTTGTACTTTAATAATAGGTTTTTCAAACCCAAATGCATCTTTATAAGCTAATACATCTACACCGCCGTCAGGACCTTTTGGACTTACACGAACATTGTATGACATGGCTTGCAGTAGGCCCCCGACTAAGTCTTGCATCTTCCATGGGTCTAATTTATCCACCTTATCTGCAATCATCACAGTTGCTTTGCTGACTAAATCTTCAATAATTTCATCTTCTTCGGTTTCATCTTCGGATGCCGGTATAGAAGTAGGGTTTTTCAGTAGGCGTTCAATTTCTTCTCCCCAATCATCTACACGAAAAACTGTGGATATAGAACCGAGGCTGTTTTTAGCTGATTGGCTAAGAGAATCTCGTTTCACTGCGATTGGTTCCCAGTTGACTTGAATATGATTTGGATACATTTTATCCCCTGCTGCTTCATCAAAAAAATGTGGAGCAGTCACCGTACCAACTCGGTATTCACGGCTTTCTTTTATGTATGTAATAATTCGATCTCCCTTTTGAATTTCTCTACTAAACCTCCATACCTGACTAACCCAGCTTCTTCTTGTAAAAGGTTTGCTCTCGGCGAAGATGACATCAGCTCGGGCATTCATTTCTTGCTTTGTTTGATATTGTTTTGGATTACCTAATTTCGGCCAACCGATTGATGCTAAGCCTTTCTCTTCCCACATCGGAATTAAATCATTTTGGTCGCCTGCACGAATCATCCACCATTTCGTCATTTATGATCTCTCCTATTCCACTCTTCTTCTTTCTTACTAAATTATAAGACTTATATCTAGTGAACAAAAGGATATACACACCAATTTTTCCGAAAGAGTACAAAAACCCGAACAAGCATATACCACGCTCATTCGGGTTTCTATTTTTTCCTTTATTACACTTCTTCACCATTCGTGGCAATGACGTTTTGGTACCAAGAAAACGAATCTTTTTTGAGTCTCTTCATTGAGCCGTTGCCTTCGTTGTCGCGGTCAACGTATATCATGCCATAGCGTTTTTTCATTTCACCTGTTGTGAATGACACGATGTCAATGATACCCCAAGGTGTGTAGCCAATCAGGTCAACACCGTCGTATTCGATGGCTTTTTTCAGTGCTTCGATATGAGAAGCGAGATATTGAATCCGTTCTGGGTCATGAATGGAACCATCTTCTTCCACTTGATCAATGGCACCAAATCCATTTTCAACAATAAAGAGCGGGATTTGATAGCGATCGTAAAAACGATTCAACGTATATCTTAAGCCTGTCGGGTCAATGGACCAACCCCAGTCGCTTGATTTGATATAAGGATTGTCTACACCATGCGGAAGAGCTCCGTTGACAATGTCTCCTTCGTTATCAGACACTGCATCACTTTTAACCGTTGTCGACATGTAGTAGCTAAAGCCGAGATAATCTACTTTCCCTTTTCTTAAGCTTTCTTCATCGCCTTCTTCAAATGGAATATGATAGCCTTCGCGTTCGAATTCTTTCAGTGCATAGCTTGGATAGTAGCCCCGAACTTGTACGTCTGGGAAGAAATAGCGTTGTCTCATATATTCTTCAGCAAGCATGACGTCCTCTGGATTTGAGGAATATGGATAGATTGGTACGTGAGATACCATTGCACCAATTTGAAAAGCAGGATTGATTTCTTTGCCTTTTGCTACTGCCCATGCACTTGCTAGTAATTCATGATGTCCTGCTTGATACATAATTTCTTTGGCATTTTCGCCTTCTTTGATAGATACTCCTGAGTTTGTCCATAGGAACAGCGGGTTGTTGACATCCATTTTGTTATTGATTTCATTAAATGTCATCCAGTACGTGACCTTGTCCTTGTAACGATTGAAGCACACTTCAGCAAATTTCGCGAAGTATTCCGCCACTTTTCGGCTTCTGAATCCGCCGTATTCTCTTGCCAAATGAAGCGGCATCTCAAAGTGAGACAGTGTAATCACAGGCTCGATGCCATGCTTGAGCAGTTCATCGAATACATCATCATAAAATTGCAAACCTGCTTCATTCGGTTCCGCTTCATCTCCATTTGGAAAAATTCGGCTCCAGCCGATGGATGTACGCAGGCATTTTAAGCCCATTTCGGCAAACATCGCGATATCTTCCTTGTAACGATGATAGAAATCGATTGCTTCATGGTTCGGATAAAATTTGCTTTCTTCTATCATCTCCGTAATTTGTCTCGGCACTCCATGAGCACCGGCTGTCATTACATCCACAACACTTGGACCTTTTCCTGCTTCATTCCATCCACCTTCAAATTGATGTGCAGCTAATGCGCCGCCCCATAGAAAATCTTTTGGTAATGTCATTATTTATTCCTCCAATTTCACAATAGTTATCATGACGTCCGTTGGCTATATCACTACTAGTATATGTACATTATAATTATACCGGTACAATTTATCAATACATATATAATTTCATTTAACATATCAAAGAAAAATCGGTATGTGCTATAATCAAAGACAATAAATCGTGAAAACAAAGAGGAATAGCTATGTTAAAGTATCAACAAATTGCGAGCGATATTGAAAAATATATTGTCACCCATGAGCTACAGCAAGGAGACAAGCTTCCTGTACTCGAAACCCTCATGAGCCAATTTGCTGTGAGCAAAAGCACCATTATCAAATCATTAGACTTACTCGAAAGAAAAGGAATTATCTATCAAGTGAGGGGCAGCGGCATCTTTGTTCGAAGACATAGGCGCAAAGGCTACATCAGTCTTTTATCCAACCAAGGGTTTAAAAAAGATTTAGAGGAATTTCAACTGACTTCAGAGCTTTTAATACTAGACACCATCAAACCGCCCGAAGAAGCAGCGCTTAATTTGAATATTGAAGAAGATGAGGATGTTTTTTATCTCAAACGCATCCGTTATATCAATGGACAAACCTTATGTCTAGAAGAATCCTATTACCGAAAAACCATCATTCCCTATCTCAACACAGAAATTGCTGCCGATTCTGTTTTTAAATTTATCAGTGAAGGCCTCGGGCTCAAAGTCGGCTTCTCGGATATGTACTTACAAATAGGAAAACTGAATGAAACCGAAGCAAAACACCTCGGCCTTAAACAAGACGATCCCGCTCTCCGCGTCGAAACCGTCTTTCATCTCACAAACGGTCAGCCTTTCGACTTCTCGAAAATCACATATAACTACATGCAATCCCAATTTTTTATTCAGGCGAATAATTATTATGGGTGATGCACAGAAAAAGCCTCCTGAATCAGGAGGCTTTCTTACGATTTACCTTTCAACCTTTACACATTCCATCCTTCTTTCTTGAGAAGAAAGACCGTCCATCGCTACATCACCATAATAAATGTCTATATGATCTCCTTTACCGATTAGAGCAACTGGAAAAGCATGCTGTTTTTGCAGGCACTTTTCGAACTCATCTGGATGAACCTCTACTTCAATTTCATGTCCAATGAACGCATATTCAAACATAAGCGTATGATAAAGATCCACAAGACAGCGTATGATCCCCTGTTGAAGAAGAATGACTTCATGAGAAACAACCTCTGTCCACTTTAAAGAGATAACGAATCCTACGTAACCTGCTTCTTTTTGTATATTGATGGTCATATCATTTAGCTTCGATCCCGACAATTCAAATTCCATATAATAACCTGAAAAGTCATCGTCTTTCATAAGATTCTCTTTTATACTGTGCTCAATCCACATTTCGCCATCAGGATCCTGACTAAACTTTACTTTGGTCACAGACATTTCTTTTTGAGCTAGATCATTAGTCAATTGGCGAAAAGTATTTGGTAAATGAATAGCCTCATAAAAAACGATGCCAATATTGATGTATCCACCTATAGCTATCATGCATCCCTCACTTTATTTTTTCTTTCATTATACTTTACTCAAACCTGTATTCTGAGAAAAACTTACCCTTTACATGAACACTTCCGATTTAAAGTATCAAAAAGATTCATTTTACGAATGCAATGATCAAACTTATGATAAACGTAACAAGATTCTATAGGAGGGTTCATTATATGAGAGACATTAGGGTGTATCATGTCGATGCGTTTACAACTGAGAAATTTGGAGGAAATGCTGCTGGGGTCGTGTTGGATGGTGATCTTTTAACGGAGGATGAGATGCAGAATATCGCCAAAGAGTTGAATTTACCTGAATCTGTCTTCTTGCTCCCTGCACATGATAAAGAAGCTGATTATCGAGTCAAATACTTCACTCCGACAGATGAAGTCAATTTCTGCGGTCATGCGACTGTTGGATTGACTTGGCTTTTGGCAACGGAGCTTGGACTGGCAAAAGAGAAAACAGGGGTCGTGTTAGAAACGAAGATTGGCAATGTTCCTGTTGTATGGCACGAAGAAAATGGCAAAGTCATCGGTGTGGAAATGACGCAGGTGACGCCGAAAACGCAAGATTTTATAATCGATTTAGAAGAGCTTAGTGACATGATTGGTGTCAGCAGTGACCGCATTGATCGATCTTATCCTATCAAATTAGCAAACACCGGAAACTGGCATCTTCTTGTTCCTATGAAGCACCAACAGGACATTGACCAAGCTGCACCAAACTTAGCGGCTTTAGGGAAAATGAATAAAGAGCAGAATATCACGACGACTCACCTTTATACATTTCACACCACAAAAGAAGTTGATCTTTACACGAGGGATTTTGCACCTGGGATTGGGATACCTGAAGATCCTGTGACGGGGGCAGCAAACGGGGCGTTGGCTGGTTATCTTTATGTAGAGGGTATCATTTCTCAGCAAGAAACCACTCGTCTAAACATTGCTCAAGGGGATGCCATTGGCAGACCCGGCATCCTTCGCATTACGGTTATTCCGAACGAATCAAAACCTGTGATCAAAGTGGCAGGCGCAGCGGTTATCACTATTCGCGGCGTGTTGACCATATAATAAATCATCAGCTTGAATGGGAGACATCTCGTTCAAGCTGAATTTACTTAAAATGATCTTTGACGACTTCGATCCATCTTTTGGCCGATGGCGATGCTACTTTAAATGACTTGAACGCCAAGTTGATTTCACGATATACGCTTGTCTCAAGTGGAATCACTTTCGTATGAGACATCTGCGGCGGCAAAATTAATGTCGGAATGATGGTCACTCCGAGCCCTTCTTGAACCATCGAAATGAGCGTATTGTTGTCTCCAATTTCAAATAAAACATGAGGCTTCACGCCTCTTTCTGTTAATAGTTTCTTAATGAGCAGGTCACAACCTGCCTTTGGCATAATGAATGATTCATCATGTAACGAGTCAACTTCTATCACTTTCTTCGTATTGAAGCGATGATCCTCTTGCATGAGCACCACCAATTCATCTTGGAAAAGTGGAATGGTTTCGAATTCTCTCGATGGCTGCGTTAAAAAACCAACATCAATCGTGCCAGATGCAATCCATTCCTCAATCTCCTCATAACCACCTTCATATAACTCTACTTGGATATTGGGATACCTTTTGGTAAAAAGATGAATCAGCTGCGGAAGCATTTTTGAAGAAAAACTAGAGAACGTTCCGATCTTGATACTCCCCACTTCCATTCCTTGAATTAGCGCCGCCTCCTGCTCAAGCAATGACGCATGATGAATGATTTGCCGAATATGCGGCATCACCCGCTCACCTGCGTCCGTTAACGACAACCCGTTTCGATTCCGCCGAAGCAGCACGACCCCTAACTCTGACTCAAGCTTCGCAATATTATGACTGACTCCAGACTGCGTCAAACCAAGCTTCTCCCCGGCTTTTGTAAAACTGCCGCACTCGACGACTGTTAGAAATACTTTGTATTGGAATGTGATCAGTGTGCTCACCTCACTTATGAATTCGTTGTTGCCGTCGACGAAGACCTAGACGCCGCTTCATCCGCCTTCACACAATCAATCGCAACAACGAGTGCAATCATCACAGGCTCCATCTCTTCTTTTAAAATATCGACCTTATAGCTATCCCCCCAAGTAAACCATTCCTTCTTCACTTGGCCGATCACTTCGCCGTTCTGGAGCACTTGGAAATTCATATCCCACCAGTTACCTTGTACTTCTACACCCGCGGCATCAATTGAATATTTTGCTTTAAAGAACGTAAACTCTTTTTTGATCGTCAATACCTCTTGACCACCAACTTCTACTAAAAACTTCGGCAAAAAGCTAAACATTTTCTTCGTAATCAGAGCAATTTCTTCTCGTTCTGTATTCAGAATGGTAAACGTCTTCGGCACCTTCATAAAGCTGCCTTCGACCACATACACATCGTTCTCCTGCTGATCCTTTACCGTAAACCTGCCGCTCAGACTAAATACCTTTTGCTTCATATAAAGCTGTTTCATATGTACCTCCGATTCAGTTCAAAATTTATCCGTTCTTCCCTTACCCTTGATTATACCAAAAAATAGAATGTACAAAAAACCACCTAATAGCAGGTGGTTTTCGATTACTGATCCATGTTCAGAGATTCTTTTTCATATGTTTGAAAAGCATTTTCCATTCCCATGATGACCTCTTTCATTTTGACATAACCACTTGTGTAAGGAATAGAATCTCTAATCTCTTCCCACATAAAATGATAGAATTTTAGGTCATCCGTTTCACACATCACAAAATCTGTGTAATCCTTACCTGGAAGAGCTTCGGCATCAAAAAAGCGCACCGTCACATGTTCCTCATATTTCTGTATCAACTCTTGCAGCGAAGCCGCATGGATTCTGCGCTCCTCTCGTGGTAAAGCAAGCCAAGATGGATAGAACTCTAATAAAACAACCATCATATATTTCATCATCATACCCCCGACTCTTCTACGATGTGATGATTGTACGTCATACCTAGAGAATGTGCATTAACATAGGTTAATGTTCAGCAGTATGCAGCAGCCTGCTCAGCGAAACAGGAGAAATACCGATATATGAGGCAATATGATATTGAGCGATACGTTGATGTAACCCAGGATATTTCAATAAAAACGCCTCATATCGCTCAATGGCTGGCAAATATAGCAGTTCCCTCTCACGCTCTTCCTTTCTCGTATACAGCCTTTCTACACTAACCCGAACAAACCGCTCCCACATATGACTTCTGTCCATCAACATTTGAAGCAGATCATACGGAATTTCAATCACGATAGAATCCTCCATCGCTTCAATCGAATAAGGAGATGGTTGCCCGTTGATCATACTTGCATAAGAAGTAGCAAAATCATCTTCCAACGTAAAAGCCACGTTGTACTCCCTTCCATCCGGTAACAAATAGAAGAGACGGAAGAGACCTGTTATGCAGAAATAGGCATGCTTCACCGGATCGCCAGCCTTGATCATGCATGTACCCGCTTTTAATTGTTTAATCGTTGTTCCATCTTTGAAGGCTTGCCAATGATTTTGTTCGATTGGATAGTTGGATATTTTGGTTTTGAACGTGGCGTATGGGTCAGGTATTTTGTCCATCTGTAAGTTACCTCTCTAGTATTAGAAGATTTGATAAAAAATTGTATCAGAAGACACTCAAGTTATAATGGAAATATAAGCGATGATGAGAGGAGATACAATGAAAAAGATCACTTTTTTTGATTGGACCATTCAATTACAAGCAGACTTAACGGCAATAACAGATCATCATGAAAAGAAGATGGTCATTTTAGAATCATCAATTGAATTAAACGGTGTGATCTGGATAGATGAAAACAACGAGCTACAAATCAAACCTACTTGGGATTGTGTCATTTCAATTGATCCGACCAACAAATCTCTGACCATCCGGCAAACAGAAGAAGTATTCGGAGAAGTGTACGAATGAAAAAAGCAGGAGGAACTATGAAGAAAACTACTTTTTATGATTGGACAGTTCACTATCCTGAACATGTAACAGCAGTCAAAGATGATACAGAAAAGAAAATGGTCTTTCTAGAACAGACTGTTGAATTTAAAGGGATTATCCGTATTGATGAGAATGATGAACTGCAAATTAAGCCAACTTGGGATTGTGTCATTATTATTAATGCTAAAAATATGTCTGTCACAGTTCGTGATGCAGAAGACTTTGTAGGGTTACCATAGAAATAAAAAAGTCTCGTTTGAGGAAAATCACTCAAATGAGACTTTTTTATTTATTATTTAATACCCATCTACAAAGTACTCTATAGTTTCTAATTCATCCTCTTTCAGTTCTCTGTTCACGTACTTTTTATATTCATTCGTTATTTTCTGCTTATCTCCACCACATAGATCAGTGAATTTCGCCATCATCCTAAGCTTATCTGTTTCCCGACGAAACTCCTCTTTTGACCACGGTCTTTGGTGTGAAGGAATATACGTTTCGGCATCAAAAGCATCTAACTCATCTAAAAGACGCAAGATTTCTTTCACCGTATAATGTACTTTTTCGGCATACATTTTCGGATAAATGCAATCAGCAAGAAACAGGATTTTCTCTTCTTTCACATACACAATCACTGAATCAGCGGCATGATCGCCCCCAACATGCTGCACAACACAAGTGACCCCGCCAAGATCAATCTCCATCCGACCATCAAACGTGACTTCCGGTAAAACCACCTGAATGTCTCGATGATCCTGATACTCTTCTTTTATCGCCTTCGCGCAAAACTCAATCTCCGTTCCTTCCCTCACCCGCTCATCAATCGCCTCATCAGACCACGAAAACGGAAGAAGCTTCTCCATTTCCTTTCTGGTCTTTGCAGAAGCAATTGAAACCGAATCAGACAGCGCTGGCAAACCAAAAATATGATCCCAATGCCAATGAGTGAGGACAACCATATCCGGCGTGGCGTTCTCTTGTTTTAAGGTCTTTTGGATAAAATAGTTCGCATGATCTTCCGAGTTACCGGCATCGATCATTAATGTTTTGTTATTGCCTTCGACCATGCCTAGGATGGGGCGGTCGGTTCTTGATATTGGTGTGATGTAAGAGAAGGTTTGGCCTATTTTTTTGATTGTGTGCATGGTGTGCCTGCTTTCTAATATTTTTAAGTTTTATCCCCGCTGAATTGTTATGCGGTACTTAATCAAATATTATTTCTTTAACAAATGTTTGGCTAATTTTCGATCTTCTTTATCCTTCGTCTTCACAGAAATATGTTCAATCAATTCCCTTGTGGCCGCTTGCTGTGAATACGAAGGAGACCATTCTTTTAATACACTTAAAGCATGATACTGTAAATTTCCATCATCTGATCTAAGTGCAGCTTGAATTAGTGACAATCCTACACCTTCGTGTTCATATAAATCTTGCACAATATATTGTAGACAAGCCACTTCATCATCGGAGAGGTTTGATAACGATAAATGTGTTTCTGCAAATGTACAAAGCTCTCTAATATGCTGGTGATGATTTGTGTCCATCACAGCAAAGTATATTTCACTATTTGCCGGATCTTTCTCAAGTAAAGCAAATAGATGTTCAATCACATCTAAACGATAAAAGAGAGCAATTTTAAGTGCTTGGGAGCTAAAACCCTGTTGTAACGAATCGATTGCAAGCTTTGGCCATCTACTGTCATTGATAAACGGTTGAACCGCTTCCTGGACAGCCTTATAATCGCCCTGTGTCCCTGAATCATTCAATCGTTCTCCCCAAACCTCTTGTTCATCATTTAAAAACTCATTTATTTTCAAAATTGGATAAAAGTCCTCAATTGTTTGGCAGTGCTTACGAGCATGATGAATAAAACGGCAGAGAACTGAGCTTGCATTTGGATACTCTTCGATACCGTAGATAGAAACCTCATCTTCTAATAATGCTTGAATGATGAGGTTCGCTCCATCATATAATTCTTTGGACATTTCATCTTCTGATAAAGCTGATTCCAGATCACCATGAAGAGCACAAGTATAGCCTAAGTATTCATTCATGATTGTATTTTCGCAGCCCTTTGTTAGTAGCCATCGTTTTATTTCTGGCGTCGATGCTTCCAATTGCTCAACAGCCGAAATCTTCCCCCATCCATCAACGGACTTTGCAAGACGCCAAACATGTTCGTTTCCTTGACTTGTGCCATTCTTCAATGCAAATACGACATAAGAAGTAAATTCTTCATGCATACCTATTGTGAATAAAAGCTCTTTGTATTTTTCACAGTTTGTACATCCCAGTATCATGACTGCAAATTTGACGACCTCCCGATGTGCCGCATGTTCAAGAAGCCATAACGCTTCTTGCTGTACACGGGATTCATCCCATTGTGTTTGCTGAAATCGTTCAATTAGCTCACTGTTGCGACTCGCCATATTGTTAGAAATGATTTTTTCATATGTATTTTTTCTAGTTTCGTTTGTAGGATGATTCAGTTGTTTTTCAAAAAGCTTCAATAGTTTCTTCACATAAAAAGGAGCAGGTCGTTCATCTACATAATAATCAGATAAACCGGGAGCCAATCGTGGTTCATTTTCGTCAAATAAATAATCTTCATCGGGTAAACGGTCGTCTACTATTTTATGATGTGATTGAATTTGTTGTTGAATAAAGGGAACGATTTTCTCTTTATGATCCCATGGGAGAAAGTCTATCTTCATTGATTCATCTAAAACCGTTTCATGATCTACCTTCACCATACAACGAAATCGTACATACCCACCAAGTTTAACGGACACTTTGTGTTTTGTACCATCTTGAAGCTCCAATATCCCTGACAATTTTGAATAAGGGATCATATGAGTCAATAAACTTTTTCGTTGTTTTTTATCAACTGTCACACCATCAATGATTAGTTGCTCTTCTTTTATTTGGTTTGTAATTTCTATAGAATGCCCTTTATATTTAATTTTCCATGTTTTATTTATTTCTTTTTCTACGTCTTTGATTACGTTACGTATTTCATGTTTAAAGTCAGCTTTGAAACTCATGGAAGTCTCCTTTAAATATGGATCGATTGAAATTCATTATTCTATTTATCTATGTTTCTAATCTCTACTATAAGTGATTTATACGAAAATTGTTTTCTAAATCACAAGAAATTTAAAGAGAGTTTTTAAAACTAAAAAGGTGTGGAATAATTAAGTTTCCGCACCCTTTTTGATCATCATATTAAAAATATTTTCAAGTAAAAATTATTCACTTATAGTATCAATTGATCACATATAACGTATTAATAGTATTCACTTCTAATACTTTTTAAAGTAGTTAGGAATATCTTTTTCTCTAATGAAATATATATCTCCACTACTTCTAGTGCATGCTACATAGAATTTTCGTAGTGTCTGGGGAGCTAATCCTTCTAATTCATTTTTATAATATTTATTAAATGTGGCATCATTTAAAATTATGCAGACAGTTTCAAACGTCATGCCCTTTGAATTTCCCCAATTCTCACCATTTAAATTATATCTATTCGAATTTCTATAAAAAAGTTTCTTTATTTTATCATTCTCTAATATCTGTTTGATTTCCTCTAAATCTGTTATGTTGACTATTTCAGAGGAAGTATCTGTTGCAGATTCTATATTTATTCTCAAATTATTTTCAATAAAATTACAGACAGTTGATGTGCATCTACGACTTTTCACCAAAGTAATTTTATCAAAATAGTATCCAGCTTCTTTAATTTTTCTTTCATAAGTTGAAAAATCATTATATAAATTACCTAAATGGTTTCCTCGTCGGCTTGAAGCAAAAGTTGATTGAAAAAAGTCACCTACTAACGTTACAGGTATTTTTAAATCTGTTAGGGAAAGCATCCATTTAAAATCATCAGAAGCTAAGTCCTGCATTTCATCAATAAAAACCTCATCAAAGTATTTATCCATTCTTTGTTTGAAATCTAACAAATCATTTAGTATATATTTTGCCATTCTACTATGAAATATTTTAGTTTTATCTCTAGTAAAAGGGATAGAATTTTTAAAATCCGGTGTCTCAAAGCATATATCTTTAACCGAATAAGGACATAAAGGTTTAATGATAAATTTCAATAAAAACTCAAAGTAACCATATATAAAGATATTTGATGGTAGATACCCAAATTTCTTAATTATCTTCTCTTTTAAATTTTCCTGATTTGCCGTTGTATATGTTAATATTAAACTTTTTTTATCTTCAAGTGATAACTGGTCTATTATATAGCTTGTTTTACCAGCACCCGCCACAGCATTGATCACTTTTTTATTATTCAATTCGTTATCCATTTAATTGAATCCTTAATATAAGGTGGTATTTGAAATTTTTCTATACTTGTATTTGGGTTTTTATCACTAAATAAACTTAATAGTCTAAAAGCCGATTCAGCTTTATTAGCAAGCATAAAATTCTGAACTCCGTTAGTCATAGAGCCAGTAGCCAAATAATTATTTATAAAAGAAATGTTATTTTCATATAAACTTACTTCAAAAGTATGTTTTAAATTGTCTTTATCTGCAAAAATCTCTACGTTTTCAGATTCAAAATCTGAATAATTGTTAGTTATGTTTTTTTCATAATCATGGTCATTATCTGTAATAACAACTACTTTTTTATTTAATAGTTTTGCTATTTTCAGATATCGCTTAAATGTCTTACCTCCACAAGATATTATAGAAATATCATCATTATATGGCTCATCTCCGATTAAGTAATTATAGAACTCATTTAATAATATATACTCCGCATCTCCCTCGACTAATATAGCCTTCCTGGAAAGAATAAAGTTTAAGACATTGTTATCTGGTGCTTTTTTGAAGAAATTGGCTGTTTCTTTTTCTAATTCATTTAAATTCATTATACTGTCTTCACTAAAAAAAATCGCATTTTGCAAATCTAATCTTGAAGCAGCAATATTACTATGAGTAGCGATAAATGTTTGTTTTTCATTACCTGCAGAGATCACTTTGTCAATAAGTTTATGCATGTTTAGATAACTTAGATGATTTTCTGGTTCTTCAATTAGAATAATCTCAGATTCCTCTTTAGCGTTTGAAAGCAAAAAATCGGTATTAATAAACATTTTTTCTCCCTGGCCGAGATTTTGAATTATTATACCTGATTTTTCAACAGTAATATTATCTTGAAAGCTATTCTCATTTTCAGTGTTTAGTTTAATTTTTATATCCTCTATAGGTTTTAAGTCAAACTCTGAATATAAATCAACTGAAAATTGTTGGGTAATATCTCTATACCTGTTATTTATTTTTTGTCTTAAAGTTCGATCTGTCTTACTTTCATATATTCGTTTAATATAGTCTTTCATTGCGTAACTTGAATTTACTCTTGAACTATCTAGATATGAGTATTTTATATAATTCGGATACTTCTTATAAATACTGTATGATCTACCTGAAAATGTACTAAACTCAACTTTATAATACTCAAAAGGAAATATATTTGTACTTTCAAGGGATTCTTTTATTAAATCTGAGTATTCTTCATTAGGACTTACATGTAAACTCAGTCCATTTTTTTCTTGATTAGTTGAGTTTTTCTTCCCATTAATTTCATGATTATTTATTTCTTCTGTTATAAATAATTCAATTTCCATTACTGGTAATTTACCAAATGTTTTATCACCCCTCATAAAATCATTAATTGCATTTATATTAAAAAGATTATGTAACCCTATTTTCTCTATAGTAGAATAACTGCCACTTAAAACACAGGATATAGCTAATAATACTGAAGATTTTCCAACTCCATTTTCTCCAATTAAAATGTTTCTACCTTTGTTAAAAGTTATTACTTGTTCATTGAATCCTTTAAAATTATGTAATCTTATTTTATCTATCAAATTAATCACTCCAAACTAGTAAATTTATTTCTCGGACAAAAACCTCTCAAATTCATTTAAATTCATTACTATAATTTGCTTAACTACACATATAAAATTATTTCATCAGAATTTACATAAATTTCGCCTCTACTTATGATAAGGCTCCCCCCGCACAATCCGAAACGCCCGATAAATCTGCTCCACCAACACCAGCCTCATCAACTGATGCGGGAACGTCATTTTCGAAAACGATAACTTCTCATTCGCACGCTGCATGACAGCGTCGCTTAACCCAAGGGATCCGCCTATGACGAAACAAACCTTACTTTTTCCGTATGTTGCCAGCTTATCTATTGTATCGGCTAATTCTTCGGAACTTTTCATTTTTCCTTCGATGGCGAGGGCGATGACGTGGGTGTCTGGGTTGATTTTGCTTAGGATGCGTTCGCCTTCTTTGTCTTTGATGATTTTCATGTCTTGATCACTGAGATTCTCGGGTGCTTTTTCGTCTGCGAGTTCAATGATGTCGATTTTCGCATAAGCCTGTAATCGTTTTGTGTATTCGGCTATGCCTTGCTTTAAATATTTCTCTTTTAATTTTCCTACTGTGATAATTGATATATTCACAGGTCATCCCCACCTTAAGAACAAGTTATTCATATAAGTTATCAACAATTGTGGATAAAATTTGTGTATTTTGTGTCCGATCATTCGTTCCCCACTATATATATTGCAGGTTCATCGCACAATTCACAGGTTGTGGATAAACTGTGTGTATGTTCGATTTTTCTGAATTCTGGTGGCGTTTCGTGATCATCTATGTACATGTCTAGTACGGTTTCTATATGTTCTGCGCAAGCATAAAGTGATTTGTTCATAAGTTTCTAATTCCTCCAATATGTTGTCTCGTTATTCACAAGTGTTTCGCTCATTGTTCAATATAACCGATTTATTCACATGTTAATAGTCTTTTACCATTTTCCACACCTTTTATCCACAAACCAAATAAAAAAGCCTCCACTCCTGTGAAGGCTTCCTTCTATAGAAACGGATTATAAAATCTCGTTCCTCTCACAATTGTAATCACTAGCGACACGATCAGTACCACACCAACAAATATGAACGCCACATAATCTGCTTTTTGAAAGTCTTTCGCTGTAAACCATGTGCGCTTTTTATGCTTTCCAAATCCGCGCAGCTCCATCGCATTGCTGATCGTTTCAATCCGCTCTAGGCTAGAAAATATCAACGGCATCACTATCGACAGCGCATTTTTGATCCGTTTTCCCAGTTTTTCATTCTTCGACAAATCAATGCCTCTTGCTTGCTGAGAAATCGCGATTGTGCGAAAATCACGCTGAATATCTGGAATATAGCGCAAAGCAATCGCTACAGCATACGAAATCCGGTAGCTGACCCCGATTCGGCTGAGCGATGAGGCGAATTCACTTGGATTTGTTGTCACAATAAATAAAAGCGCTGCTGGCATCACGGTCACGTATTTTAGTGTAATGTTCAACTGATAGAAAAGCTGTTCAAGTGTGACGTTGTACCAGCCGGCAATATGAAACAGCTCATGCTTTGCTCCGTAGATGGCGACACCTTGCTGAGGCGCAAAGATGTAAATGGCGATGTTATTAATCACTAGGAAAATCGTCAGGACGATCACCACGAAGGAAATATCACGAAATCGTACGTTTGATAGCTGAAAGAATACGATACTTGCGGCTAACATAAACACTAAAACGCCTGTATCATACGTGAGCATCGCTGCGGACGACCAGAGGATAAAGCAAATGAGTTTTGTGGCACCTGTCAGCCGGTGAATCGGTGACGGACGATCGATATAAGAAAGCATGTCTACAGCCATGTCATTCGTTCCTTTCTGTCTACCTCAATGAAGCGATCCACGAGTTCATTTGGATTTGGCCAGTCTGCTTTCAGTGCCAGTTCATACAGCGATGTTTCCTTTAAGCTCGCCTTTTGAACAAGCAGCTGATCTGTCAGCACTTTTGCCGGTGTATCATCTGCGATTTTTTCTCCATCTGATATGACAATGGTTCTTGTTGTGTATTCTAGCATGAGATGCATGTCGTGGGTGATCATCAAGATCGTGACGCCCTGCTGATTTAATTGCTCTAAAAACGTCATCATCTCTGTGTAATGTCTAAAATCCTGTCCAGCGGTTGGCTCATCTAAAATGATGATTTCTGGCTCTAATACAAGAATAGATGCGATGGTGACGCGCTTTTTCTGTCCAAAGCTGAGGGCTGAGACCGGCCAGTTCCGAAATGGATACAGTCCGCACACTTTCAAGACCCGCTCCACCCGTTCCTTGATATCGTCTTCCTTTACGCCTCTTAAAACGAGACCAAATGCAACTTCATCAAAAATCATTTGTTTAGAAATCATTTGATTCGGGTTTTGCATGACGACGCCGATTCGTTCGGAGCGCTGTTTGATCGTATCTCCTGTGATGTCATCACCATTTAGATGAATGGTTCCTTTTGTTGGCTTTTCAAACGCGCAGAGCACCTTGGATAGTGTCGTCTTGCCTGCGCCATTGGCTCCAGCGATGCTGACCATTTCTCCTTTTTTGACGGTAAAAGAGATGTTGTTCAGCGTGTTGGGTCTTGTCGGATAGTCAAAACTAAGCTCACGCACTTCTAGTAAATCCTGCGCTTCATTCTGCTCCGCTGATGGCTCAGACGCTTCCACCCACTGCTCGATTTTCATTTTTTCCTCATCATTTAAAGTGAGATGCTGTAAATTCGCAATTTGATCTCCTGCTTCAATCGGAATGCCTGCATATTTCATGGCTTTTACATATAAAGGCTCACGTAAATACGCCGCTTCTAATACATTTGAGGCGAGCAATTCATCTGGTGTCATATCTGCTGCAATCGTGCCGTCATTGACGACGATGATGCGGTCGACTTGGCGGAAAAGAACATCCTCTAATCGGTGCTCGACCATCACGACCGTTTTTTTCGTTTGTTTTTGTAGTCGATCAATGAGATCGATCACTTCTTTACCTGTTGCGGGATCAAGACTTGCAAGTGGTTCGTCGAACAGCAAAATGTCGACATCATTGACAAGGACGCCTGCGATGGCGACACGTTGTTTTTGACCGCCTGACAGCTCATGGACAGACGATGCCAGCTTACCATCTACCTCTGTTAATTTTGCCGCTTCTTCAACACGTGCTTTCATTTCTTCGCGTGTGACTTGATCATTTTCAAGTGTAAATGCGATGTCTTCTCCAACGGTCAACCCGATAAATTGTCCATCAGGGTCCTGCAGCACCGTTCCAACGAGCTGTGAGAGGGAGAAAATGTTCTCTTTCTCTGCATTTTTCCCGCCGATGTGAAGACTTCCTTCCATAGAACCTTTATAAGACGCAGGAACTAGCCCATTGATGCAATGGGCTAGTGTGCTTTTTCCCGATCCAGACGGGCCTGCGATGAGGACTTTTTCACCTTCATAGATGGTCAGGTTGATATCTTTCAATGTCGGTTCTGCCTGACTGCGATATTGGAATCCGAAATGTTCGAATTGAATCATCGGTTTCTTCATTTATGTGTTCCACCTTGCTTCATGATGTTTCTTTCGATAGACTGCCGCTTTTGCTTCTTGTTTTCGCATAAGCCGCAATGATGATGGTTCCTAGTACACCAACTGTGATGATGTTTGAGATTCCTGCCACGATGCCTTGAACAAATACTTTGTTCGCAGGTTCTGCATAGATCACAATGTCGAGTACTGGGGCAATGACAAACCAGCCCAATGCTTGTGCGCCTGCTTGTACGGCGTTGAAGAGCGTGATTTTTTTCCAGCCAAAGTCGCCCTCTTCTACTTTTAAACGGTTCGAAATGAAGCCGATCAATAACCCAACAACACCTGAAACGATAATCCAGCTCCACCAAGGGCCGAATGTGGTCGCATCTTTAATGAGATGACCAATAAATCCAATCAGTGCACCTGCAACAGGACCAAATAGCACGGCTATTAATGCAAGGAATGCATACGATGTCTCAATTTGTGTATTCGGAATCCCAGTTGGAATGGAGACGAAGCGTCCTAAAATGACAAAGACGGCTGCGCCAATTCCGATGGCAACGACAGTTTTCGTTGAAAGTTGTTTACCTGCCATGATGTATCCTCCTCTTATTCGTATATAATGCGCGGAGCTTTGCGAATCGAAAGGCGCCAGCCTGTGCCTGTACCGATGTTATAAGCCTTTGCAAATGACCCTTGATTGATCGCCACGCCTAAATGATCGAGTGAATTGACATATACGAGTGGTTCGCCTACCTTTAAATCGGCAAAAGATCGTCCATAGGTCATGATATTTTTATACACATTTTTTGGCCCGTTGGCAATGGTAACTTCTATTGCATCCCCATAATTGATTGAAAGCTGTTCAAATAGCGTGTGATGAATGTTTGTCCATAGGTTTCCGAACCGCACGTCTAAAATATCAATTGTCCCTGTGATCACTTCTTCTTTCGCATAAGCCTGTACGACTGGAAGGTGAATAATATCATCAATATTCGCCTTTGGCCCAACCTCTTCAAAAGAAATCACTCCTGAAGCAATTCTCGCCCCGGTATACGCGTAAATGTCTCTCCCATGGAATGTATGTGATTTTCCCGACTTCGGCAGCCGGTTAATGGTTTCATCTAAATAACGGGCTTCTACAATGCCTATATCCTGCGCGACGTGAGTGAGTGTCCCGTTATCTGGGGTAATAATGTAGTGCGAGCTTGTGGTTTTGACGACAAGACTCTTTCTTTCTGACCCAACGCCTGGGTCAACGACGGATACGAATACCGTCTCTTCCGGCCAGTACGTGACGGTTTGGAGCAAGCGGTAGGATGCCTCCCAAATGTCATATTGCGGAATATTGTGTGTTAAATCAAAAAGGCGGATGCTGCTGCTGACCGTATTTGCCACTCCGTACATAGCGCTGACCGCTCCATCATCAATGCCAAAATCTGATTGTAAAACCAATGCATGTTCACTCATGTCAATCTCCCTTTCATTTGAAAAAATGGATGTGGTGTTTCACGTGGAACATTTGAACATTTGTATGAAAAAAGTGGACAATAAAAAATACCCCATCCTTATCTTTGAATCATAAGGACGAGGTATTTGTCTCGTGGTACCACCTTTATTTACTGTTTGCTCGCGCTAAACAGCCTCTACAAGTACAAAGCTCCAATCTGGCTCATATACTGTGGTTTTGATAACGAGTACCAACTCTCGTCGTGTCCTACTAATATCATAGATATGTTCAGCACGAGGCTCAGAGACCATTTTTCGAATCATTATTTTTGCTTCTTTTCAGCTACCGAAGCTCTCTGTGGAAAAATTGATGATTGTACTTTCTCTCGTCATTGCCTGTTTAACTATCTTGAATTAAAGCTATCATACATGATGTTTTTTGATAAATCAAGATATTTTTCTGAACATTTTCAAAAGTTAGTCAACTGATGCTGGAAGAGTCTGCTTTTTATAAAATTTAAGCAAATGTTAAAGAGCAAGATATGGTGTCTTTCTTTTCTAGCGGTATAATAAAGATGAAGGGAGGTACAGCGTGTGTGGACCATCTGTATGAATGAGTTTAAGCAGCTCTTCAAAAGCACAAAATCTATTTTAACAATTGTTATTATTTTCATTTTATCTACTTTTGTTTCAACTCTACCGTTTATTGCTGCTCATCAGGACAAATGGGAGCAAGCAAAGGATCCTTATTCCATTGGGAATGAACTGGTGATGTCTCTATTTGGTTTCTTCCTTATTTTCTTATTGTCTCATGATATTTTGAGCCGAGAAATCCATTTGAAAACCATTCGTTTTCTCGTCAGTAAAACCACCCGTTTGAACATTATTATCGGGAAATATCTTGGACTGATGCTGTTTTGGCTTAGCTGTATTATGACGACATACGTACTGAATATGGTAATTTCACATCGGTTTTTGTTCTCTGATGCGTTAAAAATCTTAACCTTTATCAGTGTCGGTATCTCATGTGCTTTATTTTTGTCCATGCTCTTTCCAACCCCGCAGAAATCAATGTTTGTTGGGATGTTGTTTTCCTTTCTTTTCCCGATCGTCAGTATGATATCGGTTCTTTCTTCAGAACGATTGATTCATTGGTTCCAATATATAACGCCTTATTATTATGCGCGCTTGAGTGAACCGCTGACCTATGTACTCATGAATACAGCATTAACCATTGTATTACTTATTGGAACAGCACTCCTATTTCAAAGGAGGGATGTCTAAATGCTACATACAAAAGAACTCACAAAAAAATATCGGACAAAAGTCGCGATAGATCACATTACCCTTGATGTCAATCGAGGCGATATTTTCGGACTCATTGGACCGAAGGGGTCTGGAAAGACGACGTTTTTCAATATCATTACGGGAATTTGCCGGCCAACCTCTGGAACGTTTACGATGATGGATATGCCTTCTTTAAAAAAGGTGAGGCAGCATATCGGTGTTCTGCCTGAATATACGGATTTATATGAAGGACTGACGGCACTTGAACATCTTGCCTACTTATCAAAAATCACCGGGACGCGTCAGAAAACGAGTGATTATGAAGAACTGCTCGAATTTGTCGGCTTAGATCACTATCATCAGGAAAAGGTCGGTTCCTTCACACCTGGTATGAAGAAACGGCTCGGAATAGCGCAGGCTATCGCCCATCGACCCGAGTTTATTTTACTCGATGAGCCTTTTGCCGATATTGATGCAGATTCGATCTTGCACATCCAGCAGGTCATTGATACGTTAAAACATGAAGGGAAAACCGTCTTTTTAACGGCGGATCGCCCAATGTTCACAAATAGTATTTGTACCAAAACGGCTTTTATTTCTGAAGGAAAATTAGTGTCCCCCCATACACATCCTCAAGAGAAAACCATCACATCCTCAAACATACGTGCAACCTTCAAGCATGCGTGGATTGATGATGAGGTGAAGCCTGTTCTCACGCAGTACTTACAAACTGTCGGAACAGATCTTGTGATCAGTGATGACGAGACCTCATTGTTAATTCGTTCAGAAGCTCAAGTTCCAGCGATCATTCGCGCTTTCGTGAAATGCAAAGTCGATATATACAGAGTCACGGCTGAAGATGCCATGAGCTCCTCATAAAAAAGCACCGCATGCAATCCGCACGGTGCTTCTTCTTTATGATAAAGGTTTACTCATATAGATTCCGGTTTCTTCAAATCCCGTCTTCTCATACAGTGAACGGGCAATTTGATTATGTGCAAAGACATGAAGCGAAAGTTTTTGCACTCCTAATGACTTTGCCTCTTCCTCTAATGCAGCAATGGCCTGCTTTGCAAAGCCTTTCCCTCGATAAGTTTCGAATAAGAAAAAGTTATAAATGAATCCTTCCTTCTGCGGGTGATTCGGATCATAACAAAGCCAAACCCAGCCAATCGTTTCTTCTCCATTCAAGAGATTCCATAGCTCATGATGCTCTGTCTGTAGACCTTCAGGAAGGAGCCGATCAAATTGTTCTTCGGCGTTTGCAAGTGATTCTTCCTCTTCCCAAGTCCCTGCGCGTACCTTTTCTTCTGCGTACCGCTGAATGGCCTTCTCCATCAATACATCGTAATCCGTCTGTGACATTGGCTGTAGTGTAACCAATCGTATCGCCCCCTTTTTTCCATCATATGATGAGCATGCAAAAAAAACCAGTCCCCTCAAGGAACTGGTCATCCGCCGAATCGATCGGTTTGAGAAAGTTTGATTTCTACTGATTTTTTCTTTCCGCTTCGGTAAAACTGTACCTTTACCTTGTCGCCGACTTTCTTTTGATATAAATACTTACGAAGGTCTACGATATTCTGTACACTCTTGCCATCAAAGGAAGTGACGACATCCAGCTCTTTTAGCCCCGCTTTTCCTGCCGGAGACAAAGGCTCGACACTCATCACGACAACGCCTGATGTGACGTTAGATGGCAGCTTCAATGTTTCATCCCAGTGGTAGCTCGCAATATCTGCTAATGATTTCATGCCAACACCTAGGTACGGACGTTTCACCTCTCCGTAGCGCTCTAAATCCTCTATGACAGGGATGACAAGATTCGCTGGGATAGACAGCCCGATGCCTTCTACTTCTGATTCAGCAATCTTCATTGAGTTGATACCGATCACTTTTCCGTCCATATTGATCAGGGCACCACCGCTGTTGCCTGGATTGATGGCGGCATCTGTTTGCAGTACCTCAGCATTCCAATCTGCCTGTCCGTCTCCATTCGAGTCGACAGGAATCGCACGTTCCGTTCCTGAAATGACACCTTGTGTGACAGAGCCTGCGAATTCAAGCCCTAAAGGATTTCCAATGGCGATCACTGGCTCACCGGGCTTCACATGGTCTGAATTACCGAAGGCTGCGGTTTGCTTGATCTTATCACTTTTGACGGTGAGAACCGCTAAATCCATGAGCTGATCGCTTCCGACAAGATTGGCACCAATCCTTGTCCCATCCTGAAGACTCACTTCAAGCTGGTTGGCACCTTTGATGACATGATGGTTGGTCACAATATAAAAGGTATCACCCTTTTTCTTATAAATCACACCTGACCCGCTGCCTGCCTCTCCGCCTTCTTCCCAAAAGCTCGACTTTTGGATATTAATAACGCCAACAACCGTATCTGACATATTCGATACGACTTTTGTGACCGCATCATTGACGTTCACATTGACCGTCTTTAAAGGGCCCTGTGCTGCTTGCCCATCTCCGTTCTGCTGCCACCTAAAGGGACTGCCGCTCTGTCCTGATACATAGGGGAAAAAGAATCCCATTAAAAAAGCTCCTACCAATACACCGATCAGACCAGACAGGAAATATCCTTTTCTGCTTCGTCTCGGCTTCCACTCTACATCGCGATAATCCACTATGTTTCCTTCCTTTCAGTGAATAGATGATGTATATAGTGTTGGTAAGAAGCTCTTATCTTAATCATACGATTGTAAAAATCATACGGCGCAAAGCGGGGTTGCTTTTTTCGGGTCCGTATCATATAAATCAAAACCATCCCCGACAACAAAGCCTTTCATCTCAAGCGTCTGCTGGACCGCCATACGGGCTAAATCCTTCATGTTGTTGTCTTGACTCAAGTGAGCCAAGTAAATGCGTGAGGTGGCATCTCCAATGACATCTGTCATCGCAAGAGCGGCATCTTCATTTGAAACATGTCCGACATCGCTCAGAATTCTGCGCTTAATGCTCCACGGGTATCGGCCCATTTGCAGCATACCGACATCATGATTGCTCTCAAATACAAATGTATTGGCTGACTGAATGATCCCTTTCATACGGTCACTCACATAGCCTGTATCCGTCATTAGGGCAAGTTTGCGCCCGCCATAATGGAAGACGTAAAACATGGGCTCAGCCGCATCATGTGAGACGCCAAAGGACTCAACATCAAGACCGCCAAAGGATTGGACGGTTTCCATATCAAAATGGAATTTTTGCTCTGTATCAATCTTCCCGATATGAGACTCCATCGCCTTCCATGTTTTCGCATTTGCATAGACAGGAAGCTTGTACTTTCTTGCCATGACACCAAGTCCTTTAATATGATCTGAGTGCTCATGTGTCACAAAAATACCGTCCAAGTCTTCAGGCTTGCGGTCGATTTGACTCAGCAATTCGACCATTTGTTTGCCGCTTAAACCAGCATCCACTAAAAAGGCATGCTCGCCTGTTTCTAAATAAAAAGCGTTCCCCGTACTTCCGCTCGCTAGTACACTGAACTGCAAGCTCATGTTCTCTCACTCCATTGAAGATTTGTCATCTTTCTCTATATGATCAAGTGTTGAGCCATCAATGGCATTGATCAAATATTCTTCTTCTGTCTTTTTCTTTGAACCAGTTGATACGCCCTCAAGCTCGACTCGCCATACAGGCACCATAACCTGCGTGCTTGCACCTGGATATTGCGTATAGTACCCTAGCTCTACCTTTTTCACGGTCGTGTTTTGGCTCAGCATGTTTTGCGTATATAAGTCCTTCACAGTTTCAAGCGCTGGTACAAGGGTTTCTTTTCTCACTTCATTGATCGATGTCACCATCGACTGCTGATATGATACAACCTCGTTTTTATCATTTAGATCTAGGGTGATTTTTCCGATGGTTTCGGAGTCATCAAGCCCCTCTTGGAAAATGTATTTCCCTTTATACGTTTGGAAAAAGACGATTTTGCCTGTCTCTTCATCAATACTCCACAGCTTATAATTCTTCCCATCTAGCAAACGCTGGTTCACCAGGTTTGCCGCCGCTGTTTTCATATCTTTTTTCGGTAAGGCCACTGGTTTATTGAAAGTCATTTCAAGCAGCGTGACAGGGTCATCTTTGTCTGTTTTCGGGAATGTGCTTTTCGCCTTTTGATCAGCTAATTCGTCGACATCCTTTTTCGTATATTGCTTCTTTTCAGCTGTAATGCGGTAACCAATCTTCGCTTCATCTGATAGATTGCCATATTTGATCCCGTCTGCCTTCATTTCTTCCAGCGTATCCGTTTTTTCGATAATCGCAAAATGATCAGTTGATCGTTTTTCAAAGTATTGAAAACCTAGAAAGATATCGAGAACGAGAAAGGCTAGGATAAAGATCGTTTTGGTCTTATTCCACTCCATGATTCTCGCTCCCCTCTGTCAACAAATCATGCGATAGAATCACGGTTTTACCGTTGTATTTCATGCACCATACTGGCTCCAGCCAGACAAACATTGCTTGATCTTGATCTGATGCGGTGGAAACAGCTTGATAGGCCGGGAAAATTTGTTCAATTTTCTCAAGGTCATCATATTTCGTCTGCTTGACGATTAAGTCTTTCAACTCTGTCCCGTTCATCAGCTTGACCTGTTCACTTTGACTCGCCTTGTTGCCTAGAATATAGTTTGGACGCTTGTAATTTAAGATGTCGTCATTCGCCCACTGTACTTCAAGCGAGGTCATCCCAAATGGGTGCTTTGTACTGTTGACGATCGGCAGGCCATCCATAAACATATTAAAGGAAAGCTGCTGGTTGCTATTGATGCCAAAGTATTGATAGTCATCGGTAAAGCTCCCCGTATCATTGAAATACTTCACACTTCGCTTAATCAAATCACCCGTTTGGAAAACGGTGCTGCTGTTGATATTGCGGTGCTGATATTGGATGCGGTGGTCTTTTTGATTCGCTTCAAGACGGCTTGTGCCATCTGTGTACACCGTCCGGTTTAAATTAGACTCCTCTCCGACAAGACTCGGGTCCGTAAACAGAGCGTCCTTGAATTTGCTTGTCTTAATCGTTTCGATAAAGAACATTTTCGATTCGAGCTGCTCTTGCTTTCTCGGAAGGAGGAAATCTCGTTTCGAATTCGCAGAGAACGTATAGAGATCGTAGCGCGGCATCTCGTTTTGAGCGGCTGCGATACTGTCCATGAGATTCCGATAATTAGCAGACTCTATTGTTAGCTCAAGCACCGTTTCCTTGCTGTATGAAACCAGATAAACTTTCTTATTGGCCTTATCCTGCTGGGAGAACGGCACAATCATCCGATCAAACGAGTTGTATTCGATGGACTTGTTCGGCCATTTAAACAGCGCTTGGAATATATCAATCGGAATCGGGTCATTGAACACAAGATCCAATGTCTTCCCCTGTCCTCCGTTTCCATAGAAGAAATTCTTAAATTTCTGCTCAGAATATTGATCTGACACATCCGAAATCTCTTTCACATCCCAAAGGCTCACATCATTCCAGAAGTTTTGAAAGAGTTCCTTTTGATCCACTTTCAAATGCTCCCCATTTGAATGGATGAACATCTCCCGCGGCTTCACGACATCAATGAGGCTTCTAGGCTCATCGCTTGATATCTTCTTCGTTTCCACGACCTTAGTGCCGGCATCTGCCTGGTCCTGCATGACGGGCTGGAACATCCAAATATTCCACGTAAACACAAGACTGATCGCAATTAGGATTGTCAATATTATGGTTTTAAAGGTCTCACGCTTCATCCCAATCATCCTCTTGTTCTTCATTGTACGGAAGGGTAAAGGTCACTGTGGTTCCTTTTCCTTCAATGCTGTCAGCCCAAATGTCTCCGCCATGAGCCTGAACCATTTCTTTTGCAATCGCAAGGCCAAGGCCGGTTCCGCCAAGTTTTCTTGTTCTCGCCTTATCCACTCGATAAAAACGTTCAAAGATTTTATCCATATCCTTCTTCGGAATACCGATCCCTTCATCTTTGACGCTGAATAATACAAGGCCCTTCTCCTCATCCAGATCAACAGTAAACGTGATATGTCCACCCTCTGGAGAGTATTTCATCGCATTAGAAATGATATTATCGAGCACTTGTGTGATTTTATCTTGATCAATTTCCACATATATTTCACGCTGCGGAAGATTGCGGATAAACTCGACATGCTGCTCCTTGGTCATTTCAAAACGATCAATGACCAATGAGATAAATCTGATAAAATTCGTCCACTCACGGTTGAATTGATAATCCTTGCTGTCGAACTTAGACAGCTGCAGCAGGTCGTTGACAAGCCGGATCATGCGCTCTGTTTCATTTTGCGTCACACTAAGGAACCTTGGTGCAAGCTCTTTATCACCAATTGCGCCTTCAGCCAGCGCCTCAAGATAGCTTCGCATCGTCGTCAGCGGTGTGCGTAGCTCATGCGATACGTTCGCAACGAATTCACGGCGCTCTGCATCAATTTTCTCCTGCTCTGTGACGTCGTAAATGACCGCAATTAATCCATCAATTTTCCCGTGCTCTTTCTGAATCACTGAGAAATTTACACGCAAAACTGACAGCTGATCTTCGCGTTCGATTTCTAGCAGCATGGAATCTTGATTTTCGACTAAATCTTCAAAGGTATGCGTGTCCTCAAGGCCCAGTAAGGATGTAATCGGCATCTCTAGTGCTGTTTCACGTGAAACATTTAACAGCTCTAATGCCGGGCTGTTTAATAGAATAATGGCACCATTTTGATTCGTAGCGATGACGCCATCTGTCATATAGGCAATGACAGAAGATAGCTTCTTCCGCTCTCCCTCTGTCATGAGCTGCGCTTCCTCCAGCTCTCTCGTCAGATGGTTAAAGGTTGTCGCAAGCTGGCCAATCTCGTCATGTCCATACTTTCGAACCTTCCTGGAAAAGTTCCCTTTGGCGAGCTCAATTGCTTGCTTCCTCATATCCGAAATAGGATGAGTGATGGTTCTAAAGATGAAAATCCCAAGTAGTGCGGTCGTCCCAAGGGCGATCAGTGTACCCGTCGCCAAAATGGTGTTAATGGTTCGCATCTGGTTAAACACGCTCTCCATCGAAGACACAACATAAATCACACCGACAGTTTCTTGGTTTTCATTTTTCACGGCTGTCGCAGAAATACGCACCCGTTTATTGGATTCTGGGTCATAGAATTTCTTTTCGTAGTCTTTGCCTACTGCGAAAATCCGGCTAATGATCTGATCTGTGATTTTCTTGCCGGCAATCTCTTGACTGCCGTTATTCACAGAGGCAATCACCTCTCTGCTTTCGTCAATATAGCTGACTTCAGAAATTTCATTAGACTCATCTTTGTTATTAAAGTCGTTTAATATCTTTTGAGCATCCTCTTTTAATTCTGCCTTACTTTTCGATGAATCTTGTTCTAGATAATACGATAACGAGTAGATTCGCTGATTCAAGGAATTATCATATGAATTAATTAAGGACTGCTCTAGCTGCTTCACAAAGTACACGCCAATGATCTGCATGGCGACGATGATCAACAGCACGTAAATCAAGGTCAATTTAAAGTGAATCGAGCGAAAAAAACCTACTTTACTCATAAGAATCTTAGTCCTGCTCTGGGTTTCTTAAATAGTAGCCGACGCCTCGTCTTGTCACGATCCAGCTCGGGTGACTAGGATTGTCTTCAATTTTCTCACGAAGACGGCGGACGGTGACGTCTACTGTCCGGACATCTCCGAAGTAATCATAGCCCCATACCGTTTGTAGCAAGTGCTCACGTGTCATCACTTGTCCGATATGTTTCGCTAAGTAATGAAGCAATTCGAACTCACGGTGCGTCAATTCAATCGTTTCCTCGCGCTTAGACACCACATACGCATCTGGATAAATGACAAGTGATCCAATTTCAATATCATTTGATTCAGATTCTTCCTCTGTCTGCGGCGTAGCAATTTGTCTTCTTAAATTCGCTTTCACACGGGCAAGCAGCTCGCGCGTGCTAAATGGCTTCGTCACATAATCATCTGCGCCAAGCTCAAGACCGATGACTTTATCAATTTCAGAGTCTTTTGCTGTCAGCATGATAATCGGCATGTCATATTTCTTTCTCACTTCACGGCATACCTCAACGCCATCTTTGTTCGGTAGCATGATGTCTAGCAAAATAATGTCTGGTTTGATTTCTTCTACCATTTCAAGGGCTTCATTGCCGTCATATGCACAATGAACCTCATAGCCCTCTTTTCTTAAGTTAAACTCCAATATATCAGCAATCGGTTTTTCATCATCTACGACAAGAATCTTTTTTTCCATTGTGATTTCCTCCTGCATTTTTAGCATCTATGTCATTCCATTTTTGCATGTTTCGTCAGACCTTTTTCATTTGAGCAAAAAAGGCTCACTGTCTATTATAACGTTTTACGTGGCAAAGATAAAAATAATAACGGCTTTCTTTTCTAGCAATCGTTGGATAGGAACAAGATGCTCAAAAAAATGATGGTTTTTTTCCTTTTTTATTGAAACTTTTCCAGTCACCGATCGTCTATATAAATGTAACGTCTTCTTCTTATGGAGCCGGGCCCTACCTAGGTCCGGCTTCTCCCTTTTTATGCCTTCTTTTCATAAGAAAAACGCACCTGCGATTGCAGATGCGTTTGGAAGTGGCTCGGGACGGAATCGAACCGCCGACACACGGATTTTCAGTCCGTTGCTCTACCAACTGAGCTACCGAGCCATCATCAAAAAGATGAATAAATATAAATGGCGGTCCGGACGGGACTCGAACCCGCGACCTCCTGCGTGACAGGCAGGCATTCTAACCAACTGAACTACCGGACCTCAGTAACTTGCCCGAAAAAGCAATCGTGGTGCTCTTCCAAGCAAGTGAGGAAAAATTAGCTTAACGCTAAAGTAAATCAATGACCCGTACGGGATTCGAACCCGTGTTACCGCCGTGAAAGGGCGGTGTCTTAACCGCTTGACCAACGGGCCAATACATGGTGAGCCATGAAGGACTCGAACCTTCGACCCTCTGATTAAAAGTCAGATGCTCTACCAACTGAGCTAATGGCTCTCGGTTTGTGAAAAGTAATTCTGAAGAAGTTGTATTGCGTCAAACCAATCGCTTTAAAAAGCTGGAACATCGCATCCTAACAAGTTTCAGAGACCTTTGCAACAACGAGATTTATAATATCATAGAGTAATTACATATGGCAATACGTTTTTCGACATTTTTTTAAAAAAAGTGTCGGATTTGAAATCTCCTGCCAAATCCCTTCTGCTTGCAACCGCCTTCATTTTTATAACCTCTACCTATTCAAGCACATAGAAACGTTTTAGACAGATCGAAATTGGTTATACATGAAACAAGTAACATTGTGATTCAAAAAGGAGGAAGCAGTATGAGTTCATTCAAATTAGGAGATAAAATGCCCAATTTTTCACTCCCAACCATTCAGGGCGAACATATTGATTTTCACAAGCATTTAGAGGAGCATCAAAGCTGGCACCTCATCGTCTTCTTTAGAGGCTCATGGTGCCCAGTATGTGTGGAAGAATTAAAAGAGCTCGAACAGCAGCAATCATACTTTCAAGACAAGGATATCCACTTAATGGCGATTTCAACAGATCATTCTGATGACTTGAAGGAATTTGCCGATAAAGAAGGACTATCCTTCCCCATCATGTCTGACAAGGATCTCACTTCATTAAAAGCATATGAAGTCCACTATCACGGGGAAGATGCTCCTTATGAAGATCACGGGGTGCACGGAGAGCCAGCCTATTTCTTACTAAACGAAAAGGGCCAAGTCCTCTATCAGCAAAGGCAAACAAGTCCGTTTGGCAGACCGCATGCCAACGAATTGCGCAAAATCATTCAGTACATCCGCAAAAACTTAAAAGGCCAATATAAAAGCGTGAAATAAGAAAGAAGCCCTCGTCATGAGGGCTTCTTTTATGAACGTCTCTTATTGTATAGCCAATCTGATGTGAAAAATACAAGGAGACCCGCCATGAGAATCACAAAGGTGACGGGCGGTTTATCATCCTGGAAATAAGAGTACAGCGCATGTCCTCCTAATGCGAGAAGATAAAAGATAAATGCTGACACAGCTGCTTTACGCGCATTCGCTTGTTCTCTTTTCGTACTTTTTTTGAAAAACATTGTCACGATTCCCCTTTATCCTGCTTTCTTCATCGTCACCCGGCGAAGTGCCCGCGAACGAATATATTCCATCGGACCGATTCTCCAAATCTTTAGACAAAACGCTGATATGGCAATTTGCAGAAGAGAAATCAACAGCCATGCCAATACGATAAGAGGAGCGTTGATTTGTCCGCCAAGACCCAATCCCCAGCTATAAAAAAGAACCGAGCAGATGACATTTTGCAGGATGTAACAACTAAGCGCCATTTTCCCTACATATTCAAACCAATACCACATGAACCATGACTCTGTGTTAGCCAGGAGCTTCGCAATAACAGCAATATAGAAAAGAGAAAGGAATGGCGAAAACGCATAGCGCACCACGAATTCCACTAGTTCATTCGGAACGAATATCAGTGCATTCAACGGCAACCCCACCCACAGACCGACTCGGAATAGTCCTTTCCGTAGAGACTGCCCGCGTTCATTTGCATAAAATACACCGGCTCGCATCATCCGCACACCTAATAAAAACAAAAATGTGTTCATTGGAATGAGAAAGATCGCTTCCCCCCGGTACATGAAAAAGTGTTGCAATCGTTCTTGAACCTGCGAGATCCATGTCTCTGGCATCTGCTCTTCCAGCGCGGGTTCACTCCCTTGATCATACGATGCTGTTTCCATTTCAGAGAGGGCGAACATCATCAGACTGGACAGAACAAGCAAATGAATGACTCCAGAGAAGATCATGCCTCTTTTGATACGCTTGCTCCCTCCTCGTACAATAAATGCCACAAGCAAACCGGTGACAGCGTAACTCATGAGCACATCATATTCCATCACAAGTGCAAAATGGACAAAACCTTCGATAAATAAAAATAAAAGAATCCATAAATATGTACCTGGCCAAGGCGTGTTTTTTCTTTTGGCCTGCTGGTATTTCAGCTCTAGTCCTACACCAAACATGATGGTGAGCAGCGAGAGCATTTTCCCATAGACGAACATGGAAACAAGGCTTTCTAAAAAACTGCCATTCTCATATTCATCTGAAATCTGATCTGTCGCAAAGGTATCCCCTGCATACGCAAAAAACCAGACGTTCGTTCCCAATGTGCCTAATATGGCGAAACCTCTTAAAATATCTAATAATCTTATTCTTTCTTTCACTAGAACGCCCCTTCCCCCTATACAGTTATCATATTTTGGTAATGATCGGAAGCCTGTTCTACTGAAATTAAGAAATATTTAAACAAAAAAACACCAGTAAAATGTGTAATTTTACTGGTGTTTGATCAGTCTATGATTATGGACGGTACACGCTGCGGACAACATTCGTTTGAGAACGATCTGGTCCGACTGAGAAAATGGAAAGTGGAATACCTGTTAATTGTGAAATGCGCTCTAAATAATGACGGGCATTTTCAGGCAGTTCGCTTAAATTCTTCACGCCTGTAATATCCTCTGTCCATCCTGGCATTTCTTCGTAGACAGGCTCACATTTCGCTAGTTCATTTAGACTTGCTGGGAATTCTTCTGTGATTTCTCCGTTCAATTTATAAGCGACACAGATTTTCAATGTTTCAATCCCTGTCAGTACATCAATTGAGTTAAGAGATAGATCTGTAATCCCGCTCACACGGCGAGCATGGCGGACAACAACACTGTCAAACCAGCCAACACGGCGCGGGCGTCCAGTTGTTGTACCGTATTCACGGCCAACCTCACGGATTTGATCACCAATTTCATCATGGAGTTCTGTCGGGAATGGGCCATCTCCAACACGTGTTGTGTACGCTTTTGACACGCCGACCACATGTTGAATCTTCGTTGGTCCTACACCAGAACCAATCGTCACTCCCCCAGCCACTGGGTTAGATGACGTAACAAATGGATATGTCCCTTGATCGATATCAAGCATAACACCTTGTGCACCTTCAAATAGCACGCGGCGGCCTTCATCTAGTGCGTCATTCAAGACAACAGATGTATCCACGACATATTTTTTCACTTGCTGGCCATATTCATAATACTCGTCTAAAATATCTTCAATCTTGAAGCCTTCTGCTTCGTACATTTTCTCTAAAAGACGATTTTTCTCTTCTAGATTACGAGCAAGCTTCTCTTCAAATACTTCACGATCTAATAGATCTGCGACACGGATACCGATACGAGCTGCTTTGTCCATATAAGCTGGTCCGATTCCTTTTTTCGTCGTACCGATCTTGTTAGCCCCTTTCCGCTCTTCTTCTACCTCGTCCAATTTTAAATGGTAAGGTAAAATCACATGGGCTCTATTGCTGATTCTGAGGTTATCTGTACTCACATTCCGTTCGTGAAGATACGCAAGCTCAGTGACCAACGCTTTAGGATCAACTACCATTCCATTACCGATGACACAAGTTTTCTCTTGATAAAAAATACCGGACGGAATGAGGTGTAGCTTGTAAGTCACTCCATCAAATTTGATTGTGTGACCTGCATTGTTTCCCCCTTGATAACGGGCAATCACCTCTGCATTTTCTGAAAGGAAATCGGTAATTTTCCCTTTCCCTTCGTCACCCCACTGCGTACCTACTACGACTACTGAAGACATATCGTGCACCTCCGTTAACCTTTCAAAACGTTATCTCTTTCAAACACATTTATTTTATCAATGCAAACCGAAAAAGTCAACGTGAAATCCGAACATTAATATCTCGAAATCAAATTTTGTTCGTTTTAAATATGAGAAAAAGCGCTTTACTCACTTCTTCAGCGCTTAAAAAGGGAGATTTTGAGTAAAACCAACGTTTTTGATAGTTCTTACTTTCTATTGATTTTCAATTAAATGAATCATCGAATTTGCCATAAAGTCTGGTGAATAAGGTCTACCTGTCCTCAGCCACCATTCTGCCGTTCCAACGTAAGCAGAAATAACGAATTGCTTCTGCATGTCGATAGGAACAAGATGTGGATCAGGCTTTGAGCCTGCAACCCCCTCTTTCCCCAAAGAAAAGCTTTCTTCAAAAAAAGCCCGAACCGTTTCATGAATATTGAGCTCTCGCCCTCGTTTCAAAAGAATTTGATACTCCTTTTCATGTTCTTGCAAATGCTGATAAAATCGAAAAATATACACATATGCCGCATGCTCTTTTTTCAAATCGCCTTCTTGTACAGGCTTAAAAATAGCACATTTCATCACATCAAACATCTCATCCATCACCTGCTGGGCAAGATCAAATTTATCCTCATAATGCTGATAAAAGGTTGTCCGATGGATGCCTGCCACTTTCGTCAAATCCTGTACAGAAATCTTCTCCCATTCTTTCTCGCTTAATAACTGAAATAATGCTTTTCTTAATTGCTGCTTTGATTCCGTTGCGCGCTTATCCCCTCTGTAGCAATCCGCCACAAGCCGCTCTCCCCTTCCTATTTTCTTCAACAGATTTCGCTTTTCTGTTGGTTGAATCCTCCAGGCTGATGAATTAACTTTAATCTAACACAATGAAAAAAAGGAAGCATCTGACAACCTATAAGGAGTGATGATCATGGAAACAACGTCCCCAAGTGCTGTGCAAAAAACGTTATTAAGAGGAAAAAACAAGCAGGACCCGTATCACCCATTTGATTTGTATGCCAACATGCGTAAGACATCACCTGTTCATTTTGACGAAGCCAGCCGAACGTGGAGTGTATTCACCTACGAGGAAGCAAAGCGCGTGACAATCGATAAAGATACCTTTTCGAGTCAGCCTCCTAAAAACCAGCGGAAGCATTCACTGATGAAAACAATGGTGATGATGGACCCTCCCAATCACACTCGCATCCGCTCCATTGTCAGCAAAGCCTTTACCCCTCGAGTCATGAAATTGTGGGAGCCTCGTATTCATGAATTAATGGATGAACTGATGGCACAACTTGAAGGAAAAAAAGAGATTGACCTAGTGCAAGACATTTCCTATCCGCTTCCTGTCATTGTCATTGCAGAGCTTTTAGGTGTGCCGTCAGAGCATAAACAATCTTTTAAAGAATGGTCAGATATTCTCGTCAGCATGCCTAAAAGTGAAAGTGAGAAGGATGTAGCTGAATGGCAGAAAACACGTGACAAAGGGGAAGCTGACATGATGGCATTTTTTGCAGACACCATTGAAAAAAAACGTCACAACCTTGGTGATGATTTAATTTCCCTCATCATTCAAGCGGAGGAGAATGGAGACAAACTGTCAGCAGATGAACTCATTCCATTTTGTAATCTTCTTCTTTTAGCCGGCAACGAAACAACCACCAACTTGATCTCCAATATGATGTTCAGCTTGTTAGAACAGCCGGATGCGTATGAAGCGCTCGCCCAATCACCGGAACTCATACCACGTGCGGTGGAAGAGGCTGTCCGTTTTCGTGCACCAGCTCCTGCGATTGTTCGTTATGTCACAAAAGATACAGAACTAGGAGGGAAAGTGTTAAAAAAGGGAGACAATGTGATTGTGTTTCTTGCTTCCGCCAACCGGGATGAGCGTCAATTCTCAAACGCACATGAATACGATATAGACCGCCACCCTAATCCTCATATTGGTTTCGGGCACGGTATCCATTTCTGTCTTGGCGCACCACTGGCACGTCTTGAAGCATGTACAGCTATAAAGATTTTCATAGAACGATATGAGGCGCTAGAGCTCCTCTCTTACGTTCCGATGACCAGCAGCAGCATGTATGGACTGAAAGAGCTGAAACTGCGTGTCACACCTCGTTCATAACAGAAAAGACTCCTGGGCATGGGAGTCTTTTTTTAAACAGGGGTGATGCCATCTGTGTTCATGAGCACAATGCGATACCCATCTGGATCTTCAATGGTTGCTCCACCCCGTTCCCAATATGGATTTGTAGAGGTGACTTGCCGTCCGCCAAATGAGATCAATCTCTCTTTCATTTGCTGAAATTCCTCAGCATCCGGAATATAGAACACAAGGAGCTGTTCTGGATGCGGGGTGGGCAGGCTTTCTTCTTCTTCATGCTTTGTGATTTCTAAATGAACATGCTGATGAGGGAGCCCCAGCATGACACCATCATATCCTTCATGCTGATCAAACGAGCCTATTCGTTTGAGACCTAAGCCTTCTTCATAAAAGGACACAACCTCTTTCATGTTGACGGTTGGGCGTGCGATGCGTAATTGAGCGGCTTCAAACTGTTGAAATTTCATCAGTCATCACTCCTTTTCTTATTTTAGTATACGATTTCTCAGTCTTTCTCTCCTCCTCATTTCGATCGTTTTTCAATCATTCTTTCGATGTAGATCCATTAAAAAAAGCCCAGCTTGTTGAGCTGGGCTTTAAGCACCGGGCGGAACACCCGCATCGTCAAATCTTCTTTCCAGGTTGACGAATTTGTTATATTCTTTGACGAACGCCAATGATACTGTACCTACTGGGCCGTTACGCTGTTTGGCAATGATGATTTCAATAATGTTCTTATTCTCTGATTCTTTGTCGTAGTAATCATCACGATAAAGGAATGCCACGATATCGGCATCCTGCTCAATACTTCCTGATTCACGAATATCAGACATCATCGGACGTTTGTCCTGACGCTGCTCTACTCCACGTGAAAGCTGAGACAAAGCAATAACTGGAACTTCAAGCTCCCTTGCCAGCGATTTCAATGCCCTAGAGATTTCAGATACCTCTTGCTGACGGTTATCGCTTGATCGTCCGCTCCCTTGAATGAGCTGCAAGTAGTCAATCAGGATCATGCCAAGACCGTTTTCTTGCTTCAAGCGGCGGCATTTTGAGCGAATTTCACTTACTCTGATTCCAGGTGTATCATCAATGAAAATCCCACTATTCGATAGCGAGCCCATCGCCATTGTCAGCTTGCCCCAGTCCTCTTCAGTCAGATTACCAGTTCTTAGGTTCTGTGCATTGATATTCCCCTCAGCACAAAGCATACGCATAACTAGCTGCTCAGATCCCATCTCTAAACTAAAGATGGCGACACTTTCGTCCGTTTTGGTCGCAACATTCTGTGCGATGTTCAATGCGAAAGCCGTTTTCCCTACTGATGGACGAGCCGCTACAATAATTAAGTCATTTCGCTGGAATCCAGCTGTCATCCGATCAAGCTCGGAGAAACCTGTTGGGATCCCTGTGATATCGCCTTTTCGGTTATGAAGCTGTTCAATATTATCATATGTCTGAACAAGCACGTCCTTAATGTTTTGGAAAGCTCCTGAGTTTTTACGCTGCGCCACTTCCATAATGGTCTTTTCAGCATCACTCAACAGATCCTCTACTTCATCCTCACGCGTGTATCCATCTTGTGCAATGGTTGTCGCCGTGCGGATCAGACGTCTTAAAATGGATTTCTCTTCTACAATTTTTGCATAGTATTCTATGTTTGCGGCAGTTGGGACAGAGTTCGCAATATCGGTTAAATACGAAATCCCGCCTACCTCTTCTAGTAAATCTGTATTGGCCAGTTCAGAAGTCACCGTAACAAGATCGACCGGTTCCCCTCTATCACCAAGTACAAGCATCGCATTGTAAATCTTTTGATGCGACATTCTATAGAAATCCTCTGGAATTAATACCTCAGAAGCGAGCGTGAGCGCAGATGGTTCTAAAAAAACAGCACCTAATACGGCCTGCTCGGCTTCTATATTTTGCGGCGGCAGCCGGTCATCGAGAAGTTCCGTCATGCCAAGCACCGTCCTTTCATAAAAAAATACGCTACTCATCATTTTAACATTTTCACCGATAAAAAAGTGAAAAACATCGACTATAGTCAAAATTACCATGAGGAGGTTTCGTTGAACAGCCAACCAACGCATCTCAATAGAAAAGACTCTGTAACACCAATTGTTATAGAGTCCTTCATTGTGCTAATGGGATTTTTATCTGTTGACGTTCACCTTTTGTTCTCTATCGTTTTCTTCACTCCATAATTCTCTTTTTGCCCAATGTCATGTAACGACCCATTTTGATAATCAATAGATAACACCAAATCGGGAATAGAATCAAACCCGTTTTTGGCTAGATCAAATAGCTGTGCTCCGTAATGTGAAGCGGCAATTCGTGCATGTTCTGCTGTGTATGGGTTTTTCAGGAGATCTTCTTTGTATATATCAAAAATATTGACCCCTTTATCCGTTACAAATTGACCGTTTACAATACTTAAGTCTTTTAAATTGTAGCCTGTCACCGTTTTGATTTGATTCACAAGGTGGAATTTAGCAAGAGAATCAGGCGTGAATTGAGTCGAATCATCATTTCTACTTTTCATAATATGGAAAAATAATTCTCTTGTATTGTTGCTTGTATTTAATAGTTCTTCTATTTGTTTAGTCAGCGATTCATCTGTTGATCCACCCACCAATAATTTGAAATGATTTGGGTCGATGGTAAAAGTTAAATTCATGTTCTTAGGAATGGTTATACCATTTTTAGAGAACAAATCTTGCAATTGTTCGTTGACCTTTTGTCTGTTAAATATTTTCTTTTCTACGCTTTCTTGGGTAGGATCGTACCGTTTTTCATTACGGAAGATGGCATCATTAAAGTCATATTGACCACCCTTATTATTCCTTGCCCAACTCATTTCCATAGTGTATGCAGCTTCTCTTTCAACCTTGGTCAGATCATTTCTGAAATAAGAGGAGTATGGATTTCTATACTTATTATATATGTGGTCTTGAGGATCACTGAATCTTTTATTTTGTTCATTAATTTTTTGATATTTTTCATCAAGTATCTTCATTCGTTTATCTGCTTCGGTCATCGTCTCATTTGTACTTTTTATAGCTGAACGGCTATTGAAATCGGTAACGTTCTGATTGTTCAGAACCGCTGTAGCATTTGATGTATTTATCTTCATTTTGTTACTCCGTAATTCACCTTTTGCCCAATGTCATGTAACGACCCCTTTTGATAACCAATAGATAACACCAAGTCGGGAATAGAATCAAACCCGTTTTTGGCTAGATCAAATAACTGTGCTCCGTAATGTGAAGCCGCAATTCGTGCATGGTCTGCTGTGTATGGATTTTTCAGGAGATCTTCTTTGTATATATCAAAAATATTCGTCCCTTTATCCGTTACAAATTGACCATTTACAATGCTTAAGTCTTTTAAATTGTAGCCTGTCACCGTTTTGATTTGATTCACAAGGTGGAATTTGGCAAGGGAATCAGGCGTGAATTGAGTCGAATCTTCATTTCTACTTTTCATAATATGGAAAAATAATTCTCTTGTATTGTTGCTTGTATTTAATAGGTCTTCTATTTGTTTAGTCAGCGATTCGTCTTTTGAACCACTTACCACTAATTTAAAATTGTTCGGGTCAATGGTAAAAGTTAAATTTGTGTTTTTAGGAATGGTTATACCGTTTTTAGAGAATAAACTTTGTAATTGTTCGTTGACCTTTTGACGATTGAGTATTTTCTTTTCTACACTTTCTTGGGTTGGATCATACCGTTTTTCATTACGGAAGGCGGCATCATTAGAATTATAATGCCCTCCTGTTCCACTATTAGCCCATCCAATTTCAATAGAGTAAGCCGCCTCTCTTTCCGGTTTGGTTAAATCATTTCTGAAATAAGGGGAGTTTGGATTTCGATACTTATCAAATATATGGCCATGAGGATCTTTGAAACGTTTATTTTGTTCATTTATTTTTTGATATTTTTCATCTAATACTTTCATTCGTTTATCAGCTTCGGTCATCACCTCATTTGTACTTTTAATAGCTGATTGACCTTTATAGTCGATTCGGTTCTGATTGTTAGGCGCACTTGTCGGGTATGACGTATTAATATTCATTTTGATTCTCCTTTTTTCAAAAAATAGTGATTATTAAATATATCGGCAATTAAGTTAAAAATTGTTAGTTTAATGCCGATATAGTAATTATTACAAGGAGGGTTAAAATATGACAAATACTATCTTCAAACGTTTTTTATTACCTGCATTATTATTAGTGCTTGTTACTAGTTTTTTTGCACCTAATTCAGCAGAAGCAGCGATTACGGGGAATAACAGTCCTAACACAGCAAGCTCAATGGGATATTGGAAATATAGTCGTCCAGATACGACAATCTTACCTGAAGGTGAAAACGAAGCGTATTATCAGTTCACAATTAATAAGGGTGAAAAAGTTTATGTTAGAAGTTCATATGATAAGCAGTACACTGGGATGAAAATAGAGGTTTATAATTCGAAATATTCTGATGGTAGATCTAGAGTCATTAACCCTGATTCAGTTACACCATTTATTTTTGCTAATACTGATGACGTTACTTCAAATTCAGAAACTTATTTTGTGAAAGTGACCCGTGGTACATATACAGGAAATATGTATTTTACTGTCTCCATTCAAGATCGCATCAAATCTGGAAATGGAACATTCAATTTTACGGGAGCCGCCACCAACATGGGGAATACTTCTTTGAATTTTTTAGGAGTTGATTCTTCTGTCATTTCAATGGATTTAACGAAGAATTCTTCTATCCCTAAAAATGCAATCGTTAAATCGATTTCAACAACGAGTACACAATCGCCTAACCAAGGAAATGTCACACACAAACTGATGGCTGATGAAAACAAGATTTGGAACGAATCCATTGTTTCATCTGCAACAAGTGGTTCTTACCGTATTTCTCTGGAAAATCAATTAAAAGTCGCTCAAAAATGGAGCTTTAAGTACAATGCAAAGGCTACAGCAAGATCTACTATGAGCAATGTCAAAGCCGATATCCGTTACGAATATGATGTCACAGATGGATTCTAATTTAATGGTGTTTACAGACTTGTACACCAATTGACCAAAAAGTAAGGGGACAACCCTTACTTTTTTTAATTGTATAATTCGCACTCTAAAAAAAGCTCAGCATAATATTGAATAAGTTTTGAGATATGAGATCACCAACTTTTCGCAAAATCCTCCTCTTTTTCCCTAAAAATACAAGTGAGTCTATAGACTTATTTTTTCTCAAAATCTTTTCGAGAAGAAAAACCCATATTTATTCCTGTATCAAACAGAAGAAAATGGTAAAAATTCCGAGGCAGTCAAGGTCTTTTGACATTTCTCCTATTTTTAAATGACAAGGTCCGATATTCCCTATTTCAAATCATTTGTTAGTGAGTTAGTCCTTTATTTTCTGAATATTGGGATAAGAAAATCAAATACACAACTTTATGAGCATTTGACTTCATAATTGATAACCATTATCATTTGTTTTGCTTGCGGATAGTTGAGAATCATTTTCATTTGGAGGGAAATTTCTTCAATTTCTACACTCATCCAATATCCGCAAGCCTACTTTATCATCGTATGAGAGTCGAATTTGAGGAAGGAGACTTGTCACATATGTCCAAACGCCCCGAAGGAATGGGTACTGAGGGTTCATTTTTTGGAGAAAGCCGTCCTTTTTTTATACCTGGGACGGAGCAACTAGATATCACAGAACACCCATACAGACTTTTTATATTTAAACCGAATACTCCCCCTCCAGCGGCTGGTTTTCCAGTCATGTACGTGCTTGATGGGAATTCACTTTTTGGCACAATGGTCGAAGCCATTCGTTTACAGTCAAGAAGACCTGAAAAAACAGGTGTCGTACCTGCCATCATTGTTGGAATTGGCTATCAGACAGAAGGGCCCTATCATCCGCTCAGGCATTATGATCTCACTTTTACTAGCCCTGATGCTTCCATCGGCGGCAAAAGAAAAGACTTTTCCATCCATACATATGGCGGGGCCTCTACTTTCTTTTCTTTTTTAGAAAAGACTGTGAAGCCTTATATCGAGCAACGCTATCCGATCAACCTAAGTCGTCAAACACTTTTTGGGCATTCTCTTGGCGGTCTTTTTGTATTACACACACTATTTGAGCACCCTGATGCTTATCAGACATATATTGCGGGCAGTCCTTCTATCCACTGGAACAGAAAATTATTTCTAGAAAAAGAACACCAATTCACCAACCTCATACGTCAGGTGCCTATGAATGTCCGGTTGCTTATAGGTGTAGGTGAGTTAGAAAAACATCATCCATGTCAAATGAATGATCATGCAAAGTCACTAGCAAATCGCATGTTGTCTTTGTCCTCATATGGCTTACATACGGCCTATCACGAGTTCCCTGAAGAAGGACATACGTCCGTTTTACCGGTGCTGATGAATTACGCTTTTCGTTTTGCGCTCTATCATGATGATCTTTTAACAACTAGAAACACGAAGGAAAGGTAGTGAACGTATGAAACATAGTGGACTATCTCAAAAGATTGCCCTTATCACAGGCGCAGGGCAAGGTATCGGACAAGCAGTCGCAAAAAGACTAGCAGATGAAGATGCGATCATTGCAGCAGTTGACGCAAATGAAGCTCAGCTGCAAAGCACTGTCCAGCAAATGAACGATAAAGGCATACGTGCCTTTGCCTATCCATGTGACATTACCGATCAAGCATCTGTTCAGCACATTGTCGATCAAATTGAAAAGCAGCTTGGACCCATTTATTTACTGGTCAATGTAGCAGGCATCCTTCGAATCGGTTCTATCGACCAGCTTAGTGCAGATGACTGGCAACAAACCTTTGCAGTCAACACACATGGTGTCTTTTACGTATCACAAGCTGTCTCCAAATACATGATGAAAAGATCAGATGGGGTCATTGTGACCGTCAGCTCTAACGCAGGTGCCATTCCTAGAATGAATATGGCTGCCTATGCCGCTTCAAAAGCAGCAGCTACTTCCTTTACAAAAACGCTTGGGTTAGAGCTAGCAAACTATGGAATCAGATGCAATGTTGTCTCTCCTGGCTCTACCGCAACACCTATGCAATGGGCATTATGGTCTGATGAACAAGGAGTAGATCATGTGATTAAAGGTTCATTAGAAACTTATAAAACCGGTATTCCTTTACAAAAAATCGCTGATCCTCAAAACATCGCTGATGCAGTAATCTTCTTTGCATCTGAACAATCCAGTCATATTACGATGCAGAATCTCACGATTGATGGTGGCGCAACACTCGGAATCTAGCATTTCATCAAAAAGGAGGCCTTTTCATGAAACATTCATTATTGCCGTCAGAAGAAAAAGTACAGTTGATTCAAGACTATCAGCCAGGCGCTTTTTTCCTTGCTTCCCCTAAACGTACAATACTTGCAGAAGGGATTTTCCAGCATATTGAAACCAATCAGCTCAATGAACTATCCACAAGGGTAGCGCACGTATTTGACGATGCCAAACAAGCTGGTATCCAAACACCGATTGTGGCTGGTGCTGTCCCGTTTGATCCGGCACAGCCCGTTCGTTTAAATGTGCCATTCCATGTACAGTTTAGTGATCCCCTCGAATTTCATCAAGGTGATGAGGATTCGGAAGTGACATCACCATCCTATGAGGTGACACCTGTCCCTTCTCCTGAAGTCTATATGAATGGTGTGAACGAAGGGTTAGATAAAATTGAAAAAGGAGAGCTAAGCAAAATCGTCATTTCTCGATCTCTCCACCTCAAATCAAATCAAGACATTCATACGAAAGCAATACTCGAACGGCTTGCTCGTCACAATACGACTGGCTATACGTTTGCTGCAAATGTAGCTGATCCGAAATCTTCCCAAAAGCGCACACTTCTTGGGGCAAGTCCTGAGCTGCTTCTTTCAAAAACCGGTTCATCTGTGATTTCCAATCCACTCGCTGGTTCTCGGCCGCGTAGTTCAGATCCAGTAGAAGACCAGCGCCGTCACGATGAACTCCTTACTTCAGCGAAGGATTTACACGAGCATGCAGTGGTTGTCGAAGCTGTCACTAAAGCGCTTGCTCCTTACTGTCGTACGTTAGATGTGCCTGCATCACCATCCGTCATACAAACAGAAACGATGTGGCATTTATCTACTGTCGTAAAAGGTGAATTAGAAGATTCCAGTGTATCCTCAATTGATTTAGCGCTGAGCCTTCATCCAACACCCGCAGTATGCGGAACACCTACAGCAGATGCACGTGAAGCAATCCAAGCGATTGAACCCTTCGATCGAGGATTTTTCACAGGAATGATCGGTTGGGCAGATGCAAATGGTGATGGTGATTGGATTGTCACCATTCGTTGTGCAGAAGCTGAGGGTCAATCCCTTCGTCTCTTTGCTGGTGCAGGCGTGGTCAAAGGATCTAAGGCAGAAGAAGAGCTAGCCGAAACATCTGCAAAATTTAACACGATGCTTCGTGCGATGGGCATCCATCAGCTATAAAAATACATAGGAGATGACAAAAACATGTTTGTTCAACCACCTACATGGCCGGAAGAATTTGCAAAACGCTACCGTGAAAACGGCTGTTGGCTTGGGGAAACCTTTGGCGGTATGCTTCGTGAACGTGCCGTATCGTTAGGGAATAAAACAGCGATTACATACGCTGATACGCACATGAGCTACCAAGAACTTGATGAGCGCGTCAGCAGTCTTGCCGCCGGTTTTCATCAGCTTGGAATTCAAAAGGGAAGTCGAGTTGTCGTACAGCTTCCTAACATTCCTGCTTTTTTTGAAGTCGTTTTCGCTTTATTTCGAATCGGTGCTTTACCCGTCTACTCACTGCCATCTCATAGAAGCAGTGAAATCACTTATTTTATTGAATTTGCCGAAGCAGACGCATATGTCATACCAGATATCGATGGCGGCTTTGATTATCGATCACTCGCACGTCAAGTGAAAGAAAAGCTTCCCTCATTACCTCATGTCATTGTAGCAGGGGAAGCTGAGGAATTTCTTGACTTGGATGATCTGCGCAAGGACCCATCACTCGATCCCCGAATTCATGTAGAGGCAAGTGATATTGCATTTCTTCAGTTATCAGGAGGCAGCACAGGCCTTTCTAAGCTCATACCTCGTACACATGATGACTATATGTATAGTCTTTGGAAAAGCAATGAGGTGTGCGAGCTCACAAAAGATAGTGTGTATCTAGCTACACTTCCAGTAGCACACAACTATCCATTAAGCTCGCCTGGAGTCCTTGGGACGTTATACGCTGGCGGAAGAGTCGTTCTTGCACCTGGATCAAGCCCTGATGTCGTCTTTCCACTCATTGAAAAAGAACGGGCGACCATTACCGCTGTCGTCCCACCTATCGCATTGATTTGGCTAGAAGCCGCTTCTCATCGATCAGATGACTTATCGAGTCTTGAAGTCTTACAAGTCGGTGGTGCTAAATTCAGTGCTGAGGCAGCAAAACGAGTGATGCCTGCCCTTGGATGTAAGTTACAGCAAGTTTTTGGCATGGCAGAAGGTCTGGTCAACTATACCAGATTAGATGATCCTGAACATGTCCTTATTCATACACAAGGACGCCCGATGTCTGAATATGATGAGGTACTAGTGGTTGATGATGAGGACAAGCCCGTCCCGCATGAAGTGGCTGGACATCTTTTAACAAGAGGACCTTACACGATTCGCGGCTACTATAAAGCCGATGAACAAAACAAAAAAGCATTTACACCCGATGGCTTTTACAGAACAGGTGACATCGTACGATTAACTAAAGAAGGAAATGTTGTTGTAGAAGGCAGAGACAAGGATCAAATCAATCGTGGCGGTGAAAAGGTTGCCGCTGAAGAAGTTGAAAACCATTTACTTGCGCATCCTGACATTCATGATGCCGCCATGGTGTCCATGCCGGATCCATTTCTTGGCGAACGCTCATGTGCCTTTGTTATCGCGAAAGGAAACAACAAACCAGCACCGCACATCTTAAAATCATTTCTAAGAGAACGCGGGCTCGCTGCCTATAAAATTCCCGACCGCATTGAATGGATCGATGCGTTCCCACAAACAGGTGTAGGCAAAGTCAGTAAAAAAGCATTAAGAGAATTAGCTGCAATCCATACTGCCAACGTATAAAAAAAGAGGAGTGAAAACCATGGCAATCCCTACTATTCCTGCATATCCAATGCCGAGCACACATGATTTACCTGAAAATAAAGTGAACTGGATACCGGATCCGAAACGTGCTGTTCTGCTGATACATGACATGCAGCAATATTTTTTAAATGCATTTCAACAAGATACATCACCGATCACAGAGTTAGTTCAACATATTGAACAATTACGTAATACATGCAATGAACTTGGCATTCCTGTCGTCTATACAGCTCAACCTGGTGACCAAGACCCGAAGGATCGTGCTTTATTAACAGATTTTTGGGGACCTGGACTTGGTGATGATGAAGCATTGACAAAAATCATTGATCAGCTTGCTCCATCTGAAGCAGATACAATGCTGACAAAATGGCGTTATAGCGCATTCAAGAAATCTAATTTTTTGGATATTTTGCAAGAAGGCGGTCGTGATCAACTGATCATTACTGGCGTATATGCACATATTGGCTGTATGCTGACTGCCGCAGAAGCATTCATGCTCGATATTGAAACCTTTTTTGTCGCCGATGCCGTTGCTGACTTTTCACTTAAGCATCACAAAATGGCGATGACCTATGCAGCTGAACGCTGTGCGGTCACCACCACAACAAACCAAATCATTCGTCGTTTAACAGGACAGGAAGCAGAGCGTGATGATCTATCCTTTGAGGCAATTGTCCACCAAGTAGCTGAGTATCTCCAAATCGAACCGAATGAAATACCGCTTGACGAGAATCTCGTCTACCTTGGACTTGATTCTATTAGAATGATGAGCCTAGCGGAAAAGTGGAGACAGCAAGGAGCGACAGTCAATTTCGTTGAGCTTGCAGCAAATCCAACGCTCGCTCATTGGCGGACTCTTCTTTTCCCAGAAAAACAGCCATCTATTCCAAATATCGATTACTTGTAAAGGAGGTATAGACCCTTGTCGATCCAGTCAGTCGATTCATTCCCACTAACCGGTGCCCAAGCAGGCATTTGGTATGCGCAGCAGCTTGATCCATCTAATCCTATTTTCAATACAGCAGAGTATATAGATATTAAAGGTCCTATTGATCCCATACACTTTGAAGCAGCCATTAGAAAAACTGTCTTAGAAGCAGATTCTTTGTATATGCGATTCGTTGAGGGTACTGACGGTCCAAAGCAATGGTTCTCATCTAAGAAAGAGATTCCATTCCAATTAATCAATTTACAAAATGAAAAACAGCCGTTTGATGCGGCTATAGCATGGATGAGGGCAGATCTTTCAACGCCAGTCTCTTTAGAGAAAGATGTATTATTCCGTGAAGTACTTTTTCAACTTGCTGACGATCGATTTATCTGGTATCAGCGCATTCATCACATTGCCATTGATGGATTCGCCTTTTCGCTCATTGCACGCCGTGTTGCTGAGGTCTATTCAGCCCTATCGAAAGGGACACCTGTGCCTCCTCAAACATTTGGATCCTTACATGACGTAGTCCAAGAGGAGATCACCTACCAACAGTCCAATCGGTATGATGATGATCGAGCATTTTGGAAAAATCGCTTTGCTGATCAACCTGAAATTGTCAGTCTTGCTGAGCTTGCCCCAAGAACGTCGGATCATTTTATCCGCAAAACGGCTAGCTACGATGCCGAAAAGGTAAGCATAATGAAAAAAAATGCTCAAGCCTTCGGTGGTACGTGGCATGAAATGATTCTTGCGGCATCCGCTCTATATATGCATCGTATGACTGGTGCACACGATATTGTTTTAGGGCTTCCTGTGATGATGCGCCTTGGATCGTGCGCCTTACAAACACCCGGAATGGTCATGAACCTAGTACCACTTCGTTTAACATGCAAACCAGAAATGACACTCTCAGCACTTGTTCACCAAGTATCTGAGGAACTAAAAACCATTCGCCCTCATCAAAGATATCGTCACGAGGACATGCGGAGAGACTTTAAACTCATTGGAAGAAATCAGCGATTATTTGGCCCGCAGATCAATATTATGCCCTTTGATTATGATCTCAAGTTCGATCAGAGCATTGGGCAGGCACACAACCTTTCAGCAGGACCCGTGGATGATATATCGATCAACATATACGACCGCGCGGATGGGAACGGATTTCAAATCGACTTTGATGCAAACCCTGCCATTTACAAAGAGCAAGCAGTTGACGCTCATCAGCAGCGTTTTCTTCAATTGCTGGAGGAAATAACCGGACTAGAGCAAGATCAGACGATCAGTCAATTCAACCTTCTTTTGTCTAAAGAAAAAGAGAACATCCTCAAGCACTGGAATGATACAAAACGAAAATTACCAAAGGAATCTTTACGGGAACTATTTGAAAAACAGGTGAGCAATACACCACAAGCAAAAGCATTACAGTTTGAAGGAATCACTTTGACTTACGAAGAGCTAAATCAGCGGGCTAATCAATTAGCTCATTATTTGAAAAAGCATGGCATTGGACCAGAACAATTTGTCGCAATTGCTCTGCCTCGGTCCATCAATATGGTCGTAAGTCTATTAGCCGTCGTCAAAACGGGAGCCGCATATCTGCCAATAGACCCTGATTATCCTAACGATCGTGTCACTTATATGCTAGAGGATGCGAAACCGGCGTGTTTGCTCACAATCAAAGAGACAGCAGACGGTTTGGACCATCCGCACATCGTTCAACTGGATGATGCAACTGTTCATCAGGAGATAGCCGGCAGTCCGCATCTCAATCCGACCTGGAGCGAAGGCTCCCCGCATCACCCGGCTTACATCCTCTACACATCAGGATCGACAGGCAAACCAAAGGGTGTTGTTGTAACAAAACGAAATGTGATCAACTTTATATTGTCCATGCAAGATTCATTTTTATTAGATCAAGAAGACCAGCTTTTAGCGGTAACGACCATTGCCTTTGATATTTCAGGGCTGGAAATGTTTCTTCCGCTTTTACATGGGGCTGCTATTTTATTGGCAAAAAAAGAAACCATACAAGAACCAGCAAAGCTTTCAGACATGATTCGTTCTCATCACGTCACAATCATGCAGGCAACACCAACGTTGTGGCATGCGTTGGCAGATGAATACCCTGACGTGATAACAGGTATGCGTGTTCTTGTTGGAGGAGAAGCACTCCCTGCTTCCCTTTTGCACACATTGCAATCTCTTCACTGCGACATTACTAATTTGTACGGACCTACAGAAACGACGATCTGGTCTACGATGGAAAATGTCACCGCACATCGAGAGAATAGCGGGCCGGCAATCGGTAAACCCATTTGGAATACGAGCATTTACATTTTAGATGAAGGACTAAACCCAGTCCCAGCAGGATCAATCGGTGAACTTTATATTGCAGGTGAAGGAGTATCCAGAGGGTATCTTGGGCGATATGATTTAACGGCTGAACGTTTTGTCGCTGATCCATTCGGCACAAAAGGCACGAGAATGTATCGTACTGGTGATTTAGCCAGATGGCGTGAAGATGGTTCAATTGATTATATCAGCCGTGCCGATCATCAAATTAAAATCCGCGGCTTCCGTATTGAACTAGGTGAAATCGAAACCGTGATGATGCAGCACCAATCCATAAAGCATACGTCTGTTATCGTTCGTGAGGATCAACCTGGGCAGCAGCTTCTTTGTGCATATGTTGTACTCACAGACGGCTCTTCTCTGCACCCTTCAGAGCTCAGACAGTTTGTGGCTTCATTACTTCCTGATTACATGGTGCCTTCTGCTGTTGTCGTTTTGCCAGAACTTCCACTTACACCAAACGGCAAAATCGATCGCAAAGCATTACCAGCACCAAATATGTCTTTAGTTAGTTCTGAGCGGACCCCTAGAACACCACAAGAAGACATGTTATGTAGTTTGTTTGCAGAAACCCTTGCCCTATCTCAAATTGGCATAGATGATAGTTTCTTTGACTTAGGAGGACACTCCTTACTCGCCGCTCGTCTGCTTAGACGTATACGCGATACACTTGGTGCAGACCTAAGCATGAGAACCATATTTGAATCTCCTCGGGTTGCTGAGCTTGCGCAGCACATTGACAAGGCGAAAGACATTCGGCCACCGCTTCAGGTAGAAGACAAGCCAGATGAGATTCCATTATCCTTTGCCCAAAAACGGCTCTGGTTCCTTCATTGCCTTGAGGGGCCAAGTCCAACTTACAATATTCCACTTGTCATTCAACTGACAGGTACACTAGATCAAACAGCTCTCATTGGTGCTTTGGCAGATATCACTGAAAAACACGAAACCCTTAGAACCATTTTTCCAAATAAGAACGGCATGCCAAGACAGGTCATTTTACATCCGAAAAGTGTCCAGCCTGAACTCCATGTCACAGCTTCAACCGATCAACATATTGAGAATCAGTTAAACGAAGCCATTCGCTATAGCTTTAAAATTGAAGAAGAACCTGCACTGCGAGCAGAATTATTCACGCTTGATGCAAACCGATCCGTACTGCTTCTATTGTTGCATCACATCGCTGGTGACGGCTGGTCACTTGCACCACTGACGCGAGATTTAGCTGCAGCTTATGAAGCCCGTATACAAGGAAAATCCATCTCCTTGCCAGCGGAGCCTGTTCAATATGCTGACTATGCTATATGGCAGCAGAAGCTGTTGGGCAGTGAAGAAGAGACGAATAGTCTTTTTGCTAAGCAGCTCAGCTATTGGAAAGGCGCCTTACATGACCTGCCAGAAGAACTGGAGCTTCCCTATGACTTCCCTCGTCCACAGGAAGGAAGCTTTAACGGTGCTACGATAGACTTTTCGATTGAACCCGCTTTACATCAGAACCTCCTTGAGCTTGCAAAGCAGCATCAGGTGAGTTTGTTCATGGTGCTTCAAGCATCACTTGCAGCGTTAATGACACGCCTTGGGGCCGGTACAGATATCCCAATTGGCAGTCCAATTGCTGGACGGAATGACGATGCACTTGACGACATTGTGGGATTGTTTGTGAACACACTTGTATTACGTACAAATACAGCTGGTAATCCAACCTTTAGTGAGCTATTGAGGCGCGTGCGAGACGTTGACCTAGCAGCTTATGAGCATCAGGATCTGCCATTTGAACGGCTAGTCGAAATCCTAAATCCAAACCGGTCCAGATCACGCAATCCATTGTTCCAGGTCATGCTTGCCTTCCAAAATACACCGAAGGCGGAAATGAAGCTGACACAACTTGACTCAGATCTCTACGTGAAACCAGTAGGGTCAGCTAAATTTGATCTGACCATCGAATTAACAGAACAAAAAACGGAAACTGGGTCAGCAGCAGGTTTAACAGGATTGTTTGAATTCAGCACAGATGTATTTAAACAAAGCACCATTCGAGCCATCGCTGACAGAATGAAGCGCTTTTTAACAGAGGTAGCTGAGCAACCACATGTGCCGATTGGTCAAGTGAACATTTTAACAGATAAAGAGCGGCACACATTTCTCCCTGACAAAAAGACTTTTGCTCAGTTAGACCAAGCACATCGTCTCCCGGCCTTATTTGAAAAAACGGCGCAGCAATATCCTGATCGAGTGGCTGTAACGTATGGCAATAGGCAACTTACCTATGGTGAGTTAAACAACAAAGCCAATCGTCTTGCTCATTTATTAATACAAAGAGGCGTTGGACCAGAACAGTTCGTTGCACTTGCCCTGCCTAGATCAATCGACATGCTCGTAAGCTTGTTAGCCGTTCATAAAGCAGGCGCAGCCTATGTTCCGCTTGATCCTGACTATCCAGCAGACAGGCTGGCATACATGATACAAGATGCCAAACCAGTTTGCAGCATCACAACAAAAGTAAATGCAGTGCATCTCCCTGCTGATTGCGATTTGATTTTGTTAGACGAAAAAGAAACGAGCGATCAATTGCTTACTATGCCAAATCATAATCCGGCTGATATAGACAGAATCGAACCGCTATCTTCTCTGCATCCAGCCTATATTATTTATACATCCGGTTCTACAGGGAAACCAAAAGGAGTGGTCATCCCACATCAAAATGTCATCCGTCTTCTGACATCTACTGAACATTGGTTCCATTATGATGAAGAAGATGTTTGGACAATGTTCCATTCATATGCCTTTGATTTTTCAGTATGGGAAATATGGGGACCACTTTTATATGGCGGCAGGCTTGTCATTGTACCTCATACCATCTCTCGCTCTCCAGAAGAGATGCTGCAGCTTCTAGTTGAGGAAGGTGTGACTGTGCTTAATCAAACACCTTCTGCCTTCTATCAGCTCATGCAGATAGACAAGGAACATCAAACACTAGGTCAAGCATTATCACTCCGCTATGTCATCTTTGGCGGTGAAGCATTAGAGCTTAGCAGATTAGAAGATTGGTACAGCCGTCACTCAGACTGTAAGCCAAAGCTAATTAACATGTACGGCATCACAGAAACCACCGTACACGTTACGTACAATGAACTCAATCGAGACATGATCACAAAGAACTCCAGCAGTTTAATAGGCGAACCAATTCCTGATTTACACGTGTACGTACTAGATGAATACCTGCAGCCTGTTCCCCCTGGGACAACAGGTGAAATGTATGTAGCTGGAGCTGGCCTTGCAAGAGGTTATCTAGGTAGACCTGACCTGACATCAGATCGATTCCCTGCCGATCCTTATGGCGCACCTGGCACAAGGATGTATCGTACAGGCGATCTTGCGCGGTGGACAGAAGAAGGGGCTCTTGATTACATTGGTAGAGCTGATCATCAAATTAAAATACGCGGCTTCCGCATTGAACTTGGAGAAATCGAAGCCGTTTTGGCACGCCACGATGCAGTTGCACAAGTTGCCGTCATGATGCGAGAGGATCAACCTGGCGACAAACGCTTAGTCGCATATATCGTCACAACGGAAGAAGACCGTTTCGATACTGAAGCCCTTCGTCATTTTGCAGCAGCCAGTCTTCCTGATTACATGGTGCCCGCAGCATATGTACAGATTGACGCCATGCCGCTTACAGCAAACGGGAAGCTTGATCAAAAATCACTGCCAGCCCCTCAATTGCATTTACAGCAAGCGGATGGCCGCGGCCCAAGAAATCCAAAAGAGGAAATCCTATGTCATCTCTTTGAAGAGGTGCTTGATTTGCCTAAAATCAGCATAGATGATCGCTTTTTTGACATTGGCGGGCATTCACTGCTTGCGGTTCGTTTAATCAGCCGCATTCGTGATGCACTTGGTGTCAAACTAAGTATCGGAACATTGTTTGAAGCACCTAATGTGGCAAGTTTGGCAGAGAAACTAGAAACAGGCAGCGATGAAAACGCACTAGACATCTTGCTGCCGCTGCGAACAAATGGAGAAAGGTATCCTCTCTTCTGTGTTCACCCAGCAGGTGGTCTTAGCTGGTGCTATGCCGGTCTCTTGAATACATTAGAGAAAGACATCCCTATTTATGGATTACAAGCACGAGGAATCGCAAGAAAAGATGACTACCCACACACACTAGATGATATGGCTGCGGATTACATCAAGCACATCCAAACGATTCAGCCAAAAGGCCCTTATCATCTTCTTGGCTGGTCACTAGGTGGAAACGTTGTACAAGCAATGGCTACACAGCTCCAGCAGCAAGGTGAAGAAATCGCACTCGTTGCGATGCTGGATGCCTATCCAAACCATTTCTTACCGATTAAAGCAGCACCTGATGAAGAAGAAGCACTAATCGCTCTTCTTGCGCTCGGCGGTTATGATCCAGATACCTTAACAGGTGAACCGCTCACGATGAAAAGTGCCGTCGACATCTTGAAAAAAGATGGCAGTGCACTAGCAAGCTTAAGTGAAAATGCCATTAGAAATCTAAAAGAAACCTATGTGAATTCAGTTCGATTGCTTGGAGAATATCAGCCAAAAACTTATCAGGGAGACATATTATTCTTTAGATCTACCATTATCCCAGATTGGTTTACACCAATTGATCCCGAAGCATGGGCACCTTATATCAACGGAACAATTGAACAGCACGACATTCATTGCCGGCACAAAGACATGTGCCAGCCTAAACCCCTAGCAGAAATTGGTGTCATCTTAGACAACGCACTGCATCGGGTCAAACAAAAGCACTAAGAATAAAGGAGAGATGACAAATGACAAATCCCTTTGATCGTGAAGACGGTGTATTTCTTGTGCTTGTCAATGAACAAGGACAGCATTCACTTTGGCCATCATTTGCACCAGTGCCAGATGGATGGGAAAAGGTCTTTGGTGAAGACACTAGAAATGCCTGCATCGATTATATCCAGACACACTGGCAGGACTTACGGCCATTAAGCTTAACAAAAGAACCTGCGCTAGCACATGGAAAAACGGATTAAATCATCGCGCCCTGAGCTCACTCAGGGTGCTTTTTTGACAGAATAAACATCACCATCTTTCCAACTCTTTCTGCTACAATTTAATTGAGAATGCTTATCATTAAATAAGAGATCAGGTGGTTTTTATGGGAAACAGCAATCAATTACGTACAATGGCAAATGCAGAACAATTCATCTATCGATTAACATATACTGAAAAAATAAATAATGCAGAGCTTCCGCATAAGGAGCAGCAGCTATCAGATACATTCTGCTTCCTCTTCAGCATTAACGGCAGAGGTTTACTCACATTGAACGATCAAAAATGGCGGTTGAAACATCTGACACTCTATACAATCCTTCCTGGAGAAACATTTATGTTGAAAACAGAGCCTTATCAAAAACAAGAGCTTTATCTGTTTCGCTTTCAGCTTTACATGCTGCAAGATCAAAACATACGGGAAGTATCAACTGAACATGCCCGTTCTTTACTGAATATATGGCAATTTATTGATATTAGCTCAATTGAACAGATACATTCTTTACTGCCAGAAATGACAGAGGAATGGAAAAGACCTGAAGCCATTAGCTTTTTTAGAAGCCAAACTCTTTTTCAACAGCTTATTATGCAGCTTTTCACACTGCATAAAGAAGATATTTGTGACACAGCACATGCCCTTTTCAAAACAAAACAATATATCGATCAACATTCCGAAGAACCCCTCAGCCTGACAAGTCTATCTCAAATGGCTGGCATCAGCGCCAGCCATTACAGTGAGCTATTTAAAAAGCATTTTAATGTGAGTGTCACCGATTATATCACCAAGAAAAGGATGGCTAGAGCCAAACAGTTAATGGCAAAAGGCAACGCAAAGCTCAAAGACATTGCACTGGAAATTGGCTATCAAGATCCCTATTACTTTAGCCGCATCTTTAAGAAAAAAACGGGCATGACTCCTTCTACTTATATGAAAAGCCGTCAGCGGAAAATTGCAGCCTATGGCCATTCTATACTCGGTCAGCTCACACCCATTCATATCATCCCGTATGCTGCCCCTCTTCACCCTAAATGGACAGCACATGACTTTGAACATCATGCAGAAGAAATTCCGATTCATCTGAGTGCACATCGGATCAACGAGCACGCTGAAGCCAATTTACGGCTATTAAAGGAGACAAAACCTGAGCTGATCATTGCCAATGATCATGTGACAGAGGAAGAAAAACAAGTGTTGAAAACGATCTGTCCTGTTCACTTTGTTCCATTCACACAATTGGATTGGCGCTCTCAATTCAGACAAACAGCTATGTTTCTAAACGAAGCAAAGGAAGCAGAAGAATGGTTGATTCATTATGAAGAACTCGTCATTCAGGCGAAAAAGACATGCCTTTTTGATCATTCACCAAAAACGGTCCTACCTCTTCGTATCTTTCAAGATCAACTCTACTTGTCTGTAAATCGCACCATGTTAGAAGTGATTTTTCATGATATTGGTCTTCTGCCAGCTTTTCGGAATGATGGACAGCTAGTAGAAAAAAAAATCACCATTCGCTCCATACAACAGCTAGATCCAGACGCCATCTTCCTCTTCTTGCATAAGGAGCCAAAAACCATTGCATTTTATCAAAAGTTAAAGCAACAGGAAGATTGGCAAAATCTCAAGGCTGTGACTCAACAAGCAGTCTATCCACTCACTTCTGACCCTTGGCGTGAATACACAGCAGCCAGTCATCAACGAGTCATTCAGGACCTTTTATCTTTTTTTCCGTAAAAAGTCCATCATTCGACAGAGAATTGTCTATGGATAAAAGGACAAAAGCCTAATACAATCTTTAATTGAGAACAATTATCAGTTAAAGGAGAAAACAAATGAAAAAATGGTTCGCATTGCTTATCCTTTGTATCATGACAATCACCACAGCTGCCTGTGGTGCTGCAGAAAATAAACCTGCTTCAAACACAACCAAAAGCAAGTCAGCTGAAATAGCAGAAACAAACATCCATTATTTAGATCAAACGTACAACCTCAAAACACCAGTGAAACGAATCGTCATTGCTGGAAGCCTAGAATCAATGGAAGATGCAAAATTACTTGATATCGAGCCTATTGGTGCTTCTACTGTAGGCGGCACATTCCCTGAATTATTTAAAGACATCACAGCGAAAACAGAAGGCATCGGTGAAAAAACAGAACCGAATCTAGAAAAAATCTTAAAACTAAAGCCAGATGTGATACTCGGATCAACAAAGTTCCCACCTACAACAATTAAAAAATTGGATAAAGTCCAAACGACAATCCCAGTATCCCACGTCTCTTCTGACTGGGAAAGCAATCTTTTATTGCTCGGTGAACTGACTGGAAAGAGTAAAGAAGCCAAAAACATCATTTCTGATTATCAGAAAGATCTCAAACAAGCGAAAGAAACCCTAAAAGACAAAAGCAGCAACAAGACAGCTGTCATTTTACGCATTAGACAGGGCGACCTGTACGTATATCCTGAAGACGTATACTTTAACTCTACTTTATATGGAGACTTAGGATTTACAGTACCAAGTGATATCAAAAAAGCCAAAGCACAAGCATTGATTTCATTGGAACGCCTAGGCGAACTTAATCCTGACTATATTTTCGTTCAGTTTTCTAAAGAGGAAAATTCATCGAATCCAAACGCAATGAAGGACTTAGAGGAAAATAAAATTTGGACAAGCCTAAAAGCTGTGAAAAATGGGCACATCAATGAAAATGTCGTTGATCCTATGCTTCAAGGAGGAACAGCTCTAAGCAAAACAACCTTCCTTGACAAGGCTGTCACATGGTTAGAGAAAAACAACTAAAAAAGAAGACAAAGGGCTAATGTTTAGCCCTTTGTCTTCTTTTCAGCGTAGTTGAGAATCTTGAGGAGTGAATACATATGAACGGAACGTTTCTATATGATGAGTTTAACGGGCGTCAGCTTGATATTTACGTTCCACAGGACACCTCTATTGATGTCCCAGCTGTCTTTGTACAAGATGGCTCTTCTTTGTTTAGAACACACCTGCTAGAGATCGAAAGACTGATCGAAACGAAAACCATCTCGCCAATCATCATTATCGGCATACACCCCTTCAATCGACTTGACGAATATACACCATGGAAGGCGTCATCACTGCGCTCTGGGTTTCCTGACTTTAAAGGCGAGGCACAGACGTATGTGTCATTTTTAACGAATGACTTGCTCCCATATATCAAAAGAGAATATCCGGTCAAACAGACCTGTCATGAACATAGCCATGTAGGTGCTTCATTAGGTGGGCTATTTACAATTTATACTTTATTGATACACCCTGCCCTTTTTAAAAACATCGCATCGATCTCCGGGTCATTTTGGTATCAAGATTTTCTACCGTTTGCTAAACAACAAAGCATTCAGTATGTGGATCACCTTGTCTATTTGTCTGTAGGCAGTGAAGAAGGGAAAGGCAAAACATCTGCTCAACAGCACATGCCTTTATTCAACAAACAACTACATGACCTTTTATTACAGAAAGGGATGCAGGAATGGCAGCTACACTATCACATCGAACAAGGAGAGGGCCATCATCTGAAACAATTTCAAAAAAATTTCTTATCAGCCCTAAAGTGGTTTTATAAAAGAGAACGCTAATTTTTTATCTGCAAGGCATAAAGCCGATATGATATATTGGAACTTATAGATTGAAAGAGGAGGGATACGTATGAGACCTTTACAAATCTCAGCCGACACGGCACAAAAACTTGCGGCATCACTCAATGTACCCATTGAACAAATCATGCATATGCCGCAACATATCTTAATCGCTAAACTAGCAGAACTTGAACAGAAGAAAGATCGTTCTTCTTAAAGATTAAAGGAGTATACATTCATGGAACAACAACTAGAACAATCAACCTTACATCCTCGCAGTAAAGGACAAACCATCCTGCTGATTGCTGGGATTTTACTTATTGCATTTAACCTGCGGCCTGCCATTACATCCGTAGGACCTCTCATCGGCGCCATTCGTTCCGATTTGCAGCTTTCAAATGGAGTTGCGGGTTTCCTCACGACGTTACCACTGCTCTCATTCGCATTGCTTTCTCCCATTGCACCTAAAATTGGAAAGCGTCTGGGCAACGAACGAACCCTTTGGCTAGGGCTTGCTGTCCTTCTGTTTGGGATTGTGATTCGCTCGTTTGGCTCCATCACCTTCTTAATGATCGGAACTGCACTTATCGGTGTCGGGATTGCGATATGTAATGTACTCTTACCGGGGCTCGTGAAGCATAAATTTCCTGCACATGCTGGTTTGATGACAAGTGTCTATACGACCTCGATGTCCGTCTTTGCGGCACTTGCATCAGGTGTCAGTGTTCCGCTCAGCCATGCAATGCCTGGCGGCTGGAATACATCATTCCTCGTATGGGCTGGCCTTGCAATTCTTGCGATGATGGTCTGGGCTCCGCAGCTTCTTCATCAGAACACAGCGTCTGTCAAAAGCATTTCACTCACAGAGCAGCCAATATGGCGTTCACGTGTCGCATGGCAGGTAACTTTATTTATGGGGCTGCAGTCATTCCTTTTCTATAGCAGCATCGCTTGGTTTCCTGATATCTTAACATCGCATGGAATGAACCTATCAACTGCCGGCTGGATGCTTTCCATTATGCAGTTTGCTGGGCTACCATCCACCTTTTTAGCACCTGTTTTTGCAGAAAAATTAAAAACACAAAGACCGCTTGTCTTCGGCCTTGTCCTTGTGTATTTACTTGGGATGATCGGGCTTCTTCTCGGAGGATCGACGCCTATTCTGGTGATCTCTGTTTTATTGATCGGTATTGGACAAGGTGCAAGCATCAGTCTTGCCCTCACATTTATCGGATTACGGACAACCAATATGGAGCAAGCCGCTGCCCTTTCTGGAATGGCGCAGTCTATCGGTTATTTATTAGCCGCCGTTGGTCCATTCATGATCGGTATCCTTTTTGATGTCACACATACATGGACACCATCCATTATCATCTTTATCATCGTTCTATTTTTGATGTTTTTATTCGGTATGCGTGCTGGACGAAGCGTCTATATTTCAGATCGATCATAAAAAAGAACCCGCCTCCTCGTGAGACGGGTTCTTTTCTGTTTATGCTTGTTCTGTCACGTGTACCTTTAATGTTGCTTGTACTTCTGGATGAAGCTTCACAGGTACATTTGTGTAACCTAATGCTCGGATGGCGTCATTCAGCTCGATTTTGCGCTTATCGACTTTGATTTGATGATCTTTTTGCAATTTATCAGCGATTTGTTTGCTTGTAATTGATCCAAACAGACGGCCGCCTTCACCTGATTTTGCTGTTAGTTCCACTGTTAGCGCCTCAAGTGTTTCCTTTAGTTGTTTCGCTTGTTCAAGCTCTTGGACAGCATTCTTTTTCTCTTTGTTCTTCTGCCCTTCCAATGCACTTAGGTTCGTTGGGTTTGCTTCAACCGCTAACCCTTGTTTAATAAGAAAGTTGTGAGCGTATCCGTCAGCGACATTCTTGACTTCGCCTTTTTTCCCTTTGCCTTTTACGTCTTTTAGAAAGATGACTTTCATCTTTGAACCCCTCCTTCGAAATATTCATCAATGGCAGCTTTTAACTGCTCTACCGCTTCTTCAATGGTTATACCATACATTTGAGTTGCAGCGTTAGTCAAATGACCGCCGCCATCTAACGCTTCCATGATAATTTGAACGTTGATATCCCCTAATGATCTCGCACTAATGCACACCGTGTTGTCATCTCGCCTAGCGACAGCAAATGACGCTTCTACCTCACTCATTGACAACAGGGAATCAGCTGTCTGGGCAATCGTAATTTGATCATAATACTCCGAGCTGTCAGACGGTAATGAAGCAATCGCCACCTGATTTTGATACAAATCTGTATGCTGAATGAGCTTTGCCCGTTTGATGTAATGATCCACGGTCTCTTTTAGGAACTTTTGCACAAGGACAGGATCTGCCCCCTTCGCACGAAGATAAGAGGCTGCATCAAACGTTCTTGATCCCGTTCTCAGCGAGAAACTCTTCGTATCAACGATGATTCCCGCGAGAAGCGCAGTCGCTTCGATCATGTTAATGCGCAATTTCTTCGGCTGATACTCTAAAAGCTCTGTCACAAGCTCTGCTGTGGATGAAGCATACGGCTCCATATAGACAAGTAATGGATCACGGATAAACTCCTCGCCGCGTCTATGATGGTCAATGACGACAACATGTTCAATTTTATTGAGTAGTCGTTCTTCCATGACGAGAGACGGTTTATGTGTATCCACGACCACAAGCAGCGTGTCATCCTTTGCAAGCTCCATGGCTTCCTCTGGGGTGATAAAACGTGACCAAAGATCTTCATAATTCTTAATTTCACTAATCAAGCGTTGAACACTGTCACCAATCTGGTTGGCATCAATGACAATATAGCCTTCTTTCCCATTGGCCTGGGCGACCTTTAAAATCCCAATGGATGCACCGATCGAGTCCATGTCTGGAAACTTATGTCCCATGATCATGACATTTCCGCTTTCAGATACAATTTCTTTTAAAGCATGAGAAATAACTCGTGCGCGTACACGTGTCCGTTTCTCCATTGGGTTCGTTTTCCCGCCGTAGAATTTCACTTTTCCATTCGGCTGCTTAATGGCTACTTGATCCCCGCCTCGTCCAAGGGCAAGATCAAGACTCGACTGAGCAAGTGCCCCAAGTTCTTTTAAAGAAGGTACGGATGCACCGATCCCGATACTCAAGGTCAGCGTCGCACTATGCGCTCCTGTTTTCTCACGGACCTCATCTAAAATAGAGAATTTCGACGCTTCCAGCTCTGCTAAAATGCTTTCATTTAGAACCGCCATAAATCGTTCGGAAGAAATTCGCTTCAGGAAAATACCATATTCCTGTGCCCAATTGTTTAAAAGTGACGTCACTTCACTATTAATGGCGCTGCGCACCTGATCATCAAGACCCTGCGTGACATCATCGTAATTGTCTAAAAAGATATAAGATAACACCGTTCGTTCATTTTCGTACTGTCTTTCAATCTGTACCTGTTCTGTGACATCAAAGAAATATAAAAGGCGCTCTGACCGTTTAATAATGACTTTGAATTTCCGATCATTCAGCGTCACATTTTCTGTCTCGACCTCTTGTTTAATAAGAGGCACAATGGACTCGAATGTATCATACAAAGATCTGCCGACAAGCGTGCTTTCATGAAAACACGAAGCGAGAAATGGATTTGTCCATTCGATATAATACTGGTCATTAAACAGCATAATACCAATTGGCATTTCCATTAATGCTTCTTCTCCAACCTTTTTGACTCGATAGGATAATGTTGAAATATATGAATCAATCTCTTTTTGAACTTGCGTATCTGCCCACTTTAAGAAGTAGAGCACACCTGCAAGGACTAAAAGACCAACCGCTCCTATGATCCAATTATAATAAAGGTTGAGGAGGACTGTGACCACCGCAAGGACAATTAAAGCGATGATCGGATACTTGATGACAGGTTTTCTATAGAAGCTTGGCACTGATATCAACTCCTCAACATTCAGAGTGAATTATTTGTTTTTTACTTTTTCTCTTAAATCAAAGCCTATGTCAGCAATCCCTATGATACGCACAACCACACCGACTGGCGGAAATAGAACCGATAACACGATAGCGAAAATGGGGACTGCTTTTGAGATGCTTTTTTCGTGGCAATAATAGAAGATAAAAGAAAATCCCTGAATAAGCACCAGTATAAATAAAATTTGAAACGCACTCGTTTGAACGAGCCATAAAAAGCTGCCTTTTTCCGTCTGAATCAGCATCAAAAGCAGTGTGAGTAAATAATACCATACCATGCTTTTTGGCAGCCGCATATCCTTAAATTTCTTCAAAACCGGCATGTCTTTGACAAACCGTTTGATCAAAGGCTTCACAAACCAATGGTTCACGAACGACGTCAGCGTAACTAACATCAACAGTGCGACAGGCAAAGCACTCAATGCGGAATCCTGTATCTCTCTGAACTGCTTCAGCTGCTTCGCAATGTCCTGCTCAGAAGCGCCGGATTGCTTTAAGGCACTCTCTAACATTGGAATCATTTGCTCAATCGACTCTTTCGCGACACTCATAATATCGACTTGAAAAAGCTGAACACTGACAACAAAGGAGATGAGGAAACTGAATAAATAGATCAGCGCACCCGCAATGATGGCATTCCCAGGCTGCCGTCTGCTGTAGAAAACACCCATGCCTAATCCCACAGCAATCAGAATGGGCGCAGTCATAAGTCCATTAATAGACCCAATTAAAAAGCTGATCACTATCCCAATAGCGCCAGCAGCAATTCCTTTTTTCAAGCCGTGCCTGATTGTATAGAGGATAATCGGAATCGGAGCAGCTAGAAAGAAAATAATGGATAATAGCGGCACATACAAATAAAACAGCGTCATGACAGAGAAAATACTGATCATGATAGCGCCCTCTACTAACGCTTTTGTTTGTTTCACACCTTCACCTCTATCCAATCCTTTTACTATATCTTGCTCAATGTGTCCTTCTATGTATACGTACGATGTAAGCTACATCATGTCTTACCCCAACCTTTATTTTACCATAGCGGTAAATCGCAAGTAAAATGCAGGCTATCTTAAGAGCGTTTCACGTGGAACACTGATATCGATTCGTACATGCAACTTTTCAAACAGCATGTTACAATTTTTTAGATTATTCTTAGCTATAAACCCTGAATTCAAGGACAAAAGCTGTTAGAATAGAAACATCATCAATAAATGTAAGAAGGAGAATTCACATGGGAAAAACACTCGTATTCGGACACAAAAATCCTGACACAGACACGATTTGCTCTGCTATCGCTTACGCTGATCTAAAAAACAAAATCGGCGTCGAAGCAGAAGCGGTCAGACTTGGAGAAATCAATGGAGAAACTCAATTCGCATTAGATTTCTTTAAACAAGAAGCACCTCGTTTCATTGAAACGGCTGCAAACGAAACAAAGCAAGTCATTCTTGTCGATCATAACGAATTCCAACAAAGTGTAAGCGATATTGATCAAGTACAAGTGACTGAGGTCATTGACCATCACCGTATTGCTAACTTTGAAACAAGTGAACCTCTATACTATCGCGCTGAGCCTGTTGGCTGTACAGCAACGATCTTAAACAAAATGTATAAAGAAAACCAAGTGACGATTGAAAAAGAAATCGCTGGTTTGCTTTTATCTGCAATCATTTCTGATTCCTTGCTATTCAAATCCCCTACATGCACACAGCAGGATATTGATGCTGCGCATGAACTAGCTGAAATCGCAGGGGTAGATCCAGAAGTTTACGGCCTAGACATGCTAAAAGCTGGTGCTGACCTAAGCCAAAAAACGGTTCAAGAATTAATTACAATCGATGCAAAAGAATTCGCACTAGGCAATAGCAAAGTGGAAATTGCGCAAGTCAATACAGTAGATATCGCAGAAGTGACAGCAAGACAGACTGATATTGAAGCGAAAATCAATGAAGTCATCGCAGCGAAAGGTCTTGATCTATTCGTTCTAGTGATCACAGACATCCTAGAAAATGACTCTCTTGCACTTGCACTCGGTGCTGAAGCGGCAAAAGTAGAAAAAGCATTTCATGTCACACTTGAAAACAACACTGCTTTACTAAAAGGTGTCGTATCAAGAAAGAAACAAGTCGTACCTGCACTGACAGACGCACTTTCATAATAAACACTAAAAGACTGCTGACATGTTCAGCAGTCTTTTTTCTTCTTTTAATGAATGTACATATCGCTGACAAGAATATCCTTTAGCACACTTGTTGGAATCGTAAATTCAACTACACCCATATAACCAGGCGCCACATCATATTCATTAAAGGAAATCACCAGTTTGCCTTTTGAATTGATATAGAAGCTTTGGTCTGGCTGAATCTTCTGAAACGGCTCAACCGTATCTTGCTTAGTAATCCAGTAGATCTTATTTGAATCCTCTTTCATCTGTTTCTTCATTTGTTCTTTAATATTTTCACTAATCACATCAATATACCGGTCATCTTTAAACAGACTTGGCAATGTAATGAGTACATGGTTTTTCTTATCCACCGTATCATATGTCATTTCCTCTGCCGCAGAAGCCTGAGTCGTCACCTTGTATCGACCTAGTGAGAGAATTTGATCATTGTTTGTTTTTACTTCATACCCGCTCTCTACACTCAAATGACCATTTTTATAACCCTTTGTTTCCTTTTCAAAATCTTGATACAGCTTTTTGTTTTCAGCTAAATATTTTTGATTCAGGCTGTCTTGTAATTTTCCGTCCCCAAGCCCTGAAACGTGTGGTGTTTTAAGGTCAATATTCGTTCCTTGATCACTCTTTTTAAATTCTGTGAATGTCACAACTTTCACCAGCTCGCCAATGACTGGTATCTCCGAAATCGCTCTTGCCGCCTGTGGACTGACATTCACAGTCGTGACAAATATAGCAGCCGCAGCAACAAGTCCGATCGTCCATTGCTGAAAATGAGGTTTTTTGTTTTTTCGTTTTAATGTTCGTTCAACCATAGCATCGAATTCCGGCGGAATAGGGATTTCTAAATATTCCTCTTTTAACTGTTCCAAATGCTTATCCATTTATATTTCCTCCTGCGATAATTCTACTTTTAAAAGCCGCAACGCCTTATATAATCTTGTTTTGATGGTGTTTTCGTTTTCTTCGAGAATGTGGGCGATGTCCTCTAGTTTTAAATCTTCAAAGAATCTCAAGATAATGATGACCCGGTACATGTCGGGCAAATCCTCTATGGCTCGTTTGACATCTTGATCTTCATAAACATCTGATTCACCCTGCGATAAGAATTCAAGCGTGTCATCGTCTGTCACTTGCACACGCTTCTTCTTTCGTAAAAAGTCTAGGGCAGCGTTCACCACGATTTTATAAAACCAGCTATGCATCTTGGTCGCATCCTCTAACCTGTGAACAGATTTGAGTGCTTTATGAATCGCCTCTTGAACGACATCCATCGCATCTTCTGGGTTTTTGACATAACTATAGGACAATCGATAAAAACTGTGTTTATGCTCCATTACGTAATCAGCAAATTGATCCTCAATTTTTCGTTTCTTCATTTTACAAAGAGCTCCTTTATCTTAAATGCGCATCGGTTATTTCTTACAATGGATAGACGCGCACCTTTTGAAAATAGTTTGCGCTCGATTATTTTTTAACATGTCATCCCATTTCCGTTTCTATACAAAAAGAGCGAACCAGACAGGTTCACTCTTTCAAAGCAGATATTGTTTGATGGACATATTGTTTAAGTGGAGAAAGCGGATGAATGATCGGAACACCTGTCTCCTCTACTATCTGCTGTGCCGCATGAACCATTGATAGCTGCATCACGCAAATGTCCCCATCTTCTTTCATACATCTTCTGAGCTGCTTTTTAATTTCCTCCTCATAAGCGTGCAAATCACCGTTTAGGCAAAGGTGAAAGACACCCTCCATCACCATAACTTCTGCATCAATCTGTTTGCCGTGCTTTTTTGCATATGATCCAAGCCGCTCCATTGTCCCCTCCACTGTATCCGGGTTTGAAAACACCAGTTGAAGCGGCCCTTTTCTCTGACAAATCAGCTCAAATAAAGGTTCATCGATAGGAATAATTGGTTGTTTAAAGAGATGCTTTTGATCACCTAATGCGGCAATGTATTGTGTACACGTGAGCAGAATGATGTCAGCTTCATCTTCTTTCATCAGTTTGTTGATGGCATAGGCTTGTTGCTTGTGAGGATGAAAATCTGGATCTTGTGTGGCACGTTCTATAAATGATGAATCGACCGTGTGATGCAACTCAATATCTGGATCACCAAACACGTCTTCTATATAGGACTGATTAGACGGATGGGCATGAAGGCAGTGTAATCGAATCATCAGGTTCGCTCCTCGTGAAAGTTTTCAATCATTATATCAATCCTTGTATGAAATAGGGAGAAAGATGACCATATTGTTAGGGAGATATTGAAGGAGGGATTCGAATTGAAAGAAGATCAACACCCTAAATCATCTTCAGAGTCAGAAGACACTTTAACAAATCGGCAAGGTCACCCCGTAACAGACAATCAAAATATGAGAACCGTGGGAAATAGAGGCCCGACTACGCTTGAAAACTACGATTTCCTAGAAAAAATCAGTCATTTTGACCGCGAACGTATTCCTGAACGTGTCGTCCATGCACGCGGTGCCGGAGCTCACGGTTATTTTGAAGCCTATGGCACATTCGGTGATGAACCTATTTCTACTTATACAAGAGCGAAATTATTTCAGGAAAAAGGAAAAAAGACACCTGTTTTCGTCCGTTTTTCTTCTGTCATTCACGGCGGTCATTCACCAGAAACATTGCGCGATCCGAGAGGGTTTGCGATTAAATTTTATACAGAAGAAGGCAACTGGGATCTCGTTGGAAACAACCTAAAAATTTTCTTTATCCGAGATGCTTTGAAATTCCCCGATTTGGTTCATGCGTTTAAGCCAGACCCTGTCACCAACCGTCAGGACGGCGAACGTATTTTTGACTTCGTCTCGCAATCTCCTGAAGCGACACATATGGTGACATTTCTCTTTTCACCATGGGGCATCCCAGCAACCTATCGGCACATGCAAGGTTCAGGTGTCCATGCCTACAAATGGGTGAATCATGAAGGAAAGGCAGTACTGGTCAAATATCACTTTGAACCGAAGCAAGGCATTCGCAACCTGACACAAGAACAGGCTCAAGCGATACAAGGCGAAAACTTTAATCACGCCACACAGGATTTATATGAAGCCATTGAGCAAGGAGATCATCCTGAATGGGAGGTCTATGCGCAGATCATGGAAGACGATGCCCACCCTCACCTTGACTTTGACCCGCTTGATCCAACCAAGCTATGGTACAAGGATGACTATCCATGGAAACCGATCGGGCGAATGGTATTAAACAAAAATCCAGAAAATTATTTCGCAGAAGTGGAGCAGGTCGCCTTTGGGACTGGCGTTCTCGTAGACGGCTTGGATTTCTCAGATGATAAATTACTTCAAGGACGCACCTTCTCTTACTCTGACACGCAGCGATATCGTGTGGGACCGAACTATTTACAGCTACCAATCAATGCTCCGAAAAAGCATGTCGCCACGAATCAAAGAGATGGGCAAATGGAATACCAGGTCGATCAAGGCAAAGGGCAAAACCCCCATGTAAATTATGAACCATCGATCCTCGGCGGACTAAAAGAAGCTAAGCAGGACGGGAAGGATCATACGCCTTTTGTAGAGGGTGACGTCAAACGGGAAGCCATTGACCGCCCGAACAACTTCGGACAAGCCGGAGAAACCTATCGCCGCTTCAATGATTGGGAACGTGAGGAATTGATTAAAAACTTAGTCAACACCCTTGCGACTTGTCAAAAGGACATTCAAGAGCAGATGATCGAAAACTTTACAAAGGCAGACCCTGATTACGGAAAGCGTGTCGCTGACGGCTTAAAGGCCTTCAAACAAGAACAGCCAAGCGGGCCTATAGGCTCTACTGGCGCCGCTCAAGCAGTGGATGATGCGATTAACAACAGCACACCTTCAGATCCTTATTAAATAAAAAAGAATGCAGCGCCTAGGCTGCATTCTTTTTATATCCTTTGATTAAGCGTTTTGACCCTTTTTGATCCATTCTGCTACATTGACCGTACGTTTTGCTTGATGTTTTGCAGCAGCTTCTGCATCCTCTTGGATCTTTCCGTTTTGGTCAACAGTGACACTCACGCCGTATGGGTTGCCCCCTGCACCGTACAATGAGTCATCTGTGTAACCAGGAGCGGCAATAATCGCTCCCCAGTGGAACATTGTTGTGTAAAGGCTAAGAATGGTCTGCTCCTGCCCACCATTTGGGTTTTGTGCAGATGTCATTGCACTTACCGCTTTGTTTGCCAATTTCCCTTGGAACCATAGGCCACCAGTTGTGTCTAAAAATTGCTTCATTTGAGCCGGTAAGTTACCAAAACGTGTTGGCATGCTAAAAATAATGGCATCTGCCCACTCTAAATCACTTAATTGAACCTCTGGGACATCCTTTGTTTCGTCTAAATGTGCTTTCCATGCTGGATTTGATGCTACAACTGCTTCTGGTGCCAATTCAGCAACCTTTAATACTTTCACTTCGGCGCCAGCTTCTTTCGCTCCAGCCTCTGCCCATTTTGCCATCTGATAGTTTGTACCTGTTGAACTATAATAAATAACTGCTAATTTTACGTTTTCCATTTGTTCCATCTCCTTTTGTTTGGTTTGCCCAAAAATCTTCTGTAAAAATCCCACTTATTTTCCCTACCTTCATTAAAATTGACGACGATACCATAATGCTGCAGCATCCACTTCTTCTCTCGTTAACTGATGTCCGCGGTTTTCCCAATGTAGTGTGACCGAAGCGCCTGCGCCTTGCAGCAATTGCTCGAGTTCTTGTGATTCCTCTGGTCGGCACATTGGATCATTTTCACCAGCTGCGATAAAGACTTGTTTCCCCGCCAATGAAGGCAATGAAACCCCGCGTCTTGGAACCATTGGATGATGGAGGATCGCTCCTTTTAACGCATCCTCGTAATGGAATAAAAGACTTCCTGCAATGTTCGCCCCATTGGAATATCCGAGAGCCACGACATTGTGACGATCAAATCCATATTGATCTGCTGCGTCTCCGATAAATGTATACAGTTCCTCTGTCCGCTCAATTAAATCCTGCTCATCGAAAATACCCTCTGCTAAACGTCTGAAAAAGCGCGGCATACCGTTTTCCAGCACATTTCCTCTTACACTCAGAACAGAAGCGTCAGCATCGACTAAATCGGCAAGCGGCAATAAATCTTCTTCCGTTCCGCCAGTACCATGCAGTAATAACAAAACAGGTCTTTGATCATTCTTTCCTTTTCGAAAAAGATGTTTCATCATGCATCTCCTTTCCCTTTCAACTCTCTCACTTTTATTGGCAGCACAATTTGTTCAATCTGACTGCGCTGCGCTTCATATTGTGGTGGCAGTTTCAATGCTTCACCCATAGTTTCCAATGATTCATCGTGTGCAAACCCTGGAGGATCCGTTGCAATTTCAAATAATATGCCGCCAAGCTCTCTAAAATAAATCGCATTGAAGTAATTTCGATCTTGCACAGGTGTCACTTGATACCCGCTTTGTGCAATATGTCTTTGCCAATCTAACTGATCCTGATCATCTGTCGCTCTCCATGCAATATGATGCACAACCCCAACACCCATACGTCCGCGTGCAACAGGTGTCTTGTTCACATCAATGACATTGCCTATCTCACCAAACGAGCGGAATCTCACATAGTCCTCTTCTGCTCCAACTCGTTCGAAACCCATTGTTTGTTCTAGCAGCTGCATCGTTTGCTCTGGCTGTGATGTTAATAAAACAGCTCCCCCAAACCCTTTTATCGCTACATCTGGCGTAACCCCGTTAAATGTCCAATCATTTTGTTTTCCTTCCGCACGTTCTACTAGCTCTATCAACAAGCCGTGTGGATCTTCAAATGAAAGAAAGGCTTCATCAAAGCGTTCAACCATTTCATAAGAAATATCAAACTGCTCAAGACGTTCCTTCCAGAAAGAGAAAGCGCCTGGTGGTACAACATATGTCGTCACCCCCACTTGACCCGCGCCAATTTGTCCCTTTTGAGCACCTGGCCAAGGGAAGAACGTGATAATCGTTCCCGGAGACCCTCCTTCATTTCCAAAATATAAATGGTAAGTACCTGGATCATCAAAATTCACGGTCTTCTTCACGAGACGAAGTCCTAAAACACCTGCATAAAAATCAACGTTCTCCTGAGGATGCCCTACAATTGCTGTGATATGGTGAATTCCTTCTGTTTTCTTCACTTCTAATGACCTCCTAATCATGAAGTAACAAGCCTCTATTCATTATGTCTTGACTGACGTCTTTATATTATCTCGAATTCGAGATATTAAATTAAAAAAATATTATTTATCTCGAATTAAGGATATGATGTTTTTAAATAAAAGTCAACGATTTTTGTTTTTCCTTTTAAAAAAGCAGATCTGCTTTTACATAACAGATCTGCTCTTCCTTGATTAATGCAGTAATTTTTTCTTTTTTAAATAGGCTTTCGCTACCTGAAATGCATCCTTACCTTGCACATTCACTTCATAATTCATTTCTCTCATCTCATCGTCTGTAATTTGACCCCCGAGCTTATTGAGAGAGGTCTCAATCTCAGGGTACTCCGTTAATGTCTCTTGCCTTAACAGCGGTGCTCCTTGATATGGCGGGAAAACATGCTGATCATCATTAAGCACCTTTAACTTGTATTGCCTCAATTCACTGTCTGTCGAATAGGCATCGACTAAATTGATATCTCCTTTTTGAATCGCTCGATACCGAAGCTTCGGTTCCATCGTCACTACATCATCAAAGGAAAACTGATAGGTCTTTTGAATACCTCGATACCCATCCTGTCGATCAGAAAATTCTAAGGTAAATCCAGCCTTTATGCGATTCTTGAACTTGCCTAGATCTGAAATATTAGATACATCATATTGATCAGCCAACGACTGAGGCACGGCTAAAGCATACGTATTGTTGTAAGCCATCGGCTCAAGAAGGCGGAGCTGAAAGGATGATTCCAAACCGCGCCGCGCTTGCTCATACACTTTTTCTTTATCTGTGCTTTTCGCTGTTTGTTTGAGGAACTCAGAAATTGCAGTACCCGTAAACTCAGGATAAATGTCAATATCACCAGACCGTAAAGCTTGAAAAACAAAAGACGTCTTGCCAAGACCAAGCTTAAGATTGACTTGAATATCCGTATCCTGTTCAATTAAAAGTTTATACATCGAGATTAGAATTTCAGGCTCTGATCCTAACTTTCCACCGATGGTGATTTCTTTTTTTTCTTGTTGAAACAATAATGGGCCCGCGACAATAGCTCCTGCAATCACAGCAAAAAACGTCACAGAGATCACAGTCTTTTTAAAAGAGATTTTCTCAAACGTGCGCAGTACCACATCAAATAATAGTGCGAGCAAGGCAGCTGGTATAGCGCCAATGACAATGAGTGACATATCATTTCGATCAATTCCCAGCAAAATCAGACTTCCTAATCCCCCAGCCCCGATCAGTGCGGCAAGAGTGGCAGTTCCCACAATGAGAACCATCCCAGTTCGGATACCTGCCATGATGACTGGCATGGCTAGAGGCAGCTCTACCTTTAATAATCGTTTGCGGTGATTCATTCCCATGGCAAGCGCCGCTTCTCTCAGGGAAGGATCGACCTCCTGAATGCCTGTATATGTATTTCTTAAAATAGGGAGTAAGGCATACACGACAAGCGCAATAATCGCAGGCATTTGCCCAATCCCAACAAGAGGAATGAGCAAGCCAAGCAGCGCGAGCGACGGGATTGTTTGCAAGACCGCCGTCACCCCAATCACCCACTCTGCAAGCTTTGGCACCCTCGTTAAATAGATACCTAATGGAATGGCTATCAAAATGGCTAAAAATAAAGCAATAAACGAAATTTGAATATGTTCAAGTAAAGCATGCCCCAATTGTTCTTTTCGATCTAAAAACAGATTGATCCAATCATTCATGTGACTCGCCCCTCTCCCTAGGAGAATCAGCTAAAAACTGAATCACCGCTTGACGATTCACTAGTCCAATTCGCTCCCCTTCCTTTTCCACAGCCAATTCCTCATACTTTGCCAATTCGGATAAGACCTCATTCAGCGTGGCATGTGTTGTGATTGCTTCATAGCCTAAAAGAGACTCCTGAGGCATTGGTCTAGCCATGGCCTCTAGCTCAAACGCTTGTTGTCCTACATGGCAAGCAGCACCTGAGACAAACTCTCGAACAAAAGCATTGACTGGGTGTTGAACCAATTCCTCTGGACGACCAATCTGCACCACTTTCCCTTCCTTCATGATACAAATTCGATCACCGAGTCTCATCGCCTCCTGCATATCATGCGTCACGAAGACAATGGTCTTTTGAATACGGCGCTGCAAATCAAGCAGATCATCCTGCAATTTCTCCCTCGTTAGTGGATCTAACGCACTAAAGGGTTCATCCATCAAGATAATCTCAGGATCAGCTGCAAGTGCACGTGCCACACCAACACGCTGCTGCTGTCCACCAGATAGCTCTGACGGCTTCCGGTGTCGATACATAGCAGGATCAAGACCAACCATCTGCATCAATTCCTCCACTCGCTTATTGATCTCGTGACGGCTCCATCGTTTGAGCTCTGGAACCACAGCAATATTTTCTTCAATGGTCATATGAGGAAAAAGAGCAATTTGCTGTAGAACATACCCAATATCCCATCGCAGCTCATACATATCATAATCATTTATTTTTTGACCCTTTATGTAAATCTCACCTTCTGTAGAAGAAATGAGACGATTGATCATTTTCAATGTCGTCGTTTTCCCGCTTCCACTAGGTCCAATGAAAACAAAAAACTCGCCCTTCTGAATCTCTAAATCAACAGATTCAACAGCATAACGCTCATCTGAAAATTGCATCGATACCTTTCTAAATTCAATCATCTTTCCACGTCCTGACTGCAATTATTTTCTTGACTACCAATATGACAGATCGACCCCATATTTGTATAGAACAAACTGTCACTTTTACTCTCTTTTACATACTTCCCCTAGAATGCCCGCCAAAAACAGCTCTAGCCAGTTCAGATGAGATCTTCTTAGACAATAAAAAAAGCGGAGAGCTCGAGGCTCTCCGCTTTTAAGTCAACGACTTACTCACCAGTAACGTATGGAAGTAATGCCATTTGACGTGATTTTTTAATCGCTAATGTCAATTTACGTTGATACTTAGCGCTAGTTCCTGTTACACGACGAGGTAAAATTTTACCACGCTCAGAAACAAACTTTCTAAGAAGATCAACATCTTTGTAATCGATGTGCGTGATACCGTTAGAAGTAAAGAAACATACTTTACGACGTTTCGCACGACCGCCTCTGCGTCCACCTGCCATTTGTTTTCACACCTTTCTTTTGGTCATTATTTTTTTCAGATCAATTAGAATGGCAAATCATCATCGGAGATGTCAATCGGTTTACCATCATTCGCAAATGGGTCATCATTGAAGCTATTTCCCTGATTACGATTTTGTTGGTTGCTTTGATTGCCATATGGATTTTGACTTGGTTCATTTCCAAATGGATTCTGATCGTTTTGGCTACCGCCATAATACTGGCCTCCGCTATTGCCACCGCCGCTGTATCCACCTGAACCAGCACCGCCGCTCTTAGGCTCAAGAAATTGAACACTTTCAGCTTGAACCTCTGTCACGAAGACACGCTGTCCTTGCTGATTTTCATAGTTTCTTGTCTGCAAACGACCGTCTACACCGGCAAGACTTCCTTTTTTCAAGAAATTAGCCACATTCTCGGCTTGTCTTCTCCAAGTAACACAGTTAATGAAATCGGCTTCACGCTCTCCAGATTGATTCGTAAACGTACGATTCACAGCTAGAGTAAACGTGGCTACAGCCGCACCATTAGGCGTGTAGCGAAGCTCAGGGTCTTTTGTTAGTCTTCCGACCAATACAACACGGTTTAGCATATTGAAAGACCACCTTTAAATATATATTTCAATGATTTATACTTCTTCTTTAACAACAATGTGGCGAATGATATCGTCACTGATCTTAGCTAAGCGGTCAAATTCTTGAACTGCTGCAGCGTCAGATTGAACATTTACGATTTGGTAGAAGCCTTCACGGAAATCGTTGATTTCGTATGCAAGACGACGTTTACCCCAATCCTTTGTTCCAGTGATCTCCGCTCCGTTAGAAGTTAACACGTTATTGAAACGCTCGATAACTGCTTTTTTAGCCTCATCGTCAACTGTTGGGCGGATGATGTACATAACTTCGTACTTTCTCATCTGATTGCACCTCCTTTTGGTCTAAGCGGCCCTAAACGGGCAAGGAGCAATAAATTATATTACTCACAATTGTATATTATAACAAATTACTTGGCCTATGACAAGAACCTATACGTTAAAACGGAAATGAATAACGTCTCCATCTTTCACTACATATTCTTTACCTTCTAGACGGACTTTTCCAGCCTCTTTTGCAGCAGACATGCTCCCACCAGCAAGTAAATCTTCATATGCAACCGTTTCAGCACGAATGAACCCACGCTCAAAGTCTGTATGAATGATTCCAGCACATTCCGGTGCCTTCATTCCCTTTTTAAACGTCCAAGCGCGTACTTCCTGCTCACCTGCTGTGAAATAAGTAGCTAAACCAAGAAGTGAATAAGATGCTTGAATCAGCTGATCTAGACCTGACTCTTTAATGCCAAGCTCTTCAAGGAACATCTGCTTCTCTTCCCCTTCAAGCTCTGCAATTTCAGACTCGATCTTCGCACATACGACGATGACTTCAGCATTTTCACCAGAAGCAAACTCACGGATTTGCTGCACATACTCGTTGCCGTCATGATCTGCTACTTCATCCTCACTCACATTTGCTACATAAAGAACTGGTTTAGATGTAAGTAAATGAAGCTGTTTCACAAGTTTCTGCTGCTCCTCTGTAAATTCTACAGATCTTGCTGATTTCCCAGCTTCAAATGCATGCATTAGCTTCGACAAAATATCAAATTCAGCTACCGCTTCCTTATCCTTTTGTTTTGCAAGCTTACTCACACGAGCCAAACGTTTTTCAACTGTTTCTAAATCAGCCAAAATCAACTCTAAATTAATGGTTTCGATATCTGATACAGGGTCAACCTTACCTGATACGTGTGTGATGTTATCATCTGCAAAAGCTCTCACCACGTGACAGATCGCATCTACTTGACGAATGTGAGAAAGGAATTTATTCCCTAAACCTTCACCTTTTGAAGCCCCTTTGACAATACCGGCAATATCAGTGAATTCAAAAGCAGTCGGAACTGTCTTTTTCGGCTGCACCAATTCTGTTAGTTTTTGCAAACGCTCGTCTGGAACTTCTACAATTCCGACGTTTGGATCAATGGTACAAAACGGATAGTTAGCAGACTCCGCTCCAGCCTGTGTAATTGCATTAAATAGCGTTGACTTCCCGACGTTAGGTAAGCCAACAATACCAGCTGTTAAAGCCATTCTTTCATCTCCTCTATATCAAACGTGCTCGTTATACTGCGTAATATGAACCTAGAGCAATTATAAGTAGGTTTACATGAAAAGACAAGCTAACCGTTATGCATTATCAATAGAAGAAACATTGCCAAAAAGAATAAATCAATCCTTTTAAAAAGGAATTTGCATCTAATTCTTCTATAAAAAAGACAAATTTCATCAAAAAAGCATGAGGCCTACTTAAGCAGTTGGCTCCTCATGCTTGACGAGAATTTTCTTCATTTTTCGTTCAAAGTCTCTTCTGGGAATCATGACGCTATGCCCGCAGCCTTCACATTTAATGCGAATATCCATGCCCAACCGAATCACTTTCCACCGATTGACACCACATGGATGGGGTTTCTTCATTTCAACGACGTCATGTAACCCAAACGCTTTGTCTGCCATCAGCTTTCACCTCTCTTGCTCACTTCATTGAATCTATTGTACAAAAAAACGGCGATGAAGAGCAATGCACAAAGCAAAGACCCTTTTTCTCTTATTCTTGTTTATAGAAAAAACCCTTCTTTTAGATCATTTTATTTGTGACCAATAGTTACTTAAACTCCGCTTTTTTTCAATATTGTCACAAACACTGTAGGTCAAAAGGTTTTTATTGGTAGAACACTGTGGTTTTTCCATATTTTTTGATTTATGATATCTGCATAAATGTTATGTGAGGGAGCAGGTACGATGGTCAATCGAAAGGATAGATTAACTGATAAAGAATATAAAATCATATCCGATCATGCTGGAAACATAGATAATTACCAGCAGCACCATACGATAGAAATAGGTCAACAAACACTCACTGTCCATGATTTTCTCAAGGTCGATCATCAATTATATGGTTTAACAATGCAGCCGGAGAAAACAGATGAGTTCATCGTCGCTTTTCACTGTCCAATACCAAATCAAATGCCGGTGACCTCGCCACAAGATGTACACACCGCGGCACAGTCATTGCTTAAAACAGATTATGCCTATCCCATTCAAAGGAAGTCCCTTGATAGCAATCAAGATCATGTCTTTTATAAAGGGAAGGAATACATAGAGCAAATCAGTCAGAAACACCCCAATGCAGGTATATATCTCACTGGACAAGCCCTTGCCGGTGCTGTTTGTGCTTATGTTGCAACAGAGCAGCCAGCTGTCAAAAAAGCCGTCACCTTTGATAGCCCCAATATATGGAGCAGTCTGGCACCTTCGATTCAGCAGAAGGCGCAGCAAGGTCAATATAGGCGGGTCTTGACTGAATATATTCAACCTAGTCATTATGTAGGTTTACTCAATCGTCATGATCATGGAGTTGGTCAAGTTCAGTACACCGTGCCGCCACAGCAGCAAGGCGCCGTCCAAGAATCCGTTAAATATAAACAAAGAGAAATTGATACCTTTTTAAAATCAGCTTTTGCGTCTATGAATATTGAATGGAACGAATCTTTTGATACAAATGCTTTTTTAGCTCTTATTTCTGGGAGTTTAAAAGGAAATGGGTATTCGTTCCATAAAGATGGATCTGCTCGGATTTTAGATGAACAACTTGACCATAATACAAGTTTTACAGCCATGCTGTTGCAAGAAATCCATTCTGGACGTGCATATGCACAAAGCGGTCTAGAAATTATCATAAAATCCCATTTACTGAAAAATTCATCCTACGATCTCCAAAGTGTGATTGATCATGAAGTACACACTATATTTGATAAAATTGATGGGATCGATGAAAGTGTAAAAGACGCCGTCCAGCATGTAAAACAAGAGCTCAAAGGACTCGTCGGCTTTGGTCACTATGATTTATTAAGTCCAAGTGATGTGGAAGCACTAGTAGAAGAAGTGAGGATGGAACAACATCACTCCTCCTTTTATTCACATGAAAAACAACTGAATGCCCTGTACACCTTGAGAGATTACGAACAAGAACTTTCTTCTCTTTCAAGACATATGTACACAATGGGTGATGATTACGCCAAGGCAGATAGGCGTCTTGCGATGCAAATGGGTATTCATTAAGAAAGGAGTCGCCGCATGATCAATCAAAATAAACCTCCTAGTGACGCCCAGCGTTTCTTGCAAAATGTGAGTGCCCGCCGCTCCATGTCTGTATTTGAAAATCAATCGGCACCACAAACACAAACGCAGTCCCCAGAAGAAATAGCCGCCATTCAGGCCATACGAAGAGAAGGACAGCGAAAGGATCTAAAACGGCTGCTCAAAATGCGACTGCATGACGAATTAGCAAACACTCGCGTGCACTTGGAGTATCAATTGTCTAAAACAGAAGACATGATCAACCAGACGACCATTGTCAAACAGCACATCTCTCAACATTTAAAGGGACAAGCCATTTCAGAATTAGAGGAACGCCTTCAGCGTCTTAAGCAAATGCCAGTCTATGATGATATCAAAGACGCCATTGATTCTATTCGTATAAAATAAGCACAGCTCTGACAAAGAGAGGTGCTTATTTTATTTTATCAATATAATTTTTATTACAGAAAAATATCTTTTTACTTAAAATCGGATATAGCATTAAACAGACAAGCAAATAAAGATTCAGCAAGCTATATATCGGATACAAGAAAGCAATTAAATCGGCAAACCCAAGAGATGTTAAAGGTGCCATCAACAGAAGCATTACGAGCACAACCAGCCAGCGAGGCAATGGTATAAAAGAGAGCATTCGGCTGGATAAACCAAATAAACCTGCCGCTGTCGTCGTATAAATGGCTAGACAAAGGACAACGGTCATAAACACAAACAATGATGTCGGCGCTCCTTCTAATACTGTAAACAAAGGAATGCCTTCTGCTGATAGGCTCCCAGAAATATCAACCAGTATTTCGTTATACACGTACGAGATGACCCCAAAAATCAGACCGCTTAATATACTCGCCACTTTTGCCTCTCCAAGCCCCTTCATTTCTTTCCCAACCGAAGACAGTACTGCGACCACAGATAATATATTCAAAGAAGCAAAGACAATGCTGGCAGGCCAGTTGTACTGCTGCCCAAAATCAATTCGCCACATATGATCATGGTTCATATAATAAAAAACAAACGCATAGATGAGCCCCGCCACCAAAATTGGTATAATGAAAGCATTCACAGATAAGAGCCCTTTCACATCCCAGAAAAAAATCATAAATGAAAATAGACAAAATGCACCGATACCCACCCAAAATGGCACATGATACATCTCGAGTGTCACTCCGCCACCGGCAATCATGACTGTCGTTGTCGTGAATAAATAAAGGACAATTAAAACGTCATACACTTTAGCCAGCCATGGACCGACAAGCCGCTCTAGCACTGGCACAAAGTGATCGGCACGTACCTCATAACTGATTTTTAACACCACATAGGTAGACAGCATGAACATCAATGTAAACAGTAGAATGGCTAGTCCACTATCAATGCCAAAAAACTGCCAAATTTCTTGGCCGGAAGCATACCCCGCTCCTATTAAGCTTCCTAAAATTAAAAGCGTCCACCTTGAACCAGCCTTCCACACAATCATCACCTCATAGGTATAGAATTAAGCTTGTTTCCGTATACTGTTACTAACTACTATGACAAGGAAGTGAGACCTATGAATAGCAAGAACGGTCTTTTTTTTAGAAATAGGGTGAAAGAATACGTGTCCCATACGGATACAAACGCCATTCAACAGCTTAAAAGTATTTTATTCTCGCATCTTCAGAAAGCAGGAAAAAGACCCGTTGCCATCGTTTGTATTGGAACAGACCGCTCAACTGGCGACTCTCTAGGTCCACTTGTTGGTACAAAGCTTTCAGCTCTTGATTTGAAAAAGCTTCATGTATATGGAACGCTCTCTGACCCAGTTCATGCAGTCAATTTAAAAGAAAAGCTCGCTGAAATTGAACAAGCTCATAAACATCCATTTATTGTAGCAATTGATGCCTGTTTAGGAAGAGTGAAAAGTGTTGGCTCCTTCCAAATTGGAGATGGGCCGTTAAAGCCTGGAGCGGGTGTACAAAAAGAGTTGCCAGAGGTAGGAGATATTCATATTAATGGGATCGTCAATGTGAGCGGCTTTATGGAATACTTCGTTCTCCAAAACACACGCCTTCATCTTGTCATGTCTATGGCCAATACACTTTCTGAAAGTCTATCTCATATTGATCAAATGGATTGGACAAGAGAAAAAAGTCGTTCTCTCTTTGCTCCTATTCAAAATATCACTGGGAGAATATAAAAAAGACCATCTCGTATCAAGATGGTCACTCTGATGATTCTCTCGTAGAAAGCAATTCGAGGATTCTTTCTAAATCTTCGTTGGAGAGAAATTCAATCTCTATTTTTCCTTTTTTCTTCTGTTTCTTGATCGACACTGAAGTGCCAAAGTAGTTTTGTAAGAAAGACTCTCTTTCTTTCAACACTCGATCCTTTGGTGCTTCTTTTTTCTTTGTTTCACGTGGAACATTTTCGTTTAACTGCTGAACAAGTTTCTCAACCTGACGTACGTTTAACCCCTCGTCCACGATTTTCTTTACCAATGGTGCCAGCTTATTTTTGTTTTTCAAGCTAAGCAATGTTCTTCCATGTCCCATCGATAACGTTCCATCTGCAATCAGCTTTTGTACTTCATCCGGTAAAGTCAAAAGGCGGAGATGATTCGCAATATGCGGTCTGCTCTTCCCTAATCGCTTCGCTAATTCCTCTTGCGTCACACTTAGGTGATCTAGCAAAGAAGCATACGCTTGCGCTTCTTCTAATGGAGATAAATCTTCGCGTTGCAAGTTTTCTAAAAGGGCAATCTCTCTCATGAGCGTTTCTGAAAATTCTCTGACGATCGCAGGAATCGTTGTCAGACCAGCTTGTTGTGCTGCACGGTAACGACGTTCGCCTGCTACAATGTCATATCCTTTAATCGATTTGCGGACAATGATCGGTTGTAAAACACCATGCTGCTGAATGGATTCTTTCAGATCAGACAATGCATCTTCATCAAACGTTTTCCTTGGCTGATACGGGTTCGGACGCAAATCCTTTATTTTGATTTCTTCAACCGTTTCTTCATTTGAGTCTACAGTGTTAAATAGTGCATTAATACCCTTTCCAAGACCTTTAGCCATTCGCATCCACTTCCTTTGCTAAGTCTAAATAGACATCTGCACCTCTTGAACGTGGATCATACAAGATAATCGGTTTCCCATGACTAGGCGCTTCACTCAGTCTTACATTTCGCGGAATCACGGTCTGATAGACCTTATCTCTGAAGTATTTCTTCACTTCTTCGATGACTTGAATCCCAAGATTTGTTCGTGCATCAAGCATTGTCAGCAAGACACCTTCAATGGCAAGATCCGTATTTAAATGTTTCTGCACGAGACGAACAGTGTTTAACAATTGGCTCAATCCTTCAAGCGCATAATATTCACACTGCACCGGAATTAAAACGGAATCGGATGCGGTTAATGCATTAATCGTCAGTAATCCGAGTGATGGCGGGCAGTCAATAATCATATAATCATAATTTTGCTTAACAGACTCAAGTGCTCTCTTCAATCTCACTTCTCGTGAAATCGTAGGCACAAGCTCTATTTCAGCCCCTGCAAGTTGTATCGTCGCAGGAATGACATCGAGATTTTCGACCTCTGTCGTCTTAATCACATCAAGAACATCTGCATCATCAACTAAAATATCGTACACGCACTTTTCTACGTCGGCCTTCTCAATCCCAATACCACTCGTGGCATTACCCTGCGGATCAATATCAACTAACAACACTCGTTTACCTATGTATGCTAAACACGCACTCAAATTAACAGAAGTTGTCGTCTTCCCGACGCCGCCCTTCTGGTTGGTAATCGCTATGATTTTTCCCACGATGACACCCACTTTCAACTTAACAAGTTTCTCATTCATTCATACTTCCTATTCTATCAAAAAAAGTATGAAACGTTTGCTTTTTTTGTTTCTCCATTATATATTCGTCAGCAAATGTCTATTTTCGCACATGAAAAAACGAATTTAAACACAGTTAATAATATATTAATATAACTATTGAAGGGGAAAATCAGGATAAAAAACCTCACTTTCATCAAAATTGTAATCCACCGATTGTACGGCCTTCGTTCACAATGATCTTAGGGGTAACCGTTTTGTAGCTTCTCTTTTTTAAGAATCCATAGGGGATCTTAATGGTAAATGTCGCAATCGACTGTTTTAGCATAGCCTGAGAATCAATAAAAAAAGCTGACGAGTGGCTCTCATCAGCTTCTTTCTATTTAGGAATTCGAATTGTTAATTGGATATATTCCTCAAATTCTTCTTCCTCAGTATTTATTTTAAGCCCGCTGTCTTCTACCATATGGAGAGACTGACGAATGGTATTCATCGCAATTCGTGTATCACGACTAAACGCCTTACGCTTTGGCTTCGGTTTGCGATCTGTTTTTTGTTCAAGCATTTTCACTACACGCTCTTCAGTCTGTTTTACATTCAGCTGCTTTTCGATGATTTCCTGCAAGAGTGCGATTTGTAATTCTGGAAGCTTTAGGGGTACAAGAGAACGTGCATGCCTTTCAGAGATTTTTTTCTCTAAAATGGCCTGTTGTACCTCTTCAGGCAACTTTAAAAGTCTTAATTTGTTTGCAACAGTAGATTGTCCCTTACCTAAACGCTGAGCAAGCGCTTCCTGTGTTAAATCATGAAGCTCTAAAAGACGTGCATAGGCATGAGCCTCTTCAATAGCAGACAGCTCTTCTCTTTGCAAATTTTCAATCAATGCCACAGATGCCGTTTCCGTATCAGTAAAATCTTTTATAATAGCGGGGATTTTCTCCCATTGAAGAGTCTGTACCGCTCTCCAACGTCTTTCGCCGGCGATCAGTTCATATTTTCCTTCTTCTTCTGTCGGTCTGACGACAATAGGTTGAATAATGCCATGGGTATGAATCGTCGTGGCCAGCTCATGTATCTTTTCTTCTGAAAAAATGGTGCGTGGCTGAAAACGGTTTGGCATAATTGTGTCAACCGGGAGCTCCTGTATCTCTTCCTTTAATGTATCATGCTCAGCAATCTCTGCCTCTATTTCGGTTTCACGCTCAGGATGTTCTTTGTCACCAAGCCCGAAGAAGCGTGAGAGTGAATGCTTCATGAACCTACACCACCTTTAAAAACTACCTTTTTATAATTCTATTTTCTCATGTTTTTTCCTTCTGTAAAATCTTAAATATTGAAGAAAAACCGACCTTTTACATGATCAACCTTCTATTGGTGATTTATTAGGTGTTCCTGGTTTTCTAGGATATTTTTTTGGTGTTTGCTTTTTCTTTTCAATGACAATGATGTTCCGTTCGCTTTCTTCTAAAGGAAGAACAAAGGAATGCTTTTCAACAACCTCTCCTCCGAGGACAGTAACGGCTTTCTTCCCTGCTTGCATTTCTTCATCAGCAGCAGATGCTTTTAGTGCCACAAACAACCCTTCCTTTTTTACAAGGGGCAGACATAGTTCGCTCAAAACCGATAAACGCGCAACTGCTCTAGCAGTGACAAGATCATAGCTTTCACGCTTTTCCTTACGTTGTCCAAACGTCTCAGCACGATCATGATAAAAAGTAGTATCTTGTAAGTTTAACCCTTTTGCTAACTCATTCAAAAACGTAATTCGTTTCTGAAGAGAATCAACAATGGTCACATGTAGATGAGGGAAGCAAATTTTAAGAGGAATGCTTGGGAAACCAGCACCAGCTCCAATATCGCAAATCGTCGTCACTTTATGAAAATCAATGAAAAATGATGCGGAAATGGAATCATAAAAATGCTTTAAATACACTTCTTCCTTTTCAGTAATGGACGTCAAATTCATTTTCTCGTTCCATTCTACAAGCATGCGGAAGTAAGTTTCAAATTGTTCAAGCTGCACAGGAGAAAGAGTGATCCCTTTCTCCTCTAGTGCTGCTGTAAATTGTTCAATGTTCATGCCGACATCCTTTCTATTCTGCTATCTTCGCAATACGTCCCTGCTCTAAATATACTAAAAGGATAGAAATATCAGCAGGGTTAACGCCTGAAATACGAGAAGCCTGTGCAACAGAAAGCGGTCGGACTTCTTTCAACTTTTGTTTCGCTTCAGTTGCAATTCCTTTGATGGCATCATAATCAATACGATCAGGAATCTTTTTGTTCTCCATCTTTTTCAGCTTTTCAACTTGTTGGAGTGACTTTTCGATATAACCTTCGTATTTAATTTGAATCTCTACCTGCTCACACACATCAGAAGGAAGAGGTGTTTCAGCAGGGGCTAACGTCACAACTGATTCATAGTTCATTTCTGGACGCTTCATCAAATCACTTGCACGAATACCGTCCTTCAGCTCACTTCCACCAAGTGAACGAATAAATTCTTGTGTCTCAGCTGTAGGTTTGATGATGACTGAATATAAACGTTTTTTCTCTGCTTCAATGGCTTCTTTTTTCTGCTGGAAGGCTTGGAATCTTTCTTGAGATATTAATCCAATATGATAGCCAAGTTCAGTTAATCTTAAATCCGCATTATCATGACGAAGAAGCAAACGATACTCTGCACGGGATGTTAAAAGACGGTAAGGTTCATTTGTTCCCTTTGTGACAAGATCATCAATAAGTACACCGATATATGCATCAGATCGGCTTAAAATGACTTCTTCTTTACCCAATGCTTTTCTTCCTGCATTAATACCTGCCATTATTCCTTGACCTGCTGCTTCCTCATAGCCAGACGTACCATTAATTTGGCCAGCTGTATATAATCCAGAAATTTTCTTCGTCTCGAGTGTAGGCCACAATTGAGTAGGCACAATTGCATCATACTCAATGGCATAACCTGCTCTCATCATTTGTACATTTTCGAGCCCAGGGATGGTAGAAAGCATGCGCTGCTGTACATCCTCTGGAAGACTTGTAGATAATCCTTGAACATACACTTCCTGCGTATTACGACCTTCTGGCTCTAAGAAAATTTGATGTCTCGGTTTGTCATTGAAACGAACCACTTTATCTTCAATGGAAGGGCAGTATCTAGGACCAGTTCCTTTAATCATACCTGAATACATTGGAGAACGGTGAAGATTCTCATCAATAATTTGATGTGTTTCTAAACTTGTATATGTTAACCAGCATGGCAGTTGATCTGTAATATATTCAACCGTTTCATAGGAGAACGCCCGTGGAACGTCATCACCTGGTTGAATTTCTGTTTTACTATAGTCAATTGAGTGACTATTCACTCGAGGAGGTGTTCCTGTTTTAAAGCGAACCAAGTCGAATCCTAACTCTGCTAGATGATCCGATAATTTGATGGATGGCTGCTGGTTATTAGGACCACTGGAATACGATAAATCCCCTAAAATAATGCGGCCTTTTAAGAAAGTCCCAGTCGTTAATACAACAGACTTCGCACGATAGTTTGCCCCTGTTTGTGTAACGACACCTTTACATTCATCATCTTCTACAATTAAATGATCCACCATACCTTGAAGCATTGTCAGGTTCGGTTCATTTTCCATTGTTTTTTTCATTTCATGCTGATATTGGAACTTGTCTGCTTGCGCTCTTAAAGCACGAACAGCAGGCCCTTTCCCCGTATTCAGCATGCGCATTTGAATATGCGTCTTATCTATATTTCGTGCCATTTCTCCGCCCAGTGCATCAATTTCTCTAACAACAATCCCTTTTGCAGGACCGCCTACGGACGGATTACATGGCATAAAAGCAACCATATCGAGGTTGATAGTCAATACAAGTGTTTTAGCGCCCTGTCTTGCAGAAGCAAGAGCAGCCTCAACCCCAGCATGACCGGCACCCACGACGATGACGTCATAATTGCCAGCTTCATAACCCATTTCTTATGTTCCTCCCTTTACTTTCCTAAACAGAATTGAGAGAATAACTGATCAATCAAGCTTTCATGAACAGCATCTCCTATAATTTCACCGAGCTGTTCCCAGCAGCGTGTTAAATCTATTTGAACAATGTCGATTGGTACGTCCATTTCAATTCCTTCAAGAGCATCCTCAATTGATTGTTTTGCTGCCTGAAGTAAGGCAATATGCCTTGTATTACTTACATAAGTTAAATCTCCACTTTCAATTGATCCAGTGAAGAACAGTGATTGAATCGCCATTTCAAGCTCATCAATGCCCTTTTCTTGTAATAATGATGTAGTGACCACTGGACGATCCTTCGCTAACTGCTTGACCTTTTCTACATCAAGCTTAGGCTCAAGGTCTGTCTTATTCACAATCACGATGATATCCATACCTGAGACAGCCTCAAAAAGCTTAATATCTTCTTCTGATAGTTCTTCGCTATAATTGAGCACAAGTAAAATCAGGTCAGCTTCTTTTAAGACCTGTCTAGATCGTTCAACTCCTATACGCTCAACAATGTCCTCTGTCTCACGTATACCCGCAGTATCGACTAGACGGAGAGGTACACCTCTTACATTTACATATTCCTCAATAACATCTCTCGTAGTTCCAGGAATATCTGTGACAATGGCCTTTGTTTCCTGTACAAGGCTATTCAGCAAAGAAGATTTTCCAACATTCGGCCTTCCTATAATGACAGTGGATAAGCCCTCACGGAGGATTTTCCCTTGCTGAGAAGTCGAGAGTAACGACTCAATTTCTTTTTTGACCGATGTCGCTTTTTCCACTAATACGCGATGTGTCATTTCTTCAACATCGTCATACTCAGGGTAGTCAATATTGACTTCAATATGCGCCAGTGTTTCTAGGATCTCGCCACGCAGTCGCTGAACCAAACCGGAGAGACGTCCCTCCATTTGAGTGATTGCTACATTCATCGCTCGATCCGTCTTTGCCCGAATCAAGTCCATGACAGCCTCCGCTTGCGATAGATCTATTCTTCCATTTAAGAAAGCACGCTTTGTGAACTCACCTGGCTCCGCTAATCTTGCTCCTTCTCTTAAAGCAAGCTGCAATACTTTATTGACCGTTACAATTCCGCCATGGCAGTTAATCTCAATAACGTCTTCTCTCGTAAATGTTTTTGGCGCTCGAAGTACTGACACCATGACCTCTTCTATTACTTGATCAGTCCTTGCATCCACGATATGACCATAATGAATGGTATGAGAATCCACTGATACAAGTTTTTTCTCCTTAGGCCCTTTATACATCCTATCAGCGATCTGTACCGCTTCAGGCCCACTTAAACGAATAATCGCGATTGCTCCTTCACCCATCGGTGTCGAAATAGCTGCAATTGTATCCATCGCTCAATCACCTCTTTCTCTACTTTAATAGACAGTCTTTTATCTATTAAATGGACGTTGTCCATCTCTATATCAAAAACGCTTAATCCAAAATTTAAAGATACCATAAATGAAAGCGAAGTGAAAGTATCCTCTATCCAATTATCCACAGCTTTGCATCCTATCTATTTTAACACTTAACTTATCCACATGTGAATAACGACGTTCTAAACTTATCTTCACATCTTACACCGAAACCCGATAAATTTAAACGCCCCGATACCTTTGTTTACTTGTAAAAATGCCATTTTCCACTCAACTTACACCTTAACTTTTTAGAAATAAAGGATGAATCTTCTATAGAAACACAATTTTTCAATAAAAAAAGACTAAAATCCAGCTTTGCTGAATTCTAGTCTTTCTGTTATTTTTTATACAGCACCACTACATGACGCTTACTACCTGTATCTTCCGATGCCGTTGCTAGTTCTTTAGAAAAAGTAGCGATCGTATCATGAATTACTTTTCGTTCGTTCGAAGGCATTGGTTCTAAATGAACTTTTCTCTTCGTTTTTAAAACTTTGTTTGCCGTCTTAACGGCATATTGTTCAAGTGCTTCTTGTCGCTTTTTCCTATAATCTCCAATATCAATGGTAATATGATGATACTGATCAGAATAGCGATTAAACACTAATTGTACCAAGGTTTCTAAAGAGTACAAAGTTTGTCCTCTTTTTCCAATCATTAATGACGTTTTATCTCCATCAATGTGGAAAGAAATCTTTTTCGGTTCCTGTTTGGAAACAATCTTCGCTTTAGGATCAATGGATTTAACAATATTATCTAAATACTGTGTAGCTAATTTAAGAGCATTTCTCTTTTCTATCAATTTGACTACAGCTTGTCTTTTACCAAATAATCCTAAGAACCCTTTATTTCCTTCATCCACAATTGTGATATCTACTTCTTCTTTTAGAAGCTGAATTTGTTTAAGTCCGGAATCTACTGCTTCTTCGATTGTGCGACCGACAGCAGTTATTTCCTTCATTTTTTATTCCCGCCTGCTTTTTCTTTTGTATCTAATTTTACTTGAGGAGTTTTAATCACTAATGTTTGGATGATCATGAAAATATTACCTACAACCCAGTACAATGAAAGTGCTGCTGGGAAACTAATAGCAAATACAATGATCATAATCGGCATAACCCATAACATGATCGCCATTTGAGGGTTGTCCGAAGGATTTCCAGCCATCATCAGTTTTTGCTGAATGAAAGTAGCTACCCCCGCAATGATCGGTAATAGGAATAATGGATCTGGACTGCCTAAGTCAAACCATAAGAATGTATGCTTTTTAATTTCTGCTGTTCTCATAATCGCATGATAGAATCCGATTAGGATTGGCATCTGAATTAAAATCGGGAAACATCCTGCTAATGGATTGACGCCATTTTTTTGGAAAAGAGCCATTGTTTCCTGCTGAAGCTGCTGCTGAGTTTTTTGGTCTTTAGAGCTATATTTTTCACGAAGCTTTTTAATTTCAGGCTGCAATGCTTGCATTGCTTTTGTACTTCTTAACTGCTTAATCATTAATGGTAAAATGAGCAAGCGAATTAACAGTGTCACAATAATGATCGCAACTCCGTAGTTTTCACCAGTCAAATTTGCCATGTACGTGATTAATTGAGATAGCGGGTAAACAATATAAGAGTTCCAGAATCCCTTACTATCTGATGTGATTGGTTCATTAATTTGTGTACATCCAGCCAATAGAACCAATGCGCCAATCAAGCTAAATATTAGTAATAATCGCCTTTTCAACAAGATTCCTCCCATTACTTCAAACTTTATTTAAGTTGGAATTGATTACGAAAGTGACTCACCTAATCAGTATGGTAACATTTTTTCAATACAAAGTGGTGGTTTCATTTTAATTCACTAGATGAAGGAAGCGCTTTTAAAAATTGATTCAACGAAAGTTTCTATTACGAAGACTTTTTCGGTTGTTGTTGATAAACAGCGGATTTTCTAAATAAATGTTGGAGAGACTTCTTTGTTTCTTCAAAGGTCAATTCACTTGCTGGTTTTCTCGCAATGACAATATAGTCTTTTTCTTGCTTTAACTTATGACCTTCCTCTAAAAACACCTGACGGATCAGTCGTTTAATTCGATTTCTCATCACTGCATTACCAATCTTCTTACTCACAGACAATCCTAAACGCAGTTCATCTTGATTTGGTTGATCCAGCTGGTAAATAACGAATTGACGATTCGCCATTGATTGACCTTTTTTAAACACTTTTTGAAACTCTTCATTTTTTTTTAGCCTGTTTCGCTTCTTCATGTTTTCTTCCACTCCGATAAAAACTGACAGTTCATTTACGATTTTATGTAAAAAAGACCACTGACATTATTCAGTGGCCTAAGCTGATAATTTTTTTCTACCTTTACTGCGGCGTCGCTTTAAAACTAGACGTCCGTTCTTAGAACTCATACGGCTGCGGAAGCCATGAACTTTACTACGCTTTCGGTTATTTGGTTGAAACGTTCTTTTCATTTATGACACCTCCCTGAGGAATAGCTGTTTAAGACAGTCTAACTCATTATATTTGTGTAACCCATCGATTGTCAATATCAATGATAAAACTCTTATTATCAACCTTATAAGCATAACATAATTTATCAAACGAAGAAACCTTCTTTTTTAGTTTCTAACATTTTCTTCTCTTTTTCCTCCTAAAAGGCCTCTAAAACAAGGGTGTGGATATTTTTCCGGCATATTTAGACTATCCACATTCATTATCGACATTTTTTTCACACAAATAACTGATGTGGATAATTATTTTTCAACAGGATGTAAAGTTTGTGGATAAGTTTGTGACACCCATTGCGCCATCTTGTTTATTTTGATATTATATTTGTGTTTTAACTCTTAATTACTTATCTGACCTATTTAGGTTATCCACAAATTGTGGACAACCTGTGGAAAGATATTACACAGGTTGTTGAATTGTTTATCCACAGACTGTGTAATTTGTCGAAAAGACGTTTTTCTACTATATTATTTGTTTTCAACAATGTATGTGCACGAATGGTGATGACCATTTGCTCTTTTTCGTGTTCTATAACAGTTTGATACTGGTCATTTTAAAAAGAAAAGGAGGGGGGAGAAGCCTT